>CBDCDS010000003.1:2075000-2632991 GCA_965215365.1 Gammaproteobacteria bacterium | reverse complement strand
AGCGCGGCAGGCCGTAGCCGTTGACGAAGATCACGTCGATATCGCCGGGGCGGATGGCGATACCCTCTGCCAGTACCCGCGCGCCTTCGTTGATCATGGAATAGAACAGGCGTTCGATGATTTCCTCGTCGCTGATTTCCAGCTGTTTCACGCCCAGCGCCTGTGCCTCGCGCCGGGCGATGTCCATAACCTCGGGGTCGGGCATGGCTTTCCTGCCTTCATAGCGATAGGTTCCGGCGCCGGTCTTCTGGCCCAGACGCCCCATCCCGGTGAGCACCTCAGTCATGCGGCAGTAAGCCGGATCATCGGGCCGGTCTTGCCACTCGTTATTGAGCTTGTAGAAGATGTCGAGCCCGGACAAGTCCATCACCGCGTGCGGTCCCATGGCCATGCCCCAGTCAAACGCCACCTGGTCCACTCGCTGCGGCGGGACGCCTTCGAGCATCATCAGTTGCGCCTCTCTGAGGTAAGGGAAAAACATGCGGTTGCCGACAAAACCGAAGCAGACGCCAACCAGCACGCCTACCTTGCGGATCCTCCTGGCTACGGCCATGGCCGTGGCGATGACATCGGCGGCGGTGTGCTCGCCGCGCACGATTTCCAGCAGTTTCATAATGTTGGCAGGCGCGAAGAAGTGCATGCCGATGACATCCTCGGGACGTTTTGTCATGGCCGCGAGCCGGTTCAGGTCCAGGCTGGAGGTATTGCTCGCCAGGATGGCGCCTGCTTTGCAGACCCCGTCGAGCCGGGTGAATACCTGCTTTTTTATGTCCATATTCTCGAACACGGCTTCAATAACCAGCTCAGCTGCACCAACATCCGCATAGTCGGTGGTGGGGCTGAGCAGCGCCATGGCCTGTTCCAGTTGCGCGGCGCTCATACGTCCCTTGGCCACCGCCATCGAATAGTTCTTGCGGATGACCCCCAACCCGCGTTCCAGGCCAGCCTGATCCACTTCCAGTAGCGTTACCGGAATACCGGCATTGACGAAATTCATGGCGATGCCGCCACCCATGGTACCGGCGCCGATGATGGCCACCTTGTTGACCTCTCGTGCCGGCGTGGTTTTCGGGACATCGGGTATTTTGGCTGCTTCCCGCTCCGCGAAAAATAGGTGTCGTTGCGCCTGAGATTGGGTGGAGGCCTTGCATTCATCGAACAGGCGGCGTTCCGTTGCCAGCGCCTCCTGGTAGGGTTTACTCAAAGCTGCCTGCACGCACTTCACGATCTGCCCCGGTGCAAAAAAGCCCCGGGCCTTGCGCACCAGATTTTGCTCATATTCGGCAAAAAAGGCGGCATCTGCGTCGCCGGCGTCAATATCGAGTTGACTCACTCGCTTAATCGGCGCGCCGCTATCCAGCAACTCTCTGGTCCAGGCAATGGCGCCGGTGCGCAGGTCACCATCGATCAGCTTTTCGATGATACCGGTCTCCAAGGCTTCCCTGGCATTGATCTGGCGGCCCGAGATCATCAGCTCCAGAGCCTTGCGGGCGCCGGCCAGACGCGGCAGGCGTTGCGTGCCGGTGGCTCCCGGCAGCAGTCCTAACTGGACTTCCGGCAACCCCATCCTGGCGCCGGGTACTGCGCAGCGGTAATGGCAGCCCATGGCCGTCTCCAGGCCGCCGCCCAGGGCGGCACCATGAATGGCGGCGACGACCAGTTGCTCCGCAGCCTCAAATTTTTCCACCACCTCGGGCAGCCAGGGATCGATAACGGGTTTATCAAATTCGGTGATATCAGCGCCGGCGATAAACGTCCTGCCGGCACAGATCAGCACCGCGGCCCGGGCCGCGGCATCCGCCGCCAGTTGTTCCAGTGCGTCCCGGCAACCCTGCCTGACTGCCGCAGACATGGCGTTGACGGGGGGATTATCAATAGTGATAATGGCAATGCCATCTTCGACCTGATAGCGTACTTTGTCTGACATCATCGGATCCTGAAAAATATTTTACTTCGGCGCGGCATTATAGCGCAGGAATGACGAACAGGGGGGGGTGACGTCAGGCGGGGATGGGCAGTTCCGTTACTTCCCGGCTGTGGACGCGCTGGCTGCGTAGTGGCGCCTCAATACATGTGCTGACCGCCATTGATGCTGAGGGTGGAACCGGTAATAAACCCCGCTTCGTCGTTGACCAAGAACAGCACGCCGCGCGCAATTTCCTCAGCTTTCCCCAGCCGCCCTACCGGAATCCGGGCAATAATTTTTTCCAGCACGTTTTCCGGCACCGCCCGCACCATATCGGTGTCGATGTAACCCGGTGCAATGGCGTTGACGGTAATGCCCTTGCCGGCGCCTTCCTGCGCCAGCGCTTTGGTAAAGCCATGTATGCCGGACTTGGCGGCGGCGTAGTTCACCTGGCCGTACTGCCCGGCCTGACCGTTGATTGAGCCGATGTTCACGATACGACCGAAGCTGCGCTGGCGCATCCCATCGACTACGCAGCGCGACATGTTGAAGCAGGAACCCAGGTTGGTCTGGATGACCTGATCCCACTGCTCGTAATCCATCCTGTGCATGGTGCCGTCGCGGGTCACCCCGGCGTTGTTGACCAGTACCTCCACAGGGCCCAGGTCTTGCTCTATCTGTGCGACTGCGCCCTGGCACGAGGCAAAATCGGCCACGTCAAATTTATACACGTCAATGCCGGTGACCTCCTTGAATCTGGCGGCTGCCTCATCGTTGCCGACGTAATTTGCCGCGACCCGATACCCCGCCTCTTTTAAGGCGATTGAGATGGCGCCCCCGATGCCGCGGGTGCCACCTGTTACTACTGCTACTCTCCCCATGCCTGAAACCTCCTCCTGCAAGGTGTTGGTGTAAAAGGCACCGCTGAAAATACCAGAGAGGGCATTTTCAGCGGTGCCTTAAAACGGGCAGTGCTGTCGGCTACCTGAGATAACCAGCAGCGTTCCCGGAAGTGCTATACTTGGCGTGTGAACAAACCGACTATGACCCCAGACATTGTAATGAAATTCGCGTCAGGTTCAATCCGAATCTGCGTTGTCGCGTCGCTTGCCTTGCTGCCCTGCGGGATCAGCACGGGCGCTGCCAACACCGAAGACCTGAGCCGCTCTAGCGCGCAATACGAACGAAAAATCCAAGCCCGGGAAGCGGAACATGGCGTATATGACCCCGGTACCGGCGAATATCTGCTCTCCGTGGGGCTGGTGTACCAGAATGCCGGACAGCATGAAGAAGCGGTGGATGCGTTCATGCGCGCGCTGCAGATCAAGCGCGTTAACGAGGGGCTGCAAAGCACCGGCCAGGTGCTTATCTTAGAGCAACTCATCAAAAGCAATATCGCCAAGGCAGACTGGGGGGGGGTGGATCGCAACTACCAGCAACTGCTGTGGATACACAAGCGCAATTACGAGGCCGGCGATCCGCGCCTGTTGCCCGTTGTGGATAAGGTCGGGCGCTGGAAACTGAAAGCCTACAAGGAAAACCTGCTGGAAGGCAGCGCCATCAGGCTCATCGGTGAGTCGGAAAAACTCTTCAAGGATACGATTGCCATCCTAGAACGCCAGTACGGGGAGCACGACCCGCGCCTGATCGACCCGCTCTACGGTAGGGCGTTGACTAATTACCAATACGCAATCGAAGTTGCCAACACTCCGCAGAACGAGTTCCACGGCGCCGGCAGCCCGACCCGCACGCAGGTGATGTGCCGCACCGTGCCCACTCCCAACGGCGGCGCCAGACGCATCTGCAACACCCTCAGGGTACCCGATCCGAATTACTATGCCTCCCAATCCGGCAGCAAGGACTTCGCCATGGGACAGCGCATCGCGGCCGTGGGCAAGGCGTTGCGCTGGATAGTGCAAATCCATGAGAACAACCCGGAGCTACCCCGGGACTCACATGCCAAAGCCCTAGTGCATCTGGGCGACTGGAACCTGCTCAGGGGCAAGAAAACCACAGCTTACCAGCACTACAAGGATGCCTACCTGTTACTGGCTGACGACGCGCAGCATGAGGAAACTATCGCGGAATTATTCGGCAAGCCACACAACCTGCCAGCCCTGCGCCTGCCGTTGCCCGCAGTCGATGACAAGGTGGAAGCAGAGAAAACCACCTCGGTACTCGCCTCATTTGACGTATCCCGCTCCGGGCGTGCAAGAAATGTGCAGATCATCGAATCCGAGCCGCCGGATGCCACCTCCGCCCGCAGGAAGGCCAAGAGCACCATCCGCGGACGCATCTACCGGCCGCGCTTTGAACAGGGCGAACCGGTAGAGACCCTGGGCAATAAAATTCGTATAGTGGATTAAAGGCGCGTCTCAGTCGTTTTTGCTCAGCATTTCCACATCATCCGTATCCGGCATCAATACGAACTCGGGGTAGGATTCAATGCCCAGTTCCGCCGAATCTTGGCCGACTTCTTCAACTGCGGTCGAGACCCGTACACCAATGGTTTTTTCAAGCACGTACCAGAGGGCGAGAGCAACCAAGAACACGTAGGCACCGACTGCAAGGATGCCGGTCAGCTGTACCAGCAAATCCCCGCTGGCGGCAATGCACACGGCCAGGGTGCCCCAAATACCGGCAAACAGGTGCGCGGGAATGGCACCGACCACATCGTCCACCTTCAGGTTTTCCAGCAGCTTCATACCGGCCACGACGATAACGCCGCCGACCAGCCCGATGACTATTGACCAACTGTGGGTGACGATGTCCGGGCCGGCGGTAATTGACACCAGCCCACCAATAGCGCCGTTCAAGCCGGCCAGCAGATCAACCCGGCCCAGCAGTGGGCGTGAGACACTGAGCGCGGCGATGACGCCGGCTGCGGCCGCCAGATTGGTATTGACCAGCACGTTGCTCATCGCTATGGCATCCGCGGCACCGCCCAGGGCCAGCTGTGAACCACCGTTGAACCCGAACCAGCCCAGCCACAGGATGAACACGCCCAGGGTGACGATGGGCACATTGGAAGGCGGGGTGGCCTTGACACTGCCGTCGGCCCGGAATTTACCCAGCCTCGGGCCGGCAATCAGCACGCCTGCCAAGGCCGCCCAACCACCGGTGGAATGCACAATGGTGGAACCGGCGAAGTCCTGAAAACCCTTCTCGGTCAGCCAGCCGCCGCCCCAGGTCCAGGCGCCGACGACAGGGTAAATGAAGCCGGCCAGCAGCGCGGTAAACAGCAGGAACGACCACAGCTTGACCCGCTCAGCCATAGCGCCGGAAATAATCGAGGCCGTGGTGGCCACGAACACCATCTGGAAAAACCAGTCGGACATCACCGAGTAGCCGTTCTCTACTACCGCAGCTTTAGCTGCCTCATCACCGGACAACAACGCCAGCTCCTGCGCCGACGGCCCGTAGGTAAGCGTGAACGTGCCAATCCAGCCGGACACCTCCGTGTACATCAGGTTGTAACCCACCAGATAATACATCAGTCCGGCGATGGAGTACAGCCCGATGTTTTTCAGGCAGATGACCGAGGCGTTCTTGGTGCGCACCGACCCCGATTCCAGCATGGTAAAACCGGCGCACATCCACATCACCAGCGCACCCCAGACCAGGAATGAAAAAGTATTGAAGATAAATTGCAGCTCCTGTTCTACGGCGGCATAGACACAGGATGCGGCCACCAGCAGGGCAAAGCCTGTGAACAGTCTGGCGGACAGGGTGAGACGACGGCAAGACCGCGAAGCAACGGCAAGACTCATGTGATTACCCTCTGTAGCTACGTTATTGAGGTTACCTTGATTGTCATTCGCCACTCCTTCAACCCCGAGCCAGCATAATGAGGAATACGACGAACAACACCACGATACCGACCGGTATCAGGGCACCGACCCAGTCGGGGTTCTCTGCCTCCCGGCTTTTTTGTATCGCGGCTCTGGCGCCGGGCCAGAACAGAAACAAAACAAAGACGGCCAGGATTCCTACCAGAACCTGCTCAAATGTGCCCATAACGGCCAAGATGAAAGTTGCAAATAAAACCCCGCATGCACGGGGTTTTATTTGCTGCAAAAAAGCTGACTTAACCTAACACAACCACCTCGGTGGCATGGTACCCTTTCGGGCCCCGCTCCGCGGTGTAGGAAACGCTCTGCCCCTCATTCAAGGTTTTATACCCTTCAGACTTGATGGATGAGTAATGTACAAATATATCATCCCCCCCGTTCGACGGCTCGATAAAACCGAATCCCTTTGCATTGTTGAACCATTTGACGGTTCCCTTGGTACTCATACTGCTCTCCCCCTTAATAAAATATAATGGATTACCAGCACTGTTTTGACCCGATACTACCCGCATCTATGACAGCACAATCGCAAGCATAGCCAATTTTTTTGCATTTGCCAACAAAATTTTAGAGGTTCCCATATCTCACCAAGTGATGCGGGCTAGGCGCGTTTGCTTTTGTGGCGGCGGATCAGCACCAGGGTCATCAGCGGGCCGGAGGCGGCGTAGGTCAACGCCAGCAGGAACAACACCAGCGACGGTCTGGCCGCGATCAGCGCAATGCTGAGGACGATGCACAGGATAGTGAAAAACGGCACCTTGTTGCGCAGATCGAATTGTTTGAAACTGTGGTAACGGATATTGCTGACCATGAGCAGACCGATGACAATCGTCAGCACAAAGGCGAACAAGGTGATCACCGCCTCACCCAGTGGTTTCCCGACACTGTCGAACCAGACCATGCCGGCGATCACCGCGGCGGCGGCGGGGCAGGGCAAGCCCTGGAAATAGCGCTTGTCGGCGCTGCCGGCCTGGGTGTTGAACCTGGCAAGGCGCAAGGCCGCCGCCGCCGCGAAGATAAAGGCGGCCAGCCAGCCCAGCTTGCCAAGCCCCTGCAATGACCATTGATAGGCTACCAGCGCGGGGGCCAGGCCAAAGGACACCAGGTCCGACAGGCTATCGTACTGCACGCCGAAGTCGCTTTCCGTTTTTGTCATCCTAGCGATACGGCCATCCATTCCATCCAGGATCATCGCCACGAACACGGCCATGGCCGCCGGTTCATAGCGGGCATTGATCGCGGCAACAATGGCATAGAACCCGGCAAACAGCGCCGAGGTGGTAAACAGGTTGGGCAGGAGATAGATGCCCCTGCGGCGTTTGGTCATATCCGGTCAGTTTTTCGCCTGGTCCACCAGCTTGTTTGCTCCGATCCAGGGCATCATGGCGCGCAGCCGTTCTCCTACCTGCTCAATCTGGTGTTGTTTGCTGAGGCGCCGCATGGCTTTCATCTTTGGCGCGCCGGTCTGGTTTTCCATGATAAATTCCCTGGCAAAATCTCCTTGCTGGATTTCCTGCAGAATCTCCTGCATGGCTTTTTTCGCCTCGGTGCCGATGATTCTGGGGCCGCGGGTAAAATCGCCGTATTCCGCAGTATTGGAAATGGAATAGCGCATATTGGCGATACCGCCTTCATAGATCAAATCCACAATCAGCTTGGTCTCGTGCAAGCACTCAAAATACGCCATTTCCGGCGCATAGCCGGCCTCGACCAGGGTTTCAAACCCGGCCTGGATCAGCGCCGTGATACCGCCGCATAACACCGTCTGCTCACCAAACAGGTCGGTCTCGGTTTCTTCCCGGAAATTGGTTTCGATGATGCCGGCACGCCCGCCGCCATTGGCGCTGGCATAAGACAGCGCGATGTCCCGGCCCTGACCGGAGGCATCCTGATGTACCGCAATCAAGGTGGGCACACCGCCGCCGCCCACGTAGGTGGAACGCACCAGGTGGCCCGGCCCCTTCGGGGCGATCATGATCACGTCTAGGTCTGCGCGCGGTTCGATCTGGCCAAAATGAATATTGAACCCGTGGGCGAAGGCCAGCGCCGTGCCGTTGCTGAGCTGCGGGGCAACCTGTTCCCGGTACAGCGCAGCCTGGTGCTCATCCGGGGCCAGAATCATGACCACATCCGCCCAGGCAACGGCTTCTTCGATACTTTTCACGTTCAGGCCCGCCGCTTGCGCCTTGGCCGCAGAGGCGGAACCCTGGCGCAGGCCCACACACACTTCCACGCCGGAGTCGTTCAGGTTATTGGCGTGGGCGTGACCCTGGGAACCATAGCCGATGATGGCAACCTGCTTACTTTTAATAACGGACCGGTCCGCATCTTTGTCATAATAAATATTCATCTCTTAGTTATCCTGGTATCTTTTTTCGTTGACCTTTACGGTCGGGGCAAAATTGTCAGACCCTGATCGCCCTTTCCCCGCGCGCAATGCCGGAGACGCCGGTGCGCACCGTTTCCATTATCGATTCCGGTTTCAGGGCCTTTAAGAAGGCATCCAGCTTGGCGCCGGCGCCGGTGACCTCTATGGTGTAGGAATTTTCACTCACGTCGATGATACGCCCCCTGAAAATGTCGCTCAGGCGCACCAGTTCCTCCCTAGATGAATCGACTGCCTTGACCTTGACCAACATCAGCTCCCGTTCAATATGCTCACTCTCGTTCAAATCCACCACCTTGATTACGTCCACCAGTTTATTCAGGTGCTTGGTGATCTGCTCGATGATGGCATCGGAACCGGAGGTGACGATGGTCATGCGCGAAGCCGTGGCATCCTCCGTGGGCGCGACCGTCAGGGACTCGATGTTGAACCCGCGCGCAGAAAACAGGCCGGCAATCCTGGACAGGGCGCCGGCCTCATTTTCAACCAGCAGCGACAGGATGTGACGCATCAGGCCAGCTCCCGCTCTTCCGAGCCGGGCGCCAGGTGCATTTCGTGTTGGCCCTTGCCGGCGGCGATCATCGGATAGACGTTCTCGGTCTGGTCGGTGATGAAGTCCATCAATACCAGCCGGTCTTCCATTGCCAGGGCTTCCTTCAACGCCGGTTCCACCTCGGCAGAACGTTCAATACGCATGCCGACGTGACCGAAACTTTCCGCCAGTTTGACAAAATCCGGCAGGGCTTCCATGTAGGAATGGGAATAGCGTTTCTCGTAGAAAAATTCCTGCCATTGCCGCACCATACCCATATAGCGGTTATTCAGGTTGATAATTTTGATCGGGGTATGGTACTGCAAACAGGTTGACAGTTCCTGAATGCACATGACCAGGCTGGCCTCGCCGGTCACGCACACCACCGTCTCTTCCGGGTAGGCGATCTTGGCGCCCATGGCCGCCGGCAGGCCGAAGCCCATGGTGCCGAGGCCACCGGAATTGAGCCAGCGGCGCGGCTTGTCGAACTTGTAGAACTGCGCCGCCCACATCTGGTGCTGGCCGACATCCGAGGAGACATAGGCGTTGCCGGCGGTCAGCTGGTAGAGTTGTTCAATCACCTGCTGCGGCTTGATGAGTTTGGAGTTTCGGTCGAAGCGCAGGCAGTCCATGGCCTGCCAGTCCTTGATCCGGCGCCACCAGTCGGCTATGTCGGGCCGGGCGCTGATTTCCTGCAAGCCGGCGTTGAGCTCGCGCAGCACCTGTTTGACGTCGCCGACGATAGGCACATCCACGGGCACGTTCTTGGCAATCGAAGACGGGTCCACGTCAATATGGATAATGCGCGCCTGCGGACAGAATTTTTCCAGGTCACCTGTTACCCGGTCGTCGAAACGGGCGCCGATGGCGATCAACACGTCGCACTGGTGCATGGCCATATTGGCCTCGTAAGTGCCATGCATGCCCAGCATACCGATGAATTGCGGATCCGTGGCCGGGTAAGCGCCCAACCCCATCAAGGTGTTGGTGATGGGGAACCCCAGGGCGCGGGTGAACTCTGTCAACTCTGCGCTGGCGTCGGACAACACCACGCCGCCACCGGTATAAATCATCGGTTTGCGCGCCTGCAACATAAGGTTGACGGCGCGCCGGATCTGCCCCGGGTGACCCTTGACAGTAGGCCGGTAGGAACGCATATCCACCGTTTCCGGGTATTCATAGGCACAGGCGTTGGCGGTAATGTCCTTGGGAATGTCCACCAGTACCGGCCCAGGGCGACCGCTGCCGGCCACGTAAAATGCTTTTTTGATGGTGGCGGCCAGGTCTTTAACATCGTTGACGAGAAAATTGTGTTTGACACAAGGCCGGGTAATACCGATGGCATCGACCTCCTGAAACGCATCATTGCCGATGGCAGACGTAGCCACCTGGCCGCTGAATACCACTAACGGAATGGAATCCATGTAAGCCGTGGCAATGCCCGTGACCGCGTTGGTAATGCCCGGCCCGGACGTAACCAGCACCACACCGGGGCGGCCTGTGGCGCGCGCATAACCGTCGGCCGCATGCGCCGCGCCCTGTTCGTGGCGCACCAGGATATGCTCCACCTCGGTCTGCTTGTACAACTCATCATAAATATGCAACACCGCGCCGCCGGGATAGCCGAAAACATGCTTGACCCCTTCATCTTTCAGTGCCCGCACAAAAATTTCCGCGCCGCGCAGTATCGGTTTTGCCTTGCTCACTGGATGTCCACAGATTGGTTAATAACAGGACATGGTAAGTTACTGATATTCTGAACAAGCGTCAAGTGGCGTGTCCAGGTTCAATACATATGAGACTCAGAGGCAGGCTGTGTGAGTTGTTGATAATACTCCATTGGGGTTAATAAACCAATACCGTCATGCGGGCGGTAGGTATTGTAGTATTGCTGATACTCCTCGGAGTTCCGAGATGAGTTCGAGCAGGCTTGCCAGGACTTAGGAATCCCCCTGTACGTGCTGCCCCCGAAAAAACCCGAATACAACGGCTGTGTAGAACGCGCCAATGCCACCAGCCGCTATGAGTTCTATCCGTTCTACGAGGGCCCACTGACCGTGGCCGCCATCAACCGCAAACTGGCAGAGTATCAGCAATACTACAATACCTACCGCCCGCATGACGGTATTGGTTTATTAACCCCAATGGAGTATTATCAACAACTCACACAGCCTGCCTCTGAGTCTCATATGTATTGAACCTGGACACGGTAGTATCATCGACGCGCCAACTGCGATATGATTTCACCCGCAGGCTTTTGATCTGCATCGGGTAGTCCTCCTGTGTAAGTTAATCGAAATCACTTTACACACAGACTACCCGATTTCTTTATCTAAAGAGTCTCACTTGTTTCTGAACCCGGACAGTGGCGATTATGAACCGCATCATACTTTGTCGGGCCTGCCCTGCCTTCCCCGGGAGGCAAGACTTTCCGAAATGAGCAGCAGCAGTTTGCACCACCCACTGCATCCCTGTACAATGCTGCAGTGAGCGAGCGGTTCGATTGCATTCGCTGCCGCCCGCTTTATCAAACCCATCAACCTAACCGATACGGAGGTATCTGTCATGGACAACAAAACACCGCATGAACACGCCACGCCTGAGGCGTTCTGGGCTGGCATGCAGGAATTACGCGCAGCGCAGCAGGAAATCGCCCGGCTACTGGAGGAACAAGCAAAAGAAACCGACCAACGCATAAAAGAACGTGCCCGGGAAACCGACCGGATCATAAAGGAAAATGCCCGGGAAACCGACCGGATCATAAAGGAAAATGCCCGGGAAACCGGCCGGCTGGTGAAGGAGACCAGTCGGCTGGTGAAGGAGACCAGCCAGCAGATGAAGGAAACCGACCGGCGCATGAAAGAAAATGCCCGGGAAACCGACCGGCGCCTGGACAAAAGCCTGAACAGGATGCAAGGCCGGTTTGACAACCGTTGGGGTGACTTCATGGAAAGCCTGGTCGAGGGTGACCTCGTAGCCCTGCTGCAACGCCGGGATATTCTGGTAGATCGCATCCATCCCAGGCCTTATGGCAAGCGCAACGGCGAGGACTTTGAGTTTGACATTGTGGCGATTAACGGGGTCGAAGTGGTGGTGGTGGAAGTGAAGACCACCTTGTGTGCGGCGGACATCAAACACTTTCTGAAAAAACTGCTCAAATACACGTATTACGAACCGGAACATCGGGGCAAGACGATTTACGGGGCGATGGCCTACCTCAAAACCAGCAAGGCTGCCAAAACACATGCAGAACGCCAGGGCCTGTTCGTCATCCGCGCCACCGGCGACAGCGCCAGTATCGTTAATGAGGAGGGGTTTGTGCCACGGGTGTTTGAGTGAGCGCGGCCTGTTTGCGGTGAACGGTTACGGTGAACAGACAAGCATCCCGGTCATCCGTGAAGTCGATATGTGGCCATGTACGTGGCCATGTACGTGGCCATGTTTTTGGGGCGCGCTTGACACTGTGCTATACTGATGCTAAACTCATGTTCAAATCCTGACTACAATCATTGGCGTCGGTGTCGCCTTGGTCGTTCTATCTTACTGAAAAAAATACCAAAAAAATCCAAAAACTGCTTGACAAACTCGGGGGAAATGCCATAATGACAGCCGCACAGCCGCACAGCCGCACAGCCGCACAGCCGCACAGCCGCACAGCCGCACAGCCGCACAGCCGCACAGCCGCACAGCCGCATGAGCTACGCGCGCGCAAGCCGGTCGGCGCAACGAGGGCACCTCTCTCCGCGTAACACCACGCCGCACCGCCGCGCCAGCCGGTGCCTCCTCACCGCCGCATGGGTTGCCCTGCTCGCCCTGCCGCTGCTGCCCGGCTTCATCCCCCCCGCCGAGGCGCAGACCGTCACGTTCGTAAGCAATCTGGATAGCTCACGCGACGATGCTAATCCATATTCAAGTCGCTTAGCGCAATCCTTCACTACGGGTGCTGAAAGTGCCGGCTATCTCCTGTCGTCCGTCCGCATCTATCTCCATGGAGATGCCTCTGGCAGTGGGACCCCTGTGGTCGTCATCCGCGCAAACAGCAGTGGCGACCCCGGTGACATCTTCGTCACCCTGACCAACCCGGGCAGCTTTTCCAGTAGTGAGGGCACGGCCACCTTCACCGCCCCGCCCAACACGACGCTCGCCGCGAGCACCACCTACTGGGTGGTCATCAACGACTCAGGCGGTAGAAAGCTTGGCTGGCAGCAAGCCTACAGCAACACATCTACGGGACAGTCCGGCTGGAGCATGGGTCGTGCAGAGCAGCACAATGGTAGCTCTTGGGCGACTTTTGGCGGATATCTATCGATGGATCTCATCGGCACGATCAAAACGACCACCCCCGCCAACACCGCCCCCACAGTGGCCAATACCATCCCCGACCAGGAGACACTCACCGGCCAAGCCTTCAGCTACCAGTTCCCGGCCAATACCTTCAACGATGCCGACAGCGGCGACACGCTCACCTACAGCGCCATACAGACCGATGGCACGGCGCTGCCCACCTGGCTCACTTTCACCGCCGCCACCCGCACTTTCTCCGGCACACCGACCGCGCACGGCACGTTGACGGTGAAAGTCACCGCCACAGACGGCGACGGCGCTTCGATCAGCGACAATTTTGATATTACCGTCACAGAGGCCACGGTACAGTTCTCGCAGGCAACCAATTCCATTACCGAGGGCAACGCCGCCACCGTGACCCTGCAACTGTCCAAGGCGGTGGCCAAAGTGGTGGACATCTACCTCAAGGTCACTGCCGGCACTGCCACTTCGGGCACCGACTACACCGCCGGCACGGTGACCGCGCCCGACAGCACCGCCGGCACCTACAGGGTCACTATTGCGGCGAGTGCCACCTCGGGCTCAGTGAGCATCCCCACGACTGACGACTCGGCCTTCGAGGGCAGCGAGTCCTTCACTTTGAGCATCCATCAGATTGCCAGCGTCAGTGTCATCGGGCGCGGCACCACCACCACGCAAACCGTGACCATCGAGGACAACGAGCCAACCGTGGTGTTATCACAAACGAGCCGCACGGTCACCGAGGCCACCGGCAGCGGGCGCACCGCACAATACACCGTCAAGCTGCCCGCCCAGCCCACGGCCGATGTCACCGTCGCGGTGGCTAGTGCTGCGGTCGACGTGGCCACGGTATTCCCCGCCAGCCTGACCTTCACTAACAGCACCTGGGAGACGGTGCAAACGGTTACCGTCACCGCCGTGGACGATAACCTCTACCAGAGCACCGACCGCACCACGACTATCAGCCATACACCGTCCTCGACCGACACCCGCTTCACGAGCGGCCCCCACCCCAGCGTGGCCGTCACCGTCACTGATGATGAAACGCCGGCGGCCCCGGACGCCCCGACCGGCCTGACGGCCACGGCGGGCGACGCTGATGTCGTCCTGAGCTGGGCTGACCCGAGCAACGCCAGCATCACCGAGTACGAATACCAGCAGCGCACCGGCACTGGCAACTGGGGTAATTGGACGGATTTCACCAGCGCTGCCGACACCACGACCCACACGGTGACGAACTTGACCAACGGCACGGAGTACGACTTCCGAATCCGCGCCGTTAACGCGGGCGGGAACAGCGCTGCGTCGGACGTCGTGACCGCCACCCCGCTGGCGGCGAGCGCCCCCAGCGAGCCACGGGACCTGAGGGCCGCGCCGGGCGGCGGGCAGGTCGTTCTGAATTGGCGTGCCCCCGGAACTAATGCTGACGCGATCACGAAGTACGAGTTCCGCCAGGGAACGGGCGACCCCCTCGCCTGGGGTGCGTGGGGGGACGCCTCCGGCACCACCACGAGCCACACGGTGACGGGCCTGACGAACGGCACGGAATACAGCTTTCAGGTGCGCGCGGTGGCGAACACGGTGCTGGGTGCGATGTCGGACACCGTGGAAGCGACTCCCAACCCGGTACCGGCCGCCCCGACGAACTTCACGGCCACGAAGGGGACAGCCAGCGGCGCTATCGCCCTGAGCTGGACCGCCCCGAGCGGCACGATCACCAGGTATGAATACCGGCTCCGCCCTGTCGGTGGTGACTGGCCACAAAGCTGGACCCGCTTGGCTGTCCTCGTCACCAGCTTCATGGTGGGGAGCCAGACGGACGGCACGGAGTACGAGATCGAACTCCGCGCCGTCAACGATTCGGGCGCGGGTGCCGCCGCCAGCGCGAGCGCGACCCCGTTGGACCCGACCGCGGCGGCCGCGCCGACGAGCTTCACGGCGACGGCGGGGAGCGGTCAGGTCGATCTGGCTTGGACGGCCCCGAGCGGCACGATCACGAAGTACCAGGTCCGTCAGGGGACGGGCGATCCGGTCATGTGGGGGGCGTGGGCGGACATCACGGGCACCACGAGCCACACGGTGACGAGTCTGACGAACGGCACGGAATACAGCTTTCAGGTGCGCGCGGTGACCGGGACGGCGACGTTCGGCGCGATGTCGGCGACCGCGACGGCGACGCCGACGGCGGCACCGGGGGTGACGATCTCGGTGACGGACGCGACGGTGAGCGAGGCCGACCGGACGGACAGGGCGACCTTCACGGTGGTGCTGAACACGCGGCCGTCGGCGGATGTGACGTTGACGATCTACGCCCCCGTCGGGCTGGAGATCGATGGCCCCGACAACAACAGCGACTTCGCCCGCACCGAGACCGCCACCTTCAGCACCACGAACTGGAGCACGGCGCAGACGGTGACGGTGCGCGCCAGTTCCGAGTCCACGGATCACCCAAGCAGTCGGGAGGAGGTGATCGGCTATTTCACGACTTCGTCGGACACCGACTACGTCATCACGCGCGGGGTGGGGCCGACGGTCACGGTGGTGGACAACGACCCGACCACGGTGACGCTCGCGGGCGCGGCGGGGGATGTGGCCGAGGGGGCGACGAAGACCTTCACGGTGACCCTGGGCCGCGGTCTGGTGGATGGCGAGACGCTCGCGATACCGCTGACCTTCGGCGGTACCGCGACGCGGGGCACGGACTACATGACGGCGTGTCCCGACACGTTGCCGACGGGGGTGACCTGTAACGATCTCGACGACACGAGCCTGACCCCGACGGTGACCTTCACGGGGCCGAGCACGGGTGCGACGGCGCGGGCGGTGACGCTGACGCTGAGTGCGACGAGCGACAACACGCCCGAGGCGGGCGGCGAGTCGGTGGTCATCGGCCTCGGCACGCTGAACGCGAGTTCGGGGACCGGGCTCGGCGGCGGGGCGAGCGGCACCGACAGCCTGGCGGACTTCAAGATCACCGACCCGGACGCGAGTGTGCCGACGGTCGCGATCACCGGGATCCCGGCGAAGATCAACAACACGAACGCGCTGACGGCGACCTTCACCTTCTCGGAGACGGTGACGGACTTCGTGAAGAACGACATCACGGTGACGGGCGGCACGGCGGGGGCGTTCGGGGGCAGCGGCACCACCTATACGCTCGCGATCACTCCGACGAGCGGTTCGAACGTGGTGGTGACGGTGGCGGCGAACGGCGCGACCGACGGCACGAACACCGGCCCGGCCAGTGATGAGGTTGCGACCGCCACTTGGGATGCGGACGCCCCGACGGTGAGCATTACCGGCGTCCTGGCCAGGATTAAAGACACCACTGCGCTCACCGCGACCTTCACCTTCAATGAGGATGTCACCGGCTTTGTCAAGAACGACATTACCGTCACCGGCGGCACCGCGGGGACCTTCACGGCGAGCAGCGCCACAGTCTATACCTTAACCGTCACCCCATCGGGCGATGCCGACGTAGAGGTATCGGTCACCGCAGACAGTGCCACCGATGGGCTGAACACCGGCCCGGCGAGCGCGGAGGTGGCGACGGCGGTGTGGACGGCCCTGGTACTCAGCTCAACCTCGGTAACGGTAGTCGAGGAGGCCACTGCGACCTACACGGTGGCGCTGTCGAGCCAGCCGGATGCGACTGTCACGGTGACGGTCGGGGGCGCCAGTGGCGAGGTGACCTTCGATACCGACTCCACGACACCCGGCACCCAGACCGCCGCGCTGACCTTTACCACCACCAACTGGGGCACCGAGCAAACCGTCACCGTATCGGCCGACCAAGACGATGACACCGCCAACGACAGCGCCACGCTCACGCACACGGCGGCGGGTGGCGGCTACGGCTCGGTGACCGGCGACGTGGCGGTGACGGTGACCGACAACGACACGCCCGGCCTGACGCTCAACCCGACGAGCCTGACCGTGGCCGAGGGTGGTAGCAAGACCTACACGGTAAAGCTTGCCACGCAGCCCAGCGCCAACGTCACCGTCACCGTAGGCGGTGCCAGCGGCGAGGTGACGTTCGATACCGATACCACCAACAACGGCAACCAGAATACCCTGACCTTTACCACCACCAACTGGGGCACCGAGCAAACCGTCACCGTATCGGCCGACCAAGACGATGACACCGCCAACGACAGCGCCACGCTCACGCACACGGCGGCGGGTGGCGGCTACGGCTCGGTGACCGGCGACGTGGCGGTGACGGTGACCGACAACGACACGCCCGGCCTGACGCTCAACCCGACGAGCCTGACCGTGGCCGAGGGTGGTAGCAAGACCTACACGGTAAAGCTTGCCACGCAGCCCAGCGCCAACGTCACCGTCACCGTAGGCGGTGCCAGCGGCGAGGTGACGTTCGATACCGATACCACCAACAACGGCAACCAGAATACCCTGACCTTTACCACCACCAACTGGGGCACCGAGCAAACCGTCACCGTATCGGCCGACCAAGACGATGACACCGCCAACGACAGCGCCACGCTCACGCACACGGCGGCGGGTGGCGGCTACGGCTCGGTGACCGGCGACGTGGCGGTGACGGTGACCGACAACGACACGCCCGGCCTGACGCTCAACCCGACGAGCCTGACCGTGGCCGAGGGTGGTAGCAAGACCTACACGGTAAAGCTTGCCACGCAGCCCAGCGCCAACGTCACCGTCACCGTAGGCGGTGCCAGCGGCGAGGTGACGTTCGATACCGATACCACCAACAACGGCAACCAGAATACCCTGACCTTTACCACCACCAACTGGGGCACCGAGCAAACCGTCACCGTATCGGCCGACCAAGACGATGACACCGCCAACGACAGCGCCACGCTCACGCACACGGCGGCGGGTGGCGGCTACGGCTCGGTGACCGGCGACGTGGCGGTGACGGTGACCGACAACGACACGCCCGGCCTGACGCTCAACCCGACGAGCCTGACCGTGGCCGAGGGCGATACCAATACCTACACGGTAAAGCTTGCCACGCAGCCCAGCGCCAGTGTCACCGTCACCGTGGCCGGTGCCAGCGGCGAGGTGACGGTCGATACCGACACCAGTACGCCCAACGACCAGAATACCCTGACCTTTACCACCACCAACTGGGGCACCGAGCAAACCGTCACCGTATCGGCCGACCAAGACGATGACACCGCCAACGACAGCGCCACGCTCACGCACACGGCGGCGGGTGGCGGCTACGGCTCGGTGACCGGCGACGTGGCGGTGACGGTGACCGACAACGACACGCCCGGCCTGACGCTCAACCCGACGAGCCTGACCGTGGCCGAGGGTGGTAGCAAGACCTACACGGTAAAGCTTGCCACGCAGCCCAGCGCCAACGTCACCGTCACCGTAGGCGGTGCCAGCGGCGAGGTGACGTTCGATACCGATACCACCAACAACGGCAACCAGAATACCCTGACCTTTACCACCACCAACTGGGGCACCGAGCAAACCGTCACCGTATCGGCCGACCAAGACGATGACACCGCCAACGACAGCGCCACGCTCACGCACACGGCGGCGGGTGGCGGCTACGGCAGTGTCACCGGCAATGTCGCCGTCACCGTCACCGATGACGATACCGGCGGCGCGCTGCCCTTAACATTAGCCGCCATCGCCACGGACAATACCATCAACCTCGCCGAGAGGGCCGCCGGCTTTACCATTACCGGCACCACCGGCAGTGAGTCCGGCGCATCCGTCACGGTAGTCGTGGGGACACAGACCTTCACGGCTGTGACCTCCGACAGCACCGGTGCCTGGTCGGTGAGTGTGCCGCCCGCTGCCACCTACATCACCGGCACCTCGGTGACCGTCACCGTCAATGCCACCAAGAACGGCTTTACTGCTGCGACACAACAGACCCGCACGCTGACCGTCGACCTGACCGCCCCCACCGCACCGAGCTACACCGCACCGGGCAGCTTGCAGGTGGGCGTAGCGCTCACTGCAATTAACCCCTCCGGCGGCAGTGATATTAAGTCCACGGACGGCTATAGCATCACCGGGCAGCCACCGGGCCTGACGATAAACGCCAATACCGGTGCCATCAGTGGCACACCGACCACGGCTAATACTGCCACTGCCGCCGCCACGGTGACCGTTCAAGACACCGCCGGCAACCCCGCCGGTGTCTCCATTACCTTCCCGGCGGTGGCTAAGGGCACACAAACCTTAACGGGCTTTACTTACAGCTCAGCCACGGCCACCGTGGGCGGCAGTGCGCCGACGCTGACTGCGCCCACCGGCAACCGGGGCGCACTGAGCTACGGCACCACCAGCGCCGGCACTATCTGCACCGTCGCCACCGATGGGACGCTGACCTTAGTCGGCGCCGGTACCTGTGTCATTACCGCCACGGCTGCGCAAACCGCCAACTACAACGAAGCCACTGCTACGTTTACGGTGACCATCAGCGCCGGCGGCGGTGGCGTCACCCCCCAGCAGCCCGAGCCGCAGCCCGAGCCGCAGCCTGAGCCGACACCGCCGACACCGCCGGCAACGCCGACAACGCCGGCAACGCCGACAACGCCGACAACACCGGCAACACCGACAACGCCGACAACACCGCCGCCGGCACCCACACCCGTGTCCACCCCGGCCACCGATGCGGCCTTAACGCTCACTGCCGGCGCGCCGCTCACCGCCCCCGGCACGACGGCCCCGACGCCCAACTTGCTGTTGACCTTAGCCGCGCCGATGGAAGCTATAAAGACCCCGGACGACCCGGGCGAGGACGCGCCGGGTGAGGACGCCGGCGATGATACCGGCGATATGGACGATGCCGTCCCGGCACCGGCCCCGGTCCCGACCATGGCCCCGCCGCAGCGCCGCTATGACGTGCGGTTAGCGACCCGCCCGAGCGGCCCGGTCACCTTAGTGGCAACCAGCTCAGATCCGAACATCGCCACCGTCAGTGCTGCCGTGCAGTTCACGGTGGCCGACTGGACGGTGCCGCAAGGCATTACCGTCACCGCCTTGGCTCCGGGCTGGGTGGGCATTACCCATCGCCTGCAAGGCGGCGGTTATGACGGGCAGACGCTCCCTGAGCTGATCGTGCGCGTCGGTGATGGCGGCACGGACCCGCGCAAAGACTCCCCGCGCAACGCCGACCCGGCCGCCGCGCTGGGCATTGTCAACGAGGAGTCCCCCGCAGCCCCCGCCGAGGGTACCGACCGCGACGATGCGCCGGCGGACGGTGACTCCGCCGATAGTGACTCCGCCGATGGCGATGGTGCCGAGGCACCTACCGACGGTGACTCCGCTGACGGTGATGGCGACGATACGCCTAGCGACGATGACTCCGCCGACACCGACGCACCCGCCGCCCCCGCCACCCCGGTCACTGAGTCCGACACGCAACCCCCCGTACCCGCTGCCGCCCCCACCCCAGCGTTGCTGCCGGCTGGGACCTTGGCCACCTTGGCGCGTGGGCAGCTCAGCGCCGCCCAGGCCGTACTGGGCGCCCGCCTGAGCGCCGCCCCCGGTGCCGAGCGTCTCACTGTAGCCGGGCGCACGCTGTCGTTAGCAGCACTGCTCGGGAGCGACACCGCCGGTCTTGACACCGCCGCGCCCCGTGATTTGACGACCTTAGCCGTCCCCGGTGTGCCGGGCTTGTCCTGGGCGCAGGCCACCGGGCAGTGTGCCTCCTGGACACAGACTGACTGCGCCACCCCGACCGGGGAGGGTACCGAGTCGCCCCACACCGGTGCCCCGGCCGGGATGTGGGAGACTTTAGTCTATCAATTCTTAAGCGGCCAGTTACGCAGTGCGGGCCTCAGCGCGGCACTGTGGCAGGACAGTGGGTTTGCTTTGGACCTCAGTGCCGGCGGTGACGGCACCGATGGGACCCCGCCCGGGCGGCGTTGGACGCTGTGGGGACAAGGTCAGGTGCAGGGCTTAACGGATTTACCCGCAGAGTTAGGGGGTGCTGGTGCCCAGCGCACCGGCTATCTGGGGTTGGACACTGCTTTAGGCGAGCGGGGTCGGGTCGGGCTGGCACTCTCGCACAGCTTCGATGCCAGTGCCTTACGCACGGTACACCCGTATCTGTCTATCACCCACGGTGCCACCCGCATAGCCGTGCTGGGCGGGGTCGGGCACAGCACCGGGACGGCAACCCCTGCCCGCCGCCCGAGTGAGTCTGATACGGCCCGCCGGGCGGCCTCCCCGGCGTGGCATGAAACCTTGCGTGCCGCGCCGTTACGGCTGCACTTCGGGCGGGTGGATGTGGCTCACCCGTTAGCCACCGTTGCCGGTTTGACGGTCGATGCCCGCGTAGATGCTGCCTGGGCGCGCCTAGTGCGTCTTAATGAGGCCGGGCGCGCCTTTCAGGGTGAGACCGTGCGCACCGTGCGTGCCGGGCTCAGTGCCACCGGGACGCAGGTGACACTGCCGGCCGTGTCGGGCTTAGCGCTCAGCCCGACGTTCGCCGTGCGCCTGCGCGAGGATGCCGGTGCGGATGTGTCCGGGCGCGCCTTGGCGCTCGATGGTGCCCTCGATGCCCGCTATGCGCCCTGGCGCCTCACGCTCGGCGGTCACTGGCTCACCCGGCGCAGTGTGCGCGGGGGGCGTGAGCAGGGCGCCCGTGCTACGGTTGCCCACGGTCAGGCCGGGCAGGTCGGCCCCTTCGTCAGTGTCACGGCCCGTTGGGGCGACCATGCCGGGGGCGGTGAGTCCCTGTGGGGCGAGCGCTTTGACTATCGCGCCCACACCACCGCCACCGCCCGGGCTTGGACGTTCGAGGCGCGCGGCGGTTATGGCTGGGCGCTCACGCCCACGCTGCGCTTAGACAGCGCCGTGCAGCTGCGCCACGATACCACTGGGGCCGGTGCCCTGTGGACGTTCGAGCTGCGCCCGGCCACCCCCGGCAGCACGCCGGCGGCCTCGGGCGCACCGAGCGCCCTGAGCCCGGGGCGCGCCAGCGTATCGCCGGTCAGCGCCGCTGCGACCGCCGCCCGCCCGCCCGCCGGCGTTATAGTCCACCCGCCCGCCGGCGTTATGGCTCACCCGCCCGCCGCCCCCGTGGCCCACCCGGAGCACTGACATGGCGATACGCACCGAGACTCCCAACACTGATGTCCCCACTGCGGTACAGACGCCCGACACTTTAGTGCCCGGCGGGCGCTTTCGCGGGCAGCTCAGCACCGCCGGCGAGACCGACCGTGTGCACGTGGAGCTCAGTGCCGGGCAGCCCTATACCTTCACCTTGCACGGCATCGGGCCGGACCCGGTCACAGACCCGGTGTTGCGCATCTATGATGCCACCGGCACTCAGCTGGCCGTGTATGACGATGTCGATGTGAGCACCCGGCAGTTGTATGCGCACGGTGTGTTTATCCCGCCCGCCGATGGGGTTTATACCCTCAGTGCCGGCGCTTATGCCGGGGCGCAACGAGACCAAGCCACCGGCCACTATGAGCTGCGCATCTATGAGGCGACCGAGGCTGCCGGGCGCACTGTCACCGGCACGCCCGGTGCGGATGCTTATCTGGCCGGCGGGCCGGGGGACGACACGCTCCGTGGCGGGGCGGGCGATGATGTCTTAGACGGCGCTCCCGGGGCCGATACCCTGTCCGGCGGCCCGGGCCGTGATACCGCCTGGTACGGCTATGGTGGTGCTGGCGTGGTGGTGAACCTGACCACCGGGCAGACCGGCGGGGCGGCCGGCGGCGATACCTTCACCCCCGGCCCGCATACGCAGACCGATGGAGCAGGGCGCATCCGGGTGCTGCCCGACATTGAAAACCTGCACGGCTCGGCGCATGATGACACCCTCACCGGCAATGCCTTGCCCAATACCCTTAACGGCGATGCCGGGGATGATACCTTGCGCGGGCAGGGCGGTAATGACTGGCTGGTGGGCGGGGCGGGTGGCGATGTGCTCGTGGGCGGGGCGGGGGTCGATGCGGTGAGTTATGCCGACTCCCCGGCCGGGGTAGTGGTCAATCTGAGCACCGGGCAGGGTCACGGCGGGGATGCCGCCGGTGACACCTTTCCCGGGCGTAAGGTCGTGGTGGTGCTCGATGCTGCCGGGCGTACCCAACGGGCGGTGGCCGCTGACATTGAATACTTAGACGGCTCAGCCTATGCCGATACCCTCAGTGGCGATAGTGGGGCGAACCGTCTGGCCGGGCGGGACGGGGACGATACCCTGAGCGGTGGCGAGGGCGACGACTGGCTCGAAGGTGAAGGCGGCGGCGATGTCCTCATGGGCGGTGCCGGTCAGGATGCCGCCTCGTATCGCACCTCCCCGACCGGGGTGGTGGTGCGCCTGCACAGCGGGCAAGCTGCCGGCGGGGATGCTCAGGGCGATAGCTTCGCCTTCACCGACACCCTCACCGTGCCCGGCCCCGACGGGGACATGACCGTGGCTGTGACCGACATTGAGCATCTGTACGGCTCGGACCATAATGACATCTTAGCCGGCGATGGGCGCAATAATGTATTAGACGGCGGGGCCGGGAACGACACCCTCTACGGCGGCCCCGACGGCGGCGATGATACCCTCAACGGCGGGGACGGCAATGACCGGATATTCGGCGGCAAGGGGGACGATACGCTCAACGGCGGGGATGGGAATGATACCTTGCGTGGTAATGCCGCCGACGACACCCTGAACGGCGGGCCGGGGGACGACACGCTCCACGGCGGCCCCGGGAATGACCGCCTCAACGGCGGGGCGGGCACTGACACCCTCACCGGCGGGGACGGCGATGACACCTTCATCTTCGCCCCCGGCGCCGGCAGCGATACCATCACCGACTTTGAGCGCGGGGAAGACCGTATTGACCTCAGCGCCTTCGCCGAGCTGACCACGCTAGCCGATTTGACCCAGACCCCCGACCCGCAAGGGCTGCGCCTGAGCGTCCCCGGCTATCCCGACGATAGCCTCACCCTCGCCGGTGTGAGCGCCGACCTGCTCACCGACGCCGATGTGATCTTTGCCGAAGACGACGCGCTGATAAGCTGAGCGACCGCTGCACCCTCACTGGTCTTGCCCTGGGCTGCACTGAGGTATAAAGTACAGGACTATGCCAGCATCTTCCAACAACGGCCTGAATGCGTTCATTGCCGCCCTGCCCAAGGCAGAGCTGCACCTGCATATTGAGGGCACGCTGGAACCTGAGTTGATGTTTGCCCTGGCCGAGCGCAACGGTATCCGGTTGCCATACTCCTCGGTGGAGGAAGTGCGCGCGGCTTATCGGTTTTCCAACCTGCAGGATTTTCTCGACATCTACTATGCCGGTGCGGCCGTGTTGCTGGAAACACAGGACTTCTATGACCTGACCTGGGCTTATATGCAGCGCGCCTTTGCCCAGAACGTGCGTCACGCCGAGATTTTTTTCGACCCGCAAACCCACACTGCGCGCGGGGTTGCGTTCAGCACCGTTATCGACGGCATCAGCCGGGCGCTGGCAGATGCTGAGGCCCGACTGGGCTTCAGCTCACGCCTGATTATGTGCTTCCTGCGCCATCTGGATGAAGCGCAGGCGCTGGCAACCCTGGAGCTGGCCCTGCCATACCGCGATCGTATCGCCGGAGTGGGCTTGGATTCGTCTGAACGCAACAACCCGCCAGGCCAGTTCCGGGAAGCCTTCCGCTGCGCCCGCGCCGCCGGCTTCACGGCAGTGGCTCATGCCGGGGAGGAGGGCCCCGCCGCCTATATCCGGGAGGCACTGGAGGTGTTGGAAGTGGTGCGCATCGACCACGGCAATAACGCGCTGGATGATGCCGAGCTGGTGACGGAGCTAGCGCGTCGGCAGGTTCCGCTCACGGTCTGCCCGCTTAGTAACGTCCGCCTGTGCGTCGTGCCTGACCTCAGCGCCCACCCCTTGCAGCGTATGCTGGAGCTGGGTCTGATGGTCACCGTCAATTCCGACGACCCCGCCTATTTTGGCGGCTACCTGAATGAGAATTATCTGGCCGTGGCCAATGCGCTGGCATTGGACCGGGCAACCCTGGCACAACTGGCCCGCAATTCCTTCCAGGCCTCCCTGCTGGATGCGGACGCCAGGGCGGCGCTGCTGGCGGCAGTGGATGCGGTGGAGAGCAGTTTCGACTCCTGACCCGGCCAAGCCAGAGCCGGATAGAACGCCCTTGTTCGCTATCCCGGGACTGACCCGGTATCCGCTGGAAAAATGCCCCGCAGTGATGGCTTATCGTGCCTGCCACGCCAGCCAGAGTTTTCTTAAGGGAGTCAGGCCCTGATGTTGATGAGTAATCGGCGGTCTGGCGCGCTGGTATTTGCGGCACAGGATGCGCAGTATCTCCAGCAGGGTGAGTGAGAACAGGGGCGGGCGGGGCGCGGTTTGTTGCAGGGCGTTCCGGCAGTCGCGCAGCTCATCGTGCAGTTGTTGAAACAGCGCGTTGAAGAACTCTTGCGAGTGGGCGCCGGCGTCAGACCCGACCACAGTGTCCAAGCTGAGATGCCGGGCGGCCAGCAGGTCGGACGGGAAGACATTGAGCCCCAGGCCGGCAAGGCCGTTGCTATGGTGCAGCAGTTCGAACGCGCCGTGACAGGCGCCGGCGCGGGCCAGCGCCGCGAGCTGCTCCTGGTTGCTGTCGCCACAGGCTCGCCCTGCCGCCTCCCAGATGTAACCGGCGCCGGCCTCATGGCGCGCCAGCCAGTCCCGGTAGGGGCCGCTCTCTGGCATGTCGAGCAACCGTGACAAAGTTGCGACACAGCCTGACAGCGCCTGTGGTGAGAGGTAATCTGCATACTCAAGTGCGCTCAGCTCCCGGGTAACGGGATGTCTGGCGGCGCCGGCAAACAACCTGCCGAGCTCTTCCAGCCACCAGTACAGGGTAACCCGCGCGGCGCCGGGGTCTGAGGCGCGATAGACGACCACATTAAGTTCATGCAACAAGGCGAACAAGGCATGCAGTCGACGCCGTTGTTGCCGTGGGTGGTACAAGCCGGCGTAATACAGGTTGGAACCGGCTGGCGCGGCCTTGTTGCGACAGTATTCCTCCGGGCTCATTGCCTTGGGCTCATTGCCGACCAAGCCAGGGCAGGATTTGTTGCGGATGCTCCAGCAAGCCGTCCGCGCCCCAGCTGTGCGGGTCTTCGCCGGGGCCGATATAGCCATAGGCTGCGGCCAGCGTGGCGGTGCCAGCACTGTTGCCGGCCTGCATGTCGCGTCGGTCGTCACCGACATAGACGGTTTCCTCCGGTGTCCGGCGCAGCAGTCGGCAGGCATGGAGCAGGGGTGCGGGGTGCGGTTTGCGTTGTGTCAACGTGTCGCCGGAAACGATGCAGGGGGCGCGGGTATCCAGCGCCAACGCCTGCATCAGCGGCTGGGTCAGCCAGCCTGGTTTGTTCGTGACAATGCCCCAGCTAAGGCCGCTTTGCTCCAGTGTGCTCAACACCTGTTCCATGCCGGGAAACAGACGGCTGTCCCGGCACAGGTTGGCCCGGTAGATTGTCAGAAATTCATCACGCAGCCCGGTAAACGCCGGATCGGCCTCGTCCAGCCGAAAAGCCAGTTTCACCAGCGCTACGCCGCCCATGGAAACGCTGGGGCGAATCACTGCCGCCGGCAACGGCGCCCGGCCATGCCTGAGCAAGGTCTGGTTCAGCGCAAAAGCCATGTCCGGGGCGGTGTCCACCAGGGTGCCGTCCAGATCGAACAGCACGCATTTGATGTGCTTGTTCATCGCCGCGCATGAACCAGGTAATTAACGCCCGGGTCGTCAATCAGGGCGCAGTACCTGAGGCCGGGGACATACAACATGCCGCTGATATCCAGCGTCTTGAAACCGGCGCGGCGCAGCCAGCGTTGCAGCTCCGCCGGGCGGATGAAGGCGGCGTAGTCATGGGTGCCAGCGGGCAGCAGCCGTAACAGTCGTTCCGCGCCCAGGATAGCGCTGGCATAGGATTTCAGGTTGCGGTTGATGGTGGCCAGGAACAGGTGGCCGCCGGGCGCCAGTGCCCGCCCGCAGGCGCGCAATAACTGTTCCGGATCCGGCACATGTTCCAGCAGTTCCATGCAGGTGATGACCTCAAAATTGTCGCTATTGTTGCCGACAAAATCCTCCAGTGCAGCGTTGCTGTAGGCTATCTCTAGGCCGGTGTCCAGCGCGTGTTGCTGCGCCACCCGGATGATCTCCGCGCCGGCATCCAGTCCCTGTACATTCGCGCCCTGGCGCGCCAGAGCTTCCGTCAGGATGCCGCCGCCACAACCCACATCCAGCACGCGCCGACCTGGCAGCGACACCTGCGCGCTGATATAGGCGAGCCGCGCCGGGTTGATGTCATGCAGGGTTTGCATGGGCCCGGAGGCGTCCCACCAGTGCTGCGCGAGGCGCTCGAATTTGGCAACCTCTGCCGGACTGATATTATTCGGGTCGATATTATCTTGGGAATGGTTCATGGAAAATGCTTTCGGGGTGTCCGGGTTCAGAAACAAGTGAGACTCTTTAGATAAAGAAATCGGGTAGTCTGTGTGTGAATTAATCTCAACTAATTGACACAGGAGGACTACCCGATGCAGATCAAAAGCCTGCGGGTGAAATCATATCGCAGTTGGCGCGTCGATGATACTACCGATGCTGACGCGCGCGGTCGTTTGAAGCAGTTGGAATTGGTTGCGACGTTACGCGAGGATGGGTGTGGTGAGGCGACGGCACTGGCAGCAGTAGGTTGGTCGAGGGCGACCTACTACCGTTGGTTGAAGCGGTATCGTGAACATGGGCTGAAGGGTCTGGGGTGTGGCTCTCGTGCGCCGCGGCGGCGGCGTGTGCCGCAATGGACGCGCCAGCACGAGCAGCAGGTCTTGCACCTTCGCCAACGTTATCCGTTATGGGGTAAGCGTAAGCTCTGGCGGGTGGGGGTGCGCGAGCAGGGCTGGACTTTGAGCGAGAGTACGGTCGGGCGCATCGTGGCGAAGCTGGTGCGGCTGGGTCGGGTCAAGCCGGTGGCGTTTTACTATGGCCGGGTGAAGCCTAAGCGCCGCCGGGCGTTTACCCATCATGCCAAGCGCTGGCGCTACGGGATGAAGGCTAAGGCGCCAGGGGAGTTGATGCAGATAGACCACATGAGTGTCGGCTTCACGGACGGCATCACGGTGAAGGAGTTCAAGGCCGTCTGTCCGGTGAGCAAATGGAGTGCGCTGCGAGCCTACAGTCGGGCCACCAGTGGCAATGCCCGGCGCTTCTTAAAAGCGCTGCTCGGTGAGGCGCCGTTTCCCATCCGTTCTATCCAGGTCGATGGCGGCTCGGAGTTCCGAGATGAGTTCGAGCAGGCTTGCCAGGACTTAGGAATCCCCCTGTACGTGCTGCCCCCGAAAAAACCCGAATACAACGGCTGTGTAGAACGCGCCAATGCCACCAGCCGCTATGAGTTCTATCCGTTCTACGAGGGCCCACTGACCGTGGCCGCCATCAACCGCAAACTGGCAGAGTATCAGCAATACTACAATACCTACCGCCCGCATGACGGTATTGGTTTATTAACCCCAATGGAGTATTATCAACAACTCACACAGCCTGCCTCTGAGTCTCATATGTATTGAACCTGGACACGGGGTTGTCATAGCAACCCGTTTGCAATACTCTAACCCGCATATCTCACTAAGTGATGCGAAGATCGCGGCGGATTTTGTGATGCGCCCCTTCCTTGGGGCGCCCCCTGCGGGCTAACCTAGAGCAACAAAGGGTTCGGTATAGTATGGCACATATTGTAGAGGATGCCGTTGATAACTCTCAACAATCCGGCGGGCGCGCCTTGCCGGTAACGGCAAACAGTAGCTTGCAACAACAAGCAGCGCGGCTGGTACAGTTGATGTCCCGGCGCTTCGGCACCAGCCCGGTCTGTTTCGAGCTGGTGTTGCCGGATGGCAGCAAGCATCATATCGGCGCCGGCGCGCCCGGTTTCAGGCTGGATATCGCCGACCCCAGGGCGGTGCGCGCCATTGCCACGTTTGACGAGGGGGTCATCGCCAACGCCTACATCAACGGCTGGTTTGATGTGCAGGGGAACATCATCGAAGTCTATGACTTGCGCACACACTTGCAGGATCGCCACCTGTTGATGCGGCTGTGGCGCGCGCTGTCGCCGTTGCTGCTGGGACAGGTTGCCGTCAACCGGAAGGCGATCGGCGCGCACTATGAACGCGACCATTCCTTCTACCTCTCATTCCTGGACGAGGAATTCCGTTGCTATACCCAAGGTATATTCGAGACTCCCGACGAGCTGTTGTCCGATGCGATACGCCGCAAAATGGCATTCATTCTCGAACAGTGCCGGATGACGCCCGGCAGTGAGGTGCTGGACATAGGTGTGGGCTGGGGTTCGTTTGCGGAATACGCGGCGCGTCGGGGCATACGGGTGACCGGCGTTACCATTGCCGAACAATCCCTGAAGTTCATGCAGGAACTGGTTGCGCAGACAGACCTGCCGATAACCACCGAGCTGGTGGATGTGCTGGAGTATCGCCCCGACCGGCAATTCGACGCGATTGCCATTCTCGGGGTGATGGAGCACCTGCCGAATTATGACGCGGTACTGGCCTGTTTTGACCGCCTGCTCAAGCCCGGCGGCTACGTGTTTCTGGATGCCAGCGCCATCCCGCGCAAATACCAGAAGTCATCGTTTATTACCAGACACATCTATCCGGGTAACCACTCTTTCTTCGTTCTGCACGATTTCCTGCGCGCGCTGGCGCTCAAGCCCTTCGACCTCAAAGGAGTTTGGGATGACCGGTACAGTTACTACCTGACGTTTCGCCACTGGGCTCAGCGCTTCGACTCCAACCGCGAATTCATCATCAACAAATTCGGTGAAGCCGACTACCGCCGTTTCCGCCTTTACCTGTGGGGTTCCGCCCATTGCTTCCTGCGCAACCGCCTGCAATGCTACCGCCTAGTCTTGCAGAAGCATGAGTAGCCTGTCACCTCTGCTCAGGTGCCACGGATGTCCCCATAATACTTTATAATAGGGTTTCAATCTCAAAGACAGGGTGAAGCATGTTCAATAACAACATGAACATTGCCGGTTACGACGAGGCGCTCTATCAGGCTATGCAAGGCGAGCGCACCCGGCAGGAAGAACACATCGAACTGATTGCGTCGGAAAATAACGTCAGCCCCAGGGTGCTGGAAGCGCAGGGTTCGGTGCTGACCAACAAGTATGCCGAGGGCTATCCCGGCAAGCGCTACTACGGTGGCTGTGAGTACGTGGATGTGGTCGAGCAGCTTGCCATTGACCGCGCCAAACAGTTGTTCGACGCCGATTATGCCAATGTACAGCCGCATTCCGGCTCCCAGGCCAACGGTGCCGTATATCTGGCACTGTGCCAGCCGGGCGACACCATCATGGGCATGAGTCTGGCGCACGGCGGGCACCTGACCCACGGCGCCTCGGTCAATGTCTCCGGGCGCGTTTACCGGGCGGTGCAGTACGGCCTGAATACGGACACCGGCGAGATCGATTATGACGCGGCAGAACAGCTGGCCCTGGAACACCGGCCGAAGCTGGTTATGACCGGGTTTTCCGCGTATTCACGCAAGCTGGACTGGCCGCGCTTCCGGGAGATCGCCGATAAAGTGGGTGCCTATCTGGTCGCTGATATTGCCCATGTCGCCGGCTTGATCGCCACCGGTTTGTATCCCAGCCCGGTGCAGATTGCGGATGTCACCACCACCACCACCCACAAAACTTTGCGCGGCCCGCGCGCCGGTCTGATCCTAGCCCGGGCCAACCCGGAGATAGAGAAAAAACTGAATTTCACCGTGTTTCCCAGCTACCAGGGCGGCCCCTTGATGCATGTCATCGCGGCCAAGGCCGTGGCGTTCAAGGAAGCCATGGAGCCGGCGTTCAAAGCCTACCAGCAACAGGTCATCGCGAATGCGCGCGCCATGGCCTCGGTATTCATGCAGCGCGGTGTGGATATTGTCTCCGGCGGCACCGACAACCACTTATTTCTGGTCAGCTTGATCGGCAAGGGCATCACCGGCAAGGAGCTGGATGCAGCGCTGGATCGGGCGCATATCACCGTCAACAAGAATGCCGTGCCGAATGACCCGCACTCGCCATTTGTGACCAGCGGCATCCGCATCGGCACGCCGTCGATTACCACCCGTGGTTTCAAGGAAGCCGAGGCGGCCGAAGTGGCCAACTGGATCTGCGATGTGATCGATAACATGGGTGACGACGCGCTACTGGGCAGAGTCAAAAGCGCAGCGCAGGCCTTGTGTAAGCGGTTTCCGATGTATGGCTGACCTCCCCGACGCCAATCAGCATCATGCGCTGTCCGTTCTGCTCTTATGAAGATACCCGGGTCATCGATTCCAGGCTGGCCGATGAGGGTGATCAGGTGCGGCGACGGCGCGAGTGCTTGGAGTGCAAGGAACGTTTTACCACTTACGAGGCCGCGGAATTCAGCTACCCCCGCATCATCAAGTCCGATGGCCGGCGCGAGCAGTTCACGGAGGACAAGCTGCGCGCCGGTATATTACGTTCCCTAGAAAAACGCCCGGTGACAACGCAGAAGGTGGAGATAGCTATTGCTCACATCAAGCACAAGCTGCGTTCCCTAGGAGAGCGCGAAGTCAAGTCCGGGAAGGTGGGGGAGTGGGTGATGGAAGAACTGAAATCTGTCGATGAGGTCGCCTATCTCCGCTTTGCTTCCGTGTACCAGAGTTTTGACGATGTCAGGGAGTTTCTCGATGAGATCGCGCGACTGGAAAGTGAAATGCCCCCGGAACTGAAAAAATCACAGTTGGACCTGCTCAACGAAACCAGCAATTGATGGCCTGGAGCGCCGCCGATTCTGCCTGTATGGCACGCGCTTTGGAACTGGCCGCACGCGGCTGCTTTACCACCCACCCCAATCCCAGGGTAGGGTGCGTGGTCGCCAGGGATGGAGCCATACTGGGTTGCGGCTGGCATCGCCGGGCCGGAGAACCCCATGCCGAGCTCAACGCGTTGCGCGACGCCAGCGGCAATTTGCACGGCGCCACCGTTTACGTCACGCTGGAGCCCTGCGCTCACCAGGGACGCACGCCGCCCTGTACCACCGCTCTGATTCAGGCCGGGATCAGCCGGGTTGTGGCAGCCGTGCGCGACCCGAATCCGCAAGTGGCGGGCGCCGGCCTCAGCGCGCTGCGCGACGCCGGCATCAAGGTTGAAACCGGCCTTATGGAACCGGCGGCAACGGCGCTGAACAAGGGTTTTTTTTCTAGGATGACTCGCGCCCGCCCATACTTGCGCGCCAAGTCCGCCATCAGCCTTGATGGCAAAACGGCATTGGCCGGGGGCGAGAGCCGCTGGATTACCGGCGCCGCCTCCCGCCGCGATGTGCAAGCCTTGCGCGCAGCAAGTTCGGCAGTGATGACCGGCATCAACACCGTGCTTGCCGATGACCCGCGCCTGAACGTGCGGGCTTGTGACACCGGCGGCAGGCAACCGCTGCGCGTAGTGCTGGACCGCGCCTTGCGCTTTCCCGCTGCGGCCCGGATGCTGAGCCTGGACGGCGCCACCATCGTGTTTACCCGTAATGGGGATGAACGGCGCCGTGAGGAGCTGGTGCGCGCCGGTGCCGAGGTGCGCCTTGTTGCGGGCGGCAAGGACGAATTTGCTGACAACGTGTTACGGATGCTGGCGCGGGACTACGAGGTGAACGACCTGTTACTGGAGGCTGGCGCCACGCTGACCGGCAGCCTGTTGCAACACGGTCTGCTCGACGAACTGGTGGTGTATCAGGCGCCGGTGATACTGGGTTGCACCGCCGTCGGCATGGCGGCGCTCCCCACCCTGACGCGCATGGAGCAGCGCTGGGAACTGGAATTGGTAGATTACCAGCGCCTCGAGGCAGACTGGAAATTTATATATAAAACGCGCAGATGACAGAGAAGACTAAAATCAAGAAGGTCAATCCATCGGCCCGGGTGCGGGCGCGGCGTTCTGCCGTGCAGGCGTTGTATCAGTGGTTGTTGACCGGACAACCAATGTCCGCGATCATCGCCGAGTTTGAACAGGAACGCAAGGAAATAAAAAAAGCCGATGGAGACTATTTTCGCGAGCTGCTGTCTGGCATTGCCGCCAACGCCGGCGCACTCAGCGATGCCTTGGCCCCGTTGCTGGACCGCGCACCGGATGCACTGGACCCGGTGACCCGGGCGGTGCTGCACCTGGGTCTGTATGAACTCCTGCACCAGCCGCAAGTGCCGGTGCGGGTCGTGCTGAATGAGTCCGTAGAACTGGCGCGCATGTTCGGCGCCGAAGATTCTTATAAGTACATCAACGGTGTTCTGGACCGCGCCGCGCGGCAACTGCGGCCGCAGGAACGCGCAACTGTGTAGTCCCTTGACAGAATTCGAGCTCATTGAAAAATACTTTACCCGGCTCACTCCTGAAGGGCGTGGGGTGGCGCTGGGGGTGGGTGATGATGCCGCGCTACTGGCCGTTGCGCCGGGCTCCCAGCTGGTGGTTACCACCGACACTCTGGTAGCCGGGGTGCATTATTTCCCTGAGGCCGAGCCGGCCGCTATCGGTTACAAGGCGCTCGCCGTGAATCTCAGCGATCTGGCTGCCATGGGCGCCGCGCCGCGCTGGTTTACCTTGGCGCTGACCCTTTCAGAGACCGAAACGACCCATACCTGGCTGGACGGTTTCAGCGCCGGTCTGGCGCAACTGGCCCGGGAACATCAGCTCGCGCTGGTAGGCGGCGACCTCTGCCAAGGCCCGCCGGCCATCACTATCTGCGCCTTGGGTGAGTGCCTGCAAGGGCAGGCGCTGCGGCGCAGTGGTGCCAGGGCCGGCGATTTGATCTATATCAGCGGTCCACTGGGCAGCGCCGCTTGGGCGTTGGCACAACTCAAGTCCGGCCACAAGCCCGACCCAACCTGCCTCACCCGCTTGCTGCGCCCGCTGCCACGCGTGGCACTGGGACTCTCACTACGTGGCATCGCCAGTGCCATGATCGACATCTCGGACGGCCTGCTGGCCGACCTGGGGCACCTGCTCAACGCCAGCCATGTCGGCGCCCGGCTCGATATTGACGCGATCCCATACCATGAAAGCCTGGATGACAAGTGCGACCCCACACAAAAATGGCGCCACCTCCTCAGCGGTGGTGATGACTACGAACTGTGCTTCACCGTCCCTCCAGACCGGGCGCAGGCACTGGCGCCGCTCGGCCAGCCGCACTACCGTATCGGCGCGATCACGGCGCAACAAGGGTTGCGCTGCCGGCATCGGGATGGCAGTGAATATATCCCTCAAGCCACGGGGTACAGGCATTTCTGATGTTGCTCACCGGAGTCGCAACTTTCCTCTTGACCGGGGGCGGTAAAGAACGCTAAAGTCAGCATCACTCAACCTCAAGGGCGTCTCTAAAATCAGAGGTGACCTCAAGTATCAAGCAGGCGTATTGTGACCTATTGCGTAGCCATAACGACAGAGACAGGGCTGGTGTTTACGTCCGACTCCCGCACTAATGCGGGTATCGACAATGTCAGCACGTACAGCAAGATGCACCGCTTTGGGGCTCAGGGCGATCGGCAGTTCGTATTGTTATCGGCGGGTAATCTTGCCACTACCCAAGGGGTGGTGCAGCAGTTACGCAGGGATATGGATCAGTACGCGCCGCTGAACCTGATGACGGTGCCGGGGCTGAGTGAGGCGGCGGATTATATCGGCACAGTCAGTATGCGGCAGCAGGAAAAGCATTCCGGCTCAGGTGTCAACTATGAGACCAGTTTTATTATCGGCGGGCAGATTGCCGGTGCCGCGCCGGAAGTACACTTGGTTTATCCCCAGGGCAACCATATCACCACCTCCACCAACACGCCGTATCTGCAGATAGGCGAGGACAAGTACGGCAAGGCCATCCTGGATCGCATCCTGGAACCGACGTTGAACCTAGAAACCGTCGCGCTGTGCGCCATGGTGTCCATGGATTCCACCATGAAGAGCAATATGACCGTGGGGCCGCCTATCGAGATGCTCATCTACCATACCGATAGTTTCTCTTTGGACCGATATTACTGTTTCAATGAAGACAGTGAATATTTACGTGAGATAAGAAGGAGTTGGGACAAAAACCTGAAAGAAGCTTTCAATAAAATGCCACCTATCGTGTGGTCTGCCAACTGGGACGCGCAACGCAGTACCCTCAATACCTGAACCAGGTCTGCTCCACCTGGGCATGGATGTTGCCCAGGCCCAACTGTACTTCATCGATAAAGTCATGCAGGTTATCCTGCTCCAGCAACCGAGGGATGTCGGCTGCCTTGACTTTGTTGCGCGCCAGTTCCAGGGTTTGCAGCGGCGCCTCATTGCCCGGCAGTCGCAGCAGACAGGCACCGATTTCTTCCAGACAATGCAATACGCTGCGCGGCGCGTCAACGTATTTGAACAGGAAGTCAACCACATCTTCACCGTAAGGGCGCACTTTGACGTGTTGCCGATAAATCTGGTAACTACCCAGGGAACTCAGGACATTTAACCATAACAATTCAGCATAAGCGGCAGCGCTGTCATCGCCGCCGGGCAGCAGGTTGACGCAGCCGATGTCGATAATGCGGGTGCTCATGTCGGCGCGCTCTAAGTTTCTGCCAATGCGTTTGAAACTATAGGCGCTGCCATGACCCATGCTGCCGAACAGCATGCCTGTGAGCTGCTGGCAATAGCGGATCACGCGCTGCAGGTAGCCCAGGCGTTCACCGGGGTCTGTGCCCAGCGCCGCATTCTCCCGCACGTACAGGTACAGCTCATTGATGGCTTCCCAGGCTTCTGGCGGGAGTATCTCGCGGGAGCTGCGGGCGTTGTCGCGGGCCATACGCACGCAGCAGAGCATGGAGGAAGGGTTGGTTTCGTCGGTGAGCATGAATTGCAAGACGCAGTCTTCATCGGCTTTGCCGTAGCTCGGGTAAAACAGATCGTTGCTCCCGGAAATGTCGATCACATTGGCCCAGATGCGCTGAAAAGGCCGCGGCAGGTCCAGCATCAGGTTGGCGTTGACTGCGACCAAGCGCGCGCTGTTCTCGGCCCGTTCAATATGGCGCCCGAACCAGTAAAACTGCTCTGCCACTCTGGACAGCATCTAATTCCTGCCTCCGGCTATCACCCAAGTATCCTTGCTGCCACCGCCTTGTGAAGAATTGACTATCAGTGAGCCCGGTGTCAGTGCCACCCGGGTCAGCCCGCCGGCGGTCACATAGAAGTCGTCGCCTTGCAATACAAACGGTCTCAGGTCCACGTGGCGAGGTTCGATGCGTCCGTCACACAAGGTGGGCACGGTGGACAGGTTAACCGGTAGTTGAGCAATATAGCCGCGTGGATCGGCTTTGATCCGTTGCGCAACCTGCGCCAGCGCCGCGCGGCTTGCCTGCGGTCCGATAACGATGCCGTAGCCGCCGGATTCATTGGCGGGTTTCAAGACCAGCTGATCCAGGTTGGCAAGTACGTGACGGCGTTGCTTGTCATCATCGCAACGATAGCTGGGCACATTGGGCAACAGCGGGTCTTCATCTAGGTAGTAGCGAATCATGTCGGGCACATAGGTATAGACCAGCTTGTCATCGGCCACGCCGGCGCCGGGGGCATTGACCAGACCCACCTTGCCGTTGCGCCAGGCGCGCATGATGCCAGGCACGCCCAGCACCGAGTCGTTACGAAACACTTCAGGGTCGAGAAACAGGTCGTCAATGCGGCGATACACTACATCGACAGGCGCCAGCCCGGCGATAGTCTTCATATAGACGTAATCGTCATCTCCCACCACCAAGTCCGTGCCTTCCACCAGTTCTGCCCCCAGTTGGCGGGCAAGAAATGAATGCTCGAAATACGCCGAATTATAGATGCCCGGCGTCAATACCACGATTTCCGGGTAGTCCAGCGGGCGCGGCGAGATGGAGTTCAGCGTTTCAAACAGGTGTATGGCATAGCCACCCAGGCGCCGCACAGAGTAATTTTCAAACAGTTCGGGAAAGGCAAGTTTGGTCAGGCGCCGGTTTTCCAGCATGTAAGACACGCCAGAAGGTACGCGCAGGTTGTCTTCCAGCACATACATAACGCCGTCAGCGCCGCGTACCAGATCGGTGCCGCAGATATGCGCCCAGACCCCCTGCGCCGGTTTCATGCCTTGGCACTCCTTGCGAAAATTCTTTGACGTGTGTAACAGGTGTGCCGGCACGACCTGATCCTTGATGATCCGCTGGTCGTTGTAAACGTCACCGATAAACAGGTTGAGCGCGGTCAGGCGCTGCACCAGGCCCCGTTCAATCTGTTTCCATTCGCTGTGCAGGATGGGCCTGGGGATCACGTCATAAGGCCACTGCCGGTCGATATTGCCGGCCTCGCTATACACGGTAAAAGTGATGCCCATGGTGGCAATCGCCTGTTCGGCATCACTCCTGCACGCGGCCAGTTCCTGATAGCTCAACCCCTGCAATGTCGCGAGCATACGTTCCAGCCCGGGCCGGGCCCGACCTTGCGGGGTCAGTAGCTCATCGTACAATCCCGCCAGCGGGTACTGGTCAAGGTTCATCACCCGTTCCGTTGTAACATGAGCTGATTTCCAAGGTGGTAAAATGATGATAATACGTAAAACGCCGGAACCGGGCAAGCTGGCATTAGTGGTTCGCGCGCCATAGCCTGGGTTTGCAGGCCGGCCGGTCCAGGGCCAGAGCGGCATGGTAGCGGGGTGGCATCGGCAGGTTTCGCAACTGCCAGTCGTTGGCGTCCTCGCCGGTTATGCGCAGAGTCAGGCCTACCTCGGCTGCGTCCGGGTCCACACTGACATCGAACTGTGTTAAGCCATGGGAGAGCCCGGCACCTAGTGCCTTGATGAACGCCTCCTTGCGGGTCCAGCAGGCGCAGCCGGCGCGTGGGTGCTCGCTGGGTGCTCGGGCTTGCAGGGCGCGGCCTTCCGCCGCGGAAAAATAGCGTTCGGCCAGTTCCCGCCAGGCCACCCCCGGTTTGACCTGTTCCAGATCCACCCCCAGCCTGCCGCCTGTGGCCAGCGCCACCAGCGCCAGGCCGTGGGAGTGGGACACATTAAAGACAATATCGGCGCGCCCCGCCAGACCGGGTTTGCCATGCGCGCCGTAGCTGAAGTCAACGCCAGCCAGATCCAGGCCGGCCACCTTGTACAGCAGCTCCCTGAGCAGCCCGCGCGTGATCACGTATTCCCGATATTTGGCTGCCAACTTAAACTTGCGTGCGCGGCCAAGTTCTGTTTCTGTCAGGGACTTTGCATAGCTGTACACCCGTTCCTCTTCCAGCTCCGTTGAGGTCAACCAGACATCAACGTGGTATGGGGAGAGGTCAAGACGCTCGGGCGCAGTTTGCCAGTTCATTAAAGCCCATAAACCCAGCTCACCAGCGCGTTCATCAGTTCCTTGCCGTGGCCTTTGTGCGCCAGCTTGCGGTTGAGCATGCCGACTACTATAAAGTCCCGCCCGGATTGGGCCTGGACATAGCCGGCGATGGCGGACACTTCGTCGATGGTGCCGGTCTTGATGTGTGCAGAACCGGCTGCGGCCTTGTTGCTGAGGCGGCGGCGGGCGGTGCCATCGACGCCGGTGATGGCCAGTGAGGAGATGAACTCCGGCGCCTGGGGAATGTCCCAGCCACGCTGCAGGACAGCTGCCAGCAGTTGCGCCGAGACGCGTACCTGCCGCGACAGCCCGGCGCCGTTGTCGATATGCAGGCTGTGCACCTCCAGCCCCAGTGCGGCAAGGTAGTCGTTGATGACCTGTACACCTTTCTCCACCGTGCCCGGCGCTTCCTGTAACTCCGCACCCAGGGTCAGCAGCAGCTGCCGGGTCATCACGTTATTGCTGAACTTGTTGATGTACCTGATGATGTCTGACAGGGATTTGGAATGATGTACCAGATAGGGTTCTTGCTGTGTCGGCGCCAGCGCGCTACGTACTTGCCCGGTGATAGTTCCCCCCAGTTGCTGCCAGATCAGTTTGAATGCGCCATAGGCGTAGGTCTCAGGGGTCATTAGCGCGCGGGTCAGGATGTAATGCCGGCAGCGGTTCGGGAAGCGCCCGGAAAAGATCACCGTAGCGGCTCTATCGCCATCCGGCACGGTCACAGTGATGCCGCGCTGAAAACCGCCACAACTGCGCTGGCGCAGGCGCAGGCGGTTGTCGATGCTCAGTCCGGCCAGCTCCGGTTCGGCATGAATCTGCACATCCTTACCGTTTGCGGACGGATAGAAGTGGAAGTGCACTGCCTTGAAATTCACCAGCAAGGCATGCGGCAGCACGTTATAGCTGTGGAACGGCCTGTTGTCGAAGGCGCCCGGGTCCGCTGCCGGAACATCGAACCAGGACGAGTCAATCAACAGGTCGCCGCTAATTTCTCTGAGGCCGCGCCGCCGCAGTTCTTCCAGGAGCTTGCGTAACTCCTCTATCACCAGGTGCGGGTCACCATAGCCCTTGAGCAACAGGTCGCCCGCTAACACCCCGTCATTGATATGGCCCAGGGTATAGACTTCCGTTTTCCATTGATAGGCCGGGCCCAATAACTCCAACGCCGCCAGGGTAGGGATGATTTTAATCACGGACGCGGGGTTGAACGCAGTATCCGCGTTGACAGCCAGTATCGCTTCCTGCGCTGCTACGTCGCGCACATACAGGCTGTAGCTGTCGGATGGAATTTTGTAACCGTTGATGACGAAATTGACAGGCTGCGGCAACCCGGTCGCGCTGGCAGCCGCGCTCACGAACAAGAGCGCAACAGCGACAATCAAACTATTCCTGCTTGCACAGGAATTACGCGCCGCAAGGCAGGTATCTTGAACCGGTGGCATTACCGCCCAGGCGGCTTCCTGAGCGAACGCAATACATGTCCACCGTAGAGGCGGAAGGTACGAAACAAAGTGCGGTAGTCAAGCGTACTGAATAAGGTATCGGCGAGTCCGAACGGGAGCATGGTAACTACCGGGCCGCGTACATATTCCAGTATCCAGGCATGATCCACCATACAAAAACCCATGGCCGCGCCTTGCGGCAGATGCACGAAATCGCCTTTACGGAACTCCTGTCTTTGAGTATCGCCCTGATTAAAATACCAGAACTCACCATCTAAGACGAATGCGTAATCCTCGGCAAAATGATAGCGCCCGGTATGCCCGCCGCTACCGATGGGCGTGCCGAAGAAGATCAGGTACTCCGATAACGAAGCGTACAGGATAGTGAACTGCCCCATGACGCCGCCAGCGTTGTTGAAGACCCATTCACGCTCGAGCTGGATCCGGCCTGGATAACGCTCGGCAAGATCCTCAGTAATTGCCAGCATCATCTGCTCCAGCGGCAGCTCTAGGTGGGCTTGCGCAACCTCGCGCAGGACTTCAGGGTCAAATACGTATTTCATGCAGATTTTTCTGCGTTTGGCTTGCGTACCAGATAGAAATACATGGGCGTAAATATATCAGCCTTGCCGCCTGCGACCAAAGCATCAGCGCCTTGATTCAGTATCGTGCTGGTGTCTCGGGCGCCCCTCGGCACCAGTCGCAGCCACTCTCCTACCCTCAGAGTCAGATTTGTGAGCGCGCGCCCGGTTGGCGTGCGTGGCAGGCTCGCAAGACTGAAAAAGTCACCCTGCAAAGGGCGGTACCAGGGCATTTCCGGGTCTGCTTCGGAGGCAAGGTCACGGCCCTCCAGCAGCTCGAACCCGGCGGCGCGCAACGCTGCATCCACCTCCGCTGTGGTGGGAGTGTCCGGCATTCCATTGCCTACCTCAATATCCTTCTTGATGCGCAGGTGATCGGCATTTTGCGGATCGAAATGCTCGGTGAGACACCAGCCATAGCCGGCGAAGCAGCCGCCGGGACGCAGCACGCGCAAGACCTCACGGTACGCTGCAGTCCGGTCCGGTGCGTGCGGCATGGCTTCTATCTCGTAGGCGGCATCGAAATGGTTGTCAGTCTCCGGGATCTGCATGTAATTACCATGAATGAGGCGGCACAGTGAGCTGACTTCGCGGGTGTGCTTGCGCGCGCGCTCAATCTGGTAGGCGTTATTGTTTATCCCGGTAATACTGGCACCGGTATGGCGGGCCAGATTGCGCATTGGCCCGCCCACTCCGCAGCCTGCGTCCAGGACTTGCATGCCTGACTTTAACTCCAGCTTCCCGCCCAGGAACAGCTCATGTCTGAGCAACGCATCTTTGAAGCTCTCGCCGCGTCGCCCGGGGGCAAAGTGGAAAGACTGACCCCACCCGAACTCGTAGAAATCGGTGGCCAGATCATAGTAGTGGTTGACGAGTTTCTGATAGCTTTCCTTTCTATGCGTCAGGTCGGCATCATGTAACTCACGGTATTCATTGACCACCGACTTGATTTCATGCGAAGCCAGATCCCCAAGAAAACCAGGTTTTTTGCTTTTTTCGCGTGTCTGTGTCATCAGGTAACACCATCAGGTTTTGGTAATGGGTTGAGCGACTGCGCCAGCTCCGCCCGCGCCCGCCGCCGCCGTTCGTACAAACCCAGCGCGTGCAGAGGAAAGTACTGCCGATACAGTACGTAATCCAACATTGCGGTACGAAAAAACACGCCAGCCATGTCCTGCCTGGGCCAGCTTCCGTCCTCATTTTGAGTGGCGGCCAGATAACGGATGCCGCGCACAATCATGGGCCAGTTTGATTCGCCCGCTTCAAGCAGTGCAATCAGCGCCCAGGCGCTCTGGATAATCTGGCTTTCCTCATGTGGAACGTACTCGCCGCTCAGGCAACCATGCAGACTTTCGCCCCAGCCGCCGTCCTCCCGTTGACGTTCCAGCAGCCAGCGGCAGGCCAGACGCAACGCCGGGTCGCCCGGGCGCGCCCCGGCGGCAATCAGCCCGCGGATGCCGAACAAGGTGCCATAGATGAACTGTACGCCCCAGACGCCACGCCAGGAACCGTCGCTGGACTGCGTATTACGCAGCCACGACTCGGCCCGGGACATGGCGTCCGGCGCTGCTTCAGGCAGGCTTTGCGGCGCGTGCTCCCGGCACGCGGCCAGCGCGGCCATGCACGAGGCGGTACACTCCACGTAGGAGTGCTCAGTCATGGACTCGCCAAACATCTCCGCCGGATTCAGCCATTCCAGATCAAAACGGGAACGCTGTGCCTCGTAGCTGCCAAAGCCACCGTCGCGATTCTGGCTGCGCAACATAAAGCGTGCGGCAGCGGCCAGCATTTCCGGGTTGGTAGCAGCGCCCTGCACCGCCATTATCCCCAGCGCCGCCTCTGCTGTGCAGTCGCTCACCGGCCAACCATGCCAGCCTCCGGGGAAGCACCAGCCGCCTTGGGGGTCATTACGGTAGGCCTCCTTATAGCCCTCAAAACTGACCTGGATCTGCTGGTTGCGCAGGGCCTCGGCGCCTTTGCGCATGGCTTTGGGCGCGCCTGCAACATCCGGCGCCGTGGCTAGCGCTTGCAGGGCGAAGCCGGTATCCCAGGAGCTGCTGCGGGCACCGGTCACCCGCGCGCCGTGCTCTTCATCTTCCCAGAACCAGTCGTCCAGCTTTGCCAGCGCCTGACGGCAGTCGGCATCGTCCGGATCGCGCAACCACAAGGCCAGGATGTTGAGAAAACCGCTCACTGGTGAGATGCTGGTATGGCTGCTACTCTGTAATTCCCAGGATATCTGCCCGCGCAGCGCCTCCAGGCATTGGTTGCGCAAGCGCTTGTTATGGTAGCGCTCGTACAGACGGGTCAAGGCGTAGCCGGCGCGTAACCAGACGCCGGGGCGGGCAAACAGGTCACCGGCCCGCAAGTCGTTGCGGCCGGCGACGAAATCAACCTGCTCATACCCTTGTGGATACAGCTCCTCGCGCAGCGCGGCAATGGTGGTCGTGACGGGGGCCTGATAGCGGTGCGCATAAACCGAGGCCATGGCCATATAGATCAGCCGGGTATGACAGTACCAGTTGGAAGGATGCAATGGCAGTCGGCGCGGCAGTCCCCACAACTCCGGCAGGATGGCATTCACCCCGCGCCAGTCATACAGGTTGAGCAGCGCCAGCCAGAACTTGCCCCAGCTGGGGATAGCGCGCACGCCTTCTGCTTGCAGAAAACGTTGCGCCGGCTTAAGCAGCGTATCATCCTGCTCAAGGCCAAGCAATCTCGCGGCAACATAAACCAGGGTGGTGACAAACAGGTTGGCGGGTGGGTGTTCATGCAAACTCCACAGCCCGTTGTCCAGACGGGAACACGCAAACGAACGCAGTATCCGCCGGCGCCGGCCGGCTTCGATGGGTTGCTCTAGGAGGTGCTGCAATAACACGTATTGCGCAGTGAGCATGGGGCACCATACCATCTCCCCTTCCCAGGCGCCGTCATCACCCTGTAAACTCAGCAGGCGTGCGCCGGCTTTGTGCAAGGCCGGGCTCGCGTCAAAAGATATTGTATCCTTGGGCGCGGCTGGCTCGACGCCGGTTTTTTCGGGAGGCACGGAAATCAGGAATGAACGCGCCAATACCTCACGGAACCTGTTTTCCATGTTGTCGCCGTTACGCCGCAACTTGCTCAGAATGTCAACGCCGTGCAGGAACCATACCACCCGCGAGGCCAAGGCGCCCATGACGTCACCGGTACGGCGCCAGGCCAGCCGGTTTAAGGTGTGCGGGGTCTGTGTCGTCAGCGCGCGCAGCGCCGTCACGCAGGTGGCCAGGCCGAGCCTCACTATGGAACGATCCTCACAGGCGAGCAAACGCATGGTGCGGTCGCGCACTATGGGCAGTTTTAACCAGTTCTGGTACATGGCGGTCCTGAGCGCCACGGCCTCGCCCCGGTGATCGGCAAATACCTCATACATACCCATGGCCAGCAGCTCCGGCGCGCGAATATCGCGAAAACGTTGACGCTTGAATTCATTGAAGTTCTGGCACTTGGCGAGCATCAGGGCATCGCCAAAACCCAGGGTCATGCCCACTGCGGTCAGGGGGTGGTAGTGACCGGCCGCATCTCCGATTAGCGTTCGCTGCCAGGTGCCGTAACTGACGCGCGGTCTGAGTTCATTGGCCGCGGCATGGAATTTTCCTGACTGCACTGCTTTTATAAATCCGGCCTTGAGCGCCTCCGGCAGCAGTTCGGCATACGATTCCGACAGCAGGTTAGCCCGGTCCTTGGGGCTCCAGTGGTCCAGCGGAATGTCAGCAATGATTCTGACGTGGCGCGCGCCGGTGTGATAAGCGAGAATTGGCCCCGGCGCCCCAAGCAAAACGTGCCCGTAACCTTTTACGGGTAGCTCCGCATCCTCAACGACCACCCCCACCATGCGCGAGCAGGGGATCCGCTTTCCCGGCAACCCCAGTGATTGGCGCACCACCGAGGAGCGTCCATCAGCGCCGACGATACTCGTTGCCGCCAGGGTCTCCAAGGTGCCATTGCGGGCGAACGCGAGTTGCCCATCTTCAACTTCGCGTACTTTGGCATGAAGTAAAAAATCGATATCGGGTTCGTCCTCCACCGCCTCATGCAGGCGCGCCACCAACGCGGTGTGATCACAGGCTACCCCACATTCACCCTTCGGATAAGGCAAGACTATCGGCTCGGAGCCGTCTTCCGGGAACACGGCAAACCCCTCTCCCGTACTGCTGCGCGGCTGTTCGTCGATTGCTATGCCGACTGCTCGCAGCATACGCACGGCCGGCGGATGCAGCCATTCTCCGGCCAAGCGCAGCGAGGCCTTGGGGTTGGCTTCCAGCAACGCCACCCGCGCGCCCTTCTGCGCGTGGGCCAGCGCGCACAAGCTACCTACTGGACCGGCGCCGACGATGGCGACATCGTAGCGTTCGGCGGCAAGGCTGCTCATTGACGGAAAACGCTTGTTTGCGCGCGGCGTTGGTAACGTACCCGGCAAGGTTCCACGGGCCCGGTGACCCAACTACGGTAGTTGGGGGCGGGAAAAGCGCCTTCCAGCTGGAAATCGAAGCGGTCCAACAGCACGCTCCAAAGCGCCTTGAGTTGCATATAAGCAAAATGTTCCCCCACGCAACGATGTTTGCCGCCGCCAAAGCCAATCAAGGCGTAGTGGTGCTGTTTGTGTTCGCTTGACGGGGGCGCAAAGCGCTCCGGGGCAAAGCGTTCCGGGTTGGGAAACACATGTGGCAACCGGTGCGAAACGGCTGGCGACACCATGGCCAGCGTGCCGGCCGGCACGCTCTGACCGGCATAGTGCATAGGTTGCAACACTTTACGGATCAATATGATCAGCGGCGGGTGCAGCCGTTCGCACTCGCGCACCGCGTTTTCCAGTTTGGGCTGTTTTTTCAGACTGTCAAGGCTCATCTCGCCGGTCGAAGTATAGACTTCCTGCAACTCGTCCCGGACCTGCTGCAGATAGTCCGGCGCGCGCATTAATTCTAGGCCGGTCCAGGCTCCGAGCACGGCGCTGGTGTGCTGGCCGGCAAACAACACCGTAAGCAAAATGCCGGTAATCTCTTCATCACTCAAGGCGCGCCCACTCTTGTAACGCGCTTGCATCAGCGCTTGCATGAAATCCTCCGGCGTGGCGCCGGAACGTCTGCGCGCAGCCATAATCCCGCTAAAAGTGTTGGCTATTTCACGCCGCGCCCGATCGCGTCGCCGGTGCGCCGCTATCGGCGCCTTGGGGAAGAAGAAGCCCAGCACATTAATGCCGCTCTGCAGCTCGTGGTAGGTCTCGGCAAAACCTGTATCCACCTGCGCCCGCACCTCCTCGCCAAGCAGACAACGGCTGGCAATTTTGACGGTCAGTTCATTGAGCGCGTGCGGCAGATCAATAATGCCCTCTGTGCCGAGGGCGGACGCGAAGGCGCGCGCCTCGTCAAACATGATGTTGATATAGTTGCGCATGGACGCTTCCCGCAATAACGGGGACAGGAAGCCGATTTGTTCGGACATGAGCTCGGGCGCAACATCGTAGGCTACGCCGCGCCCGAAGATGGGTACGGTGAATTGGTACACTACCCTAGGGTCGAGCTGCTCCTCGGGCGCGCGGAAGTAATGGTCATGCGCTTTAGGCCCTGTAAACAGGACGAACGCGCGCGGACCTAAGCGAAAGTGCGCCAGTTCACCATGCTCACCCCAGGCCCGACTCAGCATGACCGTCGGCTCCCGGTAGAACTCTGGCAGGTGACCGAGCAACGGCCAGCTACCGGACAGTTGAGGGGCGGGGACGTTGCTCATCGGTTAATACACAAATGGCACCATGGAAAAACGGGCGCGCTGCTTGTAGCGCCCCCACAGCTCCCCGTACTTGGCGTGGCAGCGCTGTTCATCGCGCCAGGCCCGGTGCACCAGCAGACAGGCCAGCCACAGCGGCAACAGGAACGGTATCCAAGATACGAACCCGGTAGTGAGCGCAAACGCCAGATACACGCAGATCTCGCCGGTGTAGTTCAGATGCCGTCCGATGCCCCAGAAACCGGACACCAGCAAGCGTCCGTCCAGCGTCTGCGCCGGCTTGCCCCAGATTTTGGTAGCGGAGTCCTGCTTGAACCGATGTTTTTGCTCGTTGGCACCGCGGAACAGCCAGAATCCGAACAGGAACAACGCGACAATTCCGGCCGCAGCGGCCGGAGACAACAGCGCCGCCGGCGCGTCGATGAGCCACCAGCCGGCGATGCAATAGAAAAATGGCACCAACACATAGTCGCCCCAGACCAGCATCCAGCCAAGCCGCTCGCTGATGATATCCCAAGTGTATATCATGCCGTGTTCAAACTGAAAGTAGTTGAATATATACAGCAAGGTAAATGCCTGATACAACGCCATGGCCGGAGTCAGCGTCCCATAAGTTTCATACTGCACGACCGCAAACGACAGGTTGAGCAGCGCCAGCCCGATCAGGGAAGGGCGGTAGCTGAACAGTTTCAGGTCCACCCCGAAGCAGGCCGGGTCCTGTTCCCGGCCAAAGAAAAACCCACGTAAAAACCCCGCCGGCCGGTCCGCCGCGCTGGCGCCGCGCAGGTACAGCCAGCCGGAAACGGCAAAAGCAAAGATATTGGCTACAATGAACAACTCAACAAAGTGGGTATGCAGTATGGTCAGGGAAAACCAGCCGAAAACCTGAGCCATCGCGACCACAAGCAGGCTCAGTAGGAACAGGACCAGTCCGTTCAGCTGGTAATTGCTTTGGCGACCTTCCACCTGCGCCCCCGGCAGTAGTATTGAACCTAGGAACAACAAGCCGACGAACGCCAACAGCATCAGCGCTGCCGCCACCAGGTCGCCGCCTGACAGTGTCGAGAACGCCTCAGGCATCAGCACTGCCGTTGCTCGAGGTCCGCTCCAGGTATTCTCGCCACTTGCGTACGGTCACACGCTGGAACGATTGCACCACCGGGTTATACTCGACGGAACGGGCGTGCCAGTGGCTGTCATAACCTTCCTGTTCGGCCTCCACCGCCACCCGGTCCTGGTCCAGCAGGGGGCCGATCAGTATGCGGTTTGAGATCTTTATCACCGCCTCCATGGCAATCCGGGGGATGCGTATCGGCAGCAATGGAATTTTCAGCGACTTGAAGTAAAACAGGAAGAAAGAGCGGGTGGTGCGCTCGTCGATCGGCAGTACGAATAACCAGTGTTTGATCTCGTCATCGGTGTTGGACCACTGGTAGGGGTACTGGTAGCACAGCTTCATGTGGTTGGTATTGAGGCGCTCATGATCGACAAACAGTCCGGAGATGCGCCCGCGTCCGACCTTGGTGTCGTAAGACAGGTGCACATTGTCGCCGACGACCTCGTGCTCGGTGAGTACTGCGCCTTGTTCAAACGGCTTGTAGCGGCGATGCAGCCAAGCGTGGGTAAAGTCGCTGACATTGTCGATGACCATCGAGTGGTGCGCCGAAAAATTGAGAACCAGCGGCTCACAGGCCCAGCGATCGGGCCCTTCCAGCTCAGGAATTTCCGGGATTTGGCGTTGCTGCGCCTGTGCCGGGTCGCCCGGAAACAACCATACCAGGCCATAACGCACCTGCACCGGGTAGGTCTTCAATCCAAGTTCCGGGAGCTCTTTGCCGAAGCGGTTGTGCGTGGTTTCGACACAACGGCCGTTTTTATCATACTGCCAGCCATGATAGGCGCATACCAGCCGACAACCTTCCACATTGCCTAGGGACAGCTTCAGCTGGCGATGAATGCAGCGGTTCTCAACTGCGTGAAATGAACCTTCGTCGGTACGAAACAGAGCGATGGAACGTTTCCAGAAGACGACTTCCACGACCTGCCCCGGCTTGACATTACGCACCTCTTCCACCGCGTACCAGTAATCCGGGTCCATCCCTGCCGCGCGTGATTGTTGTCGCAGGGTGCCGCCGTCAGCGAAGCCAGGCGGCGCCTCCGATGCCGGCATGGAGTCGTCAACAGCGGTGACTTGTGTGTTTTCCAAGCTTATCATATTGTCCTCTCAAGCGCATTGATAATGAATGGCACACCCGCCCTATTGCGCCCCATGCGTCGATTCCGCGCCGTTGGCGCGCGGCGGTCGCGCCGCGGGATTGGTAATCACCTTGCGCTGGTGATAATGAAACGCGTAGGCCTCGTGCATGGCATCCCGGATGCTGGTGGGCTGGTAGCCCAATTCCTGTCGGGCCTTGCTGGTATTGGCATGCAGGCGCTTACGCAGCAGGCGGATGGCGCCGGGCGTAAAGCGCTGGGGGAAGTCCGGGTGCGCGCGACTCAGGTAAAAGCTGGCCACCTCTGAGAAGACCAGCATCACCGGCGACGGAATCCGGCGCGCGGGTTGCGGCACGCCCGACACCTCTTCGAACATGGCCACGATCTCGGAGATGGTCTTGTATTCGCTGCTGAAGATATACTTTTCTCCGGAGCGTCCTTTGTGCATGCACAACACATGCCCTGCTACGATGTCTCTGGCTGCGACAAACTCGAAACCGCCCTCGATATACGCGCGCAGTTTGCCGTGGGAATAGTCGCACAAGGTGCGGCCCAGGCGCGACGGGAAGAAATCCGCGCCGCCAACTACTGCGCAACAGGTGGCGACGACCACATCCTGGCCCCTGGCCGCGGCGCGCCAGCACTCATGCTCCACCAATGACTTGCTGCGCTCGTAAGGCATGGTGCGCTCCATGGGGTAGAACTGCATGTTTTCGTGCGCGGGTGCGGACGGGTTGTCCAGATCGTATCCCACGGCGCTGAACGAGCCGGTTACTACCACCCGGCCGGCTTCAGTTTCGCGTGCCGCCTGCAGCACGTTGCGGGTACCGATCACATTGCACTCGTATATTTCCCGGCGGTGCGCCAGATTGCCTTCAATGGTCGAAATTTTGGCGGCAACGTGGTAAACACCCTGACAACCCTCCAGCGCGCGCCGGGTCTCATCGAGATTACGGATATCGCCGTACACGCGTTCAACGTCAAGACCTTCCAGGCCCTCGTTATTGTCCTCATGGCGCAGCAATACCCGCACGCGCACGCCATCATCAAGCAAGCGTCGCAACAGGTTGGCGCCGACATGACCGGCCGCGCCGGTGAGGAAAACCGGCGGCGCAGCTGAGGCGGTTGATGTTTCGGTGGGCACGTTAGGAGTTCGCTTCTGACTGTTTTGTTAATTGAGACCGAGGCGATAGTACAACAAATCCGAGTGGTTGTCAACAGTGTGTCCAGGTTCAATAGCTATGAGACTCAGGGCGTCGAAAATCTTCCAGTTCCTTTTCTTCGCGGGCCTGCCGCGCGAGCAGGGCGTCGAACCGTTGCGCGTCCACCAGCTCGGTAAATTTCAGTACCTGCCGGCGGGCCTCGTGTCTGGCCGTCAGCGCCGTCTGGTGCGCGTCCATTTTTTGCTGACGCTCCTGCTCCAGCCGCATGATACCGGCCTCAATATCCAGCAGTCCCTGTTTGATGTCGGCCACTTGCGCGTTCCACTGCATCAGCTCGTTGTACGTCACGGCGCCGTGCTCCTGCAACTCCGTGTACAGACGCCGGCGCTCGCCGACCGACCAGTCCTGGTACTCCTGCTTGCGTTGCTGCTCGGCGCGCAGCGCGCCGGCGGCCTGCTCCAGCTCCAGCCTGGATTGCAGTTCGGTCCTGACGGTCGCGTCTGCACGGCGTTGTTTAATGCCTAGAATCTGTTCCAGCACCACGGCAGCATCAACCGTCAATAATGGCGCGCAAGCGCTCCAGCGCCGCGTCCATAGGCGCCACGTCATCGCGCTGCTGGCGCAGAAACTTAACCAGCTGATCGTTTTTGGCGATGGCTTCATCCGCCAGTTTATCCGCCCCGGACTTATACTCGCCCACCTTAACCAGCAGGTCCACTTCCTTGCGTTTGGTCAACAATTCGCGCATGCGCAGGTTCAAACGCTGGTGTTCCGGGTCGGTGATAGCCGGCATCACGCGACTGACACTGGCGGTGACGTCGATGGCGGGGTAATGGCCGGATTCAGCCAGTTGCCGGGACAGGATGATGTGACCATCGAGAATCGAGCGGGTCTCATCGGCGACGGGCTCGGTCATGTCATCGCCTTCCACCAGCACCGTATAAAGCGCAGTGATGGAGCCTTTGTCGGAATTACCGGCCCGCTCCAGCAGTTTCGGCAACTCGCTGAACACCGACGGCGGAAAACCACGCCGGGTGGGCGGCTCACCGATGGCCAGTCCGATCTCGCGCTGGGCGCGGGCAAAACGGGTCACGGAATCCATCAGCAGCAGCACGCGCTTACCCTGATCGCGGAAATATTCGGCAATGGCCGTGGCCACGTAGGCAGCCTTCAGGCGTTCTAAGGAATTTTTATCCGAAGTGGCGACGACCAGCACCGAACGTTGCAACCCTTCGGTGCCGATGTCATGTTCAATAAACTCGCGCACTTCCCGGCCGCGCTCGCCGATCAGCGCCAGCACCACGACCTCGGTGTCGGTATGCCGCACCAGCATTGACAACAAGGTACTCTTGCCCACCCCGGCGGCGGCGAAAATACCCATACGCTGCCCTTCGCCCAGGGTGATGCAACTGTCCAGCGCGCGCAGCCCGGTGGTGACCGGCTTGTCAATGATTTTGCGCCTCATCGGGTCCGGCGGCGGTGCCATCACCGGGTAGCAGATGTTGGTCTTGATGGGCGGGGCACCGATGGGATTACCCAGGCCGTCCAGTACCTTGCCCAATAACTGCGGACCCACCGGCACACTCTGCACAGTCCCGGTCAGCGACACCAGCGTGGCGTTGGAGACACCCAGCATACTGCCGACCGGGCTGAGTATGGCTTCGCGTCCGTCAAACCCGACCACTTCCGCCGGCACATCGACGCTCGAATTGGGGCTGTGCAACACGCTGAGTTCGCCGATTTGCGCATTCGGCACACTCGCCCGGATCAAGGTGCCGGTGACTTTGGTGACCTTGCCATGCAGCTGAAACAAGCGGGCTTCCTGCGTCACTTTCTGAATCGTATCGGTAATGTAGGCAAGGTTATAACGCATGAGAGTTCATGGTGCGACCCGCGCCTCCAGCCTGGTCCAGCGTTCAGTTACGTCAAAAACCAGTTCGCTCGCCAGCTTGCGAATGATATGCAGACCAAAACCACCGACTGCCTCGGACTGCAAGCGCGCCTCCACCTCCGGCTGCGGCTGTTGCAGCGGGTTCAGAATGTTATTACAGCGTGCGACAATTTCCAGCACAACCTCGGTCTCCGCAACCAGCCAGGATACGATAATATCGCTGTCAACCTCGGCATAGCGCACCAGGTTACTCACCCATTCATCCAGTATGACACAGAGCCGGTTACTGCATTCGGCGGACAGCGCGCGTGTCGCGCACAGCTCACGCAAGCGCACAATGGCGGTGCCGGCCGCCTCCGGCCCCGGCGGCAGCTGAAAGGATTTATAACCGCGTTGCTGCATGGACACGCCGACCATAGTGATGTCATCATAGGCGCGGTTATCCTGCAATTCCAGCGCCTGCTTGTAAACACACTGCAACAGCGTTTGCATCTCCACGTTTTTCAGCGCCGCGTTGGTGAGCAGCGTAACACCCAGCGGCAGCCCGCGTGACGCGCGTATCTGTTCCAGGCCGCCGTCCAGACCATCTGAATAAAGCAACAGGCAATGGTCTGCGGCCAGCTGTTGCGCACTGGTCTCATAGATTGCATCGGGCAAAAAGCCGAGTGCGATATTACGCGCCACGGGCAAGCGACCAATGGCGGCGTCGCGCTTTTGGTACAGCAGGGGGTTTTCGTGGCCGGCGTCAGCGTGTTCCAGCAGACCACGCCTGGGGTCGAGCAGACAACAATACAAGGTGGCAAACATGGACTGGCTGGCAAAGCGTTCGTACAAGGTGGTGTTGGTAACCTGCAACAGGTCGGCCAGACCCAGGCGCTTGCCGTTGGTCATAAGCAGATTGACACAGTCCCGGGCAACGATAGCTGCGGCAATGCCCTTGCCGGAGACGTCACCGATGGCAAACAGCAATTTACCGTCCGGGCGCGGCGCCAGACAGTAAAAGTCACCGGCGACTTGTTTGGCCGGCGCCAGGAAGGCGCCGATATCGCAACTGAAACGGTTATTGAGCTCTTCAAGGTCGTATTGTGTCACCAGCTCTTGCTGGATCCGGCCGGCGATGGCAAGCTCATTATCCAGCGCCGCGGATTTCATGGTTTCCCGGTGCAACCGCTCCACCTGTACTTGCAAGCGTTCAATCAGGTTGTTGACCAGCCGGGCGAACTGCGCCAGCTCCAGGTAATCCTGGCGCTCGGGCAGGCGCGTCTCCAGGTGTCCTTCGCTGATTTCCCTGGCCGTGGCAAGCAGCTCGATGAGCGAACGCAGGATTTTCCTGGCCAGCCGCCGGATAACCAGCATAATCAGGCCAAACACACAGAGCAGCAGCGCCATCACCCAGAGCAGGTAAGTTCGCAGCTCGTCATACAAATCGGCGGTGTCGTACTCAATACCAAGCACCAGACCGGGCACTGCGGTGTGGTAGTAAGTCCTGATAAAGTCCGGTAGCGACAGCAGGTCATACCACTTCACCGCCGGCATGAACTCCATAACAACGTCTTTTTCGATAACGTTAAGGCAGTGCCCGAGCGAAGCTCCCGAGGTGCCGGCGGAGTCGGCATAGAGGCTGCGCACGGCTGCGAGGCGCGGCGTGGACACATTGTCCGCGGCGGCCGGGTCAGGGTCTGTCGCCAATAACCGCTGCAACTCATCCTGCTCATAACAGACCGTAGTGCCGCTGAAAAAAAATTCCAGCGGCGTCAGCATGATCAACAACCGCAACCCGTCCAGTTTCACGGCATAAGGCAAGAGCCAGTTGGCATCGTTCCCCAACAGCGGCGCGCCCCAGCCGTCGTTCAGGCCACCGTCAAAAAACCTGCGTTGCAGCGTCTGCGTCAACATTGCGTCGGCCGGCTCAGTGCGGCTGGCCGGTGCCAAGGTCTGGCTTGTGGCATGGTAGCGGGTCACCCGGATGTCGGTGCGCGTCTCTTGCGACATGACTAGCCAATCTAGTCCCGGCGGCACCTGCGGGGCCAAGCCGGCAAGCATTCCGGCAGGGTCAGCCGCCAGTGCCGACAACTGGAAATCCGTTACCCGGCGCTTGACATAATTTTCGAACTTGCGGATATTTTCCAGAAAATCAGCCCTGACTTCCGCGGAGATAATGGCTGAATAAAATTCGGTGTCGGCATTGAAATCCAGGGTTTCCTTGTAGATGATAATGGCGGCCACCGTCAGGTACAGAATGATGAACACCTGCACCGACCAGTAGATGAGCTTGCGCTCTAGTCTTGGAGTCCGGTCTGCTGACATCAGGGAGAACGATAGGGTCGCGTCAGGGCATGGTTTGGAAATAATGGACATAGTCCGCGCCGGCCAGTGAAAAAATGGCAAACGTTTCATTGATTTCATCAATCCGGTAACCGTCCGGGGTGAGAGCACCGACAAAATAGCGTTGCCCGTCATCTAGTAGCACGTAGTTCAGGACGTTAAAACTGGCACCCAGGATTTTGTTGGCGGTGAATGCCGGCAGGTTCAGCGTTTCCTGCTCGCCGGGCCCGGACAGCAGCAGTTCCGGGCGAGCGTAGCGCCGGCGGTACTCCTGAGCAAGCGCTTGCAGCCGCGGCTCGTCGGCATTATGGTAATCCGTGGCAAACAGCAGGATGCGGTCGTTTTCGCGGTCGTCTTGCAGGCGTAGCAAGGCGCCCGCGTCATGGCTCTGTATCAGTTCCTGCAGGTGGCGATAGCCGTCATCCCAGTGCACAACCTCATCCTCGTAAGCGATGGCATCGACCAGGCGCAGGGTCTCGGCAAGCGCCGCCTGCCACTTTTCGGCGTCCTGCACGTAACCGCGCAGTACCAGGGTCCTGATATCGTCCGGTTTTACCGAGACGCTGATGGTCTCATGGCGAGCCGGGTTGACCAGTTGTTCGAGGATATTCAGGATATTGTTTTTGAACTGCTCGGTGAGCACCAGCCGGGATTTAACGATGATGCCGCGCGCATACATGGCGCGCACAAACCCGTGTTTTTCGTCACTGTTGAGCGCATAGCCACTGACTTGCAACAGGTTTTTATCGAGCAGTTCAAAACTGGCGTCGAGCTTGAAATCGGCGGCGACGCGTTCGATCTCAGCCAGTGTTATGGCGGGTTCGTGCGCGACTTCTACCGGCAGTTGCAATTTGCTGTGCCAGTAGAATAACCCGGCGCCCAGCACCACGACCGCCAGCGCGCCGGCACCGGCGACGCGGGCGCGCCGCGGCGCGCGCCGCCACAATCGTTGGAACGCCCCCGACGCGGCGTGGTCGCCCGGCACCCGCCCGGTTTGCTGTGCGCCGGCGGTAGCCGGCTCCTGACCCGACGCGGCTACCGGGTGGTCCTGCGCGGTGGCCGGGTCAGCCCCGGGCGCGGCTGGCTCATCTTGCATCGCCGCCAGTTCAGCTTGCCCCGCCAACTCGTCTCCCGGTGCCGGCAACTCATCTTCCGACCGCGCCGGCCCATTCTCCGGCGCCAGCTCTTCAGTCTGCGCCGCCGGCTGTTCCTCTCCCGGCGGCGCGTGGTCGGCGTTGGCATCAACCTGCACCGACCCTGGCGCCGGTTGCGCCGCGCGTCGAGCCTCAAGAAATTGCGTAAACAAGCGTTCGGGCGGTGGAATATCCCAGCACGCGTCGGCGGTGCCCAACGCCAGGTAGAGACCGGCGCTGGTGATCAGGCCATACTCGCTGACCGTATAAGGCCCCTGCTCGCGCAGCTCATCCGTGCCATTCAGCAGGGCCGCAGACTCCTGTGTCGGACACTCCACCAAGGTCTCCTGCCCACTGCAGCGGAATATCAGATGCTCGTCTGCAACCCCCTGATCGTGCAGGATAATATCGCAATCTGGAGACTTACCAAGACGGCTGACACCGAGCGGCAGAGAAAACTCCGCCCCCACGTGCAGGCCGGAGAGAATTTTTAATATGAACCTGGACTCAGTCACGAATCGATTTGTGAAACTTGTTTCCCATACAAAAATAAATTAGATTAACCGTCAAGTCAAAACGCGCTGGAAAATATGGCCGGCTCAGCCGACAAGACCGAACAACCCACCCAGAAGAGGATACGGGATTCCCGCAAAAAAGGACAGGTTGCCAAGAGCAATGAGATTGGCAGCTTGGCCACGCTGGTTGCCGTAGTGCTGTGCTTCCTTGGCGCCGGCGCGGCGTTTTTGCAGGACTTCGAGCGTATCATGCTCATGGCCACTCACCTGGAACAGGCCGACACGCGCAGCGTGCTGGTGGCCACGGCGCGCAGCGGCGCAATCGTCATGCTGAAGATAAGTTTTATCGTCGTCGGCACCGCCGCACTCGCCGCCTTGCTGCTGAACTTTTTCCAGGTTGGCCCGCTGCTTGCGTTTGAGTCCATTCAGCCCAAATTGAGTCATATCAACCCGGTGGAAAAACTCAAAAAGCTGTTTACCCGGGACTCGGTCATTCAGGTATTGAAAAATATTCTTAAAATTGTGGCGCTGGGCACAATCCTGAGTATTGCCTTGTACCATAACATCCCGGAGCTGTTCAGCCTGCCCGATTGCAACCTCGGCTGCATCCTGCCTGTCACAACGGCGGTGTTAAAGAATATCATCATCTACTCCCTGCTGGTGTTTACCGTGGTCGCGGTGGTGGACCTCGGTCTGGCCCGGCGCAAATACACCAGGGAACTGATGATGTCAAAGGAAGAGGTCAAGCAGGAGTATAAGGAGGCGGAAGGTGACCCGCACATCAAGGGCAAGCGCAAACAGCTATTCAGTGAAATCATCAACAGCGAACAGGTGAAAAACGTGAAGCGCTCTTCGGTGATCATCACCAACCCGACCCATATTGCCGTAGGCCTGCTCTATGATGAGGAAAAGACCCCGCTACCCATCGTCACTTTCAAGGCGGAAGGCGCCCAGGCACAGCGTTTACTCAAGGTTGCCAGAGAAGAAGGCGTCCCCATCATGGAGAACGTGCCGCTGGCGCACTCACTGCACGAACAGGCCAATGTCGAGAACTACATCCCCCATGACCTGATCAAACCCGTTGCCGAGGTACTGAGACTGCTCAAGCAGCTGCGTTAGCCGGTGCTGTTCCCCTGCTGGCTTTGGCTTCAGGCCGCCGGTGTCTGGGGCGTGAATTGAAATTGATAATCGGCTTGGGTGACCTTGACGCGGTAGTCTGCCGGGTCCACTTCAATGCGCAGTTGCAGGCCGTAGTGGCTGCGCTCCGGATCCAGCATCACATCCTGGCCGCTGGGGGTATGGCTGATGACCTTCACCGGGGTGCTGTGGGTCAGGTCCAGCTGCAGCTTGCCGCTGTCCGGGTCCTTGCCGGCGCGATACAGCTTGTCAGCGTCGGCGCCGGCGGGATAGCAGCCCCGGAATGGAGCGTCGGCATAATGAGCACCGTGGTCCTCTTCAAGCCGACCGACGCACTCTTCCAACACCAGGCCCAAGGTGCGCTGGTAAAGTATCCCCTGCACGATCTCAAGCAGCTTGCTGTCGGCTTTGCCACTCTTGTCGGTGCAAAGCCGACGCAATGCCTGTACAGTGTCATCCGTATCCCGCCCCATCTCCACGCCGTCAATAATGTAGTTATCGCGATCGAAGTCTCGCAACGGCTCGGCAAAAAAATCAGGATATTTCGTCGAAGCCTTGCTCTCGGCGGGGGTAAATTGCGTCAAACCGGCTTCAATACGCCGCCGCGCGGTGTCGGCAAAGTGACCGGCGCCTTGCTGCTCGGAACGAATGTCCAGATATTGCTTCACCTCCCTGGCATTATCCAGATAGGCTTTGACAAAACGCACGTTCAACGGCTTGCCGCGGCTGCGCAGTTGCTGCAAATGGCCGAGATTCATCTTCCCGACCACATGCTCGCCGAAGTTCTGTTGCAAAGAGTGAATAAATGCATCAACAGTCCTGCGGTTGCGCAACCGCTTGCCGATGCCGGCATTAGCGATCCAGCGCAACAGCCGAAAGCGGCTGCTGCCCAGCTTGAGATTATTCTGTTTGGTTACAGTGACGACATCCCGGTCGCGCACATTGGCCCGGGCGACGGCATCTGAAAACTGGCTGAAACTGACTGCCATAGGGCGGTCGCTAGGTTTGTTTATTCAGGTGGCCGTGATAGACAGCCAGTACACCTTGCGCCACGCGCGCGCCAAGCAATACTTCGCTGAGGCGTTTGTAGTCGGCGGGGGCGCAGCCTTTTTTCAAAGCCTCGTCCAATTCCTGCTCAAATGCTTTCAGGACTTGCAGGAGCTTATCGCGCTCACTGCCTTCAGGGTCGTCGGAGAGCCGCGCCTCCAGGGTAAGGTTGTCAGCAGATGTCATAGTGATCCGATCGGGTTACAGGTTGAGATGAATGTTCGGCAACGGCCCAAAAGCGCAACCGCAGTCGCTCAGGCAACAGCCACCGGGTAACAACCATAGCATAAAGTTGCGCGCAATGCACGCTATCAATGGGGGCGTACTGGTACGCTGCACCGGGCTTCATGCGCGCACTCAGCGCTCACTGCGGATATATCCCCGTTTTTCATTCTCGCGTCTGAGCCCCGACAAAGTGTATATATGACTTTTCAGCCTGTTGCAGGGACCGCATAGCAGGATGCGGTTGGATATGTGGTTGGGCCCACCGTCCGCCCTTGGTGTGTTGTGGTCGAGCTCCAAGTAACGGGCATCATCGAATTTCCGATCACATCCCTGGCATTTCGTGCCCTGTTGCGATAGCAATATTTCATACATTTCCGCCCTGGACATTTTCCGTCCCGGTGGTTCAGGGATGGATTGCTTGACCTTAAGGTACGGCGCAGCCGTCAAGCCGTCATCGGTGCGCGTCGGGATAGTATCGGAATAGTGAACATCCCCAAATAGACCCACTTCTTCATGTAAGCGCTTGATGACAACTTCATACGCTTTGTCCCATATATCAATCCCTATCCATTGCCTGTTCAAACGCTCTGCGGCGACGCAGGTCGTTGCGCAACCTGCAAACGGATCAAAGACAATGTCACCTTCATTGCTGGATGCTTTAATGATTCGATCATATAGTTTGATGGGCTTTTGTGTCGGGTAGCCAGTGCGCTCTTTTGATGCCGGAGCAATAAACGAAATATCCCACACAGCCCTCATCGGCATACCTTTTGTCGGTGCATCCACGGGTATCTTCCGAGTCTTGTTTTCAGGATCAAGAATTTGCGTTTTCCCCTTAAATCGCTTTAGATAGCTATCGCTGGCAGGCTCATAATCGACATTAAATATGTTATCCGTTCCCTTTGTGTAAAATAGCAGAATATCGTGCATGGTCTGGAAATGGCGGCTTTTTGACGGCCATCTTCTGTACGACCATACAATTTCATTCCTGAAATTCCTATACCCGAATATCGCATCCATAACGGCCTTAAGATAATGGCTGGCAGTCGGATCACAATGCAGATAAATTGACCCCGTGGACTTGAGTATCCGCCGCATGGCAAGCAGCCGGACGGCCATAAAGCACATATACGCGCCCATACCTTCACTGTGGGCATGGCGGGCAGATTCTATTGCTTCGATCAGGTTAGGGTGGTCATCTGTAAGTTGATCAATCCAATCCTGATGTACATCATTTTCCCACGACCATCTATCTTGAAATGACGCGCCTGCGGCTAGACTGTCCGGTGTCGCGTGGAAGTCCCGGCCCTTGTTAAATGGCGGGTCGGTGGCGATCAGGTCGACAGACTCGCTATCCATGGCGCGCATGAAATCCAGATTATCACCGTGAAACAGTGTACGATTTGCCCAGTTGGGACCCATGCCGTCAACTCCTTACAGGTTGTGGTTTTGCCCTTCGTTGGTCGTAATAAGAATTGTAACTTGTCGAATGGGGTGGCGGCAAGGTACACTTTGTGTGCGACGGCGGTGGCTGTCGCTGTTGCTCAGGGGGTTTCCAGTTGCGAGAGGGCAGCATCGGCTTTGGCGTCTTCTTGTTGTACGCCTTCGGGGGTGTTGTAGTCTGGCACGCGCGTGGTAATAATAAAGTACCGGTTGATCGAGGTGATGGTCTTGGAACGGGTGGAGAACAACAGACCGAGGAAGGGAATGTCCTTCAACACCGGAATGCCGCTGTTGCTGAAGTCTTCATCGTTGATTTGATAGCCGCCGACCAGCAGACTGGTGTCTTGTTGTACCAGGGCTTCGGTGTCGATAACGGTGTTGTTGACCGGCGGGATGGCGTCCACATTGCCAGAGGGACTCGCCCGCACGCCGTCTTCAATATGGATGTCCAGATGAATCTGCGCCTGCTCGGCGCCGGCGTTGCGGTTGCCGCCGACGATGTTCGGGGTCACCTGCAGGTGGGTGCCAAAACTGATGGGCACCAAATCAACGGCGCGATCACCGGCCAGACGCACATAAAATGTCTGGTCGGTGCGGAATTGCGCGGCGCGGTTGTTGAGCGTGAGTATGGACGGCTCCGAGACGACCCGGGCATTGCCATCTTCAACCAGTGCGAACAGGCGCGCGCGAAAACCCGTGATGTCGCTGATGGAAGAAGCCGGGATGTATTCGTATTCCAGCAGACCCTGTTCTTGGTTGTTCTGGATATTAACGCCCAACTGTGAATTGTATTTGCTGTTGATGTCGAGGATGGATGCAGAGATTTCAATCTGCCGTTGCGGCACATCCAGTTCATTCAGCAAACTCACATATTGCGGGATACGGGCGCGCAGGTCACGCACGATGAGCGCCCGCTGGGTGACGTTCACCGCCACAAACGGGGCGCCGCCGGCAAACACCAGGCCCGCGGCGGCTGCGCCAGACGCGGCGCCGTTGGCGGCGGGCGCCGGCGGAACGTCGCCGGGTGCCGGGGTGCCGCGGCCATACTGCTCTATCGGTTCAACGTTTTTGTCGCTCAGCCCGGTGCCGAACAGCCCCCCCAGGAGGCCGCCCGGGACATCATTTTGTGGCTGCGGCTCCGGCATGACTGCCGCCACAGCGCGGTCATCGGACAGATCAACATGCCTGACTCCCATGGTTTTTGCCAGAATATTGGCCAGATTAAGCAGTTGCGGCTCGCTGTAGGCGTGACGCACCGGCAACATGCGCACCACCTGGGTATCGACATCGCCAAAGCCGACCTCCGCTTCCGGCAGGGTTTTGTCGCCGGTTACAAAGCGCACGATACGTTCGACAAACCTGATATATTCAGGTAGGCCGGTAAGGCGCAGCACCTGGCCGTCGAAGATGACGTCGAAACGATTAAAGCCGCCGTCGATCTCAAAACTCTCGTAGAGCCGCGCAAACGCGTCGGCGTCAAATGTTGCCGGGTCCAGGGTCAGGTCCTGGCGCGCGAGCTCGTTGGCATGGCGCACAAACAGCATGGAACCGTCAAAAAACCAGATCAGACTGTTGCCCTTGCACAACAATTCGATAAAGCGTTTGCCCGGCAACTGCCTGAAGTTGCCGCTGATGGTCTGACGACGCGCCTGCTTACTCACGGTCACCGGTACCGACAAGTTGGTGGAAAAATCCAACAGGATGTCCGCAGCGCTGATTTGGCTTGCATAAAAACTGAAGCCGGCGGTTTTCCAGCTCAGATTGGCGGTGCTCTGCAAGGAGTCGGTCTGGTCTTGTGGCGCGCTGACCGGGGCCATAATGAGCAACAACAATAGCGCCGCGCCACCGGGCCGGCCGCCGTGTCTGGTCATCACTGCGCCTCAGGCATCGGCGCCAACCGGTTGCAGCTTACCTGCACGGAGTCAGCCCCCTTTATGCGTCCGGCGCGCCGGCGGGCGGCGGCAGCGCAATACCGCAGTTACGCATGGCCTGGTACACCGGCAGCGCCGCCTGCGCGTAGGGGCGCTCGGCGGCCACGTCGATGGTGCCGAGTAGTTCCGGGTAGCCCGGCAGCTGCTTGAAGGCCGCGTCCACCTGTTCGACCGCGCGGTACGCCTCACCCCACACCGGGTCGGTCTTGGGTGAACCGTCGTCTGAGTTGCATTCCGCCGCATATTTTATATCTTGCAGCGTCTGATACAGGCCCGGCAGTTCCGACCCGGCGCCGGCGCCCAGGGCTTGGCGCAGCTGCACCGCCGCGGCGTCATCGAGTTTGCCGTGCTTGAGGAAGTTTGAGCACTCCTCCATAAAATCCAGACTGTCGTCCGGTCCTGAGGCATGTGTTTGCTGTTCTGCCGGCGTCATATCGGTGATAGTGCGCAGCACCAGAGCGCCGAACTGGTGCAACAGTTGGAATTTGGCATTCAGGTCACAGTCGGGCGAGACCAACGCGCCCAGGTCTTCCGGCATCTCCTGGCGCAACGCCAGCAAGCGTGGCGTCTGGCTGGCCGGGATACGGTTGTACAGAGCCTGCTCATAGAGACCCTCTGTGCCCGGCGCAGTAGCCGGCCCGGCGCTCGGCGCAATGTCGCCTGCCTGTGCCTGTTGCAGCGCGTGCAATGCGTCCAGGCGTTCCTGCAGATACTGCCGGGTGGCTTTTTCCACAGTCAACCGCACTTCCTGTTGCACCCGGGACATGATCGAGTCCGAGGCGTCGCCGGTCGCCACGCGTTCAGGATGCAACAGAGCCCGTTCTACTGTTTTTTGTAGTTTCCCCGCCAGCTTGTCGAAAAAGGCCGGCGGCATCCTGCTGCTATCCGGTCTCAGGCCGAAGTCGGCGCTCAGTTTTTCGGTTTCCGGCAATGCCTCGACAATCGCCTGCAGTCGGTCGGTCGTGTCCGCCGGTGCCGGCTGAATGCCGTACCCCCCCAGAAAAATTTTTCTGACGGCCTCGTTGTGCGCCGTCGTTGCCAGTCGTTCAACCATGCTCGGGAGGGCGACCCACAGCTGCTCACGGCCGCGGTAGTTGTCACAATCCGCTTGCAGGTTGCGGAACAGGGTATCAAAATCAATGCGGTCGCGCACCTCCCGCGTCAGCTCTGCCCCGCCGGGAACCGAGGCGTAGGGCGCCTTGCTGAATTGTCGTTCGAGTTCATCCACCACCGCCGTGGCGTCGCCCTGCAAGCGCGTGGCCTGCTCAACGCTGCTCCTGACATGCCTGACGTGCAGTGGCTTACCGCGTCGTTGCAGGTCGCGCAACGAGTCAAGCTGCATTTTTTCCAGCAGTTGCGCGCCGAACTGGTTCTCCATGGCGCGGATGAAGGTATCCACGGTCTTGCGATTGGTGGCACGCTTACCGAGGCCTGAATTGACAAGCCAGCGCAGCACCGGAAAACGGCTGTCGCGCAGCTTGAGGTTATTCCGGTCGGTGACGGCCAGCACATCCGTGTCGCGCAGCCGGCGCGCGCCGAGCAGATCTGAAAACTGATTCAAATTGATTGTCATAACAGTCAACCCGGTAGCTTGGCGCCGTCATTGCTGTCGGCGCCGTTAAGAAAGGCAGCCAGTTGCGGTTGCCAGTAGTCAACCTGATTAAGAAAATCTTCCAGCAGCGCGGCCAGCTCCTCGTTCTCAAGCGCGCCCAGCAACGCCTGTCCCTTGAGACACAAGGCGTTGTTTGCATCCAGCACAAAGACACCCCCGGCGGCGCCGGACCCCATGCAGTTGGCTTCGAGCAGCAGCGCCATGAGCGTGTTGGCCGGACTGTCCGCCACCACTGACTGCGCTTGCTCCAGGCGCAACAACTCACAGGAAAAGTACAAGCTGGTTTCGGTCAGGGTGAAATCCAGCTGGTGTTCGTCAAAGTACAGGGTCAGCTTCGGGTCTGTGGCAGCCGCAAGCTCGGGCTCAGCGGCCAGCAGGGCCAAGTAACTTTGGGCGTGGTAACGTTTCATTTTGCTCGTAAGGGAGCGGGGATGCGAGACTGCGGGCAGGAAGTGTTCATTCAAACCCTGAGCCCGGCGCCGGCGAAGTCCGGTGGCGCCGCCGGCGCTGTGGGCAGCTGCTTGAGGCGCAGTTGCACCTCCGCCACGAGTTCCAGGAAGCGAGTCATAATAGCCTCCAACAGGTTGGCTTGCGGCGCGCACAGCGGCTTGATGGTGGCGCACAGCGCAATGCTGTCCGCGTCACGGTCCGTAGCCACGGCCACTACCCCGTCGGTAAAGGACAGTTCCGCGCTCAGGCGCAGCAGCTCGCGTTCAATCCCGGCGGCGCCCGCAAACCCGGACCGGCGCGCCAGCTCGGCATGCAGGAGCAAGCCGTCGGCGGTGGCGACCATGGTGCAGGGGGTGTCATCGAAAGCCAGACAGATACAGTCGTTCTCATCGAACCTGAGCTCCGGTATCCCGAGCAGTTGCGCCATGGTATCGGCAATTTGTGCTAGTACTCTTTCCATTTAATTCTGACCGTTTCAGAGCTAACCCGCATATCTCACCAAGTCGCTTGCGCGCAAGGCGCGGTCAGGGCCGCGCGCCGGCGTTCTCCCCGGCGTGGGCTTTCACCTCAATGACCCGTTGCCAGGCTTCCGCCTTGTCAACAAACTGGCGTATTTTGCTCTTGTCCTTGCCGTACACGGTGTCGGATACCTCAAAAAAGGACTCCAGAGCCTGATTTGCACGCACCCATTCACGATTCTGCATCAGGCATTCGGCAGCGTGAAAATACAGCTTTACATTGGTGGCATCGAGCAGTGCGGCCATGGAATAGGCATCCGTGGCCAGTGCCCATTTTTTCTGTTTGTGCAACGTCACCGCTAACGCCGTCCAGCAACGCGCATCCTGGCCCTCGCACAGCACCAGGAAATTAAATACATCCTTTGCCCGCTTCAAATCACCCTTGCCGAGTAACTGGTGGCCGGCGGCATACAAGGCCTCAACCTGCGCCCGAGTCAGGTCAAAGGTGCCCGGCAGGCCGTCCAGGTGCAACCTGTCAAAGGCTGCGGAGACCTGTTCCAGTGATACTTCAACTTCGTCTTCGTTATAATCCATAACGGCCGCCTGTCATATTCAGATAGTATTCACGTTCCGGTTAAAGATGCTGTCCTGGGTCTTGGCCGACTCGGCGACCAACTGCGCCGTCTGCTGTATCTGTTCCTGCAGTTGAGCTATGATCTTTTTCAGGTCTGCGATGGCCTGCTCGTTCATGGCATCGAACTTGTGCAGAGCAGCCGCGAGGTCCTGGGCATCGGCCCGGGCTTCGCTGGCGTCACGTTCGGCAAAACCGGCCTCCATGTTTTCTGCGCCCTGGCCGAGGGTCAGCCCGCCGCTGACCAGGTTGGCGCCTCGGTTGGCCCACTTGGCGACCGTCATCACCCGGGCACTCCTGCCGCTGACCTTGGCTACCTGACCGGCGGTTGCCACCGTCTCGCTGACCGTGTCCGTGCTTTCCCCGGCCACATCCGCCGCCTCGGTGGACACATCTGCCACCTGGGTGCCCAGCTCGGTCACCTCCGCGGCCGCATCGGCGGTTTCCGCGGCGGTCTCTCCGATTTCTGCGCCAGCCTCCACCAGCTCGGCGCCGGTTTCGGCAACGGTGGAGGCGGTTTCCGCGACCTCGGCGCCGGCTTCGGCGACCGTGGCGCCGGTTTCTGCAACGGTGGCACCGGTTTCGGCGGCGGTAGCAGTCAGTTCCGTGGCGGCCGAGGCGACGCCGGCTGAGGCGGCACCGCCACTCATGATCGCGGCAGTAATGTTCATAATGAGCATGGTAACCGCCAGACCAATGGAAAATATCATTTTCTGCTTGTCGTTCATACCCGTAGCTTCCATCATTTTTTCCATCCCGCCGGTTTCCTGAGCGATCATCACGCCCAGGGTAACGGTCGCCGCGGCGAGTAGCGGCGCTGCGGCCAGACCGCCGCTGGCGACCGCGACGATACCCGCCACCGCGAACATCAGCCCCACTGCAATCCAGCCGAAAATCTTGCCGATGCCGGAGTGTTTGGCCGCCTTGTGCTGCTTTTCTATGGCAGCCTTGAGCTTTTCCAGCCGCTCCTCATTTTTCTGCTTTTTCTCGACCTCGTTCGCCTTGATGTCGCTCTCTGCATTTTTCTGCCGTTCCGCGGCAAATTGCTGCACCAGAGAGGTCATCTGCAGGATCATATTGGTCGGGTCGGCTACGGTTGGCGGCACCAGCAGGCCTTCGGGTTCGGTGCCCGTGGCACCGGTGGTCACCTCCGTAGCATCGTAATCGGCCGGCGCGCCGCCGGCTTTTTTCCCGGTGCCGGTTTTGCCTGCACCCCGGATCTGGCCGGATTGCGCAACATCGGCAAGGCTGTCCGGCTGTAGAGTTTGCACCTCACCGGGAATACCGGCTCTGGTGGTGCTGACTGCACTGGTCATAATGTTCAACCTCCTGGTGCCGGTGCCGCCGTGCCAGCAGGCGTCCGGGTAATGAATATCAAGCGTCGGCTAAGGCCTGGCTCAGTGCCAGTGCCTGTGTGTGCGCGTCAGAGTCGGTATCCGGTAATGCCTCAAGCACCGATTGCAGCACTATTCGGGCTTGTTGCCGCGCGCCCGCCCCGGCAAACAAGCGCGCGGCATTCAAGCACGCGTCGGCCCATTCGTGGCTGCCCCGTTGCATCAGCATGGCGCTGAAATACCAACAGACTGCCGCCTTGGGATAATTCCTGAGCGCTTGCAGACAATAGCCATAGCCCTGCAGATATTTAAGGTTTTCATGGTCATACAGGCACAGCAGCTCAAACCCGCGGGCGGCGGCCTGGTAGTCGCCGACCAGGTAGCGTTCATAACTGACGTTGAAGAGCCCTTCCAGCTGCGCGCCGGTAATGCCGCGCCGTGCGGCCAGATTGTCATGGCCTTGCAACAGGGTGCTGCCGACTGTGCCGAAGCCGTGCGGCCACTCTGCGCGCACGCCGCCAGCCGGTTGCTCAGCCGCCATACCTCCGCTCACCGGCCTAAAGCACTGACGATATCCTTGCTCAAACCGTATGCCTTTTCCTCAACTTTGCTGGCGGCGGTCATGGAGGTGTCCAGGTTATTGGTTCCGTTTTTTAGATGCATCATCTCCATCTGGTTGGTATCCTGCATATTGTCGAGCCCGCCCTGCACATTATCCTTGATCGTGTCTAATTCATCATCAGACCACTTGCCGTCATTACTTACATCCTCGGGAAAAGCAATGTGATGCTCTTCACAGAACTTCTGCAAGCCCTCCGGCATGTTGTGGAGTTTTTCATTTTTGTTGCTGCGGCGGTTACGCAATTCCTGCAGAAAATGCCGGGCTTCCTGGATGTTATTAAGATTACCCTTGGCGGATTCGAGCCTGTCACTCACCAGCGAACTGTAGGTCTGGGCGCGCTCAATAAATAACATGGAGACGGCTTGCAGTACGGACATGCTGACACCGTTATACGTTATACGTCCGCTGTGACTGCCGACAACCTCGGTGTTGACGTTCGGGTTCGGGCCGGAAACATTGGTGTTGATACTGGTCGTCATGAGCATACCTCTTATGTTCTGTTGTCTGTTGGGAATCTCTGATTTTTGCCGGATTTACGTTACACGCGGGTCATACGTCCGCGCCGCGGCTTGGGCGACGACGCGCCGGGATTCATTTCCGCCATGAGACGCTTTTCCTCGGCGAACATAGCCTCCTCGACATCCATGCCGTCAAAAATTTCGTTGCGCAGCGCATCGAGCTCCGCCGAGGGGCCGCCAGCCGTCAGGAACTCGCTGAGACGGGTGTCGTCAAAGCCATCTAGGCCATAAGCCTCAAGCATCTCCCTGGCCTGGTCCAAGGCTTGTTCGGCCTCTGCTATGATCTGCTCAGCCTCGCGTTCAAGGCGATCATGGTCATCATCTGTATATTTTGGTAGCTGTGTCATTGCTGTTTACCACTCTGTTGGTGTTGCCGTATCAATATCGGGAATTGTATCAGTTCCAGCCGGTGAAAATATTCTTTGCGATGTGGGCGCTTTTGTCCTGGACCTTGCCGGCGCCGGATACGGACGCATCCAGCTCTTTGAACAGTGCTTTGAATTTCGTCATCAGTATGCGCAAGTCATCGCTCCATTTCTGGCGCACACCATCGGCGGAACTGATGTTGTAATTCCACTCACTCTCATTGTGTCTGGTATCATGGGCTGTGGTATCCAGCTTGATATTATGCTCCTTGCAAAAGGCCACTACCTCCGGATCCATTTCGGTGGAATGACCACGGAATTTGGCCTGCTGCCGGCTGATCCGCATCTTTTGCAGCGCCCGGTTCATCTCCTTGTAGTGATTGAGCTTATCCTGGACATCCTGAAGCCGATCCTCAGTCAGTGAACCGAACACCTGGGCGCGCTGAACAAATAACAGCCCGACCATGGAGTCGGTCGCCAGCAGCTTGCCGTTGACGTTAATACCCGTGGTTGTCTCAACGGCGGTGCGCGCCTCGGGCGCGGCCTTTTCAGCTGTCTCCGTACCCTGCGCCTGAGCTGCGTCAAGGCTCGGGGCGGGGGTGCTTATGCCAGTATCAATCGCCATCAATCAGTTCCTTGCAAGGGGTAGCACTCACCGCTGCCCTACGCCGCCCGGTTGGCAAACGCTTCGACCTCCGCGCGCAGCCGGTTCAGTTCCTCGGCAGCCAGCGGCAGCGCCCCCTTGCCAGCGCCCTCCTGCGCCTGCAACAGGCGTTCGGCCAGCGCGTGGCCCTGTTGCAACCAGTTTCTGACGCCTTGATCCTGCTCCGGCGCCGCGGCCAACATTCTCAGGTAGGCATTGTCCTTACCCGAGGTGCAGTAATCCTTGAAGCCGGCCGGCAAATCCTCGCTGTAGCGACCATTCATGATCATAGGGGCCAGCTGTTCAAGTTGCTGCGACTGCACCCGCCAGGCGGCCACAGTCTGTTCGTGACCCAGCCCAAGCGGGCCGTTCAGGCTCTCGGCCGGCAGGTTTTCCACTCGCAACAACCCCTGGGCAATATTCTGCAACGCCGTCGGCAGTCTTCTCAGTGCCCGGTCGCCTTCTTCAGCCGAGATGAATTCGGCAACCTGCTCGGGGCTCCGATCCGGATTGACTATGTCATTCTCAAGCGCTACGCGGGTGTGGTTGATAGCTTTGCGGAAACTGTCCAGCGCGATGGCGACGGCTTGCGGATTGCCGTAGGCCAGCGTTTGCTCAGCCGGCCACTCCTGTTCCAGCGCGGCCAGTTCCGCCCGGTAAGCGTTTTGTTGGTCTGCTTCGGGCGGACGCGCGCCCTGCCCGGCAACGGCATCCTGCAATACGGTGCGTAACAGATTGGCGGCGCGCTGCCGGTCGGCATCAGCTGCCGCCGGGTCGCGGGCAATGCTGCCCAGACACAGCCTAGCATTTTCCATGCCGGCACCGCGCAAGGCAGTGCGCAACGGCGCGCCGTCGGTGTTCATTGCCACCCCACCCGGTGCTGCGTAAACCTGTTTGGCAATGTAATCCAGCACTTTGTCGGGCTGCAGCAGCGGCCGCTGCAGCAGCGGCCTGACCTGCTCCGGTTGCTGGCTCCATTCCCGCTGAAACCGGGTTGCGCCCTTGATCCGGTTGTCCCGATCGTAACCATTGACAATTTTGTGCGCCAGACCGAAAGCCTGCAGCAGTTCTTTTTCGTCGGCAGGGGATATATCCTCTCCATCCGCCACCCGCTCCTCCATCAGCGTGATGGATTCCCAGGTATTATCAAGGTCGTAATTCAGCTTGCCGCGGCCGGTGTCCGTCAGGCTGCGGTTATAGGCCTTGAGGTCGGCCAGTTCTGGGTCAGCGACGCCGGATACGTTCTCCGCCGCCGTGTAGGTCTGATCGCCGGCGCGCAACTCATGGGTTTTGACCTGCACCGGCTCAGCGGCCCAGCGCAGGTGTCGGTCGGCATTTGCACGCGCGCCGCGCGGCGACTCAGGCAACGCCTCGGGCGGGGCTGCCGGCTTGCCCAGATTAAATAACTCCAGCGTCGCCGCGGACAATTTTTCTGACAGCGCGGCAGGCAGGTCGGCGCCGTCGGCGGCATCTAGGAAGTGGGCGACGTGGTTATAAGGTTCGGGTTCATGTGCGACCGTGTCGCCGGCGGCCGTGTCCGGCAGTTTGAATCTGGCACCCTGTGCACCGTGCAGTTCTGCATCGTGTATGGCGGCCAGCATGGCCAGGTAGCCCTCCTTGAAGCGCGTGGCTCGTTCCTGGCCCACTGCGGTCAAATCGGCCACCGCCGTCATCAGTTCCGCCAGTCGCCCGGTGTTGGCGTTGCGCTCGCCCACCGGGTTGGCGGCGGTTTCGGTCTGCAACAGGGCGTTGAGCTGGCGTTGCCTGGCCAGCAATTCCGGCGGCTTGAGCAACGCCTGTTCCACGCTGCGCATTTCTTTCACCATCAGGTCGGCCCGACCTGAGAGCAGGCCGCGCCGCAACTGACCGGCCGTGGTGTCCGTAGCGGCGATGTTGGCAGGCGGCATCAACTCCAGGTCGCCGCTCAGCTGCGCGTAAGCCATGCGCGCTTCCAGCCACGAGGCCTCGGAATAATTACCATCGGTGTTGGTCACCATGGCCGGGGTCATCATCCATTGCTCCGGGTTCATCACCCGCTCGGCAATTTCCAGCCGGTCGCGCCGGCGTTGTGACACGGTGCGGGTAATGTCTGCGGCCAGCTCGGCGCCCGCCTGCGCTGAAATCTGTCCGTTATACAGCTTGCGCTGCACCTTGCGCTCAACCAGTGTTGCCAGTTCCCGGTCCAGCTGCAAGTCCTGCTTGAGCAACCCGGCAAAGTTTTTAATGCTGACCTCCCGGTTTTCCTGCAAGTCCCTGGCAATGGTCTGGTAACGCTGCGCGCCCACGGCCGTCCTGATCAACCGTTGCGCCATGCTGCCTTGACTGACGCTGCCGCTTTCGGCATAGGCCACCAGTTTCCCTCTCACCCCGCCGGAGAGATTGCTGCGCACCAGCTCACCCTGCTCATTCAGGCGCTGCCGAAAACCGGCGCCGAGTGCTTTTTGCAAGCCCTGATAGGGTGTTGTCAACGAGGTTGTCGGCATACGTTACACCTCAGTTCGAGTCCATGGTTGCCATGATTCGTCAGATACGGTTGAGCAGGTGCTCCTGCTGCAGGTCGGGCGGCTGCGCCGGCACTGGCTCGGTGCCGGCGTCCAGATCCAGGGTCAGGTAATCCGCATTGTTCAGGTATAAAACCCGCGTCCATTGTTCAATGCGTTGCAGGAACAGCTTGAAATAATCAATGAACTTGGCCGGCTGCAAGTGGGTGCTGTTCAAAGACAGGCAGATGATCAGGGATTTGCTGTCGGGCTCCACCGCATAGCGATAATACTGCGGATCGCTCACATTTCTGAAATTCTCGGTCAACAGACGCAGGTACAGGTCGGGCTGTTCGGGCAGCTCGTCTAGCACTGCGCTGAGGTGCACGAGACCGTCCTGCACGACGATAAATATCGCCATTTCCGAATCCACAGTCAGCAGCACGCGACCGTCTTCGCGCAACCCGTCGCTGTCAATGCCGCAGTATTCCAGCAGACCTTCTACCAGGGAATAGGCCTCGGTTGACATAAATATTAAATTGGCGCCTGCCACAAATGGTTACTGACAAAACCGAACGCCCTGAAACTGAAATACTGAAGGGCACCTCTATTAATTAGAGGTGACCGTGCAGCACAAGGATGCGCTGCCATTTTTAAGCGCGTAAGTGCTTGAAAATGAAGGAAATGAAAAATCACACTTTTTCATTTCCGTTGCTAAAAATACCACGGAGGGTATTTTTAGGGGTTACCTGAAGCTGAAACATATTGCAATCCGGCCTGAAAATCAGTACAATGAAACTTGAATGTTGCGATCTACTGTAGCATAGAATTTTCGCCTCTGCAACCCCCGGAACCCCCAGGAGCCCGGTTATGAATACAGTCAACAGGTACGGCGTCGTCGGTGCCACCCCCAACCCGCAATCCGTGCACGACACCGCTGCCGTCAAGCAGACACAGAGCCAGCACCCGGAGGTGCTCAGCGCCGACGGTCTGTCTTACATCAGGACTGACGGCAACGCGCCGGTGCCGGCATTTGCCGGCCCGGTTCAGGTTGACCAGGAGCAGCAGGGCCGGGGTGCGCTGGAAGTGATGCAGGAACATGTGCGCACTGACGTCAATGGGTTGTCCTCGGCCTGGACGGCACCGGGGGTGAACCGGCCCGGCCCGCAGGAAGCGGGTTTCGGCATCAACTATGCCGAGTTAATAGAAGTGCTGGTGAAGCTGGACAGCGAGCAGGCCAAGGCGTCGAGAGAAGCCCATACCGAGCAGTACAAGGCGATTGCGGCCAAAGAGCGAGAGGGAGCTGAGGACATCCGCAAAGCCGGACACCTGGAGTTTGTCGGCGCCATGGTCAGTTCTTCGATGACTATCGGCGCCGGCGCCGTGCAGGTCGGCGGCGCCATGTACGCGATGGGGGCAGATGGTGGCGTCGGCGCCAGCGCAGAAACCGCCAGCACCGGTGTGGAGGGTGCCACTGCGGAGACTGGTGCCGGCAGCATGACCGAGGAAGGCGGCGCGCTGTCAGCCCCGCTGGAGACCACGCTGGCCGGGGAAGCCGAGGGCGCCCCGGAGGCGACCTCCATGACCAGCGAAGAGGCCGGTGCCGAGACGACTGCGGAGCTGCAAACGGAGGTTGAAGAAGCGGCCTCAAACGTGGAATCGGGCGAGACTGCGGCAACCGAAGCGCGCGCGGAGGCCGGGGAAACAACCGCAGAAATGGAGCTCACCGAACAACAGGAGGAGGAAGAAGCAACGCAGACCCGGCAGAATAAAAAAGTGCTGGACGATGACACGCAAAAAATGATGCGGCAGTTCAGCAAGGATGCCCGCGCCAACGTCTCTGCGCAAAGCAGTCAGGCGCGCCTGACCGCAGCCGGTGGTCTGGCGCAGGGGCTCACGGGCGTCGGCAGCGGCGGCAAAGGCGCGGCGGACATGGGCGCGTCGGAATACCGGGCCAAGGAGCGCGAGGACCAAGCGGCGGCTGCCGAGCAGCGGGCCAGTATGGAACGGGAGCGGGACTACGGCAAATCCGCCGAGGAGAACGCTAAAAAAATGATAGACATCTATGATGCTATTGCGCAATCGCGCAACGCCTCCCTAGAACGGGTGCTATCGGCCTGAACTGAGAATCCGGACTGCGGAGGCCGTTGATGAGCAGCAATATCAATCCGGCGCTGGCCGGCACGCAGGCTGCGCGGCCCGGCGTTGCCGGCGCGGTGGCGCAACAGGTCATCCGCTCTGAGTTCAAGGGCGAGACGGTGTCGCTGCTGCCCAACCCCGCAGCAATACTGGCCGACTCGCTGGAGGAAATGACCTTCAGCTTCAGTGAAATCACCCAAAAAAAAGATATTGCCGAACGCAACCTGCGCGCCGGCATCAAAACCCTGAGCGCCGAACTGGCGCGCAAGTATCTGGAGCAGGTGCCAGACCTGGCTCAGGAACAGTTTCAGGAGTGGGCCCGCGACCTGCAACAGCAGGAGCGCCCGCTCAGCGTGCGGCGCTTTCAGGAACGGGCGGCGCAGCATTTTGACGATCCGTCCCACGCGTTCATGGCGCTATCGTTCGCGGTGGAGCTGCTGGAGCAGGAAGAGCCGGGGTCGGCCACCCTGACCAATGCCAGAGCCGCCCGGGATGCTTATTATGAGAGTCATGCCGAAGCCATCGACGCCGGGGTTAATATCTCCACGGAGGTGGTGAAGTCGAAATATGCCAACCTGGGGGTGCCCAACGAGCTGCGCACGGCCTACCGCGACGTGGTGCTGGATTATGAATCCATCGGTGCCGCCTACGAAAAGATCGCCGCCGATTTCCCCGGCAAGTCTATGGCAGAGGCTATTTCTTTCCTGCTGGCATCGTTGTCCGCCGACATCCACGCCAGCCAGGGCGACAGCAGCCGCTCGGCAAAGTTACAGGGTATCGTCAGTGACCTCTACCAGGTCAAGCAGCTCAACACCTTGCACAAGTCCTGTGAAAACCTGTTGCAGCGCTGTCACCAGTTGTTCAATTCCAGGGCACCGGACGAGCATGGCCTGACAGACAAGATGCTGGCTTTGGCCATTGAGCTGAAAGACGCGGAATGGCAAAGTGACAAGGTGCTTGACAAGGCCCTGGCCAACGTCGGTATCAGGGCGGCCGAGCCCGGTATTTACTTCCTGCAGGGCTTCAAGGAGATTGCGCGGTTAATGCCCATCAAGCTGTTCGACGACAATAACCAACGTGAACGCATGTTGACCTCTGTGCAGCAACGGATTGACCAGGAAATTGACCGTGAAGAAGCCGAACTTGAATAACGCCTGGGGCCGGGGGCTCAGCAACCGGCTGCGCAGCTACCTGAACCTGCCGCCGGTGGCAGGCGATGGGGATGGGCTGCTGAACATGGTTATCGGTGATGACAGCTATCTGTTGTCACTGGAAGCCGCCGACGTGGAGGAAGTGGCGCTGCTGTCGCTGATGAAAAAGACCGAGCCATTCCAGGCCGGCGCGCAACTGCAAGCGCTGCTGGCAGCGGCCGGCATCAACAAATATCTGCCGGCACCGGTGCATGTTGCGTTCAAACCGCCGGACCGGCTGGTGACCATGGTGCGCATCCCCCGGCGTAACGAAAACCAGGCCAGCCGCCTGCTCGACACCTTGTTGGCGCTGTATGCCAATATTGATGAACAACACTGACCCGTGAACGATACCTTACAACTGCAGGAGCAGGTGGAGGCTGGCGCTTGCCAACTGTTCCTGAAAGGCTGGATCGACTCCAGCAATTCCCACCTGCTGGAAACCTGGCTGGATAACCACCTGCACCAGGGTTATCAGCGCATCATCTTCCGCTGCGGCGAGCTGGAGTTTGTCAGCAGCGCCGGCATTCGGGTATTCCTGTCCGCAGTGCGCCGCAGCGCCGCGCTGGACGGCTGCGAATTGGCGTTCGCCGACATCGGTGAGCAGGTGATGAACGTGTTTGCCATGACCGGACTGGTCAAGCTGATCAAGCAGGTTGATGCCCGCAATGAGCTCGGTTGATTATCTCGCCAGTACCGGCATTGCCAGCATCAGCTGGAACCGTTCGCAGGGGGGCGGCGAACAACTGCCGGAAAAAACCATCAACCCCTTAGGGCGCACCCAACCCAGTTACCTCGCGCGCATCTTCAAGACCGGGCAATCGGACGCGCAGATCAATGAAGCGCTGGCGTTCAAGGTCAGTGATGAACGCATTCTGACCCCGGGCAATTACCAGAATATCCTGGAACAGCTGCAGGCCCTCGCCGCCGCTAGCGACGCCGACGGGGAACAGGGGCAGGTGATTGCGCGCGCGGGCCGCCTGCTGGATGAACTTGCCGATAATGTCAGCCTGTTGAACCTCAACCGTCAAATTCAGACGAGTTCATGACCGTAGCGCTGCCCGGGCTGAAGCCGGAACAGGTTGAATGGTTGATGGTTACCGCCAACTGCCTGTTGCTGCAACAATATCCGCAGTCGGCGCTGACCCTGCTGGAATTTCTGCTGTGCTATGAGCCGGGACATGCGCAGGCGTTGCTGATGCTGGGACATTGCTACCACCTGTGTGGCCGGCACGAAGAGGCGTTACGCGCGCTGGACAGTCTGGACGGACAGTTCCGCCAGGCCAACCCCATTATCCGCCTGCTCCAGGCCAAGGCCCTGGCGGCGGCGGGGCAGGAAGCACAAGCCGGCACCCAACTGGATGCGTTTGCACAAGCCCTGGAGCAGACGCAATGAACAAGCTGCTGGCGCTCACACGGCGCAATGACATCATGCTGGCGCTGCTGCTGATGGGCATCATTTTCATGATCATCCTGCCGCTGCCGGTGTTCGTTATCGACATGTTGATCGTCATCAACCTCACCATTGCCATGGTGTTGCTGATGATGTCGGTGTATGTGGGGTCGCCGCTGGACTTTGCCGCCTTTCCCGCAGTGTTGTTGCTCAGCACGCTGTTCCGGCTGGCTCTGGCCATCTCCACCACCCGCCTGATATTGCTGCAGGCGGACGCCGGCAGGGTAGTCGAGACTTTCGGTAATTTTGTCGTGGGCGGCAACCTGATCATCGGTATGGTGATCTTCCTGATCATCACCGTGGTGCAGTTCATCGTCATCACCAAGGGCGCCGAGCGGGTGGCCGAGGTCAGTGCGCGTTTTTCGCTGGACGCCATGCCCGGCAAGCAAATGAGCATAGACGGCGATATGCGCGCCGGGGTCATCGACATGGACGAAGCGCGGCGGCGGCGCGGGCGGGTGGAGAAAGAAAGCCAGATGTTCGGCTCTATGGACGGCGCCATGAAATTCGTCAAGGGCGACGCCATTGCCGGCATTATCATCATCGGCGTCAACCTGATCGGGGGGCTCAGCGTCGGCATCCTGCAGCGCGGCTTGTCGGTAAGCGAGGCGGCGCACCTGTACTCTATCCTCACCATCGGCGACGGTCTGGTGCAACAGATCCCGGGGTTGATGATTGCACTGACGGCCGGCATCATCGTGACCCGGGTGGATTCCGAAGAAAATGACGCCAATCTGGCGGATAACATCACCGGCCAGATTATCAGCAAGCCGCGTTCGATTCTGGTGGCGGGCGGTATCATCGCGCTGTTCGGTCTGGTGCCGGGATTTCCGATCGTGGCATTTTTACTGGTCTCGGGCACGCTCATAGCCATCGGCAGTCTGGCGCAGCGACGCATGGAGCGCGCACAACAGGATGAAGACGACCTGTCCCGCGTCATGCCCAGCACTACGGAAGCCAAAATCGACACCGATGAAAACATCGGCGGCTCGCTGGCAGAACAGGAGCAGTTTTCCCTGGTGATGCCGTTGCTGATCGATATGGCGCCGCAGCTGCGGGAGCTGCTGGACATGAAACAACTCAATAACGAGTTGTTGAAAGTCAGGCGCGCCTTGTATCTGGACCTGGGCGTGCCGTTTCCGGGCATCCACCTGCGTTTCAATGAAAATATCACCGATACCAACCGCTACCTGATCCTGATGAACGAGGTGCCGGTAGGCCAGGGAGAATTACTGCCGGACAAGCTGTTTTATACCGACAATCTGGATCAGGTGGCCATGCTGGACATCCCGTACCAGAGCGGCGAGGCGTTCCTGCCCAACCGCAGCACGATATGGATTGAACAGGGTCATGCGCAGCTGCTTGACAAGCTCAACCTGTCTTACTTTACCAGCGCCAAGATCCTCACTTACCACCTGTCGCACATCCTGACCCGCTACGCGCAGGATTTTATCGGCATCCAGGAAACCGAGTACCTGCTGTCGCAAACGGAACAGACTATGCCGAACCTGACCAAGGAGGCGCAGCGGGTGTTGCCGATACATGTTATTGCCGACATCTTCCGGCGCGTGGTGGCGGAAAACATTTCCATTCGCAATATGCGCCTGATCCTAGAGGGACTGGTCGAGTGGGGACAGCGGGAGAAAGACGTGGTGTTGCTGACCGAGTACATCCGTTCCGAGCTAAAGCGTTACATCAGTCACAAGTACAGCAGCGTGCAGAATGTGCTCGCTGCGTACATCCTCGACCAGGACTTGGAGGAACAGATCCGTGCCGCCATCCGTCAGACCTCCAGCGGCAATTACCTGGCGCTGGACCCGGAAACCACGCGCCGCATCGTCGCCGCAGTCAAGCAGGCCGTGGGCGACATGTCGCAAAAAATCCATACGCCGGTGCTACTGACCGCCTTCGATATACGCCGCTACGTCAGAAAAATTGTTGAGACGGAACTGTACGAACTGGCAGTGCTGTCCTACCAAGACTTAACGCCGGAAGTGACCGTGCAACCACTGGAACGCATTACGCTGTAAGCGCGCGTTCCATGCACACCGGGTATATTATGGGAACCTCTAAAAATGCCATCCTGGTGCGGGAACTGAAGACAACCCGCACACCTACAATTACGATGCCTACAATGCTTATGGCCGTTATGAAACCGGAAAAAGTATTCCCACGATAGAGAAATTCGATGAACTGCTTGCCGCCATTGACCCGGGTTCGTCAAGCATATTGAGAGTTGCATTTCTTGGCTAATCCGGCAGGAGCTATCTGCGTCGCTGCCATTTTTTTGGATGACGACTGCCGTGCATAACCGCCACGACTACGATGCGCGTTTCCTCAACCCGGAAGTAAATACCAAATGGAAACCGCCGGATGACGGCGCGACGGGTGCGCCTGTGGACAACAGGGTACAACTTCGGGTGCTTTGATATGGTTCTGCAGACGTTCAGGACTTCATCAAGGAATTCTTCGCCCAGGCCTTTGTGCTGCCTGTTATACCAAGCGGATGCAGATTCAATGTCCGTTTGCGCCTCCGGTCGGAGACATACCCTGAAGCTCACAGTCTTTGCTTTATTTCTGCTATGACATCACTTGCTTCACGGCCTTGGATTTTATCTGTTTCATAAGCGTCCAAACGTAGATCAAGTTCAGTCCTTTGTTCATCAGTCAGTGGCAAGTTGTCTTGGTCTGCGGCTATACTGTCCCACAGATCCTCAACTAGCTGTATCTTTTCGCCAATCGGGATTGCATGCAGGCTGGTTTTCATTTTGTGCCTCTTCTTTTCAGAGGGGTGAGTGTAACGGCATTCTACCTTATGATCATAACTTGTTGAGAGCAATCATGTTGCGTAAGGCAACAAGCGACTTGGTGAGATATGCGGGTTAGTTCCGGCTTCCAAGGGCACCCGCATTTTCTCATAAAGCATGAACAGGTGTTCGACGCGTTCGCGTTCGGAGGCGAAGCCTGAGTGACGGTAGAGGCGGTCTATGGCGCGGTCGAGGGTCTGGTGTGCCCGGCGCAGGTTCGGCGGCATGAGGTCGGGGTCATAGAGATCGGCCAGTGTTGCGCCCGGATGGGCGGCGCGGGCGTCAAGGATGGCTTGCGCCAGTGGTTCTAATTTTGAGAGGTCAGCGCTGTTGCTCGCAAAGCCGGGTGGTGTTGGGAAGGTGTTGTAAACGAGGCCGATGGAGTAGCTATAGTCGCTCTTCATACGCCCTGTTACCGTCCGCATCCAGGCCATGTGCATTGTGGAAGTGAGTAAGGCGAAGTCAGCGAGTCTGGCATTTTCCAAGACAATCAATTTAACGCTCGGTATCACTGGCGGTTCCAACCAGCCCATCGGTACATAATCCCGTCGTTCCGAACTTGTTTGGGGGATTACTAGAAATGGAGTCCGAGGTAATACATTCAAATGATAGATCGTTGGTGTTTCTGCAAGTGATTGAGTAAATGAGCTTTTGCTGCTTTTTCGATAAGTGCGGACAATGGAGATAATCTCTCGAACGCGTGGCAACCGCGCTAATATTGCTGGCGACACATTGTGCAGAGCAAGAACCCATCGCTTATTGCCTTGCAAATACTCGCGAGATCCGACATAAGGACGCAGTAACGGTTCAGCATCCGGTTCCATTGCGAGAAAAGCCTTTCGTTCCTCGGGGCCAAAGACATAGTGACCACCATCAAGTGGATTCGACCCGACAATCAGCTTTCTCATCCCGTTGATTGGTTGGGGTTCTTTGAGCGCCGTCATGTATGGGTCTGTCAAACCCCCGCCATCAAACAAATAAGGCGATATGACCGGGTGCCCGGTTTCTTCCGGCTCACCCTTGACATCGGGGTAGCTGAACAGCCGTTTATCCGCTCGTGCCTGCTCGCGCTGGTCCAAGCCGATAATCACGACATGGACATTGGCCTTGCCGCGCGCCTCTGACCCCCAGGCAAAGGTTCGGTGTGCAAAGGCAATCTCCAGCTGGCAACGGTCAAACAGGATGGGCCAGAGTTGCCCCACTTGCTCGCCCTGGGTAATTGAGTTGGTGGCAACAAACCCGATGCGGGCAGCGCTGGTCTGCACATAATCACCGGCCTTGATGAACCATGCGGTCACGTAGTCGAGCGTGCCGCCGCGCTTGCCCAGCGCCGCGATGCTGCGCACCTGCTCACGTTGGGCCGGTGTCTGAAACTTGGCGCCGCCAAACGGCGGGTTGCCGAGCACAAAAGAACACCTGGCCGGCGGCAGTAATGCCGACCAGTCCAAGGCCAAGGCGTCACCGTGGACGATATGCGGCGACCGCTCAAGCGGAATGCGCACATACACTTCCCCGAACTCCAGGCTCATACGGTTATTCATGATGTGATCCATCATCCACAGTGCCGTCTCGGCAATGCGCGCCGGAAACTCATTCAGTTCTATGCCATAGAACCGGTCCACGTTAATCAGTGACAGCAGCTCCAGCTGCCCGGCTTGCGCGCGCTGCAGCTCTTTTAACACCTCCAGTTCCAGCAACCGCAATTCCCGGTAGGCAATGATGAGAAAGTTGCCGCAACCGCAAGCCGGGTCGAGGAAGCGCAAGTCTCCCAGCTTGACTTGAAAGCGCCGTAGCTCAGCAATACGGTGGCGGTCCTTGCGTGACTTCAGGCGCATCAATTGCGCGCGCAGGTCATCTAACAACAATGGCTCAATGACTTTCAGGATATTCTGCTCCGTGGTGTAATGCGCGCCTGTTGCGCGCCGCGCCGCCGGGTCCATGATGGACTGGAACAAAGAGCCGAAAATCGCCGGCGATATGTTGGACCAGTCGAACTGACAGGCCTCGAGCAGCAGCCGGCGCATGGCCGCATCAAAGGCCGGGATGCGCAGCGGGTCGCCGAACAACTCACCATTGATATAAGGGAACCGGAGCAGCTCTTCATCGCGGGTTGTCTGACGCTGGCGTTCAGGCGTATCGAGTACCTGGAACAGTTCCATCAGCCGGGCGCCGGTATCCGAACCGTCCTCCCCCGTGCGCGTCTCGATAAAGTCGAGGAAGCTATCGCGCGGCTCAAAAATGCCGGTATCGTCAGCAAACAGGCAGAACACCAGGCGCACCAGCAGGCGCTCTAAGTCATGGCCCTGATACCCTGCTGCAAACAAGGCATCGTGCAAGCGTCCGACCCGTTCGGCCGCCTGAATGTTCACCGGGTCCTGGTCGCGGAAAGTCCGGCGTTGCACGCCCCGCATAAAACCGAACGCTGTTATGTGCTCGGGCAGCGCCTTGAGCGGAAAGGTCAGGGTGTGACGTTCATCGAGGTCGTACAGTTCAAAACTCTGAAAATCGCTGAGCAGGATGTAACGCGGGCGCTCGCTCTCCTGCAGCGCATCGAAATACGCGCCGGCCTGCTCGTAAGCATCGGCAAGGTTGCGCCCGACACTCTTTTGCTCAACAATCAGCACGCCGGGCCAGAACAGATCGATAAAACCGGAGCGGTTATCCAGTTTCTTTACATGTTGTTCATAGCGGGCAACGGTGCGGCGCTTGACCCCGAATATCTCGAAGAAGTCGTTATAGAAACTCTGGGTTTCGCTACACTCGCGTACTGTGTTCCACCACTCCTGCACAAAAGCGGCGGCGCGTACGCGGATTTCATTCCAGGAAAGGTGCATGTGTCGGTCGTTCGGGGGGCTGATTGGATCGGATAACCCGGTTTATCCCCGTACAAAATTTTCTCATAAACAGCCGCTGATGAGAATGGCTTGTTACGTGCTGCAAGATGAGGGCATTTTATGGCCCTTGAGGCTCATAGGTATTGAACTTGGACACAGGCATTGAATTACGAAAAAAATTATCATATAATGGACTCCCCAAAGCAAGTTAGCGTGAAGAGCGCGTTAGCCTGCGGGGATTGAACTGAATAACATGAGGAATTTGCAATGAGCAGCTTGAATATTACCTCCGTGGCTGACAAGGTCGGCCAAGGTATCAGCACCCAAAGTGATAAAATTGCCCAGATGTTAAATGAGGTGGATGTCACGGATCCGGGTGCAATGCTGAAGTTGCAGGTGGCGGAAGGCAGTTTTGAGTCCTTGCTGAAGATGGCTTCGGCGATGGTGTCCGATTTGAAAAATTCAGTGACCAGCATCGCCCAGAAGGCCTGACCGGTAACGCCTGCTTATGATTGATTTTAACGAAGAACGCCACCGCGACGCGTTGTCGCTGATACTGGAACTGGGCTTTACCTGTGCCTGCACCGGTTACTCCCGGGACTGTGCGCAAGCGCTGGTGAATGCGCACAAGGCCGCGCGCCCGGGTGGGCCGGCGAGCGCGCTGTGTGAAGCGCTGATACTGCTTTGTCACGACCATAACGCGGCGGCGGCGGTGGCCGTGCTGCGGCGCGCCGGCATTGACTACCGTGACGCCCAGGCCGACCCTGAGGTCGTCTCCATGCAGGCGTTTGTGTTAATGCAGGCCGGACACAAGTCCGAGGCGGAAACGATAGCGCAACACCTGCTCGAGCATGCCGATGACGCTGGCGCCTTGCGCATGGCGCGCAGCATACAGGATGAGCTGAGGCGCTGAGGGCACGTACGCATCGGGGTCAATGCCCGGGGCGGCAATGAGCAATGCAGGTCAGGTACTTGGCATTTCTGTTGCTGTTGCTTGCGGGTTGCGGCAAGGTGTCGCTGTATAACAGCCTGACCGAGCAGGAGAGCAATGAGATGATGGCCTTGCTGCTGGAGAATGGCATAGCAACGGATAAGACCGTTGCCAAGGAAGGAATCGTTATCTCCGTGCCCAAGAGCCAGGTGCCGCTGGCGGTAAACCTGCTGCATGCCCGAGGTTACCCGTGGGAGCGTTACACCAATGTCAACGAGGTGTTCGGCGACAGCGGTCTGGTCACCACTGATTTTGAACGTAAGGTGCGGTTCAACTTCGCCGTTTCCCAGGAAATTTCCGCCAGCCTGTCTAAAATTGACGGCGTGATTTTTGTCAAGGTGCACTTGTCCATGCCGGACGCAGAGGCCGGTAGGAGGCCGGCCGGGGCCAACAGGCAGGTGGGCCCGGAAAAACTGTCGGCGGCAGTGTTCATCAAATACAATCCTGAATTCAATCTCGATAGTGAAATTCCCAAAATCAGGCAACTGGTTTCCAGTAGCATCAACCATCTGGCTTACCAGGATGTCTCCGTCACCTTGTCGGCGGCGGCGGGAAGCAACCCGGTAGAAGTATTTGCCGAAGACGGCTTGCGCACGGTGCGCGGGGTCAACCTGAAAATAGAAACCGCCTCGGTCGGTCGTTTCTATGCGCTGGTCGGCGTTGTCCTGGCACTGCTCGCGGCACTGCTTGCGACCATCGTCCTGTTGTTGCGCCGCCAGGCAAAACAATGACGACACCACAACCGGCGACAGCTGAATGACCCGGCGGCGTCCATGACCACTGAGGCGCTGGCGGCGGCGGTTGTCAGGTTCAACCTTGATCCGGTTTCCTATTGTCATGCCAGCTGGTGGCCACACGCCGGCCTGCCGGCGCGGCTGTTCCGGCAGGCTGCAGCAGCGCCGGCGGCGGCAAAACTATCGACAGTAATCCTGCGTCATTACGGCATAGACGCGCAGTTTGATTACGATTTCGAGCAACCGTACAAACGCGTGGCCTTGCTGCCCTATGCGCGGCAGAAGCGACTGGCATCCCTGCTGGGGCTGGTGATTTACCGGGCGCGGCTGGCTCCGGTGATTGCCGCAGCACCACAGCGCCGGCTGCTACGGGCCTTCGGGCCGGCGGATTATGCCTTGGCGTTGCGGCTGCCATTGCGCCACAAGTATGTGTCCGAAGAGTTTTTGCCGGCCCTGCCGTTCGACAACCTGCTGCGTTGTCGCGTGCTGGTTTACGCCGCCGGGCTGACGCTGCTGATCAATATACTGCACCGGGAAACCGACGCCTATAAACGGCGGTTTTATTTTAACTGGCCGAAGCCACTGGCGCTGCGGCGGCTGGCCGCGCGCCACGGTGCCGCGCATGCGGACTTGCGGCGCTGGTCGAAGCTGGAAGATTACGCTCTTTACTGCGGCCGCCACCTGAACGACTCGACCCTGGTCGATGAAGGCCGCAAACTGCTCGGCGCCCTGCTGGCGCCGGAAGACAGTTAAGTATGAACAGTTGAGTATGACTGACCCGTATATCTCATTACCGGATTACCGGGAGCGGATTACGTTTGACCGTAAAATTATCAAGGCCGAGGATTACCGCCTGTGGCTGGACGCGCGCCAGTTGTTGAACGAGGTCACGGCACGGCAACGTCAGGCACAGGCAACGCAAGAGGCGGTCTATGAGCAGCAGCGACAGGCAGGTTATGAGGCGGGACTGAGCCAGGCCAAGGCGCAGGAAGCGGAATTGATTTTTTCCGCCACGGCCCAGGTTATCGAATACATCTCCTCGATAGAACAAACACTGGTCAGCATCGTTATGACGACTTTGCGCCGCGTCCTCGATGACTATGACGACGCAGAGCTGGTTACCCGACTGATCAAAAACGGGCTGCAACAATTCCGCGAGCAGGCCAACGTCAAGATCCAGATACCGGCAAGCGCCGAGGCCTCGCAGCTGCGCGCAAAGCTCCAGGAGGCCATGCAGTCCGCCGGGCTGCCGCGCGCGGAGATCATTGAAAACGCCGCGCTCAGCGGCACGGGCTGCCGCCTGGAAAGCGACATGGGCAGTGTGGAGGCTAACTTGGATACCTTCCTGCAGGCCATCGAAGCGGCACTTGCCGAACACTTTGCGGGATAGCCCGCAGATCTCACCGGGTGATGCGAAGATCGCGCCGGATGGGTTCTGCCTGCGGGTGCCTGCGACGATGAGCATAGTGGTTCTCTGGTTGAGGAAGCACGTGCCCGCAGGCAGAACCAAGACCCGCGAGGGCGCATCAAGCGCAGTGTGTCAGGTGGAAAGAGCAGCAGTATGATCATCACTTATTGAGAGCAATCATGTTTCACAAGGCAACAAGCGACTTGGTGAGAGCTGCGGGCCAGTCCCGACCATGAACACAGCGGGTTTGCAGTTACTGAGTGAGTTCTGCGCCAGACATGGCCTGCCTACGCCTGAGCCTGACGCACGCGACCACTACCAGCTCGGATTCGACGGCGTCGAAGTCAGTCTGTTTGAAGAGCTCGGCAAGTTCTACGTATTAGCTGAGGTGGCACCCCTGCCGGCGCAACCTGAAGAACGGGAGCGACTGATTGAGAAGTCATGCAGCTATTTGTTCAACTACCTTTACCTTGACGAGTGCATCCTGAACCTGTATGGTGCAGGGGCAGAAGCTCATCTGGTATTGGCACTGGTTCTTGTTGATGCAGACCCGTCCGCACCGGATGTTTTTGAACAACAGCTTGCAGCATTGGTGAACCGCGCAGAGGCCTTGACTGCCCACCTTGCCGAAGCGCCACGGCCGGTTGCTCTAGGCGGCGGCCTCGCCATCTTCAGGCCCTGAATACAACGCAGGATACAGCACTATGGCGCCTCCCGGCACTTCCGTAACAGCTGCCTCAAACCCCGAAACTGCCGCGGCACCGGCTGCAGCCCAGCAGGTCTTCGCGGCGTCCAACAACACCGCCACCGTGACCGCCGGCGGCGCGCACACCTCCGCCTTCAACGCCCGCAGCGCAACGCCGCTGTCCTTACAAGAGCTTGACAATCCGAGGGCCGGGGCGGGCTTGGGTAGCGCTGCCTTCGGCATCGCTCAGGATGACCTTATCGGGTTAAGTCAAGACCTGCAGGAGGTGCGCGCGGAGCTCGCCGCAGTCGCCGGCGACGTAACCGGAAATCACCGCGCCGGCGGCGCTGAGGCACCCAAACTCACGGCGCTGGAAGAATGGCTGACGCGCGCCGCCAACCGCGCTGAGGCCGGCACCGAGGCATCGCTGGTTGAGCGCCAATCCCGCTGCGCGCAGGCAGCTCTGACCACCCTGGCGGAGCTGCTGCAAGAGGCACAACCCGGCGCCGGCGCCGACCACCTTGCCATCAACCCTGATATGATCGGGCGGGCGCGGCAACTGCTGCAAGACGCCGCCGACATCAACCCTGCCGCTTACCGGAATACCGACGGCGGCGGCGGCGATTCCAGCTGGCTGGCGGCGGAACTGGTGCACCCCGCGCAATTTACCGGCGCCCTAGCGGCCCGCGACCTGAAGGTCGGGGCCAAATTACAACATAGCGCAATGGCAGCATACCTGGGCGACAAGTCGGCGTCTGCAGCGCAAAACCGCGCGGCCAGGGAATTTTTCCTAAGCCAGGTGGACCGCTACCTTGATGATCCCGAGGCACAGCCGCCGCAGTTGATCGGCGCCGATCATTCGCCGGCCGGTGTGCTTAAACCCGAGCAGAAGGCTTCCCTGCTGGTTGCCCGTAGCCTAGAACGGGCCAGCGACCTCAGCATCGTGGCCGCCGCCGACCGGCGGTTGTTCAAGACCATGGCCGACCCCGCCAAGGCCGGTAAACGGCTTGAGGAAAACCTGAAACAAGCATTACGCGCCGATTTCAAACCAATACAACAGGCTTTCAACCACGCCGGCCAGGACTACCGCAGCGAGCTCAGGCCGGATGTGTCGGCACAGCCCGGCAAGAACACGGGGGTGTTGTGTTCCGATACGCACTCCTGTACACGCACGCCCAACATGTGGCACAGCCAGTTCCGGGATGCTGCCGGCAAGACCCTGTTCGAGGGAACCCGTTGCGGCGTCCTGTGCGCGTTTGGTATGCGCCCCCCGCACCTGCGGCGCCTGCCACGCCAGGAGCTGCACGACCTGATCAGAACCACGCTGCCACAGCCGGCGAAGCGGCTTGGGGTGGAGCGTTGCGCCCAATACATGACCTCGCGCTTCAGCATCAAGGGTTTCCGGTTACGCAAGGCCGCGCGCAAACAGGCCAATCACAACCGGGCGCAAGACCTAGTGCGCTTTCACTTGCAACATAACGCCAGGCTCATGGCTGCGGCAGCTGGCAGCCCGGCGCAACCGCCGCGCGTAAAAATGGTGTTACCCAGCATCAATCTGGTCACGCCGGACTATATGCGTGCGGCCGCCTCGGCGACGTTCAACATCTTGGAAAACTACAATGAGTTGCGCATGACCCGGGATCAGGACGAGGCGCTGCAAGCGCTTGCCAGGGAGGCGGTTCCGGTCACCGTCACCCGGGAGGACGGCGCGCAACAAACCGTTATGGTCGAGGTCGTGCCGCTCACCTTCAGCGCTGGCGTCAATGATCTGGCGCTGGGAAAGGCAAGCAGGTTGCTCAGGAGTTGGCGCAAGGCCGACGCAATCAGCGGGTCGTCTATCAAGCTGTTGCTGGGCGAGAACTTCAAGCCGGGCGCAGCGCCAGTGTCCGGGCTGGTCGCAGAACATTTGCAAGCGCTACAACGTGACGGCCAGGGGGACAGCCAGACCGCGCGTACTATCAGGCAATTGGCAGACCAGCTCGGCGACATCTGGCAGGCCAAGGCTCATCACCGGGAAAACAACGACCCCTACGCGTTGCCGGCGCGGCTGGCGTTACTGGCTAGCCGCATGGGTCTGGCCCCACAATACAACTGCAAGAGCGGTAAGGATCGAACCGGACAACTGGACGCGGAAATCAAGTTTCTGGCAACCCGGATTGAACTGGCAGGCGGTACAGTGCCAGCGCCCGGCGCCGCCCTGAGTGCTGAGGAACAGAGCCTATTCAGCAAAATTCTGCTGCATTCCGGCAACCATGAAATACAGAAGATGAACACGGGCAGCCCCGGCTACAAGGTGAAGCTGGCTTCCATCACCCGGCGCATGGACTCGATGATGACCCGCTTGCAACACCTGGGGTCGGGCAAGTTCGTTGGCGCTTGAGCCGCACCTCATCCACCGCTGTCTGGGCGATATGGCAGATTTTCTTTACCAGCCGCCTGAGACCGACGCTGAGGTTGGCGCGCTGTACGCCGCTGACAGTCTGGTTGTGTTTATTCACCTGCACGACGAGCACCTGCGCCTGGTGGCGCCGATCGTATTCTGCGACGAGCTGGAAAGCGAAGACTTCCGCACGGATGTCACGGGTGAGACCGACTTTTACCAGGAAGAAGCCGACCACTTCAGCTATTTTCTGGCGGCGAACCGGTGCGCCGGGGCCAGCCGCGGCCTGTGCGTCTCGCATGACCAGTTCAGCAACGCGGTGTTGCTGAACTGTAAGGCGTTGTACGCAGCACTGACGCCAGCGCGGCTGCAGGCCTTGATCCGCTCGCTGTTCGGAGTGGTCATGGCAATGCGTCTGCAGCGGTTTCCCGACGAGGTTGACCCGGCACTGGCGCAACTGTGGAACGACCAGCTGGAGACCGAGCCTGCTGTCGCCGAACCCGCCGCTCACGGCTTGCAGCCGGGCCTGCGGGTATGACGGATTTTATCACCGGGTGCAAGGCGGAGTTGGCGCGACGCTTCAACCTCGCCGACGCTGCGCTACGCGACGAGCAGCTGGTGATTAGCGTGGACGGGGTGACGCTACACATCGAATTTTACCCTCCCGCCGACAATGTGAGCGTGTACAGCACCAGCGCGCAGGCGTTGGATGAACAGCTGCAAGCGGAGGAAACCTATACGCTGTTACGGGGGATGTTGCAGACCAATGGTGAGTTATACCAACGCAGTCTGCTGCGCTTGTATATTGCTGAGGGTCGCCCCGGTCTGGCTCTGGACTGCTCGCCACTGAATTGCCGCGACGCCGAGCAGTTCGGCACAGAATTACAGGGGCTGCTGGATGCACAAGTGCAACTGCGCGACCTGCTGGCATGACCGGGACGCCAGGCGACGCTGCCGATGAAAGATAATTTTGACAACCTGCTGACTGAACTGGGCGCGGCAATCGGCATCCCGGAATTGTGCGCGAACGAGGACTATAGCTGCAAGCTGCTGTTCGACGAGGTGGCCGTCAGTCTTGAGTTGTGCGAAGACCATGAGTCGTTTTATATCTGTTGCGTCCTGGGGCAGACCGGCCCTGAGGTCAGCGCCGCGCAGCTGGCCTTGCTGCTGGATGCAAACTATCTTTTCTCCGGCACCGGGGGCGCCACCCTAGGTGTTGATAAAACCAGCGGTAACATCGCGCTGATCCGTGCAGAACGGCTGTCGGCGTTGCGCAAACCACAGTTTTTGACCATGCTGGAGGAATTTGTCAATCTGGCCGAATTCTGGCAGGCGCGTCTGCTGCAACCCTGCACGACTGAACAGGACGCACCGGACGAAACAATCCAGGACTGCGGCACCCGCGTTTAACCGCCTCCCAATGGCTATCAACTTCAACAATGCCCAGGAGTTATTACGCACGGTGGAAGCCGGCCGTTTCCGACAAACGGTGGGCCGCCAGGGCGACTTGCAGCAGGTTGCCGGTGCCCAAGGTGTCAAGGGCAAGCTGGTGGCCTGGGTCATGGCTAACCCGGGCCGGGAAGGCACGTTTGCCGGGCGCGCTGTCAAGTGCCTGGTCAACCTGTTCGGCAAGGAGAATTTTGAGACTCTATCAACGGCGCTACGGCAAAGCCGGGCAACCAGTGTCGATAATATGTTCAAGGCGCTGTTACAGCTGGGTGAAAATAAGCTGGAAGGAGATTACAGCCGGCAATTTTCCGACGCCGCACGCGCCCTGAAAAACTTCAAGGGCGCGGCATTCTCGGCGGTGAATTTTCGCGACATGGAAAAGACTCTGACCATGCAGCTCAGCCGGCAGGGCCAGGAACGGCAAGCAATCCTGGACACGATACAGTCCGGCAAACCCACCGCCGCCATGCACGCGCTGACTGCCGCCGAACAAGACCGGGCGCTGCAAGCATTAGCGTCTGCGCGCACCGACGCGACGGGCGCCGGCAGCGACAAACAGCTGGTGCTGCAGGTGCTATCCGTGCTGGCCGCACAAGCGGACGACAATCCGAATATCGGCGCCCTGCATAAGGAACTGACCATGCTGTACCGGCGGGTGGAAGGGAATCTGGCCGAAGCACAGAGTTTCCGCACCATCTCCAACGCTGACGAGCAGCAAATAGCAGACCTTAAACAGGAAATCGCAGACCTGCCCGACGCCTACGGCAAGGCCCTGCAAACGCTGGCGCAGCCGCGGGTGGCGACGCATGGCATCGATATGGAAGCGGTGGTGCGTGACGCGCTGGCAACGACGCAGGGCAGTATACGCGCAGCCTCGACAACCGGCAAACGAGACGCTACGCCAGCCGCGCATGCGCCAACGCGGCCTGCGCGACATGTCGGCGAAAGAGCCGCCACGGAACCGACGCGCGGTGCCGGCAAGCCGCCGGAGACACACAGCCGGACCGAGCTCGAAGCGCTGCTGGCAACTGCCATGCAGGACCACAAGCGTCTGGCAGCCGATTACGAAGCAATGAGGAAAGGCAGAACCGGCAAGGGTGCCTTGCAAAGCCAGTTATTCCGCATGAACGAAGCAGCTCTGCGCATCTCAGCGCTGAGCGCGCGTCTCGAAAATGCAGGGAAAGCCTGACGGGAGCCCGCGCCGCCCCCGTTTTCGTTATTTCTCCCACCCTGGCCCGCTCCCGAAACCCTTATGGTCAGGGTGCTGCACACTCCCTGCCATGGTCTCTCTGTGTCGCCTTGCACGGGAATGGCTGTTGCTTCATAATACAGTCTGGTACTCTTTCAATCTGATATTGCCATGTTCAGCGATGATGCCGCCTTCTGGGCCGGCAAGACCTTCGACGACTTCCTGTTTCGCCCGCAAAAAGGCATCACGGAGACGCGCCGGGAGCTCAGCCTGCGTAGCGTATTAACCGGCGCCATTTCTTTGGAGTTGCCCATTGTCTCTTCCAACATGGACAGTGTGACCGGTGCGGAGATGACTCAGGCTATGGCGATGGAAGGCGGCATTGGCGTCATCCACCGCGCTATGAGCATTGAACGTCAGGCACGCAAGGTGGCACAGATTAAACGCAGCCAGAGCGCAGTCATCAGGCAGCCCCTGTGCCTGCCGTTGGGTGCCACCATCCGGCAGGCGCGGAAATTTGCCGCCCAACATGCCATCACCGGCATTCTGATTGAGACAGAACCCGGCAGTAACGTGCTGGCCGGCCTGCTGTCACAACGGGATATGCCCTGGAACGGTGACTATGACGACCAGCCGGTGGCGCGCTTTATGACGCCCTTCGAGCAGCTGGTAGTGGCCAAACCTGACATTTCCATTGAACAGGCCTCCGGCATCCTGTTTGAACACCGCGTTGAACGGCTGCCGCTAGTCGATAATGAACGACTCATACAAGGACTGATCACGCGCCGGGACATCTTTTCCCTGCGCGAACGCCCCTACTCCAGCAAGGATGACAAGGGCCGCTTGCTGGTGGGCGCCGCCATCGGTGCCCGCGGCGATTACCTAGAACGCGCCGCGGCCCTGCTGGAAGCCGGCGCCGACTGCCTGTTCATCGACATCGCGCACGGCCATTCCACGGTGATGGAAGAGGCTGTGAACCGGTTCCGCGCCCGCTTCGGCAAGGCACCGCTGGTATGCGGCAACGTGGCGACGGCGCCGGGTGCCCTGTTCCTGCGCGACATCGGCGCCGATGCGGTCAAGGTCGGTGTCGGGCCGGGGCGCGGCTGCCGCACGCGTCTGGAGACCGCGGCCGGCGTACCGCAACTGCAAGCGATACGGGAAGCCTGGCAGGCGTTGGAAGATGCCATCCCGATTATGGCCGACGGCGGTGTCAATACCGATAAGGATATCTTCTTGGCACTGGTCTGCGGCGCCACCACGGTGATGCTGGGCAGCGCCCTGTCCGGCACCGACGAGGCCCCCGGCCGGGTCATCGAAGACCCGGTCACCCACACCAAAAAGAAGATCTACCGCGGCATGACCTCCCCGGAAGCAGTGCTGGAATCGCATTACGACCCGGATAATGCCGAGTCGCTGGATGCCGCGCTCGATACCCCACCGGAAGGCCAGGAGCTACAAGTGCCCTACAAAGGCAGCGTGAAGGACATCCTGCACCGCATCCGCGGCCACCTGCGTTCCGCCGTCAGCTACGCCGGCGAGGCCAGCTTGGAAGTCGCCCGCGAGAAAATCCTCAAACATCCGCAACACTACCTGATCCCCCTGTCCGGTGCCTCCTACCGGGAGTCATATCAGCGTTGACGCGCTCAAAAAAGCACTGTCCGGGTTCAGAATTAAATGGAAAGAATCACTGCTGTCCCAATAAAATCACGTCGGCCTATCATAACTCATTGATATAAGGTCACCTCTCACAAACACGAGGCACCCATATGTATTGAACTTGGACACCCTATTGACTTAGGTCCCGCCGCAATGTACGCTGTTGAACATAGCAAGGACACTTCAAACTCACATCCACTGTCCTATCGAGAGGTCGGCCATGACCACGCCATTCCCGCATGATTTCAGTGAGGTCCGCTACTGCAAGGCCTTAAAGGAGTTATTTAAGCCCGGCACGGGCACCCGCCCGCCGACCCTCGCTGGGCGCGACACTGAGAAAGAATTCGCCTCCGATGTCCTGTTAGGCCCCTTGGCAGACGGCCACGACCCGGCGGCGGATCTGGTGCTCTTCGGTCCGCGCGGCAACGGCAAGACGGTGTTGCTCAAAGACTTAGAGCGGCGCGCGGGTGGGGCCGGGATCGGCGTGCTCGCGTTGCGCCCGGCTCAGCTCGACTCGCTGGAGGTGCTGCTCAGGACACTGTTACAGGCCGCCCCGACATTGCCCGATCCCGCCGTGCCGAACCGTTGGCTGTCGCGATGGAAAAACCCTCTGCGCCGAGGTGGCTTGGTGCTCGAGCGCCTGCGCGTGGGCGCGCCCGGGCTCCGAGCCGACCTCAGCGCAATCTCGGATGATGAGCTCAAAGTGCATGCTCAGCACTATCTGAGCGCGCGCTGTCGCGCACAACCGTTGTTAGTGACCGTGGATGAGGCGCATACGCTCGATATTGAGATCGGCCGGCGGCTGCTGAACCTCAGTGAGCAGCTGCGCGCGGACGGGGTCCCATTCGTTCTCATCTTGGCCGGTACGCCGAACCTCGAGGCGCACTTAGGCGAGATGATCGCGACCTTCTGGGATCGTAGCGAGATCCTGCCCATTGGCCGGTTGAGCACTGCGGCCACCGCGCAGGCTTTAACCGAGCCGCTCGCTGGTTACTCGGTATCCATCGAGCCGGACGCCTTGGCGGCGGTGGTGGCGGACTCACAGTGTTATCCGTATTTCATACAGCTCTGGGGGCGAGCGCTGTGTGGCGCCTTGGTCGAGCAGGCGCACAGCCATACGGTCACGGCAGCGCTCGTCGAGCAGGTCGCCGAGCGGGTCGCCGCGCGCCGCGAACGCTATTACGGGAGGCGGTATCTGGAGCTCAAAAAGCAGGGGTTACTTGAGGCGGCCGCGCATGTGGCTACGCCCTTCAAGGGCACTGCGCGTGTGCATGAGGCGACACTTGAGGCGACGCTCGTCGAGGATCTCGGCTTAGATGCCGAGGCGGCTGAGGACGCGCTCGGTCAACTCGCCGACTTAGGCTACACCTGGGCACCGGCGGGCGGGCGCACCATTGAGCCCGGCATTCCATCGCTGATGAGCCATGTGCGCGACGCGGTCGCCGAGGAGATGGAAGCAACACCGGCGCGGCCTCGGCCTTAGCCCGCAGATCTCACCTGGTGATGCGAAGATCGCGCCGGATGGGTTCTGCCTGCGGGTGCCTGCGACCGAAACCATAGCGGTAGCTATGGTTGAACAAGCACGTGCCCGCAGGCAGAACCAAGACCAGCGAGGGCGCATCAAGCGCAGTGTGTCAGGTGGAAAGAGCAGCAGTATTATCATAAATTATTGAGAAAATTATGTTTCACAATGCAGTAAGCGACTTGGTCAGATATGCGGGTTAAAAGTACCAAGGAGGGCACCTGAGCAGAGGTGCCTTGCACCTTCTTTTCCTCCTTTTCATTGACAGGTTATCGGGCGGCGGTGTTATACTCGAAGCCCAAGCAAAATCCTGGGCCTTGTGGTGCCCTGAACTGCTGCCTGATTGACTATGACTATGAAAATTTCCACGCCCCGGCCTCCTTCCGCCCCGGCGGCAACGTCGACCGGGGCTCGTCCGCAGCGGGATAATGCGGCCCTGCAGGAAGACGCGGAGCTGTTCAAGCAATCTCTGGATGGAAAGCAGCCCGCCGCTGAAAAGCAGCCCGAGGCGCGTAGTGCTGGTACGGAACACGGTGCCGCCGCCCGTTATCAATCCGCCCCGGTGGGCACCCGGCCGCGCCGGCATCAGGGCGGTGCGCCGCCGCGTCACGAGCGCGCGGGCGCAGGGGCGCACCAGCATGGCGCCGCCGAGCCGCACCGGCATGGAGTGGCGGAAATACCTGAACGCGCCACTGCCGGAACACCTCAGTACGGGATAGCCGGTACGCCTCCGCGCGCGCGGGAGAGGGCAGAGACACAGCCCGGGGCTGACGGCGCGGATACAGGCACCTGTAAACCCGGTGCACAAAGCACACAAAGTCACCAGTCCGGCCCGGACAGTGTGGCGCAGCGACAACCCAAACCGGCGTTCGAGACTGACCAGGCCGACGCCACTGAGTCGGATGCTGCTGCCTCGCCTGTGCAAACAGACGCTAAAGACCCCGTGGCGACCACCGAACCCGGTCAGGACTTGTACCGGCTACTGGCGACGCAGGAGGCGCGTGCGCATGAAATAGCCACGCAAAAGGCCGCTCAGGTTGCGACGCCGACTATTGCCCCGGAACTGATTAACAAGGTCGCCGAGCGTATTCTGGTGACAGTCAATAATATTGATCAGAATAAGGAAGTACGGATTCTGGTGAAAGATACGGTGCTGCAAAACACCGAGGTGGCGCTCAAGCATGAAGAAGGGCGGCTGGTGGTCAACTTCATGACCCAATCAGCGGCTGATAACGCGCTGCTGAGCAACAACAGCCAGACGCTGAAAGAATCCCTGCAACAGGCGCTAGGCGGCGAGGTCCGGGTTGGCATCAACGCGGATACGGGGGGTGACGCCGACCCACAACGTCATTCCAGGGGGCTGTATCTTGATGACGAACACGATGACGGTTAGTGAACAGTGGGTTATTTGCGCCTTAGGGAGTCATTCTATCTGCTCTCGCCGGGTTGGGTTATGGTAACATTTCGGGCGCAATGCGAACTCTATCGTGACCGCCGCCGCTAGTGTTTGCGCACTCAGGGACCTGACCGTCCTGCACCGTTTCGGGCTCAGCGCCGGCGATTGTTACCTGGCAGATACGAACCGGCGGCTGCTGGCGCGTTGGTCACCGGCCCAAGACTTCGACGCCGGTTCGGAGCGGCTGGTGGCCGTGAAACTATCCCTGGCGAACGGCTTCAAGTTCTATGTCTGTCTGCCGGAGGGGTTGTTTTATGAATTGCTGCAAGGCTTGGAGCCGGCGCAGTTCTGGCAACTCGACGAGCTGTTGCGCTGCGCCTGTCTGCAAGTGCGCAATAACGGCGTATTGGAATGGCTCAGTCAACACTGGCAGTGCGCAGTGCGAGTGGACGGCGTCGAGTTGCCGGAACACCCTCCCGATGCGGCCTCGGTGCTGGTATTGAGGTTACGCACCGGCGCCGGGCTGGATTATCCGCCGGTGCTGGTGGCGCCGGTTGCCGCCAGCGGCGGGTCGTTGGCGGCACTGTTTGAAGCCGCCGCGGACGGTCACACCCTGGCCGGGCAGCAGGCGCCGCTGCGCCTGGAGGTGATATTGGGGCATACCAGTGTGCGCGTTGCCGAATTACGGGAGTTGCAAGCTAACGACCTGATAGTGCCGGAGGCCGGTGAATATTCAGTCACCGAAGCCGTGTTATGTATGGGGGACAGGATGTTATTTGCAGTCGAGCTGCAACCCGACTCCATGCGGGTGAAACAATTGCTGAGGTCCAATCTTATGGCAGATACCGAAACTTCAAACGCCGACACGCAGGCCCTGCCCGTGACCACAGATACCGGCAGGCAAGTCCCTGAAGCCGCTGTAGCCGCAGACGCCGAGGCCGCGTCCGCCGCCGCGACCGACATGGACGCCGTCCCGGTGCCTGCCACAGTGCCGGAACTGCTGCGCCCCGAAGACGTAGAGGTCACGCTGCATTTTTCTCTGGGCACCCTGACCCGCACCCTGGCGGAAATCAATCGCATTGCCGAGGGCGACTTGCTGGAACTGCCCCGGGACGCCGCCGATGGCGTCACCATACTGGTGAACGGCAAGCCGCTGGCCAAGGGCGAGCCAGTACGGATCGAAGAACGCCTCGGGATCCGGGTCGTCAATGTGAATAATGGATGAACTGCTGAACCCCGGCAGTCTGCTTACGATCGTCATCACGCTGGCGTTGGTCAGCCTGCTGCCGATCATCGTAAGTATCGGTACGGCGTTTCTGAAATTTGTGGTGGTATTGAGCCTGCTCAAAAACGCCATTGGTATTCAGCAGATTCCGCCGACCATCGTCGTCAACTCGCTGGCGATGATCATCGCCGCGTACATCATGGCACCGGTCTTCATAGAGACCTACGAGCTGGCCCAAAGCAGCAACGTCAGTCTCGCCGACGGCAGCTTGCTGAGTTTCATGCTGGGGGAGGGCGTAGAGCCGTATCGCCGCTTCCTGCAACATAACGCCAGCCAGGACATGATTGACCTGTTCAAAACCATGGCGCAGGAGTTATGGCCGGAACAGGTGCAGGACAGCATCACCGACGATAATTTCTTCCTGCTGTTACCGGCGTTCACCCTGACCGAACTGAAAGAGGCATTTGAAATCGGCTTTATCATCTACGTGCCGTTCATCGTCGTCGATATTGTAGTCTCCAACATCCTGCTGGCCATGGGCATGATGATGATGTCGCCGATGACTATCTCGCTGCCGTTCAAACTGCTGCTGTTCGTGTTTGTTGACGGCTGGGCGTTGTTGCTGAACAATCTGGCTATGACCTACGCCTGACGCCATGGACAAGTCCATCATCGTTGAGCTCGTGGAGCAGGCGCTGATGCTCATCCTGATCATTTCGCTGCCGCCGATTGTCATTACTGCGATGGTCGGTATTCTCATCAGCCTGCTGCTGGCACTGACGCAGTTACAGGAACAGACTGTTACCTTCCTGTTCAAGCTCACGGCCGTGGTCGTCGGACTGATGATCATTGGTTTATGGATTGGCGCTGATCTGGCGGAGTTCACCATGTATTCCTTCAACCTCATCAACCGGTTATAAGAGGCTGCTGTGCCGGCAACGGCTTACGAGTACCTGCTGGCTGTTGCGCTGAGCCTGCCGCGTATCGGCGGCGCGCTCTTGTTCGCGCCGTTCTTCAAGGCCGAACTGATAGGTGGCATGCAGGCCCGGGGCGCCATTGTGCTGCTGATGGGGATTTTCGTTTATCCTCTGGTGAGCGCACAGGTTCAGCCCGGAATCACCTTTGACTACCTGCTGGTGCTGGTTATCAAGGAATTGTTTTTGGGGTTGCTGCTGGGCATTGTGCCGCTGGCGATTTTCTGGGGCTTCCAGGCGGTCGGCAACCTCATCGATAACCAGCGCGGCGCCACCGCCGCCAGCTCCCTGGACCCGCTGGTGGGCGATCAGAGCTCGCCGTTTGGCACCCTGATGTTGCACAGCTGTATTTTCATATTTTTTATGGTGGGCGGGTTTTACCTGTATATGAGTCTTATTTTCCAGAGTTACGCAGTGTGGTCGGCGAGCGAATTTTTTCCGCAGTTCTCGCTGGAACTGGTCGATTTTCTGGTCAGAAACCTGTTGTACACGTTGGAGCTGTGTGTATTACTTGCCGCGCCACTGGTCATCACCCTGTTTCTCACCGAGCTGTGCATGGGGCTGATTGGCAGGTTTGCACCTCAGCTTGACGTGTTTTTTCTATCAATGCCGATCAAGTGTCTGGTCGCCGTGTTTATCCTGCTGATTTACTGGCAGATACTGATCCGTTCACTGGAGCATGAGCTGATCACACTCATTGAGGCCATTGCCGACCTGTTCACCCTGGTCTGAAGCGGTCGGCGTGTAGCCACTTCCGTAGGCTCTCCGCCAGCGCGCTCATAACGGCTGCCCGAGGACAAATTTACCAATCAGCAAGCGCGCCTGCTGCTTGAAATTCGGATAATCCAGTGCCTCTCGGTCACTCACCATCCTGGCGCGCAGCGCCGCAACCAGCTGTGCCGGCGCCTCCTGTTTTTTACCGTGCTTGATATTCTGCTCCTTTAACGCTTCGCCATACCAGCTCCGCAGCCGGTTGGCACAGGCCCACTCAAAGGTGGCCTTGTTCACTGCCTCGAACAGTTCCTGGTAGTTGCGCACACTGCCGTCCCGGATCAGTATTTTCACCGCGCCCCGGATCTCTTTGGGCAGTTCGATATCTTTCAGGTAGTCCGTCAGGCGCGCGCGCTCGATAGTCACTGACCGCTCGTGACCGGCTGACGGTCTGGCGCGGGCGGCCAGCGTGCTGCTGCGCCGGGCGCTGCCCCGACCCGGCCTGAACGAACGTCGAAGGGTACTGTGCGACATGCGGCTGTCGGTCTGTTCCGGGTCGGGGGCGCCGTCTCTGACGCCGGTGTCGGCAACCTTGCCCTGCGGCTGCGCCGCTGCCATGTCGCCGTCGCCAACCCCAACATCTCCCTGCTCCTGCCCGTCGTCCCGAGACGCGCCCCTGGTGTCGGGCGGAGGCACAGCGGGTAGAAGTGCGTCGGGCAGAGGCACAGCGGACGGCAGTTCGTCGGGCGAAAGCACATCCGGCGAAAGCACCTCGGGCAGAAGTGTATCGGATGGGAGTATAGCGCGTGGCAGTTCGTCGGGCGCAATGGTGTCGGGCTGCTGTGTCGCCGTGGCGCTGGCAACGCCACGCTCGGCGCGCAGGCGCTGCTCGTGCGCGGCCAGTGTTTCGTTCACCAGTTGCGCGGCTATACTGCTGCCATCCTGACGACTGACTTCCTGCCGGTCGGCGCGAAATCTGGCTATGATTGCGTCGTGAATAGCGTCGGACAGCTGCTCAATCTCAGCCTCGGACAACTTGAAGTCCGCTTCTTCCAGTAGTGGCCGTTTAGCCGCCTCATCCTCCAGCATGTTATGCAGGGAGTTGCTCCCTGCACGGCCGGAGAAGTAGTCGGCGTTGAGACGGGTCTCGGCGCCGTTGCGCGCCAACTCATCAAGGCGTACCGTGATGTCGCGTATTTTACGGGTCGTGAGTGGTTTTGGGTCGGCAGCCATGATGTCCGCCGCCAGGGTGTCCTCCAGCCAGGGCGTCAGCTCCCGGTAGCGATGCTCTGCCGACACCGCTTGTAAAAACCGATTGTACGCCCCCCGTACCTCTTCGTGCCGGGTCGGGGCCGGCTGCTGCTGCGACTGCAAATGCAGCTTGTCGCGCACCCAGATAATCAGGCGTTGAAACGGATTTTCCCGATCGGTGACCCGGAGCTGCCCGGTGGCGCCGTCAACATGCAAGGTGGCATCCGCCCGGGCGCGGGCAATGTTGGTGAAATCTTCAAAACTCCGGGTAATCGGCCGTCGGCCCGGTTGCCACGCCATAATGTCTTACCTCCGTCAGGTGTCTGCTTCTTCTGGCGCGCGCGCAGTGATGCTCAACGCGTGAATATCCTGCGGCATCATGTCGCTGAGCGCCTGATAGACCAGCTGGTGTCGTGCCAGGGTGGAACAGTCCCGGAAGCGGGAACTGATGATGTGCACGGTATAGTGGCCGGCACCGCCGGCCGCGCCGGCATGACCGACGTGCAGGTGTGAGTCATCGGTAATTTCCAGGCGTTCAGGCGCCAGCGCTTGTTGCAGCCTGGCGCGAATATGCGCGACTCGATCCATATCGGCTCAGGGGCTAACTGTTCTGGTCATATTGATTCCTTGATTCCGGCCGGGTCAGTCCTTGTTGCCTGGGGATTGTTCCACTGCATACCGGGCCAGGAACATGACCAGACCCAGCAGGTATAAGACGTTCAAGGCCAGAAAACCGAACAATTTGAACATGGCCCAGACCTCGGTGCTGAAGTTGTAGGCCACGAACAGATTGATAAAGCCGCACAGCATGAAGAACCCCACGAACGACAGGTTGGCCTGCATCCAGACGTTTTGCGGCGCGTTGAAAGCCTGACCCATGAGCCGCTGCGTCAGGTTGCGGCTGCCAAGGTGCGCACTGAGCAGAAAGGCCAGGGAAAAAATCCAGAACACGATAGTCGGTTTCCACTTGATAAAACGCTCATCCTTGAGCAGCAGGGTGGCGGCGCCCAGCACCAGTACTACCAGGAAGATTGCCACGTATTGTTTCTCAACCTTGCCGGTGAGTAACCAGACCAAGAAAATTTGCAGCAGGGATGCTACGATTAACACCTGCGTCGCCAGATACAACCCCTGTTGCCGGTCTGCGGGGATAAACAGAGCCACCAGGAAAGCCAGCCCGGGCAAGAAATCGAGAAAAAATTTCATATTGATTGACGCATTGAAGGTAGTATTATAACAGGTGCCTCTGCTTATGTGCCCTCCGTGGCATTTTTAAAGACGGAAATGAAAAAATGTGATTTTTCATTTCCTTCATTTTCAAGCACTTACGTGCTTAAAAATGGCGGCATATCCTTATGCCGCACGGGTGCCTATAATTTTTAGAGGCACCCTTAAACTTTCAGGAGGAAACGATTGGCTATTTCTGCGAACCAGCGGGTGATGTCCGGCATGAGGCCCACCGGCGCGTTGCACCTGGGGCACTACCACGGTGTCTTGAAAAACTGGATCAGGTTGCAAAACGAGTACGAGTGTTTTTTCAGCGTCGTGGACTGGCACGCCCTCACCACCGAGTATGAAACTCCCGGCATCATTGAGAATAACGTTTGGGAGATGATCGTTGACTGGCTGGCGGTCGGCATCAATCCCGGTGCGGCCAAACTGTATATCCAGTCACGCATTCCCGAACATGCAGAGCTGCACCTGTTATTGTCCATGCTCACCCCGCAAAGCTGGCTGGAGCGGGTGCCGTCCTACAAGGAACAACAGGAACGCCTGCATGAAAAAGACCTGACCACCTACGGCTTTCTTGGTTATCCGTTGTTGCAGACCGCCGACATCATCATTTTCAAGGCCAGCTACGTGCCGGTGGGCGAGGACCAGGTGGCCCATGTGGAAATGGCGCGCGAGGTGGCGCGGCGTTTTAATTACCTGTACGGGCGCGACCCCGGCTTTGAGAGCAAGGCCGAGCGGGCGGCCCGCAAGATGGGCAAAAAGAACAACAAGCTGTATTTTGAACTATTGAAGAAATACCAGGAACAAGGTGACGCGCAAGCATTGGAAAAAGCCCGGGCACTGGTGGAAGTGCAACAGAATATCAGTATCAGCGACCGCGAACGTCTGGTCGGCTACCTAGAAGGCGGCGGCAAGATGATCTTCCCGGAACCCCGCGCCTTGCTGACTGAGGCGCCGAAGATGCCGGGCACCGACGGGCAGAAGATGTCCAAGTCTTATAACAACACCATTTCCCTGCGCGAACCGCCGGCCCGCGTCGAGGACAAGGTGAGAACCATGCCCACCGACCCGGCGCGCATTCGTCGCAAGGACCCGGGCGACCCGGAAAAATGTCCGGTCTGGGACCTGCACAAAATCTATTCTGACAAGTCGCTCAAGGATTGGGTGCAGCAGGGCTGTCGCAGCGCCGGCATCGGCTGCCTGGATTGCAAGAAGCCGCTGATAGAAGCCATTATTCGCGAGCAGGCACCCATTCGGGAACGGGCCGAGGACTATCTCAACGACCCGGAAACGGTGCGCGCCATCATCAATGAAGGTTGTGAAACTGCGCGCGATGTGGCCCGGGAAACCCTCACCGAAGTGCGCGAGGCCATGGGGCTGGATTATGCCTGAACAGGCTAAGTCCGGCGCGGCCATGCAGGAGGAAATGCCGTTTGCCATCGTGCAGGGCGTGCCGCTGAGCGAGGTGCCCAGAGATTTATATATCCCGCCCGATGCGTTGGAAGTATTCCTGGAAGCCTTCGCCGGCCCACTCGACCTGCTGTTGTACCTGATCAAGCGCCAGAACCTGGACATCCTCAATATTCCCATTGCCAGGGTGACCGAGCAGTACATGAACTACATTGAACTGATGGAAGTGTTACAACTGGAACTGGCCGGAGAATACCTGGTGATGGCGGCCATGCTGGCGGAGATCAAGTCGCGCATGCTGCTGCCGCGGCCGCAACCGGAAGCGGACGAGGAAGACCCGCGCGCAGAACTGGTACGACGCTTGCAGGAATATGAAATATTCAAGCAGGCGGCGCAGGATCTGGATGACTTGCCACGGCTGGGTCGGGACTGCCTAGCCGTGCTGGTTGATTTTCCCGGCAAGCAGGTCAGCACCAGCCCCCCGGAAGTAGCGCTGGATACCATTTTGCAGTCATTCGGCGAGGTATTGCGACGCGCCGAAGTCTTCTCTCACCACCGGATCCAGCGCGAACCCTTGTCAGTGCGAGCACGTATGGTAGCCATACTGGACCGGCTCGAGACCGGGGGGTTTACCCATTTTCACGAGCTTTTTATCGTGGAAGAGGGCCGGCCCGGCGTTATCGTAGTGTTGTTGGCATTGCTGGAACTGGCCCGGGAAGCGTTGGTTGAAATTGTTCAGAATGACAGCAGCGGCCCCATCTACGTCAGGGCAATTGCGTGACCTCGGCGCAACTGAAAAACCTCGTGGAGGCGGCGCTGCTGGCGCTGAACAGCCCGCTGAGCGTGACTGAGTTGCTGGCCATGTTCGAGGACGGGCCGGACAAACCCGACCGCCGGGCTGTCAGGAAGGCGCTAGATGAATTGCAGCGCGACTGTGCCGGGCGCGGGGTGGAACTGAAGGAGGTGGCGAGCGGCTTCCGTTACCAGGTGCGGGCCGAGCTGGCCGAGCGGATTAACCGCTTGTTCCAGGAACGGCCACAGCGTTATTCCCAGGCGCTGCTGGAAACCCTAGCTATTATCGCCTACCGCCAGCCGGTGACCCGGGGCGAAATTGAGGACTTGCGCGGCGTCAGCCTCAGTGCCGGTATCGTGCGTACCTTGTTTGAGCGGGAATGGATAAAGGTGGTGGGGCACCGGGAAGCGCCCGGTCACCCGGAGTTACTGGCGACTACCTCCCGCTTCCTGGATTACTTTAACCTGAAGGCACTGGAGGAACTGCCGTCACTGGGCGAAATCAAGGACTTAAGCCAGATTGAGCCGGACTTGTTCGAGCAGACCGGGCCGCAGCCGGATACGGCGGCCCGGCCCGCTGCTCAGGATACTGAGCCGGCGCCCGCTGCGTTCGAGGACGATAACGTTATTCCCTTGCAGAGAAACTAGCCCGTCATGCCAGATCGCATCCAGAAAGTCCTGGCCGCCGCCGGATTCGGTTCCCGTCGTCATATCGACGAGCTGATCAAGGCCGGGCGCGTGCGCGTGAACGACCAGGTGGCGCAGCCGGGCGACAAGCTCAACCCGCATGACCGAGTCAATATCGACCGGCGCCGCGTACAACTGCGCCCGCCACACAAGGGCGCGCAGCAAGCCGGGCCGAAAGTGCTGGCCTATTACAAACCTCAGGGTGAAATCTGCACCGCCACCGACCCGCAGGGGCGGCGCACGGTGTTTGCCGGGTTGCCGACACTGACACGCGGACGCTGGGTCAATGTCGGGCGCCTGGACCTCAACACCAGCGGTTTGCTGTTGTTTACGGATGACGGCGCGCTGGCAGCTCGACTCATGCACCCGCGCCATCAGGTCGAACGCGAGTATGCCGTGCGCGTGCTGGGGCGACCCACGACTGCGCAACTGCGGGCGCTCACGACCGGCGTGCAACTGGCAGACGGGGTGGCTCGCTTCAAGACCGTCTCCCGGGGCGCCGGCCAGGGCCACAATCGCTGGTATCAGGTCGTGCTGACGGAAGGCCGCAACCGGGAAGTGCGGCGGTTATGGGAAGCTCAGGGCTTGCAGGTCAATCGCCTGATACGCATCCGCTACGGCCCCTGCACCCTCCCGCGCGCGAAACGCCCGGGGCAGCACTGGGAGCTGAACCGCAACGAGCTCGAAATGCTGCTCGCGGTGTAACGAAGACATGCCTGTGTCTTGCCCATCCGCTATTCACCTTTGACTTTTCAGATAGTTCCGCTAATCTTGGCATCCTTTTTCAAATTCAGACTGTAATGACCGACCGACAACCCCTGGTAGCCGCCAACTGGAAGATGAACGGTGCTCGCGCATCCGTGCGGGCGTTGCTGGGCGGGCTCAGGCAAGGATTACCGGAGAACGGCGTGGAAGTCTTGGTTTGTCCGCCGTTCATACATATCCCGCTGGCGGCGGAGCTGCTCGCCGGCAGCAGTATCGGCCTGGGCGCGCAGACGCTTGCGGCTTATGATAACGGGGCTTACACCGGCGAAATTTCAGCTGCCATGCTGAACGATTATGGCTGCCGCTATGTTATCATCGGGCACTCGGAGCGACGCCATATTCTGGGAGAGACCGATGCCACGGTGGCAGCAAAGTTCCGTCAGGCGCAAGCACATAGCCTGCGGGTGATATTATGCTTAGGCGAGCGCCTGGAGGAACGGGAGGCAGGTGTCACCGAACAGGTGTTGGCAGAACAGCTGAACGCAGTCATCAGCGTGGCCGGTACAGACTGCTTCCGCAACACGGTCATTGCCTACGAGCCGGTGTGGGCTATCGGTACCGGGCGCACCGCCACGCCGGAACAGGCGCAGGCAGCCCACAGCTTCATCCGGCTGCAAGTGGCCCGCCACGATGATCGGGCCGCCGACGCGCTGCGCATCCTTTACGGCGGTAGCGTCAAGGCCGATAATGCCGCCGCGCTGTTTGCCATGGCGGATGTGGACGGCGGGTTGATCGGCGGCGCTTCCTTGAATATCGACGACTTCCTGGCAATTTGCCGGGCTGCGAGGTAACAGTGGAAACATTACAGGCCCTATTACTGGTGGTGCAGGTACTCTGCGCCATCGCATTGATTGCTTTTATTCTGTTACAGCACGGGAAGGGTGCCGATGCCGGCGCGGCCTTCGGCAGCGGCGCGTCGGCCACCGTGTTCGGCGCCGCCGGCTCCGGTAACTTTATGACCCGGACGACAACAGCCCTGGCGTTCGTATTCCTGCTCAACAGTCTGGCCCTGGCCTGGATGGCCAAGCAGCAAAGCCTGGAGGCCGGACGTCTGAATATCATCGAACCGGCGTTGCTCGAACAACCGGCAGAGCCGGCTGAGACGCCCCCGGACGAACTCCCGGACGAATCCTCGGCCGCGACGCCGGATGCAGACCTGCCGCAAATCCCGGAATAGGGCAGGGCTTACCGACCTCGCAATCCAATCTGTGCCGATGTGGTGGAATTGGTAGACACGCTGTCTTGAGGGGGCAGTGCCCACAAGGCGTGCCGGTTCGAATCCGGCCATCGGCACCATATTCCGGGCGCCTCCAAAAAATTAGAGACGCCCTTGAAAAAGACCACGAAACCAATGCTAACGCACTGTCCTATCGCAAAAAACACACAAACCGCGCTATACCGGATCGCACCGGTATTACATGCGAACTTAAAAGAAAATATGGACAGCCTGACCCTGGGCGGCGGCACGGTATTGGCATCCAGATGGAATCATCGAATCAGCACGGATCTGGATTTCTTTTTATGGCACGAAAACAAAGACAATACAGAAGAAATTTTAACAGGATTAAAAACCGACCTGACAGAAAAAAAAGGCTACACGCTGAACAAAGACCATCACAATCGCTTTGAAATACAAGTTGACACAACCGCTGTCAGCATCATGATTTATGCGCCAGGAAAAATAAATCAAATCACACAAAGAGAAACCCAAACACAAATAGGACTGGAGAACAGCGCAGGCATTTTAGATAAAAAGCTCAAAAACAGAATGCTAAAATACGGAATCTATACCATCAGAGATGTGTTTGATCTGTATGTTGCCCAACAAAAAGAACCCCAGGCCTTTAACAGAGTGATAGCGGAAAATGCCACACAATTACCCAGACTCATCAAGGAAATTAAAAAAAGAAGCAGCCACCCAATCGTACAACATGAACCACCCTTACGCGCACTGACAAGCCGGAATATCGCCGATAATCCTTACCACCACGCCCACAGAATGCTAAAAAAAATAGCAGAAAAAAAATTCAACCATGAAACCCATGAACTATAGTGCGCCTCCAAAAATGCCACGGAGGGCATTTTTGGAGGATACCTGTAATAAAAACCTGCCGCCCAGACCTGTCCACACTTTCACCTCAACGACCGCGACAGAAAAAAACACCTATCACCCGGCCATCATAAACAAAATCATTGCCAAACATGCCGCAGGACTGAACAGCAGGCCCACGGCGGAACAAATAAAAAACCTCATGGAAACAGAACAACCTATCGACCCGGAACACTACTACGCCATACAAGACACATTAAACAAATTAACAGGCGAGGATCTGTACGATTTTTTACATAACTGTGGCAGCTCTATAAAGGGCTTGGCAAACCTCATTCACAAAAGCCTTGCCTATCATCCCATTATCTGTTATTACGTCGATCAGTTCTCAGACCGAAGCACGCAACAATGGCCTGAATTTATCGATGATTTCGACAACTGAAATGCCTTGGCAGAAATGCTAGGGAGCCACCCGAGAGGAGAAAATTATGAAATTTTTATTCAAATCCCCCCCCCTCACTAAATTAACAGCCTTCCTGCTGCTTGCAGCGGTGGCGCTCCCGGCGGGGGCGCAGACAGTGACAAAAATCCGCGAAGGGCACGCAGTAAACATAAGAAATCAAGCTCCTCCTACCCTTACCAGCGCTACTCAAAAATGTGGCGCAGGTGAGACCGATCAATGCTTCACAATCTGGCCGTCGGCCGAACTTATTGATAAAATCCGTTTTTTCCAGCTCGCGGCCGTCACGGATACTTGTAAGAACGAGGCTGGAATACGGGTGACGGTCGGTGGCACAACGTATGAACTGGTGGATGATGATCATTTTGCCCCGCGCACCTGCAACGGCACAATGACAAAGTATGATTCCGGCTGGAGAGACGGCAGCCCAGGCTCTTGCAGAGCACATGAAATATTCAGGGGTGCAGAATCAGGTTGCCTTGCCAAGTGTTTGAGTACGCAGATTTATCGTGAAGCGGGTTGGGTGAACCCGGTTACGGGAATAGCGACAACGAGGGAGGCCTGCGAAACCTGGCGGTAGTGGTCTCTGCGAAACTGTTCCATAGACAGACACCGATCTTAACAGGCACAACGCACAACCGGGTGCAGTGCGCGCACGCTATGAGCAGCTGCTCAGTGCGAGTACTGCCCCCGATGATTTTTCAGTAATACGTAGATGGCCCCGGTGCCGCCGTCCACCTGACGCGCGGAGCAGTACGCCAGCACCTCCCGGCGTTGTTGCAGCCACTTACCGATCAGGCTCTTAATGGTGGGTCGCCCCTGTTTCGAGCGTAAGCCCTTGCCGTGGATAATACGCACGCAACGGTGGTTGCGGGCCAGGCAGTGTTTGAGAAAGTCAGACAGGCCATCTTTGGCAAGCGGCACGGTGTAGCCGTGCAGGTCCAGTTCCTGCTCTATTGCGAATTGCCCGCGGCGCAGTTTTTTGAACACTTTATCCTGAATGCCGGATTGTTTGTACAGCAGTTCATCGCCGGTTTCCATGGCCTCGGTGTCGAAAAAACCTGTCGCCATTTCTTTCACCACTGCGGCATCGTCGGCGAGGCGTTGCGTCGCCACCGGTTGCGGTTTACTTGAGGTTGGCGCAACCCGATCCTGCCGCAGGGGTGTCACCTCGCCCACTGTGCGCCGGAACAGGTCAGCTTCGTCCCGGTCGGGTTGCCGATTACGTCTCATGCCTGCTTTTACCTCAGTGAAGGCCTTTTTCCGGGTTTCAACCAGGGCATGCGCAGCGCCAGCAGCAGGCACAGCGCCAGACCATAGAGCAACGGCGGCAGAATATCGGCCTTTACCAGCCACAGATAGTGGCAGATGACCAGAATAGCGCTGGGATAGATGAGCAAATGCAACCGCCGCCAGTGGCGCCCCAGCCGTTGTACCATCCTGTTAGTCGATGTCAGCGCCAGCGGGATGAGCAACACAAAAGCGCTGAACCCGACAGTGATATAAGGCCGCTTGGCCACATCCTGCACGATTTCGCGCCAGTCGAAGAACTGGTCCAGCACCAAATAGGTGCAGAAGTGCAGGCTGGCATAAAAAAATGCAAACAGGCCGAGCAGGCGCCGGAACCGGAGCAGTGAGTTGTTGCCGGTGAAGCGCCGCAACGGCGTGACCGACAGCGTGATCAGTAACAAGTGCAAAGCCCATTCGCCGGTGAAATGGGTAATCTCCTTAATCGGGTTGGCGGTGAGATTGTCGGTAACGCCGTTATAGACCAATGCCCAGAACGGCAGCGTGCACAGCAGGAACAGCAACGGCTTTGACCAACGCGTTCTCATTGAATTAACGGTAGCTCCCGTTAACCTCGCCGACCGGAGCGAAGTCCTCGGAAATTGCTGTTGCACTAATAATGCTTGCGCAAGTCCATGCCACGGTATAACGAGGCTACCTGTTCGCCATAGCCGTTAAACATCAGCGTCTCGCGTTTGCGGAACTCGCCGATACGGCGTTCCTTGCGTTGGCTCCAGCGCGGGTGGTCCACCTCCGGGTTGACGTTGGAGTAGAACCCATATTCCTGCGGCGCCGACAGGTTCCAGGCGGTGTCGGGCTGCTCGCGGGTAAACTCTATCCTGACGATGGATTTGATACTCTTGAAACCGTACTTCCAGGGGACTATCAGCCGTAGCGGCGCGCCGTTCTGGTTTGGCAGTACCTCGCCATACAGACCCACAGTGAGCAGGGTCAGCGGGTGCATGGCTTCGTCGATGCGCAGCCCCTCGCGATAAGGCCAGTCCAGCACCGGGCGCCGCACGCCGGGCATTTCCTCGGGACGCAGCACGGTGGTAAAGGCGACGTATTTCGCCTGCGAGGTCGGCTCAAACCGCTTCAATACATCGGCCAGCGGGATACCGACCCAGGGGATGACCATGGACCAGGCTTCCACGCACCGCAGCCGGTAGATCCGCTCCTCCAGCTGGTGCGGACTGATGATGTCTTCATAAGCGTAGGCGCCGGGTTTCATACATTCCCCGTCAATCACCACCGACCAGGGCTGTGGCTTGAACTTGTCGGAATGTCTGGCCGGGTCACTCTTGTGCGTGCCGAACTCATAGAAATTGTTGTAGCTGGTTACCGCGTCATAATCCGTCCACTCCTCAGCCGTGGAATACGCATCATTCCTGACCGTCGCCAGCTTGGTCGCAGCCAGACTACCCAAAGACACGGAATTAAGCAGCGCCGCGCCCACCCCCAGCCCGGCGCCATCCCGAATGAATTTACGCCGCTTCAGGTAAACCTGCCGGTCGGTGATTTCAGAGGGCAGGATGGAGTCGGGTATCTTGATCAGCATCTCAGTGCGCTCGCGTTGTTTTCGACCCAAGGAAACATAGCATGTAAAAACGTAGAATACCCTGTGCAGACCGCAGACTCAACTATTATGAATTTTTACTTTTTTATATTGTTATTCACTCTATATTGACGATATATCGTGAATAAATTACAATTTAACCATGGCCGTCACTCGTTCGATACGAAACCGCATCCGGGATTTGAAACTGGCGTATGACACTATGCGTCAAGGCAAGGAATCGCTGCTGACAATGATTGATGAAGTAGAGATAACCGAGAGTGTCTATAACTCGAACGCGATTGAAAATTCCACCCTTACGCTGGAAGAGACGGAACGCATTCTGCTGGAACAGAGCTTGTCCCGAAACGTGTCTGTGCGGGAAGTGTTTGAGGCAAAAAATCTGGCCCGCGTCATCAACTACCAACGCGATAAAGCAAAACATGACGCACTGAGCAAAGACCTGATACTACTTTTGCACCGGATGCTTATCGGCGGCATTAACGATGGCATCGCCGGACGTTTGCGCCAGCAGGGGGAGTATGTGCGGGTGGGGACTCATATTGCGCCGGCGCCTGAACATGTCGAACGCATGATGGATGAAATTCTCATCTGCTATTCAAGCGACCTCGACACCTATTTTCTCGACAAAATTGCCCGGTTTCACCTGGATTTTGAGAGTATCCACCCGTTTTGCGACGGCAACGGTCGCATGGGACGGGTTCTGATCAATTTTCAACTTCTGCAACTTGATTTACCGGGCCTGACTATCCGTAACTCAGAAAAAGCCCACTACTATCAGGCATTGAAAAATTATGACAGTCGGCGCGCAACCAAGGCGATGGAAACCATTCTGGCCCTGGCGCTGGTGGAGTCCCTGCACAAGAGGCTGGGTTACTTACAGGGGCTGACAATCATTCGATTGTCGGATTACATTAAACGGCATGGCCTTTCGGCGCCGGCCGTCACCAACGCCGCCCGCCGCCAGACCATCCCCGCTTTCCGCGAGAAGGGAGTGTGGAAAATCGGAGCCGATTTCGTTTACCGGACGTAAGAGGATAAAACACTTTCTGCGAAACACGAAATTACTCAGTAGTAGCGTCGTCCTTCGCAGGCACCCGCAGGCGCACAAATCCGCCCGCAGGGGGGCGCCCCAGGGAAGGGGCGCATCAAAAAATCCGGTGCGATCTTCGCATCACTTGGTGAGATATGCGGGCTAATTCTTACCGACTCTCGATAATAACCCCCCGCTCAGACCCCCCCGCAAAACGATCAAACATGGCCATGGGGGAATTATGGGAATGCTTGATGATGAGACCTTGCCCATACAAGGCATCCTGTAACGCGGCGCAGACGGAGTGCAACGGCCCGCCGCCGCCTTCGCCCATGCCCTTGGCGCCGTGGAAGGTGAACGGGGAGGGCGATTGCCGGTTGGCGCACTTGAGTTCCGGCATGGCGTTAATGGTAATCGGCGCGTAATCGGTGAATGAGCCGGCAATGGCGTTGCCTTCCCGGTCATAAGCAATTTCTTCGAGCAGTGCCGCGCCGATGCCGTGGGCGGCGGCGCCATGCACCTGGCCTTCCACGATCATGGGATTGATCACCGTGCCGCAGTCATCGACGATGGCATAATCTAGGATTTTTGTCTGGAACGTGTCCGGGTTGACCTCAATCACGCAAATATGCAGTTGCAGCGCGTAGGTCAGCGTCAGGTTGCCGATCTTTTTCTCCACATCCGGCACCTTGAACGGCGGCATGTAAACATGTCTGGCGTGCAATGACAGGTCGCGCAACTCATCCGGCAGACTGGCGCTGTTGGAGTTGATAAAATTAGCCAGCGTCCAGTAGTTCAGCGCCCGCTCGGTGCCGCGCACGCTGACCTGCGGCCCCATGTCGCCCACGCCGAACTCCAGGTCTTCCGCACTGGCATCAAGCCCGAAACAGGCCAGTTTCGTCAGCTCCGCCTTCAGCTTCAGCGCCGCGCCATGCGCGGCAGACAGGCCGGTGACTACGAACTGGCTGGCATAGGTGCCGGATTGGCCGGTATGGCTGTCGTTAAGCGAATCGAACCCGGTCTTCACCTGCACCAGTTCCGGTGGCAGCCCCAGCACTTTGCCCACCACCTGCGCGGTGGTGGTTTCATGCCCTTGACCCTGCGGGAAGGTGCCTAAGCTGACTACCACCGTGCCGTCCAGATCCAGCTTCACCGTGGCTGCGGTGGAATTGCCGGAGAACGGCGCCTGCGGGTTGACATAGCGCGCCTGACCCCAGTTGTTGGTGCCTGAATCCAGCGTGGTGCCAATACCGATACCAAGCAGCCGGCCTTCCCGTCGGGCGTCGTCCCGTTTTTTCTGCCATTGCTCCCAGCCCACCAGCTGCTTGGCCTTGGCCAGCATCGCCGGTAGATTGCCGGAATCATAGACGCAGCCATTGGGCGTTTCATAGGGAAACTCGCGGATATAGTTGTTCAGGCGCATCTGCTCGGCGGGGATGCCCAGCTCATGACCACAGATGTCCACCACCCGTTCCATAAACCAGATATGCGGCAGGCGCGAGTAGCCGCGATTGGGTGCCGACGGCCCTTTGTTGGTTACCACCTGGTTAAAATCGATCCTGATGTTGCGCAGCTTGTAGGTCGCCGGCAGCACCTGCGACCAGATCACGGAACCGAGCGGCTCATAGCGCGGGTAGGCACCGATGTCGTCGATATGTTTTGAGCGCAACCCGGTGATCACACCGTCACAGTCCAGCGCCACCTCGGTGTCTAGGTATACGCGTTCACTGCCGTGTCCGCCCGTGAGCATCTGGCCGGTGCGGGTTTCTATCCATTTCACCGGCGCGCCATTCATTTTTCTGGAGGCCAGACAGCACAGCGCCAGGTACGGGTAGTTGGTGATCTTGTTGCCGAAGCTGCCGCCAATATCGTGGGTTCGCAGGCGGATCTGGTCCATGCGCACGCGCAGCGCCGGCGCCAGGAATGCCAGCGGCACCGTCATAATAGTATTGGCAAACAGGTCGATCTCGCCGCGCGGGTCCCAGGTTGCCACACAGGCGCTGGGTTCCAGCGCGGTGCTGCCGAAGCGATGGAATTCCATCCGGTCTATTTTGACTATGTGGGCGGCATCCGCGAAGGCCTGTTCTAGGTCGCCGTATTCATACACGCCGGAGAAGATGGTGTTAGTGCCGGTCTCTTCGTGCAGGGTCACCCGGTCGGTCAGCGCGTCCTCGGCATCCAGCACTACTTCCATAGGTTCGTATTCCACCTCCACCAGTTGCAGCGCGTCTTCGGCAATGGCGACGGACTCGGCGACCACCGCGACCACCGGGTCGCCCTGATAGATGACCTTGTCGGTGGCCAGGGCATAGTCGGTGATCTGTTGCGTGCTACCGGCGCCGATCTGGATGAACGGATCGGTCAGCTCCATGACCTCCTTGCCGGTTAAGGTGCAGGCCACGCCAGGCAGGGCTTGTGCCCTGGAGACATCGATATTGACAATACGGGCATGGGCGTAGGAAGAGCGCAGTACGGCCAGGTGCAACAGCCCGGCAGGGCTGTAGTCATCGACGAACAACCCCTGGCCCTTGATCAGGCGCTCGTCCTCGCGCCGCGCCGGGGTGACCTGATCGTGGCGCGCTTCGAGCAGTGCTTGCAGGCGTTTTTGGGCGATCTCGCGTTGTGCTTGCAAGTCCGGCGTCAGCGCTACCGGTGGTTCCACCCGCGCCGGTGCCTTGGCGGCACTGACACCGGGCAGACCGTACAATGCGCGACCTAGCCAGCCACTCGGCGCGTCCGGTGTCGATGCCGGTGCGCTGGAGAGCACCGCTGCTAGGCTGGCGATGAGCTGAGTGATCTGTTTTTCGGCGTAACCGCGGATGCCGCCGCCGGCCAAGGACAGGATCTTGCCGGTCAGTTCGGCCTTGCCCTGCCAGCATACCCGGGTGCCGCCGCCGGCAGTATCGTGCAGTTCAAACGCAGTATGCATGCGGTACACCCCCTGCATGAGTTTACCCCGACCGGTATAGCGGGCGCGGTGCGGCGCGCCCGTCTCAACCAGACTCAGTTCAGTGGTGGCAGTGCCGCCGATTCTACCGACACCCACCCGCGCGCGAATTTCCGCGGTGCGAGCATCTTTCATTTTCATGCTGTGATAACCCGGTAGTAACGGGGCAAACTGTTGCGGGTCCGAGAGCAGGTCGAAGACCTCTTCCTTGCTGCGCATGACGCTGAATTCTCCTGAAAATTGCATATCCATGGTTTAGCCCTCCCGCCGTAATACCGTGGCTGCGGCCTGTACGGATTTGATGATGTTCTGGTAGCCGGTGCAGCGGCAGAGGTTGCCGGCCAGAGCCTTGCGAATATCCTGCGCGCTGGGGTCCGGGTTCTCGGCCAGCAGCGCCAGCGATGACATCAACATCCCCGGTGTGCAATAACCGCATTGCAGGCCATGTTGTTCGGAGAACGCTTGTTGCAACGGGTGTAACTGTCCGTCCTGCTCCAGGGCTTCCACGGTGGTGAGCGCGGTGCCGTCGGCTTGTGCTGCGAACAGGGTGCAGGATTTGACCGGCGCGCCGTTCAGCAATACCGTGCAGGCGCCGCAGAAACTGGTATCGCAGCCGACATGCGTGCCAGTCAGGCGCAGTTCCTCGCGAATAAACTCTACCAGTAATTGTCGGGGCTCCACCTGCCGTTCGCAGGGCTTGCCGTTGACGGTGACGCGCACGGCTACGGTGGGTAATGTTTCAGGCATAATCATGCTTCCCTTTGACAACAACACCTTGTGCCCGTTGCAGGGCGACATGTGCGGCGCGCATAAACAGCGCACGCAACATAGTGCGTTTGAACTCTGCCGAGCCGCGGGCATCGGTGGGTGGGTTGGATAAATCAACCAGGGCCGCGCCCGCCTGTTGCAGTTTTGCATCGGTCAGCGGTTCGCCTACGAGTGACTGTTCAATGTCCCCGGAAGTGACCGGAACAGGCCCCGCCGCGCCCAGCGCCAGCCGGATGGTCTGACAGATGTTGCCGGCGGTGAGGGTCAACTGTACCCCGGCCGCCGCCGCCGGGTAGGCCGGTGCCGCCTTCTTGAAGCCCAGGTAAGCGCCGCCACTGTTCGCCGGAGGCATCGGTATTTGAATTTCGGTGACCAACTCGCCGTCTGCCAGACTGTTGCTGTAGGAATCTGTGATGAAGTCACGGGTGTCGATGGTGCGGCTGCCGTCCAATCCGCGACAGACGATTTGTGCATCCAGCAGGTGCAACAGGGTCGGCCAGTCACTACTCGGATCAGCGACGCTGATCGAGCCGCCGATGGTGCCCAGCGACCGCACCTGTGCATCGGCAATGTTGGCGGCGCAGTCATGCAGCACGGGAATCTCAGCCGCGGCTGTAGAAGCAGCAACCCGGGCGTGGGTCGCCAGTGCGCCGAGGTGGTAGCAGTCTGCGCCCTTGCGGATATGCGTCAACTCCGTGAGGCGGCCGATGTCCACCAGGTCGGACGGCTCATCCATACGCATCTTGAGAATGGGGATCAGCGATTGCCCTCCGGCCAGAGGTCTGGCGCCGGTGCCCAGTTCGGCCAGCAGCGTTAACGCGCTGCCCAGTGTCGCCGGGCGATGGTAACGGAATGGTGCAGGGTACATAGTTGCTCAGTTTCCCTCCGGGGTTATGCTGTTTTTGGCAATGCTAACATGGATGCACAGGATAGACAGGATATTATTTCAGGATGCCGCTGTATCGGGTTCATAACCCAGGCTGGGGCTGAGCCAGCGTTCGGCCTGACGCAGTTCCAGCCCTTTTCTTGTTGCGTAGTCGGCGACCTGGTCGCGGTTGATCTTGCCCAGGCCGAAGTAGCGTGCCATGGGGTGGGAAAAATACAGCCCGCACACGGCCGCGGCGGGGTGCATGGCATAGTTGTCCGACAGCGTGATACCGATGCTCTGCTCAACCTTGAGCAATTTCCATAACGTGGATTTTTCAGTATGATCGGGGCAGGCCGGGTAGCCGGGAGCCGGGCGGATGCCGCGGTATTGTTCTGCGATCAGCGCCTTGTTATCCAGACCCTCCTGCGCCGCGTACCCCCACAACTCCGTGCGCACGCGCTGGTGCAGGCGCTCGGCCAGAGCCTCGGCAAACCGGTCGGCTAAGGCTTTCAGCATAATCGCCCGGTAATCATCGTGGTCCTGCTCAAATTCGTGCAGTTTTTGTTCCATGCCAAAGCCCGCGGCCACCGCAAAGGCGCCGATGTGGTCGCGCTGACCGGATTGTTGCGGCGCGATGAAATCCGCCAGAGCAAGGTTGGGTTGCCCGTCCGGTTTTTGTGTCTGTTGCCGCAGGCTGTACAGCAGCGCCAGCAAGCCCTGGCGTTCAGGGTCTGCATACACTTCAATATCATCGTGGCCAATGGAATTGGCCGCAAACAGGCCGCACACGGCGCGCGCGCCGAACCACTGGTCCCGTATGAGCTCATCAAGCATCGCCTCAGCGTCTGCATAGAGCTTGCGCGCCTCTGCACCGACGACGGCATCGTCCAGGATGCGCGGGAAGCGCCCGGCCAGCTCCCAGGTCAAAAAAAACGGAGTCCAGTCGATGTAGTCGCGCAACTCGGCTAGGGAATAATCATTGAATACCTGAATGCCCGCCTGTTGTGGCGCTGGAGGGGCGTAATTCGCCCAGTCCACACGCAGCCGGTTTGCCCGGGCCTGCTCCAGTGTCAGCCAGTTAATCCTGGCCTGGCGACCCTGGTGACGTTCCCGCAGGCGCGTGTACTCCTGTGTGGTTTCCCGGCACAGTGCGGGCTTCAAGGTCGGGCTCAGCAATCGCTGTGCTACGCCTACCGCGCGCGAGGCGTCTTTCACATGCAGCACCGGTTGCTCATAGCGCGGATCGATTTTTACTGCGGTGTGGGCGCGCGAAGTGGTGGCGCCGCCGATGAGCAGGGGTACCTTAAAATTCCGGCGCTGCATTTCTGCGGCCACATGCGTCATTTCATCCAGCGACGGGGTGATGAGGCCGCTAAGCCCCACCAGATCGGCGTCGCATTCCTGTGCAGTGTTGAGGATGGTGTCCGCGGCGACCATGACGCCCAGGTCGATGACCTCGAAGTTATTGCATTGCAAGACCACGCCGACGATGTTCTTGCCGATGTCGTGTACATCGCCCTTCACGGTCGCCATGACGATGCGGCCCTGGGTGCGGGTGGCGCCATTACCCTGTTGCTCCGCCTCGATGTGCGGTATCAGCCGGGCCACAGCTTTTTTCATGACCCGGGCGCTCTTGACTACCTGGGGCAGGAACATCCGGCCCGACCCGAACAGGTCGCCGACGGTGTTCATGCCCTGCATCAGCGGCCCCTCGATGACCTGCAACGGGCGTTCGTATTGCTGCCGGGCCTCTTCGGTATCCTGCTCGATCCAGCTATCTATGCCTTTTACCAGGGCATGGGACAGGCGCTCCTCCACACTCAGCCGGCGCCAGCCCTGGACATCCTCTTTGTGCTGGTCTGTGGCGCTGGCCGTACTCTTTACGGCTTCGGCAAACTCCACCAGCCGGTCGGTGGCGTCCGGTCGCCGGTTGAGCAGCACATCTTCCACCCGCTCCAGCAGGTCCGGTTCAAGCTCGTCATAAATGCCCAGTTGCCCGGCGTTGACGATAGCCATATCCATACCGGATTGTACTGCGTGATACAAAAATGCGCTGTGCATGGCCTCCCGTACCGGATTGTTACCCCGGAACGAGAACGACACGTTGCTCAGGCCGCCGCTGACCAGTGCCCCCGGCAGGTTTTCCTTGATCAGGCGGGTGGCCTCGAAAAAGGAGACTGCGTAGTTATTGTGTTCCTCCATGCCGGTGGCCACGGTGAGGATGTTGGGGTCGATGATAATATCTTCCGGGGGGAAGCCGACCTCGTCCGTGAGGATGCGGTAGCAACGTTGCGCCACCTGAAAGCGCCGTTCAGTAGTGTCCGCCTGTCCTTGTTCATCGAAACACATCACCACCACTGCCGCGCCGTAGCGCCGGAGCAGGCGCGCCTGCTCCCGGAAGGTGTCCTCACCTTCTTTCAGGCTGATGGAGTTCACTACGCTCTTGCCCTGCACGCAACGCAGGCCGGCTTCCAGCACCGACCAGCGCGAGGAATCGATCATGATCGGGACCCGACAGATGTCCGGTTCGCTGGCGATCAACAGCAGGAAATCTTCCATCAGTTGTTCCGAATCCAGCAGCCCCTCATCCATGCACACATCGATGATCTGGGCGCCGTTTTCCACCTGCTGGCGCGCCACCTCCAGCGCCTGCTCGAGCTGATTTTCCTTGATGAGCTTCAAAAAGCGCGGCGAACCGGCCACGTTGGTACGTTCGCCGACGTTAATGAAGTTGACCGCCGGGGTGATGGTCAGCGGCTCTAATCCACTCAGGCGGCATCGGGCCGGCACTGCGGGGAGCGGACGCGGCGGTTGCTTGCACACCTGGGCACGGATACGGCGGATATGTTCCGGTGTGGTGCCGCAACAACCGCCGACCATGTTAATGAAGCCGCTGGCGGCAAACTCTTCCAGCAGGTCAGCCATATACGCCGGCGTTTCGTCGTAGCCGCCGAACTCATTCGGCAGACCAGCGTTGGGATGGATGCTGGTGAAGGTGTCCGCGATATTGGCAAGCTCTTCAATATACTGCCTCAAGTCTTTGGCACCCAAGGCACAATTAAACCCGACTGCAAGCGGGCTGGCATGTTGCACCGAATGCCAGAAGGCAGCCGTAGTCTGGCCGCTGAGGGTGCGCCCCGAGGCGTCGGTGATGGTGCCAGAGATGATCAGCGGCAGCCGTTTCCCGCTTTGTCCGAAGTACGTTTCGATAGCGTAGATAGCGGCCTTGGCGTTGAGCGTATCGAAGATGGTTTCCAGCAGTAGCAGGTCAACGCCGCCAGCCACCAGCCCTTGCAGGGCTGTGGTGTAAGCGTCTGCCAGTTCTGCGAAGCTGACATTACGAAAGCCGGGGCGTTCCACATCCGGCGACAGCGACGCGGTGCGGTTGGTGGGTCCGAGCACCCCGGCGACAAAGCGTGGCTGTTCGGGCGTGGACGCGGCTGCGGCCACCTCCCGGGCCAGCTCGGCGGCCGCCCGGTTAAGTTCCAGGACCTGGTCCTGCAGTTGGTAATCGGCCATGGCGATGGCCGTGGAATTGAAGGTGTTGGTGCAGATGAGGTCGGCGCCGGCATCCAGAAACGCGCGGTGTATGTCCCGGATGATACCGGGTTGCGTGAGCGTCAGCAGGTCGTTGTTGCCCTTCAGGTCGCAACCATGCCCGGCAAAGCGTTCCCCGCGAAAGTCCGCCTCGCCCAGGTTATGGGACTGGATCATGGTGCCCATGGCCCCGTCCAGCAGCAGGATGCGTTGCTGCAACAGCGCTCGCAGCTGTTGTTCGGTCTGGCTCACTTATCCTCTCTCCGGCAATAAGTGAGCGTCGTTCGGTTATGGGTTCCCCCGCAAGGAAGCGGAGTGCGTACACCGTGTTTACCTGAGCCTGGCAGGCCGCGGCCCGTCGCAACGCTCCTCAGGGAACGGGGGGTATTATAGTACAATCAGGCGGCACAGTTTCGATTTCAGGAAAAATTCCCGTTATCATACGTGGACTTTTCATCTGGACAAGATCTGCGGGCTACGGAATTGCGGTTGCAGTTATATCCGAGTTGGCAGACAATACCCGCTCGCTGCCGGAATAGCTCAGTTGGTAGAGCAACGCATTCGTAATGCGTAGGTCGGGAGTTCGAGTCTCCCTTCCGGCACCATACCATTTGTGTTTCATCCTTGAGTGATGTAGAATACTCCGTATGCAGTTTTAACAGGTGGTAAATTGATGAGCGCGATCGTTAAGGAAGTTTATGATGCTTTTCGGGCAGCAGGCGTCGATGATGAGAAAGCGACAGAAGCAGCGAAGGCCATGGCCAACAGCGATGCGAGGTTTGGCAGGATAGAAGCTGATTTGCTGGTGCTGAAATGGATGGTTGGTCTGGTTATCGTCGTTGAGATATTGCCTGTACTCAAATCATTGCTTTAATGGGTTATTTCAACAGGTGTAGTGCTATGTATGCAGTCATAAAAACCGGTGGCAAACAGTACAAGGTGCAGGAGGGGGACACCCTGCGGGTGGAGAAGCTCGACGTTGAAGAAGGCGCTGAGCTCAGCCTGGACGAGGTGCTGATGGTCGCCGTCGGCGAGAATATCCTGGTCGGTACACCGACCGTGGCCGGCGCCTCGGTGGCGGCCAACGTACAGTCCCATGGCCGGGGTGAAAAAATCAAGGTGGTCAAGTTCAAGCGGCGCAAGCATCACCACAAGCAGATGGGGCACCGTCAAGCTTACACCGAACTGCAAATCACCGGCATCACGCACATCAGATAGGAGCGCACTGATAAGGGCGCACCAAAAGAGGCAGCAAAATGGCGCACAAAAAAGCAGGCGGCAGCACTCGCAACGGCCGCGATTCCCACTCCAAACGCCTGGGCGTGAAACGTTACGGCAGCGAAACTGTCCGGGCCGGCAACATCATCGTCAGGCAACGCGGCACAAAGTTCCATCCCGGCGTCAACGTGGGTTGCGGGCGCGATCACACCTTGTATGCCACGGCAGACGGCATGGTGGTATTCGAACAGAAAGGTGCAAGGAACAGGACTTTTGTCAGTGTCCTCGCCCGTTGAAATTTGTCGATGAGGCGACTATCCGGGTTGCAGCGGGCAAGGGTGGTGATGGTTGCCTGAGTTTCCGGCGCGAGAAGTATATTCCCAGAGGTGGCCCGGATGGGGGTGACGGTGGGGCCGGCGGCAGTGTTTTCCTGGTGGTCGATGAAGGGCTCAATACGCTGGTTGATTTTCGCCATGCGCGCTTGTACCGGGCCGGTAATGGCAAGCCGGGTAGCGGCAGGGACCAGATTGGCAAAAGCGCTGAAGACCTTGAGATTCGCGTGCCCTTGGGCACTCTGGTTTACGACGCGGACACCGCTGAGCTGATCGGCGATCTGACGCATGGGGACAAGACGCTGCTGGTGGCCCGCGGCGGCGCGCAGGGCCTGGGCAATGCGCGGTTCAAAAGCAGTGTCAACCGGGCGCCGCGAAAGACGACCAAAGGCGCCCGCGGCGAAAGCAGGGACCTGCGCTTGGAATTGCAGGTGTTGGCCGATGTGGGCCTGCTGGGCCGCCCCAACGCCGGTAAGTCCACTTTCATCCGCCAGGTGTCTGCGGCCCGTCCCCGAGTCGCCGATTATCCGTTTACCACGCTCTATCCGCACTTGGGCGTAGTGCGCGCCGGCGTGGGCCAATCCGTCGTAATGGCAGATATCCCCGGCTTGATAGAAGGCGCAGCCGGCGGCGCCGGACTGGGTGCGCAGTTTTTGCGACACCTGTCCCGCACGCGCCTGTTGCTGCATCTGGTGGATGTCAGTCTGCACCAGGATACCCGGGCAACCGTTGCGGCAATCCGCGCCATTGAAACTGAGTTGGCAGCCTGGGACGTCAAGCTCGCGCAGAAGCCCAGATGGTTGGCGCTGAATAAAATTGATCGGGTTGACCCCGACAGAATGACCGAAATCCAGACCGCGCTGGTTGCAGAACTGGCATTGCAACAACCGGTGTTTTGCATCTCGGCACTCACTGGCGCCGGTTGTGATACCTTAACCAACGCCGTCTTCCAGTGGTTTTCGGAACGGGAGGCCTCAGCAAAAGCCCCCGACGATAAGCCCCCGACGATCAGCCCCACGCAACGACCCTCAAGCAATGAGTTATGGGCAATGAGTCTTGGGCAACGAGAACCAGGCAATGAGCAATAAGCAACAAGCAATGAGCAAAACGGCTGCCTCAGACCTCAGCGGCCAATGCTGGGTGGTCAAAATAGGCAGCGCCTTACTGACCAACGACGGTCTGGGTTTGCGCCCCGAAGTCATTGGTGGCTGGGTGGACCAGCTGGCGCAGTTACGCGCGCGCGGCATTCACTTTATTATCGTCTCATCCGGTGCTATCGCCGCGGGGCGCGCGCGGCTGGGCTGGAAGTTGCGGCGCGTCAGTCTGCATGAGCAACAAGCGGCGGCTGCAGTCGGGCAAACGGGGTTGATCCAGGCTTACGAGTCCGCGTTCCAGGGCCATGGCATCCACACTGCCCAGATACTGCTGACCCATGACGATGTGGCCGACCGCAAACGTTACCTGAATGCCCGTTCTACCTTGCGTACCTTGCTGGAACTGGAAGTGGTGCCAATCATCAACGAAAATGACAGTGTCGCCACCGACGAAATACGTTTCGGTGACAATGACTCGTTGGCCGGATTGGTGGCAAACCTGGCGGAAGCCGACCGCCTGATCATTCTCACCGACCAAGCGGGTTTGTATGAGCGCGACCCGCGCGCATTTCCTGAAGCCCGCTTACTCAGCGCGGCACAGGCGGGTGATGCATCTCTGCTGGAATTTGCCGGGCCCGGTGGCGCGCTGGGGCGCGGCGGCATGCTCACCAAGCTCAAGGCCGCAGAGACCGCAGCCAAGTCCGGGACAGAAACAATCATCTGCTCCGGGCTGGAGGCTGAGGTGTTGTTGAAAATTGCCGCCCATGAGCAGGTCGGCACCTTGCTCAGCGTAGGTCGCACGCCGCTGGCCGCGCGTAAACAATGGTTGGCGGGACACAAACCACCGCAAGGCCGCCTGACCCTCGACGACGGCGCCTGCAAGGTGCTGACAGAACAAGGAAAAAGCCTGCTGGCCGTAGGCGTGGCAGAGGTGCGCGGCAAGTTCAAACGGGGCGATGTCGTCAGTTGTACCAACCTCCACGGCCAGGAGCTCGCCCGCGGTCTGATTAACTATAACGCCGCTGAAACCCACAAAATCATGGGCCAGCCCAGCAATATGATTGAACAGTTACTAGGTTACGTCGCTGAGCAGGAACTGATCCACCGGGATAATATGGTGGTGTTTTATCCTCAGTAGCAGGTGACAGCAACACCATTGCAAAAAACAACCCGCCTGTGCTACACTGAAATCTCATCAGGCCGCTACAAGATTCAGACGGCCTGCATCGGAACCCCGGCGAAGAGCTATAACCGATCTTTGCCATGACGAGGGAGAAAGCTAATGACAGCAGCTAATGAAGCGTTATCTGCCAACAAACCGGCAGTGGTGACATTCGATACACTGACAGCCGCGCAGCAGTTGAGAAATTCCGGATTTGAGGAGCGGCAGGCCGAAGCTATTGTAACGACCATCAGCACGGCAATGAACGAAACCGTAGCAACCAAAGCAGATCTCGAATTGCAGGGCACTGCAACCAGAAAGGACCTGGAAGTACGGACCGCTGAAATCAGAGCCGAGATTGCCGTAACCAGAAAAGACCTGGAAGCGCAGATTGTGGCAACCAGAAAAGACCTGGAAGCGCAGATTGTGGCAACCAGAAAAGACCTGGAAGCGCAGATTGTGGCAACCAGAAAAGACCTGGAAGTACGGACCGCTGAAATCAGAGCCGAGATTGCCGTAACCAGAAAAGACCTGGAAGCGCAGATTGTGGCAACCAGAAAAGACCTAGAAGCGCAGCTGGCTGTAATCAGGGCTGAGGTTGCGGCGCTGAAACAGACAATGACATCTATGCAAGACAAAATCGTTATCAGGCTCGGCGCTCTGATGGTGTCGATGACCTTTCTGCTGCTGGCCGTCGGACCGTTTTACTTGCGCTGGGTGATGTCTCTGATGGCTTCATAGCCCCACTCTTCCGGTTCGAGTCGGTGCTGGTCGCGCCAGCGCTGGCCCAAACGTATGCGTGTCAAGCGCAGTACTCAGTCTCCCAACGCGCGAATTTTGGCGTTCAGGCGGCTTTTGTGGCGGGCGGCTTTGTTTTTGTGAATCAGGCCTTTGTTGGCCATTCTGTCGATGATGGGCACGGCGGACTGGTAGGCAGCGGTTGCCGCGGTTTTGTCACCGCTGGCAATCGATTCCACGACTTTCCTGAGGTACGTCCGTAACATGGAACGGCGCGAGTTGTTGTGCAGACGGCGTTTGGCCGCCTGACGGGCGCGTTTCTTCGCTGATGCAATATTAGCCAAAATGTGACTCCTGACGGTCGGTAATCAATCAAAGCCGGTACTATGCAGGCAAGACGGTGGCTTGTCAAACAGTAGCGCTCGCTAACTCCGGTAAGACAGGTGGGGGCAGGTTGAGATTTTGCCTGGTAAATCCTGTATCTCCTGTCCATCCGTGTTAAATTCCACCCATGCGCAACAAGCTGCTCAAATCTACCCTGGTGGTCGGCCTGATGACGTCGCTATCGCGCCTGCTGGGGTTGGTTCGGGATGTGCTCATCGGCGCCATGTTTGGTCCTGGGGCAGGGGTGGATGCGTTTATCGTCGCCTTTCGTATCCCTAACTTCCTGCGCCGGATTTTCGCGGAAGGCGGTTTCTCGCAGGCGTTTGTGCCGGTGTTATCGGAATACCGGGAGCGCCGCAGCCGCGACGAGGTGAGCGCCTTGCTGGAACATACCGTTGCGGTATTGGGTTCCTGGTTGTGCGTGACCACGGTAATTGGCGTGCTGGCGGCGCCGCTGCTGATCTGGCTTTTTGCGCCTGGCTTCAGCACCGACCTGGAGAAGCAGGCGCTGGCCGCCCGCATGTTGAGCATCACCTTTCCTTACATCCTGTTTATTTCCTTAACTGCGATGGCGGGTGGCATACTCAATACCTACCGGCGTTTTGCCGTGCCCGCGTTCACGCCGGTATTGCTCAACCTGTCACTGATTGGCTGCGCGTTATGGTTGACGCCGTATTTCCCGACAGAGCAACGGGTGGTGGCTCTGGCCTGGGGCGTGTTGATCGCGGGCTTGGCGCAACTGTTGTTCCAGTTCCCGTTCCTGCTTAAATTGAGGCTGTTGCCACGGCCCCGTTTCAGGCGCGACCGGGAAGGCGTGGGCAGAATAATCAAATTGATGATACCGACCCTGTTCGCCGTTTCCGTCACCCAGGTGAACCTGATGGTCGATACCATTATTGCATCCTTCCTGGCAACGGGCAGTATCTCCTGGCTGTATTTTTCCGACCGGCTGGTTGAGTTTCCGCTGGGCGTGTTTGGTATTGCGCTGGCTACTGTGGTACTGCCCAGCCTGGCGGCGGAACATGCCGGCAAGGACCACGCGGCGTTCAATAAAATCCTGGACTGGGCCTTGCGCTGGGTGCTGTTGGTGGCGCTGCCCGCCGGCGCCGGTCTGATGCTGCTGGGGGCGCCGCTGTTGATCGCGCTGTTTCAATACAACGAATTTTCCGCCTACGATGTACACATGGCCCATCGCAGCCTGCTCATGTACGCGCTGGGCCTGCCGGCCTTTATCCTGGTGAAGGTGCTGTCTGCGGGCTTTTTTTCCAGGCAGGACACCAAAACCCCGGTCACCATTGCGGTGCTTGCCATGCTTGCCAACATCGTGCTGAACCTGGCCCTGGTCATTCCCCTGGCCCATGCCGGTCTGGCCCTGGCCACCTCCCTGGCGGCCGGTCTCAACGCCGCGTTACTATACTGCGCACTGCGTCGAAAAAAAGGTTTCCGGCCCAGCCCCGGCTGGCTCCCGCACCTGGGTCGGATCGGTCTGGCGCTGGCGGTGATGGCGCTGGCGCTGGTGTATTTCGTGCCGGCGCCACCCACCTGGCTGCAATGGGATCTATCTGCGCGCGCCGTTAATGTAGTATTATTCACCCTTGCCGGCGCCCTGGCCTACTTTGCTACCCTGTGGCTTTGCGGCCTGCGCCTGCGTAATTTAAGGAACCTCTAAAAACGCCCTCCATGGCATTTTTAGAGGTGGCCTTACGCTAATCTGCGCAATCTGTGGATGCACTATGGAACTGATCAGGTACTCATACAATCTCAAGTCCCGACATCGGGGTTGTGTTGCCACTATTGGCAACTATGACGGCATTCACCTGGGCCATCAGGCGCTGCTCAGGCAGCTCAAGCGCCATGCCGAGGTGATGGGCCTGCCGGCGCTGGTGATCACTTTTGAGCCGCACCCGCAGGAGTTTTTTAATGTGGAAAAGGCGCCGACCCGTATTACCAGTTTTCGGGAAAAATTGGAGATGCTCAAACAGCAGGACATCGACCGGGTGCTGTGCCTGCGTTTCCAGCAGGGCGTTGCCGACCTCTCGGCGGAGCAGTTTATCGAGCAGGTACTGGTCGGCGACCTGTCAATCAAGCGGCTCATCATCGGCGATGACTTCAAGTTCGGCAAGAACCGGCGCGGCGACTACCACATGCTGCGCGAGTTCAGCCAGCGTCTGGGTTTTGATGTGATCTTGGCCGAGACGCACCGGCTGGACGGCGACCGGGTGAGCAGCAGCAGCATCCGCGCGCGCTTGCAGGAAAGTCGCTTCGAAGATGCGCAGTTGCTGCTGGGTCGCTATTTCAGTATTAGTGGGCGGGTGGCGCATGGCGCTGCGCGCGGGCGCCAGTTGGGTTTCCCCACTGCCAATATCAACCTCGGCAAGCGCCACGTGCCATTACGCGGCGTGTTCGCAGTGAGTGTCAAAGGCGCCGGCGAGAAAACCCACTTAGGTGTTGCCAACCTGGGCACGCGTCCGGTCTTCGAGGATACGAAACTGCTACTGGAGGCGCACCTGTTCGACTTTGATCAAATGATTTACGGCAGGTATATCAGCGTAGAGTTCTTCAAACGCCTGCGCGATGAGCGCAAATTCTCCTCCATCGACGAACTGGTGGCACAGATCGCAACGGACATCAGCATTGCCAGGGAATTTTTCAAAATTCAAGGGTCAGAGTGACGCGCGGCGGACATAAATCTGCAAACATGGCTGATTATAAAGACACGCTGTGCCTGCCCAGAACCGCCTTTCCCATGAAGGGAAATCTGGCGCAGCGCGAGCCGGGGATGTTGCAGCGCTGGCAGGAACTGGACGTTTATGGCCATCTCCGACAACGCCGGGCCGGGCGCGACAAGTATATCCTGCATGACGGCCCGCCGTATGCCAATGGCGATATCCACCTGGGCCATGCCGTCAACAAGATTCTGAAAGACATCATCATCAAGTCGCACAGCCTGGACGGGTTTGACTGCCCTTACGTGCCCGGTTGGGACTGTCATGGCCTGCCCATTGAGCACCAGGTGGAAAAGAAGCTCGGCAAGGCCGGCGCGCGGGTCGAACCGCGCCGGTTTCGCGAGGCCTGCCGCGACTATGCGCACAAGCAGGTTAACCGGCAGCGTACTGATTTTGAACGGCTGGGGGTGCTGGGTGACTGGGATGCGCCGTACCTGACCATGAATTATCACACCGAAGCCGACATTGTGCGGGCGTTGGGCCGGATGATTGAGGCCGGGCACCTGACCCAGGGTTTCAAACCGGTGTACTGGTGTCTCGATTGCACCTCGGCATTGGCAGAAGCCGAGGTCGAATATCTCGACAAACAGTCACCGGCGGTGGACGTGTGCTTTCCCGTCGTTGACGCCGAGGCCGTGTTTGCGGCGGCGTCGGAACCGGGCCCGGCGCGCGGCGATGGGCGCCTGTCCCTGGTAATTTGGACGACCACGCCCTGGACCTTGCCGGCCAATCAGGCGGTGGCGCTGAATGCGGGGTTTGATTATGTCGTCGTGCAGTGTGAATCAGCGCGCGGCCGGGAACGGTTGCTGCTGGCGGAAAAACTGGCGTCATCGGCATTGCATCGTTACGGCATGGAAAACTACCACATTTTAGCCCGCTGTAAGGGTTCGGCGCTGGCCGGCGTGCAACTGCAGCATCCGTTTTATGCGCGTCAGGTGCCGGTAATCCTGGGCGCCCATGTGACCCTGGAGACCGGCACCGGCGCGGTGCATACGGCGCCGGGTCACGGTGTGGACGACTACCGCGCAGGGCTGGAATACGGCTTGCCCGTCACTAATCCGGTGGCCGATAACGGCTGTTTCCGGGATGATACGGAACTGTTTGCCGGTGAACACGTATTCAAGGCCAATGCCCATATTATTGAAGTGCTGATCGACAGGAATAACCTGCTGGTGGAAACCACGCTGGGGCACAGTTACCCCCATTGCTGGCGCCATAAGTCGCCGGTCATCTTCCGTACTACGCCGCAATGGTTTTTCAGCATGGACGCCCGAGACCTGCGCGCTGCGGCCCTGGACGCGATCGAGCAGGTACAGTGGACGCCTGACTGGGGTCGCGAGCGCATTCGCGGCATGGTGGGCGAGCGTGGCGACTGGTGTATCTCCCGGCAGCGCACCTGGGGCGTACCCATCGCAGTGTTTATGTGCCGGGACACGGGCGCGTTGCACCCCGACACGCCGCGCCTGATCGAAGCCGTCGCACAGCTCATAGAGCAGTCCGGGGTGGATGCCTGGTTTGAACTCGATGAGGTGGAATTGCTCGGCGCCGACGCGCCGCGCTACCGCAAGGTGACGGATATCCTGGACGTATGGTTCGATTCGGGTGTGACCCATGCCTCCGTGCTGGCGCGCGCTGACAAGCTGGCTTACCCCGCCGATCTCTACCTGGAAGGCTCCGACCAGCACCGCGGCTGGTTTCAGTCGTCACTGCTGACCTCGGTCGGCATCAACCGGCAGGCGCCGTACCGGGAGGTGCTCACGCATGGGTTTGCGGTGGATGCCAAGGGCATGAAAATGTCCAAGTCGCTGGGCAATGTGGTGGCGCCGCAGCAAGTCATGCAGACCCTGGGCGCGGATGTGCTCAGGTTATGGGTGTCCGCCACCGACTACCGCAGTGAGATGAACGTGTCCGACGAGATACTGAAACGCACGGCGGATGCCTATCGCCGTATCCGCAACACCGCCCGTTACCTGTTGGCCAACCTGGATCAGTTCGACCCCGACACACAGTGTGTGCCGGCTGAGGAATTACTGGAGCTGGATCGGTGGGCGCTGCTGGAAACCAGACGCTTGCAGGAACAGATCATCTGTGCATATAAGGGTTTCCAGTTCCACCTCATCTACCAGAAACTGCACCATTACTGTGTCGTTACCCTGGGTGGGTTCTACCTGGATATCATCAAGGACCGCATCTATACCCTGCAACGCGGCAGCCCGGCGCGGCGTTCGGCGCAAACTGCCATGTACCATATTGCCGAGGCGCTGGTGCGCTGGCTGGCGCCGGTGCTCAGTTTCACTGCGGATGAATACTGGCAATACCTGCCCGGCGCGCGCAGTGAATCCGTATTCCTGGAAGAGTGGCACCGGGATTTTCCGGACGTGAGCAGCTCTGAGCACTGGCCTGCCATCATCAAGGTGCGCGAGGCAGTCAGCCGCGAGCTCGAGCGCCTGCGCACGGACGGCGCTATCGGTTCCTCCCTGGACGCGGCGGTGCGGCTGTATTGCGACGGTGCGCTCAAAGCTGCCCTGGATTATCCGGGAGCCGAGTTACGTCATATCTTCATCACCTCCGCGGCGCAAGTGCAGTCTGCCACGGCACGCCCGGCAGCGGCCCGGCAGAGTGAGTTGGACGGCCTCTGGCTACAGGTAACGCCGTCCAGCCATGGCAAATGTGCGCGCTGCTGGCACCGTTGCGAAGACCTCGGCGTGGACCCGGCGCATCCGCAACTGTGCGGGCGTTGCGTGTTGAATGTGGCCGGGGCAGGGGAAACGCGGCAGTTTTGTTGAAATGAAAACTACAGCTTTGCGCTGGCTCTGGCTTACGTTGCTGGTCATCATTCTTGACCAGGTGAGCAAAGCCATGGCGGTACAGTGGCTGACGTTGTATCAGGCGTTACCGGTGTTGCCCGGCTTCAACCTCACCCTGGTGCATAACACCGGCGCCGCGTTCAGTTTTCTCAGCGAGGCCGGGGGTTGGCAGCGTTATTTCTTCATCGCGCTGACGCTGGTCATCAGTCTGGTGCTGCTAATCTGGCTCACCCGCCTGCCGGCCGGAAAATCAATGCTGGCCGGCGCCCTGGCCTTGATCCTCGGCGGCGCTGTCGGCAACCTGTGGGACCGGTTGCACTACGGCTATGTGGTGGACTTTATCGAGGTGTATTACAACCAGTGGTCCTGGCCGGTATTCAACATTGCCGATTCCGCCATCACCCTCGGCGCCGCGCTGCTCATTCTGGATACCTTCAGAAAGCCCTGAATGCCCGCACCAGATCGCCCCGCCGGTTACAAATCGTTCAGTTTCCAGTCGTAATAATCGTCGAATTTGTCAAAATTTTCCAGCTCACCAGCCAGTTCCGGGCGGGCGTACTGTTGCAGGTGTGCAATCACCCCGGCAGCATTGCCGCCGAAGTCCTCTTCAAACCAATCGTAAATGCTGGAAATGATCAGTTTCCCGTTATCGACCCGGGCGCCGCGCGGGTGGTTGATGTAGTCGCTGGCGCCCTGTTCCAAGAGCTGCTCCAGATTGTCTGCACGATACGCCTGCGCCGCCAGATTCGGGCAGCCCAGGCTGGCGCAGTTGACCGCGTAGTGGATTCTGGGGTCTTGCCAGATTGGCCGTAAAATGCCGTGCTCGATCTGATTCAAGGTGAGTTTGTCGCCTTGCAGGGGAAACAGTTCCAGGTTCCAGGGGCCAAAGTCGATGAGGCTGCTCTTGATGTCCCTGATCGATTCCACCGGGTAGCGCGGCACGATGACAAAGATCGTCAGCGCGTTGTACAGGTTGATCCAGTAGGCCAGCTGTTCGTTGCGGGAATAGTCGCGCGGGTCCACCCCGGCCAGACTCTTCAGGTAGGCGGCGAGTTTCTTGCGGTCGGCCTCGTTGGCTTGCAGCGCGCCGTAGTCAAACAGGTGAATGCCGCCGGGCTCATCGGTTTTCAGGTAGCTGTCCAGCAACTCCTGCCAGGCTGCATGGTTTATCACGGCAGTGTTGGCGGCATTGCTGACGTTCCATTTTTCGATCACTTGCGCCGGCGGGGCGGCGTCGGTCGTCAGCGTCAGGCCCAGCAGGGCAAAGCACAGTGTGGCTGCGGAAAAAGTAGTTCGCATAGTTCTTTTCATGGTTGGCTGGTCTCGGTTATCGGCTTGCGGCGGAATTGCCGCCAACGCAGTTTGAAGATCATGTACAGGATACCAGAACTGGCCAGGAGGGCGCCGCGCAAGGTGCCGCTGATCTTGGATTGACCAATGCGCACTTGGGTATCTACGGGTATTTCTATCGTTTTCAGGCCCAGTTGCAAGGCTTTGATCTGCATCTCCACGGTCCAACCAAAGCGGCTGTCGGTCATGTTCAGGCGTGCCAGCGTTTGCGCGCGGATGGCGCGGTAGGGGCCCAGGTCGGTGACCCGTTGTCCCCACAGGCACCGCAGCACGGCGCAGATAATGCGGTTGCCCAAGGCCTGGCCGGGCGCCAGTGCGTGCTGCGCAGTATGTCCCAGAGAGCGGGAGCCAATGACCAAATCGGCGCCGTCGGCGATGCCGTCCAGCAAGGTGGTCGCCTGGGCCGGGTCAAAGGCATGGTCGCCGTCAATGAAGAGCACCACCTCCGGGCGCTGCAACGCGCCCAGGGCCGCCAGACAGGCCTTGCCGTAACCGCGCTGTGGTTCATGCACCACCGCGGCGCCGGCGTGCCGGGCGCGCGCAGCGGTGGCGTCCGTGGAACCGTTGTCACAGACGACCAGTTCATCCACTACTTTGGATTGATCACCATTGCGCAACGCCCGCAATCCGGCTACGACCAGCGCTATGGACTGTTCCTCGTTCAAGGCCGGGATTACCACCCCGACCCGCAGGTCCCGGTACATGGAGGTTTGTAGCCGCTGCTCGCAGCCTCCCGCCAGCGTAGTCGTGGCGGTTACTTTGCGCCCAGCTTGTAAAGGTCGAAGTTGACCGATGCGGTGCCCATGAACGCTTCGAAATCGGCGGTATTACGCCCGTCCAGAACGCTGAACCAGTTAAAGCCCAGGCTGATATGATCGGTCAGGCTGAAGGCGCCTCCCAGCGCAATACGGTCCACATCTTCATCGGTTTCCGGGAACCGGGCCGGGCTGAAGCCGGGGCCGCCGATATCTAGGTCACCATCCGCCATGGTCTTATGGTACTGCGCCTGCAAGATCAGCCGCGGCGCGGGAATGAAGTAGGCAGAGATATTCAGGAAGGTCTCACCCGGTATCTTGTTGCTGCGTTCGCGCCGGCCCAGCTCGCCGGACAGGGCAAAGCGGTTATCGAAAATTTTACCGGCCAGCAGCGATGCCTCAAAGCCGTCGCCGCCGTCGCCAATGGCGTGGGGAAATCCGGTCTCATAATCGCCGGCGATGATGCCGGCGACCCGTATGGCAACGCTGGGTGCCCCGGCTTCGCTGATTTCTTCATCGAGCACGCGCCAGGTCAGCCCGAAGGTGGTGTCCATCATGCCGCTGTCGCCAGGGCCGATGTCGCGGTTCACGTCAGAATGGCCGCCCTGCACATCGAAGGCCAGCGCATCGGTGAGACCATAGTTCAGGGAAATGAGCGCGGTGCTCTGTTCAATACCCTGGAACGGCAGTTGTACCTTGTTCTTGCCGCGGTAGAATTTTTCCGCATCCTGATAGACGTAGGAAATACTGGCAGAACCGGATTTGGGGATCGGCAACCAGGGTGTGCCCTGAGCCTGGGCCGGGGTGGCGCCGGCAGTGAAAAACAACAAAATGAGTAGATAGCGCATTGGGGGTTCCTCAGGGTGCGTCAACTGTTGATGTTAAAACGTCGGGTCAGGTAGTACTGCACCATTTCCTGCTCGTCCGGGCGCCCGGCGCAATCGCCGGCGTTTTCGCCCGGGCACAGCACGCTGATAATGGCATCAGTTTCCGAGGTTTCCAGTTTTAGTTCGGCACGAGTGCGCAGGCTCTCCACCAGGCTGCCGGCCAGGCTGCCGCTGAGCTGGTCACGCTTGACGGGACAGTCCGCACGGCTGCATGCGACCTTTTTGAAGAACGCAATTTTGCCTTGCTTGTAGAGGTTACCGAACTGGCTTACGCTGCCGCTGTTGCCGGCGCTGATGGAGCCGGAGGCGATCACAGTGGGCGCCAGCGCCAGCGCGCAGACTAGCGACCAGGTAAACACACGCAGTGGTTGGTTGATTGCGGGGATAAATTTGATCATTCTCTTCATCTCATAATAAACGTTACGGACAACTATTCGCCTCGCCGTTCGTCATTCCTGCGAATGCAGGAATCCAGTCGATCAAACAGTCGCTTGCGACACCTTATAAAGTGTCCCTTCGGGATTTTTTCCACTGGATTCCCGCTTTCGCGGGAATGACGAACGAGGGATGAGTAAAACCCAGGTAAGCGTAGCGAACCCGCGCACTGGTGTCAAGTGCGACGTCTCGAACCCCGCCAACCGTCCACACACAAGGCCAGCAGTATCAAGCCGAATTCAAGCGGGCGCACCCAGGCCGGATGGGCAAACAGGTCCAGCTCAAGCTGGCCCAGGTTGAGATGGGTAATATAGGCAAGCAGTAGCGCCCAGGCTGCGGTCCAGGCCCAAAAACTCGGGTAGATGACCGCAAACGGCAACAGCCACAGGCTGTACCAGGGGTTGATGACCGGCGCACAAAACAGAAACAGACCATAAATCCAGTCACCTCTGGGTATCGCTCCGGGCGAGTTGCGGTGGTAATAGCGCCAGTAGGCCCAGCCCAGCGCCAACAGCGCCAGTCCCAATAACAATCTCACATCGTCAGCGGGCAGCCAGCTGCTGAGCGCGCCATACAGGGCCGAGTTGAATTCCCAGTTGCGCGCAAATACCAGCAGCGACGCCGCATCCGAGCTGCCCTGCAGCAGGAACGGCAGGTACAACAGCGCCAGCGTGACGCCGAACGTCACGGTGGCGCGCCAACCGGCGCCGGCCAGCACCCACGGCGCCGCCAGCAGCGCCAGCGGTTTGGTGCCGGCAGCCAGCGCCAGACAGAGCGCAGCGCCCTGACAATGGTCACGGCGGCGCAACAACACCGCAGCGATCAACAAGCACGCGCCCATGCCATCGGGGTGGGCGGTAAACGCGATTTCCTTGACGACCAGCGGGCACCAGGCGTACAGCAACACGTAGCCGGCCGGCGCCGCGCTGAGTAACAGCCGGATGAGGAGCAGGTCAAAGCCGATGAAGAGCAGTTGCAGCGGCGCCAGACTGGCGGCTTTAAGGTAATAACTCAACAGAAACACATACTGGCTGACTGGCCCGTAAATGGTCGGCAGATCGGGATAGTTGACCTGATCGAGGATGCGCTGAAATTCCGGCGGCACCTCGGGGTCGCTGAAGGAAGCCGCCGGCGCCCAACCATAAGGTGTGCCGGTCTCGGCAAAGCGGTAGCCGTCCCACAGGTAGCGGAACCAGTCGTCCTCAAACAGCGGCACGCCAAACAGTCCGCAGGCGCGAAACAGAGCGGCCCAGAAGATCAGTCGCCCGACAGGCAGCGCTGCCGGTTGCCGGTGGCAGCAGGCAAACAAGAACAGCAGCGGCAGTGAAACCCAGGCCAGCAACAGGAAAAAACCCGGTAATTCCGGCGCCAGCACGGTTCCTCGTGAATACCACGCCAGCAGGGCATAGCCGCACAGGCAGGCCAGCCCGCACTTGTCAACCAGATGTTGTGACGCTAATCCGGGTTTAAGGCCGCCGCTGAGCTCCGTTCCCGAATTCAAAGGAACCTGTAAAAATCAGAGGCGCCTTTAACGAGGCGGGGATAGCGAACACTGCCCCCGATCCGGGTTGGGTTCGACTGCGGACAGGTCAAGCAGGCGTTGCAGTTCGTCGGCGCCGCCTACATAGCTGCCATGCAGCCAGATCTGCGGCACCGTGACCGGGGTTTTCGGGCCGATAATGGGTTTCACCCGACCCAGCATCTCGTACAGCGCACGCGGCTCCTTGACTACATCGTGATAGTGATAGTCGGCGCCGGCCTGTTCCAGATAGGTCTTGGCGCGCACGCAATGCGGGCAGGCAGCCTTGCCGAACAGATGGTTGCCCTGGATCGGCGTGGCGCCGGTGGCCTCCTCAATCACGGCCTGGGTCAGCGCCCCGCGGTTCAGGGCGACGCCCTGGGAGACAAGCTTGTCGTTGACCAGCACGATCGGGGCATGCCAGCCACCCCGGCGCAGCGGCTTCCACCATTCGCTCAGCCAGTCGTGCAGCGCCAGATTCACATCAATACCGGCCAGCTCGGTCTTTATACAGTCCTGAATGATATCCTTGGTCAGGGCGCACTCCCCGCAGGGTATCCTGACTTTGAAGGGACCCCAGGCGCCGGCCCAGCGGAACACGGTGATGGTTACCGGGTTGGCGGCGTTGGCAGTAGTGTTGCTCATGGTCATTAATCATGCAGTGTTACGATGCCCCGCAGTGTACCATAAAGTGAGTGCGTAAGCGCGCTTGCTTACAGTAACTATCAGGTGTATAATTCACGTCAATCCCATTGACCTACAGGTGCCAGATGCAGATTACCCTTGCCAACCCCCGTGGTTTTTGTGCCGGCGTAGACCGCGCTATCGAGATTGTTGAACGCGCGTTGGATCTGTTCGGCACACCCGTTTACGTGCGCCATGAGGTGGTGCATAACAAATACGTGGTTGACACTCTGCGCGACAAGGGCGCGGTGTTTGTCAATGAGCTGGATGAAGTGCCGGATAACTCGGTGGTCATCTTCAGCGCGCACGGAGTTTCCAAAGCGGTAAGAGACGATGCCGCCCATCGGCAGTTGCGGGTGTTCGATGCGATCTGTCCGTTGGTGACCAAGGTGCACATGGAGGTGGGGCGCTACCAGGACGAGGGCCGGGAGTGTGTGCTCATCGGTCATGCCGGCCATCCCGAAGTGGAAGGCACCTTAGGGCAGTATCGGCCCGCAGACGGCAACGGCGCCATGTATCTGGTGGAATCGGTGGAAGATGTTGAAACGATGGAAGTAAAAAACCCGGAGTTTCTTGCGTTCGTCACCCAGACCACTTTGTCCGTGGATGATACCTCAGAGGTGATCGATGCCCTGCGCCGGCGCTTTCCGAAAATAGTCGGCCCGAAAAAGGAGGACATCTGCTATGCCACGCAGAATCGCCAGGACGCGGTGAAGAAACTAACCGGCGAGTGCGACCTGATCCTGGTGGTGGGGTCGCAGAACAGTTCCAATTCCACTCGCCTGATGGAAATCTCCCAGAAGAAAGGCGTGCCGGCCTACCTGATCGATAACGTGACGGAAATTCGGCGTGAATGGCTGGACGGCAAGCGCAACATCGGTGTCACCGCCGGTGCCTCGGCACCGGAAGTCCTGGTGGAAGAGGTTGTTGAAAAGTTGAAGCACTGGGGCATTGACAATGTGACGGAAGCGCCGGGCATACAGGAAAGCGTAGTGTTCTCACTGCCGCGTGAACTTTATGCAGACTCGGCAAGCAGCGCCCAGGCGTGACCGCCGGATACTTTTACATCAGGTGATGCGAAGATCGCGCCGGCTGGTGTTTGAAAAAGGGGGGGGCAGTCTGGCAACAGCGATGAAAAAAGGGGTGATGAAAAAGTGGTTGACAAGTCAGGTAGTGAGCAAGTACACTGCCCTCATGGACTTAAGGGAGAAAAAACTCAACCACTTTTTTCGGGAGTAGCCCCATGGAATACGATACTGTTATCACTGTCATTGCTTGGCTTACGTTAGCGGCTTTTTTCTGGTCCATTCACAAAGACATAGCCAAGCTGAGCGAGCGTCTTGCTCGTTTGGAAGGTTCTGTTGACGTGCTGAAAGACCTGTTTCGAACCTCCGTTCTCGGCGAGGCGCAGCCGCGCGGGTAACGCGGAGCAAACCATCTTTACTTCAGGCCACCTCTGAAAATTAGAGGTTGCCTTATTTTCAAACCCAACCACCGCTCTGGCGTTTCAGGTGGAGTTGAGCAGGGAGAACAGTTCGGCGCGGGTGCTGGCGTTGGACCTGAAGGCACCGAGCATGGCCGAGGTTTTCATCACCGAATTCTGCTTCTGTACGCCGCGCATCATCATGCACAAGTGTTTGGATTCGATGATGACGGCCACATCTTCCACCTCGGTCGCCGTTTTCATGGCGCGCGCAATGTCCATGGTCAGGCTTTCCTGTTTCTGCAAGCGGCGCGCGTACATATCGACGATGCGGGCCACTTTGGACAGGCCGATCACGAACCGGTTGGGGATATAGGCCACATGGCATTTGCCGATAAACGGCAGTATATGGTGCTCGCACAAGGAATAGAGCTCGATGTCCTGCACCAGTACCATCTCCCGGCTTTCCGCAGCAAAACGCGCCTGGTTAATGATATCTTCGAGCTTTTGCTCGTACCCGCGAGTCAAAAAGCGCATGGCTTCGGCGGCACGCGCCGGGGTTTTAATCAATCCTTCCCGCTGCGGGTCGTCGATTGCTTTGATGATGTTTGCGTAGGCCTGTTCCACCACTATGTTCCCTTGCTTAAAAGAGCAAGTCTAACATGGAAGGGGTTTTGACTACACTACATACTCAGCCTGATGCCGACAAACCCTGCCCGCGGCGCGCCGGGGCCGACGAAGCGCGGGCTTTCGTAGTCCTCAAACTCTTCTACATCCACCTCGTCGGGTTCCTCACCTAGCAGGCCGAAGCTCTCGTAGTTTTCGTCAAACAGGTTGGTGACGCGACCGAAGATGCGGATGTTGTCGGTCACGTCGTAGCTGGCGCGCAGGTTCACTACGGTATAACCAGATACCGGGTTCAGGTAGCCATCCGGGTCCCGGTCGTTGCCTTCATTGCCGCGCAGTTCCTTGTTGGAGGTGCAGGCCACATCGAAGCCGATATTGAGGCGTTCAAATAAAAGATAATCGGCGCCTAGTTTCAGGGTATGTTTGGGCAACCCCGGAATGCGGTCGCCGGCTTCAACCTCGATATCATCCCCCAGCGGATGGCTCTCGTTCTCCACTGCAATAAAATCATCCTCGAAGGTCGCCTCCAGATAGCTGTAGGCGATGAACCAGTTGAGGTTGTCGGTGGCACCGTTCAACTGCCCTTCAAAACCCAGGTGACGGGTCTTGTTCACGTTGGCGAACAGGCCGGTGGCCCTGCCGGTAGTCTGGAATAAGATGTCGTCGTGGTTGGTGGTGTGGAAAAAGCCCAAGTGGTAATCGGCAATACCAGCATCGCCGCGCACGCCGATTTCAAAGCTCTTGCTCACCACATCGTTCAGGGGCGGGTCGGCCAGAAACGCGTTGGGCAGGCGGCATTCGAACTCCACCTCGTCCGGGTTGTCGGCGAATAACCGTGCGCGTTCGAACACACTGTCGTTGCAGGTCAGCTCAACAGGTGTCGGTGCCCGGTTTGATTCGCTGTAACTACCGTACAGGTTCAGGCTGTCAACCGGCGCAAAGGTCAGGCCCACGGCCGGGTTGAAGCGGAAGAAGTCATGTTCGCCGTTCAGTTCGGAACGCTCTCCGGACAGATCCTGCAAGTCGAGCAAGGTGTTGTTCAAACGCCCGGACACGATCAGGGTCAGCTGCTGCGTCAGACTCAGGGCATTCATGAAGTAGAAACTGGTGGTTTCCGTCTCCGTTTCCAGGTCAGTCCTGGCCTGCTCAACGAATACACCGGTGCCTAAGCCCACGGTGCTGCGGGTGATGGGGTCCAGGCCTGCCAATTCAGTTTCAGAGTGGAAAGCGCTGTCACCCTGGTAGTAAGTGAAGCCCATGAGCAACTGGTTCTCCCTGCCCATCAGTTCGTTCAGGAAGGTCAACTGTAAGTCGGCGCCGTAGCTTTGCTGGCGGCGGCTGCTGGTATTGTTGATAGCTACATAGTCAAGGTCCGACGGATCGCCGTCGCCATAGGTTGCAACGCCTTCTTCCTCATCGTGATCATCGTCGCCGTGGTCATGGTCATCATCGTCATGGCCGTTATCGTCGTCATCGTCATCGTGACCGCCGTTGTCATCATCATCATCGTCTTCTTCGACCAGCATCCACATATCGTCATCATCGAACTCCAGGCCAAATTCACTGCCGTCACCATTGAATGAGGAACCGTCGTTTTCGCGGTAGAAGAAGTTGAAGTCCAGCTTAATCCTGTCGTTGAAGTGATGGCTGCCGTCCAGGCTGACCATGATAAGGTCGTTCTCAGTGACATCGGGGGCGGTAAAGATGGCAGCGCGGTCATCAGCCAGCAGTTCCTCGGGGATGGCGCCGTTGCCGATCAGATCACTATTGCCGTGCTGCACATTCAGGTTCAGGCGTGACAGCTTGCTACGCCAGCTCAGGCTGCCGTAAAGGTTGAGGGCATCGGAGGGTGATTCATCGCGCCAGCCGTCCTCTTCAAAATAGCTCACATTGGCGTAATAACCCATGGCACCGTTGTTGCCGCCGCTTTCCGCCGAGGTGACGATACGCCCGAAGGAACCACCGTAAACCTCAGCGCTATGGCCTTCGCTGTTAAAGCCGTCCTTCATTTTCAGCGACAGCGCGCCGCCTACCGTGTTCAGGCCGAACAGGGGGTTGGCGCCGCCGCTCAGGTCGATGCTGTAAATGGCTGATTCGGGCAGCAGGTCCCAGTTCACCGTGTCGCCCAGCGGCCCGTTGATGCGCACGCCGTTCTGATAGACCGACATGCCCTGCGCCAGACCCAGCAACGGCGAGGCGGTGTAACCGCGGTACTGTATATCCGGCTGCAAGGGGTTGTTCTGCGCGTCGTTGTGGGTAACGCTGGCCAGATTGTGGCGCAGATAGTCGGAAATATCCAGGCTCTGTGAGCGGTCGATATCCGCCGCCGAAGAGGACTGCACCCGATAGGGAATTTTGTCTGCTGATAATCCCACCCCGTCACGTGCCGGCGTCACGCCGATGACCTTGAGCTCCTCCAACGTTTCCTGCGCGGCGCCGGCGCCGGACAGCGCAAGCAAGATAAGCAGAGACGGGAACAGGGCGATAGCTGGTGTCTTCATACAGCAAAATCTCCTGAAAAATTGTGGTGGTTACGTGACCGAAGCGCTGAAAATGAGATAGTATAGCGTTTCAGGCTGTGGGCTAATACGTGGAAAAGAGAAAAAATAATCAGGAATTTTTCCCATGTCTGTCCGTTGCATCGGAAATAATCTTCAGCCTGAAAAACTTTGACTACAAATCATGATCACAATATACTGCGTCCGAAGTCTTGGCGCGCGTCGCCGAATATCTTGTATTGCACCCGTATAACCTGTTAAGCATGACTGACCCTGCCATTAAACTGTCGCCCGAAGCTGCGCTGGCGGCTTATCGCACGATGCGCACTATCCGCGAGTTTGAAGACCGCATCCACCTGAATAACAGCAAGGGTGAGATTCCCGGCTTTATTCACTTGTCTGCCGGCCAGGAGGCCAGCGCGGTGGGAATATGTCTGCACCTGAACGAGCAGGATCATATCGCCAGCACCCACCGGGGTCACGGCCACAGTCTGGCCAAAGGGTGTGATGTGGTCGCCATGATGGATGAGATTTATGCCAAGCGTAGCGGCCTGTGCGCCGGCAAGGGCGGTTCCATGCACCTCGCTGACCTGAGTAAGGGCATGATCGGTGCCAACGGTATCGTCGGCGGCGGCGTGCCGCTGGCCGCGGGCGCGGCGCTGAAGTCGAAAGTGCTCGGCAGCGATCGGGTAGCTGTAGCCTTCTTCGGTGACGGCGCCTTAAACGAGGGCGCCACCATGGAAACCATGAATCTCGCCAAGGTGCTGAATTTGCCGATGATCTTTGCCATGGAAGACAACGGCTACGGCGAGGCGACTCCTTCCAGTTGGGCCATCGGTGGGGACGCGCCGGCGCGCGCGCGGGGCTTCGGACTGGCAACCCACTCGCTTGATGGTCATGATTTTTTCCAGATGTACCAAACCGCCGGCGCCGTCATTGCAGATGTCAGGGCCGGCAAGGGACCGGCATTTTTACATATCAACCTGTCCCGCTACTACGGTCATTTTGAAGGAGACGCTGCCAGCTACCGGCCCCAGGGTGAGGTGGAGCGGATACGTGATAAGAAAGACTGCCTGATGATTTTCCGGGATAAGGCTGTCGCTGCCGGGCTGGTGACCGCTGAGGCATTGGAACAGGTGGATGAGGAGGTCATCCGGCAACTGGACGATGCGCTGGAACACGCCCGCCAGGCGCCGTTGCCGACGGCTGAGGACCTGCTTGCCGACGTTTATGTCTCATATTGAGCGCGCACGCACCGTAACAGTGAGCAACCCTGAGCCAGACACCATGAGCCGACAACCATGAGCGAAAAGTCCTTCCGCCAGGCCATCAATGAGGCGTTACGCATGGAAATGCGCCGCGACCCGAACGTGTTCCTGATCGGGGAAGACATTGCCGGCGGCACCGGCGGTGAGGGTGAAGAGGATGCCTGGGGCGGTGTCATGGGTGTCACCAAGGGTTTACTGGGCGAGTTTGGCGCCCGGCGGGTTATCGATACGCCCATCAGTGAAACCGCCTATATCGGTGCCGCCATCGGCGCCGCCGCAACCGGCCTGCGCCCGGTGGCCGAACTGATGTTCTGTGACTTTGCCGGCGTCTGTTTCGATCAGATCATGAATCAGGCCGCCAAGCTGCGCTATATGCTGGGCGGGCAGGCCAAAGTGCCGCTGGTAATACGCACGCAGTGCGGCGGCGGTTTCAATGCCGCAGCCCAACACAGCCAGACCTTGCACGGCCTGTTTACCCACATTCCCGGCCTTAAGGTGGTCATGCCCTCCAACCCCTATGAAGCCAAAGGCCTGTTGATCGAGGCGATCCGCGACGATGACCCGGTGATGTATATGGAACACAAATTCATGTACGATGACCGGGGCGAGGCGCCGGATGAAAGTTACACCATCCCGCTGGGCGAGGCCCATTACAGCCGGGATGGTGAGGACATTACCGTCTGCTCGCTGGGGCGCATGGTCAACCTGTGCAATCAGGCCGCGGACGAATTGCAGGCAGAGAATATTCACTGTACCGTCATCGACCTGCGCTGCACCTCGCCGCTGGATGAAGAGTCCATCTGTGAATCCATCGACGAGACCGGTCATCTTGTGGTGGTCGATGAAGGCTACCCGCGCTGCGGCTTTGCTGCGGATATTGCCGCCCTGGCGGCGGTGCAGGCGCAGTCGGCGTTGCGCGCGCCGGTCAAACTGGTTACGCCGCCGCATACTACGATACCGTTTGCGCCGGTGCTGGAGGAGCTCTATATTCCGAGTGTGGAACGGATCAAGCAAGGCATCAAAGAAGCGCTGGGAGTCTGAGCCATGGCTGAGATAATTCAACCAATAGTAATGCCCAAGCTGGGCTTGTCCATGACCGAGGGCATGGTGGCGAAGTGGCGCGTGGCAACCGGCACCCGGGTGGCACCGGGCGACATCATCGCCGACCTCGAGACCAGCAAGCTCACCACCGAGCTGGAAGCGCCCGGCGCCGGCGTGATCCGGGGGGGACTGGCCGCGCCGCAGGTCGATTTGCCGGTCGGCGCCTTGTTGTGCGTGCTCGCCGACGAGGCCGTTGGCGGGCAGCAAATCGAAGAATTTATTGCCGGCTTTGTACCGACGCAGGATGGCGGGATGGAGGCTGCCGACACCAGTCCGGGGGCTGCCCCGGCGGCGGATGTGATTGCTTCGGAAGCAGCCACTGAGGCGGAACAAGGCGCGTCTGCAGCGGCCGGCATCATTCCCGATAGCCTGTGCGGCACTGCCGATGACACTGAAATTCCGGCTACCCATCTGGCCCGCAAACTGGCCGCACGTCTTGGCATCAACCTCAGCAAGGTGGCCGGCAGTGGCCGCCGCAGCCGTGTGTCGAAACAGGATGTTGAACGCGCGCTAACGGCCGCCGGCGGGCAGTTGCCTGCTGCCGACGCGCCTCCGGCTGCGCCGGTAGAGAAGCCGGACGAGTCTCACATCCGCACCACGCCATCGGCGCGCAGGTTGGCAACGGCAGCGGGCCTTGACCTGGCCGGGGTGACGCCGACCGGTGCGCGCGGGCGCGTGACCAAATCCGATGTGGAAAATGCCATCGCTGCCAGGTCGTCGGCGCCGCCGCCGATGCCAGACGAGGCGTTATCTGCCGAGGACTACGAAGCCGCCTTTGCTGAGCAGCCGCTGACACCAATGCGGCGCGCCATTGCCGCGCGCCTGACCGAATCAAAACAGACTGCGCCGCATTTCCGTCTGGTGGTGGAGGTGAATATCGACCCGCTGCTCAGCTTGCGCGCAGATCTGAATCGGGATGAAGCACACGGAAAAATTTCCATCAACGATCTGCTGGTCAAGGCGGTCGCCATGACGCTGGTGAAAGCGCCGGCCATGAATGTCCAGTTTGACGGCAAGGTGATACGCCGTTACCACGACGCCCACGTAGCCGTCGCAGTGGCCCTGGACGAGGGGTTGTTGACGCCGATTGTGCGCGCGGCCAACAAGAAAAGTGTGCTGGAGATTTCCCGTGAAATAACCGGGTTGAGTGAACGCGCCAGGGCCAGGTCGTTGACACGTGCAGAATTTGAAGGCGGCACCTTCACCGTATCAAACCTAGGTATGTTCGGTATCAAGTCATTCGATGCGATCATCAATCCGCCGCAGGCTGCGATCCTCGCAGTCGGCGCCGCCGAGCCACGCCGCATCCTTAGCGCCGACGGGGACCTGACCGCCACCCTGCTCACCGCCACTTTGTCCTGCGATCATCGTGTCATCGACGGCGCCACCGGCGCCCGTTTTCTGCAGCTCTTCAAGGAACGGGTAGAACACCCGTACCAACTGCTGGTTTGACCTCCTAATGAGCGAACTACCGGCATTCAAACTACACCACGGTGCCCTGTCGGTGAGTAATCTGCCGCGCGCCATGGCATTTTATGAGCGGGTATTGGGCTTTAAGGAGTCCAGCCGCGTGTCGGTGCCGGAACTCTCCCTGGAGATCGTATTCATTAACAAGGGTGACAACTACCTGGAATTATTCTGCCATGAGCAGGCCCGGCCGTTACCGGATTTTTGTAAAGACAACCTCACTGATTTCCAGGTCGTGGGGACCAAACATATCGCCTTCGAGGTGGCAGATCCACAGGCTTTCCACCAACACCTAGCTGCGCACGGGGTCGTTAACCTGTCAGAAATTTTTGATAACAACCCCTCTTACTTCTACTTTTTTTTTCGCGACCCTGACGGCATTACCCTGGAAGTTATTTCTCGTAAAAAATCAATATAATGGAGTTTGACCATGGCTGAAAACAGACTCGTTTACTGCAACCGGCTCCTGCAGACAGGTTTGGCGCTTATCCCCGCTTGCTTGGGCTTGTTTGCCTTTATCAACAATGTCACCCATTGGCATGACACCATGCAACGGGTGGTGTGGCCGTTATTGTCCATGACCGATAATGTCTCTGGCGTTACGCAGGGTTGGCGGGCACTCGACATAACATTTCTCGCACACCTGGCCTACGGTTTCGTCACCAGCCTGGAATTGTGTATGGGATTGATAGCCGCGTATGCAGTCGCAGGCATGGCGCGCCACTGCCGCAGTACTTTTATCGAATTCCGTCAATACAGCCATATTGCCTGCTTGGCCTGTATGTTTGGTGTGTTTATTTACTGCTTTATCTTTTTCACCGTCGGCGGCGACTGGCTGCTGTCTTGGAAAAACGAAGACCTGCTGTTTTTTCAGGGCGACTCACTGAACTACGCCACGGTGTTGATCATCGTATTTTTGTGCCTGCGTTTTTCCGACGAGGAAGTCGGTTAGCAAGAGACTGACATGCCATAACGCCTTTTCGTGGCTTTTTAGACACAACTGTACTGCCGGTTGATGTTTTTTATTGACACAATCACTAAATGTGATCACAATGGCGGGTACGGCTGTTTGCTCGGCGTTTATGATTCAGGGTGCCTCGTGTAATAGAGGTGACCTTAAAATTCATCCGAGGCGGCAGTGTAATCGTTAACCAGTGCTGAGAAAGAGGTCCCCCCATGCAATATTCAACCAAAACCCCATTGTTCCTGGCCCTGCTGGCCTTTTTGATGTCCCCCGGCGCGCTGTTGGCTCAAGCCGGGATAGAAGAGATAGTAGTCACCGCCCAGAAACGTGAAGAATCCCTGTTGGATGTGCCGATTTCCATTACCGCACTGACGGCAGAGACGCTCGATAACGATAACATTCGGAGTCTGGCCGACATGAGCGCCATGGCGCCGGGGCTGGTGGTTGCTAGGAACGAGGGTTTTTCCAGAGCGGTGGCCATACGTGGCATCGGTTTTGAGTCTACCCAGAACATTAATGCATATCCGTCTGTGGCATTCCATATTGACGGGGTGTTTGTCGCCGACCCGAATGCCACCAACCTAGAGTTTATCGACGTGAACCGTATTGAGGTCTTGCGCGGCCCGCAAGGCACCTTGTTCGGGCAGAACTCCACCGGCGGCGCTATTAACGTGGTGAACAATATCCCGGAGCTGGGGGAGTTCAGTGGCAAGGCTGATATTGCTTTTGGCAACTACAGTCTGGTGCAGCCGCGCGCTACGATCAACGTGCCCCTGGGCGAGACGCTGGCGGCCCGGGCCTCGGTCACCTATCTCAACCACAACGGCTTCGCCGAGATTGTCGGCGGAGCTGAGGACATCAACGGCAATGTCAATGACGGCTACGACCTTGATGAGGCGGACAATTTCCAGTTCCAGGGCAAGCTGCTATGGCAGCCTGTCGATGATTTTTCCGCTATTTTCGGTGCCACGGTATTCTCCATCAATGACGTGGGTGACCGCGCGCAACGCCACGTAAACGACCCCAGCGGCGACAGCCGGGATGTCACCTCGGACGTGCCCGGTTACTATGACTCCGAGAGTCAGCTGTACTCTTTGACCCTAGAGTATGATGCCGGTAGTGTCACAATGAAGTCTATCACCGGATATCTTGAATTCGATCAGTCAAACTATCTTGATGCGGATAAAGGAGCGTATGGCATCGACGACACTCTGCCATATCAAGCGGATGGATATTTGCCGTTTGCCGGGTTAGCTGCAGAGAGCGTCTCCACGCGTGACAGCAAGACCTGGACGCAGGAAATCAACATTGTCTCCAATACCGAGGGCAGGGTTGACTGGGTAGTTGGCGGATTCTATCTGTACTCCGAAAACGAGGTTTGGTACGACTCCGTGCGCGATCTGAACGGTAATGGCATGTATGACCCGGGAGCGACTACCTGGAAAGGAGGGGATATGTCGCCTGGAGAGTGTGGATTTGGCCCCGGGCAACGTATTGCCGACCGCGATTTTTGCATCAACCAGTATTCAGAACGGGAATCCTGGTCTCTTTATGGTCAGGTCACCTACTCTCTGATGGACAATTTGCGTCTCACCGGTGGCGTGCGTTACACAGACGATACCCTGACATTATACAACGGCGGCTTCTCCGCTATGCCGCCAGCTACCCCTTCTTTTGATCCCAGCAAAGGTAAAGAGGTCACCGGCAAGGCCGGGCTGGAATATGATGTGACCGATGACCTTATGGCTTATTTCTCCTGGACTCGTGGATTCAAGCCAGCCACCGGCAATCTCACCGGGGATATTAATGATGAATTTATAACAGACGCTTCCGGGCCGGAAAAAGTGGATGCTTTTGAGATCGGCGCCAAAGGGCAGTTTATAGACAATCGACTGAACTTAAGCGTAGCTGCGTTTTATTATGATTACCGCGGGATGCAATTTCTTGCCTCTGGTGGTAATCAGACGTTTACCGGCGGTGTCGGTAATTTGAATGAAGCAGAAGTGCTCGGTGCGGAGCTGGAATTACAGGCACTGCTGAATGAAAACTTTACGCTGGATGCCGGATTCACCCTCTTGGATACCGAAATCACTGCGGATCAAAATGCTTTGGATAATGTAACAAAATGGAGAGATTGCGCTGTTCCCGGGTTCTTGAGAGGAGAAAATGTTAACTTTGCACCCGCGGACAATCAAAAATTCAGAGATTGCACCTCGGCTTTAGGCCAGAACATCCGAGGCAACCCTCTCCCCAAGGCCCCGGACTTCACTGCCAACATAGCCTTGAACTACACGGTCAACACGGCGTTGGGCGAGTTCAATTCCAGGTTGTCGTATATCCATCGGGACAGCTTCGCTTCACGCGTGTTTTCCACCACGGAAACAGACAACAATAGTCGTTCGTTGGATACTACCAAAGCGTATGACCTGCTTAACCTGAGTGTCTATCTGACGCCTGCCAGCTATGAAAATATCACCGTAGGTCTGTTGGTCTATAACCTGACCGATGAAGATGCCGTCAACTCACGCTGGACCAACAACTTCTCCACTGCCCAGACCAGTGAAGAATTCGTGCGGCCACGACAGATTATGGGCCGTATTTCTTACAGCTTCTAACGAGTTGCCGTGGACTTGAAACCGGCGCCCCGGCGCTGGTTTTTTGCGTATCTTGATGATGGGATTAACAAACAAGACTGCTTTGGTCACCGGCGCCGGCCAAGGTATCGGCGCGGCCATTGCACAGCGGCTTGCGCGTGATGGCGCTGCGGTTGCCGTCATTGACGTGAACGGCAAGCAGGCTGAAAGTGTCGCTGCGGCGTTGCGGGAGACCGGCGCCCGCGCCGCGTCGGCCGTCATCGACGTCACCGACCGCGCCGGCGTCGCCGAGGGCGTTGCCGCCATCACGGCAGAACTGGGGGTGCCGGCGATACTGGTCAACAATGCCGGCATCTACAAAAGTACGCCATTGCTCGACACCGCTGCCGAGACCTGGAATTTAAGCCTGGACGTGATGTTGAAAGGCACCTTGCTGATGTCACAAGCGGTGGCGCCGCACCTGATCCGGGCCGGTTGGGGGCGGATCGTCAATTTAGGCTCAATGATGGGCCATGTGGCTTACGGTGAGGACCTCGCTTATTGTGCCGCAAAGTCAGGCGTGGCAGGGTTGACCCGCTCACTGGCGGCGGAACTGGCACAACACAATATCTGTGTCAACACCATCTGTCCGGGCAATGTGCTGACTCCGATGCTGGAGCAGACCGGGCGGGCGATAGAACAGCGAGACGGACTGCAAGCAGGCTCCTGGCTGCAGCAAAGGAATGAAGATATTCCCTTGGGCCGACTGGGCCTGCCGGAAGACATCGCCAACGTCGTCAGTTTTTTCTGCAGCGCCGACGCAGACTATATTACCGGTCAATCATTGCACGTAAACGGTGGTATCTACCAGTATTAGCTTTTCATTCAATGACACACATATCGGCATTAAGGCTCAGCAAAATTTTACTAGTGTTGTCGGCGGCGTTGTTTGCGGCACTGGTGGCCATAAATAACCTGCTGGATTATCAGATCAACTTCGCCGGTGTGCGCCATGTGCTGCTGATGGATACGGTGTTTCCCGATAGCAATATCACCTGGCGCGCCCTGCGCGCACCCTGGTTGCACCACTTGGCCTACTGGCTGATTATTGCCGTTGAACTTGCCATTGCAGTGTTGGGCTTTTGGGGTGCGTTCGAACTCTGGCAGGCGCGCCACGACGCGGCGACGTTTAACAGGCAAAAAACCAAGCCGGCGCTGGCGCTGACCCTGGGCGTTCTGCTCTGGTTTACCGGCTTCATCGCGATTGCCGGCGAATGGTTCCTGATGTGGCAATCACAATCCTGGAATGCACAACAGCCGGCGTTTTATTTTGCGGCTTCATTCCTGTTGATTTTAATCCTGTTGGTGTCGGAGGATCGGGAGTATTAGCCTGCATATCTGCAGGGGGGGGCAGACGAATGGTAGCGAACACTGAACCCGGCCCGGGTCGGGAAAACGATAACCGCAGAGCGGTGCATGAACTGGTTTACCAGGAGCTGCGGCAAAGCATTATGGTCGGGACTTTTACTCCCGGTGAAAAAGTCAGCCTGCGCAGTCTGGCGCAGCAGCTAGGTACCAGTCTGACCCCCGTGCGTGGCGCGGTAAACCGCCTTATTGCCGAAGGCGCTTTTGAAGTGTTGCCCAATCGTTGGGTGATGATTCCGTCTATGACCGAAGAGAAATTTGACGAGATCATACACTGGCGCATCCGCCTTGAGATGGAAGCGACCCGCCGCGCCTGCGCGCATGCGAACAAGGGTCTGATCACCAGCATTGAGAGTATTAACAGAAAGATCTACAAGGTGGTTCAGCGGGGCAGGGACAGAAAAGACCTGTTGCACGAGAACTACAAATTTCACTTCGCTATCTACCGCCACTCAAAATCCACCATACTGCTGCCCATGATTGAGAGTTTGTGGTTGCAGTGCGGACCGTTTACCTATTACTCGTTGGCATCTCCCAGACACCTTTGGGACGGCGAGCATCACGAAGAAATTATTGCCTCCTTGAAAGCCGGAGACGAGGGGCGCGTGGCCAAGGCTGTCAGGAGCGACATAACCAGTACCGCAAAATTTCTCAAAGACAACGGCCTGTACATGCAGCCAAGACTGAGAAGGATTAAAGAGGCGTATCATTGCGGGTGAAGTAGGGGGCCAGATATAACACCATCGCCATGGCCAGATAGCCGGTAGTCCATTTGGTCCAGATTGGTAACGGTAATGCCAGTTGTCCGATCACGTCGCCGGCGGTGAACAGGTAGCTGTGGGTGAAACCGATCAGTGACAGCAGCGCCCCTACGACACACCAGTTCGCGGCAACGGTAAAGCGTTTTTCTATCACAAAATAAGTAATGCCGGCGAGCACCATGCAGGTATAAATGAACCCTTGACCCAGGGCAAACATGCCCTCGGCATAAAAACTGCGCAGCGTGGTAAAGCTGTCGATAAAACCCTGGTTATACAACTGCGCGCCGGTGATGCTTTCCGCCACTGACATAGTGTGCTTGACCGCCAGACTGACGTAGCCTGCGATAGCCGGGGTCAGTCCCAGCACTACCGCGGGGATATGGCGTTTTTCAGCCACCTGGAAGTTCTGCGCGCAGACTACCACGCCGATCCAGATCAAAATGGGCATTAAGGCCTCGATGGGTATCAGCCAGGTAAAAACACTCAAGGTGCCGGTGATGCAGACCAGTGTCCAGACTATGGCGTTGATAGTGGAGTAACCGGCCCGGGCGCCGATCTTCTTGTAGCCCGGATGGCCGAGAAAGATAGAGGTCGGAAACGGCGAGCCAAAACAGGCCGCGCCCAGGCTGCCGGCGCCGTTCATCAGCAACAGTGGCCTGGGCTGGTAGGAATCGCCGGCCGCCGCCGCTGCTTCTATGTTCTGTAACGAGCCGATGAGGAATATGAAGCCGAACGGGATCACCACCGGCAGAAATTCAACGATAAATTCCACCGACGCAAATACCCGCATGACTTCCAGGCTGGGCAGGTGCAGCCCCAGATGGAGCAGGGTAAATTCCGTGGACGGCACTACGCTGGGCAGCCCGAACCAGTACAGCGCCCAGGCCATCAGGGCGCCCACCGACAGAATGATAAAACCGCCTGGGATGCCGCCTTTTGACTTTGCTCCACCTAAGTAAAAAACCAACATCAGCGCCAGCGAGGTAAACCCGATCAACGGGTAGGCGAACGTGCGAAAGACATAATCCATACTGATGAAGGCCAGACCGGTGCCGGCAATCGCGACCAGCATGACCGCCCGCGGCGTCACTTTACGGATATGGTGCACCACAAATGAGCCCAGGAATTCTATGCTGCCGGACACCATACAGGCCAGCAGCCCGGTATGCCAGGCAATGATGTCGGCCGTCTCCTTGCTCATCCCCAGGGCTAAGGCCTTTTGCTGGGTTGGAAACATGACCAGGAACACGTAAATGATGATGGTAATGGTGCTGGTACCGTAGGGAATGGCGCACACATCATTACGGTTTTCCCGTTTTGCCAGTTGCAGGGCCTGCCAGGCATAAAAGCCGTTGCCGATGATCAGGCCAATGGCCGAGGCGGGCAGGATGCGGTAGTAAAAAAGCTCCGCGGAGAAACCCAGAAAATCCAGGCACAGCTTGCTCATCAGGATAAACGCCAGCAGCGCATCCAGCCCAAAGGCAAAAAAGCCCTCCCAGTCGCCTTTAACAAACGGTTTCATGTTGTCTGACAGCTTCGTGCCATGTTGGTATGGTTTTCACAATCGGAATAGTGACACTTTCTTGTCCTGATCACAATGCGGGCGAATTGTTTGCACCTGAAACTCATCTTATGTTGGCAGGCACTATCCAATTTGTGCTACACTTGCCAGGCAATGAAGTTGAACCTTATCACCACGGCCGAGGACTGCCGGCGTCTCGGTATCATCCTGATCGCTGCTGGTCTGGTGGCCGGTTTCCTGGAAGAAGGCCAGGTTCTCAGTGCTGGTCTGCTCACTGGGATTGGTTTGGTCGTGTCGTGGTACGGTAACCTGGAGCAACGTAAATGAACCTCGCATTACTCACCGCGGGATTGATCGCCGGCTTGGGCGCCTTGGTCATGTTGTATGTCGCCCGCGCACAAGACCGCGCCGATCGTAAATCCGACCAAGTTTGAGGAATCGCTTAAAATGTCTTCCGTGGCATTTTTAGCCCGCAGATCTCACCTACACGGTGCACACGAAATGGGCACTTGACTGGGGAATTGTACTGTCGAATATAATTCTGCGGGGCACCGGGTGCTGCCCCGCGGATATGGGAGGATGTCGGGCGGTCAGGGCGCGGGCGTTGGTGTCTGGAAACATCGCCGGAATAATAGGCGCCGCTCAGGGAAGTGATTGGTATTCTGTACATGAATTTCCGCAGCGTACTTTTTGCCCGGTTCCAGGTTATGGAAGGAGATCGGAATGAAAATCTCCGAGAGCTGACCATTATGAAGGCGTCCGGCGGACACGTAGGCGCCGTTGTGGACAAGGGTCTCGCCTTCGCCTTCTTCGCCCTGCACCGCATAAAGGAATTGGGCACGGGTGTACTGGAGTTTGATAGCCTGCTCGGCTGCTGGGTTGAGCGTAACCATGGCCGAATGCTTTGTCGTGTCGGTCATAAACTCGTTTGTAGTCGGGTTGTATATCGACCCTCGGTTCTGACCCACGGTTATGTTCAGAAAGACGTTATCTCTCTGGACCAATCCATCCGGGCACTGCGCATATGTTGTCATCGGCAGGACCAACGCCACCAGGGCGGCGGTCAGCATAAGTGGGGGGGGGGGGGGGGTAAAAGGGTAAATGGTTTCATTATCTCTCTCCTGATGATCAAGTTAGGTACCTCAATATCAAGCTATACCATAATGGCCAGAGAAAGTCAACACTTATGTCCAGGTTCAATACCTATGAGACTCAGGGGCGGGCTGTGTGAGTGGTTGATAGTACTCCAGGGAATGGCCGGTATCCAGTTACAGGGACGTAAACAGGCAGGGGCAGGTAAATTTACACAGCAAAAATACCATGGAGGGTATTTTTAGAGGTTACCGTAACTTATGGGAGCAAGTTGGGAAGGACTGGTGATTGAGGAAATATTGCGCACACTCAACGCAGCAGGTGTGCGGCATACTGCCTGTTATTATCGCACTGCGGGTTAGCCGCCCGCTACCCATCGGCCCGCCTTCGGTTGAAAACCGGTTACAAAATCATTGTCGGCCTGGTCTTTACCCTGCACCAGCCACAGTGGCATTTTTGCATAATTCAGCAGGGGATAGCGTTCCGTTAATTGCCGGTGTACGGTCGCCGCCGGGTCGCGCAGGTAACGGGACGTGGCCGGAAAGTAGCGTATTACATACTCCGACGGTTGCTGCCCAGGGCCATCAATCCCAGAGCCATCAATCACAGTGTCCTCAATACGGTAATCCAAATCCGCGTCGTGGCAGATGATAGTGTCGCCAGTATAGTCGAGCGCCCGCGCTTCACCTTGTCCTGCTTTATAACGGAACGTTGCACCGGCGTCAATGCGGCCTGGAACGGGAATGCGCACTACCAGCGCGCGCAGGGGAGTGATCGGGCAGCGCAGGCGGTCATTTTGCCATGCCCGAGCGGGTTGGCCGACATTGAGCAGGTCTGGTGAAAACTGGCTGTCAAACAGGATAATATCCGCGCCGATAAACGGTGTAATGCGTTGCAGCAGCGCTTGGGACTGGCACAGGTCCAGGAATGTCCAACTGTCCACCACCTGGGCGGCGCGGCTCCAGGGGTTGTGCAATTCCCACAGCTGCCAGGGGCGTATTTTGCGGCCGGGTTGAGCAAGCACGGCCAGCTGTTCCTGCAAAAAGGGCAGGTAGTCCTTCACCACCACTACCGGAATGGTTGTCGCCGTGGAGCAGCCCCCGGGCGGCGCCTGATTTTCACCTGACGGTACGGACTTGGACAGGGTCATATCGCGGCCTGGTGAGATCTGCGGGTTAACCCGCGCTGACGTCCAGGATAGTTTCCAGGCTGTTTATGGCGGCCTGTTTGCTGAAGTCACTGGTGATAAAAACCAGCCGGGTTAGCGCCTGGCCGTTCGGCCAGTCAGCCAGCTTCACCGGCGCATAAAATGAATGTTGCACGCCCTGGATGACCAGCGGGCGCGTCTCACCAAACACGCTCAACAGCCCCTTCACTCGGTGAATACTGTCGCCGCGCACAATCAGCAACCCCTCCAGCCAGGCGACAAAATCATCCCATTGCACCGCCTCCGGCCAGGTCAGGGAAAACGTGGCAAAGCGATGGTCATGCGGCGCTGCGTGGAGCTGCTCAGGTGGCGCTGCCCCGGCTTTCTCTCCCAATCCACCCGACGGCGGCAGTTGACCGGTTTCCGGGGCGTCATCGGCGCCGCCATCGGCGGGCAGGATACCAGGGTCCACGGGCTCGGCGCCGCAATATGCACGCGGCGCCAACGGGTTCAGCCGTTGCAGCCGTTCCTCCACGCGGTCAAGCTGTACGCGCTCGCACAGGTCGGTTTTGGACAGGATGATACGGTCGGCAACACTCACCTGTTTCACCGCCTCGATATGCCGGTCAAGGTTACCGCGACCATGCACCGCATCGACAATGGTAAGGATTTGCCGACACGCATAACGCCGGGCGAGGTCCGCGTCCGCTAGTATCAACTCGCTGATGGCAATGGGGTCGGCGATACCCGTGGTTTCGAGTATCACCCGTTGAAACGCAGGGATATTCCCGGCCGCGCGTTGCCCATGCAGCCTGAGCAGGGACGCGCAAAAGTCATCACGCACGCTGCAGCACACACAGCCCGACTCCAGCAGCACAATATCGTCATCCACGGCGCGCACCAGCAGGTGGTCAAGCCCGACCTCGCCGAACTCGTTGATAAGCACGGCCGTGTCCGCCAGTGCCGGCGACGACAGTAATTGATTCAACACGGTCGTCTTGCCGCTGCCGAGGAAGCCGGTTATGATATTGATCGGTATCGGGTTTATCGGACTTGTCTACAGGTCTGTAGATGATATGCCAGCGGTTTTCATTATCGCTGCCTGCGTCCCCGGCTTTAAAATCCTGTTGCCATGTACCGGAATGGTGAGCGGAAAATCAATGCCTTCTTTGCCGAAGATGTGGTGGCTGCCGCTAATGCGCTTTCGCTTCCATCCATTCTGTTGGACAAGAGTACACATACGTCTCCCGCTGATCCGTTTCAAAATCTGTCTCCTGTATATGCTTTTCCAGGTTCACTTTCATATTATCCACCATGACTGACAGCCAGCCGGATATAGCCTCTTGCAAATTACTCGTCAGCTCTGGAATCGTATCTCCTTCCGTGATGCATCCGGGCATATTTTCTACTTCTGCCCAATAGCCGCCATCCTCATCTGTGTGAACAACCACATTAAACCCTATGTTCATTCAAAGCCTCGCGTTGTTGAGTTCAGGTTGCCTCTAATTAATAGAGGTGACCTTTACTCGTGGTGTTATAGTATAACATCTATCATAAGGGTAAAGTAATTCATGGCGCTGACGACTGACACTGACACCTCGCTGCCCGGCACGATCGGCGGTCGTTTTGACCTGTTCCGGGAGCCGCAATTATCTGATCCCTATCCTTGCTTCAGGTTGCTCAGAGATCAGGCGCCGGTGTTTTACGCAGAAGACATCGACCACTGGGTGGTCAGCCGTTATCAGGACGTGAAGCAGATACTCCGGGATTACGACAATTATTCGGCGCAGAATACCATTGCGCCGCTGCATCCCCTGTGCGCAGCGGCCCAACAGGCGTTAACAGACGGCGGCTGGAACATGCTGCCGGCGTTGGGTAATGCCGACCGCCCGCAGCATACCAAAACGCGCATGAATGTGGTCAAGGCGTTTACCCCGCGTCGTATCGCCGGGCTGGAACCTTATGTTTGCGCGGTGGTGAATAATGCCGTTGACGGCTTTCAGCAAAACGGCAAGGCCGAGCTCATGGGCGAATTGTTGTTTGACCTGCCGGCCCTGGTTATCTTGAAGATGCTGGGGTTCCCCGACGATCAGGTCCCAGCGATCAAGCAAGGCGCGCAGAACCGTATCCTGTTTGTCTGGGGGCGCCCGACTGAGGCAGAGCAGACGCGACTGGCACGCGGGCTTGCGGGTTTCTTCCGACTGTGCCGCCAACTGGTGGACGCGCGTCTGGCCGCTCCCACCAATGACTTGACCAGCGAGCTGCTGCGGGTGCGCGCCGGCAAGGACGAAATTCTCAGCCTGGACGTTATCGCCAGCATCCTGTTTGCCTTTTTTACCGCCGGTCACGAAACGACCTCCAGCCTGCTGGGCAACAGTATCGTACAGTTGCTCAGTCAGCCGCAGGCATGGGCGCGGATCGTGGCCGAGCCGGCCCTGATACCCGGCGCCGTCGAGGAAATTCTGCGTTATGACTCGTCGGTCATCAGCTGGCGCCGTAAGGCCAAACGGGAGCTGGACATTGCCGGCGTGAAAGTCCCCGCAGGGGCGCAACTGTTGTTGCTGCTGGGCGCCGCCAACCGCGACGACGAAGTGTTTGAGAACGCGGAACAACTGGATATAACCCGGCACAACGCCGCTCAACACCTGTCCTTCGGCAGTGGCATCCACCGCTGCCTGGGCGCGGCGCTGGCGCAGCTGGAGGCTCGAGTCACGCTGGAGGTACTGAGCCGGCGCTTACCCGACATGCAACTGGTCGCCGGCCAACACTTTGACTATCTGCCCAACATCTGCTTCCACGGTCCGCGCGCGGTACAGGTCGAATGGCCGCTATGACACCGCACTGTGGCCCCAACCCGGTCAATATCACTTGGCAACAGCGCTGAAGGGAAAAACCGCAGTCGTCACCGGCGGCGCGACCGGGCTGGGGCAGGCCATAGCCCGGACGCTGGCTGCGCGTGGCGCTGATTTGGTTATAATCGATCTGGACGCTGCGACCGACACGGTTGCCATGATCGAAGAGGCCGGGGGCAGCGCCGCCTGGTACTGCGCCGACCTGACTGATGAAGCGCAGGTGACCGACACCTTCGACACCATTCTCAGGCGGCACAAAAGTACAGACATACTGGTTAATAACGCCGGCTTTTATGCGGTTGCGCGCCGGCCGTTCTGGGAGCTCGACCTGAGTGAATGGGAGCAGGTCATCATGGTCAATGTGCGCTCGGTGTTCCTGTGCAGCCGCGTCGCCTCAGCGCCGATGCGACAGCAGCGATGGGGACGCATTATCAACCTGTCCTCCGCAGTCATTACCTTCGGCCTGCCCAACCTGATGCACTATGTAGCGGCCAAATCCGCGGTTGCGGGCATGACCCGCAGCATGGCTGCGGAATTGGGCCCGTTTGGTGTCAGCGTCAACGCAGTAGCGCCGGGGCTGGTGCCCACCGCCACCGCCAGGCAAGCCATTGGCGCCGAGATACTCGAACAAGCCGTGCAAAATCAGGCCATTCGGCAACCGCTGGCCGCTACCGACGTGGCCGCCGCCGTTGCCTTCCTGTGTAGTCCGGAAGCCGCAATGGTGTCAGGACAAACTATCCTGGTTAATGGCGGCGCCACGTTCGGCGGCATCTGATCCCAACCAATATATTGATCACACATTGTGATCAATATCTCGGTATAATAAGCCTTCCCGGCGTCACCCCGACAGCCACTGTGAACAAGAGGGCGCCTCTAAACCCCCATGCTCAGGACGCTGCACACCCCGCTGGCATGCAAGTTCGTCATGCTGGCCAAGGATTGGCCGGTATCCAGCCACAGGGACGTGAACAGGCAGGCAGGGAAGGGTAAATTTACACAGCAAAAATGCCACGGAAGGCATTTTTAGAGGTTACTAAGAGAGAATCATGAAAATTACCGGTTGTAAAATATTTCTGGTGGCGTTGCCGAATCGGCGGCACCATACCTGGGCGAGCAAGATGACGGCGCCGATTGGCTATCACGCCGTAGTGCGGCTGGATACCGATGAGGGACTAAGCGGCTGGGGTGAGGCGCCGGCCGGGATTTCCTGGGGTGGTCCGCATAATCGCTATTACGGTGAATCACCGGAGACCGTCCGGCATGTCATCGCCGGGCACCTGATTGAAGCTGTCAAAGGCCTGGATCCGCGCGACATCGCCGTCATTCACAGCGCCATGGACAAGACGGTAAAAGGCAACCCTTACGCCAAGGCAGCCCTGGACATGGCCTGTTACGACATCGCCGGCAAGGCCGCCAACGTGCCGGTGTACCGGCTGTTGGGAGGGCAATTTCGCGACCGCATCGAAGTGGCGCACTCGCTGGGTATTATGCCGGTGGAGAAATGTGTCGATGAGGCGGTGACTGCGGTTGAGGAAGGTGCAAAAACGCTGAAATGCAAGACCGGCCTGGACCCGGCGCGTGATGTCGAAGTAGTCAGGCGCTTGCGTGAACGGCTCGGAGACGAAGTAAAAATCAGAGTCGATGGCAATGAAGGCTACGATAACGTCTGGGAGGCGATTAACGTAACCCGGCGCCAGCAGGAATACAATATCCTGCTCTGTGAACAGCCGTTGATGGATAACAAGCAACTGGCTTTCGTGGCCGCGCGCATCGATTGCCCGGTCATGGCTGATGAATCCGCCTGGACCATCCACGACATTCTGGAACTCCATGAGCTCAAGGCTGCTTCCTGTTTTTCCTGTTACGTGACCAAACCCGGCGGGTTGTACCGGGCTATGCAGCAAGCGCATATTGCCAGCGCGCTGGGTATGTACAGTGATATAGGCGGTTCGATAGAGTCCGGTATCGGCAATGCAGCCAATCTGCATCTGGGCGCCGCCTCGAAGATCGCAACCTTGCCCAGCGTATCTCCCGTATCCAGCCCCAAAGGCGCAACCGGGCCGGCGGTCGCAGGCGTTTATTATCTGGATGACCTTATTACCGAACCGTTCGGGTTTGAAGACGGCTGTGTGCTGGTGCCGCAAGGGCCGGGGCTTGGCATTGAAGTGGATATGGACAAGATAAAACGCTACGCGGCCTCATGATCGTGGCTATCCTGGGCGCCGGCAACGGCGGCGCCGCGGCGGCGGTGGAACTGGGGCAACGCGGTTTCAGGACGCACTGGTGGAACCGTTCCGCGGCAACGCTGGCGCCTTTTCAACGGGCCGGGGGTATCCGCTACCGCGGCGTCCTGGGCGAGGGGCTGGCAACGCCGGAGCTGATGACCTCAAATCTGGCCGAGGCGCTTGCCGGCGCGCAGGTTATTCTCATTTGCCTGCCGGTGCCGGCGCACACCCCCGTTGCCGAGGCCCTGGTCAAACTCGGCGCCAACGCCGTCCCGGTCGTGCTGAACCCCGGTCACACCGGCGGCGCGCTGGAATTTGTTGCAGTATTCAAGCGCCATAACCTGGCGCCGCCGCCTACGGCCGAGTTTTCCACCTTGACGTATGTGGCAAGGAAACCACAGCCTGATACGGTGTGGATTACGGGCGCGGCCAAACAGGTGCGGGTGGCGGCGCTGCCGGGCGGCGCGGCGGCGCTGAGCCGGGCCCAAGACCTGTACCCGGTTGCAACCCCCGCCGCCGACGTGCTCGCCACCGGTCTGGCTAACGTCAATATGATCCTGCACCCGCCGGGCGCTATCCTGGGCGCAGCCTGGGTGGAATCGTGCCACGGTGATTTTACGTTTTACGTGCAAGGACTGCCGGACGGCGTAGGGCGCATCATGGCGGCGCTGGACGCCGAACGCCTGGCCGTTGCCGCCGCCTACGGACACCGGTTGCCCGACCTGTTCACCGAAATGCAAGCCATTGGCACCATTGAAAGTGATGCCGACCGCGGCGCCGGGCTGGCCGCGGCGATTCGCGGTGGCGCCGCCAACAGTAAAATCAAGGCGCCGGATTCCCTGGCGCATCGCTATTACCGTGAAGACTTCTGGTACGGGCTAAAACCTTTGCTGGCGTTGGCCGGCATTGCTGGCGTCCGCACGCCGGTCGCCCGATCATTGATGCAACTGGCGCAGCTGTTGGTGGGTGACAATAACCCCGGCCGCTCTGCCGCAACAATGGGCATCGACGGCTTGAGCAAGGAACAATTACTTGGTCTGGTAAGACATAACTGAAAGAGATAACGATACAATGTCCGAAAAACACGATACGTCCATCACCTGGGAGGCGTTGAAAATCGCCATACTCGGCGGCGATGACCGTGAGCAGGAGATCGCGCGTCTGGCCGCGGCGACCGGCGCCACCGTGACGGCTTATGGCTTCCCCTGGCCTGTCTGCGGGGTCACCGGGGCGACCCTGGCAACGACTGCAACGGAGTGTCTGCGCAATGCTGACTTTTGCCTCATGCCGATACCGGGCATCGCCGTGGACGGCAGTATTTTTGCCAATGAGAAAATCATCCCCAGGGCCGACCTGCTGTCGGTCATGGCGGCCGGCGCCCATATTATCCTGGGCAAGGCGGATGCAGGGCTGACCCGGGCCGCGCAGGAGCTTGGCATTGGTATTCACGAATACGAACACGACCAGGAACTCATGCTGTTGCGCGCCCCGGCCATTGTTGAGGCGGCCCTCAGAATCATCATCGAAAACACCGCTATCACCATTCACAATGCAAATATCTGCGTGGTGGGTCAGGGTAATATCGGCTCGGTATTGACGCATACTCTGGTGGCCCTGGGCGCCCGGGTGACGGTGGCGGCGCGCAATCCGGTACAGCGCGCGGCGGCCTATACGCTTGGCGCCGAAGGGTTGCCGTTAGACCGATTGGGCGCCGCGGCATCCGATTTTGATATGGTTCTGTCAACCGTGCCGGCCCCCATCGTAACCCGGCACATCATCGATGAATTACCGGCCACGGCCCTGGTCATGGATTTATCGGCGCCACCGGGAGGCGTGGACCTGGATTATGCACAAAGCACCGGTCGCAAGGCGATCTGGGCCCGGGCGCTGGGGCGCCGGGCGCCGATCACGGTAGGCGGCAGTCAATGGACGGGCATTCGCAAAATCATCGGCAAGGCACTGGAGGCACAACGGCAATGAAAGCTGAGCTGGTTATTCGCAATGCCCGGGTAGTCGATCACACCGGCGAATTCTTCGGCGGCATCGCGGTCAAGGAGGGTAAGATACTCATGGCCGGCGTCAATGATGCCCTGCCGCCGGCGCGGCGCGTGATCGATGCCGAAGGCCGCTGCCTGTTGCCGGGCGTGATAGATACCCATTGTCACTTGGGGGTGGCGTATCCTTATGACGAGGACATGCGCACCGAGACTGCGCAAGCGGCGCGCGGCGGCATTTCCACCATATTTTTGTATATCCGTAACAAAAAGGAGTCCTATCTGCCGTTTTACGATGAGCGCCGCCGTATCGGTGAGGAAAACGTCTGCATCGACTTCGGTTTTCACTTCGGCATACAGCGCGAAGAACACATCCATGAAATTCCGCGTATAGTCGAACATACCGGGGTGCAGTCTTTTAAGCTGTATTTCGGCTACGAGCCGGATAACCCCATTGGTATCGTGCCGGCCAATGACGGCTGGGTGTATGCCACCATGTTGCAGGTAGCCAGGCTGCCCAAGGGCGTAGTTTCGGTGCATTGTGAAAATACCGCCATTGCCGGCTGGGTGAAAAAGGATATGATGGCCTCCGGGCGCCAGGACTTGGGTGCCTATACCGAATCGCGCCCCGCCTTCTGTGAGGTGGAGACTATCAAACGCATGATCTTCCTGGCCGAACGCACCGGTTGTTCCCTGCAACTGGTGCATACCTCGGTGGGCGCCGGCCCGGAGCTGGCGCTGGAGGCGCGGGCCAGAGGGGTGGACGTGACCGTGGAAACCTGCCCGCATTACCTGACCCGCACCTGTTACGACGAAGACCTGGATATGACGGCGAAGATTTCACCGCCGTTGCGCGATGCCGAACAAAAGGAATGGTTGTGGCGCGGGATGCTGGCGGACCGGGTCAATTCCATCGGCAGCGACCACGTGCCGTTCCTGCCCAAGAAGGGCGAAGACCTGTGGACCGAGTTTCCCGGCGTGGTCAGTTTTCCCTGGGAGTTGCCGTTGCTCATCACCCATGGCGTGCTGCGGCGCGGGCTCACTTTGCAGCAACTGGTGCGGGTCAATTCCTACGGCCCGGCCAAGCGCTTCGGTTTCTATCCGCGTAAGGGCTCACTGGAACCGGGCTCGGATGCCGACCTGGTACTGGTGGACCTGGATGAAGAACGCGAGGTGACCCACGACGGCCACGGCACCTGCATCTATGAAGGGATGAAACTGCAAGGCTGGCCGGTTATGACGGTCGCCAACGGCCGTATCGTCTATGAGAACGGGGCCGTGGATGAAGACCAGTACGGACGCGGCAGCTGCATCACGCGCCCCGGATGCTGACAGTGAGCGCCGTCGATAACCCTGTCAGCACCTTGGAAAATGGCGCTGCCGTGCTGCGCAACGTCGCTTTTGCCGGTTCCGAACAAGCGCTGGAAATTGTCATCGCCGACGGCGCCATAACAGCAATAACAGAACTCGCAACGCCGGCTGCATGGGTGTGCCTGCCACCCCTAGTGGACAAGCATGTCCACGCCAACCGGGCCTTCACGCGGGCCGAACAAAAACCTGCTTCGTTTGCACATGCCGTGGCCCAGGCGTTGGAATTACTCCGGCACTTTACTGTCGAACAACACTGCGCGCACGCCCTCAAGCTGTTTCGGCGAGCCTGTTCCCACGGTACCACCGGCCTCAGAACGCACGCCGATATTGATCCTGAGACCCGCTTCAGGGCGGTGCAAGGTACCCTGGATGCGAAAGCCGCCATGGGCGCGAACATGGACATAGAGGTCGTTGCCTTTGCCTCGTCGCGACTTGACCCCGCCGGCAGCGATGGAAAATCGATGCTCCGGGAAGCCCTGGCGCGCGGCGCCGCGCTGCTCGGCGCGGCGCCGTCGCTCTACCCGCAGCCGCACCGCGCCATTGACGCCGTGCTCGAACTGGCTGTCGAGCAGGACGCGGCCATCGACCTGCATCAGGACGAACACCTGGAGGCCGAACGCGCCTCCATTGAGTATCTGGCTGACGCCACCTGCGCCAACGGCTGCCAGGGACGCGTGACCCTGAGCCACGGTTGCGTGCTGTCGGTGCTGGAGGCCGGGACGCGCAACCGGCTGCTGGAGAAACTGGCGCAAGCCAGCATTGAAGTGGTGGTACTGCCCACCACTAACCTGTACCTGCAAGACCGCCGGCAGGGCGCGCCGCTACGACGCGGTCTGGCCTGCGTGCACGAGTTGCTCGCCGCCGGCGTTGCCGTACGCATTGCCAGCGATAATGTTTGCGATGTCTTTTATCCCTATGGCGATGCAGACTTGCTGGACGCCGGCTATATTGCCATGCTGGCCGCGCAACTCGATGCCACCGATGACCTGGTCAAGGCCTTGTGCGATGGCAAGGTGGCGCCGGCCGTGAACGACAGCGCCGATATGGTGCTGGTAAAGGGGCAGAGTTTTGATGACATTCTGTCAAGACGACCCGATGAACGTATTATTATCCGTCAAGGTCGGCCATGCAGTCCATAACAATAAATTGTGATTACAAACTTCGATCATTCATTATAATTCTATTAACCTTCAAAAAAAGGTGCCCTGACGCGCAACAGAATAACGGTCACAGCTATGCATAATGAAATAGTAACAAAACTGACGGCAACCATGCAGGCCTCTGGCCTGGACGGCCTGGTTTGTCTGTCGCCGGAAAACTTTGCTTATGTATCCGGTTTTGTCGTCCCGTCCCAGCCGTTGATGCGCTGGCGCCATGCGGCCGTGGTGGTCACGGCCGACGGCAACTGCGCCTACCTGGCGGTGGATATGGAAGAAACCACGGTCAGCAGCCGGGTTGACGGCGCCGAGGTCAGGGTATGGGGAGAATTTACCGAGCAACCCATGCAGGTGCTTGCACAGTTGTTGCGCGATCAGGGCTTGGCGCGCGCAACAGTCGGCACCGAGTTGAATTACCTGTTTGCCAATGACTATCAGGCCTTGTGTCAGGCTTTGCCTGAGGCCCGTTTCGTCGCAGCCGATACCGACCTGCAGCGGTTGCGCCAAATCAAGACCCCGGATGAAATAGAATTGCTGCGGCGTCTGGCGCGTATCGCCGATGAATCGATCGGCAAGGCGTTGCAGGGGGTCAGCGCCGGCGCTACTGAAATGGACATCGCCGCAGGGTTGACCAGGCATATTTATACCCTGGGCGCCGCGGACTTCAAATTGATGATAGTCGCCACCGGCCCCAGGAGTGTCTATCCCAATGTCGGGCCTTCCATGCGCACGCTGGAGCCGGGCGATATCTGCCGGGTGGAAATATTTCCGGTCATTAACGGCTACCATGCCGGCGTTTGTCGCACCGCCCGGGTGCAGGCTGCGCCGCGCCACGCAGAGGAAATCTGGCAAAACCTGGTGGAGTGCAAATATCTGGTGCTGGACCTGATCAAACCCGGCGCCAGTTCCAAAAAAATCTATCAGGCATTCAGCCGTCACCTGGCAAAGCTGAACTTGCCGCCGATACAATTCATCGGCCACGGCATCGGCCTACATTTGCACGAGGAGCCGTATCTGGGGATGTATTCCGATGTGCCGTTGGTAGCGGGCATGGTATTGGGAATAGAGCCACTGGTCTATGACACCGGCCATGGCTTCGGCATGCAGAACAAGGATATGGTACTGGTGACCGAAACCGGCGCCGAACTGTTATCCGACTACACCGATACCGACCGGTTGCTGGCTGTTCAATAATGAAAACGCTTATTGAACATCTTGAGTTCATCCTGACGGTGGATAAGGACGACCGCGTAATACGTGATGCGGCCATCGTCATTGAAGATGACAGAATTATCGACCTGGGCGCTACCTCCGAGGTTGCACAAAGACATGCCCGGGCAGGCTTCGACCAGGTCCGGGACGGAACCCTGAACGGGATTTGTCCGGGTTTTATTGATGCCCATGTGCACCTGTCGGAAACCCTGTCGCGGGCGGTGTTTCCGGACAACCTCAATACCCGCGCCTGGGTGTTCCACTGGGCCAAGCCATTTTATGCGCATATCAGTGCCGAGGATGAATACTGGGGCGCGCTGTTGGGTATCACCGAGATGTTGCGTTGTGGCACCACCTGTTTTTTGGACATGGGTTCACAATACGACCCCGGCATTACCGTGCGGGCGATGGAACAAACGGGCATACGCGGGATTACCGGGCGCCACGCCGCTGATAACCCGCCCGAGGTCAGGCCCAGGGGCTGGACCGACAGCATGGTTAAACACCATTTCTTCGCCGACGCGCCCACCGCGCTGCGTGAACTACAGCACTGTGTGGAAACCTATCATGGTGCCCTCGATGGCCGGGTGCGTTGCTGGGTGAATATCGAAGGCAAGGAGCCGTGCACCCTGGGGTTGCACGTGGGCGCCCGGGAGCTGGCCGAAAAGCTGGGGGTGGGCACCACTTATCATCTGGCGACCAGCATCGAAGAGGCGCGGGTCTGTGAAAACAAATACGGAGTCTGGCCGATCACCCGTATCGAGCAGGCCGGCGGGCTGGGCAACAACCTAGTCATTGCCCATGGCGCAGCCGTAGCTGAGGAGGAGGTGGAGACCCTGGCGAGTTATGGCACGAAGGTGGCTTTTTGTCCTTCTTCCTCTTTCAAGCTGGGCAAGGGCGCCACCGCAATCGGCAAATATCCGGAACTGATCAACGCCGGCGTAACGGTTGCCCTGGGCACCGATGGTGTTTCCGCAGCCGGGAATATGAACCTGATGCGCCAGCTGTTCCTGTGCGCGGGCATGTTCAAGGATGCGCGTCTGCAAGCGGATGTGGTAACGGTGCGCCAGGCCTTGCGCGCGGCCACGATTGAAGGCGCTAAGGCATTGTTGTGGGACGATGAGATCGGGTCGCTTGAAATCGGCAAAAAGGCTGACTTCATTGTGTTTGATCTGGAGCATGTTGAATGGACGCCGTTTCACGACCCCTTGCAGGCGCTGGTATTTTCCGCCTCGACGGCCAGCATCAGGGAAACCTGGGTGGACGGTAATGCCTTGTACCGCGACGGCAAGGTTGTCGGCGTTGCTGAGCAGGAGATAAAATGTAAGGCGCGGGAACTCGCCGCCGCCGCCGTCATCCGCGCCGGCCTTGCAGATGAAAACGTGCCGACCACCACGACGTTGTATGACGCCGGGAATTGACTATATAGAGGACTAAATATGCCTGTAGTAACCGTACAGATGTGGAAAGGTCGCAGTGTTGAGCAAAAACGAAAACTGGCCAAGGCGATTACCGACGCCATGGTCGAACACGCTGACGCAAAACCGGATGGCCTGCATGTCATCATCCAGGAATATGAACTGGAGGATTGGGCGCGCGCCGGCGTGCTCGGATTGGACCGGAAGGGGGGCTGAACATGTCACTGGAATTGCTGGAGCTGAAAAAATCGGCACTGCTCGTCATCGACTTGCAGAATGCGTTTTGTCACCAGGACGGCACGCTGGGCCAGTCCGGCCTGGATACCGAGCGTCTGGGCAGCGTTATCAAACCGTTGCGCACCGTCATTGAACGCTGTCATGCGGTGGGCATGCCGGTGTTATGGACGGTGCAGGAACACTTTGCCACCGACTCCCGACGGGCGCGTAAGCGTCTTCCATCACATACGTCCAAACGCAAGGGCGTGTCGGCCCTGGCCGGCAGCTGGGACGCGCAGATCGTGGATGAATTGCAAGATCTGGTGACCAACCCGACATACATGATTCGCAAACACCGTTTTGGCGGCTTTTATGAAACGCGCCTGCAACTGGTGCTGGAACAACTGGGGGTCGAAGCCCTGTTCATTACCGGGTTGACGGCCAACGCTTGCGTTGAAACCACGATGCGGGAGGCCTACCTGCGTGATTTCGACGTGGTTGCAATCGAAGACTGTATCTCCGGCGTCAATCCGGCCTGGGAGCAGAGCGCCCGGGAGGTATGGCGCCAATATCTGGGGGTGACCTGTCAGTCAGCGGACTTCTTGGGGTGGGTGGAGCAACAACTGCAACCTAAGCCCGTGTATGTGCATCATCTGCTGTTGATGGTAAGCGACCTGGAAAGAGCCATGGATTTTTACCTGAATACCCTGGGCTTCACCCGACGCGTAGATGCCAAGCCGCTGCCTGACGGGCGTCCGTTCATTGCCACGATGGAAGGACTGGGGCTGACCGCCGGCGGCCCCGGCGACATGAAGCAGCTGGACCACTTGGCGTTTGCAGTTCGGAACGTCGAAGCCCTGTATGAAAAGCTCAAACAAACCGGCGCAGAGTTTCCCAGAGGGGAACTCGGCCCCGGCCCTTACGGCAAGTCTATCTACGTGCTGGACCCGGACGGCAACGAGCTGGAACTGTTTGAAACAGCAGACTGATAATAAGTTGAGAAACATGTTATCACCCTTCGTTCATCATTCCGGCGCAAGCCGGAATGATGAACACGGCACTATTTCTGTCGCTACATACAGTTCAACTCATAGTCTTCGCCAGGGCGAAGATTTCCTCGGCATCGAACACCTGGTCGTTGCTTGCGAACAGCCTGGCGATGCAGGCCCGATGCAGGGCCAGTTTCAGGGTGCCGAAGCCAATCGCGCCCCAGCAGGTCTTGCCGTTGCGCACCTCGCCGCGATCCATCATGTCCACACCTTCAATACCCAGCGGCGGGGTGGCATTGGCGTCCGCCAGCATCTCAATGGACGGGTTGTTCTCCCAGGCCTCCCGGCTCAACAGCTGCACGCCGGCGGCGCCGGTGGCGATCACGATCTGCGCGTCCGCCACGGCGGCGGCGCGTTCTTCATCAGTGGCAGTGCCCAGGGGGGTGACATCAACACCGAAACGGCCCTTGATAGCCGTGCCGGCGGCCTCGGCGCGGGCCTGCCCACGCGAACATAACACCACCTCGGCGCCTTCCCGGGTCAGCATGACCGCGGCGCGCTGACCAACCGGGCCGGTGCCGCCCAGGATCACCACCTTCTTGCCGGTCACTCCGCCGCTACCCAGCAGCTTGGCGGCTGCGGCCGCGGCGGTGGTGTTGCTGCCGTTACTGTCGAGCATGACGGAGACGCGAAAATTGGCAAAGAATACTTTTTGCACTGCATCCAGCAGTTGTTCCCCGGCCACCATGTCGCTGCCGCCGATAAACAAGGCGGTGTTTTTCTTCTCCTTGGGACTGCGGGTGAAGATGGCGCCGTCCACCAGCGCCCGCACATTGTCCGGGGTGCAACCGCCATGCCCTATCACGTGGTCGGCGCCGCCGTCATAGCCGACCACGGTATCGAAGACTGCGGCGTGGGCGTCGGTGTCGAGTTGAAACAGAAGTTTTTTCATTTTATTTCCTCTATACTTTGCGCCAACTTACAGACGCCTCACAAAATCAGAGGCGAGTCTACAACACGCATTCCTGACAATCCAGAAAAACCACAACGGAGCGCCAGATGTCTACCGAACAGCAACTCCAAACGTTTCTCGACCAGCTTGCCTCAAGGTCATCCACGCCGGGCGGGGGCAGCGCGGCTGCGATCATGGGCGCCATGGGCGCGGCCCTGCTCAGCATGGTGGCCAATTTTACTGCAGGCAAGAAAAATTACGCACACGTTGACGCACAGATGCGGGAATTCCTGGCGCGTTCAGAAGCGCTGCGCGCCGAGGTCACCGGTATGATTCAGGCCGATGTTGAGGTATTTGACCGGGTTATGGCCGCGTACGGCATGAGCAAGGAAACCGAGGCCGCACAGGCGACACGGTCGGCAGCCATACAGGCGGCCCTGAAAGAAGCGACCGACGTGCCGCTGGCCTGTGCGCAACTGTGTGCGGATATCATCGAGTTATGTCGCCCGGTGGCAGAGCAGGGCAACCTCAATGTCATCAGCGACGCCGGCGTCGCGGTGCTCGCCGCCCACGCTGCGCTACGCAGCGCAGCCCTGAACGTTTATATCAACATCGGCGGCATTAAAGACGAGGCATTTGTCTATGACCGGCGCAGCAAGCTGGAGTTCGTACTGTCCGGCACCGGCACGGCTACAGAACTCGTGTATGAACTGGTGAAGAGTAAACTTTAGGCCACCTCAAAAATTAGACGTGGCCGCGCAGTACAGGGATATGCTGCCGTTTTTGATGGAATTATCAAGGATAAGCAGGTCTTGAAAAAGGGATACAACGGGATATATCATAAGATCAACTAACGGCCTGATACATGACACACAGGTAGGAGAAACGATGATGAGGAGAGACATTGATTTGGCGGTCAAGGCCCTGTTGCCCATGCGGGTAGACTGCAAGCGGGAAAAGGAAATGCCGTATCCGACGCAAGAGGATCTGGAGCGTACTTTCAAGATGGATTTCAAGCCGGATGGAGGCCCGGTTATCCGGGAGGTCAAGTGAGCCCGCCGCCGTTAGCGTCGCTTAATCGGAACCTGCACACGGCAAAAAACAAAAAGGATGATGAGTTTTATACTCAACTGACCGACATTGCGAACGAATTGCAGTATTACGAACCTCACTTTGAGGGAGGGACCGTATATTGTAATTGCGACGATCCGACAGTATCCAATTTTGTTCAATATTTTGCCCAGAACTTTCATCGTTTGAAGCTGAAGCGGTTGATTGGCTCTTGTTACAAGAGCAAGGAAAGGGACATGTTCAGCAAGCATGATTCCAAAACGGCAATCTGGTATGAATACAACGGGGAGAAAAAGGGAAATGCCCCTTTGAAAGGAAAGCCCAAAAGGGCTTCACAAAATTTCTTTGTAAAAGACGGCGATGTAGTCCATTCTCTTTATGGGCGAATTTTTATCCGAAACAAGGAATTGCAGGCATGAAAATACAGCCGTTGGCAATCACAGTAAGCGAACTGCTTGCTGGCTATGTTGACAATGGAGAGGGAGGAGTTCGGGGATATGGGGGCAGACTGGATATACGGCCTCCGTACCGTTCGCGGATGCCGGTCAGGCCCATGCCGGCGCGGGTGCGGCTGGGGTCGAACCCGGCGCCGTCATCCCGGATTTCCAGCGCCAGCGTGTCGTCATCCCGCGATGGCTTCGATGGGCTGCAGGTCCCGGCCCAGGATAAAATAGACCAGCAGGTTGGCCAGTGCCGTGAACAATACCAGCAGCAGCAGGAAATTACGGGTTTCCTGCCAGGCTTCGTCGATCTCGTCGGCAGGGTCGGCGCGGATGAGTATCCCGGTCCCGGCTGAGCCCGGACGGGTGATTACGCGCTTGAACTCCAGTGGCGGCGGCTTGACCAGATTGACAAACCAGCGCGGCGCTTCGGTATCAAGGGGCGGAGAGGGTTGCAACGGTTGCGCGCGGCCGGCGCCCGGGTCCAGTGAAATGATAATCTGCAGGTGGCGCGTTGTTTCCAGCCGCTCCAGTTCCGACAACAGCTCAGTGTACAGGCCGGGGTCCCCCGCATCCTGTATGGCCGTGACGGAGGCTGCAAGCATGTTGGAGGTCAGCAGCGCCGCCGACCGGATTTCTTCCGTAATCGTCTTACGCGCGTTGGTGATCGCATAAATACTGCCGGCGCCCAGCACTGCGACAAACAGCAGCGTGATCAGCAAGGCGAGACGGACGCGCAGGCTCAAGGTTGGTCGCTCACCAACATGGAAAAATCCACCGCGCGCACATGCTTGGTCAACGCTCCCACCGAGATGTAATCAACACCGGTCGCAGCCAGTTCCGCCAGCGCCTGCCGCGTGACGCCGCCGGATACTTCCAGGCGCGCCCGGCCGTTATTCAGTTGTACCGCCCGCCGCACCTGTTTCAGGCTGAAATTGTCCAGCATGATGATGTCGGCACCGCCGGCCAGCGCGGCTTTGAGTTGTGTCTCGTTTTCCACCTCGATTTCGACCGTCCGCCGGGTTGCCCGCGCCGCCACCAGCGCGGCGCTGACGGAACCACAGGCACGGATATGGTTTTCCTTGAGCAGGATGGCATCATACAGCCCCATACGATGATTGCCGCCGCCGCCGCACAGCACCGCGTATTTCTGCGCCGAGCGCAGACCGGGTAAGGTCTTGCGCGTATCCAGCAGGCGGGTGGCGGTATGCGCGATGAGGGCGACATACTCGCCGGTGACGGTAGCCGTGCCGGACAACAGTTGCAGGAAGTTCAGCGCGGTGCGCTCGCCGCTGAGTAATGCCGGCGCCGGGCCGGACAGGGTACAAACGACCTGCTCGGGTTCAAGGGCGCCGCCGTCCTGGCTGTGCCAGTCGATGTGCACGCGTTCATCCAGTTGCCGATATACCTCGTCAAACCAGGGCACGCCGCACAGGAGCGCGCGCGCACGGCTTATGACCTGCGCCTTGACTGCGCCTTGCGCCGGGAGCAGCCCGGCAGTCAGATCGCCCGTACCTAGGTCTTCGTTCAAGGCGCGGCGCACGGCGCTGCCAATATCGGCCGGCAGCGGCGGCCTGTTCGTAGTGTCTGGCATAGCCTGTCATTTTACTCAACTTTGAGGAATGATGTCTTGAACCGGCCAAGCCCGGAATAACGAACATGATACTTTATTTCACGGTGGGCAGCCGGTAACATCCTGTATAACATGAACATGTTACTTGACGACAAGGCGCAGTGGCTGTGCGGCGCCCGGCGTGCGCCGTCGCCGAACTGCGACGACCGGCCGCAGGGGGTTGAGATAGACCTGCTCGTTATTCACGGCATCAGTCTGCCGCCGGGGGAGTTCGGCACGCCCTGCATCGAGCAGTTGTTCTGCAACGCCCTAGACTATCACGCGTATCCCCGGTTGCAGGATATCAAAGACTTGCGGGTATCCGCGCACCTGTTAATCGACCGACCGGGGAACGTCGTGCAGTTCGTGCCATTCCACCGGCGCGCCTGGCATGCCGGTCGCTCGGAATTTAACGGCAGGGAGAACTGTAACGACTTCTCCATCGGCATCGAACTGGAAGGTGCGGATGATATCGCCTACCAGCCCGAGCAGTATCACACTCTGGTTCGGGTTATAACAGCATTGCAACAGGCCTGGCCGCAGCTGACCCCGGAAACCATCAGGGGGCATTGCCACATCGCCCCGGGTCGCAAGACCGACCCCGGCCCGGCCTTCGATTGGGAGCGCTTGTATGCAAGGCTGAAAAGTATGAGGTCAGAGTAAAAACTCCGAACGCAGCAGTTCCACACATATCATTTTTTCAGTAAATGTACTATTATGACTCTATGAACCTGATCACAGTACTGATTGCGTTGGGAGTGGAATTCTGGCTGGGAGGTTTCGACCGTTATCGGAATCTGTCTTGGTTTGTGCGTTACAGTGACTGGCTGGGGGGCAGGCTGGCGGGCGTTGCGTGGTGGCAGGGACCTTGCGGCCTGCTGCTGACCTTGTTCATCCCGCTGGCGACACTGGCGACACTGGTTTATCTGGCGGGTGAGGTGAGTTTTCTGCTGGGGTTCCTGTTATCCTTCCTAGTGCTAGTGTACAGCTTCGGCCCGGCCCTAGGCGCGCGGGTGGACAGCTATACCGCGGCGCTGGGCAACGCTGATGAAGCTGCCGCCGAGAAAATCCTGGCAGAGATACTGTACGATCAGCCCGAAGACGGCGCCGTTGCTGAGCAGCAGGTACTCACTGCCCTTATGTTACGCGCGCATGAGTACCTGTTTGCCGTCGTCTTCTGGTTCCTGCTGCTGGGCGCAGTGGGTGCGCTGCTGTACTGTCTGGTGGTGAATCTGGCGCTGCGTCACGAGCCGCGCGCAGACGGTTATGCCGACGCAGTACGGGCCCTGCATCGGATACTGATGTGGCCATCGGCGCGCCTGCTGGCCCTGGGGTTTGCCCTGGGCGGCAGTCTGGTCAGCGCTCTGGACAGCTGGCGCACGGTATCTGGCCACACCCTGGCAAGCAGCCGCGACGTGATCGCCCGGGCCGGTTTGGGCGCGCTGAACTACGAACCGATCGGCACCGCGGCGCAGGACAAGGACAACGCCGATTTCATCAGCCGCATCAAAGACACCATGGGCTTGATCAACCGCACCCTGATCGTCTGGTTGATCGTCCTCGGTCTGATGACCATCACCGGCTGGATTGGTTAGCCCGTATTCTGGCCGGGGAGGACGCGCTGATTGGTTGAGGGTTGGTATCGGGTTGCTGCTCAGTGATAGTCGTAGGAAAACCGGACGCCAAAGGAACGCGGGCGGTTGGTGACTACCTTGGGGATGAACTGCAAGGTATCGACATGCAGTTCGGCCCGCTCGTCGGTGACATTATCGACGAATAACTCGGCGCCCCAACTTGCGCTCTTCATACCTACGGCTAAATCCAGCAGCACATAGTCATCCTGTATATAGCGGCCGTTTTTACAGATGACGGGAGCGCTGACCGTACCGCAATTACCGCCGGCAAAGTCGCCGCCCTCGGCGGCGATGTCGAGCCCCGAACCACGACCGTGGGCGCGCACCAGGGTATCCTCGACCTGAAACGCGCTGCCGGCGATGCCGGATTTGCTTGCTCCGGTATAACTGATGCCGCCCGACAGATAAGCGCTTGCCCCGCCCAGCAGCGGCACGTCAAACTCATAGCGCGCACGCAGGTTGCCGGAAAAGTCCGGGGTGAACGGCAGTTCGCTGCCCACCGGCACGGCAATACCGTCCAGCTGCGCGTTCAAACGGGTAATTTCGCTATCGACAATACTGAAGGCGCCGGCAATCGTGAGGTTGTCGGTCGGCGCCCAGGTGAAATCGCCGTCGGCGCCCAGGATCTCGGCATCGCCCACATTCTCAATGAATACCAGAAAGGCCACATTGGCCGGGTCGAAACGGGATACCTGCAGGTCGTCAATCTCGGAATAGTAGCCGGTGGCGTTCACGCGCAAGGTGCGGTCAAAGAAGTCTGCCTTAATGCCCCACTCGTAGTTGTCCATTTTGTCGGTGACGGCCACAGCTGGCACCCGGTAGTTGTCATAAACCGGTTCGGCGCGTGGATTAAGCGCGGCTCTGCCGGCGTTTCGGTTAGTCACCGGTGGCCGGAAACCCTGACCGAAAGTAGTGAACAATAGGATATCATCGGTTACCTTCCAGTCCAGCGAGGCGCGGAATATGACATCGGACTCATTCAAAACGCCATCACAATTCAGACCGTCCACATTTAAGAGGCCGGCCTCAATATCGGCCATGACTGCGGCAATATTGGCTTCGGTCCTGAAGTCGCCGCCGCCGGTGCCGTTACCGCCGGCAGCCTGAATTGCCCGCAGGCCTGCTTCCCCGCAGCCCAAGGCGCGCAGCCGCGCCGTCACGTTATTGCCGCCAGCCGGGGTGGTAGGATCAAACACATCGGAACCTCTGGGGGCATCGGGAAAACGAGTTCGTTCCGGGTACTGGTCGGAATTATCACAGCCGTCTTCGCCACCCTTGCAGCGGAAGGAGAAGCTGCTGGCGCCCTTGAAATCAAAATCAATGTCATACCAGCGCGCGCCGAAACTGGCGGTCACCGTGGGGGTAATGTCAAAATCCAACTGGCCGAACAAGGCCAGCTGCTCGGTTTTGCGAGTATAGTCGTTGACGAAACTGACTCTGGGGTTGAATAATTTCCCCCCGGCATTGGTTCCTTCCACTGCATCGCCTACCAGTCCGAGTGCCGGCCAGGCGCCGTCGCCGTCATCCCGGGTGCCGGCCAGCTCGAAGGCGGCGGTGCCGCGCGTAGTCTGTTCATCGAAGAACGCACCGGCGGTCACCCGCATACGGAACTCATCCGGCATGGACACCCGGAACTCCTGAGTGACGCGCTGGTTTGAATTGTTGTCGGTATATTGTGACTCCGGGTCGTAGCAGGTCACCGGTGCAATATCATTGGGGCTGACACCGGCGCCGGCCCTGACATCCGGGCACAGGTAATACACCTGATAGCCGCCGCCGGTGGTATAGGATGAATAGTCGATGCGTGCATCCATGTCGCGCTGCAGATAACCGGCCGTGTAAATCAGGTCCAGCTGGCCGATGCGGCCGTTCAGGGTCAGGGTGGTCAGCCCGAATTCATCCTCGCTGGTATCGTCGGTGAAACGGGTGACGCTGCTGCGGCCGTCCAGGTTGGGGTCGTAGGCGAACACGCCGTCGGCCTCCAGGGATTGTTGGGTATGTTGTGCCAGCAAACCGAAACTGTCGGTGGGTTGGTAGGCCAGACTGAACCGTCCACCGATATACCTGGCGTCGTTGAAGTCTTCCTCCACCAGCTGGCTGTTATCGGCAAGCTCAAACCGGCTGTCCGGATTTACCGGCGCAGCCGATATATCATTGCGGTTGATCACCTCAATGAGGCCGCCGCCGTTGGTGTCCCAACCGCCGGGGATGACGTTGCCGTTTGCGTCCAGATTGCTGACGTTATCTATCCAGCCGGCTTGCTCATCATGGTAGGCCGCAATGCGCAGCGCCAGCTCATCAGTGACGGCCAGATTCAAATAAGCCTCCTGAGAGTTGTTGACACCGCCGCCTCTGGTGACGGATACATCCGTTCTGGCACCGGCCTGGAACTCGCCCTGCACCGGTTTGTTGGTAATCAGGCGCACCGTACCAGACTGCGAGCTGGCGCCGAACAGGGTGCCTTGCGGGCCGGGCAATACCTCGACGCGCGCCAGATCGGTCGCGTACACATCTAGGTTGCGGCCGCCGAATGCGACCGGCATCTCATCCACATACAGCGCCACTGCCGGGGCTGACCCCTGAATGGCCGCGATGGTGTTTTTTGATTGCTCGGTAGCGGCGCCGCGGATGTAAAGCTCGCTCTGCCCCGGGCCGGTGCCCATGCTTACCACGTTAGGCAGGTAGCGGACGTAATCATCAAAGTTGCTGATGCGCAGTTCTTCTAGGTCATCTCCCCTCAAAGCGGAGACTGCGACCGGGATGTCCTGGGTGGATTCGGCGCGCTTGGTGGCAGTGACGATGAGCTCTTCGATTTGGGCGTTGGCGGGAGTATTGACAGCCGTTGCGGCGATGGCGGTGACTATGGCTTGGTTCAGTTTATTGCGCTTGATGTCCAGCGGCTTTGACATACAGTCCCCCCTAGGTTATACCTGATTAGTGTGATGATGACGAACGGGATGCGTACCTTAATCCCAAGCAGCATGCTTATTGTACACTATGCGACATTAGTCATGCAAGGTGTGTTACACACAGGTAATATCACGCGCAGGCAACATACCCTCGGTCACGATGAAGCGGATAACCGCTTCGAGTCCTGCGCCGGTTTTGAGATTGGTAAAAACAAAGGGTTTGTCCCGACGCATCTTGCGAGCATCACGTTCCATCACCTGCAGGGAAGCGCCCACGCCGGGTGCCAGATCGGTTTTGTTGATGAGCAGCAGATCGGAACGGGTGATACCAGGCCCGCCCTTGCGCGGGATCTTGTCACCGGCTGATACGTCTATCACATAGAGAGTGAGATCTGAGAGTTCGGGGCTGAAGGTGGCGCTGAGGTTGTCGCCACCACTTTCCACAAATACCAGATCAAGCTCACCGTGGCGCTGATGCAAGGTATCAATGGCAGCCAGATTCATCGACGCATCTTCACGGATGGCTGTGTGCGGGCAACCACCGGTCTCCACCCCGATAATGCGGTCGGCGGCGAGCGCCCGGTGACGGGTGAGGAACTCTGCGTCTTCGCGGGTGTAGATGTCGTTGGTGACCACGGCCATATCGTAGTATTCACGCAGGGCCAGGCACAGCGCTTTCAGCAAGGCGGTCTTGCCGGAGCCGACTGGCCCGCCGACGCCCACTCTAAGGGTTTGTTCAGTCTTCATGGAATATCTCGGGGTTCGTTTTTGTTCAGGGCGCATGAAAAAATACCATAGAGGGCATTTTCAGAGGTTCTGTTCAGGATCTGAATAACCGGCAGTATTGTTGTTCGTGCCGACAACTGGCTATGGACAAGGCCGGCAGGGAACTGCCTATGGCGTCGTCGGCAAGCGTACTCGCGCGCTTGACGGTTGCCGGTAGTTCCGGCATCAGTGCATCCAGTAACTGTTGGGCGGCTGTCTGTCCCAGCGCCATCAGGCGCGTGGCGGCGGCGACCTGGTTTTCCAGCCAACTCCAAAGATAGCCATGGCAGGCGAGTCGGGGTTTGATCTGCCAGTTGGCGGCTACCATCGCAAACGCTGTCACGAATGCGGTTTTACCTTGCTCCTGCCAGGGCACGTCAATACCAAGAGGGGGTACCAGACGCAACAACGCATCACCCATGGCAATTTCTGCAGCACGCAGTTCGGTGGTGTCCCGGCAGGCAAGAACCCAGGCATTCCAGCGCCGTAAACAATCGGCATCGCGATGCCGGGCGGCATCGAACAGGCGCAACAGCAAGGGCAAATCGACTTTGGCATGTCCCTCGCTTAATTGTGCTGACAGCCAGGCGCGCAGCTCCCGATCCGTGCGCAACCAGTGCTGCTCCACGGCGGCCTCCAGCCCCTGGGAAAAAGAATAGCCGCCCACGGGCAAGGTGGCGCTGCTCAGTTGCAGCAGGCGCAATAACGCGCCGTCAGTGGTGGTGATGGACATGGCCACTCCCCCTGTAGGCGCCGGATGTCGGCTCAAATACGGCCTGCTCAGACAACACTTCAAGGCCCAGTTGCGCCAGCATAAGCTCCAGCACATGGTCGGGCATGATGCGCAACCAGCGTTCTCCTATCTGTACCCGAACGTGCCGATTGCCGAGGTGGTAACAGGCATGGGCGAACATCGTCCAGTCACGCGCGCGCGCCAGCGTCACCGGTTCCGGCGTCCCTGTGACTACCAGATAGCGGCCGCAGACACTACGCAAAACCTGGCCGATGGGCAGGGTGCGACCCCGTTCCAGCAATACGCGCACCTCGGTGCCATCCGCCAGACGGGATTTGAAGCGTCCTTTCTCGCGTTGCAGGTGGTCAAGCGCCAGCTCCGCCGCCACGCAACCCGGTGCCAGCGAAGGCAATCGCTCACAGACTTCCAGCATCGGGTTAAAATAGATTGTAGAGTTGCGCCAGCGGCAGGGTGTCAAGTGGCTCGCAGGTCAGCAGTTCGCCGTCGGCCCGTACCTCATAGGTTTGCGGGTCCACCGTCACCGTCGGCATCCAGTTATTGTGGATCATGTCGGTTTTGGTCACGCTACGGCAATCCTGACAGGCAACCAGACGGCGCCCGAGGTTCAAGTGATGTCTGACACCGGACTCAATGGCCGCGGCGCTGGTGAACGTGACCGAGGTGCTGCGCGGCACCCCGCCGTAACCGCCGAACATGGGGCGGTAGTGCACCGGCTGCGTAGTGGGTATCGACCCGTTGGGATCGCCCATGGCGGCCGCGGCGATAAACCCGCCCTTGATGATCAGCGTCGGTTTTATGCCGAAAAAAGCCGGCTTCCATAATACCAGATCAGCAAGTTTACCGACCTCAATGGAACCCACTTCCCTGGAGATGCCGTGCGCAATGGCCGGGTTGATGGTATATTTTGCGACATATCTGCGCGCCCGCAGGTTGTCGTTGCGTTCGCTGTCTCCGGCCAGCGCGCCGCGTTGCAGCTTCATCTTATGCGCAGTCTGCCAGGTACGGGTGATGACCTCTCCCACGCGCCCCATAGCCTGTGAATCCGAAGCGATCATGCTGAACGCGCCCAAATCATGGAAGATGTCTTCGGCTGCGATGGTTTCCTTGCGAATACGTGAATCGGCAAAAGCCACATCCTCCGGTATGGCAGGGTCTAGGTGGTGGCACACCATGAGCATGTCCAGATGCTCATCCACGGTGTTGCGCGTATAGGGCCGGGTGGGGTTCGTCGATGAAGGCAGCACATTGGGCGCGCCGCAGGCGCGGATAATGTCAGGCGCATGACCGCCCCCGGCGCCTTCCGTGTGGTAGGTGTGTATGGTTCTGCCTTTGAATGCCGCCAGGGTATCGTCAACAAAACCCGATTCGTTCAAGGTGTCGGTATGGATAGCCACTTGTACGTCGAAGTCCTCGGCCACTCTCAGGCAGGTGTCTATGGCCGCGGGCGTGGTACCCCAGTCTTCATGCAGCTTGAGCCCGCAGGCGCCGGCCGTCAACTGCTCTTCCAATGCCAGGGGTAAGCTGGCATTACCCTTGCCAAGCAGTCCGAAGTTCATGGGCAGGCTGTCAACGGCTTGCAACATCTTGCCGATATTCCAGGGACCAGGGGTGCAGGTGGTGGCATTGGTGCCGGTGGCAGGTCCGGTGCCGCCGCCGATCATGGTAGTCACCCCGGACATGAGGGCTTCGTCAACCTGTTGCGGACAGATGAAATGGATATGGGCGTCTATCGCGCCGGCGGTCAGTATCTGTCCCTCGCCGGCAATGACCTCGGTGCCGGGGCCGATCACTACCTTGACGTCGTCCTGTATATCCGGGTTCCCGGCCTTGCCGATGGCGTAGATACGCCCGTTCTTGATGCCGACATTGGCTTTTACAATCCCCCAGTGGTCCAGAATCAAGGCGTTGGTGATCACCGTGTCCACACAGCCTCGGCCGCCGAGTTGCCCCTGCCCCATACCGTCGCGAATCACTTTACCGCCACCAAACTTCACCTCTTCCCCGTACTGGCTGAAGTCTTTCTCCACTTCGATAATCAACGCGGTGTCACCTAGCCGCACCCGATCGCCGGTGGTGGGCCCGAACATTGATACGTAAGTTTCGCGGTCAATGGTTTTCATGTTTCAGTTTTTGCTGCCTGAGTTTCGGCACCTGTTTTCTAATGCCCACTTTCCGCGGGCTCATCCAGCGCACCCATAATCTCGCCGCGAAAACCGTAGATCCTGCGGATGCCTGCGTAGGCAACCAGTTCCACCTCCCGGTCCTGGCCGGGCTCAAACCGCACCGCAGTGCCGGGAGGGATATTGAGGCGATAACCCCGGGTCTGTTCACGCGCGAACACCAGGGCGGGGTTGGTTTCCAGGAAATGGTAGTGGGAGCTCACCTGAATCGGACGATCGCCGCTGTTTTTTACCAGCACCACCCGTGTGTCGCGCCCCTGGTTCAGGTTAATGTCACTCGCTGCCGGAAACATTTCGCCGGGTATTATAGGACCGCTCATGCTCAGCTCACGGGGTCATGCACGGTGACCAGTTTAGTGCCATCGGGGAAGGTGGCTTCCACTTGCACCTCGCGCAACATGGCCGTGACGCCATCCATGACCTGGTCGGCGCGTAGTAGGCCTTTGCCGTAGCTCATCAGTTCCGCCACGGTTTTGCCGGCGCGGGCACCCTCCATAATCTCCATGCTCAGGTACGCTACCGTCTCCGGGTAGTTGAGCTTGAGTCCCCGTTGCAGTCGGCGTTCCGCCAGCAGCGCGGCGGTGAATATCAACAGTTTGTCTTTTTCTCTGGGCAGCAGTTCCATGTTACGTTACCGTTATGTAAACCAGATTCGAGGCACGCAGGCAGCGCGCCCAAGCAGCGCCGGACGCAAGATGCGCCACCAGGCCCGATACAGTTTGCGCGCCTGCTCAGCGCTGGCGCCCAGGTAGCGGCCAACCAGCCAATCATCCGACCAGCTCAGCGCCACGCCGCTATCGGGCGTGGCGTCGCGCAACGCTCGCAACAGGGACGCGCAATCTCCGTCGGCAAAGGACCCCGCTAGGAAGAGGCCGGTAACAGGTTGTCCGCGTAGTCCGGCCGGCCCGTTCAACATCAAGGAGTGGTTGCTGTCATCCAGGGAAAAATTGTCAACAAAGACCGGCGCCCCCTCTCGCATAATGCGGTAGCGTTGCGAAAAGCGCCCGTTGGCAAAGGGTTGGTTGCTCGCAGGCAGGCCAAAACAGCTCAGTTCCCAGCCGATAAAACGACTGCTCTCGGCCAGTTCTACCGTTGTTTCCAATGCCACCGAAGCGCCATCATAGACGATAGTCTCCATGGGAAACCACTCCAGGGTTGCGCCGGTGTCCAGTCGCAAGCTGCTGCTCTGGCATTGTTGGGGGTTGTGGTCACGTGCGCGGTAAACCCTGGCTGCGCCGGGGGTGGTTATCAGGGCGCTACTGTTGGTGGCCAGGTCCACTCGTATCTGCAGCCGGTCGCCTGACACAATACCACCGGGCGGGTGCAGCAGGTAAAAATGCGGGTGAGCCGGCCCTTCCGGATAAAACGGTCTTTGCACGTACAAGGGGCCCTGATGCTCGCACCGAGCCAAGCGCGTTCTGCCGGCTTCGGAGCACAGCCGCAGTTCAACACTGGCCGGCCAAGTTTGTGTCGCGCCTGACATCAGGGCGCCACAGTTGTATTGGCAAGAGTGTACAGTGTCGTTTCATGCACCAATTTAGCGCGACCTCGTATAACCGTTCAATAAGCAGAGCAGTTAATCAGCAATTTTTGTGCCAGTTGCACAATCAAGCCGGTAGCCGATATGTACAGCCAACGGCAGGCGTGGCGCCTTGGCTGATGGAGAAAATAGTGGCGCTGGATTATCCGTCCAGAAATCGAGTGACGTGCCCGGCAACCTGATAAGCAGTGGCAATTTTTACGTCCCTGCGCGCAAGCAACGCCTCACCGCCATAGACGAGCAGTTTGCCGGCGGGCATGGTTACCTTGTTATCAAGGTGGTGAAACCCCTTGAAATAATCCCGGTTAACAGTTTTGCCGGCCTTGATCTCTATGGGCAGCCAGCCGGCGCCGGATTGTAACAGCAAGTCCACCTCGTTGCCGTTACTGTCGCGGTAAAAGCATACCTGCGGGCGTTGGTTGTGGTTGAAGACAGTTTTAATGATTTCAGTCACTATCAGGTTTTCAAACAGTTCACCACGCAGGGGATGCGCCTGCAGGTGTCCCGGCGCCGAAATACCGAGCAGAAACGCAGCCACGCCAACGTCGTAGAAATAAAGCTTGGGGCTCTTGACCAGGCGTTTGCGGGTGTTGGCATGAAAGGGATGCAAGCGGAATACCACATAGCTGGCTTCCAGCAGGTTCAGCCATTCCCTGGCAGTGGTCTGGCTGATGCCACAATCAGAACCCAACCGTTGCAGGTTCAATATACGGCCCACGTTGCCGGCACAAAGCTGCATGAAGGTTTGAAATTGAGCCAAATCTTTAATCATGCTCAGTTGTCTCAAATCCCGTTCCACGTAAGTGCCGATATAGTCCCGGTAGAACGCGGCCGGTATCAGTTCCCGATCATAAATACGCGGGTAGCCGCCGTGTAACAATACCTCGTTGAGATCAGCCTTATCAGCGCCACCGGCAGATAACTCGGTCAGGCTGAGTGGCAACAGCGTAAACAGAGCGGTACGCCCGGCCAGTGACTGACTGGTGGCGGCACGCAGGCTGAAGTCACTGCTGCCGGTCAACACGTACTGCCCGGCGCGCCCGCGCTCATCCACCAACACCTGAAGGTAAGATGTCAGCTCTGGCACTCGCTGTACCTCATCAATAATGGCGCCAGCCGGGAAACCCGACAAAAAGTCACGCGGGTCCTGTTGTGCAAACTGCCGTTGGTCCGGCGCCTCCAAGTTGATGTATGGCAGCGAGGCAAAGATATGCCGGCACAAGGTGGTTTTACCGGACTGACGCGGCCCGGTCACGGTGACAACCGGATACTTGCGAAAAGCATCCAGGATAAAAGCAGCTACTTGCCTAGGGATCATACGCGCCAGTATAACTCATTATTATGTAAAACCAAGGTTGAACTATGGATTTGCATAACCATGCGGAATTTGATATTGCAAAGCAACAAAACGGAGAGTAAAATGGCGAATTTACCAACAGGACATGGGCAAAAAATGGCTGATAATGCAATACAGATCGAACGGGACTGGGCGGAAAACCCGCGTTGGAACCATGTCAGCAGAGACTATCGCGGGGCCGATGTGGTGAGGTTGCGCGGGTCGGTACAAATTGAGCATACCCTGGCGCGGCGTGGCGCCGAGAAGTTGTGGCAGCTGGTCAACGAGGAAGACTATATCAACAGCCTGGGCGCGGTGACCGGTGGTCAGGCCGTGCAACAGGTGAAGGCCGGGGTGAAGGCCATCTATCTGTCCGGTTGGCAGGTGGCGGCGGATGGCAACACCTCCGAGACCATGTATCCTGATCAATCATTGTATGCGGTCGACTCGGTGCCTACCGTGGTAAGACGCATCAACAACGCCTTCAAACGCGCCGATGAGATCCAGTGTGCCCGGGGCGAGGGTAATGTCGATTACTTTGCGCCCATCGTAGCCGATGCCGAGGCCGGGTTTGGCGGCGTGTTGAACGCGTTTGAACTGATGAAAGGTATGATCGAGGCCGGCGCTGCAGGCGTGCATTTCGAAGATCAGTTGGCCTCCGTGAAGAAGTGCGGACACATGGGCGGGAAAGTGCTGGTGCCCACCCAGGAGGCTGTGCACAAGCTGTCGGCGGCCCGGTTGGCGGCGGACGTCATGGGGGTGCCGACCATCGTTTTGGCGCGCACCGACGCCAATGCCGCGGCCTTGCTGACCTCCGATGTGGACGCGCGCGATCACCCGTTCATCACCGGTGAGCGCACTGCTGAAGGGTTTTACGTGACTCACGCCGGCCTGGATCAGGCCATTGCCCGCGGGCTGGCTTATGCACCCTATGCAGACCTGCTCTGGTGCGAGACCGCAGTGCCGGACCTGGACGAGGCAAAACGCTTTGCCGAAGCCATCCGCGCCGAGTATCCGGGTCAACTGCTGGCCTATAACTGCTCGCCCTCGTTCAACTGGAAGAAGAATCTGGACGACATTACCATTTCCAAGTTCCAGCGTGAACTGGGCGCGATGGGATACAAATACCAGTTCATCACCCTGGCGGGCATTCATAACATGTGGTACCACATGTTCGATCTGGCGCAAAACTATGTGCAACGCGGCATGACCGCCTATGTGGAGATGATCCAGGAACCCGAATTTGCCGCGGCGAAACGAGGCTACACCTTTGCCTCACACCAGCAGGAAGTGGGCGCGGGGTATTTCGACGACGTCACCACCGTGATCCAGGGTGGCCGCTCTTCAGTCACGGCGCTGACAGGTTCCACGGAAGAGGAACAGTTTGATCAGGCGCCCAGCCAGTAGCTCGGTTATTCCCTGACTTCGACGGTTTATTTCTCTAACTGATTGATTTTATTTAAGGCGCGCTGACCCGTAGGCACTACAATTGCCCTATATCGGCGTTCTCAGCGACCGGCTGTTTGAGCTCGTAGGGGGTAGTGGAGTGACTTAACCCCATGACTTTTTAGAGGCGCCGAGCGGTTTCACTGATGGCGGAGGGAATTACAGCTTGCTATCAGTTCAAGCTAACATGCCAGTGCTCGCAGCTGGCCGGATCTTGCGTAATGGGAATGTAATCCATCCCGGAGGAGGACAGATAACCGGTTAAGGGCGCATATTTTGACATGGCTTACTCCTCAAAGAGTTATTACATGTTAAGTATGTACTATTTTAATAGTTACTGTCAAGGCGATTGTCCAGGTTCAATACATATGAGACTCAGAGGCAGGCTGTGTGAGTTGTTGATAATACTCCATTGGGGTTAATAAACCAATACCGTCATGCGGGCGGTAGGTATTGTAGTATTGCTGATACTCTGCCAGTTTGCGGTTGATGGCGGCCACGGTCAGTGGGCCCTCGTAGAACGGATAGAACTCATAGCGGCTGGTGGCATTGGCGCGTTCTACACAGCCGTTGTATTCGGGTTTTTTCGGGGGCAGCACGTACAGGGGGATTCCTAAGTCCTGGCAAGCCTGCTCGAACTCATCTCGGAACTCCGAGCCGCCATCGACCTGGATAGAACGGATGGGAAACGGCGCCTCACCGAGCAGCGCTTTTAAGAAGCGCCGGGCATTGCCACTGGTGGCCCGACTGTAGGCTCGCAGCGCACTCCATTTGCTCACCGGACAGACGGCCTTGAACTCCTTCACCGTGATGCCGTCCGTGAAGCCGACACTCATGTGGTCTATCTGCATCAACTCCCCTGGCGCCTTAGCCTTCATCCCGTAGCGCCAGCGCTTGGCATGATGGGTAAACGCCCGGCGGCGCTTAGGCTTCACCCGGCCATAGTAAAACGCCACCGGCTTGACCCGACCCAGCCGCACCAGCTTCGCCACGATGCGCCCGACCGTACTCTCGCTCAAAGTCCAGCCCTGCTCGCGCACCCCCACCCGCCAGAGCTTACGCTTACCCCATAACGGATAACGTTGGCGAAGGTGCAAGACCTGCTGCTCGTGCTGGCGCGTCCATTGCGGCACACGCCGCCGCCGCGGCGCACGAGAGCCACACCCCAGACCCTTCAGCCCATGTTCACGATACCGCTTCAACCAACGGTAGTAGGTCGCCCTCGACCAACCTACTGCTGCCAGTGCCGTCGCCTCACCACACCCATCCTCGCGTAACGTCGCAACCAATTCCAACTGCTTCAAACGACCGCGCGCGTCAGCATCGGTAGTATCATCGACGCGCCAACTGCGATATGATTTCACCCGCAGGCTTTTGATCTGCATCGGGTAGTCCTCCTGTGTCAATTAGTTGAGATTAATTCACACACAGACTACCCGATTTCTTTATCTAAAGAGTCTCACTTGTTTCTGAACCCGGACAGGCGAAGAATTTTCCAACATGAAATGAGCCTGAAGGGCGGCGAAGGGGTGATTTGCCAACCCGGTGCCTCAAGCCTCTGTCATCAGTCGGGTCAGGATGTTCTCATAGAGGTGTGGGAGCCTCTCCAGATCGGCGCTGCGCACGCATTCGTTGACCTTGTGGATGGTGGCGTTGACCGGGCCCAGTTCTGCTACTTCGGCGCCGGTGGGGGCGATGAAGCGGCCGTCGGAGGTGCCGCCGGCGGTGGATAGTTGTGGGGTGATGCCGCAAACCTCTTTGATTGCATCCCGGGCTGCGTCCAACAGTGGTCCGGATTGGGTCAGGAACGGCTGGCTGCACGGGCGCCAGCGCAGGTCGTAGTCCAGTTTATACCGGTCCAGCAGCGCCGTGATGGCGGCCTTGAGGCGTTGTTCGGTCCACTCTGTGGAGAAACGCAGGTTGAAGCTGACTTGCGCCGTGCCCGGAATGACATTTTCGGCGCCGGCGCCGGCATGGATGTTGGAGATTTGGAAGCTGCTGGGGGGATAATGGGCGTTGCCTGCGTCCCAGACCTTTTGCGTCAGTTCCAGCAGTGCCGGGCTGAGCAGGTGCACCGGATTTTTTGCCAGCGCCGGGTAGGCAGTATGGCCCTGGATACCGGTGACCGTGAGCACGCCTGACAAGGAACCGCGCCGACCGTTTTTAACAACGTCACCGAGCACAGTGTCGCTACAGGGCTCGCCGACCAGACACCAGTCAATGCCAATATCGTTGCGTTCCAGGTACTCCACCACTTTTTTAGTCCCGTTCACGGCCAGGCCTTCCTCGTCACTGGTCAACAGCAGGCTGACAGTGCCGTGATGCTGCGGGTGGTTCGCAACAAAACGCTCCAGCGCCACCACCATGGCGGCCACGCTGCCCTTCATGTCCGCGGCGCCGCGCCCGTACAGATAGCCGTCCCGTTCCTCCGGTGCAAACGGTGGCGAGTCCCAGTCGGCCGCCGCGCCCGGCGGTACCACATCGGTATGTCCCAGGAACGTAAACACGGGCGCGCCCCGGCCGTGGGTGGCCCACAGGTTGCTCACATCTGCACAGGGCAGGTGAGTGACGTTGAAGCCGGTCTCTTGCAGCCGCTCGCCAAGCAACTGCTGGCAACCGGCATCGTCGGGCGTGACCGAGGCTCTGGCGATGAGTTCTTTGGTTAATGCAAGTGTCATGGTATAGGTTTCTTATGGGAACCTCTAAAAATACCCTCCGTGGTATTTTTAGAGACGGAAATGAAAAAGTGTGATTTTTCATTTCCTTCATTTTCAATCACTTACGTGATTAAAAATGGCAGCACATCCCTGTGCAGCACGGGTGCCTCTAATTAATAGAGGCACCCTTATGGTACCGATCTTTTCCATCCTGTTCCAGCAGCATTGTCTCGCCGATGATGATACTATTCGGGAAGACTGACAGACGCACCACACAACGTCCCCAAAAAACCTCTGACTATGCATGACCTGCAAGAACTGGCTCTGATCTGGGCCAGCGTATTTATCGCTTCCTGGCTGGCGGCGAAGACCAGGCTGACCTCGGTGCTGTATTTCCTGGCCGCCGGTTGCCTCATGGCTAATCTGGGCTGGCTGCCCAGCGACAGCTCGCCTTTTATACAGGGCTTGTCTGAGGTGGGTCTGATCCTGATCATGTTCGCGCTGGGGTTTGAATCCAACCCCGGGCATTTTCTGCGTAGCGCCAGACGCAGTTGGGGGATTGCCCTGTTCGGGGCGCTGGCGCCGGGCCTCGCGGCCTGGTCCTGCGCGCAGTATTTCTGGGGAGATGACAAAATTGCCTTGCTGTGCGGCCTGACCATGACCGCCACGGCGGTATCCCTGACCATGGTTTCGTTGCGCAGCGAAAACCTGCACCGGTCCGGCGCCGCCAGTGGCATCATGACGGCGGCGGTAATAGACAGCTTCGTCTCCCTGGCGCTGGTTGCGGTGGTGATACCCCTCGCCACCGGCCCGGGTGACCTGTCCGCCGCCGGGATCGGGATGACATTACTGCGCGCGCTGTTATTTTTTATCCTGGTCATCATTATTGCGGTCTGGTTCATGCCGCACAGTGCCGAGCAGGGGTTGTTGTCTCGTTACCCTGTATTGCAACGGTTCGGGATGGTCAACCTGCTTGCCATAGATGACGGCAGCAAAGCCACCCTGGTTATTTTACTGGTCGCCGTTTCCATCAGCCTGCTGGCCCATCAGCTGGGATTGCACGCAGCCATCGGTGCTTACATGGCGGGCCTGATCATCAGGGAGGAATATTTTCATTTCGGCAAAAAGGAAAATCAGCGCACGCTGTATCGAGACACCCGCAGGATCATCGACGACGTGGCTTTCTCCTGGATTGGCCCCATCTTTTTTGTCAACCTCGGCGCGCAACTTATCTTCGATCCGGCAATTTTTACCACAGTGCTGGAGGAAACCCTGATCCTGCTTGGCTGTGTGGCGGTGGCCCAGATACTTGCTGCCTCCCTGGCGGCGCGTTATACCGGTGGTTTCAACTGGCCGGATGCCACCATGATCGGGTTGGGTATGCTGGGTCGGGCAGAACTGGCGTTTGTGGTCATCAACATTGCCTATACGCAACACGGCATCTTTACCGAGGAAGTCTTCTACACACTGATGTTCACCATCTTTTGGTTGAACGTGGCGGTGCCCCTGGCGATCAAGTTCTGGCGCCCGTACTATGCCGGGGAAAAATCGCTGCCGGCGCCGTTTCGCTAAAGGGAACCTAATTTTTAGAGGTGGCCTTATACCTCACCGCAGTTTCATGCACCATATTCTCCAGGCGATCAACATCGTTGATGCGCAGGCAGTTCTGGCCTTTGCGTATCACGCCGGCTGAGGTGAGTTCCGTCATCTCGCGCGAAACGGCTTCGCGGTGGCTGCTGATACGTCTGGCCAGTTCCAGTTGTCTGGGCGCCGGCGAAATGGTTGCAGTGTTGTCGGCGCCGTTCAGGTTGTCCCAGGCCAGTCGCAACAGCTCTGCATGCAGTCGGTTTCTGACATCTAGGGAACTGAACTCAACCACACGCTGCGACAAGTGCCTGACCAGCCCGGCAAAACGGATCAGGGTACGGGTCATAATCGAGGGGTAAAGCTGCATGATCCAGGAAAAGTTATCGGCGGTCATGGCTGCGAGTATGGTTTCGTCCTCGCTGACCACACAGGCGGAGCGGGGTTGCCGGTCCACCGCCGCGACTTCACCGAACATGCCACCGGCTCGTTGTTCGCCAAAATAGATTTCCCTTCCTGCAGATGAATAAAACGTGATGCGCACCTTGCCGCTGATGATAAAATAAACGTCGCTGTAACTGTCGTCACAAGCGGTGATGGTATCCCCATATCCGAACCGGAACCCGCGACACCGTTCTGCTATCACCTTTCGATCATAGCTGGAAAGGTCATAAAACACTTCAACTGCGGATAACAAACCTGCCGATATTTCAACGGCTGTTTTTGTCATTGGTATCCCCTCCGGTAAACTTTTAAGCTGAAGTTGTACTGAGCCGGTCTATCTGCCTGTGCAACTCTTGTCGCACCTCTTTTAACGTGCCCTGATACACCACTTCCTGCATCAAGCCCCATTTGAACCGATAGTTGGCATCATTGCCCGTTCCCGTTTGCGCCAGCACTTCGGCGCGGCACAGCAGCTCCAGTGCATGGTCGAGTTGCGTGCGCGGGTACGGCCACAGTGTCGCCAGCAGTGCGTAACCGAACTCGCGTCCCAGGATTGCGCCAATCTGTGCCGCGCGGCGAGCCTGAAGCGGTTGCCGGTCCAGTTTGGCCATCAACGTGAAGCGGACCTTTTCAGGTATTGCAGGTTCTCCCGCCGGTGCCGGCAACGGCGCGCCGCCGGTGCCCGGTACCTGTAGCGCCGCCTTGGTCAATTCTTTCAGAAACAGGGGGATGCCATCACTCCTGATGATAATTTTCTGAGTGATGTGAGCCGGCAAACGGCGGCTGCCGGCAACGCGTCGGATCAGTGCCGCCGCGCCCGGACGGCTCAGCGGTTCGGACAGGTTGACCGGCGCGGTTGCGAGGCTGCGCGTGCAGGTATTGCTGATAACCCGCCATAACCTGATGGGTTGTTCGTAGCCGCGCAGCGAATACCTGCCGACGTTTTGCAGCCTGAACAGGTGCTTGACCAGATTGCGGGTCGCGTCACTGATGACGATGGTGTCGGGTTGTGCCGCGGTTTGGAGTCTGGCGGCCAGATTCGGTGTTTCCCCGATAACCGTTGCGTTGGCGGCATCGAGCAGCACTAGGCCGGAGGCGATGCCTATGCGTATAGAAATACTGTTACGGCATGCGCCCTCAGGGGCACAGTGACAGGCATTAAGCGTGTTGAGTAAATCCAGCGCCGCGCGTACTGCCCGCGCCGTGTCATCTTCACGGGTGCGGGGATAACCAAAATAAATCATGACGCCGTCCCCGGCAAAATGGGCGATGCGACCGCCATGATGAGTGATAATTTCGGTGCACAGGTGCCGGTATAACCGGATCAGTTGCAGCAGGTCTTCCGGGTCCAGGCTGGCGGCCAGACGCGTGGAGTTGACCAGATCGCAGAACAGTATGGTCAGGTAGCGACGTTCGGGGTGATGGTAGTGAGCAGGCGTGGGCGTGTGTGACCGGCAGGCCGGGGTGCGAGGCAGGGGGCATTCCGTTGCGGTCATGGCGCCAGGATTATCGGTAACAGGAATAAACGCGTGTTTACGGGCGCAGCAACAGGTTACGGCGTTGCGCCGGTCTGTCAGGATGCAATACGGGCAGCTCCATTTTTTTGTAGCATACTCCTAGCATTTCCATCAGCAACAGCATCATTATTGGTTTTAGAAGTGGCCTGAAGGCTCCTGTCCAAGAGTCCCCAAGCAAGCAGTCCCCCTTGTTTCGCGGCATTGTGAATAGGCGCAAATTACGTGTCAACTCACAAATCTGCTGTTTTTATGACCATAGCGGTCATTTCATCGTACTGTTCCAGCAGGGAGCCGGCCATGTTGAACTGGCTCTTCGCCCTGGTTTCACTGTGTTTGCTGTGGCTGGTGAAACGTTGCGGATCCCAGGAAAAATAATCTTCATTCAGGGCATCGGCACAGAAACGGGCAGCCAGTTCCAGGCAGATGACCAGGGTCGCGGCCGGCAGCGCGCGCCACTCCGCCGGTGTGAGCAGCGTTTTGGCATGGTGGGCATAGCCGGTCAGCGCCGCGCGGCAATGCGCCATGGAAAAACAGCTGTGCGCGTGATCCTCTCCGCACGGATTGCACCAGGAACGCAGTGCGTCACCCAGTTCCAGGTAAACGGGCGCCCGGTTCAGGGTATCGAAATCGACCATGCACAGCGCTTCCCGGTCATCAGTGCTGAATATGAAGTTGGAAATTTTGGGATCGCCGTGCAGCAGCCGCGGGACCGTATCCGGCAGTGCCGGTGTCTGGCGTAAACGTTCGAGGATGGCCTCACCCAGGGGTTTGATGCGCGCATAGTTGCGGTGGGCGCCGCGCGTCGCCAGGGTTTGTTGCAGCTGTTGCATATAGCGCGGGGTATTATGCGCATTCGGTCTGGGTGAGCGCAGCTCATACTCAAGGTGTTTGAGAGACGCGTGCACGCGTCCCAACAGTGCCCCGGCGGCCGCGGCCAGCACCGGCTGGCGCAGGCGTTTATGGGTGTTGCCGTTGATGTGATTGAACAGCCGCCACAGCTGGTTATCATGTCGGTAATACAATTCACCCCACCGGTTTTGCTGTAACCTGGGGGTGCGCAGACCCGACCGCTCCAGGTGGCGGGTAACCACATCAATATCCAGGTTGACCGCGGCCGGAAACATCGCATTGACGGCCTGCAATATGTAATGATGGCCGGATGCGGTCGTGACCTGGTAGGTTTTGTTGACCAATCCGGCCGCAAGCGGTCGCAGCCGCAGCGGCTCAAGGGCGTAAGCCGCCAGCACCGCCCGGATTTGTGCGGAGTGAGCAGTTCCTGACATGACAGGGAAGAATCGCACACACATAGACTTTGTGCAATTCCCGGATTTGTGTTGTCCGGGTTCAGAAACAAGTGAGACTCTTTAGATAAAGAAATCGGGTAGTCTGTGTGTGAATTAATCTCAACTAATTGACACAGGAGGACTACCCGATGCAGATCAAAAGCCTGCGGGTGAAATCATATCGCAGTTGGCGCGTCGATGATACTACCGATGCTGACGCGCGCGGTCGTTTGAAGCAGTTGGAATTGGTTGCGACGTTACGCGAGGATGGGTGTGGTGAGGCGACGGCACTGGCAGCAGTAGGTTGGTCGAGGGCGACCTACTACCGTTGGTTGAAGCGGTATCGTGAACATGGGCTGAAGGGTCTGGGGTGTGGCTCTCGTGCGCCGCGGCGGCGGCGTGTGCCGCAATGGACGCGCCAGCACGAGCAGCAGGTCTTGCACCTTCGCCAACGTTATCCGTTATGGGGTAAGCGTAAGCTCTGGCGGGTGGGGGTGCGCGAGCAGGGCTGGACTTTGAGCGGGAGTACGGTCGGGCGCATCGTGGCGAAGCTGGTGCGGCTGGGTCGGGTCAAGCCGGTGGCGTTTTACTATGGCCGGGTGAAGCCTAAGCGCCGCCGGGCGTTTACCCATCATGCCAAGCGCTGGCGCTACGGGATGAAGGCTAAGGCGCCAGGGGAGTTGATGCAGATAGACCACATGAGTGTCGGCTTCACGGACGGCATCACGGTGAAGGAGTTCAAGGCCGTCTGTCCGGTGAGCAAATGGAGTGCGCTGCGAGCCTACAGTCGGGCCACCAGTGGCAATGCCCGGCGCTTCTTAAAAGCGCTGCTCGGTGAGGCGCCGTTTCCCATCCGTTCTATCCAGGTCGATGGCGGCTCGGAGTTCCGAGATGAGTTCGAGCAGGCTTGCCAGGACTTAGGAATCCCCCTGTACGTGCTGCCCCCGAAAAAACCCGAATACAACGGCTGTGTAGAACGCGCCAATGCCACCAGCCGCTATGAGTTCTATCCGTTCTACGAGGGCCCACTGACCGTGGCCGCCATCAACCGCAAACTGGCAGAGTATCAGCAATACTACAATACCTACCGCCCGCATGACGGTATTGGTTTATTAACCCCAATGGAGTATTATCAACAACTCACACAGCCTGCCTCTGAGTCTCATATGTATTGAACCTGGACATGTGTTTGCACGGCTTTGTCGTTTATAGTAAAGTGGCGCACGGAACGGAACGCAGATCGTTTTGAAACAGGTTTTTGTAATTGACTCTGAATAATCCCCCGGGGAGGTTATTGTCTTATGGATACTACTAAACTGTTAGTAGCTTGCAGAAAGCTATTAATGTTGGGTTTGCTGATCGGATTCAGTTTGGCTGTGTCAGCCCAGGATCAGATTGAACAGGTTGTGGGTGAAGGACTGGCCCGCAATCAGGATGCGGTGGAGTCACAACAGCGCATCGATGCCACTGCCGGTGAGACGGAAAAGCTGGCCTCGCGCTACCGGCGTGAATTGAAAGTGATCGATGGCCTCAAGGTCTATAACGCGCTGCTGCAGAAGCAGGTGGATGATCAGAATCAGGAAAAGCTCACGATTCGTGAATCCATCGATGAGATCGCAGTAGTGGAACGGCAGATCTTTCCGCTCATGCTCAGAATGGCAAATACCCTAGAACAGTTTGTTGAACTCGACCGCCCGTTCCATCTGGAAGAACGCCGTAAACGCGTCGCCGACCTGAAAGCCTATATCGGCGATGCCGGCATCAGTGCTGCGGAAAAACTGCGTCTGGTACTGGAAGCTTATCGCATTGAGACCAGCTATGGTAGCGACCTGGACGAATACAGCGAAGTGCTGGAAATCAACGGCCAGGAGCGGCCGGTGAACATCCTTCGCTTTGGCCGTCTGGTGCTGGTTTATCAGACCGAAGACGGCAAGGAGAACGGCGTCTGGGACCAGGCCACGCGCCAGTGGATGCCGTTGGCAGCCCCGGAGTTCCGCAACTACATCCGCCAAGGCTTGAAAATCGCCAGGAAGCAACTTCCCCCCGACATTTTTATCCTGCCGGTCAGTGCCGCGGAATAGAGGAGACACGGACATGACAATCTTCAGACACACAGTTTTCAGCGGTTTGGTTGCCTGCTTGCTGGTGCCGGCAGCGGCGGCGCAAGAGGCGTTGTCCCTAGATGCGTTGCTGCAACAGGTGCAACAGGGCCGGATCGATGAATCAAAGGAAAATCAGGCCCGGGAGGAAGAATTCAAACAGGACAAGGCCAGACAGTCCGGCCTGCTGCAACAGGCCAATAACGAACGGGCTGCACAGGAGGCAATCAGTGAAGCCCTGGAAAAGCAGTTTGAAGCCAACCAGGACGACATAGACCTGTTGAAGCAGGACTTGCAGCAGGCACTGGGTTCATTGAAAGAACTGTTTGGCGTGTTGCAGACTGCGGCCGGCGATTCCCGTGCCACGTTCGATGCCTCATTGACTAATATCGAATACCCCGGGCGCGGTGATTTCCTCACTGAACTGGCTGAGAAGATGGGTTCCGGCAGCGAGTTGGCGTCGCTGGAAGAGATCGAGCAACTCTGGTTCGAGATCCAACGGGAAATGACTGAAACCGGCAAGGTCAAGCGTTTCCAGGGCAACGTTATCATGCCGGACGGGGAGGAATTGCAAAAGGAAATTATTCGGGTAGGTGTATTTAACCTGATTGCTGACGGCAAGTACCTGAAATACGACCCGGAAACGCAGACTATCTCCGAGTTGCTGCGCCAGCCCGAGGATCGGTTTGTTAAAGGCGCTGAGGAGTTGACCGGGACTGAAGCGGGTTTCATTCCTATCGGGTTGGACCCGACCAAGGGCCAGTTGCTGGCGCAACTGGTGGACGTGCCGAGCTGGTACGAACGCTCCACCACCCAGGGCGGTACGGTCGGTTGGATCATCATCGGCTTAGGTATTTTCGGCATTGCCGTGGCCCTGCTCAGGATTCTCTATATGCTGATCGTCAGCATGTCGGTGAACAATCAGGTGCGCAACCTGAATGATCCTTCCGCCAAAAATCCGTTGGGTCGCGTGTTGCTGACCTACCACGAGAACAAGGATATCGATGTGGAATCGCTGGAATTGAAGATGGGCGAGGCGGTGTTGCGGGAAGTGCCCAAGCTGAGTCGTTTGAACACGTTGATCAAGGTGATCTCCGTGGTGGCACCGTTGCTGGGCCTGTTAGGTACGGTGATCGGCATGATCGTTACGTTCCAGTCGATCACCTTGTTCGGCACCGGCGATCCGAAACTCATGGCCGGCGGTATTTCCCAGGCCTTGATCACTACCATGCTGGGCTTGTGCGTGGCTATTCCCACAGTGTTCCTGCACAGCATGATGGCAGGCCAGAGCCGCAGGATTATTGAAATACTGGAAGGTCAGGCTACCGGCTTTGTGGCCCAGGCTTCAGAGCGGCAGCACAAGGCTGCGTAAAGGCGTCGCCGCACCAGCTAACGACATAATGACTGATCTGATCTATTCAATCCTGCGCGGCATCACCTCTCTGGTGGGTCTGGAGCAAGGCTTCATCGACATGTGGGAAGCCATTCGGGACTTCCTAGAATTGGGCGGGCCGGTGCTGTATCTGGTAGCGGTAGTGCTAGCTGTCATGTGGTTGTGTATCGTGGAACGGCTGATTTTCTTTTCCACGCAGCAACCGCGACTGTCTGGGGACGTAGTTAAACGCTGGGATGCGCGCGCCGAACGAGTGTCCTGGAACGCCCGCCGGGTACGGGAAGCGATGCTCTCCGACGTCAAGGTCCAAGCCAACCAGTTCCTCGGCACGATCAAGGTCTGTGTTGCGTTGTGCCCGCTAGTCGGCTTGCTGGGCACGGTGACCGGTATGGTTACCGTGTTCGAGGTGATGGCGTTCCTGGGCACCGGCAATGCCCGGGCCATGGCCGCCGGCGTGTCGCAGGCGACGGTGCCGACCATGGCTGGCATGGTGGCGGCGTTGTCCGGTTACTTTATCAGTGTCTGGTTACAGAGCAGGGCTGACTCCGAGGTTGAAAAACTGAGTGAGCGCCTGACTATGGACCATTGATACAACATCCCGTGGAGAAGGTAAACGAGGAATATAACTATGCGTAGAATCACCAGTGTTGCCGCCGATGACGAATCAGAAGTGAACATCACGCCGCTGATCGACATTGTTTTCATCATGCTGATCTTCTTTATCGTCACCGCAACCTTCGTCAAGGAAACCGGCATCGACGTCAACAAACCCGATGCGCCGACCGCGGAAGTGAAGAAAAAGGCGAACATACTGATCGCGATTGACGCCAATAACAATATCTGGCTGGATCGCCGCAAGATCGATGTCCGTTCCGTCTATCCGAACATCAAACGCTTGCGCGCCGAGAACCCGCAAGGGTCAGTGGTGATACAAGCGGACGAGGAATCCAAGAACAAGATGCTGGTTGAGGTCATGGATGCGGTGCGCCAGGCCGGCGTGTTCAATATCGCGCTGGCGGCCGAGAACTGAGCGCAGGTTATCCCGATGGTTGCAAGTTCACTTCTTGTTGGCCGTTACCTCATCGCCGGCGCCTGTGCGCTAACGGTCGTATTCAGCCTGTTCTGGCTGATGCAATACCTGATTAATATCGCCGATCGGAAACTGGATCGGGATGATCCGGGCAGAATGCTGGAGTTTGTGCGGATCGACCCGGAAGAGATAGTCAACCGCCGCAAACCGCCGCCTAAGAAACCCCCGCCGCCGGATCAGCCACCACCGGAACCGCCACCGCCCTCCATGGATAACATCACGCCGGAAGCGCAGAGTGTACAGGTGTCGGCAGCGCCGGTGAACACCAATATCAACCTGGATGCCAGCGGTTTCGGTTTGGCGCCCAGCGACGGTGAGTACCTGCCTATCGTCAAGGTACAACCCATTTATCCGCGCCGCGCGCAGTCACGCGGTATCGAGGGCTACGTAATCGTTGAGTTCACCGTGACCAAAGCGGGTACTACCAAGGATATCCGGGTGGTCGAGGCGGTGCCGAGGGGTTATTTTGAAAGGGCATCCATGGCCGCGGCGGCCAAGTTCAAGTACAAGCCGCGCATTGTTGAGGGACAGCCCATCGAAGTGCCGGGCGTGCAGAACAAAATTACCTTTGAACTGGAAGATTGATGCTTATGGGTACTGGTTATACGACGGTTAAATCGTTTCTGATGCGTGGCGCATTGCTGGCCTGTGCATTGCTGCTGACTTCCCCCCTGTTCATCGCGACCACTGCGCCGGCTGTGAGCGCGCAGGAGGGGGCGGACTCGGGCAAGAAGCGCAAAACCCGCAAAACCCCTTCCATGAGCGAGAAGGTTTACAAGAAGTTGACCGAAGCGCAGGAACTGATCGAGGCCAAAAACTACGACGAGGGTCTGGCGGCCCTGAATGACCTAGCCCGGGAGCCCAAGCTGTCGAACTACGAAAAGGCACAGTTGTACAATTACTTTGCTTACACGTATTTCACCCTGGAACGATACGAAGATGCCATTGCCTCGTATGAGCAGGTGCTGGCACAGCCCGACCTGCCCGAAGCACTGGAGACCAATTCTTTATATACCCTGGCCCAGTTGTATTTTATTATCGAGAACTACCGTAAGGCGGTGGACATCATCAACCAGTGGTTTGCGGTGACGGAAAAACCCACTGAAAATGCCTACATGCTGCTGGGTCAGGGCTACTACCAGCTAGAAGAATATGAGAACTCGCTGGTGCCGTTGAAAAAGGCTTACGCTATGGTCAAGGAGCGCGGCGACATACCCAGGGAAAACCTGTTGCTGCTGTTGCGCGTGGATTATTTCAATCTCAATGATTATGAGAACATGCTGGCAGTACTCAAGGAGCTGGTCGAATATTATCCCAAACCGGAATACTGGTTGACCATGGCCGGCACCTATTCCGAGCTCAAGCGTCTGGACAAGCAGATGTCCATCCTGGAGATGCTGTATGAAGCCGGTCATCTGCAACGGGGCAACCAGCAGTTGAATCTGGCCAACCTGTACCTGCTGCATGAAGCACCCTACAAGGCAGCAGTATTGCTGGACAAGGGTATGAAGGAAGAAAAAATAGAGCAGAATATCAGGAACTTAAGGCTACTTTCGCAAGCCTGGTTGCAAGCCCAGGAAAATGAAAAATCACTCCCGCCGTTGATACAGGCTGCTAGGCTGTCCAAGGACGGCGAATTGGATATGCGTCTGGCCCAGGCCTATATCAACCTGTACCGGTATGACGAAGCCGTGGCATCATTGCGCACGGCATTCAGGAAAGGCGGCCTCAAGCGCAGCGATCAGGCCAACATCATGCTGGGTCTGGCACTGTTTGAGATACAGAAGTTCGAAGCATCTATCGCAGCCTTCGCCGAAGCCAGCAAGGACAAGCGCAGCTACAAGGCCGCACAAACCTGGCTGGGCTACGTCAACAGCGAAAAAGAACGCAAGAGACAACTGGAAGAGAGCCTGAAACAACGCCGCCGCAGTTGATATTGTCCGCAGATGACGCAGATGAACGCAGAGCTGCAGTTGATATTATCCGCGTCATCTGCGGATAACTGAACAACCCTCATGCAACGTGAGGTCATGGAATATGATGTTGTTATCGTAGGAGGAGGCCCGGCAGGACTCGCAACAGCCATTCACCTCAAGACCCTGGCGCAGCAGCTCAGCGTTTGCCTGCTGGAAAAAGGCTCTGAGATCGGTGCCCATATCCTTTCCGGCGCGGTGCTGGAAACGCGTGCCTTGGATGAGCTGATCCCGGACTGGAAAGAGCGTGGCGCGCCGTTACACACGCCGGTCAGCCAGGACCAGGTCTATTTCCTGACCAGTCATCACTCAGCTATAAAGATTCCCGGCCCGTTGGTGCCCGCGAGCATGCACAACCAGGGTAATTATATTGTCAGTCTGGGCAACGTATGTCGCTGGCTGGCCGAGCAGGCAGCGGCGCTGGAGGTGGAGATTTACCCCGGCTTTGCCGCCGCCCAAGCGCTGTTCGACGACCAGGGGCGGGTCCGGGGCGTCGCCACCGGAGACATGGGGCGCACCGTAACAGGCGCCGAGAAAGACAGCTTCGAGCCGGGACTGGAACTGCACGGGCGCTACACGGTTTTTGCCGAGGGCAGCCGCGGACACCTGGGTCGCCAGCTTATTGACCGGTATCAGCTTGACCAGGGCCGTGATCCGCAACATTACGGGTTGGGTATCAAGGAGTTATGGGAAGTGGACGCAGACAACTTCCGGCCCGGCCTGGTCGTGCATGGTTCCGGTTGGCCGCTGTCCAAACAGGCCTCCGGCGGTTTTTTCCTGTATCACCTGGCACCTAATCAGGTCGCAGTCGGTTTAATTATCGACCTGAATTACGCTAACCCCTACCTCAGCCCATTCGATGAATTCCAGCGCTTCAAACACCACCCCTTGATTGCGCAGACCCTGGCCGGTGGCCGGCGTCTGGCCTACGGTGCTCGCTCCATCACCAAAGGCGGTTTGAACTCATTACCGAAAATGTCCATGCCTGGCGCGTTACTGGTCGGGTGTGATGCCGGCACCTTGAATTTCGCCAAGATCAAGGGTACGCACACGGCCATGAAATCCGGTATGGTCGCCGCGCAAACCCTGAGCGCCGCGCTGCAAGCCGATAGTGGCGCCGGGGCCGAGCAAGCGGCCGCAGACCTGTCGGCATTCGACGACAACTTCCGCGCCTGCTGGGCCTATGATGATATTTATCGCTCCCGCAATTTCGGCGCCGCCCTGCACCGGTTCGGCCTGTACCTGGGCGCCGCGTTCAATCTGGCGGACCAGTCCGTTTTTGCCGGCCGACTGCCATTCACCCTGCATGATCGACGCCCGGACCACGCATGCCTGAAGGCCGCCGCGGCCTGCAAATCTGTTGATTATCCCAAGCCGGACGGCAAGCTGAGTTTCGACAAACTCTCATCGGTCTTTATCTCCAACACCAACCACGAAGAAGATCAGCCTTGTCATCTTACGCTGAAAGATGAGACTATCCCGACTACCACCAACCTGCAACGCTATGCCGCGCCCGAGCAACGCTATTGCCCTGCGGGTGTTTATGAGATTATTACCGAAGACGATGCGCCCGCATTGCGCATCAACGCCCAGAACTGCGTGCACTGCAAGACCTGCGATATCAAAGACCCCACCCAGAACATTGTCTGGGTGCCCCCGGAAGGTGGCGGTGGGCCAAACTATCCGGAGATGTAAGGCTACTCCCACTCCAACTCAGTAAACGCCCGGGTAACGTTGCGTCGGTGGTTTTCCTCGTGCAGCAGCCACTGGGTTTGCTCTGTTTTACCGACGGTCTCAATGATGTCTTCCATGAAGGCTCCCTTGGCGATTGCTTCTCTGGTACGGGTCAGCAACAGGTGCAGGTAGGCGTGCTGGGTGCTGGCTGCATCCGGCCAAGGCAGGCTGACGGGGCCGTGACCGGGAATAACGCGCCGGGCCGGCCGTGTGGTTAGCCGGTCCAGCGTCTCCAGCCAGCCTTTGAGACTGCCATCGAGAGCGGGAATCCGGTCCACGAACAGCAGGTCAGAGAGCCATAATGTCGCAGTGTTGTGGTCATACACCGATACATCCGTATGGGAATGGGCGGGCGGGTAAGCGCGCAGGGTAATGATCCGGTTACCCAGGTCCAGTTCCAGCGTATCGGTAACAGTGAGCTCCGGGCCGATGATCGAGTCTGCCGAGGGATTCTCACCGAGGTTGGGGCGAAACTCTGACAGGAAAAACGCGCGGTTATGCGCCATTTCCAGGGCCAGGTTTTCGTGCCCGACGAAGACCGGCTCGGTGGCCTTGAAAGCGGCGTTGCCCAATACATGGTCAAAATGTATATGGGTATTGATCACGTAGCAAACAGGCAGCGACGAGACGCTGCGAACGGCTTTTTGCAAGGCTCGACCAATGGCCACCGACCCGCCGGTGTCGATCACGGCAATACATTGCTCGCCGACGATGAAGCCGATGTTGGCAATATCGTCGCTGTGGTCATGCTCCAGCCCTGCATGCTGGCCCTGGTGTACGTAAATACCGGCACTGACCTCGGTGAGGTTGAACGTTTTATCATGTTTTTCAGCAGCATGGAGGTATTCGCCTGAAGCAGACAGCAGATAAAACACGATGTTGATGAACATTGCCGCGCGCATGGTCCCATGATAAAAAATTTTTTCCTTGTAGTCCGGGAAAATTTGGACTAACTTTAAGGTTGTAGGCACTAGCCGGATTGGTTCTGCCTGCGGGCTATAAGTAAACCCTGAAAACCTGACCTGAAGGAGGCCTCTATGTTTGAATATGAGCAGGAGATAGTCGATGTGTTATTGAACGAAAGCGAAAATTTTAAGCGACTGCATTCAAGGCATGGCGAATTGAAGCAACAAGTCAACCAGGCCAATTCCGGCGCAACACCCGTGGATGCGTATGACCTGGACAATCTGAAGAAAGAAAAACTGCACGTGAAGGACCAGATGGCGGCAATGATCAGTCAATACCGCCAAGCGCATACCGGCTGAGGTCTGCGGTGCTGGCGTTTATATGCAAAACCCCGCCTGAGCGGGGTTTTTTTACACCACTGCCAGGCGACCGCCAATCAGCAGCAGCATCAGCGCCAGCAGCGTGCGCATGAATTTTTCCGGCAACTGTACCCCGGCATGGCTGCCCAGGTAGATACCTGGTAGCGAGCCGATGATCAGGCTGAGCAGGAGTTGGAAATCCACCGAACCCAGGTGCCAGTGACCCAGGCCGGCGATTGCGGTGATTGGCACTGCATGAGCCAGATCGGTGCCTACGATCCTGACGGTGTTAAAGCGGGGATAGAGAAAAAACAGGAAGGCCGCGCCCAGGGCGCCGGCGCCGACCGACGAGAGCGTGACTAAGGTGCCGATGATAACACCGGCGAGAATGGTTATCGGCACGCGTAACCGTCTGTGTATGACGCGTATGAACTGGAACGGCTCGGCCTTGCCCAGAGACTGCAACTGGCTTTTGAACAGGATCACCAGGGAGGTCAAAATCAGGGCAATGCTGAGCGTGGAGGTGATGACGGATTCATAGTTGATGCCCATGGCGGCCAGTTTTTTCAATACTACCAGTGCCATCAAGGTAGCCGGGATGCTGCCCGTTGCCAACAGCCGGACGACTCTCCAGTCGATGGTTCCCTGCCTGTGGTGAGGGAAAATCCCGCCCCCTTTAGTAATCGCCGCGTACAACAGGTCGGTGCCCACCGCCACTGCCGGCTTGACGCCGAATATCAGCACCAGCGCCGGTGTCATCAGGGAACCGCCGCCGACACCGGTAAGACCAATGACAAAGCCGACCACAAAACCGGCCAATGTAAATGCAAAATCCACGGCTGGAACATGTCCGAAGCAAAAAGATTGTCACTCTAATGCTAATCATCTATACTGAAAAGTGATAATTTTCACTATTTTTAGAACTAAATGATATAATAGATGTACTCTGGTACGGTGCTGACGACAGTTTGCAAGTAACGCCGGGCACAACATGAAACTACAGCAATTACGTTTTATCCGGGAAGTTGCCAGACACGGCCTGAACGTGTCGGCCACGGCTGACAGCCTGTACACGTCTCAATCCGGTATCAGTAAACAAATCCGTATGCTGGAAGATGAACTGGGTCTGAAAATTTTTCAGCGCGGCGGCAAGCACCTCACTGAAATTACCCAGGCCGGCGAGGTGATTATCGAGCTGGCCGACAATATCCTAGAGCAAGTGGACAAGCTGCAGCAGGTGGCACAGGAGCACACCGATGAGCAGAAAGGCACGCTGGCCATTGCCACTACCCACACCCAGGCGCGTTACGTGCTGCCGACTATAGTCAGCAGTTTCCGTAAAAAGTATCCGGAAGTGAGCCTGCACATGCACCAGGGCACCCCGGTGCAAATCTCGGAACTGGCCGCCCGCGGTACGGTCGAGTTTGCCATTGCCACCGAGGCGTTGGAACTGTTCGACAATCTGGTCATGATGCCCTGCTACCATTGGAATCGTAGCGTGATCGTGCCCCGCGACCACCCCCTAGCAGAGCTTGGCCGACTGACCTTAAGAGCCATCGCGGCCTATCCCATCGTGACTTACGTATTCGGGTTTACCGGCCGCTCGCAACTAGATCGCGCCTTTAATCGGGCCAAACTGGAACCGCGGGTCGTGTTTACCGCTACGGACGCCGATGTCATCAAGACCTACGTCAGGGCCGGTATGGGTATCGGCATTGTGGCCAGTCTGGCTTACGATCCGCAACTAGATGAGGATCTGGCCTGCCTGGATGCCGGCCACCTGTTCCAGCAGGCCACCACTCGCATCGGCTTTCGGCGCGGCATATTCCTGCGCAACTACATGTATGAATTCATCGAATTATTTGCCCCGCACCTGACCCGCAAACTGGTGCAACAAGCGGCTCAAACCGATGACAGGAAGGGGCTAGAGCGCCTGTTCCGCGAGTTGCAACTGCCAGCGTTTTAAGGGGGGCTTAACTCTCCAAATTTCCCGCGTGCAACCCGCATTCCTTCAGGGTTTCTTCTTCCCACCACCAACGGCCCTCGCGTTCATGCTGGTTAGGCAGCACCTGGCGGGTGCAGGGTTCGCAACCGATGCTGATGTAGCCACGGCTGTGCAGCTCGTTATAGGGCACATCGTTGGTGCGGATATAGCTCCATACCTGTTTTGAAGTCCAGTTTGCCAGAGGATTGAATTTGTGCAGAGTGTGACCAGGGCCGGAGAACGCCGCATCGGTTTCCATCACGCTGACGTTGGCGCGGGTCGGGCTCTGGTCCTTGCGCTGCCCGGTGACCCAAGCGTCCAGCGTCTCCAGCTTGCGGCGCAAGGGCGCGATTTTACGGATGCCGCAGCACTCCTTGTGTCCATCCTGGTAGAAACTGTACAAGCCTTTTTCCCGCACCAAAGTCTCCAGTTGCGCCGCATCCGGGGACAATACGTCCAGTTCCACGCCATAACGTTCCCGCACCTGCTCTAACAAGCGGTAGGTTTCACTATGCAGGCGCCCGGTATCCAGAGAAAACACCTTGACCTCCGGGTTGATGCGCCTGGCAATGTCGATCAGCGCCACATCCTCGGCGCCACTGAAGGAAATGGCAATATTGTCAAAATTATCAAAAGCAAAGCGCAGAATGTCAGTCGGCCCTTTGTCCTGGAAGTCCCTAGCGTGGGCTTCGATGTCAAATGATGTATTTGTCATAGTAAAATTGTACGTGGGTAAAATTGCATGTGGGTAAAATTGTGTATGGGCAAAATACTGTGTATGGTCACAGCTATGCCTACAAGTATGCTCAGCGAGCAACTGTTAAAAGGGCGGCATTTTAACCATGCTTTCTATTCCAATCAATAATAAGAAAAGCTATTGTTATTCTTTTTGGGTATATCCTGACCTGTCTTGCAGGCGACCGGCAACTATGTATAACACCTTGATCGACGCGCAGACACTGGCACCAAACCGCACCGCACCGGACTGGCTGATTGTGGACTGCCAGTATGACCTGATGGATAAAAGCGCCGGCTACCGGCACTATCTGGCGCAGCATGTCCCCGGTGCCGTGTATGCAGACTTGCAGCGCGACCTCAGCAGCTCCCATCCTGTGACCGACTGTGGCCGGCACCCCATGCCGTCCGCGGTGCAACTGGAGGAGAAACTCTCGGCGCTTGGAATCAGCAACCACAAACAGGTAGTAGCTTATGACAATGCCGGTGGCGCCTTTGCGGCGCGCCTGTGGTGGTTGCTGAACTACGCCGGGCATGAGCGGGTGGCAGTGCTGGACGGTGGACTGCAAGCCTGGCAGCAGGCCGGTTATGCAACGGCTGCAACACAGACGCAAGTCACTGACGGGTACTTCACCGCCACCTTGAACAGCGGGCGTCTGGTGCAGCTGCAGGAAGTGCATGCCGTCCCCCGTCTGGTGGACTCGCGCGAAGCCCCCCGCTATGCCGGCGCGGCAGAGCCGATAGACCCGGTGGCGGGCCACATCCCCGGCGCCTGGAATCGCCCTTGGAAAGATAACCTGGACGCACAGAGTAAATTTCAGTCGCCACAACATCTGCGCCAAGCCTTTGCCGGTTTGTATGCCGGCGTCGACGCGCCGGACGTTACCTTTTACTGCGGGTCCGGCGTCTCGGCCTGCCACAACCTGCTGGCCGCAGTGCATGCCGGTTACCCGCTACCTAGGCTCTATGCCGGTTCCTGGAGCGAATGGTGCGCAGAGCCGGCGCGACCGGTTGCGGTCGGATACGAGCCTCAGGATACGGGCCTTAATGGATAGAAGGGTGCTATTAGGTTGCCTGCTGGACAACGCCTGGCACTCAGGTCAGGCCCTGGCGGCGCAACTGGGTGTAAGCAGGACCGTTATCTGGAAAAGCATCAAACGCTTGCGCGCGCTGGGCCTGGATATTGAGGCTGGGCACAGCAAGGGGTATCGCCTGCTAGATGAGATTGACCTGCTGGACCGGTCTGAAATCCTCGACGGCATGGGCGTAGCGGCCAACGGTTGCCGCCTCGAGATCCTGCTGGAAACCGCATCAACCAACCAATGTCTCACCGACCGGTTCGGGCAACCGCACCTGCATAAGCAGATAGTCCTGGCCGAGCATCAACACGGTGGCAAGGGTCGCCGGGGCAGGGTGTGGGCATCGCCTTTTGCCGGCGGGCTGTATCTGTCGCTGGGCTGGCATTTCGATATGGCTCCGACCTCCTTGAACGCGCTGTCCCTGGCTTGCGGGGTGGCCGTGGCGCAGGCGCTGGCCGGGCTGGGCCTGGACGGCATACAACTTAAATGGCCCAATGACCTGATGCTGGACGAAAAAAAAACCGGTGGCATTCTACTGGAGGCGCGTAGTGAAACCGCGTCCACCTGCGATGTGGTCATCGGCATCGGTCTCAATGTGCGCCTGCCGTGCGCGCTGAAAACCGCGTTGGAGCAACCGGTCACAGATCTGGCCTCCCACTACCGCGCCCCCCCCGGCCGCAGTCGGCTGGCAAGCAGCATCCTGGTGGAACAACTGACCACGCTGGCGCGCGTCGCGGCCGGCGGGATGGCCGACTATGTGGCAGCCTGGCGCGCACGGGACTATCTTTATGAGCGACAGGTGGAACTGCAGCTGCCGGAGCAGACGCTCAGCGGGCGCGTCCGGGGCGTGGACGATAACGGTTTGTTGTTGCTAAAGACCGGTGCCAGCCTCAGCAGGTTCAGCAGTGGCGAGTTGCGCGTCAGGGCAATAACATGAAGTTACTGGTAGATATCGGCAATACCCGGGTCAAGTGGGCCTGTGCGGAAGATAACGTCCTGTTCGGGCACAACGCGTGTGCCTACACGCCAGATACGTTGGCCGCATTGCTGCCGCTGCACTGGCGCGCTCTGCAAGCGCCGCAACAGGTTCACGTTGCCAGCGTGGCCGCTACCGCCACCACGGCCGCGCTGTGCGGATATGTGCGTTCCACCTGGAATCTGGAAGCGCAGCTGGCCGTCACTGCCCGGCAACAGGCCGGCTTGCGCAATGCCTATCACGACATCAATACTATGGGCGTGGACCGCTGGCTGGCGTTGCTGGCAGCCTGGCACCGACACCACCGACCGTTATGTGTGCTGGACTGCGGCACCGCGCTCACGATAGACGTTATCCTCGGCAGCGGCCGGCACGCCGGCGGCTTCATCCTGCCCGGACTGACGCTCACCGCGGCGACGCTGGTGCGGGAGACTCACGGCATCCATGAACAGGGCATCAATGAACATCGGGAGCAAGCCCTGCAAGCGGACTTCGGCTGTTCCACCGCAGCCTGTATCAACAATGGTTTTGCCTGCGCGCTCAGCGGCCTGCTGGCATACTGCGCCGGTAAGCTCAAGGAAGATCAGGGCAAGGAAGAGCAGGGTGCCGAACCGTTGTTCATCGTCACCGGCGGTGCCGCGGCACAGCTCCTGCCATTACTGCCAGAACAAACCCTGCACGAACCGCACCTGGTGCTGGAAGGGCTGAAGCAAGCAAACCTTCATACTCACTCCAACGATGAATAAAGATGGTAGTATAGCGCCATGAGATGGATAGCATTGTCATTGCTGGTCGCCAACCTGCTGTATCTGGGCTGGGAACTGGACCGGGACGCTAGGGCATTGGTAATCCACTCGCCCCAGGAGCTCCCCGCGGCAGTCATGACACTGCAAAAACTCGATGAAGCCACGCACCCACCCGCACTGAAACGCAGGTACGGATGGCAACTGCCGGAGCAGGCGTTGCAGCCCGAACGATAAAATTTCCCCTGAACACGCACTTTTTTGTTATAATCCGCCGCGGGTACCTAGGGTGCTTAGCTCAGTTGGGAGAGCGCCGCCCTTACAAGGCGGAGGTCGGGGGTTCAAGCCCCTCAGCACCCACCATTTGGTTTACGGAGTGGTAGTTCAGTTGGTTAGAATACCGGCCTGTCACGCCGGGGGTCGCGGGTTCGAGTCCCGTCCACTCCGCCATACGTTCGGTCCCGCTCATTTATCCGGGCGCGGTTCAAAAATCGAAAACATCAGGATTACACCATGTTACAGGCGATAAGGGACCAGTTGAAAGGCTGGGTGGCGGTTGTTATTTTTTCTATCCTGATCATTCCCTTTGCATTCTGGGGTATCAACTATTACTTCGAACAGTCGGGTGGGGTGGTCGCGCTTGAAGTGAATGGCGAGGACGTTACCCTGGCTGACTTTCAGCGCGCCTACCAGGATATGCGCCAGCAGTGGCAGGCCAGATCCGGCGCGCCGGTGACCGAGGAGGCTGAGCCGTTGCTCAAACAACGGGCCACCGAAGACCTGATCCGGGCGCAGTTGTTGCAGCAGGCCGGAGACAAGGCCGGGCTGCTGGTAGGCGATGTCGAGGCCTGGGAGGTTGTCCGGCAGATACCCGTGTTCAACGACGACAACGGCTTTAACATGATGACGTTTGAAGTGGCGGCGAGCCAGAGCGGCTTAACGCCGGCCGGATTTATGGACCGGATCAAGCAGGACCTGGCGGTGGAGCAGCTGCGCACCGCGTTGCTGGCTACGGATTTTGTGACACAACCCGAAGTGGCGGGGTATGCGGGCCTACTGCACCAGACCCGTGATTTTTCATACACCGTGTTGTCTTCCGACGAGCTCAAGGAAACCATAACGGTTACGGATGAGCAGGTTCAGGCCTATTATGAACAGGAGGGCCGTTACCTGGAGCCGGAACGGGTCAGGATCGCCTATCTGGTATTGTCCGCAGCCAAAGTCGCCGAGGAGGTTTACCTGGAAGAGGGTGAACTGGAAACCTGGTTCGCCGATAACAGGCAAAATTACGAAGTGGAGGAAACCCGCAAGGTCAGACAGATTTTAGTCAAGCTGCCCGAGGAGCCTACGGATGAACTGCGCGCGCAGATGCAAGCAAAAGCTGACGAGCTGTACGCACAAGTCCAGGCCGGCGAGGATTGGGAAAGCATCGTGGTCAATCAATCCGGCGACTATGAGAACGCGGTCGAGTTCAGTGAATTCGGCTTTCTCAGCAAGGGCGTGATGGAAGCGGAAGTGGACGAGGTGGTATTTGCCATGGAAAGTGGCACCGTCAGTGAACCGATAACCTCACCGCTGGGCTTCCATATCATGGCGGTAGATGAAGTCCAAGGACGCGCGCAGGCCGACCTGGACAGTCTGCGCGACGAGGTGGAACAGGACTTGCGTCAGGAACTGGCCGAACAGCAACTCTACGAGTTGACCGACCGCCTGTCAGACTTGACTTTTGCCAACCCCGATACCCTGGAAGTGGCGGCGGCGGAGCTGGGGCTGGAAATACAAACCAGTGATTACCTGACCCGGACCGATCCCGGTGCCGGCATTGTCTCTGAGCCGGGTGTCATCGCGGCGGCATTCAGTGATGAAGTGTTGCTGGAAGAGAGTAATAGTGAGCTGATTGAACTGGACAATAACCGCTATATCGTGTTGCGGTTACTCGAGCACCTGAGCAGTTTCAAGAAGCCGCTTGATGACGTACGCGCGGAAATTATTACGCGCCTGAAGTTTGAGCAGGCCAGAGACCAGACCCGGACCCAGGGGGAGACGCTACTGGAACGGCTGCAACAGGGTGAGTCAAAAGATGATCTGGCTCTGGAGTTCGCCCTGAACTGGAATTCGGTGCAGGCTGTCACACAGGACGACGACAGCGTCAACCGGGCGGTGTTGCGCACCGCGTTTCGGGCCGGCATACCCGCCGCGTCGGAGCCGGTGTACGACGGCGCTTCCATGGGCACTGGGGACTATGCCGTTGTCATTGTCCATGCGGTCACCCCGGCTGACCCGGATACACTGGAGGAAGAACAGTTCGATGCAGTGCGTGCCCAGCTGCTGCAAGCACAGGTCACCGCCGCCTGGGAAGCCTACAATGACAATCTGAAAGCCGCAGCAGATATTACAGTCTTCCAGGAACTGCTTTAACCCAGCCGCTCTGCCACGGGCTTCACCCCCAGGTTGGCCTGTATTCTTTGTCGGAAATTTTCCTTGACCGGCGCTCGAATCATGTCTATATTGCACCCGTTGTTCGGAATACATTAACTAGGAGAAATTGGAAATGACTAACGATAAACTTAACGGTAGCGTGGAGACGCTGGCTTATGCTTTCCGGGATGTTATTGTGGAAGCAGTCAGTCCGTTGTATGAAAAGATCGATGGACTGGGGGATAGAATAGATCGGATCGAGCAGGAAATGGGTTCAATGAACCAGAGCATGGGCTCAATGGAGCAAAGAATGGATTCGATGGAGCAAGACATGGGATCAATGAAGCAGCGGATGGACTCGATGGAGAAAAACATTGAGACCACGAACCAGAACATGGCAGCCCAGTTTGCCGCTCAATCCAGGTACATTTCAGAAGAGATTGACAAGAAGCTGTCCAGGCTGGGTAAGTAGATGGCTTAGTGGCAACACCTCTGCGTCAGTTGCCGATGAACCCCCGATATGCAGGAAAATCTGAGTCTGGAGTTTGAACACAGGGAAGCTCAGCCACTATACGAGTTTACCGAGCGGGCGTACCTGGACTATTCCATGTACGTCATCCTCGATCGGGCCTTGCCACATATCGGCGATGGCTTAAAGCCGGTGCAACGGCGCATCATCTATGCCATGTCGGAGCTGGGCCTGAGCGCAACCGCCAGGTTCAAGAAGTCGGCGCGCACGGTGGGCGATGTCATCGGCAAGTTTCATCCGCACGGGGACAGTGCTTGCTACGAGGCCATGGTGCTGATGGCGCAGGCATTCAGTTACCGTTATCCTATCATTGACGGCCAAGGCAACTGGGGCTCTACCGATGACCCCAAGTCGTTCGCGGCCATGCGCTACACGGAGGCAAAACTGCGGCCCTACAGCCAGGCCTTGCTGGCAGAGCTGGGGCAGGGCACTGTGGACTGGATACCCAATTTCGACGGTACTTTGAAGGAGCCGAAGCTGCTGCCGGCGCGTCTGCCCAATATCCTGCTGAACGGCGCCACCGGCATTGCCGTGGGGATGGCGACGGACATTCCACCGCACAACCTAGCCGAGGTGGCCGGCGCCTGCATCCGTTTGCTGGAGCAGCCCGCGACCACATTGGAGGAGTTGTTCGACTACGTCAAGGGGCCGGACTTTCCCACCGAGGCCGAGATCATTACCCCCGCGGCGGAGCTGCTGGCACTGTATCGCAGTGGTAACGGTTCCGTGAAACTGCGGGCGCGCTGGGAGCAGGAGGGCGGCAACGCGATCGTCACCGCGCTGCCGTACCAGACCTCCGGCAACCGCATCATGGAACAGGTGGCGGCGCAGATGCAGGCGAAGAAACTGCCCATGCTGGAAGACCTGCGTGATGAATCCGACCATGAAAACCCCACCCGGCTGGTGTTGATCCCGCGTTCGAACCGGATCAACCTTGCCGAACTGATGTCGCACCTGTTCGCCACCACCGACCTAGAGCGCAGTTACCGGGTCAACCTGAACATGATCGGCGCCAACGGGCGTCCCCAGGTCAAGGATTTGAAGACCATTCTTACCGAGTGGTTGCAGTACCGCACGGAAACGGTGCGGCGGCGTTTGCAACACCGGTTGGAACAGGTGCAACAACGCATCCATGTGCTGGCAGGGCTGCTGGTGGCGTACCTGAACATCGACGAGGTGATCCGCATCATTCGTGAAGAAGATCATCCCCGGCAGGAATTAATGGCGCGCTTTGAGTTGTCCGAGACCCAGGCCGAAGCCATCCTCGACCTGCGGCTGCGGCGCTTAGCGAAGCTGGAGGAGATTAAAATTCGCGCCGAGCTGGATGAATTAGAGCAGGAGCGCGAGTCGTTACAACAGGCGCTTGCTTCAAGCGCACGTTTGAAAAAGCTGGTGAAAGAGGAAATTCGGGCCGATATGGAGCAGTACGGCGATACCCGCCGCGCACCGCTGGCACAGCGCGCAGAGGCCCGGGCCATGGATGCGGCGCGCCTGCTGCCCACCGAGCCGGTGACAGTGATATTATCGGAGAAGGGTTGGGTGCGGGCTGCCAAAGGCCATGATATCGACCCGCAGACCCTCAATTACCGGGCCGGCGACGGTTTCCGACAGGCCGCCATGGGGCGCAGCAACCAGCTGGCGGTGTTCCTGGATTCCACCGGCCGTTGTTATGCGGTGCCAGCGCACCTGTTGCCCTCGGCGCGTAGCCACGGTGAGCCGGTATCCGGTTGGATAACGCCACCGGACGGCGCCGCCATGGTCGGCGTGATGCTCGGTGAGGCCGACGCGCGCTACTTCCTGGCCACCGACGCCGGCTACGGGTTTGTCGTCCGGCTCGGTGACCTGTATGTGAAGAACAAGGCCGGCAAGAGCGCACTGAACGTGACGCCCCCGGCGCTGATCCTGCCCCCGGCGCCGGTGCCCGACCCGCAGCAGGGCCTGGTGGCCGCCGTCAGTTCCGCAGGACGCCTGCTGGTGACAGACCTGGCCGGGTTCCCGCAACTGGCGCGGGGCAAAGGCGTGAAGATCATGCAAATCCCGCCGGCACAACTGAAAAACCGGGACGAATACCTGACCACTGTCACCGCGCTCGGTCGCAACGACAAACTGCGCCTGCAAGCCGGCAAACGCCACCTGACCTTGAAACCGAAGGACTGGAGCCATTACCATAACGCGCGCGGCCGGCGCGGCCACATCCTGCCGCGGGGGTATCGACAGGTTTCATCCATACGACCGGATTAAAGAGCTTATGGTTAACCCGCAGATCTCACCGTCTGATGGTGGCCTTAAAAAGATTCCCATCGCGGTCATTGTCAAACTCAATATGTGGGTATGCTTGCAGTGCGCGGATAATACCGCTGCCTAGTCCGCGATAGGGGAGCAATTTTGTCGCGAAGGACGCTAAAGTAGGATTACGAATATTTGAGTTTCCCAGTTTAATGTTCTCAACTGTGAGATTATTGGGCAGATGACCGGGACTTATGATTTCCACCCGATCGGAAAACACAAAAACTCGCACAGGTGCAGACACGAAGTAATCACGATGAATAAGAGCATTGGCAATGAGCTCTTCCAACACAACCGCGGGAATCTCTGGAAGTCCGGGCGCGTTTACACCCTGCCTTCCCTGCTTGTGCCTGATGTTTCCAAGAACAAAGCTCCTTGCTTGCTGGAAAACATCCGCTAGCTTCCCGGTTATATCACGACTGTCGCGGTAGTTGGTGGCGTGGATTTTGTCACCGGGAAAGGCAATAGCTTTTATAATAAAGACAGGCAGTTTGAAACCCGGTTCTCTGGCAAACAGTAACACGCCAGTGATATTCAGTCTCCCATCCTTCATCAGACTCATGTTCTGCAGGAGAAGTGGCAGTGATACTTCCTGCTGTTCCAACGGTGTACCAAACTGCTTGTCAAAGAACTTTTTGAAATAATCTAAATCAATATCTGTCAAGCTCGTCCCCGACACGGGAATTTTGTCTCCATAAATCAAGCCTGCACTTTGAAAAATACGCTGAATTTCTTCATGGGAAGTGGCCTTACGTTTATCTGATCCCGACTTTACCCAGATTACTCCATTTATATCCATGTAGGGCTTACGAATACCATCAGGGACGACTACCCGTATTACATGATTGTTTTCAATTATCTTGTTTTCTGTCCGAGGATTGATCGCCGGCTTGACATGCTGAGAGGCAGCATTAGAAACAAGTTGATTGAGACGCGCAATATCGTTTCCATCGAGACCGGCTAACGTTCCGTCATCGCTGACTCCAATGAAAACAGAACCCCCGCCAGAGTTACTGAATGCAACCATTTCCTGAGCCAATGTTGTTTCATTGGTCACATTTGCTTTGAACTGGTGCCGGCTATCTTCGCCACCGCTGATTATTTCGAGGAGTTCTGTGGTTTCCATGTTTCATATCTGCGTTTGCGTTGTCTGAATGCTTCCTTGCCGCCTTCCATGATGTCGATAATTTTCTGCTGGAGCTCAGGCTGGTCGATGCTTCCTTCAATTTTATCGAGTTTATCATCGGAATAAGAGCAGGCGATAACCTGCTCTGCATCACCCAACACTGGAAAGTTGGCGTTGTGGGTGGCAAAAATAAACTGTGTTCCCGGCTTCAAATACCGGATGGATTTAATGACATCTTCGTAAATAGTCTGGTTATCCAGGTCATCTTCCGGCTGATCTATGATAAAAATATCATGCTCTTCCTGGCTGAGAATAAAGAGGATCAATGCTGAGGCTCGTTGCCCCAAAGAATGTCGTTTAAGTTCCTTGTCACGGTAGCTAATGACAAAGCGATTGGGCACTTGCCAGGTTAGCAGAGTCTCCAAGTTATCTTCAAAAAATTGCTCAAATATCTGCAGAGAAGTCCCTAAGTTGCTTTTAACTCTTGCCCATTCTTTTTTCATGGCGCCGAAATCAGCGAAGCTACCAACAAGATTTTTTAAGGTCGCTTCCCGCAGCCGGCTTCCTCGAAATATATCCTGCATAAATGAGAGAAAAGCATCTTTGTCTCCCTTAAATTCGGCTTCAATCCGGATGGTCGAATGGTTCTGATTGATTTTTTCCAGTTCACTTTTTATCGCGGTAAATTCCTTGTGCAGGAGATTATTAAATTCGGTGAGTTCCGTTATCAGTTTACCTTCCAGTTCAGACCGAATTATCTGTTCTTTTGCCAGTTCCCTGAGTATTTTTGTGGCATCTTCTACAGTTTTTCTGAGCAGGTGGAACTCGCCAGTGTGAATGGCCTGCGCTCCCCCTTCTCTCAGGTGGTCGGCAAGTTGTCTTTCTACCCGGGCAAATTCTTCCTTTAGATCTTCCTTGAATGAGTCAAATTTTTGCGCTTTTTTATCGAGTCCGTTCAATACTTGCCTGCTTACCGTCAATTCCGTTTTTATGTTGTCAAAAGAAATTAGCAGTTTTTTGTAGTGAGAAAAAAACTCGTCAAAGAATGCAATGTTCTGTCTGGAGGTATAGCTCTGCTGATTTTTCAAGTCATCTTCATATTGATTTATAAACGCTTGCAAATCCTCAATATAACCTTTGATAAAGGAAGTGAGCTGCCTGCATTTTCTGGAGTCAGCGTCAAAATCAACCTGCTTTTGGAGCTTTTCCTCAACCCCATGTCTTTTATAGAAATCCAGCCTGAATTCAGCATCCTGTTTTTTGCCTTCGTACTCCCTTTTCTTTTCTTCTGTGTTTGAAAGTTTCTTCAACCTGTTAACGAGATCGATCACTTTTTGACGTTGTTCGGCGATGTCAGAACGTATCCCCGTCAATTTTTCGCTCACAAGTTTTTCTACGAGATCGCTTTCGAAGCCCTCTCCGGTAGCAGAGAGGTCTTTCTGTCCAAAATAAACAGGTTTATGTACAACAGTCTGCCGAATGGAAATGCCGGGTTGGAGCTTGCCGTCAACATAAACATCCGGCCGCTCCCGGCTGATGCGCCGTATTTCGTATTGCTGTCCCCATCGATCGACTGCATTAAGTGTTATTTTGCCTCCGCTGCCCAATACATGTTCAATAAGATCGGCTTTGTAATCTGTATCCAGCGCTTTCTCTCCAAATGGGATATCAAGCGCGTACCGAATCGCCTCTAAGACGGAAGATTTACCACTGCCGCGAATGCCAACCAATGTATTAAGTTCAGGAGAGAACCTGATGATCTCTTCGTTCAGTATGCCGCCTTCAAAGAATATGCTCGAGATATGTGAATGTTTGTATTCAGGTGGCTCCGAAACCAGACGATTTTCGTGATCCAAAAGCGCATACTTGATCGCTTCAAAGGTAAACGCGCCGGTTTTGAGATAGCACTTTTCACCCCTTCCAATCTCCGCAACAGACTTAGGATCAGAACCCTCTACCTCGGCCGGATAAGCTGTTTTCAACCAGTCCTGTACTTTGAGCCGGCATTTACGGTCTGAGACATCATGGGTTCGCACCTTCTGAAAAGCCAGCGTATGATTGCAGAAGAGTTCATTGTCAGCCAGTTCCTGAAGCCTGCCGCCTTCCAACTCATGCCATAGGCCACTTCTGTCCTCAACGTGAGCAAAAATTAGAAAAAAATCTTTCTGATAACCATTGAGCTTCTTAATGGTATCGAGCAATGCCAATGAACTGCGACCGTTTTCATGCTCGTATTCGTTGGGTGTTTTCCCTGCAAAGGCGACATTGAGATACTGGTTGATATAGTCGTGGTTATTTTCTATCCATTCATCGGCAAACACGACCAGAGTATGGATGCCATTACTGCCGTCGTTAACCGACAATTCCACACCGGGTAGGAGAAAAATTCCCTGTTTCAGAGCGGTTTTTTTCAGTGCCTTAAACTCTTCAAAGTCAAATTTGTTATGGTTGGCTATAACTCCAATGCCAATTTCGGCTCCTTTCAAAGCCTGGATGTAATTTGAATAGTAATAATTATCCTCTCCAGCGTAGCTAAATTCTTTATCCGCCCGAGTATGCAGATGAAAATCAGCTCGGAACCAAGCGCTACCATGAGCAAAATTGTCTTTTGAGTGTTGCATTACTTGCTTTCTATATTCAGGCGCATGATCTTACCACATGCCTTGTTTTCGTATGACGTCCGGCTGGCATTTTATTTATATCGTGGTATGGTTAGTCCCATCAGTGAGTCGGGCGTCGCCGGGAGCATAAGGGCGCATCTGATTAATAGAGGTGACCTTATATAACAGCACGGAGCGGTCGTAACTGACTATTGCGCCTGCGTGACCATGCGCTCGCCGACAGTTTTTAAGTTTCTCTTTTTATCACGGAACACAATGGTTAACCACAGCACCAGTGAATTCAGGCCGGGCCTGAAGTTACTTATCGACGGCGACCCTTGCATCATACTTGACAGCGAGTTTGTCAAGCCGGGCAAGGGGCAGGCGTTCACGCGTATCAGGATCCGCAATCTGAAGAGCGGCCGGGTGCTGGACAAAACCTACAAGTCCGGCGATAGCGTCCCCGCTGCGGATGTGGTTGATGCGGAGTTACAGTACCTCTACAACGACGGCGAGCTCTGGTATTTCATGGATCTGAACACCTATGAACAGGTCGAGGCAGGAAGCGCCGCGCTAGGCGCTGCCGGCCAGTGGCTAACGGGCGAGGAGCTATGCGCAATAACCCTGTGGGACGGCGCCCCGCTATCCGTACAAGCGCCTAACTTCGTTGAGCTGACCATCACCGAAACCGACCCCGGCGTACGCGGCGACACCGCCTCCGGCGGCGCCAAACCCGCCACCCTGGAAACCGGCGCCACCGTCAAGGTGCCGCTGTTCGTGGAGCAGGGAGAAAAGATCAAGGTGGATACTCGCACGGGGGAGTACGTGAGTCGGGTAAAAAGTTGAAATAACGCCAGCTCAATACGTTTTTTTTACATCATTGAGTAATTTTACTCAATGATGTAAAATGGCGTTTATGGCGTATCAACGGACACATGTAAAAACCTTAATAGACCGGCTTCGAGAACCGGTCAGCCGGATAATTATCGTTGCCGGCCCGCGCCAGATTGGTAAAACAACCCTGGTCAAACGAGCCTTGGCTGAACACTATCCGCCTGATTGCTACCATTACCATAATATCGGCGAACCGGCTCTACCGACCCTTTATCCGTCTCTGCATGATGTCGATAAAGCTATCACTTCAGGAACAACAGAACACGATGTGACCTGGCTGGTAACGCAATGGGAAAAGGCGCGTGTTGCTGCTGATGAATTCATCCTGCCCCCCGACCCTCTCAATCAAGCAGAAGCTATCCCGCAAAGAAATTTCGTTCTGGTACTGGATGAGATACAGAAGATCAAGAACTGGTCGGAGACGGTAAAAGGTCTGTGGGATGCCGACCGTGCCCTGGAAAGGTCCATGCATGTCGTCTTACTGGGCTCTGCCCCCCTGCTGGTGCAACAAGGCCTGACGGAAAGTCTGGCCGGCCGGTTTGAACTGCTACGCATGACGCATTGGTCATTTGAGGAAATGAATGGCGCCTTTGATATCGACCTGCTGCAGTACATTTATTATGGCGGCTATCCCGGCAGCATTCAGTACATTCGCGATGAACAGCGTTGGGCGAGCTATGTGCGGGATTCGTTAATCGAACCGAATATCAGGAAAGACATTTTCATGATGATCCGGGTTGACAAGAAAATATTGTTGAAAAACCTGTTTGAGCTGGGGTGTCATTATTCAGGGCAGGAGTTGTCCTACAACAAGATGCTGGGACAACTCCAGGGCGCGGGCAATACCACGACACTGGCGCATTACCTGGATTTGCTGACCCAGGCAGGATTGCTGGCAGGGCTGGAAAAATATGCCAATCAACCACAGCGTCGGCGTGCCTCCAGCCCTAAACTCAATGTGCTCAATACGGCGTTGATGAGTGCAGCATCCGGCTATTCATTTGCAGAGGCACAACAAGACCGCAGCTACTGGGGACGATTGGTAGAAAGCGCCGTGGGCGCGCATCTTTATAACTGCACCATCCCGGATTGCAAGCTCTACTACTGGCGGCATGGACATGACGAAGTGGATTTTATCCTGGCCAGGGGGAATCGAATTGTCGCCATAGAGGTAAAGTCCTCAAGCAGCACAGTACCCGCTCGCGGGCTGGACAGTTTTACCCGGCAGTTCAAGCCACACAATAGAGTTTTAGTGGGGCCCCAAGGTGTGCCGCTGGACTTTTTTTTGCTGACCGACCCGAAAGAGTGGTTCGTATGACTATGAATTATTATGCGCCGACTAAGGAATTGTTCTTAGATGAGCTCACAGAGGAAGACTTACTGCAAGTCCTGATCAGGAATCACCATAAAACAGAGCCTAACGCATCTTCATTTCTGCAAGGGGCACAACACCGAGGATTGAGTGAGTTAATCAAAAACCCGCAAATCCTGGAAATGCTGGTGGTAGCCGTGGGTGAAGGAGGCCAGTGGCCTGAAAGGAAAGCAGATGTTTTCCGGTTGGCCTGCGAAAAATTGTTACTGGAAAAAAATCCAACTCATAACATTGCTCACCGTAATCAAACTCCTCCCGCTGAAGAACTGATGCAGGCCTCCGGTATGCTGTGCGCAGTGATGCTGCTGGCGCGCAAATCAGGCTTTGCTTTAATAAGGTCCAATGCAAATGATGATTATCCCTTTATAGGTGACCTGGCAGATGGCAGTCCGGCTTTACTGCAACGGGTAGCAGGAACACGATTGTTCGTCACGCATGATGGACACACTGAATACAGCCACCGTATTTTTGCGGAATACCTGGGCGCTTATTATTTATCGAATAAAATCGTTCAGGAGGCGTTGCCAGTCGGGCGGGTGTTAGCGCTCATAACGGGAGCCGACGGTGGAACAGTTTCCGAATTGCGCGGTATTTATGCCTGGATTGCTGCGCTTTGCCATACTGAGCGGGATAAACTGATGCAACGCGACCCGCTCGGAGTGGTTTTGTACGGCGATGTCAGTCTGTTCAATAAAGGAGACCGTCTTAAACTATTGCACGAGTTGAGCAACTATGCCGAACAAGCAGGGAATATTGGCGTTGATTATCGGAACACACAGTCTTTCGGCGCGTTTTGTCAGACTGATATGGAGCAGGAATATCTGAGTATTCTTAAATCCCGTGACCACAGTGATACGCATCAATACCTGCTTGCTTATGTGCTGGCGTCCATGATTCACGGCGTGGCGCTGCCGGGATTAGCAGGCGCATTGACCAGTCTGCTTAAAAATCGCGATTGCTGGTCGAAAAACAGGAAACGGGCGCTAGCAGTGTTGCTCCGTTTCAATGATAAACAGACTGTGCAGGAAATCCTGGCGGATATCCACCGGGATATTATCCCTGACCCGGATGATGAGCTCTTGGGGCAATTACTGCTTTCTCAATATCCGCACCGGATTACCCCGGACGAGATATTCAATTATTATCGAACCCCAAAAAAGCTGGATTATATTGGCACATATCACTCCTTCTGGGGCGATGAGTTAACCAGACTGTCCACTGATAGTCAGATACCCCGGCTTCTCGATGCCCTGGTAACGATGCCGGTGCCGGCGCGGCGCGATTCTGATGAAGATACTTATCAGGCCATGGTCGGCAACCTGCTGGCAAGAGGCGTTGAAAAATACGGCGCCGATGTGGCAACGACAAGACTGCTGGGCTGGCTTGGGCTGGGGCTTGATGAGTACGACTCGATTTTACTTTGGCGCCCGGATGCCACGCGCATTAGAAAATGGTTGGAGCAACACCCGGAAATTCAAAAAGATCTGGTTGCTTCCCTGCTGGACAAATGCGGGCAGGCAGATGACTTACACTGTTATGTCTCTAAAATCAGCGCGCAGTTGTTTAATTCGGATTTGCCGGAAGACTATGGCCGTTGGTGTCTTGCTCAGGCTGTGACTTGTGATGATGAAAACACCCGTAAATATTTTTTTTCACAGAGCCTCTCAACTCTGTTTTCAGAAAACGGAAGTGCTGGCATGTCCCTAGAACGGGTAGAAGAAGCTGTGGCAAGGGACCGTTGCCTCAAACAGTATTGGGAGGTAAACCGGGTAAGGGAAATCAGCCCCGAGTACGGCCAGTCCAACCGTGCGCGCAAACGCCTCAGAAATGAGAGAGAACAGGCCAAACAGGCGTTCCTGCAATATTTGCAGAACAACTTAAGAGAGATTGAAGCAGGTACGGCAGAACCCGCGCTATTCAGCAAATTAGCCTCAGCCTATTATGGTTATTTTATCGAGTCGAGAGGTGATCATCCGCGCGCACGCCTGACACACTTTTTTAATAACGATATTGGCTTGGTTCAAAGCACGTTAAGCGGCCTGCAACGCTTCATCCAGCGGGAAGACATCCCGGATGTCAAAGAAATACTACAAGCGCACGCAGATAATAAATATCTGGTTTCTTCTCACCCTTATCGAGCAGGAATGGATGAATTGGCAAGGTCCGGGATGCAAACACTGCTGCAACTGAGCGAAGATAAAATCGAAAAAGCGCTGGCCTTCTATTTCGTCGATGCAACAGAGAAAAGCGAATGGTATGAAACCCTGCTGCTGCAGCGACCACAGCTCGTAGCCAGAGTTTACACCATGTATGGCACCATGGCGTTGCGAGCAGGCAAGACGCATCTTGCCGGCAGTTACGCTCTTGCTTTTGATGACAATCACCGACAGCTGGCCGCCGCTGTTGCGCTACCGCTACTTGAGAGTTTTCGGGCACGAAGCACATCAGTACAACTTGCTCCGCTTTATGACCTGTTAGCGGCCGCGCTGCAGTATGCAGATCATCATAGCCTTAAACAATTAACCGAGAAAAAACTCTCTTTGAAAAGTATGGACGCGGCACAGCGCACACTATGGATGGCTGCCGGCATCATTCTTGCGCCGGAACAATTCGCCCAACGGCTGACCGAATTTGTCTCAGGGAAAGAAGCATGCATAAGTTATTTAAGCGGATTCCTGTCCTGTCGTAGCGAGCAATGGCAGCCTGTCGACAAATTGTCTTTACCGGGGGTGTCGCTAATGGTGGCGCTGCTGGGTCCTTATTATACGCCTGTTTCGACCTCGGATGATGCCTCAGAGGTAGTTATGCAACTGGTTTCCCGACTGGCCACTTTCTTGGGGGACGAAGGTACTGACGCAATTCAATCTTTGCTCCAATCAGGCCAATTGTCAAAATGGCATCCCATGTTAAGACGGACGCTGCATAGCCAACGCACGGCCAAACGTGAGGCCATGTTCAGATATGCCGACCTGGAGCAGGTGCGTTCTGCCCTGAATAATGGCCCTCCGGCCAATGTTGCCGATCTGGCTGGCATAACACACGAGTGCATTCGGGAATTGGCCGAGCGAATAAAACACGGCAACACAAATGATTTTCGACAATACTGGAGAGAATATCCTGTCACTCGCCAACATGAAGAAACCTGTCGCGATCGATTCCTGTCCGACCTCAGGCCGCTGCTCGAAAACATGCAAGTCGACACGCAGCCTGAAGGGCGTTATGCCAATGAAGGACGGGCGGATATCCGGGTTTCATTGGGTAGCTATAACCTCCCCATCGAGATCAAATGCAATGACAGCAAAGACCTCTGGCATGGGCTCAAAAAGCAACTGATCGAGTGCTACACCATAGACCCAACGGCATACGGCTACGGCATATATCTGGTATTCTGGTTCGGGCCTGAAAAGACCACGCCACCTCCCGAAGGCGGCCCCAAACCCGCAACACCGAGAGAACTCGAAGCACGATTGAGCCGGTTGCTTGATAGTGATGAGGAACGAAAAAAAATTTCCGTATGCGCGGTAGATTGCACCCCACCCGGACCGGCCTGAACGCAGTAAGTCAAAAACACGCAAATTGTCACCAACTCTGCAAAAGGATTTTATAACCAGCACATGCAAACACCAGCCGACATCTTGGGCGCGCAAGGGATTCTTGCGGAGTTAATCGATGACTACTCCGTCAGGCCGCAGCAGGTGGAAATGGCTGAGGCTATTCGCGCCGCGATTGACGCCGGGGAAACGCTGATTTGCGAGGCCGGCACCGGCACCGGCAAGACGTTTGCCTATCTGGTGCCGGCGTTGCAGTCCGGTCATAAGGTGATCATCTCCACCGGCACCAAGCACTTGCAGGACCAGTTGTTCAGCCGCGACCTGCCGCTGGTGCGCAAGGCCGTGGGGCGGGCACTCAAGGTGGCGTTGCTCAAGGGGCGGGCGAATTACCTGTGCTGGCACCGGTTACAACTGGCAGAGCTGGATGGGCACCGGCTGGGCCGGCAGGCGCGCGGCTATCTGGCTGATATGCGCGCCTGGTCACAACGCACAGACAGCGGTGATCTGGCCGAGTTGACCCACATCCCGGAAGACTCAGCGGTGCGCACGGCCTGTGTTTCCAGCGCGGATAACTGCCTGAACCAGGAGTGTGATTTCTACGACGACTGTTTCGTGTTCCGCGCCCGCCGTCGGGCTGTGGACGCGGATCTGGCCGTGGTCAACCACCATCTGTTTCTGGCTGACATGGTGCTGAAAGAGGCCGGCTACGGCGAGTTGCTGCCGTCTGTCGAGGTGCTCATCTTCGATGAGGCGCACCAGTTGCCGGAACTGGCCTCACAGTTTTTCAGTGAGACCTTGAGCAGCCGTCAACTGCTGGAGCTGGTGTCTGACGCGCGCACTGCGTACTATGAGGAAGCGGCAGACCTGCCGGATTTTCCAGCGCTGCTGGATGGCCTGGACAAGGCCGCGCGTGACCTGCGTCTGGCCTTTCCCAGGGAGGACAGCCGGCTGGTCTGGGCCGAGGTGAAAGAGCGGGCAGAGGTTGCTGCGGTGCTGGCGGGGCTGGTGGCGCAGCTGGGCAAGGTGCGCCAGGCGTTATCGGACTTTGCCGCCAGAGGCAAGTCGCTGGATAACTGCTGCAAGCGGGCCGGCGCGGCGCTGGCCTTGTTGGGGCGGTTTGTGAAGAATGCTGACCCCGCACCCTCAAAAGGAGCGGACATGCCTGCGTCAGGCACGCTGGCGGCTGCGGAACAGCGGGCGTTGTTGTCGCAGTCTGAGGCTTTGTCCGCGCCGGGCGCGCCGCCCGACTGTATCCACTGGCTGGAGCTGCGCGGCAGGCATTTTTACCTGCACCAGACCCCGTTGGATGTGGCCGACCTGTTCCGCGCGCGCATGGAGGAGCTGAAGTGCGTGAACGTGTTTACCTCGGCCACCCTGAGCGTGGCACAACGGTTTGACTATTTTTCCGCGCGACTGGGTCTGCAGCAGGCGCCGGCACGCGGCTGGGAGAGCCCGTTCGATTTCCGGGCTCAGTCTCTGTTGTACCTGCCCCGGGGCCTGCCCGAGCCCAAATCGCAGCAGTTCACCGCAAGACTGGTGGAAACAGCGCTGCCGCTACTACGCCTGACCGGGGGGCGGGCGTTTTTCCTGTTCACCAGCCACCGGGCGCTACGGGAAGCTGCCGAGCAGGTCAGCGCGGCATTGGATTACCCCACCCTAGTGCAGGGAGAGGCGCCGCGCACCGAACTGTTGGAAACCTTCAGGACTACCCCCCATGCGGTGTTGCTGGGCGCCAGCAGTTTCTGGGAAGGCGTGGATGTGCGCGGCCAGGCGCTGTCCTGCGTGATCATCGACAAATTGCCGTTTGCGTCCCCCGGCGACCCGGTCCTGAACGCCCGGCTGACCCGCATGCGGGAGCAGGGCCGTAATCCGTTCTTGGAATACCAGGTCCCCGAAGCAGTGCTGACCCTGAAACAAGGTATCGGCCGCCTGCTGCGTGACCGCAACGACTACGGCATCCTGATGATCGGCGACCCCAGGCTGACTGCCAAGCCCTACGGCAGAACTTTCCTGAACAGCCTGCCAAAGATGGGACATACCAGCGAGTTAGCGGCGGTGGAAGTGTTTTTGCGCGGGCATGAAGGTCGGCTTGACGGTAATACCGGCAGGTAAATGGCGCCGGCTACAGCGCCTGTCCATCCCTGCTGACCCTCAAAACTCCAGATTACCGGGCGTGCGCGGGAATGGGATGACGTCACGAATGTTGCTGACGCCGGTGAGCAGCATCAGCAGCCGCTCGAAGCCCAGGCCAAAGCCACTGTGGGGGACGCTGCCGTATTTGCGCAAGTCCAGATACCACCAGTAATCGGCAGGGTCCAAGCCCAGTTCCCGCAGGCGTTGTTGCAGGTGGTCATAACGCTCTTCGCGCTGGCTGCCACCGATGATCTCGCCGATGGCGGGCGCCAGCACATCCATGGCCGCCACCGTGCGGCCGTCATCGTTGCCGCGCATGTAGAACGCCTTGATGTCCTTTGGGTAATCATATACGATCACCGGTCGCTTGAAGTGCTGCTCGGTCAGAAAGCGCTCGTGTTCGGATTGCAGGTCCTTGCCCCAGGCCGGGGTGAACTCGAAGCTGCGCCCGGCTTGTTGCAGGATCTCCACAGCCTCCGTGTATGGCAGGCGCACGAAGTCGTTATCGGCGATGTTATCCAGCGTGGCCGGCAGGGATTGGTCCACGAAGCGGCAGAACAGGTTCAGGTCGGCGCGGCATTCTTCCCGCACAAAGTTCACCAAGTGGCGGATCATTGCCTCGCTCAAGTCCATGTTGTCATTCAGGTCGGAAAATGCCATTTCCGGTTCGATCATCCAGAACTCGGCGGCGTGGCGCGAGGTGTTGGAGTTCTCGGCGCGAAACGTCGGGCCGAAGGTATATACCCGCCCCAGGCTCAGGCAGTACGCCTCTACCTCCAGTTGCCCCGATACCGTCAGGTTCGCCTCCTTGCCAAAGAAATCCCGGCTGAAGTCCGTCTTGCCGGCCTGCTGTGACACCTGCTCCAGGTCCAGCGCCGTCACCTTGAACAGTTCCCCGGCGCCTTCGCAGTCAGCGCCGGTGATGATAGGCGTGTGAATCCAGTTAAAGCCGCGCGCCTGCAAGAAGCTGTGAATGGCGTGCGCCAGCTGCGAGCGGATGCGAAACAGCGCGCCGTACTTGTTGGTGCGCGGGCGCAGATGGGCAATGCCGCGCAGGAACTCGTCGGAATGCCGTTTTTTTTGTAGCGGATAGTCCTCCGGCGCGGCGCCGATGATCGCCAGCGCGCTAGCCCTCAGCTCCCACTGCTGCCCCTGCCCCGGCGACTCCACCAGGTCACCTCGCACCTTGACCGCAGCGCCGGTGCCGATGTGCCTGAGCGCCTCGTAATGCTCCGGCCGCGCCTCGGCAATGACCTGAATATTGGCCAGACAGGAGCCATCGTTCAGCTCAATAAAGGAAAAGTCCTTCGCATCCCGTTTGGTCCTGACCCAGCCGGATACTTCCACATCCTGCACCGGAGCGGTGGCATTGAGCAGGGAGTTGACTCGCATAGCCGGAAGATGGGGAGACTCAGATAAGTTTAATCAGAGCTACAACCAGCCCCGCCAGCACGGCGTTCCAGATCATTAACGAGATTTTTAACTCTGCCAGGTCCGCTTTTGTGGCAAAATGCTCAGATTGATGCTCATGAATCGCTTTGGCAATTCTTTTGGCCGGAGCCGTATCCAGTCCGGAGGATTCCAGTTCTTCTGCAAGTGTGATGGTATCTGTAGTCATCTTGTCACCTCTGACTTTGTGGTTAACACTATGCTACAGCAAATTGAACTGCCTTGTCAGCATCCGGGCGTGCTGCGTGCTGCGTCTGGTACATTGGCCAGGCTGAGTACGTTTTAATTATTGTATCCACCGGGGTTATACGTCAAAATAGCGAAAAAGCACGCCGCTGATTTTTACAGGTGGTCATAACACAGTTCAACGAGGAGATTGTCGCATGAGTGGTACTGTCAAGTTTACCGAAGAGCATGAGTGGCTGCGGCTGGAAGATGACGGGTCAGTGACGGTCGGTATCACTGATTACGCCCAGGAGCAGCTGGGCGATGTAGTCTATGTCGAGTTACCCAACGCAGGCGAAATTCTAAGCGCTGGCAGTGACGCCGCGGTCATCGAATCAGTCAAGGCCGCCGGCGAGATCAAGGCGGCCATCAATGGCGAAGTGCTGGCAGTAAATGGCGCCCTGGCAGACAAGCCCGAAGCAGTCAATTTCGACCCCATGAACAGCGGTTGGTTTTTCAAAATAGTGCCTGATGATGCGGGCGAACTGGAGCAGTTTATGGATGAAGACGTTTATCTGGAGTTTGTGAAGGAACTTTGAGGGCTCACACCTGCAGCGCGCCCCGCATGAACGGGAATGCCGCCTGGTTCGGGCTCTGGAAAACACCACAAAATGCGTCAACCGCTCACCACCTTGTCCCGCAGGTAAACAGGTAACGCCTGTTCTGCATTGACGCTGCGGCCGGCGTGGTACTCTCTTGCTGCCAACGGCAGCAGGTCCTTTGCCAGCGGCAAGCGCTCCGGGTCGGCGCCGGTGACTCGCTCTGACAGAATGCGTTGCAGCGGCTCGCAGTAAGTCTTCCAGCCACTGCCGATGGCGAAAATTTGCCGGTCGCCGGGTGCCTTCAGCGCCGCCGGCGCGGTGACCTGTTCCGCGGCTAGCGGCGTTGCCAGGCCGTCTGCGTCGGGTTCGTACAGGCTCCAGTATATTTCCCCCATGCGCGCGTCGATAGCGGCCAGCACGATAGTGTCCTGACCGGGTGTGGTGTGGGGTAGCGCCGGCCCGGGTGCGGTGGGTGGGCCTGCAAGTCTGGCGGCTGCGGCATTGTTCAGCGCCCCTTGTGCCAGCGCGGCCAGCGAGGAAACAGGCAGTACCGGCAGGCCGGCGCCGGTGGCCAGGCCCTGGGTTACTGCGGCTGCGATGCGCACGCCGGTGAAGGCCCCGGGCCCCCGACCGAAGGCAATGGCGTCAAGATCGTTCAGCTTCAGTCCGGCGTCTGCCAGCACGGCATCCACCATGGGCAGGATCAACTCCGCATGGCGGCGCGGCGCGACTTCGTGGCGTTCGTGCACGGCAGGTCCTGACAGCAGGGCCGCAGAGCAGGCTTCCGTGGCGGTATCCAGCGCGAGGATGTTCATGGTTGACTATTATAGTCTATTCTCTTTTTTTCCTTGACCCCTACCCGATACGGTTATACTAAACGCATGTTCAACCCCTTCCAAGCCTTTATTGGACTGCGTTACCTCAGGGCCCGGCGGCGCCACCATTTTATTTCGTTCATATCGCTGGTATCCATGCTGGGCATTGCCATCGGGGTGCTGGCGCTGATTACTGTGTTATCGGTGATGAACGGGTTTCAGCAGGAACTCACCGGGCGTATCCTGGGCATGGCGTCCCATGTCGAAGTCATCAGCAACGACAGCGCCCTCAGTGATTGGCGTACAGTGGCTGCGACCCTGGCGCAGGGCGAGGGCATCGTCGGGGTGGCGCCGTATTTTCGAGCGGAAGGGATGCTGGTGCACGAGCAGCGTGTGCATGGGGTGGCGTTGCGCGGTATTGACCCGGCGGCGGAAACCACCGTGTCCCTGGTTGCGGAAAAGATGGAAGCGGGCGAGTTCTTTGCGCTGAAGCCGGGCGGGTTTGGCATGATCATCGGCGCTGAGGCGGCGCACAAACTGCGAGTCATGGTCGGTGACACCATTACTCTGGTTGCGCCCCGGATCGGTGGTGGTGGCGCGGGTTTCCTGCCACGTTTGCAGCGGTTTACCGTAGTCGGCATTTTCAGCGCCGGCATGCACGAGTTCGACAGCGGTCTGGCGTTGCTGCACCTAGACGATGCCTTGTTGTTGTTCAACCGGCCGGGTCCGGCCGGGCTCAGGCTGAAAACTGCCGACGTGATGCAGGCGCCGGCGCTCGGCAGGGCGGCTGTGCAGGCGTTGCCAGAGCAGTATGAGGTGGTTGACTGGACCCGCCGTCATGCGCTGTTTTTCCGCGCGCTGAAGACCGAGAAGCAGGTGATGACGGTCATTCTCATGTTGATCATTGCGGTGGCGGCCTTCAACGTGATTGCCACCCTGATGATGGTGGTGACCGACAAGCAGGCGGATATTGCCGTGTTGCGCACGCTGGGCGCTACGCCGCGCGCTATTATGCAGATCTTCATCATCCAGGGCGCGGTGATCGGTCTGGCTGGGATCATGCTGGGGGCGCTGGGCGGGGTGTGGCTGGCGCAAAACATCAACGCCATCATGCTGGCGGCGGAACAGTTACTGAACGTCAGGCTGTTTTCACCGGACGTGTATTACATCAGCGAGCTGCCCGCCGAATTGCGCTGGCAAGATGTGGGCGTGACCGTGGCGCTGGCCTTGCTGCTGGCCGTGGCCGCCACGATTTATCCGGCCTGGCGCGCCGCGCAAGTACAGCCGGCGACGGCGCTCAGATATGAGTAAAATGGTCGGGCGTGAGCAATGAGGGCGGGGTCTTACCGCAGCTTTATCGGGTTGCGCTACGTGATGTCGAAGCGTCGCAACCGGTTTATCTCGTTTATTTCCCTGCTGGCGACGCTGGGCATTGCCTTGGGGGTCATCGTGCTCATCACAGTATTGTCCGTGGTCAATGGGTTTGAGCGAGTGCTGACCGAACACCTGGTCGGCATGGAGGCCGAAGCGGTAGTCATCGGTTACGACGATGCGCTTGCACACTGGCAGGAGCTCGCAGCCCTGGCGCAACAACATGAGGACATCACAGGCGTTTCGCCTTACGTGGAAGCGACCGGTATGGTGACATTCAAGGAACAGATGAAAGGGGTGATGGCGCGCGGGATTTTGCCGCAAACGGAAGCGCAGGTGTCGTTTTTGGCGGAGAAAATGATCGCCGGGGAGCTGGTTGCGCTGGCGCCGGGAGAGTACGGGATCATCCTGGGCGCAGACCTGCTGGCGCGGCTGCAGGCACAGCCGGGCGACAAGGTGACGCTGGTCGCGCCGACGGCAAGAATAACGCCCGCCGGCATCCTGCCCAGACTCAAGCGCTTTACTGTGGTGGGGGTCTATGACACCGATATGTACGAGTTCGACAGCGCCGTCGTGTTTATCCATCTGGACGATGCGGCCCGGTTTTTTCGCACCGGCGGCGCCACCGGCCTGCGCCTGAAGACTACAGACGCGCGGCAGGCGCCGCGCCTCAGCCGGGAGGCGTTCCGCGACCTGCCCGGACACCTGGTCGAGCGCCTCGGTATCATCGACTGGACGCAACGGCATGTGAATTACTTTCACTCGATTCAAATGACCAAGAAGATGATGTTTGTCATCCTGGTCCTGATCGTTGCCGTGGCGGCATTTAATATCATTTCCACCCTGATGATGATGGTCACAGACAAACAAGCGGATATTGCGGTATTACGCACTCTGGGCGCGGCGCCCGCGGACATCATGCAGATCTTTATCATCCAGGGTGCGGCGCTGGGCGGCGCCGGCGCGCTGCTGGGCGTCGCCGGCGGCGTCGGTCTGGCGCTTAACATCGACACGATTGTGGCGGCGCTGGAACATTACCTGCAAGTACAATTCCTCGCGCCGGAGGTGTATTTTATCAGTGAATTACCTTCCGACCTGTACTGGACGGATGTCGCCGTGATTGCCGGCGCGGCATTTGCATGTGCGCTGCTGGCGACCCTGTACCCGGCCTGGCGCGCGGCCCGCACGCGCCCGGCGGAGGCATTGCGTCATGAGTAATCCCATTACCCTGGCCTGTTCCGGCCTGCGCAAGACCTTCAGCCAGGGCAACCTGCATGTGGAGGTATTAAAAGGCATTGAGCTGAAAGTGGAAGCCGGCGCCTGTATTGGTATTGTCGGTTCGTCCGGTTCCGGCAAGAGCACCTTGCTGCACCTGCTGGGCGGGCTGGATAAAACCAGTGCCGGGACAGTAACGCTGGATGGGGTGGTGCTGGCGACGCTGTCCGAGGCGGAGGTCGGTCGCCAGCGCAACCGGACCTTGGGGTTTGTCTATCAATTCCACCATCTGCTGGCGGAGTTTACCGCGCTGGAGAACGTGGCGTTGCCATTGCTGGTGCGCGGGGAGGCGCCACCAACCGCCGCCGCCGCGGCCACGGATATACTGCAACAAGTGGGGCTGGCCGCACGCCTGCAACACAAACCGGGGGAATTGTCCGGCGGCGAGCGACAACGCGCCGCCATTGCCCGGGCACTGGTGACCCGCCCGCGCTGCGTACTGGCGGACGAGCCCACCGGTAACCTGGACGAACAGACTGCCGAGCGGGTCTTCTCACTGATGTTGGAGCTGAACAAGACCCACGGCATCAGCCTGGTGATGGTGACCCACAACACCCGCCTGCTGCAGCGACTGGATAAGGTGTATGAGTTGAGTGAGGGGAGGCTGGGAATCAGGCGGGTTAACTGAAAACCTGAAGGATCATGCTCTTCAAGGGACTGTCATTTCTGCTCGGCGTTGTCGCCTGTTTCCGCGTTCCCGTGTTGCCGCCGCTCTGGGTTGTGGCGGGGTTACCGCTGGTGATCTGGCTGGGCTGGCGCTGGCGTCGCGGTAAATTCCCGCTCTGGCTGCCAGTCTGTCTGCTCGGCGGGTTGCTGTGGGCACTGCTCCATGCACACCTGCTGTTGCCGCGGGAACTGTTGCCCGAGGACGAGGGCAAGTCGCTGTTTGTCGAAGGCGTGGTAACGTCATTGCCGCAGGCGGATGTGCGCGCGCTACGCTTTAATTTCCGTATCGACCGCCTGCATCACTACGGGCGGCCCATTACATCCGACCCGGGATTAGTCAGGTTGAGCTGGTATGACCAGGCCCAACCGTTGCGCCCCGGCGAGCGCTGGCGGCTCAAGGTCAGGCTGAAACGGCCGCATGGGTATATGAATCCCGGCGGTTTTGATTATGAGGCCTGGCTGTTCCAGAACCGCTTGCGGGCAACGGGCTACGTGGTGGTGAGCGAGGATAATATGCGGCTGCGCGCCGCCGCCCGCTTCAGCCCCGCAGCATTGCGCTATCATCTCAGGGAACGGCTGCGGCAGGCGTTGGGGAGCGAGCCGCTGGCCGGCCTCGTGCCGGCGTTGGCGGTTGGCGACCGTAGCGGCTTGAGCGCGGCACAATGGGACACGTTAAGCGCCACCGGTACCAATCACCTGATAGCTATCTCCGGCCTGCATATCGGCCTGGTGGCGGGTCTGGTGTACCTGCTCATGTTGAAGTGCTGGGGCGGGTTGCAGGCGTACGCGTCCGGCCTGCCGGGTTGGATGCCGGGGCGGGGGCTAAGCCGGGCGCCGGCCATCCGGGTGGCGGCAATCTGCGCCATGCTGGCGGCGCTGGGCTACGCGCTGCTGGCTGGCTTTGCGCTCCCCACCCAACGCGCGCTGGTCATGCTGTGGGTATATTTCGGCATGAAACTGTGCAACCGCACGGCGCCGTTGGGCGAGGTGCTGGGGCTGGCGCTGTTGGCGGCGCTGATACTGGACCCGTTTGCGGCCATGGCCGCGAGTTTCTGGCTGTCCTTCGGCGCGGTGGCGGTGATATTTTACGGTATCGGCTACCGCGTGCACTTGTCGCAACGGCGCCTGCGGGAATGGGGCCGGGTGCAATACATCGTCACCCTGGGCCTGATACCGGCGTTGGCCTGGTATTACCAGCAGTTACCGGTGTTCAGCCTGCCGGCAAACCTGTTTGCAGTGCCCTGGGTCAGTTTCATCGTGATACCCCTAGTGCTTGGTGGCTGCCTGTTGTTGCTGGTCGGGATAGACTGGTTGCTGCAACTTGCCCTGCTGTCTCTGCATGTGCTCTGGCGGGTGCTGGAAGTTATTGCCGCTTGGGACTTCCGGCTGCTTGCCGTCGCTCAGCCGGACCTGTTGACCCTGATGGTGATTGGCATCGGTGTCCTGATCCTGTTGTTGCCGCGCGGCAGCGCGCCCCGGTGGCTGGGACTGGTGTGGCTGGCTCCGCTGTTTTTCCCCGCCAAACCGGGGCCGGGGTTCGGCGCGGTGGAGTTGCATGTACTGGATGTGGGGCAAGGTCTCGCTGCGGTGGTGCGCACGCAAAACCACAACCTGCTGTACGATACCGGTCCGGCTTTTCCCTCCGGGTTCACCACCGGCGCCGCGGTGGTAGCGCCGTTCCTGCGCAGTGTCGGCGTGGGCGCGCTGGACTTGCTGGTGCAAAGTCACGGCGACAACGACCACATCGGCGGCCTGCCGGCGGTGCTGGAAGCAGTCCCCGTGGCACAGGTCATCAGCAGTGTGCCGGAAATGATTCCGGCGGCGCAGCTACGGCCTCCCGCAGCGGGCGCGCGCGTGGGCCTGGACGGCATGGCACGGCGGACACAGCCAACAGCCCGGCCGGCGCCGGCACTGCCGTTCATTATGGATAAGCCAGTGACACACTGTCAGGACGGACAAGCCTGGCGCTGGGACGGTGTGGAATTCCGGGTATTGCACCCGCCGCCGGCCATGGACCTGTCCGCCAATGACCGTTCCTGTGTATTACAGGTGCGCGCCGGGCAACACACCTTGTTGCTGTCTGGCGACATAGAGCAGCGCGCCGAGCAAGACCTGTTGCAACGCTACGGCGCCGCCCTGCAAGCTAAGGTGCTGGTCGTCCCGCACCACGGTAGCAGGACTTCATCAACACCAGAGTTCGTGGCAACGGTTGCCCCGACCATCGCCATTTTCCCGGTCGGCTACCGCAACCGCTTCGGCCAGCCGCATGAGGACGTGCTGGCGCGCTATCGGGAACGTGGGGTGCAGCTGTTCAGTACCGCACAGGGAGGAGCAATTCATGTTAAGGTGGACGTTACGGGCATAACAGTGACCGCACACCGGCAAGCGCAACGGCGTTTCTGGCATGATAAGATGCAGCAATGACCCGCGCGCACAAACGTTCCCTCGGTCGCCTGTTGCTGGTGCATGAGGTGGCTTTTTTATTCCTGGTGGCGGTGACCGGGTTGTTGACCGGGGTGTCTGCTTATATCTGGCAGAAAACCTCTGCGGCGTCGGTGCGTATCAACAATTCCATTTATTTAAGTGAGCAGCTGCGCGGCGAGTTGTATCGGCAACTGCAGGAAGTATCCGGGGCGCGCTGGTTGGGAGACGCCGAAGCGCTGCAAGTATATTATGAATATTCAAAGCGAATTGGTCGTCATTTCAACCAGTTGCGGCGCACGTCTCTGACTCGGGATGAAGACGAGGTGATACAGGCGTTGCAACTGGCTTACCGCAAGATACAAATAGACATTTACCGGATTGTCGAACAACCGGACCAGGCAGACGCAGGCTCAAGACCGCTTATCCTGGATTTTCGCGATACCGGGGACATGTTCAATGAATTTGAGAATAAGTACCTAGAGCTGAAAGCGTTATATACCGGGCAGCATCAGGCACTGCAACGGACTATTGCCCTGTGGACGCGCTACGCGCCCGTGCTGATCCCGGTGCTGTTTCTGCTGGCGGTGGTGATCGTGATCTTCAGCAGTCGCGTAATCCGCAACAGTTTCGTGCGCCCCATGGCCGCGATCATGGCCGGTGCTGCACAGATCAGCCAGGGGCGGTTAGCGCGTCGGATCCCGGAACAGGGTGTGCAGGAGGTGGCGGAACTGGCCGCTTCCATAAACCAGATGGCCGGCGAGTTGAAAACCAGCCGCGACGCCCTGGTTGAACATGAACGGCAGGCCGCGCTGGGCAGCCTGATCCCCGTCGTCGCCCACAACATTCGCAACCCTCTGGCCAGTATCAGGGCGACTGCCCAGGTGTTGGACGATGTGGATAACGAGGCGGAACTGAAAGAAGGTAAACAGGCCATCGTCGATACCATCGATCGCCTGGGGCGTTGGGTGAACGCGCTGGTGTCTTACCTGCATCCGTTAAAGCCGGTGTTCCGGGAGGTCAGCGTGGCTACCTTGCTGGATACCGCGTTGGAATTGTTGCAGGCAAAAATTGCGGAAAAACGTCTGGATGTCAAACGGGACTACGGGGCAGCGCCGCTGGCCCTGAGCGTGGATCCCGACCTGATGGAGCAGGCGCTCTACGGGCTGCTGGCCAACGCAGTCGATGCCTCGCCGGTGGGCACCGGGTTGTTACTGACGATCACCGAGAACACGCAGAGCGTCACCATCGGCATCCGCGATGAGGGCCCCGGTCTGCCGTTCCAGCCGCAATCGGGCAACCTCGAACCCGGCCCCTCCACCAAACGCTTCGGCACCGGCCTCGGCATCCCCATCGCCTTCAAAATCTGCCAGAGCCACGGCTGGAGCCTGAGTTTTGACGTGCAACAGGGCCAGGGCACGCTGGTGAGCATTGTGGCACCGCGCCAGCGTGCTGTCTCAGGGTAAGCGATATTGACATTGCGCCAGACAATGAGCCTGAAGTAGAGAGAGTCTGCCCCGATCTCAAGCCCGTTTGTATTCCTGTTCATGGATGGTGGTAAAGAGGGCCCGGCGCGCCTGTTGTAGGGCGTCCGCGGCCGCGTTGTCGCTGACTCGGTAAGCGACCTTATCCAGTATCTCAAAGCTTAAGTCCGGTTTCAAACAGGTCTGGGCATCATCCAAGGATTTAAGTTTTTCATAGGGGGTCATGAGGTTCTTGTAGGGGTAACGCTTGCGTTGTTTCCCTTTGTTGTCGGTGATGGTTTGTGGAAACAGGCAGGGTCGGTGGTAGTTGACATAGGGGTTGAGGTGCTGGCGGTGGAAGTCGTTCAACGGGCCGGCCCAGCGGCGCGGGATGTGGGCGTGGCCTAAGAGCTTGCGCACCACGTGTCCGTTTTTGCATTCCACCAGGGCGTTGTCGTTGCTGTGCCGGGGGCGGGACTTGGTCAGTTCGATATGCAGCTTCTCTAACAGTTGGGCCACCTGTTTATTGATGTACTCCGAGCCGTTGTCGGCATGGAAGCCCAGGAGGACAAAGGGGAACGCATCAAGCAGGTATTCAAGTGCCGGGATGAGGTAGACCTCGGTGATGCGCTCGACGCTGACGACCACTTCAAACTGGGTCACCTCATCGACCGCATTGATGTGATAGACCCCTTTTTCACCGTCTAAATCGCCCTGATGCACGGTATCGATGCGGATATAACCGCAGCGCCCGTCCGGCTGCGGTTTGCGCCGTACACCGATCTCACGCACCACCGGGCGGGTCTTGTCTATCGTGTGGCGCTGACGTTGGTAGGTCTTCGAGCGCCGTAAGTTGTACAGGTGCGAGACCGAGATCCCGGCCAAGCGTTCATACTCGACCTGGCCGAACACCTGATAGGCTCACTCACAGAGCTTCTTTAGGGTCAACCCATTCGGGGTATTGTGGCGCTCGTCCATGGCCGCTAGCAGGCGGATATCGGCCTTCGTGTAGCGTCGGACAAAGCCCCGCGCCGTACACTGGCGCACCGCTAACGTACCGGTCTCCCGGTAGCGCCCAATCAGCCGCTTGACCTGTGCCCGGGAATACCCGCTCACCTTCATCAGGTACGCCGTGAGCGCCCCTTTGTCCGCCTTGCTGCAGCCCAGGTAATCAAACGTCACCAGGGTGCGCCGTATCCAGTCATACCGACTCTGCTTGTCGCTGGCAACCTCAAACATCACCCGCTGGGTCCCGGCCAGAAAATCGCGCACCTGCTCAATACGCGTTAAGTCATTCGCATTCATGATCGTTTTCATCCTCGTATCATGAACGGGAATACCGGCTCGTTCAGGCTCATTTCATGTTGGAATCACACCCGCCCTTCAGGCTCATTTCATATTGGAAAATTCTAGCGCTGTCCGGGTTCAGAAACAAGTGAGACTCTTTAGATAAAGAAATCGGGTAGTCTGTGTGTAAAGTGATTTCGATTAACTTACACAGGAGGACTACCCGATGCAGATCAAAAGCCTGCGGGTGAAATCATATCGCAGTTGGCGCGTCGATGATACTACCGATGCTGACGCGCTCGGTCGTTTGAAGCAGTTGGAATTAGTTGCGACGTTACGCGAGGATGGGTGTGGTGAGGCGACGGCACTGGCAGCAGTAGGTTGGTCGAGGGCGACCTACTACCGTTGGTTGAAGCGGTATCGTGAACATGGGCTGAAGGGTCTGGGGTGTGGCTCTCGTGCGCCGCGGCGGCGGCGTGTGCCGCAATGGACGCGCCAGCACGAGCAGCAGGTCTTGCACCTTCGCCAACGTTATCCGTTATGGGGCAAGCGTAAGCTCTGGCGGGTGGGGGTGCGCGAGCAGGGCTGGACTTTGAGCGAGAGTACGGTCGGGCGCATCGTGGCGAAGCTGGTGCGGCTAGGTCGGGTCAAGCCGGTGGCGTTTTACTATGGCCGGGTGAAGCCTAAGCGCCGCCGGGCGTTTACCCATCATGCCAAGCGCTGGCGCTACGGGATGAAGGCTAAGGCGCCAGGGGAGTTGATGCAGATAGACCACATGAGTGTCGGCTTCACGGACGGCGTCACGGTGAAGGAGTTCAAGGCCGTCTGTCCGGTGAGCAAATGGAGTGCGCTGCGAGCCTACAGTCGGGCCACCAGTGGCAATGCCCGGCGCTTCTTAAAAGCGCTGCTCGGTGAGGCGCCGTTTCCCATCCGTTCTATCCAGGTCGATGGCGGCTCGGAGTTCCGAGATGAGTTCGAGCAGGCTTGCCAGGACTTAGGAATCCCCCTGTACGTGCTGCCCCCGAAAAAACCCGAATACAACGGCTGTGTAGAACGCGCCAATGCCACCAGCCGCTATGAGTTCTATCCGTTCTACGAGGGCCCACTGACCGTGGCCGCCATCAACCGCAAACTGGCAGAGTATCAGCAATACTACAATACCTACCGCCCGCATGACGGTATTGGTTTATTAACCCCAATGGAGTATTATCAACAACTCACACAGCCTGCCTCTGAGTCTCATATGTATTGAACCTGGACATAGCGCTTGAATAGTTGCCGGTACGCAACTATACTGCCGGTGGGCTTGTTCAAATCAGTCCGATGTCGATGGACTTCGTCCGGTCTGCAACGAGCAAGACGCTTGGCAAATTTTCGTTACTGAATGGGACTAACCTGGGAGATTTCAATGAATGACACCATGCAATTTTTTACTTTACTCGGCACCATCATCGGTACGGTACTGTGGCTGAAAACCAGTCTGACCGAGCGTTTGGCGCGCCTGGAAGCTGACCATGACAAGCTGGTCGCTAAAATTGACACTCTTTCCAGAGATGTCACAGATATCCGCGAATGTCTGGCCCGAGTAGAAACCAAGCTGGATATACCACCCCACACAGATCCGACCCTGACACCGGTTGATCCTTGATAAATGTGTTTCAGTATGTTCAGGGTTGCCGACCATCCTGATTGGCACTATGGCTATGCACAGCAGTCCGTTCGTTACTGAAACCGAGGTGCCACGCCTGCAGCAGCAGATCCTGATCATAGAGGACGAGGCGGTGTTTGCCGGAGCGGTGCACAAGCGCCTGACGCGGGCGGGGTATCAGGCCGATATTGCCGGGACGCTGGCCGCCGGCGCGGCAAAACTCAAGGAAGCGACGCCGGATCTGCTGTTACTGGACATGCGTCTGCCCGATGGTTCCGGGCTGGATTTTCTCGCCGGCCTGCAGGATGACGCCGCCAACGCCTTTCCGGTGCTGGTGATGTCCGCCTATGGAGAAATTGAGGACGCGGTGTCGGCCATGAAATCGGGCGCGTCCGATTATCTGAAAAAGCCGATTGACCTCGATGAGTTGCTGCTCGTCGTGGAGCGGGCGCTGGAACAAAATGAGCTCTCGCAAAAGCTGACCTACTCCAGCAAGCGCGAACAACATGCCCATGAGGGCGTGGACCTGCTCGGTGAAAGTCCGGTGATGACCGCGCTGCGCCAGCAGCTCGAACGCCTGCAACAGGTGACAGCCGCCAGTGCGCCGCCTACCATCCTGATCCTTGGCGAGACTGGCACCGGCAAGGATGTGGTGGCGCGGCGGCTGCACGCCAACAGCGCCCGCAGGGAACGACCGTTTGTGCATGTGGATTGCGCCAGCCTGCCCAAGGATCTGATTGAGGCCGAACTGTTCGGCCATGAAAAAGGCGCCTTTACCAGCGCCCACACGGCCCGGACCGGTTTGATCGAAGCGGCGGAGGACGGGGTGCTGTTCATGGATGAGATCGGCGAGTTGCCCATGGACTTGCAGGCAAAGTTGCTGGCCGTGCTGGAGCGCCGGACGCTACGCAAGGTGGGCACCACCAGGGAGCGGCCGGTGGCGGCCTGGATTATCGCAGCCACTAACCGCGATATTGAGGAACTGGCGCGGCGCGGTGAGTTCCGTTCCGACCTGTACTACCGCCTGAATGTGCTGTCCATCACCCTGGCGCCATTACGGGAACGCGGCGCTGACGTGCTATTGCTGGCGCAGCATTTCATGCAGCAGAACGCCCGCCGTTACGGGATACCCGCCCTCAGCCTGTCGGCGGCGGCGGCGCAGGCGCTCAGGTCGTATCACTGGCCCGGCAATGTGCGCGAGTTGAAACACATGATCGAACGCGCGGTGTTACTGTCCGGTGGCGGCGAGTTATCGCCCGAGAATCTGGCCCTGAGTGCGCCGGCGCAGCCCGATACGGAGGCGGGTCTGAACCTGTCCCCCACTACTGATACGGACTTGACACTGGGCGATGCGGAACTGATGCTGATCAAAAACGCCCTGGAAAAATGCCGGGGCAACGTTTCCAAAGCGGCGCGGGAACTGGGCATCAGCCGCATGGCCCTGCGCTACCGGATACAGAAATATAACCTCGAATGATTGGGGTAGGGGGCATTTTCGGAGTGCCCATGGAGGCGCCGCGCGCGGCATATGTCGTCCCTGCCACTCACAACAACTGACCGGAGAGAGATATGAATGACGCTACTCGACAAGCCATTGAGGCGGCCACGTTTCGCCACCTGGCGCAATACCTGCGTGAACATACCGAGGTGCAGAACATAGACCTGATGAATCTGGCCGGTTTTTGCCGGAACTGCTTATCCAAGTGGTACCGCGCTGCGGCAGCAGAACGCGGCGAGGAACTGGACTACGAACAGGCCCGGGAAATTGTCTATGGGATGCCCTATCACGAATGGAAAGACCAACACCAGCAGGAAGCGTCCAAAGCGCAGCTCGACGCCTACGCCGCGCGGGAGCAGGGGGAATAATTGGTTGCCGGGGGCGTATCTGTGTCTGGCTGGAACAGAAGGCGTCAGAAAAATAGAACAAATCTCATATCAAGTAAGATTTTCAGCCATGAGTGATGGTACCTTGACGAATCCACTTCCCAGGCCTTTTCTCAAATGGGTTGGAGGAAAAAGACAATTGCTGCCCGAATTGCTACGAGCAGTTGAATGTGCAGGATCTTTTAGTCGCTATCACGAACCGTTTCTAGGGGGAGGCGCGCTGTTCTTCGAATTAGCACGACAACAACGATTAAAAAAAGCTTCCTGCCTTTCCGATATCAGTGAAAGCATTATCCATACCTACCTGGGTGTAAGAGATGATGTTGATAGGGTGATAAAACATCTGAAAGTTCATAGAGCAAAGCACTGTAGAAAATATTACTATGAAATACGTTCAAGGGTTCCTCGAACTCCCGCCACGCGAGCTGCCAGGATTATATATCTGAACAAGACTTGCTATAATGGGCTGCATAGGGAAAACAGCAAGGGAGTGTTTAACGCCCCTCTGGGTAGCTACGAGAATCCGAAAATTTGTGATGAAGAAAATCTCTTTGCCGTTTCCGCTTGCTTGTCGCAGGCAAAAATCAGTGCTTGTCCATTTACTACCGTCGAACAACATGCGATGGAGGGCGATTTAATCTACTTCGATCCGCCCTATTACCCGATATCAAAAACTGCAAGTTTTACGTCATATTCCAGATATGGCTTTAATGAAGATTCACAGATCAAATTAGCGAATATTTTCAAAGCCTTGGACAAACGCGGAGTCAAGCTGATTTTATCTAATTCCATGACAGGCTTTATCCAATCTTTATATGGCGATTTTTGTATAACCACAGTTTTTGCAAAGCGTTCCGTAAATAGTAAAGGAAACAAACGTGGGCAAATCAGTGAAGCTTTGATTACTAACTTCACAATGACAACATGACTTTTAAGTCGTGGCTTTTTTACTGCTAATATAGCGACACGCCTAAAGAGTAGACAACGATGATGCGGAACCCGGATGCACTACCACAATGTGAAATAGGAAAAACGGCACCAGAGCAAGAACTGTTAGGATTACCAGAGTCTCAGGCGGGGCCGGGACGCCACAAATGTTGTCATTGTGCGTTCCAACAGGGGCTTGAAGACGCACAATCGGGCTGGTGGCCTGCCGCCTCTGATATTTACAGGTGTGAACATGGTAAGGCTGCGCGATTGTCAGCAATCAACAGAATCCACGAGAATCAGGGTGGTATCCAAAGACATAAATGTCCCATATGCGCATACGCGAAAGGTTTCATGTTTGATCAGGAAAGTTTGTTTATTTTGGGGGAATCAAAATCTGATAATGGCGAACTAATCTTGGTAGAACCACCTGATTTCGCTGAGGAACAATATGATGTTGTGAGCAATGCTTCGCATGGAAATTATTGGGTCAATCTAACAAGTAACCGAGCTAGGGAGATTGGTATGGCAGGGGAGGAAACGGTCGTTGAATTTGAGAAAAAGAAGCTGCGCGAAGCGAATAAGCATGCACTGGCCGAGAAAATTATACATGTTTCCAAAGATTGGGGAGACGGAGCAGGGTACGATGTATTATCTTATGAACCTAATGGTGCAGAAATACTCATCGAGGTTAAAACAACATTGCGCGAGAAAGATAGTGGATTCTTCATTACTGCCAACGAGATGAAATGTGCGCGTGAAAATAGAGAGAATTATCGGATTGATCGTATATTCGAGTTCAATCCAAATTCCAGAAGCGGGGGTATTTTTTATCTTTCAGTTGAGCAGCTTGAAAAAATGCACCTGATTCCATTGCAATACAAATGCGAATTCCAGTTGATAATCTGACCTTATTTCTTGATGAAATAAGTCGCAACACCACCTACTACGATACCAACAAGGCTTGAACTTAGCAGCATTTTGAAGAAATCAAAATACTCAGCTTTGTACGCATCATAAAGCAACCAAATCAGCAAGATACTGAATGCTGCGGCAACCAGAATCGAAATGCAATGACCCAATAACCGTACTCCGAGTTCGGCGTTGGTTTCTGTGTGCTCCTGGAGATTCCTGATCAAGCAGTCAATAACAATATTACGCTTGTTTTCGTTGTTGATGTGAAATGCGGCTTTTATCGCGTTTCCGAATCTCAGGTATTTTTGCTCATCCATTTCTTCCTTGTCTGTATTTGGTCTTTAAGAGCGTCGTTGAGAATTTTCTCTGACTCGGGGTTTGTTCTCAGGATTTCCTGAACTTCCGGATTGTTGAAAAAAGCTGTTGCAGCCCTCTCCAGCATCTCATCTGCACGCCGGTATTTGTCTTTCTCAAGGTATTTCTTCACAACTCCTAGCATGGGGGCTCTCCTTGGTTATGATACTGCCGGAGTATAGCCCGGCGTATGGAATAATGCAACCCCCCGTTTTCAGCCCCGCACCCGGGGCAGCAGGATATAGGGCCAGGGGCTGGGCATGTTGGCGCCGGGCATTTCAATCAGCGCCGGGCCGGGTTCCTTGAAGGCGGCTTTGAGGGCCTGACGCAGTTGTGCCGGGGTTTCTGCGCGGAAACCCGGCGCGCCGAAGCTCTCGGCGAAGCGCACGAAATCCGGGTTGGTGAGGTCGGCGCCGATGACGTTACCGCCGAACTTCTCCTGCTGGTCGCGTTGCACATTGCCGTAGGCGTTGTTATTAAAGACGATGTTCACCAGGTTCAGGCGGTATTTCACTGCGGTCGCCAGTTCCGTAGCCTGATACATGAAGCCGCCGTCGCCGCCCAGTGCCACGACTTTTTTATCGGGATGCGCAACCTGCGCGCCCAGGGCGGTGGTGTAACCGTAGCCCAGGTTGCCCTGGTAGCTGCTGCTGATAAAATGCCGGGGGCGGTACACGGGAAACGCATACCATGAGACATAGCCCACCTGGGTGACCTCATCCACTAAAAAGCCATCTTCGGGCAGTTCTTCCCGGATAACCTTCAGGATACGCAGCTGCGGACCGACCTGCCGCTCATATTGGGCAAATGTGGCTGTCTTCAGTTCGGTCAATTCCTGCACACGTGATTGACGGGCGATATTGTGGCGCACCAGGGCGGCGGTCAGGTCTGTCAGGGCAGTTTTGGCGTCGGCGACGATACCGACCGCCGGTGTGGCGATATTTGCCAGCTGTGCCGGGTCGATGTCGATGCGGACGATCTTCAGGTCAGCGTCCAGGCCCCATTGCAGTTGCGGGTTGTCCAGCCGGGTGCCGACTGCCAGCACCACATCTGCCGTGCCCCAGAGCTGATGGCCGGCGCTGTAGGGCAGGCTCAGGTAATGCCGGTCGTCGATGATGCCCTTGCCATTCCACAGGGTCGTGCTCGGAGCTTGCAGCAGTTCCGCCACCTGCAGCAGCTCGGCACCGGCTTCCACGCAACCATGGCCGATGACGATGAGCGGGTTCCTGGCCTTGCCGAGCAGACGCGCCGCGGCTTCAATCAGCTCCGGGTCGGCCGGCTGCGGCTGCGGGGGCGGCGCCGGCGGCAGTAGCGCCACCTGTTGCTTCTCGCCCATCACGTCCGGCGCCATCTCCAGGGCGACCGGGCGCGGGCGGCCACAGTGCATCTCCCGGAACGCCTGTTCGACCAGGCGCGGGGTCGCAGCTGGCGTTGCTGCGCACGCCGACCACTTGGTCAGGCGTTGCAGGATGCCCGGCTGATCCGGTATTTCGTGCAGAAAACCAACCCCTTTGCCGATCCATGCCGACGGGATCTGCCCGGCCAGACACAGCACCCGTTCATTGCCGGCATACGCGGTGGACAGGGCCGCGGCGGTGTTCAACACACCAGGGCCGGGAACAACGCTATAAACCCCCACCTTGCCGGTGGCGCGGGCATAACCATAGGCCATGTAGGCTACGCCCTGCTCATGGCGGGCATTGAAGATGCGAAGGCTGTCGCCGGCGTTGTAAACCGCGTCAAACAGGTGATAGGTCTGCGCTCCCGGCAAGCCGAACAGGGTATCGACGCCGTACTGGCGCAGCGAATTGATAAGCGCCTCAGCGCCGGTCATCAGAGTCATTGTGTGAGTGTGTCCTGAATTTTTCGGTGGTATTATACTGCTCCTGTCATCGGACTGAGCACTTAACCCGCAGATCTCACCAAGTGATGCGAAGATCGCGCCGGATTGGTTCTGCCTGCGGGTGCCGGCGACGATGAGCATAGCGGTAGCTATGGTTGAACAAGCACATGCCCGCAGGGGGCGTCCCGGGGATGGGACGCATCATAAAATGCCACGGAGGGTATTTTTGCTATGTAAATTTTCAAAATTTACATACTGTCGGGGTGTGCAGCACCCCCGATCATGGGAGTTTAGAGGTTACCATAACTTATTGAGAGCAATTATGTTTCACAAGGCAACAAACGACTTGGTGAGATATGCGGGTTAAGTCATGTCCGCGCCAACCAAAATCTGGTCATCAAAATTTGCTTTCCTGTGCGCCATGGTGGGCGCCTCCATCGGGCTGGGCAACCTGTGGCGCTTCTCTTATGTCGCCGGCGAAAACGGCGGCGGTGCATTCATTATCGTCTATTTGTTGATTATCCTGCTGTTGTGTGTGCCACTGGTTATGGCGGAGCTGGCCATGGGCCGGCGCGGCGGCAAGAGCCCGGTGCTGACCATGGTGCGGCTGTGCCAGGAGGGTGGACGCTCAAGGTTCTGGAGGAGTATCGGTTGGCTCAGCATTATGGCGCCGGTTTGCGGGTTGTGTTTTTATGCCGTAGTCGCCGGTTGGTCGCTGGACTATGTCTTTCTGGCCCTGCGCGGCGCCTTTATCAACATGACGCCGGCTGCCGCAGTGGCACAGTTCGATGACCTGCTGGCGTCTCCCCAGCGCCTGATACTCTGGTACACCTTGTTTCTGGCAGCCACGGTCGGGGTTATCGGCAGGGGCATCAAGCGCGGCATTGAAGCGGTGACTACTTTCATGCTGCCGGCCCTGTTCATCATGATCATCGCACTGGTGGTTTACGGGCATCTGCAAGGGGCGCCGGCGCGCGCCTGGCAATTCATGTTCAACCCGGACTTTTCCAGCCTGACCTGGAACAGCCTGCTCATGGCGTTGGGGCAAGCACTGTTTTCCATCACCGTGGGCACTGGCGCGCTGTTGACCTACGGCGCTTATTTGTCCAAAGACATCTCCTTGCCCGGTCCGACCTGGATGATTGCGTTCAGCGATACTCTGGCGGCTGTCTTGTGTGGTCTGGCTGTGTTTACCATCGTGTTCGCGTCCGGTCTGGACCCGGCGGGAGGGCCGGGGCTTATGTTTGTGACCCTGCCGGTGGCGCTGGGGGGCATGCCCGCCGGCCACTTTTTCGGTGTGGTGTTTTTTGTCTTGGTATTCTTTGCCGCCTTTACCTCTTCTCTGGTAATGCTGGAGCCGTTTGTGTCATACCTGGAAGACAAGGGCTATCAACGTCTTACCATGTCGATGGTCAGTGGCACCGTCATCTGGCTGGTCGGCCTCAGCGCAGTCTTCTCCTTCAACCTGAGCAAGGAGTTCAAACCGCTGTCGTTCATCCCCTTGTATCAGGACAAGAACATGTTCCATGTCCTTGAATTCACCGTGTCGAACGTGATGTTGCCCCTGACGGCCCTGCTCATCGCCCTGTTTGCCGGCTGGGTCATCCCGGCACGGACGTTACGCAATGAGATGGGCCTCAGCAACGATACCGCGTTCCGGCTCTGGCGCCTGCTCACCCGTTACATCGCCCCGGTTGCGGTCGGGTGTGTACTGGTATTCGGGTTATTCTGATGAACAGGCCGGAAGCTGGGACTGTCTGGAACTGGTGATGCGCTATGGCCGCTGACTTGCCTGTGGAACTATATAGCGCCGCCCAGGTACGGGAGTTGGAACGGCTCGCGCTGGCAGAGCAGGGCATCCCCTCGCTCACGCTGATGGAACGGGCCGGGGCGGATGCCTTTGCGGCGCTGCGGGCGCGCTACCCCGAGGCCAAGCGGCTGCTGGTGCTCTGTGGCGGAGGCAATAACGCCGGCGACGGTTACGTGTTGGCGCGTCTGGCACAGCAGGCCGGGCTGGAAGTCCGGGTCAGCGCGCTGGCAGACCCGGGTCAACTCAAGGGCGATGCGGCGACCTGCGCGCGCCACTACCTGCGAACCGGTCCGGTGACAAGCGCCTTTGCGCCGGACGGCGCCGAGGTCATTATTGACGCCTTGTTGGGCAGTGGTCTGAACCGTCCTGTGACCGGCACTTTTGCCGCCGCCATCGAGCGTAGCAACCGCTCCGGTATTCCGACGTTGGCGCTGGACCTCCCCTCCGGCCTGAACGCCGACACCGGGGCCTGTATGGGCAATGCCATCAGGGCGGCCGTCACCGTCACCTTCATCGGGCTCAAGCGTGGCCTGTTCACCGCCCAGGGGCCGGAGCACTGCGGCGACATACTGTACCGCGATCTGGCCACTCCCGCCACTATCCGGGCTGCGGTCAATGCGGATGCCTGCCTCATTGACCACCAGGAGGTTGCGCACAACCTGCTGGCGCGCCGGCGGGATGCCCACAAGGGCCACCATGGCCATGTTCTGGTCGTGGGTGGCGATTACGGCTACCAGGGCGCGGCGCTCTTAGCTGCATGCGCGGCGGCTAGGAGTGGGGCCGGTCTGGTGACGGTGGCGACGCGCCCGGAGCATGCCCGTACTGTGCCTTTGTATCAACCTGAATTGATGAGCGCCGCCGTGCACACCGGGCCCGATCTGGCACCCTTGCTGAATCGGGCCAGCGTGGTCGCCATCGGGCCTGGCCTGGGACAGTCGGATTGGGCCTGCGCGTTGCTCGCCGCAGTGTTGCAGACCCGGCTGCCCCTGGTGGTAGATGCCGACGCCCTGAAGCTGCTGGCCCTTGAGCCGCAACGCCGAGCCAACTGGGTGCTGACGCCCCATCCTGGTGAGGCCGCCGGTCTGCTGGGCGTGACCACGGCAGAGCTTCAGGCCGACCGCTTTGCCGCGGTGTCATCGTTACAGGATAAATTCGGCGGAGTCGTTGTGCTCAAGGGGGCCGGCAGCCTGGTGGCCGCGGCCGCCGGCCCGCGCTACCTGAACCCCACCGGCAACCCCGGCATGGCCACCGCTGGCATGGGCGATGTGTTGACCGGGCTCATCGCCGGCTTGCTGGCCCAGGGCTTGGCGCCGGAGGTAGCCGCGCGCGGCGGGGTGTATCTGCACGGTCATGCGGCAGACCTGTGTGCGGCGCAGGGGGAAAGAGGCCTGCTGGCCGGTGAGCTATTGCCGATGTTGCGCACGCTGGTCAATCCCGCGCATCACCCTGCGCATCACTCTGCACATCAGCCTGCGCCATGCGCCTGACCGTTGCCACCCCCGCACAGCTGCAGCAACTCGCGGCCTGTTGCGCGGCACAGCTGTCACCGGGCTTCAAGCTGTACTTGCAAGGGGAGCTGGGCGCCGGCAAGACCACCTTTGTCCGGGGCGCGCTGCGCGGGCTTGGCTACCAGGGCGTGGTCAAGAGTCCGACCTACACCCTGGTGGAACATTACCCGGTCGCCGGCGTGTATCATTTCGACCTGTACCGTCTGACCACAGCTGCGGAACTGGATGACATCGGTTGTCGCGACTACTTCGACGGCCGGGCCGTCTGCCTGGTGGAATGGCCGGAACGGGGCGGGGCGAGCTTGCCCGTTGCGGATTTAACCATCAATATCAGCATAGAGCAGGCTGCGCGCAGCCTGAATTGTCGGGCGCAGACTGAAGCAGGCCGGGAATGCTTACAACAACTTACGGCCACCTCAATTTTTAGAGGTGACCGTATATCAATTGATGCAACTTCAAAAAAAACAGTCAGATAGCTTGACTTCTTAAAAAAAGATTGAGATAATGGCCGGTATAGTGCCCACAATAATCGGCTGGCAGATGCTGCGATTAATCACAACTTATTGTTTACTCCTGATTTTTTCCCTGCCCTTGGCGGCACAGGAGACGGCGCGCCTGAAAAATATCCGGGTCTGGGCGGCGCCCGATAATACCCGTGTGGTATTCGATCTGAGCGCTCCCATCAGGCACGAACTGAGACTGCTGTCCAGCCCCTACCGGGTTGTTATCGATCTGAAAAATACTGCGCCGTTAGCGCGAATTTCCTATCCGGTGCTGCACGACGGCCATGTGCGCGAGCTCCGGCACGGGCAGCACGACGATTTTCTGAGGATCGTGTTGGACCTGGAGCAACGCGTCAAGGCCAAGAGCTTCCTGCTTAAACCCAATAAACACTACGGTCACAGGCTGGTGGTGGATGTCACCGATGAGCAACCGCAACCGCTGGTAAAAAAGCGCACACCGGCGTCGGGGTATCGCGATATCGTAGTCGCAGTCGATGCCGGGCATGGTGGTGAAGACCCGGGTGCCATCGGTCCACGCGGCACCTACGAGAAGACGGTTGTGCTGAAGATAGCCCGGGAACTGGTGAAGCGGATAAACAAAGAGCGCGGGCTGAAGGCGGTACTGACCAGAACCGGTGATTATTACGTGCCCTTACGCAAGCGCATGGAGCTGGCGCGCCGCCAGCAGGCGGATTTGTTCATATCCATTCATGCCGATGCGTTTACTAACAGGCAAGTCAGGGGTTCGTCCGTATATATCCTCTCCAGCCGCGGTGCCAGCAGCGAACACGCGCGCTGGCTGGCCGCGCGCGAAAATGCCTCCGACCTGATGGGTGGGGTGAGCCTGGATGACAAGGACAATCAGTTGGCATCGGTACTGCTGGACATGTCCCAGACAGCCAGTGAGGAAGCCAGCATTGAGGCGGCTGAAAAAGTCCTAGCAGGGTTGAAAGAGGTGGGCAAAGTGCACAAGCCGGCAGTGGAGTACGCAGCCTTTGCCGTATTGAAATCGCCCGACATCCCGTCCATGCTCATCGAGACTGCGTTTATTTCCAATCCCCAGGAGGAAAAAAAGCTGCGCAGCTCCGCCTATCAGCGCAAACTTGCCCAGGCCATCGCCACCGGCATCAAGCGTTATTTCCAGCTGAACCCGCCGGAGAATACATTGCTGGCGGCGCGGGGAACGACGAACTGACTTCTGCTATCATTAAGGGACGCGCAACATCACCCCCCCGCATCGCCGAACTGCCGCCCACCCTGGCCAGCCAGATCGCGGCCGGGGAGGTTATCGAGCGACCGGCGGCGGCGGTTAAGGAACTGCTGGATAACAGCATTGATGCCGGCGCTGATGAGGTGACGGTGACCGTCACCGATGGCGGCCACAAGCTGCTCGAAGTCCGCGATAACGGTCATGGCATCCACCCCGATGATATGGAGCTGGCACTGCGCCGCCACAGCACCAGCAAGCTCAATACCCAGTCCGATCTGGACTGTATCACCAGTCTGGGATTTCGCGGTGAGGCACTGGCCAGCATCGCCGCGGTATCCTCGTTTTTACTGGTCTCAAGAAGTGCCGCGACGGCGACCGCCTGGTCCTTGTCCTTCGACCCGGTCAGTGGACATTCGGCACTCAAGCCGGCGGCGCGCGCCCCCGGCACTACCGTGCAGGCTGCGGATATTTTTCAGGCCACGCCGGCGCGCCGTAAATTCATGCGCAGTCAGACCACGGAGTTTCTCCACATCAGCGAAACGGTCAAGCGCGTGGCCTGCAGCCGCTTCAATATCGGTTTCAAGCTGGTGCACAACGGCAAGACTCTGCTGCGCTATCGCGCCTGCGCGGATAACATGGCGGAGCGGGTGGAGGAGGTATTCGGGCGCCATTTTGCGGCGCAATCCATTCCGGTCAGTTATACCTCGCGGGGCATGAAGTTGTGGGGCTGGCTGGGTGGCGGCGAGCTCAGCCGCAGCCAGTCGGACCGGCAATTCTGTTTTGTCAATGGCAGGGCGGTACGGGACAAAAAAATCCTCCATGCAATGCGTTCGGCATTCGCCGATACCCTGCCGCCCGGGCGTTACCCGACCTGTTTGTTGCACCTGGATATCGATCCTGCGGTCACCGATATCAACGTGCATCCGACCAAAAGTGAAATCCGTTTCCGGGACAGCCGCGTGGTGCATGATTTTATCCACTTGAGTCTGCGCGATGCGCTCAAGGCGGCATCGGCACTGGCTTTGCACGAGGACGAAACTACGGCTGCTGACAAGCCGCACAGCTATGCGCCGCAGGGCTACCGAGCGCCGCCACAGGTGCGGGAAGCCAGCCTGTTCTATCAGAACCTCACCGCCAGGCAACCCCAGCAAGACCTGCTCGCCAAGCCCGCCGGACTCGGCATTCCCCGGCTGGCACTAACGCCGGGTCTGGCAGTCGCACAGCGTAATGGCGATCTGGTGCTGCTGAACTGCCACGCGCTCAGTGCCTGTATCCTGCGTTACCGGCTCAGGCAGGATTATCTGAATGAATCGATAGCGCGCCGGCCGTTGCTGGTCCCGGTGCATATCGATGTTGGCCGGCACCGGGTCGATGTGGCAGAGCAATATGCCGAGCTGCTGGAGGCCGTGGGCCTGTCCTTGCGCGTGGTGGCCGACCACCTGGTATCGGTCAGGGAAATTCCCGTATTGCTCGAAGCGGTTGATGTCAAGAGCATGGTCAGCGCAGTGCTGGACGCCTTGCCCCCGCGCCCCGCAAGTGGCGACCCTGCCGAGCGGTTATTGGCAATCATGGCAGGGAGCATGACGGATAGTGTGGAACGACCCGCCAATGCCACCCTCGCAGCCTTGCTGGCCGACCTGGACAAGACCGATATTGATACCACGCAAAAACATCACAAGGGTCTGTGGAGGACGGTTCCCCTAGATAAGCTCAGCGCACTGATCGATGAATGACACGGTCATTTTCCTCATGGGGCCGACCGCGAGCGGCAAGACGGCGTTGGCGCTGGAGCTGGTCAGACAGTTGCCGCTGGAGGTTATCAGCGTCGATTCTGCCATGGTCTATAAAGGGCTGGACATCGGCACGGCCAAGCCCGGCAAGGAGGTGCTGGAGATAGTTCCGCATCGACTGATCGATATTTGCCAGCCCACCGAGGCTTATTCTGCTGGCAGGTTTCGACGCGACGCCCTGGCGGCTATCAGGGATATCCGCAGTCATGACCGGATACCGTTACTGGTGGGCGGCACCGGCTTGTATTTTCGTGCCCTGGAACAGGGTTTTTCCGACCTGCCTGCCACCGACCTGGCAGTGCGTCGCCGCCTGCAGCAAAGGCTACGACAACAGGGTGCGCCAGCGCTGCATACAGAATTGCAGCGCGTTGACCCTGGCAGCGCCGCGCGCCTGCACCCGAATGATGTACAACGGGTGCAACGAGCACTGGAGGTATATGAAATGACCGGCCAGCCGCTGTCCGCCCTGGTTGCCAAAGGGCGCCTGGGGAGACTGCCACAAACGGTTATCAAGCTGGCGCTAATCCCCGCCGACAGGCAGTTGCTGCGCGCCCGGGTCGGGCAGCGTTTTCAGCGCATGCTGGAGCAGGGCCTGGTGGATGAAGTGGAGAGTTTTTACCGGAGCAAAGATATGCACGAGGACTTGACATCCATGCGGCTGGTCGGCTACCGGCAGGTGTGGTCATACCTGGCGGGGCACTACGATTTTGCTGAAATGCGCACCCGCGCCGTCACCGCAACCCGGCAACTTGCCAAACGTCAGTTGACCTGGTTACGCTCGGAACAGAATGCCATCTGCTTCGACGCTTACGCAATGAACATGACCCGGGCGGTGGTGAAATATTTGCGCGAAAAACACACATTCCCCTCCCGCGCGTAGTATAATCGGGCGGGTAAGGTAATAACAACCACAATGAATAGCAACGAGGTGTCATTATGAGTAAGGGGCAAACCCTCCAGGACCCATTCCTGAATACTTTACGCAAGGAACGGGTTCCCGTATCCATTTATCTCGCCAACGGTATCAAGTTGCAAGGTCAGGTTGAATCTTTTGACCAGTTCGTGATTTTACTGAAAAACTCGGTGAGTCAGCTGGTCTATAAACACGCGATCTCCACCATCGTCCCGGCCCGCAGCATCAGGATTCTGGCGGAAGAAGACGAAGGCCACGAAACCTAGGAATTCCCCTCCCCAAACCCTGCTTTCGAGCTCTACCGCGCAGCGGTAGTCGGTGTGGCTGCAGCTACGTGCGTGCCTTGGCTTTTCGCATGTTTTATGGCTTATTCACGCTGCTGCCGGTCTGCCGCTGGCAGCCGGCTTCGCCAGCTGTGACAGTGTCCCGTTGGCGGGGAGGTTTTATACCAGCGACGACGACGATAAGGAGCAGTAACAGTGCCGCGTTCAGTTGGAACGCGACCGAGAAGCCGCCGGACTTGCCGGCCAGGTAGCCGGCCAGGATCGGGCCGACCATGGCGATAGTGGTGAGGAAATTCATGGTGCCGAGCAGTTCCGGGTTGTCGCGCTCGCCGAAATAATTCAGCAGCAGCAGGGTGGTGGCCAGGAAACATAAACCGAAGCCGCAACCTTCGCCAATGACGAACACGATCAGCGTCACCGGGTTATCCGCAACCGACAGGGCCAGCATGCCGAGCATTTCACTGGCGAGTGCCGCAACCAGCAGCCATTTCGGGTCTATACGAGTCGCAAGCAGTCCGCCCAAAGCGCGCGACAGGGCGTTGACCGCGCCGGCGGCGCTCAGCGCCAGCGTGGCCAGCGTCGTGGATATGCCGAGCATGCCCAAGTGGGTAAACGCCCAGCTGTTCATGGTCAGGGTGCACAGCAGGGTCAGTGTCAGTGCCGCCACGAGCACGTAATACTGGGGCGTGCGTAGCGCCTCGCGGTAGCGCCAGTCAGTGCGGGTCTTAAATACCTGTGCGGAGGTTTTCTCTTGCTGTCGCGAGTCCGCCATGTCGGCGCCGGTCGGCCGCGCCCGGATAAAGACTGCGGCCAGCAGCAGCAGTGCCAGCGTAGCGCCGGTCATGCTCCACCAGTGCAGGCGCCAGGAGTCGGTATGACCGATGATAGCGGTCACGACCGGTGCTCCCGCCACCGCCCCTAGGCCGCCTAAGGTCAGGTACAGGCCGATGGCGAACGAGCGGCGTTCGGGCAACCAGTCATTGATCAAGTGGATGCCGGGCACGGTGGCGCACAGGGCAAACCCTGTTCCCAGCAGGCCGGCGCCGGCCCAGTACAGATACAGCCCGGTTCCTGCGGCAATCAGCATAAACCCGCAGGCCATCACCGCCGCGCCCAGCACATAAGTCATGCGGATGCCGTAGCGCCTTATGGTCCAGGCCGGCAGGGCGCCGGCCAGCCCCACCATCAACGCCAACAGGGAAAACCCGGCACCGGCCTCGGACCAGCTCCAAGCATACTCCTCAATCATATAAGGTAATGCCACGCCCAGGGAACTGAAGGTGGCCGCCGTGATAAAGAAAAAGAACAGGCTGGCAATACCGAACAACCACCAGCGCGGGTCAGGAAGCAGGGAACGGGAAACAGGCATGCACCGCATTATATCGAAAAATGTTGTTGCATTACCCGTTACGCCTTTATATACTGCCGCCATGAGCCAAGCCATTGCATTTGATACCCACCGCTTTATCAAGCGCCTGACGCAGACCGGGTTCACCGAGGCGCAAGCCGAGGCGTTGGCGGACGAGCAGGTGACCTTACTGAACAGCAACCTGGCCACCAAGCAGAATCTACTGGAGCTCAAGGCCGACTTGTTGAAATGGATGATCGGCGCGTTGATTGCGCAGACCGGATTGCTCGCAGGACTGCTGTTGGGTTTTATGAAGCTGTTTGCGGGGGTGTAACCGGGTGCTGAACAAACCTGTTAGTGATGCCGGGACCTGCCTCTAAGCCAGGGGTGTCCTGAGTCGCCACCCGACAGGCCACTTTTTCTTTCTATCTCACTGTGAAAAAAATTACAAAAAAAGCCAAAAACTGCTTGACAAGCACGGGGGAAATGCCAGAATGATTAGCCGCGCTCGCGCGTAAGCGCATCACCTCCACTTGAAGCAGAGAGGATACAACCATGAACGCCATTATCAGCATGCTGTTCGAGCACCTGCCCGACCTCATCAATCTGGCTGTACTTATCATTGTCTGCGTTCTGTTCACCCGCATCGGCGACTTAAAGGACAGCATCGACAAACGCTTCCATGATTTGAAAGAAAGCATCGACAAACGCTTCCATGATTTGAAAGAAAGCATCGACAAGCGTATCGATGACGTCAACAAGCGTATCGATGACGTCAACAAGCGTATCGATGATCAGAAAGATAACATCAACGCACTGGGTCAAAGGGTGGATACTTTGAGTCAAAAAGTAGATACTCTGTCGGGTCAGGTGCATCGGATTGAAGGGCATTTGGGTCTGCCTAGCACCGGTACGGACGGTTGAAACAGCAGGCAAACTCTTATTTTTATCTCACTGAAAAAAATACCAAAAAAGCCAAAAAACTGCTGTCCGGGTTCAGAAACAAGTGAGACTCTTACTGTATTGAATCTGGACATGTGTTGCATTACCCGTTACGCCTTTATATACTGCCGCCATGAGCCAAGCCATTGCATTTGATACCCACCGCTTTATCAAGCGCCTGACGCAGACCGGGTTCACCGAGGCGCAAGCCGAGGCGTTGGCGGACGAGCAGGTGACCTTACTGAACAGCAACTTGGCTACTAAGGAAAATCTGCTAAGACTCGAGGGAGTCCAAAAGGAGCAACTGGCCAAACTCGATGGCAACCTGCAGCAGCAGATGACCGAACTCGAGGGCAACCTGCAGCAGCAGATGACCGAACTTGAGGGCAGGCTGCAGCAGCAAATGACCGAACTCGAGGGCAACCTGCAGCAGCAGATGACCGAACTTGAGGGCAGGCTGCAGCAGCAAATGACCGAACTCGAGGGCAACCTGCAGCAGCAGATGACCGAACTTGAGGGCAGGCTGCAGCAGCAAATGACCGAACTCGAGGGCAACCTGCAGCAGCAGATGACCGAACTCAAGGCCGACTTGGATCGGAAGTTGACCAAAGTCAAGACCGACCTGGAGCGGCAGTTGGCTGAACTCAAGGCTGACTTGCTGAAATGGATGATCGGCGCGTTGATTGCGCAGACCGGATTGCTCGCAGGACTGCTGTTGGGTTTTATGAAGCTGTTTGCGGGGGTGTAACCGGGTGCTGAACAAACCTGTTAGTGATGCCGGGACCTGCCTCTAAGCCAGGGGTGTCCTGAGTCGCCACCCGACAGGCCACTTTTTCTTTCTATCTCACTGTGAAAAAAATTACCAAAAAAGCCAAAAACTGCTTGACAGGACTTATGAAAATCGCTACATCGTATTTTTATTGACATCTGCTCCAACGACAAGTAGCATGACCTTACCTCCACTTGAAGCAGAGGGAATACAACCATGAACGCCATTATCAGCATGCTGTTCGACCGCCTGCCCGACCTCATCAATCTGGCTGTACTTATCATTGTCTGCGTTCTGTTCACCCGCATCGGCGACTTAAAGGACAGCATCGACAAACGCTTCCATGATTTGAAAGAAAGCATCGACAAACGCTTCCATGATTTGAAAGAAAGCATCGACAAGCGTATCGATGACGTAAACAAGCGTATCGATGACGTCAACAAGCGTATCGATGATCAGAAAGATAACATCAACGCACTGGGTCAAAGGGTGGATACTTTGAGTCAAAAAGTAGATACTCTGTCGGGTCAGGTGCATCGGATTGAAGGGCATTTGGGTCTGCCTAGCACCGGTACGGACGGTTGAAACAGCAGGCAAACTTTTCTTTTTATCTCACTGAAAAAAATACCAAAAAAGCCAAAAAACTGCTTGACAAACGCTGAGGAAATCGACATAATGTTGACCGCAGACCGCAGACCGCAGACCGCAGATGCCACGGTCGCGCGTAAGCCCGTCGGCGGCATGGCGTTACCTCTCCCCGCGTAAGCCCGCCCCGCGCCGCCGTTCAGCCTGGCGCACCCTCGCCGCCGCCCTGCTCGCCCTGCCGCTGCTGGTCGGCCTCGCCCCCGCCGCCCAGGCGCAGACGACGCTGGTCAGCAACACGGGGCAGCCTTCGTTACTCACCACTGGAAATCAGGTCGCAGTGGCCTTCACCACCGGTTCCAACGGCTACGGCTACACGCTCTCGGCGGTGGACATACCATTGCGGGAAGTGTCGGGCAGAGACACGGTTGTCACGATCCGCGCCGGCGGGGGCGCAAACCCCGGCGCCATCGTGGCGACGCTCGCCAATCCGTCCAGCTTCACGTCCAACGCCCTGAACACGTTCACCGCCCCGGCCGGCACCACGCTCGCGGCCAGCACGACCTATTTCCTCGTGGTCAATGACGGCAGGAATCGGGCAGCGGCCAATGTGGGTTTAACCGTTACCACATCCGACGCGCAGACCGGCGCGGCCGGCTGGAGCATCGCCGACGCCGGACGCTTCGTTTCCGGTCGCAATTGGGTAAACGGGCCGGGCCTCGGGACCTCCATCCGCTTCGCCCTCAAGGGCGCCCCCAACGGCCCCGCCGCGCCGACCGGCCTCACCGCGACGGCGGGCCCGGGCAGCGGCCAGGTGACGCTGCGCTGGACGGCCTCGGACGACAGCCGCATCACCTCGTACCAGTGGGACAACTGGCGCGGCACCCCCGGCGCCTGGGGCGGCTGGCGCAACTTCAGCCCCGGGGCGGGCCCCGGCGCCACCGGCGGCCGCATCTCCGGCCTGGTCAACGGCGACCAGTACGGCTTCCGCGTCCGCGCCCGCGCCGGGGCGCTGCAAGGCGCCGCCTCGGACGCCGCCACCGCCACGCCGGCCGCCAACCCGCCGCCGTTCAAGCCGACCGGCCTCACGGCCACGCCGGGCGACGGCAGGGTCGCCCTGAGCTGGGACAACCCCCGCGACAGCAGAATCACCGCATACGAAGTCCGGACGCGGGAAAGCGGCGGCAGCTGGGGGGCCTGGGACTCCGTCGCGTCGGGCAGCACCGCCGCGTCCGTCACCTCGATTTTTGTCACAGGCCTCACCAACGGCACCGCCTACGACCTCCAGCTCCGCGCCCTGGCCGGGACGCGGGCCGGCCCCGCCTCGGACACCGTGTCCGCCACGCCGCAGGGGACGCCGGTGGCGCAGTTCAGATTCGCCTCGGCATCGACTCCCGAGGAAAACACTCTGGGCCGCATTTTCTTCGATATCGCCCCGGCCCCGTCGGCGGCGATCACGCTGGCCTACACGGTGACCGGCACCGCGACCCGGGGGTCGGGCGGGGACTTCGCGCTGCCGGACAGCGACAGCGTGGCCGTGCCCCCGGGCAGGGGCGCGGTGTTTATCCAAATCGTCTTGCTCGAGGACGCCCTGCGCGAGCCCGACGAGACGGTCATCCTGACCCTGGCCGACGGCGCCGGCTACGACCTCGGCGGCCGGACCACGTACACGCTGACCATCGAGGACGACGACCCGCCGCTGGCGCCCGCGGGCTTCGCCGCCGCGGCGGGCGACGGCCAAGTGGTCCTGAGCTGGACCGACCCCTCCGACGCCGCCATCAGCGGCTGGCAGTTCCGCCAGCGCACGCCGCCGGACACCGGCAGCTGGGGAACCTGGACGGCCATCGCCAGCAGCACCGCCGCCACCACCACGCACACGGTCACGGGCCTGACCAACGGCACGGCCTACGGCTTCCAGGTGCGCGCCGTGGACGGGACGCTGAACGGCGCGGCCTCGGCCGAGGCGACCGCGACGCCCAACCCCCCACCGGCCGCCCCCACCGGCCTCACCGCCACGGCGCAACCCCAGAGTGTCCGGCTGAGCTGGACTAACCCGAACAACGCCGCCATCACCGGCTGGCAGTACCGCCAAGGCACGGGCGATCCCGTCAGCTGGGGCAGCTGGACGAACTTCTCGGGCTCTTTCAGCGGCACCACTATCCAACGCGTCATCACCTCCCTGACCAACGGCACCGAGTACAGCTTTCAGATTCGCGCCCTGGCCGGGACGGTGGAAGGCACCGCCTCGGACACGGTGTCCGCGGCGCCGGTGCCGCCGCCGGCCAAGCCCGCCGGCCTCACCGCCACGGCGGGCAGCGGCCAGGTCACGCTCAACTGGACCAACCCGAACAACGCCGCCATCACCAGCTGGCAGTACCGCCGGCGCACCCCGCCGGGCGGCGGCAGCTGGGGCGACTGGATACCCATCACCCCCAGCACCGCCACCACCACCACCCACACGGTGACCGGCCTGACCAACGGCACCGCCTACGAATTCCAGGTTCGCGCCGCGGTCGGGCTGCAAGCCGGCCCCGCCTCGGACGCCGTGTCCGCCACGCCGCAGGCGCCGCGGCCCGCCAAATTCAACGTCAACGCCGTAGTGACCGGCAATCAAATCACGCTGTTTTGGACCACGTCCGGCAGCGCCATCACCGGGTTTCAGCTCCGCCGGGGGACGGGTCCGTCGGATGCCGTGGCCTGGGGCATGTGGACGAACATCAGCGGCGGCGGCGCTGTCCGGAGGCAGAACATCACGGGCTTGGACTGGGCCACGACGTACCACTTCGAGGTGCGCGCGGTGGCGGGGACGGTGCTCGGGGTGGCGTCGGACACCGTGAGCGCCACCACGGCACCGGCGCGCCCGTCCGGCCTTGCGGCCGCGGCGGGCGACGGGCGGGTCGTTTTGAGCTGGGCCGCCCCATCCGGCACCCTCACCGGATATGAATACCGGTACAGGGCCACCGGCGACAACTGGGGCAGCTGGACTGCCATCCCCAACAGTGCCGCCCTCACCACCTACACGGTCACGGGCCTGACCAACGGCACGGAGTACAGCTTCCAGCTGCGCGCCCGCAGCGGCAGCGGCGACCGGCAGGTAAGCGTTGTGTCGGTCACGGTGTCCGCCACGCCGGCCGCCACCGCCACCGGCCTGGTGCTCAATCCGACCGCTCTGACGGTGACCGAAGGCGAGAGCGCCACCTACACCGTGGCGCTGACCACGCAGCCCACCGGGAGCGTGACGGTCACGGTCTCAGGCGCCAGCGGCGAGGTGACGGTCGATACCGATAGCACAGCGCCCGGCAACCAGTCCACGCTGACCTTCACGACGACCGACTGGGGTACTGCAAAAACCGTCACCGTGGCGGCCGATGAGGACGCCGACACAGACAACGACAGTGCCACGCTCACCCACAGCGCCAGCGGCGGCGGCTATGGCAGTGTCACCGCCACGGTGGCCGTCACCGTCACTGATAATGACACCCCGCCGGCCAAGCCCGCCGGCTTCACCGCCACGCCCGGCCATACCCGGGTGACTCTGTCATGGACGAACCCCAACAACGCCGTCATCACCGGCTGGGAGTACTGGCACCTCGGTGACTGGCGCCCCATCCCCAACAGCGATGCCGACACGGTCGGTTATGTGGTGACCGGCCTGAGCAACAATGTGGCTTATACCTTCCGGGTGCGGGCGCTGGCAGGCTCAACTAAGGGGACACCCTCAGACCCGCAGCGGGTCACGCCCATGGCGCCGCCGCTGCGGCTGTCGGTCGACTCACTGACGCTGGCAGAAGGCGGGCAGAGCAGCTACACGGTGGCGCTAGGTTCCCGGCCCCCCGCTGGCATCGGCGGGACCGTTGTTGCCATCACCTCGAATAACCCCGACGTGACCGTCTCCCCGGCGGCGCTCGACTTCACTCGCACCAACTGGAACGCGCCGCAGACGGTCACCGTCACGGCTGCCCAAGACGAGGACACCGCGAACGACCGCGCCGCGCTCACCCACACGCCAACCGGGGGGCGCCAAGAGGGCAGCGGCGTGACGCTGGCCGTGACCGTCACGGAGACCGGAGCCGTCCCGCCCCCCGCCACACCCAACACCCCGGCTACGCCCCCCGCCACACCCAACACGCCCACCACACCTACGACGCCGGCTACGCCCCCTGCCAACAACAATAACAACAACAACAACAACAACAATAACAACAACAACAACAACAACAACAACAACAACAACAACAACAACAACAATAACAACAACAACAATAACAATAACGGCAGCGGCAGCAGCAGTGGCGGCGGCGGCAGCCCCAGCCCGGCACCGGCCGCACCCGGCACGGCGGCGGTGACCATCACCCCGCCCGGCGCACTGCGCGTGGCGGTGGCGGACGCTGCGGCCACGCCCGATACCGATGAGGGCCGTGTCAGTTATCAGCTCAAACTGTCGCGCCGCCCTGCCGGTACGGTGCTCATCACGCCGGTGAGCTCAGATTCGGCCCTTGCCACGGTCAGCGCGCCGCTGCAAATCACTCCGGCCAACTGGACCGCACCGCACCTCGTGACCGTGACCGGCGTGCGCGCCGGGCGGGTGGGCATTACCCACCGCCTGCGCGGCGGCGGCTATGACGGCGTCCCCATCCCGGAGGTGACGGTCATCGTCGGCGATGGCGGCGCCGACCCACGCAAACACCGACCGGCGGAGCCGGCGGCTGAGACCGATTCGGCGCCGGGTGCCGACTCCGAGCCGGCCCCGGCCGCGGCCACTGAGACACCCCCTGAGGCGGGTGCTGACGCCACCCCGGCGGCGACCGAAACCACGCCTGCGACCTCCGCTGAGGCCGGCACCGACACAACCCCGGCACCGGACGCGACCCCAGACGCGACCCCCGCCGTCACCCCGGACGCAGCTCCGATCCCGGCGGCGACCGAGGCCACGCCCGACCCCGCCCCGGCCGCCGAGCCGGTCGCCCCGGCGCCACTGCCGAGCGGGGCGTTAGCAGCGCTGGCGCGCAGTCACTTAAATGGCGCGCGCGCCGTGCTGGGGGCACGCTCAGACGCCGAAGCGCACGCCCGCGACCACCTCACCTTGGCCGGGCGCACCTTGTCGTGGGAGGCACTGTGGGGTGCTGACGGCGCCGGCGCTCTCGGTCATGCGGTCGACCCGATAGCACTGAGCCCGGCACTGGCCCACGCGCGCCCCTGGGCTGACGCCACCGGGCGTTGTGCCTCCTGGACGACCGCCGCCTGCGGCATGGACTTAAGCGCACAGGCCCGTGCCACGAATACCGGCGCTGCGGGTTTGTGGGAGACGCTGACCTACCAGTTGCTGAGCGGGCAGTTACGCGCCGGTGGGTTAGACCGTGCCTTATGGCAAGACAGTGGCTTTGCCCTGACTTTAAGCCGGACGGATGAGGACGGTGCCGGTGCCGGTCGCCGTTGGACGCTGTGGGGGCAAGGTCACGTCAACAGTGTCGCTGCCCTGCCGGCGCACTCCGGCCTCAATACCGAGCTGCGCACCGCCTGGCTGGGCTTAGACACCCCTATCGGTGACAGCGCCCGACTGGGTCTGGCCTTATCACGGCAACAAGACCCCAACGGGTTGACCGCCGTGCATCCGTACCTGTCCTGGTCTCACGGTGCCACCCGCATCAGCGCGCTGGGCGGCTTCGGGCGCAGCACCGGGTATGATAGCCCGAGCCCGGGCGCAGCACCGGCGCCGGCACAAGACGGTAGCATAGTGCCGGATTCCTACCCGCTGGGGCTGACTATGGGCGTCGTGGAAGTGGCACACCCGTTAGGTCACTTCGCCGGCATGATCTTAGATGTACGCGCCGATTCGTCCTGGGCGCGCTTAGCGCGCTTAGACGATGCCGGCCACACCTTGCAAGCCGAGACGGTGCGCACCGTGCGTATCGGGCTGGCCGCCGGCGGGCAGTTGCCACCCTGGTCGGCGCACCCGGAGCTCACCTTAAGCCCGTCATTGGCACTGCACGGGCGCACCGACACCGGCACCGGGCAGTCCGGGCAGGCGCTGGAGCTCGCCGGCGGACTGGACAGTACCCACGGTCTGTGGCAGCTGACGGTCAAGGGGCGCCTGCTGGCTATGCCGGGTGCGACCGGCTATCGCGAACGGGGGTTGCGCTTAGCGGTATCCCGGCGCACCCCCGGCCCGGCGGGCACGAGCTTCAGTGTCGAGTCCCGCTGGGGCGATGATGCCGGTGCCACCGATACGCTGTGGGCCGAGCGTCTGCACGAGCGGCGCGCCCTGAGCACCCGCCCCACCTGGGCGCTGGAAGTGCGCGCCGGGCACGGCTGGCGCTTGCCCGGCGGCGCTCAGCTGCGCGGTGCGCTCAGCTTAGGACACGCCGGGCGCGGCGCCGATGCCCTGCTGACCTTGCAACTGAGCCCCGGCGCAGCGCCACCGCCCCCAATCTCCGGGCGCCCCGCCGGGGCGCTGGCACCCACCGCAGCAGGAGGCAGGCTATGACGATTGCCTACGAACGTCCCGGGCAAGACGCCCCGGCTGGCGTTGACACTCCTTACACCCTGGCCGTGGGCGCACGCTTTCGTGGCCTGATTGCCACGCGCACCGATGCCGACTGGGTACGGGTAGAGTTAACCGCCGGGGAGACCTACACCATGACCTTAGGCGGCATTGGCCCGGGGCCGGCCGGCGATACGGTGCTCACGCTGTACGATAACACCGGCGCGCAGGTAGCCCGTAACGATGATGTCAACTTCAGCGCCGGGGAGACCCACTCGCAGCTGACGTTTAGGCCCAATACCGATGGGATATATTACCTGCAAGCCGCAGTCTATACCCGTAACCCGACCCACGACCATGCCGGGCGCTATGAGCTGCGCCTGTATGATAGCGGCGCCTTCACGGCACGCCGGCTCACCGGCAGTGCTGAGGACGACCGCCTGCCGGCCGGCGACAGTGCCGGCCCCGGCGATGACACCTTGGACGGCGGCGGTGGCGATGACACCTTAGCCGGCGGCCCCGGCGGTGACAGGCTCATTGGCGGGCCCGGCAGTGACACCGCCTGGTACGGTGACTCCGGCGCTGGGGTGAGCATACGCTTAGAGACCGGCCGCGCACAGGGCGGGCACGCGACCGGTGACAGCTTCGGGGTGCAACGCATCACCGTTATCGATGCCGTCGGGCAGACCCGCGTGCGCAATGTCCCGGATGTTGAGAACCTCATTGGCTCAGCACATAGTGATGTGCTCATCGGTAATGCCTTGCCCAATGACTTAGACGGGGGCGAGGGCGCTGATACCTTAGACGGTCGGGATGGCAATGACTGGCTCACCGGCGGCCCTGGCGCTGATGTACTGCGCGGCGGGCCGGGCTTCGATGCGGTGAGCTACGCCGCCTCCCCGGCCGGGGTGACGGTGAACCTCACCAGCGGGCAGGCTGTCGGCGGGGACGCCGAGGGCGATACCTTTCCCGGGCGTCAGCTCGTCACCTGGACGGATGCCGCCGGGGGGGTGCGCAGTGGTCGGGTGGCCGACATTGAATACTTAGACGGCTCGGAGCATGACGACATTCTAATCGGCGCCTCCGGGGCCGATCGCCTTGAAGGGCGGGGCGGGGACGACCGCCTTGCAGGGCGCGCCGGGGATGACCGCCTCGAAGGCGAGGCCGGGGCGGATGTGCTCAGCGGGGGTGAGGGTCAGGACACCGCCTCGTATCGCTACTCCGATGCCGGTGTCATCGTGCGCCTGCACAGCGGGCAGGCGCACGGCGGTCATGCCGAGGGCGATACCTTCACCCCGGTGGCGGGGATGACGGAGGGCGAGGCGCTGTTGGACATCGAGCACTTACACGGCTCGGACTACCACGACATCTTAGCCGGGGACGGGCGTGACAACACCTTAACCGGCGGCGGCGGCCACGACACCCTCTACGGCGGCCCGGCGGGCGGCGATGACACCCTGCACGGCGGGGCTGGCCATGACCGGCTGTTCGGCGGCAAGGGCAACGATACCCTGCACGGCGGGGCCGGCCACGACACCCTGCGCGGCAACCTCGGCGCTGATACCCTGCACGGCGGGGCCGGCGATGACACCTTGCACGGCGGGGCCGGCGCTGACACCCTCACCGGCGGGGACGGCAACGATACCTTCATCTTCACCCCCGGCGCCGGCCACGACATCGTGACCGACTTCGGGCGCGGGGACGACCGCATTGACCTGAGCGCCTTCGCCGACCTCAGCACCGTCAGCGACTTAACCTTACAACCCGGCCCGCAGGGCCTCGTCATCGACTTCACCGGGCACGGCGGCGGCACGCTGACCCTCACCGGCATAGCACAGGACGACCTTACCGACGCCAGCTTCCTCTTCGCCGGTGCCGATGCCTCGCTGCTAGGCTGAGCGGCTAGAATTACAAGTCGTCATTCCCGCGCATGCGGGAATCCAGGTGGGGAAAAGTCCCGAAGGGACACTTTAACCTGTAGCCAACGCCACCCCCGCCGGTTCCTCTTCCTCTATCTCAATAGTAATCCCATCTTCCACGGCGGAGACGATGACGTGGCCGCCGTGCAGGAGTTTGCCGAACAGCAGCTCTTCGGCCAGTGGTTTTTTGATCCGGTCCTGAATGAGGCGGGCCATGGGGCGGGCGCCCATAAGCCTGTCGTAGCCGTGTTGTGCCAGCCACAGGCGAGCCGGTTCATCTATGTCGATGACCACTTTTTTCTCATCCAACTGCGCTTGCAGTTCGACCAGGAATTTATCCACCACATCCAGAATGGTGCTCCGCTCCAGCGGGTTGAATTCGATGATGGCACTGAGGCGGTTGCGGAACTCCGGGCTGAAGGTCTTGTTGATGATCTCCAGGGCGTCCGAGCTGTGGTCCTGCCGGGTGAAGCCGACTGAGGCGCGGCTGATGCGTTCGGCGCCGGCGTTGGTGGTCATAATGAGGATCACGTTACGAAAGTCGATATGGCGCCCATTGGTGTCGGTGAGGGTGCCGTGGTCCATCACCTGCAGCATCAGGTTGAACACATCGGGGTGGGCTTTTTCCATCTCGTCCAGCAGCAGCACGCTGTGCGGATGTTTGTTGATCTCATCGGTGAGCAGGCCACCCTGGTCAAAGCCCACGTAACCCGGCGGTGCGCCGATCAGGCGCGAGACCGTGTGGCGTTCCATGTATTCGGACATGTCGTAGCGCAGCAGTTCGATCCCTAAGGCATTGGCCAGTTGTTTGCTGAGCTCGGTTTTCCCCACCCCGGTAGGCCCGGCCAGCAGGAACGCGCCGATGGGCTGTTCCGGATTGCCCAGCCCCGAACGCGCCATCCTGATAGCCGTGGCTAGGCTTGCGACCGCCTGGTCCTGGCCGAATACTACCATTTTCAGGTTGCGTTCCAGGTTCTTCATGGTATCCCGGTGCGAGCTGGTGACTGTCTTCGGCGGGATACGCGCCACCTTCGCCACAATGGCCTCGATGTCTTGTACTCCGATAGTCTTTTTGCGCCGGGAAGGCGGCAGCAGTTGCTGTGAAGCGCCGGCCTCGTCGATGACGTCAATGGCCTTGTCCGGCAGGTGGCGGTCGGTGATGTAACGCTCCGCCAGTTCCGTCGCAGAGCGCAACGCCTGCTGCGTGTAACGTATGCGGTGGTGTTCCTCAAAGCGTGATTTCAACCCTTGCAGGATCCTGATGGTCTCGTCAATGGAAGGTTCGACCACATCGATCTTCTGGAAGCGCCGCGCCAGCGCCCGGTCCTTCTCGAAGATGCCGCGAAATTCCTGGTAGGTGGTGGAACCGATACACTTGATGGCGCCGGAGGCCAGCACCGGCTTGATGATATTGGACGCGTCCATGACTGCGCCGGAGGCGGCGCCGGCGCCGATGATGGTATGGATCTCGTCAATGAACAAAATTGCGCCATCTTTTTTCATCAACTCGGCGAGCACGCCTTTCAGGCGCTTCTCAAAATCGCCGCGATAGCGGGTCCCGGCCAACAGCGCGCCCAGGTCCAGTGAAAAAATGGTGCAGTCGTGCAGCACTTCCGGCACTTCCTTAGCGACAATTTGTCTGGCAATGCCTTCGGCGATGGCGGTTTTGCCGACGCCGGCCTCGCCCACAAACAGCGGGTTGTTCTTGCGTCGCCGGCACAGGATCTGGATGGTGCGCTGCACTTCATGCGCGCGCCCGATGAGCGGATCTATGCGACCAAGCTCAGCCTGTTCATTGAGGTCGGTTGCATATGCCTCCAGGGGATTTTTCGAGCCCTCATCCTGATGGGCATCATCAAATTCGGTTGCCGCGCCGGGCTGTCCGGCTTCGTCCTGGGGATGTTTGGCGATGCCGTGCGCGATGAAGTTCACCGCATCTAAACGCGCCACGTCCTGCTGGCGCAGAAAAAACGCAGCGTGGGATTCGCGTTCGGAAAAAATGGCGATCAGGATATTGGCGCCGCTCACTTCCTTTTTACCGGAGGACTGCACATGTTGCACGGCGCGTTGAAATACCCGTTGAAAGCCCAGCGTAGGCTGGGTTTCACGCTCGTCATTGGTGTCAAGGCGCGGGGAGTTATCCTCGATAAAGCGCGTCAATTCGTCCTGCAACGCCTCCACCTTGGCGCCGCAGGCCTGCAACACCTTCAGCGCTGCCGGGTTCTCCAGCAAGGCCAGCAACAAATGCTCCACCGTCACGAATTCATAGCGCTGGTCGCGGGCGGCGCGGAACGTGTTGTTCAGCGTTTGTTCCAAGTCTTTGTCAAGCATCAGCTGTCTTTCTCCATGGTGCATTTTAACGGATGTTCGTGTTCCTTTGAATAATGGTTGACCTGCACCACCTTGGTCTGGGCCACATCGCGGGTGAACACCCCGCATACCCCCATGCCGCGGGTGTGCACTTCCAGCATGATGCGCGTCGCAGTCTGCCGGTCCATGGCGAAGAACGTCTCTAAGATATGCACCACAAATTCCATGGGCGTGTAGTCGTCATTCAGCAGCAGCACCTTGTACAAAGGCGGTCGCTTGAGTCGCGGCCGCGCCTCCAGCAGGGCCAGGTCTTCGTTGTAACGTTCGTGTGGTTGTTGTTCGGACATCAGTCACTCTTGCGCGCCCACCCCTGTAATGCCGGGATCAGGGCAACGCCGGCATACCCCCGCTACCGTACGCCGGGCGGGTAGCGCCGTCTGAGCCAGTGATCCACGCTCAGATAGCTGCCGCCACCCAGGAACAACAGGGCGCAGAGCATGACCAGATAGGTGGCGGCCCATTCGATGCCGTTGTTGGCAACGACGAAGTTGCCGTGTTCTGTCAGCCAGTCATAGTTGCCATGCTCGCGCAGCAGGCTTTTCGCCTTGTCCAGGCGTTCGCTGGCGGTGCTTGCTTCGGCCGCGGGAAACGGGCTGTTCAGGTCGTGCACGGCTTGCCAGCCGTGGCTGATATGCACCGTGAGCATGGCGACGAGCATGGTGAACATCAGGGGGATGCAGATCCAGCGAGTGGCCAGACCCAGGGCCAACAGGATGGCACCAAAATATTCCGCGCCCCAGGCCAGATAGGCGTTGATTGCGGGGAAGGGCAGCCCCAGGCCCCAGTCAGGGTTGCCGAACCATTCGATCACGGCCTCCAAGGAACTGTTTTCGTCAAACGGGTTCCACTTGTTGTTGGCCGCCACCCAGAACACGGGCACCAGATACAGCCTGAGCAACAGCGGCGCGATGAAATCGATGCGTTGCCTGATCGAATCAAAGACGGCTTGCGCGCAGCCGGCGGCGGCAATGATGCGGTTCATGGTATTTGTCTCCCGGCATGTTGCCGTATCGAAGTGCCACGCAGGGCATTTTCACGGCACCCATTATAACCGATCCTCGGGTTAGAGGCAGCCATTATTTGATGGGGAGGCATTGGCAGAAAATGACGACCAGGGGGTGAGTAGTTACGAACATTGTTTGTAACATCCGGTTCTTAACACCCGGAAAGTTCCATCTGCCGGCCTTGTGTGCTAGTATGTCCTTCCAGTTTATGCACGATCATCGCCACCCGCATGCAGTCTGGTTCGGTTTGCCCAAGCCGGTTGCCGCTTTCACACTTTTTTCCCGGGGCCGGCAGCCGTGACCAGTTTTGTCTTTGTCACTGGTGGCGTGGTGTCTTCCCTGGGGAAGGGGATTGCCGCGGCATCGCTGGGCGCGATCCTGGAATCGCGCGGGCTGAACGTGACCCTGCTGAAACTGGACCCGTATCTGAATGTGGATCCCGGCACCATGAGTCCGTTCCAGCACGGCGAGGTCTATGTAACCGAGGACGGCGCCGAGACCGACCTGGACCTGGGCCACTACGAGCGCTTTGTGCATACCCGCATGACCCGGCACAATAATTTCACCACCGGCCGCATCTACCAGAACGTGATTCAGAAGGAACGTCGCGGCGATTACCTGGGCGGCACGGTGCAGGTTATTCCCCACGTTACCGACGAGATCAAAGCCTGTATCCTGGCCGGAGCCGGGGCTGCGGAGCTGGCCATCGTCGAGATCGGTGGCACCGTGGGCGACATCGAATCACAGCCGTTCTTAGAGGCGATCCGGCAGCTGCGCATGGAGTTGGGCGCGCGCCGTTGCCTGTTCATGCACCTGACCCTGGTGCCGTACATCGAGACCGTAGGCGAGATCAAGACCAAGCCGACCCAGCATTCGGTCAAGGAATTACGTTCCATCGGTATCCAGCCGGACGTATTACTCTGCCGTTCCGACCGCGTCCTGCCCGAGCACGAACGCCGCAAAATTGCCTTGTTTACCAATGTGGACGAGCGTGCCATCATCTCCGCAATGGATGTGGATAACCTGTTCCGGGTGCCGCGCCTGTTTCACGAGCAGGGGTTGGACGACATCGTCGTGGACAAGCTGGAGGTGGACGCGCGCCAGGCCGACCTGTCGGAATGGGACCGCGTCATCGACGCCATGGAACATCCGCAGGGCAAGGTGGATATTGCCATGGTGGGCAAATACACCGGCCTGACGGATTCCTACAAGTCGCTGGCGGAGGCCTTGATCCACGCCGGCATCCATACCCGCACGACCATTGAAATTCATTACGTGGATTCTGAGGAACTGGAGCAGGCGGGCACCGGGCATCTGCGCGCGATGGACGCTATCATCGTGCCCGGCGGTTTCGGTCACCGCGGCATCGAAGGCAAGGTCGCCACCGCGCAATATGCCCGCGAGAATCAGGTTCCGTACCTGGGTATCTGCTTAGGTATGCAGGTGGCCGTCATCGAGTTTGCCCGACATGTGGCGGGTATGCAGCACGCCAACAGTACCGAATTCGCACCGGACACGCCGGCGCCGGTGATTGGCCTGATCACGGAATGGCTGAATGCCGACGGTGCCACGGAATTACGCGATGAGGACTCCGACTTGGGCGGCACCATGCGCCTGGGCGCGCAGGAGTGCCGGTTGCTGGATAACACCCTGGTGCGGCGCCTGTATCAGGCGCCGACGATCCGGGAACGACATCGCCACCGCTACGAGTTCAACAACAACTACCGGGCGCAGCTGGAACAGCACGGGCTGCGGGTTGCCGGCATCTCCCTGGATGACAAACTGGTGGAAATCGTGGAGTTATCCGACCACCCCTGGTTTGTCGGCTGCCAGTTCCATCCTGAATTCAATTCCACCCCCAGGGGCGGGCACCCGTTGTTCAGTGGCTTTATCAGGGCCGCGCTGAACAGGTCAGAATCTTATGGCAGGGGCGCTACCTGCAAGGAGGTCTGACCATGAACCTGTGCGGCTTCGAGGTCGGCCTTGAGCATCCGCTGTTCGTTATCGCCGGCCCGTGCGTCATAGAAAGTGAGCAACTGGCTCTGGACAGTGCCGGTGCGCTCAAGGAAATCAGCGCCGGGCTGGCGTTGCCGTTTATCTATAAATCCTCTTTCGACAAGGCCAACCGCAGCGCCGGGGACAGTTATCGCGGCCCCGGACTGGAACAGGGGTTGCGCATCCTGGAGCAGGTGAAAGATCAGATTGGCGTGCCGGTATTGACCGATGTGCACGAGGACACGCCGCTGGCTGAGGTGGCGGCAGTCGTTGACGTGCTGCAAACCCCGGCCTTTTTGTGTCGGCAGACCAATTTCATTCGTCGAGTGGCCGCCTGCGGCCTGCCGGTGAATCTCAAAAAAGGCCAGTTCCTGGCGCCCTGGGACATGCCTCAGGTTGTGGATAAGGCGCGCGCGGCGGGCAATGACCAACTGCTGGTGTGCGAGCGCGGGGTCAGTTTCGGTTATAATTATCTGGTATCGGACATGCGCGCGCTGGTTGTGCTGCGCGAGACCGGCTGCCCGGTGGTGTTCGACGCCACCCACTCGGTGCAACTGCCAGGTGCGGCAGGTCGGCAATCCGGCGGACAGCGTGAGTTTGTGCCGGCGCTGGCCCGAGCCGCAGTGGCGGTCGGCGTGTCGGGGTTGTTCATGGAAACCCATCCCGACCCGGAGCAGGCGCGCAGCGACGGCGCCAACTCGGTGCCCCTGCACGAGGTGGCGGCATTATTGGAAACCTTGCTCGACCTGGATCAACGGGTCAAATCAGGAGTAGTCTGATGTCAGAAATAACGCAAATAACAGCTACCGAAATACTGGATTCCAGGGGCAACCCTACCATCCTGGCGGAAGTGACCACGGCTGCCGGCAACCTCGGTAGCGCCATGACGCCGTCGGGCGCCTCCACCGGCGCCAGGGAGGCACTGGAATTAAGGGATCACGACGCCAACCGCTATTGCGGTAAAGGCGTGTTGCAGGCGGTCAGTAATATACACACCTTGTTGGCGCCGCACCTGCTGGGTATGGAGGTCTGTGAGCAGGTCGCGGTTGATGAAGCCATGCTGGCACTTGACGGCACCGGGAACAAAAGCCGCTTGGGTGCCAATGCGATGCTGGCAGTGTCCATGGCCGTCGCCCATGCCGCGGCCGCCGATGAGGGTTTGCCCCTGTACCGTTACCTGGGCGGCACCGGCCCGTTTACTCTGCCGCTGCCGATGATGAACATCATCAACGGCGGCGCCCATGCGGATAACAGCGTGGACTTGCAGGAGTTCATGATCCTGCCCGTGGGCGCGCCCAGTCTGGCGGAAGCGGTGCGCTACGGCGCCGAGATTTTCCATGCCTTAAAAGCGGTGCTGGCCGGGCGCGGGCTGAGTACGGCGGTGGGCGACGAAGGCGGGTTTGCGCCGGATCTGAAATCCAACGAGCAGGCTTTGGAGGTCATCATCAAGGCCATTGAAGAGGCCGGCTATGTCCCCGGCAAAGATATTTTGCTGGGCCTGGATGTTGCCAGCTCGGAATTTTACCGGGAGCGCAGATACATGCTGGCCGCTGAGGGCAAGTCCTTGCGCGCCGCCGAGTTTCTTGATTATCTGGCGCCCTGGTTGGCGCGTTACCCGATTATCTCCGTGGAAGACGGCATGGCCGAGGACGACTGGGACGGCTGGCAGGCCATGACTGCCCGTTGCGGCGACCAGGTGCAGCTGGTGGGGGACGACTTGTTCGTCACCAACACGGCCATCCTGCAACGGGGCATCGACGCCGGCGTGGCCAACTCCATCCTCATCAAGGTCAACCAGATCGGCACCCTGACGGAAACCCTGGCGGCCATCGAGCTGGCGCGCCGGGCCGGTTATACCACGGTCATCTCGCACCGTTCCGGCGAGACCGAAGACACTACCATTGCCGACCTGGCGGTGGCGACCTCGGCGGGGCAGATAAAAACCGGATCGCTCTCCCGTTCGGACCGGGTAGCCAAGTACAACCGTTTGATCTGTATAGAAAAAGAATTAGGCGACCAAGCGCGTTTTCCGGGCCGGGAGGTATTCGAGCACCTGTCTGGCGCGGCGTCGGAGGCGCCAGTCCCGCAGGCGCCATGAAACTCACGGTGGGTATCCTGCTGGTGTTGCTGGCGTTGCTGCAATATCGCCTGTGGTTCAGCGCCGGTGGGTTTATCGATGTGCAGAAATTGGGGCAGGCAAAGCAGGAGCTGGCCGCCGAGAATGAGCAGCTCAAGGAAAGAAACGCCTCTCTGGCGGCTGAGGTGGTGGACTTGCAACATGGTCTGGAAGCGGTGGAGGAGCGCGCCCGCAGTGAAATGGGCATGATTAAATCCGATGAGGTGTTCTACCAGATCATTGAATCTCGTGACTCGTCGGCCCGGGTCCTGTCCCCCCAGGCCCTGTCAGCCGCATCGCCAGCGGAGCGGCCGGTTGCCGCGCCGTGAGCGTTGCGCCGGACTGTTGGGCGGTCATGCCCGCGGGCGGGGTCGGCCGGCGCATGGGCGCCGGCAAACCCAAGCAATATCTTGAGCTGCTGGGCCGGCCCGTCATTGAGCACAGCCTGCTGCCGTTCTGTGAACACCCGCGGATTCGGGGTGTGGTCGTAGTGGTGGCGGCGGACGATGCCCGCTGGCCGACGCTGGCAGTATCCGGCCATCCTCGCATCGTCACGGCCGCCGGTGGCAAGGAACGTTGCCATTCCGTCCTGAACGGTTTGAACCGTCTGGCCGAACGCGCCGCGCACAGCGACTGGGTACTGGTGCACGACGCAGCCCGGCCCTGTGTCACGCCGGCCGATATAGACGCGCTCATGGACGGGGTTGGCGCGCATGAGGTCGGTGGTATCCTGGCCCTGCCAGTGCGAGACACGGTCAAGCAGGCCGGCCCGGACCGGGCCATTGAAAGCACGTTGGAACGCGCGCGCCTGTGGCGCGCACTGACGCCGCAGATGTTTCGGTTGGGCCTGTTGCAGGAAGCGCTGACCGCAACCCTGGCCGACAAGCTCCTGGTCACGGACGAAGCCCAGGCGCTGGAACAGCGCGGCTACTCGCCGCTGCTGGTACCCGGCGGCGCGCATAATATCAAGGTGTCAACGCCGGAAGATCTGGCGCTGGCGGAGTTTTATTTGAGGACAGCATTATGAGAATCGGCCACGGTTACGATACCCACAGGTTCATAGCAGGGCGGCCGCTGATACTCGGCGGCGTCAAGGTTCCGCACGACAAGGGCCTGCTGGCGCATTCCGACGGCGATGTGGTCATCCATGCGCTGTGTGATGCCTTGCTGGGCGCGGCGGCGCTGGGCGACATCGGCAAGCACTTCCCGGATACCAGCAAGGATTTCAAAAACGTGGACAGCCGCATCCTGTTGCGGCAGGTGCATGAGCTGCTGGCGCAAAATAACCATCAGGTGCTGAATGCAGACCTCACCATCATTGTCGAAGAACCCAAAATGGCGCCGCATATCGACGCCATGCGCGCCAATCTGGCCGCCGACCTGGGCCTGAGCCGGGATGCCGTCAACGTCAAGGCCACCACCAACGAGAAAATGGGCTTTATCGGCAACTGCGAAGGCATTGCCGTGCACGCCGTGGCCGCGCTGGGGCCTGGGAAAACACAGTAGTTCCCGCCAACCCCGGCATTCAGCGGGAATGTCTGGGGGATGGGGGAAAACAGGTTTTGCTTGACAGTACTGTTATACTGCTTTTCATGCTGTGTACAAAACTTTGAATGCGGGAGTTCAGGTTTACGTGAAAATCACTACAACAGGCCTGCGCGCGTTGACAGACAAGACGGCCATGAGTTTGTCGCTGCTGTGCCTGCTGCAATGTCTGGCTACGCCGGTGCTCATCGTGATGCTGCCCGGTCTGGCGGCGTTGCAGTTCGACGATGAGGCGTTTCATCTGTGGATGGCGCTGGCGGTGCTACCCATCAGTGTCTATGCCCTGACTATAGGCTGCAAACAGCACCAGCGCTATCGCTTGCTTGGCGTCGGTCTGGTTGGCCTGTTGTTGTTGCTGTCGGCGGTACTTTTGGGCGAGGGTGTTATCAGCGACTTTCAGGAACGGGCGTTGACCGTCTGCGGTGCTGTCACCATTGCCCTGGGTCATTATTGGAACTACCGCCTGTGCCGGCGCCAGCAGTCCTGTTTATGCCCGGAGCATCCCGCTAAATAAACCATGACTTTGGTACGTAAATCCTTGTCGGCCTGGTTGTTCTCTGCTCTGCTCCTGTGCGGGCAGGCCGCCGCGCTTGCGCATCAGTTCGAGCATGAGCTGCTGGAACCCCATGAGCATTGCCAGCAATGCCTGACGCAGTCGATATTTGACGGCAATGCAGTGGCCGCCGGCGATACTTGCACACTCATACCTGCCGCTAACGCCGCCCCCCAGGCGGTAGCTGCAAGCAGGTACTATTCACACGACCGTTCCACTACCCACGCCCGCTCGCCGCCGCTGATTTCCACATAACCTGTTCTACCTGTTTGTCCGAGCAGGTAACCTCTGATTTTCAGAGGTGCCCAATAACGCTCGGCACTATTCCAGTTGTATCTATGTGGAGATATCCAAATGTTACGCATCGCCGTTCTGGCGCTCGCACTCGCGGGCGTCCATGTATCGCTGGCGCAGGCCGAGGCAACCTCAGGTCATGCCCAGGAAAGAAATAAAAGCACACCCACCGCTGGCGCCTCCCTTGAGGAGATCAGGGTCACTGCCCATCCGTTATCCGCGATCGATGAGCATATCGTCCAGCCGGTCCGGATTCTATCAAAAGAGGCGCTGCGAACCCGCAGTATCAGCAACATTGGTGAAACAGTTGCCAATGAACCAGGTATTGCCTCCAGTGACTACGGCACCGGGGTGGGGCGTCCTGTTATCCGCGGGCAGAGTGGTAACCGGGTACTGATACTGGAAGATGGCCTCAGCAGCATGGATGCCGGCAGCTTCAGCGCCGACCACGCGGTGACTACGGAGGCGCTGCTGTCGCAGCAGGTGGAGATATTGCGCGGGCCGGCGACGTTACTGTTCGGTAGCGGCGGCAGCGGCGGCATTGTCAACGTTGTAAAAGGTAGGATACTTGACTACGTACCCGACGATGTGGAAGGTGAGGTGGCCTTGCAATATGAAACCGTGGCGGATGGTATGACCGGCGCCGGCAGGTTGAATTTCGGGGTGGGCAATTTCGCCTTTCATATCGATGGGATGACGCGTAATATGGATGATTACAATATCCCGGGCTTTGCGGAGTTGGAACCAGAGGATTCGAGTCGGGGTACCCTAGCCAACAGCAGTCGCAAGACCGAGAATATCTCAGGCGGCCTGTCCTGGGTCGGCGCCCGCGGGTATGCCGGGTTTTCCGTGAGCCACTATGAGAACAAGTACGGGATACCAGGGCATCACCACCACCATCATGGTCACGACCATGACGACCATGACGACCATGACGACCACGATGATCACGATGACCATGACGACCATGACGACCACGATGATCACGATGACCATGATGACCATGACGACCACGATGATCACGATGACCATGATGACCATGATGACCATGATGACCATGACGACCACGATGATCACGATGACCATGATAAGGACGAGCATCATGACGACGAGGACGGCGCTCATGACCATGATGATGAGGAACACCATGATGACGAGGACGGCGATCATGACCACGATGATGACGAGCTCCATGACGGCGATCGTGACACTCACGGTGAAGGCGACGCTCACGACCATGGCGATGAAGAGCATCACGATAATGAGGAAGAAGGTGGCGCGCGCATTGACATGGAACAGACCCGCTACGATTTTGTCGCAGCTATGGATGAGCCGTTGCCTGGCCTGAGTCGCGTCAAGATGCGCTGGGGCTATAGCGACTATCAGCACCTAGAGGGTGAGGAAGGATCAGGCACGCTGTTCGATAACGAGGAAGTGGAAGGCCGCGTCGAGTTCCTGCATGACCCCATCGGTGACTGGAGTGGTGCGGTCGGCTTCCACTATCGGCATCAGGACTTCGTCACCGACGGCCCGGAGAGTTTTATCCCCCTGTCGGAGCTGGAGTCGTTCGGAGTTTTCGTGCTGGAAAAAACGGATATCGGGCCGGTGCATATCGAGCTGGGCGCACGCTATGAACACCAGGATACCAGCGCAGAGACAGAGACCGGTGATGCAAGCAGTCACGACCTGTTCAGCGCCTCCGGCGGCCTGAACTGGGATTATGCTCCGGGCTACCAGACTGGCTTTTCCTTAGGCCATTCGCAGCGGGCGCCAGCGCTTAGCGAGTTGTATGCGAACGGCCCGCATCTGGCGAGCACGACATACGAGATTGGTGACGCTGGTCTGGCCAGGGAAAAGTCCAATAATGTCGATATCTACTGGCGCAAGACGGCAGGGAAACTCACTGCTTCGGTGAATTTCTTCTATAACCGGATTGACGATTACATCTACTATCAGCAGCAGGACTTAAACGGCGACGGTTTTGCCGACCGGGTAACGGAAGGCTTTGACGGCGATCCGGCTGATATTCTGGACGCGGGAGTCGATGAGGAGCTGTTTCTGGTTTACGTCAGCCAGGACGATGTGGAATTCCTGGGTTTCGAGGCGGAAACCCGGGTGCGTCTCATGGATGATAACAACGGCAGGCTGGTATTGCGGCTGTGGACCGACTATGTGGAAGGCGAACGCAGCAACAATATCAACCTGGCGCGCATCACCCCCTGGCGTTTCGGTTCGGGTCTCACTTACTCACGCGGCAACTGGTATGCGGCTGTAAACTATACGCGCGTGAACGAGCAGGACAGCACCGCGCCGTTGGAGACGCAGACAGATGGTTATCACCTGCTGGATATCTATGCTGAATACATGTTCAGGCTGGGCGGCAACAGGGTCACGCTGTTTGCGCGCGGCTCCAACTTGCTGGATGAGGAGATACGCCGGCACATTTCCTTTGTGAAGAATGAGGCGCCGCTGCCGGGGCGTTCCGGCATCTTCGGTTTGCGCATGGGGTTTTAGCGTCGCTGCAAGCAAGTCTGCCCCCTCTCTCCCCTTGCGGGAGAGGGGGTAGGTGAGGGTAGCCTGACCGCAACTATCCCACTGAGGGTAGCGGCGGCGGCTGGCGCAGAGTAGTCTGATAGCTTTTACCACAGGCCGGTGTTATTCTGGCATGGCAAGCGCGCCCCATCATGTCACTACTGGAAATCAAACTCAGCGCCGCCCTGGCGATCCTGGTCGTTGCCATCCTGGGCGGCCTCATCCCGTTGCTGGCGGCGCGCCATCATGCCAGCCGCCGGTTGCTGTCACTCGGCAACGCTTTGGCCGGCGGCATATTCCTCGGGACCGGGTTTATCCACCTGCTGCCGGAGGCCGGCGAGGCACTGGCGGGCGTGGTCGATTATCCGCTGGCGCCACTGCTGGCTGCCGTGGGTGTGGTGGCGCTGTTGCTCATAGACCGGGTGCTGTTTGAAGCCAGCCATGCTAAAAGAAGGGGTGAGAAGCCGGAGGAGCGGCAGCCGATTTATCCCCTGGTGTTGCTGGTGGTGCTGTCGATCCACTCCATCATCGCCGGTATTGCGTTGGGCATCGAAACCGAGGTGGCGGCGTCCCTGCTGGTCATGATCGCCATTCTGTCGCATAAAGGGTCGGCCGCGTTTGCGCTGCTCATCAGCGTGCAGGCGGCCGGCGCCGAGCGCCGCCGACTGTTGCGCGTGCTCGCCATCTTCGCGGTGATGACGCCCGTGGGAATCCTGCTGGGCACCTTGGCCTCAGGGCTGTATGAGGGAGCGGCCGCGTTATTGATCGAGGGCAGCTTCAATGCGCTGGCCGCCGGCACGTTTGTGTATGTGGCCATCCTGGACGTCATCGACGCAGAAATGTATCGCTCCGATGACCGTATCAAGCATTTCATGCGCAGTTCCCTGCTCGGCGACGATATGCCCATGCCGGAACATGATCGCGACCGTATTTACAAGTTTATCCTGATAGTCATCGGCCTCGCCGGCATGGGTGTGCTGGCGTTGTGGATATAGCCCGCATATCTCACCAAGCCGATTACTTGTCCGGGATCAGTGGATCGGGAATGTCGTAGAAGTCGATCTCCACGCTTTGCTGGCCGCCACGGATAAGCGTATCCACTTCCCGGGCATTGGCGTCAAGGGGTGATTGCAACTCGCCCAGTTGTTCCATGCCTCGGTCCAGTTTCGATTTTGCCGACAGCACCGCCTCATGCAGGTCGGCGGAGTAGGGCAACTTGTGTGCGCGCGGCGGCGTGCGCGCGGACAGATCCTTGATGTCTTTGACCCAGAGATACACCATCCCTTGCGCGCCGGTCATCTTGTCCGGTTGCACCACATCGGCGCCCACCAGCCGAAAGCGCTGCGGCGGCAGCTCCCCGCTTGGCCAGCCGAGCAGCGGCGGGAAGGACAGGTAGGTCACCACGTACAGCAGCGTGGTCACCACGATGGAACCGGCCTTGACCTGCCAGGACCAGTTGGAATACAGGTTAATGCTGAGCAGCAGCAGGGCCACCAGCACGTAAGCGGCGAGCAGCCCGGTCATTCCCAATGCGTACATGTTTTATTCTCTGTGTTCTTCGTGACTAATCAAACCGATACCAGCTGCTTGGGCAGGAAGCTGATGTCTGAGACCTTACCGTCGAGGTTGATACGGAAGCGGAACGCGGTTTTCTCCACACCCACCTGTTCTAAGATAATCGTATTGTAATACACGATCTCCAGGGTGGGGTTGACTTTTACCAGGCGCACCTGCACGTCAACGGGTTTTTCGGTTGCTGTGGCGTAGTAATGCAGGTTGACGACATACTCACCTCGGACTACACCGCGAATAGTGATGACTTCCTGGTTCAGCGGGTTCTGCAACGGCTCGCCGTTCACCACGATGGTATCGTTAAGCAGCCCGCGATCGTCACGGTCCAGATGCAGCAGGCCGGCTTCCGTGTTGCGGAACCAGACCACTCTGCCGTCCGGGTCCTCCACCCATACGTCAATGTCATCAGGGCTGTTGTCCTCCCAGGTGATGGTGAGGATGTACTCCGCTTTGGGGTCGATAATACCGGACTTGGCCTCCGGGTTCATAAACATGATGGCCACGAGGAACAGGAAGGTAAAACCCAGCAGGGCGTTGAACAACAAGTCCGTAAACGGGTCTGACTGGTAACGTCTGTAACTTTTCATGGCGCCGACCTGCGGGCTAGCCCGCATATCTCACCAGGTGATGCGAAGATCGCGCCGGATTTAAGCGACTTGGTGAGAGCTGCGGTCATAGTCTCGGCAGCACGTGAATCTGGCTCAGGCGCTTGGTCGTGTCGATGAGTTCATCGGCGCCCTGGTCGAGCAGGTGGAACTGGGCGGCGGTGAGGATGCTGCAGACCAGACCGGCAAACGTGGTGTATAAGGCGGTGCCCATACCTGAGCTCATCTCCTGTAAGATGCCCTGCATGGTACTCACGTCAAAATCCGTGACGTTGACCACTGAGCCGAGCATCAGCACAAAACCGATGATGGTGCCGAGCAGGCCAAGTTTGATCATGATGTCGCTGAAGAACCAGCCCAGGTTATGCGGGTTTTTGAGCTTTGCCTCGAATACCTCGATCAACTCCTTGTTGCTGGTATCGAGCGTGTTGTTGCCGGACTGCCCATTCCCGGTGTGCGCCCGCTGGCACAGGTCCAGCAGGTAGCGCTCGAGCAGGCAGTCCGGCAGTTTTTGCGTGTCGTCCAGATATACCGCGCCATCTTTGACAGCAAGTTCGTGCCGGTGCGCCAACGCATAGATCTGCCTAGAGATGTTGAGTTCCCGGGAGATGAACCACGCCCGGCGCGCACAGTAAAGGGTGATGATGACGAATAACAGGCTGATCACCCAGGACAGTTTGCTGCTGTCCCCCTGGTACAGCAGCAACAACAGCTGTTCACGCAGGGCCAGGAACAGCCCGAAGCCCACCAGGCTGACTAACATCAGCCATAACAGGAATAAATGATGTTCACCTTTTTTCATTACTGCGTTACTCCCTTATCATCACCCTGACGCCTCGGGTAATGTATTTTTTGAGTTCGATGATCTCCTCGTTGGTCACCGCAACGCAACCTTCCGTCCAGTTGTGCGCCTCATGTATCCGGTTTTTCTCGTGCGTGAGCGGGCCTATGCCGTGCAGGCCGATGTAGCCGCCCAGACCGGTATCCTGAGGCGGCAGGCTGTTACTCTTGTAGGCTAGGATAATCTGCTTGAATTCTGTCGCAGAAATAACTTCATTCTGGTAACCGCGCCAAGCATCCAGTGGGTTAGGATAATCCAACTGAATGAAAAAATGAAATTTACTGTTGGATTTGAACCTGACGGCGCGGTACGTGCCGATGGGGGTTTTGTTATCGCCGGCGCGAATTTTGGCGCCTGGCGCGCCTTTACCGTGGGCAATACGGTATTGTTTGATAACCTGCCGGTCTTGCAGGAGCGACAGGGTGCGCCCGGATTTACTGATCTCGATGTGGTAAGGTGCAGCCGCCAGCGGCGGGCAGCAGCAAACAATCAGGATAAGGACGAACAGGTATTTCACAGAATTTGTGTCGTTGTGTATAAAACCCGGATATTTCGGATTTGTTAGCATTACCAGGTTTCAATTATACTAATGGCTTTGCTGATATGAAAACCGGAGAATTGGATGCTTGAACTGGTCAAGTCAGGCGGGGTTTTAATCTGGCCGTTGTTGTTGTGTTCGGTGATATCGCTGGCGATTATCTGCGAGCGGTTCTGGTCGTTGCAGCGCAAACGCATTATCCCCGCGAACATGGTCAGGTTTGTCTGGGAATGGCATAAAAAAAAGACCCTGGACGCCAAGCGGCTGGACATGTTAAAGAAGAGCTCGCCGCTGGGGCGGGTGCTGGCTGCCGGTCTCAGCAATATGGAGCAGAGCCGGGAAATAATGAAGGAGAGCATAGAGGAAGTGGGGCGTCATGTTGCCCATGATCTGGAACGTTACCTCAATACTCTGGGCACTATCGCCTCGATCTCGCCGTTGCTGGGTTTGCTGGGTACGGTGGTCGGCATGATTAAGGTTTTTGCGGTGATTACGACGCAAGGCGTGGGTGACCCCGCAGTCTTGGCCGAGGGCATCTCGGAGGCCTTGATCACGACTGCGGTGGGCCTGACCGTGGCCATTCCCTCGTTGATGTTCTACCGCTACTTCCGCGGCCGGGTCGATGAGCTGGTTGTTACCATGGAGCAGGAAGCCATAAAACTGGTCGAGGTCATGCACCGGGAGCAAAGATGAACTTCCGTGCGCAGCGTTACCGGGAAACGGACGTGAATATCACGCCACTTATCGATGTGGTGTTCTTATTGCTGATCTTCTTCATGGTTTCCACTACCTTCGAACAGGAGTCAGAGCTCAAGCTGGTCTTGCCGGAAGCCTCCGAACAGCAGCTGCAGGCTCGGGAAGACCTGATCCTGGTGCATATCGATACTAATGAACAGGTGTATATCGGCGCTGAGCCCCTGGCCGGCGCCGGGGTGGCCGCTATCAGCGCGGCGTTACGGGAACAGGCCGGCGCGGCGGGCGCTATGCCGGTGGTGATCCGGGCCGATGCCGCGGTCAGTCACCAGGCCGTGATCAAGGTCATGGATGCCGCCAGGCAGGCCGGTCTGGTTAATATCACATTTGCCACCAGCATCCAGGCTGAAAAATGAGGCAGCGCCGCCCCGTGTTTTGCTATGTAAATTTACCTGCCCCTGCCTGTTTACATTCCTGTGACCGGATACCGGCCACTCCCGGTCCGGTATGACGAACAACAACTTACATACTGGCGGGGTGTGCAGCGTCCTTATGTCGCTGCGTTTACGCCTGGAAAGAATGTGGTATGCAGGGCATCCCCTGGCATTGTTGCTGGCACCGTTGAGCGGGTTATATCTGCTGGCGCTGGCATGCCGTCGGTTGCTGTATGCGCGCGGCATCCTGCCGGTGACCAGACTGGCCGTGCCGGTGATCGTGGTAGGCAACCTGACGGTCGGCGCGACCGGCAAGACCCCGTTGGTTATCTGGCTGGCCCGGCGCCTGCAAGCCCGGTCGTACCGGCCCGGTATTGTCAGCCGCGGTTATGGCGGCGCGGTGTCGGCGCCGGCGCCGGCACTACGGGTCGAGGCAGACAGCGACCCGGCCCTGGTCGGTGATGAGCCGGTGTTGCTGGCGCAGCGTACCGGCTGCCCGGTGGTGGTGGCGCCAAAGCGGGTGCGCGCCGCGCAGGCGCTGTTGCGGCAGACGGATTGCGACATCCTGCTCTGTGATGACGGCTTGCAGCATAGCGCACTGGCCCGGGATGTGGAAATCGTAGTCGTCGATGGCGCGCGCCGCTTCGGCAATGGCCGTTGCCTGCCCGCCGGGCCGTTACGCGAACCGCGCGCGCGCCTAAATACGGTGGACCTGGTCGTTGCCAATGGCTGCGCCGCGGCCGGTGAGTATCTGATGGAATATACCGAACTGCCGGTGAGGTCCTTAGACGGTAGTCGCAACCGGGAACTGGGCGGGTTTCGGCAGCAGCGGGTGCATGCGGTGGCGGCGCTCGGCAACCCCGAGCGGTTTTTCACCCTGTTGCGCCGTAACGGTATCGATATTGAGGCGCACGCGTTTCCCGACCATCACGGTTTCCGGCGCGCTGAACTTGAATTTGGCGACGGTGCCGCCATACTGATGACGGAAAAAGACGCGGTGAAATGCCGGCGCTTCCGGCTTGACAACGCCTGGTATGTGCCGATAGATGCCACCTTGTCGATGGCATTTGAAAAAAAATTCATGCAACTGGTTGAGAACATAAACCATGGATAAGAACCTGCTGGAAATACTGGTGTGCCCGGTGACCAAGGGGCCGTTGATCTACGCTCGGGAGCAACAGGAACTGGTTTCCGTCAGCGCTCGGCTGGCCTACCCGATCCGCGACGATATTCCCGTCATGCTGGAGAGTGACGCGCGCCCGTTGAGCCAGGCCGAAGTGGATCATTACCGACAGTGAAATCGCGGTTCCTGGTGGTCATCCCGGCCAGGTATGCCTCCAAACGGCTGCCGGGCAAGCCGTTGCTCGAGTTCGACGGCCGGCCGCTGCTGCAACATGTCTATCAGGCGGCCGCCAACAGCAAGGCGGCGGAGGTTATTATCGCCACTGATGATGCGCGCATTGCGCGCGCAGCGCAGGGTTTCGACGCCAGGGTGGTGATGACCTCGACCTCACACCAATCCGGTACCGAGCGTATTGCCGAGGCCGTCGCCGGCCTGCAATTACCCGCCGCCACCCTCATCGTCAATGTGCAAGGCGATGAGCTTGGGCTGGCGCCGGTGCTGATCGATCAGGTCGCCGGCAATCTGGCCCGGCATCCCGACGCCGCCATGGCCAGCCTCTATGCGCCGTTCCGCTCAGCGCAGGAGCTGCACAACCCCAACTGTGTAAAAGTGGTGACGGACGCCCGCGGCTATGCCCTGACGTTCAGTCGCGCCGCCATCCCCTGGCGCCCGCCCGACGCGCCGGCGCCCGCGTGCGGCTACCGGCATATCGGCATCTACGCCTACCGCGGTGACTTTCTTGAGACCTATACGAGGCTGCCGGCGCCGGCGCTGGAACTGAGCGAACGCTTAGAACAGTTACGCGCGCTGTACCACGGCTACCGCATCCACCTAGAACAGGCGGCAGCAGAGCCGGGTCTGGAGATTAATACGCCGGAGGATGTGGCACGGGCCAACTACCTGTTCCGGTAGGTAATCCGGCCCTTGGACAAATCGTAAGGGGTCATTTCTACGGTGACGCGGTCGCCGGTGAGGATGCGGATGTAATTCTTGCGCATTTTCCCGGAAATGTGGGCAGTGATGATATGCCCGCTATCCAGTTCCACCCTGAACATGGTATTGGGGAGGGTTTCGATAATAGTCCCCTCCATTTCTATCTGGTCTTCTTTCGGCATGGCTCCTCGCGGTTGTGAGTAACGCCCCCAAAAATGCTACGGAGGGCATTTTTGGAGGTTCCTGCAGGATTATGGCGTAAAAATCCGCTCAATACCACAAATAGCAGCCATTCCCACCTGTCTGAGGCGCCTCTGTGGGGTCAGCGGGAACAATAGTGTTTGAGGATGCCCACAAAGTCGTCGCGTGGCATGGACTTTGCGCCCAGGCGTTCTAGGTGTGGGGAATGTATCTGGCAGTCGATCAGGCGGAAGTGGCGTTGGCGCAGCAGCTGTGCCAGACGCACCAGCGCCACCTTGGAGGCGTCGGGCTTGCGGCTGAACATGGACTCGCCGAAAAATACCTTGCCGATGACCACGCCGTAGAGTCCGCCCGCCAGCTCGCCTTCGTGCCAGCATTCGCAGGACAGCGCATGACCCAGGTGATGCAGCTTGAGGTAGGCCGCGGCCATGGCGGTGGTTATCCAGCTGCCGGTATCGTCGCCGCGCGGGGCTGAGCAGCCGCGCACCACATCGGCAAAGGCCTGATTGAAGGAAACCTTGAAGATATTGCGTTTCAGCGTCCGGGCCAGGCTGCGGTTGATGTGGAGCTGCTCCGGCTCCAGTACGCAGCGCGGGTCCGGCGACCACCACAGTAGCGGCTGTCCTTCACTATACCAGGGAAAAATACCGCGCCGGTAGGCATTCAACAGCGTGGCCGCTGCCAGATTGCCGCCGATTGCCAGCAACCCGTCCGGGTTACGCAACGCCGAGGAGACCTCCGGGAAATCCGCGGCAATGACGTTGTCCGCAACCCAGTAGAACTGGCCGGCGTTAAAAACTTCCAAAGAACTCCACCAGCAGGCGGTTCACCGCCGCCGGTTCCTCCAGCATAAACCAGTGTCCGGCATCCTCAATGCGCTCATAGCGCCAGCGGCTGGCGACATTGATGGCGGATTGCTGCATCTGCGGTTCCTTGAGGAACGGGTCGCCGCTGCTCCAGATGCCCATCACCGGCATATCGATCAGTGGATAGTTAAGACCGCCGTGCAGGCCGCCCCAGCCGCGGGTATTGGCGCGGTACCAGTTCAGCGCCGCAGTCAGCGCGCCGGGACGGGACAGGTCGCGGATAAAGTGTTGCTGGTCGCCGCTGTGGCGGGTGAGGCGTCGGAAGAAGTCCCAGTCCTGCGCTTGCAGCGCGGTTTCCGCGATCCCGGTCTTGTTGAAGAAGTCAAAATACCAGGATGCTTCCCGCTGCTCGATGGTATCCCAACCGGGGTTGCCCGAGGAGCCCACCGACATGACTACCAGCTGTTCAAAGCGTTCCGGGGTATGCGCCGCCATGAACCAGGCCAGCCCGGCGCCGAAGTCATGACCGACCAGCCGCGCCCGCGCAATGCCCAGTTCATCCATGATGCCGATAATGTCCGCCGCCAGCAGGTCGATGCGATAATGTTCCTCGCCCTGCGGCCGGCTGGCGTTGCCGAACCCGCGCTGGTCCGGGACGATCACCCGGTAGCCGGCATCGGCCACCGCCTGTATCTGGTAGCGCCAGACTGCGCGGGAATCCGGGAAACCGTGCAGGAACACCACGGCCGGCCCGTCCCCGTATACGGTGACCGGGAATTCCAGGCCGTTCACTGCCACAGTTCTGGAATGCGTCGCCATGTCGAAAGGCGCGACAACTTCCCGCTGCGGCGCGCAAGCCTGACAGCACAGCAACAGCGCTAGCGCACTGACGAATTTGGCGCTACGGTGAAATTTAGCCCGCATATCTCACAAGATATACCTTTACCCGGAAAAAAGCCAGTCCATCGGCAACAATGCTATTATGTAAAAAAAACACATCGAAAACACAGGTTCACAGCTTGAAACGTCTGCTCTATATTGCGCTTGGCGCGTTGCTGGCTTTGCTCGGCAACTACTGGTTCACCAGTTCGGCCAAGCCTGATCTGCAACGCCTGTACCTGCAGAGCAGGACGGTGGAGAACCAACCGCCGGTAGTATTCATCCACGGCATCTTAGGCAGTAAACTCAAGGATGAGAACACCGATCAGGAGCTTTGGTTCGGCCCGCTGTGGCGACTGTTGTTCCACGACCATGCAGAGCTGGCCCTGACCATCGACCCGGACACGCTGGAGCCGCAGGCCGGTTCGCTCAAGCCATTTGCCATTGCCGATAACACTGCCGGCAAGGACTATTACGGCAACGTTATGCGCACCCTGGAGGAGGTGGGCGGCTATCAACCGGCAGCGCCCGGCCAGACCGTGCGCGCCGCCACCAGGTATTACTACCCGTTCTACTATGACTGGCGCCTGGATAACGCGCACAATGCCGCGCGGCTGGCAGATTTCATCGACCGCATCCGGCTGGACTTCGGCGACCCAGAGCTGAAAGTGGACCTCGTTGCGCACAGCATGGGCGGCTTGATTGCCCGTTACTACATCCGCTACGGGCGCACCGATGTGCTAGATGACAATGACTTTCCGGTGAATATGTACGGCGGCGAGCGGGTGCGGCGCGTCATCCTGCTGGGTACGCCCAACCTGGGTTCGGTGAAAATACTGAACTCGTTCATCGACGGCATACAGGTCGGTTTTCGCAAGATCGGCACGGAACTGCTGGTGACCATGCCGAGCATGTACCAGCTATTGCCGCACCCCCTCAATAACTGGATCGTGACCGCCACCGGCGCGCCGCTGGCGCGCGATATTTTCGATGTGGACACCTGGCGCCGCTTCGGCTGGTCGATCTTTGCCGAGGATACCCGCGCCCGCATTCTGTCCCGCTTTGAGTCTGCCGCTGCCGGCGAGGTTTATCTCGATACCCTGGAGCTGTATTTTGAAAAGTCGCTGGCGCGCGCCCGGCGTTTCGTCTGGTCGCTGACCGTGCCGCTGCCGGACGAGCATCCCAAATTGATTGTCTTCGGCGGCGACTGCACCCTGACCCCGGCCCGCATCCTGGTCGAGGAAGTGGACGGCATTTCGGAAATTCGCCTGTACCCCGATGAAGTCACCCAACCCGTACCCGGGGTGGACTATGACGCCCTGTTGCTGGAACCCGGCGATGGTGCCGTCACCAAGGCCTCGCTGCTGGGTCGGGATACCCTGGACCCCAGCGTTCCGCGCCATCAATACAGTTTCTTTCCGTTGCATCACGCATTCCTGCTGTGTGAACAACACGACAGCTTGACCGGCAATATCAGTTTTCGGGATAATCTGTTAAATACCTTGCTGTCGATTGATTAGGAACGCCTTATGCGTAACATCCGGTACACAATGCGGGCGCCGGCAATACTACTGGCATTGTCATTATTCAGCCTGACCGCGCCAGCCCCGGCGCGCAGCGCCTTGCAGGACGAGCAGGCCTTGCACCCCGACCACATCGTCTTTTTGGAGCAGAACTGGGATGCGCGCGACCGGCAATGGTTCTACCACCTCAACCAGGGTTCCAACCTGTTGTCCTACGACCTGTTCCTGCACCTGGAACGGCACGACAGCCGGGAATTGTTGCATGAGCCCTTGAACATGATGCGCTTCGGCTTCCTGCCGGGGGTAAAGTCGGGTGCCAACCCGGACGCCTTACCCATTGGTTTTGCCCGTGATGGGGACAATGTGGGCCTGACCTGCGCCGCCTGCCATACTCAGCATATTCGTTATGACGGCAAGCTGTTGCGTATCGACGGCGGTCAGGCCATGCTGGATCTGCCGCTATTCCTGCAGCACCTGGAGCAGTCCCTTGCGGCGGCCATCAATGACAGTGGCAAGTTGACCAGGCTGGGCCGACGCTACCATGGGGAACGCGCCTCGACGCAGGAAATTCTGGCGCTCAAGACCCTGTTACAGGAAGACCTGGCCCGCATCAGCGACAATAATCGTCGCAACCACAGCCCGGTGGCCTACGGCTACTCGCGCCTCGATGCCTTTGGCGCCATCCTCAACAAGGGCTTGTCGCTGACCGGCGTTAGCGACAATTTCAATGCACCGGACGCCCCCACCAGTTATCCTTACCTGTGGGATACGCCCCAGCATGACTATGTGGAATGGAACGGGTCGCAGTCCAACTCCCATATCGGCGCGCTGGCGCGTAACATCGGTGAGGTAATAGGCGTGTATGGCCGGGTGCAAACGACTCCTGCGACCTGGTTGTATTTCTATGACGCCGGTTATCCCTCGACGGTGCATACCAGCAACCTGCGCGCGGTGGAAAAGAAAGTGGCCGAATTGCATTCCCCGCAATGGCCGGATATTTTCCCGGCCATCGACCCGGAGCAGGCGGCGCGCGGGCGCGTGTTGTACCAGCAGTACTGCCTGAGCTGCCACCAGGATATCGACCGCACCGATCCGCAACGCCGTATCAAGGTGCGTATGAGCAGCCTGGAAAAATTGGGAACTGACCCGAAAATGGCGCGTAACGTCCTCGAAATGCGCGGAAAAACGGGCATCTTCGAGGGCAAGCCGCGCTTCTATCTGGTCGGCTCCAGCATGGGCGCTGAGGAGCCGGCTCTGTTTGTTGCCAATAACCTCATGGGTGGCGTGCTCAGGAACAATCCGTTACAAAGCCTGCTGGCGATTCGGGACGCAAAAAAACTGGGTCACCCCGAAGTGATCCACCCACCTAAATACCTGGACGGAGAAATCCTCGCACGCGGCGAGGAAGTCTCCGACCGCGCGCTGCTGGCCTACAAGGCGCGCCCGCTGAATGGTATCTGGAGCGCCGCGCCCTACCTGCACAACGGCTCGGTGCCCAACCTGTACGAGCTGCTGCTGCCTGCTGTCGAACGCAGCAAGACCTTCCATATCGGTTCTTGGGAATACGATCCGGTCAAGGTCGGCTATGTCAGCGCCCCCGCCCCTGGCGCGTTCCTGTTCGATACCCGCCTGCCGGGCAACAGCAATGCCGGTCACGAATACGGTACCGGGGGAGACGGCCTGCCAACGCTGGGCGAGGGGGAGCTCCGGGCCTTGGTGGAATATATGAAGAGTCTTTAAGGCGAGTATCTCTTGTGATGAGTCTTGTTGCCTACTGGATTCCGGGCTGGTCTCGAGACAGGGCCCGCAATGACGAGCGGCCTGGTTCACTCTGTGAGCGCGGTAGATGAAGCTATTGTTGACACTGCTGGCCGTCTGCCTGGTGGTTGCCTGCACCCGGGTTGACCATAGTCAGGAGCTGTTGCGCGACGACGAGGTGGGGCAGGGCGAGGCTACCCGCGCCAGCTTTGAAAAGCTGGTGGAGGCCTACCGCGCCGAGTATGTGGCGCGCGGCGCCCACGCCAAGGCCCATGCCTGTGTGCGCGCGTATTTTGATGTGCTGCCTGACCTGCGCGGTGAGTTTCGTCATGGCATATTTGCCGAACCGGGCCGGCGCTACCGGGCCTGGGTGCGGTTTTCCAACGGCCATTACGACTTGCGGGCCAGCCCTGACCACAAAAACGACGCCCGGGGCATGGCGCTCAAGCTGTTGGAGATAGACGGGGAACCGCTTGAACAGGACGGTGTCAACGGCCCCGTGCAAGACTTCCTGATGGCCAACACGCCCGTGTTTTTTGTCAGGAACATGCCCGATTACAACAGCTTTATCGCCAACCCGGAAGACCTGAAGAGTTTTTTCTTCCCTGGCTTAAATCCGTTCAAGTGGCGCATAAGGGAGGTATTTGCCGGGAAACAGGTGCTGTCGCCAGCGCCAGCGAGTGTGTTGGACCCGGTATATTTCAGTATAACGCCTTACAAGCTGGGTCCGCACAATATCAAATTTGCCGCGCGTCCCTGTCACGCCCGCCCGGTGCAGGGGTCAGCCATTGTTGACACTGGCGCCCATTCCTCTGGTACTCATTCCTTTGGGGCTGATTCGTCCGGGGCTGATTTTTTAAGGAAGCAACTACGGGCGCAACTGGCGCACACCGGCGCCTGCTTCATCTTCCAGGTGCAGGTGCAGGACGCGGCTGCGCGAGCGATGTCCCTGGACGACGCCACCCGGGCCTGGCCGCAACAGGAGGCGCCGTTTATGCCGCTGGCGACCCTCAGCATTCCCCGGCAGGACTTCTCCGGTGATGAACAGGCGCAATTCTGTGAAAATCTGGCATTTGCTCCCTGGCATGCCCTACCGGCACACCGCCCCCTGGGCCAACTGAATCGCCTGCGCCGTCACGCCTACCCCGCTTCCTCGAACTACCGGCACGCACAGAACGAGGCGCAGATACCCGACGCAGTGGCGTATTGGGAGGCAGGGGACGGCGCTGGCGAGATCTGAACCGGTCGGAATTAAATGGGAAGAGTGCCGCTATCCGGCTCCTTGAACGGCAGGTGGGTTTTCAAAGCCTTGATGTATGTATCCAACTGCGCAGTTTCCCGTTGCAGGAAGTCATCGATGGCCAGCCGGAAGCGCGGGTGCCGGAGCCAGTGGCCGGACAGTGCCAGCTGCGGCTCAAAGCCGCGCGTTAGCTTGTGTTCCCCCTGCACCCCGGCATCGACCGAGGCCAGCCGCTGTTGCAGGCAATGCTCGATGGTCTGGTAGTAGCACAGTTCAAAATGCAGGTTGGCCAGGTAGCGGTTGCAGCCCCAATGGCGCCCGTACAAGGTGGTATCGCTGAGCATGGCAAAAGCCCCGGCGACATATTGCCGGCCCTGTCTGGCCAGGATCAGCAAGGTGTTGTCCGGCATGGTTGCGCTGAGGTGGTGAAAGAAGTCCAGGGTCAGGCGCGGGCTGCCCCAGCGCTGGTAGAAGGTATTGCAGTAAAATTCGTAGAATACCGCCCATTGTTCCTCACTGATGTCGGCGCCGCCCAGACGCAAAATTTCCACCTGCTCAGCCCGTACCGCCCGGCGTTCGCGCTTGATCTGTTTGCGTCGCTTTGAGGTCAGGCGGCACAGGAAGTCGTTGAAATCCTCGTAATCACGATTATGCCAGTGGAACTGGCAGGTGCGGCGCGGTAACAGCTCATTGTCGGCGAACAGCTCCAGGTCGTCTTCCTCTGTGAACAGGCAATGGAATGAGGACAGGCCTGAGCGCTGCGCCAGTTGCGCCGCCGCCTGCACCATCAACGTTTTAAGACCGCGCCGGTTAGCGGCGCTGCGGTCGATAAGAATACGCGGGCCGCGTACCGGAGTAAACGGAATAGCCGCTACCAGCTTGGGATAATAGTTGCCGCCGGCCCGTTGGTATGCGTCGGCCCAGGTCCAGTCGAACACAAACTCCCCGTGCGAGTTGTCCCTGAGATAAAGCGGCATGGCGGCGACCAGACGCGCATCCGCAGTCTTCGCCAGCAGGTGGCAGGGCTGCCAGCCATGTCCCTCTAGGCACTTGCAACGCTCCAGCCCGTGCAGGAAGTCGTAGCGCAGAAAAGGGTTGCCGCCATAGTCCAATCGGTCCCACGCGCTGCGGTCTATGTGCTCCAGGCGGTCCGTCTGTCTGATGGTAATTTTCACACCTTGCGCATTATAACCCGAATGCGCCGACTGTCGCGCAAACTTGCCGTTTGTGGTAATGTCTGTCTTTTTTCATCGGACCCGTCTGCGTTACATGCCCCAGGTCAAACCACTACGGCGCGCGTTGCCATTTCTGCGCCCTTACACCGGCAGAATGTTGTTTGCGTTAATCTGCCTGACCGTAGCAGCACTGGCGGCGCTGGCTATGCCGGTGTCCATCAGGCTGGTGGTGGATTACGGTTTTTCCGATGCCAACGGCCAATCCATAGACATTTATTTCATGGCGCTGCTGTTGTTGTCCGGGGTCTATGCGCTGTCCTCGGCGGCGCGTTATTATACGGTGATGTGGATTGGCGAGCGGGCAGTCGCCGACATCCGCAGCGCAGTTTACCGGCACGTACTGCGCATGGACGCGGCTTTTTTTGAGGTGACCCGAGCCGGTGAAGTGCTGTCCCGGTTGACTACGGATACTACCCTGGTGCAGTCAGTGATCGGGGCCGGGGTGTCCATGGCCTTGCGTAGCGCCTTTATCCTGAGCGGCAGTCTGGTCATGTTGCTCGTCACCAGCCCGCGGCTGAGTATCCTTTTGTTCGGGCTGTTACCGCTGGTGGTGTTGCCGGTTCTGGTGTACGGCAGGAAGGTGCGAAAGCTGTCCCGGGAGACCCAGGATCGGGTGGCCGATTCCAGCGGTATTGCCGGGGAGGTGTTAAATGCCATACAGGTGGTGCAGGCCTTCACCCTTGAGGCTGTGCAGGGGCGCCGTTTTAACGATGCGGTAGAGCGTTCCTTCGCCGCCGCGCGCCGGCGTCTGTCGGTGGGGTCGCTGTTATCTGGCCTGGTCGTGTTATGCTCATTCAGCGCCGTCGTGCTGGTGCTGTGGAGCGGCGCCCGCTCTGTCATCGACGGCAGCATCAGCGCCGGTACTCTGGTGCAGTTCCTGGTTTACGCCACCCTGGTGGCCGGCAGTGCCACTGCGATAGGGGAGGTCTGGAGCGAGGTGCAGCGGGCGGCCGGCGCCATGGGGCGCTTGCTGGACATCCTCGACAGTCGCCCGGCCGTCACCAGTCCCGATGCCCCGCGCCCGTTTTCTGCCGGCGCCAACCACCCGCTGGTACTGGAGCGAGTGAGTTTCAGCTACCCGTCCCGCCCTGGGCAGTGGGCGCTGGACGGCTTATCTCTGGCTATCAGCCCGACTGAGACTCTGGCCCTGGTGGGGCCGTCCGGGGCCGGCAAGAGCACGGTGTTCCAGTTATTGCTGCGGTTTTATGATCCTGTTGAGGGGCAAATCCGGCTGGCCGGCATCGATATACGCGAGCTGGACCTGCGCGCGCTGCGCCAGCAGGTCGGCATCGTGCCGCAACAGACGGTGTTATTTGCCGACAGCGTATTGGAAAACATTCGCTACGGTCGCCCGCATGCCACGGATGCCGAAGTAGTCCGGGCGGCCACGGCGGCTTATGCGGACGATTTTATCCGGCAACTGCCAAACGGCTACCACACGTTCCTGGGAGAAAAAGGCGCGCGCCTGTCCGGCGGCCAGCAACAACGCATCGCCATTGCCCGAGCGGTATTGAAAGACCCGCCGTTGCTGTTGCTGGACGAGGCCACCAGCGCGCTGGATGCCGAAAGCGAAAACCTGTTGCAACAGGCGTTACAGGAATTGATGGCAAACCGCACAGTCATCGTCATCGCCCACCGTCTGGCCACCGTGAAAAAAGTGGACCGGATCATCGTCATGGACCAGGGCCGGATCGTCGATAGCGGCGACCATGACAGCCTGGTCGCCGGCGCCGGCATGTACGCGCGGCTGGCAGAGTTGCAACTCACTCCAAATATGCAATGAGCGGCAGTTGACAGCCCTGACATGACACCATGCGGAGTTTCAGAGTTTCGGAAGTTGTGTGCCGGGGCTTTCTCCCATATCATAGCGTCAATCCGCACCGGAGAGATGGCCGAGTGGCTGAAGGCGCACGCCTGGAAAGTGTGTATACGTTAATAGCGTATCGAGGGTTCGAATCCCTCTCTCTCCGCCAACTATGGCAAGGGGGTCAACGACCCCCTTGCCATAGTTGTTGAGTGTGGCTTCGAACCCTCGATAATCAACACCCGGGTTCGACAAATTCGCCGGGAGCGAATTTGAACAGCGCAGCTGGCCCCGCAGGGGCAAACTACAGGGAGGTAGTTTGTAATCCCTCTCTCTCCGCCAACTATGGCAAGGGGGTCAACGACCCCCTTGCCATAGTTGTTGAGTGTGGCTTCGAACCCTCGATAATCAACACCCGGGTTCGACAAATTCGCCGGGAGCGAATTTGAACAGCGCAGCTGGCCCCGCAGGGGCAAACTACAGGGAGGTAGTTTGTAATCCCTCTCTCTCCGCCAACTATGGCAAGGGGGTCAACGACCCCCTTGCCATAGTTGTTGAGTGTGGCTTCGAACCCTCGATAATCAACACCCGGGTTCGACAAATTCGCCGGGAGCGAATTTGAACAGCGCAGCTGGCCCCGCAGGGGCAAACTACAGGGAGGTAGTTTGTAATCCCTCTCTCTCCGCCAACTATGGCAAGGGGGTCAACGACCCCCTTGCCATAGTTGTTGAGTGTGGCTTCGAACCCTCGATAATCAACACCCGGGTTCGACAAATTCGCCGGGAGCGAATTTGAACAGCGCAGCTGGCCCCGCAGGGGCAAACTACAGGGAGGTAGTTTGTAATCCCTCTCTCTCCGCCAACTATGGCAAGGGGGTCAACGACCCCCCCTTGTGGTAGTTGTTGCAGTACGGATTCGAACCCTCGATAATCAACACCCGGGTTCGACAAATTCGCCGGGAGCGAATTTGAACAGCGTAGCTGGCCCCGCAGGGGCAAACTACAGGGAGGTAGTTTGTAATCCCTCTCTCTCCGCCAACTATGGCAAGGGGGTCAACGACCCCTCAAGTATTGCCGTGTGCTATACTGTCACCGATATGTCATTTGAAAACTTTGAATTTTATGTGCCGACTGTGCTGGAAGATATTCGTCGGCTGGGTATCATCGTTACCTCTGCCGGCTTTTTGAGCGGCGTTCTTGAGGGAGGAAACACTTGGTTGGCTATCTGGCTGGCACTGGTTGGCATTTTTTTGTTAGCCCTTGGCAATATGAGGAAAAAGCGATGAATATGGCTTTGCTGGCTGCTGGAGCAACTACTTTTATAGGAGCGATTGTATTGCTCTGGTTGGCCTATAAGTATCCTTACCAGGACAAAGACTCCTGAACCGGCACATTCGGTTATAGTTCGTCTGCTGCGCCCGGCCTGCCGGCTGAGCTTGCGGGAACTGCATTCCTCTGCCGAGGGTGCGGCGCAGGGTGGTCCAGTTGGCGTGCTCGCCGGTGTGTTTCAGGCGGGTGCGAATGACCTGCACCAGTTGGTAGGCGATGACGCTGATGAACAGGTGTCCTTCGGCGCGCACGGGCGTGTGGTGGTAGATGGGGCGCAGGCCCAGCTCGGATTTCAGTGCGCGGAACACAGCTTCGACCTCGGTGAGCATGAAGTAGGTGCGCCAGAGGGTGTCCTCGTCCCAGTCGGTGCGGTTAGAGCGCAGGCAGTACACGCCGCGCTTGCCCAATTCCGCATTGTTTCAGCGTTATACCGGCACCAACGCGGTTAACCACTTGCCCGAAGCGCGGCGGATGATTTTTAATCTTCAATTCCCACAATTACCAGCGGCACTGCCGGCACCCCACGTCCCTGCCTAATAACATTGTACAGCTCTCCTTCGTAGTAAGACACGCCGGAGCTCATTTGGGATTGCAGTTGTTTCATGGGTAAAATTTCAACACCGACATCAATTTTGTCACCCACGTAAAATGCAAGGTGTTTAACAAATAAATCGTATGCAACAAAGGAATATTTTCCGAATTGAACCTCAATTGCCACCCTGTCTTTGACAAAATCAGTCTGGTTGTAGCTGTATATCGGGGAAGAGTCTGTTCGTTCAATTTCCTGTTTTTGCTGTTCCGGAGACATGGTGAGTGTCTTTCTGATCAACTTCTCATCCTTTGTCACCCAATAGCTGACGCGACTTTCTGCCCATCCTTTATCTTCCAGGAGCTTTTTGAATGACCTGTTCATATCGATCGGACTAAACAGCAAACGGCCCCTCATCGTTATGGTATTTTGCGCGGGGCTCCATCAATCTCTCTTGTATTGCCTCTTCGCCGGTAGTATCCCATGGCGGCACGGTCAATTTGTTGTTGCCCGTGGCGGGATCATATTTGAGTTTATTCATCGGCCGAGTTCGCAGGGTGCCGTCTATCTGATTCTGTATCCTGTCTTTTGCAATCCTGACGTATTTCTTTTCCGTCTCAGCGCCGCCCCCCCCTTCTTTTGTGGCGTAGTGCGGCAATAACCGATGTGCCGGTTCCCAGAAAAGGGTCAAACACCCAATCTCCCTCGTTGGTCATCGACAAGACCAGCCGCTCGATGAGACCTACCGGAAACTGGCAGGGATGCTCGGTCTTCTCTATATGGTTATTCTTGACATTGGGTATATCCCAGATGTCCCCCGGATTTTTACCGAGGGGGTTGCAGGAATATTGCCCGGCTTTAGGTCCCTTGAAGTATTTCTTGGCCGGATATTTCTGCGGAACTCGGACCGGGTCGAGATTAAACACGAATTCCTTCGTTTTTCTGGTAAACCAGATTATGGTTTCATAGCGGCCGGAAAACCGTCTGGTGCAGTGTAATCCATGCTCAAAATACCAGATGACTCTATTGCGCATGACCAAATCAAGTTCAGTAAATATCGGATACAGAACTGTATCTAAGGGAATGATTGAACCATCGTTGACATAATTGCCTACCTGCCAACAAATACTTCCCGTATCGGAAAGAACACGTACACAGTCCTTAATTACTTCGGCCTGTTGGCTGAGGTACTTGTCAATATTTATTTTCTTCTCGTATTCCTTGCCGATGTTATAAGGGGGAGAGGTGACAACCAGTTGGACGCTACGCTCCGGTATCTCTTTCAGCAGGTCCAGGCAGTTGCCATGGAAAAGTACTGCTTGCTCATCCGGGCTGTATTGATCAGCAATTTTTATGCTTGAGTCGAGCATGTTATTCTCTAATCCCGCGTTAGCAAGGCCAAGAATCAAAAAGCCTTGTCTGTGTAATGTCTTGCGAGATCAATGACTATCACCGGATGGGTTTCACAGGTAAGACCCATGCACACTCTACCTTATACCTCAGCAAAGACAAATGATTTGTCCAGGTTCAATACATATGGGTGCCTCTAAACCTTCATGATCAGGGCACTGCACACCCCGACAATATGTAAATCTGCAAAATTTACACAGCAAAAATACCACGGAGGGTATTTTTAGAGGTTCCCTTAAGTCACTCCACCCCCCTACGAGCTCAAATAGCCGGCCCCTGAGAACGCCGATATAGGGCAATTGTAGTGCCTGAGGGTCAACGCGCCTTCAATAAAATCAATCAGTTAGAGAAATAAACCGTCGAAGTTGGGAGAACAATTATGTTTCACAATGCAACAAGCGACTTGGTGAGATATGCGGGTTAGAGGTTCCCTTCAATAGACAATCAGTTGTCGCACGACCTCTATGTGCCCCAGCACTTCCTGTAGCTCCGCCTTGATGCCGGCAACGGTTTCCTGCCCCAGGGCGGGGTCATCACGGGTCAGCACCAACACTGTAGCCGGATGTACGAATGTGTCTTTGATGTGGTAGCACTCCGGCAGCGCTTGCGGCAACGCGCCATCGTGATGATAATCCCGCTCCAGTACTTCCAGGGTAATGTCAGGCATCATTGCCTTGAGTTCCAGGGCCTTGCTAAGGTATTCATCGCACTGTTGTAAGCGGAACCGGGCCCAGCCCATGATCTCTTCACCGGCGGAGAGCAGGGCGCCGGCCTGCCGGTCAATCTGGTTCCTGTCGGCAGTTCCATCAAGTCCGTCCAGCAGTTTCCTGCCTTCGAGCTCGTATTCCGCCAGCATCACTGCGATGGCCTGGCGTTGCTGTTCTACCTCGGCCGAAGTTATGGCTGCTTTCTCAACTGCTTGGACCTGCGTCTCGTCGAGTTTAGCGCCGCTGCTTGCAAGCAGGTTGCCTGCCAGGTTTTGGGGCACAGGCAGGAAGCTACCCAAGAATAACGCGCAAAGCGTTAATGCCTGAATTTTTGATAGACTTGGCATGGCAATGACAATAACCTGTAGCGAGGTGATGTCAAGACTCATTTGCAAGAACAGACACAACGAGCCGCAGCACCCTGGCCTTTTATATGAACAAACCCTATTCCGCCGCCTGTGACAACAACCGGCAACCCATTCTGGAAATTATTCAAACACTGTTTGCCGATTGCCAGCAGGTTCTGGAGATCGGCAGCGGCACCGGTCAGCATGCGGTTTACTTCGCCACAAACCTGCCGCACCTGGTCTGGCACAGCAGTGAGCTCCCGCAACACCATGCCGGCATCAAATTATGGCTGGCTGAAGCCAACCTGCCCAACACGCCGGCGCCACTGGCACTGGACGTCAACCAGCCGTACTGGCCCGAGCTGCAAGTCGATGCAGTGTTTTGCGCAAACACGATCCATATCATAAGCCGGGAGTCCGTGAAGGCTCTGTTCAGCGGGGTAGGAAAGCTGCTTCCCGACAATGGCTTGCTGGCCATGTACGGACCATTCAACTACAACAACGCCTATACCAGCGAGAGTAATGCAAGGTTTGACTTATGGCTGCAGCAACGCGACCCGCAAAGCGGTATCCGACACTTTGAAGAGGTCAATAAGCTGGCCACATCGGCAAACCTGCAGCTGCAACGTGACTACCCCATGCCGGCGAATAACCGTTTGATTTATTGGAAAAAGCAGAGACATGGCTCATAGCAAACTCTAAAATGTCCTCCTCGGTTCTTGCGCCGTTGGGAGTTTGCCTTTTGGAATCTCTGCGGCAAGCTGCCGCACCCGGACACGGCGGACTTCACTTAACAAACCCGGGGCACTCAGCGACTTACGTAAAGCAGGACGGGACATGGCTCACCTCACCTTTGACGTGAATAATGCCTGGTAGTATACTGAATCCACCCTGTATTTGTAAGGATTTTATGACTGCTCAGGCATTAGCGGGAATTGCTGCACAGGTCCTGTTTGACCCGGACAACACAGAACCCGGACAAAATTTGCATGACTGGCCACATTGTCGTATTGTACCGCCATGGTTACCTCTAACCCGCAGATCTCACCAGGTGATGCGAAGCTCGCGCCGGACTGGTTCTGCCGGCGGGTGCCTGCGCCCGAAACCATAGCCGTAGCTATGGTTGAACAAGCACGTGCCCGCAGGCAGAACCAGGACCAGCGAGGGCGCATCAAGCGCAGTGTGTTATGTGGAAAGAACAGAAATTACCATAAGGTAACCTCTAAAAATGCCCTCCGTGGCATTTTTGCTATGTAAATTTTACAGATTTACATACTGTCGGGGTGTGCAACGCCCTGATCATGAAAGTTTAGAGACGGAAATGAAAAAGTGTAATTTTTCATTTCCTTCATTTTCAGGCACTTACGTGCTTGCTGTTACTGGCAGCACATCCCTGTGCTGCACGGGCACCTCGTGTTTGTGAGAGGTGCCCATAACTTATTGAGAGTAAAAATGTTTCACAATGCAACAAGCGACTTGGTGAGATATGCGGGTTAACCACACTGCTGAGCCGAGAAAAATTGCCATTATTGGCGCCGGGGTGTCAGGCCTGGGGCTTGCTTGGGCCTTGCATCGGCATCCTGACAGGTTCGATTTCCGGCTGTACGAAGCGCAGTCCCGCGTCGGCGGCAATGCCTACACTGCGGATATGCCGCAGGATGATGGCTCCTCCATTCCATTCGATATTTCCGTCACCGCCTGCATCCCTACGGTGTACCATCATATCCTGCTGTTCATGCAGGAACATGACATCGACCTGGTCGATACCCGTTTCAGTTACAGCGTGAAATACCGCGGCGGCCTGTACGCGCATGATTTCGACACCGATATCAGGCGCGCATTACAACCGGAAATCAAGAAGTTTCAGAAGATGCTCAGGGGGTTGCAGTGGTTGGGCCGGCTGAACCGCTCGCGCTCGCGCCTGCTCAATGCCATCAATCCCTTTAATTACCTCAGCATGGGCATGTTGCTGAACCTAGGCAGGTTTTCCGGCGACTTCCGCTACAAGATATTAAAGCCAATGTTCGTTAACTTTCTCATGGCCACAAACGTGTTTGACATGCCGGCGTCGCTGTTCGCCCGCTACCTGGAGTTCTTTGATATCGAAGCGGCCACGCCGATGCAAACCTGGGACCGGGGCACGCGGCATGTTTATGAAAAGATGTCGGCAGGCTTTCAGGAGCGGATTTACCTTAACCGGCCGGTGCGCAAGGTGTATCGCTATGCAGATGAAGTCGTGATAGAGGATGAACAGGGTCAACGGGAGAACTTCGATGACGTGGTATTCGCTTGCAACGCTAATCAGACCTTGATGATGTTGGACCAGCCGAGCTTGCTGGAGAGTTTTCTGCTCTCGTCCGTGCGCTACGAGAGTGAGTTACACAACCACACTGTGGTGCATTCGGATGCCTCGGTGCTGCCGGACAACGATGTCAAACCGCTCACTACCCGCAGCAACCACATAGAACAGTACGGCGTCAGACCGGATAACTACGAAATCACCTATATCATGCACAATCAGCAGCCTTGGGCAAACAGCTCGGACAAGCCGTGTCTGGTGACTTACAACCCGATTACTCCCATTGACGAGAACAAAATCGTCAGGAAGTGGTGGTTCCAGCATGTCGTGCATGACGTGCGCCACGTGGCCTTGCTGGTGCCGTTGTTCCGCCTGATCCAGGGCAAACGGCGCAGCTGGCACTGCGGCGCGCATACCTTGATCAACAGTCAGGAAACCTGCTTCATTACCGGCTTGGTTACTGCCAGGCAACTGGGCGCCGACTACCCTTTCGATAATGAAGAAACGCGCAAGTGGTTTAACTTTTATGGTCGCCTGATGTACGGTTGGCGGTTGCGCAAAGCCTGAACCGCTTTGCGCAACCCGTCAATGAGACCCGCATCGTCCGAATTTTGAAGAGGTGTGTTCGTAACAGTTCGTAACACAGGTCTTGAAATGTCTGATATACTGCAGTTGTTCCTGAGGCTATGCTGCTGTTGTGCAGCAACTGTTTTTATCGTGCATCAAGAGACCTCTCTCAACACCTGTAGCAGGGAACCCGCGGCAAGAAACGACAACGAGGAAGAGGAGATTAATCAGATATGAAGCCAATTAAGATCAGCCGGACTATCGCCGCAACAGCGCCGGCCGTGTTCGATGTCGTCGCCAATGGCCGCAACTACGGCAAGGCGATTCCAGAGATTGATACGGTGCATTTCCTCACTGAAAATGAAACCGGAGTCGGCGCCCGATTTCATGAGACCCGCCGCTTCAGCGGCGTGCAGGCGTTCTTTGCGAGGGTCTTTGGCCTGTCAGCAACTGAAAGCGAGGTGACCGGTTTCGAGGATGGCAGTATGGTCCAGCTGGTGACCGAGGAGGCGGGAGCCCTCTGGCACACAACCTTTACCGTGACGCCCAATGAAAGCGGCGACCAGGCCCAACTCGACATGCTGGTGCGGATAGAGCCGATCAGCTTCATGGGCAAGCTGGTTACACCCTTTCTCCGGCCGGCGGCCATAAAGGGCATTACCGCCGATGTGGAGGCCGTGAAGGCGTATGTGGAGGCGGGGTCGTCGTTGGCTGGTGGGGCGAGCGGGCGGGACGCGCCCGGTTGAACTGTCGGGCGCTGACCTGAATTGTCCTGAAGCTCTACTCCGGAGAAGCAAGAGGTAGCCTGTGAATAATTTGGTGCATGAGTTGGTGCTGCTGCTGCTCAATGAGGAGAGCGGCTATTTTCATCAGGTTCCTGGCTGGAACCTGAACTGCGCGGTCATGGGTGCATGCCTTGCCGAACTGTCGCTTCTGGGGCGCATTGACATGGATCTGGAGCACCTCTTCGTCGTTGACCCAACTACTACCGAAGATCCCCATTTGGATTCCATCCTGAAGGAGATCGGCGACGAGTCGCAGAAGCGAGACACCCGGTACTGGATCGAACACCTCTCGCCGCGCTCCGAAGAGATCATGGCAGCCACCTTGGATAGCCTTGAGAAAAATGGAATCCTGAACTACCATAGCGGCGGTTTCTGGTCTCTCTCCCAAGGCACCTGGCAGACGGATGCCTACGCCACGCCCGACCACATACCGAGTGAATTCGTCAAGGAGCGGATCGCCAAGGTTCTGCTCGTGGGCGACATCCCCCATCCGACGGACGCAATTCTGGTCGCACTCGCCAATTCGTGCGAGGTGCTTCATTTAATTTTCCCTTTGGACGAGGAAGCCACCCGGCGCATCGACTTTGTTTGCAAACTTGATATCGTCGGCCGCTCCATTGGCGAGGCAACCGCCAAGAGCATCACCCAGCCGCAGTTTCGCCGTGTTCTGGGCACCAAGCCGATTCCCACGGCTCCGCTGCGTGATGTACTCTTCAATCCGCTGTTGCGGACTGGAAATATCCCCGCGCTCTTTGCCGACATAGCCCGCAAGAACGGACCTGTCTTCAGGCTTAAGGCACCCTTCCAGAAGGGGGGGATGCTCGTTCTCGTGGGGCCCGAAGCCAATCACTGGATGCAGCGGGTCGGTCGCAGCTACTTGCGCTCGAAGGACTACCTGTCGGGATTCGAGCAGGTGTATGGCGCCTCGCGTATTCTGCCCTCGATGGATGGCGCCGATCACTTCCGCATGCGCAAGGCTATTCAGGCAACCTACTCGCGCACCGCACTGGCTGACCGCCTCGACGAGTTGTACCACTACTCCCGCGAACACCTGGCAAAATGGAAGGTCGGCGATATTTTACCCACCGTTCGGGCCTGCCAGGATTTCATCAATGGAACATTTTCTCAGCTCTCAGTCGGTGTCAACACCCAAGACGAATTCCGGGATTTGATCAGGTTCAAGGAGCGTTCGCTGGCGACGCATGTGCTGCGGGCGTTCCCGGAATTCATGCTGAAAACTCCAGGCATGAGGCGGCGCAAGAAGCGCATCGGCGATTTGGTGAGCCGCATTATGGCTGTGCATACGCCGACCCAGCGCACCGGCTGCCCGCGCGACATTGTGGACGATGTGCTGAGTTTACATGCTGCCGATCCGCAGTTTCTGCCCGAGACGGATCTTCCCTTCTCGCTGATTTCTCCCCTGATCGTCAGCCTCTATATGGGCAATGCGATGAGTTTTGCGCTCTACAACCTGCTGCGTCAGCCCGAGTTGTACCGGCGGATTCAAGATGAAGCTGACAGAGTCTTTGCCGCGGGCGACCCCGACGCGGATCACCTGAGCAAATCGGAAATCGATCTCACCTACCGCTTCTTCATGGAGTCCCAACGTCTCTACCCGATCATCCCGATGAGCATCAGAACGGTGATGAATGCCTGCGTAGTCGAGGGCTACGAACTCCCGGCAGGCGCAAAAATCCACCTTGTCCATGCGGCCACGCACTATATGGAAGACGTCTTCCCCGATCCCCTTTCCTTCGACATCGAACGACACCAGAAGGAGGATAACAAGACCCAGTGGAGTACCAGCTATGCTCCCTTCGGCCTGGGCACCCACACGTGTCTGGGCTTGCGGTGGGTGGAACTCCACCTGGCCGTCAGTCTGCTGATGCTCATTCACTACTTCCGCTTCGAGATGGTGCCCACCGACTACCAGCTTCGGATCCATCCCATCCCGACGATGAAGCCAACCCGCAAGATGAAGCTCCGGATTGCAGAGCAGCGGCATGAGCTAAAGCCAGCGTCCAGCCGCCCGCCGCGCGCGTCTGCCAACGCTGCCTCTGCCGAGGCCGCCACCTGCCCCGTCACCGGAGCTGCATGACCTCTCCAGGTAACAACTCTGTTAAGTAATCATAAACCGCTGCCCGGTCCGCTTGCGGCGGGATAATTTATTTTTCTGTCCCATGAAACACGCCTCGAAACGACTGCTTGAATTGTCGGTGGCCGTCTTTGCCGGCGGGCTTGTGTGCGGCTGTGTTATGAAGACCAGCCTGGTGGATATGGCGCCGCCGCCGGCCCCCGTGGCTGACCTGCCGCAGGAGTTTGCCGGCAGCAAGGTTGCCGGCGCCTATCAACCGCGCACCTGGTGGAAGGCGTTTGCCGATCCGGCGCTGGACCGGCTCATTGAAGCCGCGTTGGCTGCCAACTTTGATCTGGCCGAGGCGGTGGCGCGGGTCGAACAGGCGCGCGCGCGCGAACGTATCGTCAAGGCGCCGGCATTTCCGTTGCTGCAGCCGGCGCTGGATATTACCGACACCGATATTCCCACCAATGCCGGTATTGCTGCGCAACTGGACGAAGTGGGCCTGGGAGAAGATGTTTACAGTAATTTCGGTATTGAACTGCCGCAGCGCCTGCAGCTCACCACTTATACCCTGAGCGCACAGTTTTCTTATGAACTGGACTTCTGGGGGCGTAACCGCAGCGACGCGCGTGCGGCCGCGGCCACGCGGCTGGCGCAAGAGGCGGATTACCTGACCGCCCGCATGGGCGTGCTGGCGGAGACCGTGCGCACCTACCTGGAGCTTGTGGATCTGCGCCGGCAACGGCGCCTGACTGAGGCCAATGTGGAGCTGTCCCGCCAGCGCGCGGCGCTGGCGGGGTTGCGTTATGAGCGCGGGCTTATCAATGCGCCGGCGCGCCACCGCGCGCGCCGTGAGCTACGCCACCTCGAGGCGCAATTACCACAGCTCGACGCCTCGCTGGCGGCGGCCCGGGCACGCCTGCGGACGTTACTGGGTGGTCACCGGCCCGAGCTGGAGGCATTGCTGCCCGAGGCCTTGACGGCCGCTGTGCCGGCGCCGGCGCCGGTTGGCATCCCGGCTGATCTGCTGGTGCAGCGTCCCGATGTGAGCGCGGCCCGGCAGCGTGTGGAAGCAGCTCGTTTCACGGTGGGCGCGCGCCGCGCCGACCTGTGGCCAAGCCTGTCGCTGTATGGTTCCATCGGCCTGCAAAGTACCGAGGGCGGCGAATGGTTCGACCCGGACCAATGGTTTCGCAACCTGAGTTTCAATCTGCTGGGGCCGGTGTTGCAGGGTTCCAGATTACGCAGCAATGTCGCCCTGGCTGAAGCCAGACTGGATGAGGCCATCGCCGCCTACGGGCGTAGCGTGGTCACCGCGGTGCAGGAGGTGGAGGCCGCGCTGGCGCGGCTGCAGGCCAGCCGCCGCCGTCATGCGCTGCTGGCCTCCCTGGCTGCAGAGGTCGAGGCTGAAACCGCGCTGCAAGAACAGCGTTACGTCTCCGGCGTGGGTGAGTACGACGCCTTTCTGAGTGCTTCACAACAGCTGCTGGCCGCGCAATCCGGGCTGGCGGCGGCACGGCGCGACCTCGGCTATGCGCGTCTGGCGTTGCACCGCGCACTGGGCGGCGCCTGGACCGGGGAGGAGCTATAACATGTCCCGTTTTTTCAGTTTTCTGATTGCCATTGTCATTATCGTTGCGGCCGTGGCCGTGGCCTCGTTGCTGGTGTCCAGGGCGCCGGAACCGGAGCGCGTTGAGCCGCCCCCGCAAATTCCTCATGCACAGACTGGCACAGTCATTGCCGGCGCCGGCGCCATACCGGTGTACGGCGCCGGCACGGTCAGGGCCGGCGCTGAAGTCGATATCACGCCACAAGTCGGCGGCAAAATCGTTTGGGTGGAGGCCGGATTCCAAAGCGGCGGACGGGTGCAGAGCGGCCAAACGCTGTTCCGTATCGAACAAGCGGACTACCTCTACCGGCTACAGGAAGCAGAGGCTAATCTCGCCGCGCGCCGGGTGGCCCTGCTGGAAGAGCAGGAACAGGCAGAGATTGCCCGGGCCGAATATGAACGTTATTCCAGCCGCCGGCAGGGCGAGGTTGGCGTCAGTCCATTGGCGCTGAGAGAACCGCAACTGGAAGCGGCCCGCGCCGGGTTAAAACGCGCCGAAGCGCTGCTTGCCGACGCCAGATTGGCATTATCCAGAACTCGGGTCACGGCGCCTTTCGACGGCCATGTGCGCGCCGAAGCCGTAGATGTGGGGCAGGTCGTGACCGCGGGGCAGACCGTCGGTCGATTGTTTGGTTCGGAGCAGTCAGAAGTGGTGGTATCCCTGTCCGACAGTGATGCGGCTCTGATCCCTGGCTTGTGGGAACTTAAGGCCGGTGATGAAGAAGCGAGAGTCCCGGCCTTGGTGGCGGCTCGCTACGGCGCTGGTAAATATGTCTGGAAAGGCTATGTGGATCGGGCTGAGACGGCCGTGGACGAGGCGACGCGCACCATAGATGTGGTCGTGCGCGTGCCGGCGCCGTTCAGCGCCGGTATCCCGGTCGGTGCGGATGTGAGCGCCGCTACTGCCCCGCCCCTGCTGCTTGGCAAGTTTGTGGAGGTGGAGATTACCGGTCTGGCGCCGCAGAGCTTTTTCCAGGCGCCGCGCGCAGCCTTGCAAGCAGGCAATGAACTGTGGCTCGTAACGCCCGGCGGCAAGGTCAGTATTATTCCTGTTCAGGTCCTGCAACGCGCCGATGATAAAGTGTATGTGACCGGCAACCTGGAAGGCGGTCAGGCGGTGATTACCGGCGGCATACAGTTTGCCACCGAGGGCATGCAGGTGCGCACTGAGGCTGACCCGACGCCGTGAGCCAAAGCAACAGTCACTACGGCGAGCGCCCCGGCCCCATCGCTTACATGGCCGGCAATGGCGTTGCCGCCAACCTGTTGATGATTGCTATCATTGCCGCAGGACTGGTGGCGCTGACGGGCCTGGAGCGAGAGGCGTGGCCAACCATACCGTTTAACCATATTGAGGTCTCCGTGGCGTATCCCGGCGCCACCCCGGACGAGGTGGAGGAGGCCATTGTTGTCAAAATTGAAGATCATATCGGTGGACTGGAAGACGTAAAAACGCTGAAGTCCGTAGCCGCCCCGGGCATGGGGTCGGTCCGGGCGCAATTAAAATCGGGCGCGGATGTCGGCGCCGCGTTGGACGAAATCAAAGCCGCGGTGGATCGCATCCAGTCCTTCCCGGCCGCCGCCGAACGCGCCGTGATCAGGGAAATGACCAACCGCCAGAGTATCATCCGCCTGATTATCCATGGTCAGATCCCGGCGCGCGCACTCAAGGAGTTGGCCTATCAGGTCGAGGATAAGCTGACAACGCTGCCGGATGTATCCGAGGTCGAGGTGACCGGCATCCGCGACTATGAAATTTCCATCGAAGTGCCATTACAACGCTTGCGGGCGCTGAGCCTGACTCTGGAGGATATCGCGGCAACGGTGCGTCAAAGTTCGCTGGACCTGTCGGCCGGCAGCCTGGATACCAACACGACCCAGGTACGCGTGCGTACGCTGGGACAACGTTACACCCAGCAGGATTTTGAGGATATCGTCATCCTCAGCCGTAGCGACGGTACGGTAGTGCGGCTGGGTGATATAGCCCGGGTGCGCGACGATTTCAGCAAGAGCGACCTGATCGTCCGTCATCAGAACCGGCCGGCCGCATTCATTGAGGTGTACCGCGCTGACGGCGAGCCGGTGACAGGTGTTGCCGAGGCAGTGCGCGAGCACCTCGCCAAGGTGGTGCAGCCGGCGCTGCCGGAGGGTGTCGGGATTACGGTCTGGAATGATGAATCCCTGATTTATTCGGAGCGCGCCAACCTGCTGGTAAAGAACGGCCTACTGGGTCTGCTACTGGTGTTCATCGCCCTGACGCTGTTCCTGGAGATTCGGCTGGCCTTGTGGGTAGCCGTGGGACTGGCCCTGTCGGGTATTGGCGCCCTGGCCGTTATGCTGGTGTTCGACCTGTCACTCAGTTCCATTTCTCTGTTCACGTTCGTGCTGGCCATCGGCATAGTAGTCGATGATGCCATCGTGGTTGCCGAGCATATCCACCATGAACGTAAACAGGGCACGCCGGGTGTCGTGGCTGCGATCCGTGGCGCGCGCCGTATCAAGGGGCCGTTGACGTTCGCCGTGCTGACCTCGGTCGTGGCATTTGCCCCACTGCTGTTCCTGCCCGGCGGGATTGGTGACATCATGCGCCCGGTGCCTATCGTGCTGATTTCAATGCTGCTGATTTCCCTGGTTGAATCGTTGTTAATCCTGCCCAATCATCTGTCACATCTGCCGGGCCCGGAGTGGACTCCCCGCCGTGCGCCGGACCGCTTCTTTCACTGGACGCAAGGCCATGTTGACCGGGGGCTGGAGCGGTTCCTGCAGGGGCCATTGGAGCGGGCGTTAGGCTTTGCCATTCGGCAGCCTGTTATCATTATCGCTGGCGCCATTGGTACACTCATAGTCTGTGTCTCCATGTTCCCGGCCGGCATTATTAAGACCGCGTTCGCAGAGGAGGTGGCAGGCGACTTTGTAACGGCCAGCCTGGAGATGCCCGAAGGCACGACCGCCGGGCAAACATATAAAGTGGCGAGCGCTCTGGAAGCAGCCGGGCGGCGGGTCATTGAACGCCTCGAGCGCACGCGCCCGGAGCACGCGTCGCTGCTGCTTGACGGTGTCACGGTGGTGGTCGGTCAGCGCGCGCGTATCATGGGAGGCGGAGTGACGCCGACGCCGACGCTGAATCCCGAAGCCAACATCGCCACCGTTGAATTCAAATTGCTGAGCGCACAGCAGCGCACCGTGACCAGCGAGCAGTTCCTGCAGCTATGGCGCGCGGAAGTGGGGCTGCTGCCACAGGTGCGCAACCTTATCTTCAGTAGCGAACTGGTTGATTGGGGCAACCCTATTGAGGCCATTTTGTCGCACCCCGACCCTGCGCGTTTGACGCAAATTGTCAGTTCCGTGGCAGACGAACTGCGCGCTATGGGCGGTGTCTTCGATGTGCGTTCGGACAATGCTTCCGGGGTCAGGGAGATTCAGATCGAAATGCGGCCGGAGGCGCGCACGCTCGGGCTCAGTCTTGATGACGTGGCCCATCAGGCACGCGCCGCTTTTTTTGGCGCCGAGGCGCTACGCATACAAAGAGGCCGCGAGGAAGTGCGCGCTTATGTGCGCCTGCCCGAGGCCGAGCGCCAGGCCATTACCGATGTCGAAGGCTACCTGATCCGCACCCCGGGCGGTGTTGAGGTACCCTTGAGCCAGATAGCCGAGCTGACACAGGGCATTTCACCGTCGGCGATCAAGCGCCGGGACCGGCAACGGGCTATCACGGTGACTGCGGATGTCGATCAATCCATCATTTCCGGCGCTGAAGCAAATAAAATCTTGGAGGATACCATCCTGGCGCAACTCATAGCCGCCAACCCCGGGCTGACGTACCGGCTGGGGGGTGAACAACAACAACAAGTAGAGTCGTTTGACGCACTGAATCGCAGCATGATTATCGCCATATTCGTGATTTACTGCTTGCTGGCGGCGCCGCTTCGTTCCTACAGTAAGCCGTTTATCATCATGGCTGTTATTCCATTTGGTCTGGCGGGGGCGATTCTGGGGCACCTGATCCTGGGTTTACCCTTCAGCAGCGCGTCCGCCTTTGGTTTCATTGGCCTTAGCGGGGTGGTGGTGAATGATTCCCTGGTGATGATCGACTTTATCAATCAGCGTTTACGCGAGGGCGCGCCAGCGCGTGAGGCGATTATCGATGGCGCCAAAATGCGTTTTCGTCCCATCTTCCTGACCTCTATCACTACGTTTCTGGGCTTCATGCCGATCATCCTGGAACGGGCTATTCACGCCAAGTTTCTGACTCCCTTTGCCGCATCACTCGGTTTCGGCATCCTCTTTACCACGGTCATACTGATGCTGCTGGTGCCGGCGATAATGGCAATCCATCTGCGCGCAAAGTAGCGCTCAGCGCAAAACATCTGTGCGAAGTGCCGGCCTGAATGCTGGTCGGGGTGAGAGGATTTGAACCTCCGGCCCCTGCCTCCCGAAGGCAGTGCTCTACCAGACTGAGCTACACCCCGATTGCGGCGCAAGCGTAGCAGTGGCAAGGCCTGGTGTCAAGCGAGCAAACCGTCCAGCCAGGTCGGGAATTGGCGCCACGGCAGCGCAATGTTGCCGTTCGGCATTTGTCTTGGCTGCTCGGTCCGGCACACCAGCACACCTGTATCACTGGCATCATTACCGGCCAAGGCCCTGAATTTGTTGATTGGCTTAAAAAAACCGTTGGTCGGCGTTGCGGTCAACTTGATCTCAACAGGTAGCAAACGCCCGTTCAGGCGGATGAGCAAATCAACCTCCAGGCCGTCATGGGAGCGCCAGCAATACAAGTCGGGTCTCAGCCCCCGATTGATGAACACTTTTACAGCTTCCATAACAATCATTCCTTCAAATAGCGCGCCCCCCATTTGACCGGCTAGGGCGGAGTGCGCATCCGGCTGTCTGGTCAGGGCGCAAACCAACCCCGAATCAATAATATAAAACTTCGGAGAGCGAATTATCCTTTTATTGTAGTTGCGGAAATAAGGCGGCAGGAACCAGGCGATATAAGAAGCCTGCAACAAGCTCCCCCAGGATTTTACCGTCGGCTCGGAGACACCGCACTGTCTGGCTATGGCGGCATTGTTGAACACTTGCCCATGGCGCCCTGCACACAAGGCAATGAAGGTTTCAAATGCACGAATATCCCGGACATTTTGCAACAGCCTGATATCCCTCTCGATGTAGGTCCGGATATAAGAGTTCATCCACAGCTCCCGCTTGTCGGTTTGCAGGGCCGGTTCCGGGTAGCCGCCATACCAGATAAAATGTGGCAGGTCGCTGCGTCCGGGCTGCAACTCTGTGAGGCTGAAGGGAAGCAGTTCCAGCAAGGCGATACGCCCCGCTAGGGACTCACTGACGTTCTGCATGAGGGAAAACTGCTGCGACCCGGTCAACAGCCAGCGGCCGTATTCATCCCGCCGCCGATCAATACGTATCTTCAGGTACGGCAGGAGTTCCGGCAGGTATTGAATCTCATCCAGTATCACCGGTCCGTCGGCAAACTGTTCCAGAAAGCCGTTCGGATCATGCAGAGCAAATTCCCGTTCGACCGGCGCATCAAAGGAAACGTACTGATAAGCTGAGCCCAGCTCCGTTCTGAGAAAGGTGGTTTTTCCGGATTGCCGCGGGCCGGTAATCAACACCGCCGGAAATTGAGATAATGCCGCAGCAAGCGGTTTTATGAGCCGTCTGTTCTGATACATCTGACAAATCTAAAATTTAATTCAGGTTTTGTCAAATATGGTCAAAACAGACTGAAGAGCGCCTCTAAACGCTCATGATCGGGTTACTGCACACCCCGAATGTATGTAAAGGGAACCTCTAAAAATACCACGGAGGGCATTGTTAGAGGTTACCAGAGGTTTCCTAATAGCTCCGCTCCACCGCAAAGTGGGTCAGGGTGTGCAAGGCTTGCAGGTAGTCTGAGGCGGGCAGGTCGGCGAGGGATTGGCGCGCCTGTTCTGCCTCCCGTTGCGCCAGCGTGCGCGTGTACTCAATGGCGCCGGTGTCCGTGATGGCGGCGCGTACTTGCTCCAGGTTCTCCAGGCTGCCCTGGGTGATTGCGTTTTTGAGCAGCGCAGCTTGTGGTGCCGGGGACTGCCACAGGGCATATAACAGCGGCAGGGTGGGTTTACCTTCGGCCAGATCGTCGCCGATATTTTTCCCCAGTGCGGCGCCGGGCGCGTCGTAATCCAGCACATCGTCAATCAGCTGGTAGGCGACGCCCAGGCGCCGGCCGTAATCGGCCAGCGCCTGCTCGGTGTCCCGGTCCTGGTCGGCAAGCACTGTGCCAACCCGGGCTGCGGCCTCGAACAGCTTGGCCGTTTTATTGTGGATGACATGCAGGTAGCGCTGTTGCGTAGTGTCCGGGTCATGGCGGTTGATGAGTTGTAACACCTCGCCCTCGGCAATGGTCTGAGTGGCCTCCGCCATGATGTCCATGACGCGTATGTCGCCGGCCTCGACCATCATCCGAAAGGCGCAGGAATAGAGAACATCACCCACCAGCACGCTGGCTTCGTTGCCCCAGCGCTGGTTGGCGCTGGCCTTGCCGCGGCGCAACTTGGAAGCATCGACTACGTCATCGTGCAGCAAGGTGGCGGTATGAATAAATTCGATGACCGCCGCCAGCAGGATATGCAGATTGCCGCGATAACCAAAACACCGGGCGCTGAGCAACACCAGCGCCGGCCGCAGGCGCTTGCCGCCACTGTTGACGATGTAGTGGCCGAGTTGGTCGATCAACCCGATCTCGGAATGCAGTTTTTCCTGTACCAGTGCATTCACCGCCTGCAGGTCCTCCCTGACCAGGGCCTGGACCTGCTGCAGGGCTATTGCTGTTGTGAATGGGGTAGTCAAATTGTGCGCCGGGAATGATTCCAGCTATTATTCCCTGTTATAATGATCTGCGTCAATAACCAGCAACCCTGAGTGGAGGTCAAAGTGACAATACAAGTTGGAGATAAAGCCCCTGACGGGCGGTTTCACGTCATCAATGCAGACGGGCCGGGTTCGGTCAGTACCGATGAATTGTTTGGCGGCAAGAAGGTCGTGGTGTTTTCTACGCCGGGCGCGTTTACCCCGACTTGCCATAAAGAGCACTTGCCTGGCTTCATCGAACAGGCCGCAGCCATCAAGGCCAAAGGCGTGGATACCATCGCCTGCATGGCGGTGAACGATATGTTTGTAATGGAGGCCTGGGGCCAGCGCGTCGGCGCCGGCGACAAGGTGTTGATGCTGGCTGACGGCAACGGTGCCTACGCCGCGGCGTTGGGGCTGGAACAGGACTTTGCCGATTCGGGCATGGCTACCCGCGGCCAGCGTTTCGCCATGGTGGTGGATGACGGCGTAGTCACTCAACTCCATGTCGAAGCGCCCATGCAATTCAAGGTCAGTTCGGCTGAGAACGTCCTGGCCAACCTGTAGATGAACGTGGAACTGGCTGGGGGCAGAGGATTCGAACCTCTACCGGCGGAGTCAGAGTCCGCTGTCCTACCGTTAGACGAGCCCCCAATTTGGAGTAACAGGTTTGCATTGTAACAGAAAAAAAATAGCTATCCTCGGCGGCACCGGCAACCTGGGTTACGGTCTGGCCTGGCGCTGGGCCCGGGCCGGGCATGAGGTGATCATCGGTTCCCGGGTGGCGGACAAGGCGCAACGCGTAGCTGCCGAACTCAATGGCAAGCAGGGCGTGGAGACGATTACCGGTGCCGATAACCTCGGCGCCACCCGTCAGGCGGAGGTGGTGACGCTGACGGTGCCGTTTGCCGCCCATGCAGCCACCCTGGAGGACATCCTGCCGGCCCTGTCCGGACAGCTGCTGATAGACACCACGGTGCCGCTGGCGCCGCCCAAGGTGGCCGTGGTACGGTTGCCGGAACAGGGCAGCGCAGCAGTGATCACGCAGCAACTGGTGGGCGCACAGGCGCGGGTCTGCGCCGCCTACCACAATGTCGCCGCCAACCTGCTGGAGCAGGATGTGGACATAGACTGCGACATCCTGGTGACCGGGGACGACCCGGCAACCCGCAAGGAGGTCATGCAACTGGTGCAGGACAGCGGTTGTCGCGCCATCAATGCCGGCAAACTTGCCAACGCCGCCGCCACCGAAGCCCTGACCAGCCTGCTTATCCACATCAACAGGACCTACAAGACCTCCCATTCCGGTATCTGTATCACCGGCATCTGACAGATCCCTCATTGCATCCATCCATGGACGCAACCCTTCGGGCAGCTATCGCTGTGCACAAATTCGTCTGGAACGAATTTGGACAGCGCAGCTGGCCCCATCGGGGCAAACTACACGGATGTAGTTTGCACAAATTCGTCTGGAACGAATTTGGACAGCGCAGCTGGCCCCATCGGGGCAAACTACACGGATGTAGTTTGCACAAATTCGTCTGGAACGAATTTGGACAGCGCAGCTGGCCCCATCGGGGCAAACTACACGGATGTAGTTTGCACAAATTCGTCTGGAACGAATTTGGACAGCGCAGCTGGCCCCATCGGGGCAAACTACACGGATGTAGTTTGCACAAATTCGTCTGGAACGAATTTGGACAGCGCAGCTGGCCCCATCGGGGCAAACTACACGGATGTAGTTTGCACAAATTCGTCTGGAACGAATTTGGACAGCGCAGCTGGCCCCATCGGGGCAAACTACACGGATGTAGTTTGCACAAATTCGTCTGGAACGAATTTGGACAGCGCAGCTGGCCCCATCGGGGCAAACTACACGGATGTAGTTTGCACAAATTCGTCTGGAACGAATTTGGACAGCGCAGCTGGCCCCATCGGGGCAAACTACACGGATGTAGTTTGCACAAATTCGTCTGGAACGAATTTGGACAGCGCAGCTGGCCCCATCGGGGCAAACTACACGGATGTAGTTTGCACAAATTCGTCTGGAACGAATTTGGACAGCGCAGCTGGCCCCATCGGGGCAAACTACACGGATGTAGTTTGCACAAATTCGTCTGGAACGAATTTGGACAGCGCAGCTGGCCCCATCGGGGCAAACTACACGGATGTAGTTTGCAAATCGTCTATCCTGACGATTTGTCATTTTCAAGCACTGACGTGCTTGCTGTTACTGGCAGCATGTCCTTATGCTGCATGGCCACCTCTAATTTTTAGAGGTGGCCACATGTGGGCGCTACTCCCGCTGAAGCGGCTGGAGCAGGCCAAGTTGCGTCTGGCCGGGGTGTTGACGCCGGGGCAGCGGCGCCAGCTCAGCTGGTATATGTTGGAAGATGTGCTTGACGTTCTAATCGGTTCTGCGGTCATCGCTGGCGTTACGGTGCTCAGTTGCGATGCGGACGTTATCTCCGGCGCGCGGGAGCAGGGCGCTGAGGTGCTGGATACCGGCGCCGATAGCGGTTATGCCGCGGACGTTTTGAAAGGCATCGAGTATCTCAGCGGGAAATGCGTCAACAAGGTGCTGGTGCTACCTGCCGATGTGCCGGAGCTCAGCAACGAAGATCTGCTGCTGCTGGAGCGAGCGCATCAAGATGGCGTTACCCTGTGTCCCGCGCTTAGAGACGGTGGCACCAACGGCCTGGTATTTACCCCACCCTTACCCATAGACCTGAAGTACGGCGCGCACAGCCTTGCTGAATTTTGCCGGGAAGCGGAACAGCACCGCATCCCCGTCAACGTAGTCGCCCCCCCGGGTCTAACCTGCGACCTGGACCGGCCGGCAGATCTGCTGGCATTGCGGCGGCAGCCCGCAGGCAACCGTACCTGGCGTTACCTGATTGATAACCCCGGCTTGTTTGTACAGGAATGACGCAGCCATTCCCGCATATCTCACCAGTCGTTACGCAGTTCCCGCAGTTTCAGAAAGACCGTTTTCTCATCCGGGTTGGCGGGCAGGTCGGGAAACATCTCGCGCAGTTTCTCTATAACTTCGGGGTTGTGCAGCCGGAAGAATGTGTTGACCGCTTTTTCCAGGCCGATGGTAGTAACCAGTGCCGCGCCCGGGTCCTGATCGATAATTTTATCGTGCAGCGTTTGCGCCTCGGTATTGCCGGGCTCGCGGTTCAGGGTGAACTGCAGGTTGTTGATAATGTAATCGTGGCCCGGATAGACCAGGGTGGCGTCCGGCAATCTGGCTAACTGGCTGGAAAACGTCAGGTACAACTGGTTGGGATGGCCGCCGTTGTGGCAGTTGCCGGCGCCAGCGTTGAACAGGGTATCGCCGCAGAACAAGGCCGGCTGATCGCTATGGGAGAGCAGGCAGATATGGCTCATGGTGTGCCCCGGAGTATCCAGCGCCTCCAGTTCCACCGTCTTGCCAACCTTGATTACATCGCCGGCGGCCAACGGCCGGTCTATGCCGATGATCCGATCCCAGGCATTTTTATGCGCCAGCAATTGTGCGCCGGTAGCGGCTATCAATGCGGCGTTGCCGCCGGTATGGTCGTGGTGCTCATGGGTATTTAATATCCGGGTGATTTCCCAGCCCCGGTCCTGGGCTCGTTCCAGACACATCTCGTAAGCCAACGGGTCGATGGCCAGCGCCTCGCCGGTTTCCGCGCAGGCAATGAGATAATTGAAGTTACGCCAGACGTTGCCGGTCCAGATTTGTTCGACGATCATTGCTGCTTCAGCAGTTCCTGTAAGTTGTTTAACCGCAAATGCCGGGCTCACAAAAACCCTTGAGACGTTCTATAATAGCGCATATTCCGATGAGTTTTTACTCCGACCCAACCATTTCTGTGGCATTTTCACGGGCGCCTTGGTCAATTTCGGATATACTGCGCGCCATGGAACATCAATTCTGGCATGAGAAGTGGGAAGAAAATCAAATTCCCTCGACGATGTAAAAGGGCATCTGTGCCCGCAGTTCGTCTATCGCCTGCAAGTCAGGTGAGTAACAACGCAATGCAAATGACCGCCGCAGCTACGCAAGCGCCCCATACCGTGCGCACCATGTGCCCCATGAACTGCCATCCCACGTTTTGCGGGATGCAGGTGACGGTGGAGAATGAGCAACTGCTGGGCATCACCGGTGACAAGGACAACCCGGACAGCCGCGGCTTTCTGTGCGTGCGCGGCCAGGCTGCCGCAGAGCTCATCAATAACCCGCGGCGTCTTTTGTATCCCATGCTGCGCAGGACGCGCGGCCGTGACGAGTGGGATGTGGTGAGCTGGGACGAGGCACTGGCGCGCATCGTCGATGGCTTCCGGCGCGTCGGCCGGGACGCAGTGGGGTTCTGGGCCGGGCACGGGACCCTGGCCAATGACTACGGCGTCTTTGCCCACATTGAACTATTGCTGCGATTCGCCAACCGCTACGGTTGCCACTGGTGGGACGGCAGTATGATCTGCTGGGGGTTGGGTGGCTTCGGCCTGGGCTTGACCGGGTTGCTGGAAGCCAACACCAAGGAGGACATGGGGGAACACGCCGATCTGATCCTGTTCTGGGGCGCCAATATTGCCAGCCAGCCCAATAGCGGACGCCATGTCGCCGCGGCGCGGCGGCGCGGGGCGCAACTGCTTGTTATTGATGTGCGCGTGAGCGAGTCCTGCAAGCAGGCGGACGAGTATTTCTTGGTCAAGCCCGGCACGGACGCGGCCCTGGCCCTGGCCCTGATGCATGTGCTCATCAGCGCAGACCTGACCGACCGGGATTTTATTGAGCGGCACACCACCGGGTTTGTCGAGCTCAGCGAGCATGTGCGGGACTTTACCCCGGCCTGGGCCGAGGCGATCACCGGCCTGGAGGCGGCGCGTATCGTGGCCCTGGCGCACGCCTACGCCAACACCGAACGCGCTATGATTGTGCTGGGCGGCAGTTCCCTGTTCAAGGATGAGCACGGCTGGCAGGCGGCTCGGGCGGTGTCCTGCCTGCCGGCGCTGACCGGCAAATCCGGCAAGCCGGGCTGTGGCCTGGGGCCGCGTCACGCCGCGCCCGCACACGGCTTTGCCACCAACCCTATCCGTGATCTGGCCGCCCGCCCGCCTGGCGCGTATATTCCCAACCAGATGCCGGCCATCCTGGAGGCCATGGAGCAGGGACGGTTGCGGGCGTTCATGCTGCTGGGCACCAACATGTTGTCGTCCTTCGCCGACGCCGGGCGCGTCGCAGCCGGCCTCAACAACATGGACCTGGTGGTCGGCTACGACCTGTTTATGAATGACATGCTGCACCAGCATGCGGATGTAGTGTTGCCGGCTACTGCATGGCTGGAAGATGTGGGGGTAAAGGCCACCCACACCCACTTGTACCTGATGGATAAAGCCTTGCCGGCACCCGGGGAAGCGCGCCCCTTAAGCGCCCTGGTCAGAGACCTGGCCGCGCGCCTGGGGCTGGAGGATTTCTATCCGTGGGAGTCCGATCACGGGCATATCGACGCGGTGCTGGATCATCCCCGCACCGGCCATGCCACGGTCGCGTCATTGCGCGCCCAAGGCGGTATCGGTGCCTTGCATATTTCCCATGTAGCCTACCCGGACCATCGCTATGCCACGCCCTCCGGCAAGCTGGAGTTTTATTCCGCCCGCGCCGCGCAGCACGGCCTGCCGGCCCTGCCCGAATACCGGGAACGTCCGGCCGCGGCGGACTACCCGTTGGAACTGCGCAACGGGCGCACGCTGACCCATTTTCATGCCTTCTACGACCATGGCCGGGCGCTGCCGTCGCTGCACAAGCTGGAAGCGGGGCCGACCCTGTGGATTGCGCGGGCAGATGCCGAAGCACGCGGCATCGCCGACGGTGCCGAGATCACCGTACACAACCAGCGCGCCACCTGCCGCGCCCGGGCCCGGGTGACTGACGAAGTATTGCCGGGCACGGTCTGGATCCACGACGGCTGGCCGGGGTTCAACCGGCTCACGTCCAGCGCGCGCTGCGTGCCGGACGCCGCCGTTGACCTGTTCCCGTTCAGCGTCGGCCAGTCAGCCTATGATGCCTGGGTGGAAGTGACCGCGACCTGCCCCCGGGGTAGCAAAATCGTTGACAGTGGCGATGGTCAAAATAATAAGTCAATCGAAATGACGTTACACACTTAAGGTCACCTCTAACGGGCGAGAATAATCATACTATTGCAAAAATACTGAAATCTTGAGGAGCCCGTCATGGCAACAGGCTTTGTCTATCACGAACTTTACATGTGGCATGAGAACGGCAATTTTGCCGCGATGATGCCGTTTGGCAACCCGGTGCAGCCATACATTCATGCCGAGCACCAGGAAACCAAGCGGCGCATTCGTAACCTGCTGGAGGTCAGCGGTATCCTCAAGGAATTGGCGCATATCGAGCCGCGGGAGGCAACGCAAGAGGAAATCTGTCGGTTCCATACGGTTGAGCATTACCAGAAGATCAAGGCACAGAATGAGCAGTATCTGTCGGAGACGGGTTTTTTTACGGCAATGGGGCGCGGCAGCTTCGAGATCGCGCGCCTCGCTGCCGGCGGGGTGCTCGAGGCGGTGGATGCAGTGCTGGACGGCAAGGTGGATAATGCCTACGCCCTAGTGCGCCCGCCGGGACACCATGCCTTGCCCGATATGGGCATGGGGTTTTGTATCTTCGGCAACGCCGCTATTGCCGGGATGCACCTGCTCGCCGCGCGCAAGCTCGACCGTATTGCCATCGTGGATTGGGATGTGCACCACGGCAACGGCACCCAGGCCGCATTCTGGGACAACCCCGCAGCACTGACCATCTCAATACACCAGGACAACTGCTTCCCGCCTGATTCCGGCCACATGAGTGAGACCGGGGAGGGTGCCGGCGCCGGCTATAACATCAATGTGCCGCTGCCGCCGGGCTCAGGTGTGGGTGCCTATCAGGCGGCGTTCGATCGCATCGTTATCCCCGCACTACAGAAATACCGGCCCGATTTCATCATTATCCCGTCCGGTTTCGATGCCGGAGCGCACGACCCGCTGGGTCGGCAGCTGCTGACCAGTGAAGGTTTTCGCAGCCTCACGGCAAAGATGATGCAGGTTGCAGCCGAAGTCTGCGACGGTCGTCTGGCGCTGTGCCACGAAGGCGGCTACAGCGGCCATACGGTACCGTTCTTCGGTCTGGCGGTGCTGGAACAGTTGTCCGGCATCAACACCGGCGTTGCAGACCCCTTCGAACCGGTGCTGGCAGGCCTGGGCGGTCAGCCGTTGCAGCCACACCAGGATGCGTTGCTCAAGCAGGTTGAGCCGTTGCTGCAAAGACTTTAACCCGCAGGCAGAACCAATCCGGCGCGATCTTCGCATCACTTGGTGAGATCTGCGGGCCAACCCCGACATAAGCTGTGCAAACTACAGGATTAACTGACCTGCCGTTGACGTTGTACGTACACCTGCCCTGGTGTGTCAGGAAGTGCCCTTATTGTGATTTCAATTCCCATGAAATAACGGGCGGTTCCTTCCCGGAGCAGGAGTACGTGGTGGCGTTGGCGCGCGACCTTGAGTTCAGCCGTGGCTCGTTGGCAGGCAACAGGCTTGAGACTGTTTTCCTTGGCGGCGGCACGCCAAGTCTGCTCTCAGCAAGCGGTATCGGCGCCATCCTAGAGGCGGCGGCTTCCCGGTTGGAGCTTGCCGCCGACGCGGAAATTACTCTGGAGGCGAACCCCGGCATCAGCGACGCGCAGCGCGTTGCCGATTATCGCGCCCTGGGCGTGAACCGGCTGTCTATTGGCGTGCAGAGTTTCGATGACGACAGCCTCAAGGCGATAGGCAGGATTCACAGCGCCGCCGACGCGCGCGCGGCGCTGGCTATGGCAGCTAAGGCAGGGTTTGCCAATATCAATATCGACCTGATGTATGGACTGCCCGGCCAGTCGGTGCAAGCGGCCCTGTCCGACCTCGCCGCGGCAGTCAGCCTGGAACCGGCGCATATCTCTTGGTACCAGCTCACCATCGAACCCAATACCGTGTTCCATGCCAGACCGCCGGCGTTGCCGGATGACGATCGCACCTGGGACATGCAGGCGCGCGGCGGCGACTATCTGGCGCGACATGGCTACCGGCGCTATGAGGTGTCCGCCTGGTCCCGGTCGGGTAGTGAATGTCGGCACAACCTGAACTACTGGCAGTTTGGCGACTATCTCGGCATCGGCGCCGGCGCGCACAGCAAACTCACCACATTCACGGACGGGGGCGCCCCGTTACGGCCGACGATCACGCGACAATCACGCCGACGCCTGCCGGCAGCTTATATCCACCATGCCGGCAGTGACGCCGCCATTGCCGAGCGCAAGGCGTTGACACAGGACGATTGCATCCTAGAGTTCATGCTCAATGCATTGCGGCTTAAAGACGGCGTGCCGTTGTCCGCGTTCAGCGCCAGCACCGGGTTAGAGCCGGATACTATTGCCGCCCAGGTCGATGCCGCCAGAGCTGATGGTTTGCTGGAGCCGGAGCCGGGGTTGTTGCAGGCAACAGAAAAAGGCGCGCGCTACCTGAATGATTTAGTGCAATATTTTATGCCATGAGGTCAATGCCGTTTGTTGCGGCGCGGGCTGAGGTATCGGCACGACCAGATCGTAGAGGATGCGGGCGGCTTCTTCTAGGAACGGGTCCAGTTGTTCCAGCACCTCGGCAGCTGCGGGTTCAGCGCCAGCTGCGGCGACGGGTGGCAGGCCCGCGGCCAGACGTATTTCATTGCGGATGGCCTCGGTCTCAAGTCGCCGTTGTTCCCGTTCCGCCCGGCGTTGCTGCTCTTGTAGGCTCACGCGCTTGATGTCCGCGGTAGATTTTGCGGCTTCCAGATCGCGGAGCAGCAGGTTGATCAGCCGGTTGTCGCGCAGGCGTTGCTCATGCTGCGCCCTGACCCGGGCAAAGTGCTGCACCGGTGCGCTGGTCGGCACGAAATGTACCGGGCGCACCTGGTCCCAGGGCAGGGCATTGTCCAACATGCGCTCGCCGTAGTCCTCGTTGTAGCGGGCCGTGGGATAGATGATGTCTGGGGTCACGCCGCGGTACTGGTTACTGCCGCCGCTGACTCGGTAAAACTGCGCCACCGTTGCCTTCAGTCGGCCATGGTCTTCCGTCTGCGTTTCGGTGAACTGGTTCAGGTCGATGATATTCTGTACCGTGCCCTTTCCGAAAGTCGGATCGCCGATAATAATGCCGCGCCGGTAGTCCTGGATGGCGCCGGCAAAAATTTCGGAACCCGAGGCGCTGTTGCGGTTGACCAGTACCGCCAGCGGGCCGCCGTAACTGATATCCGGGTAAGGGTCGCCGTTGATCTCGATGTTGCCGGAGTAGTCCCGGGTCTGGATGATGGGGCCGGTTGCTATGAACAGTCCGGTCAGTTCCAGCGCTTCGGTCAGCGAGCCGCCGCCGTTGCCGCGCAGGTCCATCACCAGGCCGTCCAGGTCACTCTGTTGCAGCTCCTCAAGCAAGCGCCGCACATCACGGGCGGTGCTGCGGTAATCCTGCTTGCCAGCCTGCTGGGCAGTGTAGTCGCTGTAGAACGTCGGCACCTTGATAACACCGATGGCGCCGCCACCGTCCAGTTGTATAATCTCCGATTTGGCAGCCTGATCTTCCAGCCTGATTTTGTCACGGGTGATGGCGATAATTTTGCTGAGGCCCTTGGCAGCCGCCCGTTGCGGCAGGACTTCCAGCCTTACTACGGAACCCTTCGCCCCCCGGATCATGTCAACCACGTCATCCAAGCGCCAGCCTACCACGTCCGTGATGTCGCCTTGCAGGCCCTGGCCGACGCCAATAATCCGGTCTTCAGCGCGTAGCTCGCCGCCGTGCTCCGCCGGACCGCCGGGGATGATTTTCTGTACTACCGTGTATTCGTTTTCCGCACGCAACACCGCGCCGATACCCTCTAAAGAGAGTTTCATGGTGATGTCGAAATTTTCCGAGGAGCGCGGAGTAAAATAGTAAGAGTGCGGTTCTATGGTTGAGGTGTAGGCATTGATGAACGATTGGAATACGTCGTTGGGCTTGATTTGCCAGGCGCTGGTTTGTAAACGGGTATAGCGTTGGTCCAGCAGCGCCTTTATCTCGTCATGCTCCTGGTCTGCCAGCAATAACATCAGGTAGTCATTCTTTACCTTTTTGCGCCAGATTTCATCCAACTCTGCCGGGCTGGCCGCCCAGTCGCCGGCGCGCCGGTCGAACAGATATTCCTCCTCAATGCTGAAGTCAAATTCCGTTTGCAGCAGTTGCCGGGCATACTCAACACGCTCGGCAACCCGTTGCCGGTAGCGCCGGAAGATCTCGAAGGCAGGTTCAAGCTGCGCCTCCGCCAGCGCTTCGTCGAGCCGCTGGCGGTAGTGCGCAAAGTCCGCCACATCCTGTGCCAGGAAGTAACTGCGATTACCGTCCAGGCTATCAAGGTAGGAATCCAGGATACGCGCGGACAGCTCGTCATCCAGCGGCTTGTTGCGGTAATGGTATTCATCCATGATGTGAGTAATGATCAGCGTGGCGCGCCGGTGACGCTCTGCTGCGTGCAATTCCGCATCCGTTACTGCGGGGGGGATTGCCTGGGCGTCAGTCAGCCACAGCCAAGGCAACAGCAGCGCCGTGGCGCGCGTCTTGCTCATGGAGCGTCCCGTAACTGTTGCAGCCGTTGTTTCAGGCGTGCGGCTTCCTGCTTGTCGCCGCCCAGAAAACGCGGGGCGGATTCCAGGTAATCGGCCAGGTCGCGTACTGCCTCGTAGTTATCCTTATCCAACGCTACCGCAGTGCGAAATTGTTGCAGCGTCTTTTTTGCGTAGGACATGGAGACGAACCAGTTGCCATGTTCGGCGATTCTGCCGTAGCTCTTGCCCAGCCAGTGATGTCGCCTCGAATCCTGCGGCGCGGCCGTCACGGCCTCGGCAAAGCGGTCTGCCGCGGCACGGTAGTCACCGTCATGATAGGCGGCAATACCGGCCACCAGCGGGTTGTCGAAGGCCCCGCCGCTACCGCTCGGACTCAGCACCAGCAGCGCGGCCATAAGCGTCTCCCCGGCTGTGAGCGGGTTAACCCGCATATCTCACCAAGTCGCTTGTTGCCTTGTGAAACATGATTGTTCTCAATAAGTGATGATAATACTGCTGCTCTTTCCACTATAGGCCACTTCTAAAAATTAGCGGCTACCTCTAAACCCCCAAGCAACGCCGCCGCTTCCCGCACCACCTCCGCCCCGGCGTTTTTCTGCAGCGCCTGTGTGGTCAGGTGGCGTCGGAATGCGCGCGCGCCATGTTGTCCGCGAAACAGCCCAAGCAAGTGTCGCGCCATGGCATACAACCGCTCGCCTTGCGCCAGTTCCGTCTCCATGTAGTCCAGGTAGTGTTGCAGCGCTTCCATGCGGGAAAGCGTCCTATTGTTCATGTCAAACAGGGCTTTGTCCACCCCTGTCAGCAGATAAGGGTTGTTGCACAAGGCCCGGCCCAGCATGACTCCATCAACATGGTGCAGATGCGCTTGCGTCTCATCCAGACTGTTGATGCCACCGTTAATAATAATTTCCAGGGCCGGGAAATCCTGTTTCAGGCGGTACACCCGGTCATATTGCAGGGGCGGCAGCGTGCGGTTCTGGTGTGGGCTCAGCCCTTGCAACCAGGCCTTGCGGGCGTGGATGATGAAGGTGCGGCAACCGGCTTGTGCAACCGTGCCGACAAACCGTTGCAGGTAGCCATAATCGTCATGCCGGTCTATGCCGGTACGGGCTTTCACCGTGACCGGCATCGCGCTGGCCTCAGTCATGGCCCGGACGCAGTCTGCAACCAGTTCCGGTTCGGTCATGAGGCAGGCACCAAAGCGACCGGACTGCACCCGCGCGCTGGGGCAACCCACGTTCAGGTTAACCTCGTTATAGCCGTACTGTGCGGCATGCCCGGCGCACCTTGCCAGTGCTTCGGGGTCACTGCCGCCCAGCTGTATCCCGAGCGGGCGTTCGGCGGCATTGAAGCGGATATGTTGCTCGGTATCCCCATGCAACAAGGCGCCGGTAGTCAGCATTTCCGTATATAACATGGCTTGTCCTGAAAGCAGGCGCAGCAGATAACGAAAATGCCGATCGGTATGCGCCATCATCGGCGCCACACAGAATTTGTGGCTTAATTTCACAAATAACTGTCCAGTAGCATATTGGTAAAGCGCGCGCGCAGGTAAAACCCGCGGGGGAGAGTGTGGCCACTGTTGCCGTCGGCCAAGGTGGCCCGGGCCAGGCTCGCGGCGTTGGCTGCTTTGGGCCTGATTTGCAGGTATTCCCCATGTTTTGCGCTGACCTGATCAAAATGACCGAAACAGAGCAGCTCCATCAGTTCCTGCCAGTCCTGTTCGAGGATGCGCGCCTGTTGCGGCGACGGACTCCAGAGAAAGGCATTGCCGACCCGGCTGTGTTGCGGCAGGATCGTCGGGTCGGCCTCCAGCGGCACCCATAACACCCGGTCAAGTTTGCGTCTCACGGTCGAATCAGGCCAGCGCAAGCCGGCGGCGCCCGTCAGCGGCACCATACAAACGAAAGTCGACTCCCCGGCTCGGCCTTGCCGGTTCACAGGTATGGTTTTCAGCTCAATGCCCAGCGACACGAAGTCCGGCTGCGGCTGCGAACCGGCGCTGGCGCCCAGATAACGCTCGACCAGCTGCCCGGCCCAGCCCTTACCCCGGGTGCGCGAAGCGGGCGCGGCAATATCCAACTCGGCCGCCACCTGCCCCAGCGACCTGCCCGCCAGGGCGCGACAACGCTGCAACAACTCCGCTTCCGACCGGGGCGGGGTGATACACCTGTCAGGGCGCGCGCTGTTCAATTCCGCCTCAGGATTGGCAGGGGTTGACGACAACAATGTCATGGCAGGTTTGTCCCGTATCGAAATTAATCCTGCTGCAACCCGCTTTCTCCGCAACGGCTGTTATCTGAAGCGCCATGATACAGGTCAAGGCTGCGCTGGTGCCTCGGTCGCTTCGGGCTTGTGTATCCTGATGGCCTCGGTTATGTCGTGCAGTTTCCCTTGCACCCACTCGTGCTTGCTTGGGAAGGTATTATGGATGTGTTGTTCCGTTTCCCTGAACCAGGGCGTGGTCAGCTTGTATTCCAGTTTGTACCGACGGTCAGGGTCGGAAGTCTGATATGAGTTTAATCTGGATTTCCAGTTCTTTGCAATGCCCACCTTGTACTCCCCCGGGTAATTTGGATGGGAGATGACATAGACATATTTTGTTTCTTTATGTCCGCGCCCCTGGTCCGTGCGTACCGGGGGATCAGTTTTCAGATCGACGATAACATCCCCGCTCAAGATGCTGGCTGTTTCTTTTGCAAGTCGCTCTTTAACCAGTTCATACGCCTTAATTGATATATCGATGCCGATCCATGAACGTCCCAGTCTTTCAGCCGCTATGCAGGTCGTAGCACATCCACAGAACGGGTCCAGCACGACATCGCCCGCCCTAGTGGATGCCAGTATGACGCGCTCTAGTAAGGCAAGGGGTTTCTGTGTCGGGTAGCCGGTGCGTTCCTTCTTGTCTGAGGGCATTAAAGGTTGGATCGTCCACCAATCTTCAGGATGTTTGCCCTTTTCATTTGGCTTGTATCCTTCATATACCTTGTTTGTTCGATAAGATTTATCGTAGCGGCTGGGATGCGACCCGTTAACATCATCCGAATAGGGGATGCGCACATCGTCAACGTTAAAAGTGGGCGTTTTATTCATGGAATACCGAAGGATAATGTCGTGCTTGCGAGCAAAATCATATTTTGGCACCCCACCACCACGATAACACCATACCACTTCATTCCTGAAATTCTCCTCCCCGAATATGTAATCCATAGTCGTTTTAAGGTAGTGCGACATGGTAGGGTCGCAATGCAGATAAACAGACCCGGCGGGCTTCAGGATACGCCGGCATTCAATCAGCCGAATAGCCATATAGGCCAGATAGGCAAAGTTATAAGGCTTGCCTACGCCCCTAATTCCGCTCAGGTAGCGGAACAGTTCGGGTTCATCTTCCGCTATCGTCCGCACCCATTCGTCTTTGAGATCATCTTCACGAAAAATATCCTTAAAACTCGCGCCCTCGGCGCTGGTGCCGATAGGCGCCGTAAATTTCTTGTTTTTGTTAAATGGCGGATCAAGATAAATCAAGTCAACACTATCTGAATTGATACCCGGCAGAGTATCAATATTGTCATCACAGAAAATAGTGCGGTTGTCAATGTTTAGCATGGTTATCTACGAGTTCCCGTGATGCATGACTGCAGTGAACATGTAGCGGTCGACCAACTTTTGTGTATCCAAGGATAAGGCAGCATGGGCCGTATTTAGCTTCAGGATAGTTCTCAATAAGTTCAGGTGAATGCATCGCCTCACGAATTTCTTCTACACTAACCCAAGTTTAACATAGGCCTGGACGAACTTGTTGTATATCAGCCGGTTACGCAGTTCTGGCGGGCCGAGTGGCACTACAAGTGGGTACTGGAATACGTGTTGCCGGGCTCAGACGATGTTCTTTCGGACTCCTCCCGGTGCGGTGCTGATGCCCAGTGCCTCGTAAGCTGATCTAACTCATACTGACCAGCACCTCGCCCCCTAGTGAACGAATAAACCGTTCCAGGGTGGCAGCCTTGGTGCCGTGGCGCGGATCAAGAATACGGCGCACTTCGCTTTCTTTCAAATCCAGAGCTTCGGCAATTGCCACCTTGGTCTGACCGGATGCGCGGAATTTTATGTAAGCCGCCGCCTTTAACGCAGTGATCACCGGTACCGGAACCCACCGTTCCCCGGCCTGTTTTGCCGAAGGCACAGGAATATCCCTGCCGTGATTGATACGGCCACATAAGGCCTCGTCCAGCGCATCAGCCGCATCAGCAAGCGCCTCTGCAACCGTATCGCCCTGGGTGATTGCTTCCGGGATGTCACGGCAGGTAACAACGTATCCGCCGTCATCCGGGTCCTCGGTGAGAAGGACAGGATAAGTATATTTCATGCTCTATATCTCCGCTTTATCAATCCCAAGCTGTTTCAACATGGCATGATAAGTGCCTGTTTTCATTTCATCTTTCCGATTTCTCAGAATTGTATACCGACCAGCATAATACAGGGTTATATGGCTGCCCTTTCCACGTTCCCGGTTTATCTCAAACGGCAATCCCTTAGCTTTAGCCAGTTTTTTCACCCGTTTAATAAATTCGCCTCCCTTACATGGCCGTAAGTTTCGAACAAAATAGTTCGATAGTCAAGTGTTACTCTTAGGCGAATACTATTTTCCCTGAACCCACTGGGTAAGAAGATTCTATTTGTAGCGGGGCACCTGCAAATGGGGTAAAATCACCTCTCCGTTATTCAACCATAACCACCCGGTAGCTCCATGGAGCGGATCAGGAACTTTTCTATTATTGCGCATATTGACCACGGCAAGTCCACACTGGCGGACCGGTTTATTCAGGTTTGTGGTGGGTTGAGTGAGCGGGAGATGTCGGCGCAGGTGCTCGATTCCATGGACTTGGAAAGAGAACGCGGCATTACCATCAAGTCGCAGAGCGTGCGCCTGCATTATGCGCGCCAGGGTGGCAAAGTGTATCAGTTTAATATCATCGACACCCCCGGCCATGTTGATTTCAGCTATGAGGTATCGCGCTCGCTGTCGGCCTGCGAAGGTGCTTTGTTGGTGGTGGATTGCTCCCAGAGTGTGGAGGCGCAGACGGTGGCAAATTGTTTTGCGGCCATCGACAACGGGCTGGAAGTGGTGCCGGTGCTGAACAAAATTGACCTGCCGGCGGCGGACCCGGACAAAACGATACAGGATATAGAGGAGTTGATCGGCATCGAGGCCATGGATGCCATCCGGGTCAGCGCCAAGACCGGCGCCGGGCTGGATGACCTGCTTGACGCGCTCATTGCGCGCATTCCGCCGCCGACCGGTGATACCGCGGCGCCGTTGACCGCGTTGATTATCGATTCCTGGTTCGACAACTACCTGGGCGTCATTTCTCTGGTGCGCATCATCGCCGGCACCTTGAGTGTTGGCGACCGCATTAAAATATTTTCCACCGGGCAGGACTACGTGGTTGACGGCGTGGGCGCATTTACCCCGAAACGCACGCCGGGAACCTGCCTGAAGACCGGCGAGGTCGGTTACGTGGTGGCCGGCATCAAGGCCATACTCGGCGCGCCGGTGGGTGATACCATTACTTGCGCGAAACGCCCGACGGCATGCCCGCTGCCTGGCTTTCAGCCGGCTAAACCGCGGGTGTTCGCCGGCATGTTCCCCATTGATTCCAGCGATTTCGAAGACTTTCGGGAGGCACTGGCCAAGCTCAGGCTGAACGACGCGGCACTGTACTATGAACCGGAAACTTCACAGGCACTGGGCTTTGGCTTCCGTTGCGGGTTCCTGGGCATGTTGCACATGGAGATTGTGCAGGAACGCTTAGAGCGCGAATACAACATGAACCTGATTACCACCGCGCCTACCGTGGTGTATGAAGTGGCCACCACGGCCGGTGCCACGTTGTATATCGACAACCCGGCAGACCTGCCCGGCACCGACCAGCTGCAGGCGATTCGCGAACCGGTGGTGCGGGCTGATATACTAACGCCCCAGGAGTACTTGGGCAACGTCATCTCCCTGTGTATCGAGAAACGGGGGGAACAGAAGAAGTTGCACTATGCCGGGCGCCAGGTGGCGATTGCCTTTGAATTGCCGCTGAGCGAGGTGGTGCTGGATTTTTTCGATCGGCTGAAATCAGTGAGCAAGGGTTATGCGTCCTTTGATTACCATTTCGAACGCTACCAAGAGGCGCCGCTGGTGAAACTGGATATGCTCATTAACGGCGCTCGGGTCGATGCCCTGTCCTGTATCGTGCACCGCAATCTGGCGCAACGACGCGGCCGGGAACTGACCGCGAAAATGAAACAGCTGGTGCCGCGTCAGATGTATGAGGTGGCGATACAGGCCGCCATAGGTTCAAAAATCATTGCCAGAGAATCGGTAAAAGCACTGCGCAAGAACGTCACAGCCAAGTGTTACGGCGGCGATGTCACGCGCAAGAGAAAACTGCTCGAGAAGCAAAAAGCGGGGAAGAAACGAATGAAACAACTGGGTTCGGTCGAAATTCCGCAGTCGGCATTCATGGCCATACTGCATGTGGGAGGGGAGCAATGACCTTGGATTTTACCACCTTGCTGGTCCTGCTGACGGCACTCAGCGGCATCATCTGGGCTGTTGACGCGCTGTTTTTTGCGCGTCGCAGAAAACCATCCACCGGTCAGGGACGCGCAGAACCCCTGATCGTCGATTATGCCCGTTCGTTATTCCCGGTCTTTTTTATCGTGCTGACGCTACGCTCGTTTGTCATTGAACCGTTCCGCATTCCGTCCGCATCCATGATGCCGACCCTGTTACGCGGCGATTTCATTCTCGTCAACAAGTATGACTACGGTATCCGGCTGCCGGCGCTGAACACCAAAGTATTCGGTCGCGGCCAACCTCAGCGCGGCGACGTGATCGTATTCCGTTATCCCGAAGACCCGGCAGTGCCGTTTATCAAGCGGGTAGTGGGTGTGCCCGGAGATCACCTGCAATACCAGGACAAGCAACTGATTATCAACGGGCAGGAGGTCAAGGTGGAGCTGCAGGAGGTCTATCAGCGCGACGGCGTAGCCAGCCGGGAGAACGGCTCCTATCTGCTGGAGGAAGGCCTGACTGAGACGCCGCATCAGATCCTGGTCAATCCGCTGTATGCCTCGCCGCTGGCAATCGACAGGCACATCCCCGAGGGCCATTACTTTGTGCTGGGTGATAACCGTGACAACAGCCGCGACAGCCGTTACTGGGGCCTGGTGCCTGATGAAAACCTGGTGGGACGGGCGTTTTATATCTGGATGAACTGGAGCAACGACGGCTTGCTTGACTTGGCCAGCTGGGATGTGGACTGGGGCCGGATTGGGTCTGCGATAGAATAGCAGGCGTCCTTTACAAGAGTACCGACGATGAGTATCGACAGCGAACTGCAACGACATATAAGCGGGCTGCTGAGCTACAACTTTCGCAACACCCCGTTATTGGACCTGGCTTTCACGCACCGCAGTTTCGGCAAGGAACATAATGAACGACTTGAGTTTCTGGGCGATGCGCTGCTGGGGCTGTTCATCGCCGACGCCTTGTTTGCAAAATTTCCCGAGGCAACGGAAAGCGACCTGACCCGCTTACGCGCAGCGCTGGTTAAAAAGCAAACGCTGGCAGGTCTGGCATCACAACTGGATCTGGGCCGACACCTCAGGCTGGGCCTGGGCGAACACAAAAGCGCCGGGTGGCGCAAACAGTCGCTGCTGGCTAACTCCATGGAGGCTCTGGTCGGCGCGGTATATCTGGATTCCGATCTGGAACAGTGCCGCAGTTTTGTGCAGACATTATTTTCCCGCCTGCTGGCAGAGTTGACTGTGGAGAATATCCCCAAAGATCCGAAGTCCCGGTTACAGGAATATCTTCAAGCCAATAAAAAACCGTTGCCCAGCTACCAGGTTGTGGCAGAAACCGGTGTCGCGCATGACCGCTTGTTCACCATAGAGTGCCATGTCGAAGGTATTGCCAAACCGGTCCGCGCGAGCGGCAAAAACAAACGCGACGCAGAGCAGGCTGCGGCTGACGCGGCACTGGAAATCATTGCGCCGGATGCCGGTTAGCGACCTGAAACAAGTGCCTGCCTTCAAAGCCGGTTATGTGACCATCACCGGCCGGCCCAACGTGGGTAAATCCACCCTGCTCAACCAACTGGTTGAACACAAGGTCAGCATCGTTACCAGAAAACCACAAACCACGCGCTGGCAACTGCGCGGGATCAAGTCCACACCTGAGTACCAGATCGTGTTCACGGATACTCCGGGTTATCAGCATACTTACAAGTCCGGTCTGAACCGCTTTATGAACAGGGAGGTCGTCAACGCGCTGGCGCATATTGACGTAGTGGTGTTTGTAGTCGAAGCGCTAAAATGGGAACGCGCAGACAGTCTGGTTGCTGAGCTACTGCAGGATGTGGCCGCGCCACTGGCGCTGGTGATCAACAAACTGGACCTGCTCAAGGAGCGCGCCGCATTGCTGCCGTACATTGACTTCCTCAAGGAACAGCTGTCTTGCGCTGAAATTATACCCATCAGTGCCCGGCGCCGGCGTGATGTCGCGCGGCTGGAACAGCGGTTGGCCGGCCTGTTGCCGGCGGGAGAGCCGCTGTTCCCGCCGGATCAGATCAGTGATAAAAGTGCCCGTTTTCTGGCAGCCGAATATATCAGGGAGCAGGTTATGACACACCTAGGTGATGAATTGCCGTATCGCACAGCGATTACCATTGAGCAATTCAAGGAAGAAAAATCATTGCTGACCCTGTATGCTACCGTCTGGGTGGAGCGCCGCTCACAACGCGCTATCCTTATCGGCGCAAACGGCAAGATGCTGAAATTGATAGGTTACGATGCACGCGTGGAGCTGGAAAAGTTCTTCGCCAAAAAGGTCTATCTGCAAACCTGGGTGAAAATCAAACGGGACTGGACAGAGGATATGCAGGCGTTGCAGACTCTGGGATACCAGCATCCCTGAACTCTGACACCCATCACAATGCGCGCCGAACTGAACCCCTGCTACATCCTGCACAGTCGCAACTACCGCGAGAGCAGTCTGTTGCTGGATGTGTTCTCACGCCGACACGGCCGGGTCAGTCTGGTCGCCAAGGGCGGCAGAACGCAGAAAAATGCCAGCCGGGCGTTGCTGCAGCCGGGGCGCAAGGTCAATATCGCCTGGAGTATGCGCCGGGAATTAGGGACGCTGAGCGGGGCGGAACCCTGCCCGGATAATGACACCAATATGGCGGCTGGTCTGTTCGCCCTGTTTTATATCAATGAACTGCTGGTCAGGCTGCTGCACCGACATGAACCGCACCCGGAACTGTTTGATGCTTATGAAACCGCACTGTGCCGGCTCAGCGACCGCGCGCGCGAACAGCCAACCCTCAGAGTCTTTGAAAAACGGCTGTTAAAAGCGCTGGGTTACGGGCTGGCACTGGATGCGGACACCGCCGGCAATGCCATCAGGCCGGATCAGGATTATAATTATCTGCCCGAGCGCGGCCCGCTGCCGGGGGACGCGGCGGTTCCCGACAGCCTGAAAGTATCCGGTCGCACCCTGCTGGGTCTGGCGCACGAAGATCTGGCTGATAAGATCGTGCTGGCAGAGGCTAAACAACTGATGCGCAGCTCATTGGGCCGGTTGTTGGGAGATAAACCTTTGCAGAGCCGGGCGTTATATCAATTCAATGCGGGCAAACAGGAGTAACGCAATACCATGAAACCGATAAAACTGGGAGTCAACATCGACCACGTGGCGACATTGCGTCAGGCTCGGCTGACGCGTTACCCGGAACCGGCGCACGCCGCGCTGGTTGCCGAACAGGCCGGCGCCGACTCTATTACGGTACATCTGCGCGAAGACCGCCGCCATATCCAGGCGCGAGACGTAAAGATGATTCAGGAGGTATTGACCATTCCCGTCAACCTGGAGCTGGCGGTGACTGCTGACATGCTGGCGTTGGCAGAAAAACTGCGCCCGCAGTACTGCTGTTTTGTGCCGGAGCGGCGCGCAGAATTGACGACCGAGGGCGGCCTGGAGGTGGCCGGTCAGCTGCAGAAACTACGCGCGGCCTGCGCCAGACTGCGCGCCGGCGGTGCTAAGGTATCGCTGTTCATTGCCGCCGATGCCGCACAAATAGACGCGGCCGTGGCCGCCGGCGCAGACATGATAGAAATCCATACCGGCCGTTATGCAGACTGCGCAGACGCCGCAGGCTGCGCCGCCGAGCTTGATAAAATTGCCCGCGCCGTCGAGCATGCGGCGCAAACACCGCTGCAAATCAACGCCGGCCATGGCTTGCATTACCACAATGTGCCACCCATCGCGGCGCTGGAACAGGTTGCCGAACTTAACATCGGCCATGCTATCATTGCCCGGGCCATATTTTCCGGTCTGCACCAGGCAGTCAGGGACATGAAAATCCTGCTGGCTGAGAGCAGACGTTAGAGTTGCCCTCAAGGTATACGCCTCAATACCGCCTCAAGATCAGCGGGCAGCGGCGCGCTGAAGCGATATTTTCCGGTTTCCTGCAGTACCGGCACGGCGAGTCGGGCGGCATGCAAAAACATGCGTTTGAGGCCCAGGCTACGCATTTTCCTGTTAAATTCCCGGCTCCCGTATTTGTCATCGCCGGCCAACGGGTGACCAATGGCAGCGGCATGAGCCCTGATCTGGTGGGTGCGCCCGGTGCCGATGCTGACCCTGACCCGGGTGGCCTCCTGAAATGAGGCGCGCGCGGTAAATTCAGACCGGGCGGCTTTGCCTTGAGCATCAGGTCTGACCTTGCCGCCTCCAGAACGATTCCCGTAGCGCCGCAACGGGCTGTCCACCTTGATCAACTTTTGCTCCAGCCGCCCCTGTAGCAGGGCATCATATTCTTTGCGAACCTGGCCGCTGCGTAACGCCTGGTTGAGTTGGCGTAGCACCGGCATGGTTCTTGCCACCATCAGGCAGCCGGAAGTTTCCTTGTCCAGACGATGGATCAGATTCAAGCCGTCCTCCCGCTGGAACAATGTTCGCAACAACTCTATCACGCCGAAATAACTCCCGCTGCCGGCATGTACGGGCAATCCTGCAGGTTTATTGATGACGATAACCCGTGCGTCCTCATGGATGACGCAACGCCCGAGCATGTCAACCAAGCGCGCCGGCGCAGTCTCGGGCGCGTCGGGCTTGATCTCATACGCCGGCGGGATACGGATGGCATCCCCCGCCTGCAGGCGATATTCCGGCTTGATACGACCGCCGTTGACCCTGACCTCGCCGCGTCTCAGCATTTGATAGATGCGACTTCTGGGCATCCGCTTGAAAAAGGAGACCAGGAAGTTATCAATACGCCGGCCAGACTGCTCCGCGTCAATGGTGATATTGCCGGCCCTGGTTTTTTTATGCGTTGGTTGTGACATGCTCAACGACATCGCGAAAATGATATTGGGAATCTCTAAACTCCCATGATCGGGGGTGCTGCACACCCCGACAGTATATAAATTTTGAAAATTTACACAGCAAAAATGCCTTCCAGACATTTTTACAGATGCCTTATGTCCGGGTTCAGAAACAAGTGAGACTCTTTAGATAAAGAAATCGGGTAGTCTGTGTGTGAATTAATCTCAACTAATTGACACAGGAGGACTACCCGATGCAGATCAAAAGCCTGCGGGTGAAATCATATCGCAGTTGGCGCGTCGATGATACTACCGATGCTGACGCGCGCGGTCGTTTGAAGCAGTTGGAATTGGTTGCGACGTTACGCGAGGATGGGTGTGGTGAGGCGACGGCACTGGCAGCAGTAGGTTGGTCGAGGGCGACCTACTACCGTTGGTTGAAGCGGTATCGTGAACATGGGCTGAAGGGTCTGGGGTGTGGCTCTCGTGCGCCGCGGCGGCGGCGTGTGCCGCAATGGACGCGCCAGCACGAGCAGCAGGTCTTGCACCTTCGCCAACGTTATCCGTTATGGGGTAAGCGTAAGCTCTGGCGGGTGGGGGTGCGCGAGCAGGGCTGGACTTTGAGCGAGAGTACGGTCGGGCGCATCGTGGCGAAGCTGGTGCGGCTGGGTCGGGTCAAGCCGGTGGCGTTTTACTATGGCCGGGTGAAGCCTAAGCGCCGCCGGGCGTTTACCCATCATGCCAAGCGCTGGCGCTACGGGATGAAGGCTAAGGCGCCAGGGGAGTTGATGCAGATAGACCACATGAGTGTCGGCTTCACGGACGGCATCACGGTGAAGGAGTTCAAGGCCGTCTGTCCGGTGAGCAAATGGAGTGCGCTGCGAGCCTACAGTCGGGCCACCAGTGGCAATGCCCGGCGCTTCTTAAAAGCGCTGCTCGGTGAGGCGCCGTTTCCCATCCGTTCTATCCAGGTCGATGGCGGCTCGGAGTTCCGAGATGAGTTCGAGCAGGCTTGCCAGGACTTAGGAATCCCCCTGTACGTGCTGCCCCCGAAAAAACCCGAATACAACGGCTGTGTAGAACGCGCCAATGCCACCAGCCGCTATGAGTTCTATCCGTTCTACGAGGGCCCACTGACCGTGGCCGCCATCAACCGCAAACTGGCAGAGTATCAGCAATACTACAATACCTACCGCCCGCATGACGGTATTGGTTTATTAACCCCAATGGAGTATTATCAACAACTCACACAGCCTGCCTCTGAGTCTCATATGTATTGAACCTGGACACCTTATTGTGGTAGCGCGGCGGATATGTTACAGTATGCGCGCTTGAGTTGACAATCGAACTATCCTGCTAGGATAGGCCATATCAGGGCACTTGTCTGCAACAACTGTAGAATTTGAGATAGAACGACTGACCTTCACCGGTTAGAGAATTCAGTCCCGCCCTGACAATTCCACGATGGACATGTTTGAGGTGCCTCTGATTGTTAGAGGTGGCCTATATATTCGATAGCCCGGGAACGGTATTGATGGTGTCTCTGATTTTTAGCGGCGCCTCCAGGTCAGGCCTGAACAGGCCGTGTCAGGGCCGCTCCGGACTTGAAGTCGCTGCTGCGAGACGGCTGCGCGCTAACAGATTAACATGGCTCCCGGCCGGTGGCTGGCCCGGGTGCTGCCCCGGCCACAGACCGGAGCGGCGCTGAGCCATTGCGTAACGGACATTTACCATGAAAAGAATGTTGATAAACGCGACTCAACCGGAAGAGTTGCGGGTGGCGCTAGTGGACGGCCAACGCCTGTATGATCTTGATATAGAATCGACAGGACGGGAACAGAAAAAGTCAAACATCTACAAATGTCGGATTGTCAGGATTGAGCCCAGTCTTGAAGCCGCATTTGTGGATTTCGGTGCCGAGCGTCACGGGTTTTTGCCTTTTAAGGAAATCGCCCGCACCCTGCTCAAACCCAAAAATGGCGACAACGGCCACAGCCGCGCCATTGTCAAGGAAGCCCTGGAGGTGGGGCAGGAGTACATTGTCCAGGTAGAGAAGGAAGAGCGCGGCAACAAGGGCGCGGCACTGACTACGTTCATCAGTCTGGCCGGGCGCTACCTGGTGCTGATGCCCAATAACCCCAGAGCCGGAGGCGTATCCAGACAAATTGAAGGCAATGACCGCAGTGACGCGCGCGAGGCGCTGAGCACCCTGGAAATACCACAAGGCATGGGGCTGATCCTGCGCACTGCCGGCGTGGGTAAAAGCGCCGAGGAATTGCAGTGGGACCTGGACTATCTGAAGATGCTCTGGGAGTCCGTCAAATCAACCTCCAACGACAAGGCCGCCCCGTTTCTCATCTACCAAGAGAGTGAAGTCATTATCCGGGCCATTCGCGATTATCTCAGAAATGATATAGCTGAAATCCGGATTGACGACAATGACGTGTTCCATCGCGCCCGGGACTTCATGGAACAGGTCATGCCCCATAACCTGCCAAAGCTGAAACTGTATTCCGGCAGTGACCCGCTGTTCAGTCGCTACCAGATCGAAGGGCAAATCGAAACTGCTTTTTCCCGGGAAGTGCAACTCCCCTCCGGCGGCGTGCTGATTATTGACCACACCGAAGCGCTGACCTCAATAGACATCAATTCGGCGCGCGCAACCCGCGGCGAGGACATTGAAGAAACCGCGTTGACGACCAACCTTGAGGCCGCCGACGAGATTGCCCGGCAATTACGCCTGCGCGACCTGGGCGGCCTGTTTGTCATTGATTTCATCGACATGACGAGCAGCAGAAACCAGCGCGCGGTTGAGAGCCGGCTGCGGGAGGGGTTAAAGGTGGACCGCGCCCGAGTACAAACGGGGCGCATCTCACGCTTCGGACTGTTGGAAATGTCGCGTCAGCGGTTACGCCCGTCCCTGGGAGAATCCAGCCATATCCCTTGTCCGCGTTGCGACGGCCAGGGCAGCATCCGGGACATAAAATCATTGTCTCTGGCCGTGTTGAGGATTATTCAGGAAGAGGCCATGAAAGAGCTGACCGCCAAAGTGGTTGCACAGTTGCCGGTGGATGCCGCCACCTATTTATTGAATGAAAAACGACAGGATATCAGGGACATAGAACAACGTCTTGATGTGCAAATCATTATCAGTCCGAACCCGGACATGGAAACGCCGCAATACCAGATTCAGCGTATTAACCTGTCCGATTCTGTATCGGATGAGTCCCGTCAGGAGAGCTATAAGTTTGCCGAGGTAAAACAGAGCAAAGCTGTTGACGCCACGCCCGGCGACAAACGCAGGCCTCGGGAGAAGCCCGCATTAACCCAGATTATGCCGGCCCGTCCGGCGCCATCGGCCCGGGCGGTCAAGGACAAAGGACTGGTGAGCAGACTGCTGGACAAGCTGTTCCACGCTGAGGCAGAAACGCAACAACAAGCCCCGCCCCCGGAACCGGAGCAACCGCGGCGCCCGGCCTCTGGCAACAGAGGCAGAGGCAGGCATTCAGGTGGCAGTTCAGGCAGGCAACCACAACGCCGGAGTTCTGCGCGTAGAAACGACGGTTCAGGCTCTGGCGGTCAGCAGCGGCAGGGCGGGCGCGAGCAGAGGGGGGGCGACAAACGGCAATCCCGACAGTCCGGGCGGGGGCGCAACAGCCGCAATCGGAGACAGTCAGACAAAGCTGCGGAAGCGAAGACGAAACCGGCTGAAGAAAAGGCAGCCACAGCCACCGCAAGCGCTGAGGAAAGCTGATAAAACGGGCCTGATATGAGTGCTCCCTGGCTAGAGAATGACAGCAGGAAGGAAGCCGATGCACGCATCGAACAGGACCTGGTAAACGGTATTGCCCGGGAGTTCCTGGCCGAACAGCGGCGCGCGCGCCGCTGGGGTATCGCCTTCAAACTGTTCGGCACCGGGGTGGTGATCCTGTTGCTGGTCATTTTCCTCAGCGACGGCACGGATATTTCCAGCGCCCGTTTGGAGCGCGCACAGCATACTGCGTTGATAGATATTCAAGGCGTGATTATCGGTAGTGAACCCGCCGGTGCCGACTACGTGGCGGCCGGTTTGCGCGCCGCTTATGAAGACGACAAGACGGCCGGCATTATTCTCCGCATCAACAGCCCCGGCGGCAGTCCGGTGCAGGCCGGTTATGTCAATGATGAAATCAACCGTCTGAAAAGCGAACATCCGGACATTCCGGTGTATGCAGTCATCGGCGACCTGTGCGCCTCAGGCGGCTACTACGTCGCCGTGGCTGCGGACCGGATTTACGCCGACAAGGCCAGTCTAGTCGGCTCCATCGGGGTGGTCATGGGCGGTTTCGGTTTCGTTGATACGCTGAACAAACTGGGCATGGAACGGCGCGTCTATCACGCCGGCGCCAATAAGGCATTTTTGGATCCTTTCCAGCCGACACAAGATGAAGAAGTCGCACACGTGAACGCATTGCTGGATAATGTCTATCAGCAATTTGTGGAAACCGTCAGGCAGGCCCGTGGCGACCGCCTGAGTGAAGATGAGCGGATTTTCTCCGGGCTGATATGGACCGGCGAGCAGTCGCTGGGGCTGGGCCTGATCGATGGCCTGGGCAACGCCGACTATGTCGCCCGTGAGCTCATTGGCGCCGAAGATATTGTGGATTTCACCTACCGCGACACCCTGCTGGAACAGTTCTCAAAGGAACTGGGCACCTTATTCAGGAACAGCGCAAGGATATTTTAGCAGTTGTAGCCCGAGAGCAATGAGGATAAGAGACATGAGGTCACCTGGTGTAATAGAGGCACCCTATCGTATTCTCGCCTTACAGGGAAAAGTGAGTAATCCCAATAGCTGACTCGGCTTACTTCAAGGAATCTCATAACCCTCGTTGCGCAACATCTCTTGCAGGGTTATCAACGGCAGGCCTAGTAGCGCGGTGTTGTCATTACTGCTGATGCGGTGCACCAGAGTGATGCCGCCGGCTTCGGAGCGGAAGCTGCCGGCGCAGTCGTAGGGTTTGTCGATATCCAGATAGCGTCGTATCTCGGCTTGTGTCAACGGCCTGAACCGGACTTGTACGGCCACCGTGTCGAGTTGGTGGCGTCCGGTGGCATTGTTGAGAAGGCACACGCTTGTCAGGAACTCCACCTCACGGCCGGACATGGTTTCGAGCTGGCGCCGCGCGGCTGTAGGGTCTGCCGGCTTCGGGAAAATGCGCCCGTCCAGCGCCGCCACCTCGTCTGAGCCAATGATCAGCGCCTGCGGATAGAACCGGGCAACCGCGCGGGCTTTTGCCAGTGCCAGGCGCTCTACCAAAGCCGGCGGCGCTTCCCCCGGCTGCGGAGTTTCGTCTATCCCCGGCGCATGACACCGGAACGGCAGCCGCAACCGTTCCAGCAACGCCCGGCGATGCACCGACGAAGAGGCTAAGATAAGTTGTTCAGAGTGAGCCATACCGTTATGATCGGCTGCAACCCCCTGTCAGGTCACCTCACCGGCAGCGTCAACGCCGGCCCGGTTGACTGTTTTTGCCCGGCTTGCAGGTCGAATAACTGGCGCAGCAGGCTGAAGGTGGATTTGGTTTCCAGATCGGAGTCTTGAATGTAAAACCAGTGGCCGCGGTAGCGGGTGGCGATGTAGGCGTGCGCGGGTTGTTCGGTGCTGGTATTGACCCTAAACAGGCGTCCTGCCGGGGTGTCGCTCCAGTTGAATGAGCCGCCACCGGCCCTGAGCCGGGTGTCCGTTACCAGCGCGCCCCGATGCGGCGGCGGCGCTTGCACATTGTGTGACAGGTAATACAGCAGGCCGGAAATGGAACGGGTGCGCACAGTCCATTGGGTATTGTCCATGGTCAGAAAATCGGTGGCCAGACTGAATTTATCCCGGTTCCGGTCCAGCTCCAGCAAATCATACACCCGGTCGATTTCAGCCCTGTATCTGGTGCTATCCCTGATGAGCTTGATAATGATCCCGTCCTCTCCATCAGAGCCAATTTCCATGAGCTGGTTTTTCTGCAATATGCGCAGCGCGTCCATGAGCCGGTTGAATGCTTCATGGTTCGGCTCGGTGTCTGGTGTTGGCCCGGAGGCATTGGGCGCGTTGTACAGGTTGTTGATCCTCTCAAAACACAGCCCGAACACCCGGCTGATATTCCAGCCGGACTGCGTCAACACCAGGATGTCTTCCAGTTGCAGGGGGCTAAGAAGGCTTTTCAACAGATCCTCGCCCTGCAAAGGCGTGTAGGAAATAGTTGGCCTGTCGGCGTATGAGAGGCCCAGGTTGGGGCTGAGGTTTTCACTGCCACCGAAATCAACCCCGGCATCGACCCCGGCATTGGCTCCCAGCGACAGGCTCGCGGTCACGCTGCCGATTTCCAGGAAAAACGGCACATCCCGGTAACGCATACGCACCAGGTTCTGCAACATTTGCTCGTTAATCGAAGCAATAATCGCCTCATTATAGGCAGGATGCGTACTCTCCAACGCCTGCGGCCCAAACGCCGACTGGCAACCGGACAACGTGATTGCCAGCGCCGATACGAGGAAAGTGTAAAAGTGCCGATGGTAACATGCCATAATGGCAGACAGTTTACCTGATCAATGCCTGCTGTGCACTAGTGTCCCAAGAAAATCGCATTGATGTAGTATAACTCATTCATTTTGTTCATAAATCAGAGATTTTTCAGGGGTATCGATTAAAACTGCCGCCGCCGCTTGATGTTACCCTCCCGATGTTCATCATCATCAGGAGAAATCACCATGCCCACCGGCCAATTTGTCTTCTCGCAAGTCATGGCCCACCTACCCATGAAAGCATTCCGCCGCTGCGTCCAACGCTATCAGGGCGTTGCGCACCCCGACAGTATGTAAATCTGTAAAATTTACATAGCAAAAATACCCTCCGTGGCATAGGCTTGCGGGCAGTGGTTCCCGCTAACATCGGCAAAATGAGGTGGGGTTAACGGGAACTGCTGAGCTATCCGTTAAAGAACAGCAGCTTGACGATGAACAGCGCGAGTACGGTATTCAGCACCCCCTTGATAAGCCTTTCCCCCTGGCTGACCTGCACCTGCGCGCTGAGCCAGGCACCGATGGAAGTGCCCACGGCCAAACTTAAACCCAGCACCCAGAACAGCTCCACTTGCCAGGCAAATACGATCAGGGCCGCCGTGGTATAGAAGGTGATGATAAAGGTCTTGTGCATGTTCACCCGCACCAGGTCCAGGCCCAGAGTCTTGTACAGAATCGGCATGAACAGGAAACCGGCCCCTACCTGTATGAACCCTCCCCAGATTCCCACCAACGCCATCAGTATGTGCGCCAGTGCCAGGCGCGGTCTCGGTGGCGGTGTCCGAGCATAGTCCGGGGTGCGTTTTTCCGTGGCCATGACCAGCATTACCGCCAGCATGATGACAGCCAGGATACGATTAAACCAGACCCCCTCCAGACGGGTGCCGAGCAGCGCGCCGACTACGGCACCGGGCAGCGCGGCCAGGGCCAGGGTCAAGCTGAGCTTGAAGTCGGAATAACCCTTTCTGAAGAAGGCAATGGTCGCCGTGGCCATCTGCGCCAGTATCGCAATCCGGTTGGTGCCATTCGCCACCGGTGCCGGCACTCCCATGAACAACATCACCGGAATACTCAACAGTGACCCGCCGCCGGCCATCACGTTCACAAAGCCGACTACGATACCCACCAGTAACAGGATGAGGTATTGCCAGATTTCCATTACATCACGTCCGCTGCGGACACATCACTGTTTGCCATAATCCTTGAACTTTTCCAGATTGACCTCCATTTCGGCATCGTTCAGCAGCACCGGCGCGCCGGCCATGCGGCTCAGCAGGTATTGCTTGGCCAGCTCCTCTACCAGCTGCGCCATGTTCATGGCCGCGGTGACATCGGCGCCCAACGCGATGACCCCGTGGTTGGCGAGCAGGCAGGCGTGCCGCCCGGACAAGGCAGCCAGGGCGTGATCGGACAGGGCCTGGGTGCCATAGGTTGCATACTCGGTGCAACGGATGGAGGCACCGCCGGCGCCGGCCACCATGTAGTGAAACGCCGGTAAGTCCTGGCGGGTACAGGCCAGCGCCGTGGCGTAAGGGGAATGAGTATGGACAATGGCGTTCACCTCCGCCCGCGCAATATAGATGTCCTGGTGGAAACGCCATTCGCTTGAAGGCTTGAGATCGCCTTTTGCGCGGTTGCCGCGCAAGTCCATGCTGACGATATGCACAGGCGTCAGCGTCTCATAGTCCACCCCCGTGGGCGTGATCAGGTAACCCTGCGCGATTTTGGCACTGACGTTACCGGCTGTGCCGATACCGAGTTGCCGTTCATGCAGGGAGCGGGCAGCGGCGATGATGGCGGCGCGTAAACTTGTATCAGACATTATCGAATCAGAAACCTGCGATTAAGTCGGAGGTTCCATAGTATTATAACAACCTCCAAAAATGCCCTCCGTGGTATTTTTGCTGTGTAAATTTTTCAGATTTACATATTGTCGGGGTGTGCAGTGCCCTGATCATGAAGGTTTAGAGGCGTCCTTAATTCGGGAATAGTTATGGCAACTCAATCGCAAACCCAGGCCAAGCGCAGGCGAGGAACCGAAACGAGCGCGTTCGGAACAGTCGGCAGGGTCAGCCATGATTCCTCGAAATTTTACAATGCCAGACTATATGAAGGATTGGATAGCGGGGGGAAGGTAGATTATATTGAGAATGCTGTTCCGCCAGAGCATCTGAATAAAATCTTCTGTAAATCCAGTGAGGCGATGAGCGAGCTGCCGGACAACAGTGTGCACCTGATGATTACCTCGCCGCCTTATAACGTCGCCAAGGAATATGACGAGGATTTGAGCCTTGCCGAGTACCTGACGTTGCTCAATGCTGTTTGGCGGGAAACCTATCGGGTGCTGGTGCCGGGTGGGCGGGCTTGTATCAATGTGGCCAATCTTGGGCGTAAGCCATATATCCCGTTGCACAGTTATATTATTGACGGGATGCAGGAGCTTGGCTACCTGATGCGCGGGGAGATCCTCTGGAACAAGGGTTCCAGCGCCAGTCCCTCCACGGCCTGGGGCAGTTGGCAGTCGGCGGCCAACCCGGTGTTGCGGGATGTGCATGAATATATCTTGGTGTTTTCCAAGCAGTCATTTTCAAGAAAACGGGGAGACAAGGAGAACACGATTAAGAAAGAAGAATTTCTGGAATGGACGAAAAGCGTCTGGGATTTTCCTGCGGTATCAGCAAAAAAGATCGGCCATGCGGCGCCGTTCCCGGAAGAATTGCCGCACCGGCTGATTCAGTTGTATTCGTTCAGGGACGATGTGGTTCTCGACCCGTTTGCCGGCAGCGGCACGGTGTGCCTGTCGGCACTAAAGAACCATAGAAACTATGTGGCCTATGACATCGCCCCGGAATACATTAAACTGGCCGAAACGAGAATCTCGGCTTGCAAGGATCAGGCTGAAACACCGACAGGATAGACTGAGCCGCCGCTTCACTGAGAGGATTTTGCCATGACCGATGAAGAACTGAAAGCGCTGGTTGCCGGCTTGGCCGCCGCGCAAGACCGTACTGATGCCCAGCTGGCGAAAAACGCCGCGCAGCAGGCGAAGACCGAGGCCAAGCTGGCGAAGACCGAAGCCCTGATTGAAAAAAACGCCGCGCAGCAGGCGAAGACCGATGCCCAGCTGGCGAAGACCGATGCCCAGCTGGCGAAGACCGATGCCCAGCTGGCGAAGACCGATGCCCAGCTGGCGAAGACCGATGCCAAGCTGAACCGTCTGGCGGAAATGTACGGCGGCGTCGGCAACAGCCTGGGGGCGGCGGCTGAGGAGTTCTACCACAACAGCCTCAAGGCCAATCCGACGCTGGCCGGGGTGCGCTTCGACTTCGTCGACCGGAACATCACGCGCAGCCGCGCCGGCCTTGAGGACGAGTTCGACCTGCTGTTAGTGAACGGTCGCGAGGTATTTGTCGTGGAAGTGAAGTACAAGGCACATGAGAACGACTTAGCGCGCCTGCTGGACCAGAAGGCGCCCAACTTCCGGCGCTTATTCCCGGAACACGCCGACCGCCGGCAGCGCTTGGCACTGGCCGCCTTCCACTTCCATGACGAGCTGAAGCAGGCGGCCTTAGCGCAGGGCGTGACCGTACTGCAACGCAAGGGCGATGTCATCGAAACCCTTGCGGCCTAAGCAAACTCCGAACAACATACCGGTCGACGTAATGCCGGAAGGTCCGGGCGCACACGCCCAATACTGCGCCAGTTCATCATTGAACCACTTCGGTGAGATATTCGGGTTAAAAGAAGTTTGTCCGCGCAAAGACTACACTGCGTGCTGTGCCAATGCCCAACTCACATGTTCGCGTATCAGGGATGAAGGATGGTTCTTGCGCTGGTTTAAGGCGTTGATGACTGTTGTCGAGGTGGGGGCGTTGCCCAAGGCGACGGCGATGTTGCGTAGCCAGCTTTCGTAGCCGATGCGTCTTATGGCGCCGCCTTCGGTCTTTTCTTTGAATTTGTCTTCACTCCACAGGAAGCACTCGACCAGACTCAGCTCGTCCAGCCTGTGGCGGGGCTGGTAGTCCGGCTCTGAGGTATATTGCGCGAATCGGTTCCAGGGGCAGACCAGCTGGCAGTCGTCACAGCCGTAGATGCGGTTGCCCAGGGCGCGGCGGAATTCCTCCGGGATGACGCCGCGGTACTCGATGGTGAGGTAGGAGATGCAACGGCGGGCATCCACCCGGTAGGGGCCGACAATGGCTCGGGTGGGACAGACGTCGATACAGGCGGTGCAGGCGCCGCAGTGTTCCCCGGCGAACTTCTCGTCTGTCGGCAGCGGCAGGTCGGTATAGATTTCCCCCAGAAAGAACCAGGAACCCGCCTGCGGGTGCAACAGATTGCTGTGCTTGCCGATCCAGCCCAGCCCGGCATTGCGCGCCAGCGCTTTTTCCAGCACCGGCGCCGAGTCGGTGAAGACACGCCAGCCGTGTGGGCGGGCTTCTTCTGTTATCCGTTGCGCCAGTTTTTTCAGACGCGCGCGCATGACCTTGTGGTAGTCCCGACCCAGCGCGTAGCGGGATATGAACGCCAGCTTGCCGTCGGCCAGCACCGACTGTATGGGCTTGGCGCGGGGCGGCAGGTAGTCCATACGGGCGGAGATAACCCGGATGGTGCCCGGGTGCAACTGTTCCGGCCGGGTGCGTTTGTTGCCGTGGCGCTGCATGTACGCCATGTCCCCGTGCAGGTCCTGCTCCAGCCAGTTATGCAGGTGGCGTTCATCTTCCTTGAGGTCAATGCCGGTGATGCCGACCTGTTGGAAGCCGAGTTCGGCTCCCCAGGTCTTTATCTGTGTGGCGAGGTTTTCAGGTGTCATCGGCTGTGTGACCAGACTGCCGCTTCCCTCTCTTCACAGTCACCACCAGAATGACCAATAACGCCGCGGCCAGGGCGAACCATTGAAAGGCGTAGCCCAGGTGCCGTTCGCGGTTGAAGCCGGGCTCAGTGCCGTTCCAGGTGAAGCCGCCGCTGGCGTCGGGGTCCAGGCGCACCACGTAGGGGAGCAGCTCCCAGTCGTTGCGGGTGGCGATTTGTGTCAGGTCGATGCGCTGCAGCCGTAGCAGGTTGTCGCCCAGAAGCTCCGGGAGCTCCTGCCCCAGTTTTATACCGGCGACCGGCACCGGTTTGGCGACGCCGGACAGCGTCAGCCGCCCGGCCGGGGTGGTCAGGCGCGGCGCCGCGCGGCGGGTTGCGGGCGCTGCCACCCAGCCGCGATCGACCAGTACCGCGGCGCCATCCTCCAGCACAAAGCGGGAGAACACCTGGTAGCCCACCGTACCTCTATAGACCTGGTTGTCCAGCAACAACACGGTCTCGGGGTCGAAGGCTCCGTCCAGCACACATCTGCGCCAGTGCATCCAGCCTGACTGTGCGCGTAGCGGCCCACCTTGTGTCAGCTCAACGGGTTCGGCCTCGATATGGTTGCGGTAGATGGTTTCCAGCGCCAGCTTCTCATCCGCCCGTTCCAGTTGCCAGAATCCCAACCGGATAAACAAGGCAAACACCGCCAGCGCGACCAGGCTGGGCCATAACGAGGGAGTGAAATTCAGGCGCGCCAATTTGGACGAAAATATGGTAGCGGGGAAAAACAGGCTATACTAACCCGCATATCTCAACCCGATATTGCCATGTTCAGCGGTGCGTTAATATTCAAAATAGTCATCGTCGTGTTATTGCTTGTCATCCTGGTCTCCCTGGCTTCGGGCATGGTGTTTCTGGTCAAGGACAAAGGTCAAAGCGAGCGCACGGTCAAGTCACTGACGCTGCGGATAGTGTTATCCATTGCGTTGTTCGCCCTGTTATTTATCGGCTTCGCCACCGGCCTGATCAAACCTCACGGCATCAACCCGGCAGCCCCGCCCGCAGCATCGCCGTAATCCCCCCGCCGCCGGTCGTGGCGCGCGTCGGTAGTTTGGCGCCGCTTACAACCAATACACGAAGATAAACAGGCCCAGCCAGACGACATCGACGAAGTGCCAGTACCAGGCCACCGCTTCGAACGCGAAGTGGTTCTCTTTGGTGAAATGGCCCTGCATGGAACGCAACAGGATCACGGTCAGCATGACTGCGCCCATAGTCACGTGGAAACCGTGGAAGCCGGTCAGCATGAAAAACGTGGAGCCGTAGATGCCGGAGTTCAGGGTCAGCCCCAGGTCGTGATAAGCGTGCACATACTCTATGCCCTGCAAATAGATAAACACGGCACCCAGCAGGACTGTGGCGAACAGCCACCAGCACAGCGCCGCGCGCTGGTTCTTCTTCAAGGCCCAGTGGGCAAAGGTCACGGTGGCGCCGCTGGACAGCAGGATAAGGGTGTTGATGGCGGGGATGCCAAAGGCCGGGATAACCTCCTTGATCTCGGTGAATTTGGTGGAGAGACCCTCTATGGTCATATCCGGGGTCAGCAGCAGCGGCCAGGTGTTCTCAAAGGCCGGCCACAAAAATTCATTGGTGGCCGCGCCGGAACCTTCGCCGCCCAGCCACGGCACCGAGTACACCCGGGCATAGAACAAGGCGCCGAAAAATGCCGCAAAGAACATAACTTCTGAAATAATGAACCAGCTCATGCCCCAGCGGAAGCTGATATCCACTTGTTTGTTGTAAGCGCCGCTCAGGCTTTCGTCGATGACGTCGCGGAACCAGACGAAAAACATGTAGAACACCGCAACAAATCCCAGCAACAGCAGGTGCGAACCGAAACTCGCCATCTCCCCGTTGGCGAGGTAATAATTGAACATGGACGCCGTGCCGCAAAACGCGATGAACAGGGCCAGGGAAAACAACACCGGCCATTTGCTCGGTTCGGGAATAAAATAAGTGTCTTGCTGAGTGGACATGTTTGCTCCTCAGGTATCGTTATCAGGAAGGATTGGCGGTTGGCGCCGATGCTGCGGGCGCTGATTGTGCGGCAGCCAGCGCCTTGTTTTCCCCCACGTCAAAAAAGGTGTACGACAGCGTTAATGATGAAAACCGCTCCGGCAGGTCGGTATCGACGATAAACCGCACCGGCATGGCCTTGCTCTCGCCCGGCGCCAGCACCTGTTCGGTGAAGCAGAAACAGTCCATCTTGCTGACGTAAATGCCGGCCTGCACCGGCGAGATGCTGGGTATTGCGCGCCCGGTTACCGTGTGCGCCGAATGGTTTTCCACCGTGAACATGGCTTCGGATAACTCACCCGGACGCACCCTAGTCTTGTGGCTTTCCGCCTCGAATGTCCAGGGGATATCCCTGATATTGGTGTCCAGCACCACCGTCACTAGGCGCTCGCGGTCCACCTCGCTGCCGACCTCAGCTGCGCTGATGGCGCGGTTGCTGCCACGCCCGGTCAGGTCGCAATAGACCCGGTACAACGGCACCAGCGCATAGCCGAAGCCAAACATGGCCACGGTCACCAGCAGCAGCCGGCGCACGGTTTTGTTGACGTTGCGGTCCGCCATGACGACTACAGGTAGCTCAATATGAAGCCGACGTAAATTGCCACCACGAGCAACGCCAGCGCCAGCGCCAGACGCACATTGGCCTTGCGGCGGCGGGTCATGAACTCACGGTCATTGTTGTCAGACTCCCGGTTCACGCGCGCCTGTCATGAATGTGCAACTGAAGCATCTACTTTGGGCGGCACCGTAAACGAGTGGAACGGCGGCGGTGAGGGCAAGATCCACTCCAGGCCACGCGCGCCTTCCCACACCTGCTCGTCTGCTTGCTTGCCGGCACGCACGCACTTGATAATGACCCAAACAAACAGCAACTGGCTGAGGCCAAACGCAAAGCCGCCCAGGCTGGAGATCATGTTCCACTCGGTAAATTGCACCGCATAATCAGGGATACGGCGCGGCATGCCCGCCAGCCCCAGGAAATGTTGCGGGAAAAACAGCACGTTGACCGAGATCGTGGACAGCCAGAAATGGGCTTGACCCAGGGTTTCGTCATACATGTGGCCAGTCCACTTGGGCAGCCAGAAATAGGTGGCGGCCATCAGCGCAAACAGGGCGCCGGTCACCAGCACATAGTGGAAGTGGGCCACGACAAAATAGGTATCATGGTATTGGAAGTCCGCCGGGGTAATGCCCAGCATCAACCCGGAGAAGCCGCCGATAGAAAACAGGATCACGAACGCCAGGGCGAACAGCATGGGCGTCTCAAACGTCATGCTGCCGCGCCACATGGTCGCCAGCCAGTTGAAGATCTTAACCCCGGTAGGCACCGCGATGGACATGGTGGCATACATGAAAAACAACTCGCCGGCCAACGGCATGCCGACGGTAAACATGTGGTGCGCCCACACGAAAAACGACAGGAAGGCAATGGCTGCGGTGGCGTACACCATGGACTCGTAGCCAAACAGCGGTTTGCGGGCAAATGTCGGGATGATCTGCGAGACGATACCAAACGCCGGCAGGATCAGGATATACACCTCAGGATGGCCGAAGAACCAGAAAATATGCTGGAACATGACCGGGTCGCCGCCACCGGCTGCAGCAAAAAAGCTGGTACCGAAATACTTGTCGGTGAGCAGCATGGTCACCGCCCCGGCCAGCACCGGCATCGACACAATGAGCAGGAATGCGGTGATGATCCAAGTCCATACGAACAATGGCAGCCGCATGAAGCCCATGCCCGGCGCGCGCATATTAAACACGGTGGCGATGATATTGATAGCGCCCATAATGGATGAAACACCCAAAAAATGCACCGTGAAAATCAGGTATGGGAAACCCTCGCCTAGTTGCGTGACCAGCGGCGGATACATAGTCCAGCCGCCGTTCGGGGCGCCGCCTTCCATAAAAAATGTCGCCAACAGCATGGCAAAGGCAAACGGCAGGATCCAGAAGCTCATATTGTTCATGCGCGGCAGCGCCATGTCCGGCGCGCCGATCATAATCGGGATCATCCAGTTAGCCAGACCGACACCCGCCGGCATGATCACGCCGAATATCATGATCAGCGCGTGCATGGTGGTCATGGCATTAAAAAACTGCGGGTCAACAAATTGCAGGCCCGGCTGAAATAACTCGGCGCGTATCACCATGGCCATGGCGCCGCCGACGAAGAACATAATCAGCGAGAACACCAGGTACATGGTGCCAATGTCTTTGTGGTTGGTGGAAAACAGCCAGCGGCCAAGGCCGGTCGGCTTGTGATCGTGGTCGTCTTGGTGGTGTTCGTGTACTGCAACGTCGCTCATGCTGTTACCCTCGTATTCTTATGGTCACCTGTAAAAATGCCCTCCGTAGCATTTTTAGACACGGAAATGAAAAAATGCGATTTTTCATTTCCTTCATTTTCAGTCACTTACGTGACTAAAAATGGCAGCACATCCTTATGCTGCACGGTCACCTCGTGTTTGTGAGAGGTGACCTTATGTTCTTGGATGCGCTGCGCGTTAGCGCATGGCGGCAATCGTGGACGGCTGCACCAGGTCACCCATGTCGTTACCCCAGGCGTTGCGCTCGTAGGTAATGACCGCGGCGATGTCCACATCATTCAGCTGCATACCGAACGAAGCCATGGCGGTGCCGGGCACGCCGTTCATCAAGACCTCGATATGGCCTTCCACCGGCCCTGTGGCGATCGGGCTGCCGACCAGGGGTTTGAAGGCACCGGGGATACCCATGCCGTTGACCTGGTGACAGGCGACACAAAACGTGCCATAGACCTGCTCGCCACGTTCCATTAACTCGGCCATGCTCCACTCACGATCGGCGCCGGCTTCCGCTTCCATGGCCACCATCATCATCTCTCCCACCCAGTCGTAATATTCATCTTCGCTGACGGCCTTAAGGACGATGGGCATGAACGCATGGTCGCGCCCGCACAGTTCCGCACACTGGCCGCGATAGGTGCCTTCTTCCTCGATAATTGCCCAAGATTCATTGATAAAGCCAGGAATGGAGTCCCGTTTCCAGCCCAGGTCGGGCACCCACCAGGAGTGGATGACATCTGCGGCCGTTGTCATAAAGCGGATTTTCTGTCCGACCGGTACCACCACCGGATTATCCACTTCCAACAGGTAATTATCTATCTCGCTGGGGTCGATGCCGGACTTGAGTTGCCGCGCCTCGTTGCTGTTGGCATCTAGGCTGCTGAAAAATTCGATCTCCTCCTCAATATACTCATACTGCCAACGCCACTGGTGGCCGGTGATCTTGATGGTCAGGTCGGAGTCACCGGTGGATTCAATTAACACCAGGGACTTGGTAGCGGGAATAGCCATAACCACCAGAATCACTATGGGGATGGCGGTCCAGATTATTTCTATGGTGGTGTTGTGGTGGAACTTCGCCGGCTGCGCGCCGCGGGACTTGCGATGGTGGAAGATGGACCAGAACATGACACCAAACACAATCACTGCGATCACACAACAGATATAAAATATCGTCATGTGCAGGTCGTAGATGTTCCGGCTCAGCGGGGTCACACCCTCGGTGAGGTTCAACGCGTATTCCGCCCAAGCCAGCGGCGGCGCCAGTAACAGTACGGCACTCAGCGCCCCCATAAAAGTTTTCATATTTCTGACAGACATACAGTCTTCCTCTGCATCATGGTAATCATACAGGCACCTCTAAAAGCCGGCGGTGCCTTTGCAGCATTATGCTTATGGTAACTAACCCCCATCACTGGGTGAGATATGCGGGTTAAACCCAGAATATACCGCGCGCCGAAATTATTCAAGCGCGAGGGTTTTCCAATCAGGACCATCCTAACCCGCATATCTCACCTAGTCGCTTGTTGCCTTATGCAACATGGAGGTGGCCTTTATTCTACGGAATGCAGCTGAGCTGACACCAGCGTGGCCATGTCCTCAGCATAGTCTCTGAGTTGTACTTCGATGATACTGTTGGGGCGTGGCACCTTGCCTGAGCGCGGGATGGCGGTGCGCAGGTAGTTCGGTGAGTAACCGAAATACACCTGTTGGCCGTTAATCCTGCCGGCATCGTTTTCCACCAGTACTTCACAGCGCTGTCCTAGGTGCTGTCGCATATAATCGTGTTTCAGCCGTTGTCCCAGACGCTGTAATTCCTGGCAGCGCTGTTTCTTTGTCGTTGCTGACACCTGGGTCGGCAGCGTCGCCGCGCGGGTGCCGGTCCGAGCTGAATAGGGAAAGATGTGGATGTGGGAAAACCTGTTTTCCCGACAGAAATCCAGGGTTTGTTGCCATTCCGACGCGGTTTCGCCGGGGAAGCCGGCGATGATGTCGGTGGTAATATTCAGCTTCGGCACATGCTCTTTCAGAGTTCTCGCCAGACGCACAAACTCCGCCCGCCGGCAGCGCCGGCCCATGCGCCGCAGCACGGTATCGCTGCCGCTCTGCAAGGGCAGGTGTAAGTGCGGCATCAATCTGGGGTTCTCGAACAAGGTGACGAAAGTATCAGGTATGTTCCAGGGTTCCAGTGAGCCCAGGCGTATTCTTGGTATATCGGTTTCAGCAAGCAGGGTTTTGATCAGGCCTGCCAGATCTGTACCTGCCTCGCGCCCGTAGCCACCGAGGTGCACGCCGGTGAGAATGACTTCCAGCACGCCGTCCGAGTGCACCCGGTTAACCTCATCCACGAGCGCCGGCGTCGGGCGGCTGCGCTCGGTGCCGCGGGCGACGGTAACGATACAGAAGGTGCATTTGTGCCGGCAACCATCCTGCACTTTGATGAAGGCCCGATTGCGCCCGCGCGCAAACAGGGCATTGGCGCCGGGTTCGGTGGCAGTGGCGGGCAGGGTGTCAACGGCCAGTTCTCCGGCAAATTTGCTGGTCACGATGTCAACCAGACGCTCCTTGTCGAGGTTGTCCACCACTAGGTCAACGCCGGGCAGTTGCGCCGCCTGCCGTGGTTGCAGACTGGCGTAGCAGCCGCTTACCACCAGCTTGGCCGTGGCATTATGGCGTTGCGTGCGCCGGATCAGTTGTCTGGATTTTTTTGCCGCCTCAGCGGTCACCGCGCAGGTGTTGATGACGACCAGATCGGCGCGCTCCGTGACCTCGACCAGTTGATGGCCGTGCGCCCCGAACCCCGCCGCCCAATGCTCCAGCTCAGCTTCGTTCAGGCGACAACCCAGGGATTTAAGCGCAACTTTCATGTGCCGGAGATGAAATGATGCCTCACCGATTGGAACTGTGCCCGCAGGCCATGCTGGCGATGATCACTCGCTGGATATTGGAGGTGCCTTCCACCACCTGCAGGGACTTGGCGTCACGGTAAAATCGTTCTGCCGGGTATTCGGTGGAGTAACCGTAGGAACCGAAGATCTTCATGCACTCGTTCGCGGCATGGACGGCCGCTTCCGAGGCCGCCAGCTTGGCCACGGACGTCTCGTACTGGTTGGGCGTGCCCTGGTCTTTGAGCCAGGCCGCCTTATAGACCAGCAGCTGCGCGGCCTGATGTTCCACCACCATGTCGGCGAGCTGGGCCTGGATCATCTGGTGTTTGGCGATGGGCTGGCCGAACTGCTTGCGCTCGTTGGCATAGTCGATGGCAAGTTGCAACGCGCCGCCAGCCACGCCTAGGGCGCCGGCAGCACAACCGATGCGGGTATTGCCCAGCTGCCACATGCACATCTTAAAGCCGTCGTTCAACTCGCCGAGCAGGGCACTTTTGGGTATCTTTGCCCCGACGAAGACAAACTCGCCCGTGGGCGAGCAGTGCAGCCCCAGCTTGGTTTCGATGGGGCGCGTGGTGCAGCCCTCCAGCGTTTTTGGCTCGATGATAAAGCAACTGATGCCCTTGTTGCCCAGCTTTCGGTTGGTGTAGGCATACAACAGTCCGGCATCGCCGATATGGGCATTGGAAATCCACAGCTTGTTGCCGTGCAGCTCAAAGTGGTCGCCCTTGTCAATGGCATAGGTCTTCATACTGGCTACGTCCGAACCGGTATCGGGCTCGGTCATGGCAAAGAAGCCTATCTTCGTCCCGTTAATCCAGCCTGGGATGTATTGTTGCTGTTGCTCTGGCGTGCCGAATTGCGCCACCGACAAGGCCGGACCCAGGTTCTGCATGTTGAACGGCAGGCGCCAGGAGGCCGATACCCGGGCGACCTGTTCCGCCATGAGGGCGGATTCCAGGAAGCCCATGCCGTTGCCGCCCAGCGTCTCCGGTAACGCGCAGGAGAAAAAACCAAGCTCGCCCATGCGCGCCACCCGTTCCAGCCGAAACTCGTGGTTGCGTTCTTCTTCCTCCAGGGTCGGCGCAATGTCCTCCAGCGCAAAACGCCGGGCAGTGTCTTGCACCAGTTGCTGCTCTTCGGTCAGCTCAAAAAACATGTTATCCCGTTTCGATAGACAGTAGTGGCTGATCTTCTTCCACTTGATCGCCTGCACTGACGTAAACCTCCTTCACTTTACCGTCACCGGGCGCAAACACAGGCGTTTCCATCTTCATGGCTTCGATGATAAGCACTTCATCATCTTCTTCGACTGCTTCATCAACAGCCACCGTAATTTTCCATACCGCGCCGGCCAAGGGCGCCAGTACCTCTTCCACATTTTTCTGCATCGTCATATAACTTGTTTTGATTGTATTGGGCTGGAGAATCGAAGGCACAGCGTATCATATTTGCCATGCAAGTTTCACCAGCCCGCCGCGGCCGGTCAATAAATCATTGGTAGTAGCTATCGTAAACTTATTGAGAGCAATTATGTTTCACAAGGCAACAAGCGACTTGGTGAGATATGCGGGTTAGGGAATTTCTCTTCTCGCCCGCTGGCCGGTTGTGTTTCAGACAAGCTGTCGTTGTATCAGGTCGCGGAAAGCTCCTGGCATTGCCGATAGCTCCTCAAAAGTCCCGGTCTGGATGACCCTGGCGTCTTTCAGCACATAGATGCGGTCGGCTTGCCGCAGGGTGGATATCCGGTGCGCGATGACGATCCGGGTGGTGTTCAGCCTCTCCACGTTTTCCATGATGGTCGTCTGGCGCGCATTGTCCAGCAGGTTGGTCGCTTCGTCGAGCAGCAGAATCCGGGGGTTGCGCAGCAGTATATGGGCAATGCTCACACATTGCGCCTCGCCGCCCGATATGAGGTTATGACCCACCGTCGTCAACATCTTCATCGGCATGGATTTGATATCGGTATCCACGCAAGCGAGACCGGCTGCGTGCCAGACGTCCTCGTCACTGGCCTGTTCATGGCTGCCGACGATGTTGTCCCACAAGTCCAGCGGGTGCAACTGAATTTTCTGTGGCACCACGCCAAGCTGGCGCCGCACCTGTTTGATATTCAGGCGCCTGAGCTCGCGTCCGTCGTAGTATATCGAACCGGTATCCGGCTGCTCCAAGCCGGTCAGAAGTTTGAACAGCGTACTCTTGCCGCAGCCGGACTCGCCGGTAATGGCGATGAATTCACCGGGGCGGGCATCTATTGATACATCGTCGAGCACCAGTGGACTGTCGGAGTCATAACGAAAGCTGACATGGTCAACCCGTATTGCCCCGCGCAACTCCCCGGCGGATTCCCCGCCGACGCTGAGTTCCGGGGGTTCGTCGAGGAATGGCCGCACCTGGTCCAGCGCGGTAATGACGGTGGCCAGCGTACTGAATGAGGCACCCAGCCGCGCCACTGCCGACTGGAACAGCAGGAACAGCATGAACACGGTCAGAAACTCCCCGACCGGAATAGCCGCTGGCCCTGGCAGGGTGGCCGCCAGCAGCAGTACGGCGGCGGCCAGAAATGGCAACGCCGCGCTGAAAGCTTGTAAGTGCGCGTCTCTGGCGCCGTGGCGCAACTCGGCGCGTTTCTGGTCATGGTAGTGTTGCGCCCACACCCCGAACGCAGATCCTTCCGCCCCGGTCACGCGCAGTTTGACAATGCCGTTTATGAGCTGGTTGAGCCTGCCGCTGAGGTGGCTGGCAACTCGTAGCGCGCGGCCGCGCGGCCGCAGCTGGCTCAAACCTAATGCCACCGTCAGCAACAGCGACAGCAGCGCCAGGGCTGTGCATACTGCGCCCAGTCTGGCGTCGTACCAGGAGATGAGCAATAACGCCGGTGACAGGAAAATCACCGCCAGCACGGCGCTGGTCAGCGTCTCTTGCAGTGCATCGCGCACACGCTGGAAGGCGCGGCTGCGCAGCGCGGTGTCGCCGGTGTTATAGCGTTCCAGAAAATGCGGCGGCAGCCGCAACAAACGGTCCCAGAAAGCCGCTTCCAGACGGGACGCAGCACGCCCTTCCAGACGCATCAGGGCGCTGCCGCGCAGCACATACAGCAACGCCGCCGGCAGCGCCAGCAAGGCCAGTAGGGTGGCGGACAGATACAACACGCTGAGCTCGCCGCCCGGGATAACCCGGTCGGCGATAATGCCTGCCAACACGGCCGGTAACAGCATGATCAGGCCGCCCGCCAATCCGGCCAGTGTGCACAGTGTCAAAGCTGCCGGCAAACCCTTCCCGGCGACCTGCAGCAGCTCGCGTATGCCAACGCGCCCGGCCGGCAGCGCCGGGTAGAACTGCCAGGCCTGCGCCCGCAACGCGGCTGCGCGTGCAGCCGTTACCCGGGCCTGGCGCCGGGTGCGCGGCTCGACTTCCCGGTAACCACCGAGGTCGCCGGGCAATAATACCACCGGCTCGCCGTTATCATTGCGGAACGCCAGCAGCGCGCCGCTGTCGCCGGTCCACCACTTGTCCTCAGGCATGAGACGCACCTGGCGCCGGCGCGTGGCGGAGGCCTGCAGTACCTGCTCCAGATCAATGTCGGGAGCGTCCTCAGGCCGCGGCGCGGGCCAGACGAATTCGATACCCTCGTGCTGGCCGATAAGTTTCAGCGCCTCAAACAGCGCCGCGCCCGGGGCGGTGTCCGGTTGCTGTTGCGCCAAGCCGTACAGGTTGAACAGGCGCCACCGGGCATCTTCTTCATCGCTACGCCGCCCGGCCGTGCGTTCCCGTTCCAGATTGGCCTGATCGATGAGCGCCAGACTGCGGTTGAGCCGCGCCGTCGCGAACGCTAGGGCGTGGAAGTCTGCCAGGGCCGGCAACAGCCGCTGCTCGGCGGCCAGCGTTGCGGACGCGTAAACGGGCAGCTCTGCCGCTTCCAGCAGGGTCAGCCAGACATGGGGCGTCAGCGCCAGTATGGCGCTTGTGTCGGCGCTATCGCCAAGCGCCGGGTCCACCAGTTCCATGTACAAACTCGCGCCCGGCGGCGGTTGCCTCAGCCAGACTACGTCGCGGCGCGTTGACAGCCGGCCGGTCATTGCCGCCGGCGCCGGCGCCGGTTCGATGAGCAGGTCCGCACGCGGGGGGGTCACCAGGTCGCGGGACAAGGCGGCGGACAAGTCCATCACCCAGGCATCGACCTGTTGCGCCAGTTCGTCGGCGGCCAACGCGGCCAGCCCGGAAACCGGCAGCCGCCGCAATACCGTGCCGGGTAAACCTTTGGCGATCAGGCCCAGGGTGGTGTCTTGCCGTTGCGCAGCGACGCCGGGCAACAGGCGGCCGGCCGCGGCGCGTAACAAGTGTTGCGGCGCGGTTTGATCGATACCGTCCTGGCGCTCGACCAGAAACACGTCTATGGCGCCGTGTTCGACAAACCACACGGATTGCGAATCATCCATGTCCAACGGCAGGTTGGCGGCACAGGGCACCGGCGTACCGACTGTTATGGCATGTTTGCAGGTTTGTGGCGAGTTCATATTGGTGAGCTCTGCGGGTTAGTCTGCCAGCAGCAACCGGTGATACAGCCCGTCTTTGTCTGCCACCAGTTCATCATGGCTGCCGCGCTGCACTTGTTCGCCCTTGTCGAGTACGATGATCAGGTCGCAGTCACGCACCGTACTCAGCCGGTGGGCGATGATGAGGGAACTCACGCCGCGCCGCCGCAGGGCATTTTCCACGCCCATTTCAGTCACGGTGTCCAGCGCGCTGCTGGCCTCATCAAGTATCAACAGCGTCGGGTTCCTGACTAAGGCCCGGGCAATTTCCAGCCGCTGGCGCTGGCCGCCGCTGAAATTACTCCCGTCTTCGGTAATCTGCGTGGCATAGCCGCGCGCACGACTGATGATGTCATCGTGGATGTGGGCGTCCCGGGCCGCGGCGATCAGGTCGTCATCCGGTACGGCGCTGTCCCACAGGGTAATGTTATCTCTCACGCTGCCGGAAAACAGGATGACATCCTGGTCAACCATGGCCAGTGAGCGGGACATGACCTCGTCGGGAATCTCCCGCCGCGGGAAACCGTCGAACAGGATCTCGCCCGACCAGGGCTGATAGACGCCAGCCACCAGGCGCGCCAGGGTCGATTTGCCTGAACCACTTGGCCCCACCACGGCGATGCGTTGCCCCGGTTCAATGGTCAGGTTAAAAGCCTTGACCAATGGCGGTCGCTGGCGATTATAGCCGTAGCTGAGGTTGCGCAGTTCCAGCCGCCCAGCCAGTCGCAGCCGGCCGTTTAAGGTGGCAATGGCGCCCGTCGGTCGCCCTACGCGCTGTGGAGTCCGGTCTGGCGCCGCTTCCGTAATGTCATCTAGACACTGCATGTCGGTCTCAAGTGTCCGGCGCCATCGGGACAGTTCCGCCCAGCGTCCCACAGATTCCAGGAACATGGCGGCCAGGAGATAAAAGCTCACCAGCGCGCCCAGAGTCATGGCGCCGGCAATAACCTGTGTTGCCGCCAACGCCAACACCACCGCGTTGACCAGCAGCAGGAACAGCGTCGGTATGGCAGAGTCCAGCAGGCCGAGTTCGGCGTGGCGCTGGCGCGCTGCCAGTTCCCGGGCCTGGTGGCCGCCCCAGCGGGAGAAGGCGTTGTCGTCTTCGCCCTTGATGCGCAGCTTTTCTATCTGATTCAACAACAGGGAGCCAATGCCGAGCAGCAGGTCCTGTTCATGTCGCAAGGCATAATTGGCCTCAGTCCGGCGACGCCTGAGCAGCTGCATCAGCGCCAGCATCAGCGCCGCCAGCGTCAGCACGGTAACGGCCAGCATCACGTCATAGACCAGCATCACCGCGAGCAAGACCACGCTCATAACTATTTCGATGACCAGTGCTACAAACTGTTCCGACAGCGCCTTGGCAATTCTGTCGATAGACCCGACGCGGGCGACCAGATCGCCAATCATCCGGTGGTTGAAATATTCCACCGGCAGAGACAGTAGCCGGGTGACGACATGATCGCCGGCGACGATTGAAATGCGTGTGGACAACCGCAGCAGGCAGCGCTGTTGCAGCCAGGTCAGCCCCGCCGCCAGTAGCGCCGCTGCGGCCAGTGCTGCGGCCAGGAAGGCGCCCCAGGATTCATTACCGGCATGGATATGATCCACGAATAGTCCCAGCGCCACCGGTGTGACCAGGGCCAGCACAACCAGCATCAGGCCACATGCCAAGGCATACGCCAGCGCGCCCCAGGCGCCCTGCAGCCAGACCGAAAGCCGTTGTGCCATGCTGTGACGCACGCCTCCCGGCCGGAATTCCGGCTTGGGTTTGAAGTGTAGCGCAACCCAGGAAAAGCTCTGGTTGAATTCGGCCCAGGACAACTTGCGCCGGCCCGAGGCCGGATCGTTGAGGTACACCTGATTCTGGTCAAGACCTTCCAGAATGAGGAAATGATTGAACTCCCAGAACAGGATCAGCGGCAGTGGCAGCTTCCAAAAGTCCGACGCCTGTGTCAGGCGCCCCTTGCAATCAAGACCGTAGTGCCTGGCGGCCCGCATCAGGGCTGCGGCCGAGGAGCCGTCACGGTTTACTTCACAGTGTTCGCGCAGCTCGCTGAGCGGCGCATTGTAGCCGAAAAAAGCCAACACGCTGCTGATGCAGGCAGCGCCGCATTCGGTCGTATGCGTTTGCAACCGCAGGGGGGTGACCACACGCCGCGCGCGTGGCGTTGCGGCTGGTTTTCGAGGCACCGTTGTCAGCCTCCCGGCGGCGGTTGTGGCCGCGTCCAGCCATGCAGGAACAGCTGCACCGGTGCCCGCCGGCCCAGGACGATGTGCAGGCGGCACGGTATCTCCTCTGCCACGGCAAGGTTTGCTGTGCGCGGCAGGGTGATCTCAACCCGACTCGGCGAACCGGCAGCGGCAGGCAGCAGCCAGTGACCGCCGTCTCGCAGCGCGGTCACCTCGCCCGGCAGGCGTTGGCTCGAGCCATCGGGCAGGGTGATCTCAATCGAGACCGGCGCCGGCGCCTGCAAGGCCTGCGCCTGAGCAGACGACAAGTACAACAGGGCTTGCAGGGTCTGGTTTTGCGTTCCATGCGCGCTCGTTCCCAGCAGGATACCGTCCCGGACAATGCTGTGGGTGACACTGCCGAACAAAGTCCAGGCCAGACCTGCGCACAACAACAGGCCGATACCGGCCAGCATGAAACGTTCATGCGGGGTGGTGACGCGCAGCAGGCGGTCAAGCTGCTGACGCTTGCCTTTGCTGGCGGCGAGATCTTCGGAAAAAGGGTTTTGCAGCATGGAGAATCGAGTGCAAGACGGACTTGCGCATAAACCTGCGCGCGCAAACTAACATAAAACGCGCGACCATGCTACAGGTGCCGGGGCCAGGACCGGCAGCGTTCACCGTGCCGTCAAATGCAGCAGCGCAGCCCGGCTGCAATCATTTCCAGTTGCTCCTCATCCAGCTCGGGGCCGGGCGGCAGTATCACGTGAAACGTGTACTTGTCGGCTTCATGCACCTGGATATCAAGGATGTCCGGAATGTGTATCCCGAACTCAGCGGCGGTGACACCCTTGGGATCTGCGAGCAACCGCGCCCGGAAATCCTCGTCGGCAAGCGCCTTATCGACCAGGTGGGCACGCATGTCTTCCGCCGTTTTCAGGACGGACGCAACCTGATTCTGCATCTGTAATGTCTCCGATTAACCGGAAGGCGATTTTACCATACCAGCAGATCGTTTTCAATCACTATTTGCTTTACGCTTTCACCGCACAGTAACGCCTGATATCGAAGTAACCATTACGCCAGGCGTTGCAGAGCTTCTCTATGCGCGCTATCAGGCTAAGCAGGGTGGGCGCCCTCATGCCGCTGTGGCGCAACAGCCGGAGTGACTGGTAGGTATTCATGATGATTTGCAGGTTATCGAGTTCCCCGCCGGCAAAGCCGTCGAATTCCAGAACTTCCAAGCCATTTGTGTGTAACAGCCGGGTGTAGGTGGATTGACTTTCCAAGTCGCACAGTGCCCAGGCCGGGGACAGCGGGCGAATGAATCTCTGGTACTGCTCGGGCTGCAGGCCGGCGCGCGCCATCCAGTCTGAGGCAACGATTTTTCCGCCCGGCCTGAGTATGCGGCGCACCTCCCGCAGGAAGCGCTCGCGGTTGCTGTAGTGGCGCGCGCTTTCGATGTTGACAAGCACGTCAACGGAAGCATCGGCGAACGGCAGCTGTTGAGAACAATCCGCATACTTGAAATCAACCCGACCCTCCAGCCCGGCGTCGGCAACCTTCCTGTCAGCCAGCTCCAGGTGCAACCTGCTCAGGTTGACGCCGGTGACCCTGCACCCGCGCGTGCGAGCCAGATGAATTGCCGTCCCCCCGACTCCGCAGCCGGCATCAACCACCTGGTGGCGCTCCGCAATCGCGGCCGGGGCCACCACCAGCTCGATCATGCGCTCCAGCGCGCGGTTCAGCCCGGTCGAGTCTTTCATGTGCTCGTTATGCCTAGGGCACTCCCCGGGTTCGAATACTCCCATGTGAATATGATCGGGGTTCCATTGCAGGTGGAACCCCTTGGTCATAACATCGTAGTACTCCTGCACCGAGCGCTCGTGTGCGGCCACGGACGCTTCACCAGAGTCATTCAATATCAACGGCTCCACAAGATGTCAGTTTCCATCTCCGGCATGGGCGGCAGTATAGCATCAATCGGGCGCCTCTAACCCGCATATCTCACCAACCCGTATTCAGGCTAACTCTGACGACACTGTAAAACTCGCCGGCAACCGGGTAGAATAGCGAGTTAATCAATCGGGAGCGCCCTATAATGAATTACCTGTTTACCTCGGAATCCGTCTCCGAAGGCCATCCGGACAAGGTCGCCGACCAGGTGTCCGATGCCATTCTTGATGCCCTGCTGGAGCAGGACATGCAGGCGCGGGTGGCTTGTGAGACTCTGGTAACGACCGGGCAGGTCATGCTGGCCGGCGAGATCACCTCGTTGGCAAATATCGACTACCCGGAGGTGGCGCGCCGGACTATCTGCGACATTGGTTATGACTCATCGGCAATGGGGTTTGACGGCAACGGCTGCGCAGTGCTGGTGGCACTGGACAAACAGTCACCGGATATCGCCCAGGGAGTGAATGAAGGTGAAGGGATGGACTTGGACCAGGGTGCTGGTGACCAGGGTCTTATGTTCGGCTATGCCTGCAACGAGACCGATGTGCTGATGCCGTTTCCCATCACCTACGCGCAGCGGCTGGTGCAAAAGCAGGCAGAAGTCCGGAAGTCCGGCCAACTGCCCTGGTTGCGTCCCGATGCCAAGTCCCAGGTCAGCGTGCGCTATGAAAACGGCCGACCGACCGCAGTGGATACCGTAGTGCTGTCAACCCAGCATGACGCCGAGGTCAGCCATAAGGACGTGACCGAAGCAGTCATTGAGGAGATCATCAAGCCGGTGCTGCCGGTAGCGATGCTGGGCGATGATACTCGTTATCTGGTCAACCCCACCGGGCGTTTCGTCATCGGCGGCCCCGTGGGCGATTGCGGCCTCACCGGCAGGAAGATCATCGTCGACACCTACGGCGGCGTTGCCCACCACGGCGGCGGTGCCTTTTCCGGCAAGGACCCGTCCAAGGTGGACCGCTCCGCCGCCTACGCCGCGCGCTATGTGGCCAAGCACATCGTTGCCGCCGGTCTGGCCGAAAAGTGCGAGCTTCAGGTCGCTTACGCCATCGGCGTTGCCCGGCCAGTGAGCCTCATGGTTAACACCTTCGGCACCGGCGCCCTGCCAGAGTCCCGCCTTGCAACCCTGGTGCAGGAGCTCTTCGACCTGCGCCCCAAGGCCATCATCCGTGAACTGAACCTGTTACGCCCCATCTACCGGCAAACCGCCGCCTACGGCCACTTCGGTCGCGAGCAACCTGACTTCACCTGGGAGACGACAGACAAGGTGGAACAGTTACGGGACGCAGCCGGGTAATCCGGCGGGCGGCACAAGGTTTGGAGCGGCCTTGACTGTTTGTCACTCAACTGACAAACGAATATGATTCGTTCGGGTATAGTGGCAGATGGCCTGTAATCCAAATAACTTGTTGCCAGGTGCGCGCCATGATCAAACCCGTTTTATTGCTGTTGTTACTGCCCCTTGCCGGTTTTGCCGATACCATCGCCGACACCGTAGTTGGTGACTTCCGGCTGTCTGTGCTGACTGCTGAAGTGCCCGGCGCGCGCCAGCTGGCGCAGACGGAAGCCGGGCTGTTGCTGGTGGGCTCACTGCGCCAGGGGAACCTGTATGCCGTGGCAAGCGGCCCCGATGGCGCCACAGAAGTCGTCACGTTTGCCCGGGGCTTGAAGCTGCCCAGCGGTCTGGCGCTGATTGGCGGCGACCTGTACGTGGGCGCGTTGAATCGCGTATTACGCTACCGCGACATCGACCAGACATTCAGGGACAACCCGCAACCGGAAGTCGTGACCGACGCACTGCCGGACAAGCGCCACCACGGTTGGAAGTACCTGTCGGTCGGCCCCGATGGCTTCCTGTACCTGCCCGTGGGCGCCCCCTGCAATATCTGTGAGTCTGAAGACCCGCGTTTCGCCAGTATCCTGCGTATGGATCCGGACACCGGCGAGACCACCATTTACGCAGCCGGCGTGCGTAATTCCGTGGGCATGGCCTGGCACCCGGATACCGGCGAGTTATGGTTCTCCGACAACGGCCGGGACTGGTTGGGAGACGACCTGCCTCCTGAAGAAATAAACCGCGTGACCACAGCCGGCGCCCACTATGGCTACCCTTATGTCCATGCCGGCGCTATCCTCGACCCCAAGTTCGGCGCCGGCCACGACCCTGCCGACTACGTGGCACCGGAAGTCAAAATCCAGGCTCATTCCGCCGCCCTGGGCTTAGCGTTTTACACCGGCGATCAATTTCCCGAAGCCTACCGCCACGCCTTGTTCATCGCCGAGCACGGCTCCTGGAACCGCTCTGCCAAAGTGGGCTACCGGGTCAGTGTAGTACGCTTTGACGAAACCGGTCCCGTGTATGAACCGTTCCTGGCCCTCTGGCTGAAAGGCGAAAAGGTTTCAGGTCGCCCCAACGACGTACTGGTATCCCGGGACGGCAGCCTGCTGATCTCGGACGACAAGGCCGGGGCCATTTATCGGGTGAGTTATCAGACGAGTCATCAGGGCAAGCTGGAGTAGGGCTTCGCGCCGGAACACGAAAGCTCTTATGGCCGATCGCAAACGCTACCAGGAGTTCCTGAAAACGGACTTCCCGAAAGTTCCCTATCCCACCGACAAAGAACTGTTCTGGAAACTGGTAAAACTCGGCGGCGAACTGCGTTCGCTGCATTTGCTGGATGTTGAAAATAGATGAACTTCGGCTCATCCCGTAACCGATTATTCCGGCTGCCATTTTATTCAACCCGCCCGACAATGCCTGTCAAGAGGGACAAATTTTGAACAACCCTGACGAAACAAAATGGCGGCCTTTAACCGGCTTGCCCCAGGGTGCTGAAACATGGCATTCACGTGTTTACGATGAGCTGGTATCACAATGGCGGCAGTTGCAGAAACAGCTCACGGACAAAGCCGTAGATAGAACCATCCTGGACCTCTGGTTGACGGAACGCCGCCGGGCTTTTGCCATTGAAACCGGACAGCTTGAAGGTCTTTATACCTTAAAAGGCGGCATTACCGAGCAGTTGATCACAGAGGGGCTGGGCAATGTTGTTTCCTCCCACACCCTAGAAAGTGTGGATGATGACACCATCAAAGGGTTGCTTGCCGATCAGGAAACAGCACTGGAGCTGGTTTTCAAGGACATCAAGAATAATAAACCATTAACGCATGCCACTATCAAAGCCTGGCATAAACTGATTACCCGGCACCAGAGAACTCTTCCCGGCATACATATTGAAGCAGGACAGGCACAACATGTATCGGTGCCTTTTGAGCGCAAAGGTGAATATAAATTAAAGGATAACAACCCGCTGCGTGAGGATGGCGTGTTGTTTGAATACTGTCCGCCCGAACAGGTACAGCCGGAGATGGACAAACTGTTTTCACTGTACTCGGTTATCCGTGAGCAAAATATACCCACCCATGTCGAAGCCGCCTGGTTGCACCAACGTTTTGCCCGCACTCATCCGTTTCAGGACGGCAACGGGCGCATCTCGCGCTTGCTCATGGCTTACGTATATATACGCAAGGGGGAAATACCGCCCCTCATCAGAGCAGAGGCAAGAGGACTTTATCTCAGAGCCTTACAGCAGGCCGACAAGGGCAACCTGTTGGCATTCAGCGAGCAGCTGCGGATACTGGCAACGGAGCAAATTGAGAATGTGATCATCATTACCAGGGATATTTTAGGGGGACATGATCAATTTCACCACCCAAATGGGGGAACGACTGACAGGGAAGGCTATCATCCGCCGGCGGGTAAGTGGGGCGAGCAGGAATGACAAACGGGGGGAGGGTAGTTACGTTGCTGATTGCAGGTTACTGACAGCTGCTGCCAACCGTCACCCGCCGCCAATGGCCGGCACGAATAACACTTCATTATCCTCCTGCAACGGTTGCAGCGCCCCGAGTGGGCTGATTTGGCCGTTGACGGCGACGGCGAGTCCGGGTTTGAGACGGTCGCCGTCCATTAGCGCATCCTGCAAACCCGGATAAGCCTCGTCCAGGACCAGTACCAGTCGCCTGACCGTCTGTCCGGCCGCGGTCACGGTGTCTTTGCCGCCGGTGAATGACTGCATGGACTTGGGAATACGGACTTTGGGCATGGTGTTCAGACAGACTCGGCGGCTTTGCGGGCCTTAATCGCCGCGCAGACCTTGTGCGGGGCCATGGGCATGGAGTGCAGGCGTACGCCGACGGCGTCGTGGATGGCGTTGGCGATGGCGGCGGGGGGTGGGGCAATGGAAATCTCGCCGCAGCCGCGCACGCCGAACGGGTGGGCGGGGTTGGGTGACTCCAGTATCACGGTCTCAAGCATGGGCACATCCAGCGCGGTCGGCAGGCGGTAATCGAGCAGGCTGGCGTTTTTAAGATGCCCCTGCTCGTCATAGCAATATTCTTCGTTCAGCGCCATGCCGATGCCCTGTACTGCGGCGCCCTGCAGTTGGCCGGCCACGTAATCCGGGTGCACCGCTTTGCCCACATCCTGGAAGATCGTGTAGCGCAGCAGCTCCACCTTGCCGGTGTCGGGGTCCACTTCCACATCCACCAGGTGCACGGCCGTGCCGGGGATGAAACTCTGGGTGTGACCGGTCTTGTGGCAGCTGATGGGACCGCCGGTCTCGAACATGCGCGCCGCCAGTTCCTTAAAGGTAAAAGTCTGTTCGGGATCAGTCTGGTTGCTGAAGATACCGTTTTCGACACTCACCTGGTCGGCTTGCGTCTCCCACAGCAATGCCGCCCGCGCGCACAGCTGTTGCAGTATGTCCTGCGCCACTTCGCACACTACCGCGCCGGTGCTGTAGGTGGTGCGGCTGCCCACCGAAGGCAGAGAAAAACCGATGGCGCGGGTATCAGCTACCGAACAGGAAACCTGTTGCACCGTTATCCCCAGCATTTCTGCGGCCTGCATGGCCAGGGAAATACGGGTGCCGCTCAGGTCGGGGCTGGCGGTGGCCAGGGTCACAGAGCCGTCCGGGTTGACCTGCATGTGCGCGCTGGAAATCTCCCCGATGTTGAACCACATACTGTAGGCCAGACCGCGGCCGCGGTTCGGGCCTGGCGGCGGCGGTGCCTGATAATGCGGGTGCGCCTTGACGGTTGTGAGCATTTTTTCCGTATCTATGGGTGCCAGCGGCAGACCTGGCAGCAAGCGGTCGCCGCTGCGCATGAGATTGCGCATACGGAATTCGATGGGGTCCAGGTGCAGTTCACAGGCCAGCTCGTCCATCATCTGTTCCACCGCAAACAGGGCTTGCGGCGCGCCCGGCGCGCGGTAAGGGCGCATGGTGGGTTTGTTGACGATCACGTCGAAGCCATCGACATGGATATTGGGAATGTTGTAGCGCGAGGTGGCGGACATGATGGCTAGGAACAGCGGACCGCCGGCATAGGCACCGGCCTCGTAAGCCAGGTGCAGGTGGGCCGCCGTCAATATGCCGTCCCGGTTAACGCCGAACTTGAGCCTGATATAGGTGCCGGAGCTCGGGCCGGTGGCGCGCAACACCTCGTCGCGGCGCATGGCGATCTTGACCGGACGCTGCGCCTGCTTCGAAAGCAGGGCTGCGACCGGGTCGATATATAACCGTTCCTTGCCGCCGAAGCCGCCGCCGATCTCCAACGGCGTGACATTGATATTGCTGACAGGCACCCGGATGATGTCGGCCAGATGGTCGCGCAGCGCGAACTGACCCTGGGTGGCCGTCCATACGTTCACGCAATCGTTGCTGTCCCAGTTCACCGTGGTGATGTGGCCTTCGATATAACCCTGGTGGATAGTCTCGGTCGTGTATTCCCGCTCCAGCACCCGCTCCGCCGCGGCGAAGCCCTGCTCTAGGTCGCCGTGGCCCAGTTGGATACGGCTGGCATTGGGCAGATACTTTTCTGTCGGCGCAATAAAGGCACCCGGATGAAAGTTCTCGTGGATGACCGGAGCCTCTTCAGCCATGGCCGCGCGCACGTTCATCACCGGCGGCAACAACTCGTATTGCACCTGTATCAGGTTGGCGGCCAGTTCCGCATCATGTGGGTTGTCCGCGGCCACCGCGGCCACGGCATGACCGTCATACAGCGCTTTGTCCCGGGCCATACAGTTCTCGGACATCTCGCTGAGATTAAGCACACCGGCGGCGCCCTGGTCCAGCAATTCGTGCCGCACCGCGGGGAAGTCGGCCCCGGTCACGACCGCGTGCACGCCGGGCCGCGCCGTCGCCGCGCGGGTGTCGATGGACAGGATGCGCGCATGGGCATGAGGACTGCGCAGTATCTTGCCGTGCAACATGTTCGGCAAGTGAAAATCATCGGCGAACTGCGCCTGTCCCGTCACCTTGTCCAGACCATCCGGGCGTAGCGGCGAGCTGCCGAGCACCTTAAAACCGTTGCCGGGCGTTGTGTTCTTCATGGTCATGGGCTTGCCATTGCCTCAGCCGCTTTTAATACCGAGCGCACCAACTTGTCGTAACCGGTGCAGCGACACAGGTTGCCGGCCAGCCAGTGGCGTACCTGTTGCTCATCCGGTTTGGGCGTTTTATCCAGCAGGGCTTTTGCGGACATCAAAAAACCGGGTGTACAAATGCCGCATTGCAAGCCGGTTTCTTGCAAAAATGCCTGTTGCAGAGGGTGCAGTTTGGCGCCTGTTGCCAGCCCTTCAACGGTTTCGATACGGCTTTCTGCTACCTCGACTGCCAGCAGACAGCAGGCATTGGTCAGCACGCCGTCCACAATCACGCTGCAGGCACCGCAGTTGCCGTCGTTGCAACCTTCCTTGGTGCCGGTGAGGCAGAGTATATCGCGCAAGGCTTCCAGCAGGCTTTGGCGCGCATCACACAAAAACTCCCTGTGCTCGCCGTTAATGGTTGCGGTGACGAGTAATTTATTGCTCATTGAGCTGTGCTCCTGCCATTTTCAATGCTGTTGATGTGCTGTTTACCCTGCTTGCCCTCAGTGGGCGTTGCGCGGGAGGCGACGGGCAGCCAGAGTGTGTCAGCCGGATGCAATGTCATCGCTCATTCTGTGCGCGAGCAATGGCACCGCGCAAGGCCCTGGTGGTGAGAACTTCAACCAGTTGTTTGCGATGCGCACGGGTGCCGCGCAGGTCGTCAATCGGCATCGCCGCGTCCCGGGCGATACGCGCAGCCGTGGCAATGGCCTCGGCGCTAACGGGTTGGCCGCACAGCGCGGCGCCGGCGGCTGCGACCAACAGCGGCGTGGGCGCCACCGCACCAAGGGCGATGCGGGCGGATTTGATGGTCTTGCCGGCTGCGTCCAGATCTACGCGCACGGCGACATTTGCCACCGCGATATCCATTTCATTGCGTGGAGTGAAGCGCAGGAACGCCGCGCCGGAGTGGGGCACAGGCGCGGGAATGCTGAGTGAGACCAGGATTTCATCGTCTGCCAGCGCGGTTTGGCCGGGCGCTGTGCAGAGGTCTTGCGCCGGCAGTTGGCGTTGTCCGCGGGCGCTGACGATAGTGGCCCGCGCACCGTAAACAATGAGCGGTGGCACCGTGTCGGCGCTGGGCGCGGCGTTGCACAGGTTGCCGCCCAGCGTCGCCCGGCCCTGGATCTGGATCCCGCCGACCCGTGTTGTGGCGTCGGCCAGGGCCGGGTAGGTTGTGCAGAGGTCCGGGCGCTCCCAGAGGGTGCGGCAGGTCACCGCGGCGCCGATGTTGAGTTGTTGTGCGTCAAGTTCCAGGCAGGTGAGTTCCGGGATTTTTTTGGCATCAATGACCAAGTCGGGAGACTTGCGACCAGTGCGCATGAAGATGAGCAGGTCGGTGCCGCCGGCCAGCAGCTGCGCCGCGCCGGCATGTGCGGCCATGAGCTGCGCGGCTTCATCGAGCTGGCGCGGCGCCAAGTATTGAAAGTCTTTCATGGTCGGTTTGCTACGTGAACAACATCGGGGTTCAATTTTTGCATGCGGGCAACGGTGGGCATATCTCTTGCTCTGTCATGTTGGTACCATCATCGAATCGCTGTGCGGATTTGTCAATGTAAATCGGTGGTAGAATTGTAAGTGTTGCAGTAGAGGCATCAGGGCACTTGGTGAGATATGCGGGTTAGCCAGTGACATCCGGTATTGCACAGCATTCCCTTTGACTTTTGTTGATGGTTCCGTTATTTTTGCTGTAAATTTAACGGAACTATCAACATGTATTCTCGCTTATTAACACTGCCTGATAAAAGTTTCTTCCTGTTTGGGCCACGAGGGACAGGTAAATCCGTGTGGTTGCAGCAAGTCCTGCAGCACGCGTCGTTAACTATAGACTTGCTGAAGTCGGGTGAATACCTGCGCTACAAGCGCGAGCCCGGCCTGCTGGCGCGGGAAGTTGCGGCCTTGCGCGACCGTAATGCCTGGATCATTATTGATGAGGTACAGAAAGTGCCAGAGCTGCTGGATGATGTCCATGCGCTATTATTTGCAAGCGACCACCACTACCGGTTTGCCCTGTCCGGTTCAAGTGCCAGAAAGCTCAAACGTTCAAATGCCAATATGCTGGCCGGACGGGCGCTTTCCAGAAAGATGTTTCCCTTGAGTATGTTGGAGACTGGCGCGGACTTCAATCTGCCGGATGCCCTGCGCTACGGGCAGTTGCCGATGAGTGTCACTGCCACAGGGGAGCCGGGGAAAATCGATTTTCTGGATGCATACGTGGAGACTTATCTCAAGGAGGAGATCCAACAGGAAGCCCTGACCCGGAACCTGGACAGTTTTTACCGCTTCTTGAGCGTTGCTGCACTGGTCAACGGACAGCTACTGAATATCAGCAATATCGCTAGGGAAACAGGCGTTGCCAGGTCCACGGTACAGGGTTATTTCAGTATCCTAGAGGACACCATGCTGGGCTGGTTCTTGCCGGCCTACCGTAACAAGGTTAAAGTAAAAGAGGTTGCGCACGTCAAGTTCTACCTGTTTGATTGCGGCGTGCAGCGGGCGCTGGCAGGTTTGCACCGGGACCAGCCGTCCGCATTGGAACTGGGAACTTTGTTTGAGACGTTCATCCTTAATGAATTCAGAGCACTCAACTCCTGGCGTTCCCTAGGTGGACAGTTGTATTACTGGCGCACTCCATCCGGCACGGAGGTGGACCTGATATGGAAACGGGGTCGGCAGGCGCTCGGCTTTGAGATCAAATCATCGACGGTGTGGCGCAAACAGTTCAACAAGGGCTTGAACACGTTGTTGCAGGCAGGAGAGATACAACAGGCCTTTGGGATTTACCTGGGGGAACGGGCGCAGCAGTACGGACAAGTGGCAGTGCTGCCTTATACCACTGCGCTGAGGATGGTTGCTGAGGGGAAGTTTATCGGCTCGGATCACAGTAAGGGGAATCTACTGCACCGCCCGCCCTTATTTTAGCAAATCACAGATCTTTCTCAAGTCCTCTTTTCCCGCCTTGATCTCCGCAATCGTCAGGCCAGCGAGTTCGTGCGGGAAGACCAGCCATTGGTCGGTTTCATGGATGTAATAGTCCGGCACGATGTCGGTTTTGTTGCTGTCAGGCTTGTACCAGGGGCAGGCAATTTTCAGATCGGTCGGCATATTGCGCCGGGTCTTCTCCGCTAACTCATCGAGCACCGCGCGGATGCTCCTGCCGGAATCGAATACGTCATCGACGATGAGCAGGGAATCCTCCGCATTGACGTTCTCGATGATGTAATGCAGGCCGTGTACCCGGATGATTTTCGACTGCTCGCCAATGCCGGTGTATGAGGAGGTGCGGATGGCAATGTGATCGGTCTGCACCTCCCTGAACTCGAAGTATTCCTGCACTGCGATACCGACCGGAGAGCCGCCGCGCCAGATCCCGACAATAAAATGAGGGCGAAAGCCACTGGCATAAATATCTGCGGCCAGTCGGAATGAGTCTTCCAGTAATTGCTGGGAGTGAATGTAAAATTTTTCCATGTGCTTAGTTGTGTAATAGGTATGCGGACTCACTCAGGCTCGTTCGAGAGGAGTAGAGTAACGGTTTGTCAGGGCGAGCAGGTAGTTAGAAATCTGGAATTTACTCTGTGTATTTATAGCCATAGGCGCGCAACCGGCTGAGGCCACCGTCGGGGTGGATGTTCACCCTGATATGGCTGACCGGCCCCACGTCTTGCAGCTCTTTTTTGAAAAGATGTTCCCGGTCCGGTCGCAGTTTTTGTTCTGTCAACAGCGGCTGCCAGGTGGCGCCGTGGTTGAGCAAGGCATCCGGGTTCCGCCCCGGCGCGTCATCTCGGGCAGGACCTTCCAGGGGCGGCGTATCCTTGCCGAACCCGGGCCGGTACAAGGCGTCCAGACTCACGCGGTCCGGATAATTGCCCCGGAAAAAAGCGGTATCCACGTTCACGGTGTCAATAATGCCAGCGTGGCCGAGTTGCAGGATAAGCCAGTCATGGCCGCCATCCCGACGTCTGCGGGTTTCCCAGCCGTCGCCCATATTGAGGGCGCGTCCGGGCATGATGATATTGCCCATATTGCCAAAATGTTCATCATTACAGGCCAGTGTGCGGCCGCCGTTTTCCACACCGACCAGGTCGAGAAACTGCTTGTTGTCAATACCCGACCAGTCACGGTAGGCGTTGCCGTAGATGCGCAGGCGCGCCACGCCTCCGTCCGGGTAAATATTCAGACGGGCGTGGGTCCGGATATCAGCATCATCGACAGCAAACAGGTTGTGGGCATCGCCTTGCAGGTGGGTTGCGGGTATCAGCGTCGTCCAGTGCGTGGTCGTGTCCGGCGGCGTGATGGAATTACAGACCTCCAGCGCGACCCGGCCCGGGTAATTCCCGGTGAAATGCCGGGTGTCCACATCCACCGCCTTGATGATGCCGGAAATGCCAAACTGTACGATACAGTAATCATGCCCCCCGCCACGCCGGCGGCGGGACTCCCAGCCGTCCATCCACTTGCCCCGAGCGGTAAATTTATCGGGAATACTGACCGGTTGCTTGGGTTTCAGCAGGTTTTCCACAGCAGCAAAGAACTCATCCGTGCAATAAATCACCTTGCTGCCCATGCGCTCATCCGCGAGGTCAACAAACTCGCGCATTAGCTCTGGCAGTTGTAAATTTTTGCTCATTTATACTATGTGTCTCTGAAATGGTGGTGGCCGGGGTCATTATTGGGGCCATTATAATGGTTTTTTGCATCTATCACCTGTACGATTAGCCCGTTATGAGCGAAGCAGATTATCCCCGTGATTTGATCGGCTACGGTGCCCGCCCGCCGGACCCGCGCTGGCCCGGCGGCGCGCGTCTGGCGTTGCAGATTGTACTTAATTACGAGGAAGGCGCAGAAAACTCCGTGTTGCACGGCGATGCGGCATCCGAGACCTTTTTATCCGAGCTCATCGGTGCCGAAGCGTTTGCCGGCATGCGTCATAAGAGCATGGAATCCCTGTATGAGTACGGCAGCCGCGCCGGTGTCTGGCGCCTGTTACGCATTTTTCGCGAGCGTGCTATCAAGGTCACCGTGTTCGGGGTGGCGATGGCCTTGCAGCGCCATCCTGAGGCGCTCCAGGCTATGCTCAAGGACGGCCATGAGATCGCCGGCCACGGTTGGCGCTGGATCAATTACCAGTGTGTGGACGAGGCGACCGAGCGTGAACATATCAGTCTGGCCGTGCAGACCCTGACCGCACTGACCGGTAGCCCGCCGCTGGGCTGGTACACCGGGCGCGACAGCCCCCAGACCCGGCGTCTGGTCGTCGAACATGGTGGCTTTTTGTATGACGCAGATTCCTATGCGGACGATTTGCCCTATTGGGAGAGAGTGAACAACCGTGCGCATCTGGTAATCCCTTACACCCTGGACGTCAACGACATGCGTTTTGCCACCCACCAGGGCTTTAACAGCGGCGAGCAGTTTTTCAGCTACCTCAAGGATACGTTCGACCTGCTCTACCGGGAAGGAGAGACTGCGCCGAAAATGATGTCGGTCGGGCTGCATTGCCGCATCGTCGGCAGGCCGGGGCGGGCCGCGGCGCTGGCGCGTTTTTTGGATTACGTGCAGCAACACGAAGGAGTCTGGCTCTGCCGCCGGGTGGAAATAGCCAGACATTGGCATGACCTGCATAAAGGTCACCTCTAAATTAGAGGTTACTATAACTTATTGATAGCAAACATGTTTCATAAGGCAACAAGCGACTTGGTGAGATATGCGGGCTAGGGCACTGTGTGCGATCTTCGCCTGCGTGGCCATGTACGGCTTCACCCTAGGCCTGAGCCGGCCGTTGCTGGCGTTGTTGCTGGAAGCGCGCGCTATTGAGCGCAGCCTCATCGGACTCAATGCCGCCATGCCCGCTATCGGCATCTTCCTGTCCACCCCGTTCATTCCGGTACTGGTTGAAAAACTGGGTATGCAGCGTTTCCTGTTACTGGCACTGGCACTGGACCTGGTAACGTTATTGCAATTTCCGCGTTTCGATCACCTGTATGTCTGGTTCGCCCTAGGTATCTCCCTGGGCGCCATGACTAACTGCTTGCTGGTGACCAGCGAGACCTGGATCAACGAAATTGTCACCGATGCCAACCGGGGGCGATTGATGGGTCTGTATAACGGCCTGCTTGCGGCCACCATTGCCTTGGGGCCACTAGTGATACCGGCGGTGGGCATACAGGGCTGGACGCCGTTCCTGATAGGGGCTGGTGCCGTCGCCCTGGCCGCGTTGCCGTTGTTGTGGACCGGCGCGCACCGTTTATCCACCCAGGATGAGCCCTCTTTTAATATTCTCAGTTTCGTATGGGTGGCGCCGACGCTGGTGGTTGCGGTGCTGTTGTTCTCCGCCAAGGAAACAGCGGGTAATTCATTGTTGCCGGTATATGGCATCCGCAGTGGTATGAGCGAAGCCGGCGCCGCAGTCATGCTGACGGTTGTCGGTCTGGGCGGTGTGGCGCTGTCTTACCCCATGGGCTGGCTGGCGGATCGCTTTAATCGCTATGGGGTGCTGGTGTGCTGCGGCCTGGGCAGTCTGGCCGGTGCCATCCTGCTGCCTTATGCCATGAATGCCGGTATCTTCCTCTACCTGTTGCTGTTTGGCTGGGGTGGCGCGTTTGCCGGCATCTACACCGCGGTGCTGACCCTGATCGGCCAGCATTTCCGTGGCAGGGACCTGGTCACGGCCAATGTTTCACTCGGTATGCTGTGGGGCGTCGGCAGTCTGGTGTGGCCGCCACTCACTGGCGTGGCCATGGATGTCCGCGACCCCGGCGGTTTCCCGTTGGTATTCATTGCAGTCAGCCTGCTGTTCGTCCTGTTCGCCACAAGCCGGCTGTTATGGCGCCGGGATAACTCGGCAATATTATGAATCGTGAATATAATCTGAATGAAATCAATGAGATGAGCCAGCGTGCGTTTATAGAAGTATTCGCTGGCGTGTTTGAAGACTCGCCCTGGGTAGCCCAGGCAGCCTGGCAATGCGCGCCGTTTGACAGCACCCAAACCCTGATTGAAACCCTTTTTAATGCGGTCCGGAACGCCGACCGGGACACGCAGCTCAAGCTGCTGCAAACACACCCGGAGCTCGGCGCCAAACAACCCTTAACCGGCTACTCCGCCGCTGAGCAAGCCGGCGCCGGCCTGCAACGGGAACACGACGCCCAAGTGGCGCTACTGGCCGACCTGAACCGACGCTACCGGCAGAAATTCGGCTTTCCCTTCATCCTGGCAGTGAAAGGACTGACCCCGGACAAAATCATGGAAAACTTCCATGCCCGTCTGGACAACGCCCCGGAAGATGAATTCAACGAATGTCTGGGCCAGGTATTTCGAATAGCCGCGTTTCGGTTGGAGGATTTGTTGGGAGAGGCAGGTCATATAGCGGGGCGCCGCTGAAAATAATTCAACGAAAGCCTCGAAGAGGGAATTAACAAACCATAAAATGTAAACCATAGTTGACGTATAATGGAAATTCGCAATTCGATCTATAGCAGTTTTTATTGATCTCTATTTTACATTTATACGGATAAATGTAAAATAGGGTTATGATTAAGCGAGACTTATGGTTAAAACAGCTTGAGAACGGGTGGTCGCGTCGTTCTATTGTATGGTTGTCCGGTGTGCGCCGGGCGGGCAAGACGACGCTTGCGAGGATGTTGCCTGATGCAGTTTACCTGAATTGTGACCTGCCTTCCGTGCAGCGGAGCCTGGAAGAGCCGGAGTTGTTTCTTGATGGTCAGGCGCCCGGTCGGGTATTGATTTTTGATGAGGTGCACCGGCTTGACGACCCGAGTCGGTTGCTGAAGATCGCTGCCGATGAATATCCGCAGTTGCGCATACTGGCCACGGGTTCATCCACCCTGGCGGCAACCCGCAAGTTCCGCGACTCGCTCACCGGGCGCAAACAGGCTGTCCATCTTTGCCCGGTACTGTGGGAAGAGTGCACAGATGCCTTCGCTGTGCGCGACCTGGACCGGCGTTTGCTGTCCGGCGGTTTGCCCGAAGCATTGCTGGCAGCCGGCAAAGACCCTGCCTTCTTCAATGAGTGGCTTGACAGCTTCTATGCCCGGGACATCCTGGAACTGTTCGGGATTCGCAATCGTCAGGGTTTCCTGTCTCTGTTCAGGCTCCTGCTACGCCAGAGCGGAGGGCAGCTGGACTACAGTCGCCTGTCTAGCCTGAGTGAGCAAAGTCGCCCTACGGTCAAGTCACACCTCGACGCCTTGCAGGTTGCCCATGCGGTGTTCTTGTTGCCGCCGTTTCATGGTGGTGGCAAACGCGAGGTGGTCAGCCGTCCCAAGTGTTATGCTTTCGATACCGGGTTTGTTACCTTTGAAAAGGGCTGGGACAACCTCAGAGAGGATGATCGCGGCCTGCTGTGGGAACACCTGGCGCTGGATGCCCTGCGCTGCCAACACGCTGATAAAGACATATTCTACTGGCAGGATAGATCGCGCCGCGAGGTGGATTTTGTAGTGCGGCACGCTCGTGACCGGATAGACACCATTGAATGCAAGATCAACCCTGACCGGTTCAATACCGTCGGCGTTGAAAAATTCCGCTCTAGGTACCCCCAAGGCGAAAACTATGTCGTCTCACCCCACCCGAAAAACGCTTATCGGGTGCGCCGCAACAACATCATCTATACCGTATGCACGGTCAAGGAGTTAGCGCGACTGCAGGGTTCAGGGTAACCATTTCACTCGATATTTTGCACCTGTTCGCGCATCTGTTCGATCAATACCTTGAGTTCTATGGAGGCGTTGCTGGTGTCGATGTGGGCGGATTTTGAGCCCAGGGTGTTGGCTTCGCGGTTCATTTCCTGCATGAGGAAATCCAGGCGGCGGCCGATGGGGTTGCTCTCGGTCAGGACGCGCTGTACTTCGAGGATATGGGTTTCCAGCCGGTCCAGTTCTTCGTCCACATCCAGTTTTTGCGCGATCAGAGCGACCTCCTGTTCCAGGCGTCCGCGCTCGGCTTCCAGGTCCAGTTCTCGCGCCCGGGCCAGATAGCGCGCGCTGAGTGCGCTGATAATTTCCGGCACGCCAGTACGCAGCTTGCCTACTTGTTGCAGGGCAAGTTCACAGCGTTCTTCGATCATGCGCGCGGTTTTTTCTCCTTCCCGGCGGCGGTTGTCGAGCAGCTCTTGTAAGGCCCGGTCCAACAGCTTGAACAGGCGCGCGCGGGTCTGCTCCAGGTCGGGTGTGTTCCTCTCAATCACGCCGGGCCAACGTAGCACCTCGATGGGGTTGACAGGGGCGGGGCTGGTCAGCGGCAGCTTGTACGCGGCCGCAATGAGCCTTGCAGCGAGTCTGCTGTTGATGGTAAGCTCTTCCAGTGCGGCTTCGGCATCGTAGCGCAGGCTGCATTCCACCTTGCCGCGTTTGAGACTGCCGGCAATACGTTCCCTGACGCCGCCTTCCAGCGCCCGCAGTTGCTCGGGCAACCGTAGCGAAATATCGAGGTAGCGGTGATTAACGGTGCGAATTTCCCATACTGCATAGCCCCATTCCTCGGACTCCTCAACTCTGGCAAACGCGGTCATGCTGGAAACCATTTCAATTCTCCTCCTGTAGCGACTTCAGGAAGCGCCATCATACCATGTCCGAATGGAATTCGTCATTCGTCGCAATAGCGGCAGCGAACAGGCTATAATGGTTATCCGGACCCGATTGCGGAGGAGAATCATGCGCCCCAGTGGACGCGCCTGTGATGAACTGAGAGAAGTGTGCCTGAGCAGGGCTTATACCTGCCATGCGGAAGGCTCGGTGCTGGTCGAGTTTGGCCGTACCCGGGTGCTGTGCAATGCCAGTTTTGACGATACCGTGCCGCATTTCCTGCGAGGCGGAGGGAAAGGTTGGGTGACGGCTGAATACGGTATGTTGCCCCGCTCCACGGATAAACGCATGCGGCGCGAAGCGGGCCAGAACAGGCCGGGCGGGCGTACTCTGGAGATACAGAGATTGATTGGACGCAGCCTGCGGGCAGTCGTGGATTTGACTGCCCTGGGCGAGAATACGATTATCCTTGACTGTGACGTGCTGCAGGCCGATGGCGGCACTCGCACCGCCGCCATCACCGGCGCTTACGTGGCGCTGGTGGACGCCGTGCGTCAGCTGCTGGCGCAAGGGAAAATCAAGACCGACCCGGTGCGGGCCGCACTGGCTTCGGTTTCCGTCGGTATCGTTGCCGGCACCCCGATATTGGACCTGGATTATCTGGAGGATTCCGGCGCACAGACCGACATGAACGTGGTGATGAATGGCCAAGGCGAGCTGATCGAGGTACAGGGCACCGCCGAGCGCCGTCCGTTCACGTTCGCGGAACTGGAGCAAATGCTGGCGCTGGCCCGGCACGGCATTGACAGATTGTTGTCCTTGCAGGCAGCTGCGCTTGCTGAGCAATAAGGAAATTGTGGTAGCCAGCGCCAATCCGGGCAAGCTGCAGGAATTTTCCCGGATGTTCGCCGCCTATGACGTGCAGGTGTTGCCGCAGTCGGTGTTTGCCGTACCGCCCGTGGCGGAAACCGGCGCCAGCTTTGTGGAAAACGCATTGTTGAAGGCGCGTCACGGCGCAGCTCATGCACAGCGCCCGGTCATTGCCGATGATTCCGGCATCGAAGTGGACGCGCTAGGCGGTGCCCCCGGCATTTATTCGGCGCGCTACGCCGGCGTGGGTGCCTCGGACGCAGCTAACCTGGAACTGCTGTTGCGTAATATTGCCGCGACCGGCGTGCGCCAGCCGCCGGCCAGATTTCGCTGTGTCATCGCTTATGTGCGTGAGGCCCATGACCCTGAACCGCTACTTGCGCACGGAGTTTGGGAAGGGTATATCACGGCTGCGCCGGTCGGCGCCAACGGGTTCGGGTATGACCCGGTGTTTTACGTGCCGGAGCAGGGGTGCACCTCGGCTCAGCTGGCACCAACGGTAAAGCATTCCATCAGCCACAGGGGGCAGGCACTGCGCCAGCTGGCAGAGTTGATGAAAGAGGCGCACGCGTGTGCATAAGGCCACCTCTAAACCCTCGTGCTCAGTGCCCTGCACACCCCGCCGGTATGTAAAGCCCGTTGTTCGTCCCCGGCTGACGACATGCCGGGGCCGGCTCCCCGGCCAGGGGTTGGCCGGTATCCAGCCACAGGGACGTGAATAGGCAGGGGCAGTAAATTTACATAGCAAAAATGCCCTCCGTGGCAGTTTTCACAGCGTCGGCCGCAGTTCGATGTCGTGTATTTTTTTCAATGGCAGGGCGCTGATGGTGTCAGTGAGGGGATATTCCTGCTCACCGGGATAGACTACCCACAAGCGCTCCAACCCCAGGTCTTCGATGACCCCATGCATGGACTTCGTTGTGCGCGGGGCATCGGTGCATTTGAATTCAAAGCCCCAGCGCCGGCCTCGCCGTAGCAACATCAGGTCCAGTTCGGCGCCGCGCTGCGTCCTATAGAAATAAGCCTCGCGTTGACCATGCGCCATAAGCGTCTGCTCCAGGGCGAACCCTTCCCAACTAGCGCCATAGCGCGGGTGCAGCTGCAATTCCTGCATGTCTTCCAGTCCCAGCAGGAAGTGCAGGATGCCACTGTCACGCAGGAATACTTTGGGGGCCTTGATTAGGCGCTTGCCCAGCCTTTCATACCATGGTGGCAGAATGCGCAGCATGAAAGAACCTGTCAGCAGGTCACGGTAGTGGTTCACTGCAGTAATGCTCACATCCATTGAGCGTCCTACCTCCGCCGCGTTCCAGGTTTGTCCGTGATAGTGTGCCAGCATCCTCCAGAAGCGGCCTAGCGCCTCAGGAGACACTTTCGAACCCAGCCCGGGAATATCACGTTCCAGAAACGTGCGCGTAAACGACTGCATCCAGCGTGCCCACGCCGGCGTTGATGGCGCCAGCCAGGCTCGTGGAAAGCCACCCCGCAGCCACAGGCTGTCCTGGTTTTGTGTGCCTGCCTCGGCCAGTGAGAAGCCGCCCACGTCCACAAAGAGAATCCGTCCGGCCAATGTTTCGGATACCCCTTTGATCAGGTCCAAAGAGGCGCTACCCAGCAACAGAAAGACTGCTTTTTGGTTTTGATTGTCACAGATTGGCCGGAGTATTTCAAAAAGCGCCGGCATTCGTTGCACTTCGTCAAGAATAACCAGACCTTCGCACTCACGCAGCAGTTTCTCAGGCGTCATGGACAATGCTGTCCGGGTCGCAGTGACCTCCAGGTCAAAAACCGTGGATGGACCGGGCCATACCTCAGCCACCTGACCGGCGAGGGTGGTCTTGCCTGTTTGTCGCGCGCCCAACAAGGCTACCACCGGTGCCTCGGACAGGTTCCTAGTAACCGCAGAGAGGAGGTTTGTTCGTGTTATTTTATGTTGCATATCTAACTTTGAAAGTAAGATAAACAACATTAAAACAGGAGTTTCACATACTGTCAAGATAAGGTCACCTCTCACAAACACGAGGTGACCGTGCAGCACAGGGATGTGCTGCCAGTAACCGCAAGCACGTCAGTGCTTGAAAATGACCCATCGGCAGGATAGCCGATTGGCACAGCGATAGCGGCCCGAAGGGTTGCGTCCAAGGAGGGACGCTTCGTCCGCGGCTGACGGCATGCCGGGGCAAACTTGCCTTTTCACTTGTCGCCGGTCAGTATCTGCCCGAGATTTTTCAGGGCGTAGTCGATGGGCAGGATGGTGATATCTTCAAGGTACTGGGGGACAGTCCCGCCGTAGAACAGGTAACAACGGGCGGGAGGATAATCTTTTTTGAATTCCCGCAATGCTCGCGTTTGTTTGAGCTGGACTTGTGGGGAGCGTTTCACCTCAATGGCCAGCAGCCCGCGCCGGCCGTACAGGACAAAGTCGATTTCCAGGTTGGTGCGCGTGTGCCAGTAATAGATCCCGTATTCGCAGCCGAGATAATCATTCAGCGCACTAAGTTCCTGCAGTACCAGTGTCTCCAATGCGGGGCCGTCCAGTTCGGCATCGGAGTCCAGCGGGCCGCTGGGTCGGATCGCCCGGAACACGCCGGCATCGAAAAAATAAAATTTTCTGTGTGTGGTGAGCTGCCGCTTTGCCTTACGACTGAATACCGGCAGGCGCACGGCTAACAGCAAGTCCTCCAGTATGGAGAAATAGTTCTCGGCAACCGGCCGCGCGACTTGTGCCTCACGTGCAGTATTGCTGATATTGACGATAGCTCCTTGGGAGAAGCTGGCTACCTCCAAAAATCGGGAAAAATGGCCGATGTTGCGTGTGAGTCCTTCTTGCATGACTTCTTCCCTGAGGTAGGTTTGCACATAGTCCTTGAGATATTTGCCGGGATTGCCCTCGCTGAACCGAGCCGGCAGGTGCCCGAATTGTATGGAGTTGCGCAGAGCGAATGCGTCCTGCTGTTCTGTTACCGTCAATGGGTGCATGAAATATGTCAGAGCGCGGCCGGCCAGCAGGTTGACCCCTTTGCGCCGTAACGCTCTTGCGCTTGAACCGGTCAGCACAAAGTTCAGCTTGCTTGATTCGATCAGATCATGTACTTCGTTCAGCAGCGCCGGGATGCGCTGTACTTCGTCGATAATCACCCGTTCTGCGTGACCGGGAGGAATGAGCTCCCTGAGATATCCCGGGTTCGCAGACAGGCGATTATAGAATTCGGACTGAAGCAGGTTGATGAACAGCGCCTCAGGCAGATGGTGTTTCAACCAGGTGGTTTTGCCGGTACCTCTGGGGCCAAAGAGAAAAAAGCTCTTGCGTGGTTCCAGTGGTTTTTTAATGAGTCTTTTGAACATAATACGGATTCTTCGGCTTGAGCCGCCGATTATTATACGAGTTTTAATTAAAAAATGAAATCAAAAAGTGAAATTTGTAAGCATTTATTAAGTTTTAAGGTGAATAAAAATACCACAAAACAGCACCCGCTCAGTGCCGGAGCCGGGAGCGCAAAAATGCCAACACCTAGCGGGGCTGTTACAAGTCCGTCAACATAGCCGGGAAACAGGCAAAAATAACGGTTGCATAAAAGGCCTCGCTGAGATAAGCTGACTAATCTCGTGGAGCCGGCAAGGTAGCGCCGGCCCATGGCTTGCCGAGGGTGATGCCCTGGAAATCCCGTGTTCAACGACAAAGTGGTTTGTCGGGTGGTGGTATTTTGGGATGACCTTGCGGAAGGTGGTATTTCTTGCCCTTGAACCTGCCCCCAATACTTTCAGCGAACGCCTCGTGCGTCGCCCAGCCCGGCGACTTTTTTATGCTCACCTCTGTTACACGAGGTTACCTTATATTGATACTTGGAGAGTGACTATGCCCGGTCGAAATTTTTTGCACCTACCCGGTCCCACGCTTGTGCCCCAGCGCATTCGCAATGCCATGGCGATAGAGCAGGAGGATATGCGCGCGGTGGATTTTCCTGAATTCACCCTGCCGTTGTTCAACGACCTGAAACAGATCTTCAAGACCGAAACGGGGCGGATTTTCATCTTTTCTTCATCCGGCACCGGCGCCTGGGAGGCCGCTATCAGTAATACCCTGTCAGCCGGTGACAAGGTGCTGATGTCACATTTCGGCCAGTTCAGCCAGTTGTGGGTGAATATGTGCCGGCGCCACGGCCTGGACGTGAACGCTATCGAGCTGGACTGGGGTGAGGGTGTGCCGGTGGCGCGCTATGCCGAGATTCTCAAGGCTGATACCAACAGGGAGATCAAGGCGGTATTTGCCACTCATAATGAAACGGCGACCGGAGTCAGGAGCGATATTGCCGGTGTGCGCAAAGCCCTGGATGAGGCTGACCATCCGGCCTTGTTGTACGTGGACGCGGTGAGCTCCCTGGCCAGCCTGGACTTCCGCATGGATGAGTGGGGCGTGGACCTGGCGGTATCCGGCTCGCAGAAAGGCTTTATGTTACCCACCGGGCTGGGCATCCTCGGCGTCAGTGAAAAAGCCCTGTCCGCACGCGCCGCCGCCACCCTGCCGCGCACCTATTTCTCGTTCGACGACATGATTGCCGCAAATGACCACGGCTATTTCCCCTATACCCCCAATACCATCTATCTGCGGGGGCTACGGGAATCCGTCAATATGCTGCTGGAGGAAGGGTTGGAGAACGTATTTGCCCGTCATACCCGTCTGGCCGTGGCAGTACGCAAGGCGGTGGCGGCCTGGGACCTGTCTCTGGTTGCAAAGGATGAGAACTGGTATTCCGATACGGTCAGCGCGGTGCGGGTGCCGGCCGGCTTCGATGGCAATGAGGTCGCGCGCCACAGCTACCAGTATTATAATGTGGCCCTGTCCATCAGCCTCGGCAAGATCGCCGGGCAGGCATTCCGCATCGGCCACCTAGGTGATTTGAATGAGGTGATGGTGCTGACCCCGTTGAACGCGGCCGAGATGTCCATGAAAGACCTGGGTATCAATATCGAATTGGGCAGCGGCGTGGCTGCCGCCCAGGAATATCTGCGCAACACCCGTCAGGCGCGGTTCTGATGAGTTTTGCCCGGTATCCGTCGGCGCCCACCCGCTTGCAGCGCAGCGAACTGGCGGTGCCTGGCTCCAACCCCGGCATGTTCGAGAAGGCAGCCGCCTCCGCCGCGGATTACATCTTTCTGGATTGTGAGGACGCAGTTATCCCCGATGACAAGCCCCAGGCCCGCAAGAACATCATCGCCGCGCTGAACGATATTGACTGGCAGGGCAAAACCCTGTCAGTGCGTATCAATGGTCTGGATACCCATTATATGTACCGGGATGTGGTGGACATCGTCGAGCAGGCCGGGGCGCGGCTCGACACCGTGCTTATTCCCAAGGCCGGCACGGCTGCGGATGTGTATATGGTGGACTGCCTGTTGACACAGATTGAACAGGCCATGGGGCTGGAAAAGAAAATCGGCATAGAGTGCCTGATTGAAACCGCGCTGGGCGGGGCCAACGTCATGGCCATTGCGCAATCCTCCCCGCGTCTCGAAGCCCTGCACTTCGGCGTGGCAGACTACGCCGCCAGTCTGCGCGCGCGTACCGTGAACATCGGCGGGCTCAACCCCGACTACCAGTGTGACGGTGCCCTAGGTGACCAGTGGCACAGTGCCCTAGTGAACATGGTAACAGCCTGCCGGGCCTGCGGCCTGCGCGCCATTGACGGGCCGTTTGGGGACTTCAATGACGTCGCGGGCTACCGCGCGGCGGCGCGGCGCGCGGCGGCGCTGGGGTATGAAGGCAAATGGGCGATACACCCCAACCAGATCGCACTGGCTAACGAGATCATGTCGCCGCCACAGGCGGAAATTACCCGCGCCCGGCGGGTACTGGCAGCCTTGCAGGAAGCCGCCCGGCAAGGCAAGGGCGCGGCACAACTGGACGGCAAGATGATTGACGCCGCCTCGGAACGCATGGCAGAAAATATCGTGCGTCAGGCGGAATTGATAAACCAATGAGGTGACAACCAATGGAAATTCACGAATATCAGGCCAAAGAGATCCTGTCCGATTTCGGTGTGCCGATCCCGCGCGGGGGGCTGGCATACAGCCCGGAGCAAGCGGTGTATCGCTGCCATGAGATCGGCGGTGACGCCTGGGTGGTCAAGGCGCAGATTCACTCGGGCGGGCGCGGCAAGGCCGGTGGCATCAGGTTCGGTCGGGACGACGAGGAGATCTGGCAGGCTGCCGACGAACTGCTGGGGCGTCGCTTGAGCACCCACCAGACCGGCAGCGCCGGCAAGATCATTCATCGGTTGTACGTGGAAGAAGCCCGCGACATTTCCAACGAGTATTACGTCGGCTTCGTACTGGACCGGCAGCAGGAACGGATTGCCGTGGTTGCCTCAGCGGAGGGCGGCGTGGAGATTGAGGAAATTGCCCAGCAACGGCCGGAGTCGCTGATTCGCGTCGTGGTTGAGCCGGCGGTGGGCATGCAACCGTTCCAGGCCCGCGAGATCGCGTTCAAACTGGGTATCGACAAGGCCTTGCTCAGTCAAGCCATTACCACCTTGCTGGGCTGCTACCGGGCATTTCGCGATCTCGATGCCACCATGGTGGAGATTAACCCGCTGGTAGTGACCGCAGATAACCATCTGGTGGCGCTAGACGCGAAAATGGGGTTTGATGACAATGCGCTGTTTCGACGCCCGAACCTTTCCGAGTTGCGCGATAAATCCCAGGAGGATGCACGCGAGATGAAGGCTGCCGACCGAGGGCTGAGCTATGTCGGTCTGGCGGGCAATATCGGTTGCATCATCAATGGCGCCGGTCTGGCCATGGCAACCATGGACATGATCAAGCACGCCGGCGGCGAACCGGCCAACTTTCTGGACATCGGCGGCGGCGCCTCTCCGGAGCGGGTGGCAAAGGCCATTAACCTGGTGCTCAGCGACAACAACGTCAGAGCGATACTGGTAAATATCTTTGCCGGCATCAACCGTTGCGACTGGGTGGCGCAAGGCATCGTGCAGGCGCTAAGCAGGATAAAGGTCAAGCTGCCCGTCATCGTCCGGCTGTCCGGCACCAATGTGGAGGAGGGCAAGGAGATATTGCGCAACAGCGAGTTGCCCATCATCATGGCGGACACCTTGCAGCAGGCCGCAGACCACGCGGTCGCCGCCTGGCAGGACTACGAGCGTAACCAGGGAGAACAATAATGGCAATCCTGATAAACGCAAGCTCGAAAGTCATCGTCCAGGGCTTTACCGGCCAGATCGGGACGTTTCATTCCCGCGACATGATCAATTACGGCACCAACATCGTTGGCGGCGTCACCCCGGGCAAGGGGGGCGCCACTCACCTAGAGCGGCCGGTGTTCGACACGGTAAAAGACGCAGTGGCCGAGACCGGCGCCGACAGCAGCATCATCTTCATTCCGCCACCATTTGCCGCAGATGGCATCATGGAAGCGGCTGATGCCGGGATAAAGTACTGTGTGTGTATCACCGACGGCATCCCCGCGCACGACATGATCCGGGTAAAACGCTACATGCGTCGCTACCGTGCGGAAGATAAAATGGTGCTGACCGGACCCAACTGCGCCGGCACCATCAGCCCTGGCAAGGCGATGCTGGGCATTATGCCAGGTCATATCTATATCCCTGGCAGGGTGGGGGTGATCGGCCGCTCCGGTACCCTGGGCTACGAAGCAGCCTCACAGATGAAGGCCGAGGGCATCGGCGTTTCTACCAGTGTTGGTATTGGCGGCGACCCCATTAACGGCAGCTCGTTCAAAGACCATTTAACACGGTTTGAACAGGACTCGGACACCGATGCCGTAGTGATGATCGGCGAGATCGGCGGGCCGCAGGAGGCCGAAGCCGCGGCGTTTTACCGTGATAACATGAGCAAGCCGGTGATCGGATACATCGCTGGGCTGACCGCGCCCAAGGGCAAGCGCATGGGACACGCCGGCGCCATTATTTCCGCGTTCGGCGAAAGCGCCGCGGAAAAGGTGGAAATTCTGCACGAATGCGGCGTCACCATTGTGCCCAGGCCGTCCGAGTTTGGCAGTACGGTCAAGGCCGCGCTGGCATCACTGTAAATGTATGAATCGGGGAAATAGTTATGAACAGACCCAAAGTAACAGTCAGTCGTAAATGGCCGGAAGAAGTCGAGCGCCGGATGGGGGAACTCTTCGAGGTACAGCTGAACGAGACCGATACGCCCCTGACGTCCGCGCAGATGCAGGCGGCGCTGCAAGGCGCGGATGCGTTCTGCCCCACCGTATCTGATAACGTCAGCGCCGAGGTGTTGGCCGTGGACAACCTGCGCGCGCGCATTATCGGCAGTTATGGCGTCGGTTTTAATCACATCGACCTGGAGGCCGCAAAATCACGCGGCCTGGTAGTGACTAATACCCCGCAGGTGCTGACCGACTGCACTGCCGATCTTGCCATGACCCTGTTGCTGATGACGGCGCGCCGCGCCGGGGAGGGCGAACGGCATGTGCGTAACAAGGAATGGCACGGCTGGCGGCCGACCCACATGATGGGCGCCAAGGTTACCGGCAAGACTCTGGGCCTGATCGGGATGGGCCGCATCGCCCGGGCCATGGCGCAACGGGCATTCCACGGTTTCGGTATGAAAATCATCTTTACCGACCCTTATCCGCCGCCGGCCGAGGTGGTCAACGCCTTACAGGCACACGCGCGCGCCTCCATTGAGGAGGTGCTGCAAGAGGCGGACTTTGTGTCGCTGCACTGTCCTGGCGGCAAGGAAACCTGGCATTTGCTCAACGCCGAACGTCTGGCGCTGATGAAGCCCGGCGCGTTCCTGATCAACAGCGCCCGCGGCGATGTCATCGATCAGCCCGCCCTGATTGAGGCGCTGCAGCAAGGTGTCATTGCCGGCGCCGGCCTAGACGTATATGAAGACGAGCCGGTGCTGCCGGAACAACTCCTGTCCATGCAGAACGTAGTATTGTTGCCGCACCTCGGCAGCGCCTCCAGAGAAACCCGGGTTGCTATGGGGATGCGGGTGGTTGAGAACCTGCAAGCATTTTTCCAGGGCGAGGCCCCACGCGATCGCGTTGCCTGAGACGTTTCCGGTGTGTGCGCTACCAGCTTATAATTCCAGCACCTCAGCCCAGCAGCATGGCATCGGCGCCGGCGAAGAGGAAGCTACTGTCGCTAAGGTCGTCCTGTGCTATGCCGGTGAGAGTGAGGGTGCCGCCGCCGTGCCCGGTGAAGTCGATGACGAGGCCCTGCGGGCCGGGTTGTAAGGTTAAGTCGCTGACGGTGCTGAGGTCGGCGAAGGCGCTCAGGTCAATGCGGTCGTCCCCGCGCCCGAAGTCGGTGACGGTGTCGTGGCCGGCGCCGGGGGTGAAGATGAAGGTATCGTTGCCGTCCCCGCCGGTGAGGGTGTCAGCGCCGGCACCGCCGTGCAAGGTATCATTACCATCCCCGCCGTGCAAGGTATCATTACCATCCCCGCCGCGCAGGGTATCCTCGCCGAGGTTGCCGCGCAGAGTGTCGTGGCCGTCCCCGCCGTGCAGGGTATCGTTGCCCTTGCCACCGAACAGCCGGTCATTGCCAGCCCCGCCGTGCAGGGTGTCATCGCCGCCCGCCGGGCCGCCGTAGAGGGTGTCGTTGCCAGCGCCGCCGGTTAAGGTGTTGTCGCGCCCGTCCCCGGCTAAGATGTCGTGGTAGTCCGAGCCGTGTAAGTGCTCGATGTCCAACAGCGCCTCGCCCTCCGTCATCCCCGCCACCGGGGTGAAGGTATCGCCCTCGGCATGACCGCCGTGCGCCTGCCCGCTGTGCAGGCGCACGATGACACCGGCATCGGAGTAGCGATACGAGGCGGTGTCCTGACCCTCACCCCCGCTGAGCACATCCGCCCCGGCCTCGCCTTCGAGGCGGTCATCCCCGGCGCGCCCTGCAAGGCGGTCGTCCCCGCCCCGCCCTTCAAGGCGATCGGCCCCGGAGGCGCCGATTAGAATGTCGTCATGCTCCGAGCCGTCTAAGTATTCAATGTCGGCCACCCGACCACTGCGCACCCCCCCGGCGGCATCCGTCCAGGTGACGAGCTGACGCCCGGGGAAGGTATCACCCTCGGCGTCCCCGCCGACAGCCTGCCCGCTGGTGAGGTTCACCGTCACCCCGGCCGGGGAGGCGGCGTAGCTCACCGCATCGAAGCCCGGCCCGCCGCGCAGTACATCAGCGCCAGGGCCGCCGGTGAGCCAGTCATTGCCATCCCGACCGTCTAAGGTATCAGTGCCCTCGCCCCCGTCTAAGTCATTGGGCAAGGCATTACCGATGAGCACATCACTATGTGCTGAGCCAATGAGGTTCTCAACATCCGGGACATTGCGCACGCGGGTCTGCCCGACGGCATCGATAACAGTGATGCGTTGCACCCCGAAGCTGTCACCGGTCGCGTGCCCGCCCTGTGCGCGGCCGGTCTCTAAGCGTATGCTCACCCCAGCGCCGGAGTCGCCGTACCAGGCGGTGTCACTGCCGGGCCCGCCAATGAGCCTGTCACCGCCGGGGCCGCCGGCTAAGGTGTCATCGCCACCGCCGCCGTCCAAGGTGTCATCGCCGGGGCCGGCACTGTCGCCGGCCGGCAGACGGTCGTCCTCAGCACTGCCGGTGAGCCGGCGTGCCGTGAAGGCGCCGCTATCATACAGGCGCAGCTCATAGCGCCCGGCATGGTCGTGGGTCGGGTTACGGGTATAGACTGCGGCTTGCAGGTAATATATCCCATCGGTATTGGGCCTAAACGTCAGCTGCGAGTGGGTCTCCCCGGCGCTGAAGTTGACATCATCGTTACGGGCTACCTGCGCGCCGGTGTTATCGTACAGCGTGAGCACCGTATCGCCGGCCGGCCCCGGGCCAATGCCGCCTAAGGTCATGGTGTAGGTCTCCCCGGCGGTTAACTCTACCCGTACCCAGTCGGCATCGGTGCGCGTGGCAATCAGGCCGCGAAAGCGTGCGCCCACGGCCAGGGTGTAAGGAGTGTCAACGCCAGCCGGGGCGTCTTGCCCGGGACGTTCGTAGGCAATCGTCATAGCGTGCCTCCTGTTGCGGTGGGTGCCGGCGCCCCGGCGGGGCGCTCGGAGATTGGGGGCGGTGGCGCTGCGCCGGGGCTCAGTTGCAAGGTCAGCAGGGCATCGGCGCCGCGCCCGGCGTGACCTAAGCTGAGCGCACCGCGCAGCTGAGCGCCGCCGGGCAAGCGCCAGCCGTGCCCGGCGCGCACTTCCAGCGCCCAGGTGGGGCGGGTGCTCAGGGCGCGCCGCTCGTGCAGACGCTCGGCCCACAGCGTATCGGTGGCACCGGCATCATCGCCCCAGCGGGACTCGACACTGAAGCTCGTGCCCGCCGGGCCGGGGGTGCGCCGGGATACCGCTAAGCGCAACCCCCGTTCGCGATAGCCGGTCGCACCCGGCATAGCCAGCAGGCGCCCCTTGACCGTCAGCTGCCACAGACCGTGGGTACTGTCCAGTCCGCCGGCGAGCTCCAGCGCCTGCCCGGACTGCCCGGTGCCGGTGTCGGTGCGCCCGTGCAGTGCCAATGACGGGCTTAAGGTGAGCTCCGGGTGCGCCGACCAGGGTGGCAACTGCCCGCCGGCGGCCAGCCCGATACGCACGGTGCGCACCGTCTCGGCTTGCAAGGTGTGGCCGGCATCGTCTAAGCGCGCTAAGCGCGCCCAGGACGAATCGGCGCGTACATCTAAGATCATGCCGGCGAAGTGACCTAACGGGTGTGCCACTTCCACGACGCCCATAGTCAGCCCCAGCGGGTAGGAATCCGGCACTATGCTACCGTCTTGTGCCGGCGCCGGTGCTGCGCCCGGGCTCGGGCTATCATACCCGGTGCTGCGCCCGAAGCCGCCCAGCGCATGGATGCGGGTGGTGCCATGAGACCAGGACAGGTACGGGTGCACGGCGGCCAGCCCGTTGGGGTCTTGTTCTCGTGATAAGGCCAGACCCAGTCGGGCGCTGTCACCGATAGGGGTGTCTAAGCCCACCCAGCCGGTGCGCAGCTCGGTATTTAAGCCGGAGTGCGCCGGCAGGGCGGCGACCGCGTGGACGTGACCTTGCCCCCACAGCGTCCAACGGCGCCCGGCGCCGGCACCGTCCTCATCCGTCCGGCTTAAAGTCAGGGCAAAGCCACTGTCCTGCCATAAGGCACGGTCTAACCCGCCGGCGCGTAACTGCCCGCTCAGCAACTGGTAGGTCAGCGTCTCCCACAGACCCGCAGCGCCGGTATTCGTGGCACGGGCCTGTGCGCTTAAGTCCATGCCGCAGGCGGCGGTCGTCCAGGAGGCACAACGCCCGGTGGCATCAGCCCAGGGGCGCGCGTGGGCCAGTGCCGGGCTCAGTGCTATCGGGTCGACCGCATGACCGAAGGCGCCAGCACCGGCAGCGCCCCACAGTGCTTCCCATGACAGGGTGCGCCCGGCCAAGGTGAGGTGGTTATGGGTCTGCGTCTCGGCGTCTGAACGCGCCCCCAGCACGGCGCGCGCACCATTTAAGTGACTGCGCGCCAGCGCTGCTAACGCCCCGCTCGGCAGTGGCGCCGGGGCGACCGGCTCGGCGGCCGGGGCGGGGTCGGGCGTGGCCTCGGTCGCCGCCGGGATCGGAGCTGCGTCCGGGGTGACGGCGGGGGTCGCGTCTGGGGTCGCGTCCGGTGCCGGGGTTGTGTCGGTGCCGGCCTCAGCGGAGGTCGCAGGCGTGGTTTCGGTCGCCGCCGGGGTGGCGTCAGCACCCGCCTCAGGGGGTGTCTCAGTGGCCGCGGCCGGGGCCGGCTCGGAGTCGGCACCCGGCGCCGAATCGGTCTCAGCCGCCGGCTCCGCCGGTCGGTGTTTGCGTGGGTCGGCGCCGCCATCGCCGACGATGACCGTCACCTCCGGGATGGGGACGCCGTCATAGCCGCCGCCGCGCAGGCGGTGGGTAATGCCCACCCGCCCGGCGCGCACGCCGGTCACGGTCACGAGGTGCGGTGCGGTCCAGTTGGCCGGAGTAATTTGCAGCGGCGCGCTGACCGTGGCAAGGGCCGAATCTGAGCTCACCGGCGTGATGAGCACCGTACCGGCAGGGCGGCGCGACAGTTTGAGCTGATAACTGACACGGCCCTCATCGGTATCGGGCGTGGCCGCAGCGTCCGCCACCGCCACGCGCAGTGCGCCGGGCGGGGTGACGGTCACCGCCGCCGTGCCGGATGCGGCCGCTGCCGGGCTGCCACCGCCGCCGCCGCCACTGCTGCTGCTGCCACCACCGCCGCCGCCGTCGTTGGCAGGGGGCGTGGTGGGCGTAGCCGGGGTGGTGGGCGTGGTGGGTGTAGCCGGGGTGGTGGGCGTAGCCGGGGTGGTGGGCGTGGTGGGCGTAGCGGGGGGTGGGGTGTCGTTGTCGGTCACCGTCACCGTGGCCGTGGCCGTGGCCACGGTGTAGCCGTTGCCGGCGCCTACCGTGAGCGTGATTTCGCCGGCCGCCTCGGCGGTGGCATCGTTCACCGTGCTCACCGTCACCGTGGTGGTGCCACCGGTCGGCACCGTCACCGTGCGCGCACCGAGCTGCCCGGGCCTGGCAAACTCGCCGCGCTGGGCCACCGTCAAGGCCGCCGCCAGCGGTGCCGCCGGGGGTGGGACGGCCGTCACAGTGAAGGTCGCGTCCGCGCCCTCGGTGATGTTCGCCCCGGCCGTGACGCTCAGCGCCGGCAACACCGGCGCGCCCGCCGTCGGTGTTGCCCTCACCTCGGCTGAGGCGGCGCCGATTACCGTCCCGGCCACGGCGCGAATCTCAAAGCCGTAGGCGGTAGCGTTAGTCAGACCCGTCACCGTGTGGGTGGTGGTGGTCGCACCACTGTTGGCAATCGCCGTCCAACCGCCCCAGGGGCCGCTGCCCGGCGGAGTGCGCCAGCGGTACTCATAGCCGGTGATGGCATTGTTGCTCGGGGCGCTCCAGCGCAACACAACCTGCCCGGTGCCGGGTGTGGCCGTCAGACCCGTCGGGGCGGCCGGGGCAGCCGGGGGTGGGCTCACCGCGCCGGGCGCGTCGTTGTCAGTGATAGCTACCGACACCGCCGCCGGGCTGCCTACCGTATAGAGCGCCGGCAGTGCCAGTATCCTTGCCGTGAGCATCCCGTTGGGCTCGTCTGTGTCGTCATCGACAGTCTTGACGCCAATGTCGCTGAGGTCTCCCCGGCATTGAGTGGCAGCCGCCGGAGACCCTCGTCCTCAGCGGCGAGAAAATCACTCCCCGACGCCTCTGTGATTTGCACAAACAAACCGACCAGACTCACCGACGGCGCTACCGCCGCGGTCAGTGTGAACGTCACCGTGGCGCCCTCGGTCAGCGGCCCGGGCGGGGCGGCGGCGATGGTCAGCACGACCCGCTTAGCCTCGCGCGCGCCCAGCTCGGCGGCCACCGTCTCCCAGCGGGTGCGCTGTGCGCTGTCGGTGACGGTCAGTACCACCGCCTCGCCGTAGCTCAGCGGCGTGAGCATCTCTAAGTCCGCATCGGTCTGCCCCAGCGCCTTGAGTACCCGCTTCCAGCGCATGGCACAGGCCGTGCCGCAGCCGCTCTCGGCCGCCCAGGCGCGTACGTTGTCGGCGAGGCCGGCTAAGGGGGTGGCGCGCACTGTGGCCGAGGATTGGCCCGACCTGAACCCGCCCCCCGGCCGCGACCGCGCCCGCACCTCGAAGGCGTACTCGGTGGTGCCGGTCAGGCCCCTCACCGTGTGGCTTCTCGTGTCGGCGTCACTGCCGGGGATAGTCGTCCAGGCGCCCCAGACGACTGTCGTGCCGGTGCCCTGGCGGTACTGGAAGTCGGCAGTGCGGTCGACGGCGGGCGGGGCGGGCGGCGTATAGCGCCAGGCGAGCGCCACCGACCCCGCGCCCGCCGTCGCCGTCAGGCCGGTGGGGGCCGGGTGGGGCTGGTCATCGTCGCGGATGGTGACGGTCGCCTCGCTGGGCGTGCCCACCGACACCCCGGCGGGGAGGCCCAGGGCGACTATGGTCACTCCGAACGCCTCGCTCTCCTCGGGCACGTTATCGTCCACGATGGCGATGGTCAGCGGCGCCGTGGTGTCCCCTGCCGGAAAATTGACCGTGTACGGGCCACCCGTGAAGTCCGCATGCTGGCTCGCGGTAGTGCCGACTGCGATGAGCCGCACCGCCGTCGCCGCACTGCGCGCCGCCGACAGGGTCAGCGTGAGCACGACCTCATCATCATCGCCCTCGGCCACCGTCACCGCCGTCGAGCCCGAGGCGAAGGCCACCGTCGAGCCGTCAGTGATGCTAAAGTCCGCTAAGTTGTCGGTGCCCGAAGCGCCGCCCTCGAGGCCGGTGCCGGAATTCGCGTTCAGCGTGCCGAGGTCGATGTCCACCGTCTCGCCGCCCGTCTCGGCGGTGCTGTCCGTCGCCGCCGTCAAGGTCAGGGTCACCTGCGTCGCCGTCGTCCCCGTGCTCGGCCCGGTGAAGGTCACCGCGGCGTTCCCGGAGTCCAGGTTCGCACAGGTCACCCCGGTCGGCAGGGTCGTCGGGCAGGCCGTGGTGTAGTCCGTGCCGCGCGTGGCGGCGCCGCCGAAGGTCAGCGGCACTGCCAGCGTCTCGCCGTTCACCAGGCCGCGGCCTAAGATGACGGTGAAGGTCTTCGTTGCGCCCTCGGCGACATCCCCGGCGGCGCCCGCGAGCGTCACCGTGGTCGGATCGTTGTCCACCACCGTGACGGTGGCCGCCGTGCCGCTGAGGCTGTGGTAGCTGCGGTCCCGGGAGGATGTGCGGTAGGTAACGGACAGTTCCCGGCCGAGCGGGCTGTCGGTGCTGTCGTCGGTGGCGCGCATCGTCACCGTCTGCGCTGCGTTCCAGGTCGAGGCGGTGAAAGCGAGCGACGCGCTGCCGCTGAACGTGCTGCCGCCCGGGCCGGCGAGCTCCAGCCCGGCGGGGGCGGTGACGGTGACCGCGACGGTGTCCGACGGCCGGGTGCTCAGTGCCACCGTGAAGGTGGCCGTGTCCGTGGTGCTGCCCTCGGTCACCTGCCTGTCGGTGGGCTGCGCCGTGGTCACGCCGGCGGTGGCGGCCGTCGGCGTGGCGGTGGCCTCGGACGAGTCCGCGCCGGCCACCCCCCCGGACACCGCGCGTACCTCAAAGCCATAAGCCGTGCCGTTGGTCAGGCCGGTGACCGTGTGGGTGGTGGTCGTAGCGGTACTGGAAGCAATCGCCGTCCAACTGCCCCACCTGCCGGTGGTCGGCGGCGTGCGCTGGCGGAACTGGTAGCCGTCGATCGCGGCATTGGAGGGGTCGGTCCAGCTCAGGACGGCCTCGCTGTCGCCCGCCGCGGCGGCGAAGCCCGCGGGCGCGGCCGGGGCAGGCGGGTCGTTCACCGTCACCTCGAAGCGATTGGCGGTCGGCGATGGATCGGCCCCGCCGCCCACGTTGGTCGCGAGCCCGTCCCGGTCGAAGCCGTTCGCCGTCGCATCGTCCGGCCCGAGCGCGACCACCAGCGTCTCCGCGCCGGCGTCGTCGTCGAGCAGGGCCGTCAGCGTCAGCGTCGCAGTCCGCGCCGCCCCCCCCGAAAAGGCCAGCTGCGGCGTCGCCGTGGTCTCGCCGCTCAGCGCCACGCCCGTGTTCAGCCCCGCCCCGGTCTTCAGCGCCAGGCTCCAGTCGTCCGTGTCCACATCCGTCCCGCCGATCGACAACGGCACATCGATCGCCTCGCCCGCCACGAGGTCGCGGCCCAGCGTCACCGTGAACTCGACCGTTCCGCCCTCGCGCACCGCGCCCGTGCCCGCGCGGGCGAGTTCGACCAGGGTCGGATCGTCGTCGCGGATGGTGACGAAGGCGCTGTTGGCATTGGAGTCGATGCTGAACCCGGTCGGGAGCAGGTTATCGGGATCCTCGCTGATCGTCAGCGTCACCAACTCGTCGGGCTCGTCGGTGGTGTCCGCTGTTCCATAGACGGAGAAGCTGAACTGGGTTGTGCTGCTTCCGTCGCCCGTCAGATCGACGCAGCCGCTGCCGTCGAGCGTCAGGTTGGTGCGTCCCCGGTCCACCACGAAGCTGGGGGTCGACAGGGAGCTGGTGAAGCAGTTCCTGAGCGACACGCTCGCCGCCAACGGCGTCACCGTCACAAATAGAGCGGCGGGGGTGGCGACTTCGGATTCCTGATTGACGTCACTGCCTTCCACGGCGCCGGCGGACAAGGTCGTGGTCTGCGCCTGCGCGGACGGCGCGAGGACGGCCAGCAGCGGCAGGGCGAGCAGGGCGGCGGCGAGGGTCGGGCGGAGGCCGCGGCGCGGGGCGGACAGACCTGCGCGCGACGGTGGCGGTCTGCGGTCAGCATGATAAGGTAAAGGTTGCTCACTGGATGCCGGGCCAAGCCCGGCATGACGCACTGAGGGGCCGGCATGGCGAACCGGGGAGCCGGTATGACGAACCGGGGAGACGCTATGGTGAGCGGAGAAGCAGGCACGCGGGTGGCGGCGCGCCGAAGATGCGCTTACGCGGCTGTGCGGCTGTGCGGCTGTGCGGCTGTGCGGCTGTGCGGCTGTGCGGCTGTGCGGCTGTTCATTATGGCATTTCCTCCGAGTTTGTCAAGCGGGTTTTTTACTTTTTTGGTATTTTTTTCAGTGAGATAAAAAGAAAAGTTGCCTGCTGCCTCAACCATCCGTGCCAGTGCGGGGCAGGCCCAGATGTCCTTCAATCCGATGCACCTGACCTGACAGAGTATCTACTTTTTGGCTCAGCGCTTTGATGTCATCTTTCTGATCATCGATACGCCTGTTCATATCATGGAAGCGCTTGTCGATGCTTTCTTTCAAATCATGGAAGCGTTTGTTCATATCATCGAAGCGTTTGTCGATGCTGTCCTTTAAGTCGCCGATGCGGGTGAACAGAACGCAGACAATGATAAGTACAGCCAGATTGATGAGGTCGGGCAGGCGGTCGAACAGCGTGCTGATAATGGCGTTCATGACTGTTTTTTCATTAAGCGCGCTTCGATTTGGCCCACGCGAGTCTCGATTTGTCCTACGCGAGTCTCGATTTGTCCTACGCGAGTCTCGATTCGTCCCACGCGAGTCTCGATTTGTCCTACGCGAGTCTCGATTTGTCCTACGCGAATCTCCAGGGCCGCGAGCCGCTCGCGCACACCGGCGACCTGCTCGGCGAGCGCCCGCTGGCCCGCGTCCAGGCGACCGATGTCCGCGCGCAGATCCGCGCGCAGGTTATGGTTTAACGTCATTTGCAGGCCGGCGATGGTCAGCAGCAAGGCGACCATCGGCGCCCACTCAGATAGGTGTTTCAGCATCATCTTATCGCTCCTCGCTTAAGGTCGCCTCTCACAAACACGAGGTGGCCGTGCAGCATAAGGATATACTGCTTCATTTCCGTCTCTAAACCCTCATGATCGGGGCGCTGCACACCCCGACAGTATGTAAATCTGCAAAACTTACACAGCAAAAATACCACGGAGGGTATTTTTAGAGGTTCCCTTAAGATAGCAGGGAAAGGTTATGCTACTTGTCGTTGGAGCAGATGTCAAGCGCCTGTTACCGGCATGATCTCAGCTCCACTCTCAAAAGGTTATGCTACTTGTCGTTGGAGCAGATGTCGAGTGTGTGATTTTCTTCTTGACATACTGATAAAAAGGGAATTATACTCCCGATTCTTTTTGGGAAGTTGCCGGGGACGGGTGTCCGACCTGCCTTTGAGGGGCTAGAAAACGACCGTTATTGCGGTTGTTTTTTTATTTGTGAGAGTGCCTCGCGGTGCTCCCCCCCCCTGTAGTGCTGCTAACCACATAATGCAACAGGGTTGACGACCACTTACACGGTCCAAGGTGTTATGACTACAATTAGCCAACTGGTGCGCAAGCCGAGAAAACGGCAGCGAGTAAAGAGCAATGTTCCGGCGCTGGACAGCTGTCCGCAGAAGCGCGGGGTGTGTACCCGCGTATATACCACCACGCCGAAAAAGCCCAACTCGGCCCTGCGCAAGGTGGCCCGGGTACGCCTGACCAATGGTTATGAGGTCACCACCTATATCGGTGGCGAGGGACATAACCTGCAGGAGCACTCGGTTATCCTGATTCGTGGCGGCAGAGTAAAGGACCTGCCGGGCGTGCGTTACCATACGGTCAGGGGCACCCTGGATACCTCAGGCGTGGCTGAGCGACGTCAGCGTCGTTCCAAGTACGGCGCCAAGAAGCCCAAGGCGTAACAGGAACAGAGACCAGCATCATGTCCAGAAGAAGAGAAGCCGAAAAAAGGGAGATTTTGCCGGACCCGAAATACCACAACACGGTACTGGCAAAATTTATCAATATGGTCATGCGCAGTGGCAAGAAATCCATTGCCGAAAAGATCGTTTACGGTGCCCTGGACCAGGTCAGCGCCAAACAAAAGGCGGATTCCCTGGAGATATTCATACAAGCCCTGGACAACGTAAAACCCGTTGTCGAGGTAAAATCAAGGCGCGTCGGCGGTGCTACCTACCAGATACCCATAGAAGTGCGCGCCGAGCGCAGTATGACCCTGGCGATGCGCTGGCTGGTGGATGCATCCAAAAAGCGCGGCGAGAAAAGCATGGGTATGCGTCTGGCGGGGGAAATCATGGATGCCTCGGAGAACAAGGGAACCGCCATTAAAAAGAAGGAAGACACCCATAGAATGGCCGAAGCCAACAAGGCTTTTTCCCATTACCGCTGGTAGCAACGGGGAAGGAGTTATTCAGTCATGCCGCGCAGCACCCCCATTGAACGTTATCGTAATATCGGCATTATGGCCCATATTGACGCGGGCAAGACGACTACTACAGAGCGTATTCTGTATTACACCGGCGTTTCCCACAAGATTGGCGAGGTGCACGATGGTGCCGCCACCATGGACTGGATGGAACAGGAGCAGGAGCGCGGCATCACCATCACTTCCGCTGCGACCACCTGTTTCTGGAAAGGTATGGCCGGTCAATACCCGGAACATCGCATCAATATCATCGACACCCCCGGGCATGTGGATTTTACCATTGAGGTGGAGCGCTCGCTACGGGTGCTGGACAGTGCCTGCGCGGTATTTTGCGCCGTCGGTGGGGTCGAGCCGCAGTCAGAGACAGTATGGCGCCAGGCCAATAAGTATCAGGTGCCAAGACTGGCCTTTGTCAACAAGATGGATCGCGCCGGGGCGGATTTCGCCAGGGTGGTCAACCAGATCCGGGAACGGCTGGGCAGCACGCCGGTGCCGCTGCAGCTGCCGATTGGCGCGGAGGACAAATTCCGGGGGGTTGTTGACCTGCTCCGACTCAAGGCGATTTACTGGGACGACCGGAACAAGGGCATGACCTTTACCGAGGAAGACCTTCCGGCGCAGCTGACGGAGGTCTGTGAGCAAGCCCGTGAGCAGCTGGTGGAGGCCGCCGCAGAAGCTGATGATACATTGATGGAACAGTACCTGGAAGAAGGTGATTTGACGGCAGCAGAGATTAAACGCGGTCTCAGGGTCAGAACCTTGGCCAATGAAATAGTGCCGGTGCTGTGCGGTTCCGCATTTAAGAACAAGGGCGTGCAGAGCATGCTAGATGCGGTCATCGACTATCTGCCGGCACCGGTTGATGTGCCGGCGGTCACCGGCGTGCGCGCCAACGGTGCCGAGACCGAAATTACCCGGCAATCGTCCGATACCGAACCGTTCGCAGCGTTGGCCTTCAAGATAGCCACCGACCCGTTTGTCGGGTCTTTAACCTTTTTCCGGGTCTATTCCGGCATATTGAAATCCGGTGATACGATCCTGAACCCGATAAAAGGCAAGAAAGAGCGTATCGGACGCATTTTGCAGATGCATGCCAACTCGCGCGAAGAAATAAAAGAAGTACGGGCGGGTGATATCGCCGCGGCGGTGGGACTTAAGGACGTCACCACCGGTGATACCCTGTGTCCGGCCAATGACTCCATTATTCTGGAGCGAATGGAATTTCCCGAACCCGTCATCTCTATTGCCGTCGAACCGAAAACCCGGCCCGACCAGGAGAAAATGGGCCTGGCGCTGGGCAAGCTGGCCCAGGAGGATCCCTCGTTCAAGGTGCATACCGATGATGAATCCGGACAGACCATCATCTCCGGCATGGGTGAGCTGCATCTGGAAATCATCGTCGATCGGTTGAAACGGGAGTTCAAGGTTGACGCCAACGTCGGCAAGCCTCAGGTGGCTTACCGGGAAACTATATGCAAGCCGGTAGAGAAGGCAGAAGGCAGGTTCGTGCGCCAGAGCGGTGGTCGCGGTCAATACGGTCACGTGATACTGAAAATCGAACCGCAGGAGCCTGGCCACGGTTACGAATTTATCAACAAAATTGTCGGCGGCGCAGTACCCAAGGATTTTATCCCGGCTGTGGACAAGGGCATACAAGAGCAGATGGAGAACGGTGTGATAGCCGGCTATCCGGTGGTGGATGTGAAAGTCACCCTGTATGACGGCTCCTACCATGAGGTTGACTCAAGTGAAATGGCCTTCAAAATAGCCGGCTCCATGGGCTTTAAGGATGGTGCCGGTCGGGCCGCCCCGGTGTTACTAGAACCGCTTATGGAGGTGGAGGTAGTAACGCCGGAAGACTACTTGGGTTCGGTGACGGGTGACCTGAGTCGGCGTCGGGCTATGTTGTCGGAAACAGTCAGTTCGCCCGCCGGCACTATCATCAAGGCGCAAGTTCCATTAGAGCAGATGTTCGGCTATGCCACGGCATTGCGGTCGGCCACCCAGGGGCGCGCCACCTACACCATGGAATTCTCCAGATATACGCCGGTTCCCGCTGGCATCTCGGATGAAATCACGAAAAAATCAGCATCTTGATAACCCCGGGTAGAGAGCGATAAAGTAATGGCACAACAACAGGTTATAAGAATAAGGTTGAAAGCGTTCGACCACCGGCTGATTGATCAGTCAACCCGGGAAATCGTCGAGACTGCGCGCCGTACCGGTGCCCAGGTGAAGGGGCCGATTCCGCTGCCGACCAAAAAAGAACGCTACACGGTATTGATCTCTCCCCATGTCAACAAGGATGCTAGGGATCAATACGAAATCAGGACACACAAGCGTCTGGTAGATATTATCAACCCCACCGACAAGACGGTTGATGCGTTGATGAAGCTGGATCTGGCCGCCGGTGTGGATGTCCAGATAAAACTGAGTTGATGCGCGCAGGTCGGCAACGGGGCAAGAGTATGGCAATCGGCATTGTGGGCAAAAAGCGGGGTATGTCCCGGGTCTTCACCGACACCGGTCAGTCGGTGCCGGTAACGGTTATTGAAGCCGTTCCCAACCGGGTGACCGCCCTGGCCACTGCCGAGCAGCGTGGCTATTGCGCCGTGCAGGTCGCTTACGGTAGCAAGCGGCGCAACCTGATCAGCCGGCCACTGGCGGGGACGCTGGCCCGGGTTGGCGTCGAGGCTGCCGAGGGACTGCATGAGTTTCGGCTCAATGACAACGAGTTCGGCGAGCTGGCAGCAGGTTCGGAAATTACCGTAAGCATCTTCGCAGCCGGACAGAAGGTGGACGTGAGCGGCAAGACCATTGGCAAGGGCTTTGCCGGTGCCATAAAACGGCATAATTTCAGCGGTCAGCGTAACAGCCATGGTAATTCCCGCGCCCACCGGGCGCCTGGCTCAATAGGCCAGAATCAGTCCCCCGGCCGTGTTTTCCGGGGTAAGAAAATGGCCGGACACATGGGTAACGTCACACAGACAGCGCAAAACCTTGAAGTTATCAAGGTTGATACAGACCGGAATCTGGTGCTGGTCAAGGGTTCCGTCCCGGGCGCTGCCGGCGGGACGCTGATCATCCGGCCGGCGTTGAAGTCGAGCTGAACCCTGGAGCTATACCGTGGAATTAGCGCTGCATAAAGCCGGGGATAAACGGGCGGGACAGGTCACGGTTGCCGACGAGGTGTTTGCCGTGGAGTACAACGAAGCGTTGGTACACCAGGTGTTGACCTGTTACCTGTCAACGGGCAGGTCCGCATCCCGGTTACTGAAAAACCGCGCCGCGGTGCGCGGCGGCGGCAAAAAACCCTGGCGTCAAAAAGGCTTAGGGCGCGCCCGCGCCGGCACCACCCGCGGCCCGCTGTGGCGTGGCGGCGGCGTGACGTTCCCGAACAATGAGCGCACGTTTGTTAGAAAAATAAACAAGAAGATGTATCGCGGCGCGCTGCGCTCGATTTTCTCGGAGTTAGTGCGTCAGGAACGGTTGTTGTGTATCGATCAGTTGACTGTCGGCGAGGCGAAGACAAAAGTCGCGTTGCAGTTGCTGGCAGGGCTTGGGCTTGAAGAAGTATTGATTATTACCGATACCATCAGCGACGAGTTGCGTCTGGCGACGCGCAACCTGACGCGAGTGGCTGTTATCAATACCCGGGAGATTGAGCCCTATTCGCTGGTTGGCTTTGACCGGGTACTGATCACTGCGGACGCGTTGGTACACGTGCAGCAGTGGCTAGGTCGCGGCACCGCAGACAAAGCGGATGAAGCCGTAGCGACACCCGCGGCAGAACCGGAGCGAGCGGACGATGAATGACGAGAAGTTAGCGAAAGTGTTGCTGGCACCGCGGGTGACGGAAAAAAGCACAGCGGCCGCCGACCAGCACCGCCAGTTCGTGTTTAAGGTGGTGCGCGATGCCAGCAAGCCTGAGATCAGGCAAGCGGTGGAGAAAATGTTTGAAGTCGAGGTTGAGTCGGTGCAAGTGCTGAATGTGCCTGGCAAGAACAAGATGTTCCGGCGCGCCCCGGGCAAACGTTCGGATTGGAAGAAGGCCTACGTGAAGCTGAAACCCGGCTTTGATATTGATTTCGGTGGTGCTTGAGGAACCTGAACAGATGCCTTTGATTAAACCAAAACCCACCTCGCCCGGTCGCCGGGGCATGGTCAAGGTAGTCAGCCCGGACTTGCACAAAGGCGGTCCGCACAACCCGCTGGTGGAAAAGCAGGGACAAAATGCGGGGCGCAACAATCGCGGCAGGATTACCGTAAGACATAGGGGCGGCGGCGCCAAACAGCGCTACCGCATTATTGATTTCAAGCGGGACAAGGATGGGATACAGGCCCGGGTGGAGCGGCTTGAGTACGATCCGAATCGCACCGCCCACATAGCCCTGCTGTGTTACGAGGACGGCGAGCGCCGCTATATCATTGCCCCGGCCGGCGTCAAGGCCGGCGCCCGTTTGATGTCCGGGACGCGCGCCGAGATTGCGCCTGGGAACTGCTTGGCGTTGCGCAATATTCCCGTAGGAACAATCGTCCATTGTGTAGAATTCAAGCCGGGCAAGGGCGCGCAGTTGGCTCGTAGTGCCGGCACCGGTGTGCAACTGGTGGCGCGCGAAGGCGCCCATGCCACCTTGCGTTTGCGTTCGGGTGAAATGAGAAAGGTGCCGTTGGATTGCCGCGCCACCATCGGTGAGGTGAGCAACGTTGAACACTCGTTGCAAAAACTGGGCAAGGCCGGCGCCAAGCGCTGGCGCGGGGTCCGGCCTACGGTGCGTGGGGTGGCCATGAATCCGGTCGATCATCCCCATGGCGGTGGCGAAGGGCGTTCCTCAGGCGGGCGACATCCATCCACCCCTTGGGGTTATCCGACCAAGGGTTACAAAACCAGGAAGAACAAGCGTACCGACAACATGATTATTCGCAAACGGAAAAACTGATGCCGCGTTCGATTAAAAAAGGCCCGTTCATAGACCATCACTTGCTGAAAAAGGTCGAAACCGCGCGTCAGAATAATGACAAGCGCCCGATCAAGACCTGGTCGAGAAGGTCCATGATCGTACCGGATATGGTTGGCTTGACCCTATCGGTACATAACGGCCGCGACCACGTGCCGGTGTTTATTACCGAGAACATGGTCGGGCACAAATTGGGCGAGTTTGCCATGACCCGCACCTTCCGCGGTCATTCCGCAGATAAAAAGACCTCGAAGTAACAGTGTGATATGACCACCGCGTGTCTTAAATATGTGCGTATGGCACCCCAGAAAGTGCGACTGGTTGCCGACCAGGTGCGTGGGTTGCCGGTGGAGCGCGCCATAAACATTCTGACTTACAGCAACAAAAAGGCTGCCGGTATCGTCAAAAAAGTACTGGAATCGGCGATAGCAAACGCCGAGCACAACGACGCTGCCGATATAGACGAGCTGAAAATCAGTGCCATCACCGTGGATCAGGGGCCCAAGCATAAACGCTTACGTACCCGGGCCCGGGGGCGCGCCGACCGGATTTTCAAACGCACCTGCCACCTGAACATCACGGTCACAGAGACCACAGAGTAATACACCATGGGACAGAAAGTACATCCGACGGGGATACGTATCGGTATCATCAAGGATTGGACCTCAACCTGGTATGCCGATACCAAACACTATGCCGAATATTTGAATACGGACCTGAAAGTGCGTGAATTTCTGAGAAAAAAGCTGGCCAATGCCTCGGTCAGCCGGATCCAGATTGAGCGTCCGCCAAACGAAATAAAGGTCATCATCCACAGTGCCAGACCAGGTATTGTTATTGGTAAGAAAGGCGAGGACATCGAACGTCTGAGTCAGGAAGTTTCTGGCATGATGGGCATTAGGGCCAAGGTCAGCGTGCAGGAAATCAGAAAGCCCGAGCTTGACGCAAATCTGGTGGCGGAAAGCGTGGCCCAGCAAATTGAACGCAAAATTATGTTCCGGCGCGCCATGAAGCGGGCGGTAACCAATACCATGCGCCTCGGTGCTTTGGGTATAAAAATCCATGTCAGCGGTCGTTTGAACGGCGCTGAGATTGCCCGCTCCGAATGGTATCGGGAAGGCCGGGTGCCCTTGCATACCTTGCGCGCGGACATCGATTATGGCACGGCCAACTCGAATACAACTTACGGTGTTATCGGCGTGAAAGTCTGGATCTTCAAGGGCGAGGTGTTTAATGTCAATGAGCGGACTGAGGACGAGGCGCCAGTGAGCGGAGCATAAGCCGATGTTGCAACCGAAACGAACCAAATTCAGGAAGCAGAGCAAGGGCAGGAATCGCGGGCTGGCCAATAACGGCAACAAAGTCAGTTTCGGCGAGTTCGGCTTGAAGGCCACAACCCGGGGGCGCATTACCGCACGTCAGATAGAAGCCGCCCGCAGGACGATCACCCGCAAGATCAAGCGCGGCGGCAAGGTCTGGATCCGCATTTTTCCCGACAAGCCCATTACCACGAAGCCGCTGGAAGTGCGGCAGGGCAAAGGTAAGGGCAATGTCGAGTACTGGGTCTCCGTGATCCAGCCGGGCAAAATGTTGTACGAAATTGAAGGAGTGGCGGAAGATCTGGCGCGCGACGCATTCAGGCTGGCTGCGGCAAAATTGCCGGTCAAGACCGTATTCGTGGGCAGGACGATTTTGTGATGAAGGCCGCGGAACTGAGAGCCAGAAAACCCGCTGAGCTGCAGGCACTGCTGCTGGAGTTGCTGCGCGAGCAGTTCAACCTGCGTATGCAGAAAGGCTCCGGCCAGCTTGGCAACCCCGGTCGCTTCAAGCTGCTGCGTCGGGAAATTGCCAGGATTAAGACGGTACTAAGCGAGAAGGCGAAACAAGATGGGTGAATCTGCCAAAACAGTCAGGTCCCTGACCGGGACCGTGGTGAGCAACAAGATGGACAAGTCGATTGCGGTCACAATCCAGCGCACCGTAAAGCATCCGCTGTACGGAAAATATATCCGGCGCACCACCAGGTTGCTTGCCCATGATGAAAACAACGAGTGCAACATAGGCGATACGGTGATTATCGAAGCATCCCGGCCTGTTTCAAAGAATAAGGCCTGGCGCTTGCACAGTGTTGTCAGCAAAGCCCAGAACGTGTGAACAGAGCGTCCAGAGCAGAATCATGATACAGATGCAGACAGTGTTGGGTGCCGCAGACAACAGTGGCGCGCGGCGTCTCTTGTGTGTGAAAGTCCTGGGTGGTTCGAAGCGACGCTATGCGAGGATTGGCGACGTGATAAAAGTCAGTGTCAAGGAAGCTATTCCCAGAAGCAAGGTCAAAAAAGGCGAGCTTTACAACGCAGTGGTAGTGCGCACCAGAAAGGGAGTGAGGCGGTCGGACGGTTCCCTGATTCGCTTCGACGGCAACGCCGCAGTGTTGCTCAATAACCAGTTACAACCCATCGGTACCCGCATCTTCGGTCCGGTTACCCGTGAACTCAGGAGCGAGAATTTTATGAAAATAGTCTCTCTTGCTCCCGAGGTGCTGTAGCCGCGGCGCCGCTTATGAACAGGATACGCAAAGGTGACGAAGTCGTAGTGATTGCCGGCAAGGATAAAGGCAAGCGCGGCGTAGTGCTGAAAATCGATCGGGAAAAGCACAAGGTGATGGTGGAAAATATCAATATGGTCAAGCGCCACACCAAGGGCAATCCCATGCGGGGAACGCCCGGCGGGATCATCGAGAAGGAGATGCCGTTTGCAATTTCCAACGTGGCACTGTGGAATTCCGTGGCCAACAGGCCGGATCGCGTCGGCTTTCGCTTTCTGGAAGACGGTCGCAAGGTGCGTTATTTCAAATCCAATAACGAAGTGGTTGATGTCTGATGGCCAGATTACAGGAACATTACCGGACTGCGGTGCTGCCGCAACTGATGGAAAAGTTCAGCTACCAATCGGTGATGCAGGCGCCGAAGGTCACTAAAATTACCTTGAACATGGGGCTGGGCAAGGCCATGTCCGATAAGAAAATGATAGAACACGCGCTGGATGATATGGCCCGCATCGCCGGTCAGAAACCGATCCTGATCAAGGCCAGAAAATCTGTGGCGAACTTCAAGGTCAGGAAGGGCTTTCCCAATGGCTGTATGGTGACCCTGCGACGTGAACGCATGTATGAGTTCCTAGATCGGTTGATCAGTATTGCAATTCCCAGGATCAGGGATTTTCGCGGCCTTAATCCGCGTTCATTTGACGGGCGCGGCAATTACAGCATGGGGATTAAGGAACAGATTATTTTTCCCGAAATCGACTACGATAAAATCGACACGTTACGTGGTCTTGACGTAACAATCACGACCTCGGCAAAAACGGATGAAGAAGCAAAAGCGTTATTGCAGTCCTTCAATTTTCCGCTGCGCGGGTAACGGAGAACAACAGTTATGGCAAAGCAATCAATGGTAAACCGGGAGCGGAAAAGGGCGCGGCTAGTTGCAAAATATGCTGACAAACGGGATGAATTAAGACGTATTATCAAAGACATGTCGTTAGCCCCGGAAGTGCGTAAAGAGGCGCGGATTAAATTGAACAAGATGCCCAGAGATTCCAGCCCGTCGCGGCTGCGGAATCGGTGCAGCCAGACCGGGCGACCGAATGGCTACTACCGGAAGTTTGGCCTGGGCCGGAACAAGTTGCGCGAGGCGGCCATGCGCGGAGACATACCGGGCCTGGTCAAGGCGAGTTGGTGAACGGCGCGCATTATGAGCAAGAGTTACGAGCAAGAGTAATATGAGTTTACAAGATCAAATCGCGGACATGCTGACACGGGTTCGCAACGGCCAGCAACGAATGAAGCAGGAAGTCGGTATGCCTTCATCGAAGTTGAAAATCGCAGTGGCTGAAATCCTTCAGCAGGAAGGTTATATCAAAGACTACAGTGTCAGTGAAGACAAGGTGAAGCCGGTGTTGACTATCAGGTTGAAGTATTTTGAAGGCAAGCCGGTTATTGAGTTGCTAAAGCGTATCAGTTCACCCGGACTGCGCCGCTACAGCCCGACCAACAAATTACCTCGGGTATATGGCGGGCTGGGCACAGCCATCGTCTCTACTTCCAGGGGTGTCATGACCGATCGCAGCGCCAGACAACTTGGCATTGGCGGCGAGATTATTTGTATTGTGGCGTAGGGCAGGGCGGAACAAGTTATGTCGAGAATAGCCAACAATCCGGTCACTGTTCCCGGCGGCGTCGAGGTTGATGTGCGCGGCGCGCAGGTTCAGGTTAAGGGGGGCAAAGGCGAACTGACGCATCAGCTCCATGCGTTGGTGAGTATGGACCGGGACGGCGAGTTACTCAGGTTCTCGGCAAGGAATAATTCCAAATCGGCCCGGGCGATGGCTGGCACCACCAGGGCAATACTGCAAAATATGGTCACCGGCGTGTCTGAAGGTTTCGAGATCACGCTGGAAATTATCGGGGTGGGTTACCGGGCGCAGGCGCAGCCCGCCGGCATCGAGCTGGCGCTGGGTTTCTCGCACCCGGTGCAGCTGGCTGTTCCTGACGGCGTTACCGTCGAGACCCCCAGCCAGACACAGATTATTGTCAGGGGCGCAGACAAGCAGCAGGTCGGACAAGTGGCCGCCGATATTCGTAATTACCGGCCGCCCGAACCCTACAAAGGTAAAGGCGTGCGCTATGCCGATGAACAAGTCCTGCGTAAGGAAGCGAAGAAAGCCTGACCGGGTTGATTGCCATGAAAAAGAAGACCGCAAGATTGAGAAGGGCAGTTAAAGCCCGCATGCGCATCAGGGCACAGGGCGTCAGTCGCTTGTGCGTATTCCGTACTCCACGGCACATTTATGCGCAGGTCATCGCCGCCGGTGGCGCGCAAGTGCTGGCCAGTGCCTCCACTCTCGACAAGGAAGTACGCGGCAGGATTAACAACGGCGGCAATAAGGAAGCCGCCGGGATAGTAGGCCAGGTGGTGGCCGAACGCGCCCTGAAGGCCGGTATTTCCACCGTTGCCTTTGACCGTTCCGGGTTCAGGTTCCACGGCAGAATAAAAGCGCTGGCGGATGCAGCCAGGGCGCAGGGTATGAAATTTTAGTGAGGCTCTGAACAAGTTCGTCCCCGTCTCAACTATGGAGCCGGGTCCGGGCCGCGAGGAGACAAAAGCAATATGGCATTAACAGATTCAATTACCGGTAACGAAGACTTACTGGAAAAACTGGTTGCAGTCAACCGGGTGGCCAAGGTCGTTAAGGGGGGGCGTATTTTTGGTTTCACCGCGCTGACCGTCGTCGGTGATGGTAATGGCAAAGTCGGTTTCGGGCGCGGCAAGGCGCGTGAAGTGCCTGTGGCAATACAGAAGGCGATGGAAAAAGCGCGCCGGAATATGGTTAGCGTGCCGCTTAAGGGCGATACCCTGCACTATGCGGTAACGGCAAGACACGGCGCGGCTCAGGTCTATATGCAGCCTGCTTCCGAGGGCACTGGCATTATCGCCGGCGGTGCCATGCGGGCGGTATTTGAATGTGCCGGCGTGCAGAACGTACTGGCCAAATGCACCGGTTCGACCAATCCGATTAACGTGGTGCGTTCGACCATGAAAGGTCTGCAATCAATCGCCGCCCCTGAATACTTTGCGGCAAAGCGCGGCAAATCGGTTGAGGAAATCAGCACCTGAGCGCGGTGGTATGGTGAGATAACGGTACGGATGGTAACGATGGCAGCAGCAAAGAAACAGCTCAAAGTGACACTCAAACGCAGTATCAACCGCAGGACTGCACAGCACAAGGCCTGTGTGGCGGGGCTGGGGCTGCGCCGTATCGGTCATTCGGTGCTGGTTGCAGACACCGCGGAAAACCGTGGCATGATTAACAAGGTAGCCTATTTGCTGGCAGTGGATGAAACCTGAGATGAGACTTAACTCAATTAAGCCGGCCGAGGGTGCCAGGCGTGCAGCCAAACGGGTCGGTCGCGGTATCGGTTCCGGACACGGCAAGACCGCAGGTCGCGGCCATAAGGGACAGAAATCCCGCTCCGGCGGCTATCACAAGGTGGGTTTCGAGGGCGGACAGATGCCCTTGCAGCGCCGCCTGCCCAAGGTGGGTTTCCGCTCCTGCCTGGCCCGGGTCACCGATGAAGTCCGTCTGGATGAGCTGGCAAAGGTCGCTGCCGACGTTATCGACTTGAAAGTATTGCAGCAAGCCGGTCTGATCTCAAAAAAAATAAAACGGGTCAAAATTATCGCCAGCGGAACTATCGCCAGGGCGGTGACTGTGAAGGGACTGCGAGCAACGAAAGGGGCGCGAGCTGCCATTGAGTCGGCTGGCGGCAAGTTCGAGCAGTAGGGGGCTGACGTATGGCGGCAAGAAACCCTGCTGTGCCGGGCGGTCTGGCTGGACTGACCCAGGTGACGGAATTACGCCGGCGCCTGCTGTTTGTGCTGTTTGCCCTGTTTGTTTACCGTATCTGTACCTTCATTCCCGTACCGGGAATCAATCCGGATGCGTTGGCACAGTTGTTCGAGCAGCAACGCGGCACCATCCTGGACATGTTCAACATGTTCTCCGGGGGCGCGCTGGAACGCCTGTCGGTGGTCGCGCTTGGCATCATGCCTTACATTTCCGCCTCCATTATCATGCAGATACTGTCATTTGTTGACCCGCGTCTGAAACAGTTGCGGCGGGAAGGTGAAGCGGGACGACGCAAGATCACCCAATATACCCGTTACGGCACGGTGCTGCTGGCCACCTTTCAGGCTCTGGGCGTGTCGCTGGCGCTGGAAGGACAGCAGGTATTGGGCGGCTCGGTGGTGCTTGACCCCGGCATCGGTTTCCGTATCACTGCGGTCACTACGCTGGTAACCGGTACTATGTTTTTGATGTGGCTGGGTGAACAAATCACCGAACGCGGCGTGGGTAACGGCATCTCGCTGATTATTTTTGCCGGTATTGTCGCCGGCTTGCCGGCTGCTATCGGCGGCACCCTGGAGTTGTCCCGTACCGGAGAATTACATTTGATCATGGTATTTACCTTGTTTGCCCTGGCCGTTGCCGTGACGGGCTTCGTGGTCTTCGTAGAACGAGGGCAGCGCCGCATCACGGTCAACTATGCCCAGCGTCAGGTGGGTCGGAAGATGTATGCCGGCCAGTCCAGCCACCTGCCCCTGAAATTGAATATGGCCGGCGTCATCCCCCCGATATTTGCCTCCAGCCTGATCCTGTTTCCGGGAACACTGGCAAGCTGGGCCGGCCAGTCCCAGCAAATGCGCTGGCTGCAGGATCTGGCCGTGCTGCTGCAACCCGGCCAGCCCATCTATGTCGCGTTTTATGCGGCGGGTATTATTTTCTTTTGTTTTTTCTATACCGCCGTTGTGTTCGACCCCAGGGAAACTGCGGACAACCTGAAAAAATCGGGCGCCTTTATCCCCGGGATGCGACCGGGAGAGCAGACTGCCCGCTATCTGGATGGGGTGCTGACGAAACTGACTATGGTGGGCGCTATTTACATTACGTTTGTATGTCTGTTGCCCGAGTTCCTGATCCTGCAATACAACGTGCCGTTTTATTTCGGCGGTACGTCATTGTTGATTATCGTAGTGGTTGTCATGGATTTCATGGCGCAAATCCAGGCGCATCTCATGTCGCACCAGTATGAGGGGGCGTTAAAAAAAGCTAATTTGAAGAGCCATGGGCGGCGGCGTGTATAGCAACGAGAGAATAAAATGAAAGTCAGGGCTTCAGTAAAAAAGATTTGTCGTAACTGCCGCATTATCCGCCGGCGCGGTCGTGTCCGGGTCATCTGTTCGGACCCACGTCACAAGCAACGGCAGGGATGAGCGCGCCGAGCAACCTAACAAACCACAGAGAAATTTTATGGCTCGCATAGCAGGTGTAAACATTCCGGACCAAAAGCATGTTCGCATTGCGTTGACTCATATCTATGGCATTGGCGGCACCGCCGCCGGGAAGATTTGTGTCGCCACGGGCATAGAGCCGCATGTCAAGGTATCGGCGCTCACTGAAAAACAGCTTGACCAGTTACGTGCGGAAGTCACCAACTATGAGCTGGAAGGTGATTTACGTCGGGATATATCCATGAATATCAAACGCCTGATGGACTTGGGTTCGTATCGGGGGATCCGCCATCGGCGTGGGCTGCCCCTGCATGGTCAGCGTACCCGCACCAATGCAAGAACCCGCAAGGGGCCGCGCCGCCTCATCAAGAAATAACGTTGCGAGAAGGTCAATGGCAAAACCAAGAAGTACCAGAAAGAAGGTCAAGAAAACTGTGGTTGATGGTATCGCGCATGTGCATGCGTCCTTCAACAACACGATCATCAATATCACCGACCGGCAGGGGAATACCCTGGCTTGGGCCACCGCCGGCGGTAGCGGGTTTCGCGGCTCACGCAAGAGCACCCCGTTTGCGGCGCAGATCGCCGCCCAGAAGGTGGGTGAAGTGGTGAAAGAGTTTGGCATGAAAAACCTGGACGTGAATATCAAAGGTCCGGGGCCGGGCCGGGAATCGGCGGTGCGCGCATTGAACGCGCTGGGTTATAAAATTACCAATATTACCGACGTGACTCCCATCCCGCATAACGGTTGTCGCCCGCCGAAAAAAAGGCGGGTATAAACAGACAGAACCTGGAGGAGATATGGCTCGATACCTGGGTCCCAAATGCAGACTGAGTCGGCGCGAGGGCGTGGATTTGTTTCTGAAAAGCCGCGCCCGTCCGCTTGAATCGAAATGTCAGATAGACAAACCCCCCGGTGAGCAGGGGGTCAGGTCAAAGCGGTTGTCGGACTATGCGGTGCAACTGCGGGAAAAGCAGAAACTGCGGCGCATTTACGGTGTGCTGGAAAAACAGTTCCGGCGCTACTATCAGGAAGCGGTGCGCCGTAAAGGCTCAACCGGCGAGAACCTGCTGCAAATCCTGGAATGCCGTCTGGATAACGTGGTATTCAGGATGGGGTTTGGTTGTACGCGTAACGAAGCCAGACAGTTGGTGAGCCATAAATCAGTACTGGTAAACGGACAGTCAGTCAATATCCCGTCTTACCAGGTCAGCCCTGAGGACAAGGTTGAGATCAGGGAAAAGAGCAAGCAACAACTGCGTATCCAGGATGCCCTGAACGTGGCAGAACAAATCGGGTTTCCTGAATGGGTCGAAGTGGACGTCAAAAAAAAGGTGGGGATCTTCAGATCCACACCCGAGCGTAGTGAGTTACCTTCGGATATCAACGAACAGTTAGTGGTGGAGCTTTATTCCAAATAAGCAGCCAGAGGAATCCTATTTATGCCCTCAACATTCAGTGAATTGTTAAAGCCGCGCCGGGTGGACGTGGAGAGCGTCAACGCGACCATGGCAAAAATTACCATAGAGCCGCTAAACAGGGGTTTTGGCCATACTCTGGGCAATGCCTTGCGCCGGGTGTTGTTGTCATCCATGTCCGGCTGCGCAGTCACGGAGGTGGAAATTGACGGCGTGCTCCATGAATATACGACCATTGACGGTGTCCATGAAGACGTCACCGACATCCTGCTCAACCTCAAGCAACTGGCAATCAGCGTGCACGCCCGGGACGACGTTACCCTGAGCCTGAACAAGGCCGGGCCGGGTGAAGTCCGGGCCAGCGACATCAAGCTCGACCACGGCGTGGAGATTGCCAATCCTGACCAGCTGATCGCGCATCTTACCCGGGCCGGTTGCGAATTGAACATGAATATCATGGTTGAGCGCGGGCGCGGGTATCGACCGGTTGTTGTCGGCAATCCTGACGATGAAGTCGGACAAAGTATCGGTCGGTTGAAGCTGGATGCCTCGTTCAGTCCAATCAAACGCGTTTCCTACGATGTTCAAAGCACTCGTGTAGAGCAGCAGACCGACCTGGACAAGTTGATCTTGGAGGTGGAAACGAATGGCACCGTCAATCCGGAAGAGGCCATCAAGGAAGCCGCGCTGATCCTGCGCAACCAGTTGTCGATTTTTGTTGATCTGGAGGCGGAGCAGACCGAGGAAACCCCAATCGCCAGTAATGAACCGGACATCGATCCTATCCTGTTGCGCCCGGTCGATGATCTGGAACTCACGGTGCGTTCGGCAAACTGTCTGAAAGCAGAGAGTATTTACTATATCGGCGACCTTATTCAGCGCACGGAAATGGAGTTGTTGAAAACTCCGAACCTGGGCAAGAAATCTCTGACGGAAATCAAGGATGTATTGGCCTCCCGCGGCCTGACGTTGGGCATGAGACTGGAGGTCTGGCCGCCCTCTGACTTATATGAAGAAAGGGAAATGTCTCCCGTCATCTCACATTAACAGGGGTGGGTAGTCGAAATGCGTCATAGAGAAAGCGGACGGAAACTGAACCGGAACAGCAGCCATCGTACGGCAATGTTTCGTAATATGGCTGCCTCGCTGGTGCAGCATGAAGTGATTAAAACCACTCTGGCCAAAGCGAAGGAGCTGCGGCGTGTCGCGGAACCGTTGATTACCCTGGCAAAAACCGATTCCGTTGCCAGACGCAGGCTAGCATTCTCCCGGTTGCGCGATCGGACCACGGTGACCAAATTGTTTAATGAACTGGGGCCGCGTTACCGCAGTCGTCCGGGTGGCTACCTGCGCATCCTTAAATGCGGCCACCGGGCCGGCGACAAGGCGCCCATGGCTATCGTGGAACTGGTTGACCGGCCGCTGCCGAACTCGGAAGAAGATGAGGGCGCTGCGAGCTCTGGTTGAAACGTGGCCGCACATCCTTGTGCAGCAAGGGTGTCTCTGATTTTTAGAGACGCCTTATTGGTGGAGGCGGCCGGAGTCGAACCGGCGTCCGCGAGCCATCAACCTTCGGTTCTACATGCTTAGCCGTTTCGTTAAATTTAATCGCCTGTTACCCGAAACGGCGGGGGAACGCAGGCAACGATTCCCTTAGGATTTAACGCCTCCACCCGGGACAGACTTCAGCGCGATCTTGTGGTTATAACCTCTGGACAGACAGCACAAGCACCAATCAGTCAGAGGCTGGCCGGTTCAAGCGGCCAGAGCGTAGTTGTACTTTTCGTCAACTATTGAAGTTTGCAGATGGATTAACGAGGTACTCTGCACCTCGGCATGCCCCTTGGGATTCAGTACCCTCGTCGAAACCAGATACGCCCCCATGAAAACGAACGGTACTCAGTTTCTCGAGTACCGACCGGGAGTATAACGCTTTCTTGAACCCAATTCAAGACCTTGTCCAGGTTCAATACATATGGTTACCTCGTGATAACCCACTGCGCTTGATGCGCCCTGCGGGATAGTATCGCGTCATCGAATTTATTATCCGGGTGAATCACGGCAATTTAAGGTCTGCGGAAAGTTTCGTCCAGTGGCTTCTCAAGACTTCCTTGTGTAGCCCATGCATGGGCAAGTCCTGCAACATCCCCGGCCACAGGTCGCGGGCGGCTGCCAAGGCATCGAGCAAATGCACTCTCACGGCCGGCCACGGGACGTCTATTCGTTTACTCCAGGTCTGAAAGGTGTCGAGGTTGATGGAATGCCATTTTTTCTGTCTGCCTAAGTTTAGTGCGATGCCGGTTTCGCTCGGGACGTACGGCAGCGTCGATACGATATCGTAGGCTGGCGCCAGTTTCGGGTTGATTGCGTCGGGATATGTCAGGGTCCAGTTCTTCAAGTGGGCATCGCCGTTCGCCAGCAGGATATTCGCCAGCAAACGCCGGGCCATCTGCTGGATATCCGCCAACCCGCCGGCGCCGTAACGGTACAGTGCGCCGGCAACCTGTTCGTAATTGGCCTTCCCATACTTTTCGTGGGCGAACAACTCGAATACCTGGGCGAAGTCTTCTGCATGGATACGCCCGCGGGCGCTACGGTCGAAACGGCGGATGGCATAAGCATGTGCCTCCTCCGGCAGTTGAATTGAAGGCAGGTTGTCCAGTGTATCCAGGGAAATGAGAGCTATCTCGGGGATATACACGTTGATTGCTTCGGCCAGTTTCATGGCACTGAATTCGTTTTCCGGCACGTTCCGGTGAAGGGTGGACGGTGTTTTGACGATCCAGTTATCAGTCCCCAACCCGGCGCTGATGTTGTAGCGTCCGTCCTGCCGGATGGTGGAAAATTTCATCTGGATACCGGCCAGTGAAAACTTCGGCTCACCTCCCGCAACGTCAATCCGGACCGCTTCAATGTGGTTTCGCGCCGACAAGGCCCAGCCCGGAATCTCGCCGGCAGGCACCGGCGTTGCGATGATGGCCCCGGGCAGGTTGTTGCCGACCCATGCCAGTAAAGGAAACTCGTTTGCAGGATGAATTTTCAATGCTCCGGACAGCAGTTCGCGCAGCGCACCTTCTGGCAACAGATTGGACAGGACGGGCGGGACTCTCTGGGAACTTGTCAACACCTTGTCCGGGTAGTCGGGGTCTATTCTTTGAGTTAGCGTCATTGTCGGCCGGTCACGCGCCGGCAATGCCCGGTATTCCGGGTCAAAGGTCAGGATATTCCTGCCGCCGGTGTAATGGGTGAGAATACCAACCTTGTGCCCATGCAAGGTCAGTTGCAACGCTTCAATGGATTCTGCTTCCCGGCTAGTTTCAGACATTGTTATTCGTCCTCAAATTCTTTCAATAGTGGGTCCCATGAGGATTCCCGGGCATCATCCTGCCAGTCAGGACCGGCAGCAATGAGGCCATAGTCATGCTCACCGGTTCGCAGCAGGTTTTCTAGGTATCGAACCTGCTCGCGGGGCGCTATCAGCAGTTCCAGCTCCATCCCTTCTAGGACGCGCAGAAGAGTGGCAACCCGCATGTCGTGACCGGCCTCAATGCGTTGGTATTGTTGCTGTGACATGCCGATTTTCATCAGCATATCCGATTGCTTCAAACCCAAATCACGTCGACGCTTCTCAATTCCGGAAGATATTTCAATCAATGTTTTCACAATGTCTGGTCAGGTTACTCAATAAATACACTATAATAGTAGTTTCTTTGTAATATTACAATTATATTATAGTAAATTCTAAGAATGCCCTCCGTGGCATTTTTACACCAGGCGACATTTACAGGTAAAGGTCACCTCTCACAAACACGAGGTGACCGTGCCAGTGATTTTCGTGGTTATCTCACGAAAACTGCGTGTAAACAACACTCAGATCAGATGGTGCCGGATGACGGATTTGAACCGCCGACCATCCGCTTACAAGGCGGGCGCTCTACCAGCTGAGCTAATCCGGCATGGTGGCCGTCAGGTCAGTCGTCGATAACAACCCCCCACGGAAACTTGCCGACCTCGATGGTCCTGATGACCTCGTCCTGCGCCGTGTCGATCACGGAAACCGTGCCGCTGACCCCGTCGGTGCTGAATACCCTGCTACCGTCTTTGGTCATGGCCAGACCCCAGACCCGCTTGCCCACCGGGATACCCTTGCGTACTGCCAGCGTCTCAGGGTCCATGACCACCACCTTGTTGGCTCTGCCGCCGGCGACATACAGCTTGGTCTCGTCCTTGTTCAACAGCACATCCTTGGGTTTGGCATTGTCTTTTTCAATCTTCTGTGCGGCGACTACCTCGAAAGTTGTCATATCGACCTTTTTCACCTCGCCGCTGATCTCGGAAGTGGAATAGACAGTCTTGCCGTCCTGAGTGAAGGTGGCCGCGCGCGGTCTGGCACCCACCAGGATATTGGCGGCAATAGTATGTTCGGGGACCTGAATGACATGCAGCATATTGGTTGATTCGCTGGTAATAATGACATATCTGCCGTCGGGGGAGATGGCTACGCCCTCCGGTTCCAATCCCACCTCAATCTCGGCCAACTGCTCACCGGTGCGAGGGTCAAAGACCGACGCCTTGGCGTCGTCTTCGTTGGAGATGTAGATATTGCCGTCCGGGTGCACCGCAAAGGTTTCCGGATCCGACCCCGCCTCGAATTTGCGCAACAGTTCCAAGGTGTCAAGGTCAACAACTGCGATCACGTTTTCGTCGCTGACGGCGATGTATAACTCCGCGCCATCCGGTGAGATACCGATACCCCGGGGGCGGCCGCCCACTTCAATAGTGCGTTCCACTTCCAGGGTTGTGCCGTTGATCACGGATATGTCATTGCTGCGTTCGTTGGTGACGAAGATACGGCCGCTGGCCGCATAAGCAAGCTGCGCGCCGGCTAACAGGACCAGGCTGAGGGTGATAAGATGTTTCATCAGTGACTCCGTAGTTTGATTATTGCCATAAGCATACCTTAGTTCGGGCATGAAGCCAGCCCCAGGCTGTCCATGTCGTCCGCCTTTGCGACCCCTCTGACCGGCGCCTCGCCCAGCAGTGTCCCCTCAGAGTCGCTGATCAGCAGTAATTGGCGTAACTGGCCGGTGTTACGAAAATCCAGGCCCTGACCTTTCTGTCCGTCAAACCCCAGATCGCCTTTGAGGAACTCCAGCATGGCGCCGGGTGCGGTGATGGCTTTCCTGGCCACTGAATCCGAAGTCATCTTCACTGCGGCCCAGCCGGCCCAGGCATACTGGTCCAGCTGCCGGGAAAAGCGTTCCTGGTAGCGTTTATTCAGGTCCCGGGCCGCAAATTTCACAAACTTCGGGTGCCAACCCGAGGCCTCAACGTCGGCATCCGGTTTTTTTTGCAACCATTGAGCTTTGCCATCAGCCAGCATTTTGGCACTGGGGATGACATGCAACAGGTTTGGTGCGCAAGCCGCTCTGAGCGCGTCATCGTGCGCGCTGACATTGAAAACCGCGTGGCTGCCGAAATGTTCACCGATCCGCGTCAGGTTGTCCGCGTCGGTGGCGACGATGAGCGCGATAAACTCGCCCGGGTCTATCTCATCCCAATCATTCCGGTTGAACTCCTGCAAGGTGTAGTTCTGACCCAGGAATCGTCCCTGCAGGTTAGCCTCGTGGATACCCTGCACAACGCCCGAATGTGCGTTGCCGCCGGCTTCGCCTATAAACGCAAAGCGGACTTCCCTGACAGCCGTGGACCTGTCCGCAGCACCGGCCGTAGCGCAAGCCAGTAACATGAACGTGGTGAAAGTATAAAGTGCTGTTTTCATAAATAATCTTGCGCCTGTCAGTCTGTACATTTGACCCCGGTATCGGGAAATGGTTCTGCTACGCTGCCTCCCATCCGAAAAATGTTGCTACAGCAAACCACACAACAGAAAAATGCCGTCCAGTCCTGTTATAATCAAAGTCAAAGCTGCTGCAACTGGGAGTTTTCCCTAGCGCAGCATAACATTTTTTCACTTTTTACCTGCCAAACCATTACTATTCAACAGGAGATTGTGATGCTGAGAGCGCTCCAGATTGAGCCGGAGAAGTGTACCGGTTGCCTGCAATGCGAATTGGCCTGTTCCTATCAGGCCGAAGGGGTGTTTAACCCCGCCAAGTCCCGGATTAAGGTATTCACCTTCCATGATGAAGGCCGGTTTGTCCCCTACACCTGTACCCAGTGCAGCGAGGCCTGGTGTATGCACGCCTGCCCGGTTGAGGCTATCGTGTTGAACGAGGAAACCGGCGCCAAGGAGGTGCTTGCCGATGTCTGCGTTGGGTGTAAGGTATGCACTATCGCCTGCCCGTTTGGCACGGTGAACTACAGCCAGGACAGCAAGGTGGTATATAAATGTGACCTGTGCGGCGGCGACCCCGAATGCGCCAGGGCCTGTCCCACGGCAGCCATTACTTACGTCGATGCTGACCACACCGGACTGGCCCGGATGCGTGCACACGCTGCCGCCAACTGATTAACAGAGGAGATTGAACATGGCTTGGGCTAATAATGTATTGCGAGTGAACCTGACCGAAGGTGCCGTCAGCAACGAACCTTTGAAGATGGAGTGGGCGCGACTTTACCTGGGGCAGCGTGGGCTTGCCACCAAGTATCTGGCGGCAGAGATTGACCCGGCCTGCGACGCGCTGAGTCCGGATAACAAGTTGATTATGACCACCGGGCCCCTGACCGGCACCATGGCGTCCACCGGTGGCCGTTATTCCGTAGTGACCAAGAGCCCCCTGACCGGCGCCGTCGCCTGTTCCAATTCCGGCGGCTTCATCGGCGCCGAGTTAAAGGCGGCAGGTTACGACATGATCATCTTTGAGGGCAAATCACCACAACCTGTCTATCTGTATGTTGAGAATGACAAGGTGGAAATTGTCCCTGCCGCCGAGATCTGGGGGCAGTCGGTCTGGACTGCAGACGAGTGGTTGCACAAAAAATACCAGGACCCGCTGCTGCGCGTCGCGGCAGTCGGCCGCGCCGCCGAGAAGGGCTGCCTGTATGCCTCCATTGTCAACGATCTGCATCGCGCCGCCGGCCGTTCCGGTGTCGGCACAGTAATGGCCTCCAAGAACCTCAAGGCCGTTGCCGTGCGCGGCACCAAAGGCGTGGGCAACATCAAGGACCCGGGTGCGTTCATGCAGGCGGTCAATGCCGGCAAGCAGGTTTTGGCTGAGAATGCAGTGACCGGCCAGGGGTTGCCTACCTATGGCACCCAGGTGTTGATGAATATCATCAACGAGGTCGGCGCCATGCCCACCCGCAACATGCGTGAAGTACAGTTCGAAGGCGCCAGCAAGATCTCCGCCGAGGCCATGCACGAGCCACGCGCAAGCGACGGCAAGCCCAATTTGGTCACCAATGCCGGTTGTTTCGGTTGCACCATTGCTTGCGGGCGTATCTCCACCATCGACCAGGGCCATTTTTCCATTGAGAACAAGCCGCAGTACTGGGGCGCCTCCGGCGGCCTGGAATACGAGGCCGCCTGGGCGCTGGGTTCGGACACCGGCGTCGATGACATCGACGCATTAACGTATGCCAACTTCATCTGTAACGAAGACGGCATCGATCCTATCTCTTTCGGCGCCACCGTTGCCGCAGCCATGGAACTCTACGACCTTGGCGCCATTACCAGGGAACAGACCGGCGGCGTGGAACTGAAGTTCGGTTCTGCCGAAGCGCTGACCTGGGCGACCGAGGTGACCTGCAAGGGTGAGGGTTTCGGCCTGGACCTGGGTCTGGGTTCCAAGCGGTTGTGCGAGAAGTACGGCCACCCGGACCTGTCGATGACGGTCAAGGGGCAGGAATTCCCCGCCTACGACCCACGCGGCATCCAAGGTATGGGCTTGGCTTATGCCACCTCCAACCGCGGCGCCTGCCATCTGCGCGGTTACACCGTTTCCTCCGAGGTGATGGGCGTTCCCGAAAAGACCGATCCGCTGGCCACCGAAGGCAAGCCGGAAATGGTCAAGGCCTTCCAAGATGCCACCGCCATTGTGGATTCGAGCGGCCTGTGTGTATTCACCACGTTCGCCTGGACGTTGGAAGATATCGCGCCTCAGGTTGCCGCCGCCTGTGCAGGCGAATGGACGCCGGAGACCATGCTGGAAGCGGGCGAACGCATCTGGAACTTAGAACGCGAGTTCAATCTGGCGGCAGGTCTCAGCGCGGCGGACGACACTCTGCCGAAACGCCTGCTGACGGAACCGGCTCAGACCGGCCCGGCCAAGGGTAATGTCAATCGGTTGCATGAGATGATGCCGAAATACTACGAAGTGCGCGGCTGGACTGAACAGGGCGTACCGACGGCTGAGACCCGGCAACGCCTCGGCTTGTAATGGCAAAGTCATACCCTACCAGAGGCTGACAACATGCAACATGTCATCATCGGTGCCGGCCCCGCCGGGGTCATCGCTGCGGAAACGCTCAGGAAAACCGACCCCGCCTGCTCGATCAAGCTGCTCGGCGACGAAGCGGAACCGCCGTACTCGCGCATGGCGTTGCCGTACTACCTCATTGACGATATTGATGAGACCGGCACCTATCTGCGCAAGTCGGATTCCCATTATGCCGACCAGGGCATTGAGGTGCTCCAGGGCCGGGCTGCGTCAGCGGACCCGGGCGCCCATACTCTGCAGTTGGATAGTGGCGCTACGGTCAACTTCGACAAGTTGCTGATCGCCACCGGTTCGCACCCCATCAGGCCACCGATCCCGGGCCTGGATGCGCCCGGTGTGCATTCCTGCTGGACCCTGGAAGACGGTCGTAACATTGCACAAAATGCCACCCAAGGCGCCGACGTCATTCTCATGGGTGCCGGCTTTATCGGCTGTATTATTCTGGAAGCGCTGGCCGCGCGCGGGGTCAACCTGACCGTGATCGAAATGGGAGACCGCATGGTGCCGCGCATGATGGATCAGACTGCCGGCAACCTGATCAAGCAGTGGTGCCTGGCTAAGGGTGTCAAGGTGCTCACCTCGACCCGGGTAGAGGCTATCGAACAGCACGGCGGCAGCCGGCTGACAGCAAGGCTGGACAACGGCGACCGTCTGGCTGCGGACCTGGTTATTTCCGCCACCGGCGTGCGCGCCAATATCGACTTTCTGGCGGGCAGTGGCATTGACACCGACTTCGGCGTGCTGGTTAATGACCGCTTGCAGAGTAGCCACGCGGATGTCTATGCCGCCGGCGATGTGTGCCAGGGCCGGGATTTCTCCACCGGGGAGTTCAGTGTGCATGCCATCCAGCCTACCGCCGCCGACCATGGCAGGGTTGCCGCCATGAACATGTGTGGTCGGGATACTCGCCACCAGGGCAGCGTGAGCATGAATGTGCTCGATACCATGGGCCTGATTTCCACTTCCTACGGCTTGTGGATGGGTGTCGAAGGCGGTGACTCCGCAGCACTGGTGGACGAGGAAAGATACCGCTATCTCCGCCTGCAATTCCAGGACGATGTCCTGATCGGCGCCCAGGCGTTGGGTCTGACCCACCACGTAGGCGTTCTGCGCGGCCTGATCCAGACCAGACTGAAGCTGGGCAAATGGAAAGAGCACCTGCGGCGCGACCCGACCCGGATCATGGAGGCCTACCTAGGAGCCACTCAGTCCATCGGCCATAACGCCGCGCTGCTTTGAGCGAACCGACCAACCCCTGACGCTGCGGGAAGCGTTGTGGTAATTGCAAATACCCGCCTGTTCGTTATTACTCGCACATGGGGCAATCCAGTCGAATAACCTGCCGCACAGCGACACCGGATCATGAAACTTACCTTCAAACTCTACGCTGGCTTAACGGATTATCTTCCGCCGGACGCCGTAGATAACAAACTCGTCATAGAAATATCCGAACACAACACCGCCTACGAAATCATTGATCACTACAATGTCCCCAGGGAAATGGCGCATCTGGTATTACTCAATGGCATCTATATCAAACCGGAAGACCGCAACAAACCCATATTCAGCGACGGCGACACCCTAGCAATATGGCCGCCGGTAGCGGGGGGGTAAGTTATGGTAACATCTTCGAAAGTGGCAAGAAGCAACTGGAGGGTGTCGGATTTATGAAATTCAATATAACTGTTGACCGTGATGAGGACGGCGTATGGGTGGTTGAATGTCCTGCCATACCAGGTTGTGTCAGTCAGGGCGTAACCAGAGAACAGGCCATGGAAAATATCAAACAGGCAATTTCTCTTTGTCTTGAAGTGCGAGCCGAACAGGGGCTGCCACTGACTATTGAAACCAGACAAATTGAGGTTGCCGCTTAACCCGCATATCTCACCAAGTGATGCGAAGATCGCGCCGGATTGGTTCTGCCTGCGGGTGCCTGCGACCGAAACCATAGCGGTAGCTATGGTTGAGGAAGCATGTGCCCGCAGGCAGAACCAAGACCAGCGAGGGCGCATCAAGCGCAGTGTGTCAGGTGGAAAGAGCAGCAGTACTACCATAACTTATTGAGAGCAATTATGTTTTATAAGGCAACAAGCGACTTGGTGAGATCTGCGGGTTAATGCCGGTGTTGCCTGCTTTAAGCGGGCAAGAGGTTGTACGAGTTTTCAAGAGACTGGGTTGGAGTGTGGCGCGGCGCAGAAGCAGCCACATTGTTTTGACGTAACTACTCGCCCCCTCCCTCTAATTCTACTGAATTTTTTGTCAAGGCGTCCTTGACAACATAGCGTCATGGCGTTATGTTGGTCGTCATGGGGAATGCGTACCGAGGGTCGAAAGCCACGACGGGTCTGTGCCAGCCGCTCATTGCGATGATGCCGCCGCACAGTGTGTACATTGAGACACACTTAGGCGGCGGGGCGATTATGCAGCGCAAGCCGGCGGCGTTGCGCAACATTGGGATTGATCTTGATGTGCGGGCGTTGGCGGGGTTTACGTGTAGGTATCCGGTGGAGTTGGTGCAGGGGTGTTGTCACCGCTGGTTGGCGACTTTTCCGTTTGACGGCACGGAGTTGGTGTACAGCGACCCGCCCTACCTGCACAGCACGCGCAAGTCACGGCACCGTTACCGGTATGACTACGAGGACTCAGACCATGAGGCGCTGCTGGCGTTACTGCAGGGGCTGCCCTGTGCGGTGATGGTGTCGGGGTATCCTTCGGCCTTGTATGATGAGGTGCTGGCGGGCTGGCGCAGTGTGTCCTTGCAGGTGATGAATCAGGGCGGGGTGGTGACCGAGCGGGTCTGGTTCAATTTTGTGCCGGACCGGGTGCACTGGGTGCGCTATGCGGGGCGCAACTTCACGCACCGCCAGCAGGTCAAGCGCAAGGCTGAGAACTGGGGGCGGCGTTATCGTGACTTGCCCCCGGCCGAGCGGCTGGCGGTGCTGGCGGCGATGATGGCGGTGGAGGCACAGTGCACATGGCCACGGTGAACAAGGCCTCATTGCGTGCGGAGTTCGAGGCCATCCGAATGCGTTTTAAGGCGTTGTGCGCCGACGGCGCGCTGAGTCCCGAAGGGCGTGCGCTGTTCGAGTCGATGTTGCTGCTATTCGAGTTGCTGCTGGCGGTGTTCTTAGAGAAGACCACACCGAAGGGGGCGCACAACTCCAGCCTGCCCAGTTCCCGCACCGACCCCGATGACAGTGCGCGCACACGGCCCGGCAAGCAGGGCAAGGGGCCGCAGACCGGGACGGTGCCCAGCGCGTCCCGGCGCGTGGTGGCTCAGACCCGCACGGTGCCCGTGACCGGCTGCCGGGCCTGCGGGCATGATCTCAAAGGCACCGCCCCCACCGGCCATGTGCGACGAGTCAAGGTCGATATAGTCTTCGAGACGACCGAGTTGACCATTGACGCCGAGATAAAAACCTGTCCGCGCTGTGGCACTGAGACCCACGGGGCGTTTCCCGATGACATGCCGGGGCCTTTACAATACGGCCCTGGCATCGTGGCTTTCGCCACGCACCTGTTAACGGCCCAAATGCTCTCGCTCAAACGTACGGCGCAGACACTTCATGCACTGACCGGGCGCGCCGTCGCCGAGGCGACCTTACTGGCCTGGCTCACGCGGGTGCATGAGGCCCTGGCCGGGTGGGAGCGGGCGGCTATCGCCCGCCTGCTCACAGAGCCCGTGCTGCACGCCGATGAGACCTCCTTGCGCATCGACCGCACACAACACTGGCTGCACAGCACCAGTGCCGGGAACCTGGTACTGAAACACTGCCACCGCAAGCGGGGCGGGGACGCCCTCAAGGACATCGGCATCGTCCCCCGCTACGGCGGTGTTCTCGTGCACGACCGCTGGGCCAGCTACTTCGCCTATGACAACTGCGAGCATGCCCTGTGCGGCAGTCACCTGTTGCGTAACTTGGCCTTTATCGAGGACGCCCACGGCCATGCCTGGGCCCAACGTATGAGCCGCCTCCTGCTCAAGACCTGCCGACAGGTGCGCACACATAAAAACAAGGCACTCAGCGAGACCGACTACCAGTCCCTGCGCACCCGCTACCGGACTATCCTGACACAAGCCAAACGGGAACTCCCCACACCCCCGAAACGGCTCACCGGCCAACGCGGACGGATTGCCCAATGTGAGGCACAAAACCTCCATGATGCCCTCGTCAAGTACGAAACCGAAGTCCTCCGCTTCGCCCGCGACCCCAACGTGCCGTTCACCAACAACCGCGCCGAACGCGATATCCGTATGGCTAAAGTCAAACAAAAAGTCTCCGGCTGCTTCCGAACCACCGCCTACGCCGACACCTACTGCCGCATCTCCAGCTACTTGCAGTCTATGACCCTGAAGGGCTACAATCCCCTCGCCGCCATCGAGATAGCACTCAAGGGAGACGCCGCCACCATGGTGGAAAAACCGCTCAAAAATAAAACGGTTAAGAAAAACCAGATCAGAACAAAAGATCAGGGTAAGGGGGGCGAGTAGTTACGTTTTGACGAAGGAAGGAGAGATGGCAACACTGTCTGTGCCGGATCACAAGGAAGTTGCCAAAGGAACTTTGAGGAGTCTGCTCAGAGCTGCCGGCCTCACCGTTGATGAGTTTGTCGCTAACCGCTGAAAGATGCGTTCTCGCTGGATTGTAAAGCTCCCCGCTTTATCTCCTTGATCGGGGGGCGCGAATAAAATGTTAACCCGGGAAATGAGCATCACTCACAAGGAATTCTTGCGCCTGTTGCCACTTGCAGTTCAGGGAGCGTCCGTTAGCCGGCGCGACAACCGCCTCACTATCAAAACAACAGCCGGTCGGGTAACAATCACCCTGGCCCCGGAAACCACCAGACAACTCGGCCTGCTGGAATTTCCCGTAACAACCGTCACCATGGAATTCCACGACTGCAACCCATCTGAGCAGGAAGCTTTCCTGAAACGCTTTGATCTGGCGTATCAACGGGGCGGAGGGTGAGTCGAAGAAAGTGAGTCGAAAAAAGTGGCAACCTGATCCCGATTTGTGTATATTGTCCGGGACGGATCTGAGCTAAGGAACACATACACATAACTCTGGAGAAGGGACAGGTAATCCTGGAGCGAAGGCTGGCAACCGTGGAAAAAGAAGTGGCCTTTATTCACGGTTTGCTGAGCAGGCGAACCGAGGAGGCCGTGGTAGAGCAATAGCCCGTCTTTGTTGGCGCTTGTTGCATTAAAGAAACAATAAAACCTGAAAAAGCCCAAAAATTGAAAAAAGCGTTGTAAAAGTGTCTTAAACATGTTGCAATTTGTTCAACTATGCTATACCCTCCGGATTTAGATAACACCCGGACCAGAGACGCGAAAAATTCGGATAACACCTTTCACTCACTACTTTTCCCAGAGGAGGAGATTTGATGAAACGACACACAACCAAGCTCGTAACTGCTCTGAGCACATTGGCGCTGGCTGGCGTTCTCAGCCTGCCCACCAATGCAGCAGTAGTTCTGGGCGGCGCCGACGGTTGGGAAGTCAGCTACGGCGGCTTTATCAACCTGTTTTATACGCAGAGTGATTTTGAGTGGATTGCCCCCGACGCTGCCGGTAACACAAGCGAAGACAGTGCCCATCTGAACGAGGGTCTATTGCCAGCTTTTCACACCATGACAGTCAAGTCTCCTGAAGTCAACGGTCTGACCGGCACCGGCCAGATTACTTTTGCGGTGGACTCTTCCAACAACAAAAGAGGCAGGCTGAATAAAAACGGGACGTTTGGCACTGACTCGAATATTGATATGCGCGAAGTTTTCTTCAATGTAGCCGGTGATTTTGGCACCATCAGCGTGGGTCGCACCTTGGCACTGTTCGGGCGCCAGTCTATCCTAAAGGATATCACTCTGTTTGGCATGGGTGCTTTGGCGGGGCCGGATGGCAGCGGTACCGGCCTGGGTCGTATCGGTTACGGCTATGTCTATCCTGATTTCCGCACCCGTATTGTTTACCAGACTCCGGATATGAATGGCTTCCAGTTGTCTGTGGGTATTTTTGATCCGCAGGAGCCGGGTGGACTGCTTGGTACTGCGGCTGGTTGGTTTTCCGAGACGGATACGCCTCAATTCCAGGCGGAGGCCACTTTCAACTCCGCATTTGAAGGCGGTAATTTCAGCGGCTGGGCCGGGTTTATCTGGCAGGAGCAGGAAATTACCGGTTCTCCAGCAGGCGGCGAGGGAGATATAGAGACTGTAGGCTGGAATATCGGTGCCGAGGTTTCTGCCCAGGGGTTTGGCATTACCGGTCAATATTATGATGGTGAAGCATTAGGCGTTATTCTGCACAATAGTGGTGGCGGGTTCGGCTTTAACTGCCATGCTATGGGCTGTACCGAGGCTGATAACGATGGCTTCTATGTGCAGGCCAGCTATACCTTCAATGGCGCAACCAAGATTGGTGGCGGCTACGGTGAGTCCAGGCAGGATGCCAACATGACGTATGGCATTAACCCCCATGAGGGTTCACTTTGGACCGTTGGTGTTTACCATGACGTTAATTCCTGGCTGAAGGTCATCGCTGAGTATGGCAACTATGATCACACCATACTGAACCAGAAAGATGTTGACACCTTCTCCATCGGTGGCTTCCTGCTCTGGTAACTCTCTGAGCTAAGGACTCGAGTGGAGCGACGTCTGTAAATTGTAACGAACAAGGGGCAACATCTGTGTATTGCCCCTTGTTTTTATTGATCAGGCCTGACAATTTTAACTGAAGCGTCAGGCAGAAATAGGGAGACAGGAAAATGAGCCCTGAATTTTACAGCATAATCGGCACAGGCCTGGTTTTAGCCGGGTTGATCATGCCGAAACTCAACGCAATGGGAACAGAGCTGCGCGAACGAATGGCGCACAGGGGCAATTACTCACAACCTCGCATCGGATTAGTACTTCTTTTCCTTCCGTTCAGGGTGAAAGTTTCGGAATTTGATGAGTTTGCCAACTATCTGGTTTTTACAAGGTGATTGGTAGTCAGATCAACCGGACAGGGCCCGGGTAGCGCCCCATAATTTCATCCGCCGTCAACAGTGTCACCATTTCAGCCTGAGCCTGAGCGATCAGAATGCGATCGAAGGGATCTTTATGAATCGGTGGTAGCAAGTCCACTGCCACTGCATGGGCACTGGTTACGGCCAACTCTGTGTAGTCATTCTCCAATAATTTTCGCCGCAGCAGGCGTGCATCAACGTTGAAGTCAGCGCGCGCCAAACTGTTTTTGATGGTGATCTCCCAAAGCGACGCGGCGCTGAAGATCAGTTCCGTGGACGGATTTTCAATCAGCAGGCGGGTATCGGGCGGCAACCGCTCTGGCGCTCCCGCAGCCCAAAGCAGGATATGAGTATCAAGAAGAACACTCACGCGTTGTCTTCAAACAGCGCCTCAATCTCGAGCAATCCCATACGATCAAAATCAGGAGGGACTGATATCCTGCCTGCCAGAAACCCGGTGCGACGTATAGCCCCGGACTCCGAAGCAGTCACTGCGCTGACTTTGACCATCGGCTTGCCGGCACGGGCGATAATAAACGGTTCGCCATCGGCGGCGGTCTGGATGAGACGCGAAAGATGGGTCTTGGCTTCGTGTATATTGACAGTGCGCATATTGTCTCTATCAAACTTGGTCTGGTAAACTTAGTCTATTTTTTCGGTTACGTCAAGCGTCTGTCCTTCAGGCTCATTTCATATTGGGAAATTCTATCAGGGAGCACTGTAAGCATAAAACTGTGCTATCATGCTCCGCATCCATACTGCTCTGCAATCTCAATGAAAAGCTTCACCAAAACCAGCCTGCTGTGTTTATTCATATACTTACTCACAGGCATTAGTCAGGCCGATTTACTGCCCAACTTCGGTGCTAATGACGAGGTGTTGTGGAAGTCCGGCGCCAACCTGTATATTCGCTTGACGGACCAGGACCGGTCGAAACAGGATGTGACACCGCCGAACCAGCATCCGGTGCAGTTGAGCACCGCTCAGGTTACCGGCGCGCTTGAAGGGCTTGAGACCTGGAGCGGTGGTGGCCTGTTCAAGAAAAAACAACTCAACTCGCTGTTTTCCCTGCAACAGTCGCGCCTGCTTGGGCAGTACCTCAGCGCCGGTTTGGCCAAAGCCAGACCCGACCAGGATATCGTTTTTGTGCTGGCGCGTTCGGAAAGGAAGTACCGTGTTATTCAGAACAGGGGTTACACGGGAGGACGGGCGTTCTACCTGAACGACAAATTGCATCTCATCATCGGCGATTATAACCATCAGGGCGACCGGTTTAAGGAAACGGTTGAGAAGAGTCATGGCGTTATGGAAACAAGGCAATATTTCAAACATGGTCGCCGCGCTAAACCGGTTGGTTTTAAGGGTTCCATCGTCGCTCGGGCCGGCGTTGAACCATATATGGATGGGCAGAAAGCGCGCCGGGACTGGATAGCAATAGACATCGAGCAAGCCGCAACGGTGTATCTGGCGGAAAAAGCAAGTCAGACTGCGCCGCAACAGACCGGGACTGGCACGGCCATGCAGGCTGAGGCTGCCAGGCTGGCGCGCGAGCGGCGGGAAATGCGTCTGGAAATGGCCAGAATGCGTAAAGAGATGCAATCTTCGAACGCGGCGGCGTCCGGCCAAACACCTGAACAAAGGCTGCTGACGCTACAAGAGTTACGCGACAAGGAACTGATCAGCGCCGAGGAATACCAGCAGAAACGGGAACAGATTCTCGGCGAGATATAAGTTCGGTCCGGCTCAATACCTGCCCAGCCTCCTGCGAAACCTTCCTGCGAAACCGGACTTCCATGCGAGAACTGTATCCCTCAATCGACGCGTTGCAGCGCTACCACCTGCAAGTGGACGAAGTGCATACCGTCTATGCCGAGGAAGCCGGCAACCCGCGTGGCATTCCGGTTATCTTCCTGCACGGCGGGCCCGGTTCGGGGTGCAATGAGAACCACCGGCGTTACTTCAATCCGAAAAAATACCGGGTGGTATTGTTTGACCAGCGCGGCTGTAACCGTTCCGCGCCGGCGGGTGAGACCCGTAACAATTCCACCCCGGCGCTGCTGCAGGATATTGAGCACATCAGGGCGCACCTGGGTATAGAACAGTGGCTGGTATTCGGCGGTTCCTGGGGTGCCACCCTGGGGTTGCTGTATGCACAGTCATACCCGTCACGGGTGCTCGGCCTGATCCTGCGCGGTACATTTCTGGCCCGGCAGAAGGACCTGGACTGGTTCGCCGGACAGGGTGCCGGCATGATCTTCCCCGACTACTGGCAGGAGTTTACCGAACTCATTCCACCAGCCGAGCGGGACGATCTGGTGACGGCCTACCATACCCGTGTGCATGGTTCTGATAAAAAAATACGGGAGGCCGCAGCCCTGGCCTGGTCGCAATGGGCGGGGCGGCTGGTGACTTACCTGTTACCGGGCGTGGAGGATTATACGCCGAGCAATGTTGATAAGACGGTTTGCGAGGTGCTGATAGAGACCCATTACGCAAAACATCGCTACTTTATTGCGGAGAATCAAATTCTGGATAACGCAGCCCTGCTTCCAGCCGTGCCGATGCGGATTATTCACGGTCGCCGCGACCTGACCTGCACTCTGGACACATCCTGGTCGTTACATCGGGCGCGCCCGGATGCGGAACTGGTGATCGTCCGGGAAGGCGGGCACCTGGCCGGCGAGGCCGTTATGACGGATGCGCTGGTGACTGCGACCGATGAGTTTGCTGGTACTCTTGCAACCTGATATTGCCGGTTAAGTTGAATGTCCGGCAACCTGGCTAAGCCACTGCTCATGGGGATACTGAACGTGACTCCAGACAGTTTTTCCGATGGTGGGTTGTATCATGGCCGGGACGCGGCCATAGCCCACGCCTTGCAGATGGTGGAACAAGGCGCGGATATCATCGATATCGGTGGTGAGTCCACCCGCCCTGGCGCCACGCGCGTGACGGCGGCGGAACAGTTACCGCGCGTGCTACCGGTCATCAAGGCCTTGCAACAACAACTGCCGGCGCACATCCCCATCAGTATCGACACGACCTCAACCCGGGTCGCCGGTGCTGCGCTGGAACAGGGCGCAAGCCTCGTCAACGATGTGGCGGCGGGACGCGACGACCCCGATATGTTCAGATTGGTCGCCGAGGCTGGCGTGCCGTATATCATCATGCACATGCAGGGAACGCCCGGCACCATGCAGGACAACCCGCATTACGACGATGTGGTGGCAGAAATCAGGACGTTCCTGCTGGCGCGCGCCGAGGCTGCCATGGTGGCCGGCGTCAGGCCGGAAAATCTGGTCATCGACCCGGGTATCGGCTTCGGCAAATCCAAGCGCGACAACCTGGACCTCATCTTGAACCTAGACAGTTTCACCGCCACCGGCTACAAGGTGCTGTTAGGTGCCAGTCGCAAACGCTTCATGGGTTCCATTTGTGACATAACCCGCTATCGCGAACTGGTGGGCGCCACCTGCGCTACTACCACCATCGGCGTCTTCGCCGGTGTCAACATCTTGCGCGTACACGACGTAACGGCAAACCGCCAGGCCCTGGATGTGGCCTGGGCGCTGGTTGCAAGACGGGGGGTCACACCGCAGTAGCTGTTTCCCTGCTCAACTCTTTGGAATTGCGCATATTCCTGAATACCAGCGGCTTGCTTTCAAATTCTTTCGTGCCGGACAAGCCGCCGATGCGCTCCACATCGGCGTGCAGCGTGCCATGGTGCGGTGATTTATCACAGACCGGGTCGGCGTTGGTGGCATCACCGGTGAGCATGTAAGCCTGACAGCGGCAGCCGCCGAAGTCTTTTTCCTTTTCCGGGCAGCTGCGGCACGGTTCCTGCATCCAGTCAAAGCCACGATACCTGTTGAAGGCATCGGAGTCGTTCCAGATGTAGTCGATACTGTGCTCCTTCACATTGGGAAATTCCAGTCCCGGCAACTGCGCCGCAGCGTGGCAGGGCAGGGCGCTGCCGTCCGGGGCGATGGTCAGGAAGACGGCACCCCAGCCATTCATGCAGGCCTTGGGGCGGTTCTCGAAATAATCCGGGATCACGTAGATGATTTTCATCTTCTCCTTCATCTTTTCCTGATACTCTCTGGTCACCGCTTCAGCTCGGGCCAGTTGCTCCCGGGTGGGCAACAACTGCTCGATATTGACCCGCGACCAGCCGTAATACTGGGTGCTGGCCAGCTCCACGTAATCGGCGTTCAACTCCACCGTCATGTCCAGAATGTCTCGGATCTGATCCACATTTTTCCGATGCAGCACGATGTTCAGCACCATGGGATATTCAAACTCCTTCACCACCCTGGCCATCTCCTGCTTGTGGCGGAAACTTTTGCTGCCGCCCAGGAAATTGTTCAGTTCTTCATTACTGGCTTGGAAGCTGATCTGGATATGGTCCAGCCCCGCTTCCTTAAAGGCCTTGACCCGGTCCCGATCCATACCTATCCCGGAAGTGATCAGGTTGGTGTAGTAACCCAGGCGTCGCGCCTCGCCGATGAGCTCTTCTAGGTCGCGCCGTACCAACGGTTCTCCGCCGGAGAAGCCCAGCTGGGTGGCGCCCATCTTGCGTGCCTGCTGCAACACCCTGAGCCAGTCCTCGGTGCCCAGTTCATTATTGTATTGGGCGATCTCCACCGGGTTCGAGCAGTAGGGACACTGCAATGGACATCGGTAGGTGAGCTCAGCCAAAAGCCACAGCGGTTGGCTACGTTTTGTATCTGATCCAGCCATTGTCTCTCGCATTGTCTAAAAAGTTACGCACGTCATTATCAAGTTCGACTCCGGGGAACGCGTTTTTGAGATCGGCGATGATCTCGTCGGTATTATGACTGCCGTCTATACGTTTCATGATCTCGCCGGCGCTGCCGCTGAGTTTCACCATGCCCTCCGGATACAGGATCACATAACAGTCCTGTACTTCTTCCCATTGGAAGCGGAAGGTCGGGGCAATTTCAGGGATGTTGCTCATCCTGCTACGCAGTGATAAGGCGGCTTGTTTTCAATATAGGCCATCCACATGGCGTCCAGCATCGTCCAGAGTATGTCCAGCTTCAATTGCAGGATACCCAGCGCCCGTTCCTGTTCGGCTCGGGTTTTGAAATAATCCAGAGTCACGTCCAGGCCGTGCTGCACATCCCGCCGCGCCTCGCGCAGGCGCTTGCGGAAGTAGTGGTATCCCCGGGCGTCTATCCAGGTGTAATGCTGCGGCCAGTTGTCCAGCCGCTGCTGGTGTATTTTCGGAGCAAACAGTTCGGTGAGTGATGAACAGGCCGCTTCCTGCCAGGTGGCCGTGCGAGCAAAATTGTAGTAGGCGTCGATGGCGAAGCGCACGCCCGGCAGCACGCGTGCCTCGGCGAGCAGTTCGCTCCGCTCCAGTCCCACGGCCTCGCCCAGTTGCAGCCAGGCTTCGATGCCGCCGTCTTCGCCTTGCTCGCCGTCGTGGTCGATAATACGCTGCACCCACTGGCGCCGCACGTCACGCTCGCGGCAGTTGGCCATGATCGCGGCGTCCTTGACGGGAATGCTGGTCTGGTAATAGAACCGGTTCGCTACCCAACCCTGGATTGCCGGTTTGTCCAGCTTGCCCGAGTTCATCAATACCTGGAACGGATGATGAATATGGTAATATTTCTCCTTGTCGCGCAAGCGTTGCTCAAAGTCCTGTCGCGACCAGGGAGCCTGTGTTGCGGTAATGCCCATCTACACCTCTGCGTTTGTTTGCTCAAATAAACAGGGCGAAAATCATGCCAGTTCCCATGATATTTACATTAGAAAAAATAGATCATGGAAAACAATAATTTATAAGACCGATAAGAAAAAGATTATAGCAGGACAAGGCGCCATATTAAACCATTCGATGATGAGTGGTTCATATCAGCCAATGGCAATTCCCAATCTCCCAACGCTCTGAAAGCAATGTGACTTTTATGTTCCCATCATCTGCGCTAATCTGCGTTATCTGCGGATAAATCACCTGCTCCATGACCGAACAGATTCTCTTTCTCACCGGTAAACTTGCACAAAAGCGTTTGCAGCGCGTGCTTAACGCCATGCAGCCGGTGGAGTTTGGTTACGAGGTTCGCAACATCGGGGTCAGCGTCGCCGCGCTGATGACAGCACAGATGATTGGGCGTCGGCTGCAAGATGTGCAAGGTATAGACCGCATCATTGTGCCGGGGCTGTGCCAGGGCGACCTAGAGGCGCTGGGTGAGCGGCTGGGAATACCGGTGCAGCGCGGCCCGGTGGATGTTAAGGAGCTGCCGGTATTCTTCGGGCGCGCGGCGCAACCGGTCAGTCTGGATGACTACAGCATGGGTATTTTTGCCGAGCTCGTGGAGGCGCCGCAGCTCAGTGTGGAAAGCATTCTGGCAAGGGCCGCCCGCTATCAACGGGATGGCGCCGATGTGATTGACATCGGTTGCCTGCCGGACACGCCGTTCCCGCACCTAGAGGAAGCCGTACAAGCCTTGCACGAGGCCGGCTACTTGGTCAGCGTCGATTCCCTGGACGACAAGGAACTGTTGCGCGGCGCCAATGCCGGTGCCGATTACCTGCTCAGCCTGCATGAAGGCAGCGCCTGGATAGCGCAGGAGACGGCGGCCACGCCGGTGCTGATCCCGGCGCAGCACACCGATACGTCTTCCTTGTACCGGCTGATAGAGCATTTCTTGGAACAGGATAAGCCGTTCATCGCTGATAGCATTCTGGACCCGGTGCACTTTGGCTTTACCGAGTCCATTATCCGCTACCACGCGCTGCGGGAACGCTACCCCGGCATTGAAATCCTGATGGGCACCGGCAACCTTACCGAGTTGACCGAGGCCGACACCAGCGGCATCAATGCCATGTTGTGCGGCATCATATCGGAACTGGATATCAACCACGTGCTGGCAACCGAAGTCAGTCCTCATGCCTGTTCCGTAGTGCGCGAACTGAATCGGGCCCGGCGCATCATGCACGCGGCCAAACAGGATGAGGGGCTGCCCAAGGGTATCGACCACGGCCTGTTGACCGGCCATGAACGCAAGCCGTTTCCATACGACCTGGACGAAGTCCGGGAGCTGGCCGAACAGATCACCGACCCCAGCTACCGGGTGGAAGTCACATCGGAAGGCATCCACGTGTTTAATCGGGACGGTCTGGTGACGGGGCCGGACCCCTACCAGCTGTTCCCGGCGCTGAAGTTGCTGGAGCGCGATGCGCCTCATGCCTTCTATATGGGCATGGAGTTGGCCAAGGCAGAGATCGCCCTGAAGCTGGGCAAGCGTTACGTGCAGGATGAGGATCTGAACTGGGGGGTTGCAGTCATCCCCGAACAGACCGAACAACGGCAACAGCGCCGGCAGTCCGCGCACGATATGAAGAATCGTGCCGCGCAGGAATATCAATCCGCCGGCTCAACGTTACGCGCGAGCAGGCGCAAATCCTCATGATTTACGAAGCTGTCATCACCACCATGAATCCGGACGGGAGCACGCACATCGCCCCCATGGGCATTCGCCACAGGCACGAAAAATACCTGATTGCCCCATTCAAGCCATCCCGGACTCTGGATAATCTGCTACACTCCGGGGTGGCGGTGATTAACGCCACAACAGACGTGTTGATCTTCGCCGGGTGTCTGACCGGTCGCCGGGACTGGCCGCTGGCGGCGGCGACTCAGATCCCCTGCCAACGTCTGGCTGCGGCACTGGCCCACATAGAAGTCCGGGTCGCAAGCCGCCAGGACCACGAATTGCGGCCGGTATTTACCTGTAGCCCGGTGTACCGCGCTACCCATGGGCCATTCCCGGGCTTCAACCGCGCCCAGGCCGCGGTGGTCGAAGCGGCAATCCTGGTAAGCCGCCTGCACCTGCTGCCGGAGCACAAGATTCGCTCGGAACTGAAATATCTGGACCTTGCCATCAGCAAGACTGCCGGGGAGAACGAGCGCACCGCGTGGCAATGGTTGCTGGAAAAAGTGGAGAATTATTACGCATGAACGAAGACCGGCCATGACCGGATTTCTTGCCAGTGTCGCATCGCCGGCTGAGGCGCAGCGGGTGTGTGCGCTGGGGGTGGACGTGATCGACCTGAAGGACCCGACCCGGGGGGCACTGGGTGCGCTGCATGAAGACAGCGTACGCGCCAGCGCGTTGCTGCCGGATAACAATACCCTGCTCAGCGCCACTATCGGCGACCTCCCGGTCTATGCCAGGGAACTGGAGGCTCGCGTCATCGGCATGCACGCCTGTGGCGTCGATATCGTCAAGGTCGGCGTGTTTGACCGGACTCTCTCACCGTTCATGCTATCCGTCCTGGAGCGCCTCGCAGGCCGGGGTATCTCCATGGTGCTGGTTTTTTTTGCCGAACTGTATCCAGCTGCCATCGATTTTCAGCAGCTTCGACGGGGAGGCATCACCGGGGTCATGCTGGATACCTGCGAGAAAGCAAACGGCAACCTGCGGGACAAACTTGATGACGGCGCGCTGGCTGAATTTGTGAATCAGGCCCAACATTCAGGACTGCTCACCGGTCTGGCAGGGTCTCTTACCTGTGCAGATATTATGCCGTTGCTGCGTATTAACCCGGACTACCTGGGCTTTCGCGCTGCCTTGTGTCAACAACACCGGCGTACTGCGCAGATAGACACTGCCAAAGTGGCAGAAATCAGGAAACTGATTCCCAAAAGTAGAGTGCCCAAAAACAACAATTTGCTACAATGTCAGTCCGAACGTATTCCATAACGGAGAACAACCATGGCAAAGTGGCGCAAAGCAACGCAAGACACCACCTACGAGGTGGCCGAGATTGAACAGCGGCTCAAGGACGAGCTGCCGCACTGGTATTACGAAGACGGCTGGATCCGGCGCAAATACAACACCAGCGGCTGGAAAGGTACGCTAATGGTGATCAACACGGTCGGGCATCTGGCCGAAGCAGCCTGGCACCACCCTGACCTGAGCGCCAGCTACGCCTTCGTGGTCGTCAAACTGATGAACCACGCGGCTAAAGGGGTCACAGACAAGGACTTCGAACTGGCAAGGAAAATCGAAGAGGTCGTCATGTGGCAGCCCGGTGTGGACGCAGACAGCGCCCTGGACGGCACGCCGGACGATCCGCGCTTCAAGTACATCAAGTATGGTTAAACGGAAACGAAAAATCACACTTTCCACCTGATTTCTCCAGCAGCCGCACCGTCTCGATGCTCATGCCCCGGTCCACGGCCTTGCACATATCGTAGATCGTCAGCAGGGTCACCTGCACCGCGTTCAACGCCTCCATTTCAACCCCGGTGGGGCCGATGGTCTCCACCCGGGCCTGGCAATACACCGCGCCCTCAGCGGGTCTGGGTTCAAGGCTTATATCGATATGGCTGAGCGCCAACGGATGACACAACGGCACCAGTTCCGCAGTTTTCTTTGCCGCCATGATGCCGGCCACTCTGGCGATTCCCAGCACCTCTCCTTTTTTATGCCCTCCCTCCATAATCAGCTTCAGCGTACCGTCCTGCATGGTAATGGTTCCTTCAGCGATGGCGATACGGCGTGTTGAATCCTTGCCGCCGATATCCACCATGTGTGCTTCGCCAGTCTCGTTAAAATGTGTCAGTTTTGCCATAAAGATTCATTCTTGGTGTGTTATGCGTATAATACGACAATACCTAACCCGCATATCTCACCAAATTATCATAACTTATTGATAGCAAAAATGTTCCATAAGGCAACAAGCGACTTGGTGAGATTTGCAGGTTAAAGGTTGGCACGCAGGACAACACATGTCTATCAAAGTCAAGTTTTTTGCCCGCATCCGCGAGGATTTAGGGCGCGCCGAAGACCGGCTGGATTTCAAGCCCGGCCTCAAGGTCTCGGAGGTCTGGACCTGGGCCAGCGGCGCTGCTGAAATGCCCGCGTCCATGCTGGTAGCCGTTAACATGGAACACGTCAAGGGCGACCCTGAATTGCAAGAGGGTGACGAGGTTGCCTTCTTCCCTCCCGTTACCGGCGGGTGAGAGCTACGTATTATGCGGGTAGAGCTGAGACCAGCGCCCTTTGACGCCGCGGCTGAAGTAATGAACCAGCGCACGGCGACCGGGAATCCTGGTAAATCCGGCGCCACCAGCATTTTCATCGGCACGATGCGCGACTTCAACGACGGTGAGGAGGTCGGCGCCATGACCCTGGAGCATTATCCTGGCATGACCGAGAAGCACTTACAGGAGATCTGCGCACAGGCGGTCGAACAGTGGGCAGTACACGACATCCTGCTGCTGCACCGCACCGGGGACATTGAAGTCGGCGAAGACATTGTGCTTATTGCCACCTGGTCTGCACACCGTGGCGATGCCATCGACGCCACCCGCTTCATCATTGAGGACCTCAAGCACAAGGCGCCGTTCTGGAAAAAGGAAGTGGTCAGTGGCGGCGCGCGCTGGGTCGAGCGGAATACTACCGGATATTTATCCGCAGATGACGCAGATGAACGCAGATAAAGCAAATTTACTGCGTTCATCTGCGTCATCTGCGGACTTAACACGCCAGAGTTTATAAAATGCACATCAGAGTATTAGGCGCGGCCGCCGGCGGTGGCTACCCGCAGTGGAACTGCAACCATCCCAACAGCAGGCGGGCCAGACAGGATGACCCGGCGGCACCGTCGCGCACTCAGTCATCCATCGCCATCAGCGCCGACGGGGAGGACTGGTATCTGTTCAACGCCTCGCCGGACCTGCGCCAGCAGATCAATGACAACGACATCCTGCATCCGCAAAAAGATCTGCGCCACAGCCCGATCATGGGCGCGGTGCTGACCAACGCCGATGTGGACCATGTGGCGGGACTGCTGAACCTGCGCGAATCGCAGCCGCTACGCATCTATGCCACCCGGCGGGTATTGGGCGTGCTACAGGCGAATACCATCTTCAATGTGCTGAACCCGAAATTCGTCAGCCGCGAACCCATGACCTTGGACGAATCTCTGGAACTGCTAAGGCCGGACGGCAACGCCATGGGGCTACGCATAACGCCCTTTGCCGTGCCGGGTAAGGTGGCGCTGTGGCTAGAAGACGAAAGCAAGGGCAAGGATTTCGGTTCCGTCGCCGAGGATACCATTGCCCTGTATGTGGAAGATACTAACAATGGCAAGTCATTTTATTACATGCCGGCCTGCGCCCGGGTGACACCGGAACTCGCTACGCGCATTCGCGGCGCCGACCTGATTTTCTTTGACGGCACTCTGTGGGTGGACGACGAGATGATCCGCGACGGTGTAGGCATCAAGACCGGCCAACGCATGGGCCACCTCAGCGTCTCCGGGGCAGACGGCGCCCTTGCCGCACTGAAAGACCTAGGTCTCCGGCGTAAAGTCTTCATCCACATCAACACCACCAACCCGATCCTGTTTGCCAACAGCGCCGAACGCCGGCAAGTGGAAGCCGCCGGCTGGGAAGTGTCCTACGACGGGATGGACATCAAGTTGTAGTCGCAAGCACTTGTTTATTAAGCTAAACTATTCCAACTATGCTAATATCTTGCATCACTGTCGCCCTCTTTTTTCAGCATTGAGTTATTGATTATGCCCTTGACAGAACTGCCTACTCGAACCGCCCGGGATTCAGTGCGGAATTTTCTCACCGCTCAGGATTCCGGCTTCAGGTGCGCAATCGACCAGGACGGCAACCTATCAAGCCGATAGCGTCGATATCCCTGGCCACGGGATAGGTATCATCACCGGAATAAACCATAAAGGTGCGGGTCGGACACAAGTCTGTTATCGAGTTCCTTAAGCTCTTGCTTACTTGTCCTTCAGGATTATTTATTGACAATATTCCATAATGCAACCACAATGGCAGCACAGCCTTGCACAGAGATGCGTTCAATGCCTGCCTTGACCATAAAAAATATTCCGTATGACCTCTATCAGGATCTCAAACTTGCCGCCGAGCACCATCACCGGAGCATTAACAGTGAGGTGATCGTTTGCCTTAAACGCAGCTTGCAGTCTGTAAGAATCAAGCCAGAGGACAGGCTAAGGGATATCCGCATGCTCCGCTCACAGATCCGGCCTGATGTTGTCTCCGCAGAAGACATCAGTCGCGCCATTGATGAAGGCCGCCTGTGATCGTTGCGGATACCAATATTATCTCCTATTTTTTGTTGCCTACCCCCTATTCAGATGCAGCTGATAGATTGTACCGGCTTGATTCGAACTGGGCGGCGCCTGTTCTATGGAGAAGTGAATTTCGCAGTGTGTTGGCGCTTTATTTGAGAAAGAAGCAGATTTCTTTTCAACGAGCGCTGCAACTGCAGGAGTCTGCTGAGGCGGTTATGCTCAACAACGAGTTTGATGTTGCGTCCTCACAAGTGCTCAAGTATGTAGACAAAAGTGCTTGCTCGTCATATGACTGCGAATTTGTTGCTCTTGCGGAATATCTTAATTGCTCACTTGTCACCGAAGACAAAAAAATTCATGAAGCATTCCCTTCGGTTGCCACATCAATGACAGACTATATTTCACAGCAATCCTGCTTGTAGCCATCTTGCATATGCCCCTGTGCCCGTGTATTCAGCCAATCCATCGCCGTTTATTCGTTATTTCGAATAATACATTTCACAAAATGGGTTTATTTTTCTCCTTTATGTCTGGTTTGGACCCTTTCTCTCAGTGCACCGAGCTCATGTTCCGAGAACAGAGACAGATTGTAATTGCTATCTCTCAGAATGGATTGAAGAACATCTAGTTGTGGCATCATTTCTCTCATTTTATCTGTCATTCAAATCAACCCCGAAAAAGGCTGAATATCCACGTACATGCCCGGTTCTATGCCGCTTGCTTCAAGTGGCAGAATGATAAAACAGTTGGCTTGCGACATTGAGGTGAGTATGCCGGAGCCCTGGGCGCCGGTTTTGCTGACGGTCAGGTTGCCGTCGGCGTCCTGTTGCAGGATGCCGCGCTGGTATTCCACCCGGCCGGGGCGTTTTTTCAGGTGGGAATCGCAACGCGCTTTCAGGGTCAGCGCGCCGGTGGTATCCTCGCCGGTCATTTTGCGTAGCGCCGGTTGTACGAACTCGTAGAAAGTCACCATGACCGACACCGGGTTGCCCGGCAGTCCGAAAAATACGGCGTCACCGACCTGGCCGAAGGCGAGCGGGCGGCCGGGCTTGATGGCGACTTTCCAGAAGTCCACCTGGCCCAGCTTGGCGAGGACTTGCTTGATGTAATCCGCCTCGCCGACGGAGACGCCGCCAGAGGTAATGAGGACGTCGGCATTGGCGCCGGCCACAGCAAAGGCGTCTTCCAAGGCGTTCAGGTCGTCTTTGATTACGCCCATGTCGATGATGTCGGTGCCCAGGCGCGTCAACATCCCGTACAAGGTGTAGCGGTTGCTGTCGTAGATGGCACCGTCACTCAGGGAATCACCTAGGGAACGCAGTTCATCCCCGGTGGAAAAAAACGCCACCCGCAGGCGCCGCGTCACACAGACCTCGGCCATGCCCAGCGAAGCCAGCAGGCCGATGTCGGCGGGGTTCAGGCGCCGGCCCCGGGTCAATACCAGGTCGCCGACGGCGATGTCTTCACCGGCCTGACGCACATTGTCGCCGCCGCCGGTCGCGTTGTCGATCCTGATGCCCGTTGCCGTGACCTGTACGTCCTCCTGGATGATCACGGTGTCGGTGCCGGCCGGCATGATTGCGCCGGTCATAATACGCACACAGCCTTCAGGCGTGACCGTGCCGGTGAAGGGCTTGCCGGCCCAGGCCGTACCTAGCACCGTCAACTCGGCCGTGCCGTCGGCGGGGATAGCCGCACCATGTACCGCATAGCCATCCATTGCGGAGTTAGTGCCGGAAGGCACATTGATGCGGGAACGGATATCCTCGGCCAGGATACGGTTCAGCGCCTCCCGAATGGCGATTTTCTCGATGCCCCTGATGGGTTTGACGCCAGCCTTTACCTGCTCCAGGGCAGCATGGGCCGACAGTGACTTCGGGTCAAAGTCGTCCTTGCAACTGGGGTCTTTTTCAAGGTGTTTGTTTGACATGGAGATGCAGGATAAACAGGATTAAATCCGCCGTTAGCTCAGACTGTAGCGGTCAATAATAAACTGTGCGATCTGTTGTGGGTCGTTCAGGTCCAGCAGTGGTAAATCGGTGGCGACGGACGACTCCGTGTCGGTCGCCACCGCAATGATACTTTCATCACCAGGATACAGTAAATCATGTCCCAGGCTGGGGCGGTGCAGTTCTATTTTGGGAATGGCTTCGGGTTTGAAGCCTTCCACCAGAATCAGGTCCAGGTGCTCCAGGTCCAGGTGTCGGAGGTGGTATGCCAAGGGCTTATCCTGGGGTTTGTCATCCTCGTCCTGATGCTCCACCAACAGCGCCCAGCGTTTGTCAGAGCCAATCAGCACCTGACTGGCGCCGGCTTTGCGCAGTTCGTAGCTGTCCTTGCCCGGATAATCGATTTCAAAGGTGTGGTGAGCATGTTTGATAACACCCACGTGCAGGCCGCGGGCGGTGAATATCCCCAGCAGGTTGACCAGCAGGGTGGTTTTCCCGGTGCCGCTCCAGGCGGCGAAACCCATCAACGGCACTTCCGGGCGCTCAGGCATGCAACTGCGCCTCCAACTGTGCCAGTTCATCCGGGGCATTGACGTTCCTGAAGCAGTCCGGTTTGTCGGAAAAATCGGTTACTGCCAGCTTGTGTTGTTCAAACCAGCGATCTATTTTGCGCTCACCGCGCCCGAGAAATGCCTGTACGGATGAGGCCAGGGAGGTGGACATGAGCGCAAAGACCGGTTGCATCCGGGCGCCGTTGTGGGCAACGCTGAGGTCTGCCTGTTGTGCGCGCAGTTGCCGGAACAGGCGAGAGACCAGATCCTCGGGCAGCAACGGTGAATCACAGGGGACTGTCACCAGCAACTCCGTCTCGGCTGCTTTCAGGCAACTCAACATCCCGGCCAGAGGTCCCTGGAAGCCCTGCCTGCTATCCGCAATCACGGGGTGGCCGTAGGCGGCATAGCGCTCCCGATTGCGGTTGGCATTGATGATGACCGTATCAACCTGGGGGGACAGCGCGGTCAGTGCATACTCGACCAGGGGCTTACCGCACAGTTCTACTAGCCCCTTGTCGCCGCCGCCCATGCGCCTTGCCTCCCCGCCTGCAAGGACTGCGCCGGTAATGCCGGTTTTTTTCATCGTGGGGAACGGAGCGGGTGATTCAGTCGGCGCGTTTTAAGTTGGCCAGCGCGCGTTTCGGTGGCAGCGACACATCAAATTCAATATGTTCAGCACCGTTATACACTAGGAAATGCGTGCCCTTGGCGCGGGAAAACAGGGTCACTCCAAAATCCTTTGCCAGTTTCAGCCCCATTTGGGTAATGCCGGAACGGGACAGCAGCGCCGGGATACCCATTTGCGCCACCTTCATGACCATCTCCGAGGTCAGGCGGCCGGTGGTGTAAAACAGCTTGTCATGGCCCGAGGTGCCTTCCAGCCACATCTGCCCGGCGATCGCATCCACGGCGTTGTGGCGACCCACATCTTCGATGAAAACGGATACGTCGGTACCGGTGCACAGGGCGCAGCCATGCACTGCGCCGGCGCTTTTATAGACGTCGTTGTAATGGGCCAGATTTTTCAACAGGGCGTAGATGTCGGATTGTCTGAGGCGCAGCTCCGGTAGCTCAATCCGATTGATTTGCTCCAGGATGTCACCATATACCGTGCCCTGGCCACAACCGGTAGTTACTATTCTCGGCCCCAGCCGCTCTTTCCAGTCGTCCCGTTCTGACCAGGTCGTCACCGCGGCGGCATTGACCTCCCAATCCACCTGCACCGCGCGAATCTCATTGAGGTCCGTAACAATACCCTGATTCTTCAGGTAGCCCAGGGTCAGCAGCTCCGGGGTCTTGCCCAGGGTCATCAGGGTCACGATCTCGTAGCTGTCCACGTAAATGGTCAACGGCCGCTCCTCGGCAATGTGCAGCTCCCGCACATTATGAAATTCATCAATCGCTTCGACGGCGCTGGTAGGGTTAAGGCCGGCATCGGTCATTGCCGGGTGTTGCCGTGACAAATTATTCATGTCGATGCTACGTCATTCCTGCGCAAGCAGGAAGCCAGTGGATAAACACGCGTTGTTCGCGCACCCTGATAAGGAATTGTTCGTTTGACCGGATTTCTGCTTGCACAGCAATGACGAACGAGAATTCCATGTTTTGTTGCTTAGCCTCCGGTCATATTCATGTGGCGGAAAATGACGGGTTTGACAGCCAGATCAAACTCATGCCCCTTGGGTTTGATGGCCATGGCGGCACGGATGGCCTGCTTTAACCGCTCCCTGTCTCCGGGATGAGCACGGACGACCTGACGCAGGTCCACCGAATGCTCCTGACCGAGACACAGCAGCAGGCGCCCCTCACAAGTGAGCCGGACCCGGTTGCAACTGTCGCAGAAGTTATGGCTGTGTGGAGAGATAAAGCCCACGCGGGTGTCGGTTTCGACGAGCCGGTAGTAACGTGAGGGGCCGCCGGTGGTATCGAGCGTGGGCAGCAGCGTATAATGGCGTTCTAGGTCAGCCTTGATCTCGTCGCTGGAATAATAGACCTCGGCGCGGTCATGCTCACCGATCACGCCCAGCGGCATCTCCTCTATGAAACTGATGTCCAGGCCGCGTACTGAGGCGAACTCTACTAGGTCAACCACCTCATCGTCATTGCGGTTTTTCAAAATGACCGCATTGAGCTTGAGGCGCTCGAAGCCGGTCGCCAGCGCCGCATCAATACCCGCCAACACCTTGCCCAGTTCACCGACTCGGGTCAGCCGCCTGAATTTGTCCGGGTCCAGGGAATCCAGGCTGATATTGATGCGTTTTACCCCGGCGTCTTGCAACTCGCCCGCCAGTTTTGGTAATTGTGAGCCGTTGGTAGTCAGTACCAGCTCGCGCAGCCCTTCCAGGCGGCCTATGTCGCGGAACAGCTTGACGATATTACGCCGGAGCAGCGGTTCGCCGCCGGTAATGCGGATCTTGCCGACACCCAGTTCAGTAAAGGCCCGGGCAATTTCTGCAAGCTCTTCCAGCGACAGCAGTTTGGCCCGGGGCACGAACTGCATCTCTTCATCCATACAATAGACACAACGGAAGTCACACCGGTCGGTCACCGAGATACGGACGTAATTGACCGTGCGGCCGAAATTATCGATGAGTGTATCGCCGTTCCGTCTCATCATAATCCCGCCCCTGTGCAAGCGTGGGGCAGCAGCTACCGGTCCGGGCTGCCAGCCGGTTCGATGCCAGCAACCGTAGCGGTGTCGGTAATGTTCGGGAGTGAAAGGCGAGTCTCAACGCGGGCCAACCGTTCACGCACCTCCGCCTGCCCGGTAGCCAGAGTATCAATACGCCGGGATAAATCACCGTGCAAACTGATTTGCAGCCCTCCCAGTCCGACCAGCAGGCCAGCTCCGACACCGAGAATGGCAAAGGTTTCTTGAGTGAGTTTCATGCCCACAGTATAGCAAAGGGCCACAAGGTTCTACAACAGCCGTTCCATTCGCGTTACAATGGTTCGCCCTGCCGCCCGGGTCTGCGGGCTGCGGCGGGGCGTAACGTCAAACGTCGTCAAATAGCAGGGGGGTAAATCATGTCGGGCATCCTGTCCAAACAGCACATCATCGCGCAGCCGGGGTTCAATCGCTGGTTGATCGTTCCTGCGGCTCTTGGCATTCACCTGTGTATCGGTTCGGTCTATGCCTGGAGTATTTTCAATCCCGCTCTGATCAAGCAGGTCGGGGTGGTGCTCAGCGCTGCTGATGACTGGACGCTGAAGGAGGTGGTGTGGATCTTCACCGTGTCGATTGTCGTGCTGGGGCTGGCTGCGGCCATCGCCGGCAGGTGGCTGGAGCAGGTGGGGCCGCGTATGGTGGGCGTGGTGTCGGCCTGCTGCTGGGGCGGCGGCTTTATTATCGGCGGCATCGGTATCGTCACGCACCAGTTATGGTTGCTGTACCTGGGCTATGGTGTGCTGGGGGGATGCGGCCTGGGCCTGGGCTATGTGTCGCCGGTGAGCACCTTGATCCGCTGGTTCCCGGACCGGCGTGGTATGGCCACAGGCATGGCTATCATGGGTTTCGGCGGCGGCGCCATGATCGGCGCGCCGCTGAAAGAATTTTTTATCAGGCATTATTACCGGGCGCCCGACTACCTGGGCGCAGTGACGGAGCTGGAACTGGTCACCCGCGCCGGTCGGCGCTTTGCGGAAGTCGGCGGGGAATTGCGCGAAGTGGTTGTGATCGGTGCCAATGAAGTGGCGCAGATGGTCATGCCCGGCGCCGAAGGCGTCTATCTGGTGGGCACCGGCTCGGTCGGCATTGCCCAGACTTTCTTCACCATGGGCATTATTTATTTCGTGATCATGATGGTTGCTGCGTTCTCCTACCGCGTGCCGGCGCCCGGCTGGCAGCCGGCAGGCTGGACGCCGCCGGATGAGGCGCATGCGGAAAAAAAGATGATGACGCGCAACCATGTGGACATCGATCAGGCGCTCAAGACCCGCCAGTTCTACCAGTTGTGGATCGTGCTCTGTTTTAACGTGACCGCAGGCATCGGCGTACTGGGCGTGGCCAAGACCATGATGAGCGAGATCTTCGGCACTACCTTGCCACAGGTTGTGGACGGAGCCTTCGCCGCGACCTACGTGGTGATGATCAGCGTTTTCAACATGGTGGGGCGGTTCATCTGGGCCAGCACCTCGGATTATATCGGACGCCGCAATACCTACTGGATCTTCTTTGCGCTGGGTATCCTGCTGTACTGTTCCATCCCTTATACTGCGCGGCAGGTCAGCGTCAACCCGGCAGTGGTCTGGCTGGTGTATTTCTACGCCGCCACCATGATTATCTTCACCATGTACGGCGGCGGTTTTGCCACTATTCCCGCTTATCTGGCAGATATATTCGGCACCCGCTACGTGGGCGGCATCCATGGTCGTCTGCTCACCGCGTGGAGCACCGCCGGCGTGCTGGGGCCGCTGGCCATCACTTCGTTGCGGGAGAACGCCGTGGCCCGGGCGATCGACGAGCTGGTTGCAAAGATCGACCCGGCAACATTCGCCGAGGCGTTCGGCGCCGGCATCGAGCAGTTGCCGGCGCTGCTCGAGGCCAAAACCGTGACTATCGCCAGCCTCATGGATATCGCCCCGGCCGGCGTCATAGACCCGACCCCCAACCTGTACAACAGCACCATGTATCTTATGGCTCTGCTACTGGCCATTGCCCTGGCCAGCAATGCCCTCATGCGTCCGGTCCATCCCAAACACCACATGTCGGCAGAGGCGCTGCAAAATTAGCCCCAGTATCCGATGACCGATAAAGCCGGCACAGACTGGCGCACGGCATTGGCGGTTTACCGCCGCCCGCGCGTCATTGCCATGAGTTTCCTTGGTTTTTCCGCGGGGCTGCCGTTCCTGCTGGTGTTTTCCACCCTGTCCGCATGGTTGCGTGATGCCGGGCTGGCCCTGTCCACCATCGGGTTTTTCAGTTGGATAGGCATTACCTATTCAATCAAGGTATTCTGGGCACCGGTGGTGGATCGGACACCGATTTTTTTCCTGAACGGGCGGCTGGGCAAACGGCGTGCCTGGATGTTATCGGCTCAGCTGCTGATTGCCCTGGGTCTGGCCGGGATGGCCCTGAGCGATCCGCAGGCACACTTGCAGCAGCTCGCGCTGTTTGCGTTGCTGGTTGCGTTCGGTTCCGCCACTCAGGACATCACGATTGACGCGTACCGTATTGAGGCGGTGGAGCGACTATTACAGGGAGCGATGGCAGCTAGCTATGTGTTCGGCTACCGCGTGGCGTTGCTGGTGGCCGGCGCCGGTGCCTTCTATATTGCTGCGGCCCAATCCTGGCAGTATGCGTATTTCACCATGGCGGCACTGATGGGCATAGGTATCGTCACGACCCTGTTGATTGCCGAACCGGAGCACCCGGTATCCGAGTCTGCCGCGCAGTTGGAACGTGAGCTGGCAGGAAAACTGGGCTTACAAGGTCACGCGCCTGTGCTCAGCCGGTGCGCGGCCTGGTTCACCGGTGCCGTACTCAGCCCCTTTGCCGAATTCTTCCGCCGCCATGGGTTGCCGGCTTTGTTGATCCTGTTGCTGATCGGCAGCTTCCGCCTCAGCGACATCACCATGGGGGTGATGGCTAACCCGTTCTATCTGGACCTGGGTTTCAGCAAGGTCGAAATTGCCAATATCACCAAGATATTCGGGTTTTTTATGACCCTTCTCGGCGCCGGCCTGGGCGGCGTCCTGGTGCTGCGCTACGGCATTTACCGACCGTTGCTGGTGGGCGCCATCCTGGTGCCCGTGACCAACCTGTTCTTTGTCTGGCTGGCGCTGAGCGAACCGAACCTGACCAGTCTGGCGGTGGTCATCAGCATGGATAACCTCAGCGGTGGTTTTGCCACCTCAGCTTTCATCGCCTACTTGTCGAGTCTGACCAATACCACCTATACCGCCACTCAGTACGCCTTGTTTTCCTCTCTGATGACTCTCCCTGCCAAGATCGTCGGTGGCTTCTCTGGCATCGTAGTCGAGGTCGCCAACTACGCCTGGTTCTTCCTGTACGCCGGCGCGCTGGGCCTGCCGGCGCTGTTGCTGGTCATTTACCTGATGCGGCAACCTGCTGGAGATTTATCTGCCGCTGACGCAGATTAACAATGAGATATGCGAGCTATGGCTGAGTTACTCAATATTGACTCCCTGACGGTGCGCTTTGGCAGCGACGCGCCTGCCGTTGCCGGCGTGTCTTTCCAAATTCAGGCCGGGGAGACTTTGGCGTTGCTAGGTGAATCGGGCAGTGGCAAGTCCGTGACTGCGCTGAGCCTGCTCAGGCTGTTGCCCGGCTCAGCCGCAGTCAGCGGCAGCATCCGGCTGCATGACCGCGACCTTGCCACCCTGTCTACACGGCGCCTGCGCGCCCTGCGCGGGCGGCAGCTTGCCATGATCTTTCAGGAACCGCACAGCTCGCTGAATCCGGCGCTGACGGTAGGCGTACAGGTGGGCGAGGCGCTGCGCCGGCGCGGGTTGCGTGGCCGGGCGCTACGGCAGCGGGTGGTCGAATTACTGGCGGCCGTGGAGCTACCGGACCCCGCCCGCCGCCTGCATGACTACCCGCACCAGTACTCCGGCGGCATGAAACAGCGGGTCATGCTGGCCACGGCCCTGGCCGGAGAACCTGAGCTGCTTATCGCCGATGAACCCACTACGGCACTGGATGTCACCACCCAGGCGCGCATTCTGGCGCTGCTGCACAAGCTACAGCGCGAGACCGGCATGGCCATGCTGTTTATCACCCACGATCTGGCTGTGGCCGCCCAGGTGGCGGGTCGCGTCGCCGTCATGCGCCGCGGCCGGCTGGTGGAAACCGGCCCTGCAAACGAGTTTTTTCGTCAGCCGCAGCATTCCTATTCCCAACAACTGCTGGCAGTAGCTAGGGCTATGGGGTCCGGGGTTAGCGCGCGCAAACCTGAAGTCAGTGAGGCTGGCAACAAACACCACAGCCCCCTGCTGCAAGTCAACAACCTGCACATCCGTTTCCCCATTAAACCAGGCTGGTTTGGGCGCCCGGCCAGCTACTTCAATGCAGTAGAGGGTGTGTCGCTGACGCTGGCGCGCGGCCGTACCCTGGCACTGGTAGGCGAGTCCGGCTCCGGCAAGACCACGCTTGGCAAAGGCATTCTGCAACTGCTGCAACCGGCGGCCGGCACAGTCTGTCTGGCCGGTGAGAGCCTGTCCGGGCTCAGCCCGCAACAGCTGCGCCGCCGCCGGACGTACATGCAGGTCGTATTCCAGGACCCATTTTCCTCCATGGACCCGCAGTTCAAGGTAAAGGACATTATTGAGGAAGGTATGCTCACCCTGGGTACGGCACAGACTGCCGGGCAGCGTCAGGCGTCAATCGACCGCCTGCTGGAACAGGTTGGCCTGGAACCGGGCCACAAGTACCGTTACCCGCACGAGTTTTCCGGCGGGCAACGGCAACGCATCTGCATTGCCAGGGCGCTGGCAGTGCGGCCGCAACTGCTGGTCTGCGACGAACCCACCAGTGCCCTTGATGTCACGGTACAGGCGCGCATCATGGCATTGCTGACCGAATTACAACAACAATTGAAGCTGGCCTGCCTGTTTATCACCCACAACGTCAACCTGATCAGCAACTTCGCCCACGAAGTGGCCGTGATGCGCCAGGGTAAAATTGTGGAACAGGGCGAAACCAGTCAGGTTTTAGCAGCACCTCGACACGAGTACACCCAGGCGTTACTGGCGGCGGCGCCTGTTATTAACAGTTGACTTATTTGTCCGCAGATGACGCAGATGAACGCAGATTAAAAACGAGTCTCTTGTATTGTAGTTGTCTGGCGCCAAAATTGATGAGTAACCCACGGTTCATCCCAGCGGCCTTCAGATAGTTGATCAGCTGAGATTCCTCATGACCCGATGTTCTTTGTAAGGCTTTAGCAGCCCCGATGATTTCATAAGTTTCCTGATCCCTCTTGTCATTATCTGTGTTCATCTGTGTCATCTGCGGATAATTCCTTATTTTAATCTGCGTTCATCTGTGTCATCTGCGGACAATTCCTTAGATATTTTCATCAAATGTATCCGCTCCGCCAGCAGCGAGACACTGAGGTCGCCGCCCTTGCTCAGTTGGTTGCGACGGGCGACGTGGGTGGGGATGTTCAGGTAGAGTGACTCGCCCTGTGCGGTCTTCATGGTGAGCGCGGCCTGCTCGCCCAGGGGCAGCAGTTCTTCAATGCGGCCCGGCACCGGGTTTTCGCGCTCCCCCTGGGACGGACGGTCGCGACGATGCAGGATGATACTGTCTGCGGGGATGACCCAGTCTGCCGCGACGCCGGGGGCAAATTCCGGGCGATAGCGCGCGTTCAGGGTCAGGCTGCCCCATTCGATGCGGGTAGTCTGCGCCTGCTGATCGTGCCCTGCCACCCGGGCGCGAAAGATATTGTAATGGCCGATGAGCGCGGCAATGGCGGCGCTGTCGGGATGGTTCATCACCTGTTCGGGCGCAGCGCTTTGCAGGGTTTTGCCATGGTGGATGATGCACAGCCGGTCGGCGATGCGGCGCGCCTCGTTCAGGTCATGTGTGACGTGGATAATGGGCAGTTTGAAGTGTTGCTTCAGGCTCACCAGTTCCCGCACCAGTTTCCTGCGCGTTTGCTGGTCCACGGCTGAGAAAGGTTCGTCCAGCAACAGTGCACTGGGCTCGCGCGCCAGCGCTCGAGCCAGGGCCACTCGCTGCTGTTGCCCCCCCGACAACTGCTGCGGGTAGCGTTCTTCCAGACCTTCCATGTGCATGGCGCGCAACAGGTTTTGCGCGGTGTCGCGCCGGTGTCGGCGCGCACCGTTATGCAGGGCCAGCATGATATTCTGCAGGGCGGTGAGGTGGGGGAACAGCGCGTACTGCTGAAACACCATGCCAATACGTCGGCGCTGCACCGGCAGGTTGATGCCGTTGGCGCTATCCAGCCATTGTTCCCCGTGACAACGAATGGCGCCGGACGCGGGCGTGTACAAGCCGCTGATCGATCTGAGCAGGGTAGTCTTGCCGCTGCCGGACGGGCCCAGAATGACCAGTATCTCGCCGCTGTTGCAGGACAGCGACACATCCAGCGGGATCGGCCCCGGTTGTCGCAGGCGCACACTGATGGCGTCAGTGTCTGTCATAATTAGCTGTCATTACTGCTTGTCAAAGTGTCCGCTACGGTCAGTCAGGAAGTAGATCAAGCTGATGGCAAACAGCGAAATCGCCAGCAGCACCGCAGACATGGTGGCGGCGCCGGCATTATCGAATGCCTGTACGCGGTCATAAATGGCTATGGCTACCGTGCGCGTCTCACCGGCCAGATTGCCGCCCACCATGAGCACCACGCCGAACTCGCCCAGGGTGTGGGCTACGGTCAGCACTGCGGAAGACACTACGCCCGGCCAGGCCAGGGGCAGCTCAATACGCCAGAAGGTCTGCCAGTTCGACAGGCCGCTACACCAGGCCGCTTCACGGATATTGATCGGGATGGCCTCGAAGCTGCGTTGCGCCGGTTGCACCGCAAACGGGATGTTGAAGAGCACGGACGCCAGCAGGATGCCCTCGAACGAAAATACCAGCGCGTCTCCGGTCAGGTCCCGGTAGCGCGCGCCCAGGGGCGAGAGCTCGCCCAGACTGACCATCAGGTAAAAACCCAGCACTGTCGGCGGTAGTATCAGGGGTAGAGCAATCAACGCCTGTATGACGTTGCGTCCGGCAAAGCGCGACCAGGCCAGCTTGCGCGCAATGACAACCCCGACCGGCGTCAGCAGCAGCGCCGTCAATCCGGCCAGCAACAGGGAAACGTTAAGGGCTTGCCAGTCCATACCCGTATTTCCTGAAAATGTCGGTGCTGGTGCGGGAGGACAGGTAATCGTAGTAGCGCAGTCCCGGTTCGTTGTCTTCACCGAGAAGTACCGCATATTGGGCAATAGGCGGATGCCAGTGTTGTGGCAGTTGGAAGTGCGTCCCCCTGGCGGCGAATTGTTCCAGAGTCAGAAATGAGGTCGGGACGACACACAGATCCACGCTGCCGGACAGGCAGAATTGCATGGCCTGGGCGGCGTTTTCTCCCAACAGCAGTTTTTTTGCGTCAAAAGCCCATACTCCGGCATTGATCAAGGCGATCCGGGTCGCCTGACCGTAAGGCGCGTGTTCCGGGTTGGCCATGGCCAGACGGCGATACTCACTGTAGCGCAGCAGGCGCTGCGCTGCGGCCAGTGTTGCCGGCGGTTCCAGCCGGGCGCCGGGCGGTATGTACAGGCTCAGGCTACCGTTGATCAAGGGCTTGACCCGACTTGCGCCCCGGTGGTGGGCGCGCACAAAGTCCACATACTGTCTGCCGGCGGAGATGAACACGGTATAAGGCGCGCCCTGCACGATCTGCCGGGCAAAATTACCGGACGAGCCGAACGTCAGGTTCACCCGCCGCCCTTGCTCCCGGTAAAACGCCTCACTGATCTCAGTCAGGGTATGAGTCAGGTTGGACGCCACTGCGACATTCAGGGCTTCCGGGTAAGCGCCCGGCAACCAAAGCAACAATAACAGACAGACAGATATACGCATAATGTATCGGCAGGTGTGACGCAGATTGTCTTTTTTTCTGCGCTAAGCTGCGGATAACTCCTTCAACTCACCGGCTCCCGCATGGTCACAAATTCCTCCGCCGCAGTGGGGTGAATCCCGATAGTGGCATCGAAGGTGGCCTTGGTGGCGCCGGCTTTCAGGGCGATAGCCAGACCCTGGATGATCTCGCCGGCATCCGGGCCGACCATGTGTACGCCCAGCACCCGGTCGCTGTCCCGGTCCACGAGCAGTTTCATCAGAGTCTGCCCGGGATTATCGGTCAAGGTGTGTTTGAGGGGGGTGAAGCGGGACTTGTACACATCCACATGCTTATAGTCCCGGCGCGCTTGGGCCTCGGTCAGGCCCACTGTACCCAGAGTGGGCTGGCTGAAGATGCAGGTGGCGATGTCACGGTAGTCCACCCGTCTTGACTGCCGGTTGAACAGGTTGTGCGCCAGCGCCGTACCCTCCGCGGTGGCGACCGGGGTCAGGTTCATGCGATCGGTGACGTCGCCGATGGCGTAAATGGAAGGCACAGAACTACGGTAATCCGCATCCACGATGATGGCGCCCTTGTCGTTTAAGGCTACGCCGGCTGTTTCCAGTCCTAGGTCGTGTGTATGCGGTCGGCGCCCGGTTGCGTATAACACCAGGTCAGCCGGCAGGGCGCCCGCCTCTGGCGAGTGCGCCTGATAATGGCCGTTATGCTGCTCTATGCGGTCTATGTGGGTGTTGAACAACAGCTTAATGCCTTGCGCGCGCAGCTGCTCGGCCAGGAACTCGCGCAGTTCCTCGTCAAACCCGCGCAGGAATAAATCACCGCGATAGACCAGGGTGGTGTCCACTCCCAGTCCGTGGAAGATACCGGCAAATTCGACTGCGATATACCCGCCGCCCGCGATCACCACGCGTTGCGGCAGGGACTCGAGAAAAAACGCCTCATTAGAAGAGATGATATGTTCCCGGCCCGGGATATCCGGGAGCTGTGGCCAGCTGCCGGTGGCCACCAGGATACGCTCGGCGCTGAGCTCCTTGCCATTAACCCGTACCGAGTGGGGTCCCGTCACTACGCCCCGGCCATCATGGATAACTACGTTGTTAAGTTTAAGTAAATTTGCATAAATTTCATTTAACCGTTTAATTTCATTATTTTTATTTTTCAGTAACGCGTTCCAGTTAAAGTCCGCTCCGGCCAGCTGCCAGCCATAGCCCGCAGCATCCCGGAACTCCTCGGCAAAGTGTGCGGCGTACACAAACAGTTTTTTCGGGATACAGCCGACATTGACACAGGTACCGCCCAGATAACGTTCCTCAGCAATCCCCACCCGCGCGCCAAAGCCGCCGGCCATGCGCGCCGCGCGCACCCCCCCCGAGCCGGCGCCAATAACAAACAAATCATAGTCATGGTCAGCCATGTTTGTTCAGGCGTGAGCCTTACGCTGTTTCAGGTAATCCACCGCCTTTTTTGCCAGCAACGGGAAGATACCTAACAGCACAAAGGACAGGATCAACCCCGGTGAAGCGATGTCCTTGAGTTGTTCGATTTTGGCGATCTGGGTGCCGGCATTGACATAGACGATAGTGCCGGCCAGCATCCCGGCCTGACTGACGAGGAAGAAAGTCAGCGCCCGGATGGGGGTCAGCCCCATGACCAGATTGATGACAAAATACGGGAACAGCGGCACCAGGCGTAGCGTGAACAGGTAAAAGGCGCCGTCCTCGGCCACGCCCTTGTTGATGGCGCCCAGTTTGTCGGCAAAACGAGACTGTATGGCGTCCCGGAACAGGTAGCGGGAGAACAGAAAAGCCAGGGTCGCTCCCAGCGTAGAGGCCAACGAGGCAATGACCGTTCCCCACAGCAGGCCGAAAATCGCGCCTGCGGCCAGGGTCAGGATTGCCGCACCGGGCAGCGATAAACCGGTAATAACGACGTACAGAAAAAAGAAGGAGGCCGCAGTCACCAACGGCTTTGCTGCGTAATACCTGTCTATCACGGCCTGTTGCGCCTTCAGGTATTCCAGGTTGAAATACTGCCCCAGGTCGAAAATGAAAAATGCAGCCACCAACGCGCTGACTGCGGCGAATACTGCGATTTTTGTTTTGCTCATGGGCTCTGTCGTCGGGTTGTTGTGATAGGGCAGGGCAGTTCGTCAAGAACTTACAGAAGAGAGTACTGCTCGTCCAACAATTTCACCCGTACTGACTTCACTGCATTGTCTGTGACCTGCGTGATCTCCAGGGTGACGTTGTCTATCTTCAAGGAGGTGCCTGGTTCCGGCATAGTCTCCAGCCGTTCCAGCACCAGTCCGTTCAGGGTTTTCGGGCCGTCGGCCGGCAAAGTCCAGCCCAGTTGTCGGTTGATGTCCCGCAACGGCGCGCTGCCATCGATAATGTAGGAACCGTCCTGCTGTTTGACGATATCGACGTGATGGGCTTGAAAGTCTGTGGTGAACTCACCGACAATCTCCTCTAAGATATCTTCCAGCGTGAGCAGCCCCTGGATAATTCCGTATTCATCCACCACAAAACCTAGGCGTTTTCTGGTCTGCTGGAAAGCCAGCATTTGTGCGTTCAGGGACATGTTGAGCGGGACGAAGTGGGGCTCTTCGGCCACTTGTTCCAGGTCTTCCCGGGTGATTTCATCCGCGTCCCGGAGCAGGCGCAGCACCCGCCGCACATGGATGACGCCGACGATCTCATCCAAACTGCCCCGGTACAACGGCAGCCGGGTATGTGAGGTCTGGGTAAGATAATCCAGTATCTCGTTGACATCATCATTGATGTCCAGCCCCGCAATTTCATTACGCGGCGCCATGATATCCGCCACCGTTATCTGCTCTAAGTCGAGGATGCCGAGCAGCATGTTCAGGTGCTTGGCCGGCAGCGTCTTGCCCGCTTCCGAGAGCGCGGTCTTCAATTCTTCCCGCGACAGACTGGTTTGCCGGGTGTCATCCAGTTTGAAGCGTAGCAGCGCCAGAAATTTGTTGGACGCGCGGTTGATGGCCCAGACCAACGGGTAACATACGACTGATAACGGCTTGAGGACATGGGAGGCGGGGAAGGCGAATTGCTCCGGACGATAAGCCGCTACGGTCTTAGGCGCCGTTTCGGAAACAACCAGGAAGATTGCGGTGAAAATCAACGGCCCCAAGGCCTGGCCGACGGTGTCGCCCAGATACCGTACCACAATCAGCGTGAACAGGGAGGCGGCATAGAAATTGACGACGTTATTGCATAACAGGATCAAGCCCAGCAGCCGATCGGTGCGTTCCAGCAACCCGGCAGTCTTAATGGCGCCCTTGTGCCCGTCGTTGGCAAGATGACGTAAGCGGTAACGGTTTACCGCCATCATGCCGGTTTCCGACCCGGAAAAGAACGCGGCGACAGCAAGCAGCAGCACGACAATGATTGCTAACAGAAATATGGAAATTTCATCCATGGAAATGGCCTCGGTTGATGTAATAAGATGATATAACGGCGCCTGTTCCGTCGGCATGGCGAACGGTGTTCAACTTACACGCGCTGGAGAATGAGTTCCAGCACCAGTTTGGAGCCGAAGTAAGCCAGTACCAGGGACGCGCAACCACCCAGAGTCCAGCGACTCAGCGTGCGCCCGCGCCAGCCGCGCGCCCACCGGCCCCAAAGTACGACCGCAAAGATGAGCCAGGTCAGGATGGATAACACCACTTTGTGTGAGAGGCGTTGCTCCAACATGTCGTGCATGAACATGAAGCCTGTGGACAGACTCAGGCTGAGCAGGAAAAAACCGATGGCAAGGGTCTGTACCAGCAGTTCTTCCAGCACCTGCATGGGCGGCAGGACTTGCAACACCGACACGGGTTGCCGCTTGCGTAACCGGGTTTCCTGAACGGTCAGCAGCAACGCCTGCAAGGCGCCCAGAGTCAACAGGCTGTAGGCCGCTATCGACAGGATGATGTGTATTTTCAGTCCGGCGGTAATGCCACTGGAAATGATATTGATACTGGGGGTAACGCTTTGCAGCAACAGCGCCAGCGCCGCGGCAGGAAAGAAGATCACCACCAGATTACTCATGGCCCGGTATAACCCGACCAGCACGGCCAGTGCCGCAATAGCCCAGCAGACCAGTGACAGGGCATGGTAAAAACCCAGGTTGAAGCCTGTGGTAACCACAATTTCCCGATACAGGACCAGGCCGTGACCGGACAATGCCAATCCGGCCAGCGCGGCAATCCTGTGACTGAAAGCATCCGTACCCAGACGCAACCGGAAAATCCTGTTACCCAGCCACACGGCGGTCAGGAAATAGAGTAGAATAACGGCAGTGCTAATAATCATAAATCTATCCAAAGACGGCACAGAGTAACACAGTTTTTTAACCTTAAGGGCGCCTCTCACAAACACGAGGCGCCTGAGAGAACAGCATGTTTGAAAATCTGACCGGGCGCTTCGGGCGTATTGTGCAACAGTTGCGCGGTCATGCGCGGCTGACGCAAGAGAATGTCGCGGCCACCCTGCGGGATGTGCGTAGGGCCTTGCTGGAGGCAGATGTGGCGCTGCCGGTGGTTCAGGAGTTTATCCGGCGCGTTGAAGGGCAGGCGCTGGGCCGGGAGGTAACAAGCAGCCTCACCCCGGGGCAGGCGCTGCTCCGGGTCGTCCAGGACGAGTTGGTGCGCCTGATGGGAGACGGTCAGGCCGAGCTCAACCTGAAAGTGTCGCCGCCGGCGATCATCCTGGTGGCCGGCCTGCAGGGCGCCGGCAAGACCACCACGGTGGCGAAATTGGGTAAATGGTGTCGGGAGCAGCATAACAAGTCCGTGCTGGTGAGCAGTTGCGACGTCTATCGCCCGGCGGCGCAGGAGCAGTTGCGGGTGCTGGCACAGGAAAACCAGCTGGACTATTTCAGCGCCGGGGACGGCCGTGAACCTGTTGCCATCGCCGCGGCCGCGCGACAACATGCCCGTAGCCGTTTTGCCGATATACTCATCGTCGATAGTGCCGGCCGGCTGCATGTGGATGAGGACATGATGGCGGAGATCCGCCATATCCAGCGCGTGCTGCAACCGTCTGACACCTTGTTTTTGATAGACAGCATGATGGGGCAGGACGCAGTCAACGCGGCGGCGGCCTTTAACGAGGCCCTGGATTTGAGCGGAGTAATCCTGACCAAGGTCGATGGTGATGCTCGCGGGGGCGCGGCGTTATCGGTCCGCCACGTGACCGGTAAACCCATCCTGTTCCTGGGCGCCGGGGAGAAGGCCTCGGAACTGTCCCCGTTCCATCCCGAGCGGATGGCCTCGCGCATCCTCGGCATGGGCGATATGCTGAGCCTGATCGAGGAAGTGGAGCAAAAGGCAGACCAGGAAAAAGCGCAAAAGATGGCCAGGAAGCTGAAACGGGGCAGGGGCTTTGACCTGGATGATTTTCGCGAACAGCTCCGGCAGTTGCAGAACCTGGGCGGGCTCGGCGGTGTGCTGGACAAGATACCGGGGATGCAGCAAGCCGCCGCCGGTGCCATGGGTGGAGTCGCCGGTCAGGAGCGCGAGCTGGCCCGCTTTGAGGCGATCATCAACTCCATGACCTCCGGCGAGCGGCGCTTCCCGGCCGTGGTCAACGGTTCCCGCAAGAAGCGCATCGCCATCGGTTCCGGCACGCAGATACAGGACATCAACCGCCTGCTCAAGCAGTTTACCCGGATGCAGAAGATGACCAAAAAGCTGAGCAAAAAAGGCGGCATAGAGAACATGATGCGCGGCCTCACCGGCAATACGGGTAACGGGAATATGGGAAATATACCGCGCGGCTTACGGCGTTGACCCGCTTGCGCGGGAATGACGCAGGGGGGCTGAAAAAATCTGATATACAAACAGTGCTGATAACGCGGCAAACCAGAACAAACTCCACTCGGCGATACTCAGAGACAGGAATGTCCACACAGTTTCCGCACATTCCCCGGAGCCGGTGAAGATCAGCCTCAAGGCCTCGAACAACGGCCACGCCTGCAGGATAAAATCCAGCCCCGGCCCGCATTCCGGCAGCCGTTCTGGCGGTAGCTGCTGTAACCACACCTGACGCCCGGCGATAGCGGCGCCCGTCAGCGCGCAAACCAGCGCCAGCCCACTGTACAGACGGACGGCAGAACCGTGCAGGCAGGCGACCAGACAAACCAGCCCAACGCCCAGATACGCGCCCCGCTGCAGGATACACAACGGACACGGCTCCAACCCCTGCACAAATTGCAGGTAGTACCCAAAGCCCAGCAACGCCAGACACGCCAAGGCTGCAACCAGAAATAACCGGCGTTCAGTGATTAACCACAAAGTCCGCGCCATGCTTGATCACGCCACCTCGTTATTCCGGTCCAGGCAAAAATCCAGCGCCAAAACTGTTCGGTATTTCATAAGCGCCCCTCAAAAAACTCAATAATACGTCGTTCCAGCCAATATACAGCATACCCCGGCAGGCAGCCGCCGACAAACCCGATATGCCCGCCGCGCGCGACCAGTTCCAGTTGTACACAGTCCGACAGCTCAGCTGCCGTTGGAATCACCGCCGCAGTCATAAACGGGTCATCACGCGCATGCAGCAACAAGGTCGGTACGTCGATGGACCTTAAAAACTGTCGGGAACTGCTGCGGGAATAATAATCATCCGCCCCGGCAAACCCGTGCAAGGGCGCAGTGACGGCGCCATCGAAGCTGAAAAAATCATTCATTTGTGGAAGTTTATCAAGGTCAACAGGAGCGTCCATCGAGCTGAACTTGCTCTTGATCTTGCGCTTCAGTAAGTGCAGGAAGCGGCGCTGATATACCCTGGAAAACCCCCGCTTCAGGCGGCGGGCGCCGGCCGCAAGGTCGTAAGGCACAGACACTGCCGCCGCAGCCTGCACCAGCCCCCGGCGCGACGCTTCGCCTAAGTATTTGAGCAAGGCATTGCCGCCCAGGGAATAGCCCGTCGCGGCGATGGCAACCCCAGGGAAACGCCGGCGCAGCTGCTCCAGCAAAAAGCCGATATCGCCGGTGTCCCCGGAATGATAACTGCGCGCCAGGCGGTTATGCGTCCCGCTACACCCGCGCCAGTGCATGAACACGCCATGCCAGCCGCGCTGCACGACAGCCGCCAGCAGCGGTTTCACGTAATGAGAATCGATGCAGCCTTCCAGCCCGTGCAACACACACACCACCGGCGCGCCGGCATTTGCAGTCAGGCACAGGTCAACAAAATCCCCATCCGGCAGTTCAAGTCGTTCACGGGTCAAATCCAACCGCGGCCGCCGCCGCAAGAAATAAGGCCACAGCGTCTGCAGGTTCCCGCCCGGCAGCCACCAGGCCGGTTTGAATCCGCTGGTAATAATTTTTCCTTCATGGGTTGTCATTATATGATCACGCGCCGGGCGCCGCCCGTTTCATTTTTTCTTGACTCCGGTTCCGTATCTATATATCCTCAAAAACACCTGTTCGGATACGAAACGGACATTTTACAACTGTTTTAAGGAGGACATGTCATGTCAAAAGATTTGATCGCAATCATCGGTGTCGGCATAAGCCTGGCCGGCCTCATTCTGTACAGCCAACATAACCTGAGAGCAGAGATGCTGGACCTGCGTGAGGAGAATCGTGCGGAATTCAGGGAGGTGCATGAGGAATTCAAAGCGGTGCGATCGGAAATGAAGGCCGAGTTCAATATACACCTTGAGGCAATTAACCGGTTACGCGAGGATGTGGGGCAACTGCAAGAACGCGTGGTGCGTCAGGAAGGATTGATAGAAGGGTTACGCGAGGCCATGAGTCAGTTGCAGGGACGCGTGGTGCGTCAAGAAGGATTGATGGAAGAGTTACGCGAGGCCGTGAGTCAGTTGCAGGGACGCTTGGCGCGCCAGGAAGGATTAATGGAAGGATTACGTGATGCCATCGTTGGAACACACGCACTGATCGCCGAACCGGGTAAGGCTCGTGACATGGCAAGCGGGGGCGCGGCAATACATCGCCGCAAGCAATAAATGGAAAAATTCGATCGCTTAAAAGAAATTCTGCGGACGATGTTCCAGCTCGACCGTGGCGATTTGGACTTTGGTTTGTACCGGATTATGAGCCTGAAGGCCAGGGAGATTGAGGACTTCCTTGATAAGGACCTGTTGCCCCAGGTGCAGGATGCGTTGACGGGTAATGCTGCCAGGACTCTGGCTGACCTGGAAGATGAACTGGTTAAGGCGCGTATAACTGCCGGTGACCTGGGCATCGATCTCGAGACCACGCCAAAATTCACGGAACTGCAACAACTGCTCAAGGAAGCCAGGGCTGATGTGGCGGCAGAAGCGGACGTTTATAACCACCTTGCCAATTTCTTCGCCCGCTATTACGCCGACGGCGACTTCATGTCATTACGCCGTTACTCAGGCGGCGGCCAGCCCACCTACCTGCTCCCTTACGATGGGGAAGAGGTTAAACTGCACTGGGCCAACGCCGACCAGTATTACATCAAGACCACTGAAAACTATGCCTGCTACGTTTTCACGGTTGGCGCCGGCGCCGAACAGCGTCGCGTGCGCTTTGAAACCGCCAGAGCCGATAATGAGAAGGACAATATCAAGGAAGCCAACGGCCGCCAGCGGCGTTTCCTGCTGGCGCAAGGCGCTGGCATCAACGCAGTTGAAATCACCCGTGATGAGCTTGTCGTCAGGTTCACCCACCGGCCGCTGACCGAGAACGAAAAGAAAACCTGGAATGGCAATGGCAGCAAACAGCAGGAGACCATCAACCAAGCTGTTGCAGAACGCATCCTGGACAGCCTGGAACCTGCCTGGCAGGTATTACTGGCAGTGGGTGCGCCGACGGAAAATAATCCGCAGCGCACCGTGCTGGACAAACACTTGGCGACCTACACCGCCAAGAACAGCTTCGATTACTTCATCCACAAAGACCTGGGCGGGTTCCTGCGGCGGGAACTCGATTTATACTTAAAGACCGATGTGCTGAACCTGGACGACCTGGAGGCCGGCGACACCTTGCGCCTGCAACGCGCCCTGGCGCGCACCCGGGCGGTGCGACAGGTGGCGCACAAGATCATCGCCTTCCTGGCGCAACTGGAAGATTTTCAGAAACAGCTGTGGCTGAAGAAGAAGTTTGTACTGGACACGCAGTACTGCGTCACCCTGGACAAAGTGCCGCAAACGCTCTACCCGGAGATTGCCCAAAATACCGCGCAACATGATGAATGGGTGGAGCTGTTTGCCATTGATGAGATTGAGAGCAACCTCGGCAATGGCAACGCCGGCTATACCAATCCCCTGACCATTGATTTTCTCAAGCACAATCCGTATCTGGCGCTTGACACGCGTCATTTCGACAGCGGGTTTACTGACCGGTTATTAGCGGCCTTGTCTGCTGAGGGGTCACTGGAGGAACAGTTGGATGGTCTGCTGGTGCATGGGGAGAATTTTCAGGCGTTGAATTTTTTGCAGAAACAGTACGAAAAACAGGTAAAGTGTGTTCACATAGACCCACCATACAACACTGATACGAGTGGGTTCCTTTATAAGAACGGTTATCGTCATTCAAGCTGGATGGCATTCATGGAAAGCAGGATGCTGGTTTCCATGAATATTTTAGACGCCGACGCCTCGTATCTCTGTCACATTGACGAAAATGAATACGAGCTGTTGCATCTTCTTTTTGACCGGCTCCCCATCCGAACTGCCGGGACAGCAGTATGGGACAAGATGAATCCGATGAACGCAGGCCGTGGTTTGGCTCTGCAACATGAGTACGTCATCTGGAAGTCAAATAAAGACGCGCCAATATACTTGAGAAATGGCAAAAATGGCGGTGTATCTTTACTGCTGAAGGCTGCCGAAAGAATAATCAAGAAGTGTGGCGGTGTGTCCGAAGATGCCAGAAAAGAATATGCTCAATATGTAGCAAAAAATAAACAATTAACCGGAGGCGAGAAGGCATACAGGTATTTAGATGACAATGGGAAAATTTGTCAAAGTGTCAGCCTGAGAGCGCCAGAGCCACGAATAGATCCCAAGTTTCACATTCCGCTCATGCACCCTGCTACCGGGAAACCTTGCCCCGTTCCACCAAATGGTTTTTCTCGCACGCCCGAAACGCTGCAAGCCATGATGGAAAGAGGTGAGATTATCTTCGGTGCAGACGAGAGCACGCAGCCTCGTCAAAAGGTCGTTCTTACGAATCAAACGAGAAAACAAGCATCATCAGTAATACAGGAATCCCGTACAGGAAAACAGGAGCTTGGTAGATTAGGTCTTGATTTTCCGTATTGTCATTCGGTTGTCCTTTATGAGGAATTGGTTGCGGCTGCTGTTGACGGTGCCACAGGTGTTATTCTTGACTACTTCGCCGGCTCCGGCACCACCGGCCATGCGGTCATCAACCTCAACCGCGAAGATGCAGGCCAACGCAAGTACATACTGGTGGAAGTCGGCGATCATTTCGACACCGTGCTGCTGCCGCGCCTCAAAAAAGTGATCTATTCACCGGACTGGAAAGACGGCAAGCCGGTTTCCCGCAATGGTTCCGGCCAATTCTTCAAGTACCTGCGGCTGGAATCTTATGAAGACACGCTGGACAGCCTGGAACTGACCCCGCCGTCTTCCCCGCAACAGGATCTGCTGACCCAAAATCCGGCTCTGCGTGAAGACTACCAGCTACGCTACGCACTCGGTGAAGAAACAACCGGCAGCGCCTCCCTGGCCGGGAAAAGTTTCATAAACCCGTTCGCCTATACCCTGTCAGTGGTACGCGATGGCGCCAGAGGCGAAGCGCCGGTTGACCTGCCTGAAACGTTCAACTTTCTTGTCGGCCTGCGCGTCGCAACCAGACAAACCATCGAAGATGTGCTCACCATTACCGGCGCCGACCCGCAAGGCCGCAGATGCTTAATCCTGTGGCGCAATCAGGAAGCAATGGACAACGCCAATCTGGATGCCTGGTTTACCCACCAGCGCCAACGCTTCGCCCCCTTCGATGTCATTTACGTCAATGGCGATCACACCCTTAACGCCCTGAAACAAGCCAACGAAAGCTGGAGCGCCAGCACGATTGAGACAGTTTTTCGTGAACTGATGTTCAAGGCTGAAATATAGTGAGATACTTATATCTTCTGATGAACCTTCAGATGAGTAGAGGTTACCTGGATTAGAAAAGCCCGATCATGAAAACACTGACCATTGATTTACCGGACAATCTGGCTGATGAAGCTGCAAAAGCGGGGTTGCTTGCGCCTGATGCGCTTGAGGTTTTGTTGCGAGAGGCGTTACACCGGCTTGCTGTGGACGACCTGTTCAAAGCCACGGGCAAGCTGGTGGCAGCTGATTTTCCTCCCATGACACCGGAAGAGGTTCAACAGGAAGTCAACGCGGTGCGCGCACAGAGAAAACGGCGTGCGCGTGGTGCTTGACACCAATATCGTTGTATCAGGTTTACTCTGGGATGGGAGGCCGCGGCAATTACTTGAATATGGTCGCGACAGCCTCATAAAATTACTCACCAGTAGCGAATTACTTGATGAGTTGTTTGAGGTATTGGGAAGGGAGAAGTTTACAACAATGTTAGCGTCACAGAGAATCACCCGGTCTTATTTGCTGCAACGCTATGGAGCGCTAACCGAACTTGTGAAACCAAAACCGCTTGAACGCACCGTCCGTGATGTTGATGACGATGTGGTAATTGCTACGGCATTGGCTGCACAAGCTGATCTCATTGTTAGTGGCGACGGTGATCTTTTGACGCTTCATCCCTGGCAGGGGATACGAATTCTGAATGCGGCTGACGCATTACATCATATCCAAAGTAAAACAGAATGGAGGGTGCACGAACCAGGCCCCTCGATTGACTGACGATGCTGCTACTGCAAAACCGCCTCATCCTGCACCGTTTCCTTTGCCAGGAATTTGGCTATGAAAACCTGCGCGAGATGTTGGGCCGGCTCAGGGATGTGCCGTCGGGGTTTACGCCCAATGGCGAGAGTGAGTATGCGCAGGCCTTGTACCTGCATCCGGGGCGGGCGCGCGTCTCTCCCGAGCAACTGTGCGAATACGACGCCAACATAGTCAGCCACAGCCGCACCTTGCGTATGACCGAGGAACACGGGCGCGGGTGGAAAGCCTACCAATATCTTGCCTTGCTGTTCACCGAGCGCTACCTCAGCCGCTATTTTGACGATCCTGAGCAACTGTGCGCTGATTTGAACAGAGCCAAAGCCGGGTATCGGCACGTGGCAAAGATATCTGAGTACGTCACGGAAGACCTGCGTACCCTTGCTTTTCAAAGCGCCACCGGTTCCGGCAAGACGCTGCTGATGCACGCGCATATTCTTCAGTTTCAGCGCTACCTGGGGCGGTGCGGCGGGCGGTTGAATAATATCGTGCTGTTGACGCCGAACGAGCAGCTGTCGATGCAGCATGAACGCGAGTTACGGGCCAGCGGCCTGCGCGCGCGTTTATTTTCCGCGGCAGCCGGCGCCGATATACTGTCACCCATTGAGATCATCGATCTCAACAAGCTGGCAGAGAAAAAAGGCGTCAAACGGGTCGCCGTGCAGGATTTCGGCGACAACAACCTGGTGTTGGTCGATGAGGGACACCTGGGCGCATCCGGCAAGGTCTGGCGGGCGCGGCGCCGAGAGTTGTCCCGCGGCGGTTTTACCTTTGAATATTCCGCGACCTTCAATCAGGTGGTGAGTAACAAGGATGCCGGCCTGCTGGATACCTATGGGAAATGTCTGCTGTTTGATTACAGCTATCGCCAGTTTCACGAAGATGGTTATGGCAAAGACTACGCCATATCCAACCTGCCCGGCGGTATGGAAGACGCCGGCAGTAACATGTACCTGCTGGGTTGTCTGCTGACGTTCTACCAGCAGTATCGCATCTGGCTCGATCAGGGCGCGCGCTGGACATCATTTAACGTGACCCAACCACTGTGGGTATTTCTCGGCAAGACCGTCACCGGTTCGAGCAAAGCAGATCAGACGACCAGATCAGACGTTATTCGCATCCTGAATTTCCTGGCCTGGGTGCTGGCGCACGGCGGGCAGGTGCGGGAGATGCTGACCCGCTTGCTCACCGGTCAGTCCGGCCTGCCTGACGAACGCGGGGAGGATTACTTTCACGGCTGGTTTGACTACCTTCAGCGCAATTCCAAAAATGACCTGTACGCCGACATCTGCGAAACCTTGTGCAATGGCCCGGGCCCGCTGCATGTTGCCTATCTCACTGCCGGAGAAGGGGAGCTGCACTTACGCAGCGCCGATAATCCCGTATTTGGCGTGGTCAACATCGGCGATGCCACCGCGCTGCATAAACTGTTACTGGCAGACGCCAACCCGGATATCGTCATTGAACGGGAAGCAGGGTTTGCAGAAAAACTGTTCGCGCAGGTGGACCAGCCCAACTCGCCGGTGAATATCGTCATCGGCGCGCGCCGGTTTATCGCCGGCTGGAATTCCTGGCGGGTCAGCGTCATGGGCTTAATGCACGTCGGTGTGGGCGAGGGGCCGGAAATTATCCAGATGTTCGGGCGCGGGGTGCGCCTGAAAGGCTGGAACATGAGCCTGAAACGCCATCGCAGCAGCGGTGCGGCATTGCCGGATGACAGCGCTGAGCTGGCGCAACTTGAAACCTTGTACATTTTCGGCTTGCGCGCCAACTATATGCAGGCTTTTCGTAATCTGATGGAAAAAGAAGATATGTTGGGGGAACAGGATACCGTCAAATTGCCCGTTACCTGGAATTTCGGCAGGAAGCCCGAATTGAAGCTGATTCGTATCAAGGATAACCGGAAATTTGAGTTGTCCGAGCAGCGGCCAGTGCTGCCAAACCCCGACGCGCCGAACCGACCACTGGTAACGTTGAACTTATATCCCCGTCTGCAATCCATGGCCTCAGGCGACAGGGTTTCCGAACCCGCGGTTGCAGAAGAATCAGTCAAGCTCAAAGCGCATCGTACATTTTTCAACACTGCACGGATTTACCACCGGCTGCTGGCGCGTAAGCAACAGCATCACTGGCACAACCTGGTTATAAGATATGAGACTATCGAGCAGCTCCTGCAAAATCATGACTGGTATGTGCTGTACATGCCACGAGAACGGTTGTGCCTGAATAATTTCAAGGGGTTACAGGAGTTAGAAGAGATTGCGCTTGAGCTTGTCACCGAGTATGTCAACCAGTTCTGGCGCGCACGGCGGCGGCTCTGGGAGAGCGAGCACATCGAAGTGGTCACGCTGAGCGAGAATGACAGTAACAACGTTAAACAATATGAACTATCGGCAGCAGTGACGCAAAAACATCTGGTCAGGGATATTCATGAATTGTCAGACAACCTTCGGGAAGGTTATCTTTATAATTCGAAACTGGGCATGATCATGACGGAGGCTCATGCTTACCAGCCTTTGCTGTACGCGGCGCCGGATTGCAAGGTGACGATACGCCCGGTTGCCCTGAATATGGATGAAAAAAAGGTGGTGGAAAAACTCAGGGAATTGGCAGAACCCCGGGACCCGTGCCTGCAGGACAAGGAGTTATATCTGATACGCAATCTTTCCCGCGGTCGCGGCGTATCATTTTTCGATGATTTCAGCTATTACCCGGATTTCATTGTCTGGTTGCAAGACAAGCATTGCCAGCATGTGATTTTCCTTGATCCGAAAGGGCTGGGCCGGTATGGGCCCAAAGAGCAAAAAAAGGTACGGCTGCACCACACGATAAAGGAAGTTGAACAGCAGGTATGCAACATCGACCCCAACCTGCGCCTGAGCGCTTACGTGCTGTCAGTGACGCCGGCGCATCAGATTGACGGCGCGCCACGTTCCCTGGAGGAATGGAAAGGGGACGGGGTTTACTTCCTGAATGAGCGTGATTGTTTGAAACAAGTTATTGCAAACGTATTGGAGCGAGAAAGTGACTGAGTACACTGTAAAACGCCCATTAAGACGCCGGTCGGTGCATCCGGGTGAAGTCCTGCGTGAAGATGTGCTGTCGACGCTGGGTTTATCAGTCAGTGAAATGGCGCGGCGGTTGGGCATCTCACGTCAGCAACTTCATCGAGTACTGGCTTGTACTCATCCGGTGACGGTGGAAATGGCGTTGCGGATAGGCAGGTTGGTGGGTAACGGGCCGGGGGTCTGGTTGAGGTTGCAACAGAACTATGATCTATGCCGTGCAGAGCAGGGCTTGAGCTACGAACTGGAAAAAATAAAACCAATTCAAGCGCCTGTGGCGAATTGACCTCTTTAATTGACGATAACCGGAAAGCCGTCTGCGGCTGCGCGTCCGGTTTCAATAAATGGCTGTTCCACGACGGCCAGTAATTCCTGACCAGCATCGGTGATTGCCGAGTTTATTACTGTGCCGACCTGCCGGCCTTCTCCTTCAAGGCGTAGCGCCGCGCCGGGTTGCAGGGGAGTCGGGTTGCCCGTGGTGGCCCGGCACAGGCGGCGTTTGACATCGCCGCGGTAGCGCAGGCGGGCGATAATCTCCTGGCCGGGGTAGCAGCCTTTGCTGAAGGACAAGGCGCCCAAGTCATCCAGATTCAGTTCCTGGGGCAGGAAGCGGCCGCTGGTTTGGGGGTGGAGCAGGGGGAACCCTTGCCTGATGAAGGTCGCGGCCGGGGAGGTTGTGGCGGTTGCGGACAGACCGGGCAGGGGGGGGGCTGCCGCTGTTTCCGCCGCGCTGATGACCACAGCGGCGCGCAGTATGTACAGGCGCAACCGCTTGCTGAATGCTTCCTGCAGCGGCGGCGGCAGCAGTAACAGGAAGGTGTTATCCTGCCGCACCAGCATGAAGGTGAACAGCACCCGCCCCCTGGGGTCGCACCAGGCGCTGAGCCCGGCCTGATCGTTGCCAAGCCCGGCGACATCGGTGGTGAATTGCCCGTGCAGGAATGGCGCCGCGTCGGCGCCTGCGATGCGGATGGCGGTGAGGAAACCGGACAGTTCAGCGTTCATTGTTAGAGGCTGCTTTAACTCTATCGATAATAAACAGGTAGTCCGGGTTGGACGGTTCGCACTGCCCGCTGAACCAGGCATACAGATCAGGATCGCTCTCCTCAAGCAGGCTTCCGAACAGGGCTTGCGCTGTTGCCGGCAAACCCGGATAGTCCCGTTCTAGGAAGCGCAGCAGCAACAGGTCCAGTTCCCGGGTGCCACGCCGGCAGCGCCAGTACAGCCGTTTCAGTTCCTCTTGCGCGTCATTCATTGCGTCCCTCCCTAGAGGCAATGAATGACGCGCAAGGGGGGGCAGGAATCCATCAAAACGCCTTGGCCGCCAACCGTTGCTTAATCCCGGCGATGGCCTTGGCCGGGTTCAGGCCCTTGGGGCAGGTGTTGGTGCAGTTCATAATGGTGTGGCAGCGATACATGCTGAACGGGTCTTGCAGCGCGTCTAGGCGCGCCTCGGTATTCTCGTCCCGGCTGTCGATGATCCAGCGGTAAGCCTGCAACAGGGCCGCCGGGCCCAGGTAGCGCTCACTGTTCCACCAGTAACTGGGGCAGGAGGTGGAGCAGCAAGCGCACAGGATGCACTCGTACAGGCCATCGAGTTTTTCCCGATCTTGCCTGGATTGCAAGCGTTCACCTTGTGCCGGCACCGGGGCGTCGGTCTGCATCCAGGGTTTGATGTGCGTATATTGCGCATAGAAATGCTTCAGGTCGGGCACCAGATCCTTCACTACGGGAGTATGCGGCAGCGGATAGACCCTGAGGTCCTGCCTGAGGTCGCTGAGGGGGCGGGTGCAGGCCAGAGTATTCACCCCGTCAATGTTCATGGCACAGGAGCCACAGATGCCCTCGCGGCAGGAACGGCGGAATGTCAGGGTCGGGTCTATCTCATTTTTGATATGGATCAGCGCATCCAGTACCATCTGTCCACACTGGTCAGGATCGATTTCGTAGCTGTCCAGGCGCGGGTTTTCTCCCGCATCCGGGTCCCAGCGATACACGCGCAAGGTTTGCTTGCGCGCGCCCGTTCCGTGCAGCGGAAACGACTTGCCCTGCTTGACTTTTGAGTTTTTCGGTAAGGTGAATTGTGCCATAGACTATCTCTTGGTTTAGTACACCCGTTTTTTGGGCGCTATCGTCTCCACTTCGTCGGTCAAGGTGTGCAGGTGCACCGGCCGGTAGTCAAAACTTACCTCGCCGCTCTCCGGCTGCAGCCAGGATAAGGTGTGTTTCATCCAGTTGTCATCGTCACGTTCCGGGTAGTCCTCGCGGGCGTGGGCGCCGCGGCTTTCAGTGCGGTTGGCGGCGGCGCGGATGCTGGCCTGGGCGCATTGCAACAGGTTTTCCAGTTCCAGGGTCTCCACTAGGTCGGTGTTCCAGATCAGCGAGCGATCCGAGACCTTGACTTGCTCGAAGGAGCGGTAGATGGCATCCATTTTACTCATCCCCTCGGCCAGAATTTCCCCGTTGCGAAACACCGCGGCATTGGTTTGCATGGTGCGTTGCATATCGTTTCTGAGCGCCGCCGTGCGTAACTCCCCGCGGGCATGACGCCGGCGATCAAAACGCGCCAGGGTGGGCTCGAAAAGACTGTCAGCCAGGGGTTTATGCGCGGCGCCGGGCTTAATTTCCCGCGCTGCGCACAGGGCTGCAGCGCGACCGAAGACGATCAGGTCCAGCAAGCTGTTGGAACCGAGGCGGTTGGCGCCATGCACCGAGACGCAGGCGGCTTCGCCGATAGCCATCAGGCCGGGTACGATATGGTCGGGGTTGCCGTCCCGCAGCGTGACTACCTGACCGTGGTAATTGGTGGGGACGCCGCCCATGTTGTAGTGCACCGTCGGCAGCACCGGGATGGGCGCCTTGCTGACGTCCACCCCGGCAAAAATACGCGCCGACTCGGCAATGCCGGGCAGGCGTTCGTGAATCACTTCCGGCCCCAGGTGTTCCAGATGCAGGTGCAGGTGGTCGCGTTCTGCGCCGAGACCGCGTCCCTCGCGAATTTCAATAGTCATGGAACGACTCACCACATCACGCGACGCCAGGTCTTTGGCATTCGGCGCGTAGCGTTCCATGAAACGCTCGCCCGCCGAGTTGGTCAGGTAACCGCCTTCGCCGCGCACCCCCTCGGTAATCAGGACGCCGGCGCCGTAGATACCGGTGGGATGAAACTGGATGAACTCCATGTCCTGCAAGGGCAGGCCGGCGCGCAGCAGCATGGCATTGCCGTCCCCGGTGCAGGTATGCGCCGAGGTGCAGGAAAAATAGGCGCGCCCATAGCCGCCGGTCGCCAGCACCACAGTATGGGCGCGAAAACAGTGCAGCCGACCTTGTTCCAGGTCCCAGGCCAGTACGCCGCGACAGGCGCCGTCCTCATCCATCACCAGATCGATGGCGAAGTATTCGATGAAGAACTCGGCGTCATGTTTGAGTGATTGCTGGTACAAGGTATGCAGGATGGCGTGGCCGGTGCGGTCGGCCGCGGCACAGGTGCGCTGCGCAATGCCCTCGCCGAAGTTAGTGGTCATGCCGCCGAACGGGCGCTGGTAGATCTTGCCGTCCGTGGTGCGTGAGAACGGCACGCCGTAGTGTTCCAGTTCAATCACCGCCGCCGCCGCTTCCTTGCACATGTATTCGATGGCGTCCTGGTCGCCCAGCCAGTCCGACCCTTTTACGGTGTCGTACATGTGCCAGCGCCAGTCGTCCGCGCCCATGTTGCCCAGCGCCGCGCTCATGCCGCCCTGCGCCGCCACAGTATGGCTGCGGGTGGGGAACACCTTGGTGATGCAGGCAGTTTTCAAGCCTTGCTCTGCCATGCCAAAGGTGGCGCGCAGGCCGGCGCCGCCGGCGCCTACCACCACCACATCATAGTCATGCCGCACCAGCGGGTAAGCCGTACCCATCGCCTATACTCCCAGGTTCACCAGCAGCACGGCCAGCAACGCGGCGCCAGCGCCCAGGGCTACCAGTAATCTGGTCAGGGTGATGGCTGTGTGCTTCTTGCCGGTATCTGCAACATAGTCTTCGAGCACTTCCTCCAGCCCGAGCAAGGCATGGTAATACAGGGCAGGTATGAGCAGGATAAACAGGATGGTTATTGTCGGCGTCCCCAGCCAGGCGCGCACCACGGCATAATCCAGTGACGCCAGGGTGCAGAACTCATATATCAACCACAGGCTGAGCGGCAGCAGCGCCGCCGCGGACAAGCGTTGATACCACCAGCGCCGTACACTTGTGCCGACACGCCGGCTCACGCGGCGCACCCCAGCCAGAAAGTGAGCAGCGTCAGCGCCAACGTCACGATGAGCACGGCGTAACCACTGCGGTAGGCGGCGCTGAGCTCCAGCCCCCAGCCCAGGTCCCAGCACAGGTGGCGGATACCGTTGCAGAGATGATAATACAGCGCAAACAGGAACGCGCCGACGACACCTTGCCCGTACCAGGCCGTCACGTGCCCGTCGACCAGGTCATACACCCCCGCGCCCGCGGCGATTGCCAGCAGCCACGCGCTTAACAACACCGCGCCGGCGCTGAGCGCCACGCCAGTGATGCGGTGCAGGAAGGACAATACCGAGGTCAACTGCGGTCGATACTGCAAAAACGGCGACAGTGGTGTTTCCGAACCAGTCATAAGTTCCTCATGGGGAAAAGGCGTATTATACAGAATTGGCGGAGCGGTTACTTGTGGAAAACCATCTCAAATACGCTGATAAGCGGCAGGTGGTCAGAATAGGGCGCCGCGCGCAGGTCAAAATAGGTCTGCTGTTCGATTGCCAGGGCGTCCAGCGTCTGATTGTAGATTACATGGTCGATGGCGAATGGGTATTTGCGGTTATAGGGCTTCGGGTGTTTCATACCGTGTAGCACTTTTTCCAGGTCCACATAGGCGTTGTCGGTGCCGGATTCCAAGTGCAGCCAGACCTCATCACTTAACTGGTCGAGTTGACGGTTAAAATCGCCGGCGATGATGAAATCCTGCCCGGCATCGGCGCGGGCGCCGATCCAGTCGGCCAATACCTCGACCTGTTGCCACAGCAGACGGCAGTTATTGTTGGCCTTGCGCCTGTGCCAGGACTGGTAGGTACAGCTCGACTTGAGATGGATGGAGAGCAGGTGTAACGGTGCCCGCACAGGCTGCGCCGGGCCCGCTGTTGAAGCGGTAGAGGTCGGCCGAACGCGTTCCCCGGCGGTCGGTTCCAGTACCAGGTAAACCCCCCAACGCCCGGAATCATGAGCGCCTTGCAGCGCCTTGACATCGGCTTGGCGCACCGCTCGCAGCCCCAGGCGGTTGCCAATGTCCTTGCGCACGGCAAACCCGGTGCGTTGCATCAGCCGGCGGTTGGGGCCGTCGTAGCATTGCGAGAAGGTCCGGGTAGGCCGGGTGGAAATATAAACGTCGTAGTCCGCCGCCGGGAAAATACGCGCAGCCGCTCGCTGGTTTTCCACTTCCTGAAACGCGATCACATCGGCTCGGATTTGTTCAAGATAACGCCTGATGGCCTGATACTCGGTGCCATCCCGCTCCCGGCAGCCTTGGCCGTCCGCAGCTGCGAGGTGCTCGATATTCCAGCTTGCCAGGGTGAAGGCACGGTCGGCGCCGGCCACCGGGAAGGGCGTTATAACCAGCGCCAGGACAACACACCAGGGCCGGGCCAGCCCGCAGCTCTCACCAGGTGATGCAAAGATCGCGCCGGATTGGTTCTGCCTGCGGGCTATATGTTCAAAAATCGACACAGCGGCCGTTCCGCTCCCAGTCGCCGTAACGGGTAGGCTCCGGCCCTTTGGGGCCGCCGGTTTCCTCTGGCTTACTCTCCTGGGGTCTATTCTCTTTGGGCTTATTCTCCTTCTCGTCCGTGTGCAGACGGCTGCGTACAGGCTGTATCCTGTGCTGGTTCGTTTCTTGTTTGTTCATCTGATACCTTTCCTCGTTCTTGTTCGCTCTTCGTCATTCCGGGCCTGACCCGGAATGACGAAGAGCCAGACGGACAGGAGTTGCATTTAAGAGCCTGATCCATGTTAATCTGCGTACATCTGCGTTATCTGCGGATAATCATTAAGTATACATGAGCCATAACAGAATGGAATCTCCCCAAACTTCTCCATTTGAACTGCCGCTCCTGATCCATTACCGGCCTTCAGGGCAGGTTGCCGCGTTTAATTCCGCGCTCCATGGCGGGGCTGTGTTCTGCCTGTTCCTGGCGCAGCTGTCGCTTGCCGTCAGCGTGCTGGTCACGGCAGTTATTGTGGGCCATTACGGTTGTTACCTGCAGCGCGTGCTGTATCCGCAACCGCTCTGTTTACAACTGGACCGGCACGATCGCTGGCAACTGTTGCAAGCCGGGCAGGAAGCCGTACCGCTGCGCCTGTTACCCGGCGCCCTGGTGCACCCCCGGCTGCTCGTCCTGTGTTTCCGTGAACCCGGCGGACGCACCCGTTGCTGCGTCCTGACCCACGACAACCTGGACGCGCAGACTTTACGGCGGCTGCGGGTCAGGCTGCGCTGGAGCAAGTGAGGGACATAGCCCGCAGATCTCACCAAGTGATGCGAAGATCTGTCCGGGTTCAGAAACAAGTGAGACTCTTTAGATAAAGAAATCGGGTAGTCTGTGTGTGAATTAATCTCAACTAATTGACACAGGAGGACTACCCGATGCAGATCAAAAGCCTGCGGGTGAAATCATATCGCAGTTGGCGCGTCGATGATACTACCGATGCTGACGCGCGCGGTCGTTTGAAGCAGTTGGAATTGGTTGCGACGTTACGCGAGGATGGGTGTGGTGAGGCGACGGCACTGGCAGCAGTAGGTTGGTCGAGGGCGACCTACTACCGTTGGTTGAAGCGGTATCGTGAACATGGGCTGAAGGGTCTGGGGTGTGGCTCTCGTGCGCCGCGGCGGCGGCGTGTGCCGCAATGGACGCGCCAGCACGAGCAGCAGGTCTTGCACCTTCGCCAACGTTATCCGTTATGGGGTAAGCGTAAGCTCTGGCGGGTGGGGGTGCGCGAGCAGGGCTGGACTTTGAGCGAGAGTACGGTCGGGCGCATCGTGGCGAAGCTGGTGCGGCTGGGTCGGGTCAAGCCGGTGGCGTTTTACTATGGCCGGGTGAAGCCTAAGCGCCGCCGGGCGTTTACCCATCATGCCAAGCGCTGGCGCTACGGGATGAAGGCTAAGGCGCCAGGGGAGTTGATGCAGATAGACCACATGAGTGTCGGCTTCACGGACGGCATCACGGTGAAGGAGTTCAAGGCCGTCTGTCCGGTGAGCAAATGGAGTGCGCTGCGAGCCTACAGTCGGGCCACCAGTGGCAATGCCCGGCGCTTCTTAAAAGCGCTGCTCGGTGAGGCGCCGTTTCCCATCCGTTCTATCCAGGTCGATGGCGGCTCGGAGTTCCGAGATGAGTTCGAGCAGGCTTGCCAGGACTTAGGAATCCCCCTGTACGTGCTGCCCCCGAAAAAACCCGAATACAACGGCTGTGTAGAACGCGCCAACGCCACCAGCCGCTATGAGTTCTATCCGTTCTACGAGGGTCCACTGACCGTGGCCGCCATCAACCGCAAACTGGCAGAGTATCAGCAATACTACAATACCTACCGCCCGCATAACGGTATTGGTTTATTAACCCCAATGGAGTATTATCAACAACTCACACAGCCTGCCTCTGAGTCTCATATGTATTGAACCTGGACAAGATCGTGCCGGATTGGTTCAATAATGCTATTATCCCCCCTGATACCCGTTACCACAAATCCCCGAACCCCGATGTTAACCACACATGTGCTCGATACCGCTCAGGGCTTGCCGGCCGTGGGTATGAGTATTGAGTTGTATGCCATAGCGGCGGCTGCACGCACCCTGGTGAAAACTGTCGTCACCAACCACGACGGGCGTTGTGATAAGCCACTGTTGGAGACGCAGGATTGCCGGGCCGGCCTGTGGGAGCTGGTGTTCCACACCGCTGAGTATTTCCGTGCGCAGGGGGTGGAACTGCCGGACCCGCCTTTTCTGGACCAGGTCAGCTTGCGCTTCGGCATGACTGCCGCCGGGCGCTACCACGTGCCGTTGCTGGTTTCGCCCTGGAGTTACAGCACGTATCGCGGTAGTTGAGCAGGCCGATGGTTAAGCCATTTCTTAAAGCCGGACAACATGGGGCTATACGTTTCCTGTTGGATGGGCGCGTGCATGAAGTGACGGATGTTGCGCCGACTACCACCATCCTGAATTACCTCAGGGAAACATTGCAGCGCAGCGGCTCCAAGGAAGGTTGTGCCGAGGGCGATTGCGGCGCCTGCACCGTAGTCCTGGCCGAGCTTGCAGCCGATGTGCCGGATGAGGCGGGGGCGCCACAGCAGGTGCGCTTTCGCGCCGTCAATTCCTGCATAAAGTTCCTCCCGACCCTGGACGGCAAGGCCTTATATACCGTGGAAAGCCTGTCCCGACTCAGTGGCGCCGGCCTGCATCCGGTGCAACAGGCCATGGTGGACTGTCATGCCTCCCAGTGCGGTTTCTGCACCCCCGGTTTTGTGATGTCACTGTTTGCCCTGTACCGGCATAATACCAGCCCGACGCGGGCACAAATCGAGGATGCGCTGTCCGGCAACCTGTGTCGCTGCACCGGCTACCGGCCCATCATCAGCGCCGCGCAAAAAATGCACGATTACGGCCGCGACCTGCTTGCTGAGCCGGACTTGCTGCGGCAACTCGAGCAGCTGCGGCCTGACGGCGCGTTGGAATTGCCGCCCGCACAAGACTCCCGGGAAGATGCCGCAGAACACTATTTTGCACCGCATAGCATGACCGAACTGACTCAACTTTTGTTGCGCCACCCGCAAGCCACTATCCTGGCCGGCGGCACCGATGTGGGTTTGTGGGTGACCAAGCAGTATCGCGCATTGCCCATGATTATTTACCTGGGTGGCGTGGCTGAGCTGGACTACATCAAAACAACCCAGGAACATATCGAAATCGGCGCCGCAACCTGCCTTACCGATGCGTTTGCGACCCTGGTTGAACACTATCCCGAACTGTTTGAAATCACGCGTCGGTTTGCCTCGCCACCGATCCGTAATGCCGGCACCTTGTGCGGCAACATTGCCAATGGCTCACCCATCGGCGATTCCATGCCGGCGCTGATCAGCCTGGGTGCAGAACTGGCGCTGCGGCGCGGCGGCTGGACGCGCGCCCTGCCGCTGGACGAGTTTTACCTGGGCTACCGTGAAACCGCCCTGCAACCTTCCGAGTTTGTGCAAGCGGTACGCGTGCCGCGGCGCCCCGCCGCCGACTGGCATTTTCGTTCTTTTAAGGTCGCCAAGCGTTACGACCAGGACATCTCCGCAGTCTGCGGCGCCTGTTTCCTGCGCTTGCAGCAGGATAAGGTGGTTGAGGCGCGTATCTGCTACGGCGGTATGGCGGCCGTGCCGCAACGGGCGCGGCGCTGCGAAGCGGCGTTACGCGGCCAGCCCTGGAATGAGACAACGCTGGCAACGGCCATGGCGGCGCTGGCAGAGGATTATCAACCGTTAACCGATATGCGCGCCACAGACAGCTACCGCCGCCGCGTGGCTGCTAACCTGCTGCAACGGTTTTACCTGGAAACCACAGGCGTCAAGGCTTCAATATGGGCGTCGTAAGCAGCGGCCAAGGCGCTTGCACTGAGGCGCTCGCACTGATATTGCCATGACAGACAGGAAAAAAATCTCTGGCGTCGGCCAGACGTTAGCGCATGAGAGCGCACACTTGCATGTCAGCGGGGCTGCCGAATACACGGATGATCAGCCGGAACCGCGCGGGATGTTGTACGCAGCCATCGGTTGCAGCGCCAAAGCCCATGCTCGCATCCGACATATCGACCTCTCCGCAGTGCGCGCCGCGCCGGGCGTCGTGGCGGTGCTCAGCGCTGCTGACATTCCCGGTGACAACAACCACGGTCCGATGGTGGCGGATGATCCCGTGTTTGCCGACGACCTGGTGGAATACGTCGGGCAGTCTGTGTTCGCAGTGCTGGCCGACAGCGTGCTGCACGCGCGTCAGGCTGCGCGCCACGCCCGCATTGACTACGAAGAACTGCCGGCCATTGCGGACCTCGACACAGCCCTGGCACAGCAGTCCTTCGTGTTGCCGTCACAGACCCTGGTGCGCGGCGAACCGGAGCAGGCCATCGCCGCGGCGCCACACCGACTGCAAGGGCGCCTGCGTACCGGTGGTCAGGACCACTTCTACCTGGAAGGGCAGGTCGCCGTTGCCCATCCCCGCGAAGACGGCGCCACGCTGGTTCAGGCTTCCACCCAGCATCCCACCGAGGTGCAACATCTGGTCGCGCATGCGCTGGGCAAATCGTCCAAGGATGTGGTGGTTGAATGCCGACGCATGGGCGGCGGTTTCGGTGGCAAGGAAACCACGCCGGCCCTGTTCGCGGTGATTGCCGCAGTGGCCGCGCACAAGACCGGGCGGGCCGTGAAATTGCGGGTTGATCGTGACGCCGACATGACTATCACCGGCAAACGCCACGCCTTCCGTATTGACTACCAGGTCGGCTTCGATGCCAGCGGTCGCATTCGCGGCCTGACCCTGGAACTGGCCTCGGATTGCGGGCGTTCGGCAGACCTGTCCGGTCCCATTAACGTACGCGCCATGTTCCACAGTGACAACTGCTATTTCCTGGAACAGGTGCGTATCACCTCTCACCGCTGCAAGACTCACAAGGCCTCCAACGTGGCCTTCCGCGGGTTCGGCGGCCCCCAGGGGATGATGGGCATTGAGAACATCATGGATGACATTGCCCGTTTTCTTGACAAGGACGCGCTGGATGTGCGCAAAATCAACTTCTATGGTAAGCGGGAGCGCAACATCACGCCATATCGCATGACGGTGGAAGACAATATCATCCGCGAACTGACCGATGAGCTGGAACAAAAATCCGCTTACCGGGAGCGGCGTCAGGCGCTGCAGGCGTACAATGCCGAGGGCGGGACGCTCAGACGAGGCATCGCGCTGACCCCGGTGAAGTTCGGGATTTCGTTTACCGCCACCTTCTATAATCAGGCCGGCGCGTTACTGCATATCTACCGCGACGGCAGTATCATGCTCAACCACGGCGGCACCGAGATGGGGCAGGGGTTATATACCAAGGTAGCCCAGGTCATTGCCGCAGAGCTCCAGGTCGATCAGGGTCGCATCAAGTGCACCGCGGCCAATACCAGCAAGGTGCCGAACACCTCCGCCACGGCGGCCTCTTCCGGCAGTGACTTAAACGGCATGGCGGCCCGGGCGGCAGCCGTCACCATCCGCCGCCGCCTGACAAAGTTTGCCGCAGAGCATTATTGCGTGCCGCGCACGCAGGTGCGTTTTACGCCGTCCGGGGTGCGGGTGGGGGAGCAGTTGCTCGATTTTGCCGAGTTGTGTGAGCAGGCTTACCTGGCGCGCATTTCCCTGTCTGCGACCGGCTATTACCGCACGCCCAAGCTCAATTACGACCCGCAGACCCTGACCGGCCGCCCGTTTTTCTATTTTGCCTACGGCGCCGCGGTCAGCGAGGTGATGCTCGATACCCTCACCGGCGAGCACCGCATACTGCGGGTGGACATCCTGCATGATGCCGGCGCCTCGCTGAACCCGGCTATCGACTTAGGGCAGGTCGAAGGCGGCTTTCTGCAAGGCGCTGGCTGGCTCACCGGCGAGGAATTATGGTGGGACAGCGCCGGCCGGTTAATGACCCATGCGCCGTCCACCTACAAAATCCCCACCGTCAGCGACTGGCCGCGGGAATTTAACGTGGAACTGATAGACTGGGGGCGGAACCGGGAACAGACTATCTACCGTTCCAAGGCCGTGGGGGAACCGCCCTTCATGCTGGGCATATCAGTGTTTCACGCGCTGAAAGATGCCATCGCTTCAGTGCATGGTTCCGGGTCAAGGCCGGTGTTAAACGCGCCGGCGACCCCGGAACAGGTGTTGGATTGTATACCGGGTAGTTAGCGCCTTCTCGATGAGTACAATCCTGCCGTGAATCATTATTTTTCAGCAATACAGGCGCAGGTCGCCGCAGGTCGCCCCTGTGTGCTGGTCACGGTCGCGCACAGCGCCGGGTCGGCGCCGCGTGAGCCCGGCGCGCGTATGTTGGTCACTGCGACGCAGGTGACGGGCACCATCGGCGGCGGCAATCTTGAATTTGCCGCGCTGCGTATCGCCCGGGCCCGGCTGGATGACGCCGCAGCGGCGGGCGCGCCACGGTTTCTCGAATTGTTCCCCCTCGGCCCCATGCTGCAACAATGCTGCGGCGGCGCGGTGTTTCTGCATTTTGAAGTACTCACAGCGCCGCGCGACTGGCTGCAAGCGGCGGCGCAGTTTGAACGGGATAACACCCGGGCAATCCTGGTCAGCAGGACCACAGGGACTGAGCCACAGCCCGCGGAAAAGCTTATTGTTACCGCCGCCGGCGCCCGCGGCAGCCTGGGCGATAAGGTATTGGATGAACTCGCAACAGATCAGGCACAAGCGTTACTGGGCGCTGCAAAAGACCCAAAAACAGCCCGACAAACCGCCTTGTTGCACTCTTTGGTCGAGACAAAATCAACCCTGCCGGACACCACCGACGCGTTGTTTTTTGAAGTGCTCGCGCCACGCGGCTTCCAGGTCGTCCTGTTCGGCGCCGGCCATGTCGGCACGGCGCTGGTCAAGGTCCTGGCCAACGTCCCGGATTGCCAAATCACCTGGGTGGACAGCCGTCCCGAGCAGTTTCCGTCAGAGTTGCCGGTCAACGTGTCGGCCCGCCTCGCCGAAAACCCGTCGGCCGTGGTCGAAACTCTGCCGGAACGGGCGTATTGCCTGGTGATGACCCACGACCATCAACTCGACCAGGACTTGTGTGCGGCCCTGTTGCGCCGCGCCGACCTTGCCTTCCTCGGCCTCATCGGCTCGGCCACCAAGCGTCGCCGTTTCCTGCAAAGACTGCGCCAGCAAGGGCTCAGCGCGGCACAACTGCAACATCTGACCTGCCCCATCGGCATCCCCGGCATAACAGCAAAAGCCCCCGCCGCCATCGCCATCGCCGTCGCCGCTCAGTTGCTGGAGATAAAATCCGCAGCTGATGCAGGTCAGCACGGGTGATTCTTCTAACTCGGCGCCACTCCCGTAGCAACGGGATTCCAGTCAAATACGGCTTATAATCAAATCATGGAAGCGTACCTTCTCGAATGGTTGAACCTGCTGCTGCGCTGGGCGCACCTGATCGTGGGGATTGCCTGGATCGGTTCCTCGTTTTATTTCGTCTGGCTCGACCTGAACCTCAATGTCCCGGCTCGCGACCCGGAGGACGAGGCGGTGGCCGGCGACCTGTGGGCGGTGCACGGCGGCGGCTTTTACCATGCGCAGAAGTATCGGCTGGCGCCGGGCGAGTTGCCGCAGCCGTTGCACTGGTTCAAGTGGGAGGCTTACACCACCTGGCTCACCGGGTTTGCCCTTCTGGTGCTGATGTATTACCTCAATGCAGAGGTGTATCTGATTGATAAAACAGTTGCTGACATTACGCCATTCATGGCGATTGCCATCAGCATCGGCTTGCTGCCGGCGTCCTGGATCGGCTACGATCTGTTATGCAGAAGTGGCCTGAGTGACGCCCGTATCGCGTTGCTCGGTTTCCTGTTGCTGGCGCTGGTGGCTTATTTTGTCTCGCACCTGTTCAGCGGGCGCGGCACCTATATTCAGCTCGGCGCCATGCTCGGCACCATTATGGTTGCCAACGTGTTCTTCATCATCATTCCGGGACAGCGCGAGCTGGTGCGCGCCAAACAACGCGGTGAAGAACCGGACCCGCAGCCGGGCCTGCGCGGCAAGCAACGCTCGGTGCATAATAACTACCTTACCCTGCCGGTGCTGTTCGTCATGCTCAGCCCGCACTACCCCATCACTTATGCACACGCATACAACTGGTTGCTGCTCATTATCATCTTCAGTGCCGGGGTGCTGCTGCGGCATTTCTTCAACCTGAAAAACCAGGGCCGTCCGGCGCCTATTTTGGTCATCATCGCCCTGCTGCTGCTCGGTCTGGCCGCGTTCATCGCCATCCCCAAATCTGCCTTTGAATCCACTCCCGCATCCGTCCCTGAATCTGCCTCTGAAGCCTCCCCCGCTGCCGAAGCTATGTCTGCGTCCGATGACGCCTCGCAGCAGGCAGCAACCGCACCGGTTCAGACTCCCGTATCGTTTGCAGAGGTGCGGGAGGTGATCACACAACGCTGTAACAGCTGCCACTCCGCCACCCCCAACCACCCCACCGCCCCGGTCGCGCCCAGAGGCATAATGTTCGACACCCCCGAACAAATCCGGCAATGGACGAAGCGAATACATGCCAGCACCGTCATCAGCAAGACCATGCCACTGGCAAACCTGACACAGATAACGGACGCAGAACGCGATCTCATAGCCCGCTGGTACCAGGCGGGAGCACCGGTTGAATAATGCGTTGACTGCCACAGGGCTGCTATCGAAAGATACTGTCGGCCGGGCAGAAGCTCAAAAGGTCACATCTATTAATTAGAGGTGGCCTATAGTATTTTTTTGACATCGACCAGTATCTCGCGCTATAATTCTCTAACTATTTATTTATAAACACTTTATCCTTAACCTGACAGAAAATAAAACTTTTAAGGCAAAAGTGATGAATATCAGTGAGATAAATGAAAATGCGCGACGCATCCTGATTGACGTATCTCAGCTGTACGAAGCCTATCTGGCGGCGGATTCGCAATTTCGCAGCCACCGCGGTTCCATGCGATGGAAAAAAGTCAACGGCAAGGACTACCTGTTCAGGCAACGTAACAGCCGCGGCGATGGCAAAAGCCTGGGGGCAAGGGACGCGCGTACCCAGGAAATATACGATAATTTCCATGCCAGAAAAGCCGAACTGGGCGAGAGGCGTAAGTCGCTGCTGGACCGATTGGCGCAGCAGCGCGGGTTTTGTATTGCGGCAGGAATTAACCGGGTGCCGAAAATTGCGGCAGATGTTGCGCGTTCTATCCGCCTTGTCAACACCGGTTCTCATCCGCTCATTGTGGTCGGTACCAACGCGCTGTTCGCTTATGAAAACATAGCGGGCGTGCACTTAGATCCGGCCTTGTTGGCATCTGAGGACATCGACCTGATGTGGGATGTTAAGAGAAAACTGAATCTCGCTGTGGTTGAACCTGTCGGAGGATTGTTATCGCTGCTCAAAAAAGCGGACCGAACCTTCGAGCGTATGCCGAATGCGCCGTATCGCGCCACCAATGCAAGGGGATATATGGTGGACCTGATCAAGCCGGCGCCGGCACAGCCCCATAAACCCTCCCAGACCTCCCTTACGAGACGCCGCCACGATCCTGTTGACCTCATTGCGGTCGAGCTCCGCAATCTTGACTGGCTGTACGCCGCGCCCGTTGTGAGCACCACCGTGATCGGGAATGACGGTTTACCGGTGGTATTCGATGTCCCTGACCCTAGGGTGTTTGCCGCCTATAAACTCTGGCTGTCAGGGCGGGCCGACCGGTCGCCGGTAAAGAAAGTGCGTGACAAAAGACAGGGAATCGCCGTGCTGCAACTGCTCAAGGACTACCTGCACGATTACCCGCCAGACAGTGATGCGCTGAGAGGCTTGCCGCAACCCCTCCGGGATAACCTGCAATCAGAATTTGATCAGGTTGTGATTAAGACCAAGGCGCAGACACCCCTCCCGGTCCCCGGCTTCTGAGCGGCCCTCACCGATATAAACGGCACTGACTGTACGCCGACGGCTGGAAGGAGCGTGTTGGTGAGCTCGCCTGCTACTCCGGTTATACCGGCACCTAATTCACGCTTTATTTCACTTTGCCCATTCAGTACCAATCCGGCCGGCAGGGTCAAGTTGTGGGTATTGAACCTGAACAAAGTATTTTTTTCTCCGCGTGATCCGGGTATAATCCCCCTCCATGCTGGAAAACTACCTGCCAATTCTCATATTCTTGGTTGTCGGCCTCGGTTTGGGTGGCGCATTTTTCGTGTTGGGCTACTTGCTGGGGCCGAAGCGGCCGGATAGCGCCAAGCAGTTGCCTTACGAATGCGGTTTTGATGCCTTTGAGGATGCCAGGATACAGTTCGACGTGCGTTATTATCTGATCGCCATCCTGTTTATCATTTTTGACCTGGAAATTGCCTTTTTCTTTCCCTGGGCGGTGGCGTTGCGAGACATCGGCATGGTTGGTTTTTGGGCGATGATGCTGTTCCTGGCGGTGCTGGTGGTCGGGTTCATTTATGAATGGCGCAAGGGCGCGCTGGAGTGGGAGTAGAGTGATTGACTGACACTGAAGAGAAAATTCACCATCCCGGTATTGTGACTACCACGGTGGATAACCTCGTGAACTGGGCGCGTACCGGCTCCCTGTGGCCGATGACGTTTGGTCTGGCCTGTTGTGCAGTGGAGATGATGCACGCCGGCGCCTCCCGTTATGATCTGGATCGCTTCGGCGTGATATTCCGTCCCAGCCCCAGGCAGTCCGATGTGATGATCGTTGCCGGCACCCTGGTGAACAAGATGGCGCCGGCCCTGCGTCGGGTGTATGACCAGATGCCGGATCCCAAGTGGGTCATTTCCATGGGGTCCTGTGCCAACGGCGGTGGCTATTACCATTACTCCTATTCCGTCGTGCGCGGCTGCGACCGTATCGTGCCGGTGGATATCTACGTGCCGGGTTGCCCCCCGACGGCAGAGGCGTTGCTGTTCGGGGTGTTGCAGTTGCAGAAAAAGATCAGGCGTACCGGTGTCAACACCATCAGAAGATAAGGCCGTACTGTCTCACCCTGATATGGATACGCTTCTCAACGACCTGCGCGCGCGCTTGGGCGCTGCCATCGTCAGTGGCAGTGTGGAAACCGGCCAGCTGACTATTGAGGTCAAGGCTGACGCTATCAGCGCAGCTTGCCTGACTCTGAGAGACGATGCTGCTCTGGCATTCAATCAACTGACCGACCTGTGTGGCGTCGATTATCTGGCCTACGGCAAGGCCGACTGGGAAACCCGGGATACTACCCGCACCGGCTTCAGTCGCGGCGTCAGCCAGGGCGTGTATATCGATACGGAAGACCGGGAAGACCGCTTTGCAGTGGTTTACCACCTGCTGTCCCTGCCCCATAACCGACGCCTGAGAGTACGTAGTTTCCTCTCCGGGCAGCCACCCCGGATCGCCTCGGTCACCCCGGTCTGGCCGGGCGCCAACTGGTTTGAACGAGAGGCATTCGATCTGTTCGGCATTCTCTTCGACGGCCATCCTGACCTGCGCCGCATCCTCACCGACTACGGTTTCCGTGGGCACCCGTTCCGCAAGGACTTCCCGCTGGAAGGGGATGTGGAAGTGCGCTACGACCCGGAGGAAGGCCGGGTGGTCTATCAGCCGGTCTCCATCAAAAACCGGGTATTGGTGCCTAAGACCATAAGGCACGATAATCGTTATGTCGGGAAATAACCCCTTTCGTCATGCCTGAAATCCGTAACATGACCATGAATTTCGGTCCGCAGCATCCGGCCGCGCATGGCGTGTTGCGCCTGGTGCTGGAGATGGAAGGGGAAGTGATCGAGCGCGCCGACCCGCATATCGGACTGTTGCATCGGGGCACGGAAAAACTGGCCGAGAGTAAACCCTATAACCAGAGCATCGGTTACATGGACCGCCTTGATTACGTGTCCATGATGTGCAACGAGCACGCTTATGTGCTGGCCATTGAAAAGCTGCTGGGCATCACCCCGCCGATCCGGGCGCGCTACATCCGGGTCATGTTCGACGAGATTACCCGCATTCTCAACCACCTGATGTGGCTGGGCGCACACGGCCTGGACATCGGCGCCATGAGCATGTTCCTGTACTGCTTCCGCGAGCGGGAAGACCTGATGGACTGCTACGAAGCGGTTTCAGGCACCCGTATGCACGCCACTTACTACCGCCCCGGCGGCGTCTATCGGGATTTGCCGGCGCAGATGCCGCATTACCAGGTCACTGCCAACCGCTCCGCTAAAGAAGTGGCGAGTATGAATGAGGCCCGCCAGGGGTCACTGCTGGATTTTATCGCCGCGTTCACCGAACAATTCCCCGGGCGTGTAGATGAATATGAAACGCTGCTCACCGATAACCGTATCTGGAAACAGCGCACTGTGGGCATTGGCGTAGTCGAGCCGGAACGGGCCATTGCGCTGGGTTTTACCGGCCCTATGTTGCGCGGGTCGGGCGTGGAATGGGATCTGCGCCGCAAACAGCCCTATGAAGTCTATGAGCAACTGGACTTTGCCATCCCGGTGGGCATGAACGGAGACTGTTATGACCGCTATCTGGTGCGCGTGGAAGAGCTGCGCCAGTCCAATACCATTATCCGCCAGTGTGTGGACTGGCTGCGCGCCAATCCGGGTCCGGTCGTCATTGATGACCATAAACTGGTCCCGCCCCGGCGCGAGACCATGAAAGATGATATGGAATCACTGATCCACCACTTCAAACTGTTCACCGAAGGCTATTGCATCCCCGCCGGTGACGTGTATGCCGCGATTGAGCACCCCAAGGGTGAGTTTGGCATCTACCTGGTCTCCGATGGCGCCAACAAACCGTATCGGCTGAAAATACGCGCGCCGGGTTTTGTCCACCTGTCCGCCCTGCACGAGATGGTACAGGGACACATGCTGGCAGATGTGGTGGCTGTGATTGGGACGCAGGATATAGTCTTCGGCGAGATAGACCGATGATGAAAGCCAGCCGCTTGTCCGATTACTTTGTTATGGTATCTGGCACTGCAAAATATGCGCTACGTCTCATACTCGAACAAACGGCTGGCTTTCACGGAATGGAGGAGGTTACCGGGTGAGCGAAGGGTTATCAAAACACGTGCAGGAGGAGGTCGAGCGTTGGCTCGCGATTTTCCCGGCCGGGCAAAAGCAGTCCGCAGTGCTTGCGGCCTTGCGTGCCGCGCAACATGAAAACCAGGGCTATCTGACCGAAGGTTTGATGGACGCAGTGGCTGACTATCTGCACCTGCCGCGCATTGCCGTGTACGAGGTCGCCAGTTTTTATTCCATGCTGGAGACCGAGCCTTGCGGGCGCCACAGCGTGTCGGTATGCACCAATATCTCCTGCATGTTACGCGGCGCCGACGAGATCGTCGCCCATATCGAGAACAAACTGGGGATAAAAGTGGGTCAGAGCAGCGCCGACAACCGTGTCTATCTGAAACAGGAAGAGGAATGTCTGGCCGCCTGCTGTGGCGCTCCCATGATGATGGTGGACCATAAATATTATGAAAACCTGACCCCGGACAAAGTCGATGCCGTGCTGGACGGGCTGGAATAATGAGCGCCAACGGCATCAATTCGGTCTGTTACGCCACGCTCAAATACGAGCAACCGTGGACGCTGGAAAATTATTACCGGGTGGACGGCTACGCAGCCTGGAAGAAGATTCTTGAGGAAAAAATTCCACCCCGTGAGGTCACCGAACAGATCAAGGGTTCTGGCCTGCGCGGACGCGGCGGCGCCGGTTTTCCCACCGGCTTGAAGTGGAGTTTTATGAACCCGGACGCACCCAACCCGAAGTACGTGGTGTGTAATTCCGACGAAAGCGAACCCGGCACCTGCAAGGACCGGGACATTCTGCGTTTTAACCCGCACGCGCTGGTGGAAGGGCTGGCCATCGCCTGCTATGCGATGGGCGCGGCGGTAGCCTATAATTATATCCGCGGTGAGTTTATGGATGAGCCCTACCAGCGCTTCGCCGGCGCCGTGCAGGAGGCTTACGCTGCCGGCTACCTGGGCCGGGACATTCTTGGTTCCGGCGTAAATGTCGATGTTCATGCAGTGCTGGGCGCCGGCGCCTATATTTGTGGGGAAGAAACCGCGCTATTGGAATCATTGGAAGGCAAACCGGGCAAACCTCGCTTCAAACCGCCGTTCCCGGCCCAGTACGGTTTGTACGGCCGGCCCACCACCATCAACAACACCGAAAGTTTCTGCTCGGCGCCAGCTATCATCCTGAAAGGAGCACAATGGTTCGCCGACCTGGGTGTGGCAAACAGCGGCGGCGCCAAGTGCTTTTCCGTCAGTGGTCACGTGGTCGCGCCAGGCAACTTCGAGGTGCCGCTGGGTATGCCCTTCCGTGAGTTGCTGGCGCTGGCCGGCGGCGTATGGAACGGGCGCAAATTGAAAGCGGTGATTCCCGGCGGTTCCTCAGTGCCGGTGGTGCCGGGCGAAATCATGCTGGAAACCAATATGGATTATGATTCCCTGCGCGCCGCCGGCTCTTCCATTGGTTCCGGCGCGGTGGTGGTGATGGACGAGAGCACCTGCATGGTTAAAATGCTGCAACGCATCTCCCGTTTCTATTTTGCCGAATCCTGCGGCCAATGCACGCCATGTCGGGAAGGCACCGGTTGGCTCTACCGCATGCTGTCCCGTATCATCGACGGCCAGGGTACTATGGCCGACCTGGACAAGCTGGTGGATGTTGCCAATAAGATAGAGGGGCGCACCATCTGTGCGCTGGGCGATGCCGCCGCCTGGCCGGTGCAAAGCTTCATGAAACACTACCGGCACGAGTTTGAGTATATGATAAAAAACCAGGGGCAAAGCCTTGTTAATGCTCATTAATAGTTTACTGTTACGGTTTGTGCCGAAAGCGCGAGCGTAGCCCCGTGGCAAAAGCAACATGCCTGATGATTCCATAACAATCGAGATTGACGGGCGGGCAGTCGAAGCGCAGCCCGGGCAGATGCTGATCGAAGTGACTGACCGGATCGACAACTATGTACCGCGCTTTTGTTACCACCACAAATTGAGCGTGGCCGCCAACTGCCGCATGTGCCTGGTGGAGGTGGAAAAAGCGCCCAAACCGTTGCCTGCCTGCGCCACGCCGGTGGCGCCCGGCATGAAAGTTCATACTCGCTCGGCGCTGGCGTTGGATGCGCAAAAATCGGTCATGGAATTCCTGCTCATCAACCACCCGCTGGATTGTCCCATCTGTGACCAGGGCGGGGAATGCGAGTTGCAGGACTTGGCCATGGGCTACGGCAGAGATGTATCCCGCTACCAAGAAAACAAGCGGGTAGTGCGGGACAAGAACATCGGGCCGCTGGTGCAGACCGACATGACCCGCTGCATCCATTGCACCCGTTGCGTGCGTTTTGGCGAAGAAATTGCCGGTCTGCGTGAGCTGGGCGCGACCGGGCGCAGTGAATTCATGGAGATCGGTACCTATATTGAAAAGAGCATGACCTCCGAGCTGTCTGGCAATGTCATAGACCTGTGTCCGGTGGGCGCGCTGACCTCCAAGCCGTTCCGCTTTCGTGCCCGTACCTGGGAGATGACTCAGCACGAAGGGGTCGCCGTACATGATCCGGTAGGCTCAAATATCCATTTTCATGTCAAAAACGACCAGGTCAAACGCGTGGCCCCGGCTGCAAACGAAGACGTTAACGAGGTCTGGCTGTCCGATCGCGATCGCTTCAGTTATGAGGGCCTGAACAGCGCCGAACGTCTGACCGCTCCCATGCTCAGAGATGAACAGGGCTGGCACGAAGTCGGGTGGCAAACAGCCATTGAGTATGTCTCAAACAAACTTCAAGCCATTACCAAAGAGCAGGGCGCGGGTTCCATCGGCGCGCTGATTTCGCCTTCGGCAACCTCTGAGGAGTGCTATCTGGCGCAGCAACTGCTGCGCGGGCTGGGCTCTGACAATATCGACCATCGTTTACGGCAAACTGATTTCACCGACCAGGATCAGGCGCCGGCCGCTCCCGGCCTGGGTCTTACCCTGCAACAGGTTGAGCAGCTTGATGCGGTGCTGCTCATCGGTGGTTTCCCGCGCAAGGATCAGCCTATCTTCAACCACCGGCTGCGCCAGGCGGCGCGCGCCGGCGCCCGGGTGATGGTGATCAATCCGGTGGATTTTGATTTCAACTTTGAACTGGCTCACAAACAAATCACAGCCCCCGAGCGCTTGGTCATGGAGGTTGCGGCGGTGGTAAAAGCCGTGGTCGGCGACCAGGACCCGGATGCAGAGCTGAGCCGGTTGCTGGCAGAGGTGCGCCCGAGTGCCCGGCACGAAACGTTGGCACAGGCACTCAGTACCGCCGGCAGGCCGGCGGTGTTCATCGGTAGCCTGGGCATTTCTCATCCGCATTTTTCCGTATTGCGTTACCTGGGCGCAACTCTGGCGCAACGGCTTACCGGCACCTTCGGTTGCTTGGACTACGGCGCCAACAGCGCCGGTGCCTGGCTGGCCGGGGCGGTGCCGCACCGGTTGCCGGGCATGGTCGGCGCCGCCAACGGCCTGGATGCCGGCGCCATGTTGAAGCATGAGCTGGCCGCCTGCCTGTTGCTGAATGCAGAACCAGAACTGGATTTTTTTGACGGGAAACAGGCTCGGGATGCGCTGTCCCGTGTTGAATGCGTCATTGCGGTGACCGGCTACAGACGCGCGCTGGACTATGCCCAGGTGTTATTGCCGATGGCCTTGTATGCAGAAAATCCGGGCTCATTCCTGAATCTGGAAGGACGCCGGCAGTGCTTTGAGGCGGCGGTAGCGCCGCCGGGCAGCGCCCGTCCGGCTTGGCAGATATTTTGCTCCATAGCCGGCAGCCTGGGCCTTGAAGGGTTCAAGTATGCCGGGTTCGAGGCGGTGCGCGCAACGGTGCTGGCGCTGGCGGACAAAGTTCAGCCCGATACCGCCAGCGCTTTGGGCGCCCCACCGGCGCTACCGGTCGTAGCTGCGGACGCAGGCTTGGAACGTATCGGTTATGTGCCCATGAATTCGGTGGACTCGTTAGTGCGTCATGCCCCGGCCCTGCAACAGACCGGTGATGTTGCCGACGGGTTGGTGCATGTCAACGAAAAAACTGCCAACAAGCTGGAGTTGGGCGGCTCCGGGCTCGTGGAGGTGAGCAGCCAATCGGGCCGGGTACGGCTGCCGTTACAGATCGATCACACCGTGGCGGATGACTGTGTGTTAATCCACGGCGGCCATGCCGACAGCGCCGGGTTGGGCCCGCTGGCCGGCAGAGTCTCGGTCACCGGGGTTGAGCATGATTGAGCAGCTGTTCAACCTGATCAGTGACTGGCTGCTGGCGCCGGCGGTCTCCTTGGTGGTTCCAGACAGTTACGCTGATTATACGCTGTACACGCTGGAAACACTGGTGAAGATCGCAGCTATCATATTGCCGTTGTTGGCCTGTGTGGCCTACATGACGTATGCAGAGCGCAAGGTTATCGGCTATATTCAATGCCGTATAGGGCCCAACCGCGTAGGCTTCATCGGGCGGCGCCTGTGGGGATTAGGACAGCCCGTCGCCGATGCCGTCAAGCTGCTCTTCAAGGAGATCATCATCCCCACCGGTGCCAATAAACGCCTGTTCGTCATGGCGCCGGTATTGGCCATCGCTCCGTCTTTGGCCGCTTGGGCGGTCATCCCGTTTGATGACACCCTAGTGCTGGCTGATATCAATGCCGGCCTGCTGTACATCTTGGCGCTCACTTCGCTGGCCGTGTACGGCATTATCATTGCCGGCTGGGCCTCGAATTCCAAGTATGCCTTCCTAGGTGCCATGCGCTCCGCCGCTCAGATCGTTTCCTACGAGATCGCCATGGGCTTTGCGCTGGTATGCGTACTGATCGCGGCCGGCAGCCTGAACCTAGGGCAGATCATTATGGCACAGAGCGGCAGCATCCTGCACTGGTACTGGTTGCCGTTGCTACCCATCTTCCTAGTGTATTTTATATCCGGCGTGGCTGAGACCAACCGCGCGCCGTTTGACGTGGCCGAGGGTGAATCAGAACTGGTGGCCGGCTTCCACGTTGAGTATGGCGGCATGGCATTTTCCATTTTCTTCATGGCTGAATATGCCAATATGGTGCTCATCGCCGTGCTCACCGCAGTGCTTTTTTGCGGCGGCTGGTTATCGCCGTTTCAGGGCATGCCAGTGGTGGGCGAGCTGACTTGGCTGAGTGAGCCGAATATACTCTGGCTGCTACTCAAAACCTCGGCATTTTTATTCCTGTTCCTGTGGCTCAGGGCGACGTTCCCGCGTTATCGTTATGACCAGATCATGCGCCTGGGCTGGAAAGTGTTCCTGCCCATTACCATGGTCTGGATAGTCGTTATTTCCGGCATGGTCGTGGCTGGAGTCGGTCCTTGGTTCAACTGATAATGAAAATTAAAGACCATTTCCGGAGTTTTCTGTTATGGGAGCTGCTCAAGGGGCTGCAGCTGACCGGGCGTTACCTGTTCCGGCGCAAGGTGACCGTGCAGTACCCGGAGGAGAAGACCCCGCAGTCGCCCCGGTTCCGAGGGCTGCATGCACTGCGTCGTTACCCCAACGGCGAGGAACGCTGCATAGCCTGCAAGCTGTGCGAGGCAGTATGCCCGGCCGTAGCCATCACTATCGAATCCGAACAACGGGATGACGGCAGCCGTCGCACCACCCGTTATGACATAGACTTGTCAAAGTGTATATTTTGCGGCTTCTGCGAGGAGTCCTGCCCGGTCGACTCTATTGTTGAGACACGTATCTACGAGTACCACGGCGAACAGCGCGCCGACCTGCTTATGACCAAGCAGCGTTTGCTCGAAGTCGGCGATCTGGCAGAAGAACAAATCGCACGTGATCGCGCCGCCGAAGCCCTGTACCGCTAACCATGGTGGAGCAGTCTGTTTTTTATATTTTTGCGGCCCTGCTGGTCATCTCAGCCAGCATGGTGATTACCGTGCGCAACCCGGTGCATGCGGCGCTGTTTTTGATCCTGGCATTTTTTTCCAGTGCTGCGATTTGGCTGTTGCTGCATGCGGAATTCCTAGCCATTGCACTGGTGCTGGTGTATGTGGGCGCGGTGATGGTGCTGTTCCTGTTCGTGGTGATGATGCTGGACCTCAACATTTCGACTCTGCGCGAGGGGTTTGCGCGGTTTTTACCTATCGGGCTGCTGGTAGCCGTGCTGATGCTGGCCGCCCTGGCGCTGATTGTAGGCCGCGCCGACATTCTGCCCGACCTCAGCGCCGGCATGGCGCAGGTTGAAGCTGCGGTCGGCAATACCCGCCTGCTTGGCCGCACTCTGTTCCGCGAATACCTCTACCCCTTCGAGGTGGCTGGCGCCATACTGTTGGTGGCAATTATTGCGGCCATCGGCCTGACTATGCGCCCGTCGCGCGCCCGCCGCACGCCGAAACCGGGTCAGCAGGTCAGTACCCGGCGCGCCGACCGGGTGCGCCTCGTCAACATGGATACGGGGTCGGCTGAATAACTTATGATTGCACTTAACGAAGTCCTGATTCTGGCCGCAATCCTGTTCTGCATCAGTGTGGCGGGTATTTTCATCAATCGGAAAAATGTCATTATCCTGTTGATGTGCATTGAGTTGATGTTGCTCTCGGTGAACCTGAATTTTGTGGCATTTTCCCATTTTCTCGGTGATATCCACGGTCAGGTGTTTGTGTTTTTCATCCTCACCGTTGCCGCTGCCGAAGCGGCCATCGGCCTGGCTATTCTGGTCGTGTTGTTCCGGAATCGCAGCACCATCAACGTCGCGGACCTGGATCGGCTCAAGGGATGAATATGGAGCAGGTTTATCTTGCCATCGTGCTGGCGCCGTTAGCCGGGGCGATTATTGCCGGCCTCGGCGGACGCCACATCGGCCGGCGCGGCGCGCACTGGGTGACAATCATCGGTGTGGGGATCGCTGCCGTGCTGTCCCTGTACGCGTACAAATATGTCATGATCGATGGCGGTGAGATTTACAACGCCGAGCTTTATACCTGGCTGAAACTGGGTGAGTTGCGCTTTTCAGTGGGTTTCCTGGTGGACCAGTTGTCCGTAACGATGATGGTGGTGGTCAGCTTCGTGTCCTGGATGATCCATATCTATACTATCGGTTATATGCGCGACGATCCGGGCTACCAGCGCTTTTTCAGTTATATCTCCTTGTTCACCTTTGCCATGCTGATGCTGGTGATGTCCAACAACTTCGTCCAGTTGTTCTTCGGTTGGGAAGCGGTGGGACTGGTGTCGTACCTGTTGATCGGTTTCTGGTTCAAGCGCGACTCCGCCACTCACGCCGGCCTCAAGGCCTTTCTCGTCAACCGGGTGGGGGATTTCGGTTTTCTCATCGGTATCGCCGCGCTGCTCAGGTATTTTAATTCACTGGACTACATGCAGGTGTTCGGGCAGGCATCGGTGCTACACGATACTACCCTGTCGCTGCTTCCGGGTCTGGACTGGTCGGTACTGAGTTTCATCTGTATCTGCCTGTTTATCGGCGCCATGGGCAAATCTGCACAGGTGCCGCTGCATGTCTGGCTACCTGATTCCATGGAGGGTCCGACCCCCATCTCGGCGCTGATTCACGCCGCCACCATGGTGACGGCGGGCATCTTTATGGTGGCGCGCATGTCGCCCCTGTATGAGTTGTCGGAGACTGCGCTGAGTCTGATCCTGCTTATTGGCGCGCTCACCGCGTTCTTCATGGGCCTGCTAGCGCTGGTGCAACACGATATAAAACGGGTCATTGCCTATTCCACCTTGTCGCAGCTGGGCTATATGACGGTAGCGCTGGGCGCGTCGGCCTACTCGGTGGCGATCTTTCATCTGGTGACCCATGCGTTTTTCAAGGCGCTGTTGTTCCTGGCGGCGGGTTCCGTGATTATCATGCTGCACCATGAACAGGACTTGCGCAAGATGGGTGGGCTGTACCGCTATATGCCGATCACCTGGTTTACCGCCCTGGTCGGTTCACTGGCTTTGGTCGGTTTCCCATTCACCTCCGGTTTTTTCTCCAAGGACGCCATCATCGAAGCGGTACATTATGCGCAACTTCCCTTTGCCAATATCGCCTATCTGGCCGTGTTGGCCGGTGTCTTTATCACCGCCTTGTATTCTTTCCGCCTGTTTTTCCTGACTTTCCACGGCAAGGAAAGGTTTGGCCGGCAGACCTGGGAGCGCTTGCGCGAAGCGCCGGCTGTGGTGTGCTTCCCGTTGTTGGCGCTGGCAGTGCCGTCATTGGTTATCGGCGCGTTTCTGGTTACCCCCATGGTGCTGGGCAATTACTATCAGGCATCTATCGAAGTCGCCGCCGAACACGCCGTCTGGTTCCATGAACTGACGTCCCATTATTCCGGTGCCATTGATATCTTCTTGAATGCCTGGAAGCATGCGCCGGTCTGGCTGACGCTGTCCGGGATCCTGGTGGCCTGGTTATGTTATATCGTGTTTCCTCAGATACCTGCTAGGATTGCCGCTTGGCTTGCCCCGGCGCACTGGTTGTTGGAGCGGAAATTTTATTTTGATGAGGTCTATGAGGCGGTCTTTGCCCGCGGTGCCCGCAGCGCCGGCCAGGCGCTTTGGCAATGGGGTGACGCGCGCCTCATAGATAATTTGCTGGTGAACGGTACGGCTCGGGCGGTGCGCAAACTTTCTGCTTCCGTCAGAACACTGCAAACCGGTTATCTGTACCACTACGCGTTTGCCATGATTATCGGCCTGTTGCTGCTGCTGGCAATATTCGTGCATGGATTGCTGTAAGCCGATAATGTCGCCCCTGTTTCAATCCCTGCCGTTGCTGAGCTTACTGATCTGGGCGCCCATCCTGGGCGGTATCTTTGTGCTGATGTTGGGCGAGCGCCAACAACAGGCTGCCAGACTGTTTGCACTGGTTGTCGCCATTCTCATTTTTCTGTTATCGGCCTGGTTGTGCTACCTGTTCGACACTGCCGCCATGCTCATGCAGTTTGTTGAGCATGCCGTGTGGATAGATACTTTCAACATCAACTACCATCTTGGGGTGGATGGTATTTCGGTTCCCCTGATACTGCTGACAACATTTACCACGGTACTGGTGGTGGGCGCCTGCTGGAGCGTCATTCAAACCAGGGTGACCCAATATCTGGCGGCATTTCTCATCCTGGAAGGTCTGATGATCGGGGTATTTGTCGCGCTGGACGCGATCCTGTTCTATTTTTTCTGGGAAGCCATGCTCATTCCCATGTTCCTGATCATTGGCGTGTGGGGCGGCCCCCGGCGTATTTATGCCACCATCAAGTTTTTTCTGTACACCTTTCTGGGTTCAGTATTCATGCTGGTGGCGCTGCTGTACATGTACTCTAAAATCGGTAGTTTCTATCTCTTTGACCTGTATCGGTTGCCGTTGTCGCTGGTCGAACAGCAGTGGATTTTTATCGCCTTTCTGCTGGCGTTTGCCGTGAAAATACCGATGTGGCCGGTGCATACCTGGCTGCCGGACGCGCATGTGGAAGCGCCCACCGGCGGTTCGGTGATCCTGGCGGCAATCCTGCTAAAAATGGGCGGCTACGGCTTTATCCGTTTCAGTTTGCCCATTACCCCGGATGCCAGCGGCGCCCTGGCGGGTTTTATGATCGTGTTGTCGCTCATCGCCATCGTTTATATCGGTTTCGTGGCCCTGGCGCAACAGGACATGAAAAAGTTGATTGCCTATTCATCGGTGTCCCACATGGGGTTTGTGACGTTGGGGTTTTTCATCATGTTTGCCATTATGGAACAAGCCGGGTCGAACACCGACGCGGCCCTGGGTCTGGCTGGCGCCATGATGCAGATGATCTCGCATGGCCTTATCTCGGCCGCGCTGTTCCTGTGCGTGGGGGTGATGTATGACCGGGTGCACAGCCGGCAAATTGCCGACTATGGCGGGGTCGCGAATACCATGCCGGTGTTTGCCTCGTTTATGATGCTGTTTGCCATGGCCAATGCCGGGTTGCCCGGCACCTCCGGGTTTGTCGGCGAGTTCATGGTGATTCTCAGCAGTTTCAAGGCCAATGCTTGGATTGCCGTACTGGCTGCAACCGTCCTGATTCTGGGCGCGGCCTATACCTTGTGGATGTATAAACGCGTGATCTTCGGAGACATAGCCAACGAACAAGTGGCGGCGTTGCAGGATGTGTCCCTGCGCGAGGTCTCATTCCTGTTATTACTGGCAGTGCCGGTACTGCTGCTGGGGCTGTGGCCGGCGCCGTTATTTGAACTGATGGACGTGACGCTGCGGCAGTTGGTAGAACATATTGCCCAAGCCAAAATCAACTGATGCTTATCACCGCTGAAATCCTGTTCGTGTTGCCGGAACTGGCCTTGCTGGGGCTGGTCTGTCTGACGCTGCTATGCGATGTGTTCTCGCACAATCCGAACCGGCAGCTGACCTATTGGCTGGCCCAGGTGTCGCTGCTGGTAGTGGCAGGTCTGGCGCTATACCTGTATCCCGCCGGGACTGTGGCCGTCTTCCACCAGCATTACCTTCTGGACCCGCTGAGTGTGGTGCTTAAGGTGACCGTCTGCGTTGGGTCTTTGCTGGTGTTTGCCTATTCCTACCATTACTTCCGGCAGCGCGAGCTGTTACAGGGTGAATATTTTGTGCTCGGGTTGTTTGCGGTACTGGGGATGCTGGTGATGATCTCCGCGCACAGTTTGTTGACCGTCTATCTGGGCCTGGAACTGATGTCACTGGCCTTGTACGCCATGGTGGCCATGAACCGGGAATCAGGAACGGCGGCCGAGGCGGCCATGAAATATTTTGTGCTGGGCGCGCTGGCCTCCGGTCTGTTGTTATACGGTATTTCAATTGTATATGGGGTCTCCGGCACACTGGTGTTGCCGGAACTTGCCGCTTATCTTGAAGCCGAGTCCGATAACAGAATCATGTTTCTGTTCGGGTTGGTCTTCATTATAGTGGGCATTGCCTTCAAGCTGGGCGCAGCGCCGTTCCACTCCTGGGTGCCGGATGTGTACGAGGGCTCACCCACGGCGGTCACCCTGTTCCTGGCCACTGCGCCTAAGGTGGCCGCGTTTGCCATGGCGATACGGTTGCTGGTAGATGGTATGTTGCCCCTGCACCTCGACTGGCAGGGGATGCTGATCATTCTTGCCCTGTTGTCCATGGCTGTGGGAAATATCGTTGCCATTGTGCAGACCAATATCAAACGTATGCTGGCTTATTCTGCCATTGCGCATGCCGGCTTTCTCATTTTGGGCATCCTGCCGGGCCTGTATCCCGAACAGGGCGCCACCTATGCCGGCGCGTTGTTCTACGTGATTGCTTATGTGATTATGAGCCTAGGCGCGTTCGGCTTTATTGTCCTGATCGGACGCAAGGATTACGAGGCCGACCGACTGGATGATTTCAAGGGACTCGCCGATGCCAGTCCCTGGTTTGCCCTGGTAATGTTGTTGTTCATGTTCTCCCTGGCCGGGGTGCCGCCGTTCCTGGGTTTTTGGGCGAAGTGGTACGTGCTCAAGGAAGTGGTTGCCAGCGGTTACATCTGGCTGGCCGTGCTGGCCGTGCTGTTCTCGGTGATAGGCGCTTATTATTACCTGCGCATCATCAAGCTCATGTATTTTGACCAAGCAGAGATTGCCCCGACGCTCAGCGCCGCCACCGGGATCAGAATACTGGTCAGCGTCAATGGTCTGGCCGTGCTGGTGCTGGGTTTTGCCCCCGGAGGACTGATGGAGATCTGCAACCGGGTGGTGGGGCTATAAGCCTCGACAGCGCGCCTAGAGCCCCTTATGTCGGCGGGAAACGTGACTTGGCTGCTGATTGCGGTTACGGTTATCCTAGCCAACCTGCCCTGGTGTTACGGACGCTTCCTGCTGGTTATCAAGCCTGACCGAAAGAAGCAGTGGATGTGCTTGCTGGAGTGGCTGCTGCTGTATTTTCTCGCCGGTTTCCTGGCACTGGGCGTGGAGCAGAAAATGCAGGGCGAGAACCACGCTCAGGACTGGGAGTTCTACGCCGTCACCTTTTTTTTGTTCATGGTCTTTGCGTTTCCGGGGTTTATCAGCGCCGGTATCTCAAAAGCGCGTCTTTAGAGGCGTCTTCTAACCTTTGCTATGCCGCGAGCGGCTCACCCATGGCGATGCGCCGGTCGGAATAAAATCGGCTTATCCTGCCGGCCTGTGTCAGCAGGATCACCGTTGAACCCATATTGAAGCGTCCGATTTCAGCGCCCCGGGCAAAGCCGATAGCCGGGTCATAATCCCAGCGCCGGTATTCACGCGTGCCGGCGCCAGTCACCTCGCCGTGCCACACCGTTTCTATGGAACCCACAAAAATGGCGCCGACGAAGATCAGTGCCATGGTGCCGATGGCTGAGTTGAAGACCGTTATCACACGCTCATTACGGGTGTAAAGTTTGTCAATGCGGCGCACATTGCGGGGTTTGACAGATAACAATCGTCCCGGAACATAAGCCATGGCGCGCAGCTCGCCAGCAGCGGGGAGGTGTATCCGATGGTAATCCCCGGGCGAGAGGTAAATCGTAATAAAACTGCCGTTACGGAAACAATCGGCAAATTGCCGGTCGCCATTGAACAGTTCGAGCAGGGTATAGCGCTTGCCCTTGGCTTGCAGTAACCGCTCATTGTCCAGTGTTCCCGCGGCGTTGATGTAACCGTCCGCAGGCGAGACCAGCGCGCCGGACCCGGCAATGGGGCGCGCTGCGGGTTTCATTGCGCGGGTAAAAAAATCGTTGAAGGTGTCATAATCACCAGGTTTGATTTTTTCTGCCAGACGCAAGTCGACGCGGTATTTCCAGACAAACAAACGAATCAGGATATTTTTCCAGGGACGCCACGCACATCTCGTCAGTCGGTATGCCAGCCGCGACAGCAGGTGTAGCGCCGGGGTGTCGGCCAACCTTATGATGCCAGCACAAAATACAGTTATCTTCACCCCCGTCCCCGTACGGCAGCGCGTTTTGAGCTGCCGCTAGCCATCAATAAACGTACGAATCCGAGCAAACCTGTCAACGATGCTTGAGGCCTCATGGGGTGCGGAAAAAATCCCCACCAGCCGCCCCTGCGGATCCACCAGAAATAGTGATGCGCTGTGGTCCACGAGATAATTTTCTTTACTTTCCGTCTGGTCCAGGAAATAAGCCAGCCCGATCTGTCCGGTCAACGCCGAGAGCCGCTCAGTCGAACCGCCCAGGCCGATGAATTCCGGGTGGAACGAGGCCAGATATTGCTTGATTCGTGCCGAAGTGTCCCGGGCCGGATCGACTGTAACGAATACAAATTGCAGGTCTTGGACCTGTTCCAGCTCTTCACGCACTTGTTTCATGACTGCCAGGGTCGTCGGACATGGCCCCGGGCAGTGGGTAAAACCGAAGAACAGGAGCGACCATTTACCGTGCAGGTCGGCCAGCGTAAAGATATTATTTTCCTGGTCGATGAGGCTAAACGAGGACAGGGTCTTCGGTTGCGGCCAAAGCAACCCGGCAATGACAGGTGGCGGGTCGGGTTGCTGATGCTTTGCCACCAGCACTCCCATCATGGTTGCCAGCGCCACCAGGCCGCACACCAGCAGCCCGGTTGCAAGAGACCGTTTGCTCATGACGTAAACGCCGACGCATTGACGATGAAGTGCACAACAATGCTGACCAGGTAACCCAGCAGAATGGCCCAGCTCCACTTGAGGTGGGAAAAAAACGTGTAAATCCCCCGGGCCTGACCCATGACCGCAACCCCGGCCGCCGAGCCGATAGACAGCATGGAACCGCCGATGCCGGCCGTCAGCGTCACTAACAGCCATTGACCGTGGTCCATATCCGGGCGCATTTCCAGCACCGCAAACATGACCGGGATATTATCGACAATGGCCGAGGCAAAGCCGACAAAGATATTGGCGTAGGTCGGCCCCAGTTCCACGTAGAAAAACTCAGAAACGATAGCCATGTAACCGAACGCGCCCAGCCCGGCCACACACAGAATGATGCCGTAGAAAAACATTAATGTGTCCCACTCGGCGCGCTGCAGGTTCTGATAGATGTCGTAATGTGCCTGATTATTCTGCCAACCGTCCAGGGCGGAAAATTCCGCGCCTTGCGCCGGCATTGCCCGGCTTGCTCTGGACAGTGCAACATCTCGCCGCTTCAGGTAATAACCGAACAGGTTCAGCAGGCCCAGACCGGTCATCATGCCCAATACCGGCGGCAGGTGCAGAAAGTTGTGAAAGGATACGGCCATGGTAATGGTCAACAGGAATAACGCGATGACGATCCAGGCACCATACTTGAGCTTGGCTTCTTCCATAACCGCTGCCGGCCGCTCCGTGCTGAGCGCAAAACTCATAATGCCGGCCGTTACCAGCCAGCCGGCCAATGCCGGCAGGAACAGCACCAGGAATTCCTGAAATTCGATAATGCCTTGTTGCCAGACCATTAAGGTGGTGATATCGCCGAACGGGCTGAAGGCGCCGCCGGCGTTGGCGGCGACTACAATATTGACGCAGCCGATGGCGATAAAGCGTTTGTTGTCACCCCCTACTGCACAGATGACCGTAGCCATCAACAGCGCTGTGGTCAGGTTGTCGATAATCGGCGACAGCACAAACGATATCGCGCCGGTGATCCAGAACAGCTGGCGCAGATTGAATTGCTGGGCCAGCAGCCAGGCGCGCAACATTGCGAAGACCCCGCGCTCGTCCATGGTGTTGATATACGTCATGGCCGCGAGCAGGAATAAAAACAGCTCGACAAATTCAAGCAGGCTGTGGCTTAATTTGCCTTCCAGCGCATGGGCCTGACCGTACTGCGCGTAGGTGATGGCAACCAGTACCCAGATGATACCGGCGGCGACAATGGTTGGCTTGGATTTGCGCAGGTGCAGGGTTTCCTCACTGATGACCAGCGCGTAGGCGATAACGAATATCACCAGCGCGGCAATGCCGGCCCAGTGGTCGGTGAAGTCGAGTGCCGCCGGGGCTACCCCGGACGCTGCCGCGCCAGCGACAATAGGGACGAGCAGTAACAACAGGCCAGAGAGTATCCTGATAATACGGAGAGAAGATGCGTGCATAATTATTTGTCTTGATTTATGGTGCCGGTGCACCGACTAATAGCTGGTGGAGAGGGAATAGTACCATAAAGACCTTGTCTGGTAATTTTTCCATTTAATGCTGACCGCTTCAGAGCCAACCCGCATCGTCAAGACAAGGCGCAGCCCGCAGAGAATGGCGCGTTATTCTCTGCGGGCTGGTTCGCTACTCATCAAACCAGTTATCCAGCTCAGTGGTTTTTAATTCTTCAATGGCGTGAGCGTTAAACGCCTTATAGACTTTCCAGTTATAGATTTGCGCCTCCAGCGCCAGTGCGTCCAGGTCTTCAGCCTGTTGCAGACGCGCCTTGCATTGGCTGAGCTGTGCGTCGGCGTAGTCATTGCAGCGCCTGATGAAGTCGCTGACAATTCTTTTCCGCTCAGCAATAGTATTCATTGATAATCCTGTGTTGGAGTTCAGGAGTTTAACCCCTTCATCCCCTCCCAGCGCCGCACCATGCCCGGATCGATATCGAACAGGTCCAGTACCCGGCCGATGCTGGCGTTGACAATATCGTCAACGGTTTGCGGCCGGTTGTAGAACGCCGGGATGGGCGGAGCAAGGACCGCGCCCAGCAGCGATACTTCATAAAACAATTTGCAATGTCCCGTATGCAGCGGGGTCTCGCGCGGCATGATAACCAGACGCCGGCGCTCCTTGAGGACCACATCTGCCGCGCGCACCAACAGGTTGTCGGCGTAAGAGTGGGTGATTGCCGAGAGCGTGCGCATGGAGCAGGGCGCGACGATCATGCCGTCGGTGCGGAAAGAACCGCTGGCAATGCTGGCGCCAATGTCCTTGATGTTATGCACTGTATCGGCCAGGGCCTCAACATCGGCAATACTGTGCTCGGTCTCGATGCCAATGTTCAGCCGGGCGGCGCGGGTCATCACCAGCTGGGTTTCAATATCCGGCAGGCCAGCCAGCGTTTCCAGCAGGCGGATGCCGTAGGGCAGGCCGCTGGCGCCGGACATGCCGATGATGATGCGTTTCATGGATGCTTAACCCGCAGATCTCACCCAGTCGCTTGTTGCCTTGTGAAACATGATTGCTCTCAATAAGTGATGATAATACTGCTGCTCTTTCCACCTGACACACTGCGCTTGATGCGCCCGCGCGGGTCCTGGTTCTGCCTGCGGGCACGTGCTTGTTCAACCATAGCTACCGCTATGGCTTCGGGCCCAGGCACCCGCAGGCAGAACCAATCCGACGCGATCTTCGCATCACTTGGTGAGATATGCGGGTTAAGGTTTCTTGTACAAGGCATTTTGCATAGAATATTCGCAAACATCGAATAAAAGCAAATGCGAAATGTTCCCCAATCGATTCCAGCTGTACTATACTTGCCACATCAGCATAAGGCCACCTCTATTAATTAGAGGTGGCCTGTAACAGTAAAGGGGGAGAAAATTCCCAATGGCTGCACAACTGACCGGCGCCAGACGCAACGTTCCGGTTTTGCGAGAGCTGGTACTGGTGGGTGGCGGCCACACCCACGTTACGGTGTTGAAAAAGTTCGCCACGCGGCCCGTGCCCGGTGTGCGCGTCACCTTGATCTCGCGCGACCTGAAAGCGCCTTATTCCGGTATGTTACCGGGGTACATAGCCGGGCATTATACCCTTGCTGAGGCTCATATTGAGCTGGTGCCGTTGTGCCGGTTTGCCGGTGCCCGGTTTTTCCATGATGAAGTGATCGGCCTGGACCCGGCGCATAAACGACTGGGCTGTCGCGCCCGGCCCGAGGTGAATTACGATGTGCTGTCTATCAATGTCGGTTCTGCCCCGGATATCTCTGCCGTCTCCGGTGCCGGCGCCCATGTTACGCCAGTCAAACCTATCGATGGCCTTGTCAATAACTGGCAAAGCCTGTGTGAACGGCTCAGCGCCCGTGAGGGTGGCGCCCGCGTCGGCATTGTCGGCGCCGGGGCAGGGGGTGTTGAACTGATACTTGCGCTTCAGCATCGGTTGCAACGATTACTGGCCAGTGCCTCAGCGGACTATACAAGCCCGGAATTTCACCTGTTTACCGATGCCGATGATGTGCTTACTACCCATAACCGCCGCGTACGCGCCAAATTCCGGCGCGTGCTTGCCGAGCGCCACATCGACGTGCACACGAAACACAAGGTCACCGCAGTCCGGGCTGGCGCGCTGCAATGCGCCAACGGCGCAACCTTTGCGTTAGACGAGATGCTATGGGCAACTACGGCCCGCGCCCAGACCTGGCCGGCAACGGCCGGCATGGAAGTCGATGAGCAGGGCTTTATCAAGGTCAACAATACCCTTGAGTCCGTATCGCATCCGCACATCTTCGCAGCCGGCGATATCGCTCATATCAGCAACTATCCACGACCCAAATCCGGTGTATTCGCCGTGCGCCAGGGGGCGCCGCTGGCGTTGAATCTCCGCAACAGGTTGCTGGGCCGGCCGCTCAAACCCTATTTTCCCCAACGCGAGTTCCTGAGCCTGATCTCCACGGGAGACAAGTACGCCATCGCTTCACGCTCCTGGTGGGCGCTGGAAGGTCACTGGGTATGGTGCTGGAAAGATTGGATTGACCGCCGTTTCGTGCGCAAATATAATCGGCTTCCCGGCAGCGCCGGCTGAATTCATGATAAATACACAACCGACCCATCCGCCCGGTCTGCGCACCCTGTTTTTCACCGAGATGTGGGAGCGTTTCAGCTACTACGGGATGCGCGCCTTGCTGGTGCTGTTTATGACCGCCACCATGGCTGAAGGGGGTCTGAACATGGATGATGCGACTGCGACGGCTGTTTACGGCCTTTACACAGCCGCAGTCTATCTGGCGGCGCTGCCCGGCGGCTGGATCGCAGACCGGCTGCTCGGCGCCCAGCAGGCGGTCTGGTATGGTGGCATCGTCATCATGCTGGGACATTTTACCCTGGCTATCCCGGCCGTCCCGGCCTTTTACCTGGGGCTGGTGCTGGTGGTCTTGGGCACCGGCCTGCTGAAGCCGAATATCAGCGCCATCGTCGGTGAATTATACCCGCAGCATGGTTCCGGCAAGGACTCCGGCTATACCATTTTCTACATGGGCATTAACCTGGGCGCGCTGCTGGGTCCGCTGGTGTGCAGTGCCCTGGGTGAGAGTGACCGATTCGGTTGGCATTACGGGTTTGCCGCAGCCGGTATTGGTATGTTGCTGGGACTGATCCAGTATCGTTACAGCCGTTCTCAGCTGCGGGATGCCGGCTTGTACCCCGCCCATTTACGTTCTGGCGCCGGGATTGAAGGCGCACCGCGTTATGGCTGGTTGTGCGTCGGCATCGGCTTGGGCCTGTTGCTCGTCACCCTGTTGCTGGCTGTGGGAGGCGCACTCAGCTTCGACGCGGTAGCTCTGGCGCAGGGCTCCACCTACCTGCTCAGTGCCATCGTGATATTATATTTCGCCTATATCTTCAGGTACGGCAGACTCACCGGAGAAGAGCGCAGAGGTGTTGCAGCCATTGTTATTCTGGTCATTGCCGCAGCCATTTTCTGGTCCGGGTTCGAGCAAGCCGGTTCTTCTCTGAACCTGTTTGCGCAGCGTTATACAGAGCGGGAATGGCTGGGTTTTGTCATCCCGGCCGGTTGGTTCCAGAGCCTCAACCCCCTGTTTATCCTGATCCTGGCCCCATTTATGGCGGCCCTGTGGGTGAACCTGGGTCGGCGTAACCTGGACCCATCCATACCGGTCAAGTTCGCGCTGGGCCTGATTCAGCTTGGCTTGGGATTTTTCGTCATATTCTTAGCTGCGCGCCTCGTGGCCGGCGGCGACAGTGTTCTGCCGACCTGGTTGTTACTGACTTACCTGTTGCATACTACCGGAGAATTATGCCTGAGCCCGGTGGGCCTGAGCGCCATCAGCAAACTGGCGCCGAAACGCTACCTGAGTCAGATGATGGGCATCTGGTTCTTAGGTGCCGCGCTGGGCAACCTGATCGCAGGCCTGCTGGCAGGACGCTTCGACCCCGAAGCGCTGCACGATATGCCCGGTCTGTATCTGCAGATCGTGGCGATTACAACCGGTGCCGGCATAGTATTGCTGGCAGCCGCCCGACCCATGCGGAAGTTGACCGACGCTAAAGCGTAGCCATCAGGAACTGCGCCAACACGCCGACACCGGCAATCACCAGTCTGGCACAGAGGCTGAGGGGTCTGGGGTGTGGCTCTCGTGATTCAGCGTGCCAGGCCAGGTATCGATGCCCAGTTTGATCAGAAACTGCCGCTTGGCATACCAGAACGAGTTGATTTTGTATTGGTTTTTTCTACTTGCTATGATTCCGCTCCATGGTCGGGCCTGTTATAGAATTTCGCCAGCTGTCCAAATCCTATTGGGAAGCGGCTCAGGAGCACGTCATTCTTGATGATGTAAGCGGCGTAGTGCACGCAGGGGAATTTGTCGTGTTGTTTGGCAAGAGCGGCTGTGGCAAATCCACTCTGTTGAACCTGATCAGCGGTATTGATGCCCCAAACCGGGGTGACATACTGGTGCGCGGACAATCACTGGCCGGCATGAGTGAGACTGAGCGCACACTGTTTCGGCGCCGATATATTGGTTTTATCTTCCAGAATTTCAATCTGATCCCTACCCTGACGGTAAGAGACAACCTGTTGTTGCCGCTGGAGTTGACCGCTCAGCTTGATGGTGATGGGCGGGCAAAACCAGCAGCTATGCTCGCGCAACTGGGCCTGGGGCGGCGCTTGGACACATACCCCGACCGGCTCTCCACCGGCGAGCAGCAACGTATAGCAATCGCCCGGGCGCTGATTCACAGCCCGGACATCATCTTGGCTGATGAACCTACCGGGAACCTCGACCACGACACCGGGCAGCAAGTCCTGAACCTGCTTGAGCGGCTGGTGCGTGAGGCCAACAAAACCCTGTTCATGGTGACCCACAGTCGCGAAGTCATCGGACTGGCCGACCGGTTGCTGACCATACGGGATTGCCGCCTGGAATCAGGTTGAAACGGCGCCTCCTGCTCCGCTCCAGTCGGCGCTTTTTCCTGCGCCACCCGTGGCAAGCGGGTCTGGCTATTACCGGCATTGCCCTGGCTGTGGCCGTGGTAGTCGCTGTGGACCTGGTTAATAACAGCGCCAGACAAGCCTTTGCGCGCGCCACCGAAACTGTCGCCGGCAAGGCTACCCATCGTATTGTCGGCGGCCCCGACGGTCTTGATGACAGGTTGTACACGCGTTTGCGCGTTGAGCATGGCCGGCGCGCGCTTGCGCCCGTTATCGAGGCTCGGGTGACCCTGGAAAAAAACGCACAACGGGAAGTCGTGGCGCTGCTTGGCCTCGATCCCTTTGCGGAGAGGACTTTTCGCTCCTACGCCTGGTTTGACAATCTGCAGCAGGCCGCCGGAGCGGGCGTGCTGAGCCGTTTGTTGACGGAGCGCAATACGGTGCTCCTAGATGGCGCCACGGCAAACCGGCTGGGACTTGAGCCAAATGATAACGCGCACCTTGTAACCGGCGGCCGGCGTACCCCCGTGCGCGTGGCAGGGATACTTACGCGGACTGCAGCGGGTGCTTCCCCCGGTACCTCCCCGCTCCCGGGCAACTTGCTGCTGGCAGATCTTGCCACAGCTCAGGAAGTGCTTGGAATGCCGGGGCGGCTTAGCCGGATCGATGTCGTTCTGGCAGATGGAGATGATGGCGCGCAGTCCAGGCTGCAAGCGTTGCTGCCGCCTGATGCAGCCTTACTTGCGGCAGAGACGAGAACCCGTTCGCTCAAGCAGCTGACCACGGCATTTCACACCAATCTGACGGCGCTGAGCCTGCTGGCCCTGCTGGTGGGCATGTTCCTCATCTACAACACCATGACCTTCATGGTGCTGCAGCGGCGTCTATTGCTGGGTCGGCTGCGAGCACTGGGGGCAACGCGCCGACAGCTGGCGGGGCTCATCGCGCTGGAAGCATTGCTCATAGGTCTGACAGCCACCGCAGCCGGTCTGGTGTTCGGCGTGGCGCTGGCCCAGGGTCTGTTACAGATCGTCAACCGCACTATACACGAGGTGTATGACCTGTTTACGGATGCCAACCTGGCCTGGTCGCATTACTCGTTGCTCAAAGCCGCGTTGCTGGGTATGGCGGGCGCCTTGCTGGCAACTGTCCCGGCGCTGCTGGAGGCGACCAGGGTCGCGCCCGGACAGGCATTGTTACGTTCCCACCTGGAAACCTCGTCACGGCGTCTGGCGCTTCCGGCCGCCCTTGTCGGCGGCGTGGCGCTGGCAGTGGGCGTTGCGGTTATCCGGCTGTCCGGTAGCAGTATCGGGCTGGGGTTTCTCGGCATTTTCATCATTATTCTGGCCCTGGCCTTGTTCATACCTTTGGCAACCGTGACACTGATGGCGGCTATCAGGCCCTTGCTCGGTCAGGTTTTCGGCATTTCCGGTCGCTACGCCTGCCAGTCGCTAACGGCCTCCCTGAGCCGCACTGCGGCGACCCTTGCGGCGTTGATGATCGCTATTGCCACCGTCATCGGTATTGGCCTGATGGTCAATAACTTTCGCCTATCGGTGGAACGCTGGTTGCAACAGACGCTACGGGCGGATCTGTACGTGTCGCTCCCGGCGCCGGCCACGACGGCTTCGGGCCACGCCCTGAATGCCGCCTTGAAAGCAGCTATCCTGGCATTGCCCGAGGTGCGAGCCCTCAGCAGCGTGCGCCGCGTGAATATTGAAGCGGCGCACGGACATACGGAGCTCGCCGCCTACGGACTCAATGAAGTGTCCTGGGCAGGGTTTCATTTCAAACAGGGTGACGCCGACCGGATCTGGTCGCTGTTTCAGCAGGAAGATGCGGTCATAGTGTCCGAACCCTATGCCTGGCGCTATCAGGTGCAACCGGGCGATATACTGGAGCTGCGCACCGATCATGGCTACCGACCGTTCCGCGTCCTCGGTGTGTACCAGGACTATGGTTCTGAGCAGGGCGTCGTCAGCCTGAGCCGGCGTACTTATCAACGGCACTGGCGTGATAACCGCTATTCGGGCTTTGGCATCTACACTCATCCGGGAACAGACCTGGAAACCTTACGCCGGCAAGTACAACAACTGGCGCCGCAACATGACTTGTGGCTGCAGGACCGGAACAGGATTCTGCAGGAAGCGCTGGCGGTGTTTGACAATACTTTCGTTGTCACCGACATCCTGCGGGCGCTGGCCGCGATCATCGCCTTCATCGGCGTGTTCAGCGCGCTGCTGGCATTACAACTGGAACGTAGCCGGGAACACGCCCTGTTGCGGGCCCTGGGTTTCCTGCCCGGCCAGATACGTAGCCTGATTATGTCGGAAACCGGCCTGCTGGGTCTGGTTGCCGGTCTCATTGCAATGCCGGTAGGCTGCCTCATCACAGCCTTGCTGATCCTGGTCATCAACCGGCGTTCGTTTGGCTGGAGTATGGAATTGCAGTTCAGCGCAGAGGTCGTGTTACAGGGCTTGAGTCTCGGTCTTGCCGCCGCCCTCCTTGCCGGCATTTACCCGGCCTGGAAGATTGCGCGCGCCCAACCTGCCGAGGCCCTGAGCAGGGAGTAGCCTATGGTTTGCCTGCCGGCTCCCTCTAAACATGCCTGCCATAGCAGCGCCTTGCTCATCCTGGCAGCGTTGGCGGCGCCCGGCTGCGCTGACAGGAACTCCCAAAACAGCCCGGGACAAAGCACGGACAGAAGCGCGCAACCAATCGCTGTCACCGAGGTCTTGCGCGGCGACCCCACCCGTTCATTTGCGCAGGCGGAGCAACCTAGGCAGTTCCGATTTCCCGCCGACCATGGCCCCCATAATGAATACCGCACCGAGTGGTGGTATTTCACTGGCAATGTTGATAATGGCAAGGAGCGTCGTTTTGGCTACCAACTCACATTTTTTCGGTTTCGCCCGACCCTCAAGCCTCGCGGCGGCCGCTCGTACTGGCGTACTGAACAGTTATACATGGCCCACCTCGCCCTGACCGATATTGACTCGCAGCAGTTTCATGCCGTTGAGCGCTTCAGCCGCGGCGCTGCGGGTCTCGCCGGCGCGCGCACCGGCGAGCTGCAGGTCTGGCTGGACGACTGGTCTGTCGCCGCGACCTCAGCGCAGACCTTCCCCCTGCGCCTGCGCGCCAGCGCTGGTGGAATCAGTCTGGACCTCAGCCTGGAGCAAGGCAAAGGTGTCGTGCTTCATGGTGATAACGGCCTTAGCGTAAAGAATGCCGAACCGGGCAATGCGTCCTATTACTACTCTTATACTCGTATGCCCACTGAGGGCTATATCAGCGTCGCCGACCAGACCTACACGGTGCGCGGCAACAGTTGGATGGACCGGGAGTGGAGCAGCAGCGCCCTGGGCAAGGAGCAGCTTGGCTGGGACTGGTTTGCGCTGCAACTGGCCAATGACCATGAAGTGATGTACTACCGTTTCCGCCGCATGGATGGTGTGCGAGACCGCTTCAGCTACGGTGCCGTCGTGTTCCCGGACGGGCGCGTGGACACGTTAGAATTCGATGAGGTCGAACTGGAGATACTGGATACCTGGCAGAGTCTCGAGAGCAAAGTGGTGTATCCCGCCGCCTGGCGCCTGCGCGTGCCAAAATACAAACTCGACCTGAACATCCGGCCAGCGCTGGCCGCGCAGGAACTGGACCTGTCGTTCCGCTACTGGGAAGGCGCGGTGGAATTCAATGGCGCCTTCGGCGCCGCCGCCATAGACGGACGCGGCTATGTGGAACTCGCCGGTTACGGCACTACCGGCGCGCCGCGTGCGCGCTAGCTGAACCCGGCCTCAGTCCCAGCCCAACTCAGCTAATGCCCACGCCGAGTTCCATATTTTCACCATGCCGGACACCAAGTCATTATCATCCATGGTCAACGCATAGACGTAGTGTGAGTGGGTGTGCTTGTGCGTCGGCGGCACCGGGCCGCCCTCGCCGGTATGCGTGCCCTTGAAGGTTGCGAAAAACAGCGCCGTGCGCGTCGCTTCATCATAAGCCGACGCGTGCAGCTCGTAGCCGCAGTCAGGCATCAGATTGGCGCCGAGACCGGCCATCCACTCGCTGTACCCTTGCACCGTATCTATGTCAGCCAGAGCGTCACTCTGCGCGACAAAACCGGCACCGGGCGCGACGTATTGTTTGCAGCCATTCCAGCCTTCCAGCCCCTCACAGGCATGAAAAAAACGGGTGGCGTTAGCAAATGCAGACATGGTTTTCTCCTGAAGTTGAACGTTGCTCTAACCCGCAGGTTTCACCAAGTCGCTTGTTACCTTGTGAAACCTGTTTCAGTTCGGAAGTTGTGCCTAGGTTGAGTTTACAATAGCAAAGGAAATTTTCTTTAACGAGATATTGGCCCATGATGAGATAGGCCGCTTGTTCGACAGCAGGAGCAGGCCCAAAAAGCGCACGCGCTGCGCCCAATCCGTGGCAGATATGGATTCCCGCATGGGCAAAATAGAAACAGAAATCAGGATGCTTAAATGGATGACGGGGTTGAACATGGTGCTACTGATAGCTCTCCTTGGAATTAACTTTCAAATGTACATGGAAGTGCTTGATATTCTTAAGGCTGCATCAGGCAATTAGTTTCCTGTCAGGCCTCCGGCAGAAAAAGATGTTACCTGCTGTCACATCTCCTTGAAGACAGTGTCGGCCGCTTTTAGGGTCTCGTCTATTTCATCAGCGCCATGCGCGCTGGAGATGAAGCCGGCTTCGTAGCTTGAAGGCGCCAGATAGACTCCGCGTTTCAGCATCCCGTGAAAAAAACGCTTGAAGGCATCCTGGTTGCACGCGGTGGCCTGTTGGTATGAAGTAACCTGCGCGGCATCGGTAAAAAACAGACCGAACATGGCGCCGGCCTGATTGGTAGTCAGGGGCACGCCGTTGGCTGTCGCCGCCTGTTTCAGCCCGCTAAGCAGGGTCTTCAGCTGGTCTGACAAGTCGGTGAAGAAACCGGGTTCTGCCACCTGTTCCAGCGTCGCCAGTCCCGCAGCCATGGCCACGGGGTTTCCTGACAAGGTGCCGGCCTGATAGACGGCGCCCTCTGGCGCTAGGCAATCCATGATCTCCCGGCGGCCACCGAAGGCGCCGACTGGCAGGCCGCCGCCGATGACTTTGCCGAGCAGGGTCAGGTCGGGGGTGATGCCGTATCGGGCCTGGGCACCGCCCAGAGCTACGCGCAAGCCGGTCATGACTTCATCGAAGATCAGGACACTGCCATAACGATCACAGTGTTCTCGCAAGGTATCTAAGAAACGTTGCGAACCCGGGATACAGTTCATGTTGCCGGCTACCGGTTCGACGATGACTGCGGCAATTTCGGCGCCGGCAGCGGCAAACACCTGCGCCAGTTGGTCACAGTCGTTGAAGGTCAGGGTAATAGTGTGTTGCGCCGTGGTCGCGGGAACCCCCGGTGAGGTAGGGATCCCCAGGGTCAGCGCCCCGGAACCGGCCTTGACCAGCAAGGCATCGGCATGGCCGTGATAACAGCCTTCAAACTTCACGATCCGCTCTCTGCCGGTGTAGCCGCGCGCCAGGCGAATGGCGCTCATGGCCGCTTCCGTGCCGGAATTGACCATACGCACTCGTTCGATAGCAGGCATGAGTGAGCAGATTTTTTTAGCCAGGGCTGTTTCTATCGGGGTGGGCGCGCCGAAACTCAGCCCCTGTTCCATCACTGTACGCACGCGCGCAAGCACCGCCGGCTGGGCATGACCCAGAATCAGCGCCCCCCAGGAACCCACATAGTCGATATAGGCGCGCCCGGCAGTGTCATACAGGTACGCGCCGGCACCGCGTTCAAAGAATACCGGCTCACCACCTACCGCCTTGAACGCCCGTACCGGTGAGTTCACGCCGCCGGCGATATACTGCCTTGCTTGTGCAAAATGGTTAGTCTTCATTTGTAGGCGCCGATGATTTGATTGAATTGCTTTACTGTCGAGTACGGGTCTTCGGCCTGATAAACGCTGCTGATGACTGCCAGCAGATCGGCCCCGTGCTCGAGCAGGGGGGTGCAATTTGCTGGGGTGATCCCACCGATGGCCGCTACTGGTAGCGACAGGCCCGCTTTGGCTTGCCCTATGATACCAGTTTCGGCGCGCGCGGTATTGTGCTTCGATGAGGTTGGATAAAACGAGCCGAACGCGATATAGTCCGCGCCTTGCCGCGCTGCCGCCCGCGCCCGTACCAGACTGTTGTAACAGGAAACACCGATGATTGCCCCCGCGCCCAGCGCCTCCCTGGCGGCCTTGCAACTGCAATCCTCCTGGCCCAGATGCACGCCGTCGCTGTCTGTTGACCGGACCAGTTGCACATCATCATTGATGATAAACAGGCAACCGTAGTCCCGGCAAAGTGTATGCAGCGCCAGGGCCTCCCGTGTTCTTTTCACGGGGTCGGCTGACTTGTCCCGGTATTGCAGTGCGGTAATGCCGGCGCGCAGGATTTGTTCCGTTATGGACAGCAGCGGGTCGGTGGGCCAGCGGGTACAGTCCGTTATGACATACAACCCCTTCATAGACAACGGGCCTGAGATTGGCGCCACATCAGAAAAAACGTTCGGGATGCAGTTGCGCGGTGCCGTGCCGGCGCGCGTGATGCAAGGTCTGCCAGGTATATTCCTGTGCTTGTGCTACGGCGGTGCGCAGTGGGGTGCCCTGTGCCAGCCACCCGGCAATACCGGCAGAGAGGGTGCAGCCGGAGCCGTGATAAGTGCCCGGCAGCTTGTCCCAATGGTACTTGTGTAGCGCCCGGGTTTCATCCATCCAGGTATTTGTCAGGCGCCCGCCCTCGTCGTCTGAGGTTGTCACCAGTGCGGTGTCGCAGCCGCGCTCGAGCAGGGTGTACAGGGCACTGTTCAGCTCGTTGCCTCCTGTCAAAGTCAGTGCCTCTGCAAGGTTGGGCGTGACAATAGTGGCATGGGGAAAAAGTTGCTCAGTCAGTGCCGCTCTCAGAGCCGCAGAGGCCAATCCGGCGCCGGTGCCGCTGGCCAGGATCGGGTCGAGGACGACCGGGAAGTTCGTGCGGGCAAGATAGTCCGCAATCACTTCGACCAGTTCAACACTGCCGATGAGACCGATCTTGCAGGCATCCACGCTGAGGTCCTGCGTCAGCAAGTCCAGTTGTTCCCTGAACAGGGCCGGCGGTTGCGGCGTGATATGTCTGAATTGTGCGGTATTCTGCGCCGTCAGTGAGGTAATGACCGAAACGCAATGGCAGCCGCCGCGCGCCAGGGTCTCAATATCCGCCTGTACCCCGGCCGCGCCGGACGGATCATGGCCGGATAAGGCCAGCACCACAGGTTTTGCCGGCATCAGGCGTCAGAGCGGTTTATATACCGCCAGCAGGATGATGGCAACCAGGAACAGCACCGGTATTTCGTTATACCAGCGGTACCACACATGGCTGTGGCGGTTGCGATCGTGTTTGAAATCCTGCAACAATTTGCCGCAGTGCAGGTGATAACAGAGCAGCAGCAGCAGCAGCGCCAGTTTCACCTGAAACCAGGTCTGAGCTGCGTAGCCGTCCCAGCCGTTGGCCAGGGCCAACCAGCAGCCACAGATCAGGGTTAATACCGCACCCGGCGTCATAATGCCGAAATAGAGTTTGCGTTCCATGATCTTGAACCGGTCGATGCTGATGGCATCATCACTCCGGGCATGGTAAACAAACAACCTGGGCAGGTAGAACAGGCCGGCAAACCAGGTGACCATGAAGATCAGGTGCAGAGACTTCAGTAGCAGCATGATGATCCGCCGGATTGGTTCACGCCGGCTCCTTAGCGCCCACCTCAGGCCTGTGCTCATCCCCGGCAACCTGCCTATACAGCAGGTTTTCAAGGTCCTGTCTCAGTTCGCTCATATCCATCGCGCCGATGCTATGCCTGACGATCCGGCCTTCCGGGTCAATCAGAAATGATGTTGGCGTCAGCATCACGTCACCAAAGGCGGCAGCTAGGGCGCCGTCCAGGTCCAGGCTGACAGGGTAGGGCAGTTGCCGTTCGCTAGCCAATTCCAGCACCCGGTTGGGCGGGTCGTAAGACATGGCAACGCCGATCAGCTGAAACCGGCTGTGGCCGAATTCCTCATACAATTCCACCAGGTGTGGCATTTCCTTCAGGCATCCCGGGCAGGTAGTTGCCCAGAATGTCACCAGCAGCGGCCGCCCGCGCAAGTCGTCCATGGCGAGCCGCTCGCCCTGCAAGGTGGTAAAAGTCACCTCCGGCGCCCATTTCAAACCGGACGGAGTGAGCCACAGCCACAACGACAGACCGGCCACAGCAAGTATAAAGAGACCCGCAAGAGTTTCCTTCGTCTGCATGGGCGTAGTATAACCTGAATGATACGAGAATGAAGCTGCACGGCAGTAGCCCGGTCCGCTCCCTTTATTTGGTATCTGCCGGTTCGGTATAGAGTAACTACCCCAGTTGCCGCTCCTTGATTTCGTCTAAGGTTTTACAGTCGATGCAGAGGGTGGCCGTGGGCCTGGCTTGCAGACGCTGGATGCCGATCTCGCCGCCGCAGATTTCGCAATAGCCGTAATCGCCGGCATCCAGCATCATCAGCGACTCATCTATCTTGCGGATGAGTTTCCGTTCCCGGTCGCGAGTCCTCAGTTCCAGTGCAAACTCTTCTTCTTGGGTGGCGCGGTCGTTGGGGTCGGGAAAATTCGACGCTTCGTCCTGCATGTGGTGGACAGTACGTTCCACTTCCTTCATCAAGGAATGTTTCCAGTCGATTAACTGCTCGCGGAAATGGGCAGCCTGGGCCGGATTCATATAGCCTCCTGACTCAGCAATGCCGCGGTCGGGGCTGGTTGCAGAGGCCGTTGCAGAGGATTGAGCCTCGGTGACGTTTCGTTTCATCTCGTTTTTTTACCAGTATGCATTCCCCCATGCACCGGCGTCGGGTTTAAGGGAACCTCTAAAAATGCCAAGGCAGGTATTTTCGGAAGTTACTTTAATTTTTATTTTGTGTCAATCTTGTGTCCAGGTTCAATACATATGAGACTCAGAGGCAGGCTGTGTGAGTTGTTGATAATACTCCATTGGGGTTAATAAACCAATACCGTCATGCGGGCGGTAGGTATTGTAGTATTGCTGATACTCTGCCAGTTTGCGGTTGATGGCCGCCACGGTCAGTGGACCCTCGTAGAACGGATAGAACTCATAGCGGCTGGTGGCATTGGCGCGTTCTACACAGCCGTTGTATTCGGGTTTTTTCGGGGGCAGCACGTACAGGGGGATTCCTAAGTCCTGGCAAGCCTGCTCGAACTCATCTCGGAACTCCGAGCCGCCATCGACCTGGATAGAACGGATGGGAAACGGCGCCTCTTGGCACAGCGCCTTTAAGAAGCGCCGGGCATTGCCACTGGTGGCCCGACTGTAGGCTCGCAGCGCACTCCATTTGCTCACCGGACAGACGGCCTTGAACTCCTTCACCGTGACGCCGTCCGTGAAGCCGACACTCATGTGGTCTATCTGCATCAACTCCCCTGGCGCCTTAGCCTTCATCCCGTAGCGCCAGCGCTTGGCATGATGGGTAAACGCCCGGCGGCGCTTAGGCTTCACCCGGCCATAGTAAAACGCCACCGGCTTGACCCGACCTAGCCGCACCAGCTTCGCCACGATGCGCCCGACCGTACTCTCGCTCAAAGTCCAGCCCTGCTCGCGCACCCCCACCCGCCAGAGCTTACGCTTGCCCCATAACGGATAACGTTGGCGAAGGTGCAAGACCTGCTGCTCGTGCTGGCGCGTCCATTGCGGCACACGCCGCCGCCGCGGCGCACGAGAGCCACACCCCAGACCCTTCAGCCCATGTTCACGATACCGCTTCAACCAACGGTAGTAGGTCGCCCTCGACCAACCTACTGCTGCCAGTGCCGTCGCCTCACCACACCCATCCTCGCGTAACGTCGCAACCAATTCCAACTGCTGCAAACGACCGAGCGCGTCAGCATCGGTAGTATCATCCACGCGCCAACTGCGATATGATTTCACCCGCAGGCTTTTGATCTGCATCGGGTAGTCCTCCTGTGTCAATTAGTTGAGATTAATTCACACACAGACTACCCGATTTCTTTATCTAAAGAGTCTTACTTGTTTCTGAACCCGGACATCTTGTATCAGTACACGCTTACCGGTATCTTAACCCGCATATCTCACCAAGTCGCTTGTTGCCTTGTGAAACATAAGGGCACCTCTAAAAATTAGAGGTGCCCGTGCAGCATAAGGACATGCTGCCAGTAACAGCAAGCACGTAAGTGCTTGAAAATGACAAATCGTCAGGATAGACGATTTGCAAACTACATCCGTGTAGTTTGCCCCGATGGGGCCAGCTGCGCTGTCCAAATTCGTTCCAGACGAATTTGTGCAAACTACATCCGTGTAGTTTGCCCCGATGGGGCCAGCTGCGCTGTCCAAATTCGTTCCAGACGAATTTGTGCAAACTACATCCGTGTAGTTTGCCCCGATGGGGCCAGCTGCGCTGTCCAAATTCGTTCCAGACGAATTTGTGCAAACTACATCCGTGTAGTTTGCCCCGATGGGGCCAGCTGCGCTGTCCAAATTCGTTCCAGACGAATTTGTGCAAACTACATCCGTGTAGTTTGCCCCGATGGGGCCAGCTGCGCTGTCCAAATTCGTTCCAGACGAATTTGTGCAAACTACATCCGTGTAGTTTGCCCCGATGGGGCCAGCTGCGCTGTCCAAATTCGTTCCAGACGAATTTGTGCACAGCCATAGCTGCCCGAAGGGTTGCGTCCACGGATGGACGCAATGAGGGAAATGAAAAATCATACTTTTTCATTTCCGTCTCACAAATCCGCCCGGAGCGGATTTGGACGTCCGCAGGACGCCCGCAGGGGGCGTCCCAAGGATGGGACGCATCACAAAATACCACGGAGGGTATTTTTAGAGGTTACCATAATTTCTCTCAATAAGTTATGATAATACTGCTACTCTTTCCACATAACACACTGCGCTTGATGCGCCCTCGCTGGTTTTGGTTCTGCCTGCGGGCACGTGCTTGCTCAACCATAGCTACCGCTATGGTTTCGGTCGCATGCACCCGCAGGCAGAACCCATCCGGCGCGAGCTTCGCATCACTCGGTGAGATATGCGGGTTAACTGTTCATGCGCTTACGCAAAATTAAACTCGCCGGCTTCAAATCCTTTGTTGAGCCCACGGTCCTGCAGGTTGCCGACAATCTGGTCGGAATCGTCGGGCCGAATGGCTGTGGCAAGTCCAATATTATCGATGCAGTGACCTGGGTAATGGGGGAGAGTTCCGCCAGGCATTTACGCGGTGAAGCCTTGACTGATGTGATTTTCAACGGCTCTGGCGCCAGACAGCCGGTCGGTCAGGCCTCGGTGGAACTTGTGTTTGACAATGCGGGGGGTAAACTCGGCGGAGCCTATGCCGGGTATGCCGAAATCTCCATCCGCCGACAATTGAACCGGGATGCGATATCCACCTATTTCCTCAACGGCGCGCGTTGTCGACGCAAGGACATCCAGGATATCTTCCTCGGCACCGGTATCGGTCCGCGCAGTTATTCAATTATTGAGCAAGGCGTGATCTCCCGGCTCATAGAAGCCAGGCCAGAGGAGTTGCGCATGTTCCTGGAGGAGGCGGCCGGGATCTCCAGGTTCCGGGAGCGGCGCCGGGAAACGGAACGTCGCATCCGGCATACCCGCGATAACATCAGCAGGTTGACGGACCTGCTGGAAGAACTGGAAAAGCAACTGGAACACTTGCAACGACAGGCCCGCGCGGCGGAACGTTTCAAGGCGCTCAAGCAGGAAGAGCGGCAACTGCAGGCGGAACTGCTGGCGCTGGAATGGCAGGAGTTGTCGGCTGCTGCCGAAGACCGGCTTGGCGCTGTGCGCAGGCACGAAAACCGGGTGGAAGCCGGTCTCGCCGCGCTGCGCAAGGTGGAAGCAGGCATTGAGACACAGCGACAGAGCTACAGCGCCGCGAATGAAGCGCTTAACGTAGCCCAGGCCGGGTTTTACCAGATCGGCAGCGACATATCGCAGCTGGAGCAACGCATTACCCATACCAAAGAGCGCATTGATGCACTGGCTGAGGAAGCCGCCAAGGTCGGGCAATCCGAGCAGGCGCTGTTGCGGCAACAGGCGGATGATACTAGGCAGTTGACCGAGCTTACGGACAGGATAGAGCAGCTGGCGCCACGCCTGGAGCGCGCCCGTAGCGCCGGCAGCGATGCCCACAAGGCCTTGCGCACTGCAGAGCAGGTTTGGCAAACCCTGCAACAGGAGTGGGATACATTACAGCGCACGCTGGCCGAGACCGACAAGCGCATTGAAGTGAACACCACGCGCAAGGGCTTGTTGCAGTCCGGGACATTGGTGCTGGAGCAACGCCGCGCCGACTTGCAGCAGGAAGCGGCAACGCTGTTCCCGGAGCGACTGCAACAGGAGTTGGAAATTTTATCTGCAGCCGCCGGCGAAAGTGAGCGCCTGCTGGCGCGCAGGAAACAGGAATTGCAGGAAAGCGCCGCCAGCTTGCAGGACTACCGGGCTGCGCTGACAGACTTGAATACACAAGTTCAGACGTTGCGCGCCGAACACCAGAAGAATGAGAACCGCATCACCTCCCTGCAGGCATTGCAGCGCGCACAAACACTGGACGATACGGAAAGTCTGGAACGTTGGTTGGCCGCGCAGGGGTTGACGGACAGACCTCGGCTGATAGACGAGATACGAGTGGAGCCGGGTTGGGAGGCCGCGCTGGAGCTGGTGCTTGGCGCGCGCTTGCAGGATTTGCTGGTTACAGACCTGCAGGGTCTTGACTTGGACACAGCATCACTGCAAACCGGTAACGCCGGCTTTGTGCTGGCTGAGGGCGAGCCCATCAGTTACACACCCAAACCCTGGCCCAGGCTGATCGACAAGGTCACAACGCCAACGCCTGTGGAGGTCTTGCTGAACCGTATCTACCTGGCGGAGAGTGAGCAACAGGCACGGTTAATCGGTCGCGAGCTGGATGACACCGAGTCGGTCATCACCAAAGACGGCGTGTGGCTGAATAATTACTGGGTAAGAATGCAAGGCGCCGCGGAGGCACCCGGCGCACTGGCGCGCGAACAGGAGCTGACCCGCTTGAAAGGGATCCGGCAGGAATTGCAAACCGGGATTGGCCAGCGCGAAGACGAGATCAGACAAAAGAACAACCTTGTCGAGAAAGAAAACATTAAAAACAATAAGTTACTTATATCATTAAATAATCAACAAGAAGTTGTTGCAACCACCAAGGCACAGTTTACAGAGTTAAAAACCCGGCACGAACAGAGTTCCGAGAGAGCCACCAGGATTGAACAGGAACTACATGACTTGCATGACCAGGAACAGGCTGCGCAGGCGGAAATAGTTCAGCTTGAACCGCTGCTGGCGCGCGCTCAAAAGTGCCGACAGGAGTTGCTCACACAACAGCAACAACTGGCCTCAACGCGCGCCGAGCATACCCAGGCGTTGAGCAAAGCCCGCTCACACTGGCAGGATGCCGGTGCCGACAGCCACGCTCTCGAATTGCAAGTGACCTCGGCCAAAACGCAAAAGGCATCATTTGCACAGTCGTGCCGGCGCGGCGAGGAGCAGCTTGCCGCGCTGGAGCAGCGCCTCGGCGAACTGGCGCGCGCGCAGGCTGCACAGCAGCAACCGCTGCAACAACTGGGTGATGAACTGGAACTCAAACTGGCGCAGAAGTTGAGCTCGGAAACCGCCTTGGCAACGGCTCGGGAAACCGTTCAAGGCCAGGAACAGCTGCTCAGAGACGAAGAGCAGGCGCGCGCGGACAAGGAACTGGCATTGCAGGAATTACGCGCAGTATTGGAGCAGGCGCGCATCCGGCACCAGGAGACAACCGTCAGGGTGCAAACGTTGGCAGAGCGGCTGGAGGCAATGGCACATACTCCCCAGGCCTTGCTGGAAGGGCTGGATGAGCAGGCCCGGATACAACCATGGCGAGAGCGCTTGGGCGCAGTGGAGAACCGGATACAACGCCTGGGCGCCATTAATCTGGCGGCCATTGGTGAATATGAACAGAACAGTGAACGTAAAACCTATCTGGACAGCCAGTATGCTGATTTGTCCACTGCTCTGGAGACGCTGGAGAATGCCATGCTCAAGATTGACAAAGAGACCCGCGCCCGTTTCAAGGAAACTTTCGAACGCCTGAATGCAAACCTCCAGGAAAACTTTCCACTGTTGTTCGGCGGCGGTCATGCGTACCTGGAAATGACCGAGCAAAACCTGCTGGAAACCGGCGTGACGGTCATGGCCAGACCGCCGGGTAAAAAGAACAGCAATATCCATCTGTTGTCCGGCGGTGAGAAAGCCCTGACGGCCGTGGCGCTGGTGTTCTCTATCTTCAAACTGAATCCGGCCCCATTCTGTATCTTAGATGAGGTGGATGCGCCACTGGACGATAGCAACGTGGTCAGGTTCAGTGAAATGGTAAAGGTCATGTCCAAAGACGTGCAATTCATCATCGTTACCCACAATAAAATCACCATGGAGATCACGCGCCAGCTACTGGGTGTTACCATGCACGAGGCTGGCGTTTCACGCCTGGTGTCAGTGGATATTGACGCAGCCGTGGAGCTGGCCGCTTCTGCATGAGTTGTTGAACGTCAACCAATGGCAACGCCGGAAGCAAAAATTGCTGCGCTGCGACGGCAGTTGAACGAGTACAGCTACCGCTACCATGTTCTGGACGACCCGGCTGTATCCGATGCGGAATACGACAGCCTGTATCAACAACTGGCGACTCTGGAGGGTGAACACCCGCAATTGGTGACCCCGGACTCGCCCACGCAGCGTGTCGGCGAACAGCCACTCAGTGCATTCTCCGAAGTACAGCACGAGCTGCCGATGCTGTCCTTGAATAATGTCTTTGATGATGCTGAGCTGCGCGCCTTCGATAAACGTGTACGGGAGCGTCTGCAGCTGGATGACATCTGCTATGCCGCGGAAGTCAAGCTCGACGGCCTGGCCATCAGCCTGTTATTCGAGCAGGGTAAACTGGTGCGGGCAGCTACCCGTGGCGACGGCGCCACAGGCGAGGACGTCACCGCCAATATCCGTACCATAAAAAACATTCCCCTGAGGCTGCGCTCGGAACACCATCCGACCAGACTGGAAGTTCGGGGTGAAGTATTTATGTGCCGGGCCGGCTTTAAGTCCCTGAACGACAGGCAGCGGGAACGTGAGGACAAGCCGTTTGTGAACCCGCGTAACGCCGCCGCCGGCAGCCTGCGGCAGTTGGACCCGCGAGTCACGGCCACGCGCCCCTTACAGTTTCTCGCACACGGCCTTGGCATTACTGCAGGAGGGGCGTTGCCGGCATCCCATTTTGCCACTTTACAAGCGCTGAAAACCTGGGGCCTGCCGGTCTCGCCCGACAGCGCGCGCGTCACTGGCGTGGATGAGTGTATCCGCTATTACCGTGAGCTGGCGGCAAAACGTGCAGCGTTGCCTTACGAAATCGATGGTATTGTGTTCAAGGTGGATGAGCGCCGCCACCAGCAGCAACTGGGTTTTGTCTCTAGGGCGCCGCGCTGGGCCATCGCCTATAAATTCCCGCCGGAAGAGGCTGTCACTGAGGTACTGGAGATAGAGGTGCAGGTCGGCCGCAGCGGCGCGTTAACGCCGGTGGCGCGCCTGCAACCGGTACGAGTCGGCGGCGTGACGGTGACTAATGCCACCTTGCATAATGCCGATGAAATCCGCCGCAAGGATGTACGCGTCGGCGATACGGTCAGCGTCAGAAGGGCCGGGGACGTCATTCCCGAAGTCGTGCAGGTTATCATTGCGCAACGGCCCGCAGGGACTGCGGCGTTCACCATGCCGGTGCGCTGTCCCGTGTGCGGCGCGCCCGTAGTGCGCACCGAAGGCGAGGCGGTAACCCGTTGCAGTGGTGGCCTGCATTGTCGCGCACAGAGTATTCAGTCCATCATCCATTTTGCCTCCCGCGCGGCCTTGGATATAGTCGGACTGGGTGAGAAGCTGGTAGAACAGTTGTTTGATGCGGGACTGATCAGCACTATCGCCGACCTGTACCGCCTGGAACAGGAGCAGGTTGCCACGCTGGAAAAAATGGGTGATAAATCCGCGGCCAACCTGTTGCAGGCACTGGAGCACAGTAAAAAAACCCGTTTTGACCGGTTTTTATATGCCTTGGGCATCCGCGCAGTGGGCGAGAGCACCGCGCGCAATCTGGCGCGACAATTCCGGCTGGACGAACTCAAGCAGGCCGACGCTGAGGTGCTGTGCGAGGTGCCGGACATCGGCCCGGTAGTAGCTGCAAACATCGTGCAGTTCTTTGGCGATGAACGCAATCTCTCGATCATCGATCAGGTGTGCGCAGCCGGCGTGTGCTGGGAGGATGAACAATTACAGCCAGCTGACAATGTGCAGGGCGATGTGCAGGGCGATTTACAAGGCAAGGTCTTTGTCATTACCGGCACGTTGCCAACCTTGACTCGCGCACAAGCAAAGGAAAAACTACTGGCTAAAGGCGCAAAAGTCAGCAGCAGCGTATCCGCCACCACCCATTATCTCGTGGTCGGCGAGAACCCGGGCAGTAAACTTGACAAAGCCATAAATTCAGGTACAATCGTACTTACTGAAGCAAAATTGCTGGAGATGTTAAATGCCTGGCCCGAGTGACGGCGGTTTGCCTTGACTGCCGCGGCTGTTATCAACTGTAAGGAGGAACAAATGGGCACGTTCTATACAGAATGTTCACTGGAAAATTATCAAAACCGCACGCGTTCGATACGGGTGCCCCAATTGCTGGTCGATACCGGCAGTGAATGCAGCTGGATTGAAGAGCGGCGTCTGGAGCAGGTTGGCATCACCCCGGAAAAGAAGCGTCGTTTTGTCATCGCCAATGGAGAGGTAGTCACTCGCCCGGTCGGATATGCCATCATTTACGTGAACAACAGCTCCACGGTTGATGAAATTGTTTTTGCTCAAAAAGGCGACATGGAGTTACTCGGCGCACGTACCATGGAGGGTCTGAATCTGTTGGTGGACCCTGCCAACAAGAAGTTGATTGAAGGCGGGCCGACGCTGGCTGCCACACCGGTGTTGGTCAACGACTGAGGCGCGCGGGTCAGTCAGGGTTGCAGGATCGTATGGTGCGCTGAGGCAGTCCGGTTCGACACCGGGTAGTCAAGCGAGTAATGCAGTCCCCGGCTTTCCTGGCGCCGCAGCGCCGATTCGATGATGAGTTCTGCTACCTGAGCCAGATTGCGTAATTCGATCAGGTCGTTGGTAATGCGGAAGTTGCCGTAGTAATCGTAGATTTCCTCTTGCAGCAGCCTGATCCGGTGGCGGGCGCGTTGCAAGCGTTTGTTGGTGCGCACAATACCGACGTAATCCCACATGAAGCGGCGGATTTCATCCCAGTTATGAGACACCACGACCTCTTCGTCTGAGTCCGTTACCTGACTCTCGTCCCACTCTGGTACGGCCGGCAGGGGCACAGTTTGCGCAAGATGACGCCGAATGTCCTGGTACGCGGCATGGGCGAAAACCAGACATTCCAGCAGGGAATTGCTTGCCATACGGTTAGCGCCATGCAAGCCGGAACAGGACACCTCGCCGATGGCATACAAGCCGGCCACATCGGTGCGGCCGTGCATGTCAATCACCACCCCGCCACAGGTGTAGTGGGCTGCGGGCACAATCGGAACGGCTTGTCGGGCCAGGTCAAAGCCGTATTGCCGGCAACGGGCATAGATCATGGGGAAGTGTTTCATAATGAAATTCTTGCCACGGTGGCTGAGGTCAAGGTAGAGACAATCGCTACCTAAGCGCTTTATTTCGTGGTCGATGGCGCGCGCGACCACATCTCTGGACGCCAGTTCCCCGCGCGGGTCAAACTTTTCCATGAAACGGGCGCCGTCGGGCAGCAGTAATTTTGCGCCCTCGCCGCGCAAGGCCTCGGAGAGCAGAAACGACTTCGCCTCGGGGTGATACAGACAAGTGGGATGAAACTGGATGAATTCCATATTGGCGACCCGGCAACCTGCACGCCAGGCCATGGCGATGCCGTCGCCGGTGCAGATATCGGGGTTGCTGGTGTACAGATAGACCTTGCCGGCGCCCCCCGTGGCAAGCACCGTGAAACGAGAACGGAACACCCGCACCCGTCCCGCACGCTGATCATAAACGTAAGCGCCAACACAGCGCCCATTGTTGACAATGAGGTCGAGACTGGTATGAAACTCCAGCAGGTCTATGCTGCCATGTGCCCGCACGCGGCTCTCCAGCGTGCCGGCTATGGCGGCGCCGGTAGAGTCCGCCGCATGCAGCACGCGGCGGTGACTATGGCCGCCTTCCTGGTGCAGGTGGAACTCCTGTCCATCGGCATGGGGGAAGCGGGTGAAGTTGACACCCAGATCAATCAGCCAGCGAATGCTTTCCCGGCCTTCTTCCACCACAAACCTGACCACTTCAGGGTCGCACAGTCCGCAGCCCGTGTTCAGCGTGTCATTGATATGGGACTCGAGCGTATCGCGCTCATGCAGGACTGCGGAGATGCCGCCCTGCGCATAACGCGTTGCGCCTTCCTGCAAGGCCGCCTTGGAGATTACCGTGACTCGCGCGTGGCGGGCCAGTTGCAAGGCCAGACTCAAGCCGGAAGCCCCACTACCGATAATCAGTACCTCAGATTGGCGCTGCGTGTCAGTCATCAGTTGGATGTCATCAGTTGGAGTGCAATACGTGATACAAGATAATATAATGTTACATCCACGTACAGACAGAGCACACCGGTGCGCCCGGCTGACTGCCACTATGGAACGTAACACACCAGACCAGATACTTATAGACCGGGTAAAGCGCGGCGACAAGAAGGCCTTCGATGCGTTGGTGTTAAAGTATCAGGGCAAAATTCTGGGTCTGGTATCCCGTTACGTACGCGAACCCGGTGACGCTGGCGATGTGGCGCAGGAAACCTTTATCAAGGCCTACCGGGCCTTGCCCGGGTTTCGCGGTGATAGTGCATTTTATACCTGGCTTTACCGGATCGCGATCAATACTGCGAAAAATTATCTAGCCTCAGCAGAGCGGTGCGCGCTCGATGCGGCAGAAGATTTCGACGACATGGAACAAATCGATACCAGCGACACTCTAAAGGACCAGACGACGCCTGAGCGCATGTTGCTTACCCACGAACTTCAGGAGACAATAATAACGACTATTGAAGAGCTGCCGGCAGATTTGCGTGCGGCCATCACCTTGCGCGAAATTGACGGTTTGAGCTACGAAGAAATTGCCACAGCCATGGATTGTCCCGTCGGTACGGTGCGCTCCCGTATCTTCCGGGCCAGGGAAGCGGTGAACAAACAGATAGAGCCCTTACTGAACGACTGAGTGTTATGAACGAAATGACGAAAGAACAGTTGTCTGCGTTAATGGATGGTGAGGCCGGCGGGCGGCAACGGGAACTGATCGATGAATTGCTGCAGGAGCCCGAATTGCTGGAAACCTGGTCCCGTTACCACCTGATTTCAGATTGCCTGCAACAACAGGTGCCCGCACAAATGCCGACACAGATAGAGCTCGACCTGTCCGCAAGGGTTGCCAAATCCTTGGCACAGGAACCCACAATCCTGGCACCGACACGCGTTCCTGCCAGGCTGGTAAAACCCGTCACCGGTTTCGCCCTGGCTGCTTCTGTTGCGGCGCTGGCCATCTTTGGCATACAACAGCAGCAGTTGCAGGTCCCCCATGACGTTTCCGGGGACTCATTGCTACAAGCTGTGCCGGGAGGCGTAGGCACTGGCAACGTCAAGGCGCCGGTGCGCCAGGTGAGTTCAGGCGCGGTGACGACAAACAAGGAATGTGAGCTTCCGCAAAGAGGCCGGCAACAGACCGAGCAACGAGCAGATAATACCGCTCTGGAGGAGGCCTGCCAATGATTGTTAAAACAACCTCGGTAACGACCCTTCGCACTGTTGTTAGCGGCGCTCTTAACCGCGTCGGCTGTTTCCTGCTACTACTTGTCTGCTTTCATGCCCCCTCGACGGGTGCCACGCCGCTACCGGACTTCACCGACATGGTGCGGGAGAACTCTGCGGCAGTCGTCAATATCAGCACTGTTGCCAAACAGGATGAGGCGCCGGCATCCGCAGGCCCGCAAATCCCCGAATTGCCTGACGACAGCCCGTTTCACGATTTTTTCCGTAAGTTCTTTGAAGAACAGGCGCCCGGCAACCCGGACGCGCCGCCGCGACAGTCGGCTTCCCTGGGTTCAGGCTTTATTATCTCCACGGACGGTTACGTGATTACCAATAACCATGTGGTCGCCGATGCCCGGGAAGTTATTGTCAGGCTCAACGATCGCAGGGAATTTGTCGCCGAGATAGTCGGTACTGACCGGCGCAGCGATATTGCCGTACTCAAAATTGACGGCAACGACCTGCCGGTAGTCAAACTGGGCAGTTCCGTTGATCTGGAAGTAGGCGAGTGGGTGCTGGCCATCGGTTCGCCTTTCGGCTTCGACTATTCGGTGACGCAGGGCATCATCAGCGCCATAGGGAGAAGCCTGCCCAACGAAAATTACGTTCCTTTCATCCAGACCGATGTCGCCATCAACCCGGGTAATTCCGGCGGCCCCTTGTTCAATCTGGACGGCGAGGTCGTCGGAGTCAATGCCCAGATCTACAGTCGTACCGGTGGGTTTATGGGCCTGTCTTTCGCAGTGCCGATCGATGTGGTGCTCAACGTATATACACAGCTGCGTGAATCCGGGCGCGTGAGCCGCGGCTGGCTCGGCGTGCTGATCCAGGATGTCACCCGGGAGCTGGCCGAATCTTTTGCCATGGACAAGCCGCATGGCGCGTTGGTGGCACAGGTGTTGCCCGACAGCCCCGCAGCTGCCGCCGGCATTGAAGTGGGCGATGTCATCGTCGAGTATGACGGCACCGGCATCGCGTTTTCAGCGGACCTGCCACCGCTGGTAGGGAACAGCAAAATCAATACCAGGGTGCCGCTAAAAGTCATGCGCGCCGGTGCGCGTAAAACACTCAAGGTGCTGATTGCCGAATTGCCCGAAGAGAACCAGCTGGCCAGCGCCCGGAACCCTGACTCGCGTGCCGCACCGGTCAATGCAATGAAAGTCCTAGTACGCAACCTGACTGACGCGCAGAGAGCAAAACTGGACCTGCCGGCAGGCGGTGTCATGGTGGCAAACGTCATGCCAGGCCCGGGCCGCGCTGCCGGCATACGCCGGGGTGACGTAATCCTGATGATGAACAACGAAGAGGTCGCCGACGTATCGCAATTTGAGCAACTGTTGGCCGAGCTCCCCCGCAACCGCTCGCTCCCCATCCTCATTCAACGAGGCGGTGCGCCAACCTTTCTGGCGCTTAAATTGCCAGAGAATGATGAGTAGGAGTCCACACTTTAACCCATGCCCAGGGAGGCCGTGATGGTGTCACTCAGGCATTTCAGTCGGGTTTCATCCGTGATGAGCCGGTTGTTGCGGTCGGTGATGTAGAACAGGTCTTCCACGCGTTCGCCGTAGGTGGCGATTTTTGCTGATTGTACGCGGGCGCCGCAGTGTTGCAGCGCCAGACCGACTGCAGACAGGAAGCCGGGGCGGTCTCTGGCGCTGACTTCCATGACGTTGCGTGCGTTCTTGGTGTCAATGCTGAAATCGACGCGCACGGGGACGGAGAAATGTTGCAGGCGGCGCGACCTGATGCGCTCTATGCGCTTCAGCGGTCGCTGCAATGAGGTCAGATTGCGGCGCAGGGTATCGGTAATTTCCTTTTTGCGGGTGCGGCCGGTCACTACCGCGCCGGATTTTTCCAGCACACTGAACGTATCCAGTGTGTAACCGTGGGTGGAATTCATAACCCGGGCATCGACTACATTCAGGTTCAGCAGGTCCAGGGTCTGGGAGATGTGCGAGAAAATGTTGTCGTGATCGTGCATGTAGATGAACAATGCGGTAGCGCCGCGTTCGGTTTCTTCCCGCAGCAGGATCAGGGGCAGGCGTTGCGCACTGGTTGCTGGAATGGACGCGGTGTGCCAGGCAATTTCCGAGGCGGAATAACGCAGGAAATAATCGTCGCTGCGCTGAGACCAGACCAGCCCGGTATCGACCGCGCGCCGGCGTTCGTCGTTAATAATCGTGCGGGCGCGGGTCTTTGTGTCCGCAATCAGCTCAGCCTTGTTGATCGGGTTTTCCAATCCGCGCCGTAACGCCCCCAGGGTAGTGCGGTACAGGTTGGCGAACAGAGAATCTTTCCAGCTGTTCCACAGCGCCGGGTTGGTGCCGTTGATGTCGGCGACTGTCAGCAGGTAGAGATAGTTCAGGTGAATAATGTCGCCCACTTTGCGGGCGAAGCGGTTAATGACCTCCGGGTCGCTGATATCTTCGCGCTGCGCGGTTTTGGACATCAGCAGATGATGTTCCACCAGCCAGGCTACCAGTTGCGCGTCGTATTCGCTTAAGTGGTGCCGTTGGCAGAAAGCCAGGGCCTCAGCGGCGCCCAGACTGGAATGATCGCCGTCCCGGCCTTTGGCCAAGTCGTGGAACATGCCGGCAAGATACAGCAATTCCTGTTTAGGCACCTGTTCCAGAGCCTGTCGGCACAGGGGAAACTTTTGTCGGTATTCGTCTAGGCCGAACCAGCGCATGTTGCGGATGACAAACAGGATATGCTCATCCACCGTGTAAACATGGAACAGATCGAACTGCATCAGCCCTTCCACCTGGGCAAATTCGGGCATATACGCGCCCAGCACGCCGTATTTGTGCATGCGCCGCAACTCATGTCCGACCCAGCGCGGCTGGCGGATGATCTCCAGGAACAGGGTCTGGCTGCCTAGGTCGCGCCGAAAGTCGGCGTCGATCAGATGCAGCGATTCACGGATCAGCCTGATCGTGCTGGCCCGGACGCCGCGCAACTTACGGTTTTGTTGCAGCAGCAGGAATATCTCCAGCAGGGCCAGCGGGTGTCGTTTGAAGACCTGACGGTGGGTTACCTCGATAAAATCGTTTCTGGCGCGAAAGCGCTTGTTCAATGGCCGCAATTTTTCCCGCCGCTGCGAGTAGATGATTTCTTCCTGGAAATGCTGCAACAGCATTTCGTTCAAACGGCTGATTTCCTTGACCGTCTGGTAATAGGTTTTCATAAACTGTTCCACGCCTGAGTTATCCGCGGCGCGATAGCCGAATCTGGCGGCCACGGTTTTCTGATGATCGAACAACAGGCGCTCCTCTCGCCGGCCACAAACCCGGTGTAAGGCATAGCGTACCTGCCAGAGAAAATTATTGCCCCGGGTCAGGCTGTCATATTCCGCTTGCGTCAGGAAGCGATGTTTAACCAGTTCCCTCAGACGTTCGGCGCCGAAATGGCGTTTGGCGACCCAGCCGATGGTCTGGATGTCGCGCAACCCGCCCGGGCCTTCTTTGACGTTGGGTTCCAGGTTATATTCAGTATCGTGGAATTTACGGTGACGCGCCTGCTGTTCTTCCCACTTGGCGGCAAAGAATTTTCTGGACGGCCAGATGTTGGCGGGGCCGGTCCGGTCGAGCATGGTGTTAAATAATTCCCGGTTGCCGGTAATCAGTCTGGCTTCCATGAGGTTGGTGGCAATGGTGATATCGGCTTTTGCCTCGCGCACACAATCCTTCACTGTGCGCACACTATGCCCCACCTCCAGGCCCGTGTCCCAGAGGAACGCGAGCAAGGCTTCAATGCCGGGCTTAAGGCGCTTTTGCGCGTGCGGCTTGAGCAGCAGCAACAGGTCCACATCCGAGTGCGGCAGTAAATCCCTGCGTCCGTAACCGCCTGTGGCAACCAGTGCCATGGCGTCACTGTCGATATGAGCCTGCCAGGCATGACTCAACAACTGGTCAACCAGCCAGGCGCGTTGGTAGATGACATCCCGGATCGGAGCGCCGGCGGCAAAGCGCTGATCCAGGTAGTCGTCCCCGCGTTGCAACGCTTCCCGGAAACAGTTTGCCGACGCGCCGCCTCCCGCCAGCATGGCTTTATCGAACAGCAGTGCTTTGTCAATAGACACCGACGTCATTTCTGATTAAGTCAGAGCTCCTCTTCCGGGCGCCGGGTCAGGACTTCATGGCCGTCCGCGGTAACCAGCAAGGTGTGTTCCCACTGCGCCGACAGGGAGCGATCCTTGGTGACTACGGTCCAGTTGTCGGGCAACTGTTTGACATAGCGTTTGCCGGCGTTGATCATGGGTTCTATGGTAAACGTCATACCCGGTTCCAGGGTGACGCCGGTGCCGGGCACGCCATAGTGCAGCACCTGCGGGTCTTCGTGGAACTGTCGGCCAATGCCGTGGCCGCAGTATTCCCGCACCACGGAGAACTGTCTGGCTTCGGCGTAGGACTGGATGGCGTGACCTATGTCGCCCAGGCGCACGCCCGGCCTGACCATGCCGATACCGAGCAGCAGGCACTCCCGCGTAGTCTGCACCAGCCGTCTGGCCCGTATCGATGGCTGGCCGACACAGAACATCTTGCTGGTATCGCCATGATACCCGTCCTTGATGACGGTAATGTCGATATTCATGATGTCGCCGTTGCGCAAGCGCTTGTTGCCGGGAATGCCGTGGCAGACCACATGGTTGACCGAGGTGCAGATAGAGCGGGGAAAGCCGCGATAGTTCAGCGGTGCCGGAGTGGCCTTTAGTTCCTCAACGATGTAGTCGTGGCAGATTTTATCGAGTTCGGCGGTGGTGACACCGGCCCGGACATGGGTTCCCACCATGTCCAGCACCGACGCCGCCAGCGCGCCAGCCACGCGCATTTTGTCGATCTCAGCGGGAGTTTTCAGAGAAATTGCCATAAATCAAGCGAGGAAAAGTTGTCGTTTGCAGGTTTCTATGTTATAAAGTGCCTGCCGTAAACACAAGTAAATCCACACGCACATTGGTTAAGCGCATATCAGGGTCCCGGAGCTCCGGGCAATATGCGTGATGTGCGGCAGCTTAACCCTGTTCGGAGTGTAATTGTATGTCAGACATCAGCATGCGCGAAATGCTGGAAGCGGGGGTCCATTTTGGCCACCAGACCCGCTACTGGAATCCGCAAATGGCCTCTTATCTGTACGGCCACCGCAATAAAATCCATATTATCGATCTGGAACAGACCAAAGTCCTGTTCCAGGAAGCCTTGAATTATGTCAGCAAGCTGTCTGCAAACAAGGGCAAGATACTGTTTGTAGGCACCAAGCGCGCGGCGCAGCAAGCCATCCGGGAAGAGGCGGAACGCTGCGGCATGCCTTACGTCAACCTGCGCTGGCTGGGCGGCTTGCTGACCAACTACAAGACAGTGAAGCAGTCCATTAACCGCCTGCGTGAACTGGAGGAAATGAAAACCAACGGCGGCATGGCCCGGTTAAGCAAGAAAGAGGCCTTACAGTTGCAACGGGAACTCGACAAACTGGAGCGCAACATGTCCGGCATCAAGGATATGGACGGCTGGCCGGACGCATTATTCATTATTGACGTGGGCTATGAGGATATCGCAGTCAGCGAAGCGGTAAAACTCAAGATCCCCGTGGTTGGCGTGGTAGATAGCAATAACAGCCCGAACGGCGTCGATTACGTGATTCCCGGCAATGATGACGCCATCCGCTCCATCAAGCTTTATACCAAAGCTGTGGCCGACGCCATTATTAACGGCAAGGACTCCGTCGCACACCTTGGTGAAGGCGGCGACAAAGACGAGTTCATCGAACTCGATGCCGAAGGCGCGCCGCTGCCCAGGCACAAGCAGAAAAAAGCGCCGCCAAAGGAAAAAGTCCAAGTGAAGAAGAAGGCGACGCGCCGGGTGGAGAAACAGGCAGAGCCAGCCGCGGCAGAGCCCGCTGCGGCAGAAGCTGCCGAAACGGCGCCGGTTGAGGCAGAACCCGCCGCGGCAAAACCCGCTCCAGAGCAGGCACAGCCAGTCGCGGCAGATAGTGATGCTGAACAGAAAGAAGTGGCGCCGGTTGTCGCAGGTGAAGCCGAGGTTGGTTGGGAGAGCGCTATCGCCGCGGCTGTGAGCAAGGTGCCAACAGGGCGGGTCGCAACCTATAAGCAAGTCGCAGAGCTGGCCGGGGCACCGAATCCTGTACAGGGCGCAAAGAGAGTGGGCGAGGCGTTACGAGACCTGCCGGATGCGCCTTGGTATAGAATCATTGGTAGCAAAGGCGAAATTAGAACAAGCGCCGGGCCGGCCTCAGAGCAACGGCGCTTGCTCCGAGGTGAGGGCGTTGTCTTTCTTGACAGCGGCAACGTCAGCCTGAAAAAGTATGGGTGGCCGGCACAATAAACGGGTGCCGGCAGGACGGGTGGGGTCAGGGTTCAGATACAAAGTAGTGAGGATAATATGCAAATTACAGCTTCCATGGTAAAAGAACTAAGAGAGCGCACCGGCGCTGGCATGATGGATTGCAAAAAGGCGTTGCAGGAGACTGCCGGTGATATTGAAGCGGCAATCGAAGCGATGCGCAAATCCGGCGTGGCCAAGGCCGCCAAGAAAGCCGGACGTATCGCCGCCGAAGGAACCATCGTCATCGCCGCGGCTGAAAACGACAGCCGGGCGCTGGTGCTGGAAGTGAATTGCGAGACTGACTTCGTTGCTCGCGACGAAAACTTCCAGGGCTTCGCGCACAGTCTTGCCGGAGCCTTGCTGGAGCAGGGCGATGAAACGCCCGGGGCGTACGCGGCGGTGTCCCTGAACGGTGGCGCGCAAGCGGCGGAAGACGCCAGACAGGAACTGGTGACCAAGCTGGGAGAGAACATCAGCGTGCGGCGCCATGCCCGGCTGCAGCAGAGCCCCGGCGGCGCGCTGGGCATTTATGTACACGGTATCCGCATCGGCGTCGTGGTGGACTTGTCCGTGGACAATGCCGACCTCGCCAAAGACCTGGCCATGCACATCGCCGCCGCCAGCCCGCTGTGTGTGGCGGCACAGGAGGTGCCGGCGGAGGTGCTGGCTAAGGAGCGGGATATTCAGCTGGCCCAGGCGGCACAATCAGGCAAGCCGGACGCCATCGTTGAGAAGATGGTCAGCGGCCGCATGCAAAAGTTCTTACAGGAGAATACCTTACTGGGTCAGGCCTTCGTGAAGGACCCCGACGTTACCATCGCGGCACTGCTAAAGAAACACAATGCTGTGGTCAACGGTTTCGTCAGGTATGAGGTGGGTGAAGGACTGGAGAAAAAAGAAGACAACTTCGCTGCCGAAGTCATGCAGCAAGCCGGACTGAGCGAGGGGTGACGGAGTCTTGCCTGAGCTTGCAGAACTGCGTTATCGAAGAATTCTGATAAAGCTGAGCGGCGAAGCCTTGATGGGCGATGCCGCTTACGGCATTGATCCCGCTACCATAAAGCGTCTCGCCGGCGAAATTCGTGAGCTGAGCCAACAGCGCGCCCAGGTGGCCCTGGTACTGGGCGCGGGGAATTTTTTCCGCGGGTCCGGGTTGGCTGCGGCCGGCATCGACCGGGTCAGCGCCGACCACATGGGGATGTTGGCCACTATCATGAATTCCTTGGCGTTGCAGGATGCCTTAGAGCAGCTTGGCTCTTTTGCCCGGGTCATGTCGGCCCTCAAGATCAATGAGGTGTGCGAAGATTACATCAGGCGGCGGGCGGTGCGTCACTTGGAGAAGGGGCGCGTGGTGATTTTTGCCGCCGGCACCGGCAATCCCTTTTTTACCACCGATTCTGCCGCCAGCCTGCGCGCCGTCGAAATCGATGCAGACCTGTTGATCAAGGCGACTAAGGTGGACGGCATCTATTCCGCAGACCCCATGCAGGATAAATCGGCGATACGTTTCGACGTTTTGGGTTATGATGAGGTGATTGAGCGCAAGCTGGCGGTCATGGATACGACTGCCATCGTACTGTGCCGCGAGAACAACATGCCGCTGCGGGTGTTGAATATGATGCAACCTGGCGCGCTGCTGCGCGCCGCGACGGGGCTGCCGGAGGGCACCCTGGTCAGTGCTTAACCATGCCAGACAAAAAATGATTGAAGACATTATCAAAGATGCTGAGACGCGTATGGACAAGACGCTCAAGGCGCTAGACAACGATCTGGCAAAAATTCGTACCGGACGCGCACATCCAAGCCTGCTGGAACACCTGCCCGTCAATTATTACGGCAGCAAAACGCCGCTGAACCAGACCGCCAATATCAGCGTGCTAGATGCGCGCACCCTGGGGGTGACGCCCTGGGACCGGAACACCGTGACGGAGGTCGAAAAAGCGATACGTGACTCTGATCTGGGGCTGAACCCGGTGACTGCCGGCAATGTTATCCGCGTGCCACTGCCGGCGCTGACCGAAGAACGCAGGAAAGAGTTAACCCGACTGGTGCGTACCGAAGCAGAACATGCCAGGGTCGCGCTCCGTAACATCCGCCGCGACGCCAACCACAACGTCAAGGAAATGTTGAAGGAAAAGCTCATTACCGAGGATGATGAGCGCCGGCACGAGGGACACATACAGCAACTTACGGATGCCCACGTCAAGGATGTGGAGCGGATACTTGAGGAGAAAGAAATGGAGTTGATGGAGGTTTGAGTCTGCCGGCGCATGTCGCCATCGTCATGGATGGCAACGGCAGGTGGGCAAAGAACAAGGGTCTGCCGCGCGCAGCCGGTCACCGGGCCGGTATCGACGCGTTGCGCGCCACGGTCAGACACAGCGTGCGTCGGGGCATCAAAATGCTTACCGTGTATGTTTTCAGCAGTGAGAACTGGCAGCGCCCGGACGCGGAAGTTGGCCTGTTGATAGAGTTGTTTATGGCTTCGCTGAGTAGCGAAATGGACGAGTTGAACAGCAACAACGTCAGGCTGAAATTTATTGGTGATATTTCCGCGTTCCCGGCTGAATTACAGGAACTGGTAGGCAGCGCCGCGCGCGACACCGCCGGCAATGGCGGGTTACAGCTTGTTATAGCCATCAATTACGGCGGCCGTGGGGAACTTGTATCCGCCTGCAGAAAACTCTTCATCGAACTGAACGAGCAGGGGCGCGCCGCCGCCGACATTACCGAACAAGCTCTGCGTTCCCATTTGCAACTGCCGGACTATCCCGACCTGTTCATCCGTACCGGTGGAGAGTTGCGGGCAAGCAATTTTCTGCTGTGGCAACTGGCCTATACGGAGCTGTATTTCAGCGACGTTTATTGGCCGGACTTTGATGCCGCCGAGCTTGACCGGGCGCTGGACGCCTACGTGCGTCGGCAACGCCGCTTCGGGCGCACCTCGGAACAACTGGTCAAGGCCACGTGAACATGGCGCTTAACGCGCGTGTCGGCACTGCTCTGGCGCTGATACCGCTGGCGCTGGGTATTACCCTGTATGGTGGTCAGGAACTGTTTGCGGGCTTGTGTGCGCTGGTGGCGCTAGTTGGCGCCTGGGAATGGGCCGGGCTGATGCCGCCGCGCGGGCGCCGGCAAGTATTGGTGCGGAAACTATTGGCCTTGGTCCTGGGTCTGTTGCTGCTGGCGCTCTGCTACCATAACCTTGACGGTATGATGACGCAGGTTGTTATGGGGCTGGCGTTACTCTGGTGGGGTGTGGCGCTGCTGCTCATCCTGCGTTACCGGGACGGCAGGAACTTCAGTCCCGGGCCACTGCTGCAGGCCATTATCGGCGTGTTGGCGCTGGTCCCGGCCTGGACCGCGCTGGTGGCGCTGCATACAAATCCTGAATGGTCCGGCCCGGTTCTGGTAAGCTGTCTGTTTATTATGATCTGGGTGGCGGATAGCAGTGCCTATTACGTTGGCCGGAGATGGGGCAAGCGTAAACTGGCCGCGCACATCAGCCCCGGCAAGACCGTAGTAGGATTGCTGGCCGCCTTGCTCAGTGGCTTGTTGGCCGCGTTGCTGTGCGCGCTGTTGCTGCTGCCACTGAGCCTGGTGGAACTGGCGCTGTTCATGCCGGTCTGTTTGCTGGCGCTGGCCATGTCGGTAGTCGGCGACCTCACCGAGAGCCTGATGAAACGTAGCGGCGGCGTGAAGGACAGCGGCGATTTGTTGCCGGGCCACGGCGGTGCGCTGGACCGCATAGACAGCCTGACCGCCGCCGCGCCGGTATTTTTTAGCGGTGTCCTGCTATTGGAGTAACGACTATGATTGGCATTACCATCCTGGGTTCGACCGGCAGTATCGGCGTCAGCACGCTGGACGTCATGTCCCGCCACCGGGACCTGTTTGCGCCGGTTGCGCTCACCGCCAATAACAACGTGCAAGGGTTGCTGGCGCAATGTCTTGAGTGGCGCCCGCGCTACGCGGTGATGGCTGACCCGGACGCCGCCCTACAGTTGCGGGACGGTCTGCGCCACAAGGCACCGGAAATACGGGTGCTGGCAGGGAGCGATGGGTTGCAGGAAGTCGCCGCCAGTGCCGAAACGGACTATGTCATGGCCGCCATTGTCGGCGCCGCCGGCCTGTTGCCGACCCTGGCCGCGGCGCAGCGCGGCAAGCGGGTCATGCTGGCCAATAAGGAGGCGCTGGTGATGTCCGGTAAACTGTTCATGGATGCGGTCAGGAAAAACAATGCCTGCCTGCTGCCCGTTGACAGTGAGCACAATGCCATATTCCAGTGTATGCCGCCGCAACCGCGCGCGCAGGGTTTGCAAAAGGTCGGGGTGAACCGTATCCTGCTGACCGCATCGGGCGGCCCGTTCCGGACAACGCCGCTGTCGGCATTGCGAGAGGTGACGGCAGACCAGGCCTGCGCTCATCCCAACTGGGATATGGGTAGAAAAATATCAGTGGATTCTGCCACCATGATGAATAAGGGGCTGGAGGTCATTGAGGCCTGCTGGCTGTTCGCCACTGACACCGATAACGTTGAGGTCGTGATCCATCCCGAAAGCATCATTCATTCCCTGGTTGAATACGCCGATGGCTCGGTGCTGGCGCAACTGGGCAATCCGGATATGCGCACGCCTATTGCTTATGCCCTAGCCTGGCCGCAGCGCATTGATGCCGGAGTAAAACGATTAAATCTGTTCGAGGTGTCGCAACTGAACTTTGCACAGCCGGACCCGCAACGGTTTCCATGCCTGAGGCTGGCGCGCCAGGCCTTTGTCGCCGGCGGCACCGGCACCACCCTGCTCAATGCCGCTAATGAGGTGGCGGTGGATGAATTTCTCAACGGGCGCATCAGATACACGGACATTGCTGCCGTGGTGGAACAGACCCTGAGCGCGGTTGCGCTCGAGCCGGCTGACACTCTGGAACAGATACTGCGTGCAGACCAACAGGCGCGCACCCATGCACAGGATCACTGCCGGGTATTGTCGGCAAAATTCGGAGGGTGATGACTGCTCTCAAGCGTGCTGTTGTGGCGGGTTCTTGCTCTGCCTGCTCAGGTTGCCGGAGCTGCCGCGCATGATTGGCATAGTGCAAATGCTGCTGGCGTTCATCGTCGCGCTGGGAATCCTGATCACGTTCCATGAGTTCGGTCACTTCTGGGTGGCCCGGCGTTGTGGCGTCAAGGTGCTGCAGTTTGCGGTGGGCTTCGGGCGGCCGTTGTGGCGCCGCAAGTTCGGCGCCGATGACACCGAATTTGTCATCGGCATGGTGCCGTTGGGTGGCTATGTGAGAATGCTGGACGAACGCGAGGCACCGGTGCCGGCAGCCGAGCAGGGCCGGGCCTTCAATAACAAATCGCTGGGGCAACGGTTCGCCATTGTTGCCGCCGGCCCCATTTTCAATTTCATCTTTGCCATTCTGGCGTACTGGCTGGTCTTCATGATCGGCATTACCGGGCTGAAACCGGTGCTGGGATCGGTGCAGAATGGCAAGCTGGCCGTGCAGTCCGGTTTGCAGGCGGGTGATGAGATTATAGCCATCGACGGGCAGCCGACGCCGACCTGGAATACCGCCTTGGAATATCTGGTGGCCGGCGTTGTTGAGGGTGATAGCACGGCGTTACGGGTGCGGGATGCGCGCGACACTGAACGGGTGCTGACGCTGGACCTGGGCACCATCTCCATCGATGCCATGGCCGCGGGTAGCCTGTTGGACCTGCTGGGCTTCGAGCCGGCGCGTCCGCACGCGGCGGCGAAGTTGGGGCAGGTCAGTTACCAAGGTGCGGCCTGGCAGGGCGGCCTGCGTGAAGCCGATGAAATCGTTGCCGTTGACGAGACGCCCGTGCGCGATTGGCAGCACTGGGTGGAACTGATCAGGGCGGCGCCGGATACCCCCATGACTGTCACCATAGCCAGAGCCGGCACGCGCATGACCCTGGTAGTCACGCCTGAGGCAAGGACTGACGAGCAGGGCGAGCGCATCGGTTATGTTGGCGTCGGCCTCGACCCTAAGGCCGCTCTTGACGAGTCCCTGTTGGCGCGGGAAACCTATCCGTGGTATCAGGCGGCGCTGAAAGGGGTAGTTAAAACCGTCGATATGTCCGTAATGACCCTGCAGATACTGGGGCGCATGATGACCGGCCAGGCCTCCTTGAAGAACCTCAGCGGGCCGGTCAGCATTGCCCGGTACGCGGGGCAGACCGCACAACTGGGTGTGGTCGCGTTCCTGAGTTTCCTGGCCCTGGTCAGCATCAGCCTGGGGATTTTGAACCTGCTGCCGATCCCCATGCTCGACGGCGGCCACCTGTGTTATTATCTAGTGGAGTTTGTCAAAGGCAGTCCGGTGTCGCTCAGCGCGCAGGTGCTGGCCCAGCGCGTGGGTCTGGTACTGTTGTTCAGTCTGATGGTGCTGGCACTCTACAATGACATCCTGCGACTGGTCGGTTAGGAAAACAGCGCCCATCTTTGCCGGTTATGGCGAGGGCCTGGCAAAACCACCTTTTTCACTATGGTAAGCAACGAAGAGCGCGGTGACGCTAATTGGCGAACAACCCAAAGCGGCGCCGAGGCGAGACGAGGGACGGGCAAAGTCCAGTGCGGCTTGCTGCCGCTGTTGGCGGCAGCGCTGTTGGGTCTGGCCGGCCTGCCTGCCAAAGTTCTGGCGCAGCAGGCGCTGGTCAGCAATCTCGGCCAGGCGGACTTCGCCAATCCCAGCCTCATTGCCAGCTTGTTTGGCGGGCTCGATCACGCCCAGCAATTCACCACCGGCGGCAACAGTGCCGGCTACCGGTTGAACAGCGTCGAAATCGAATTCAACAGGTTGGATGCCGGCGTCCCCTTTACGGTGTCGATCCGCGCCAACGCCAGCGGCGCACCGGGAACTGTGGTGGGCACCTTGCGGAATCCCGCATACACCGCGTTCACGAGCGACACGGTGCTGACGTTTACGGCGGCCGGCAGCGGCATCGCGCTGGCGGCCAACACCTCGTACTTCCTCGTCCTTGATGTCACCGGCGACATCGGCAGCAACTTCGCCTCATGGCGAGTTACCACATCGATGAACGAGGACAGCGGTGCCGCCAGTGGCTGGAGCATCGCCAACCTGCATCGGTTCCGATGGAATACGGATGGCGCTCAATGGACCAACAACCTTGTCCGGTCCAGCCTCAAAATCCGCATCAACGGCGCGGCCGTCACCCTCCCGACGGTCACCATCGCCGGCGTCGCCTCGCCGGTCACCGAGGGCGCAGCGGCGCGCTTCACCATCAGCCGCACGGGCGCGACCACGGCGGCGCTGGCGGTGAGCCTCACGGTCGCCGATGCCTCGGGCAGCGACTTCGTGGCAACGGGCAATGAGGGCGCGGACACCGTGACGATCGCGGCGGGACAGGCCTCGGTTGCCTACAGTGTGGCAACGGTGGCGGACAATACCAACGAAGCGAACGGCGACGTGACAGTGACGCTGACGGCCGGCACCGGCTACACCCTGGGTACCTCGTCCGCAGCCACGGTGACAGTTGCAGACGACGACACGCCCGAGGTGCTCATTGTTGAATCGGATGGTGGCACCTCGGTTGGCGAGAACGGCGGCGGCGACACCTACACCGTCCGGCTCGCCACCGAGCCCGGCCACAATGTCACCATCACAGTCAGCTCGGCCACCGACAGCGCGGCCACCGTCAACAAGGCCGCAGGCTCGGCTGGCAAGACGCAAACGCTTACTTTCACGCCCAGCGGCGCCGGCGCCTGGAACGTGGCGCAAACCATCACCGTCACCGGCGTCAACAACAGCCGCGACGATGTGGGCAACCAGCGCAGCTCGGTCATCACCCATACCGCGGCATCGAGCGATACCGACTACAACGGCATCTCAATAGGCAGCGTGACCGTGACCGTAACCGACGATGACACGCCCGTGCTGACGGTGGCGGCGCAGGGCGCGACCACCCGCATCGACGAGGGCGCCACCGCCACCATCATCGTCACCTCGGATATTCCCGTGGACGGCTCGATCAACCACGGCCAGCCGACGGTGTCTGCGCGGGGCAGCGTAAGCGCCTCGGCCACGACGATTTCCGGCGGCGGCAGCAGCAACAGCTATACCGTCACCGCAACCGGCAACAATCTGGACGAGCCCGACTGGTCGCTCACCACCCGTATCGCCGCCGGTTCCGGCTACACCCTCGGCGCGCCGGGTTCGGTTGTCCTCGCGGTGCGTGACGACGACCCCACGATCGTGTCGCTGGCGGGCGGAGGCTCATTGTTCGAGGGCGAAACGGCGGTATTCACAGTTACGCTTGGCCGTGCGCTCGTTGCCGGCGAGATCATTGATGTGCCGCTCGCCGTGTCCGGCGCCAATGTCACCGTCGGCGACTGGAATCTGGCGCTGCAATCCGGCGCCGGCCTCAACGAAGGCGTGGCACTCAGCGGCGCCGCCACCGCCACGCCGCAGTTGCGCTTCGACGGCACCGGTGCCCGCTTGGCGACGCTGGCGCTGACTGCCGCGGCGGGCAGCGGCGGCAAGACGCTGCGGGTCGAGCTGGGGCCGGACGGTGCCGGCATCAACGGCTTCGACCGCACGAGCCTCGGCAGCAATGTCGGCGGCGGCGCGGACCCGCACGCGACAGCCCGCGGCTTCAACCTGGTGGTCACGGCCAACACCGTCATCAACGAACGCGACTTCATTGTGTTTTCACCTGCGCGCAGCGAGGTATCGGGGCAGACTCTGCCCGAAGGCGCGCAACGGACTTTCTCCGTCCACCGGATCGCCTACAAGCCGGATGGCACGGGCTTGCACCTGCCGAACGCCTGGGGATTCCGGCTGTGCTTCACGGGCACCGCGACGCCCGGCGCGGACTATCAGCTGTGGCACAACGGCAGGCTTGTGAGACTCAACCAGGACGGTTGCACGCGGACGAACAACGCGGCGGACGGCACCGCGCGCACTGCCGGCTCAAGCCGGGCCCGCTTTAACATCACGATCCTGCCCGATGACCTGGATGAGCTGGAGGAAAGCGTGATTGTCACCCTGTCGCAAACGGTTAACTCGGGTGTTTCCAGTGAGGGGCTCAGCGAAACCCGCTTCACCATCGCGGAGGCGCCCCTCATTGACAAGGTCCGCCACTACACCACCGAGCTCGCGCAGGGATGGGGCCATGTCTTGCGCTGGCGGCGCGTACTGCATGCGCTGAGCGGCGGTACCGAGGGCGAAGGCCCGGCCATGACCGCAGCTGAGGCACAGGGCTACGCTGACCAGGGTTGGGCGCGCTGGGTGCCGGTGGTGGTGGCGCTGGCGGCGCGGGAAGGTGCTACGCAGCAGGCGCAGCAAGCGCCGGCTGAGAACCAAGACGATGTCGCGGCTGCAGCGGAGGCTGAGGCTGAAGCGAAGACCGAAGTCGAGGCGGAGACCGAAGTTGAGACAGAGACCGAAGTAGCGGCGGAAGCCGACCCCTATGCTGATTTGATTGCTGCCGTGCGCGGCTATGCGCTCGAGACCGACGAGGGTCCCGAGCACGTGAGGCGCTGGCAGCGGGTGCTCAAGGCTTTGGGCGAGACCGACGTAGCTTTCGTCGAGCTGGAGCCGATGACCACTGCCGAGGCGCAAGGCTATGCAGGCCGGGGCTGGTCGCGCTGGGACCCGGTAGCGGCGGCACTGGCGGCGCGGGAAGGCGGCGCGGCGCAGCAGGCCACCCCGTCACCGGCGCCGGCTTCGACAGAGCCGACGGTTTCGGTGGACGATGCCGAGGTGCGCGAGGGGCATGCGGCGGCGTTCACGGTACGGCTGTCGGCACCGGCACCGGTTCTCATCTACGTGTTCGCCAAGACGCGCGAGAGCATGCCGGTGTCGGCCGAGGAGGGCGTGGACTACAGAGCCAAGTCCGCCGCTGCCGTTTTCCGGAAGGGGGATGTCGAGCAGCAGATTTTGGTTGCGACAATCAATGATGCCCACGACGACAGCGGCGAGACGTTCGAGCTGGTTCTGACCCGCGTGAGCGATGGAGCGGCGCTCGCCGATGCGGTGGGCGTGGGTATGATCACGAACGACGATCCGCTGCCGGCGGCTCACCTCGCACGGTTCGGGCGCACTGTGGCCGAGCATGCGCTCGGCGGCATCGCCGGACGCTTGGCGGCCCCGCGCACACCGGGGCTGCGCGGGGTGTTTGCGGGTCGGGCATTCAGCGCGGCGGCGGTAAAACCGGTCAGCGGCGGCGTGGCGCCCCTCACTATAGGCGCGACGAACGGGCCAGACGGATTCCATACCCCTGGCGGTGGCGTCGGTGTGAAGCCATTGTTGGGGCGCTCAACCTTGGCGGGCGATAGCCACTCAGCCGCTGCTCATTCACTCGATGTCCGGTTACTCGACGCCCGGCTACTTGACTCCCGGCCACCCGGAGACGGCACCTCCATGACTGCGCGCGCAGCATTGTTAGGGTCGAGCTTTACGCTGACCCGGGCCGCCGACCGCGCCGCTGGCAGTCTGGCTTTCTGGGGGCGCGCGGCACAAAGTCACTTTGACGGCGTTGACCGCGGTCATGGTACCGATGTAACCCTCAACGGCAAGGTCACCACCGTCATGCTGGGCGCCGACTACGCCCGAGGCGACTGGCTCGTCGGCTTGACGCTGACCGAGACTGCGGCCGCCGGCGGCTATCGCGCCGCCGCCGGTAATCTCTGTAAAGATGAGGTTGTGGCTGTGGGCGATACTACGGGCAGCACTTCGGAACTGTGCGCTACGGCCGACCCGGACACTGCCGTCGGTGCGGGCGCCGGTGAGGTGAAGTCTGCCCTGACGGCCGTGGTCCCCTACGCCACGCGCCGGGTCGCCGAGCGGCTGACGCTGTGGGGTGCCACCGGCTATGGCCGCGGCGCAGTGACATTGATGCCGGGTGCCGCTGCGACCCTTACCGCCGACACTGATTGGGTACTGGCCGCGGCCGGCCTGCGCGGCGACCTGCTCGCTCCGGTCGGGCCTGGTCCGGTGCTGGCACTCACCTCCGATGCTCTGTGGACGCGCACGACCTCGGCGGCGACGCGCGGCCTGTTGGCCTCAGCATCCGCCGTGACCCGGCTGCGTCTGGGTTTGGAGGGCAGTTGGGTGCTGGACTTTGCCGGCACCCGACGGGTCACGCCGAATCTGGCTGTCGGCGCCCGCCACGACGGCGGCGACGCCGAGACCGGCTTTGGTGTCGAGTTTGGCGGTGGCGTGCAGTGGCTCGAGCCGCGCCTCGGCCTGACGCTGGACATCTCAGCCCGCACACTGCTGACGCACGAGGATGGTGATCTCAAAGACCGGGGTATCTCCGCGGTGTTGACCTTCGACCCGGCGCCGGGGACTCCCTTCGGTCCTCGGCTGAGCCTGCGCCATGACCTTGGTGGTCCGGCTTATGGCGGCCTTGATGCACTGTTCCGGCCGGAGACGCTACAGTCGCGGCGCGGCACTCACGCCGCCGCCCGCTGGACGCTGGAGGCGGCCTACGGCCTGCCCGCCTTGAAGGGGCGCTTCAGTAGCCACCCGCTGGCCGGCGTCGGACGCGCCGCCGGGGTGCAGGACTATCACCTTGGCTGGCAGTTAGCGCCGGCGGCGGCACACGCCCCGGACTTCTCCCTCAGTATGCGCGCAGTTCGTCGCATGCGTGTACAGGCCGAAGCCGAACATGGGTTCGAGCTCAGGTTCAACTGGCAGTGGTAGGGCTGCCAGGGGCTTGATTTGTCGTTATATGGAGAATGTGCCGTAAAATGTGACCGGCAAGTGTTGATTTTTTAGTCGTAGTATTTCAGTATAAGCCGCTATGCTGGCGGAGAAATTGAAAAGTTGCCTGTGTCGCTCCACTTTGGCGGCGTTGTTGCTGGCCTGCCTGTGCACCGGGCTGGCCGCGCAGGAATTTGTCATTGAGGATATTCGGGTCGAAGGCTTGCAACGCCTGACCCCGGGCACCGTGTTCAACTACCTGCCGCTGGAAGTGGGTGACAGGTTTAACCCGGAGGTGTCGTCCGAGGCAGTCAGCGCCCTGTTCAAGACCGGTTTTTTCGATGATGTGCAACTGCAACGGGACGGCAATGTGCTGGTCATCGTGCTCAGAGAGCGCGCCGCCATCGGCAGCATCGAGATCAGCGGCAACAAGGACATCAAGACCGAAGACCTGTTGGACGGCCTGAACCAGATCGGCTTTGCCGAAGGACGGGTGTTTGACCAGTCGCAACTGGACGGTCTGGAACGGGAGTTGCGACGGCAGTATTTCTCCGCCGGTAAATACGCGGTGAGCATCAATTCCGAGGTGACACCACTGTCCAATAACCGGGTGGCGGTAGCCATCGACATATCGGAAGGCAAGGCCGCGCGCATCAAACAGATCAACATCGTCGGCAACCAGTCGTTTCGGGAAGCAGACCTGCTCGATGACTTCGAGTTGTCCAGTCCCACTTTGTTGTCCTTTTTTACCAAGGACGATCAGTATTCGCGACAGAAATTGTCCGGTGACCTGGAAACCCTGCGCTCGTTTTACCTGGACCGGGGTTACGTCAACTTCAGTATCGATTCCACCCAGGTATCGATCACGCCCGATAAGAAGGACATCTATATCACCATCAATATCACCGAAGGTGGACAATACACCGTCTCCGGGGTGAAGCTGGCGGGTGAGTTCATCCTGCCGGAAGAGAGCCTGTACCCCCTTATCAGCGTGACCCGGGGCAGCCTGTTCTCGCGCAAGCAGGTGACCGACAGCAGCGAGCGTATGACCAAGCGCCTGGGTGGCTCCGGCTACGCGTTTGCCAATGTCAATTCTATCCCGGATATCAATGAAGGCGATAACACGGTGGAAGTCACGTTTTTTGTTGACCCGGGCAAGCGGGTGTATGTCCGGCGCATCAATTTTTCCGGCAACACCCGCACCCGGGATGAGGTGCTGCGCCGGGAAATGCGTCAGCACGAGGGGGGCTGGATTTCCACCCCCAAGGTGGAACGGGGCAAGATCCGGTTGCAGCGACTGGGCTTTTTTGAGGAGGTGAATGTGGAGACACCGGCCATCGCCGGTTCCGCAGACCAGGTTGACGTTGATTATACCGTCACGGAAAAACCGTTTGGCAACTTCCTGGCCGGCCTGGGGTTTTCTCAGAACCAGGGGTTGATCTTCCAGACCAGCATCACCCAAGACAACTTCCTGGGTTCAGGGAAACGCATACAGTTTGCCTTTAACAACAGCGACATTAACCGCCGCTTTGCCTTAGGTTACGTCAACCCCTACTACACCATGGACGGCATCAGCCGTGGCTTCAACCTCAATTACCAGGAAACAGAGGCCTATGATGCCAACATTACCGCGTTCGACAGCAGGGTGATAGGGGCCGGCGTCAGTTTTGGCTTGCCGGTGACGGAATATAATTTCATCAGCACCGCCTTCGGCTATGAGAATACGCGCCTGTCCGAAGACCGTTTTTTTGCCCAGCAGGTGGTTGATTTCATTAAACGGGAAGGCAGCAAGTTCGATATCCTGCGGCTGTCTGCGGCGTTTTCCTACGACACGCGCAACCGAGCAATTTTGCCGACCCGAGGCGTACAGCACCGTTTCAGTTCGGAGGTATCCATCCCTTCGTTCGGTAATTCCCTGGAATTTTTCAAGGTGGGCTACCGCACCCAATGGTATTATCCGGTGCTGCGTGAATTCATTTTTACCGTGAAGGGAGATTTCGGCTACGGTGACGGCCTGTTCGGCACCGATGAGCTGCCGTTCTTTGAGAACTTCTATGCTGGCGGCCCGCGCTCGGTACGCGGTTATGAGGAAAATACCCTGGGTCCCAAGGATACGCCGGTGCGCGGCGGTACCCGGCGGCGACCGCTGGGCGGCAACATCAAGGTAGTCGGCGGTGCCGAGATGATCTTTCCGCTGCCGTTTCTCAAGGACTTCAAGCAGGTCCGGTTTGCCGCGTTTTTTGACGGTGGCAATGTGTATTCCAGCGACAAGTCGGTCGAGCTCGGTGATCTCAGGTACTCTGCCGGCTTAAGTGGCATCTGGATCTCACCTTTTGGCCTGGTAAGTGTTAGTATAGCCAAACCCATTGGTGATCAGGCAGGTGATGAGACGCAACCGTTCCAGTTTACTTTTGGTTCAACTTTTTAGATTATGGTAACCTCTAAAAATACCCTCCGTGGTATTTTTAGAGACGGAAATGAAAAAGTGTGATTTTTCATTTCCTTCATTTTCAATCACTTACGTGATTAAAAATGGCAGCATATCCTTATGCTGCACGGCCACCTCTATCAATAGAGGTGGCCTTATGTTACCCTTTAACTTTTGGAGTCTGTGAGCGTTATGAGGCTTATTCGTTTCCTGATATGTTTTTGTCTGGCCTGTTTCATCTCCGCCGCGAGTGCGGAGGACTACAAGATTGGTGCCGTTAACGCGATACGCATACTGGAGCAGTCGCCCCAGGCCGAGCGAATGCGCAACCTGCTGGAAAAGGAATTTGCCCCGCGCGACCGGGAGCTGGTCGATGCACAGAAGTCCTTGAAGGAAATGGAAGACCGGTTGACCAAGGATGCGCCCATTATGAGTGAAGCGGAACGGAGCAAGCTCGAGCGCGATATAGTGAATGCGCGCCGCGACTTAAAACGCAACCAGGATGAGTTTCGCGAGGACCTGACCTTTCGTCGGAATGAGGAGATCGCAAAAATTCAGAAAGACATTGTCGATGCCATCAACACCGTCGCCCGCACCAACGGCTTCGACATGATTTTGAATGAGGGCGTGATTTATGCCAGTCCCAAGGTGGATGTCTCGCAGCTGGTCATTGACCAGTTAAAACAGGAAAATGATTCGGGGAAGAATATTGAGGACGCTCAGGAGTAACAGTCCAGATGACGTCCACTCTGGGTGCTATTGCCGAGCATCTGGACGCGCAACTGCAAGGCGATCCTGCTGTTGAAATAAGCGGTGTTGCCAGCTTGCGCCGGGCGATGCCGGGCCAGCTCAGTTTCTATACTGACAAACGTTATGCCGCGGATCTGGCAGCCACGCGCGCCGCCGCGGTGGTGTTGAATGCCGCGGCCGCGGCGGCGAGTCCTGTGGCCAGCTTAATCGTCGAAGATCCTTATCTGGCTTATACCAAGGCTGCCGCGTTATTGCACCCGCCCGCGCCATTCTCTCCCGGCATTCATCCGACTGCAGTGGTTGACGCCGGTTCGGATATCGCCGCCGACTGTTTTGTCGGCGCCAACACCGTGATCGGCAACAATGTCAGCATCGGTGCCGGGACTTATATCGGTCCCGGCTGTGTGCTTGGCACCGACGTGAGTATCGATACCCATTGCCGCCTGCAGCCGGGAGTCACCGTAATAGCTGGTGCCAAACTCGGCAAGCGGGTATTGCTGCATCCCGGCGTAGTCATCGGAGCAGATGGCTTTGGCCTTGCCAACGATGCCGGGCGCTGGCTGAAAATCCCGCAACTCGGCAGCGTTGTTATCGGCGCTGACGTTGAGATCGGTGCCAACACGACCATCGATCGCGGCGCGCTTGAGCATACCGTGATAGGCGCCGGCGTGAAAATCGATAACCAGGTGCAGATAGGGCATAATGTGCGGATTGGAGAGCATACCGCCATCGCCGGCGGCGTCGTGATTGCCGGCAGTGTCACGCTTGGGCGCCGCTGCATGATCGGCGGCGCCAGTGCCATCGCCGGTCATATTGATATTGCTGATGACGTGCTCATCGCCGGCATGTCCGGCGTGCCCAACAGCATCCGGCAGCCCGGTGCCTATGCCTCTGGCGTGCCGCTCACAGAGCAGCAGACCTGGCGTAAAAACATGGCGAGATTCAGAAAACTCGATGCGCTGGCAAGGAGAGTTTTTCGGCTGGAAAAGCTGGTAGAATAAAGGCCCCTCTAATTTTTAGAGGTGGCCTGAAAACAATTTTGAGCCACAGAACGAAGATTGCCCTGCTATGCCGGAACTGGATATTGAACAGATAAAACAGGCATTGCCGCATCGTTATCCGCTGCTGCTGCTGGATAAAGTCACGGATTATGAGCCGGGCGTGTCCTTAACTGCGATCAAGAACGTGACTGTCAATGAGCCCTTCTTCCAGGGGCATTTTCCACAGCAGCCGATCATGCCGGGCGTGTTCGTGGTGGAGGCCATGGCGCAGGCCTCCGCAGTGCTGGGCCTGTTGTCGGCGGCGGGCGGCGAACACTGGAACAAACTGTATTATCTGGTGGGTATTGACAAGGCCCGGTTCAGAAAGACCGTGGGACCGGGTGATCAACTGGTGATTGAGGTCAGGTTTGTGGCCTTGCGTAGAAATATCTGGCGTTTCTCCTGCACGGCAAAAGTTGATGATGTGGTCGTCGCCGACACGGAATTGTTGACAACCATAGCGGATCGGGAGACTTGATCGAAGCCACCGCTAAAGTGCACGCCGGCGCCGAGATTGGAGCCGGGGTCAGCATTGGCGCCTATGCTGTGATTGGCGATCAGGTCTGCATTGATGATGATTGTGTCATCGCCCCCCATGCGGTCGTCACCGGCCCTACCCGGATTGGCGCTGCCAGCAGAATCTCTCAGTTTTGCTCAATCGGGGATGATCCGCAGGACAAGAAATACCGGGGCGAAGCCGAGTCATTTCTTGAGATAGGTTCCAACAACGTTATCCGGGAGTTCTGCAGCATTAACCGCGGCACTGCACAGGGCGGCGGCGTCACGCGCATAGGCAACGACAACTGGATCATGGCTTACGTGCACATCGCCCATGATTGCCAAGTGGGTAACCATACCGTCTTTGCCAACAACGCCACCCTTGCCGGTCATGTGCATATCGATGATTATGCCATACTGGGGGGGTTTACCGGCGTGCACCAGTTTTGCCATGTGGGCGTCCACAGCATTGCCGCCATTGCCTCCATCATCCTCAAGGATGTGCCGCCGTATCTGATGGTATCCGGCAACGGTGCCAGACCGAATGGCCTGAACCGGGTGGGCCTCAAGCGCAACGGGTTTTCGGAACAGGCGCTACAAGCGCTCAGGAAAGCTTATCGCATTGTTTATCGTGAAGGACTGTTACTGAAAGACGCACTGAGGCAACTGCGCGCGCTGGCCGCCGAGAGCGAGGAAGTCGCCCGGTTTGCGCGCTTCATAGAAGAGTCCGAGCGCGGGATTGTCAGATGAAAGTCGGCATTGTAGCAGCAGAGCCTTCGGGAGATTTTCTGGGCGCGCAGCTGATTGAAGACCTCAGGGCGCAGCGGCCCGGCCTCAAGGTGACCGGCATAGGCGGCCCGGCGTTGCGCGCGGCAGGTTGTGACGTGCTGTACCCGATGGAAAAACTGGCGGTGATGGGATTGGTGGAAGTGCTGGGGAAGTTATGGGAGCTGAGCCGGTTGCGCGCCCGTCTGGCAGATTACTTCAGCAGTGATCCGCCAGATGTGTTTATCGGCGTGGACGCTCCCGATTTCAACCTTGGTCTGGAACGGACGCTACATGAAAAAGGCATTAAAACAGTACATTACGTCTGTCCCACAGCCTGGGCCTGGCGGCCCTGGCGGACCCATGGCATCAAGCGCGCGGCGCAGCGCCTGCTGTCTCTGTTTCCCTTCGAGGAAGCATTTTTCCGCAACCGCGGCGTTAGTGTCCATTATGTCGGGCATCCGCTGGCGCGCCAGGTAGCGCTGGAAGCGGACGCAATCGGCGCACGTCGACGTCTGGGGCTGGCGGCCAACGTGCTCACGGTTGCCTTGTTGCCGGGGAGTCGAGCGGACGAATTAAACAGGCTGGTGCGTCCGTTTATCGACGCGGCAGCCTGGCTGGCTGCGCGCCACGAGCAGATCTGTTTTATCAGTAATGCCATCAATGCCGAAGCGGAACAACAACTACGGACAACGGCGCGGCGGCGCGGCATACAGTTGCTGGTAGTGCGCGACCGTAGCGCCGATACCCTAGCCGCGGCGGATGTCGCCCTGGTTGCTTCGGGCACAGTTACCCTGGAAGCCATGCTGCACAAGACACCGCTGGTCGTGGCTTACCGTATGCACAGCCTGTCTTACTGGCTGCTGCGGGCCCTGCTCAGAGTAAAATTTGTTGCCCTACCCAACCTGCTGGCGCAGGCGCGGCTGGTGCCCGAATATTTCCAGTCGGATTGTCGGGCGGAGGTGCTGGGCCCGGCTCTGCAATACTGGCTGGAGCATCCGCAGCAGACGCAATCCTTAATGCGTCGTTTCACCGAGTTGCACCATTTACTATGCAATGCCGACGCCGGTGCCGCACAAGTAGTGCTGGACCTGATCGATGATGTTGACGGCCGGCGTTGACGAGGCGGGCAGGGGGGCGCTGGCGGGCCCCGTTGTTGCCGCGGCGGTGATACTCAATGAGCGCAACAGCATTGCCGGGCTGGCCGATTCCAAGCTGTTATCGGCTGCGCGACGGGAGCGGCTGGCTGTGCAAATTCAGGCGCGGGCGCGGGCCTGGTCAATCGGTCGCGCCGACCCGGGGGAGATTGACCGCTTGAATATACTGAATGCCAGCCTGCTGGCCATGCAACGAGCTATCGCCGGCTTGACCGTAGCGCCGGCGCAGGTGCTGGTGGACGGCAACCATTGTCCCGTTACCTGTTATCCGGTCAGCGCCATTGTACAGGGTGATAAAACCGAATCCTGCATCAGCGCGGCTTCAATCCTAGCAAAGGTTTGCCGGGACCGGGAGCTGCTGGCAATGGAGCAGCGCTACCCGGGCTATGGCTTGGCGCGGCACAAGGGTTATCCGACCCGGCAACACCTGCAGGCCCTGGCCGAACTCGGCCCCTGTCCAATCCACCGCCACAGCTTCGCGCCGGTACAGCGCTTGTTATCAGTCGCTCCAAAGACATAGAATTATAACCCGCAGGCAGCACCAAGACCAGCGAGGGCGCATCAAGCGCAGTGGGTTATGTGGAAAGAGCAGAAGTATTACTATAACTTATTGAAAGCCATCATGTTTCACAATGCAACAAGCGACCTGGTGAGACCTGCGGGTTAACACAGCCATGGACTTGAAAGAAAACAGCTTTGTCCACCTGCATGTGCACACCGAACATTCCCTGGTGGACGGTTTGTTACGAGTGGATGATTACGTTGAGGCCCTGGCGGCCGGCGGCATGTGGAGCGGGGCGGTCACGGAATTGTATAACGTTTTCTCCATGGTCAAGTTTTACCGTAAATGCTTGGCGCGCGGCATCAAACCCGTTATCGGCGCGGAAATTAACCTGACCGATGACAACGGCGCCGACCAGGACCAGCGGCTGGTGCTGCTATGCCAGGACCATAAAGGCTTTAACAATCTGTCGCAGTTGCTCACCTTGAGTTTCACCGAGGGCCAGCAAGGCCGCACGCCGGCCGTGCAAAGGGACTGGTTGGCGACGCGTGCGCACGGGTTGATCGCCCTGTCCGGGGGGGTGTACGGCGCTATCGGTCAGGCGTTGCTGCATAACCAGCCGCAGCAGGCCAGGGCGCAACTGGCATTCTTCCAAAATTTGTTTCCGCAACGATTTTACCTAGAATTACAGCGCACCGCGCGCGCAGAAGAGGAAGTATATATCCAGTATGCCATTGAGCTTGCCGAGGAATTTGACCTGCCGCTGGTGGCGACCAATGACGCAAGATTCCTGGCCCCCGACGATTTTAATGCCCATGAAGCCCGGGTCTGCATTCAGAACGGCTATACCCTCAACGACCCCAAACGTCCGCGCGGCTACAGCAGCGAACAATACCTGAAAACGCCGGAGCAGATGCGGGAATTGTTCCAGGACCTGCCGGAAGCCGTGGAAAACAGCGTCAATATTGCCATGCGTTGCAACCTGGAGCTGGAATTTGATCAGTATTATCTGCCTGAGTTTCCTGTGCCGGAAGGATTTGATCAGGCGGCCTGGCTGCGCCGGGAGGCACAGGCCGGGTTGGCGCAGTTGCACGTCGGGCAGCAGGCTTCAGGCCGCACCCCGGATGCTCAGCGCTATGCCCAACGCCTGGATGATGAACTCGAAGTGATTACCAGGATGGGGTTTCCGGGCTATTTTCTCATCGTGGCCGATTTCATCCGCTGGGCTAAACAACAAGGGATACCGGTCGGCCCGGGACGCGGTTCCGGGGGCGGCTCACTGGTCGCCTACGTGCTGGGCATCACCGACCTGGACCCCATTTATCACGACCTGTTATTTGAGCGTTTTCTGAATCCCGAACGGGTATCCCTGCCCGATTTTGATGTGGATTTCTGTATGGAGCGGCGTGATGAGGTCATCGAATACGTCTCTCAACGTTATGGCCGTGAACGGGTCTCGCAGATCATCACGTTCGGCAGTATGCAGGCGAAAGCGGTGGTGCGCGATGTCGGCCGGGCGCTGGGACACCCCTACGGCTTCGTCGACAAGATCGCCAAACTCATCCCGTTCGAGCTGGATATGACACTGGAAAAGGCCCTGGCGGCGGAGGCGGTGCTGGCGCAACGCTATGCCGAAGAAGAAGAGGTGAAGATACTCATCGACCTGGCCAAAAAACTGGAAGGACTGGCGCGCAACGCCGGCAAGCACGCCGGCGGTATCGTCATTGCGCCGCGGCCCTTGACTGAGTTTTTGCCGCTGTACTGTGAGCGCAATACCCGGGTGACATCAACCCAGTTCGATATGGGTGATGTGGAAGCCGTGGGTCTGGTCAAGTTCGACTTTTTGGGTTTGCGTACCCTCACCATCATCGACTGGGCGGTGAAGGACGTAAACAGGTTGCTGGCCGACAGGGGTGAGGCCAGTGTGGATATCAGTGCCATTGCGTTGCACGACGCCGACACCTACGCCACCATTCGGCGCACCGACACCACGGCCATATTTCAGTTGGAATCGGATGGTATGCGCAAGCTGATCAAGCGGCTGGAGCCTGATAAATTCGATGATCTGGTGGCGCTGGTGGCCTTGTTCCGACCCGGCCCGCTCGATTCGGGCATGGTCGATGATTTCATCGATCGCAAGAAGGGCCGGGCGCAGGTGCGTTACCCGCACCCGGCGCTGGAACCAGTGCTGCAGCCGACTTACGGGGTCATCCTGTATCAGGAGCAGGTCATGGAGATCGCGCGTATCCTGGGCGGTTATACCTTGGGGGCCGCGGATCTGCTGCGCCGCGCCATGGGCAAGAAGAAACGTGAAGAAATGGCCTCGCAACGGGATATATTTGTCAATGGCGCCCTGAAAAATCAAATCAAGCAACAGGTCGCCACCTCCATTTTCGATTTGATGGAGAAATTTGCCGGTTATGGATTTAACAAATCTCACTCGGTCGCTTATGCCCTGCTGGCCTACCAGACAGCCTGGTTGAAGACCCATTATCCGGCGGCATTCATGGCCGCAGTGCTGTCTTCGGATATGAATAATACGGACAAGATCGTCCGGCTGCTCGAGGAGCTGAGAAGGATGAAGCTGGTCATCAAACCGCCTTCTATCAATCACAGCGACTACAAGTTCAGAGTGTTGGACCACAAGACCATCCTGTTTGGCCTAGGTGCCATCAAGGGCGTCGGTCGCGCCGCGCTGGTCAACGTGTGCGAGGCGCGCGCGCAACACGGCGAGTTCCCCGACCTGTTCGAGTTCTGCCGCCGCATTGATACGCGCCGCGCCCACAAGCGAGTGCTAGAAGCGCTGCTACGCGCCGGCGCGCTGGATGACTTCAAGCAACCGCGCAGCGTGCTTATGGCCAGCCTAGACAAGGCGCTCAGGTTTGCCGAACAATATGCCAGCAATGCCGATACCGGTCAGGATGACCTGTTCGGCGCCGAGCTGTTGACCCTGCCGGCTGCGACTGCCGGCGCGCTCGAAACGCCCTATGTGCAGGCGCCGGACTGGGAAGACTCAGAACGGCTGCAAGGTGAGAAGGAGACACTGGGGTTTTACCTAGTCGGTCATCCCATCACGCGCCATGAACGCGAACTGTCACCCTTTATCAGCTCCCGTCTGCACAAGGTGAAGCCGGGCATGGCGCTGACCGTGGCCGGATATATCGAAACCGTGCGCATGCGCAGTAGTGCCAAGGGACGCATGGCAGAGCTCGTGCTGGATGACAAAACAGCCCGCATCCAGGTGACTGTATATAGTGAAAACTATTCTAAATACAGTGAGTTACTGCAAAAAAATAAACTGGTTATCATAAAAGGTGAAGCAGTGGAGGACAGCTATTACGAAACGGGTGTAGCCATTGTTGCCGCCGAAGTTTTCTCACTTGCCCGGTTGCGCCGGGAGTTTGCGTCCGTCAGCCTGAAAATTCATAAAAATATGCTGAGCAACGGGCTAGCGCCCGAACTGAAAACAGTTTTATCGCGTTACGGCAGTGGGACAAACCCGGTGACAATGGAATATAATGACGGCAACATCTGCGCCGTCCTGAAGTTCGGGCGCGACTGGACGGTAGCCGTCAGTGATGAATTGCTGGCCGAACTTGCCGCGATGCTGGGCGCGGCCAACGTTAATCTGGATTTTCCAGAGCGGGTAAAACTGTGAACGATTCGCAACAAGCAGTCAATTTTCTTGATTTTGAGCAGCCTATTGCCGAACTAGAGGCTAAGATCGAGGAGTTGCGCCACGTCAGTGAAGACGGCGAGTTGAACATACATGATGAAATTATCCGCCTGCAAAAGCGCAGCACCGAGCTGACACGCTCGATCTTCTCGAGTCTTGACGCCTGGCAGGTTGCCCGGTTAGCGCGCCACCCCCTCAGGCCCTATACCCTGGACTACGTCAACCGGATTTTCACCGATTTCATCGAACTGCACGGCGACCGCAACTTTGCCGACGACCCTGCGATACTGGCTGGTATCGCGCGCTTTGCAGGAGAGCCGGTGGCAATTATAGGCCACCAGAAGGGGCGTGATATCAAGGCGCGTATTTACCGTAATTACGGTATGCCGCGCCCGGAAGGTTATCGCAAAGCCTTGCGTATCATGCAGCTTGCGGAACGGTTTGCATTGCCGCTGCTGACCTTTATCGACACGCCCGGCGCCTACCCGGGCGTCGGCGCCGAAGAGCGCGGGCAGAGCGAGGCCATCGCCAGGAACCTGATGGTGATGTCGGCGCTGCGCACCCCGATCATCGCCGTCGTCATCGGTGAAGGCGGCTCTGGCGGGGCGCTGGCTATCGGTGTCGGCGACAGGTTGAATATGCTGCAATACAGCACTTACTCGGTCATATCGCCCGAAGGCTGCGCTTCTATCCTGTGGAAGGACGCGGCCAGGGCCAGGGAGGCGGCAGAGGCTATGGGAGTGACTGCCGCCAGATTGCGGCAACTGAATGTCATCGATGGCATCATCGATGAGCCTTTGGGTGGCGCCCACCGGGGTTATGACGTCGCCGCCGCCAACATCGGCACACAGCTCGGCCAACAGCTGCGCGAGCTCAAGCAGTTGAGCATTGCTGAGCTGCTGGCAAGCCGGCAGCAACGCCTGCGCGCTTATGGGCATTTTTCCGAGTGAGTCCATACTAAGCGCTTGAGTCCGCGCACAGCTCAAGCGCTACCGTCTGCTTCCATAAAGCGCCAGCTCTTGTTATTCATGCCGCTTGTGAAAAATAAACTGAGCCAGCAAGGTATTACGACCTTTCTGGATACACTTCCTGACAGGTGCCGCTACCTCATCGCCTACAGCGGCGGCATGGACTCCCACGTACTGCTGCATCTGCTGGCCGGCCTGGGTCGAGAAACCGGCTGCCGCGTGCGGGCGGTGCACGTGAACCATAATATCCACCCGCACAGTCAGGAGTGGGCACGGCATTGCCGGGTGACCTGTCAGGCCCTGGAGGTGGAACTGGCAGTGCTTGAGGTCGATGCCAACGCGCCGGGCCGGGAAAGCCCGGAAAACTGGGCCAGAGAAAAACGCTATGGCGCGCTGCGGGAGATTTTGGCTGTGGACGAAGTCCTGCTCACTGCGCATCATCAGGACGATCAACTGGAAACCTTGCTGCTGCGCCTGCTGCGCGGGGCCGGAGTGCTGGGGCTGGCGGCCATGCGTCCGCTACGGGAGTTCAGCCCGGGGTTGCATGCGCGTCCGTTACTGTCTTATGCCCGCGCGCAACTGCTGCACTATGCGCAGCGTCATAACCTGTGCTGGATAGAAGACCCTTCCAATGCCGATACACAGCTTGACCGCAACTACCTGCGCCACGAGGCGCTGCCGGCGCTGAAGCGCCGGTGGCCGGCGCTGGCGCTGCCGGTCAGCCGCACCGCGCAGGCCTGCGCCGAAGCCCAGGAATTGCTCGATGAGCTGGCGCGCCGGGATTTGCAACACTGCGCCACTGCAGACTCGGACGCATTGCGGGTGGACCAGGTGCAGGAGTTGTCGGCGCCCAGACAGAAAAACCTGATCCGTCACTGGTGCCGGGCACTCGACCTGCCCACACCCAACAGCCGCCACCTGTCCCACATACTCAGCGATGTCATTCAGGCCAGACCGGACGCCAGCCCCCGGGTAAACTGGAAAGGTGCCGAACTGCGGCGCCAACGGAATGACCTGTATCTGACCAGATCATAACTTTCATGCAGATAACGCCTGCCGGTAAACCTGCAAGGCCCGTTCCCGGGCGGCCTTGTGCTCGACCATAGGAGGCGGATAGTCCGGGGAATCGTATTCAGGCACCCAGCGGCATATATATATTCGGTCCTTATCGAACTTGTCGGCCTGGGTATATGGATTGAAGATTCTGAAGTAGGGCGCAGCATCCGTGCCGGTGCCGGCCGCCCATTGCCAGCCACCGATATTGCTCGCCGGTTCATAGTCCAGCAGTTGCTCTGCAAAATAGCGTTCACCCCAGCGCCAATCGATGAGCAAGTGCTTGCTGAGAAAACTTGCAGTGATCATGCGTAACCGGTTGTGCATGTGGCCGCTCTGATTCAACTCGCGCATGCCGGCATCGACTAGCGGGAAGCCGGTCATGCCGGCGCGCCACCTGGCAAATTCCGAGCAATTATTTCTCCATTCAATGGCATCATATCCGGCATTGAAATTATGGGTTGCCGAGCGCGGGAAATGACGCAGAATTGCCTGGTAGAAATCACGCCAGATCAGTTCGTTCAGGTAGGTTTCATTAGTTTGGACGGCCAGCGCAGCCAGCTCGCGAATGCTGATTGTACCAAAGCGCAGGTGCACACCCATGCGCGTGGTGCCATGCAGAGCGGGAAGGTCGCGCGTTTTGTGGTAGTTACGGATGATGTTGCGGTCGGGCTTGCGCGGCGGAAATTCAATGCCAGCCGGTTTGAAACCCAACTGACGCAGGCCGGGGAGCGGCCTGCCGGCGCGTGGCAGCCAGTTGTGTTGTGCTGCGGATGGAAATGGCAGCAACTGCCGCTGCGTCAGCCGCTCCTTCCAGGCCTTGCTGTAGGGTGTATAGACAAGGTAGGGGGAGCCGTCTTTTTTCAGTATTTCGTTCCATTCAAATAATGTATGGTCTTTTACGGTAGTGAACGGAATGCCCTGGTCCTGCAAAAATGCGCCTATTGCCTGATCCCGGCGAGTGGAATATGGCGTATAGTCGCGGTTGGCCCATACCGACCCAATAACGTAATCGGCACACAATGCCTGCCATACGTCAAGCGGGTTGCCGATTCTGATGTCCAGCGCGGTGCCTTGCGCTTGCAGCTCATCCTGAAGCCGGGACAATTCGCGCCGGATAAACTCAACGCGGGCATTTTTTTTGTTTTTGAGCCGCTTCAGGATAGCGCGGTCAAAGATGAACACCGGCTGTACCGGATGTTGTTCCCGGTGCGCCTGATACAGTCCGCAGTTGTCTTTCAGTCTCAGGTCACGCCGGAACCAGAAAATCGTTACTTTACCGACCTGGTTTTGTGTCTGCATTTGAATATGATAGGGAGATAAGGTTATCATCTCAAGCAAAAGGTAACCTCTAAAAATACCCTCCGTGGTATTTTTAGAGACGGAAACGAAAAAATGCGATTTTTCATTTCCTTCATTTTCAAGCACTGAAGTGCTTGCTGTTACTGGCAGCACATCCTTGTGCTGCACGGGTGCCTTCAATTAATAGAGGCACCCTTAAACCAATTCGCACAGGTGACAGATGATCAAGGTTTCCATAGTCGGTGCCAGCGGTTATACAGGGGTTGAACTGATGCGCCTGCTGGCCACACACCCGGAGGTGGAGTTGACGGCAGTCACCTCTAGGGCTGAACGAGGCAAACCCGTTTGTGACCTGTTTCCATCACTGCGCGGGGTTATCAACCTAGACTATTCCGACCCGGAAGACGCGGCGCTGGCCGACAGCGATGTGGTGTTTTTCGCAACGCCAAACGGCACGGCCATGCACCAGGCCCCGGCGTTGCTGGAGGCGGGCGCCAAGGTCATTGACCTGTCGGCGGATTATCGACTGCACGACCCGGCGGAATGGGAGCATTGGTACGGTCAACAGCACGCCAGCCCCGGCTATTTGCATGAAGCCGTTTATGGCTTGCCGGAAATGAATCGAAAACTGCTTGGTCAGACGCGCCTGGTCGCCAATCCTGGTTGCTACCCGACCGTCGTGCAACTGGGTTTTATGCCGCTGTTGGAAAACGACCTGGTGGCAACCGATAGCCTCATCGCCGATGTCAAGTCCGGCGTCAGTGGGGCCGGTCGCAAGCTGACGCCGGCCACTCAGTTCTGTGCAGCCGCCGAGTCATTTTCTGCCTACGCCGCCGCCGGCCATCGCCACCTGCCTGAGATTAAACAGGGGTTATCCGCGATGACCGGAGACGAGGTCGAGCTGGTTTTTGTCCCGCACCTGCTGCCCGTTATCCGCGGCATCCATGCAACCTTGTATGCCCGCTTGCAAGACCCCGCCACCGACCTGCATGAGCTCTATTCCCGACATTATGCCCGGGAACAGTTCGTTGAGGTGCTGCCGCCGGGCGCGCATCCCGACATCGCCTCGGTCCGAGGCTCCAATTCCTGCAGGATAGCCGTTTTTCAACCCCAGGGAGGCGTCATGGCCGTCGTGCTTGCGGTGGAAGATAACCTGGTAAAGGGCGCTGCCGGCCAGGCCATCCAGAATATGAATATATTGTTCGGCCTGGCCGAGGCGACCGGCCTGAGGCAAATCGCGCTGTGGCCGTGACCGAATTGAACCCGCTCGAGGCGATGGTTTTTTGCAGAACTTCACCATAAAACCACATCGGTCCTGGCGTACCCGGACGCTGTTGCTGCTGGTCCTGATAATGCTACCGCCCTTGTTGTTATTGATTTTCCTGGGGCGAGTGGAGGTCGATTGGAAACTGACCTGGCCCCGTAGTTTGAACGGGCAGGCGTCTCCCGAGGAATTGCTTGCTGAAAACGCCCGCCTCAAAGAGCAACTACTGGCGCTAGAGCAGAACAGCCAGGTGGATAAGCAGGCCGCGGCGCTGTTGCAGCAGGAGTTGCTCGAGTCCCAGGAGCAGAACTTCCGGTTACGCCGCGATCTGGAGTTTTACCAGGGGGTCATGGATGTCAAGAGCGACAAGAACTCGCCGGTGATACAAGGGGTCAGAATTAAACCGCTGGCGCAGAATAACGGTTATCGACTGGAATTAATACTGTTGCATATCACCAATAAGGATAAACTGTTTGAAGGGGTGCTGGACATTGTTTTGGCAGGTGTCCAGGATGGTGAAGCCATGCGGCTGCCGTTGCGCGCGGTCAGCCTTGACCATAACAGGGATTACGCGGTCAGGTTCAGGAATTTCCAGCGTTTCGAGAACACTTTTGTTCTGCCGGATGAATTCCGGCCGCAGAGTATCGTAGTCACCGTATCCATCAGCGGACAGGAAGAGGGTAAACTGGAGAAAATATTTGACTGGCCGATAACTAACGGGGAGGCTGAAAATGTTGGGTAGTGGCAAAAAGCAAAAAACTGCAAAAATCGTCTCGTTAATCGGGGAGAATACTGAAATTAACGGCGACCTCAGGTTTGCCAGCGGCTTGCATGTGGATGGCATCATCAGGGGAAACATTGTCGCAGAAAATAACGACAAGTCGGTATTGTCTCTCAGTGAGCAGGGGATGATAGAGGGGGAGATACACGCGCCATATAACATTATCAACGGAACGGTGAATGGCAATGTGCACAGCAGCGAACATATCGAGCTTAAATCCAGCGCCCGCATCACCGGCGATGTCTATTACAACATGCTGGAGATGTCCGGCGGCGCCCAGGTGAGCGGCCGGCTGATCCACACCCAGACTGCGACCGATACGGAACCGCCGCGCGCTCAGCCTGATTTTGCGGACGACAATTTCGATGGCGTCTCTTGATGCAGATGTGCTTTCTATATGACTCGAAGGGGAAATTAACTGTGGAACTTGCTCGCATCAACCTTCCCTTGTTACTCTGGCGTCAGCATGGGTGAGTTGAAAAATACCAGACGTTCCATGTATAGTGTGTAGCAGTATCAGTCCCTGACCATATTAGGAGAATGCCGCGACTATGCTTGAAACGACACACAACCTGCCGCAGCCGCTGGTTTTTACGGATTCCGCCGCAGCCAAGGTCAAACAGTTGATTACCGACGAAGAGAATGAGCAACTGATGTTGCGGGTGTTTATTTCCGGTGGCGGTTGCTCCGGGTTCCAGTATGGTTTTACTTTTGACGAGGCAATTACCGAGGGCGATACGGTGGTGGAGAAAGAAGGCGTGAAACTGCTGATCGACCCTATGAGTGTACAGTACCTGACCGGCGCCGAGATTGACTATTCGGAAAACCTGGAAGGCGCGCAATTCGTCATCCGCAACCCCAATGCTCAGACCACCTGCGGCTGCGGTTCTTCTTTCTCCGTCTGAGCCGCCGCGTAGATTGCACCTAGTACCACGGGTTTTTGCGCGCCGGTAACCGCCGGCAGGTTTGCCGGGATGTTTTCCAGGCGCTGGTGCGCCAGCCAGGCAAAGGTCACTGCCTCCACCGCGTCAGGGTCGATACCATGATCGGCAGTGGACGTTAGCACCATGCCGGGCAACAGGGCTTGCAGGCGCTGCCTCAGGCGGGTGTTATGGATGCCGCCGCCGCAGACAAGAACCTCCTGGGTCGCGGACGCGTGAGTGGCTATTGCATCTCTGATACTGACTGCAGTCAGTTCCAGCAAGGTGGCCTGCAGATCTTCATCCCTGACGTCACCGTTGGTCTTGTCCCGGTATCCGGCCAGCCAGTGCAGGTTGAAATCGTCCTTGCCGGTGCTTTTTGGCGGCGGCGCGGCAAAGTAGGGGTCAGCTAACAGTAGTTGCAGTAAGTCCTGTCGCGCCGAGCCGCTGGCGGCCCAGTGCCCCTGCTCGTCATAATCACAGCCCCGACATTGCTGAATCCAAGCATCCATGAGCGTATTGCCCGGACCGGTATCGAAGCCGCGCACCGGCAGCTCCGGCGCTGCCGGCAGGATGGTGATATTGGCGATACCGCCGATATTCAACACTACGCGGTGCCGGCGCGGGCTGCGCAGGCGCCAGGCGTGAAAGGCCGGTGCCAGCGGCGCGCCCTGGCCGCCGGCGGCCAGGTCGGCGCGCCGAAAATCCGCGACGGTGGTAATGCCGGTGCGGTTGGCAATAATGTTCGGGTCGCCCAGCTGCCAGCTGCGCGGCGGCGCGGCTTCAGGCAAATGCAGTATTGTTTGCCCATGGCTGCCGATGGCGCGTACCTGAGCTGCCGCGATGTCGTTAGCCCTGAGTAAGTCCGGCACGGTGCGGCTGAAATGCTCGCCAAGCAGGCCATCCAGCTGGCTGATGGTGGCAATGGACGTTGACAGGTTGACGTCTCTCAAGTCCCGCTGCATTGCCGCATCCAGAGGATATTGGCGATAGTCGATGATTTGCAGTTGCT
>CBDCDS010000003.1:0-2070000 GCA_965215365.1 Gammaproteobacteria bacterium | reverse complement strand
TCTGCTGGTTGCTACTTGCAACGCAAGCAGGTTATTACCTGCCCAAGGTTCTTTAACAATTCGGAAACTGAAAAGCCGCAAGACAATACTCCAATTGTCTTGCAAATTGATCGTATTCAACGTCTTTATGAATACGATCAGGGTAATCGCACTGCATTATGTCAGTGACATTGGCCTCAAAAGCATTCAATTAAAAGGGTTGGATGTGTGTTACGGAGAGCGTTTGAGGTTATATGGTCAAGTAATTAAGCGCATACGGTGGATGCCTTGGCAGCAAGAGGCGATGAAGGACGTGGTAGCCTGCGAAAAGCCCCGGGGAGCTGGCAAACTAGCTTTGATCCGGGGATGTCCGAATGGGGAAACCCACTCCGCTTGCGGAGTATCATGCGTTGAATATATAGGCGCATGAAGCGAACCCGGAGAACTGAAACATCTAAGTACCCGGAGGAAAAGAAATCAATCAGAGATTCCCTCAGTAGCGGCGAGCGAACGGGGAACAGCCCTTAAGTGTCACACTGATTAGTAGAATGTTCTGGAAAGTTCAACCATAGAGGGTGATAGTCCCGTATATGAAAATCAGCGTGCCATGAAATCGAGTAGGTCGGGACACGTGATATCCTGACTGAACATGGGGGGACCATCCCCCAAGGCTAAATACTCCTTGCTGACCGATAGTGAACCAGTACCGTGAGGGAAAGGCGAAAAGAACCCCGGAGAGGGGAGTGAAATAGAACCTGAAACCGTGTGCGTACAAGCAGTGGGAGCCTCGCAACCGGAGTAATCCGGGCGTGGGGTGACTGCGTACCTTTTGTATAATGGGTCAGCGACTTACTTTCAGTGGCAAGCTTAAGCATTTAGCGGAGGCGTAGGGAAACCGAGTCTTAACAGGGCGACAGTCGCTGGGAGTAGACCCGAAACCGGGCGATCTATCCATGGCCAGGTTGAAGGTGGGGTAACACCCACTGGAGGACCGAACCGGGAGATGTTGAAAAATCTTCGGATGAGCTGTGGATAGGAGTGAAAGGCTAATCAAGCCCGGAGATAGCTGGTTCTCCTCGAAAGCTATTTAGGTAGTGCCTCGTGTATCACTTCTGGGGGTAGAGCACTGTTATGGCTAGGGGGTCATCCCGACTTACCAACCCATTGCAAACTCCGAATACCAGAAAGTGCCAGCACGGGAGACACACGGCGGGTGATAAGGTCCGTCGTGGAAAGGGAAACAGCCCAGACCGTCAGCTAAGGTCCCCAAATCACAGCTCAGTGGGAAACGAAGTGGGAAGGCCCAGACAGCCAGGAGGTTGGCTTAGAAGCAGCCATCCTTTAAAGAAAGCGTAATAGCTCACTGGTCGAGTCGGCCTGCGCGGAAGATGTAACGGGGCTCAAGCTGTGTACCGAAGCTACGGATCCGTAAGTTTACTTGCGGATGGTAGAGGAGCGTTCCGTAAGCCTGCGAAGGTGTGCTGTAAGGCATGCTGGAGGTATCGGAAGTGCGAATGCTGACATGAGTAGCGATAATGCGGGTGAAAAACCCGCACGCCGAAAGCCCAAGGTTTCCTGCGCAACGCTAATCGGCGCAGGGTGAGTCGGCTCCTAAGGCGAGGCCGAAAGGCGTAGTCGATGGACAACAGGTTAATATTCCTGTACCTGTTATAATTGCGATGGGGTGACGAAGAAGGCTAGGTCAGCCGGGTGTTGGATGTCCCGGTTTAAGCGTGTAGGGAGTGTGCTTTGGCAAATCCGGGCACACAATCCTGAGGCGTGATGACGATTTTACCACTTCGGTGGTGAGAGAAGTGATTGATGCCATGCTTCCTAGAAAAACCTCTAAGCTTCAGATTATGACAGACCGTACCCCAAACCGACACAGGTGGGCGAGGAGAGAATCCTAAGGCGCTTGAGAGAACTCGGGTGAAGGAACTCGGCAAAATAGCACCGTAACTTCGGGAGAAGGTGTGCCCCCGGTATGTGAAGGCCCTGCGGCCGGAGCAGAAAGGGGTTGCAGTGACCAGGTGGCTGCGACTGTTTACTAAAAACACAGCACTCTGCAAACTCGTAAGAGGACGTATAGGGTGTGACGCCTGCCCGGTGCCGGAAGGTTAATTGATGGGGTTAGCTCACGCGAAGCTCCTGATCGAAGCCCCGGTAAACGGCGGCCGTAACTATAACGGTCCTAAGGTAGCGAAATTCCTTGTCGGGTAAGTTCCGACCTGCACGAATGGCGTAACGATGGCCACACTGTCTCCACCCGAGACTCAGCGAAATTGAACTCGCTGTTAAGATGCAGTGTACCCGCGGCTAGACGGAAAGACCCCGTGAACCTTTACTACAGCTTTGCACTGGACTCTGAACATACTTGTGTAGGATAGCTGGGAGGCTTTGAAGCGGCGACGCCAGTTGCCGTGGAGCCAACCTTGAAATACCAGCCTGGTATGTTTGGGGTTCTAACCCAGGTCCGTTATCCGGATCGGGAACAGTGTATGGTGGGTAGTTTGACTGGGGCGGTCTCCTCCCAAAGAGTAACGGAGGAGCACGAAGGTACCCTCGGCACGGTCGGAAATCGTGCTACGAGCGCAAAGGTAAAAGGGTGCTTGACTGCGAGACAGACACGTCGAGCAGGTGCGAAAGCAGGTCTTAGTGATCCGGTGGTTCTGAATGGAAGGGCCATCGCTCAACGGATAAAAGGTACTCCGGGGATAACAGGCTGATACCACCCAAGAGTTCATATCGACGGTGGTGTTTGGCACCTCGATGTCGGCTCATCTCATCCTGGGGCTGAAGCAGGTCCCAAGGGTATGGCTGTTCGCCATTTAAAGAGGTACGCGAGCTGGGTTTAGAACGTCGTGAGACAGTTCGGTCCCTATCTGCCGTGGGCGTTGGAGAATTGAGAGGAGCTGCTCCTAGTACGAGAGGACCGGAGTGGACGTACCTCTGGTGTTCCGGTTGTCACGCCAGTGGCATTGCCGGGTAGCTATGTACGGACGGGATAACCGCTGAAAGCATCTAAGCGGGAAGCCCCCCTCAAGATGAGTTCTCCCTTGAGCTTTATGCTCACTGAAGGGCCCTCGTAGACTACGAGGTTGATAGGCTGGGTGTGGAAGTGCAGTAATGTATGAAGCTAACCAGTACTAATTGCCCGTGCGGCTTGACCATATAACGCTCAAACGTTCTGTTATGTACTGATAACAGTGCGATAACCTTGGCTTTTCGGTTTCCTGAATTGATGATTGCCGCAGCTGATGTCAGCTGTGTCAATCCATAAGGAGTGGCCCCCGGGTTAAATCCGGGACGGCGCGGTTCGCGACACTCCTTACGCCGATTTCCTGGCGGCCATAGCGCGTTGGAACCACCCGATTCCATGCCGAACTCGGAAGTGAAACGACGTAGCGCCGATAGTAGTGCGGGGTTTCCCGTGCGAGAGTAGGTCACCGCCAGGGCTTAATGAAGCAAGCCGGTCGCAAGACCGGCTTTTTTATTTATTCACTGGTATCCCAAGAATTAACCGAATAGATTCAGCCGGTAATAATGCCCGCTCAAGCAGACCTGAAGCACGCGCTGGAGACCATGACCCATTATCCGGGCGTGTACCGGATGCTCGATGCAGACGGGTCACTGCTTTACGTGGGCAAGGCGAAGAACCTGAAAAAACGGGTCGCCAGCTATTTCGGCAAGCGCTCGGATTCGCCCAAGACCCGGGCCCTGGTTAAGCAAATCTGTGCAGTCGAGGTCACAGTCACGCGTACCGAAGCTGAAGCCTTGCTGCTGGAAAGCAACCTTATCAAACAGCGTCGGCCGCGCTATAACGTAGTGTTACGGGATGACAAGAGTTACCCGTATCTGTACCTGTCCGGCGACCGGGAGTTTCCTCGCTTGAGCTTCTACCGCGGCACCAAATCAGACACCGGACAGTATTTTGGACCGTATCCCAGCGCTAAATCGGCCCGCCGTACTCTGAACCTGACCCAGAAGCTGTTCAGAATCCGTCAGTGCGACGATAACTTCTTCAAGCATCGTTCCAGGCCTTGCCTGCAATACCAGATCAAGCGTTGTACCGCACCCTGTGTGGGATTGGTTGGCGCCCAAGTGTACCGGCAGGACGTAAAACACTCAGTCATGTTCCTAGAAGGCCGTAATGAGGACGTTATCAAGGAGCTCACTGTGCCCATGCAGCAGGCCGCAGATCGGCTGGATTATGAACGCGCGGCACAGTACCGCGACCAGATCAGCAGCCTGAGGAAGATCCAGGAAAGCCAGTATATCAGCGCGCCAAAGGGGGAGCTGGATATCATCGCCTGCGCCATGGCGGGGGAGCAGGCCTGTGTACAGGTATTTTTCATTCGCGGTGGCCTGAACTTGGGCAACAAGGTATTTTTCCCCAGCCACACCGGTGGACTGACGGAAGCACAGGTGCTCAATGCATTCCTGCCGCAGTATTACCTGACCGGGTCCCGCACCCGGCAGACGCCGGGGGAAGTCCTGCTCAGTCATGATGTCGCAGATGCACAAACCTTAACGGCGCTGCTCAGCGAGCACAAGGGAAAAGCGGTCAGCATTAAACATAAGCTCCGTAGCGAACGTAAGCAATGGATGGCAATGGCCTTGAACAACGCCGCCATAGCCTTGCAGACCCGGCTCTCTGCCAGGGATAAATATCTGTCTCGTTTCGAGAGCTTACAGGACGCGCTGCGATTGACTGAGCCGGTCGCGCGCATTGAATGTTTTGATGTCAGCCATACCGGTGGCGAGGCTACGGTGGCCTCGTGCGTGGTCTTCAATCAGGAGGGCGCGGTAAAGGCCGATTATCGCAAGTTCAATATCAAGGAGGTGCCGGCGGGTGATGACTACGCAGCCATCGCGCAGGCGTTTAACCGGCGCTATTCCCGTATCAAACAAGCAGAGGGAAAGCTGCCTGACCTGATTTTGATCGATGGCGGCAAGGGCCAGGTAAGCGCCGTCAGGGCGGTGGCGGAAGAGTTGCAAATCGATGAAGTGGCTTTGTTCGGCGTGGCCAAAGGGCGCTCAAGAAAGCCCGGCCTGGAGCGGCTTATTTTTTCTGATGGCCACAATGAAATGAGTTTGCCGGCGGCTTCAGCGGCCCTGCACCTGATTCAGGAGATACGCGACGAAGCGCATCGCTTTGCCATAACCGGCCACCGGCAACAACGCAGTCGCAAGCGTACCCAATCGGTACTGGAGGATATAGCAGGGGTTGGCGCCAAGCGTCGCCGTGAACTGATTCGCTACTTTGGTGGCCTGCAAGCAGTCTCCCGCGCCGGTGTCGAAGAACTTGCTAGGACGCCCGGAATCAGCAACAATCTGGCAGAGAAAATCTACGCTTCATTGCACGGAGATGAGTAGTCCTGATGAATGTGCCCAACATTCTCACACTGTTCCGCATCGGCTTGATTCCTGTTTTTACGGTGGTTTTTTATTTGCCGTTTAACTGGAGCAACCAGGTGGCCTGCATGATCTTTATTATCGCCGCCATTACCGACCTGCTGGACGGCTTTCTGGCGCGTAAATTACAGCAGACCTCCAAACTGGGCGCGTTTCTGGATCCGGTTGCCGACAAGTTGATGGTGGCAGTGGCCCTGGTGCTGCTGGTGGAACGCAACCCCGGCCTCCTGCTGACATTGCCGGCCGCGGTGATTGTATGCAGAGAGATCGCGGTTTCGGCGCTACGCGAATGGATGGCGGAACTGGGTGCGCGCAGCAAGGTGGCCGTGTCTGTGTACGGCAAAATCAAGACCATCGCCCAGATGACGGCTCTGCCTATGTTGATCTATGCCACGCCGCTGTACGGTTTCCCGGTGTATGGCGCCGGGCTGGCGCTGTTGTATATCGCCGCAGGATTGACCCTGGTGTCCATGTGCCAATACCTCGCCAGCGCCTGGCCGAAACTGAAACAGAGTGCCTGAGGACCGCGCGCGGGGAAGTCGCGTCTTGACAGACCGCGCAAACGGGTTACAATGCCCCGGTGTAAACATTGCGGGAATAGCTCAGTTGGTAGAGCATCACGTTGCCAACGTGAATGTCGCGAGTTCGAGTCTCGTTTCCCGCTCCAAACAGAAACCCACCCCGATGCTGGTAGCGGGGTTTTTTTACCTTGCAGCAGAAACCAAACCCAGGCTGGGTGGCAGAGTGGTTATGCAGCGGCCTGCAAAGCCGTCAACGCCGGTTCGATTCCGACTCCAGCCTCCATTTATGATGGCCTCTGAAAATGCCTTCCGTGGCACTTTCAGGGATGGAAACAAAATGCTGCAAAGGCGCCTTTATTCTTACGATCAGGCCCGGGTGGTGAAATTGGTAGACACAAGGGACTTAAAATCCCTCGGGGGCGACTCCGTGCCGGTTCGAGTCCGGCCCTGGGCACCATTCACCCGATTACCCGAAGTTACTGAAAATAACTGCCTGTGCAATACAAGAGCATCAAAGCAAACAGGATCGTGACTGTACCCAGCGCAATTGTTTCGATCACAGCTTTCTCAACCCTTCAATACAGGCCGCCTCTATTAATCAGAGGTTACTATAACCTGCTCCAACCGACTTAAAAATGGCAGCGCCTCCTTGTGCTGCCGGCCGTCCCGGAGGGCTGCGCCCTGTTACTGCCGGCCTTCACCCGACACAAGCATCAGCTGGAGAGGTCAGCGCACCCCCAACATGATGTTGCTAATCGCAGTTTGTGTTTTAAGCGCGGCTTGGCGCCAGGAGTACTACCGGCGTAGAAACGCGATCCAGCGATAAAAATTGAGCAGGCTCGACAGTGACGCGGCAATGTATGTCAGTGCCGCGGCGGTGAGTATCCGGCGGGTGCTGGGTTCGGCACTCTGTGGCAGGTAGCCGCCATCAAAGAGCAAGGGCAGGGCGCGTTTGAAACTGGCGTCCCACTCGACCGGCAGCGTCACCAGATGAAAGATGATCGGCAACACTAGGATGAGGATGCCGGAACCCAGCATCAAAGCGCCGGTTAAGGGTGATTTTATCAGTAAGGCCACAAACGGGAAGCTGACCAGGATGATCGATGCCATTTTTTCTGCTCGCGCAATATACCTGGCGAGCTTCCAGCGCAGGTACAGTGGCTTGAAACCCTGATGATGTTGCAACGCATGCCCGACTTCATGCGCGGCGATAACCACTGAAGTTAAAGATTTTCGCTCATAGACGCCGGGAGACAGGCGCACGGCCTTGCTTTCCGGGTCGTAGTGGTCGCCGCCACCGCTTGCCAACACCTCGACCTTGCAACCCTCCAACTTCAGTCTGGAAACCAGATGCCGGGCAAGCTCACCGCCGCTCCCAGGCAATTCGTCCAGCGTCGTGTCATAATGCTTAAAAACATACCGGGTCCACAGCTGCGGCCCCAGAATCAGAAGCAATAACAAACAAAAACCGGCGATACCAAGTAGCATGGCAATGTATCTCTCACGTGTAAGGCAGGTCTGATTTTATCAGAAACCGGCAGGCGGCAGGAAGAGTAAAGCCTGCCTCTGCCTGCAAAATTACTGGGAAAATACCGATCAACCTTCAACCCCCGAGAAGTATATTATGTTAAACAAGCGCAGCTTATTTAACATAATATAGATTATGCGCACACAGGACACCTTTCAGCTACCCCGTGTTACTCGTATGACCCGGTGGCGTTGCAATAACTTGCTCAGCGTTGCCTGGCGTTCGGTGGCGTTGTCTATATCCTGGAGTGTGTGGCACGCTTCGATGACGGTTGCCGGAGTTACCCCGGGTAATACCTGAGACGCCGGCAACTCGGGTTGCCCGGAGGCTTGCAGGTTAAGAAAGCTGACGCTGGCGCCGGTGTCGGCGGGCCGGTTGACACGCCAGAATTCAAGTATCCCTAGGTCGCGATACACGTTCAGCTTATCCTGGTCTTCATGGGTTACACCTATCTCTATCACCAGGTCCGGGGGGGTACGCAAGACATAATCATCGGCTGTCGCGTCTCCCTCACGCGCGGCCTGACGGTATGCCTGCGCGTTTTCTCCCACGTAAAAACAGCAGTCCGGTTCAATGCCGGTATTGTCGGGGTCGGTGGCGCGGCGTAACCGGGTAGAGCCCAGCGCCGCCCGCTTCATGCCCAGTAAGCCGATGATTTCTTTGACCACATCCCCGATATGTTCCCGGGTGGTTTCATGTAAACGACCGGGCGACATCAGCATTATCAGCCCTTGCGCCGGGTCCAGTGCTACACGACGGAACAGATTTTCCAAGTTTAATGCGGCAAAGGTGAGCACCGTTTCTCGGTCGGTATGAAATGCCAGGTAGTTCGACCCCAGAGAGTTTTTCCTCAAGGTGAGACAGTCCCGCGCCGATGCGCCTGAATAATCAGGCTGAAGTGGAAATGATTCTGCAGGCGCTGCCATGATATTACCCTCTGGTTGCTCTAACTACAGGTTGCCATTATAACAAATTGCCAGTGGCTGTTGCCAAGGTGGGCATGTGTTTCCCTTGGTTCAGGGAGGAATGGTGCCGAGGAAAGGACTTGAACCTTCACGGGGTTACCCCCACTACTCACCAAGACCAGCGAGGGCGCATCAAGCGCAGTCTGTTATGTGGAAAGAGCTGAAGTATCATCATAACTTATTGATAGCAATGATGTTTCGCAAGGCAACAAGCGACTTGGTGAGAGCTGCGGGCTAACGCATGATCCTATAATACATCCAGTGCGGCAGCGCCCGCAGGCACTTCATCATAATGGTAAAGCGCTTGGGAAAATGTATCTCAAAGCCACTTGCTTCCAGGCCTGCCGCAATAGCCTTGGCTGCCGCGTCAGCGCTGATGCGCGCCGGCATGTAAAAGTCATTTTTATCTGTCAGGCGGCTCTTTACGAAGCCGGGGTTGAGCAGTTTGATATCAACCCTGCGGCCATGTTCGGCTTTGAGCGATTCGACCATGTTAATCAAGCCGGCCTTGCTGGCGCCGTAGGGCTGGCTGTTCGGCAACCCCCGGTAACCTGCCACGCTGGCGCAAAAGGCCAGTTGGCCGCCTGGTGTTCCTGATAATGCCGGCAGCACACTTTCGGCTACATGGAAGGCTCCGAGCAGGTTCACTTCCAGAATTTTTCTGGTTTCGCTCAGGTCCAACGCGCCCATGCGCATGGGCTGGTAGATGCCCGCCAGATAAATCACGCGCTCAAGCCGCGGCCAGTGCCGTAAAATATTGCCCAGGGCCTGGCGCACGGCCTCGTTGTCACGCACGTCAAGCGTCACCACCAGGTGTTCGTTATGCGGCAGTTCATCGTGCAACTGTTGTAACGCGGCTTCATTGCGCGCGGACAGAGCCAGGCTATCGCCCTGCCCTGCCAGTTGTCTGGCCAGGGCCGCGCCGATGCCGGTGCTGGCTCCGATAATCCAGGTGTGCGTCACGTTACTGCTTTTGCATAAAGAGGGTCAGTTCCGCAACTTTGATACCGAATTTCTTCAGGTAAGAACGGTTTACGACCACGCCGTCATGCAGCGCCCACATCCAGTCATCGAACTTCAGACGGTATGAAGTGTCGCGCACTGGCACGTCCATTTCATAAGTCCAGTAAATGGCATTACCGTGCGCCGTGCCCGCAGCCGTGCCGATAATATCGCCGGCCTTGCCCTGATAGTGCAGCTCATCAATTTTGGTGATTTCCCATTTACGCTTCTGCGTCTTGCCGGAATCATAGTAAGTGAATACTTCATCCAGCACGCCCTCGTTGCCTTCCCAACGTCCGACCAGGTCCACATCGAAACGGTTGACGATATTGCCACTGCGGTCCTGCACAATACCCCAGGCCTTAATCGGGCCATTGAAATAATCTTCCAGTTTGAAGGCGGGCTGCAGCTGCAGGTAGTTAGCGCCGTCGATGCCGGCGCTACAGGCGCTAAGAAACGTTAGCATGCTCATAAGTATGACTCGTATTATCATATTGACAGGTGTCTTTATTGATTGTTTGAATGAAACGCCATAACGCTATCGCCACAACGATCTTGAGCAGCGACGGGAGCAGCGCATAGGCATAGCTGAGGTAATTCGTCAGCGCGTAGTCATCGACCGCTCCCGGTTGATAGCCGAGCGCGGCCAGACCTGGCAATGCGATCCCTGTCGCCAGCGCCAGCGCCGCTTTGGACAGGAACGCAAGCACCGCAAAATAACGTGCGGCCAGGCGCTGGTCCTGCCGGTCGGCAATACGGTCGGCAATGATCGCCGGCGGCAGCGCCAAGTCTGCTCCCAGGGCCGTGCCGGATAATATACAGACTATGGCATAAAATGCCACGTCTCCCGCAGCCAGCGTTAAGGCCCAGCTGAAAGTCACCACAGCCAGCCACATACTTAACAGCCAGGCGCGTTGTTTACCCACCCGCGCCGCCAGCCATTGCCATAACGGCATGGCGCCGGCCCCGCTCAGGAAATACAAGGACAGGAATAAGCCGGTCATGCCGGCGGCGTTGATGCGATCATTGATAAAGAAAATCACCAGTACCGCGGGGATGGCGCCGGCCAACGCGTTGCAGAAATAAATGCTGAAGAAGCGGATATTCCAGGCGTTGCCCAATTCCCGGAAGGGTGGTGCCATGCCGGTGGCAGGCGGAGAGTACAGGGCTGCATAGCTCAGCCAGTGCAGAAAACCGAAACTGCAAACCACGACCAGCGGCAGGTACAATAATGCCAGCAGGTGGAAGGCTGCGGTGGCATCCTGCGCGCTGCCCAGCAGCGTCGGCGCCGCAGCCGCGGCGAGCAAACTCAGCAGCCCGATGGCTTCGCGCCAACCGGTAATGCGCGCGCGTTCGGTGGCAGCCGCCACCCAGAGGCCACCGAGCGCTTGAAAGTTGATGCTCACCACACTGAAACCGGTCGTGCACAGTAATACACCGGCGGCAAACCAGAGCAACGGATGCCCGGTAGCGGGATTAAACACCATCCAGAAGCCCAGCGCCAGCAGCGTCATGCCCAGCACGATAATAGCGCGGCGCCGGTGGTGGAATTTGTCGCTCAGGCTGCCAATCAACGGATCCTGAACGGCATCAACGAGGCGTAGCGCCAGCAGCGCGGCGCCGATTTTGGCAAGGGAAATATCCAGTTCTGAGGCATAAAACGCAGGGGCATGGAGATAGACCGGCAGGCCGGCAAATGCCAGCGGTATGGCTGGCAGACTGTATTGCGCCAGCTGCAAGCGTTTATGCACTACCCCGATGCTCCTAATAGTTTTTTTCGCAGCGCCGGCTCAGAGGTTTGCTCATTCAGCCAGATTCCGAAAAACCAGTTGCTGAACGCCGGTTCTTCGATAATGCCGATACGCTCGCCGTTACGGTAAAATATAGCGTAGCCGCGCGCATCACGAACGCCCGTCAGGGTTGTGTTTTCGTCCACATCAGGAAATATCTGCTGCATTTCCTCGTGCCACGCGGCGAGTTGGTTCTCATCATTGAAACCCTGCTCGCGCATTTCCTTGACCGAACGTTTGGCAATGTCCTTGCCGCGCAGTTGGCGCTGATAGGCAAGCGCTAAAGCAAAGGGTTGCTCCTCCCGCCATACGCCACCGGGCGCGTACAGCGTGGCGATGTACACGTCCCAGAGCATGAAGGTCATCTGCGCAGCGCCGGCCACAGCCGCGTCTGGCACGTAGCGCGCGGCGACCTGTGCAGCTGTCAGGGGCACGGCTGGAGCGGTCATGCTTTCGAGTGTCACGCCGGTATCTGTCACGCTGACATCCGCTTGAGCCGGCGCCGCCAGCCAGAACAAGCCGCTCAACAGCGCCGGCATGATGAGCAGCGCATACCCGACTCGGGCAGCTCGCAACCGGTTCGTCATACCGTACCTGAACCGGTATCCGGCAGGCGCGCCGGCATTATCAGGCATGACGCAGCTCAACCTGCATGACGTTGGTGCGTTGCGCCCGGAAGGCGCCGATACATGAGGCCAGATAAAAACGCCAGAGCCGCATAAATGGCTGGTCAAAGTTCAGTGCCAACAGCGCCTCCGATTGTTGCTCGAAACGGCCAAGCCAGTGTTGCAAGGTGCGCGCATAGTCGGCACCAAAAAAATACCGGTCGCTGATTTGCAGTCCGGCGCGTGCTGCGTCCCGATTGAAGCGGGCCGGACACGGTAACATACCGCCCGGAAAGATGTAGCTGCGTATGACATCGCCGCCGCGCCGGTAATCAGCAAAATATTCATCGCCAATGGTAATCGTCTGGATCACGGCCTTGCCTTTATTGCTGAGTATGGATTTGATTTTCCTGAAAAAAGAATTCCAGTAGCGCTCTCCTACCGCCTCGAACATCTCGATTGAGACTACCGCGTCATAGTTGCCGCGTAGCGCCCGATAATCCTGCATGCGCACTGCGGCTTGTCCGTGGTGTTTTTGCAGACGCTTGCAGGCGTATGCATATTGTGACGGCGAGATGGTAATGCCTTCGACCTGATGCCCCGCAGTTTCGACGCCCCGCTCTACAAACCCGCCCCAACCGCAACCAATATCAACAACCTGTTGCGGCGTATCACCCAGCAATTCCAGAATACGGTCATACTTATGGTGTTGCGCGGTGGTCAGCTCATCGGTATCGTCGTTGAACAAGGCCGATGAATACGTCATGGTGCGGTCCAGCCAGAGTGCATAAAAATCATTACCCAGGTCATAATGGTAATGAATATTCCTGCGACTGCCGCGCCGGGTATTCTGTCTGAACAGGTATGACAGCGCCGTCAACAGTTGCAAGGTCTTGCTGCCGCGGGTGTAACGTTGCAGCGCGCTGCTGTTGCGCAAGCCGCACTCCAGCAGCGCAGCAAGGTCGTTACTGTCCCACTTGCCGGCGCGATAGTCATTGGCAAAAGCCATGTTGCCGCGCAGGATCATGTTGGCAACAACCCCCTCCTCGTGCAGTCGAAGGTGCGCTTTGGGGCCGGGCTTGTCGCCGGCAAAGTGGTGTTTTGTGCCATCTGGCAACTCCAGCTCAAGCTGGCCATACACCAGCCGTTGCAGGGCGCGCAGGAATACCTCGGTGGTTTTTTTCACGGTGATAACTGCTCTTGCTTGTGGAACCGGAGATTCTCTATCATTATGGTCGCCTCTGAACAGCAAAAAGGACCGACCGACGTATGAAAATTGCGATTATCGGCACCGGCATATCCGGTCTGGCCGCGGCGCGTGCATTATACCAGAAACATGACATCACGGTATATGAAAAGGCAAGCTACGTGGGTGGGCATGGCCGCACGCTGGAGGTGACAACGCCACAAAACACGGTGGCCGTTGATACAGGGTTTATTGTTTTCAATCCACGCAATTACCCGCGCCTGACGGCATTGTTCAAACAACTCGAGGTGCCTGTGAGCCGCAGTGCCATGTCATTCGGTGTCAGTATTGATAACGGTTGGCTGGAATATGGCACCCCGGCGCTGGCCAACCTGTTTGCTCAGAAGCGCAATATTTTCCGCGCTCGTTATTATGGTATGCTCCGGGATATTCTGTATTTTCAGCGCCATGCGCGCGCGTTCGTGCAAGCCAATCCACAAGCAATTATGGAAGAATGTCTGGCCGGGCTCGGCATGGGAGACTGGTTCAAACGCTATTACCTGCTGGCAATGGGCGGGGCTATCTGGAGTACCCCGCTGGCGCGGATGTTACATTTCCCGGCCATGACCATGGTGCGGTTTTTTGAAAATCACGGCTTGTTGGCCTTGCGCGACCGGCCAAAATGGCAAACCGTGCGCGGCGGCAGTCGTGAATATATCTCCCGGCTCAGCGCGCCTTTCAGGGACAGTATTCGGGTAAATTGTGGCGTGCGCAAGGTGCAACGCGTAGCCTCGGGGGTGTGGGTAACAGACCGACATGGGGGTTATGAACGTTATGAACACGCAGTGCTGGCCTGTCACAGCGATCAGGCGTTGCAGCTGATTGAGGCGCCGACCCGTGCGGAGCGCTCAGTACTGGCGAATATTCGCTACCAGCGCAATCGCGCGCTGTTGCACAGCGACACGCGTTGTATGCCCAAAAGAAAGCAGGCCTGGGCCAGCTGGGTCTATCTGTGCCAGCGGCGCGAGGACCGGGAGCCGGCCGTGAGCCTGAGCTACTGGATGAATAATTTACAGCCGTTGGGGACAGATTATCCGTTGTTTGTGACATTAAACCCGGCCTTCGAGCCGGACCCGGCACTGCTGCACGATGAGTATGTCTTCGAACATCCGTTATTCGATCAAAATGCTATCGCCGCGCAGGAACGCTTAGACGAGATCCAGGGGCAAGACCGGCTCTGGTTCTGCGGTGCTTGGCAGGGGTATGGTTTCCATGAAGACGGTTTGAACAGTGCCATTGCCATGGCTGAGAAATTTGCGGCAACTTCTGAAAATGCCTGCCGTGGTGCTTCTGCAGACGCGGTTGATGCAGCGGCGACACCATGAAGCCGGCAATTCTACATGCCAGGGTCATGCACCAGCGCACCTTGCCTAGAAAAAACCGTTTTTGTTACGGCGTGTATTATCTGGCTATCCCACTGGACGCAATAGAAGACGGCTCATTGAATGCCCGGCTGCCGCTGAATCGTTTTGGGCTGCACAGCTTAGATACCCGTGATCACGGCTATCGGGACGGCGGCTCGCTTAGGCGATGGGTTGAAGATATGTTGTCGGGCTATGATGTTCCTAGGCCTGAGGCTATTACGCTGGTATGTATGCCGCGTGTTCTGGGTTATGTATTCAACCCGGTCAGTTTCTGGCTGTGTCGCGATGGCAGGGATAATACTTATGCAATCATTTGCGAGGTGAACAACACGTTTGGGGAAACGCACAGTTATGTGTGCATTCGCCCGCAGTGCCGACCTGTTGATGCCGGGGGTTGGATAGCTGCGCCAAAATGCTTTCACGTATCGCCGTATCTCAAGCGGGAGGGCCACTACCGGTTTCGTTTTGACATAACGGCTGAACGTTGCGCGATACGGATCGACTACATTAACGCAGAACAGCAGACCACGCTGATAACGTCACTGTGCGGCCGGTTTGCCGACCTGTCCGCAACGGCATTGCTGAAAGCCTTCCTCAGCAACCCGTTGGTGACGGTTAAAACCATCTGCATGATCCATTTCCAGGCACTCAGGCTGACCCTGAAAGGCATACGTTATATTTCCAAACCGCCAGCCGTAACGCCCAACGTCACCGGTGCCGATGTCTCAGCAGACGCCACCAGCCCTGAGCAAAAAACTGAGACCAACTCTGCATCTTTATAAGGCCACCCCTAACCCGTCACCAGTAGTTCCCGCAAGTCGTTCAGCGCTGCAAACAATGCCACTATGTCGTCAGAATTATTATAAAAATGCGCCGAGATCCTGACATTGCCGTCGCGACAGGACGTGGTGATGCCCCGCGCTTGTAGTGCCGCGACCAGGCGCTGCATATCTGTTGACCTGATGGCAAGCATGGCGCCGTGGCTGTGGTCCGCAGCCGGTGTGGCCAGTTGCAAGCCATTTTCCCCGACCTTTTCCTTGATGGCCCGGTTCAGCGCGCTGACGTATTGTTGTGTTGTTTCCAGGCCGACCTCGTTGGCCAGTTGCAGTCCGGCGCCGGAGGCATACAGGCTGGCGACATTCGGCGTACCGGTTTCAAAGCGACGGGCATTGGGCGCCGGGTCGTTTTTATGTATCTCCATCGCATGAATATCAGCCTGACTGAACCAGCCACTGGTAGTCGGCTCAAGCTCTGCTATCAGGCTGTCGCGGACGTACATGAACGCCGTTCCGGCCGTTGACGCCAGATATTTCAGCGTCCCGCCGGCAGCAAAATCCACATCCAGGGCCTTGACGTCGATGGGCATGGAACCTACGCTCTGGTAGCAGTCCAGAAATACCCGCGCGCCGTGGGCATGGGCGGCCTCGATAATCGGCTGCACATCCAGCCGGGCGCCGTTGCGGTAACAGACATGGGGTACAGACACAACCAGTGTCGATTCATCGATGTGTTCGGCAAACCGCTCTGCGGGGATAGTCAGCTCGCCCGGATAACAGGGTACGCATCCGATCACTGCGCCCCGTCGCTGCTGGGCGCGCCAGATCTGCGCGGTGGTGGGAAAATCAAAATCGGTGAGCAATACCTTGTTGCGCGTCCCGGTAAAATCAAATGCGCTGGCCAGGGCATTAAGGCAGTTGCTCAGACAGGAGCCCATGGCAATTTCATCGGTCGAGGCGTTCAGTAATTGCGCCAACATGCTCCTTAAGGTTTCCAGCTTGCCCACCCAGACCTCCCAGTGCGAGCCATAACGGTCACGCTCATCCAGATACTCCAGATAGGCCTGCCTGACTTCATTCGATAGGGCGCCGTAAGAACAACTGTCAAGATGAATTCTTGATTGAAATATGGGGAAATGCTCACGCAAGGGCATGGGTCAGGCTCCGCTACGATGGTGAGATATATGAGCTAGCCGCAGTCGGCGCGTGCAAAGACCTTCTTGAAATTACGCGTGGTGGTTTCGATCACTTCAGCCACTTCAAGGTCTTGCAGCTCTGCGATTTTTTCTGCCACGTGGCGCACATAAGCGGGCTGGTTCTGTTTGCCGCGGTAGGGTACCGGCGCCAGGTAGGGCGAGTCGGTTTCAACCATGATTCGATCCAACGGCACCTGTTTTGCCACCTCCTGTAACGCCCGGGCATTACGGAAAGTGACAATGCCCGAAAAAGAGATGTAAAAATTCAAGTCCATGGCCTGCTTTGCCGTCTCCAGATCTTCCACGAAACAATGCATGACTCCGCCGACGGCATCGGCGCCCTCTTCAGCCAGGATGTTTATCACGTCGCCCCGGGCTTCCCGGCTGTGGATGATCAGCGGCTTGCCGAGTTCCCGCGCGGCCCGGATATGAGTGCGAAACCGTTGTTGCTGCCAGTCCAGGTCGCCATCGTTACGATAGTAATCCAGTCCGGTTTCACCGATGGCCACCACCGTCGGGTCTTGCGCCAGCTCCAACAATACCTCCTCGGTCGGCTCAAGGTTTCCAGACGTATTGGGAGACGTATTGGGATGCACCCCCACCGATGCAGACACACAGGCGTAGGACTGCGCCAGTTGCCTGATTTCAGGGAAAGACTCCAGGTCAACGGCAACGCATAACAGGTGCCCTACCCCGGCCGCTTGCGCGGCGTCGATAACGGCCTCGGCCCCGCCTTCCATTTCAATTAACGGGATGTGGCAATGTGAGTCGACTAAATATGGATTGTTCATGGTCATTATCCGCAACTGACGCAGAGTAACGCAGCGGTTGTCTATGGAAAAAGCCTTACCTGTGGATGGATTGCCAATATACGATAATCTGTTCCAGCAGGCTTTGTTTGTTCAGATTGCTGCCGGCGCTGAGCAGTTGATAGTTCTGCAAGGTCAGGGCGTGGCAATCCAGCAGCATTGACAGCCGTAATTGTGTTGTCAGCTGGCACAGTTTTCCGTTCAGGTCCGATGGTACGACAGGCTGTTTGGCGCCGCTGGCATGCAATACAGCCATTTTGTTGAACAGGAACAACAATCTGGTTAACATCTCCGCGGCATCCTGTTTCACCCATTTCTCGGCAATCTCTGCCGGATAGGTGTGCGGGTGGGCGGCGTGCTGTAAATCCTGCAATAGTTCTTGCCATTGTGCCAGGGCGTCGCTCCCGGCCAGCTCCAGCGCGGTTAGCGGCGCGCCGCCGGCCAGCTCCAGTAATTCCTCGGCCGGCGCCGGTTCTGCCAGTTGTCCCTGCAACCAGTCAAGAGCCTGTTGCCGGTCGATGTCAGTAAAACTGACTCGCTGGCAACGGCTGCGCAGCGTCACCAGCAGACGCGCGGGTTGGCAGGATATCAATATCAGCAAGGCCGAGGCTGCCGGTTCTTCCAGCGTCTTCAGCAGGCTGTTGGCGGCGTGGCGATTCATGCCCTCAGTCGGCTCTATGATGGCAATTTTGCGCCCGCCATACTGGCTGCTGAGTTGCAAATAAGCTATCAGCTCGCGCACCGCCTCCACCTTGATTTGGGCGCTGTCGTCTTCGGCTTCCAACACCCTGATATCAGGATGGTTGCCGGCCTTGGCCAGCAGGCAGGAGCGGCACTGTCCGCAGGCTGTGCCGGCGGCGGTCGGCGCGGCACACAGCAGGTAGTGCGCAAAGGCCAGGGCGAACTGCCGGATGCCAGAACCGGCCATGCCGCTCAACAACAGGGCATGGGGCAACCGCTCCTGACTGGCAGCGAGCCTGAGGCGTTGCCATTGTTGCGCCTGCCAAGGGTAAGTTATCGACATCTGTGCAGTGTTTTTTTACAGGTTAGCATAACTTGTGTCCCTCCAGGATAGCCCGTATGGTTGCAGTGACCGTCTCGAGCGCCGCCGTTGCGTCGATGACGTGGATCCGCTCAGGATGGCGGGCTGCCAACTCCAGGTATCTGGTCCGCACCTGCCGGAAAAAATTTACTGTTTCGGTCTCCATGCGGTCAAGATCCTTGCGCGTGCTGAGACGTGCCAGACCCGTTTCCGGCGGCGCGTCGAACAACAGTGTCAAGTGCGGCCTGAGGCTATCCTGCACCATATCCTGCACGCGCTCGATGTATTGCTCCGGCACGCCGCGCCCACCGCCCTGGTAGGCAAACGTGGCATCGGTAAAGCGGTCGCACAAGACGATTTTTCCGGCTTGCAGGGCCGGCTCAATGACTGTGCGCAGGTGCTGGCGACGGGCGGCAAACACCAGCAGCATTTCCGTGATGCCATCGATATTGCCAGACGCAGACTGCAACATCAGCGCGCGTATGGCCTCGCCTGCAGGCGTACCGCCGGGTTCTCTGGTGACGAGCACCCGCCCCGGCTGTTCGGCCTCCAGCAGCTCGAAGGTTTTTTGCACCTGGGTGGTCTTGCCGACGCCCTCGATACCCTCAAATGTAATCAGCCAGCCCTTCAACGTTCACCGCCGCCGTTAAGCTGATATTTTACCACTGCCCGGTTGTGTTCTGCCAGGGTGCGGGAAAAATGGTGTCTGCCGTTATCCTCCGTTGCCACGAAATATAACGCCTCACCCGCTTCCGGTTGTAGTGCCGCGCGGATGGCGGCTCTGCCAGCGGCGGCAATGGGTGTCGGCGGCAGGCCCCGGTAGCGATAGGTATTGAATGGCGAGTCCACTTTCAGATCCCGGCGCCGCAGGTCGCCGTCAAAGCTCTCTCCCAGCGCATAGATTACAGTTGGATCGGTTTGCAGCTTCATATTTTGCTTGAGCCTGCGCACAAATACGCCGGCGACCAGTTCCCGCTCCTCGGCTACGGCAGTTTCCTTCTCTATCAGGGAAGCCATGATCAGCGCCTGGTACGGCGACCGGTATGGCAAGCCGGGCGCGCGCGCCTCCCACTCCTCGTTTAATACCGTTTCCATACGCGTTAACGCGCGCCGCAGAAAGTCCCTGTCGCTGGAGCCGGCAGGGAAATAATACGTGTCGGGAAAAAATCGCCCCTCGGCGGCATAGCCGGGATAGCCTATCTCGAGCATCACGCGTTCCGGTGTCGTTGCGCGCAAGGTCCGCTTGATATACGGGTGTGCGTGCAGTGCGTCGATGATCTGTCTGAATGTCCAGCCTTCCGGGATCGTCAGCGCATGTTGCGCGACCCGCCCGGCCACTATCATGTCGAGCAGCGACCGGGCCGTGATGCCGGGTTCGAGCAGGTATTCTCCGGCTTTGATCGATGTCTCTACGCCTTGCAGCCGGCCTTCGAGTTGCAAGTAGCGAGGATGCTCAAACCAGCCGCGCGCAGTGATTTCTTCGGCAACGGCGCGCAACGGCAAACCGTGCGCAATAACGAATTGTTCGGGGCTATCGATATTCAGGGGTGCGTCAAGCTGCGTGCGTAAGTCCCGGTGCAGCCACCACCCGGCCAGCGCAATAATGACAACGGGGATGAACAACAATCGCCATTTTATAAGCGGCAGTACCGTGCGGAAAGGCGCCATCAAACGCTCGCAATCATGTTGGCGTGCGTTAGTTCCCGCATGATTTCCAGGGCCGTATCAATACTGTTAAACACAATAGAACCGATGCTGCGCACCGGCCACACGCCGATGACGCTGTTGCAATAAAATACTTCCTCAGCCTCATATAACTCTTCAAGTTCAATATCCTTAACTGCGATTGCCAGGCCCGCAGCGCGACGCTGTTTGATGATCGCGGCCCTGATGATGCCACAGACACCCGCCTGGCCTAGGTCGGGAGTCAACAGCTTACCATTTTTCACCATGAACAGGTTGCTCATACTACCCTCTATCACCTTGCCGTTCAGGTCCGTCACCACGCCTTCAGGACACGACGTTGCTGCGACCTCCTGACGCAACAGCACTTGTTCCAGCCGGTTCAGGTGTTTAATGCCGGCCAGCTCCGAACCGGTGGTGAGATTGCGCTGACACACGTAAGAACGAATGCCTTCACGATAAAATGCGGATGGATAGACGGGACGTTCGTGCAAGGTCAGCAGCCGGTTAGCAGAGATAGCGTCCGGGGGTTGATAACCGCGCCCGCCGGTGCCCCGGGTGACGATGATCTTCAATACGCCTGCTGCCACCGGGGCGCACAACTGCTGCGCCTCCCGTTGCAGCAGGGTGCGTTCAGGGGCGGCAATGCACAGGCGCGCACAGCCTTGTTGCAGCCGCTCCAGGTGCGCTTCTAGGCACAGTGGCAGACCTGCTTGTACGGCAATGGTTGCAAACACGCCGTCACCGAATTGCAGACCGCGATCATGTACGGAAATGACGCCGCTAGGGGCGCCGTTAACCAGCGCCGCGCCGGGCGCGGCAACGCTGCCGGTCAGATGCGTTTCAGGATGATGCACCCGTTGGTACCGCCGAAACCAAAGGAATTGGACAATACATAGTTCATCGACAACTGGCGGGCTTCATGGGGGACATAATCTAGGTCACACGCGGGATCGGGATGGTCCAGATTGATCGTGGGCGGCGCCACCTGGTCGCGTAACGCCAGCGCGCAGAATGCGACTTCCACACTCCCGGCGGCACCCAGCATGTGGCCGCACATGGATTTTGTGGAACTGACAGCCAGCCGTTGCGCCTGAGTGCCGAATACCTGTTTGATGGCATTACTCTCGACCACATCGCCTGCCGGCGTAGAAGTGCCGTGCGCATTGATGTAATCAATGGCTGTGCAGTCTATGCCGGCATCCGCCAGCGCCTGCCGCATACAGCGCGCGGCACCCTCCCCGTCTGCCGCCGGCGCGGTCATGTGGTAGGCATCGCCGTTCATGGCAGAACCGGCAAGCTCCGCGTAAATGTGCGCGCCGCGGGCCCGGGCCTGTTCAAATTCTTCCAGGATGACGACACCGGCGCCGTCACTCAGCACAAAACCGTCCCGTTCTGTATCCCAAGGACGACTGGCCCGGTGCGGTTCGTCATTGCGGACGGACAAGGCTTTGGCGTTGGCAAAGCCGGCCATGGAGGTGGGGGATGAGCCAAACTCAGCGCCGCCGGCCACCATCACGTCGGCGGCGCCGTACTCAATGACACGCGCCGCTTCACTGATATTGTGGGTGCCCGTTGCGCAGGCGGTAACGATACAGAAATTGGGTCCCTTAAAACCATAGCGAATGGACAGGTCGCCGGAAATCATGTTGATGATATTGGCCGGCACAAAGAACGGCGAGATGCGTCTTGGGCCGCTGTCCCGTAGTGTTTCCACGCCTTTCTCTATGCCTGAAATACCGCCGATGCCGGAGCCGATGGCGACTCCAACCCGGTGTTTGTCCAGCGCCTCTGTATCTATCCCGGCATCCTGCACCGCTTGTATGCCCGCGGCCATGCCATAGTGGATGAACACGCCCATTTTTTTCTGATCTTTCCTAGGGATGTAGGCATCCACATCCAGGTCCTTGATCAGGCCGGCAATTCTGACGGAGTGGTCGGCGGCAGCAAAATGGGTAATCGGACCAATGCCACTCCTGCCGGCCAGAATTGAGTCCCAGGATTCGGCAACGGTGTTACCCAACGGGGTGACGAGGCCGAGGCCGGTAATAACGACCCTGCGTTTGTTCACGGTCTGGAAAGCGACGCTGTTGGATATGGAAAAAGGCCGCTTCGGGTCAACCCGGGAAGCGGCCTTGCAAGAGGTTTTATACGGCGTTATTCAAGGTGCTGATCGATATAGTCGATCGCCTGTTGCACGGTAGTTATCTTTTCTGCATCTTCGTCCGGTATTTCAATCTTGAATTCTTCTTCCAGAGCCATGACCAATTCAACTGTATCAAGCGAATCTGCCCCCAGGTCGTCAACAAAAGACGCCTCACTTGTCACTTCTTCTTCTTTCACTCCCAACTGCTCAACGATGATTTTCATCACCCGTTCTTCAACATTGCTCATGTGATATACCCTCCTTCAACGGTACCAGTACCAAAAGCCGGTGTACGATAAGCCAAATAGTTCTTGGTTTCAAGTTGTATTTATTTAACATTTGTTGCTATGAGTCCCCTGCCCCGGTCGCCGGGCATAAAAATCCCTATGCAAATACCGGCGCGGCGCCTCGGTTACTACGCCATATACATCCCGCCGTTTACGTTCAGCACCTCGCCGGTAATATAGCCTGCGGACTGTGAGGCGATGAATTCGACGGCGCAGGCTACATCATCGGCCCGGCCGAGACGGCCCAAAGGAATTTGTTCCAGTAGTTTTTCCCGCTGTGTGTCGTTCAGGCCTGCGGTCATGTCGGTGTCGATAAAACCGGGTGCAACGCAGTTGACGGTAATGCCGCGACTGCCGGTTTCCTGGGCCAGCGCCCGGGTAAAACCGATGATGCCGGCCTTGGCTGCGACATAGTTGGTCTGTCCCGCGTTCCCGCACAGGGCCACGACCGAGGTGATATTGATGATACGGCCGTAGCGCGCCTTGATCATGTTGCGCAGACACAGCTTGCTGAGACGATAGACCGCATTCAGGTTGGTGTTAATAACATCATCCCATTCCTGTTGTTTCATTCGTAACATCAAGTTATCTCTGGTAATTCCAGCGTTATTTACCAGTATGGACGGTATGATTTCCGCCTCTTTCAAAGTTGCCTCCAACTGTGCCACCGAAGCCTCTGCGCTGATATCCAGCGCCAGCCCTCGACCTGCAATCCCATTTGCCTGGAAATGCTCCGTGATACCCGCGGCGCCCTCAGTGCTGGTGGAGGTGCCCACGACCCAGGCGCCGGCGCGGCCTAGGCGCGCGGCAATCGCCTTGCCGATGCCCCTGCTGGCCCCGGTGACCAGGGCGACCTGATTGTCAAGTTGATGGTTCATGGTTTTGTTCGTAGCTGAGGTAGAGGATTTTAATTGGCGTCAGGCGCGGCTAATGTAGTTTCTAGGGAGGCCATCTCGCCAATGCTAGCGCAGGTTATGTTTCTGTCGATACGTCTGAGCAAGCCGCTGAGCACCCTGCCGGGGCCGCATTCGAGCATTCGGGTGACGCCGCGTTGTTGCATGGCCTGTACGCATTTTGACCAGAGTACAGCCTGGTGCAACTGTAACACCAGAGCTTGTTTTATCTCTTCAGGCTCGGTGCGGGCCCTGGCATCAACATTTTGTACAACAGGAATGACGGCGGGCTTGAAGGTGATTGCATTGACGCGCTGTTGCAAGCGCGTCGCGGCAGGCTGCATCAGCGCGCAATGGGACGGCACGCTGACCGGCAATAGCGTGACGCGCCTGGCCCCTGCCGCTTGCGCGGCGGCGCCGGCGCGTGCCACCGCCGCCGTCGCACCGGCGATGACCACCTGCCCCGGGAAATTGAAATTTGCCGCCGCCACAACATCCCCTTGGGCAGCGTCGGCACAGACCTTGATAACCGCGTCATCGTCCAGACCGGATACCGCCGCCATGGCGCCGTCGCCCTGCGGGACCGCCTCCTGCATGAAGCGTGCGCGCGCAGCGACCAGCGCCACCGCATCGTTAAATTCAAGTACGCCGGCGCAAACCAGGGCGGTGTATTCACCCAGGCTGTGACCGGCCAGGCACATTGGCGTCTCCCCGCCCCGCTCCTGCCAGACCCGCCAGACGGCGATGCCTGCGGTCAATAAGGCCGGTTGCGTGTATTCCGTCCGGTTCAAAGTGGCCTCGGGACCATGCTGGCACAGGGACAGCAGGTCGTAACCCAGCGCTGCTGAGGCCTGCGCAAATGTTTCGCCGACAACGGGGAAATTTTGCACCAGATCGGAGAGCATGCCTACGCTCTGGGAGCCCTGCCCAGGAAACACAAATGCGGTTTTAACTTGTCTTTTTTCCGTCATACTTCGTTGGGCTTCCTCATTCGGTCGGTCATGGGCGCACCTGCACACTCCCTCCCTCTCTCATCGCCCGCCTCGTCTGACGACAAAAATCCGGCGTTAAAATGTTGTCTTTTTTCCGTCATACTTCGTTGGGCTTCCTCATTCGGTCGGTCATGGGCGCACCTGCACACTCCCTCCCTCTCTCATCGCCCGCCTCGTCTGACGACAAAAATCCGGCGTTAAAATGTTGTCTTTTTTCCGTCATACTTCGTTGGGCTTCCTCATTCGGTCGGTCATGGGCGTTAAAATGTTGTCTTTTTTCCGTCATATTTTGTCAATACTGAATGAGTGCGGAGCCCCAGGTGAAGCCGCCGCCGACGGCTTCCATCATGATAATGTCCCCCGGTTTAATGCGTCCGTCGCGCACGCCAACATCCAGTGCCAGGGGAATGGATGCAGCAGAGGTGTTGCCATGTTCCCCCAGTGTCAGGATGACCTGGTCCATGCTCAGGCCCAGCTTTTTTGCGGTAGCGGCAATAATTCTATGGTTGGCCTGGTGCGGCACCAGCCAGTCAATGTCCTGCTGCTGCAGGCCGGTATCTGCCAAGGTTTCTCCGACAATCTCAGCCATGGCCTGTACTGCGAATTTGAATACTTCATTGCCGCGCATCCGGATGAACGGATCGGCTGTGGGCGCGGCCACGCCGGAAGGCACTTGCAGACAATCGCTGTAACTGCCGTCGGCATGTAACAGGGTTTTGTATATCCCCGGGCTGTCGCTGCGTTCCAGCAGCGCCGCGCCGGCACCGTCGCCAAACAACACACAGGTAGTGCGATCGTGCCAGTCCAGTATGCGTGAATTCATGTCTGCGCCCACTACCAGCGCGCGCTGCATGGCACCGCTACGAAGATACTGGTCGGTGATGCTGAGGGCGTAGATAAAGCCGGAGCAAACCGCCTGCACGTCAAAGGCGGGCGAGCCATTGCATAGACCAAGCCGATGCTGCAACAGGCACGCGGTGCTGGGATAGATCAAGTCGGGCGTGGAGGTAGCCACCACGATCAGGTCGATACTGTCCGGCTCGATGCCAGCGTACTCAATGGCTTGGCGCGAAGCATGATAGCACATCTCGGAGGTGGTTTCGTCGGTCCGGGCAATATGACGTTTGCGGATGCCGGTGCGCGCCTGTATCCATTCATCCGAAGTATCCACCAGGGTCTCCAGTTCCGCGTTGGGCATAACCCGTTCCGGGAGATAGCCGCCGCTGCCGATGATGCGCGAGTAATACATGGCTCACTGCCCGGTCAGTACCGCTTCGAGCCTGACCGTAATACGTTCGGGAATATTATTTTTCACTTCCAGCAGCGCTTCTTCGATGGCGTGCGCGAACGAGACCCGATCGGCACTACCGTGGCTTTTGATGACAATACTGCGCAGCCCCAGCAGACTGGCACCGTTGTAGCGGCGAGGATCGGTTTTTCTGCGTATGGATTGGATGACCGGGTGGCAGATCAAGGCGGCAACCTGGCCATACAGGCTGGCACCAAAACCGGCGCGCACCTGGTGCAGGAAAAACTGCGCAACCCCCTCACTGGCCTTCAAGGCAATATTCCCGACAAAACCGTCGCATACGATGACGTCCGCATCGCCTGAGTAAATGTCGTTGCCTTCGACAAACCCGATATAATTGAGGTGACTCCCGGACAGTAGTGAGGCCGCCTGTCTTATCCGGTCGTTGCCCTTGTTTTCCTCAGTGCCCACGTTCAGCAACCCTACTTTGGGTGCGGCAATATTCTCCACGGCGCTGGTCAGCTCCACCCCCATTACCGCAAACTGGAATAACTGCTCGGCGCTGGAATCGACATTGGCGCCCAAGTCAAGGATGTGGGTATGGCTGTGGATACCCGGAATCACGGTACAGATGGCCGGCCGGTCTATGCCCGGCAGCATCTTCAGTACGTAACGGGAAATCGCCATCAAGGCGCCGGTGTTGCCGGCGCTGACACAGGCTTGCGCGGCGCCGTTCTTCACCTGCTCAATGGCCACGCGCATGGATGAGTTTTTGCTGTTGCGCAAGGCTGTGGAAGGGGCTTCATCCATGCTGACGACATCCGGCGCGTGTATCAGGCGGATGCGCCGGGTCAGCTCAGGGGCAAGGCCGGCCAGCGCCGGTTTAATGAGCTGTTCCCGCCCCACCAGCAGCAGTTCAAGGTTGCGGTGTCTGGTCAGTGCGTGCAGCGCCGCGGGGACTGTTTCCCCCGGGCCATGGTCTCCCCCCATGACGTCAAGCGCAAGACACAAGCCCATTTCAGGTCAAAAACGCTGCTCGATAACAACGTCTATTCATCCTCTTCCTTGGTGCGTACAACCTGTTTGCCCCGGTAATAGCCATCGGGACTGAGATGGTGGCGCCGGTGAACCTCGCCGGTAGTCGGCTCAACCGACAGGCTCGGTGATTTGAGCGCATCATGGGAACGGCGCGCGTCGCGCCGTGCAGTTGATTTCTTTCTCTGTTGTACAGCCATGCTTGCAATCTCCGGTCGGCGCTGGGGAACGCCTAGTCAAGCGTTTCCCAGCTGCAATGTTTTCAATACGTGAAACGGGTTTGGCTCAGCCTGTTCAGGTTCCGCTATCTGCTCATCTGCGCAGCAGCCAGCAGGCGCGGTTTGATGCTCATGCTTGGGCGCAATGGGCATGCCCAGTAAAATTTCATCTTCGATAAAATCCGTCAACACCATGGTGTCCTGTGTGAGTACCAGTGTTTCCACGGCACCGGGCAGTTGCCTTGCCGCAGCCGTGAAAACGATGCCCACATTGATCGTATCGGCCAGACTTACGGTCATCGGTTCCAGACAGCGTTGGCAAACCAGACGCAGCTGCGCGGCATAGTCACCGTTAATGCGTACTACCCCATGCTCGGCAAGGCTGAACGTCAGTCCCAGCCTGACTGTACCCCGATCATCGGCCAATAATGCTGTCAGCCGGCTCATGGCGCGCAGTTGCAACTGCCCCTGCAAGCGCACACCCGCCCGCGCAAGACGCTCAGGCGCAATAATATGAGGCAGGTCCGACGACATCAGGCGCGGCATTCTAGCCGTTATGGGAGGCGCTGTCAAACTGACCGGCATCTCGGTCCTGCGCCTCGGTAGTGTGTCAATTCACACAGCACAGTCTCATATGTATTGAACCTGAACACGTTTGCTTTAATCTCACAATGCTATTATAATGCGCCTCCTTGCCCGTCACCAGCGGATAAAAACCAAAGATTGAAGGTCAGTTCCTGCCTGGGCAAATACAGTATTTAAGTAATCTCTAAAAATGCCCTCCGTGGCATTTTTAGAGTTCCCTTTTAATTCGTCTCTCACGGGAGTGGCACCTGGTGGACAGGTTTTTGAAATCTCCGAAAATCAAGGCGATGCCTGACCGGGTTGCAGTGATACAGATCGGACTCGCGCTTGGCGTCGGCGTGGCTTTGTTACCGCTGTTGGGGCTGGTGGCGGCGGCTTCGGCGGCGCTGGCCGGGGGCATCAGCGCCTTGTCCACCTGGTACACGGGCAGAAAAGTGTTCGGCAGCAGAGCAACAGACGCGCAGCAGTTCGTGCGCAACCTGTACCTTGCATATTTTATGAAGATAGCGCTGGTAGTCGCACTGTTCTGTATCGTGTTTGCCACGGCGCCGGTCAATTTTCCGGTGTTCGTGAGCACGTATGCGGCAACGCTGGCAGTCTATGCCTGGGCGCTGGCAGGTCTTATGCGGCCGCAGCGGGGCTGAACGGGCGTTAGCAGACGGAGTACAGACAGTTGGCAGCGAACACACCGTCAGAGTACATCGCGCATCACTTGCAGAACCTTACCTACGGTCGTCATGCGGACGGCAGCTGGGGGTTTGCCCATTCCGCCGAGAAAGCGGCGGACATGGGGTTTATGGCCGTGCATGTCGATACCATGTTCTGGTCGGTGCTGCTAGGTGGGTTGTTCTTGTGGCTGTTCCGCCGGGTGGCGGTGTCCATGTCCGTGGAAAAACCGGGGCGCCTGCAAGCCTGTATTGAGGTCATCGTGCAAATGGTGGACACCTCGGTGAAGGAAACCTTCCACGCTAAAAACCCCCTTATCGCGCCGCTGGCGCTGACCCTGTTCGTGTGGATTTTCCTGATGAACTTCATGGATCTGATCCCGGTCGATTTTATCCCCCACGCCACCTACCTGATGGGCATTGAGTACATGAAGGTGGTGCCTACCACCGACATCAACGCCACCTTCGGTATGGCCTTGTCCGTATTTTTTCTGATGATATTTTATTCCATCAAGGTAAAAGGACTGGGCGGTTTCCTCGGGGAACTGGCCTTTCAACCGTTCGGCAAGGCGCTGCTGCCGATAAACCTGGTGCTGGAACTGGTGTCGCTGTTGGCCAAGCCGCTGTCGTTGTCGTTGCGACTGTTCGGCAACCTGTTCGCTGGAGAATTGATATTCATCCTGATTGCGGCGCTGCTACCGTTCTGGGCGCAGTGGACGGTATCCGTGCCTTGGGCGATTTTCCACATTCTGGTCATCACCTTGCAGGCGTATATTTTTATGATGTTGACGATTGTTTATCTGAGTATGGCTCACGAAACCCATTAACTACCACTATCCGACAGGAGACGTTCTATGGAATCAATAATCAGCTTTTCAGCCTTGGCAGCCGGCATTATGATCGGCCTGGGAGCATTGGGCGCCGGTGTGGGCATCGGCATTCTCGGCAGTAAATTCCTGGAAGGGCTGGCGCGCCAACCCGAATTGGCCGGCGTTCTGACCCCCAGGATGTTCCTGATGCTGGGCCTGACCGACGCGGTGCCGATTATCGCCATCGCCTTCGCGGCATTCCTGATGTTTGCCAACCCGTTCCTGGGCCAGTATGAAGGCAGCGAAGATCGCGCCACAGAGGTCAGCACAACCTACGAGGAATAACGCGTATGAGCATCAACCTGACCTTGATCGGCCAGGCGATCTCGCTGTTTATTTTCGTCTGGTTCTGCATGAAGTATGTGTGGCCGCCGATCATCAATGCCTTGCAGGAGCGGGAAAAGCGCATTGCCGACGGGCTGGCGGCCGCCGCGGCCGGGCAGCACAAGTTCGCGGAGGCCGACCAGCGTATGACGGAGCTGGTCAATGAGGGCAAGCAGAAGGCCAACGAGATCATCGTACAGGCGCAAAAGCGTGGCGCTGAGATCCTGGAAGAGGCCAAGCAGACCGCCAGGGTGGAAGGCGACCGTCTGATTGAGGCCGCGCACGCCGAAATTGAGCGGGAGCGCACCCAGGCCCGGGATGGCCTGCGGCAGGAAGTGGCAACGCTGGCGCTGGTCGGCGCAGAGCGCATCCTGAGGCGCGAGGTGGATAAGAGCGCGCATGACGAACTGCTGGCCGGATTAAGCGCAGAGTTGTAAGGCTCGCCTGATGCTTGAGAATGCCACCATAGCCCGGCCCTACGCTACCGCAGTGTTTGAACTGGCGCAGGAGACCGGCCAGGTCGAGGCCTGGTCAGCTATGCTTGGCTTGTTAAGCCTGATTGTCTCCGACAACAGCTTGCGCGCCCTGATCGCCAACCCCAAAGTCAGCCGCCAACAGCTGCAGGAACTGGTGTTTGACGTGTGCGGCGACGAGCTTTCCGGCGCCGGCCAAAACTTCGTGAAAGTGCTGGTGCAAGCCGAACGCCTGCAATACGCCTCTTACATCAAGGACTTGTATGAGCAGCTGCGGGCCGCGGCCGAGGGCAAGGTGGAGGTGGAGGTGGTAACGGCCTACACGCTGGATGAACGGCAACAGGCCGGCATAGCCGACACCATATCGGCGCGCCTGGGTAAACGGGTTAGCGTCAGGACTGCGGTGGATGAGACCTTGATCGGCGGCGCCGTCATCCGCGCCGGCGATGCCATCATCGACGCCTCCCTGCGCGGCCGCCTGGGCGAACTGCGTAACGAACTGGTCCGCAGATGACGCAGATGAACGCAGATGAAACTCCGGTTGTTATTTAAGGTAACCTCTAAAAATACCCTCCGTGTGCTGCACGGTCACCTCGTGTTTGTGAGAGGTGACCTTAACTGCGTCAGCTGCGGATAGACTAATTGAGGAACAGTAATGTCAATCAGTGCAACAGAAATCAGTGAACTGATCAAAAAGAAAATACAGGACTTTGACCTAGATACCGATGCGCGCACGGAGGGCACCGTAGTCAGCCTGTCCGACGGGATTGCCCGTATCCACGGTCTGAGTGACGCCATGCAGGGCGAGATGATTGAGTTTCCCGCCAATACCTACGGCTTAGCCCTGAACCTGGAGCGGGATTCGGTGGGCGCGGTGGTGCTGGGGAATTATGAGCATATTTCCGAGGGCGACACCGCCAAGTGCACCAAGCGCATCCTGGAAGTGCCGGTGGGGGAAGCCTTGCTGGGGCGCGTGGTCAATTCGCTGGGCGCCCCTATTGACGGCAAGGGTGAGATCAACGCTGCCGCCAGTTCCCCCATCGAAAAGATCGCGCCCGGCGTGATCGGACGTCAGTCCGTGTCACAACCGGTGCAGACCGGCCTGAAGTCTATCGATTCCATGGTGCCCATCGGGTGCGGCCAACGTGAGCTGATCATCGGTGACCGCCAGACCGGCAAGACTGCGGTGGCGGTGGATACTATCATCAACCAGAAGGGCACCGGGGTGAAGTGCATCTACGTGGCTATCGGCCAGAAGGCCTCCTCCGTGAACGTGGTGATACGCAAGCTCGAAGAGCACGGCGCCATGGCACACACCATCGTGGTGGCGGCCACGGCCTCGGATTCGGCGGCCATGCAATACATTGCGCCCTACGCCGGCTGCGCCATGGGCGAGTATTTCCGCGACCGCGGCGAAGATGCCTTGATCATCTACGATGACCTGACCAAGCAGGCCTGGGCCTACCGTCAGGTGTCGCTGCTGCTGCGCCGCCCGCCAGGGCGCGAAGCCTATCCCGGCGATGTGTTCTACCTGCACTCGCGCTTGCTGGAGCGGGCCGCGCGCCTGAACGCAGAGGCAGTGGAAAAACTGACCGACGGCGAAGTCAAGGGCAAGACCGGGTCGCTGACCGCGCTGCCCATCATCGAAACCCAGGCCGGCGATGTGTCCGCGTTTGTGCCGACCAACGTGATCTCCATTACCGACGGCCAGATCTACCTAGAGACCGACCTGTTCAACTCCGGTTTCCGCCCCGCCATCAATGCTGGCCTGTCGGTATCGCGGGTAGGCGGCGCGGCGCAGACGAAGATCATCAAGAAACTGGGCGGCGGCATCCGTCTGGCCCTGGCCCAGTACCGGGAACTGGCGGCATTCGCCCAGTTTGCCTCCGACCTGGACGATGCCACCCGCAAGCAACTCGAGCGCGGCCAGCGCGTGATGGAGTTGATGAAGCAGGCACAATATTCCCCGCTCAGCGTGGCCGCTACCGCGGTGAGCCTGTACGCGGTGGAAAATGGTTACCTGGATGACGTGGAGCTGGAAAAAGTCGGTGATTTTGAAGCGGCGCTGCATAACTTCATGCACAGTGAGCGCAAAGAGCTCATGGCGGGCATCGAGGCCACGCCCGAGTACACCGACGCGGTCGCCGCCGCGCTGAAGGACAGCCTGGAAGAATTCAAGCAGAACCACACCTGGTAGAGACCGCAGCAGACCCATGGCAGCAGGTAAAGAAATACGCACCAAGATCGCCAGCGTGAAGAACACGCAGAAGATCACCAAGGCGATGGAGATGGTGGCGGCCAGCAAGATGCGCAAGGCGCAGGAACGCATGCGCATGGCTCGCCCGTATGCGGATAAAATCCGCAACGTGATCGCACACCTGGGCGCGGCCAACCCGGAATACAAGCATCCTTACCTGATTGCGCGCGCCGAGGTCAAGCGTGTCGGGCTGGTCATCATTGCCACCGACCGCGGCCTGTGCGGCGGGTTGAATTCGAACCTGTACCGGGAGGTGCTGGGCCGCATGCAGGCGTGGGATGACGCCGGGGTCGGCATCGACCTCAGCATCATCGGCAACAAGGCGGTGGCTTACTTTCGACGCCTGGGCGCGAATATCATCGCCCAGACTACTCACATCGGGGACGCGCCCGGCCTAGATACCTTAATTGGCGCCATCAAGGTGATGCTCGATGCCTATCTGGCAGAGGACCTTGACGAGGTGTATCTGGTCTCCAACCAGTTCGTCAACTCGATGACGCAGCGGTCAACCGTGGAGCAGCTTATCCCGGTGCAATCGCTGGGAGCTGAAGAGCTGAAGCGCCACTGGGACTACATTTATGAACCGGATGCCAGGGAGGTGCTGGACCAGTTATTGCGGCGCTACGTGGAATCTCTGATATACCAGGCAGTGGTGGAGAATATCGCCTGCGAACAGGCTGCGCGCATGGTCGCCATGAAGAGCGCGTCCGATAATGCCGGTACCCTGATAGAAGAATTGCAACTGATATACAACAAGGCCCGCCAGGCCGCAATCACCCAAGAAATATCCGAGATCGTGGGTGGCGCAGCCGCGGTGTAATCCACAGATTACACAGATTTACACAGATGAGTTTTGATGGCAGGCAGGTCTTAAATGGCTCAAATTGTACAGATGAATGTTGGCAACGTCAGAGACGAGGACACTTACGCAATTATTGGAGCGGCGATGGCAGTACATACTGAATTGGGCCATGGTTTTTTGGAAGCAGTTTATCAGGAAGCGCTGGAATTCGCATTTAAAAAACAAAACGTGTTATATGAAAGGGAGAAGATGTTTCGAGTTTATTACAAAGAGAAATTATTATCTGCTTACTATCAGCTGGATTTTGTTTGTTACGGAACAGTAGTCGTCGAAGTCAAAGCGCTGCAGAAAATATCAGGCTGCGAGGAAGCACAACTGATTAATTATCTAAAGGTGTCGAGGTTAAAACGCGGTCTACTCCTCAATTTTGGGGCAAGCAAGCTGCAATACAAAAGGCTCGTATTTTAATCTGTGTAATCTGTGTAATCTGTGGATATTTTTAACTGAGGACAAGAATCTGATGAATGCCGGAAATATTGTGCAAATTATCGGCGCGGTGGTGGACGTGGAATTTCCGGGTCATGCCATCCCCAAGGTCTATGATGCGCTGAACGTGGATGCCGAAGGCGTGGAGACTACCCTGGAGGTGCAGCAGCAACTGGGCGACGGGGTAGTGCGCACCATCGCCCTGGGTTCGACCGATGGGTTGCAGCGCGGGCTGAAGGTGGATAACTCCGGCGCGCCCATCTCGGTGCCGGTGGGTGAGAAGACCTTGGGGCGCATTATGAACGTGCTGGGCGCGCCGATCGATGAACGCGGCCCGGTCGGCGCCGAGGAAACATGGAGCATCCACCGGGATGCGCCCATGTTTACCGAGCTCAGCCCCACCACGGAACTGCTGGAAACCGGCATCAAGGTCATCGACCTCATCTGCCCGTTTGCCAAGGGCGGCAAGGTTGGCCTGTTCGGCGGCGCCGGCGTCGGCAAAACCGTGAACATGATGGAGCTTATCAACAACATCGCCACCCAGCATTCCGGCCTGTCTGTGTTTGCCGGTGTGGGCGAACGCACCCGCGAGGGCAATGACTTCTACCACGAAATGCAGGAAGCCGGGGTGGTCAACGTCGAAAATCTGGAAGAATCGAAGGTGTCCATGGTCTATGGGCAGATGAACGAACCCCCCGGCAACCGCCTGCGGGTGGGGCTGACCGGCCTGACCCTGGCGGAAAAATTCCGTGACGAAGGCCGCGACGTGCTGTTGTTCATCGACAACATTTACCGCTTCACCCTGGCCGGTACCGAAGTATCCGCCCTGCTCGGGCGCATGCCGTCTGCAGTGGGCTATCAGCCGACCCTGGCAGAAGAAATGGGCCGCTTGCAGGAGCGCATCACCTCGACCCGTACCGGTTCCATTACCTCGATTCAGGCTGTATATGTGCCGGCGGACGATCTGACCGACCCGTCCCCCGCCACCACTTTTGCGCACCTGGACGCAACCGTGGTGCTGTCTAGGCAGATTGCCGAGCTGGGCATCTATCCGGCGGTGGACCCGCTGGATTCCACCTCGCGCCAGCTCGACCCGCTAGTCGTCGGTCAGGACCACTACGACACCGCCCGCGCGGTGCAGAACACCTTGCAGCGTTACAAGGAGCTGCGCGATATTATCGCGATTCTGGGCATGGATGAGTTATCCGAGGAAGATAAACTGGTGGTGGCGCGGGCGCGCAAGATCCAGCGCTTCCTGTCGCAGCCCTTCACCGTGGCGGAAGTGTTCACCGGCACTTCCGGGAAATACGTATCCCTGAAGGATACCATCCAGGGTTTCAAGGCCATCGTCAACGGCGAGTACGACCACTTGCCGGAACAGGCGTTTTACATGGTCGGGGCCATCGAAGAAGCGGTGGCAAAGGGTGACGCGGACTAACCCGCAGATCTCACCAAGTCGCTTGTCGTCTTGTGAAACATTTCTGCTATCAATAAGTTATGATAATACTGCTACTCTTTCCCCATAACACACTGCGCTTGATGCGCCCTCGCTGGTCTTTTTTGCGCCTGCGGGCACATGCTCACTCAACCAGAGAACCACTATGCTTTCGTTCGCAGGCACCCGCAGGCGCAAAAAACCCGGCGCGATCTTCGCATCACTTAGTGAGATATGCGGGCTAAACCTTATGGCAACCATTCAAGTCGATATCGTCAGCGCCGAGCAGGAGATCTTCTCCGGGGAAGCGCAGCTGGTGTTCGCCCCGGCCGTGCTGGGTGAGGTAGGTATTGCGCCGGGTCATACGCCGTTGGTGACGACGCTGGCCCCCGGCGAAGTACGGGTCAAGGAGGAAAATGGCGAGGAACAGGGATTCTATGTCTCCGGCGGCATGTTGGAGGTGCAACCGGAGGTGGTGACAGTGCTTTCGGATACAGCCATGCGCGCCGAGGACTTGGATGAGGCGGCGGTGCTCAAGGCCAAGGAAGAAGCGGAACAGCAGCTGCACGATCGCGACGCGCAGATAGAATACGCCACCGCACTGGCGCAAAACGCCGAAGCCGTGGCGCAGTTGCAAGCCATCCGCAGGATGCGCCAGCGCAGCGGACGCGGTTGAGGCCGGCGCTGGCTGTAAACACGGGAACAGATAAAAAGCCGGCCCCGGCCTGTTGCGAGTGGGGGTTGGCTACTCGCAACACTGTATTATCATGCCCCTGAGCGCCATTATCCTTGCCGCCGGAATGGGCCAGCGCATGCGCTCTTCCCGGCCCAAGGTCATGCACACCCTGGCCGGCAAAACCCTGCTGCAACATGTGTACGCCACGGCCTGTCGGTTGTCCTGTGATCAGATCTACATTGTTTACGGGCACCAGGGTGAGCAGCTGCGCGCAGCCCATGAGACCTGTAACGCCCGCTGGGTGGAGCAGACACAGCAACTGGGCACCGGCCATGCTGTCATGCAGGTGATCGGTGCCATTCCCGCCTCTCACCAGGTGCTGGTGCTCTACGGCGATGTGCCGCTGGTTAGCGCGAAGACCCTGTCGGCGCTGGTGGATGCGGCCGGAGACGCCGGCTTCAGCCTGCTGACCGCTTACCTTGATAACCCTGCCGGCTACGGTCGTATAGTACGAGACGCAGCCGGCAAGGTTGTGAAAATCGTAGAGCAGCGCGACGCCAGCGAGCAGCAGCAACTGCTGTGCGAGATCAACACGGGGATGATGGTGGCGCGCGCCGACCTGCTGCAAAACGGGTTGAACCTGCTCACGGATGACAACGCGCAGCGAGAGTATCTGCTCACCGATGCAGTCGGCCACGCGGTGCGGCAAGGCGTTGAGGTGCAGACGGTTTCCCCTGCCTCAAACATGGAGATAACAGGCGTGAATGACCGCGCGCAACTGGCCGAACTGGAACGACACTACCAGCTACAACAGGCCCGGACCCTCATGTGCCAGGGTGTCAGTCTGGCGGATCCGGCCCGCTTCGACCTGCGCGGCACGCTGACCACCGGTGAGGATGTTTTCATAGATGTGAATGTCGTCATCGAAGGCGAGGTGCATATCGGTAATCGGGCTGTCATCGGCCCCAACTGCATCATTCGCAACAGCTGTATCGGCGCCGAGGCACAAATCCATGCCCACAGTGTCATCGACAATGCCGAGCTCGGCGCCAGGAACCGGATTGGCCCGTTTGCCCGCATCCGCCCCGGTTCCAGGCTTGATGAAGATGTGCATATCGGTAATTTCGTCGAAATAAAACAATCAGCCCTGGGCCAGGGTACCAAGGCCAACCATCTCAGCTACATCGGCGACAGCGAGGTCGGAGCGCGTGTCAACATCGGCGCCGGCGCCATCACCTGCAACTACGACGGCGCTGAGAAGCACAAAACCATCATCGGCGCTGATGTGTTCATCGGCTCCAACACCGAACTCATCGCCCCCCTCACCATCAACGCCGGCGCCACCATCGCCGCCGGCGCCACGCTAAGCAAGGATGTAGAGCCCGGCGCCCTAGCCCTGAGCCGCCGCGAGACCAGAGTTGTGCCGGACTGGAAACGAGGCAGGAAGAAAACGTGAATGTTGTATTACACTAGAGAATGCCAGCTGAATCGTGTAAAATGGTGCCATGTTGCGAATCACTCAGCACAAATGGATACCACGACTCGGGCTGGCCCTGTTCCTGGCCGGGCAAGTGCTCGCGCTTGCGCATGCGAGTGAGTTTGGCGCCGGTCACCATGAGCACGATGGGGTTGCCTGTTTCGCCATTTTGAACGATGAGCAGGAGGCGCTCGTTGCCGTTGCGAATGGCGTTTTGGCAACGTTCGTTGCGTGGCCCCCGGCCACACCTCAATCAACAAATCAGACGCTGCCAACGCGCCCGCTCTCGATTCGACCACCGCCTACCGGCCCTCCTTTGACCTTATTCTCCTTGAAGTAGCCTCTGTAACTGCCCGCTGTGGTATTTACCGGGCATGTCCCCATGCTGTATGACCGTCTCTGGTTTTCACAGACGCCGTGGGTTTACTTACACCGCTAACGGCAGCTGCACAGCTGTGTGCTGTGGCCGTTGCGGTACTTGAAATATTTATGGAACAGGAAAAATGATCCGACACACATTCAAGCCGGTGGCGGCGCTCGCAGTCGCCGCCGTACTCACTTATTTCTACGCGCTGCCCGTGGCCGCGCAAACCTCGCAGGCAGAGGCCTCTGAACAACTCGTAGAAGAAGTTTTCGTGATCGGCAAGCGCCGCGCCTATCAGGGTAACTTCGATAATCTGGAAAAGCCTTCGGCGGACCAGGCCATTGATGAGGAGCTGCTGCGTCAGGTCGGCGCCATCAACCTCAATGAGGCGCTGGACCTGTCGGCATCCGTGGCCCGGCAAAACAACTTTGGCGGGCTGTGGAACTCCTTTTCAGTGCGCGGCTTCGCCGGCGACATCAACCTGCCCAGCGGATTTCTGGTTAATGGTTTCAATGCCGGGCGCGGCTTCGCCGGGCCGCGCGACCTGGTAGGCATTGAGTCCGTGGAAGTGCTGAAAGGGCCGCGCGCGGCGCTGTTCGGACGCGGCGAGCCCGGCGGTACGGTCAACCTGATTACCAAACGGCCGCAATTTGAGACGGCGGGGGACTTGCGCGCCACCTACGGACGCTGGCAGCAAATGCGTTTTGAAGGCGATGTGCAGACTACCGTAGGCACCGGCGACGAGTTGGGGCTGCGCCTGGTCGGCTTCTACGAAGATGCGGAGAGCTTCAGGAATACGGTTGAAACCGAACGCGTGGGCCTGTATCCGTCGTTCACTTGGGCTGTCTCCGAAGCAACCCGCGTAACCTACGAAGTCGAGTACACGGAGCAGGAGGTCCCCTTTGATCGAGGCGTTGCCTATTCGGAAACACATGGTTTCACGCCGCGTAAAACCTTTGTCGGCGAGCCGGGCGACGGGCCCATTGAGACCGAAGTGCTGGGACACCAACTCGAAGCCCAGCATAACTTCTCCGAAAACTGGAGCCTGCTGGCCGGCGTTGGCTACCGGGACACCTCGTTTGCGGGCAACGCCTCGGAAACCAACTTCGCGGGGCGCCAGACCTATTTCCTCGATGGCCGCACCCTGTCGCGCTTTTTCCGCTATCGGGAATTTGATTCGGACTACTTCGTCGCCCGCGCGGAAGTTGCCGGGGAGTTCAACACCGGCGCGCTGCGCCACCGGCTGCTGGCCGGCGCCGACTACGATCGTTTCCAACTCAACTGGTTCATCTTGCGCTACCGGCCCGGGTGGTTTCCGGCAGACACGGACATCAACACCCTCGACCCGGCCGCGTATCTGTTCTTGGATGTGTTCAATCCGGCCTATGGTCAGTCTCCACAACCGCTGCCGGGTCCCAACACCCACCGCGCCGAAGATCTGGAAGGCTTCGGCTTCTACATCCAAGACCAGATCGATCTCACCGAGCGACTGCAAGTGCGCCTCGGTTTGCGCTGGGATGACTTTGAACAGGACTTGACCAACCTGCGCGCGACTCCCGCAACGACGACCACCGCCTCGGATACCCGGGTCTCGCCGCAGTTTGGCGCGGTGTACTCACTCAACGAAAACGCCAGCCTGTACGCCTCCTACGGCGAAGGCTTTCGCCAACAAGCCGGTTCCGACTATCAGGGCAACCAGTTTGCTCCGAACATCACTGAGTCTGTGGAGGTCGGGCTGAAGCTGGCTGCGGCGCAGTTTTCAACCAGTGTCTCCGGCGCGCTGACGCTGTCGCTGTTCCAGGTGGACCAAAGCAACATTCTGGTGAACGACGACCGACCGGAGGCCGTGGCAGTCGGGTGGTTTTCCCGCAGCGCCGGTAAAGCCCGCAGCCGTGGGGTTGAAGTTGACGCCGACCTGGCCTTCGAGACCGGCTTTAACCTATGGCTTTCCTATGCCTACATCGACGCCGAATTTACCACCAGCAATCTTGAAGCTGACTGGGGCGTGCTCATTGAGGACGGGGACCCGCTCATCAACTCGCCGGAGCATCAGCTGAGCGTACAGCTCAGCCAGAGTTTCCAGGTGGCCGGCATGCCGGCGCAGGTGGGCGCCGGGCTGCAATACACGGACGCGCGGCTGGGGTTCACGGCATTTGATTTCTACCTGCCGAGCTATACCACCGCGCGCTTCTTCGGCCAGATTGCACCGACGCCGCGGCTTACCCTGCGCGTTGACCTGGACAACGCGTTTGACGAGACCTACTACACCAATTCGTATGCGGATGTTTGGGTCGAGCCCGGCGCGCCGCGCAGCTACCGCGTCACCGCGTCCTATTCATTTTAGCGATCCATGATGCCCATGCTCAGCGCCCGGGCGCTCAGCGTCGAACGCGCCGGCCGGCCAGTTCTGAAGGATATCTCCTTCAGCATCGAGCAAGGCGAAGTTCATGCCTTGCTCGGCGGCAACGGTGCCGGCAAGTCAACCGCCTTGTTGACCTTTCTTGGCTTCCTGTCACCGCTGTCGGGCTGCGCGCAGGTGTGCGGCCGGGATGTGCGCGCCAACATCGGCGCCGCCCGGCAAGCCATCGCCTACCTGCCGGAGGCGGCCACCTTGTATGGCCACCTGAATGCCTATGAAAATCTGCGCTACTTCCTGTCTCTCGCCAAAGCGGACACGCAGCAGCAAGCACTTGATGCCGCCCTGCAGCGCGTGGCCTTGCCGGTCGAGGCCCGGGCCATGCGTATGCAAACCTACTCCAAGGGCATGCGTCAAAAGGTGGCGATTGCCATGGCAATTTTGAGAGAGGCGCCCATTCTGCTGCTCGACGAGCCGACCTCCGGTCTCGACCCTGCGGCGATCGATGATTTCAACCGGCTGGTCCAGGACCTTGCCGAAGGCGGCCGCACCATTTTGCTGGTGACCCACGATGTGTACGGCGCCTGCCATGTCGCCGACCGCATCCACCTGCTGCACAAAGGCGAACTCGTCGGCCACTTCGACCGCCCCTCGGGCCTGAACCGTATCGACACCGAAGCGGTGCATGCCGCCTTCGCCGCCCAGGCCGCGGCATGATGCGCAAGCTGCTTACCATCGCCCAAGCGGAATGGCAGCTGTGGCTGAGGTCGCGGCTGGCGTTGGGCCTGTTGCTGAGCTGCGCGCTGCTGCTGGCCGCGACCAGCGTGGTTACCGCGCTCAGGCTGAGCGAGGCACATCACGGGCGCACGCAGCAACAGGCCGTTGCCGAACAGACCTTTCTGTCTCAGCCCGGGCGCCACCCGCATCGCATGGTGCACTACGGGCATTATGTGTTCCGCGTCCCGCCACCGCTGGCGATGATCGATCCGGGCGTGGACCCGGTCACCGGGCAGTCGATGTTTCTGGAAGGCCACCAGCAAAACACCGCCATGTTTGCCGCGGCGCGGGCAAGCGCCGAACTCGGCGGATTTGAGGACTTGACCAGCGCCTTAGCCTATCAATTATTTCTGCCATTGCTGTTGATTGCCATCGGTCATGGCCTGCTCACGCGCGAGCGCGAAGAGAATACGCTGGCGCCACTGCTGGCGCAGGGCGTAACCGGCATTCAGCTCTACGCTGGCAAGTGGATTGCTCTGGCGGGTCTGTCGCTGGCGCTGTTGCTGCCGCTTGCCGGCGTCTGCGCGGCGGCCATCGGACAGGGGGCGGCGGCGCCCGCCGCCGCCGGCATGCTGATGCTCTATACGCTCTATCTGCTCGTCTGGTGCAGCCTCATCCTGCTCGTGTCGAGCCGGGCCCGCACGCGCAGTCTGGCCCTCGGCATACTCACTCTGTTCTGGCTGGCCAGCGCCTTGATTATCCCACGCCTTGCAGTGGAGTCCGCGCGCCGCGCCATTCCCGCGCCGGGCAAGATAGAGACCGACCTCAACATGCAGGCCGAGCTGCGTGCCGTCGGTGATGGTCACAACGCCGACACCCCGGCATTTCAGCAGCTCAAGGCAGACCTGCTGGCGCAATACGATGTGACCCGGCTGGAAGACTTGCCGGTCAACTTTCGAGGCATCGTCGCCCAAACCGCAGAAGCAGGTTTGACGGCGGTGATGAACCGGCATGCCGAACAGCGCATGGCGCTGGAGGCGGCTCAGGCCCGGCGCGCCGCCGCCTTTGGCTGGCTGTCGCCGGTGGTGGCGGTCGCCGCCGGCTCGCGCGCGCTGGCGGGAACCGACCTTGCCACCCACCATCGTTTCCTGCGCGCCGCCGAAGCGGTACGCTTCGATTTCGTGCAGGGCCTCAATCGCGCCCATACCGAGCGACTCGCCTATCTCGATGACATCAATCGTAACGTCGATGCCGAAGCCTCAAGACGCGCGCGCATCGCAGCCGACAACTGGAACGTGCTCGATGAGTTTTCCTTCCGACCCGCCGCGGCCACGACACGCCTGGCCCGCGCCAGCGCTCCCGCAGCCATGCTCTGCGTCTGGTTGCTGCTGCTGTCAGCCATGGGCATACTTGCCGTGCGCAGGATGCAGCCGTGAGTGGGCTGCTGCCGGAACTCCGGTTTCTCGCAATGGACCGGGCGGCGTTGCTGTGGTTGGGGCTGGCCGTGTTGGTCGCCGGCGCCTCGGTGTTGCTTGGTCTGCGCGAGGTGGCCGCGCAACGGACTGTGCTTGACGAATTGATCGAAATCGACCGCGCTGAGCGGGAAGTAGTAACGGGGCTGCAACAGGACTGGGGCAGCGCCGCTTATTACACCTTTCATCTGACCTACGCGCCGCCGCCGGATTTTGCGTTTGCCGCGCTCGGCCAGCGCGACACCTCGCCCTGGAAACATCGTATCCGCGCCCTCGCCCTGGAAGGGCAAATCTACGAAACCGACGCGGACAACCCGGACTTTGCCCTGATTGGCCGTCTCGACTTTGCGTTTGCCGCGAGCATGCTGGCGCCGCTATTGTTAATACTGCTGCTGCATGACCTGCGTTCCGGGGAGCGCGCGGCGGGACGCTATGAACTGCTCAGCGCCATGGCGCTGAACCCGGGCAGTCCGTGGCGGGCGCGCGTAGTATTGCGGGTTGGGGCGCTGACGCTGTGCCTGCTCGCGCCACTCTGGGTTGGCGGTTTGCTGGCCGCAACGGACGTCTCAAAGCTCGCGCTTGCGAGCTTCGTTGTCGCCTTGCACTGCGGCTTCTGGTGGGGCGTTTGTGCAGCTATCGACCGCTTTGGCTGGAGCAGTCCGGTCAACCTGACCGCGCTGCTTGGCGCGTGGCTGGCACTGGCCGTGGTCGTCCCCGCAGTCATCGAGGGTTCGGTGAAGGCCGCCGTGCCCTTGCCGGACGGCGGCGCCATCATGCTCACCCAAAGGGAAGCTGTGAACGACGCCTGGGATTTACCCAAGTCAGCGACTATGAAGCCCTTCGTTGCCCGCCATCCGGAGTGGGCCGACTACGCAGAAGTACGCCAGACATTCGAATGGAAATGGTATTACGCCTTTCAGCAAGTGGGCGACCAGACCGTCGAACCGCTGTCGCAGGCCTATCGCGCCGGACGCCTAAGGCGTGAGCGGCTGGCCGCAACGCTGGCCTGGCTGTCACCGCCGGCGCTGGTTGAGCGCGCCCTGCAAGGCCTTGCCGGCACCAGCATGACGGCGGCGCTGGCCTATGAACAACGGCTGCGCGACTTTCATGCCGAGCTCAGGGCCTACTACTATCCCCGGCTGTTTCGCGACGAAGTCTTCTCAGCTGCGAGCCTCCGGCAGCGGCCTGAATTCCGGGTAACGGACGGCTGAAGCGTATTCATTGCCATGCCAACGGCAGAGCGGCCGTCCGTCGTCGGTCAGGTCTTGACATGGCTGCGTGAAAAGGTGACTATAGTCAACATCGGCAGCGCGATCTCTGATCCTGCGCTCTCGTCAATTTCCCTGAAACAAAAGAGCAAGTATCCATTATGAAGAAGCAACCACATCCGGTTCTGGCCACAGCCACCGGCCTCGCCCTTGCCGCCATTGCGGCCTCAGCTGCGGCGCAACCGATCACCCAACAGACGGTCATTGATGCGCAGCAGACCTGGGGCAACGGCATTGTCGCAATTTCCAGGGTGCATGCCGAGGGCGGCGACTACACCGCCCGTGCGACGGCGCACATCAATGACCTGTATGCCTATGGCGAGACTGGCGTTATGTTCAAGCCGACCCTGGCGGCGGAAGATCAGTTCCGTGAAACCTTCGACGAAGCGCTGAGCTATTTCGTCGGAAAAGAGGGAACCGAGGACACGGGGTTTGCCATCAAAGGCTGGACCAATGTGCGCTGGGAGAACAACGGTATTTACCTTGACGACGACTGCGCAATGGCTATGGGCAACTACTACTTCACCGGCCCGGACGGTGGTGAGACCAAGGTGGAATATACCTTTGGCTACGTCCTGGTTGATGGTGATTTGAAGATCAATCTGCATCACTCATCACTACCCTACAGCCCCGAGTAAACGCCACGCCCGGCCTTCAGGCCGGGTGCTGTTTGCCAATCTTGCCAGCGCCGTTGAAAATACCACGGAGGGTATTTTTGGAGGTTCCCTGACCTACCTGAAGCCGCTCTGGTCGATAAACTGCCAGGTGCGGTTGATGTGCAGGATATCGGTTTCCTTGCGGATGTCGTCCGGGAACGGCGCAAACGGCGCGGCCAGTTCCACAATCCTGATAGCTGCGTCGTCCAGCACCTTGTGGCCCGAGGAACGGCGCACGGTAATCTGATTTATCTTGCCGTCCGGGTTCAGCGCCACATCCAGCACCAGCTGCCCGGAGATTTTATTTTTTCTGGCTTCTTCCGGGTAGTTCAGGTTGCCCACGCGTTCCACTTTGGCGCGCCAGGCTTCCATGTAGGCGGCGTACTTGTACTTCTGCGTGTTGGCTGAAATGAATGTTCTTCTGGGATTGTTGGTGCTGGTTTCCTGTTGCTGCTCCGCCGCCGAGCTCAAGGCGGCCATGCGCAAGCTGTCCGCGACCAGCTCGGCGGCGCCAGGGCGCGTGGTCTTGGGCTCAGCCTGCGGTTCCGGTATCGCCGTGGCGGTGTCTTCTTTCATAACCGCCAGTTGCTCAACGGTTTCCGGCTCAGGCGCGGCCGGCGGCGGCGCTTGCAGGGCCGGTTCGGGCTGCGGGGCTGCAACCGGTTGCGTCACTTCGGTTGGTTCTGCCGACGGCAATGGCGGCGGCGCTGGAGCAGGCGCGGCGGCGGCTTCCCCGCCGCCGCGCAGATTGGCCTGCGCCAGCACCTCGACGTCTGCCGGCGGCTCACTGGATTGTTGCACCAGCGTGACCTCCATGAACTCATAGCTGGTCTGGTCCTGCGGTACAAAAACGATACCCAGAATGACTACGGCATGGAACAACAGGGCCAGACACAGGGTAAAGCTCAGCCGATCGGCGGCCGTTAGCACCGGCTTGGTAGCACCTGCGGCGAGCAAAGACAGTTCCCGCTGTCGCGCCATTGCGGAATGATTCAAGCCCACTCCCTGCCGGCGCTATAACCATCGACAAGCGCCGCCATGGTGAGCTCCTGTCGGTCGATTTTCATCTTATCCGCTTTCATTTGATACTTTGATTTGACAATAACCCATTCCTGAAGTATAATAACTCATAATTCAGTCTGTCGAAGCCTGCAACCGGAATGGCTGATTAAGACAGATTGTGGCATAACCGAACCCAGAGAAACAGACAATGAAGCAACAGACAATGAAGCAACAGACACAATCCCCCCTCCTCACGATAGCCGTAGCGCTGGCGCTGGTGGTGGCGATGGCCCCACCCGCCGAAGCGAGGCTAGCTGGACCGGGGGCGTGCATCTCAAGAATTTCTGGAGTGACCACATCGGGCGACACTCAAGTATATCCACGCTGCAGTGGATATACACTCGACTCAATGTGTCTTAAAGCTATAAGAAAGACACACAACTTTGCGAGGGTCTCGGTGATTGACTTCCACCAGCCTGGTTTCTCTGGCACCGTAAATGTGGCCGTAGTGCCGAATGATTCTCGTTTGCCAGAATCAACACCTATGGTAAGGAAACTAGGTACGGTGCAAGAGGCAGATGACACAGTACTCACCAATTGGTATACGTTCACCGGCCTCCAACCGGACCATCATTATACGTTTGTGATTTACAGCCCTGATCCGGGTTACGGCCTTTCCAAACCTTTTCTACGCTCTTGCTTCATTACGCACCGCGATCCGAGTACCTGCCCTGAAGGCATTACCAAGTGCTGAGGGTCAGTCATTGACAGGATGACGGGTTGCCGGTTCATTCGGCGTTTTCACGTCCTGGCCCCGCACCGGCACGAACCGGAAGAAAAGATCTGATGCCACCTCTAATTTTTAGAGGTGGCCTGACATTATCCCGCTCCTGCCTTGGCGGCGATGCAGTCCATAACTTGCCCGGCAATGTCATCGCCGTAGATGCGTTCTAATTCCCGTACACAGGTCGGGCTGGTGACGTTGATCTCGGTCAGGTAGTCGCCGATAACGTCCAGACCCACAAATACCAGCCCTAGGGTGCGCAGTGTCGGGCCTACCTGCGCGCAGAGCCAGCGATCCCGAGCGGTTAAATCTACGCCCTTGCCGGCGCCGCCGGCGGCCAGATTGCCGCGTAGCTCCCCCGGCGCGGGGATGCGCGCCAGGGCGTGTTGGTATGGCTGGCCGTCGATGAGCAGGATGCGTTTGTCGCCCTGTTCGATGGCCGCTAGGTATTGCTGCGCCATGATGAAGCGGCTGGCGTGGCGGGTCAGGGTTTCCACGATGACGCTGGTATTGGGGTCGCCGTTGGTCGCCAGGAACACCGAAGCGCCGCCCATGCCGTCTAAGGGTTTGAGCACGACCTTGCCGTGCTGTGCGATGAAGGCGCGTAACTGCGCCGGGTCGCGGCTGATCAAGGTGGGCGCGATACACCGGGGGAAGCGCGTGATAAACGCTTTTTCGTTCACGTCCCGCAAGGCCTGCGGCGCGTTGACAACCAGCGTGCCGGCCGCGGCGGCGTGTTCGAGGATATAAGTCATATAGACGTATTCCATATCGAACGGCGGGTCTTTACGCATCAGCAGTACGTCCAGTTCTGTCAGCGCCAGTTCCGTCCGGGACTGCAACCGGTACCAGTCGGCAGCAGCGTCTGTAACGGTCAGCATACGGGCGCTGGCCCGGGGGCTGTCGCCGTGCAGGTAAACATCGTTCATCTCCATATAGTAAAGCTCCCAGCCCCGGCGCTGAGCCGCGAGCAGCAGCGCCAGGGTGGTATCTTTCTCGACCTTGATCCCGGCAACGGGATCCATGATTACGCCCAATTTCATCAAAATGTACTGTCAGTTCGGACAAACTTTGTTAGTGTATCCTCAATAATGGTTACTGCAAGCCTCCGTATCGTCACCAGAGCAAGTCCGCTGGCCTTGTGGCAGGCACAATTCGTGCGCGCTTGTCTGTTGCAGACGCATCCGGGCCTGACGGTGGCGATCAGGACGGTAACGACGCTGGCCGATCGGTTTGTCGATAAACCGTTGATAGAAATGGGCGGTAAAGGGGTGTTTGTCAAGGAACTGGAACAGGCGTTATTGCATGACGAGGCGGACCTGGCCGTGCATTCGATGAAAGACGTAACGGTGGACCTGCCGCCGGGTTTGCAGATCGCCGCGATCATGGAGCGGGAAGACCCGCGGGACGTGCTGGTGTCAAACCGTTATGCGTGCCTAGACGAGTTGCCGGCGCGCGCCCGGGTCGGCACCTCCAGTTTACGCCGGCAGTGCCAACTCCAGGCCGCGCAGCCAGCGCTGTCGCTGCAGGATATTCGCGGCAACGTGAACAGCAGGTTGCAAAAGCTCGATGACGGCAATTTTGACGCGCTGATCCTGGCCGCAGCCGGGATGAAGCGACTGGAACAGGCACACCGGATCAGCGCCTACCTGGACGTGACCCAGATGCTGCCGGCAATCGGCCAGGGGGCGTTGGGCATTGAGACCAGGGCCGACGATGCGCGCGTGGAACGCCTGGTGGCGCCCCTGAACCACAAGCCAACCGGACTGTGCGTCGCCGCAGAGCGAGCTTTATCCCGGCAGCTGTACGGTGGCTGCCACCTGCCGCTGGCCGGGTATGCGCAGCTGTCCGGGGCGCGCATGTCCGTTAGCGCGCTGGTGGGTTCTGTGGACGGTTCCAGGGTAGTGCGGGACGGTATCAGCGGAGCTGCCCATGACGCCGAGCAGCTCGGCTGTGAACTGGCCGCTAAATTGCTGGCGCAGGGCGCAGGGGAGATACTGGCCCAGGTGATGGGCTCAGATGATGGGCTCAGGTAATGGGTTCAGATGATGGTTCCGGATGATGGTCTTGGGTGACGGACTCAGGAGCTGAGCACAAATGACAGGCAACAGTGACAAGGCAAGCTAATGGCTACCGCGACAAAACTGTCGGGCAAAACGATCTGGGTAACCCGTCCGGCGCAACAGGCAGGCGAACTCTGCCGGATGATAGCGCAGCGCCAAGGCGTCCCCGTGTTGTTGCCGACCCTGGTCATTCGTCCCGTGTCCGCAGATGTTTGCTCCGCTGATAACCGGCAACGGCTGGCGCGCGCCGGCATTATCATTTTTATCAGTAAAAATGCCGTCGTGCACGCTTGTGACCTGTTTCCGAATCTGGTCGATATGCTACGCGGCAAAACGGCGCTTGCAGTGGGACAGGCCACGGCTCGTTGTCTATCGGAGTTGGGCCTGTCCGGGTTAGGGGTTGCGCAGGTCGGGCCGATCGACAGTGGCGGCAGCGATGCGCTGTTGCGGTTGCCGGTCCTCAACGAGCAGCAGGTCCGCGGCCAGCGGGTTGTTATCGTGCGCGGGCAGGGCGGTCGCGAAACCTTGCGCGCAACCCTGCTTGCGCGCGGCGCCGAGGTCAGTTACCTGGAAGTCTATCGGCGCGAAAAACCCACCATAAGCCAAGCAGACATGAACAAATTCTGGCATGATCAAAGACCGGATGTCGTCATCATCACCAGTCTGGCCGGGCTGGACAATCTGGTGAAACTGACGCCGGACGAACAAAGCGAACGCCTGCTGGAAACTGGACTGGTGGTAATGAGCGAGCGTATATGCCAACAGGCAATACAATCCGGATTCGGGCGTATCGCAGTCGCCACCGACAACACCGATGCCGGACTGGTTGATGCTTTACTCGATTTAGTGAGAACGTAATAAAGTGAACAATAAGGCTGACGCAACAGCAGCGGAACAGGTTCCCGAACCAGCCGGGCGCGCTGATGAAGATGTGGCGGCTACGGAGCTGACGCCGGCTGACGGCACGGCTGCAGCTGACACCCACGCTGAGTCCGGCACTGCGGATAGCCCCGGCGAGGCGCCGGATCGGAAACCGGGCAAACCCTGGCTTGCCACCCTGTTTTGGGTGAGCCTGACCAGCGCCGCTATCGGCGCCGGCGGGTACTTTATCCATGACCTCCGTCAAAGCCAGCAAGCCGACCGGGCCGAACAGAAAGCCATAGCGCACAAGCTGGACTCGCTGCAACAAAGTCAGGCCTTGCTGGGGGAGAGCCTGAGTCAACTTGCAGGCCGGCAGGACCGGGCTGCTGAGCAACTGCGCGCGCTGCAGCAACACCTGGGCCGGTTGCGGCGCCAGCTCAGCCACGCTTCAGGCTGGCAACTCGAAGAGATTCAGCACCTGCTGCGGGTTGCATCCCAGCGTCTGGCGCTGGCCGGCGATATGGACACCGCCTTGGCCGCGCTGCACGCCGTCGATACCCGGCTCAGGGAAATCCCTGACTCGGCGCTGATTCCGGTGCGCGAGCGCTTGCTCCGCGACCTCCATAACTTGCAGGCGCACCCGCGTACAGATTTTTCCGGCACGGCATTGGCGCTGGCTGATTTGGCCGCGCGTGTGCGCCAGTTGCCGCTCCGGGTCGGCGCCGAGACGACCCCGGCGCCGACCCGGGCACAGACCGAACAGCCACCGCGCCGGCAACAGCTGCTCGGCAACATCTGGCAGGAATTGAAATCTCTGGTTGTGGTCACCCGTAACCGCGCACAAACGGCCGCACTGCTGGCGCCATCGGAACAGTTTTTCCTGCACCGCAACCTGCAACTGCAACTGGAGGCGGCGCGTGTTGCGTTGCTGGCCCGGGACGAAGACCAGTATCGGGCGTCCATCCAGGCCAGCACGGACTGGTTGCGGGAGTTTTTCGACCCGGATGACGCCGGCGTACGCAACGCGCTGAAAATCCTGCAAGGCGCCGCCGCACTAAAGCTGAGCCATCCGCTCCCGTCTGTCGACGCGACTATAAGCGCTTTTGATGAATACCTGCTGCGGCAGGATGGAAGCCAGAGCTACCGAGGGGCACCGTGATGAGAGTACTGTTTGCCCTGCTGGCGCTGCTGTTGGTCGCGGTTGCGCTGGGCTGGACGTTACAGCAAGCGGCGGGAGAGGTGGTATTCAGCTACGGTGAATGGATGTTGCAGACCAGCATGGTGGTATTCGTAGTCATCGCCGGGCTGGCGTTCCTGCTTGGCTACGGGTTGTTGCGGACCTTAGGCAAACTGCTGCGCGCGCCCGCCGACTTGCGGCGCTGGTCTGAAGTCAGGCGGCAGCGTCGTTGTGAACAACTCCTCAACCGAGGCATGCTGGCCATGCTGGAAGGAGATTGGCGCGATGCGGAGCAGTCTTTCAGCAAGGGCGCGTCCCTGGCGCGCGCGCCACTGGTGAATTACCTGGGCGCCGCGCAGGCTGCCTACCGGCAGGGCGATACCGAACGCTGTGACCACTATCTGGTGCTGGCACGTCAGCACGACGACAGCAACAGCCCGGCGCTGGGGCTGACGCAAGCCCGACTGCAAATCGACCGGGAGCAAGCAGACCAGGCCGATGACATCCTGCGCACCCTCGATGGCAAGCATGAACAAGTCACCTTGATGTTGTTGGAAACGGCCACCGCGCTAAAGGACTGGACGCGCGCCGCCGGGCTGATACAGCAATGCAACCGGCGCCGCGCGGCGCCGGGGCAACAGCTTACTTCCTATCTTGAGTTACTGCGCCGCGCCGCGGCCGAGCCCGAACCAGCCGCCCTAGAAACCGTCTGGCGTGCAATCCCGAACAAGCTGAAAAAGAACAACGCACTGGTTGGCGCTTATGTGCAGGCGCGCTTGCGGCACGGGGACGACCGGGGTTGTGAAGCCATGTTAAGGCGGGCGCTGAAACGACAGTGGGATGAGGACTTGATCAACCTGTTCGGACAGGTGCGCGGGCGCAACCTCAAGGGACAGCTGGAGTTTGCCGAACGCTGCCTGTCCGCGCGTCCCGAGAATGCGGCGCTGCTGCTGACCCTAGGACGCCTGTGCATAAGCAACGAGCTCTGGGGCAAGGCCGTGCGCTACCTCGAACAAAGCGTGCGCCTGAGACCTGAGCCGACCACCTGCCGGGAACTGGCAGCCCTGCTGGAACAGCAAGGCGACCACGCCGCGGCCCAGACCTGTTATCAACAGGGGCTGCGTCTGGCCACTGCTGTGAGTGAGGAAACCAACGCACTGCCGGCCCGTATTTCTCCGTGACTTAGCTGAAAAATCTCTCGCTCGTCATTCCTGCCCCCTCGCCGCCATAATTCGCTTGATCAACGGTTCAATAAGTAACTGTATAGCGAAGTTGGTTTTACCGGCGGGGATGACGATGGTGTAAGGGGTGGACATGAACGAACCGTGCAGCATATCCAGCAGGTAGAGGAAATCGACCGCCAGTTTTTCCCGGTTGCGCACATGGATGACGGTATAGCTCTCGTCGCTGGAAGGGATGTGCACGGCGCCGAACGGGTTGGCGGTATCGACGGTGGGCACCCGTTGCAGGTTGATGTCGGTGCGGGAGAATTGCGGCGTGATGTAGTGGACGTAATCGTACATGCGTTGCAGGATCATGTCGGTGGCATCTTCACTGCTGTAGCCGCGCACGGTCTTGTCGCGCTGGATCTTCTGGATCCACTCCAGATTGATGATGGGCGTGATGCCGATCAGCACATCCACATGTTGGGCGATATTCACCTCGTCCGTGATCAGCCCGCCGTGCAGCCCCTCATACAGCATTAAATCGGTATTATCCGGTAGGGGTTTCCAGGGCGTCAGCGTGCCCGGCGCGCCGCCGTGGCGCGCCGCGTCCGCCTCGTTATGGATATAATAGCGTTGTTCGCCAGTGCCGCGTTCGGCGTACTCCCTGAACCCGGCTTCGAGTTCCCCGAGCAGGTTGCCTTCCGGCCCGAAATGGGTCAGGCGCTTGCCCTCCCGCGCCGCCTGTCGGCCCAGCTGTTCCATTTCCCGGCGGTTATAACGGTGGTAGCTGTCGCCTTCTATGACCGCCGCCTTGATGCCCTGGCGGTTGAAGATCTTCTCGAAGGCCTCCCTGATATTGGTGGTGCCAGCCCCGGAAGAGCCCGTAACTGCGATAATCGGATATTTTGTTGACATGGCTCCCCTTATGGATTGGTTGCGAGCGCCGACAGGGTGATACTGTGTACCCTTCTAGGTTAAGTTTACCTCAACGGGTATCCTTTCAGGACGGTTTTCTCACTGACTTCCTGCTTGCACAGGCATGACGGTCGGAACCGAATCTGTTACATTTTGCCATCATGCAGCCACAGCAACCCACCGATTTCGCACTTTACTTGCGCCTGTTAGCTTATGTGAAGCCCTATTTGCGGATTTTTCTTGGCGCGGTGCTGGCCATGGTCGTGCTGGCGCTGACCAGTCCGGCCATTGCCGCGTTGTTCAAGAACCTGACCGAAGGGATTTTCCGCTACGCCGAGGTTGATCTGCTGACCGGTGTGGCGCTGCCTGTGTTGCTGGTGTTCCTGACCGCCGCGCTGGCCTCATACAGCAGCCGTTACGCGCTGGCCTGGGTGGCGGAACGGCTGGTCATGGACTTGCGGGTACAGATGTTCGAGCGTCTGCTGAGGGTTCCTTGCGGCATCCTGGACCGCCATAGCGCCGGCAGCCTGGTGTCCCGGTTCACCTTTGACGTAACCCGGCTTAAGGACGCAGCCACCAATGTCGTCACTACCTTAGGGCGCGATACCCTGAGCATTATCGGGCTGGTGGCCTGGATGGCGTATATCGATTGGTTGCTGACCCTAGTTGCGCTGCTGGCAGGGCCGCTCATCCTGGCCGTGTTGTTGGTATTGCGCCGGCGCCTGCGCCGTCTCAGCCGGCGGGTGCAAGAGACCATGGCCGACCTGCATCAGGTTCTCAATGAAGCCATTGCCGCGCGCCGGGTGATCCGGATTTTTGCCGGCCAGCAGCAGGAGCAGGCGCGTTTTCACAATACGGCCAACGCCAACCGGCGCATGAACATGAAATTCATCGCCGCCGCCGCCGTCGGCACCCCGGCGATCAACGTCGTCACCGCGCTGGCGTTAGCGGCTATTGTCTATGTTGCGGCTGACCACGCCGCCGCCGGTAGCATTACCGTGGCCGAGTTCAATTCCTTTTTCGCCGCCCTGTTGATGCTGTTAAGTCCGCTGCGGCGGCTGGCGCGCATCAATGAGGATTTGCAAAAGGGCCTGACCGCGTGCGAGAGCGTATTCGCCTGCATCGACCAGGAGACAGAAGCAGACACAGGAACGCTGGCCGTGGCCAGGCTTGGCGGCAAGGTTGAGATACGTAACCTGGATTTTGCTTATAACCCGGAGCATGGGGCGGTGTTGCAAGACCTATCGCTGACCGCCCTGCCGGGGCAGACGCTTGCCATCGTCGGCCCCTCGGGCGGCGGCAAGAGCTCGCTGGTAGATCTGATTGCCCGCTTTTATGACATGAGTAACGGCGAGCTCCGGGTGGACGGGCACGATGTGCGCGACCTGCCCCTGGCTGCGCTGCGGGCGAATATCGCCTTGGTCAGCCAGCAGGTGGCGCTGTTCAACGACACGGTGTTCAATAACATCGCCTACGGTTGCAACCGGGACGCGACCCCGCAGCTGGTGCGGGACGCCGCGCGGCGCGCCGACGCCCTGGCTTTTATCGAGGCGCTGGAACACGGCTTCGATACCGTCATCGGCCACGACGGCGCGCGCCTGTCGGGCGGACAACGCCAACGCCTCGCCCTGGCGCGGGCTTTGCTCAAGGATGCCCCCATCCTGATCCTGGACGAAGCCACCGCGGCGCTAGACCCGCAATCAGAACGCAGCATCCAACAAGCGCTGGCGTCCATCCGGCCCAACCGCACCATCATCGTCATCGCCCACCGCCTGAGCGCAGTGGAACAGGCCGACCACATCGTCGTCCTGGACAACGGCAGACTGGTCGAAGCCGGCACGCACCCGGAACTCATAGCGCAGCGGGGGGTTTATGCCAGGTTGTATGATAACAGCGAGAAAGCCTGAACAGAAAGCCTGAAAATACTGGAATAGGAGAAAGCAAATTGGTAGAGTTACCTTCTCAATATCAGGCGAAACGGAGTGTGCTTTGCAAACAGTTTTATTCTCTGAGGACGCGGCTGTAACAGTACCGCCGAGGAGCAATGGCAGTATCAATAAACTGGATTTTAATGACAGGCGTTTTCACGACTGGTATCGGTTTGTTTTATCCTTTCCCGCCCATCTTGTTCGTGACTATATCGACAGGTTTGGATTGAATGAACAGGATGTCCTGCTCGACCCTTTCTGTGGCACAGGCACAACGTTGGTTGAGGCCAAGCGCCTTGGCATCACCAGCATGGGAGTTGAAGCGAATCCGTTCGCCTCTTTCGCCAGTTCTGTTAAAACGGATTGGACTGTTGATCCTGACGGGCTCATAAACCATGCCGGGCTGCTTGCAGAACGGGCAAAAAAGATTATTTCAACCTGGCACAACTCGGGCCTGAAAGTTTTACCCGAACAGGCGCAATGTCTGTTATTGAAAGGCTCGATCAGTCCCCTGCCTTTGCATAAAGCACTGGCGCTGCTGGAACAAATCGAGGCTGATAATGACGCCTGCTATAAGCGTCATGAACTACTGGCATTTGCCAAAACACTGGTTTACTCCGCCAGCAACCTGTATTTTGGCCCGGAGGTGGGGGTGCGGCGAACGAAAAAAGCAGACGCACCCGTTATCGAGAGCTGGTTGACTGAAGTGGATAAAATTGTTGCGGATTTGCGTATGAAAACATGCCGAAATGTACCCGCCACGGTATATCACGCAGACGCACGGCAGCTGGCCTCGCTATTATCCCCTGCAAGTATCAGCGCTGTTTTTACGTCCCCGCCTTATCCGAATGAGAAGGACTATACCAGAACCACGCGGCTGGAAAGCGTGATGTTAGGATATATCAATAACAGGGAAGAATTGCGAGGATTGAAAAAAGGCCTGCTCAGATCCAATTCACGTAACGTCTATAAGGGCGACGATGATGACGGCTGGGTGACGGGTCATGCAGAGATACAGGCAATAGCCGAAGAGATAGAACAGCGCAGAATTACGCTGGGCAAGACCTCTGGTTTTGAAAGGCAATACGCAAAGGTGACCAGATTGTATTTCGGCGGCATGGCCCGGCATCTGGCGGAATTGCGACCGTTTCTAAAACCGGGAGCCTGTCTCGGTTATGTTGTGGGCGATCAGGCCTCTTTCCTCCAGGTTATGATCCGCACTGGGCAAATACTTGCAGACATAGCCCGGTCACTGGGCTATCAGGTCATCAGCATCGACCTGTTTCGCACCCGCCTGGCTACAGCGACCCGCAAACAGATGCGGGAAGAAGTAGTTGTCTTGAGGTGGCCCGGGCGCCAATAAGGAGAGGCAAAATGGCCAAGACTGGAAACCGATATTCACAACTCATCGAACATATCTTCAACGAGAATTACAGGAAGAATGCACAGGAAGTAAACTTCCGGCGCGAAGATCTGGTCAGCGCTGCAAAGGAACTTGGTATAGCTCTACCCAAGAATCTTGGTGATGTTATTTACAGCTTCCGTTACCGCATTGCATTACCGGAATCAATTCGGAAACTCGCCCCTGACGGTCTGGAATGGGTTATCCGCTCAGTGGGCCAGGCAAAGTATAAATTTTCGTTGACGTCAATGCCGTATATTATTCCGAACCCCCTTCTGGCACAAATAAAAATCCCGGATGCGACACCTGGAATTATCACCAGATATGCGCTGAATGATGAACAGGCGCTATTAGCAAAACTACGATATAACCGGCTTATAGATATTTTTTCAGGGGTGACGTGCTATTCCCTGCAAAACCACCTGCGCACAACCGTGCGCAGCAAAATTTCCGCAACTTGTCTGCCAGCCTGTAGCTGCACAGTTTATGGGGGATAATCTGATAGCGCTGTTCATTTTTGAGACAGGAGAAAAGGGGGTGGTTATCAATGAGGAGAAGCATTATTGTCTCGTTCCTGCTGAGCAAATGACCGAAGAAGATCTTGCCGGATATCGGCGGGAGACTGTAGCGGTCAAGTATAGCTGACCGTGTGGCGTTCGTAACATCAGGCGACATCAGGCTTGACACAGTACCCCTGTCGTGTTACAATCGGCCCTGGTTTTTAACTGGAAAACCGGTTGTGCGAAGTTGCACGAAGGTGTTTCTGACATTCAACAAATCAAGAGACTGGGGGATGAATCCATGACTCACACTACCACTTCGATGGTCGCCCGCCGCTTCCTGTCCGCGGCCGTTGGTATCCTGCTGGCGTTGGCGCTGGTTCAGCCGGCCGTGGCTAACAGGCTTGTCTCTGGCGTCACGGCGCAGCTGCATGTAGCGGATGTTCAGATCAGGGAGGGAAAGGACGCGGTGTTCGTCCTGATGCTGTCCCGTCCGCTCGACTTCGACATTCGGTATGCCTACCGCACCGAAGACCTCAGTGCCAAGGCAGGCAAGGATTACGTGGCGGAAAACGGGTTTATAGTGATTCCCGCAGGAACGCGAGTCATGCCGCTTTCGATCAAGACGCTCAAGGATAACGTCATCGACAAAAACCGTTTCAAGCTGGTGCTGTCCGACTTCGAGACGCATGGCTACGGAAAGGTCTGGGGTCAGTATATTTGGACCGACTGGTGGCATGTGGAGGGCCTCCCCCTGACGGTGACGGCGAACGCCAGAATCGCGAACTCTCTGGACGACGCCAGACAGCGGTCCAGAACCGGAGACAGCAAGTATAAACGCCCCTAACGGAATTTGTCCACTGGTGGCGGCCAGCGCAAACGACGCTACTTAAGGAGACACGGGCGCCGCTGAGGATCAGAGGCGCCCGTGCATTCGATTAACCGATTAACAAGGCTGCCCGGTGCCAAAATAAAAACCGGATCACCACGATCAAAATACAGGAGAATCAATCATGAAAGTAACTACTTGTCCCCCCCCCCCCCCCCCCCCCCCGGTTTGTCATTCCTGCTCTCCTCAGCGTTCAAAAAGCTAACGCTAGCAGCAATCGCGCTACTGTTTACCGCACAACTGGCATTAGCCGAGCCCGGAGTATCTCTGGGTACAAGCCAAAGCACCATGGGCGGCAGCAGTCTCACGCTTCAATTAACCTGCGGACTGAAGGGACACAGACCTACACAGTATCAAGTCGTGAGAAGTGGATGTGGTGGTGATAGGCAGCCGGATTGTGGAACATCAGGCGGCGCAGTGGAATACGTGAATACTGCGGCCGCGTACTTCTACGTCAAGGGAACGGGTATCGGACGAGCGACAGATGACGGTGATTTCGAGCCCCTTCCAGCCGGCCATCCCGGACGTGCTTGGGGCGCAAAAAGATGGGGAGATTTATGGGGTGCTCGTATGCAGCCTCGTTACGAGGTGGACATTGCGCTGACCTTGACTCCACAACCAGAGCCGCCGGTATACTTTGTCACTGGCACCAGCCTTCAGGACGGAAGGCACCAAGGTTCTCCGGTAGAGAACCAGACCGTGACCGTTCAGCGCAGGTATGACACCACACTATTTAATCAGAAAGTAAGCCTGGTGCGTTACTGTGCTCTCGATTCCAAAGAAACGATCAGTGTCACCATCAACGGAAGTATCGCAGGCAAGAGGCCATTGTGAACCTTAGCCAGTAACCGACACGAGTAAAAGCAGTTTTCAGGGTGCCTCTGACAAACACGAGGCACCCGTGCAGCACAGGGATGTGCTTTAAGCACGTAAGTGATTGAAAATGGCAGCAGCACAAAACCTCCCCCGTTATGACAAACGTTTTTCATCGTCAACCAGTACGACCTGACTTGGCGGATGATTGCCCCAGTGCCATAACACCAGGTTGAGATCATCCGTTCCGGATCCGGCTGCGAAGCTCTGAACGCGCATTCCCACGTAACCGGCCGCACTCAATCGATCGGCCAAACTCTGCGATACCGGGGTAATGCCCGCCAGCATTTCCTGCTCCCAGTTCGGGCAATACAATTCTTGCTCCGCTAACTCCCAAGCGTCTCGCTGTGAAGGATCCAACGCATTGAAAACAGGTTCGGCATCAACCTCGTAGGCGCATAATGTAATGGGTTGCAGTAGCCGTCCTGTCGGGCTGACTTCTCTCAGCGCTGTGAGCGGTGACAGGGACGTATAAAGCGCTGGGATTCCGATACGGTTGAAGCGTCCCCCATAGCGACGAGCTCCCTCTCCCGAAGTCGGCTCCCAGGTCCAGCGTGGGTTGTGTGCACGGTAAACCAGGCCCCTGAAACGCATCAGCAGAGGGGCAAGTCAGGCATAACCACCGGCCATAACACGGTCGATATGGGCATGAACATCATTGGCCTTGCCTTCCCTGACCAACTGGTCAGGGGTCATCCCACCGAAGCCCGGTAAATGCTCTGTGCGAAACCAAGCATAAGCCGCCAGGTCGGAACCGGTATAGCTTGAGACTCGATGCAGGATTTCCAACATTTGTCGCAATCGGGTTTGGGTCTTTCTTGCCCGGATGCGAGAAGCGCGTGAGAACGCATCCTGGCCCAGCCCCAACGTATCGGCAATCTCAGTCTTGGTCGTGCGCAACGCAGTTGCGACAAGTGCGGGGGAAAATATCTGATTTTCAACAAATTCCTGAAATTCCATCACATGCCTCATAAATTATAACGAAATATAGAGTAATTATAATTGATAAAATTCAAAAATCAACTGCCAACAATAGCTATTCCAATATGGGCGCATCTTCGTCACTCATACACCAGGCTATGGAGACAGAGTTATCAATGACAACGGGCATCAATAACGGTGTCCTTCATGAACAGTTGCGAGCAGTTGCTGCAATGACACTCGTTCAATGTGTTGCCGCCGTTCGATTATACGCGCCGCCGCCGCTCTTGCGTGCTTGCGTTTACTGTTTACAGGAATCAGGCGCGATCTTCGCATCACTTGGTGGTTAAAGCTGGTCAATCAAATCAGACATCAGGTTCCCTACTCCCCCGCAATAGTCATAGCCTCAATCAGCACCGAGCCGGTTTTGACGTTGCCGCGTGGGTCTGTGTCGTTGCCGATGGCAATGATGTGTTGGAACATGTCCTTGAGGTTGGCGGCGACGGTGATCTCCTCTACGGGGTACTGGATTTCGCCCTGTTCCACCCAGAAGCCGGCGGCGCCGCGGGAATAATCGCCGGTGACCTGATTGACGCCGAAGCCGATCATGTCGGTGACCAACAGGCCGGTGTCCATTTGCCGCAGCAGCGCCGGCAAGTCCTGCTCGCCGGTTTGCACTATCAGGTTGTGCACGCCGCCGGCATTGCCGGTGGGGGTCATATTCAGCTTGCGGGCCGAGTAGGCGCTGAGCACATAAGTCTCCAGCACGCCGTCCCGCACCAGATGTTTACGCCGAGTGGCCATGCCGTCGCCGTCGAACGGGGCGCTGCCCAGCTGTCGGGGCAGATGCGGTTGTTCTTCAAGTTGTATATGCGAGGCGAACACCTGCTCGCCGAGTTGGTCCAGCAGGAAGCTGGCGCGCCGGTACAGGGCACCGCCGGAGATGGCACTGATGAACGCGCCGAACAGGCCGCGTGCCACCGGCGCCTCGAAGATTACCGGTGCCTTGCGGGTGGACAGTTTCCTTGCATTCAACCGGGACAGGGTGCGGCGCGCGGCCTCCTGCCCGACCTTCTCGACACTGTCCAGGTCGCTGCGGGCGCGCGCTCTGGTGTGCCAGCCGTCGCGTTGCATGAGGCCGTTTTCCTCGGCAATCACCGTGCAGTCGATACTGTGCGATGACCAGTCCCAGCCGTTGATGAAACCGTGGCTGTTGCCGTACAGGTGGGTGCCGGCATAGGTGGCTACCATCGCCCCATCGGAGTTGGTCAGCCGTTGGTCCACATTGCGCGCGGCGTGCTCGCACTCCAGCGCCAACTCGATGGCCGCCTCCGGGGTGAGGTCCCAGTGATGACACAAGTCCAGGTCTGGCGCGGCCGTAGCCAGATAGTCAGGATCAATCAGGCCGGCGCAATCGTCGCGGCTAGCATACTTAGCGATAGTGACGGCGGCCTTGACGGTGGCCTGCAGGGCACCGCCAGAGAAATCCGAGGTGGAGGCCGAGCCTTTGCAGCCGTCCAGATATACCGTCACGCCCAGGCCTTTGTCGCGCTGGTGTTCGATGGTCTCGACCTGACCCATACGCACGTTTACCGACAAACCATGGCCGCTATTGAGGTCCGCTTCGGCCGCGTCGGCGCCCTGCTCCCGACACAGCGACAAGGTTTGTTCGATTAAGGTACGCTGCTCCTGGTGTCCGCTTTGCATGGTTGTTCCCATCGGTTGTGACAGTTGTTGGTAATCGGGCTATTCTAACACCGATAGGACAGGTACAATTCACTGATGCACGCGACAATCATTTTACGAACTAAGGGCGCCTCTGAAAATGGCCTCCGTGGCATTTTCAGCGGTGCCCATAAATCCGGCGACAGGATTCATACGGTCCCGGCGCAGCCGCTACGTACATGGATGTAACCAACGCACTGGAGGGGCTGAACGAGGCGCAGCGCGCGGCCGTGGCGGCGCCGACCGGCAATGTCCTGGTGCTGGCCGGCGCCGGCAGCGGCAAGACCCGGGTGCTGGTGCACCGCATCGCCTGGTACCTGGAAACCGGGCAAGCGGCGGCGCGCAACGTGCTGGCCGTCACCTTCACCAACAAGGCCGCGGCGGAGATGCGTGAACGTATCGGGCGGCTGCTGAACCGGCCCATCGGCGGCATGTGGGTGGGCACGTTTCACGGGTTGGCGCACCGGCTGCTGCGTGCGCGCTGGCAGGAAGCCGGGTTGCCGGACAGTTTCCAGATCCTCGACAGCGAAGACCAGCAACGGCTGCTACGCCGGGTGATCCGGGATATGAACCTGGATGAAAAACGTTATCCGGCCAGGGAGGCGCAGTGGTTCATCAACCAGCGCAAGGACGACGGCTTGCGTCCGCAACATATCGATCGGCGCGACGACCCGACTCTGGAACAGCAGGTGGCGATTTACCGTAATTACCAGAACGCCTGCGAGCGCGCCGGGCTGGTGGATTTTGCCGAGCTGTTACTGCGCACCCACGAGCTGTTACGCGATCAGGAACCGTTGCTGCAACATTACCGGGAGCGTTTTCCGCAACTGCTCGTGGACGAGTTCCAGGATACTAACGCGTTGCAATATGCCTGGTTGCGGCTGCTGGTGGGTGAGCGCAACAGTCTGTTTGCGGTGGGTGATGATGATCAATCCATTTACAGTTTCCGCGGCGCCCGTATGGAAAACATGCAGCGTTTTGAAAAGGACTTTCCCAAGCCGACGCTGTATCGGTTGGAACAGAATTACCGCTCCACTACCACGATACTGAAGGCTGCCAATGCCCTGATTGCCCACAACAGCAGCCGGCTGGGCAAAGACCTGTGGAGCGACGGCGCCGCGGGCGAGCAGCTGGACTTGTATGCGGCTTACAGCGAGCAGGATGAGGCGCAATTCATCGTCGGGCAAATCAGCTCCGCGCGCCGGGAGGGGGTTGCTTACCGGGACCACGCAGTACTGTACCGGGTCGGTGCCAGCTCGCGCGTGCTGGAGGACGCATTGCGCCAAGCGCAGCTGCCACATCGGGTAGTACGCGGCCAGCGCTTTTATGAGCGTATGGAAATCAAGGATGCCCTGGCTTACCTGCGTCTGGCCGTATCCCGCGACGATGATGCCGCGTTTGAACGCATCGTCAACACCCCGCCCCGGGGAGTTGGGCAGCGCAGCCTAGAGGAGGTGCGGGCGCGGGCGCGTCAGGACGGGGTGTCGCTGTGGCGCGCGACTCGGGCGCTGTTGGCGGAGCAGCAGCTGCCGACTCGTACCCTGACCGCGCTGGCGCGGTTTGTGGACCTGGTGGAGCAACTGACGCCGGCGCTCACCGGCAACAGCCTGGACCGGATCATGCAGAACGTGATTACGGCCGGCGGCCTGCGCGAGCATTACCGCAAGGAAAAAGGCGAGCGCGGCCTCGACCGTATTGAAAACCTGGACGAACTGGTTAACGCGGCCGAACAGTTCGAAGTGGACCCGGAGGTGCACGGCGAAGTGGAGCCCTTGACTGCGTTCCTGAGCATGAGCGCGCTGGATGCCGGCGACAGTCAGGCTGAGGGCGGCCAGGATGCTGTGAGCCTGATGACCTTGCACACCGCCAAGGGACTGGAGTTTGAGCGGGTCTATCTGACAGGTATGGAAGAAGGCTTGTTTCCGCACCAACGCAGTTCCGATAATCCCGCGCAACTGGAAGAGGAGCGGCGGCTCTGCTATGTGGGCATGACTCGTGCGCGCCGCAAGCTCACCCTGAGTTATGCCCGCTACCGGCGCCTGCACGGCAACGAATTTTACTCGCGCCCGTCACGCTTCTTGGACGAAATACCCAAGGAGTTTATCGCCGAGGTGCGCCCGGGCGGGCCGGTTTCCCTCGGCGTATTCAACCAGCCATCAGCCGAGGATGCTGATAATAACCTGTTTGCGCCCGGCCAACGCGTAGCGCATGCCCGTTTTGGTGAAGGCACGGTGATGAACCTCGATGGTCGCGGCAGCCACGCCCGGGTGCAGGTCAATTTTGAACGCGCCGGCGCCAAGTGGCTGGTGCTGGCGTATGCGAATTTACAACCGGTGTGACGAACCCAGAGAGATTTTGATGAAGATAGCAAGCTGTTTACTGCTGGCCCTGCTGCTGGCGGCGTGTGCGGGGGAGGCGCCCGAGGTGACGGGTGGCGAGGGCCTCGACACCGGTAAAATCTATCGCTGGAAGATGGTAACGACCTGGCCGGCGAATTTCCCCGTGTTCCAGGAAGCGCCAGAACTGTTCGCCGAGCAGGTGCGCATCATGAGTAACGGCCGGCTGGATATCAAGGTGTTTGCCGGCGGCGAACTGGTGCCGGCCTTGCAGGTGTTTGATGCGGTGTCCCAGGGCGCGGTGGAGCTGGGGCACGGTTCCGCCTACTACTGGGCCGGTAAAGTACCGGCCGCGCAGTTTTTCTCCACGGTCCCGTTCGGTATGGAACAAAAAGGCGTGCAAGCCTGGCTGTACCATGGCGGCGGGCTGGAACTGTGGAACGAATTGTACGAGCCATTCGGCGTAATGGCCCTGCCCATAGGCAACACCGGTGTGCAAATGGGTGGCTGGTTCAACAAGAAGATAGCGAGCATTGCCGATCTCAGGGGCTTGCGGATGCGCATGCCCGGACTGGGAGGAAAAGTGCTGGACCGGGCTGGCGGCAACCCCATCCTGATGTCCGGCGGCGAGCTCTACACGGCGCTGGAACGCGGCGCTATCGATGCCACAGAATGGGTCGGACCGCTGCATGACCTGCGTCTGGGCCTGAACCGGGCGGCCCGGTATTACTACTACCCCGGCTGGCACGAGCCGGGCACGGAACTGGAGCTGCTCATTAACACGGCACGCTGGAACAGCCTGCCGGCCGATCTGCAACAGATAGTCAAACAAGCCGCCGCCGCCACCGGTGCCTGGACCTTCAGTGCCATGGAGTACCACAATAGCCGCGCGCTGAAGGAATTGTCCGCAAAAAAGAACGTGGAGGTGCTGCCGTTTCCGCGGGAGGTCATGCAGGAACTGCGCGCCGTCACCCGCCAGACTTTGGCCAGTGAAGCCGAAAAAGACCCTGATTTCAAACGCGTCTACGCAGCTTACCAGGCCTTCCGGGAGTCCTACCAGCCCTGGCAGGAGCTTACCTCCCAGGCGCTGGCGCGCGAATAACCGCCGAGGCAGTAGTTCCCGCTAAGCCCGGTAAGACAGCTGAAGTCAGGTTATTGGCCCGGCTGCTGTTCCAGCGTTGCCAATCGGTCCTGCAAAAACCGTAACTCATTGCCGGTCAGGCGATTGCTTGCCAGCAACGCGCCGATGAGGAGGCGCGCGCTTTGTGCCTCCCCCAGGTCTTCCAGCACGAACAATTCCAGTTGCGCTACCCAGGGCGGGACGCTGGCGCTGGTAACGTTCAGGCGCAAGGCCCGAGCGTAGTCGAGGGCCAGTTGCGGATCGTTGAGACGGTGCCGGGCGACATGAACCGCATGCGCCAGCCAGGGCCAGCGGCGGTTCGGGTCTTCTAGGAAGCGCCGGTGTACGAATGCCAGCATGTATCTTTTGCTGCCGGCGTCCGGTGTTTCGGTGTAGACACGACTGGCCGCCAGCAACGGGTATTGGAAACGGGGGTCCAGGTCCAGCAGCCGGCCCAGCCAGTGGCTAAGGCGGGTGTAATCCAGCTCGGCAAACGGGATACTGAGGCCGGGCTGATCATCGTAAGCCTGCAACCATAACATCAGCAGCCGGGCCAGGGTTTGCGGTTCCCCGAACGCAGCCAGTTGCAGCAGTTCGGCGGCCGGCACGGCCGGCAGTGGTTGCGCGGTAGTGGTCAGCGCCGGGCTTAACCCGCTCCAGCCCAGCTGCAAGCACAGGCCCAGCATGAGCAGTGCGCGAATGACGATTGGCACGGTTGCGACGGGTCTTGCCATCAGGGCTAAAAATTCTTCCGGTACAGGTCGAACAGGGCGGCTGAGGCAAGTACAACCAGATAAATGAGGGTCTGCGTCACGACCACGGTTACATCGTTCCACTCAATACCGTACAGCAGCCAGTCGCTACGGGTGAACGCGTGCAGGTCGGGTAGCAATAACGACACGGCGTTCACCAGTAAATACATGACCTCAGGGAACGCGCCGTCGGCTGTGAGCAGTGGTGACGCGCTCAGCAACTGCAGCGTCTCCATGCTGCGCGCGAGCAGATAAAACGCCATGACCAGAAGCACGCACCAGGCCACATTGGCAAAGGTCAGCATGCACAGGAAACTGAAACAAGCCATCAGCAGCTGTTCACACAGCAGGGACAGCGCCCAGCACGCAACCGGGGTGGCCGGGGCATACCCGCTCAGGAGCAATCCGGCGCCCACGGCAATGCACAACGACAGGATTGCAAACCCCACCAGCTTGCCGAGCAAGCCGGCAGACCTGGGCATGGGCAGGGACAACATCATTTCCAGGCTCTTGTCATGCAGTTCCCGCACGCCGCCGCTTATGACGAACAGACAGATCAGGCAGACCGAGAAGATGCGCAGCCCCGAAGCGGTGACCGAGGCTTTGATTCCCGCCTCTTCCGTGATGCTCAACTCACCCAGAAACTCCGCCAGACCGACCAGACCGAGCAGCGCCATGCCCATTAACAGCGGCAAGCGGCTGCGCAGAGCTTCAAGCAGCGTGATGCGGGTGATTGTTAAGGAAACCTCTAACAATGCCCGCCGTGGCACATAAGATAAAATCATGGCAGCCGCCCTGCCGCGACCATGCGGTTGAACAGCAGCGGGCGCGACAGCCAGATGAGCAGGTCGTCAAAAGCAGCATCGGCGCCGACGCCATACATGTCGCCGCCCTGGTACAGCGGTTCCCCGTCAGGACAGGTTGCGCTCCCGCCCGGCGCATAACCACCCGGGTTGCCGCAGGGCGCGCCTTCAAAGCTGGTGTTTTCTCCATCCGGCGCCAAATTGGCGCCGGCGCTGTAGATGATGGCGACCGGGGTTTCTGTGGGCGCGGTCAGCAACAGGCCGCGCGGATCGGTAATGCTCAGGTTGTCGGCCGGCGCCGCACCAAGAGTGATCAATGCCGCCGCATCGGCGAAGTTGCGATCAACCCGATAACGCCAGTAACCGTTGAACGGGTCGGTGCTGGCGTGCCTTGGCGAACCCCACGGGTCCACTTCGGGAACGCCCAGGGTGCGCCAGGGCAGGTAGCCCTCCGCGCCCGGCTCGCTGGAGCAGAGCGGGTCGGCCAGACCGTAATCGTCGGCCGCCGGGTCGGTGCTGCTGGTCGGACAGGGCAGGTAGCCGTTGATCATGGCAAAACCCAGCAATGCTTCCCGGATTTGCTCCAGTTCAAGCTGCGCCCTGGCGCGCCGTTTCGCTTCCAGGGTGGCGCCTAGGGGGTTGAGCATCCCGCCCACAAGCAACGCCATGAGCATCAGTGCAATGGCAAGTTCCACCAGTGAAAACCCTGTCTCTTTACACTTGTACATGGAGGAGTCAATCCTGTTCTTTCATGGCGCCACAACCACAAGCCGGTCATTAAAAGTGTCGTCAGGCAAGGCCCTGGCGAACACATCGTCGGCATCCGCATTGGCATTTTCACCCTCGTAGTAAGCGGCACCGGTGCCGTGCGTGCGCGGCTGCTGTGGCAATGCCATCCCGGCTGCGAGCACCAGCGCCTCTGCGTCGTCGGCACGGTCGCGGATAACCAGGCAATCCACACCCGCGTGGCAATCGCCGCTACCGCCGGGGGCAAAGCCGGCGCCATAGGCGACATAAACAAGACGGTGCCATTTGTTTTTTATGAACCAGGGCGGCAGTTCTCCGGGTGTTTCGACCAGGTGATAATTGATGCCGGTCGTGTGCAGCGCGCCGGCCGCGCCACCGGGCGGGGCGGTCAGGCCGACCCTTGTTACGGCGTTGTCATCAAGCAGGTCTTCAATGAGCAGCAACGGCCTGCCGATGCGGTAGCGGTTGCCCGGCAGCAGCTGATTGGCGTGGCCGCCCTGCCAGGCGTCGATGGTAAGGGAATGGCGCGTAACCGTCTGCACCATTCCCGCCGAACCGTCGTCCAGATTGAACAGCGTATCTCCGGGCAATATGCCGGCGCGTAGAAAATCTGCCTGAGCGGCTGCCAGCATCAGGCCCGCCGCGCCGGCCGTGGCCGCGCCGGCCATGCCCTGAGCCTGAAACGGCAGCGGCGCAGTGACGGCAACGCCGGCGCAATCAACACCATAACCCCGGCACACCTCGCGCTGCCGCCGGCCGTTGCTCGAACGCGTCACCCACTCCCCCTGATAGCGCAGACTGAAGCGGTAGCGGCGCCGGTTCACATAGGCATAAAATACCTGGTAGGCGTCGCCGGGACGGTAGGCATTGCGTTGTCCGCCCTGCAGGTCGGCGCTGACACTGGCGCCGTTGACCGCAGTGATCAGACCGAAAGAGCCGTCCGTCAGATTGGCCAGCAGGTCGCCCGTGCGCACCCCCGCCGCGCTGAAGTCCTGGTGGGGGTCGTGCAGGCGCGCCGGGTCGGCGCGGTCGGCCTTGCCGGTCAGCAGCCTGGTGGCGCTACGGAGCTGGTAGCGCGCGCCGGGGGCAAGCGGGCGCGCCGCAGTGGGCAACCGCAGCAGGTGCAGCGTCGTGGCAGACGCGACTCGGGTCACCACCGAGTGATACGGCACTTCAACCAGAGCTCCCGGGGTGACCCCGGCGTTAATGAAATCAGCAAAGCTATCCGTTAATACGCTTGCCGATGACCCGGCAGTCGCGGTTCCTGCCAGCAGCGGCATTGCCGCGCTACGGCCGATACAGTCAACCACCCGTACATTGAGCCAGATGCAATACCCGTCTTCAACGTTGACCGCCGCCGCGGGCGCGGCGGTGCGCAGCGCGCGCGTTACCGCCGTGGCATAGCCGGGACGGGTGGCGGGATGCAGCCCGGTAATGACCCAACCGCCGCTAACAGGCGCCTGCCAGGTGACGCCAAACCCGGTTGCAAAGCGTTTGCCCGGTTCATGCACCGGCAACAAGCCCTGCCTGGTGTTGTCGGCAGCGTTATAGCGCGGCAGGCGATAAACGTCATGTTCATTAAACCGGTTGTTGCGGCCGAAATGCAGTGCCGACACGCGCAGCAACCCCGGCCCTGCCACTTGGCTGACGCGCCCGGTCGAGCCATCACTGAGGTTTTCCACCAGGTCACCGACGCCAATAGCGGCGCTGATGAAATCGGCTGTGGGGTCTGCCAGGGTCAGGTTGGTGCTGCCCGGGCCGGCGTTACCGCTATTAACGAGCAAGCGGTAGGTGGCGCCGCCAGCAAAACCATTATCGGCGGCGGGCCGGCGCAGCCTGAGCGCGGCCCGATCGACACCGGCAACGGTCGCGCGGGAACCCTCGGTCAGGTTCTCAACCACATCACCGGGAACCACGCCCACTTCCCTGAAATCCTGCCCGGTATCTTTCAGCAACGGGCCCGAACTGCCGCCGTTAGCCGTCCCTGAGACAATCCTGCCCGGGCCGCGCAACTCGATGAAATAAACATCTCCCCGGTCAAAATCGTTCTCTGCCCCGGTGCTCGGTGCAGACAGCTCCAGCCTGTTTTTGCTCACGCTCTTCACCACGGCCAGGGAGCCGTCGGTAACGTTCCTGAGCAGATCGTAGGCGCGTACTCCCCAATCCAGGAAATCCCGACGCGTGTCCGTCAGCGCCTCTGCATTATCGCTGCCATTATGGGAGCCGCGTAATACCCTGCCGTGCAGGTGGGGATGAGCAAACCGCGCCAGCCAGGGGTAGGCGCCGTGTTCACTGCGATAGCGCGCCAGCAGCGCACGCACTTCATTAGTCACGCGCAATTCCAGCACTTGCATCAATTCCGCACGGCTGATGGCGACCACCTGATCATTGCCGGCAAGGGTAGAGAACCTGCCGTCGGCGACGCTGGCATTGCTGCCTTCCAGATAATCGGTGGGCGCATTGCTCGGCCGCGCCGCCTGGGCACCGACCGGCGCACCCGGCGCCATCACTACTGCCACCACATCGTCGGCGCCGTCCAGCGTGAATTGACCCGGCGTTTCACTGTTGATGACGGCGTGGTTAGAGCGGGTATTCCTGAAATCCGGTGACACGGCATACCACAAGCGCGCGCCACTGCTGTCACGCGGGTCATCCAGCCCCAGGATCGCAAACGGCAGGCGCCCCAGTGTCGTGCCGGTACTTGCCGCGCAGTTGCTTTGCGGGCGGCCGTCGTTATTGCGGTCGGGACAGGGCAGGAAGCCTGGCCCCTTGTCCGGGTTGGCGCGCAGCTCGGGATAGTTCATCGCATAAGACAGCAACGCCTGTTTCGCCCGCTGCAGCGTAAGCGCGCTGCTCAGGCGCCGGGTGTACGCCTGTGCCTGCCGGCTCAGGTCGGATAGCAGCAGCCAGCCCGAAGCGACGCTCAGCGCCAGCAGCAAGGCCAGTAATGCCGCCCCTTGCGCGGCACGGTTCACGGGGCGGTTTCCTGCGAAGCGCCAGGTGCCGGTTGCATGGCGCCGTGCGGCGACTGCCGGGCGAGATCTGTGACCGAGCCGGAATCCAAGTGGTAGGACTGGCCTGGTTTGAGCATTACAGACTTGCCGTGCATACCCACGGGGACGGCGACTTCATGCCCCGGCGTTGCCGCCGTTTGCAGTGTCCGATAATCCGGCGTGGCGCCGCCATCGTGTTCATCCACCCAGACCATACCGGCGCCGTCTTCTCGCATAATCAGACCCTTCAGGGTGACTACGGGTGGCGCCTGGGTGCGGTCCGGCCCCGGGGCTGGCCCGGTTGGCGCGGCGCCGGGCGCAGCCGCGCCTGTGCCTGCTTCCATGTCATCCTGACCGGGCTGCGCTGGCTGCTGTTGCACCCGTAATTCCTGTAACCATCGCCGCTGTTCCGGCGTGGTGAACAAGCGGCCAAACGAGTGTTCGTCGACCGCAAGGCAGCAACTGCATATCAGCAGCAGGGCGATGCTCAGTGGTTTCTTGCTAACCCGGTCGGGGGCAGCATGACGAGTAAATTTTCCGATCATTGCGGTGCAAAAACCGTATTGCTCTGAAGGTCAGCCGCCGGGCCGATGGAAAACCATTCCAGCAGGCAGTTGGCGTGCAGGTTTGGCGCGCGCGGGTCGTCTGTGAGCGTCGCGAAATTGCGGGTCAACTCGCAGCTTGCCACGCGGTACAGGCCCTTGGCCCGATCTTCCAACAAGTCCAGCAGCGCGAACAGATCGCCCTCGTGCAGTAATTGCATATCCAGGGTCATGGCGCTGCTGTACACGCGGGGGCTGCCGGCCGGCAGCCCCGTGCCGGGGTCGCGCACTTGCCGCGCGCCTATCTCGTAACTCAGTGCCGGCAACTGTAATGCAGTGGCCGCATCCTGTAGCGTCTCAATCCAGTTCAGCCGGTGTTCCTCGCCCCACAGTCCGGTGTCGTGCAATGCACTGAATTGCGGGAGATAATCCCTGATGATGTTTGCCGCTTCGGCGACCACCCGCGTGCGCTGGCCGGTCTCGTGCAGCTGCGCGCGCTGATACTGACAGGCGCGTTCCATACGGCGCTCGAATAACCCGCTGCCCGTCAACAAGGCGGCGCCCAGCATGGCGCTACCTGCCAACAGGCACGCGGCGTTGCGTAAAAATTCATACTCAGGTTTCACTGGCGCCCGCCCCCGCTGACAGGTCCCCTAGCGGCGTCTCCAGCACGACCTTCAGGCTGAATTCTGCCTGGCGTGGCAGCGCCTGGGCGCTGCCCTGCAAGGCGACGCCGGAGCTGACATCTAAGGGCACGGCGAGGATACTGACCTTCCGCACTCCGGCCCGGGCGCGCAGGTGTGCGACAAAACGGTTGACCAGCGCCAGCGCCTCCCGGAGATTGCCGTTGAAAGGTTCTATGCGGGCGTGCAAGTGCGCGACCTGGTAAACCGTTGCCGGCGCCTCAGGCGCTCCCGCAACGACCGGCGTAACGGCCTGAGCCGGCGCGCCCTGATCAGTAATATCGTCATGAGCGGCGGCCCGCCAACCCAGCTTATGCAAATGGATGGCGGGAAACTTGTCCAGACTGTCGCTGAGCACCGACACCATGCGTAGCGGCGGCGTCCGCTGTTGTGCCAGTTGCGCCGCTGTCATGACTGCCGCCTTCAGTTCTGATGCCTCCACAGGTGTTTGCGGGAGGCGCTTGTTTGCTTGTTCATACTCCGCCGCTTGCCGGGCGGTCTGCTGCCGGGCCACTTCCGTCTGGCGTTGCAGCACAAGACCGTTGTAGCCGGTCAACGCGCTGTGACACACACTGCCGAGCAACAACGCACAACTGGTCGCAACAACCCCTGCGCGCAGCCGTTGCAGGAAAAACCAGCGTCTTTGCCTCAGGTCGGCATAGTCATTGTCTGGCCTGAGCGTCAACAGTTGCCGTATAAAATACTCGTCACTGAAAGGTGACTGTGTGGGTTCTGCGGCGCCATCCTCAGGTGCTGGTCGGTGCAGGTCAAAAACATGGTAACGCACTGATTGCTGCTCCGTGAACGCGCCCCGCACCTCCTGCAACAGGCTGCCGGCCAGCAGCAAATGCACTTGTAACGGCTCTGCGGATGGGTCCGTTTGGCGGCTGTCCAGGTAACGTCGGACTTTGTCAACTTCGGCGCCGATCGCAACGGCCAGCCCATGTTCAGCACCCGGCAACGGTGTCAGGCGGCTGAACTGAAACTCGCCATTGTCAAAACAGGTCTGGCGCAACCCGCTGCTGCGGTGCAGACTGACCAGCAAGCGGCGCCCACCGGTCTGTCCGGTAACGGCAGGCAGCAGGCGCGCGCTAAACAGCGGCAGTGAACAGATGGCCGCCAGCGGCGCCCTGGCCTCGTCCAGCAATGCCACCCACTGCCCAAGCCGGCCGGGAGCGGCCAGCGCGCTCAGCAATACCCGATCATCTCTGCGCCCGGTACGTTCCCGGCCGGTTATCCTGTGGCAACAACAGGAACTGTCCTTGAACAAGCGTCCGGCCTTGCGCTTGAGCAACGCCTGTCGGTCTCGCCGTGACACATGCGGAACGGTATCCTGCCGGAATTCCTCATCGGCCAGGTCCACTAGCAGGTAGAACGGAAGGTCGGGGTATTGTGAGAGATAATGCCGGAACGCCTTGCGCCCTTGCTCCGTCGCGGTAAACACCTCATGCAGGACGGCGCCACCGTCCTGCCAATGATACAAGGCCGCCTGTTCGGCGTCTATCAACAGCGCCCGCCGTTGACGGGCCCCTGCAAAAATGCCACGCAGGACTCCCTTATACCCCAAGCCCGGTAATGAGATCATAAATTGGCCCGAATACGGATAACATGACCCAGCCGATGACGAGGCCCAGCAGCAGGGTCATAACCGGTTCTATCAGGGATTGCAACCGGTCCACTGCCGCGCGGGCATCGCGCGTGTAGAACCAGGCGATGTTCTCCAGCGCCGGCGCCAAGGCGCCGGTTGTCTCTCCCACCCGGATCATGCGTAACATCAGTGGTGGAAACAGGTTGCCGGCGGCAAAGCTGTCGCCCAGGTTTTGACCTTCTGCCAGCGCTGCGCCGACGCGGCTCATCGCCTGTGCCACGGCCAGATTGCCGGCGCTACGTTCGCCGGCGCTGATGCAGTCGATCACGGTAATGCCGGATGCATACATCATGGCGAACAGGCTGGCGAGGCGCGCTAAGATGAGTTTTTCCTGCGCCGGACCCAGCACCGGCAGCGCCAGCTTAAACCGGTCCAGCACCAGTCTGAAGCCGGGGCTGGTTCTGGCGCCGGCAACCACTATCGCGAGTAACAGCAACGGCACACACAGCAGCGCCTCCCAGTAATCAACCAATGCGCCGGAGACTGCAATCAGCAACAGGGTATGGGACGGTAACCCGGAACCGGTCGTGCCGACAAAGGTCAACAGTTGTGGCACCAGGTAGGCCATCAGGAACACCACCACGATGCCGACCACGGTGCCGGTCAACGCCGGTGCCATGAATAGCTTCCGGGTCATGGCGGCCTGTTCGTCCTGCCACTTGAGGTTTGTTTCGAGCCGCTCGAGGATCGTGTCAAGCGCGCCGGTTTGCTCCCCGGCCTGAATCAGGTTGACGAACACCTCGCTGAACACCGCCGGGAACTCGCGCAGCGCCGCCGACAAGGTCTTGCCGCCTTCAATGGCCTCCAGCAAGGTGCCGGCAACCTGCCGCAGGCGAGGGTTGCCGGCGCTGTCACGCAAATCCTGCAGGCTCTCCGGCGCCGGCACACCGGCGCGCAAGGACTGCTGCAGGTGAAAACAGAATACGATCAGGTCGCGCCGTTTCACTCGCCGCCGTGGTAGCGACAGCAGCGGTGGCCGGGCTGATTTGCAGCTGATCAGTTCCAACCCGGTCTTGCGCAATCGCGTTTCCAGGTCAGCGCTGTTAGCTGCGCGGGTTTCCCCCTTCCTGATGCGGCCGCGCGCATCCAGCGCCCGGTAGTGGTAACTGCTCATGGTCGGTTAAGCGCGTTGCCCAAGTCCACCACGCGCGCGACCTCCTCCACACTGGTGATTCCTGCCATGATCCGGCTGAGGCCGGTTTCCGCCAGCTCCCGGAAACCTTTTGCCACCGCCATGGTGTGCAGCTCATTGCTGCTGACGCGGCGCGCGAGTAACTCGTCCAGGTCCGGATCAAACGGCAATATTTCCACCAGGGCCATGCGTCCGCGATAGCCTTGCCCGGCACAGGCTGCACAGCCGACCGGCTGGTAAACGCTGAGCTGTGCATCCACGTCCCGGATTTCGTCCGGGTGCCGCCGCGCTGCGGCGGCATTACCGGACGAGGGCCTGACGCCGTATCTTGTCCCCGGTACCAGCGGCGGCGCGGCGCCGGGTTGCTTGCATTCATTGCACAGCTTGCGCACCAGTCGTTGCGCGATGACGCCACTGAGGTTCCCGGCCAGCAGCTGCGTTTGCACGCCCATGTCCAGCAAGCGCGGGAGAGCGCCGAGCGCGGAATTGGAATGCAGGGTGGAAAACACTCGGTGGCCGGTCATGGCGGCGCGCAAGGCCATGGCGGCAGTATCTTCATCACGAATTTCGCCGACCAGGATGATGTCCGGATCCTGGCGCAATATGGAACGGATGCCGTCGGCAAAACCGAGTCTGGCCGTGGCGTTAGCCGAGGTCTGCCGGATCATCGAGGTAGGATATTCGACCGGGTCTTCCAGGGTCATAATGTTCACGGCTTCGTGGTTCAGATATTGCAGTATCGAATACAAGGTAGTGGTCTTGCCGCTGCCGGTGGGGCCGGTTACCAGGATGAGTCCTTCCGGGCGCGTAACCATGCGTTTTAACGCAACCAGTTGCTCCTCATCCAGGCCCAGCTGCGCCAGACCAACAATGCCCTTGTGCCGGTCCAGCACCCGCAGGACGATATTTTCACCGTACAAGGTAGGCAGGGTCGCTACGCGAAAGTCCACCTGCCGCCCTGACAGCGACAGAGAAATGCGGCCGTCTTGCGCGGCGCGGGACTCGGCCAGGTCCAGCCCTGCCATCACTTTTACCCGCACGACCAGCGCCGACCAGTAGTTTTTGTGCAGGCTGCGCACCTGCCGCAACACGCCGTCGATACGGTAGCGCACGCGCAGGAAACCCTGTTCCGGCTCAAGATGTATGTCCGAGGCGCCGCGTTTCACCGCGTCGGCCAGCAGGGCATTCACCAGTCGCACCACCGGCTGGCTGTATTCGTCGCTCTGCGCGGCCAGACTGCGGTAGTCGAGTTCCCCCGTTTCCATCTCGTTTAAGATGCCGCCCACGGACAGTTCATAACCGTAAAATCGGTCGATACATTTTTCGATGTCCGCCTGCGCGGCAAGCGCCGGAACAACTTCCACGGCGCCGCCTAAGTGGGCATTGATCTGGTCCAGGGCGACAATATCAAAGATATCCGCCAGCGCTACTTTCAGAGTCCTGCTCGACGCGTCATAACTGACGGGCGCCACCTGCAGGCGCCTGGCCAGGTCCTCCGGGATCATGGCCAGCGCGTCACTGTCTGCAATGATTGCTTGCAGGTCGACGCGCTGCTGCCCGAACGCGCCGCCGATGACATCGTGAATAATGTCCTCGGTCACGAACCCCAAGCGCACCAGAATCCGGCCCGGCTGCTCGCGGCTGCTCTTCTGCTCCAGCGCCGCAATCTCAAGCTGGTCGGGGGTGATAATTCCCTTATCGATCAGTATCTTACCCAAGTCCTGCGTTTGTGACCCGTGTAGCTCAGACATGACTACGGCCGCCTTAATGACTGGATACGCTGCATGATCGGCCGCAGCGCCAGGCTGGAGTTGCCCTGTTCCACCAGTGTCAGGGTGGTGCGATAGTATTTCAGCGCCGCCGCGCGCTGCCCCATCCGGTCCAGGCTGATGGCCAGATTCATGGCATACCCCGGCTGGGTCGGGTCCATCCGGTGGGCCGCGGCGAAGGCCTGGCGCGCCTCGGGCCAACGCGCCTGGGCCGCCTGCAGCTGACCTAAGATGGCGTACAGAAACGGTTCTCCGGGCTGCTTTGACAACAACTCCCGGACGAATATCTCCCCTTGCCGGTCCTGCTGCAGGCCGCTCAGCGCGGCCCGGGACAGGTGGTCTTGCGGAAAGGCGCGCAGCAGGCGCCGGTACCGGCCGGCCGCCGTGGCGACCTCACCCTGCATGAGCGCGCAGGCGGCCAGACCCAGCATGGCGTCGCGGTTGTCGGGGTAAACCCGTAATACGTCTTCGTATCCGGCGGCGGCGGCAGTCAGGTCACCGTCCCGGTAGGCCTGGTAAGCGGCAAGCAGGCGGGTTTCATGGCCGGCGTCGATTTCCGTGCGTATCACCTTGATTGACCCGGCATCCGGCGCCGCCAGGGCAGGATAAATTGTCGTGCACACAACCCCGATACAGAACGCGGCCAGCGGCTTAAAGGTGCCTCTAAAAATCATCATCTGCTCCCGGAAAAAACTGTTTGTAGGCGCTAAAATCACCGTCCAGACTGGGGTTGCGGACGATCAGCGGGCGCAGGAAGATCACCAGTTCGGTCTTCTCGTACTCGCGCAAGGCCATCTTGAACGCAGTACCCAGCACCGGGATGCGGGACAGACCGGGAATGGCGTTGTCATTGCCGCGGCTGTCGTCCTGCATCAGTCCGCCCATGACTGCGATCTCGCCGTTCTGCAACTGCAACATGGATTCCATTTCCCGCACCCGGATCTCCGGCACCGGGCTGGTAATCGCCAGCGTCGGATTCGGGTCGTTGACAAAGCGGTTGATGCGGGAGATGCTCGGCCTGATGTTCAGGATGATGGAGTCGTCGGCCTTGATATGCGGGGTGATGGTCATGACAATGCCCACCGGCACCGTCTTGACGATGGTCTCGAAGGTGTTGGCCGCCACGCCCTGGGTCACGTTGCTTTCCTGCTCCACCTCAAAATAGACTACGTTATCGACTACCTTGAGGATGGCGGACTGGTTGTTCAAGGCCATGATCTGGGGGCTGGACAGCACCCGTACATCGCCGAACTCCTGCAACAGCTCCACGGCTGCGCTCAGCGCCCGCTCCTGCTCCGGATCGGCGTCCTCATAACTCAGCGAGAACAATGACGCGGCGTTGACCGGGCTGGTCGTAAGCGTCTTGGTAGTCAGCCTCAGCCCCTCGATGCCGGCCTGATTGAGCGCCTGCCAGTCGATACCGGCCTGGAACTGGTCGGTCAGGCTGACCTCGACGATGGTAGCCTGTATCAATACCTGGCGGTTGGCATTGGTGAGCGTCTCATCGATCAGCGTGCGCAAGGTATCATGCTGCACTGCCGTGGCCCTGACCGTCAACACGCCCGATTCCGGATGGGGGATGACTGCGCTGGCGGCGGCGCCCCCTTCGGCGTCCAGAATGGCGGAGACATTCGCAACCAGATTGGCCCAGAAATGGTTGGACATGGTGGTGCCAATCGTGGTGGTTGAATTATTACTCCCACCACCGCCGCCTTCCAGGCTGTTGCCGGCCCCGGCAATCTGCGTCCCCACCTGCACCACATGCGAGGTGTCCCGTTCCATGTTCAGGTAATCGACCCGGTAAGTCTGGAAATACGGCTCATCGGGGGAGATGAACACGTTATCGTCTTCCATGGCGTAACGCAGCCCGGCCTGCCGCGCCACGCGTTGCAGTAACTGCGGCAGCGTTTGCTCCACCGCGTTCATGGTAATCAGACCGCTGATACCCGGGGCAATATCGATATTGATACGCGCATCCCGGGCCAGGGCAAACAACAGCTCCCGCACCGGCACTTCGTTGACAACCACCGTATAGCGGTCTTCGTGCCGCAGCGGCGCAGGTTGCGGCAGCGGCGGCGGCAGCGCGACAATATCAGGAATATCCCCGGCCGGCGCAGCCCTCGCCGGCGCGGCAATATGCCCAGCCGACGGCACAGGCGGTTCGGGAATAAAATCAGCGCACGCGGCAACAACGCCGCAGCAAAGAAACCAGCAGATCCGATATAAAAATCCCATGACACCCCACAAATTCCTGCATTTCCAAGATAACAGCCCACCCGCCGCAGCGTCGTGGACTACCTAATATCGACAGTGTATATCCCTGTAACCGGGATTGCAAATAAAATTTTACGCAAATTTGAGAAAACCTGTTCTCAAACCTGAATCAAGCCCGAATGCCGGGGTCAGAAAAACTTGCTGTACGCTATGTGAGATAGTGAAATCAAGGATGTTTACGGAACAACTGCTTCTGGCGCGCAGACAAGGCACAAAAAGAAAGGCAAACACCCCCGCAAGCGCCGAGTGAGAAGGATCGATTCGGTCTATGAGACCGATTCTTTTCGTGAGTTCTGGCGGCGTCTGAGTATGCGTACCGACTACACAGTTGTGATAGATGAAGATGCCGTTATTGCTCGCGCCGTCGAAGCGCTTACGGAGACCTTGCGCGGTTGAGACATAGGAATAAAACCTACGTCAGCTCCAGCGCCTCCCAGATTGCTGCGGAGGCCTCGGCCTTGTTCATGGTGTAGATATGCAGGCCGGGCGCGCCGCCGTCCAGCAGTTGGGCGCACAAGCGGGTGGTTACGTCGATGCCGAAGCTGCGGATGGCGTTGAGATCATCGCCGAAGTCCTCCAGGCGCTTTAACAGCCAGCGCGGGATTTCCGCCCCGCACAGGGTCGAAAAGCGCAGCAACTGGTCACGGTTGGTAATCGGCATGACGCCGGGGACGATGGGGATATCGATCCCCAGCGCCGCGCAGCTTTCCAGCAAGCGGAAGTAGGCGTCGGCATTGTAAAAATACTGGGTAATGGCGCCGTTGGCGCCGGCGTCCACTTTTCTTCTCAGGTTTTCCAGGTCGTGTTGCACACTCCTGGCCTGAGGGTGAAATTCCGGATAACAGGCCACGTCGATATGAAAATGGGCACCGGTTTCGCGGCGGATAAACGCCACCAGTTCACTGGCAAAGCGTAGCGAACCGGCGCCGGCAAGGCCGGACGGCAGGTCGCCGCGTAACGCCACGACACGTTCAAAACCGTGTTGCTGATAGGTTTGCAATATGTCCCTGAGCTCAGCTTCGGTAGAGCCGATACAGGAAATATGAGGCGCCGCTTCAATGCCGGTGGCCGCGCTGATGCCGCACGCAGTCTCCAGGGTCTTGTCCCGGGTACTGCCGCCGGCGCCGAAGGTCACCGAGAAAAAGTCCGGGCGCAGGCGTTGCAGCCGGGTCACGGTGGCGCGCAGGCTCAGCTCCGCTTCAGGAGTCCTAGGCGGAAAAAACTCAAAGCTGAGTTTAGCCCGCATATCTCACCAAGCCGCTTGTTGCATTGCGATCACCTCTCACAAACACGAGGTTACCTTATGAAACATGATGGCTCTCAATAAGTCTGGCAAGCGTTTAATAACGATAGCGCTCGGGCTTGTACGGCCCTTGTGCACCAACGCCCAGGTAGGCGGCCTGTTGTTCGCTGAGCATGGTGAGTTGTGCACCAATACGTTGCAGGTGCAACCGCGCCACTTTTTCATCCAGGTGTTTGGGCAACACGTAAACGTCGGCCTGATACTTGTCGCGCTCACGAAACAGCTCAACCTGCGCCAGTACCTGGTTGGTGAATGAGTTGGACATGACGAAACTGGGGTGGCCGGTGGCGCAGCCCAGGTTCACCAGGCGCCCCTGGGCCAGCAGGATAACGCGCTTGCCGTCGGGGAAGATGATATGGTCCACCTGCGGTTTGATCTCCTCCCAGCGATAATCCTGCAGCGAGGCCACATCGATTTCGTTATCGAAATGGCCGATGTTGCAGACGATGGCCTGATCTTTCATGGCCAGCAGGTGTTCGTGGGTAATCACGTGGTAATTGCCGGTGGCGGTCACGAAGATGTCTGCCTCAGCGCATACCTCGTCCATCCGCACCACCCGGTAACCTTCCATGGCCGCTTGCAGCGCGCAGATGGGATCCACTTCCGTCACCCAGACTGTCGCGCCCAGCCCGCGCAGCGACTGCGCGCAGCCCTTGCCTACATCGCCGTAGCCGAGCACTACTGCAACCTTGCCGGCGACCATCACGTCGGTGGCGCGCTTGATGCCATCAACCAGGGATTCACGGCAGCCATAGAGGTTGTCGAACTTGGATTTGGTCACCGCATCATTCACGTTGATGGCCGCAAACGGCAGAGCGCCGTTCTCCTTCATCTGGTACAAGCGGTTCACGCCCGTGGTAGTCTCCTCCGTCACGCCGATGATGTTGTCGCGGATGCGGGCATACCAGCCCGGTTTTGACTTGAGCCGTTGTTTGATAGCGGCGAACAGGTAGTGTTCTTCTTCACTGCCCGGATTATCCAGGACCGACGGGTCCTGCTCGGCCTTGGCGCCTAAGGTGACCAGCAGGGTAGCGTCGCCGCCATCGTCTAGGATCATGTTGGGCGTGCCGCCATCGGACCATTCCATGATCCTGTGGGTGTATTCCCAGTACTCCTCCAACGTTTCCCCCTTGTGCGCAAACACGGGGATGCCCTGCTCGGCCATGGCCGCAGCCGCGTGGTCCTGGGTGGAAAAGATGTTGCAGGACGCCCAGCGCAGGTCCGCGCCCAGGGCCGCCAGGGTTTCGATCAACACTGCGGTCTGTATGGTCATGTGCAGGGAACCGGCAATACGCGCGCCGCGCAGGGGTTGCTGTGCGGCAAACTCATCCCGCAACGCCATCAGCCCCGGCATCTCGGTCTCGGCAATGCGGATTTCCTTGCGCCCCCAGTCGGCCAGGGACAGGTCAGCAACACGGTAGTCAGAAAATACAGTACGGATAACAGCGCTCATTTTGGTCTCCTCAAAATCAAGCGAGCGTCGTTATCTATAACGGTCGGCCTGAGCCTGGTGGGGCCATCCCCATCGCAACGCTCCTCAGGCCGGTATTGGAGTGGTTATGCTAACACAGACAAGCGGAGATTGAAAATTCTTGTCCAGGTTCAATACATATGAGACTCAGAGGCAGGCTGTGTGAGTTGTTGATAATACTCCATTGGGGTTAATAAACCAATACCGTCATGCGGGCGGTAGGTATTGTAGTATTGCTGATACTCTGCCAGTTTGCGGTTGATGGCGGCCACGGTCAGTGGGCCCTCGTAGAACGGATAGAACTCATAGCGGCTGGTGGCATTGGCGCGTTCTACACAGCCGTTGTATTCGGGTTTTTTCGGGGGCAGCACGTACAGGGGGATTCCTAAGTCCTGGCAAGCCTGCTCGAACTCATCTCGGAACTCCGAGCCGCCATCGACCTGGATAGAACGGATGGGAAACGGCGCCTCACCGAGCAGCGCTTTTAAGAAGCGCCGGGCATTGCCACTGGTGGCCCGACTGTAGGCTCGCAGCGCACTCCATTTGCTCACCGGACAGACGGCCTTGAACTCCTTCACCGTGATGCCGTCCGTGAAGCCGACACTCATGTGGTCTATCTGCATCAACTCCCCTGGCGCCTTAGCCTTCATCCCGTAGCGCCAGCGCTTGGCATGATGGGTAAACGCCCGGCGGCGCTTAGGCTTCACCCGGCCATAGTAAAACGCCACCGGCTTGACCCGACCCAGCCGCACCAGCTTCGCCACGATGCGCCCGACCGTACTCTCGCTCAAAGTCCAGCCCTGCTCGCGCACCCCCACCCGCCAGAGCTTACGCTTACCCCATAACGGATAACGTTGGCGAAGGTGCAAGACCTGCTGCTCGTGCTGGCGCGTCCATTGCGGCACACGCCGCCGCCGCGGCGCACGAGAGCCACACCCCAGACCCTTCAGCCCATGTTCACGATACCGCTTCAACCAACGGTAGTAGGTCGCCCTCGACCAACCTACTGCTGCCAGTGCCGTCGCCTCACCACACCCATCCTCGCGTAACGTCGCAACCAATTCCAACTGCTTCAAACGACCGCGCGCGTCAGCATCGGTAGTATCATCGACGCGCCAACTGCGATATGATTTCACCCGCAGGCTTTTGATCTGCATCGGGTAGTCCTCCTGTGTCAATTAGTTGAGATTAATTCACACACAGACTACCCGATTTCTTTATCTAAAGAGTCTCACTTGTTTCTGAACCCGGACAATTCTCTTGTTACTCTCTTGTTACTCTCTCACTCTCACACACAAACACGCCCTGTTGTGTCGGAGTGGAATTACATGATCCTGGCGCTTGTGATTTACCGTACTTGTGAAGAAGGTGTTCTGCGTGTAAGGCACTTCTAAATTTCAGGCAGCTCACGGCTATCTAATCCCGGCTACTCAATTATCTCACCAGTGATTCGCACCACATGGTGAAAAACCTCGTTCAGGAAATCTATCCAGGCCTTTCCATCTTGTGCGACTTCATCCAAGAGGAAGTATTTGCGAATACCGAGACTGTTCAGACGCTGCTCCATTTCAGCAGTTACAATTCCGGCAATTAATAAATTTATGGAACCTGGAGGTGTAGCCTCAAAACTTTTCTGGACCGCTCCGAGACGTTCAAGCGCTCCTGCGGGGTCAGTTCCTCCTTTGATCTCAATGGTTGAGATCACGTCTCCGTTTTGCTTGAATTCAATATCGGGTTCCGAACCGTAGTGCATTGAATAACCCTTCAGCAGCTTGAATTCGGTTCCTCGTTCATCCCTTTCGGTTATCAATCCCCGACTGTCAAGCCAGTCCCGAATGCGATCCTTGACGATATGCTCAGCGTCCTGGCCGATAAGGTTGCGAATGGAGCCGTCCAGCCCAATACCCATGTTAGCGATGATGTTTCGATAACCGTTATCAAGTGTCCAGTCGGTGGTCCCTTCAATGATAGAAGAGATTACCGTATTGTAGAGTCTGGCGACCTCCTTGCATTTATCTTTATTCACCTGGCTCTTGCGTTCGGGGTCTTCCCACGTATCCACCGATGTCGCTATTGCAGCTACTCGTTTGCGGGACAATAACGCAATGCCACGGTAATACTCAGAGGTCTCCGGGTGATGATAAAGCAGGTCGGGATGGGCAAATACCTGTTTGGGATCGATGCCGGATGATTCGACGTATTTCCATGCTTTCTCGCTGACCATCAGATCGTCCGGCGATACAAAGGTCAGTTGTTGTTCAAATACTGCTATGAGCCTCTGCAGTTTAACGTCTGTCCTTTGCTTGATTCTATTCGATAAAACTGATGAACGTTTTTTCGCGTCGTCCAGCTTAGCCATGCGCTCTGACCCATTTGTACATGCACTTTCTGATTTCCCGACGCCCGAACTTACCCATTTGCTGGCTTGAATTACCTTTTCCTCGCGCCAGTAACCAGATGTGTTGACACTTAAACCCGGCCTGCTCTGCAAAATCGGACAGAATCAGGTCTACCGGTATTTCCTCACCGTGATACTGAACATTATCGTTTACCATATATACTGCGCCACCCGGGCGTACTACTCGGGCAAGTTCAGAAACAACTATAGCCATTTCCTGAAAGTAGCCCCTGACCAAGCGAATTATGTGAGGATTGGAAAGCTCTTTTACGTGACCTTCAAGTATCGACAGCACTTCCTGCAGCGCGCTCTGTTCTTCAAACATGCACAGGGCGTCTTTCAGCAATTTGTTATTTCCATAACAGCTTTCCAGCCAGGACATCTTTGATTTGTTTTCCACTGTCGCCGATAAAAGGTCCTGTCTCAGGCCAGAGAAATCTTCCTGACCACAGCCAAGCCATGCAAGTTCCAACGCATACGTTCTGGTGTAGTCGTACCTGTTGGCATAGGGAGGAGAGGTGATTACCGTATCAAATGCGCCTTCCGGTAAATCCCGCAGCACTTTCAGACAGGAGCCCAAGATGAATTTTGGCATCCTTGCGCCATATTTCAACTTCAATGGTTCCATATCATGCAGTATCTCACTCAATCTTCCCCGCAATGCCTGCGGCAAGGGTTGAATCGGCCCTTTATCCATCCGGGCTCGCAAATTTCGTCCCGAACGATAATCCCAGCGCAGATATTGCCCATCCTTCCGGGTGTAACTGATATTCTCCAAGACACTCATGCAGGCAAAATCCAGCATCAATGCACTGGCAGAATCTTTAACGCCGGCGATATATTCTCGAGCTTTGGTCAAGCCTGCTTCGGTTTCCACCGGAAAAGCCGACTCAGTAATACGAACGTGAGGGAATGCAAATTGACTGTCAGGCGTACGGCCGGATTCCACTTGTTCTAACAAGGCTCGTCCTTCTCTTTCAAATACCTTCGGGTTCAATCCGTTTGCAGCACAAGCCAGGGCTTTACTCGCCAATACGCCGACCGGCATAATCTCTATGCCGGTCCCACCCAGCCCGCGGCCGGCCGCAGCAAGAGCAGTTGTACCAATGCCTGAGAACGGATCGAGCACCGCCTTGGATTCTGCATCCTCTATCAACGCATCGACCAGCTCACCGGAAAAACCTTCCTTGTACTTCATCCAGCGGAGACCAGGCGCCTCCCGATTACCTTGCCAGGATACAACCTTACGGGTCAGGCCGGGATGGATGGACAGGCGAGAAGCAAACCTCTCTTGCAAAGATTGCCTTCCTTTCACTTGGCCGTCGTGCGGGGAGACTACAGGCGAAATTAATGCAGTACGCATATTCGTTCCTCCGTCCATAAGGTTTTCATTGCAAGCTGTCGGGTCACCTCAAGAGTATCAGGGCCATTCTATTCGACTCACAAAACCGACGCAACAAGCAAGTAAGCGTCCCCCATCGGAATGCAACTGCATGATCCTCGCACTTGGTGCTGGTCTTATTTCAACGTCTGTGTCCTTGCTTGCGCGCCTTCAGCCTGATAGACTGATTTCCATCTGCAGCGACCTGTCAAGGGGGGTGCCATGACAGCAGCCTTCCCACACGATGTTAGCGACGCACGCTACCAGCCAAAGCAGCAACCAGATTATTTACAAAACCATTTATGGTCACTATAATTACCATATTTACAATATATGGTAATTATTATGATCAAAAAAAGGCCAGGCGGGAAACGGTCCGCAGTCGTCTTCCCGAACAGCAGGCGCGTGTTGGAGCGCCTTGGAGAAAACATCAAACTGGCGCGTAAACGCAGAGGCTATACCCAGATTTTGATATCAGAACGTACCGGGCTGAGCCGCCTGACCATCCGCAAGATCGAGCACGGGGACCCTGGCGTTTCCATCGGTCACTATCTGGCCGTGCTAGGCGTACTCAATCTGGCTGATGATTTTACCGACGTTGCTGATGACGATAAATTGGGGCGCAAGCTCCAAGATATCAAACTGATGGGGAAAAATGGGGGACATGACCAATGAACGCGGAAGTCCACGTTTTTGCAGGTTGGGAAGAATTCAAGCAACCGGTTCTGGTCGGTACGCTCCGTTCTGCTGTCGTCCGTCAGAAAGAGCATTTCAGCTTCAGTTATGATCCGAACTGGTTGCAATCACCTTACGCCCGGCAGATCGATCCTGATTTGAGCCTGTATTATGGCGAGCAGCACGGCGAACACGACAGGAATTTTCGAGTGTTTCTGGATTCCTGTCCTGATCGCTGGGGACGGCTGTTGATGAAAAGACGCGAAGCCATTCATGCCCGTCAGGGCGGGCGTCCTCCCCGAGTCCTGAATGAAATCGATTATCTGTTGGGTGTTCACGATCTGCATCGGGCCGGAGCACTGAGATTCAAACAAGAGTTGAACGGCCCTTTTCTCGATGACGATGAGAGACTGGCCACCCCGCCACTCTCGTCCCTTGGGAAACTTGAACATGCCGTCGGACAGGTAGAGCACAACCTCGATAGCGATGATCCCGAATACCTCAAGTGGTTGCACATGCTCATGGCGCCAGGTTCTTCATTGGGAGGGGCAAGACCAAAAGCCGGCGTTATCGACGACGAAGCACACCTGTGGATCGCCAAGTTTCCCAGCCGATATGATGATTATGACATTGCCGCCTGGGAGTATGTGGCTTATCAACTTGCCCTGCAAGCAGGGGTAAAAATGGCGGAGAGTCGGGCCGAAAAGTTTGCCAGCCACCACCATACCTTTCTTACCAGACGATTTGATCGAACAACAGAGAGCCGCCTTCACTTTACCTCAGCCATGACCCAGCTTGGCTACTACGATGGTAACTATGAAGCCAGTTATCTGGAACTTGCTCAGTTTATCACGGAACATGGCAGCAACTCTAAAGAAGACCTTGCTCAACTTTGGCGCCGTATTGTGTTCTACATCGCCATTTCGAATACGGATGACCACCTGAGAAACCACGGATTCATCTACCATCAGGGCGGCTGGCGCTTGTCTCCAGCCTATGATGTCAATCCTGTCACACCAGCCAACGGTTTATACCTGAATATTTCCGATAACGACAACAGCCTGAGTTACGATGTCGCACTGGAAGTAATTGACTTCTTTCAGCTCAGCAGGGGGCAGGCGCTACAGATAAAGAAGCAAGTGCTCACCAGTGTCGCCAGATGGCGCTCAGTCGCGCGTGCAATCGGGATTGACAGGAGCCAGCAGCAGCAGCTGGAAGCGGCGTTTAATGTCTGAACATTTTCGATAAGTATCACCGAGCGCCGGCAATGGCGTACGGTAAAGCAATATCGTCAGCAATTCTCGGATGTTATTTATCCTTGTCGGCCGTTCGCCGAGTAAAGCACCAGCGCATAAGCCAGTATGGTTTTGCCCACCTGACGCGGTCCGAGCAGCGCTACCGCCGCCTGACGCCCCAGCGCCGCGCTGACCTTTTGCTTAGCCCTTCGCTCAATCATCCTTGCATTTTGAAATAATCAATTACGAATTGCAAGGATAATAAAGCTCAAACCATTATTGGTCATGTCAGTTCCATGATCCGATCATCAATTTGACATGAATGCAGAGTGTAAGCTATCCTCATGTCATGTTCCCCCGCCATATCTCAGCAGCCCTGCGACTTGCAGCTACACAAAATCCCGTAGTGACGCTGACGGGACCCCGGCAATCCGGTAAAACAACCCTGGTACGGGCTCTGTTCCCCGGGCACAGTTATTTTTCACTCGAAGCGCCGGACGTTCGTTCCAGGGCTATTGAGGACCCGCGTGGTTTTCTCTCCGGCGGTTCCAAAATCATTCTGGACGAAGTTCAGCGCGCCCCCGATTTGCTTTCCTACATACAGGGGTTGGTTGATGAAGATCCGACCCCCGGCAGGTTTATCCTTACCGGTTCACAAAACCTGCTGTTGATGAAATCAGTGTCACAAACCCTAGCCGGACGCACCGCCCTGTTGCGCCTTTATCCGCTCTCGATAGCCGAATTGACCGGCCGGGAACTGTTCGACCCTGCACAACCGACCGGCTCACAATCAACGCCGGGGCTGGATCGCTGGCAAACCCTGTTCAAAGGCTTTTATCCACGTGTCCACGACGCCGGGGTTCCGGCGCGCGCATGGTTGACTGATTACTTTCGCACCTACGTCGAACGCGATGTGCGCGCCGTATTGGACGTTTCAGACACGCGCGCGTTTGAGAACTTTGTGAGGCTTGTCGCTGCAAATACTGCCCAAGAACTCAACCTCACCCGGCTGGCGAGCGATGTGGGAATCACTCAACAAACCGCCCGGCGTTGGCTGAATGCCCTGGAGATCGGTTATCTCGCAATAACGCTGCCGCCGCACTATGTAAACTACCGGAAACGGTTACGTAAACGCCCGCGCCTGCACCTTCTCGACAGCGGTTTGACCTGTTACCTGCTGGGCATCACAGATGCCGAAATGTTAGCCGGACACCCACTGCGGGGCGCCATTTTTGAGTCTTATGTGATAGCGGAGATTATAAAAAGTTTTACCAACCGGCGCCGTGAGCCGCCCCTCTTTTTCTGGCGCGACGCAACCGGCCACGAGATAGATACCCTGATCGACCTGGGCGAACACATCCTCCCGGTAGAGGTAAAGTCCGGCGAAACCGTGCCGGCTGATGCGGTGCTTGGCCTGCAGTGGTGGACCTCCCTGCCGACTAACCCCAACACCAGCGGCTTGCTCGTCCATGGCGGCAACGAACGTTTTTCCTTGAAGGGTTTCGAGGTGCTGCCGTGGTTCTTGGCTTGAGTGCCAGTTTAGTTTCTGTCACTCCCACTCTATCGTCGCCGGCGGCTTGCCGGAGATGTCATAGACGACTCGGGAGACGCCGTCCACTTCGTTCACAATGCGTTCGGAGACTTCCTGCAGGAATTCGTGCGGCAGGCGCGCCCAGCGGGCGGTCATAAAATCGACGGTTTCCACGGCGCGCAGGGCTATTACGTAGTCGTAATGTCGGGCATCGCCCTTGACGCCTACGGATTTGACCGGCAGGAACACCGCGAACGCCTGACTGGTTTTGTGATACAGGTCATGCCGGACCAGGGCGCGTAGAAATATATCGTCGGCCTGACGCAGAATGTCGGCGTATTCCTTTTTTACCTCGCCCGGAATCCTTACCCCCAGGCCCGGACCCGGGAACGGATGGCGCCGGATAAGTTCTTCCGGCAATCCCAGTTGTTGGCCGAGTTTGCGCACCTCATCCTTGAACAGTTCGCGCAGGGGTTCAAGCAGTTTCAGGTTCATGCGTTCCGGCAGCCCGCCAACATTGTGATGCGACTTGATGACATGCGACTTGCCGGTGTTGGCGCCGGCGGACTCGATCACGTCCGGGTAGATGGTGCCCTGGGCCAACCATTTTTCATTTTTAAGCTTTTTGCCTTCCTCTTCAAAGATGGCAATGAACTCGCGGCCGATGAGCTTGCGTTTTTCTTCCGGGTCGGTCACGCCCTTCAGTTTGTCCAGATAACGCTGCTCGGCGTTGACCCGGATGACGCGAATGCCCAGGTGGCGGGAGAAGGTCTCCATCACCTGGTCACCTTCATTGAGGCGCAGCAAGCCGGTATCGACGAAGATACAGGTCAGTTGCGTGCCGATAGCCTGGTGCAGCAGCGCCGCGGTAACTGCAGAATCGACCCCGCCGGACAAGGCCAGCAACACCTCGTCGCGGCCCACCCTGGCGCGCACTGAGGCGATGGCGTCGGCGCTGATATTGTCCGGGTTCCAAAGCGTATCGCAACCGGCGATATCACAAGCAAAACGGCGCAGGATGGCGGCGCCCTGGCGGGTATGGGTTACTTCGGGATGAAACTGTAAGCCGTAGAAATTGCGCGTCTCGTCGGCCATGCCGGCAATCGGGGCGTTGTCCGTGGAGGCGATACGCTTGAACCCCGCGGGCAGTTCCTCCACCTTGTCGCCGTGGCTCATCCACACATCCAGCAGACCGTGACCCGCCGCGTTCACCTCATCTTCAAGATCCCGTAACAGGCGTGAATGCCCGCGCGCCCGCACCCTAGCGTAACCGAACTCGCGCCGGCTGGAGGCGGCCACCTGCCCGCCAAGTTGCTGCGCCATAGTCTGCATGCCGTAACAGATCCCGAGTACCGGCACACCTGAGTTAAATACGACCTCAGGGACGCGCCCACTGTTGTTGCCGGTCACTGATTCCGGGCCGCCGGACAATATCACGGCCTTTGGATTGAAGCGCCTGATTAACTCCTCATCGAGGTCGAACGGGTAAATCTCGTTATAGACACCCAGCTCGCGCACGCGCCGGGCAATCAGTCGGGTGTATTGGGAACCGAAGTCCAGGATCAGGATTTTATCACTGTGAATATCGCGCAACTCTTCACACCCGGTAATTCGGCGGTTCCTTGGTGATGGTCACGTCGTGGGCGTGGCTTTCTTTTATGCCGGCACCGGTGAGTTTGACGAAGTGCGCTTGCTTGCGCATGTCCTCCAGGTTCTTACAGCCGGTGTAGCCCATTGCCGCCCTGACCCCGCCGCTCAACTGGTGCACAATGGCATGCAGCGGCCCCTTGTACGGCACCCGCCCCTCGATACCTTCCGGCACCAGCTTTTCAATTTCGTCGTGCTCCTGGAAATAACGATCGGACGAGCCATGCTGCTGGGACATGGCACCCACGGAACCCATGCCCCGGTAAGACTTGTAGGAACGCCCTTGGAACAGCTCGACCTCGCCGGGCGCTTCTTCAGCGCCGGCAAACAGGCTGCCGATCATGACCGACCAGGCCCCCGCGGCCAGAGTCTTGGCAATGTCGCCGGAATAACGGATGCCGCCATCCGCGATAAACGGCGCCCCGGTGCCCTTGAGTCCTTCCGCTACCTTGGCGACGGCGGTGATTTGCGGCATACCAACCCCGGTCACTATGCGAGTGGTGCAGATTGAACCGGGTCCCACCCCGACCTTGACCGCGTCCGCGCCGGCTTCGACCAGCGCTTGCGCCCCCGCTGCGGTGACGACATTGCCGGCGATGACCTCACAATCAGGATAATCAGCTTTGATGGTCCGAACCGCCTGCAACACACCTTCGGAATGGCCGTGGGCGGTATCGACTACCAGCACATCGGCACCGGCGCCCACCAGGGCGGCCACCCGCTCCTGCGTACCCGTCCCCACGCCGACTGCCGCACCTACCCGCAGGCGTTCATCTTCGTCCTTGCAGGAATTGGGGAACTCTCTGGCCTTGTGGATGTCCTTGACTGTAACCATACCCTTGAGTTCGAAGCTGTCGTTTACGACCAGGACTTTCTCGATCCGGTGCCGGTGCAGCAATGAGATGATCTGCTCGGCGCCGGCGCCCTCCGTTACCGTGACCAGGCGCTCCCTGGGCGTCATAATGTTACCGACGGGGTCATCGTAACGGGTCTCAAAGCGCAAGTCCCTGCTGGTGACAATCCCCACCAAATCGGTTCCGTCAACCACAGGCACGCCTGAGATGTTGTGCGCGCGCGTGAGCTGCATCACCTCGCCGATACTGGCGCGCGGGGTGACGGTGACCGGGTCGCGAATCACGCCGGCCTCGTATTTTTTCACCTGCAAGACTTCCCGGGCCTGGCGCTCCGGACTCATGTTTTTGTGGATGATGCCCATGCCGCCCTGCGCGGCCAGGGCAATGGCCAGACGCGCCTCGGTCACGGTATCCATGGCCGCCGAGATGAACGGTATATTCAGTGTAATGCGCCGGGTCAGGCGCGTCTCCAGGCTCACCTCCGCGGGCAGTACCCGCGAATGGGCCGGAACCAGCAGGACATCATCAAAGGTGAGCGCTTCATCGATAATTTGCATGGCCTATCCCGCAGATCTCACCAAGTCGCTTGTCGTCTTGTGAAACATTTCTGCTATCAATAAGTTATGATAATACTGCTACTCTTTCCACATAACACACTGCGTTCGCATCACTTGGTGAGATATGCGGGCTATTATACAATAAAAGCTCACCATGAACACCGACACTTCCGAACCACGCGACATCTACACCGTCACCCGTCTGAACCGCGAGGTCAGGGCCGTGCTGGAGGACAGTTTTCCGCCGCCTGTATGGGTACGCGGCGAGGTTTCCAACCTAGCCCGGCCCGCTTCCGGTCACCTTTACTTCTCTTTGAAAGACCGGCATTCCCAGGTGCGCTGCGCCATGTTCAAAAGCGCCAACCGTAACCTGCGCATGCGGCTGTCGTTATTTCTCGATAATTTTACAAACCCCACTATCTCACTCACTCACTTTCTTTCTTTGCGCCTAAAAATTATCCTTTGATTGCTACTTTTTGTAACTCCGTACCAGTCGATAGTGTATAATCCACGCCATGACATGGACCGTTTACATGACCAAGAAGGCGAATAAACAACTGGCAAAGCTGCCAAAAAAGATACGTGCTTTGGCCGAACTTGCCGTGACTGACATAGAGGAGCAAGGTGTTAACCCTGTTGAGTGGGATACTTTGAAAACCGGCAGAGATGAATATCGTCTGCGGCTGAATTACAGGTATCGAATGCGTTATTGCGTAACCCTGGAGCATACCTTCAAGATAGAAGTGTTTTATGTCGGACATCGACGAGAGGCTTACAGATGAGTCATATATCGAGTATTCAACACGATTTGGGAGAGGTGTCTGCCAGGCCTGCCCAAAAAACGGATCAGGTAGGTCTGAAAAACATAATCAGCCCAAGTATGGAGCAATACCTAGACGATGAGCTTGTGCCCGCGCAAATTCTGCATGATGAAATCAGACAGCGCTACGGCGATTCTTACAGAACTCCGGGTTACTATCTGAGATTGTATCGCCTGCGAGCAGACTTGACCCAGATACAACTGGCAGGCCAGACAGGCATCAGCCGGCGGCACCTCTCCGAAATGGAAAATAACAAACGAACTATAGACAAAACGCTGGCCAGAAAGTTAGCGCACATTCTGGAGTTCGATTACCGCAAGCTGATACAAGCTCAGCGTTGCAGCTGACTTCTTACCCATCCAACCTGGGGAACTATACCTCCGCCGCCTGCAGGTCGGCGTGGTAGGACGAACGCACCATGGGGGCGCTGGCGACGTTGGTGAAGCCCAACTGTCTGGCGTAGCCGCCCAGTTCGTCGAACTCGGACGGCTCCACAAATCGTTCTACTTTCAGTAGGTGTGCCGGTTCATTTTCATCCAGGGGTTGGGGGCGGCCATGGGCAACGTCACAGAACGGGCAGCGCCGGGTGCAGGTGTCGCCCATGATCATGAAGGTGGCGGTGCCGCGTGCAAAGCACTCACCTAAGTTAGGACAGGAGGCCTCTTCACACACGGTATGCGCGGCTGACGCCGTGCAAATCGGCAGTCCTGCCGATTTGTCACTCAACCAGAGAACCACTATGCTTTCGTTCGCAGGCACCCGCAGGCAGCACCAATCCGGCGCGATCTTCGCATCACTTGGTGAGATATGCGGGCTATTATACAATAAAAGCTCACCATGAACACCGACACTTCCGAACCACGCGACATCTACACCGTCACCCGTCTGAACCGCGAGGTCAGGGCCGTGCTGGAGGACAGTTTTCCGCCGCCTGTATGGGTACGCGGCGAGGTTTCCAACCTGGCCCGGCCCGCTTCCGGCCACCTTTACTTCTCTTTGAAAGACCGGCATTCCCAGGTGCGCTGCGCCATGTTCAAAAGTACCAACCGTAACCTGCGCATGCGGCTGGAGAACGGCCAGGAAGTGCTGGCCCGGGTGGGCGTCAGCCTGTATGAAGGCCGCGGGGAGTACCAGTTGCTCGTCGAACATCTGGAACCGGCCGGCGCCGGCGCGCTGCAACTGGCATTCGAGCAACTGAAACAACGTCTGCAAGAAGAGGGTCTGTTTGCCGCCGAGCATAAACAGGCGCCACCCGCGTTTCCCCGCACTATCGGGGTCATCACCTCCCCTGCCGGCGCGGCGGTCAGGGACATCATCCAGGTGCTGGGCCGGCGTTACGCCAGCGCCGGGGTCATCATCTATCCGGCGCCCGTGCAGGGTGAAGGCGCGGCGCAACAGATTGCCCAGGCGATTACCGAAGCCAACCGGCGCCGGGAATGTGAGGTGCTGGTCCTGGCGCGCGGCGGCGGCTCGCTGGAGGATTTGTGGTCATTTAATGAAGAAACCGTAGCCAGGGCCATTTACCAGTCAACCATCCCCCTGGTAAGCGGCATCGGCCACGAAATAGACTTTACTATCGCCGATTTTGTCGCCGACCAGCGCGCCCCCACCCCGTCCGCGGCCGCAGAACTGGTCAGCCCCGATACGGTTGCCTTATTGTCCGGCCTGAATGCCACACACTGGCAACTCCAGCAGCATCTCGCGCAGCTGTTGCAAGCCCGCCGGCACCACGTCACACAACTATCGAAACGCCTGCCCCGCCCCACCCACCTGCTGCGCAACATGACGCAACGCACCGACGACCTGTCCGTGCGCCTGGGTCTGGCGCTGGGTAACACTATCAACCTGCGCCACAGCCGCCTGCAACGGCTGACGGATATTCTTAACAGCGCCAACCCGTTGCGACAACTGACAGGATACCGCACCCGGTGCACAATGCTGGAGCGGCAACTGCAAAACCATCTGCTGCACAACCTGCAAAACCGCCGGAAGCAACTGGACTATCTGACCCGCTCTCTGCACACAGTGAGCCCCCTCGCCACCCTGGAACGCGGCTACGCCATCGTTACCGATGCAGACCACAACATCGTGCGCCGGGCCGACCAGCTAGGGGAAAATGCCGAGATCAGTACCCGATTTTCAAAGGGAAGCATCCGCTCGACTGTTAACATGATTGATGGGGACGATCGGTGAATGATTTGAAGAATAACTATGCTTTCGGTCGTGAGTGCCCGCTGACTCACAAATCCGCCCGGATCGGATTTGGACGTCCGCAGGACGCCCGTAGGGGGCGCCCCAGGGAAGGGGCGCATCACAAAATCCGGCGCGATCTTCGCATCACCTGGTGAGATATGCGGGCTAAAAATTAGAGGCGACCGTGCAGGACCTTGATCTCGACTCATAACCTGACTATCCTGTTAGCTAACCTGTGTTTCCTTCTGGAGTGAAGAGTCATGCCTATCGTAAATGTCCACCAAGCCAAGACACACCTTTCCCGTCTGTTGGCACAAGTTGAGGCAGGTGAGGATATTGTTATCAGCCGCCGGGGAGAACCTGTTGCGCGGCTCGTTGGCTGCAAGGCGAAGAGCAAGCGGCAACCGGATGCCCTCAAGGGAAAGCTCGCTATACCTGACGAATTCCTTGACCCGTTGCCAGAGGAAGAACTTCAGGTTTGGGAAGGCCGATAATTGTGCGTGCGTTGCTGGACACCCATGCCTTTCTGTGGTGGCTCGCGGACAGCAGGCGTTTGTCGACAACCGCACGAGGCGTTATTGCAGATGAGACAAATGATATTGTCGTGAGTGCGGCATCGGCCTGGGAAATCGCCACTAAGTTCCGGCTCGGCAAACTACCCGAAGGCGAGGTTGCAGCTGTTGATGTTGTCGCTGCGATCGCTAACCAGGGCTTCGAGAAACTGGCGATCAGTGTAGCGGACGCTGCTCAGGCCGGACGATTGCCTGGCCCTCATCGCGATCCGTTCGACCGGATTCTGATTGCCCAGGCCTTGAGGCGTAACCTTGTGATTATATCGGTAGACTCGATATTCGACCGTTACCACGTCAATCGGTTGTGGTGACAGGGGTATTCTTTCCAGCAATGTGAGCGGCGTCTGTGTAAGAGGCGCCTTTATACCTCCGCCGCCTGCAGGTCGGCGTGGTAGGACGAACGCACCATGGGGGCGCTGGCGACGTTGGTGAAGCCCAACTGTCTGGCGTAGCCGCCCAGTTCGTCGAACTCGGACGGCTCCACAAATCGTTCTACTTTCAGGTGGTAGCGGCTCGGTTGCAGGTACTGGCCCAGGGTGAGCATGTCGCAGTCGTGCTCCCTGAGGTCGCGTAATACCTGTTTGACCTCGTTCAGTTCTTCCCCCAAGCCCAGCATGAGTCCGGATTTTGTCGGGATGTCAGTATGTTGCGCCTTAAACCTGCGAATCAGGTCCAGCGACCAGAGATAGTCGGCGCCCGGTCTGGCCTTGCGGTACAAGGCCGGTGTCGTCTCCAGATTGTGATTGAACACATCGGGGGGCGCTTCGCCCAGGCGTTCCAGCGCAATTTCCATGCGGCGACGGAAGTCCGGGGTCAGTATTTCAATACGGGTGGTCGGGGCCGCCCGGCGCACCGCGCGGATACAATCCCGGAAGTGCCCGGCGCCGCCGTCTTTCAGGTCATCCCGATCAACGGAGGTGATGACCACGTATTTCAGACCCATCAATTTGACTGCATCGGCTAGGTGTGCCGGTTCATTTTCATCCAAGGGTTGGGGGCGGCCATGGGCAACGTCACAGAACGGGCAGCGCCGGGTGCAGGTGTCGCCCATGATCATGAAGGTGGCGGTGCCGCGTGCAAAGCACTCACCTAAGTTAGGACAGGAGGCCTCTTCACACACGGTATGCAAGGCGCGTTCCCGTAGCAGCCGTTTCAGTTCAAATACTTTGGGATCGGTCGGCGCTTTGGCTCTGATCCACCGAGGTTTTCTCGGTGCCTTGCCTTCCATCGGCACAACCCTGATCGGGATACGCGCGGTTTTGAACTCGCCGCGCCGTTCTCCCTTGGTCAGATTTTGCAGCGCGGCTGTATTCATCCTAGCCCGCATATCTCACCAAGTCGCTTGTTGCCTTGTGAAACATAATTGCTCTCAATAAGTGATGATCATACTGCTGCTCTTTCCACATAACCCACTGCTGGGTAGTGTCTCAGTTTGAAAACTGCCGAAACACCCAGTGTGGACAAGGCAGCCCACAGACCGCTTGGCGCGGGTCAGTCATTATCCACGATGGGAATCCGCAAAACCTGATACGGGTTGTGCGTGTGCACGATGAGATAGTTCTGTCGATCTGCCTTGACGCTGTCATCCTGAACGCTGAACGTGAAATTGAGTTGGTGTTGGATTGTTCCTCCAATGTCTTCAAGGAATCGCCTATTGCAGACCGTCGGGCCGCGGTCGCGCACCCAGCCGCCGCTTGGCATAAACCCGGTGCTGCCGCGGATGTTCCCGTCACAACTGTTTACCGGCGCGCCCGGCGGGCAGGCGGTCGTGTCCCACAGATCGATGCAGACCGTCAGCGGCCGGGTCCGGGCGGGGCATGTGCTCGGGAAAGACACGTCGATGATGACCTGGCCTGCTTCATTAACAGGGGCGCCTGCTACTGGAAACGTCTGGGACACCGTAACATCCTTGAGTGTGCATGCGGTCTGGGCCTTAACGGCCACCGGCGCGGTCAGCGCCACCAGTGTGGCGATGAGGGTCGTCAGTCTTTTGAATGGGGGGGGGGGGGTAAAGAATAGATCGTTTCATTATCTGTCTCCCGATGGTTGAGCAGAACACATCAACGGCGATTGTGCTACAGCGGGCAAGGAAAGTCAACTTTAGAATTTCCGCCCAAATCCCGCGGTGGTAACGAGGGGCCTGGGCGTGATTTGAACGTCTCCAGATCGGACTCGCGTGTCGCTCTATCAGGCCACTCATCATAAGCAAGGATATTCTGGGCGACCGGCGAGAGTACGCCGTCGATGTCCAGACACAACACCGGGCCTTCGGTAATGGGTCCGTCAGGCAGTTTCGATACAGGTCTAAAGGCAGCTTCTGCTATAATCGGCACTTCAATAAATGGGGAGGTGCGAGATGGTCAAGACAGGTATATGGTTTTACTCAGTGGCGTTGTGCGCGGCACTTGGGTTGTTCTCTGTACAGATTCAGGCCGATCAGCCGGGTGTGCCGGATGGTAAATGGTTTGGGAATATTACATCCCAATGCACGATCGGCGATGGGTACATTCATTACAACCTGCGCAGCCCACATTTCGAAATTAACTGCTCATCAGGCCGGTGTTTTGCGGAGTTCAGTTGCCAGTTGTATGATAAAGAGACTGATGAGCTTCAATTCAGTTCAATTCCGATCTTTGAGAAATTCGGGTATCGCTTAACACTGGTAGGCTGGGGTCCGATTAGTAGCAGACGTATTGAAAGTGGAAGTGTTGTAAGCAGTGATGATCATAATTCCCGGCAAAACGAAGAGGCGCACCTAGATGGCTTGAGTTTAACCTTTTTGCCGAATGACGACTTGAGTGTCAGCATCAACCTGCCCGACTACGATGTCAGATGCAGTGGGATTTTGTTGCCGAAACTGTAGGGAACCTCTAAAAGTACCACGGAGGGTATTTTTGCTGTGTAAATTTTGCTGTGTAAATTTTACAGATTTACATACTGTCGGGGTGTGCAGCGCCCTGATCATGAAGGTTTAGAGGTGCCCATTATACAGACAAGGCTTTTTCGATTCTTGGACTTTCTAACGCGGGATTGGGGTTTCCAATGTCAGGAAGGTTCAGCAGCAGGGAGGTCCAGCAGGAAGGGTAAAAATTTGTCCAACACCTCAGACACCGTCAAATTAACGCCTTGATCTGCCAGTTGTGTTACCTCCAACCCGGGATAGCCGCAGGGATTGATGCGTTGGAAGGGTGACAAGTCCATACATACGTTCAAAGCCAGGCCATGGTAGCAGCGGCCTTTTCTCACCCGCACGCCCAGCGCGGCGAGCTTGCGGCCGTGCAGATAGACGCCCGGCATCCCCCGGCGGCGTTCCCCTGTCAAGGCCAGAGTCGCAAGGAAGTCGATGACTGCCTGTTCCAGCCGGTTGACGTAGCGCTTGATGGAAATACCTGAACGTTTCAAGTCAAGTAACGGGTAAACCACCAGTTGGCCGGGGCCGTGATAGGTAACCTGCCCGCCCCGATCGGTCTTGTGTACCGGAATGGTGCCCGGACGCAGCAGGTGCTCCGGCTTGCCGGCCAGCCCCAGGGTGAACACCGGTTTATGTTCCAGACACCAGATTTCATCGGCCGTGTCCGGGTCGCGCCGGTCGGTGAATGCTACCATGGCGTCATGGATGTTCTGATACTCCTGCACGCCGAGTCGCCGTATCAGGACACTGTTCATTGAATATTCCACAGCATAGACAGGATATACTTTGAAAATGCTGTATGATAGTTACCAACGGGAAAAGTCATTGTGTTGGTCCCGAACCTGAAACCCTATTGTCACAGGAGATACCCATGAAGTCGCCAGTATTGTATGTGTCCTGCGCGGTCATGTTCGCCATATTATCGGTGCCAGCGGTCCAGGCGCAAGCTGAAGCTGCGTCCACCGAGGTGATTGAGACCTGTCCCATGCCGGAGCGGCCGTCCATACCGAACGGGCTGAAGTCCAGTGAGGAGGAAATGATTGCGGCCCAGCGCGGCATCAAGGACTATATCGCTAACGGCGAAGCTGTATTGAAATGTTTAGATGAGCTCAGAGCCAGTTGGGGAGAGACGGCCACCGAGGAGCAACTGCAGATCAACCTGCTGTTCTACAACAAGATGGTGGATGAGATGACCTCAACGGGCGAACTGTTTAATTCGGCCGTGCGCGCCTACAAGGGCAAGAACAAATAAGGAGGTAAGGCCGAATAACGCATGAAAGCACTGGAGATTAACCACCTTAAAAAAACCTACAAGAACGGGTTTGAGGCCTTGCAGGGCATTGACCTGACGGTGGCTGAAGGAGACTTCTTTGCATTGCTGGGACCGAATGGTGCCGGGAAGTCCACCACCATCGGTATCATCACTGCGCTGGTCACCAGGACCGCCGGCAGTGTAAAAATTTTCGGGCTGGACAGCGCCACCCACAGCGCCGAGGTCAAGGCCCGGCTTGGTGTCGTCCCCCAGGAAGTCAATTTCTCTTTATTTGAAACCTGTCTGAATATTCTGCTGAATCAGGCGGGATACTACGGGATAGACCGGAACACAGCCCGGAGCCGGGCCGAGCGATACCTGCGGCAACTGGGCTTGTGGGAACGACGCAACAGTATTTCGCGCAACCTGTCCGGCGGGCTCAAGCGCCGCCTGATGATTGCCCGGGCGCTGGTGCATGAACCGAAACTGCTGTTGCTAGATGAGCCGACTGCCGGTGTGGATGTGGAACTGCGCCGCGCCACCTGGGATTTCCTGAAGGAGATTAACCGCAACGGTACCACCATCGTACTCACCACTCATTACCTGGAAGAGGCCGAGAGCCTGTGTGAAAAGATCGCCATCATCGACAAGGGCTGCATCGTTGAATACGGCCATAAGAAAGACCTGTTGGCGCAGTTGCACTCGGAAACGTTTATCCTAGATCTGGTCAGCCCGCTGGAACGGCTGCCGGAGATGCCGTCCCTGAACATACGCCGGATTGACCCGATGACCCTGGAGGTGGTGATCAACCGCGCGCAGAATGCCAATGCGGTGTTCCAGATACTCTCTGAACATAAAATTATTGTCAGGAGCCTGCGCAACAAGGCCAACCGGCTGGAGCAGTTATTCATTCGCCTGCTCGATGACAACGGAGCCGACCATGACGGCTGAACAGCTGTTCATCGCTTACCGCACCATCATCATCAAGGAGATCACCCGGTTTATGCGTATCTGGTCGCAGACTATCCTGCCGGCTGCGATCAGCATGGCGCTGTATTTCGTTATCTTCGGCAACCTGATCGGCCCGCGCATCGGGGTGATGGGCGGGTTTTCCTACATGGAGTTCATCGCGCCCGGCATCATCATGATGTCTATCATCAACAATGCCTACTCCAATGTCTCCTCCTCCTTTTTCGGCGCTCGGTTTCAGCGCCATGTCGAGGAAATGCTCATTGCGCCCATCCCGAACTGGCTGATCCTGGCCGGCTATGTGTCCGGCGGGGTCATCCGGGGGTTGCTGGTGGGTTTCATTGTGACGGCCGTGGCGCTGTTCTTCACCGGCCTGCCGCAACTGCACAGCCCGGTTATTGTCGTTGCCATCGTCATTCTCACCTCCGTGCTGTTTTCTCTGGGTGGCTTTCTGAACGGCATGTTCGCCCGCAACTTCGATGACATCTCTATCGTCCCGACCTTCGTACTGACCCCGCTGATCTATCTGGGCGGCGTGTTTTATTCCATCGACCTGCTGCCGAACTTCTGGCAATCCATCTCCCTGGCGAACCCCATCCTGTACATGGTCAATGCCTTCCGCTACGGCATCCTGGGCGTCTCCGACATCAGCATCCACAACGCGTTCTTCATCATTCTGCTATTCATTACACTGCTGTCATCCCTGTGCCTGTACCTGCTGCACCGGGGGACGGGGATCAAGACCTGAGGCAGGCCGAACCGGCGTAACAGTACGACTGTCAGGGAAACTCTCCGGCTACCGGAAATTTTTACAAATCCAGCACCAGCAGGTCACTCTTGGAGCGTGAGCAACACAGGGTCATCTGGTCGTTGGCCGCTTTTTCTTCGTCGGTCTGAAACATGTCGTGGTGCTCCGGCTCGCCTTCCAGCACGCCGGTCAGGCAGGTGCCGCAGATGCCCTGCTCACAGGATACCGGAATGATGATCCCATGCTCGCCCAGGGCATCGACGATACGTACGCCGTCGGCGACGGCAATTTCCTCACCGGTGCTGGCTATTTTTACTTTGAACATTCGGATATTTTGCTAATCAGTCGGTTGCACTACCCGGCATCATACCATAAAGCAGGCTAACCATTTTACGGGAACCTCTAAAAATACCCTCCGTGGTATTTTTAGAGGTTACCATAACTTATTGAGAGCCATCATGTTTCATAAGGCAACAAGCGACTTGGTGAGATCTGTGGGTTAACTATTCCGGGACGAAAACCAGTTCTGGCATCATGACCTCCCAGGCGTCACATTTAATGCGCTCCTGATAATCGGCGCCCGACTGTTCCCGCCGGCGGGTTATAATCGCAAACACCCTGGCGGACCGGCAGCGTGTTCCGGGTGGCGCGGCGAATTTTTGTGCGAGGCGCCCCACCCTGTTGCCGTGTTGATCGAATAGTTCCCAGCGTCCTTGTTCGTTCTGGCAGGCTTGCAGGGGGGCGCCGGGATAAAGCGCGGCAAGGTGATGATGCAGGCGGTGGTTTGCGCCGTAGCGGCCGGCAAAGCCCATATCAATTTCATCAAGTTTCGGCCTCCGGTAATTGTAATAGAGTTCCGGGACGGGTGGCGGCAGTTGCGCGGGCTCACGGCGCAGCACCGAGGGATGTTCTGTGAGTGCTTGCCTGAAATCGCCTTTCCTGCCAAACATGTGGTCGAAACCTGACAGGGACAAGGTTTGCTGCGCCCGCGTCATGGCAACGTAGTACAGTCTGCGTGATGCGTCCGAGTCTTCCTTGTTTCTGTCAAGCTTGTCCCATCCTCCATCCAGTACCACCACGTGTTCGAACTCCAACCCTTTGGCGCTGTGGGCGGTGAGCAGCAACAATCCGGTCTGGCGCCGTCGTACATGCCGGCCCCATTCCGCTAACCATTCGATGAGCTGCTCAACCGATGCCTCCTCTACCGCCCCGATTTCCTGCTGATATACAGTTACAGCCTCGCGCAGCAATTCGACCCAGGAGGTTTGCCGCCGGTTGTCCAGCCAAGCGTCGAGTGCAGACATTTTTACCAATTTCCTGTTGTCTTGCTTCAGCCACTCCACACAAGCCCGGGTTTCCCGCAGATGCCAGACATGCGGGGTTTCTTCATTGCCCAACTGTACCGGAATGTCCTCGTGCTCACAGAGTCCGCGCACCGGGTCCAGGTACTTCCATTCACGGGCAATGACCGCACAGTTTGACCAGTCCCAATCCTGCGTGCAACTGGAAAGGCGTTGCAACTCCGATATGGCTGCCTGTGCCTGGGATACCGGGTTGTCTCCGGCCGGCAGCATTTGCACCCGGCCCTCGCTCACCGGGTCGATTTTACTCCACTTACCGCCCTGGGGTTGTTTGCTCCGCGCCTTGTTGATCTCGATAGGATGCCCGGTTTTCATCCTGTTACGCGCCGGCTCGACTAAGGCGTTGGCGGCGTTGATGATGTGGGCAGTGGAACGATAATTCTCTGTGAGATAGGCTGGCTTCGCTTTGTAGTCTTCCTCAAAACGGTGGATATATTTCACCGAAGCACCCTTGAAAGTGTAGATGTTCTGGTCGTCATCGCCGACTGCGAACAGGGTCAGCTTGTCGTCCTCGTCCGGCAGAGTACGTCCCGCAAGCGTAGTGATCAGATCATATTCTTCCTGGCCTATGTCCTGGTACTCATCCACCAGGATCCAGCGAAAACCGGCCAGCAGTCGCGCGCGCTGTTCATTCGCGTCATCAGCCTCCAACCCGTCGCCGCGCAACAAGGCTATGGCATCCCGCATCAGAGACTTGAAAACGTCATCACCCGGGCGCTCAGGACGCTCGCTGAAACTGGCCCCGACCAAGCGCATTGCCAGGCCGTGACAGGTAAGCACCAGTACCCCCCGGGCGTCATTGCCGACCAAATCCGCGAGGCGTTGGCGGATCTCGACCGCGGCATGACGGTTGTAAGCCAGCGCCAAGATGCCACGCGGGTTTTCGCGCCTGACCCGCAACAGGTAAGCAATGCGGTGCACCAGCACCCGCGTCTTACCAGAGCCGGGGCCGGCCAGCGCCAGCACATGGGTCCGTTCCCGATCGTCAGCAACAATGCCTTGTTGCACGGGGTTATTGAGGCATTCGACGATATTACGCCAGGATTCCGGCGTGGTTTGTCGGCCGATTTCCTTGCCTGCATCAGGGAGCCAATAATCCAGGAAAGCATCCTGCTTCCGTTCGAAGTAATCCAGCACCAGAGCCAGCGCTTTTTTCATATCTTCCAAGCCCAACTGCGCATAGGCTTTCATAATGTGAATCTGTATCGTCTGGCCCAGATAATGTTCCTTGAGTGGCGCGTAGTCGGTGTTGCGAAAGCCGCGTTTGCCTTCCTCCCCCCTGGCCAGATGGATGGTCATGGCCGGACGGAATACCGCCAGCCCCTTGTTCAGGCGTATGACCTCCAGTTCATGCAGCCATAGTAAAGCATGCTCCATCAGCTTATCGGGTTTTTTCATTTCCTGCTTCAATATGATGTCGGAGTCGAGGGTGTTGAGCAGCTTGCCCAGGGTTGTCTCAGCCAACCGGTCGAGACCACGGCTGCCAGGTGGCAGACTGTCAAGCAGGTGTTTCAGCAGACACGCGGCGGCGGCGCGGCGGCGTTCAGCCGTTTTTTCCAACGCCGCCCATTCTCGTTCCAGCGTGACTTGCACCGTCTCTGCATCTAGCTTGCGTAGCCTCAGGCTTCTGCCACTGCCGTCTTCATTGCGCCCGTCGGCGCCAAGGATGCGCAGGATACGCAACAATCGTTCCGGCCAGGCCTGTTCATGGCCGGCATCCTTGAGTTGCTGGTTGAGCCGGCGCAGGTGCAGCGGCCAGGCCTCCCCCTTGCCCATATCCGGCGCGGCTTCCCGCAGATGCCCAATCAGCGCACGCTCCAACTCTATCGCCTCGTTCAGTCGTTTTTCCGATGAACGCTCCAGACCGGCATGCACAAACGCGGTTAACGCCGTGTCATTGCTGGCAATCCCCAGTTTCTCCAGATCGTACAATGCGGCGCGCAGTCCCTCGGCATTCATACCGGCAACGCCAATTAACTCGTCCGTGGAAATGCCCTCGTCCGGGTCAGCTTGCAGCAGGGTCTCTACAATACGCATAAGCTGCTTACGATAGTCATCCCGCTCCACCTTCTTATCAATTCGCGCCTGTGCCTGCTCTTTTGAATTAACCTGCAGAGAGGATGGAAAGACCTGCACCTGGTTTTCCTCCCGGGACAACAGTTGTGCCTCTTCCAACCAGGCGATAGCAGTGCGCACCCGGGTATCATCGGTGGCCGAATCCCGCTCGAATACTTTGTCTTCCTCATCCAACAGGATCTCACCGGCGGTTGCCACCACTTCACCTTGTCCGTACTTTTTTCGATCCAGTCGTCGCAAGGCTCTCAGGATACTGTGAATTTCCCGTCGATTAAGTCGCGCCCGACTCGACAGCATGAACTGCTGCTCCACATCTTCCAGTGTATAAAACAATACACAGCGCGCCGGTTCCCGGTCACGTCCGGCGCGCCCGGCTTCCTGCAGGTAGTTTTCCAGCGAACCCGGGATATCGGCATGCACAACCAGACGCACATCCGGCTTGTCGATACCCATGCCGAAGGCATTGGTGGCGACAATTACCCGTGACTCACCGCCAGTAAAACGCTGTTGCACATCTTTCTTGCTTTCCGGTTGCAGGCCCGCGTGGAAGTAGTCCGCAGCAACTTCCTTAACGCCCAGAAATTCGGCAAGTTCCTCCGTGTCTCTGCGCTTTGCGCAATAGACGATGGCACTGCCGGCGTCCTGCGTCAGGCTATCGCTGACGATCTGGTGCACATCAGAATGCTTTTTTCCGCCGGTGGTAGGCAATACTTCAAACTCCAGGTTGTCACGTCGGGCACCGCCGTCAAACACCTTCATGCTGATTTCCAGCCGCTCCTGCAAATGCCCTGCTATGTCCGCCACCACCTCCGGCTTGGCGGTGGCAGTCAGGCATAACAACGGCGGGGTCGGTTCCGCACCTGCTCGCGTGCGGATAAAACGCGCCACATAGCGGTAATCGGGGCGAAAATCATGTCCCCATTTCGACAGGCAATGGGCTTCATCCAATACCCAGGCGCCGAGCTCACGCTGCGCCAGCGCCCGACACACGGCACGGTTGCGTAACTGCTCCGGGGAGATGAGTAAGATACCGACATCACCCAGGCGCACCCGGTCCAGGGCATCACTGCGCTCAGGGAGAGATAACAATCCATTGACTGCAACGCTGCAATGGATTCCGTACTTCTCCAACCCGGTTACCTGATCCGCCATCAGCGCCACCAAGGGTGAGATGACTACGGTGAGGGCGCCGGTCTTGTCGTAGCGGGACAGAGCTGGAATCTGGTAGCACAGGGACTTGCCGGTGCCCGTGGGCAGAATGCCCAGCACATGCTCACCCGCCAGCGCCGCCTCGACGATAGACTGCTGCATGGGTTTACCCTGTACATCGACCGGTTGTTCCCGAAAATTGCTGAAACCGAAGTAGCGTTTAAGTTCCTTTTTGGCATCGTGCTGTTCCCGACACCAGGCACAGGCAGGGTCGGCGCAGGCACGATCGCGCAGGCGCCGCACCCAGCGCCCTGCTTCGGGGAACTGGTGACGCACCCAAGGCGGCATCACCGAGTTGCCGCCAGCAACCGATAGCCAGGCCAACGCGTAAGCCAGCGACCAGGACTGCTGCCGGATAGTAGCCATGATTTCACGGCTGCATGTGATACAAGCGTTGCCTTGCAGCAGTTTGTCCAGCGCTGCGCGGGCCGGCATGTCGGCAGGCACAGATAATGAGCGCAGCTCAGTGAACAGCGCGTCAAAGCCGGCGCTGTTGTCCTTGGTCGTCGTCAACCAGGGCCAGACAGTCAACAGCTCCGGGTTGGCACGGTCCAGCTGCCGCAGCTCCCGGCACTGATCGTCAAATAATTCCAGGACAAGTTGCGCATCCCGGAGCGGATCATTGCGATAGTCCCGCACCAGTTGCCCGTCCTGGTAATGTTTCACCAAGCGATGATAGGGGTTACGAGGGAACGCCAGGGGATTCAAGCGTAATGTGTCGATCGGCGGCAACTCCAACACCTTGAGGTCCGACTGTGCGGCGCGCAAGTGAGGAATGTCAAACTCAATCAGGTTATGGCCTAGCAGATAATCCGCTCCGACTGCCAGCTCATCGAGCTTCGACAAGGCCCTGTGCAAGTTTCCACGCCGGGAGTTTCCGGGATAAACCAATGATTCACCAGTATCCGAACGCACCGCAGCAAAAGCATGGATACGCTTGTCCTTTTTACCGACTTCCAGGTCGAGTGAAAGACAGCAATGGGGGAAGTGTCCCTTTTCATTGAATGGCAGGGGCGCTCCGTTCACTGATAACAACTCACTGGCTTTTGTGAATAAATCCGGCGCTTCGATCTGCACAGGTGGGCTTGTGCGTCCTGATAGCTTCGGTTATTTCGTCCAGTTTCCCCTGCACCCACTCGTGTTTATTCGGAAAGGTGTCATGGATATGCTTTTCCGTTTCCCGAAACCAGGGCGTTTCCAGCTTGTATTCGAGTTTGTATTGACGGTCCGGATCGGAAGTCTGATAAGCATTTAATCGTGACTTCCAGTTCCTGGCAATGCCTACCTTGTATTCTCCGGGGTAATGCGGATGGGAGATGACATAGACGTATTTTTGTTCCCGGTAATCCCGAGCCTGGTCTGTGCGCTTTGGCGGGTCGGTTTTCAGATCAACAACAACATCCTCGGTTAAAATGCTGGCAGTTTCTTTTCCCAGCCGCTCTCTGACCAGCTCATACGCCTTTACGGATATGTCAATCCCTATCCACTTGCGCCCCAACCGCTCCGCAGCGACACAAGTAGTGGCACAGCCGCAAAAAGGATCAAGGATTGTGTCGCCCTCGTTGCTGGATGCCGATATAATCCGTTCCAGTAAAGCAAGGGGTTTTTGTGTAGGGTAGCCGACGCGTTCTTTTGCATTCTGGTTGATAACGTCAATGAACCAGTAATCAACCGGATAGGTACCTTTACGTAGGTATTGACGATACACCCATTCAGGGTGATTGGTTTCCCAGTTCTGTGCAACATCACGCTTGGATTTTATCGGGCTTCCGGTAATGCCCCGGCCCATTAGCCGGTATTTCCCCTTTTCATCTTCAAGATGATATTTTTTGACTGTTGCTTCTGAATGAGGCTGTAGCACTTCATCTGCATTAAACGTCCATTTCTCTGACATTGAATAAAAAAGCAGCGTATCGTGCTTTCTGTTCCAGCGTTTTGATGAGTTAATGGCCTCCCGGTAACACCAGATGACCTCATTCCTGAAATTCTTTTCCCCGAATATGCAATCCATTGTCGTTTTAAGGTAGTGCGACATGGTAGGGTCGCAGTGCAGATAAACACTCCCGCTCCGCTTCAAAATCCGCCGGCATTCAATCAAACGAATAGCCATATAGGACAGATAAGCAAAGTTGTATGGCTTTCCTATACCCTTAATCCCGTTCAGGTAATGAAACAGGTCGGGTTCATCCTCGGCTATGGTCAGCAACCATTCGTCCTTCAAATCGTCCTCACGAAAAATGTCCTTAAAACTGGCACCTTCGGCGCTGGAGCCGATGGGGGCGGTAAATTTCTTGTTTTTGTTAAACGGCGGATCAAGGTAAATCAGATCGATACAAGCCGAATTTATACCTGGCAAAGTATCAATGTTGTCATCGCAAAAGATAGTGCGGTTTTCGATATTGCAATCGCTCACGACAGCAGTTCCCTGTAAGGCGCCCGCTTACCGCCCATCTTTGCAACAACCGCCCGTATCCGGTCGGAAGAAAAAATGACCAGGGTATTGTATTCCAGCCCTTGCTGCTTCAATGCGGCAAGGGCTCATCGTGTTCGAGGATGGATTGAATACAAGGAACTTCAGTTGTACCACGTCGGAACTCCCACGTTACTTGATCGATGCGAAATTATAACCGCTCAAGGTACCCTTTCAATTTAATTTTTACCGCTTCAGGCTCCCGGGAATAACTCCCCACTCCATAATCTGTCCAGGAAACTCCGCCATGGCAGCGCCAATATATCACCCATTTTACGCTCGTATTTGTCGTTGCTTACAACAATGCCCAACCGTGGCCTGAACTCATCGTAAAAAGCCTGCATGGACTTCAAGTCGGAATTATTTATGCGGCTGGTTCCTTTCACTTCTATGGCAACCTCGCCGCCACCTAAGACAAAGTCAACTTCCTGCCCCGATTTGGTGCGCCAGAAATTGATCTCATAATGCAGCTCCCGGTACGCGCGGTGGGCGTTCAATTCCATAAAAATGAAATGTTCCAAAGCCTTGCCGAACTGCTCGCCACGCGCTTCGGTCAGCCGGCGCTTGCCAAGGTGTCCGGCAATGCCAACGTCAAACAGGTAGAATTTGGACGCCTTGCTGATCACCTGGCGGCTTTGCCTCCTTTTGTATGGCGACACATAAGCGCCCAATAAAGTATCAACCAGTATCTGAAAATACTCTTTGACGGTCTTTGCATCAACGCCGCAATCCCGGCCGATGTTGGCATAGTTGATTAACTCGCCGTGAGAATACCCCATGGCTTCAAAAAATCGTGAGAACGCGGGGATGTTGCGCACCAGGCCCTCGCTGAACACTTCTTCTTTCAGGTAGTCCTGTGTATATGCACGTAATGAGCGTTCATAATTGCGCGGTTGCAGGTAATGAGACGGCAACAGCCCCTGGTTCAGGGCGCGCAACAGGTCGAACTGTTCAATTTCAGGAAAGACAAACGGGAACATTTCAAAGCGCCAGGCGCGACCGCCAAGCAGGTTGGCGCCCCCTTTTACCAGCTTTCTGGCGCTGGAACCACACAGGACAAAACTCAGCCCGGCATTCTCAATCAGCCAGTGTACCTCATCCAGAATTGCAGGGACTTTCTGCACCTCGTCAAGGATAACGGGCGACCGCGTCGCTGTTGCCCGATCTGCCAGCAGGCGTTCCCGTAGCAGGGCAGGGTTCCTGATGAAATCCAACGCAACATCCGTGCGCAGAAAATCATAGACGATACTGTGGGGGAATGCCTGCTTCAAGTAAGTGGACTTGCCGGCCTTGCGCGGGCCCCATAAAAACGCGGACTGACCGGTCTCCAACTCAATATTCAGGATTCTGCGCACATCAACCATTCAGGAACAAACTCCATAATAGTTAAACTATTACGGATAATAGTCCTGAATGGAAGAAATTTCAAGCTAATGCGGCAGGCTCGCTTCTGAGCCTTCTTCCTTGGGAACTGCTGGCTGCTCTACCAGCGCCGCTTCGCTCTCTTCGGCCTGCGGGCGCGGTTGGTCCTGCAAGGCGATTTCCAGCACCTCGTCGATCCAGCGCACCGGCTTGATAGTCAGGTTCTGCTTGATATTCCTGGGTATTTCGATGAGCTCTCGCTCGTTCTCGAAAGGGATCAACACCGTGTCGATACCGCCGCGCAGCGCCGCCAGCAATTTTTCCTTGAGCCCGCCGATGGGCAACACCTCGCCGCGCAAGGTGATCTCGCCGGTCATGGCCACATTGGCGCGCACCGGAACGTCGGTGAGGGCCGACACCAGGGCGGTACACATGGCCACGCCGGCACTGGGGCCGTCCTTGGGGGTGGCGCCTTCGGGAACATGAACGTGAAAGTCCCGCTCTTTGTAAAAATTCATGTCTATGCCCAAAAACTCACTGCGGCTGCGCACCACAGTACGTGCAGCCTCGATGGATTCCTTCATCACATCGCCTAAGTGGCCGGTGCGAATGGCCTCGCCCTTGCCTGGCACCACCGTGGCCTCTATGGTCAGCAGATCACCGCCGGTTTCGGTCCAGGCCAGACCAGTGACCTGTCCGATCCGGTCTTCCTCTTCGACGCGGCCGTAGCGGAATTTCTTGACACCAATCATTTTCTCCAGCCTAGACGGCGTCACGGAGATCTGTTTCAGGTCGACCTTCTGCAATAACCGGGTGACGACCTTGCGACAGATACTGGCCAGTTCCCGCTCCAGGTTACGCACACCCGCCTCACGGGTGTAATAGCGGATGATCTCCTTGATGGCCGCGTCCCCCAGACTGATCTCCTTCCGTTCCAGACCATTCCGTTCCAGTTGCTTTGGAATCAGGTAGTTACGAGCGATATTTATCTTTTCATCTTCGGTATAGCCGGAGATACGGATGACCTCCATACGATCCAGCAATGGAGCGGGTATATTGAGGCTGTTGGCGGTGGTGACGAACATTACCTCGGACAGGTCGAAGTCCACCTCCAGATAATGGTCGGCGAAGGAGTTGTTCTGTTCGGGGTCCAGCACTTCCAGCAGCGCCGAAGCCGGGTCGCCGCGAAAATCCATGGCCATCTTGTCCACCTCATCGAGCAGCAGCAGTGGGTTGCGGGTGCCGACTTTGGCCATACTTTGCAGTATTTTCCCCGGCATGGAACCGATATAAGTGCGCCGGTGCCCTCTTATCTCAGCCTCGTCACGCACGCCGCCTAAGGACATGCGAATGAATTTCCGGTTGGTGGCGCGGGCGATGGAGCGACCCAGGGAGGTTTTTCCCACACCCGGCGGCCCGACCAGACACAGGATCGGTCCCTTGGGTTTTTTTACCCGTTGCTGTACCGCCAGATACTCCAGAATACGCTGTTTTACCTTGTCCAGGCCAAAGTGGTCTTCTTCGAGAATCTGTTCTGCCTTGTTGATATCCCGCGAGATCTTGCTGCGCCGCTTCCAGGGCACATTGAGCAACCAGTCGATGTAATTTCTTACCACCGTGGCTTCGGCCGACATGGGCGGCATCATTTTCAGCTTGCCCAGTTCAGTATCCGCTTTTTTGCGCGTTTCCTTGGGCATCCCCGACTTGGCGATTTTATTGCCCAACTCCTCCATTTCGTTGGGTGCTTCGTCCATATCACCCAGCTCCTTCTGGATCGCCTTCATCTGTTCGTTGAGGTAATACTCGCGCTGGCTCTTTTCCATTTGCGACTTGACCCGGCCGCGGATGCGTTTCTCCACGTTCAGCAGGTCGATCTCCGTCTCCAGCAGATTGATCAGGTATTCCAGTCTGGCGCGCAAGTCCACTTGTTCCAGCACTGCCTGTTTATCTTCAATCTTCACCGACATGTGCGCGGCGATGGTGTCGGCCAGACGGGAAGGATCGTCGATACTAGACAGCGATGACAGGATTTCCGGCGGTACCTTTTTGTTCAGCTTGACGTATTGTTCGAACTGCTTGAGGGCCGGATGCAGCAATATCTCAACGGCTCGCACCTCGGGCAGTTCTTCTTCCAGCAGCTCGGTATTGGCAAAAAACATCGACTCTGTTTCGATATAACTGTCCACGCGCGCGCGCCGGGCGCCTTCCACCAACACCTTGATGGTGCCGTCAGGCAGTTTCAGCAACTGCAGGATATTCGCCAGCGCGCCGACGTCATAGATCTCATCAACGCCCGGATCATCTTCCCCGGCGCTCTTCTGGGCAACCAGCAGGATTTGCTTGTTACCGCCCATGGCCGTATCGAGCGCCTGTATGGATTTTTCCCTGCCTACGAACAAGGGAATGACCATATAGGGATACACCACTACGTCCCGTAGCGGCAGTACCGGCAAGACCTGCAAGGGGGGTTTGGATTTGGTAGCCATATCGATAGGACCTCTACCCCTTGCAGATGGGGGCGAAGGTAACGGATTGCAAGCGCACGATGAAGACTGCCGGCCCGGTGGCGGGCGGGCGCCGGTCAATCCGCATCGGACGCCGCCTTGGGTAACTCGCCACCCTCGTAAATCATCAACGGTTTGGCCTCGCCGGAGATAACGCCGGCATCGATCACCACCTTGGTCACACCTTCTGTGGAGGGCAGCTCATACATGGTGTCAAGCAGCACATTTTCCATAATCGAGCGTAACCCGCGGGCGCCGGTCTTGCGTTGCATGGACTTGCGGGCAACTTTGCGCAAGGCCTCATCACGAAACTCTATTTCACAGTTCTCCATCTCGAACATGCGCTGGTATTGCTTGACCAAAGCATTCTTCGGTTCCACCAGAATCTTCACCAGTTGCGCTTCATCGAGCTCATCGAGCGTCGCCACTACCGGCAGGCGCCCGACGAATTCAGGAATGATGCCGTACTTGATCAAGTCCTCGGGTTCTACGGTCCGGATCAAAGCACTCATACTCTTGCGGTCCGACAGGCTTTTTACTTCCGCGGAAAAACCGATACCGGCTCTTTCCGAACGCTCACGAATAATTTTGTCCAGACCGGCAAACGCGCCGCCGCAGATGAACAGGATGTCAGTCGTATTCACCTGCAGAAATTCCTGCTGCGGGTGTTTGCGCCCACCCTGCGGCGGCACCGAGGCCACCGTGCCTTCAACTAGCTTCAACAGCGCCTGCTGGACGCCTTCTCCGGAGACGTCGCGAGTGATTGAAGGATTGTCGGACTTGCGCGAGATCTTGTCGATTTCATCAATATAGACAATGCCGGTCTGCGCCTTCTCCACGTCATAATCACATTTCTGCAGCAACTTCTGGATGATGTTTTCGACATCCTCACCCACGTAGCCCGCTTCCGTCAGGGTGGTGGCGTCGGCAATGGTAAACGGCACGTTGAGCAGGCGCGCCAGGGTTTCGGCCAGCAGGGTCTTGCCGCTGCCGGTGGGGCCAATCAACAACACGTTGCTCTTGGCCAGTTCCACCTCGGACTTCTTCGCGCCCGGGTCCATGCGCTTGTAGTGGTTGTAAACCGCCACCGAGAGGATCTTCTTGGCCGTATCCTGGCCGATCACGTACTCATTCAGTATCTCATTGATTTTCTGGGGGCTTGGCAGGGAACTGGCAGATCCGGAAATGGCACGCTCCTGGACTTCTTCCCAGATGATGTCGTTGCACAACTCGACGCATTCATCACAGATGAACACGGAAGGACCGGCAATCAGCTTACGCACCTCGTGCTGGCTTTTGCCGCAGAATGAACAATACAGGAGTCTGTCGCCTTGACCTGCCTTACCTTGTTTGCGGGTACTCATGTCAGCCTGCCCGGATGGAAAAAATTGCCCACCGCAACTGCGCTACCGGACGGCAGCCGGATCGGACTCGCGCGTAACCAGTACCGCATCCACTAGGCCATAATCCCGGGCCTCTTCGGAACTCATGAATTTATCACGCTCTGTGTCGCGCTCTATCTTGTCAACAGGCTGTCCGGTATGGGTGACCAGGATCTGGTTGAGACGCGCGCGCGCCTTCAAAATCTCTTTGGCATGGATATCCACATCCGTTGCCTGTCCCTGGAAGCCGCCCAGAGGTTGATGGATCATCACCCGCGAATGAGGCAGGCAAAAACGCTTGCCGGCGGCCCCGCCCGCCAGTAACAAAGCGCCCATGCTGGCCGCCTGACCCACGCACATGGTACTGACCTGAGGCTTGACAAACTGCATGGTGTCGTACACGGCCAGACCGGCGGAAACGGAGCCACCCGGCGAGTTGATATAGAAATGAATGTCCTTGTCGGGGTTTTCCGACTCCAAGAACAATAACTGGGCCACGATCAGGTTGGCGACATGATCCTCAACCGCCCCCACCAGGAACAGCACCCGCTCTTTCAGCAGGCGCGAGTAAATGTCGTAGGCGCGCTCACCGCGTGAGGTCTGCTCCACCACCATGGGCACCAGATTGAGCGCTTGTATGTGGGTTTTATCCATCATTGCGGATTCTGCCTTTTATTCACCAGTTCGTCAAACGACAATGACAGTTTCTTGACCTTGCCGCGCCCGACCACCCAGTCTATCAATTCGTCCTCCAGCGCCAGTGCTTCCACTTGCGCCAGCCGTTCCTTGTCATTGTAGTACCAGTTGATCAAGGCGCTGGGGTCCTGATATGACCGCGCCCTGGCTTCGATGAGCGCACGGATTTTTTCCGGTTTTGCCTGCAGGTTGTTGGCGCGTATCAGCTCAGCCGTGAGCAGCTGCAACGCAACCTGGCGTCGGGCCATGGCCTGTAAGTCCTGTGAGTCAGCCAGCCGGTTTGCATCCTCCTCACTCAGGCCCTGCATTCTCGTATCCATGTTGATTTGCTCCAACAGGCGCCGGACTTCCGCGCGCACCAGGGTATCGGGCACATCGATGTCGTTCGCATCATGCAGGGCTTGCATCACCGAGTCACGCACACGGTTACGCAGCGCAGTCGCGGCTTCGGCGTCCAGATGACGGCGGATTTCCTGCCTGAAGGCCGGTTCGCCACCTTCGGACACACCGAAGTTTGTAAAAAATTCGTCATTGAGTTCCGGCAGCACGGCCTCCTCGACGTGATTGACCCGGATTTGCAGGGTCGCCGATTTGCCGGATAACCGAATGCTGTCGAAGTCTTCCGGAAAAGTCAGACGCAGTTCCAGTGACTGGCCGGCAGTGGCACCTTGCAGCCCCTGCTCCAGCTCCGGCGGGTAGCGCTCATCGCCGAGGATAACGGCTACGCCCTCCCCTTTAAGGTCTTCCTGGTCATCATCAACCGTACCCTGATAATCAATGTTAACCTGATCGCCCGTGCCTGCCGCACGCTGCACCTGCTGAAACTCACGCCGTTGCCGCCGCAGTGTGTCGATCATGGCATCGACATCGGTCTCGGTGAGCTCGCAGGTCGGCTGTTCAATGTGCAGGTCTGTCACCGGTTTGAGCGCTATCTCCGGCAGCACCTCAAAGGTGGCCGTGTAGCTCAGGCCCTCGCCCACCGCTTCCCGCAGCGAATCAATTAACGGCTGGCCGACCGGTTGCAGAGATTCCTGGGTGACGGCTTCGTAAAAGGATGAATTGACGAGTTTTTCAACCACTTCGCTGCGCACCTGGGGGCCGAAGCGTTGCTTGATGATGCGCATGGGTGCCTTGCCGGGGCGAAACCCCTGCACCTGACTGGTCCTGCTCATGGATTTCAGGCGCTCTTCCACTGCGCCAAGAATGCGCTCTTCCGGTATGTCAACCGCAATGCTGCGTTGCAACCCGCTGCCAGACGCTACCGAAACCTGCATGTATCACTCACAATATTCACTCTCGTATGGTAGGTGGTGCGAAAGGAGAGACTCGAACTCTCACGGGTTACCCCACTGGAACCTAAATCCAGCGCGTCTGCCAATTCCGCCACTTTCGCATCCCGGGCGGGCACCCACTGCCGGCTGGCATTATACACGAAACCAGCCCGCAGGCAGAACCAAACCGGCGCGAGCTTCGCATCACTTGGTAAGATCTGCGGGCCAGGATTGGCAGATGCACTGGCGACTGTAAGACGCTCCCGAACTGTCAGACCCGGCACCCCGCTCATGCGGCTTTGGGGGCGCCTACAAGCACTCCTCTGAGAATGACTTGCAGGTGCGCACACACCTTCTGATGGCCCGGTCGGAGCCGGAATTAAGCATGACGCACTCCTGTCCCCAGTTGGAGCAGACCGTCATGCACTGTTCATCCTGCCGCCATTCCTGACGGGTTGCGGGCATTTGCACATTGGCGGTTTTGCCCTGCGGCTTTGTATCCCTGTTGTCTGCGTCCAATGCCAGGGTATGCGCAGCAGCGCCACCGTCCGGCGCCGGCTCAGCCGCGTGGAGAGAATATTGCCCTGCTGCAACAACGCCAATTATGGCGGGGAAAACCAGCAGACCATGTAGAGAACTCATACATTTCATCCGTTCAGTCGAATAGTAACCTCTAATTTTCAGAAGTGGCCGAATGCCAATCAGACTCTCTGATTAACTCAAAGGTTCCCACAATACAGGCATATATCGTCAAATTCAATGACTCTGAACCCATCCCCCATATTATGCGCCATCCGGGCAAGCCGTGGCGCCGACCCAGGCACTGCCGCCGAACAAAATACCACGGAGGGTATTTTTAGAGGTTACCTCAAGACGTTTCAGTTGCCGGCTAACGGGGAGCGTGACTGATCGGCACCTTATTCCGTTTGATCGGGAGGCTCTGTTGGAGGATCCCGGTCTTCATCCAGGGCACGATCATCTTCGAGGGCTGTATGCAAGCCGCAAAAAAGGGCATCGGCGGTATGCCGGCAGGCGGCTTGTACAGCCCTCCAGTCGTGCCAGCGCGGTTCAAGGTGGTTGTATTCCCTTAATTCAATAGTATCCAAGTCATACGGCATTGGGTTGACTAGCTGAATCAGCAGCTGCTGCAAGGCTGATTCGTCATTGTCCTGTGGGTATAATGTATCAAACGGCTCCAGCGCCAACGCAGCGTCCTGGGGACCCAGATGTTCACTGAGCGCCGCGAAGTCCAGATAATCCCGAGTCGCGTTTCTGCGCAGAATCAGAGTGCCCTTGATACGCAGGGTTTCTGCAACGGTAGGCACCTGCAACTGGGCGCCTTGATGATCAATCAGGGTGGTTTCCAGCGGGGCCTGTCGAATCAGTTGTCGTATGCCGGTTTCAATGCCATCCAGGCTCCCCAGAATCAGTACCGGACGGCGTATCCGCGCAGTCTTCCAGCCGGCCACGGCTTCGAGCTGCGCTAAGATCTCATCAAAATGTGTGCGCAGGTCGGGGAGGACATGGTCGGCATCACGCGAAAGACGATGCTTTGCATGGACGGCCGCTGCGGTGCCGCCAACGAGCACCGTATCCGGTAAGATAGTCTGTAAACGCACTGCTGAGGAGAGTACTTGCTCCCAGTCAGGTAATGGCGTAGTGTTTGACCACATGGTGGTTCCAGAAATGGTAACGCTGTGCATGCGGGTTGGATAAGTGCCGGCGGCAGACCTGAGCCACTTTACCTGCAAGGATCGGGTGCTTGACCAGTGTTTGCTTAAGATCCGCCCAGTCCGAGCGCCGCCCACGAGCGATCACGTCATCAATAGAAGCAAGCGTGTAATCCTGATGGTTGAGGTGGCGATGTATCATGATCTTTATTGCTCCTTGTACGGGAACTACCGATGGGCCGTCAGGGATTCGAACCCTGGACCTTGGGATTAAGAGTCCCCTGCTCTACCGACTAAGCTAACGGCCCGCGGGCAAGTATATCACACTAGCCCTGCCTGCTTTTCGCGCCGGAAAAGATGGGGTGAGTGATGGGGCTCGAACCCACGACCACCGGAACCACAATCCGGGGCTCTACCTGACTGAGCTACACTCACCATGTCCGCTGGCACCGGGGTCAGCCCGGCATTTGGCGCGCCCGAGAGGACTCGAACCTCTAACCCTCGGCTTAGAAGGCCGATGCTCTATCCGGTTGAGCTACGAGCGCAACACCTCGTCATTCCTGCGTCCCTGGCGCCCTTTCGTCAGGGACACATCACACAATGGTCGGGGCAGAGGGATTTGAACCCCCGACCCTCTGCTCCCAAAGCAGATGCGCTACCAGACTGCGCCATGCCCCGAACCGAGCCATAAGGCAGAGGCGCAATCATACGCCCTGAACAGGGCGGCGTCAATCAAAGAATTGCATACTTGACATCTCCCGGACGCCGGTACCATGAAGCCTTGTTAAAATAAAAAACATCTCCGATTTTGGAATGCAGTTAGCCAACGCCCGAAAACATTTGAAATTGATTGCCTTGTTGGAACTGATGCGATTGAAATCAAATGGAGGGATGCGACGACTGATGGCGACCATATCAATAAGGAACATACTAGAATCAAGGTGATATCCGGCACCGGATATAAACCCATCAGGGTTATGTTTTACTATCCGAACAGGGCTCAAGCACGACGCATTCAGGAAACCCTTGAAACTTTATACATGGGTAAAGAATGGAGTGCCGTTGAGTGATGTATGGGAAATTCCATACCTGAATCCAAAGGCAAAGGAACGAGTGGGTTATCCAACGCAAAAACCATTGTTGTTACTCGGAAAGATTATTCAAATTGCTTCTGCCAAAAATGATACCGTCTTGGATCCTTTTTGTGGGAGCGGGACTACTTGCGTAGCTGCGAAGCTACTTGAGCGACGTTATATCGGTATAGACAAATCCGCAGAGGCGGTTGAGCTGTCGCTAGAACGAATAAGAGCTCCTGTAAAGACAGAATCCAACCTGATGGAAAAAGGCCGGGAATGGTATCGGAATGCTGATGGAAAAGCCTTGAGTTTACTTGATGGCATTGCTTTCAATCCTGTTCAGAGAAATCAGGGAATTGATGCAATTCTAACTGAACTGTTCGAAGGCACGCCTGTATTGGTGAGAGTTCAAAAAGACCACGAAACTTTAAAAGCTAACTTCCCCGCCTCCAGGTCGTCCCTGCAGGGCCGTCTTCCAGGATGATGTCGTGTGCGGACAGCTGCTCGCGCAGCCGGTCTGCTGCGGCGTAATCCCTGGCGGCCTTGGCTTGCGCGCGTTGTGCTATCAAACGGGTTATTTCTGTGTCAGTGATGCCGTCTGTGCCAGGGGCGGCGCGCAGGAACTCTGCCGGGGTCAGTTGCAGGATGCCCAACACCGCGCCCAGTTGCAGCAAGGTGCGGGCGAGGCCGGCGGCGCGGGCGGAGGACTTGTCAGCCAGCCGGTTAATCTCACCGGCGAGCTCGTGTAATACCGTGATCGCGGCGCGGCTGTTGAAATCATCATCCATGGCCTGTTCAAAACGCACCTGGTAGTCGCCGTCCACCTCCCCTGTGCCAGAATCGATGTCGCGGATGGAAGTGTACAGCCGGGTGAGGCCAGCCCGGGCTTCGTCTAGGTGACGGTCCGAGTAGTTCAGCGGGCTGCGGTAATGACTGGAGAGTATAAAAAAACGTATCACCTCGGGCAGGTAACGCGCCATCACTTCCCTGATGGTGAAAAAATTACCCAGCGACTTGGACATCTTCTCATCATCGACGCGCACGAAGCCGTTGTGTATCCACAAGTTGGCAAAGGTGCGGCTGCCGGCGCCGCAACTCTGGGCAATCTCATTTTCATGGTGCGGGAAGCACAAGTCCTGGCCGCCGCCGTGGATGTCAAAATCCGCGCCCAGGCAATGCGTGGACATGGCCGAGCATTCGATGTGCCAGCCGGGGCGGCCGCGGCCCCAGGGCGAATCCCAGGCCGGTTCGCCGGGCTTTGCCGCCTTCCATAACACGAAATCCACCGGGTCGGTCTTGGCCTCTTGCACATCCACGCGGATACCGACTCGCAACTCGTCAATATGCTTCCCCGACAGCTTGCCGTAGTCCGCGAACTCACTGACATCGTAGAATACGTCGCCGTTCTCCGCCCGGTAGGCATAGCCGTTCTCCAGCAGGCGGGCAATCATGGCAACAATTTGCTCGATGTGGTCGGTGGCCCTAGGTTCATGGTCCGGAGTCAGCACCTTCAGCGCGCTGAAATCCTCGTTCATGGCCTGGATAAAGCGCGCCGTCAACTGTTCGAACGGCTCGCCATTTTCCCGGGCGCGCTGGATGATTTTGTCATCAATGTCGGTTATATTGCGTACATAGTTCACCTCGTAACCGCGGTAACGCAGGTAGCGCACGATCATGTCGAACACTAGGATCATACGCGCATGGCCGATATGACAATAATCGTAAACCGTAATGCCACACACGTACATACGCACCCGGCCCGGTTCGATGGGCTGGAATTTTTCCTTTTGTCGCGTGAGGGAGTTATATATAGTCAGCATGGAGTGACGTGGCAACAACACAAAACGGGCATGGTATCAAAAGAACGCCCCTGATGGACACGTTATTTATCTCCGACCTGCATTTATCAAGCGCCCGACCGGACCGGATCGAGTTATTCAGACGGTTTTGCGAGGGGGCGGCGCGCAACGCCGGCGCAGTGTATATACTAGGCGACCTGTTTGAGCAGTTCTGGATCGGCAACGACGAACGTACGCCGCCGGCGCCGGAAGTACTCGGCATCCTGCGGGAATGCTGCCGCCACAATGAACAGATTTACCTGCTGCGGGGCAACCGCGAGCTGCTGCTGGATCAGGGGTTCTGTACGTTGAGCGGCTGCAAACTACTGGGCGATGAGACCGTCATCGACATTGAGGGCCGACCCACGCTGATTATGCACGGCGACCTGCTCTGCAGCCGCGACAGAAGCTACCAACGCTACCGGCAATTTATGGAAAACCCGCGGGTACGCCGCCTGTTCCTGCGCCTGCCGCGGCCGTTACGACAGGTTCTGACCCGTGGCCTGCAACCGCTGCTGCGACGCACGACAGCAGGAAAGTCCGCTGAGATTATCGACGTGGAGCAAGCCACCGTGGAAACATTCCTGCGTAAATACAACACCACCGAACTGATCCACGGCCATACCCACAGGCCCGGCGTTCATCATTTCACCCTGAACGGCAAACCGGCGCGCCGCATTGTCCTCGGTGACTGGTATGAACAGGATTCAGTGCTGGTATGTCGGGATGGAGAACGGAAACTGCTGCGCGTGGGTGAATACCTTAACCAATCAGCGCGTCGTCTTCGGCAAAGATCACATCGGCGTCGGTGAGCAGGTCGGCGCTCACACCGGCGAGGGTGAGGCTATCGTCGGGATAGCCGGGGACGCTCAGGCGCAGTCCTTGCGGGTCGGGGGTCTGGATCAAATCGGCTAGCGTGGTCAGCTCGGCGAAGGCGCTGAGGTCAATACGGTCTTGTCCGCGCTCAAAGTCGGTGATGGTATCGCTGCCGGCGCCGGGGGCGAAGATGAAGGTGTCATCGCCGTCCCCGCCGGTGAGGGTGTCAGTGCCGGGGCCGCCGTTGAGGCGGTCATTCCCGGGGCCGCCGTGGAGCGTGTCGTCCCCCGCCCCGCCGTTCAGGGTGTCGTCGGCGGCATTGCCACGCAAGGTATCATTCCCATCCCCGCCGTTGAGCGTATCGTCCCCCTTGCCGCCGAATATCCGGTCATTGCCGTCCCCGCCGTTGAGGGTATCATCGCCGCCGTCGGGGCCGCCGTAGAGGGTGTCGTTCCCGGCCCCGCCGTCTAATACATTATTGCGCCCATCGCCGGCTAAGATGTCATTATGGTCCGAGCCGTACAGATGCTCAATGTCGGTCACGGCCACGGTCATGTCCCCGTCGGGGCCGGGCACGGTGAGGGTGTCGGTAAAGGCGAAGCTATCGCCCTGAGCATCCCCGCCGGCGGCTTGCCCGCTGTGCAGGCGCACCACCACCCCGGCCGGGGAGGTGCGATACGAGGCGGCATCCTGACCGGCACCGCCCATGAGGACATCGCCGCCGCCTTCACCTTCGAGCCAGTCGTCGCCCTCGCCACCGCTCAGGGTATCGTCCCCGTCCCGCCCGGCCAGACGGTTCGCCCCACTATCGCCACTGAGGGTATCGGCATAGGCTGAGCCGTCTAAGTATTCAATGTCAGCGGCCACCGCCCGTTGGGTACGCCCGGCAGCATCGAGCACCACCACGACCTTACGCCCGGGGAAGGTGTCACCGGCGGCATCCCCGCCGTGACCCTGCCCGGTGCTCAGGTTGACCACTACCCCGGCCGGGGAGTCGGCATAACTCACCGCATCGACCCCCGCCCCGCCCACGAGCACATCGCCACCCGCCCCGCCCACCAGCCAGTCGTTACCGCCCTGCCCGCGCAAGGTATCATCCCCGGCATCGCCGTTAAGGGTATTGGGTAAGGCATTGCCGGTGAGGGTGTCATCATGCGCCGAGCCGTGCAGGTTTTCAATGTCGGGCAGCACCCGGATGCGCCCTGCTCCATCGGTCTGCGTATGCGGGCCGGGGGTGAAGGTATCGCCGCCGGCCGCCCCGCCGGTCTGCCCGGTGGTCAGGTTCACCACCACGCCAGCACCACCATAGCCGTACCAGGCGGTATCACGGCCCGGGCCGCCGGACAGGGTATCGGCCCCGGGAGCGCCGTCTAAGACATCATCGCCCGCCCCGCCACGGAGCGTGTCGTCCCCCGGCCCGCCGGCCAGATAAGCATCCGCACCGGGCGTGCCGGTGACAGTGCGCCCGGCAGCCTCGGTCGCCTCATAGATGCGCAGCTCATAGTGGCCGGTGGCTTGGTCTCGTTGCGCCCCGGCATAAGCGCCGGCACTGAGGGTATAAACCCCATCGGCGGGCGGGATAAACACACCGTGCGCATACAACTGCCGGGTGCTCACATCGACATCGTCATACACGGCCAGCTGAGTGCCGGTGGCATCATAGATGCGCAACACCGGGTCTGTGACCGGGTCCGGCCCGATGCCGTGCAAGGTGAAGGTATAGGGCTGCCCGGCGCTGAGTTCCACGTGCACACGGTCGGTCTCGCCGGCGGTGCTGAGCTGCCCGCGAAAGCGCCCGCCGGGCACTAAAGTGTCGGGCGTCTGTACCGCAGTGGGGACATCAGTGTTGGGAGTCTCGGTGCGTATCGCCATGTCAGTGCTCCGGGTGGGCCGTAGCGGCGGGCGGGTGAGCCATGACGCCGGCGGGCGGGTGGGCTGTGGGCGGTGTCGGGCGGGCGGCGGTCGCAGCGGCGCTGACCGGCGATACGCTGGCGCGCCCCGGGCTCAGGGCGCTCGGTGCGCCCGGTGGCGCCGGCGTGCTGCCGGGGGTGGCCGGGCGCAGCTCGAACGTCCACAAGGCACCGGCCCCAGTGGTATCGTGGCGCAGTTGCACGGCGCTGTCTAAGCGCAGCGTGGGCGTGAGCGCCCAGCCGTAACCGCCGCGCGCCTCGAACGTCCAAGCCCGGGCGGTGGCGGTGGTGTGGGCGCGATAGTCAAAGCGCTCGCCCCACAGGGACTCACCGCCCCCGGCATGGTCGCCCCAACGGGCCGTGACACTGACGAAGGGTCCGACCTGCCCGGCCTGACCGTGGGCAACCGTAGCACGGGCGCCCTGCTCACGCCCCCCGCGCACACTGCGCCGGGCGAGCCAGTGACCGCCGAGCGTGAGGCGCCAGGCCGCATAGCGGGCATCGAGGGCACCATCGAGCGCCAAGGCGCGCCCGGACACATCCGCACCGGCATCCTCGCGCAGGCGCACGGCGAACGTCGGGCTGAGCGCTAAGCCCGACACGGCCGGCAGTGTCACCTGCGTCCCGGTGGCACTGAGCCCGGCACGCACGGTGCGCACGGTCTCACCCTGAAAGGCGCGCCCGGCCTCATTAAGACGCACTAGGCGCGCCCAGGCAGCATCTACGCGGGCATCGACCGTCAAACCGGCAACGGTGGCTAACGGGTGAGCCACATCCACCCGCCCGAAGTGCAGCCGTAACGGCGCGGCACGCAAGGTTTCATGCCACGCCGGGGAGGCCGCCCGGCGGGCCGTATCAGACTCACTCGGGCGGCGGGCAGGGGTTGCCGTCCCGGTGCTGTGCCCGACCCCGCCCAGCACAGCTATGCGGGTGGCACCGTGGGTGATAGACAGATACGGGTGTACCGTGCGTAAGGCACTGGCATCGAAGCTGTGCGAGAGTGCCAGCCCGACCCGACCCCGCTCGCCTAAGGCGGTGTCCAACCCCAGATAGCCGGTGCGCTGGGCACCAGCACCCCCTAACTCTGCGGGTAAATCCGTTAAGCCCTGCACCTGACCTTGTCCCCACAGCGTCCAACGCCGCCCGGGCGGCGTCCCATCGGTGCCGTCACCGCCGGCACTGAGGTCCAAAGCAAACCCACTGTCCTGCCACAGTGCCGCGCTGAGACCCGCACTGCGTAACTGGCCGCTTAAGAATTGATAGACTAAAGTCTCCCACATCCCGGCCGGGGCGCCGGTGTGGGGCGACTCGGTACCCTCCCCGGTCGGGGTGGCGCAGTCAGTCTGTGTCCAGGAGGCACACTGCCCGGTGGCCTGCGCCCAGGACAAGCCCGGCACACCGGGGACGGCTAAGGTCGTCAAATCACGGGGCGCGGCGGTGTCAAGACCGGCGGTGTCGCTCCCGAGCAGTGCTGCTAACGACAGCGTGCGCCCGGCTACAGTGAGACGCTCGGCACCGGGGGCGGCGCTCAGGCGGGCGCCCAGTACGGCCTGGGCGGCGCTGAGCTGCCCACGCGCCAAGGTGGCCAAGGTCCCAGCCGGCAGCAACGCTGGGGTGGGGGCGGCAGCGGGTACGGGGGGTTGCGTGTCGGACTCAGTGACCGGGGTGGCGGGGACAGCGGGTGCGTCGGTGTCGGCGGAGTCATCGTCGCTAGGCGTATCGTCGCCATCACCGTCAGCGGAGTCACCGTCGGTAGGTGCCTCGGCACCATCGCCATCGGCGGAGTCACTATCGGCGGAGTCACCGTCCGCCGGCGCATCGTCGCGGTCGGTACCCTCGGCGGGGGCTGCGGGGGACTCCTCGTTGACAATGCCCAGCGCGGCGGCCGGGTCGGCGTTGCGCGGGGAGTCTTTGCGCGGGTCCGTGCCGCCATCACCCACGCGCACGATCAGCTCAGGGAGCGTCTGCCCGTCATAACCGCCGCCTTGCAGGCGATGGGTAATGCCCACCCAGCCCGGAGCCAAGGCGGTAACGGTAATGCCTTGCGGCACCGTCCAATCAGCCACCGTGAACTGCACGGCGGCGCTGACGGTGGCAATGTTCGGATCTGAGCTGGTTGCCACTAAGGTGACCGGGCCGCTCGGGCGGGTCGCTAACCGCACGTCATAACGGCGCTGCGGCGGGGCCATGGCCGGGACCGGGGCCGGTGCCGGGACGGCATCGTCCATATCGCCGGTATCATCGCCGGTGTCCTCACCCGGCGCGTCCTCGCCCGGGTCGTCCGGGGTCTTTATTGCTTCCATCGGCGCGGCTAAGGTCAACAGCAAGTTGGGCGTCGGGGCCGTCGTGCCGGGGGCGGTGAGCGGCGCGCCGGCAGTGAGCGTTAAGGCGGCATCGGTGGCCGGGGTGGACACGGGTGTGGGTGCCGGCGGCGGCGTTGTCGGTGTTGTCGGCGGTGTCGGTGTTGCCGGTGTTGCCGGTGTTGTCGGCGTTGTCGGCGTTGTCGGCGTTGCCGGCGGTGTCGGCGGTGTCGGCTCAGGCTGCGGCTCGGGCTGCGGCTCGGGCTGCTGGGGGGTGACGCCACCCCCGCCGGCGCTGATGGTCACCGTAAACGTAGCAGTGGCTTCGTTGTAGTTGGCGGTTTGCGCAGCCGTGGCGGTAATGACACAGGTACCGGCGCCGACTAAGGTCAGCGTCCCATCGGTGGCGACGGTGCAGATAGTGCCGGCGCTGGTGGTGCCGTAGCTCAGTGCGCCCCGGTTGCCGGTGGGCGCAGTCAGCGTCGGCGCACTGCCGCCCACGGTGGCCGTGGCTGAGCTGTAAGCAAAGCCCGTTAAGGTTTGTGTGCCCTTAGCCACCGCCGGGAAGGTAATGGAGACATCGGCGGGGTTGCCGGCGGCGTCCCGGACGGTCACCGTGGCGGCGGCGGTGGCAGTATTAGCCGTGGTCGGTGTGCCACTGATGGCACCGGTATTGGCGTTTATCGTCAGGCCGGCGGGCTGCCCGGTGATGCTATAGCCGTCCGTGGACTTAATATCACTGCCGCCGGAGGGGGCAATGGCCGTGAGCGCTACGCCCACCTGCAAGCTGCCCGGTGCGGTGTAGCTCGGTGCGGTGGGGGCGGTCAGGTCGACGGTCAGCGTGCGGGTCTTTTGTGTCGCAGCAGTAAAGCCGTTCTTGGTGGCATTGACGGTGACGGTCACCGAGGTGCCGGTGATGTAGCTGGCATTGCCCGGCACACTCACCGACCAGGCACCGGTGCTGTCGGAGGTCACAGCCGTGAAGGTCTGTGTCCCCACGACTACCGTGACGGATGCGCCGGACTCACTGCCGGTGGTGCCGGTAATGGTAAAGCCGGCGGCCTTCTCGGCGAGGTTGATGGTATTGTCCGTGGCGATGTCGGCTAAGGTCAATGCCAGCGTGCCGGCGGCGGGCGGGTCATTGATAGTGAAGGTGTCTAAGTTGTCCGTACCGGCAGCACCGCCGCCTAAGTTCGTGCCGGAGTTGGCATTAAGTGTGCCCAAACCAATGTTGACGGTCTCACCGCCGCTCTCGGTGGTACTGTCCGTGGTGCTCGTCAGCGCGACGGTCACGGCCATAGCGGCCGGGCCGGTGAAGGTCACGGTGGGGGTGGCGGCAGTATTGAGGTTGTTACAGCTCACCCCGGTGGGCAGGGTGGCCGGACAAGCTACGGTGTAGTCGGTGTTGCGGGTGGCCGTACCGGTGAAGGTCAGCGGCACCGGCAGCACCTCGCCGGCGACTAGGGCGCGCGCTGAGGTGACGGTGAAGGTCTTGGTGGCGCCTTCGGTGATATCCCCGGCGGTGGCAGCTAGCGTCACGGTGGTGGGGTTGTTGTCAATGAGGGTGACGGTCACCTCGGCGGGACTGCCCTTGTTGGTGCCGGCGGGCGGCGTGCCTAATTCGATGACCACGGCCTCGGTGTTATACGGCTCATCGGTACTGTCGGTCGTGGCCGTCAGGGTGGTCGTGCCGGTGGTGGCGTTATTGGGGAGACTAATCGTGGTGGCGGCTAACGTATAATCCTCGGCCCCGGCGGTGGTGTCGGCGGTCTTCACGGCAATGGGAATACTCAGCGCGCTGCCCGAGGTGTTCGCTGCGCTGCGGGTGGCGGTAATAGTCACAGCACTGCCGCCTTCGGTGACCGTAGTGGCCGAGGCCGACAGCGCCACCGTGGGGGTGGCCGCCGGCGTGGCGGTCACAGTACCGGAGGCCGTGCCAGTGACCGTGCCGGCTTTGGCGCGCAGCTCAAAGCTGTAAGCCGTGCCGTTGGTCAGGCCGGTGACGGTGTGCGTCGTGGTCGTGGCCGTACTGCCGGCAATTTCCGTCCAGCTACCCCAGCTCAGCGGGCTGCCACTGCCCTGGCGTACTTCCCAAGCGGTGATGTCGGCGTTGGACGGATCCGTCCAGGTGAGTACCACTTGCGTATCGCCGGCGGCGGCGCTCAAGCCGGCGGGCGCACCCGGTGCCGCCGGCGGGTCGTCATCATCGGTGATGGTCACGGTCACCGAGGTCGGGCTGCCTAAGGTGACGCCGGTCGGCAGTCGATCAGGGAGCAGGCGCACTAAGAAGGTCTCGGTGGACTCGGTGGCATCATCGTTGGTAATGGGGATGGTCAGCGTGGCGCTAGTGTCCCCGGCGGGGACGGTCACCGAGTTCGGGCTACCGGTGTAGTCGGCATTGCCGACGCGTGTGGCGGTGATGTTCTGGTATTGAACAAAAACCGTCGTCGCCGCACTGCGCGCCGAGGTCAGCGTGACGGTCAGGGACACCTCGGCATTGGCCGCTTCGGTGACGCTGGCGGTCCCTGAGGCAAAGGCGACATCCACATCCCAGCTCGCGGTCTCAGTCTCGGCACTGGCCGGGCCGGTGTTAATACCGTCACTGGCGGCATCGGCGGCGACCGTGACGGTCACATCGGCGTTGGCGTTGGGGGTGACGGTGAGGGTGTAACTGCTGCCACTGCCGGCGAAGTTGCTCTTAGCCCCGTTAGTGACGCTGACATCGTCGGCAGCAAAGCCGGTGACGTCTTCGGAGAAGGTAAACGTCACCGTGAAGGCGTCGCGGGTGAGAATCTCAGCGGGCACGCCGGTGATGCTTAACGTCGGGGCGGTGGAGTCCCAGGTGGCGGTCGCAACCTCATCACTGGCCGGGCCGGTGTTCACGCCATCGGTGGCGGCATTGGCGGCGACGGTGACGACGACATTCGAGCCACTGGTGGGGGTGATGGCTAAGGTATAGCTGCGGCCGCTACCGGAGAAGGTGCCCGCCGTGCCGCCGGTGACGGTAATGTCGCCCTTGACAAACTCAGTGACGGCCTCGGAGAAAGTGAAGGTCGCGGTGAGCGCAGTGGTGTCTTTAATCTTGGCCGGAATGCCGGTGATGTCCAGCGTCGGGGCGGTGGAGTCCCAGGTGGCGGTCGCAACCTCATCACTGGCCGGGCCGGTGTTCACGCCATCGGTGGCGGCATTGGCGGCGACGGTGACGACGACATTCGAGCCACTGGTGGGGGTGACGGTGAGGGTATAGCTGGCGCCACTGCCGGCGAAGGTGCCCGCCGTGCCGCCGGTGACGGTAATGTCGCCCTTGACAAACTCAGTGACGGCCTCGGAGAAAGTGAAGGTCGCGGTGAGCGCAGTGGTGTCTTTAATCTTGGCCGGAATGCCGGTGATGTCCAGCGTCGGGGCGGTGGAGTCCCAGGTGGCGGTCGCAACCTCATCACTGGCCGGGCCGGTGTTCACGCCATCGGTGGCGGCATTGGCGGCGACGGTGACGACGACATTCGAGCCACTGGTGGGGGTGATGGCTAAGGTATAGCTGCGGCCGCTACCGGAGAAGGTGCCCGCCGTGCCGCCGGTGACGGTAATGTCGCCCTTGACAAACTCAGTGACGGCCTCGGAGAAAGTGAAGGTCGCGGTGAGCGCAGTGGTGTCTTTAATCTTGGCCGGAATGCCGGTGATGTCCAGCGTCGGGGCGGTGGAGTCCCAGGTGGCGGTCGCAACCTCATCACTGGCCGGGCCGGTGTTCACACCATCGGTGGCGGCATTGGCGGCGACCGTGACCGTCACATCATCGCTGGCGTTGGGGGTGACGGTGAGGGTGTAGCTATCGCCACTGCCGGCGAAGTTGCTTTTGTCGGCGTTGGTGACGCTGACATCGCCGGTGACGAAGTCGGTGACGTCTTCGGAGAAGGTGAACGTCACCGTGAACGGGTCGCGGTCGTTAATTTTCTCAGGTACGTCGGTAATCGTTACGGTCGGGGCGGTGGTGTCCGGGTCAGTAATCTTAAAGTCCGCCAGGCTGTCGGTGGTGCTCGTGCCGCCCTCTAAGCCGGTGGCCGACAGCGTGCCAAAGCCAATGACGACTGTCTCGCCGCCCGTCTCGGCGGTGCTGTCGGTGGTCGCAGTTAAGGTCAGCGTCACCGTGGCGTCCGTCGTGCTCCCGCTCGCCCCGGTGAAGGTCACCGTGGGGGTCAGGCTCGTATCGTCGAGGTCGTTGCAGGTCACCCCGGTCGGCAGCGTGGTCGGACACGCCGTCATGTAGTCTGTGCCCCGCGTCGCGGTGCCGGTAAAAGCCAGCGGTACCGCCAGCGTCTCGCCGTTCACCAGGCCGCGCCCTAAGGTCACCGTGAAGGTCTTCGTGTTGCCCTCGGTCACATCCCCGGCACTACCGGCCAAGGTCACTGTGGTGGCGTCATTATCCGTGACGGTGACGGTGGCGGCCATGCCGGTCAGGTTACCGTAGTCGCTGTCGGTCGAGGCGGTGGCGTAGGTGACGGTCAGTTCCCGACCGCTGGGGCTGTCGGTGCTGTCATCAGGTGCGCGCACGGTGACGGTCTGGGCGGTGCTCCAGGTGCTGTCGGTGAAGGTCAGCGCCTCGCTGGAGGTGAAGGCGGTGGCGCTGTCCGGGCCGTCGAGGGTTAAACCGGTGGGCGCGGTGACGGTGACGGTGACGTTGTGCGACGGCTGCGTGTCGAGTACCACCGTGAAGGTGGCTGTGGCCGTGGTGCTGCCCTCGGTGGCGGTGGTGTCGGTGGCGGCGGTGGTGACACCGGCGCTGTCGTCATCGGTGACGGTAACGGTCAGACTGCCGGTGACACTGCCGTAACCGCCGCCACTGGCCGTGTGCGTGAGCGTGGCGGTGTCGTTGGTGGTGTCGTTGTCATGGCCGGCGGTGACGATGACGGTTTGGGCCGTACTCCAGTTGGTGGTGGTAAAGGTCAGGGTATTCTGGTCGCCGTTCATGCCAGTGTTGGTATCGACCGTGACATCGCTGTTGTCACTGGCGATGGTCACCGTGACGCTGGCTGTGGGCACGGCGTTGAGGACGACGGTGTAGGTGGCGTTGTTCCCTTCGGTGACGGTCAGCGCGGTGGGGTCGAAGGTCAGACCGGCGGGGGTGGCCGGCGTGGCAGTGACGGTGTCTGAGGTGGCACCGAGCACCGCATTGTTCACGGCACGGATTTGGAAGCTGTAGGTGGTGGCGTTGGTCAGGTTGGTCACGGTGTAGGTGGCGGTGCTCGAGGTGCTGCCGGGCATGGCGCCCCACGTGCCCCAAGTGACCGGGTCGTCGCCGGTGCCCCGGCGGATTTGATAGCCGGTAATCGTGCCGGACGGGGCGGTCCAGCTCAAGGTGGCCTCGGTGTCGCCCGCCGTGGCCGTCAGCGCGGTGGGCTTGGCCGGGGCGTTCGTGGCCAGCGGGGTGGCGGTCACAGACGACCACGGGCCGTCCCCCGTCGCGTTGACCGCGCGCAGCCGGAACTCGTAGTCCGTGCCGTTGGTCAGGCCGGTGCGAAGGGCAGAGAGCCAAGTGCGGAGGAGAGGCACCGTAGCGCCCCAGTTACCGCCGACTGCGCGTTGCTGGAGCTCGTACCCGGTGATGCTGGGATCACCCGGATCGGTCCACATGACATTGACCTCTCCAGAGCGCAGCGTGACGGACAGGGTCAGGGCGGCCGGGAGGGGGGACGTGGGCGTCGCGGTCATCGCGGCCGAGGCCGCGCCGAACACCGAAGTCCCGGTCACCGCGCGCACCTGAAAAGCGTAACGCGTAGCGCCGGTCAGGCCGGTCACCGTGTGGGAGGCGGTGGTCGCGCTGCTGCTCGAGATGTCCGCCCACGCCCCCCAGGTGGTGCTGCCCCCCGACGGACTCGGCCCGTAACGGACCTGCCATTTGGTAATGGCGCTGTTGGACGGATCCGTCCAGCTCAAGTCCACCTCCCCACTGGATGATCCTGTGGCCGCGCTGAAACCGGCCGGCGCCGCCGCGGCGTTCGCGTCCAAAGGCGTCGCGGTCACGACGGCCGAGGCCGGGCTGTTACCTGAGCCATTCGCGGCGGAGATCCGGAAACCGTACTCCGTGCCGTTCGTCAGCCCCGTCACCGTGTGGGTCGTGGTACTGTCGGAGCCGAAGAGCTGGATATCCCCCCAGCTGCTGCCCGTACGGACCTGGTAGAAGTAGTAGTCGATGGTGCTGTCGGACGGGTCGTTCCAGCTCAGGGCGACCTGCCCGTCGCCCGGCGCGGCACTCAGCCCGGCGGGCTGATCCGGAACGGGGGCCGGTGTCCCGAGCACATAGCTCGTTGCCACACCGTTCACCGTCCCCGCCACCGCGCGCACCTCGAACAAGTACCGCGTACCGTTGGTCAGCCCGGTCACCGTGTATTCGGTGGTGTTCGCGTTGCTCGACGGAATGTCCGTCCAGTTCCCCCAGGTGATCATAAGAAGGCTGGACGTCCCCTGCCGGTACTGGTACTTCGTGATGGCGCTGTTGGACGGATCGGCCCATTCGAGATCTATCTCGGTATCGCCCGAAGAGCTGGCGAAATTCCTCGGCGCGTCGGGCGCGCCCGCCGGGCGCGGGGTTGCGCCCACACTTTGCGACGCGGTGCCGTTCCCCGACAAGCCCACCGCGCGCAGCTGGAACTGGTATCGCGTGTAGTTCGTCAGACCCGTCACTGCGTGGGAGATGGTGTCGTCATCGCTGTTCGCGATGGCCATCCAGTTCCCCCAATCCCCCAGGAGAGTGGAGTCGGGGTTGAGTGCGCGTTGGCGGTACTCATAGCCGGTGATGGTGGCGTTGCCGGGGTTGCTCCAGCTCAGGGTCACTGCGGTGGCGCCCCCTGCGGCTTTGAGGTTCGTCGGGGCGGCGGGTTTGGCCACGGGGGTAATCGCGGTGCTGGCCGTGGCGGTGCCGAGCGTCGTATCGGCCACGGCGCGTACCTGGAAGTAATAGCGCGTGCCGTTGGTCAGGCCGGTCACCGTGTGCTCGGTGGTGTCCTCGTCGCTGTTGGCAATGTCCGTCCAACCCCCCCAAGTGATGCTGCCCACCGGGCCGGTGCCTTGGCGGTACTGGTACTTCGTGATGGCGTTGTTGTTCGGGTCGGTCCATTTCAGGGTGATCTCAGTATCGCCCGTGTCGATGGTGAAACCCATCGGGGCCGCCGGGGCGGTGGTGGCCGTGGGCGTGGCGCTCACCGTGGCCGAGGCTGCGCCCAGCACGGTGCCGTCCGTGGCAGCTGTGGCGCGTACCTGGAAGTCGTACGCGGTGCCGTTGGTCAGGCTGGTCACCGTGCCGCTGGTCGAGGTCGCGGTGGTGCCGCCCGTGAAGTCCGTCCAGCTCCCCCAGGTACTGGCGCTGCTCAACTTCTGGCGGTACTGGTACTTGGTGATGTCGCTGTTGGACGGGTCGCCCCAGCTCAGCGTGACCTGGGCGTTGCCCGCCGTCGCCGTCACGCCCGTCGGGGCGGCCGGGGCCGCTACCGCCGTCGCCGGCACGATGACCGACAACACGCCGTTTACGCTCCCGTTCCTCGCGCGCATCTGGAATTCCAGCGGCTCGTTGCCCACGGGTGCCACGAAGGTGGTGCGGTTATTGCCCCTTATGTCCGCCCAGCCGAACCAGCTCCCGCCCGGTCTGCGGGACCGGTACTCGTACCTCGTAATCGTACCGCTCGGACGCGTCCAGCTCAGCGTCACCTGCCCGCCGCCCGGGCCCGCTACCGCCGTGAAGTCGGTCGGTGGCCCCGGTGCATTGGCCGGGCGCGGCGTCGCCGACACGGGCTCCGAATTCGTGCCCCCGGCCGGGTTGATGGCCCGCAGCCGGAACTCATATTCTGTGTAGTTCGTCAGACCCGTTACCGTGTAGGTGGTGGTGGTGGCAGTGCTGTTGGGAATCGCCGTCTCGTTCCCCCAGGTGCTCGAACCCGCTGTACGCTGCTGGTACGCATACCCGGTGATGGTGGCGTTGCCGGGGTTGGTCCAGCTCAGGACCACCTGCTGGCTGCCCGCCGTGGCTGTGAGGCCGGTCGGGGCGGCCGGCCGGGGGACGGGTGTGGCACTCACCGTGGCCGCCGTGCCGTTCGTGCTCCCCGCCACCGCACGCACCTCGAAGTCGTACTCCGTGCCGTTCGTCAAACCCCTCACCGTGCCGAACAAGGTATTGCCGAGCTTGCTGGTCGTCAGGTCCGTCCAGCTACCCCAGGTGCCGGGGTCGCCGTCCCGCCGACGGTACTGCCACTTCGTGATTGTGTTGTCCGTCGGGTCCGTCCATTGCAACTGCACCCCCTGGTTTTCGGGCGCAGCCCCCAGGTTCGCCGGGGCCGCGGGACCGGCCGTCTTCACCGTGCCGCGGAGCGCGATCTGAAGTATGGCGCTTCCCGGTACCCAAGTTGTTCCAAACCGCTCGCGTGTTCCGTCAGCGATCGTCCAGCCGGTCAGGGAGCCGCTATCCTCTTTTCCTGCGTTTGCGCCATCCCGAACCGAGAGGTTTGCCGCCGCCCCGCCTGACGCGACAGCGAATTGGACGAAGTAGGTCGTGCTGGCCGAGAGGTCGATGCCGCCGCCCGGAGCGGTGAAGGTGAGCACCCCGGCGGTGGAGGGACTGGGGTTGGTGAAGGTGCCGAGCACCGTGTTGCCCGGGTTCGCGCCGCTGGCGTTCCGGATGGTGACCGTCAGGCTGTTCAAGTGTGAGGCGGTTACCTGGCTCGCGTATCTAACCTGAAGGCTGGCGACGTTGTAGCCGTCACTGTTGGTACCAGTGGTGAAGGCAATGGCACGGACTGGTCTGTCACTTAAGCTAGTAGACGCAGTAAATGCGTTGTCGATATTGCCCACCAGCAGCCGCGTCGTTTGCGCCTCTACGCCGGTGGTGAGGATGGCCAGCAGCGGCAGGACGAGCAGGGCAAACCATGCGGCGGTGAGTAGGCGGCCGCTGGCGCGGCGGCGTGGCGTGGACTTACGCGGGGTGAGGCATCCTCGTTGCGCCGACTGGCTTGCGCGCGCGTAGCTCATGCGGCTGTGCGGCTGTGCGGCTGTGCGGCTGTGCGGCTGTGCGGCTGTGCGGCTGTGCGGCTGTGCGGCTGTGCGGCTGTGCGGCTGTGCGGCTGTGCGGCTGTGCGGCTGTGCGGCTGTGCGGCTGTGCGGCTGTGCGGCTGTGCGGCTGTGCGGCTGTGCGGCTGTTCATTATGGCATTCCCCCTCAAGATTGTCAAGTAGTTTTTGGCTTTTTTTGTACTTTTTTCAGTGATATAGCAATGCTGTTTTAACCATCCGTGCCGGTCCGGCGCTGCTCAACCGGGGGCGAGGAATCCGTGGAAGAATCCGGCGGGGGAACCAACGGGTCGACGCGCACCCGGAAGAAAGTCTCCACCGTGGCCTTGAGCGCCGCCAGACCTTGTTCGACCCGCCCCAGCCGGCCATTGGTCTTGCCAACCCGCTCATTGGTCTTGTCAACCCTCTCATTGGTCTTGTCAATTTTTTCGCTCAGCGCGGCACGTGTCTTGTCAATTTTTTCGTTCAGCTCAGCACGTGTCTTGTCAATTTTTTCATTAGTCTTGTCTATCTTTTCGTTCAGCTCGGCACGTGTCTTGTCAATTTTTTCACTAGTCTTGTCAATCCTTTCGTTCAGCGCGGCAACCGATTTGTCAATCTTATCGATCAGCTCGGCACGTGTCTTGTCAATCCTTTCGTTCAGCTCGGCACGTGTCTTGTCAATCTTCTCGATCAGCGCGGCAACTGATTTGTCAATCTTTTCGCTCAGCCCGTCGACACGCGTGGCTAATCTCAGGATCAGCCCGGCCAAGGCGATACCGACGCCAATGATTGCAGTCAGAATTTGAACGTGAGGTTCCATGGCACCAGTATAGCACAGAGAACTCTGCGGTTTTTGGTTTTTCTCTTCACTTTTTTCAGTGATATACAAAGCAAGCGTTGTCTGCTGTTTCAGCCATCCGTGCCGGTCCGGCACTGCTCAACCGGGGGCGAGGAATCCGTGGAAGAATCCGGCGGGGGAACCAACGGGTCGACGCGCACCCGGAAGAAAGTCTCCACCGTGGCCTTGAGCGCCGCCAGACCTTGTTCGACCCGCCCCAGCCGGCCATTGGTCTTGTCAACCCTCTCATTGGTCTTGTCAATTTTTTCGCTCAGCGCGGCAACTGACTTGTCAATCCTCTCGATCAGCTCGGCACGTGTCTTGTCAATTTTTTCGCTCAGCGCGGCACGTGTCTTGTCAATTTTTTCATTAGTCTTGTCAATCCTTTCGTTCAGCTCGGCACGTGTCTTGTCAATCTTATCGATCAGCGCGGCAACTGATTTGTCAATCTTTTCGCTCAGCCCGTCGACACGCCCGTCGATACGCGTGGCTAATCTCAGGATCAGCCCGGCCAAGGCGACACCGACGCCAATGATTGCAGTCAGAATTTGAACGTGAGGTTCCATGGCACTAGTATAGCATAGAGAACTCTGATGTCAATGCATTGTCCAGGTTCAATACATATGAGACTCAGAGGCAGGCTGTGTGAGTTGTTGATAATACTCCATTGGGGTTAATAAACCAATACCGTCATGCGGGCGGTAGGTATTGTAGTATTGCTGATACTCTGCCAGTTTGCGGTTGATGGCGGCCACGGTCAGTGGACCCTCGTAGAACGGATAGAACTCATAGCGGCTGGTGGCATTGGCGCGTTCTACACAGCCGTTGTATTCGGGTTTTTTCGGGGGCAGCACGTACAGGGGGATTCCTAAGTCCTGGCAAGCCTGCTCGAACTCATCTTAAGAACTCCGAGCCGCCATCGACCTGGATAGAACGGATGGGAAACGGCGCCTCACCGAGCAGCGCTTTTAAGAAGCGCCGGGCATTGCCACTGGTGGCCCGACTGTAGGCTCGCAGCGCACTCCATTTGCTCACCGGACAGACGGCCTTGAACTCCTTCACCGTGACGCCGTCCGTGAAGCCGACACTCATGTGGTCTATCTGCATCAACTCCCCTGGCGCCTTAGCCTTCATCCCGTAGCGCCAGCGCTTGGCATGATGGGTAAACGCCCGGCGGCGCTTAGGCTTCACCCGGCCATAGTAAAACGCCACCGGCTTGACCCGACCTAGCCGCACCAGCTTCGCCACGATGCGCCCGACCGTACTCTCGCTCAAAGTCCAGCCCTGCTCGCGCACCCCCACCCGCCAGAGCTTACGCTTACCCCATAACGGATAACGTTGGCGAAGGTGCAAGACCTGCTGCTCGTGCTGGCGCGTCCATTGCGGCACACGCCGCCGCCGCGGCGCACGAGAGCCACACCCCAGACCCTTCAGCCCATGTTCACGATACCGCTTCAACCAACGGTAGTAGGTCGCCCTCGACCAACCTACTGCTGCCAGTGCCGTCGCCTCACCACACCCATCCTCGCGTAACGTCGCAACCAATTCCAACTGCTTCAAACGACCGCGCGCGTCAGCATCGGTAGTATCATCGACGCGCCAACTGCGATATGATTTCACCCGCTTACCTTTTGATCTGCATCGGGTAGTCCTCCTGTGTAAGTTAATCGAAATCACTTTACACACTTAACTACCCGATTTCTTTATCTAAAGAGTCTCACTTGTTTCTGAACCCGGACACAAAAAGTTGCTAACATATAGAAGACTGCGCTTGATGCGCCCTCGCTGGTCTTGGTTCTGCCTGCTTCATCATGCCCTCCAAAATCCAACATGATAAAACCGGACAGATTGCCGTACCTGAATCTCTCGCGCGCGCCAAACAACTGCTTGAAACTGCCCGGTTTGGTGAAGCAACCTCACTGATGCAGGACTTGCTGGCAACCGGGCCGGATGCCGACGACCGGGTGCAGGCTTTATACCTGCTGGCCGTGGCGCAGCGTTATGATAATCGGCACGAGCAGGCGCTGGCAACGCTGGACACCTTGCTTGCGGAAAATCCCGAATACGCCCGCGCCTACCAGGAACGCGGCCACATCTTTTTGTCCCTGAACCGCAGTGAAGATGCCGCGCCGGCATACAGCAGGGCGGTTGCACTGAACCCGGCCCTGAAATCCAGCCTGAAGGTGCTGATCAACCTGGAACAACGCCTGGGCCAGATGCAGTCGGCGCGACAGGCGCAGCAACAGTTGGATTACCTGGAACGGTTGCCGGCGACGCTGGTGGATGTGCTTGACCTGCTCCATGAGCGCAAACTCTATAAGGCCGAAGTGTTGTGCCGGGATTACCTGCAACAACACAAACACCATATCGAAGCCATGCGCCTGCTGGCGGAAATCGGGGTGCGCATGGGCATTTACGATGATGCCGAGTTCCTGCTGGAAAGCTGCGTGGAGTTCGCCCCGGACCATCTGCCGGCGCGTATTGACTATGTCAATATCCTGATCCGGAAGACCCGCTTTGAAGCAGCGCGCCAACAGGCGCAACTGTTGCTGGCGCAACAACCCGACAACCCGGACTTTAAGAGTGTCTTGGCAAGCACGCTGGTAGGGCTGGGCCGGTTTGCTGAAGGCATCGCCCTGTTCAACGAGGCGCTGGCGGAGCGCCCCCAGCGCGCCGACTTGCACCTGCAGATCGGCCACGCCAGCAAGACCATGGGGCTGACGGACGCAGCGGTTCAATCCTATCGGGAAGCCTACCGGTGTCGAGCGGATTACGGCGACGCCTACTGGAGCCTGGCCAATATCAAGACCTATCAGTTTCCCGACGCGGAGCTCGAACGCATCAGGCATTACGCAGAGGCTCCCGGCGTTGCGCTCACTGACCGTATCGCGCTGTACTTTGCCGGTGGCAAGGCGCTGGAGGATCGCAAGGAGTATGCGCAAGCCTTCGGCTGTTATGCACAGGGCAACGCCCTCAAGCTGCGCCAGACCGGCTACCGGGTGGAACGGCTGGAAGCGCGGGTACAGGCTCAGATTGACACCTGCACCGAGGAGTTATTCAGCAACCGTCAAGGCGTCGGGCTGGATTGCCGCGACCCGATCTTCATCGTCGGCCTGCCGCGCGCCGGCTCCACTTTGCTGGAGCAGATCCTGGCTTCCCACAGCAGCGTGGACGGCACTATGGAACTGCATAACATCCTAGCCCTGGCGCAAAAACTGCGCGGCCGGGAAGAGGAGCGGCACTCCCGGTATCCCGCCATTCTGCAGCAACTGGACGCGGATTATTTCCGCCGTTTCGGGGAACAGTTCATTGAGCAGACCCGGGTCTATCGTGGCAACGCGCCGCGCTTCATTGACAAGATGCCGAATAACTTCCTGCATATCGGCCTGATCCGGCTGATCCTGCCCAATGCCAGGGTGATCGACGCCCGCCGTGACCCCATGGCCTGCTGTTTCAGTTGTTTTAAGCAGTTGTTCGGCGAAGGGCAGGAATTCAGCTATGGTTTGCCTGAGGCAGGACGTTACTACCGTGCCTACGTGCGGCTTATGCAGCACTGGCAGCAGGTGTTGCCCGGCTTTGTGCTGCGCGTGCAACATGAGGATGTAGTGAATGATCTGGAAACCCAGGTGCGACGGCTGCTGGATTTCTGTGAGCTGCCGTTCGAGCAGGCCTGTCTCAACTTCCACGAGACGCAACGCAACGTGCGCACCCCGAGCTCGGAACAGGTGCGCCAACCCATCTATCGCAGCGGCCTGGAACAATGGCGCCACTTCGAGCCCTGGTTGGGTCCCTTGCGCGCGGCGCTGGGCGCGGAACTGTCCAGCGCCACGGAGTCAGAGTAAGAATTTCGTCAGAGTTTACTCTGCCCCTGATAATTGGATGTTATGAATAACCCCGACCCGGCAACAATCAAATCGCTGTTCGACCAGTACCGCGGCGGCGAATATCAGGCGTTGCTGGAACGGACGCAGGACTTGCTGGAGACCTGGCCCGGTGAGGCTGTATTACACAGTCTGGCCGGCGCCGCGGCGCTGGCGCTGCATGACTATGAGGAGGCGGTGCGCAGCTACCAGGCGGCGCTGGAGCTGCGCCCGGACCTGGCCAAGGCGCATAACAGCCTAGGTATTGCCTACCTGCGGCTGGGACGGCTGGAAGATGCCGCCACCAGCTTCCACCACGCGCTCAGACATGATTCACAACTTGCTCAGGCCTGGTTCAACCTGGGCCTCGTCCATGAAAACCACAACCGTCCGGCGCAGGCCGCCGACTGCTACCGGCAAGCCACACGCATCAACCCGGTGTATCACCAGGCGCTGTGTGCTCTGGCCAAGGTACTGTGGGAGCTGCGCCTGCCTGAGCAGGTCGAGGACTGCTTTGAAAAAGCCATAGCCATTGATGCAAATTATCTGCCCGCGCAGCTGGGCCTGCTGGGTTTTCTCGAACAGGCCAACCGGCATGAACCGCTGCGGCGAGCCGTCGCGCGGGCGCGCCAAGCCCTGGGTGAGCATGAGATAGTGAGACTGTTTGAAGGCATCCTGGCCGCTATCGACGGTGAGCACGAACACGCCAGAGCGTTACTGGAGGCGTTTTCCATAGCCCCGGCGGCTACGTTACAACAACACGGCGAAAGAATGCGCCTGGCGCGCCTGGCGCGGCTCTGCGAGCGGCTGGGCGACCCCGACGCGACCCTGAAATATGCCCGTAACGCCAACGACCTGTCGCGTCAGCTGAGCGCCGGGAAGGGTATAGACAAGTCGCGCTTTCTGCACTGCGTGGAGAACCGGCGGCGTTATTTTACCGCCGCCAATCTGGAGCGATGGTCTCAATTTGCCGCTGCCGGCGAACGCGCAGGACCGGTTTTTATCATCGGCTTCCCCCGCTCCGGCAGCACCTTGCTCGACGCCTTGCTGCGCGGGCATCCGGCCCTGCGGGTGGTGGAGGAAACCGACGCCGTGGCGACTATGGTCAACCGGCTTGCGGGACCGACGGATGCGCGTCTCGACAGCATGGGCGAGTTATCAGGCCAGGAAATTGAGATGCTGCGCTTCGCTTATTTCAAGGCACTGGCGCGCCATCTGCCAGCCACGGAAGGCCTTCTGCCGATCGATCGGTTTGCCCTCAATACCGTGTATGCCGGGGAGATTTACCGGGTATTTCCACAAGCCAGATTCATACTCCTGCTGCGCCACCCGGCGGACTGTGTGCTGAGCTGCTTCCTGCAAACCTTTTATGAAACCTCAGCCAATGCCAGCTTCTTCACTCTGGAAGACAGCGCCCACCTGTACCACCGGGTGTTCGACCTGTGGCGGCAATACACCGACCTGCTGCCACTGAAGGTGCTACAGGTAAAGTACGAAGACCTGATCGCAGATACGGAACCAACCTGTCGGCGCATACTGAAGTTCCTCGACATGCCCTGGCACCCGGATATCCTGGCACACGAACGCAGCGCCCGAGAACGACCCCTGATCGGCACCGCCAGCTACGACCAGGTGACCCGGCCAATATACCGCGCAGCGCAGGGCCGCTGGCGTCGCTACCAGACCGCAATGCAGCCGGTCCTGCCAGCGCTGCAACCCTGGATCAATTATTTCGGATATTAACTATGCGGGTTAAGCAACCGTGTTGAGGACTCTGCGCACCGTATCAAAAGTCTGCTCCAGCTGCTCTTGCGTGAACGTCAAAAAGGGCGCGAACGCAAGGGTGTCCATGCTGTGCCGTATCATCAGCCCCTGTTCAAAACAGCGCACATGCGCCTCCATACCGCGCACGCCCGGAGCGCCGGGGCGCGGGGACAGCTCAATCGCGCCCATCAGGCCGAAGTTGCGAATGTCGATAACATGCGGCGCCTCGCGCAAGGCATGAATGGCCTGTGCAAATAACGGCTCCAGCCGGGCTGCCTGGGCGCCGATGTCTTCCTCGGCATAAACGTCCAGCGCCGCCAGACCGGCGGCACAGGCCACCGGGTGGCCGGAATAGGTGTAGCCATGGAAAAATTCGATGGCGTAATCCGGTCCCTGCATGAAGCCGTCGTAAATATCGCGCCCCACCAGCACCGCGCCCATCGGAATGACCCCGTTGGTGATACCCTTGGCCGTGGTAATGATATCCGGCATGACGTCGAAGCGCACACAACCGAACGGCGCGCCGACGCGGTAAAACGCGGTGATCACTTCATCGAAGATGAGCAGAATGCCGTGCCGCGTACAAATCTCCCGCAGCCGCTCCAGGTAGCCTGACGGCGGCACCAGCACGCCGGCGGAACCGGCAACCGGTTCGACAATGACCGCGGCGATATTGCCGGGGTCATGCAGGGCTGCGATACGCTCCAGTTCCTCAGCCAGGTGCGCGCCCCACTGCGGTTGACCGGTACTGAAGGCATTATGCTCTAAGTTGTGGGTATGTGGCAGGTGATCCACATACGGCAGCATGGCGCTACCAAACATCTTGCGATTGCCCGGAATACCGCCCACCGACATGCCGCCGAAATTAACCCCGTGGTAGCCCCGCTCGCGGCCGATCAGTCGGGTGCGGGTGGCATCTCCGCGCACCCGGTGCCAGCCCAGCGCAATCTTCAGGGCGGTGTCGACGGCCTCCGACCCGGAATTGGTAAAGAACACGTGGTCAAAGCCGTCCGGGGCAAATTCGGTGACCTTCTGCGCCAGTTCAAACGCCCCGCTATGAGACACCTGAAACGCGGCGGCATAATCCAGCCGGGCCACCTGCTCCTGCACCGCCCTGACGAGCCGCGGATGGCAATGCCCTAGGCCGCTGGTCCACAACCCGGAACAGGAGTCCAGCACGGTGCGGCCATCATGGGTACGGTAATAACAACCCGCCGCCGAATCGATGATGCGCGGCGCACTCTTAAAGGCGCGATTGGCCGTGTATGGCAACCAGCAAGGTTCAAGATTGAGCATGTTTGTTTTTCATTTGATTGGCCTCCATATAACCACGCAAAACCTGATTGATATGGGTCTGATATTTACCACCTTGAACCTTAAACCATTCCAGCAGATCAGCATCAAGGCGTAAGGATACCTGCTTTTTTACCGGCCGGTAGAATTTGCCCACAACAGCCCCTTCCCAATGCATCGTCTCCGGTATATCTGAAGTATCTATCTCAGCCTCAGACATGGACATCAGTTTATCGATTTCTGTTTTTTGCTTTTTGGAAAGCCTGCTCATAAATGTACCTTTCTTTTTTAGTCGCCTTTCTGGCAGAAATGATCCGAATAGTTTCCCCGCGTTGCCCTTCGATTACCGTATGGGCAACAGGCAATACCACCGCACCGCCTGCCATGCCTGATGTTTGCCAACGCTCCTCATCATTGTTCTGACGCTCCTGTACACTCAAATGGTGAGGATCGTCAAAAACTAGGCAAGCAGTCTCAAAAGAGACATTATGCTTGGCTCTGTTTATTCGATTCTTTTTGTGATTCCATTCAAAACGCATGACGTTATTGTAGATACAAAATTGCAACTATGCAATAGGGATACCCATGGCGTCGTGCTGCGTCTACGGTCATTACCAAGTACAGGTCACCAACCAGGAGGACAAACTCATCGCCCTGTTTGAAGGGCAGTCGTGCCGGGTAAGGGGGGAATTGCTTTGAGCAGGTAAAGAGAAATACTTGTCATATCACATGCCATAATCAACCTCTCCTTCTCCTAGTTGGATTGCCCCTTTCTGTTTGCTCTCCTTCCCATTTCAAGGCCGCGTCACGAGTTGTACGGCGGCCCACCTGTCTTATATGGCCGCTATCACCGTAGGTTTGTTTGTGCTCTTGCTCTCTCCTGCCAAGATCGTTGGTTATTCCTGTATGAACGATTTTATTTCCCGTTTTGAAGTGATATTTGTAGGTATCTCTAGCCATTATTCTAATCCTCCGAAAATTGGGTATGCCTATACATTGTGAAGCTGGTATGTCCTTCTTCTTGCATCATCTTGACGATTCTACCCGGTAGGTGTTTTGGTCGCTCAATTTCTTTCAGCAAAACTTGCTGATATTTGGCATCAATTTCTCTACCAAGATCGGAATCGAAAGGTACAAATCGGCCGAAGTGGTCAAAGCCAAACTTCAGGCCGAGACCCAGCCCGAGCTGTTCCCGCCCGAAGATGTCGCCGAGCAACTCATCGCCGCCCGCGCCATCTTAAGCCAGTACCGCGGCCTGTGGCAGGTCGAAGATACCTTCCGGGTAAGTAAGCACGATCTCAAGATAAGACCCATCTACCACTGGACCCCCCGACGCATCGAAGCCCACATCGCCATCGCCTTTATGTCCCTGCTCTCAGGGTTTCGATGACATCGCCCTTGCGTTGCAGTACGGTCACGCCCTGCGCTAAGGCCGCCTGCTTCAGCTCGTCATGGAAGTGGAAGGCGGCCAGCGCCAAGCGCTGCCGGCGGTCGGCATGTTCCGGGAATAAGCGCCGGAAGTTGGGCGCCTTCTGGTCCAGCAGGCGCGCCAAGTCGTTCTCATGTGCCTTGTACTTCACTTCCACGACAAACACCTCGCGACCGTTCACTAACAGCAGGTCGAACTCGTCCTCAAGGCCGGCGCGGCTGCGGGTGATGTTCCGGTCGACGAAGTCGAAGCGCACCCCGGCCAGCACCGGATTGGCCTTGACGCTGTTGTGGTAGAACTCCTCGGCTGCCGCCCCTAGGCTGTTGCCGACGCCGCCGTACATTTCCGCCAGACGGTTCAGCTTGGCCTCGGTCTTCGCCTGCTGCGCGGCGTTTTTTTCAATCAGGGCCTCGGTCTTCGCCAGCTTGGCCTCGGTCTTCGCCTGCTGCGCGGCGTTTTTTTCAATCAGGGCCTCGGTCTTCGCCAGCTTGGCCTCGGTCTTCGCCTGCTGGGCATCAGTACGGTCTTGCGCGGCGGCCAAGCCGGCAACCAGCGCTTTCAGTTCCTCATCAGTCATGGCAAAATCCTCTCAGTGAAGCGGCGGCTCAGTACATCCTGTCGGCGTTCGCGCCAGCATTGATGGTGCTAACCCGCATCACTTGGTGAGATCTGCGGGTTAACAGCTCAGGGGAGACATTCTACATCACTCAGGTTTGAAATAAAAAGGCCTTCACCCGACACAAGCATCAGCTGGAGAGGTCAGCGCACCCCCAACGTCGCCTTGCTTCCTGGCTGCCCGTAGTCTGGCCGGCGAGGATGCGGGTGCCACTGCGCCTGCCGTTGCACATGCAGTCCGCAATGTCCTGTCGCGTGCGGGCCACCGCGAAGCACCCGGTGCGGCCGAACTTGGTCAGGTCGACTGTACCGTCAGATTTCATGTTCTGCTCGGTGTTCGAGAACTCGCCCCGGGTCTTGAAACAGCGGCGGATGAGAGGAGCTGAAGCACTCCCGGTACCTGAGTAAAGAACTGCGACATAGCGCGTATTTTTTTCAAATTGCTAAACTGATTACCACTCGTTGCCGATATGGTGAAAGTTGGTTGTATGATTGTTCCGATTGTCACGCAGAGCCCAAGCCGGTTTACGTAACGAAACCGAGAATTTATGTGGATACATCGGTGATTGGCGGGTGCTTTGATGATGAGTTCAGGGAGGCTTCGCGTCGCTTGTTTGATGCTTTTCGTCGGGGCGAAGCCATACTTGTGATCTCCGAAGTGACGCGCAAGGAACTGGAAGATGTCCCCTCACACGTATCCGGGATGCCTGATGCTGTTCCAGACCAGTATTTTGAACTGCTGCCGGAATCAGATGAGGCGTCCAGACTCGCAGAAGCCTATATCGCATCGGGCGCAGTTGGTCCCAAGCACTATAACGATGCCCTGCATGTGGCGCTGGCCAGTTTGGGTGGCGTAGATATCATCGCAAGCTGGAACTTCAAGCATATGGTAAACTGGCAACGTATCCAGACATACAATGACGTCAACCGAAATTTGAATTACTCTATCGTCGATATCAGAACTCCGAAGGAAATCAGCTATGAGTAGTGAGCCAACCAAAAAAAGTTTGACTGCATAAAGTTTACCCGGGAAGCTCGTAGAAGAATCTATGAAGAAACCAAACACATGAGTCATAAAGAACTGGCTGATTACTACCGCAAGTTTCGGGAGAACGACCCGGTATGGCAACGCTGGGTTACCAGAAAAGCACAGCAACAAGGTGCTGGTACGGCGTGAGCAAGGTTGAAGAACGCGGGTTCGATTGCATCCGCTTCGTAACGCAGATAAAACCACAGATAAATAGATCCATGCCTGTCCCTGTTTCTTCACAGAGTCCCAATCATGGAGAACAGACACAATTCCGATGTATAAAACAGAACGCGCACTTGAACTGCTGAGGCTCGGAGCCGGATTATCCGATGCACAATTCCGCACAGGTCAGGAAGAAGCCATCCGGCATATCGTAAACGGAAAGAGCCGTTTGTTGGTCGTGCAGAAGACCGGATGGGGCAAGAGCTTTGTCTATTTCATTGCAACGAAACTGCTGCGTGAAGCAGATATGGGGCCGGCGCTTCTCATCAGTCCCTTACTGGCGCTTATGCGTAACCAGATAAAGGCGGCAGAGCGTATGAGTGTTCACGCGAAAACTGTTAATTCAGATAATCAGGAGCGCTGGGAAGATGTTGAAAATGCTGTTGGCCGCAATGAGGTGGATATATTGCTTATATCGCCGGAAAGGCTCGCCAATGAACGCTTTCGCGCGCAAGTACTGGCAAAGATCAGTAACCGAATTGCGCTCCTTGTGGTCGATGAAGCGCATTGCATCTCTGATTGGGGGCACGACTTTCGCCCCCACTACCGGTTGCTCGAACGTATCATCCGCTCCTTGCCGCCGAATCTTCGTCTGTTGGCGACAACGGCAACAGCGAATAACCGCGTGTGTGGCAGGTCGAAGATACCTTCCGGGTAAGTAAGCACGATCTCAAGATAAGACCCATCTACCACTGGACCCCCCGACGCATCGAAGCCCACATCGCCATCGCCTTTATGTCCCTGCTCTCAGGGTTTCGATGACATCGCCCTTGCGTTGCAGTACGGTCACGCCCTGCGCTAAGGCCGCCTGCTTCAGCTCGTCATGGAAGTGGAAGGCGGCCAGTGCCAAGCGCTGCCGGCGGTCGGCGTGTTCCGGGAATAAGCGCCGGAAGTTGGGCGCCTTCTGGTCCAGCAGGCGCGCCAAGTCGTTCTCATGTGCCTTGTACTTCACTTCCACGACAAACACTTCGCGACCGTTCACTAACAGCAGGTCAAACTCGTCCTCAAGGCCGGCGCGGCTGCGGGTGATGTTCCGGTCGACGAAGTCGAAGCGCACCCCGGCCAGCACCGGATTGGCCTTGAGGCTGTTATGGTAGAACTCCTCGGCTGCCGCCCCCAGGCTGTTGCCGACGCCGCCGTACATTTCCGCCAGACGGTTCAGCTTGGCATCGGTCTTCGCCAGCTGGGCATCGGTCTTCGCCAGCTGGGCATCAGTCCTCGCCTGCTGCGCGGCGTTTTTTTCAATCAGGGCTTCGGTCTTCGCCAGCTTGGCCTCGGTCTTCGCCTGCTGGGCATCAGTACGGTCTTGCGCGGCGGCCAAGCCGGCAACCAGCGCTTTCAGTTCTTCATCGGTCATGGCAAAATCCTCTCAGTGAAGCGGCGGCTCAGTACATCCTGTCGGCGTTCGCGCCGACATTGATGGTGCTAACCCGCATCACTTGGTGAGATCTGCGGGTTAACAGCTCAGGGGAGACATTCTACATCACTCAGGTTTGAAATAAACTCGAGCCCTGTTTGTTTTCCAAAACCTGTAGCTAAACCGGCTTTCCACTCGATGAGACACCTCCTCGATCACCCCAGTCTCGCAAATTGCCATTGGTAAGTCCCGGAGTAGAAATGGTTACGCTACTCGCTGTGGGGTTGCCAGTTATGTTCACTCCTACGGTAGGCCGCAGCTCAGTCCAACCTCCTTGGGTGCAGGCTTCCGTCCCGGTCGTAGCCGGAATAACCAGTTGCGCGGCGGCTGGCCCGGCCAAGCCTAAGGCCACCAGTACGGCGGCCAATAGGGCTATGTTGCTATTGGGGGGGGTAAGTGTTGTTAAACGTGTGCGTTTCATAGGATTTCTGTAACTACTCACCCCCTGGCCGTCACTCATTGCGTCCCTCCCCCGGCTCAACTCCATACCGAGGCAGGCTCTGGACGCAACCCTGCGGGCAGCTGTTGCTGTCCAAATTCGTCTGGAACGAATTTGGACAGCGTAGCTGGCCTCATCGGGGCAAACTACATGGATGTAGTTTGCAATTCGGCTATCCTGCCGATTGGTCCTGCGAATGCAGGAATCCATTCGCTCAAACCGTCGCTCGCGCCGCCCCCGGCATGTTGTCAGCCGGGGACACCTTATAAAGTGTCCCTTCGGGACTTTTTTCCACTGGATTCCCGCCCCGGGCAGCAATCGAGGCTATCGACACAGTACCCTCTTTCATGCCTTCATGCTGACCATTCCAGCCCGCCGGCATCAGGAACGCTTCATGATCCAAACCCCCTGTACGGCGATCCCTCGCAGTAGAGGTAAGAGGGATCATGAAACTGTTTGGCCAGGTTGCTCAGGAACCCCTCACTCGGTGCGGGCGCGGGGGTTGTCCCGTCGTCATCGGTGCCGTATCTCCCATCATCGCCGGGCGTGGGGATGGTTCGATCCAGGGCCCGCCGGACGCTGGGGTGCTGGCTCTGCGCGGCGCAGGTGCAGACGCCCCAGGCCATGCCGCCTTGGGGATGGGGCATATAGAGTTTTTGATTGCCTCGCACCCTGCTGCACTCTTCGCCGGGTCCGTCCCAGATGACGACCTCAGCCATCCGCATATTCGGATTGATGGTGTAGCCCGTTCCGGGCAGCAAGACAACACGGATCACGCTCTCTCCGGTGATGAGGTTGTCGTCCGGGAAACAGGGCGATCCGGTATTGCCGCTGAGGGAATTCAGGTCAACCCATGACGTCGAGTTGCTCGCAAAGGTCGCCGTGGTGCGCGACCGGTAGACGCCTCTGTTGACGTAGGCCGGCACGCCAAGGTCCCGAAACCGGTCATGGCCGGATACGGTATGCGCCATCACGTTGACCGTCACGCCGCTTGCGTCCTGGCTGGCTTTTATCTGGACCGGCATTCCGCCCTCACTTCTCCCGCATGATAGTCCAACAATGCTTTCAGCGGTCCTGCCAGCGTTCCTGGCAAGATCGGTTATCTGCAGACTAATCTCCGGCAGTGCCTGCGCCCCCGCCGGGGTCGCCAGTACTGCCAGCAGCAGGACGGCTGTTAATTTAGCAAGGGGGGGGGGGGGGGGGGGGAATACGTGCTCATTGTGGTTTCCTCCGAATCAGAAAGGTCAGAATAAATCGGCAGTGTAGCATGACTGTATTTCATAGAGCAATCTGAACTGATCAAGCCTTTATTTATTTCAAGGTAACTACTCGCCCCCCTTACCCTGATCTCTTGTTCTGATCTGGTTTTTCTTAACCGTTTTATTTTTGAGCGGTTTTTCCACCATGGTGGCGGCGTCTCCCTTGAGTGCTATCTCGATGGCGGCGAGGGGATTGTAGCCCTTCAGGGTCATAGACTGCAAGTAGCTGGAGATGCGGCAGTAGGTGTCGGCGTAGGCGGTGGTTCGGAAGCAGCCGGAGACTTTTTGTTTGACTTTAGCCATACGGATATCGCGTTCGGCGCGGTTGTTGGTGAACGGCACGTTGGGGTCGCGGGCGAAGCGGAGGACTTCGGTTTCGTACTTGACGAGGGCATCATGGAGGTTTTGTGCCTCACATTGGGCAATCCGTCCGCGTTGGCCGGTGAGCCGTTTCGGGGGTGTGGGGAGTTCCCGTTTGGCTTGTGTCAGGATAGTCCGGTAGCGGGTGCGCAGGGACTGGTAGTCGGTCTCGCTGAGTGCCTTGTTTTTATGTGTGCGCACCTGTCGGCAGGTCTTGAGCAGGAGGCGGCTCATACGTTGGGCCCAGGCATGGCCGTGGGCGTCCTCGATAAAGGCCAAGTTACGCAACAGGTGACTGCCGCACAGGGCATGCTCGCAGTTGTCATAGGCGAAGTAGCTGGCCCAGCGGTCGTGCACGAGAACACCGCCGTAGCGGGGGACGATGCCGATGTCCTTGAGGGCGTCCCCGCCCCGCTTGCGGTGGCAGTGTTTCAGTACCAGGTTCCCGGCACTGGTGCTGTGCAGCCAGTGTTGTGTGCGGTCGATGCGCAAGGAGGTCTCATCGGCGTGCAGCACGGGCTCTGTGAGCAGGCGGGCGATAGCCGCCCGCTCCCACCCGGCCAGGGCCTCATGCACCCGCGTGAGCCAGGCCAGTAAGGTCGCCTCGGCGACGGCGCGCCCGGTCAGTGCATGAAGTGTCTGCGCCGTACGTTTGAGCGAGAGCATTTGGGCCGTTAACAGGTGCGTGGCGAAAGCCACGATGCCAGGGCCGTATTGTAAAGGCCCCGGCATGTCATCGGGAAACGCCCCGTGGGTCTCAGTGCCACAGCGCGGACAGGTTTTTATCTCGGCGTCAATGGTCAACTCGGTCGTCTCGAAGACTATATCGACCTTGACTCGTCGCACATGGCCGGTGGGGGCGGTGCCTTTGAGATCATGCCCGCAGGCCCGGCAGCCGGTCACGGGCACCGTGCGGGTCTGAGCCACCACGCGCCGGGACGCGCTGGGCACCGTCCCGGTCTGCGGCCCCTTGCCCTGCTTGCCGGGCCGTGTGCGCGCACTGTCATCGGGGTCGGTGCGGGAACTGGGCAGGCTGGAGTTGTGCGCCCCCTTCGGTGTGGTCTTCTCTAAGAACACCGCCAGCAGCAACTCGAATAGCAGCAACATCGACTCGAACAGCGCACGCCCTTCGGGACTCAGCGCGCCGTCGGCGCACAACGCCTTAAAACGCATTCGGATGGCCTCGAACTCCGCACGCAATGAGGCCTTGTTCACCGTGGCCATGTGCACTGTGCCTCCACCGCCATCATCGCCGCCAGCACCGCCAGCCGCTCGGCCGGGGGCAAGTCACGATAACGCCGCCCCCAGTTCTCAGCCTTGCGCTTGACCTGCTGGCGGTGCGTGAAGTTGCGCCCCGCATAGCGCACCCAGTGCACCCGGTCCGGCACAAAATTGAACCAGACCCGCTCGGTCACCACCCCGCCCTGATTCATCACCTGCAAGGACACACTGCGCCAGCCCGCCAGCACCTCATCATACAAGGCCGAAGGATACCCCGACACCATCACCGCACAGGGCAGCCCCTGCAGTAACGCCAGCAGCGCCTCATGGTCTGAGTCCTCGTAGTCATACCGGTAACGGTGCCGTGACTTGCGCGTGCTGTGCAGGTAGGGCGGGTCGCTGTACACCAACTCCGTGCCGTCAAACGGAAAAGTCGCCAACCAGCGGTGACAACACCCCTGCACCAACTCCACCGGATACCCACACGTAAACCCCGCCAACGCCCGCACATCAAGATCAATCCCAATGTTGCGCAACGCCGCCGGCTTGCGCTGCATAATCGCCCCGCCGCCTAAGTGTGTCTCAATGTACACACTGTGCGGCGGCATCATCGCAATGAGCGGCTGGCACAGACCCGTCGTGGCTTTCGACCCTCGGTACGCATTCCCCATGACGACCAACATAACGCCATGACGCTATGTTGTCAAGGACGCCTTGACAAAAAATTCAGTAGAATTAGAGGGAGGGGGCGAGTAGTTACGGATTTCTTTCCTCAGTTAAGCTACCTTGTCCAACATATCTGAAGATGACAGTCGTATTCGTAAGGGAGATGGCGCGGAGAACGATCCGTTTACCGACCCAGGCTGAACGCCTCGCATGGTTAGCGGCACAAGTGCCAAAGCTATCAGGTCATGGGATTATTTATACACTCACTGTACGTGATGCAGAACGAGTGAGTGAATGGCTCAAATCCCGTGGATTAGATGTCGCGACCTATACGGGTGAGACCGGTGCCCAACGGCCTGAATTGGAAGATGCGCTTCTTCAAAACAAGGTAAAAGCATTGGTAGCAACGACCGCCTTGGGTATGGGCTTTGACAAACCGGATCTGGCCTTTGTTATTCACTACCAGACACCCAGTTCTGCGGTAGCTTACTATCAGCAGGTCGGTCGTGCCGGGAGGGCGCTTGATTCTGCCTACGGGGTGCTATTGAGTGGTCAGGAGGAGACCGAGATCACCGACTACTTTATAGAGAGCGCATTTCCAACCCACGACGAAGTAGAAGATGTAATCAATGCCTTGGAGGCTTGCCCCGAGGGACTATCCATTCCTCAGATTCTTGGTGCCATCAATATCAGTAATGGCCGTATCCAGAAAACGATACAACTTCTTTCTTTGGAGTCGCCAGCCCCTATCGTCAAGCAAGGAACCAAGTGGCAACTGACCTCGGAAAAACTGAGTGACACCTTCTGGGAGAGAGCACGTCGCCTTACGGAATTACGGCGGCTGGAACAGGAACAGATGCAGAAATACGTGGGGTTGACTTCCGGCCACATGGACTTTCTTATTCCCGACTTCGACGGTTTATTTCTCTAACTGATTGATTTTATTGAAGGCGCGTTGACCCGTAGGCACTACAATTGCCTTGTTTCGGCGTTCTCAGGGGCGGGCTATTTGAGCTCGTAGGGGGTGGTGGAGTGACTCAATCCCATGATTTTGTAGAGGCGCCGGGCGGTTTCACTGATGGCGGAGGGAATCACGTAGCGGCGGTGTGTCTGTTGATGTGTCAGGACACTGTGCTGCACATGGGCCAGCGCGTTGCGGATGACTTCGGGGGAGACCGGCTTGGCTTGCAGGGTCATGCGGTATTGCAGGTGTCGGACACAGAGCAGGGACATAAAGGCGATGGCGATGTGGGCTTCGATGCGTCGGGGGGTCCAGTGGTAGATGGGTCTTATCTTGAGATCGTGCTTACTTACCCGGAAGGTATCTTCGACCTGCCACAGGCCGCGATACTGGCTTAAGATGGCGGGGGCGGTGGTAGATGTTGGCAGGTTGGTGATAACCCCGTGCAGGCCGTCCCAGCGTTGTGCTTGGGCAATTTTATCGGGGTTGACGCTGAGGGTACTGTTGCCGTCTACCTTGAGGTATTTCTTATAACCGTAGTTGTTGAGCAGGTCTTTGGGGTTTTGGCTTTTGGCCAGTTTCTCACGGAGCTTGGCGATGGCCTGGTCGCGGTCATGCCGGTCTTTCCCGGCACGCACTGGGGAGTAGCCCACCACCAGACGGCGGGAGTCGTGGGGTAGGTCCGCCACCCGCAGTCCGTCGCTATCTGTCAGGGTCTCATAGCGGTCTTCATCGAGCACTTGGGTTTGCAGGGCGTGCGGCAGGGACTTGAGTCGGGCGCCGACGATGTAGTGCAGGCCGGCGTTCTCTAAGGCGCTGAGGTTATCCCTGCTCAGCAGCCCCCGGTCGGCAACGACCACGGCGTTGTCGGCCTGACAGTCGGTTTGTAAGGCTTTGACCACCGGGATGAGGCTGTGTCCCTCGAAGGTGGCGCCGGGCAGCACGGTGTAGCGCACGGGCAGGCCGGTGTCGGTGACGGCCAGGGCCAGCAGCACCTGGCATTCTTTGAACTTGGCGTCTTTGCTGTAGCCGGGTTGTTTGAGCTCATCGTCGGTGAATGATTCAAAGTACAAGGTGGCGCAATCGAAGAACAGCACGCGTAGCGGCCCGCCGAGCAGCGCCCGGGCTTGGGTCTCGGCCAGGGTATTGAGGCGTTCGATACAGGCCGCATCGAGCAAGTCCATCATGCGGTAGATTTGGGGCAGGGACACTTGCACGCCGAAGTCGGCTGTCAGGGCGCGCACACTGGCCCGTTTGCTGTCCGGGTTGGCTAGGCGCGCCATCACCGTATGGAACAGCGCTTTGTGCGAGGCCCGGTAGCGCCAGGCTGGCAGCAGCCGGGACAGCCCTAAGTCCTCGTACACGGCGCCGTACACCGCATGGATGCCGCTGATGACACGCTGGGTTTCCCGCAGGGCTTTGAGCTCGACTTTCAGCGGTGAGTCGTCCTGCCGGGCGCGGGCGGCGCTGAGTTGCTCGGCGACATCTTCGGGCGGGAACAGCTCGGGCTGGGTCTCGGCCTGAAGTTTGGCTTTGACCACTTCGGCTAAGTCTTTGAGCCGGACGAGCTCGTCTTCATCGAAGGCAATACCGATATGGCGCACAATGCGCTGGCGCACGGCCTTGCCGTCACGCACTGACTCGACGAGTTGTACGGATTGACGCGGGCTGTTGGGGGTGGTTTTGACGCGCACGAACATAGCCCGGAGGATACCACGCGCCGCCCACAATGTCAAGCTACAAATATCAACTAGGCACTACAACTGCCTGCTCCAAAACACGTTTTGATTTACAAGAGATTTTCAGATAAAGTAAGCACCAGACCGTCGAAGTCGGGTTATTCAAGCACTGGATGGGCAACCGGATAATACCCCGGCGCAAGGCCTGCCCGCTCTTGCGATGAAACCGGATGCGGCGTTGGTTCGCGCAGCGGTCGCTTTCCTGCGGCGCACGAGTCTGCCGTTCGAGCCGAGAAAGAAGTGGCCACCGGGAGGGCTACAGTATTACAACTTATCCGGGCGAATAGCTTCTGATCTGCAGCCTCAACCCGGCAAGGCACTTTGTGTTTGGGGCGACGCCGGTTGGGGTAGATTAGTACGACAAGGGAAATATCATGATGGATACTTCTCCGATGAACTGGTAGATGCTTGTCACAAATTGATCGAAAAATGGAACCCCAGGCCCTTCCCGGAATGGGTAACTTGCGTTCCTTCAATACGACATCCACATCTGGTGGCCGATTTCGCCCGACGCTTGGCCGAATCCTTCGGCCTTCCTTTCAGGCAGGTGTTAATCAAGACAGAGGACCGCCCGGAACAAAAGACAATGAAGAACAGCGCTCAACAGGCTCGTAATGTTGACGGTTCTATGGCGCTGACCGATGAGGTATTGATTGGTAGGCCATTGCTGCTCGTGGACGATATGGTAGACTCACGCTGGACTTTAACTACTGCAACCTGGCTGCTCCGTTCAAATCATTGCGGAGAGGTGTGGCCGTTGGCGCTCGCCCAGGTGGGAAACTGACGATGAATGAAACACTTTCCCTGAACACCAAGGCGATTCTGCTGTTGACTGCGCCCTTGATCCTAGGCCGCGGTAAAGGCAATGAATCCAATGACCTGCTCAAGCCGGGAGAATATACAAAACTCGCCTGCCATCTCCAGGAGACAAGCAGGCAACCAGCGGATTTACTGGGTTCGGAAGCGGATCAAGTTCTCATGGACTCTCGCCACATACTTGACGAAGACCGGATCAGGCGTTTGCTGGACCGAGGTTTTCTGTTGAGTCAAGCGGTCGAACACTGGCATACAAGGGCAATTTGGGTGGTCAGTCGCGCTGATAATGGTTATCCAAAAAGACTGAAAGACCGGCTTAAGAAAAACTCGCCGAGCCTGCTGTATGGTTGTGGAGACCGAGAGCTACTTAACAGTGGAGGATTGGCGGTTGTAGGTTCACGAAACGTGAGTGGCTCACTACTCGAATACACTCAGGAAGTCGGCCGATTATCGGCAAAGGCCGGCCGGACTGTAGTCTCCGGTGGAGCAAGGGGTATTGACCAGTCGGCCATGTCCGGCGCATTACAGGCGGGAGGTAGAGTCACAGGCATTCTCGCGGACAGCCTTGAAAAAACGATAATGAAACGTGACAATCGAAACCGACTACTTGAAGGCCAGCTCGTCTTGATCTCACCCTACGACCCGAACTCAGGTTTTAACCCCGGCCACGCAATGCAACGCAACAAAGTCATCTACGCCTTGGCAGACGCGGCCCTAGTGGTAAACGCGGAGATAAGCAAAGGTGGCACCTGGACCGGAGCGACAGAGCAGTTGGAAAAGCTGCACTTAGTGCCGGTTTTTGTGCGCTCAAACGGTGGCTTCTCCAAAAGTCTGGAGGCGCTTAAAGACAAGGGCGCTATGCCATGGCCGAATCCAGCAGATGCAGACGATCTCAATGCTGTTTTTCAGCGTGGCGCTGCCACGACACCCACTCCTCCAGCCCAAAGTAATTTGCTGCCGGATGTGCAGCAGGAACACGCTAACCCGCATATCTCACCAAGGTGATTATTGAGCCGACATACTACGTTTATATAGGCTGCTCTATATTATAGCAATGGAATCCGCCATTGCTGTCTGGAAACGGCCGGCATGGCGACCTTTTTATCCCTTTTTGGTGGGTTCATCCAGCGTTATCCTGGTAGTGTCATGGTGTTGCCGCAAGTTGGGCAAGGGGGGGCGTTCACGGCGGGGTTGCCGTGTGGATTAGAGCAGGAATGACAAACGGAGGGCGAGCAGTTAATATGGGCGCTATGAAAATGAACGTTCAAATCAACGGTCGAGAACAGCAAGTTCACGCGGGACTTGTTTCTGTCGCTACGCTTTATGAAATTGCGGCGTGCGGTGAAAATCGAGTTTTTCTAAACCGGGAAGACGGTATAGACATCCCGCTCTTGCCGGAAGAAAACCTGTTAATCCATGGCGGTGAAAAGTTCGTCACCGGGGAAAATTCTATCGAAAATAATCCGCGGTTGCGTAATGGTGTGCAACCGGAGTTTAACGGTTCCCACGAATTAGAGTTACCGACCGCAAAAATCAGTGGCAAAGCTCTTAAAGAACGAGATGACAAATTTCCTGACGGACGCTTGTTCGCTGATATAAAAGACGGTGTTGACGTGGAAATTCCGGACGACATGATCATTGTTGTCCAGGATAAGGATTCATACTTTGTCATTCCTCCCGCCGATGAGGATGATGATGACTCCATCGACATTGAAAAATGCGGCAAACATAAACGCCGCCCACCCAAGGGAAAAAAATATCGTATCCGTATTGATGGTGAAAAACACATCGTACCTTCCGCTGAAATCAGCGGAGGTGATATTCTGGCATTAGTTCAAAAAAGTGTCGGTGAGTGGTCTCTCAATCAAAAGTTGTGTGGTGGCAAAAGAGAAAGAATCGAGGCTGATACAAAGGTTGATTTGGCTCAGCCGGGCATTGAGCGCTTTGAAACTGTCCGGCGACAAGCCCAGCAAGGTGATGTTGACCCTTATGAATTACTGCCGGAGGATACTGAATATCTGGACGCAAACTATTCTTCCAAGTGGCAGAAAATAACGGAGGGTAACGGAAAACACGGCCTGCTTATCAGAGAATTTTCCATCTTGGCTGGCTACACTATAGCGCAAACAACATTGATGATACTTATCCCAAGCGGTTATCCCGCTTCGGCATTGGACATGTTTTATTTTGACCCACCGCTTAATAAATCGGATGGCAGTCCAATCAACGCGCTGGCCTCCGAAGACCATTTTGGTCAAACCTGGCAGCGCTGGTCCCGGCATTATGAGTGGAAAGCCGGCGAAGACTGTCTCTGGAAACATGTTGAGCGCGTCAGAAACGAGATAGAAAACGAGGTAAGGTAATGAAACCCGTCTCTTTGGTGATGACTGAACGTCGCCACGAGACGGTCTTCGAATATCTTTTCCCGGGTGACGGGCTGGAAGCGGCGGCCGTTTTGCTTTGCAACCAAGGTTCAGGGAAGCGCTGCCAGCGCCTTATCGTTTCGGAAATTTTGTGCCTGCCCCACACTCGATCGCAAAGAAAGAGCAGGTTGATATCCTGGCCTTTTGAAGATTACCTGACGCCGGAAAAGATCAGCGATATTGATCGACTCGGTCAGTCCATAATAACCATTCATTCACACCCGAACGGATACGGATTATTTTCAGAGATTGACAACCAAAACGACCGGGAGTTATTTGCGTCAGTTTGCAACTGGTTCGACGATGACCGTCTGAACGGGGCGGCTATAATGCTGCCCGATGGTGCAATCCGGGCGCGAACAGTGGATGTCAATGGAGAGTTTTCTGAACTGGAGTCTGTTTCTGTAGTCGGTAACGATATTCGTATCTGGAAACCGGAGAAACAGGAAGGGAACACGGCATATCAAAAAAAGTTGTCACAGACTTTCGGTAGTAAAACCTTAAATTTACTGCGCTCCCTGAAGGTGGCAGTGGTCGGATGTTCCGGGACCGGTAGTATCATTATTGAGTTGTTAACACGTAATTGCGTGGGGGAGCTGGTCATTGCGGATGGTGATACGCTGGAAGAAAAAAACCTGAATCGAATTGTCAACAGCACCACGGATGGCGCTAAAAGGCGACAACCGAAGGTTTCAGCCCTCAAACAAGCAATTCAGAAAATCGGAATGGGAACCAAGGTGGATACCTATCATGCCTTAACGGATTCACCTGATGTCGTTGCAGCATTGATAGATTGTGATGTTATTTTCGGTTGCGTGGATTCAGCCTTTGGCAGGTATCACCTGGATTGTCTGGCTAGCGCTTACCTGATTCCGTATTTCGATGTTGGGGTACACCTTGAGGCCGATGGTACAGGAAACATTACGAACGCTGATGCAGTCTCACACTTCATCCATCCGGAAGGCGGTAGCTTACTGTCACGCGGCGCTTATACCATGGAGCAGGTCACAGCTGAAAACTGGCAGCGAAACGCACCGGATCATCACCAGAGACAGCAAGCGGCCGGATACCTGGCAGCAGTGGGCGACGAGCAACCAGCCGTAATGTCGATAAATATGCAGGCAGCCTGCATGGCGTTTAATGATTTTCTGGCCCGTATTCATACCTACCGTTTTGACGACAACCATGAGTTTGGCACTCAGCGGTTTCGCCTAGTGCATGGGTGCTATGAAAACGACATTGACACAGGCGAACCACACCCCTTGTTCAAACGCTATACAGGAACAGGTGACAAGAGCTTGCTCGTAAAAAATAATATCAATCATGATTAGGTGGTTATTCAATTTATGGGCGCGATTTCATCCTTACCACACTGAGTGGGTAGAAGACCTGCCTGAGAATCTCGCTAAAAATACAGTGTATATCGTTGGCGGACGTAAATATCCGTTCTATGCAGCCATTGTTTGTCCCCGGCAGGCCTGCCGGCAGGTTGTAAATCTGGACGTATCACCTGACGTGCACAAAAAATGGCGTATAACCGAACACCCGAACAGACATATATCACTATTTCCATCAGTGCACGTTACCGGCCTGCCGTGCCGGTGTCATTACTGGCTGAGACAAGGTCACATTGTATGGAGTAAAACTCCACCACTTTTTGTCCCGGAGAAAAACAAACATGATCCGCAAAGTCATCATTCGTAATATCAAAAAATTTGAGCACCTGGAATTCGAGATGCCGGATCATCTCGTCATAGCTGGGCCAAACAATTCCGGTAAAACTACGGTGTTGCAAGCTATCTCAGCCTGGTCGGAAATAGCGCTTCAATGGATACAGTACAACCACGACTTGGCGCGGGAACAAGACGGGAACTACACCGCCGTCAACCTTAACATCTTGCACTTTCATTCGGTACCCTTGGCCGATTTTAATCATTTTTGGAAAGACAAGGATGTAAAATCCGGCGCCTCTATCTCAATACATACTGACCAATGGAAAATAGGTTTTGAGATCTTGCATAAGGAGGCTGAACTGATCGCCGCCCGCCCGACCAAAGACGTGAAGGAGGATGATCTTGAAAAATATCATGAGAACCCGCTCACGCCAGTTTACATACCGCCCGTCTCCCTGATTAAACGAGAAGAATACCTGCTGGCCCCCGAAGCAGTCCGGACCCTCCTGGCAGAGGGATTCGGGCGCGATATATTACGCAATCTGCTGATTGCCTTGAGTCAGGATACTCAAAAGTGGAAAAAGTTACAGGAAGTTGCCCGAACGTTTTTCGGTTACGAGTTATCAACTCCTAGCGCTACCGCGAAAATACTCGCACGCTACCAGCATACGAAACATGATCAGTTGTATGACCTCAGCAGCGCTGCAAGTGGTTTTGTGCAAGTGCTAATCATCTACACAAGTCTGTTGCACGACAAAGTCTCAGTGCTGCTTATCGACGAACCGGATGCGCACCTGCATATCCTGCTACAAGAGAAAATATACCGGGATTTACGTGCCTATGTCCGTCAGAGTGGCACACAACTGATTATTGCGACTCACTCGGAACAGATTATCAATGCTGCCGATAAAGAAAGCCTGCATATATTGACAAGTGTCGGTGAATTGCGGCAAGTGAGCAGCCGCCAAGCGGTGGGGACTTTACGCTTGGAGAACACGGAAATAATACTTGCCCTGACCGAGCCCGGTATTTTATACACGGAAGGAAAAACAGACATAGACATACTCAGGGAATGGGCAAGGATTTTGGGACATCCTTTGTTGTCATTCCTGGAAAGCCCCTTCTGTCGTGAGACCGCCGAGGAGGGAGGTAAAAACGGGTTCCCATTAAACCATTTCACATCTATGCGTTTGGGTGTTCCGGATTTTCGAGGTGTGGAGTTACGAGATGGCGATCAAGGGGCAAGAAATAGTTCGCTCCCTGACGGCATAAAAAGTCTGTGCTGGCAGCGTTACGAAATTGAAAACTATCTCATCCATCCACAGGCCATCTTGCGTTTCGTGGGAAAAAATAAAGGAAAAAACCTAGCGCAGGTGATTGATAATTACATGAAAAGGCAACTGCCCCAAGCGATATACGAAGATCCATTTGAAACCACCGACTTCTTACAGGATACCAAAGGAAAAAGATTGCTCTCCAATCTTATGCAAGAGGCTGGAATAGATATTAAAGAAAGGGACTACTACCAAATTGCAGCGGAGATGAAAGAAGATGAAATACATGCTGAAGTGGTGGAAAAATTGGATGCCATAGCTCAACATTTTGGAATGATGGGCGTGGCACTGGGGGATGGATGAAATTTTCTTATATTTCCAGTGGTTTAGTGTAAAAATGACAAACACGCTTAACGTAAAAGAATATTTGAGCAAATTCGGCTTGACTAAAATTCAGCTTAATCTAGCCTTTTTTAATGCTGAGATAACTTTTGAGGAATCCGACAAAAGTGCCGCATGGGAACTCTATATTGAGATGCTCACGCGAATAGTCACCCAACCCCTGCCGTCTGATGCCGGAGATGAAAAGACGGCCTTGGACAGCGTTTACGTACTTTTCCCCATCACTCGCGAGATTCTGCGCAGCCATGGGCGTAAAGCAATACAGTTTAGTAAGATTGCGATACCAGTGCTGAACCAGATAGTGCGGCCATTTACCGCAAAATGGCATAAGGAGGGCCTGGCAGGGGCCTTTGAACATCAGGCTAAACGGAAGGAATTTCGTGATGAACTGGAAATTTTGCAAGGTGAATTACGAAGCTACAATTCCTTGTTGGCAAATATTGCAAGTGTAGAAGATTTGACTGACTTAGAGGAGAATGACTTGGTTAAGTAAAGCAAGGGGGGATACTTAATGGTAGATGAGATAAAAAACATTTTCATAAGTCATATCCACGAAAATGATGATGGTTTGGGCAAACTCAAGAGTCTTTTGAGCAACCACGGAATGACGATTCGAGACTATTCTATAAATTCAGATAATCCTAACAACGCCCATTCTGAAGATTACATCAAGTCTCAAATTTTAGCGCCACGTATTAAGCAATCGAGTACGTTAGTAGTTTATATTTCCCCTGAAACCAAGGACAGCAAATACGTTAATTGGGAAATCGACTACGCTCAGAAACAAGACAAACGAATTGTGGGGGTATGGGCGCACGGCGAGAATGGGTGCGAAGTACCGGAAGCATTGAACAAGTATGCTGACGCTGTGGTTGGTTGGACAGGCAATCACATTATTGACGCCATAAATGGTCAAATTGATGGTTGGCAAAATCCAGATGGCACAGATCGTGCCCCGCGTAATATTGAACGGTATGACTGCGGTTAAGAAAACAGATGTAAGGCTTTTTTCTTATGTCGTTGCTCGCGACTACAGTTTTGCGCCCAATCCATTTTTTGGAATATGTTCGTTGGCTACGTGCAAACCGAGAATTCGAAAGACAGCCTCTATCGGAGATTGGATCGTTGGCACTGGCAGCAAACTAAAAGGGAGGCAAAGATGCCTCGTTTACGTCATGTGTGTAACGGAAGCTGTGGCGTTTGATGAGTACTGGAAAAACAAGCGGTTTCAGCGGAAAAAGCCAAACCTAAGTGGCAGTCTGAAGCAGGCGTTCGGTGACAATATCTATTTTCAAGACGATTTTGGTCAATGGCAGCAACAGGATTCTCATCACAGTTACCGAGGCGGTGTACCTAATCCGCACAACATTAAAAACGATACCCAGGTGGATAGAGTCTTGCTCAGTACGGTGTATGCGTACTGGGGCGGATCAGGGCCTGAAATACCTCGACAATTCAGCGAGGACTATGGAGTTGATGTTTTTGCTCTACGGAATCACAAATGCCGCTTTCCCAAAGAACTGGTCAGTGATTTTCTTAATTGGTTCAGTACTCTGGACGCAAGCGGTTATCTTGGGGAACCTTTAGACTGGCCGACGGTACCATGATTGTCGAGCTTGTTAACAAAAAAGGCCCGCTAAACAAGCCGTCATCCGAAGGCACAATACTCTTGCACGATTACATGCGAGAGGTCGAACCGACTGATAAACTTCCAATCGACAACCTTAATCCGGTACTGATGGGCCTGTTTGGTGAAGTCGGTGGCATTATGGCGACTACCAAGAAGTACACTAGGGAAGAGGAGGCATACGCTGGCTATCAACAAGCTGTTGAGGAGGAGTTCGGTGATGCCCTTTGGTACTTCACTACATTGTGTCGACGCCTCGGCATGGGCGTTGACAATATTTTTTCCAACGTGTCAAACCATGACAAATACGACAGGTGTATTGCAGCAAGCGATTTACCGGATGGTCCGGTTTCTCATATTTCGTCGGTCAGTCAATTACCCGCGCTTGATGAGACCCTGCTGAACCTGGGTAAAGCAATGACGGCATTGCTTGTTATAGAAAGCCCAAATGATAACACACGCGACTTGCTGATAAAATTCGCAGATCATTACCTGCAGGCACTTCAAGCGGCAGGGGTAAGCTTTTCAAAAATTGCTCGGATGAATATTGAGAAAACACGCGGACGTTTTCTCGATCCGGTTGATTCAGATTTACCAACTTTTGATAGCAAATTTCCAGACGAGGAAAGGCTGCCCGCACAATTCGAGATCAAAATTACACAAAGGAAAAGTGGACAAAGTGACATGCAATGGAATGATGTCTTCATTGGAGAGCCACTTACGGACAGTATTCTTGATCCAGACGATTATCGCTTCCATGATGTTTTTCACTTTGCACATGCGGCAATTCTGCACTGGTCGCCGACCTTTCGGAGACTTATAAAGCGGAAGCGCAGAAGTGATCGCAAGTACGATGAGGCTCAAGATGGTGGACGGGCAATTGTAGTGGAAGAAGGGCTTACTGCATGGATATTTTCATGCGCTAAACATCTTAAATTTTTTGAAGACCATGACAGTATCTCATTTGACCTGCTAAAAACAGTAAAGCAATTTATACAGGGATACGAAGTAGAAAATTGTCCTCTCAAGCTATGGGAGCAGGCTATTCTTGAAGGGTATAAAGTCTTTAGACAAGTTCGAAAACACAATGGTGGTATCGTGGTTGGAGACCGTAATGCTCGTACTATTGAATACAAGCCAATTGACAGGGAGTAAAATGTGACACCGGCGCAGTATGTTGACGCGTTAAGTAAGCTGAATTTTGCAAATACGTTCAATCCTTATTCAAATCGATGCGCCATTCACGATATGGATGAAGCACCTCTTACTCGATCACAGATATTACAGGCTATGCTTGAGGCGGCTACTGAGCGGGAAGTTGATTCAATCTGGATTGGGAGAGACCTCGGCTATCGTGGGGGCAGACGGACTGGATTAGCCTTAACAGACGATGTGCATATTAAAGTCCACGGTGAACGTTGGAGGTTGTCAATTGATCGGCCAACAAAGGGTAAGATAGTTGCTGAACAGACTGCGGCCGTTATCTGGCGCGTTCTCTCACAGATTAAAGTGTCTGTTTTTCTCTGGAATGTCTTCCCACTACATCCTTATGAGCCTGGCAGTCCTTTCAGTAATCGCTCCCATAACGCTCGCGAACGCAAGGCCGGGGAAGAATTTCTCTCTGAACTTATCATGCTTTTGAAACCAAGCCGGCTTGTTGCAATCGGCAACGATGCAGCGCGTACAGCATGCCACCTGAGAAGCCGGCACGAAGTCATTAAGGTGCGGCATCCCAGTTATGGCGGGCAGACACAATTTTCAGCACAAATGAGTGAGCTGTACAAACTGGATGGAAACGGGACATTAGAAATTAGGACATGATATACCTCGCCGCAGAACCGTATCACTTGAATCAATGAACGACAACCCGCCCAAAACCCAAGACCTTAAAGAGACGCTTCAACTGAAATTGCCCGAACCGGCAGTTCAGGAGAACAACCCGTGGGCAGATGATGTATTGAAACGGTCTGACGTCGCTGAAAAGCTGACGAAGCTCATCAGCGGGCAATCTGCTTCATTGGTTATCAGTCTGCACGGACAATGGGGCACGGGCAAGACGTTTTTGCTTAAACGCTGGCAACAGCAGTTGGAACGTGACAACTTTCGGGCCATCTACTTCAACGCATGGGAAGATGATTTTTGTGATGACCCGCTGGTCGCGATCATCGGCCAGTTGTCTGATTTTTTGGAACGCAAGGAGCAGCAAGAACTATCTGGAAAAATCAAGGAGGCCGCAAAATCTCTGCTAATTCAAGGCGCCAAGGGTAGCTTGCACAAAGTCAGCGGTGTAAACCTTGATGGAATTCTGGAACAACTCGCAGACCGGACTTTGAATGAGTATTCTCAGCAAAGAGAAAAAAAGAACGAGCTCAAAGCAGTATTGCAAGAATTATCGGGGAAGGTCAAGGCAGACACCGAACATCCTCTGGTGTTCATCATTGATGAACTGGACCGCTGCCGCCCTACCTTTGCCATCGAATTGCTTGAACGCGTCAAACATATCTTTGACATTCCTGATATGGTTTTTGTATTCGGGATCAACCGCGACGAGTTGTGTTCATCTATCCGGTCAGTCTATGGTGAAATCGACGCGGACATTTACCTGCGACGTTTCTTTGACATGGAGTTTTTGCTGCCGGACATAGACTCAAAGGTTTTCTATCAATATCTGATTGAACGATACCAACTTAAGAAGTTCTATATCATGCTGAGTGAGAGTACAAGACTGAGAGCTTATTTCGATGGTTTTGAACGGTTCAGCAGGTTCCTGCCCGTATTATGCGGTCACTTCGGCTTGTCACTGCGCGATATTGATTACTGTGTCCGGTTGATCGTTTTCATAGGAAAAACCAGCATGACAACCGGTTTGATTTCACAACCACTTCTCTCCTTGTTGATACTCTTGCGATTGAAGAACAAAACGCTTTATCAGGAATACATTCGAGGTGACCGGACGGGCAGTGAGGTGATGAACTATATCGACGAATTGTTTCCCTTTGAAAACCGGGACCGTGCATCAGCAAGAATTTTCAATGACTTTGAAATCAGTTTATATCTGGTTGATAGAACATATTCGGAAAACAAAAGCAAATCCATAGCTGAGCTGGAACGTCTATTTGAAAACTTACAAAACGAACGGCAAACAGCTCGGACGCCCTACTTATCCGAGTTAACCCAAAAATCAGATGTAGAAAGAATACGAAACCTCCTCGCTTTTCTTGCCCCGTACCGTCAACCTGGTATTGACCCAGGTGCTTTTTCTAAAGAGACTATTACTCATCTTTCCGAGTTGATCGAGTTATCCCAATCATTCATGCGGGATTGAAAACTTTGAAGCCAACTCTCTACACCGCCTACAAGCCTTCCAGCGAGGAACAGCGACAAGCCTTCATCCAGCGTGCAGTAACCCGGGGGCTCGACCCGAATGTTCGCCTCAAGCCCTCCGGGGTTGAGTGGCTGGGGGAGGTGCCGGCGCATTGGGAGGTGCGGAGACTACGTACAATTTCTTCCCGACTTCGACGGTCTGGTGCTTACTTTATCTGAAAATCTCTTGTAAATCAAAACGTGTTTTGGAGCAGGCAGTTGTAGTGCCTAGTTGATATTTGTAGCTTGACATTGTGGGCGGCGCGTGGTATCCTCCGGGCTATGTTCGTGCGCGTCAAAACCACCCCCAACAGCCCGCGTCAATCCGTACAACTCGTCGAGTCAGTGCGTGACGGCAAGGCCGTGCGCCAGCGCATTGTGCGCCATATCGGTATTGCCTTCGATGAAGACGAGCTCGTCCGGCTCAAAGACTTAGCCGAAGTGGTCAAAGCCAAACTTCAGGCCGAGACCCAGCCCGAGCTGTTCCCGCCCGAAGATGTCGCCGAGCAACTCAGCGCCGCCCGCGCCCGGCAGGACGACTCACCGCTGAAAGTCGAGCTCAAAGCCCTGCGGGAAACCCAGCGTGTCATCAGCGGCATCCATGCGGTGTACGGCGCCGTGTACGAGGACTTAGGGCTGTCCCGGCTGCTGCCAGCCTGGCGCTACCGGGCCTCGCACAAAGCGCTGTTCCATACGGTGATGGCGCGCCTAGCCAACCCGGACAGCAAACGGGCCAGTGTGCGCGCCCTGACAGCCGACTTCGGCGTGCAAGTGTCCCTGCCCCAAATCTACCGCATGATGGACTTGCTCGATGCGGCCTGTATCGAACGCCTCAATACCCTGGCCGAGACCCAAGCCCGGGCGCTGCTCGGCGGGCCGCTACGCGTGCTGTTCTTCGATTGCACCACCTTGTACTTTGAATCATTCACCGACGATGAGCTCAAACAACCCGGCTACAGCAAAGACGCCAAGTTCAAAGAATGCCAGGTGCTGCTGGCCCTGGCCGTCACCGACACCGGCCTGCCCGTGCGCTACACCGTGCTGCCCGGCGCCACCTTCGAGGGACACAGCCTCATCCCGGTGGTCAAAGCCTTACAAACCGACTGTCAGGCCGACAACGCCGTGGTCGTTGCCGACCGGGGGCTGCTGAGCAGGGATAACCTCAGCGCCTTAGAGGACGCCGGCCTGCACTACATCGTCGGTGCCCGACTCAAGTCCCTGCCGCACGCCCTGCAAACCCAAGTGCTCGATGAAGACCGCTATGAGACCCTGACAGATAGCGACGGACTGCGGGTGGCGGACCTACCCCACGACTCCCGCCGTCTGGTGGTGGGCTACTCCCCAGTGCGTGCCGGGAAAGACCGGCATGACCGCGACCAGGCCATCGCCAAGCTCCGTGAGAAACTGGCCAAAAGCCAAAACCCCAAAGACCTGCTCAACAACTACGGTTGTAACTACTCGCCCCCTCCCTCTAATTCTACTGAATTTTTTGTCAAGGCGTCCTTGACAACATAGCGTCATGGCGTTATGTTGGTCGTCATGGGGAATGCGTACCGAGGGTCGAAAGCCACGACGGGTCTGTGCCAGCCGCTCATTGCGATGATGCCGCCGCACAGTGTGTACATTGAGACACACTTAGGCGGCGGGGCGATTATGCAGCGCAAGCCGGCGGCGTTGCGCAACATTGGGATTGATCTTGATGTGCGGGCGTTGGCGGGGTTTACGTGTGGGTATCCGGTGGAGTTGGTGCAGGGGTGTTGTCACCGCTGGTTGGCGACTTTTCCGTTTGACGGCACGGAGTTGGTGTACAGCGACCCGCCCTACCTGCACAGCACGCGCAAGTCACGGCACCGTTACCGGTATGACTACGAGGACTCAGACCATGAGGCGCTGCTGGCGTTACTGCAGGGGCTGCCCTGTGCGGTGATGGTGTCGGGGTATCCTTCGGCCTTGTATGATGAGGTGCTGGCGGGCTGGCGCAGTGTGTCCTTGCAGGTGATGAATCAGGGCGGGGTGGTGACCGAGCGGGTCTGGTTCAATTTTGTGCCGGACCGGGTGCACTGGGTGCGCTATGCGGGGCGCAACTTCACGCACCGCCAGCAGGTCAAGCGCAAGGCTGAGAACTGGGGGCGGCGTTATCGTGACTTGCCCCCGGCCGAGCGGCTGGCGGTGCTGGCGGCGATGATGGCGGTGGAGGCACAGTGCACATGGCCACGGTGAACAAGGCCTCATTGCGTGCGGAGTTCGAGGCCATCCGAATGCGTTTTAAGGCGTTGTGCGCCGACGGCGCGCTGAGTCCCGAAGGGCGTGCGCTGTTCGAGTCGATGTTGCTGCTATTCGAGTTGCTGCTGGCGGTGTTCTTAGAGAAGACCACACCGAAGGGGGCGCACAACTCCAGCCTGCCCAGTTCCCGCACCGACCCCGATGACAGTGCGCGCACACGGCCCGGCAAGCAGGGCAAGGGGCCGCAGACCGGGACGGTGCCCAGCGCGTCCCGGCGCGTGGTGGCTCAGACCCGCACGGTGCCCGTGACCGGCTGCCGGGCCTGCGGGCATGATCTCAAAGGCACCGCCCCCACCGGCCATGTGCGACGAGTCAAGGTCGATATAGTCTTCGAGACGACCGAGTTGACCATTGACGCCGAGATAAAAACCTGTCCGCGCTGTGGCACTGAGACCCACGGGGCGTTTCCCGATGACATGCCGGGGCCTTTACAATACGGCCCTGGCATCGTGGCTTTCGCCACGCACCTGTTAACGGCCCAAATGCTCTCGCTCAAACGTACGGCGCAGACACTTCATGCACTGACCGGGCGCGCCGTCGCCGAGGCGACCTTACTGGCCTGGCTCACGCGGGTGCATGAGGCCCTGGCCGGGTGGGAGCGGGCGGCTATCGCCCGCCTGCTCACAGAGCCCGTGCTGCACGCCGATGAGACCTCCTTGCGCATCGACCGCACACAACACTGGCTGCACAGCACCAGTGCCGGGAACCTGGTACTGAAACACTGCCACCGCAAGCGGGGCGGGGACGCCCTCAAGGACATCGGCATCGTCCCCCGCTACGGCGGTGTTCTCGTGCACGACCGCTGGGCCAGCTACTTCGCCTATGACAACTGCGAGCATGCCCTGTGCGGCAGTCACCTGTTGCGTAACTTGGCCTTTATCGAGGACGCCCACGGCCATGCCTGGGCCCAACGTATGAGCCGCCTCCTGCTCAAGACCTGCCGACAGGTGCGCACACATAAAAACAAGGCACTCAGCGAGACCGACTACCAGTCCCTGCGCACCCGCTACCGGACTATCCTGACACAAGCCAAACGGGAACTCCCCACACCCCCGAAACGGCTCACCGGCCAACGCGGACGGATTGCCCAATGTGAGGCACAAAACCTCCATGATGCCCTCGTCAAGTACGAAACCGAAGTCCTCCGCTTCGCCCGCGACCCCAACGTGCCGTTCACCAACAACCGCGCCGAACGCGATATCCGTATGGCTAAAGTCAAACAAAAAGTCTCCGGCTGCTTCCGAACCACCGCCTACGCCGACACCTACTGCCGCATCTCCAGCTACTTGCAGTCTATGACCCTGAAGGGCTACAATCCCCTCGCCGCCATCGAGATAGCACTCAAGGGAGACGCCGCCACCATGGTGGAAAAACCGCTCAAAAATAAAACGGTTAAGAAAAACCAGATCAGAACAAGAGATCAGGGTAAGGGGGGCGAGTAGTTACCTACGGTTATAAGAAATACCTCAAGGTAGACGGCAACAGTACCCTCAGCGTCAACCCCGATAAAATTGCCCAAGCACAACGCTGGGACGGCCTGCACGGGGTTATCACCAACCTGCCAACATCTACCACCGCCCCCGCCATCTTAAGCCAGTATCGCGGCCTGTGGCAGGTCGAAGATACCTTCCGGGTAAGTAAGCACGATCTCAAGATAAGACCCATCTACCACTGGACCCCCCGACGCATCGAAGCCCACATCGCCATCGCCTTTATGTCCCTGCTCTGTGTCCGACACCTGCAATACCGCATGACCCTGCAAGCCAAGCCGGTCTCCCCCGAAGTCATCCGCAACGCGCTGGCCCATGTGCAGCACAGTGTCCTGACACATCAACAGACACACCGCCGCTACGTGATTCCCTCCGCCATCAGTGAAACCGCCCGGCGCCTCTACAAAATCATGGGATTGAGTCACTCCACCACCCCCTACGAGCTCAAATAGCCCGCCCCTGAGAACGCCGAAACAAGGCAATTGTAGTGCCTACGGGTCAACGCGCCTTCAATAAAATCAATCAGTTAGAGAAATAAACCGTCGAAGTCGGGAGCTCCGGCGTGTCTTACTACGAAGGAGAGCTGTACAATGTTATTAGGCAGGGACGTGGGGTGCCGGCAGTGCCGCTGGTAATTGTGGGAATTGAAGATTAAAAATCATCCGCCGCGCTTCGGGCAAGTGGTTAACCGCGTTGGTGCCGGTATAACGCTGAAACAATGCGGAATTGGGCAAGCGCAATGTCAGCAAAATTACAGTAAAATCAGGGGGCAATCAGAAGGAATACCAAGCGGCATGAAACACTATTACCGGTTGTTCACCATCCTCGGCCCCGGCCTGCTCATGGCCGCCGCGGCCATCGGCGTCTCACACCTGGTGCAGGCGACCCGCGCCGGCGCCTTGTACGGGATAGACCTGTTGCTGTTCATTCTGCTCGCGTTCGTGTTGAAATACCCGACGTTCCGTTTCGGCCATGAGTACGCCCATGCCACCGGCCAGCACCTGTTGATCGGTTTTCGCAAACAGGGACTCTGGGCCATAGTATTGTGCACCCTGGTAGTGCTGTGCGTGATGTTTACGGGGTTTGCGGCGGTGGTGCTGGTCACATCCGGGCTGGCCGTGATCAGTTTCGGCCTGGAGCTGCCGCTCGGCGCCGTGGCCGCCGGTGTCTGTATCGTTTCTGGCGCCTGCCTGGTGTTCGGCCAGTACCGATGGCTGGACCGGGTCACCAAGGTATTACTCCTGATACTGTTCGTCTCCACCCTGGTCGCCACTACGCTGGCCCTGCCGCTGCTGGAATGGCAGCAGGCTGACATCTTCACGCCGGAGGTGCTGAACCGCTCATCCCTGCTGTTCCTGGCGGCCTTGATCGGCTTTATGCCGGCGCCGTTCGAAACCTGTATCTGGCAGTCGTTATGGGTGCTGGAAAAAGATAAACAACACCAGTTATCCCGCCGCGAAGTCAAACTGGATTACCACGTAGGGTATTTCTCAACGCTGTTCACCGCAATCTGCTTCCTCATGCTGGGTGCCGCAGTTATGCACGGTTCCGGCCAGCAGTTCTCTCCCTCTCCCGCCGAATTTTCCGCCCAGCTCATCAGCATTTACACCTCCCTGCTGGGGAAGTGGACCGAGCCACTCATCGCGCTGGCTGCGTTTGCGGTGATGCTGTCCACGGTGCTGGTGCTGCACGATGGCTACCCGCGCAATGTCTGCGCGCTGGTGGAATGCTTCCGGGAGCGGAAGTTGTCGCCGCAGCAGCATTTCAGAATCTACCTTGCCACAATTCTGATAATGGTGCTGATATCCCTGTCCATCCTGATGTTCTTCATCCAATCCTTCAAAACCCTGATCGATATCGCCAGCACCCTGGCCTTCCTCACCGCGCCGGTGCTGGCCTGGCTCATCCACCGCGCCATGCACTCGGATGACGTGCCCGCGACCGCCAGACCCGCACCGGCACTGAGCCGCTACAGTGCCGCCTGTGTCTGGGCGCTGACGCTGTTTGCTATTTTTTATTCGGGGCTTGTTGTATGGGGAGGTTAATTCTACACCCACACCGAACTATCTTCCGGATGCTATATTTTTTATTGGTCATGGGTCTTATTCGTAAAACACCTTTATCGTTGGATCGCGCACATAAATAAAAATTAGAAGTAACCATCATATTATGGTATTTTTGCCATAGTTATGGCAAAACAATACTTCAAATCACTCTATTTCAGTGATTACCCCACAGGCGGAAAAGCTATCACGCTTGCTTTCAGCGAGCCCGAAGCGCCCTACTACGGCAAGGTAAAGGGGTTCAGTAGTGAGGAAATCAGGGAAATCATCGGCATAAACAGCTACAAACAATTGGAGCTGTTTGCTCGAAAAGAAGAACGCTCTGTCAACCAGGTTGCCAAAAGACTCATCAAGAAGCACATTAACGGCATTGAAAAGATAAGGTCACGGGATATAACTTTTACCGGAAGTAAAATTGTTCCCTTTCAGAGATGGTATCCCTATATTGAGGGTTATTCGCCTGACTATATCAAAGCATTAATCACAAATTACTCACTTGAAAGCTGTAAAACAATTTATGACCCGTTTGTTGGTACCGGCACAACCATCTTTGCAGCAGCCCCGCTCGGGATAAAGACGATTTATTCGGAAGTTAACCCTCTCCTGCAATTTCTGATACAAGCCAAATTGTCAATACTGCACTCTGACGGGCCCGTTCGACAGAGGCTCGCTGCTCAGTTACGGCAGGTTGCTGGTCAAATTTTTTCCAGCATCAAATCTTTTGAAGAAGACAAGCGCCTCCGGCAAAGCTACCACGCTTTATTCGGCAACAGCATCTATTTCGATGAAAGGGTCTATCTTGACATACTCCGCCTCCGTTCTTACATAGACGCAATAAAGCTGAAAAACAGGTTCTTGGCTGACGCTATAACGGTTGCAGTTTTGTCTGGCTTAATTCCTGTTTCTCGTTTGAAAAAAGCCGGTGATGTTCGATTCAAAACGAAAAAGGAACTGGAAAAAGAGCACACAGAACTGAGTGAGTTTCTCCCCGCCAAGTTAATTGAAATGGCAGAAGACATTATGAGAATGGACTACGCTCTGGCTCTCGCTCCCGAGTTCGTGGTGGCTAATGCTAAAAATATTGATCTTGCAAATGATCTTGTAATTGATGCAGTCATTACAAGCCCACCATACCTGAACGGTACAAATTACTTCCGTAACACCAAACTTGAGCTTTGGTTTTTGCGCTACATCCAGTTCAAGAATGATCTGAGGCACTTTCGGGATCAAGCTTTAACGAGTGGCATTAATGACGTTAAGCTAAAAAGTGTGTCAGATAATAAGAATGAAACAATAAACAAGAGCGAACTACTCAAAAATACTCTTTTGTTGCTCGACAAGCACGCCTATGACCAACGTATACCAGAAATGGCCCGTAACTATTTTGAAGATATGGATGACGTTTTTTTGAAACTCGCCACTCATCTGACGGATCAGTCAAAGGTACTGGTTGACATTGGTGATTCTATCTTTGCCGGAGTTCACATTGCCACTGATGAAATATTGACAGAGATACTGCGAAAGTCAGAGTATACCTTCTTGGAAAAGAAGCTGTTGCGCCGACGCCGGTCCAGAAATAAACAAGTACTCAGCCAGAGTTTACTGGTATTTGAACGTAACAAGCCGACAGATAAAAGAAAGCGCAGTAGCAACACTTTTTTTCAAGCTGAAGTGTGGCAGGATTTTAAAAACAGACTGCCTCATCAAGAACTTCCGTACTCCAAAAGAAATTGGGGGCATGGCCTGCACTCACTCTGTTCTTATCAAGGTAAACTGAAACCGGCGATTGCCCATCACCTGGTCAAAACATTTATCCCTGATGGCGGCAAGGTTTTAGACCCTTTCTGCGGCGTAGGAACAATACCGTTTGAGGCAGCACTGAATGGCACGAAATCCTATGGCATTGATATCAGCGCTCCTGCCTATTACATCTCATCAGCTAAAGTTTCCATACACACCAGAGATGCCTGTTTTAACTACATAAAACGACTTCGCTGCTTTATCCAATATAACCAGTGTTCAGAATGCGAAGTAAGTGAAGCAAAAAAATTTGGATTCAACAAAACCCTGTCAGAATACTACGAGGACAAAACACTTAGGGAAATTATACTTGCAAGGCGATTTTTTAAGGAGAATTATCCGAAAAACTCCAGCGAAATGCTGGTTATATCTGCTCTTTTACACATCCTGCATGGCAATCGCCCTTATGCGTTAAGCAGGCAGTCACATCCGATCGTGCCTTACGCCCCGCACGGAGAATTTATATACAAGGATTTAATCAAAAATCTCACTGCTAAAGTCAACAGATCGCTGGATAAGGAGTTGCCGATCAATTTTACTCCCGGGAAAATTTTTAACCAGGACACGACTGCTGTTTGGCCACGGGAAATCAACGATGTAGATGCTGTGGTCACCTCGCCGCCTTTCTTTGGAAGCACACGTTTTTATTTAGCAAATTGGCTTAGAATATGGTTCACAGGTTGGTCGGAGGATGATTTTAGATATCAAGTCAATTCTTTTATTGAAGAAAAACAGAAAAAAGACTTCGCCGTTTATAAAACCATATTCCAGCAAGCCCGAGAACGCTTAAAGAGAGATGGGGTTTGCGTATTTCATCTTGGGAAAAGCGTTAAGTGTGACATGGCATCGGAATTGAAGAAAGTGAGCAGGAGGTGGTTTCGTACAGCTGATTTATTCGACGAAAATGTTGCTCACTGCGAATCACACGGAATACGCGACAAGGGAACAGTGACATCCCACCAGTATCTGGTGTTGGTTTAATTCAAATTCAACAGTTTCTTATTTTCAGGCGAAAGATGACTTATCAGTCCGTAATGTTGAAGTATTTTTTTGATTTCTTGTATCCGTTTTGGCAAATCGGATTCCTCACGCACCTGTAAAAACCTTTCAACCCCTTTATTGATGTCAATGTCATGGTTTCTAATGGGATGCTTGCTTGATATCAATTCGAGCTATGCACCGGTGATCTTTGCCAAATCAATCAATTCGTTATTCGTATAAAATTGGCTTGGCCACTTATCACGCTTATTCTCGTTAGCATATGACTCCGGGTGCTCTGTTGCCGTGCGAAAAAAACCCTCCCAAAACCTGATAGCAGTCACAGACCCGGAGGCATTGTATTCATCCTCCCAATTTTCAAATGGTAATTCAGACTCTTTGCTGTGACTGAAATGGCAGTGCTCACACTCCCAGACACAATTCTCAACAGCTTTTTTGGGCATCAGTAATTTCTGCCCAATCCGGACATAATTTATTTTCCGACAGTTAACGCATGTATATGCTGCCCAAGCATCATGGTAAGGGATGCCTTCCAATCTTTCTATTCCCGTTACATTGATTGTTTTTCTTCTCACCATATCAAAGTGGTTTCCACCTATTCGGTGATAACTTTATCAAAACACCCATGACCTGCCCGAGATCTCTATTCAGATTGCACAGCCTTTGCCAATTTCAAACGCATCAACCGCGTAGCATGAGTGAGACATCTACAGCGCCAGCGCGCCCAGGCTGGCGCCGCCGCAGATGTACCAGGTCTGGCCGGTGATGAAGCCGCTGTCTTGTTCGCACAGGAATTTCACCACTCGCCCGATGTCTGCCGGTGTGCCCAGGCGTTGCACCGGAACGCTTTGGGCAATCCGATCTTTCTGCTCACTTTCTTCCGGCGCCAGTTCGTGGAACATGTCGGTGACGATGGGGCCCGGCGCGACACAGTTCACGGTGATACCGTCTTTGGCCAGCTCCAGCGCCCAGGTGCGGGTGAGGCCGATCTGTCCGCACTTGGTGGCGGCGTAGTTGGTGCGGGTGACCAGCCCCAGCACGCCGCGTGAGGAAATCAGGATAATACGTCCGTACTGCGCCGCGCGCATGGCCGGAATGAATTGCTGTGCCAAGGTGATGGCGCTGCCGAGGTGCAGTTGCGTCAGGTAGTCAAGGTCTTCGAGCTTCACGTCTTCGAGCAGGTCGGGACGGATGACGCCAGCGTTGTGCACGAAGTGTGTCACTGCGTAGTGCTGAGCAATTTCGCTGCCCACCTGTTGCGTGGCCTGCAGGTCCGCTAAGTCTGCCGTATAATTGACCAGACGTTCATGGATCAACTCGGGTGCCTGCCGGGAAATGTTGACGACCTGATAGCCACCGTCCAGAAAGCGCCGGGTAATATCCGCGCCGATACCACGGTTACCGCCGGTGACTACTGCGATTTTAGTCATGTTTTATCTCCGTATTATATGTATTTTCACCGATCATTGAACCCGGCCTGCGGCTGTGCCGCCACGAACACAACCTGACCGGAAGCATCAGGCGTACCCGTGACCTGCACCCTTGTCCCCGTCTGCAAACACGACTCGGCCAGATAGACCACCATCACCGGCCCGCAATCAAGTTTTACCAACCCTGTATGCAGGGGCAGCTGGTCCTTGAAATAAGGGTGGTTGCTGGCCCGCAACCTGGTCCAGGATAGCACGGCACCGAGCGGGCTGACCTCTTGCCAGCACAGGTCGCCGGCAAGGCAGCTGCTGCAAAATTCCTGCGGCGGGTATTGCGCCTGCCGGCAGCTGCCGCATACCGGTAGCTTGAACAAACCCTCGGCAGCCGCCTGATTGATATTCTGCCACAGCCGGGAACGCGCGGCCGGAGGTGTTACCGTCACGCTCATTGACTGCTACGCCCCGGAATTACGGCATGGCTCTGGAACAGGACAGATAACAAAGCGGACCTGTCAGTATTATTCATTGATTCCCCCGCCCCAGGATCATGGCACTGGTGCACAGGCAACGGTCATAGTTCACCATGCCGTAGCCGCTTACCAGGCCGGTGTTCGCCTCGGCCACCTGGTTGGGCAAACCTGTTTCGGTCAGCTGGCGGATGGCCTCGACCGCGCCAAGAAAGCCGCCGGCAGCGCCGGCCTGCCCGGCAGACAACTGCCCGCCGCAGGTGTTGTGCGACAACCCGCCACCATTCCAGGTCAGTGTTTGCGAGCGCACAAATTCCGGCCCCGCGCCTTTTTCACAAAAGCCCAGATCTTCCATCTGGATCATGGCAATGACCGGATAATCGTCATAGGTCTGCAACAAGTCGATGTCGGCGGGCCCCAGCCCGGCCTGTTCGTACAATTCATCCCGATAACAGCTCCAACCGCCGCGCACCTGAACCGGGTCCTCAGCCCAGGCATTATGTCGCTCCCCAGCGGCCAGCAATCTGGCGTAAGGCAGCTCCAGGGCCTCCGCTCGCGCCACGGTCATCACCAGAAAACCGTCCGCGCCAGCGACCGGCATGACGCAGTCGTACAGGTGCAGCGGCTCACTGATGGGGCGCGCTTCGAGATAGCCGGCCAGGGTCAGCGGCTTATTGAAAATCGCCCGACCCGCAGCCAGGGCGTTCTCGCGCTGGGCCACACAGATACGACCAAAGTCTTCCCGCTGCGCGCCGAACTGCTCCATGTAATGACGGGTTATCATGGCGAACACCGTGTTCGGCCCGCCGGCACCGTAAGGATAGACGGCATCCGTGGAAAAGCGGCTGAAATTCTGTATCAGGTGGGTGAAGGTAGCGGCCGTGGCCGTATCAGCGCCAATGCAGGCGACAATATCAGCATCGCCGGCCTGCACCGCGCGGGCTGCGCGCCGGGCCGCGACCGGGCCGCTGGCGCCGCCCATGGGTAGCTGTTCCAGCCAGCGCGGCGAGAGGTCTAGGTACTCGGTCATGCTCACTACGCTGTCCGGCGCCAGGGTGAAGCTGGCAATAGCCAGACCATCCACCTGATGTTTCCGCAAACCAGCCTGTTTCAGCATCCGGGCAAACGCCATGCCGATGAACCAGGCCGCGCTATGCTCGCTGCGTTTCAGGTAGGGCAGACTGGTCGCGGCAACCAGCGCCACATCCTTATACGGCAACATGTCTGTGCCTGCGTTTGCGCGCCCTGAGATCGATCCCGTTGCCCTCCTCTACCAATCTGCTGGCCAGCGTTTTGATCTCACCCCGCTGTAATTTCTGTGAGGCGGTCATGGGTAATTCCGCGACGAACAGGTACCAGGCCGGCACTTTGTAGTAAACCAGCTGTTGCGCACAGAACTCGAACAGGGTTGCGGCCATAGCCGCTCCGGCGTCGTGCCCCGTCACCGCATCGCTCAGGATGGCGCATACGCCCACTTCTTCGCCTCGGGTCTCGTCATAGATGGGCGTTACCGCGCAGTGGGCTACCGCAGGATGTTGAAACAGCACATTTTCCACCTCCACCGCAGCAATGTTCTCGCCACTGCGGCGGATGATATTCTTGCGCCGGTCAACGAAATGAAACGAGCCGTCGGCGCTGATACGCATTACATCGCCGGTGTGAAAATAGCCGCCTTCCCAGACCCTGGCCGTTGCTTCCGGGTTCTTGTAGTAGCCGGAGAAGAAGCCCTTGCGCGGATTATCGCCTCGGGCGCGGACCAGCAACTCGCCCGGTACGCCGGCGGCAACGTCATGACCCTGCTCATCCACCAGCCGGTAGTCGATCACATCCGGCGCCCGGCCGATACAGCGGGTGCCGATATGACGCGGTTCCTTGTTGGCGGTAATACATACATAAGTGCCGGTTTCAGTCATGGCCCAGCCTTCCACCAGCGGAAACCCGAAGCGCTCCTCGAAACGCGGCAAGTGTTTTGGGTCAACCCCGGCGCCGAAACCAAACTTCACCTGGGCGCCGACGTTATCGCACTCGCGTTCAGGCTGGTTCAGCAGGATGGCCGGAATTACGCCCAGATAATGCAGGCAGGTGGCTTGCGACGCACGCACTGTTTCCCACCAGATCGAGGCATGGAAGCGATCCAGCTGGATGATGCAGCCGCCACTCATAATCATCGCCATCATGGAGCACAGCGCGTTCATGTGCACCAGTGGCAGCGGCGTCAGCAGGCGCTCCTGCCCATAGGTCAGTTGGCAATAGCCGTCGATATGCGTGTACCACTCACCCATACAGGTAAAATATTCGTTGTTCAACATGCAGCCCTTGGGCGTGCCGGTCGTGCCGGAGGTATATAACACCGCCACCTCGGTGTACCGGTCCGGCGCGCCCGGATCGGCCGTGTTGCGGCATGGCGGCAGTTCAAGCATTGCCTCGGTATCGACGACGGGAATACTCATGTCCGTTCCGGCGAGAGCCTTACGTACCCGCTCCCGGTAACAAGGCAGGCATAGAACCAGACCGGCGTCGCTGTGGTTGATGATATAGGCGATTTCTCGCGGCGGGAAACCGGAATTGACCGGCACCACGCTCACACCCAGTTTGTTCAGCGCCAGGAAATGCAGAAAAAAACCGGCGCGGTTATCCAGCATCACCGCCACACGCATCCCGCACCCGTAACCGGCCTCGACATATTGCCTGCTCAAGTCATCGACGACCTGCAAGGCCTGGGTATAGGTGTAATCAATCGGCCCGTCCTGATAACCCGCAGTGGCCTGACGCGGAATATGCAGAAAGGGCCGGGAAGAGACTTTATGCTCTGTTTGCAGAAATTCCTGATATACGGTAGTCATCTCACAGGTAAATCAGAATACTTTCCAGCGGTGCGTCGCAGTTGAGCAGGTCTACGCGCTTGGCCGCGATTTTGAAGCCTTCCTCGACGAGGCGCAGGCGGTGCCGGCAGGTTCCGGCAAATACGTCTTGTTGCTCGCGCCGGTATTGCAACATAATGAAGCGCGAGTTGACGCAGTATTCCGAAATGTTTTTATCAACACTATCAAGCATCACGTTGCTCAGCAGATGCACGCTGCGCGGCTTGGGTTGCAGGGAAAACGCATTCGGGTGCCGGTAGCGTTTCACTCGCACGGCGCGCAGCAGCCCGGTCTCGTAGATCAGCGAAACATGGTTTTGCGGGTCTGGCTGGTCCGGCGCGGCCGGCACCCAGTACTCGGCATCTTCCAGATACAGGTCGTTCCATTCCTCCCAGCGTTGTTCATCGAGCAGGCGCGCCTCATGGTATAGAAACTGTTGTATATCATTCAGCTCCTTCGGATTCTTCGATGAATTTTTCATGCTGCGTTCACCATATAATCCTTCCATGCGCCAAACTGGTGGCGGAACACCATGTCGGAAGTCCCCGTCGCGTGTTGGGTGCCGTCTGCATCCACCTGCTCCTGTCCCAGGTAGCGGTGCTGACTCACCCAGTCATTGCCGTCCTGCGTTTGCAGGCCATGTTGCAGGCGGTGATAGGCTTCATAATCATCAGGGCCGACCAGGTTGGCGTGAGAGTTGATCAGGTTGCAATAAGTGACGGAGCGCCGGAACAGTTCTTCCGGCGCGCCCACCTGCCGGAACACCCAGGATTCGATCACGGTTTTATCCACCGCCACGGGCTTGACTACACGAATCGAAGTGATGGCGCCTTTCAGGGTAAAACTGGGATACACCACGGTGTTGTGGCGGTTGACGGCAAGGATTTCCTGGGTCTTTTGCTCCCCGTATTTCTCTATCAGGGCTTCCATGTAACCAGGAATCGGTGAGTAAGCCGAGTGGATACTGAACTTACCGCCGGTGACGCTGTGCCCGTAATTCCAGGCTGTCAGCCCCATTTTTTCAAAAAAGTCGTAGTTATTGGTAAACGGCGCCAGCATCTCCAGCTCAAACGGCATTGGGTCGCCCTCTTGCAAGCGCTCGTCGAACACGCGCTTGGCGGTGCCGCTGGAGGACTGATGCACTACCATGGGGTGCATGGCATCATTGAGATTTTCCACGAACATCTTCCAGTTGGAATCATGCAGATATCGGAAGCAGCCACCGGCTATTTCAATGCGTCCTTGCGGAGAACGTTCGACCAGATTGTCGATGGATGCGGCAGCGCCGCCCAACCAGGTTTTCAGATCCGGCCCGGCGGCAGCCAGACTCGCAAATACCAGGCCATGGTAGCTGTCCACCCGGGGCACCCGGCGCAGGTCGGAACCGGGTTTGCCCTTGCCGAAATCCACACCGTCATAACCCTTCGCATCGGGAACATGGAGCAAGGTGCCGTCGGTGTCAAACACGTAACCGTGGTAGCTGCAACGCAGTTGTGGCAGGTTGCCGCAGGTATCGCCTACCACCTGCGCGCCCTTGTGACTGCAACGATTGAACAGCACCTGCACCTTGCCGTCCCGGTGCCGGGTCATCACTACCGGCTGTTTGCCGATGCTGGTGGCGAAATAATCCCCTGGCTGTTTAACCTGGCTGTCATGCCCCACATAAATCCAGGCCCGATTCCAGATACGCTCCAGCTCCAACTCGAAGATGGCCGGGTCGGTATAGACTTTCTTATGTACGGCATCCTGCCTGATCAGGGCCGCCAGTTGCGCGTCGGTATAATGTTGCATCATGATTCTCCTGTCACCTGCTACGCCGCCAGCGTAAAATTATAACGCAACTTCTGCTGGGAACCGCTAATTTTTAGAGATGACCTGCTGCGGTTGTTTATGAATTCGAATCACGGTATCGTGCCCCCGTGAAACCCTATTTTGACAACATGCAACGCTTCGGCAAGGAACTGAAGTCAGGCCGCATGAAACGCGCTGCCGCAAGCATGGAGCAGTTGCAGCAGATCGAGGCCGAGCTCGCACAGCGTCGGGAAGAGCTCGAACAAGCCGGCTTCTCCACGCAGCAAATCAACCAGCGTGGCGCCATGACCGTCTGGCAGCGCCTAGAGTATCTGGTTGACCCGGGCAGCTGGCGCCCCCTGCACAGCTTGTACAATCCGGCAGAGAACGCTAATGGCTCCACCAACGTGGTGGACGGGCTGGCCCGGGTGGCGGGGCGCTGGGCCGTAGTCATCGGTTTTGACAACAAGGTGCTGGCCGGGGCCTGGTTGCCGGGGCAGTCGGAGAACATCCTGCGCGTGACGGATCTGGCCAAGTGCCTGCAGATACCGCTCATCTGGCTGGTCAACTGCAGCGGCGTGAAGCTGGACGAGCAGGAAAAATTCTACGCCAACCGGCGCGGGTCGGGCACACCGTTTTACCGTCATGCAGAGTTAAACCAGCTGGGCATCCCGGTACTGGCCGGCATTTATGGCACGAATCCCGCCGGTGGCGGTTACCAGGGCATCAGCCCCACCATTTTACTGGCGCACAAAGACGCCAATATCGCCGTGGGCGGCGTCGGCATCGTCTCGGGCATGTCACCGCAAGGTGGTTTCAGCGCCGAGTTACTGGAAGATCTGGTGGAAAAGACCCGTAGCTTCAGTGCTAAACCGCCGGGCCGGGTTGAGACACACTACGCTGAGACCGGTTTTTTTACCGAGGTGTACGCTGAGGAGACCGGCGTGCTGGACGGCATCCGGGAATACATGGAAGCTATCCCCGCCTACCAGCCCAAGTTTTTCCGGGTAACCGAACCCGCCGAGCCAGTGTATCCCATTGAGGACTTATACTCCCTGCTGCCGCACAACCCGAAGGAAGTCTATGCCTTCGATGAGATACTGGCCCGGGTGGTGGACGCCAGCGAACACCTGGAGTTTCGGCCGGACTACGGGCCGGAAGTCTATACCGGCTTGTGCAAACTGGACGGTTTGCCGGTCGGTTGTATCGGCAACCGTTCCGGCTATCTGGGCAAGGGCTACCCGGAATATGCCGACTACCCCGGTATGGGCGGGAAACTGTATCGCCAGGGCTTAATCAAGATGAACGAGTTTGTCACCCACTGCGGGCGCGACCGCATCCCGGTGATCTGGTTTCAGGACACCTCCGGCATTGATGTGGGCGAGCTGGCGGAGAAGGCCGAACTGTTGGGGCTGGGCCAGTCGCTGATCTACTCCATCCAGCACACCGATGTGCCCATGCTGCTGGTGACGCTGCGCAAGGGTACGGCCGCCGCCCATTACCTGATGGGCGGGCCGACCGCCAATCGCCACAATGCCTTCACCCTGGGCACGGCGGCAACAGAGATCGCGGTGATGCACGGCGAGACTGCGGCGGTAGCCATGTACGCCCGGCGCGCAGTCAAGGAACAGGATGCCGGCAAACCCTTAGATGGGGTCGCCGCCAAAATGAACACGCTGGTGCAGCAGTACCGCGAGCATTCCAGGCCGGAGTATTGCGCCCGTCACGGTCTGGTTGACGAGATTGTGGAGCTGGCGCAACTCAGGAACTACCTCACTGCGTTTACCGGCGCGGCTTACCAGAACCCGCGCGCTATCTGCCCCCGACACCAGCTGATATTGCCTAGGATTATCAGGGGCTGACGCTATGGGGCAAGCCCTGGAAGTCTTCCTGAACGGCATCGGCGGTGTGTTCGCCGGTATGGCGATGCTGTACCTTGCCATCCGGCTGCTGGCGCTGGTTCCCGACAAGCAAGAAGACCAGTTGTCAGATTGAGAAAGTACCGGTGGCGTTTGTAGAAAACATGGGCATTTTCGCCGTCACGCCTGGCCTGTTGCCGATGTGGCTGATCGGCCTGGGGTTGATCTATCTGGCTATCACAAAAAAGTATGAACCCCTGCTGTTGCTGCCTATCGGCTTCGGCATCCTGCTCGCCAACCTGCCCCTGACCGGGTTGATGGAGCCCGGTGACGGCCTGCTCTGGCGCTTTTACCACCATGGCATCGAATGGCGCATCATCCCGCCGCTGATCTTCCTGGGCCTGGGCGCGCTGACCGATTTCGGGCCGTTGCTGGCGCAGCCGCGGCTCATCTTCTTGGGCGCCGGGGCGCAGGTCGGTGTTTACCTGACCTTCTTCGCCGCCTGCTGGCTGGGCTTCGAGGTGCAGGACGCCGCCGTCATCGGCATTATCGGCGGCGCCGACGGACCTACTACCATTTTCCTGGCGGCGCAACTGGCGCCGCACCTGCTGGGCGCATGCGCAGTGGCGGCCTACTCCTACATGGCACTGGTGCCGGTGATCCAGCCGCCCATCATGCGCCTGCTGACCACGGACAACGAGCGCCGGATCTGCATGAAAAAAGGCCGCAAGGTCGGCGCCCGGGAGAAACTGCTGTTTCCCATCATGGCGGCGCTGGTGATTATACTGATGGTGCCGGCGTCAGCCCCGCTGGTGTCCATGTTCATGCTCGGCAACCTGTTCCGCGAGTCCGGGGTGGTCGAGCGCCTCACCGATGCCGCACAAAACGCCCTGATGAACATTGCCACCATCTTCCTCGGACTCAGCGTCGGCGCCACCATGAGCGCCGCCCGCTTCCTGCACACCGACGTCATTATCATCTTCTTCCTGGGCCTGTTCGCGTTCATGGTCAGCACCGCCAGCGGCATCCTGCTGGCAAAGCTGATGAACTTGTTCACCGCCAATAAAATCAACCCCTTAGTCGGCGCCGCCGGCGTCTCAGCCGTACCCATGGCCGCACGGGTGGTACAAAAAATGGGCGCCCAGGCCGATAAACGCAACTACCTCCTCATGTTCGCCATGGGCCCCAACGTTGCCGGCGTAATCGGCACCGTCATCGCCGCCGGGATATTTCTGACGATTTTGAAATAACCACTTGGAGGGCAATAGAGATATCGCCGAGGCCTTTATTACGGTATTCAAGCCGATCTTCGAGCGCTATGAAGCTCTTCTGAACAAACAAGAGCAGATTGATTTCAACGGCATGATCAGTAAAGCGACGGAACATGTGGAAAAAGGACGCTACCGTTCCCCGTATGGCTACATTCTAGTCGACGAGTTCCAGGATATTTCTCCAGGAAGGGCACGGCTGTTGAAAGCATTACTGGAGACGTCAGAAACCGCACAGTTATTCGCTGTCGGTGATGACTGGCAGGCGATTTACCGATTTACCGGTTCGGACATCGCAATTATGCGAGAGTTTCAAGAGCGCTTTGGTGAAAGTGAACGCATCAATCTGGAGACAACATTCCGGTGTTCAAATCGCATCGCCAACATTGCAGCGGAGTTCGTTCTTAAAAACCCGTCACAAATTCGTAAAAATGTGTCCACTGTACACGAGGCCAATAAACCTGGTGTGCATATCGGCTTATCCGCCGAGGATTGCCCAGACCTGCTAAAGGAATCACTAAATAAAATTGCCGCAGATGAAGCGGAGCATGGCAATCAATCCACTGTCTTTTTATTAGGTCGGTACTGGCGATCAAAGCCTCAGAACTTTGAACAATTGAGGAGGGAGTTTACTGATCTTGAGCTTGCCTACATGACCGTGCATCGTTCAAAAGGTCTTGAAGCCGACTACGTTGTAGTACTGGATTTGTGCTCCGGGAAGTATGGTTTTCCTTCAGAATTTACTGATGACCCTGTCCTTGATCTAGTTCTTGCAGCACCCGAGAAACACCCGAATGCCGAGGAACGGCGCCTGCTGTATGTCGCTATCACCCGCGCCAGACGCGGGGTCTATCTTCTTGCTGATAGCGGGCCGCCTTCTGCGTTCGTCACTGAATTGATAAGAGACGGCTATGATATAACCGTATTCGGGCGACCGCTTGACAGAGATGTTGCCTGTCCGAAATGTGTAGAGGGGCGGCTTAAGCGAAGAGACAACTCTCACAATAGGAATACATTCTACGGCTGCTCAAACTACCCGTACTGTGACTTCACTCAACCCTCCTGTCCAAATTGTAAATATGGCCTCTTGGTAAAAGCCAGTGAAAAATACCGTTGCCAAGACTGCGGTCGTTCTGTGCAGGCATGCCCGACTTGTGGCGGTTGGCTGCTAACGAGAAGTGGGCAACACGGACAGTTCCTTGGTTGTTCAAATTATCCCGACTGCAAGTACACTCGCAACATTGCACGAAATTGATTTTGGTGATCTCGCACGTCACGTGCTGAGAATTGTAAATGGATACACATCGGGATTTTGCGGAATGTTGCAGCTTGACTCCGATTCCGGATCGGTATAGCGTGGTTGCAGGAGAAGATTACAAGAGGACATGTACAATGTCCGAAAAAGTCATATTTGAAACGCAACTGAAACAGTTTGTAAATGGACTGGATGAGCATATCAGTACGCCTGATGGACAGTGGACGGTTAAGGGCTTTGTTGACGTTTTCAAAAACGTGTATTCGATCTCCTCTGACACCAAGATCGTTTCAAAGATACTGGAAATTCATCTGTTCCCCCGTGTAATGCAATTTGCAGACAAGCACGGTTACAGAGTGGTTTTACCGGAACATCAAAACTACTACCCTGATATTTCGTTCCTGTCTGTACAGGACGAGTCTGTGCGGTTTGCGGTAGATTTCAAGACAACCTATCGAAAGTCCGGGAGGCCGCATCTATGTATAGGTAGTATCAATAACATTCAGGACATCATCAACGGCAACGGCATGTTTTCCCGTTTAGGGGAGTCATGGTTCGATGACTACTGGATGAATTACGGAAAAATTGTCATTACCGATGATAGCGGCAAGACCAGCCGAATAACGAAACTGGCGGATTTTGTTCGGTATCGTAACGGCGACCCGTCCCTGATTGTCTCGAAGCGTAATAGAGCCGCGAGAACTATGGCGTGAAGGTCAGCATCCCGCCGCTCAAGTCCCAGGGTATAAAAACGAAACTGGTTCCCTGGATAAAAAGCATCATCCCCGCTGATTTTAACGGCCTGTGGATAGAGCCGTTTATGGGCACGGGTGTGGTAGCCTTTAACCTTGCGCCGGAAAGGGCTGTATTGTGCGATTCAAATCCGCACTTGATCAACTTTTATCAAGGAATAGCAGACGGGCAGATAACACCCATATCCGTCAAAGCCTATCTTGAAAGGGAGGGGCTGGCATTGCTTGAAAAGGGTGATACGCATTACTACGCGCTACGAGAGCGCTTTAACCAGTCCCATGACCCGCTTGATTTCCTGTTTCTTAACCGGGCCGGATTTAACGGCATGATCCGGTTTAACCGGCATGGTTCTTTCAATGTCCCGTTCTGTAAAAAACCACAACGATTCGCGCGAGCCTATATCACGAAAATAGTTAATCAAGTCTCCCATATAGCCGATTTTCTGGCTGCAAAGCGTTTCACATTCATTTGTCAGCCGTTTGAAAAGACCATTGCCGCAGGCAATAGCGAGGATATTATCTACTGCGATCCGCCGTACATAGACCGGTATGTTGACTATTACAACGGCTGGGATGGTAATAGTGAAAAGCGGTTGTTTGATGCCATATCGTCAAGTCAAAGCCGATTTATCCTGTCCACGTGGCATCATAACGATTACAGAAAAAACGACTACATAGAATTGTTATGGAATAGGTTCAATATTCTTCAACGGGAGCACTTCTACCATGTGGGGGCCAGTGAAAAAAACCGGAAACCGATGGTTGAGGCGCTCGTTACCAACATTTGACACATCACAACACCAACCATGAGTGAACCCGCATACCACAACAAACCGCTCACTCACTACATACTCAAGTCCTGGCACCAGCTGTTGACCCGACCTCAGCTCGCCGTCTCAGGATTTCGCATGGTCGATGGCGTCAGGCGTCCCGACGGCGTCGTGCATGAATACTGCCCGCTCGAACAGGAGGCGTCCGACGAGTAACCCGCCGCGCCGCGTCCATCAGTATATTGCTTGCTATACCATCAGTTTTCGGCTATTTTTGACTTTATGCTATACCAAAGGATCACTCGGTTACCTGCGCGCAGCTTTTTTCTGTTCGGTGTGCGCGGCGTTGGCAAAAGTTCATGGGCGCGGGATATCCTGCCTGATGCCGCACTGTTACATGGACAGACCCTAATACCTACCGGCCGCATGACGGTATGGGTTTATTGACCCCGATGGAGTATTATCAACAACTCACACAGCCTGCCTCTGAGTCTCATATGTATTGAACCTGGACAATTGCTTGACTTTATGCCTCCGAATTGGTACAATTCACGGTCCTAGAGGTCGCCCAATTTATGGGCGGGCTCAATTTGCGAACATGATGAGGTGAACTTATGAATACTGATTGGCAATCACGAATGCAAACTGCTGAGGATATGCGTCGTCAGCTTACCGATAGGGCAATTAGCGATGAGGGATTCCGCAGTTTTTTGCTTTCCGACCCCAAAGGCGCCATCGCTGAGGAGTTGGGTATCGAACTCCCCGACGCAATTGATGTGAAAGTCCACGAGAGTGATATGAGCACCCTGCATCTGGCGCTGCCGGTGGCTGAGCTTAGCGAAGAACAGCTGGAAGGAATTAGTGGTGGCTTCGGCGTTGCTCTGTGCTGCTGAGCTTGTTTTGCTCCGCCTTCCTCGGCGGTTGCCCATCGAGGAAGGCGGTTGTTCTGTGATTTAATTTGTGCCACCCCCCGCAAGAGTTTCCCACAAAACCGACGCCGATACCGGTCTCATTGAACAGCCGGCGTTAGCGCCGCATTTCACCTTCCACGCATTCGACGAAAGGCAGGTGTTCCTGCTCTCGGAAGCCGCCAATACCTTGCTGCACGGGGCTATCTACCCGGAGCTGTTGCCGTTGCTGGACGGTCGGCGCAGCTTCCCGGAGCTGGTCGCCGCCTTGGCTGAAAAGCATACGGAGGCAGCCGTCAGAACGGCGCTGGTGACGCTGGCCGGCAAGGGCTACGTCGTCTCCGGCGAACACGATATGGACGCCGGCACGGCTGCGTTCTGGACTGCGCTGGGCGCCTCTCCCCGCTTTGTCCGGGAGCGGCTGGCGGCGGCGCCCGTAACCATTACCGGCAACGCCGGCAATCTTGACCGGCGGCTTGAGGCCATGGGCGTGAATGTGGCCGCAGACGGCGCCGGGGCGGTGCTCTCCATCATCCTCTGCGACGACTACCTGAACGAACAACACGCGGCAATCAATCAACAACACCTTGCCTCCGGCGTACCCTGGATGCTGTTCCGGCCCAGTGGCCTGCAACCTCTGTTCGGTCCGGTATTCCGCCCGGCGCAACAGGGTTCTTGCTGGGCCTGCCTCGCCTACCGCCTGCGCGGCCACCAGGAAGTCCATAACTTTCTGCGCAACCTGACCGACGGCGACATTGCCCTGCCCCCCAAGGCCAGCGCGCCCGCGGCCTTAGAAGCAGTTGCCGGCGTTGCCGCAGTTGCAATCGCCAAATGGCTGGTATTCGGCGAGACCGCGGCGCTGCATGACCATGCAGTTTCCCTGGATACGGCCGATCTGGCTCTGCAACGCCACCCGATCAGGCGCCGTCCCCAATGCCTGGCCTGTGGTGACGAGGCGCTCTACCGCAACGACCGGGAACCGCGGCCGGTGCGATTGCAAGCGAGCCCGAAGCGCGTGCGTAATAGCGGTGGCATGCGCGCAGTCCCGGCCGCGCAAACCCTGGCAAAATATCGTCATCTGATAGGTCCTGTCGGGGGCGTCATCACCTGGTTAAAGCGCACTACCGACGCCACCGACCCCTGGCTGCATGTGCACTGGGCCGGCAGCAATCTGGCGCTCAAAAACCGCACTCTGGAGATACTGCGCCGCAGCCTGCGTACGAAAAGCGCGGGCAAGGGCAGCACCGCACAGCAGTCCGAGGTCAGCGCCCTGTGTGAAGCGCTGGAGCGCTATTGCGGCGCCTTCCACGGCGATGAGATCTACTGCCGCAAACGGTTCACCGACTTTGTCGCGAGCGCGGAGCCGGACGCCATCCACCCCAACGCGGTGCAGCTGTTCAGCGAACTGCAGCTGGATGATGCCGCCCGCATCAATGCTGGCGGCCATCCCTACAACGTGGTGCCGCCGCGCTTGGACCCGGAGGCAGAGACAGATTGGTCACCGGTATGGTCGCTGACCCGGGCGCGGACGCGCTATCTGCCGACCTCTCTACTCTACTACGCCAAATCGACAAATGGCCGGGGAATCACAGATTTCGTAGCAGATTCAAACGGTTGCGCAGCCGGTAATACGCTGGAGGAGGCGATCCTTCAGGGGTTTTTTGAACTGGTCGAACGCGATGCCTTCGCAGTATGGTGGTATAATCAGCTGCGCGTGCCGGCTGTGGACCTGGACAGTTTCGAGGACGAATACCTGGCAGACGCAAGCGCTTATTACCAAGGCTTAAAGCGCGAGCTGTGGGTGCTTGATGTCACCGGCGACCTCGGCATTCCGACCTTTGTCGCGCTTTCGCGGCGCACCGACAAGCAGACCGAAGACATCATCTACGGCGCCGGCGCACACCTGGATCCGCACCTCGCGGTCTTGCGCGCCGTGTGCGAGCTGAACCAGTGCTTAAACGCGGTGCAGGGCGCCGCTCCCGGCGGCAGCGGTTACCAGATTGAGGATCCGCAGTGCTTGTGGTGGCTGCGCAATGCCACGCTTGCCAAACATCCGTATCTGGCGCCGGCGACCGAGGCGCCGCGCGGCAAGTCTTGTTACTCCGTGCCCGAAACCGAAGACGTGCGCGCAGATGTGGAACACTGTCAGGCGTTGGTCGAAGCCAAGGGCCTGGAATTTCTGGTGCTGGACCAGACCCGTCCCGACATCGGCCTGCCGGTGGTGCGGGTCATCGTGCCCGGCCTGCGTCACTATTGGGCGCGCTTCGCACCGGGACGCCTGTACGAAGTGCCGGTGGCAATGGGCTGGCGTGAGCAAGCGCTCACTGAGCAGCAGCTCAATCCGGCCCCGGTCATTGCTTGAGCAGTTACCGAAAGTCACTATGAAAGAAAGCTGGTCCTATACAGAGGAATGCCTGCTATTGACGGCAGGTTCCATGGGGCAGCTGCTGACGCAGCTCAGGTCGCATATTTCCACGCACCTGATTAACGGCCCGGGCTGGGAGCGACTGGTGGCACGCGCCCATGAAGTGCCGGCAACGCTGGGCGCCTTCCCGTTTGGTTTTGAGATACCGCTGCACGATCCAGAACCGAGGGCGGATTTCGGCGTTACACTGGTCGGCGACAGCCGCAGCGCAGCGCAATACCAGGAACGCTGTGCAACCGCGGATGACGATCCGGCGGCAGCGCTGGTCTGGCTGCTGCACCAGACCGAGCGTGAGGACTCCCTGCTGCGGCGTGTGGTCGGCAGCAAAATGCTGCTGGAGTACGACATCGATGCAGGCCCGGATGATGCGCGCCCGCGCCCCGGCATTTTTCTCTACCCCGTTGACGAGGTGCTGGCGGGTGGCACCGGGCGGCGCCAGGAACTGCGCGCAGTGCACGACGCGCTGATGTTTGCCGGCGGCTGGGACGCGGACGCAGCGGAACGTCAACAGTTAGAACGGGTGTACGCGACGCTCACGCCCGACACGATCGTCAAGGCCCTTGGCACCTTTCCGGATCGACAACGGACGCTGCGGATTGCCGTGACCGGCTTTAAGCGCGCCGGCGACGTGACCGCGTTCCTGCAACGCAACGGCTGGCCGGGGCCGCCGGCGGCCGTCGGTGAAGTGGTGTCGTTCTTCGCCGAACGCAACGCGTTCGCGTACTTGGGCATCCATTTCGATGTCACCGCAAGTGGCGTGGGCGCGGCACTGGGGCTGAGCTTCTTCGCACAGGAAAAAGGGTGGCTGAAAGACATAGGGCCCTGGCGCGCAGTCATCGACGGCAGCGGCGCGCGCGGCCACGCCCTGCCGCAGAAACTAGCGGATCTCACCCGCTGGTCAACGGGTTCGACTACGCTGTTTGCCAAGGGCGGGCCGATCATGCTGGTGCGCGGCATACACCATCTCAAGTTCGTCATGGACGCAAACCGGGTTGAGCAGGTCAAGGCGTATATTTTCTTTCTGATGATGTGCGCGCGGCCTGACACGCCCAATGTCTTTGTTCAGGCTAAACATCATGTAGATAACTTAACCTCATGTTTTATTGAAAAAAACACTTGATTTTCATTCGCCGATGGTATATACAATACTGCCGATGACCGCAATCAGGGGAACAGCCGTGTTGTTACAACTTGCAAAAAATATGATGGGAACAGGCTCAAGTGATATGCGCCGAAGCAGCCGTAGAGATGCCGCCGGCCTCCCTATTACTGACGCGCAAACGGGGTTCATTCACCACCGCCACGATATTCCGCTGGATTACAAACGGCTTCTGCCTGACGCTGAAGACTGCCCGTCAACGGCTGAGCGTGGCAATGTTGGCCTGTTGTTTGAATCCAATAAACGTCTGCAACCGGGCGAGTTTATCGAAGTTTCCATCGGCCTGCAAAATAAACCGGAAAAGCTGCGCGGCAGGGTGGTCATGGTGCGGGAACGGGACGGCTACTATGAAATAGGCTTATGGCTGGCGACTCGCGCAGACTCCAGCCGTATGCGTATCCTGGAACAGTCCTGCTACATCGAAGACTACATACAGGAAAAGAAATTGCGTGAAGGCCCATTTGCCCTCAACCGCGATAGCGCTGCGCAGGAATGGATCAGGAAATACGCCGCGGATTTGCCAGGGTGACGGGCTTGGGTATTTTTAGATGCCGAAACAAACTCCGGTCCCACCCGAACCACAGTAACCACCGGGGTTTTTGGCCAGGTATTGCTGATGGTAGTCTTCGGCATAATAGAACACCGGAGCGTCGATGATCTCGGTGGTAATCCTGCCGTAACCCTTTACTTGCAGTAGCGCCTGATAGCTGTTGCGGGTGTCGATGGCTGTATTTTTCTGCTGTTCGGAACAGGTATAAATACCGGAGCGGTACTGGGTCCCCGTATCGTTACCCTGGCGCATGCCCTGGGTCGGGTCGTGCGCCTCCCAGAATACTTGCAGCAGCTTGTAATAGGAGATAACGCCGGGGTCATGGACTACCAGCGTGACTTCGTTATGGCCGGTCAGCCCGCTGCACACTTCCTGGTAGGTCGGATTGGGCGTAAAACCACCGGCATAGCCGACCGCGGTGGTGTAAACGCCGTCAAGTTGCCAGAATTTCCGTTCTGCGCCCCAGAAGCAACCCAGTCCGAATAGCGCTCGCTCCAGTTCTTCGGGAAATGGCGGCTGCAATGGCCGGCCGTGGACATAGTGCCTGTTAGTAACCGGCAACGAGGTGGCGCGTCCGAGCAGGGCTTGATGCACATCCGGCATTTTCGTCTTTTTCATCAACATGGTCTGATAAGCACGCTGGCAATGTAATTCTACCAAAATGAAAGAGTGTGCGGACGATTGGTGCAGCGCACCTGTCAGCAACCTGTCCGGGTTCAGAAACAAGTGAGACTCTTACTGTATTGAACCTGGACACAACCTTTTCACGCCGGTTTTTTTCTGTTACACTGCCCATCAAGAAGTGAAGAATATAACCGCTGCGCCCTGTGTAACGCTTATATGACAACCATACAGGGCTGAAAATAACTATAGGGAGAGTATCTTTGAATTATGCTGCAACTGCCAGACGACCTGAGCTCGTCCCGAGCTCGAAGTTCAAGGTGTACAATGAGAAAAATCTTGAGCAAATTGACTATTTACATAACCTGCCGGATGAATTGCGCCATGAAATCAGTGTAGTTGCCAAAGTCTTGCCGTTCCGGGTCAACCAGCATGTGCTCGACCAGCTCATCGACTGGGATAACGCCGCAACCGACCCCATGTTCCTGCTTACGTTCCCACAACGGGACATGCTGGAACCCGCCGCGTTCAGACGCATGGAGAAACTGCTGGCCGCAGCCGCCGACCCCAAAGCCGTACACGCCCTTGCCGTCAAAATTCGTGCGGGCCTTAACCCGCATCCGGCCGGACAAATGGAGCTTAACGTACCGCGGCTGGATCAGGAACCCTTGCGCGGGATGCAGCACAAATACCATGAGACGGCGCTGTTTTTTCCTTCTCAAGGCCAGGTCTGCCATTCCTACTGCACTTTCTGTTTCCGTTGGGCGCAATTTGTCGGCGACAAGTCCATGCGTTTTTCAGCCAATGAAGCGGACGGCTTGTATGCTTACCTGAAACGGCACAAGGAGGTTTCCGACCTGCTCGTGACCGGGGGCGACCCCATGGTGATGAAAACCCGCCACCTCAGCAGTTATCTGGAACCTCTGCTGGACCATTCCGTCCACCATGTGCAGACCTTGCGTATCGGCAGCAAGGCGCTGACCTACTGGCCGCACCGGTTCGTCACTGATGATGACGCCGACGACCTGTTGCGCCTGCTGGAACGACTGGTGAAAGCAGGCAAGCACGTGGCGTTCATGGCTCACCTCAACCACTGGCGGGAACTGGAATCCTACATGACCCGGCGCGCCATCCAGCGTATTCGTTCCACCGGCGCGGAAATCCGTTGCCAGGGACCGTTGCTAGACAAGATCAATAACGACCCGTTGGTCTGGGCCAGGATGTGGCGCGAGCAGGTGCGTCTGGGCCTGATCCCGTATTACATGTTTGTCGAGCGTGACACCGGCGCCCGCCGCTACTTTGAGGTGCCGCTGGCACGCGCGCTGGAGGTCTATCAGCAAGCCTACCAGTCAGTTTCCGGTCTGGCGCGCACCGTGCGCGGCCCCTCCATGAGCGCCTCACCGGGCAAGGTGCAGGTGCAGGGAGTAATGGATATCAATAACGAAAAGGTGTTTTTGTTGAGATTCCTGCAAGGCCGCAACGAAAACTGGACCCAGCAGCCGTTCTTTGCCCGGTTTGACGAGCACGCGACCTGGCTGGACGACCTAGAACCGGCCTTCGGCGCCGAGCAGTTCTTCTTCGAGGAAGAATACCAGCAGCTATCCAGCCAGCGTCTGGCGAGTTAAAGGAACCTCTTACGACAGCTTCACGTAACTGCCCGGCGCATCTTCAAGAATGGCCTGCCCGTTGTCTCCGGGGCGCCGCGCGGCAACCTGCTCGCCGGCGTATTGTTCCAACCAGGCCTGCCAGTCGGGCCACCAGGAACCGTCATGCGGCTCGGCAGTCGCGCGCCACTCGGCTGCGGCAAGGTCAACCCCGGGCCCGGTATAGTAGCCATACTTGTTGGCGTCGGGCGGGTTGATGATGCCGGCAATGTGGCCGGACTTGCCCAGCACGAAGCGCACCGGGCCGGAGAACAGTTGCGCGCCCAGGTAGGTGCCTTTCCAGGGGGCGATGTGATCCTCTTCGGTGGAAATAAAATAGGCCGGCGTGCGAATTTTGCTTACGTCTATGGGAACGCCAGCAACGCTTAAGCCACCCGGTTCCTTAAACCGGTTTTCCAGATACATGGTGCGCAGGTAGGTGCTGTGCATTTTTGCCGGCAACCGGGTCGAATCGGCATTCCAGTAAAGCAGATCAAACGGTGCCGGTTCCTTGCCCAGCAGGTAGTTGCGCACGTAAAACGACCAGATCAGGTCGTTCGCGCGCAACAGGTTGAAGGCGGCAGCCATGTCCCTGCCGTCGTGATAGCCGCGCGCGGCCATGCTGCGTTCCAGGCTTTCCAGTTGTTGCTCATCAATGAATACGCCCAGATCACCGGGAATGGAGAAGTCGATCAGCGTAACGAAAAAGGTGGCTGAAGCGACGCGGGTATCGCCCGTTTCCTGCATATAAGCCAGAGTTGCCGCCAGCAGCGTGCCGCCAATGCAATAACCGACCAGGTTGACCCGGACTGCACCGGTAGCCTGTGTCACGGCGTCAATCGCCGCCAGTGCTCCTGCCGTGACATAGTCGGCAAAGTCCTTGTGCCCCAGGCTGGCATCGGGATTAACCCAGGACACAACAAACACCGTGTGCCCCTGCGCCACCAACCACTTGATGAAGGAGTTTTGCGGTTGCAGGTCCAGCACGTAATACTTGTTGATCCAGGGCGGCATGATCAGCAACGGTTGCTTATAAGTCTGTGCTGTGGCGGGTTCGAACTGCAACAGTTGCAACAGGTCGTTCTGAAACACCACCTTGCCCGGCGTCGTAGCAACGTTACGACCCGGTGCAAACGCCTCCCGGTCGGTCATGCTGATACGCAGCTGGCCCGATTCGCCATCGAAGTCGTCGATAAGATTCTGCAGTCCCTTGAGCAGATTATCCCCTTTTGATTCCAGGGTCGCCTGCATCACTTCCGGATTGGTGAGCGGGAAGTTGGACGGCGACATCGCATCCACGAATTGCCTAGTATAAAACCGCATCTTGTGCGCAGTCGCCTCATCCACGCCGTCCACTTCGGCGATGGCGGACTGCATCGCATCGGCAGCCACCAGGTAGGATTGCTTGATGAGGCTATAGAAAGGATGCTCATCCCAAGCCGGATGCCGGAAACGCCGGTCGCTTTTGTCCGGCTTCTTCACCGGGCTGCTCTGTTCCCCCAAAAATGCCCTGGTGGTGTTAATCCACAAGTCAGTGCAGGCGTTCCAGGCGCGTGTTTGGGTCTCGAACAATTTTTGCAGATTATCCATCATGTCACCTCAAACAAGCCGGCGGCGCCCATGATGCCGCCACCGATTTTTTATCAGGTCAGGTCCGGGAACAGCCACGGGCGTTCCTGTAACCGCCGTTGTTCATACGCGCGAATCAGCTCGCGGCGCGCCAGGGTCATGCCGATATCGTCCTGACCCAACAGCAGCCGTTCCTTGAGTGCGGCTTCAATCTCAAAACCGAACACCTGCCCGGCCGGGGCGCCGACCGTCTGTTCGTGCAGATTTACCTGCAACCGGTAGCCTTCGGTTTGCTCGACTTCCCGAAACAACCGCTGCACCTGCGCCAAGCCAAGCACAATGGTTAATAAACCGTTCTTGCCGGCATTGGTGGCAAAAATATCACCGTAACTCGGCGCAATGACACAGCGGAAACCGTACTCGTACAAGGCCCACACAGCATGTTCCCGGGAGGAGCCGCAACCAAAATTCTCCCGCGCCAGCAGTATTTGCGCACCCTGGTAACGCGGCAGATTCAACACGAAGTCCTGCCGTAACGGCCGCCCGCGGCAATCCTGCTCCGGTTCACCGGTGTCGAGATAGCGCCATGAATCAAACAGATTCGGCCCAAAACCAGTACGATGAATGGATTTTAAGAACTGCTTGGGAATGATCGCGTCGGTATCGACATTGGACCGGTCCAGAGGGGCGACCAGACCATTTAGCGTTGTGAAGGCTTGCATCTGCGTTAATCTGCGTTATCTGCAGGCAAATATTCGCGCACATCGACAAAGTGGCCGGCTATGCCGGCCGCCGCAGCCATGGCCGGGCCCACCAGATGGGTGCGACCGCCAGCGCCTTGGCGGCCTTCAAAGTTACGATTGGAGGTGGAAGCGCTACGCTCGCCCTCATCGAGTCGATCGTCGTTCATACCCAGGCACATGGAGCAGCCCGGCTCGCGCCACTCAAAACCGGCATTGAGGAAGATGCCGTCCAGCCCTTCGGCCTCGGCCTGACGTTTGACCAGACCGGAACCCGGCACCACCAGGGCTTGTTTAATGTTGTCTGCCAGACGCTTCCCGGCAACCACCCGGGCCGCCGCGCGCAGATCTTCAATGCGCGAGTTGGTGCAGGAACCGATAAAAATCCGGTCCGGGCAGATGGCGCTGATGGGCATACCCGCCTGCAAGCCCATATAGCGCAGTGCGCTCGACATGCCCGCGCGCCTGACCGAGTCCGCCTCCTGCGCCGGGTCCGGCACCTGCTCGTGCACCGACGCCACCATCTCCGGTGAGGTGCCCCAGGTCACGCAGGGCGGCACGGCGGCGGCGTCAATCTCCACGGTCTGGTCAAACGCAACGCCGGGGTCGCTGTGCAGGTCTTGCCAGGCGTCAACAGCCCTGTCCCAGCTATCCCCGGTTGGCGCAAACGGCCGTCCCCTGACATAGTTGATAGTCTGCTCATCCACCGCCACCAGACCGCACCGGGCGCCGGCTTCGATAGCCATATTACACAAGGTCATACGCCCCTCCATGGACAGGGCGCTGACGCCCTCCCCGCAGAACTCAATGGCACAACCAACACCGCCGGCTGTGCCAATTTTGCCGATGATATACAAAATCAGGTCTTTGGCGGTGATACCTGGTGCCAGCCTGTTGCTGACTCGCACCTGCATATTCTTCATTTTTTTGGCTACCAGGGTCTGGGTGGCCAGCACATGCTCCACCTCGGAGGTGCCGATACCCATAGCCAGAGCCGCCAGCGCGCCGTTGGTAGTGGTGTGCGAATCGCCGCACACAATCGTCATGCCAGGCAGGCAGGCGCCCTGCTCCGGGCCAATGACGTGCACGATGCCCTGGCGTTTATCAGACAGTTCAAAATAGGGAATACGCGCAGCTTTTACGTTTTGTTCCAGGGTCTGCAGTTGCTTGCGCGCGACCGGGTCGGCAATGACTGTCCGCCGGCGGGTGGGCACATTGTGGTCAGGCACGGCCAGACTGGCACCAGGCCGCCAGGGTTCCCGGCCGGCAAGACGCAGCCCTTCGAATGCCTGCGGAGAAGTGACTTCGTGGACCAGGTGGCGATCGATGTACAACAGACAGACACCATTGCCGAAGTCCTGCACCAGATGTTCATCCCACAGTTTGTCGTAGAGTGTTTTGCTCGTCATTGCTACAGTATGCCGCCTCGGGACCGACAGTCACCGGGCCACAACATCAGTACATCACCGCCACGGCGGTGCAGTCACACAGAAAATGCAGGTGTGCCGATAACATGCTTTCAGGTACAATGGGCACCATAGTAACACATTCCACACCCATCATCCGTGATTAGATTTTTGCCACTGGCAACCCTGCTCGTACTGTGCGCAAGCGCCGCCGTCAACGCGCCCGCCGCTGCCGACGCCGATGCTGAGCGCGCGCAGGCGCTGCGCGCCGCCTACACGGCATTGCAGAATCAGGAATACGACATTGCCTATGAGCTGTTTGCTGAGCTGGCCGTGCAGGACAATGCTCAGGCCCAGCATGAACTGGCCGCACTTTATCACCGCGGTGCCGGCGTGGAGATGGATATTGCCAGGGCCGCGCGCTGGTATGCACGCGCGGCGGAACTGGGTTATGCCGACGCCCAGTACCGACTGGGGAATATGTTCCTGATGGGAGAAGGCGTGCGCCAGAGCGATTCCGAGGCGCGACACTGGTATGAACAAGCGGCGCAACAAGGCCATAATGATGCCCGCAACAATCTTGCCAGCCTGCGGCGTATCAGCACCGCCAAAACCCGTGAGGAACTGGAACGGGAAGCCGTATCCCTGCCCCCGCTTGAGGTTAAACCTCGGGCTGAATCCAGAGCGAAAGCCGAAAAAACCGGGGTCTTCAAACGCTGGTTTGGTCGGGGCGACAAACCTGTGTCCGAGCCTGATACCGAGGTACAAACTCAAGCCGGCAATGGCGCCGGGGCGCCGGCGTCACCACCGACGCAGACTTCAGTGACAGCCGGGAATGCGCCCAGAACCTCCGCAGAGAACGTCGCCGCCACTGCTGAACGCCCTACCCCACTGGCAAATTCAACCGCGGTCTCCAACTATGAACTGGGTCTGGCCTACGCCATGGGTGACACCCTGGCGCAAGACTACGCACAAGCCTTTGCCTATTTCAGCAAATCCGCGCAGCAAGGTTACGCCCCCGCCCAATACCGCCTAGGCGCGACCTACGCCAACGGTGACGGGACTGAGCAGGATCCGGAGCAGGCGCTGGAATGGTACCGGAAAGCTGCCGCCCAGGGCTATACCCCGGCACGGCGCAGTCTGGCGCTACTCTACCTGCAGGGCTCAGGGCGCCTGCCCCCGAACAAACCACTGGCCTTGGCCTGGTACACCCTGCTGGCCGAAGATGGCAACCCGCTGGATCTGCACCGGCGCGACAGCCTGCTGCAGGAGTTATCGGAGGAGGACCTCGGCAGGGCTGAGGAGTTAGCGGCAGAGCTCTGGCAGGAATGACGAACGGAGGATAACGAGCAAGCGCTGTTATTGCCGGGTGCGCAACGCCTCAATAGCCTGACTCAGCTTCCGCACCGGGGTGACGCGGAATTTCCCCGGCATTTTTTTGGGGGCGTTGGCGGCGGGGATGATGGCCTGATTGAACCCGTGCTTTTGTGCCTCTTTGAGGCGTTCTGTGCCCTCCTGAACGGGCCTGATTTCCCCCGTCAGGCCAACTTCACCGAATACCACCCGATCATCCGCCGGAGACTGGTTGTGCAGGCTGGACAGCACCGCCGCCAGCACCGCCAGATCCGCCGCAGTTTCATTGATGCGGACACCGCCGGCCACATTGACAAACACATCCTGATCGTAAGTCGCCACCCCTGCATGCCGATGCAGGACTGCCAGTAACATGGACAGGCGGTTTTGCTCCAGCCCCACGGTCACCCGCCGCGGCTGGCTGCCGTGGCACTGGTCCACCAGCGCCTGCACCTCCACCAACAACGGGCGGCTGCCTTCGCGGGTGACCAGGATGGCCGTGCCGGGCGCCGCTTCTCCGTGGTTGGACAGAAACAGCGCCGAAGGATTACTGACTGCGCGCAAGCCCTTGTCGGTCATGGCAAATACACCGAGCTCATTGACTGCGCCGTAACGGTTCTTGACCGCGCGAATCATCCGGTAGCGGCTGTTGCTGTCACCCTCAAAATACAACACCGTATCCACCATGTGTTCCAGCACCCTGGGGCCTGCCAGCGCCCCTTCCTTGGTGACATGCCCCACCAGAAACACCATGGTACGGGTCTGCTTGGCGTAGCGTACCAGCCGCGCCGCACACTCGCGTACCTGGGCCACCGAACCGGGTGCTGATTGCAGGGTTTCGGAAAATACCGTCTGAATAGAATCTACTACCAGCACCCGCGGCGCGCGTGCGTTGGCCGCCTCAATAATATGCTCCAACAGGTTCTCCGCAAGCACGTACAAGCCGGTTGCCGGCAACCCCAGTCGGCGCCCGCGCAAGCTCACCTGTTCGATTGATTCTTCCCCGGTAACGTACAGGGCGGCGAGATTATCATCCTGACTCAGCGACGCTAACGCCTGCAATAACAAGGTGGACTTGCCAATGCCCGGATCGCCACCCAGCAACACCACGGAACCGCCCACCAGGCCGCCCCCCAGGGCGCGATCAAGTTCCTTGGAACCGGTTGGCATACGCGGCTCCTGTTCCAGGCCCACCTCGTCCAGTTTGCACACCTCTGCGCGCGCGGCAAGGTGCGACTGAAACCGCATGTCACCCGGCGCACCCTGCTCCGGCGCAATTTCGACCAGGGTGTTCCAGGCGTTACAATCCGCGCATTGCCCGGTCCACTTGGGCGCACGGGCGCCACATTCATTGCACTGGTACTGTTTCCTGGCCTTAGCCCGCATATCTCACTAAGTCGCTTGTCGTCTTGTGAAACATAATTGCTTTCAATAAGTTATGATCATATTGCTGCTCTTTCCCCATAACCCACTGCGCTTGATGCGCCCTCGCTGGTCTTGGTGAGAGCTGCGGGCTGGTCTTTGTTGTCATAAGTCACAAACTCAAGGCGTTTGTGCACGCCGCACAGCACCTCGTAAGGCACAGTTCCGGCGCCGACTGCGGTCTCCTCAACCGGCAATCCTTGGCCCCACAACAATACCGGGTCACCGGGTGCGGCGTCCGGGCAGGCGCGCAAGTCCAGCGTCATCATGTCCATGGAGGGCTTCCCGATTAATGCACAATCCCTGCCGCGTACTTGGATGCGGGTGCCGGTCACTGCATGGCGCGGGTAGCCATCACCGTAACCGGCAGCCACTACGCCTACCGGCATGTCCTGCGGACAGCGCCAGCTGGCGCCATAGCCGACCGGGTCGCCGCTGCGCAAGCGCTTTACGGAAATCAGGCTTGAGCCAAAGGTCATGACGGGTTTCAGGTTGAAACCGGTTCCAATACGCGCATCCAGCGGCGATACCCCGTACAACATCAGGCCGGGCCTGACCCAGTCCAGGCAGTAGTCCGGGCGACTCAGCAGCGCCGCGGAATTTGCCAGGGATTTTTCCGCACGGTAAGGTTTTGTCGCCTCAAAAAAGACCTCGCCCTGCTTCTGTGTCAGTGGGTTGTCGGCCTCGTTGGCGCACGCCAGATGGGAGATAAAGCGGATCTTCCGAGCCACGCCGTTAATGCGCAGCAAGCGCGCACACACCGGCGCCACCTCCTCCGGCGCAAAGCCAAGCCGGTGCATGCCGCTGTCAACCTTGAGCCACACCTTGAGCGGAACAGTGATCTCAGCTTGCTCGAGCAGTTCCAGTTGCACGCGGTGGTGGATCACAATATCGAGCCGCCGCTGTTGTATCTCGGCAAGTTCCGATGCGTCGTAGGGCCCTTCCAGCAACAGGATTTTCTGTTCCACCCCCTCCTGCCTGAGTTGCCGGGCCTCCTCCAGACAGGCCACCCCGAAGGCATCGGCCGGTGCCAGCGCCGGCGCCACGCGGCTGATACCGTGTCCGTAGGCATCGGCCTTGACGATGGCCATCACCTTGCTGTTCGGTGCATACTCCCGGGCCTGCGCCAGATTATGACGCAACGCAGCCAGATCGATGATCACCCTGGCGGGACGGGTCATTCATCCGGGCCCGACAGGTATGAAGGTTCTTCCGTATAATTTTCAAAACGTGTGAACTGGCCCAGAAATGCCAGTTTTACCGTGCCGATGGGACCGTTGCGCTGCTTGCCGATGATGATTTCAGCCATGCCCTTGTCGGCGCTGTCTTCATTATAAACTTCATCCCGATAGATGAACACGATCACATCGGCATCCTGCTCGATGGCGCCGGATTCACGCAAGTCGGACATGACCGGGCGCTTGTTGGGGCGTTGCTCTAAGCTGCGGTTCAGCTGCGACAAGGCCACCACAGGCACGTTGAGCTCCTTGGCCATGGCTTTGAGGGAACGCGAGATCTCGGAAATTTCGGTTGCCCGGTTCTCCATAGTGCCGGGGATTTGCATCAGTTGCAGATAGTCAATGATAATCAGATCCAGGCTGTGTTCCCGGGCCAGACGCCGGCAGCGGGCGCGTAATTCTGCCGGCGTCAGGGCCGGGGTGTCGTCAATGAACAGTTTTGCATCCTTTAACGCTAATACCGCCGAGGTCAGGCGCGGCCAGTCTTGATCCTGCAACTTGCCGGTGCGCACCTTTTGCTGATCGACTCGCCCCCATGACGACATCATGCGTATGGCCAGTTGTTCACCTGGCATTTCCATACTGAACATGACCACGGACAGTTTCTCCTTGATGACTGCGTATTCGGCGATATTGACAGCAAACGCGGTCTTACCCATGGAGGGTCTGCCGGCGACGATGATCAGGTCGGATTTCTGCAAGCCGGCCGTGCGTTCGTCGAAGTCCTCGAAGCCGGTGGCAAGGCCGGTGACCGGGGTTTGTTTCTCGTACAGCTCCTGCACCCGCTCCAGGGCGCTGCTCAACAGGGGTTGAATGCTTGTATAGGCGCGCTTGCCCCGGGTTTCCCCTTCGGCTATCTCAAAGATGACCTGCTCGGCAAAATCCAGCACCTGCTCGCTGCTCATGCCCATCGGGTTAAAGATGGTTTCGTTGATTTTGACGGTAGCGGCAATCAAGCGCCGCATTATGGAGCGCTTGCGCACAATATCGGCATAGACCGCGACATTGCTGGAAGAAGGCGTGTTGTCGGCCAGCGCCGCCAGATAAGACAGGCCGCCGGCATCGTCGAGTTGCCGGTGAGACTCCAGCCATTCGGCTACCGTGACCAAATCAAACGGCTTGCCTTCGTTATCCAGAGACTGGATGGCGTTGTAGATAATGCGGTGGTCCTGACGATAAAAATCGTCGGCCTGTACCCGCTCAATAACCTTGATGTAGGCCTCCTGGTCCAGGAACAATCCGCCCAACACCGACTGTTCCGCCTCAATGGAATGAGGCGGGGTCTTCAGCGCCCTGATTTCAGGATCAGAAACGCTATGTGCGGGCTCGGGCATAGTTCAGGCCGCATCCTGCTCCTGTTCCGCCACGATTTTCAGTTTGATGCGAGCGGGCACATCTGCGTGCAGGTGCAATTCAACCTCATACTCGCCTAAGGCTCTGAACGGGCCATCCGGCAGCCGGACTTCATGTTTGGTAATCTCCTGTCCTGCGGCCTGTGCCGCTTCGATAATGTCGTGGGTACCCACCGAGCCATACAGACGGTCGTCGGCGACAATTTTCCTGGGCAGTGTCAGTTCCAGCATGTTGAGTCCTTCCGCCCGAGCCTGGGCTGCGGCCACCGTCTCGGCCTGGGTTTGTTCCAGCTGCGCCCGCTGCGCCTCAAACTTCGTTATATTGTCCGGCGTGGCCGGGATTGCCTTGCCGCTTGGAATAAGAAAATTTCGTCCATAGCCGGGCTTGACGTTCACCTGCTGTCCGAGCTCGCCTAGTTTCCCGATTTTTTCCAGTAATATCACCTGCATTGGATTACTCCTGCGTGTTACTCAAAATAATCTCTAAAAATGCTACGGAGAGCATTTTTAGAGGTTTCCATAATAGCATAATCACGGCTTCTTATCCGTGACCCGGGCTGGAGTCCAGCCGACGCAGGCGTTGACGAGCCCGACACAAGTCACAAATAACAGGATGAAGTGAGGCAGCACGAAAAACGTCCCGTACAGGCCGATAGAACCGAGCTTGGGAATACCTCTTGTATAAAAATAATAATGCATGACCGACAGTCCCTGGAACAGGTACAGGATCAACATCAAAATCACCGCGTCCCGGATCGCACCGGAGGTAAATGACGGCAGCAGCAGCAGGCCTGACAGCCCGACCATAGTCGCGAAGATCAGCGCCCGCGGCAATCTTAAAGCATGAAACTCCTCCCTGAAACCGCCCGGATTGAACAGCGCCGACTGCCACCAGCGCGCCAGTAACAAGGTGCTGATCAGCCCCAGCACAAAACCGGAGGCGAACAGCGCTGACAGCAGCGAAGTAACCAGTTGGTTGGCGTGTTCCAGTTGCGTAGCGTCGAGTTGGGACAGGCCATAGTCCTGCAAGCGTTGGAATAGCTCCTGCCACCAGTTTTGCAACTCATCCAGTCTGGCGTAAATGAAGGCGGTAAAAAGCGCGCCGGCAGCGCCGGCGCACAGCACCATCATCCCCTGAGATTGAGTCTTGCGCAGCACCTGTGCACAGCACAGCACGGGCATCCACACACTAATCAGGAATGCCAGCGGCAGCGCCGGCGGCAGGTTCAATGCCAGCGTAGCTAACAGCGTCAGCACCAGACTGAGCAGAGCTGCCTGCGCACCGAACGCAATGCCTTTACGCAACGTTACCAGCGCCAGCGGCGTACCGCTGAGAATATAGGAAAATGGTGGAAAAGCGATTGCCAGCAACGTCAACACAGCCACCGACAGGGCCGCGCGGGTGCGCGTTGTCAACAGAAAATTACCAAATGCCTTCATATCAAGCTCTTGCGTGGCCGAGCGTGCCCGCTGCTGGCGCAACCCATACGGCACGGTGCCACGGGCGTGAGAACGACTGGCTACGCCGGGGTGCTCAGTGAGCGTCGCTGTACGGCAGCAAGGACAGGTATCTGGCGCGCTTGACTGCCGCCGCCAACTGCCGCTGGTATCTGGCCTTGGTGCCTGAGATCCTGCTCGGCACAATTTTGCCTGTTTCCGTAACGTATGCTTTCAAGGTATTGAGATCCTTGTAATCAATCTCTTCAACACCTTCTGCGGTGAACTTGCAGTAGCGTTTTCTTCTGAAATATCTTGCCATTTCTCACCCAATTCGTTGTAAACGTCAGTCGCCCTGTACGGCTTCCGGTTGTTCCTGATCCACAGCCGCAGGCGTGGCACCGGCAGTGGCGTCTGCTTCGGCAGTAGTGCCAGCGCCGGCCTCAGCCGTCTTGCTCTGTGCCTGTTCAGGTTTGGCATTGTCCGTATTTCCCGCTGCTTCCTGCTCCTCATCTTCCTTGGATTTTGCCAGTGGCGAGGGTTCGGTGACGGCCGCGTCCCGGTGGAAGATGAGATCGCGGATCACCGCATCATTAAACCTGAAGGCGTTGTTGAGTTGCTGCAAGGTGGGCTGCTCGCACTCAATGTTCATCAACACATAGTGCGCCTTGTGAATTTTGTTAATCGGATAAGCCAGCTGGCGCCGTCCCCAGTCTTCCAGACGATGTACGCTGCCCTGGTCGGCTTCGATCATGGCGCGGTAGCGCTCGATCATGGCCGGCACCTGCTCACTCTGGTCGGGGTGGACCAGAAACACGATTTCATAATGTCTCATGGTAAATCCTCATGGATAAAGCCTCCCGTCAAGGCGGTGAGGCAAGGATTAGGAGGCGACAGTATAAAACGGCAACGCCGAAGATGCAAACCTGCAATTTGACCCGGATGCACAGGATAGGCAGGGTGTTAGTATCGTCGCCTCGGATACTTCGGTATTTCGTTCTGTATATCCTGCATAGCCATGGGCATTACAACATGGAATAGCCAAAGTGTTGTTTGAATAAATCCAAAAACTCCTGTTGTTCAAAGCGGTGGTTCTGGGTGCCGCGTACCTCGACCTTGATTTTTCCCATCAATGAGGCGATGCGCCCGGTGGTTTCCCAATCCAGGCCCTGCAACAGGCCGTAAATCAAGCCAGCGCGGTAGGCGTCGCCACAGCCGGTGGGGTCGATTGCATGTTCGCTGCGCGCCGGGGGAATATCGATTTGTCCGGCACCGGTATAAATGACAGAACCGGACCCGCCGCGAGTGACAATCAAACCGTCCACCCGCTCCAGCACACTGGCGCGCGTCAACCCGGTCTTGCCTTCCACCAGCTGCCACTCATAGTCGTTGAAGACCAACCAGGTTGCATACTGAAAACTGTCCAGCAGCTCATCCCTGGACAACACGGTGACGTTCTGCCCCGGATCGAAGATGAACGGGATGTTTGCTTCGGCAAACTGCTGCGCGTGCTGTAACATGCCTTCCTTACCGTCGGGCGCGACGATGCCGAGGCTGATATTCTGCGCCATCGACACCTGATTCTGCTGGGAATACGCCATAGCGCCCACCTGAAAGGTGGTAATCTGGTTGTTGTCGCTATCCGTGGTGATGAAACATTGTGCCGTATAGACACCGTCAATGACGCGCAGATGGCGCAGCTCCACCCCGTTCTGCTCCAGCCAGCGCCGGTAGGCGTCAAAATCGACCCCCACCGTGCCCATAGCCAGGCAATCCGCGCCCAACAGCCCGGTGTTATAGATAATATTGCCGCCGCACCCCCCAAACTCGCGCCGCAACTCCGGCACCACAAAGCACACGTTCAGAATATGAATCTGATCCGGCAGAATATCCTCCCGAAACCGCCCCGGATACGCCATCAGGTGGTCGTAGGCAAATGAGCCGCAGATGAGAGCAGTCATGGGTTACGTCCGAAAATCACTGGTACTGGCTCGGCAAGTATAGCTTCATCCCACCACACAATCGTCCTTGCCCCAGGTTTCAGGCAGCTCGCCGTAGTTCAGGGTCCGGGTGATGGGTTCAAGGGCGGGCTGCATAATAAACTACGAAGCCAAGCTGGTCTCTTCGTTCATTTTATGGATAATTTTTTCCGACAGTATGCGAAAATCGTCATAGCAACTTCTGGCAGCTTGTTGTTGTGCACCGATGACGCCATCGGCGGGTTTAAGCATGAACATGGGTTTATTCGCCTCTTGCGCCATGGGCATGAGTGAACGGTAGTCCTTCAGGTGGGCCAGCAAATGCTCATCAGTATCAAGCGCCGGTGCGACCGGGTTGCTTTCCTGCAAAACTGAGGTACGGTACTCTACGGGTATCTTTTCAATCCAGCGCAGGTAGGCTTTTACAGGACGGTCCAATCTGGCGGAATGCCGCATGACAATGTAACCCAATGGTTTCATGTTGCCTTTGGGTAGTGTGATAGTCAGTTCCGGCGGTTTGCGTTTAACTCGGTCGCGCCACCCACTCTTCCAACTTCTCAGAGTAGGCCCGGTATTTCCCAACCCTTGTAATGAGAACAAATCAGGGGCGAGGGGGATGACTACATAGTCGCTGGCCACCAGCGCGGCTCTGTTAATGGCGCCGAGATTGGGACCGACATCCAGCAAGGCCAGTTCGGCCTGGAATGCTTTACCTGCGTCGGCAATCAGTCGAGCAAACGCAGTGGTCACGCGAAATGCCCGTTTATCCTGATCCAGGCACTTCGACCATTGTTCTGATAAGTCACCTTCACGTCGGGCAAGGTTCAAATCGCCGACCAGAAGACCGAGGCGATCATCGATTTCCTCAACATGGGGCGCATTGGCAATGTCGCCGGTTCCCTCAAACAACGGGGCAATATCGCCGTCTATCGTCTTTTTTTCCAAACCCTGCCAAAGTTCTCCTAAGCGTCTTTCACTAAGGAACATCCCGCTCAAATTGGCTTGAGGATCCAAATCGATAGCCATAACACGCCTGTCGGTTTCCCTGAACATCCAAGCCAAATGATAAACCAGAGAGGTTTTCCCCACGCCGCCCTTATTATTGAAAAAGGCTATGGTCTTCATCGCTGTTTTTTGACTGTTGCTGTGAGAAAGTTTTCCTGCACATCAAATTCAACCGGCGGATTATTGTTCTCTGCAAGCGCCCTGTTTGCCGTGGCGATGCCGATCCCGAAGCGTTGCATAAAACCCAGGTTTTTCATGGCTTCCGCAATAGTGGGATTACGATAATCAGTAATGCCCGGCTGCCCGAAATTCTCTTGAGTGACAGCGCCATACACCGAGCCGGGGCTGACAATCTGGATATTATCGGTAAACCAGTGAATCCTGACCGGTGTATTGGAGTTTTCATAATTTCTGTGAATCACTGCATTACGAACGAGTTCCCGCAGCGCGACAAAGGGATAATCCGGATTTTCTTTGTGCAGGTCTCCGCTGGTGTCCAATGCCTGGGAAATATTTGTTTTCAGAACCCTGTCCAATTCAAGCAGTTGCTCAGGCAGGACACCACTTATTTGCCTGTGATCGACAATGGCATCTGTCACTTCAATACCGTTATAACGAACAAATTGAACATAAGCTCCCGGGAACCAGTATTGCGGATCTTTGCCCAAGGTGAGAATGGCCGTCACGCTGGGCAAACCGTCCTGCGTTGACAGACGCAAGGCTTGTAACTGTTCTGGCCGGCTGCGTTCATTCGCTGCCAATGCCTCCGGTGACACAGCCTGCGGCATGTAGTCGTTTTCAAATATCTGCAAGTTCAGGTCGGTCGCTACGGATGCACCTTTCACGCCTTGCAAGTCGTAGGACAGATTTCCCCAACGCCTTTTTTCTGTGAGACGACGTTCTTCTTTGGCGCTGGCTTGCGCCCGTCTAGGCCCTACTCGAATCCAGCATCTGCTATCAACTTTCACCGGCGGATTGTCAGAAGGTTCAACCTGCACCAGCGCCACTTCGCAACCACTGACCGTTTGTTTGCTAACCTCTATGACAGGAAAAGGGAGAATCTTGCCGTCGTTCCTCAAGCCACCCAATTTCTGCAGCAATTTATCAGTGATTGTCAGGTCGGTACAACTCCCATCATCCCTGATCCCGATAAAGATAAAACCAGGCGCCCCATGAGCAGGCAGATCATTGGCAAAGGCACAAATCGCCTGCCGTATTTTATCCATGTCATTGGTGGCTTCCGTGAATTCTGTCCGATCACTTTCTCCACCCTCAATAATGTTCATCAGATACTGATTACTCAGCATGACAGTGTACCAATTATTCTCCCCACCACAGATATGGTTTGATGAGTGAGATGAAATGTCGTTTTTCTTCTGACGGATTATATTTCAGCATTGAGCGGACACCTTTTCGGCAGCTCGAATGTCAAGCTATGGGCTATTGACTTTCGCGCTCAGAATACCTATCATCTTTGCATGAGAGTTTGTTTGCAGACAGTGGTGGAGACACCTGCATATCTCTCGGCGGCCAAAGGTATTTTATCTGATATTGAACGTACCGAAGTTGTCAGCATTATAGCAAAAAATCCGTTAGCAGGCGTGTCGATTGGAGGAGGTATCCGTAAAATGCGGCTTGCCCGTTCAGGCCGTGGCAAGAGCGGCGGAGCGCGTGTAGTGTTTATTTTTGCTGCTGAGGATACACCTGTGTTTTTGCTTACAGTTTTTGCCAAGAATGAGAAAACGAATCTCACCGTTGGCGAACGAGCCGCCCTGATCATCAGTGCAAAAAAGATAATCGCAAGTTACAAGAGTCACAAATGAGTACAGCATTCGATAAAATCATGAACGGCGTCAGGGATGCCGGTGATTACTTGGATGGTAAACGTGACAGCTTCGCCGTGCACGAAGTTAAAGTGTCTAGGCCTGATGTTGTAACAATTCGAAACAGGACTGGCCTCTCTCAGCCTGCTTTTGCCAAATGTATTGACGTATCACTGAATACGCTGAAAAACTGGGAGATGGGACGTCAGCATCCGGAAGGGCCGGCGCGCATTCTCTTGGCGTTAATTGAAAAACAACCTTCCATCATACGCAAAGAACAAGGTTTATAGAAACCTCTGACTTTAGAGGCGCCTATAACATTTCCGTCTGTTCGGCTGCTTCGACCCTGCTCGGGACAGGCTGTTGCCCCAGCAGTGGCGCTAGGTATTGGCCGGTGTGGGAGTGGCGGCTTGTGGCAATGTCTTCCGGGGTGCCGGTGGCGATAATTTCGCCGCCACCGTCGCCGCCTTCGGGGCCGAGGTCGATGATCCAGTCCGCGGTCTTGATCACGTCCAGATTGTGTTCTATCACAACCACCGTATTGCCCTGATCGCGCAACTGGTGCAGCACCCGCAATAACTGTTTCACGTCATGGAAATGCAGGCCGGTGGTGGGCTCGTCCAGGATATACAAGGTCTGACCGGTGTCGCGCTTGGACAGTTCCCGGGACAGTTTGACCCGTTGCGCCTCGCCGCCAGAAAGGGTGGTGGCGTTCTGGCCCAGGCGAATGTAGGACAGGCCCACATCCAGCAGGGTTTGCAGTTTGCGCGCAACGACGGGCACGGCGGAGAAGAATTCCCGCGCCTCTTCCACCGTCATTTCCAGCACTTCGTGGATGTTCTTACCCTTGTACAGCACTTGCAGAGTCTCCCGGTTGTAGCGCTGGCCCTTACACAGGTCGCACATCACGTAGATATCCGGGAGAAAGTGCATCTCCACCTTGATGAGGCCGTCGCCCTGGCAGGCTTCACAACGCCCGCCCTTGACGTTGAAGCTGAAACGGCCCGGCTTGTAGCCCCTGGTGCGGGCTTCCGGGGTGGCTGCAAACAGGTCGCGGATGGGGGTGAACAGTCCCGTATAGGTGGCCGGGTTGGAGCGCGGCGTGCGGCCGATGGGGCTTTGATCGATGTCCACCACCTTGTCGATATGCTCCAGGCCGGAGACCGACTGGTAAGGGGCCGGCCTGACGCCGGAACGGTTAATCCCGGCGGCGGCAATCCGGTACAAGGTGTCATTGATCAAGGTGGACTTACCGGAACCGGAAACGCCGGTGACGCAAGTCATCAGGCCCAGCGGCAGCTCCAGTTGCACCGATTTCAGGTTGTTGCCGGTGGCGCCGTTGAGGACGATAAGCCGCTCCGGGTCGGGTCGGGTACGCGCCGGCGGCAGCTCGATGCGCTTGCGCCCGGACAGGTAGTCACCAGTCAGTGACGCCTGACACCGGGCCACTTCAGCCGGGCGCCCCTGTGCCACCACCTCGCCGCCATGCACGCCGGCGCCCGGCCCCATATCAATAACGTGGTCGGCGGTGCTGATGGCTTCTTCATCGTGCTCGACGACGAGCACCGTATTACCCAGATCGCGCAGTTGCTGCAAAGTAGATAACAGCCGCTTGTTGTCGCGCTGGTGCAGGCCGATGGAGGGTTCGTCCAGCACGTACATGACGCCTACCAGGCCGGCGCCGATCTGGCTGGCCAGACGAATGCGCTGCGCCTCGCCGCCAGACAGGGTCTCGGCGCTGCGGTTCAGGGTCAGGTAATCCAGGCCCACGTTCACCAGGAAGCGCAACCGGTCTTCAACTTCTTTCAGAATGCGCACGGCAATCTCCCCGCGCCGCCCGGGAATGACCAGATGCTGGAAAAAATCGCGCGCCTTGGCCACCGGCAGGGCCGTGATAGTCGGCAGGCTGAAATTATTGACATAGACATGCCGGGCTGCTTCGTTCAGGCGTTGGCCGTCACAATCAGGACAGGGCTGGCTGCTCTGATAGCGGTTCAGGTCTTCCCGAATCAGTGTGGACTCGGTTTCCCGATAACGCCGTTGCATATTCGGAATAACGCCCTCGAAGGCATGGCTGCGGCGCACCACGCCACGCTTGCTATGCAGATATTCAAAGCTGATTTTCTCGGCGCCGCTACCATGCAAGACGACCTGTTGTACCCGTTCGTCCAGCTCGCTATAAGGTGTGTCGATATTAAAACGATAGTGTTTGGCCAGTGATTTAAGTAGCTGAAAATAATAGGCATTGCGCCGGTCCCAACCGCGTATGGCGCCGTCCGCCAGACTCAGGCTGCGATCCTGGATAATTTTGTCGGCGTCGAAAAACTGCATAACCCCCAGGCCGTCGCAACGGGCACAGGCGCCCACCGGGTTGTTAAATGAGAATAACCGCGGCTCCAGTTCACTCAGGCTGTAGCCGCATTCGGTGCAGGCAAAGCGGGTGGAGAATACCAGCTCGTCAATCTCGTCTTCCGCTCCGTCTTGCCCCATGGGCGCCACGCACACCAGGCCGTCCGCCAGACGTACCGCAGTCTCCAGCGACTCAGCCAGACGCAAACCGATGTCAGGGCGTACCCGGAAGCGGTCCACCACTACTTCTATGGTATGTTTTTTACGCAGTTCCAGCGCCGGCACCTCAGCTAACTCCAGCACCTTGCCGTTGACGCGCACGCGCACGAAGCCTTCGGCCCGGATCCGTTCAATCACCTGCAGGTGTTCTCCTTTGCGGCCTTGCACCAGCGGTGCCAGCAACATCAAACGGCGCCCTTGCGGCTGCGCCAGGATCAGGTCCACCATCTGGCTGATAGTCTGGGCGGCGAGTGGAGTGTGGTGTTGCGGGCAGCGCGGTTCCCCAACCCGAGCAAACAGCAGGCGCAGGTAGTCATAAATTTCGGTAATCGTGCCGACGGTGGAGCGCGGGTTATGCGAGGTTGATTTCTGTTCGATGCTGATGGCGGGGGACAGCCCCTCGATGTGGTCCACATCCGGCTTCTCCATCATCGACAGGAACTGTCGGGCGTAGGCGGACAGCGATTCCACGTAACGCCGCTGTCCGTCCGCGTAAATGGTATCGAACGCCAGTGATGACTTGCCCGAACCGGACAAACCGGTGATCACAATCATCCGGTCCCGGGGGAAATCCAGGTTGATATTCTTCAGGTTATGGGTCCTGGCGCCCCGGATTCGTATCGTGTCCACATTGACTTGCCCGAAAATGAATTAACCTGCTAATATAAGCCATGCTTGGCGCAAGTCCAACCCGAATGTATCATCGGAGTGACGGCTAGGCACATAAATGTTAACTAAATCAATCGTATGAAAGGAGTGTAATGATGGCCAGAGGAATCAATAAAGTCATTCTTATCGGAAACTTGGGGAACGACCCCGATGTAAGATACACGGCCGGTGGCTCGCCGATCGCCAATGTCAGTCTGGCGACTTCGGATACATGGCGGGACAAGGAAACGGGCGACCAGCAGGAACGCACCGAATGGCATCGCGTGGTCTTTTTCGACCGGCTGGCGGAGATAGTCTCAGAATATTTACGCAAAGGCTCGAAGGTCTATGTTGAAGGCCGCTTGCAGACGCGTAAATGGCAGGACCGGGACGGTAACGACCGCTATACCACCGAGATTGTGGGCCGCGAAATGCAGATGCTCGACAGTAAAGGCGGCGGCGAGGACTTTGCCCGAGCGGCGCCGCCGGCACAGGCGTCAGCGCCAGCCACTGCCGCGGCGCCGGCGACGGGTGACAACCCGCCCGGTAATGACCGGGAATTCGTTGATGACGATATCCCGTTTTAGGGTAACCTCTGCTTAGCCCGCATATCTCACCAAGTGATGCGAAGATCGCGCCGGATTGGTTCTGCCTGCGGGTGCCTGCGACGATAAGCATAGCGGTAGCTATGGTTGAGGAAGCACGTGCCCGCAGGCAGAACCAAGACCAGCGAGGGCGCATCAAGCGCAGTGGGTTATGCGGAAAGAGTAGCAGCATGATCATAACTTATTGAGAGCAATCATGTTTCACAAGGCAATAAGCGACTGGGTGAGATCTGCGGGCTGGCCCGCATATCTCACCAAGTGATGCGAAGATCGCGCCGGATTGGTGCTGCCTGCGGGTGCCTGCGACGATAAGCATAGCGGTAGCTATGGTTGAGGAAGCACGTGCCCGCAGGCAGAACCAAGACCAGCGAGGGCGCATCAAGCGCAGTGGGTTATGCGGAAAGAGTAGCAGCATGATCATAACTTATTGAGAGCAATCATGTTTCACAAGGCAATAAGCGACTGGGTGAGATCTGCGGGCTGGCCCGCATATCTCACCAAGTGATGCGAAGATCGCGCCGGATTGGTGCTGCCTGCGGGTGCCTGCGACGATAAGCATAGCGGTAGCTATGGTTGAGGAAGCACGTGCCCGCAGGCAGCACCAAGACCAGCGAGGGCGCATCAAGCGCAGTGGGTTATGCGGAAAGAGTAGCAGTATGATCATAACTTATTGAGAGCAATCATGTTTCACAAGGCAATAAGCGACTGGGTGAGATCTGCGGGCTGGCCCGCAGATCTCACCAAGTGATGCGAAGATCGCGCCGGATTGGTGCTGCCTGCGGGTGCCTGCGACGATAAGCATAGCGGTAGCTATGGTTGAGGCGGCACGGGCGCCTCGTGTTTTAGAGGTGCCCGTGAGGCCCGTTTGTGGTTATAATGTAACAACACTTTCTTTTTTTCTGATTAGCGATGGATCTACAAAAACACTTCCTGATTATTTTTGCATCCCTGCTGGTGTTGCTGCTGCTGGGCCTGTTCATGTACTTGGAAACCAGCAGGTATGACGACAAGATTGTAGAGGCCTCCGCGCGCAGGTACCAGTCCTACCTGTTGGCTGACGAGTTGCGGCAAAGTTCCGATGACCTGACCCGTATGGCCAGAACCTACGCGGTGACCGGCGACCCTCGGTTCAAGGAGTATTTTGACAAAATCCTAGCTATCAGGAATGGCGAAGCGCCGCGTCCCGTGGACTATCATAAAATCTACTGGGATTTTGTAGTATCCACAGGTATGCCCCCACGCGTGGATATGCCGCCTGAATCATTGCGGCAGTTGATGAAAGAAGCAGAATTCACCGAATCAGAATTCGCGTTGCTACAGGAAACAAAAAACGAATCCAACCAACTGGTCGGCCTGGAGAACCAGGCAATGAACGCCATGGAGGGGATTTTTGAAGACGCTACCGGGCGTTACCACAAGGGGCAACCGGACCGGCAACTGGCCAGCGAACTGCTGCATAGCGATGCCTATCACCGCGCCAAGGAAAAAATCATGATGCCGCTGGAAGATTTTTTTGACCTCATCGATCACAGGACTTCGGGGGAGCTGGCGCACTACACCGATGCACAAAAGCGCACTAACCTGGTGTTGATGATGACCTTAAGCTTAGCGACTGTACTGGCGCTGGTATCTCTGGCCCTGGGCGGCTGGTGGACCTGGCAACGGAAAACCGCACAGAGCGGGAAGTCGCGTCTGGCGCAACGGCTGGCCGCCAGCGGTTATACCTCCGCCGAGGCCGAGGGTAAGGGCTCGGCGCGCGATGCAATGGTGCGAAAAATGACCAGCAAGGACGACGCGCCGAAACCAACCGATGGGGAAAGCATAACAGAGTCCACCTCCCTGCAGATTTTTCTGGGTACCTTCTGGCAGAACTGGCCACTGGTCGTTGCCGCCACTATTATTACCTTCCTGGTTCTGGGCCTGTCCGGATGGTTCCTGAGCGAAAACCGGATTCAAGCCACCAATCAGGTGCGCGACGAGTTGAAATTTACCCTGGATTCCCGCCGGGACGCAGTACTGGAGTGGCTGCATGAGACCGCTCAGGAAGCCACCACGTTTGCTGATGCGCTCAGTCAGGAGGCGCTACAGCAAACTTCCCGCTGGATCAGTGAAGCGGATGTCGACAAACTTCAGGTATTGGCTGGTATGCCTGCCGGAGCAGAGCAAGGCGAGGCCGGCCTGATTGATCCGGCCCTGCAAACGCTGGCTGAGCAGGCGCATATTGCCCGGCCTGAGATATTCGATAACTACCTGATCGTAGATGCGGACGGCATTGTGCTGGCCAGCAATCGGGCCGACCTGACAGGAAAATATTTTGTCTTGCCTGAAGGCGTTATGGAACGCTTGCAGAGCGAGCAGACGATTGTCAATTTTCCGAATCGGGAAGCTGCTGATGAGCTATTATCAGACCATATCGTTTTCGGTTCGTTAATTGGCGAGAATCAGGGCGCAGTGTTCGTCACGGCGTCGCCAACGCGCAAGTTGAGCAAGATCCTGCGGCGCGGCTACGTCGGTAATTATGGCGAGGTTTACCTGGTTGACCGCCAAGGCCGTTTTATCAGCGAACCACGCTGGAAAGAACAGCTCCTTGAGCAGGGCTGGATCACGTCAGCAACGGAATCCGTTGTGGGTATGTACGCGGCGCCGCTCGGCAAATCCGGCGCCAACGCCAGACTGCCGCGGTCCGTCAGGCGCGTAATTACCGGAGACAGTGGCGGCGAGTTGCAGGAGTATAAAAACTATCTGGGCGAGGAAGTTATCGGCTACTGGAGCTGGAACAATACCTACGGTTTCGGCATTATCAATGAGCTCAAAAGTGGAGACGCATTTGCCATATCCAGAGCTTTTACCCAACAAACCATAGCCGGTAACGCGTTAACCGCAGTCATGGTGCTGGTGCTTACCCTGATATCAATCTGGAGCCGCACCAGCGTCACCAAGGCCAGTGAGAAGCTCAGGATCGCCTTCAAGACCATTAAATCCCATAATGACAAGCTGGCGCAAGACCTCAAGATCGGTCAGAAGGTGCAGATGGATATGTTGCCGGAACCCATTGAGGGAGAAGGGTTTCGCCTGGAGGCATTCCTGAAACCGGCACAGAGCGTGTCGGGCGACTTTTACGACTTTTCACTGCTGCCGGATGACAAGGTCTATTTCTGCGTGGGAGACGTGTCGGGTAAAGGCATACCGGCCTCGCTGTTCATGTCAATGAGTAAGGCGCTGCTGAACAAGGTGCTGGACCAGACCGATCAGGCCCGGGATATCGTTACCCGAGTCAACAATGAGTTGTCGCTGAACAATGAGAGCAATATGTTCGTCACGCTGATCGTTGGCATTATGGACTTGCGCAGCGGCCAGTTGCTGCTTACCAATGGAGGACATAACCTGCCGTACATCAAAAAACATACCGGCGAGTTAATCTGCCTAGAAGAAGTTCAGGGGCCGTTGGTGGGCACTTTTGACGGTGTGGAATACCAGCAGCAATCCATTAGCATGGAGGCCGGCGACATGATACTGCTCTACACCGACGGCGTCACCGAGGCGCAGAATATACGGGATGAATTCTATGATGACGAACGGCTGGAGGACCTGCTGAAAAAGAATACCTTCGATTCTGCCAAGGATATGACCAACGCTGTTTTCCGAAACGTCGTCCGGTTCATCGGCCGGGCCGAACAGTTCGACGACATTACCATCCTGTCCTTTCAGTACACGGGGAAATAACGGGCTGTAAAAATACCACGGAGGGTATTTTTAGAGGTTCCCTAAATTTCAGGAGTTCCTGAAAGTTACGACTTTGACTTGATAATCACCACGATGTTGCCATCCTTGGAACCATAATACTCAACCCGGTCATTGAGGCTTTTTACCAGGTGTATGCCCAACCCACCTACTTTTTCCTCGTTTTCTCCCGCCTCTGCCTCCAGGTCCGGCGCGGCCTCCGCTTCGTCCCCGGGTTCCGGTTGTCCGTCTTCTCCTCCAAGCCGCGGCGCCGGTGCCTGCCTGACCAGATCAAACGGCGGGGCCTGGTCTTGCAGGCTGATCTTTATCTCAGGGCCGGTATCTTCCACTTCAACGGTAACGGTGCCAGCTCCACGATTCTTGTAACCGTGCGTAAAGGAATTGACTATGAGTTCCTCGAGCGACAGCTCCAGTTCAAAAATTTTCCCATCATCGAGCTGCTTCTCTTCACAGTAGTTCCTGAAGTCGGCGGAAAAATCAGTCAGGCCGGAAACATCGGTCAACACCCATTTTTGGGTCTGTTCAGTTGTTTTCATCACGCTGCACACCGGGTAAGATACTCAGGTCACCTGCAGTTTTCAGAAGCGACCTGCAGATCGAAAATATTAAACCGCTTTACCACTTCTGAAGGTATTGTATAATATCTGCAAGTAAATTACAATACGCTGTAACGCGTAATTGTCTGGACGAGAGCCAGTAACCACAGCTGGAGAGCAAATAATGAGCGATATAGAAACAGTCAGGCAGGATGATATTGTCATCCTTAATCTGAAAGGTCGGGTTGACGCAACCAATTCCGGGCAGGTGCATGACAAAGTCATGGAAGAAATTAAAAACGGTTGCAGCGACATGATTATCAACTTTGTCGACGTGAACTACATTTCCAGTGCTGGCTTGCGCGTGCTCATCTTCGCCACAAAAAGTTTTGCCAAGAGCTCGGGCTCGTTCTCGGTGTGCTCGCTGAACGAGAACATCATGAAAATATTCGAGATCAGCGGTTTGATGAATCTGTTCACCATCCACGCCGATCTGGAAACCGGACTCAACTCGCTCAAGAGCTGAGCGGTTTTATTTTTGGGAACCTCTGGTTTTCAGAGGCGGCCTTGTTTTCTCCTGAGCTGGTAGATGGGCGGCGCGCCGTCCGTGCTGCTTTGGTATTTCACGCTGAAGCCCGATAACCCTTGCAGCACCTCGTCTGCATCCTTGCCATGCGCCAGTTCAAAGGAGTCTATGCCGCAGCGCTGCATGAAGAACAACTGGTCCTGCAACACCTCACCCACTGCGCGCAGTTCTCCCCGGTAACCATGACGCGTGCGTAACAGGCGCGCGTGGCTGTAACCGCGCCCGTCGGTAAACTTCGGGAATTCCAACGCGATCAGGTCAAACGTATCGAGAACTTGCAACAAGTCATCCAGCTTGTCGGCGCCATTCAGACAAACAGCAACCCGCCCGTTATGTGCGCCCAGCTGTTCCCTGTGACACCCCCAGTAATCCAGCGGTACAATCCAGTCGCCCGCCGGCAACGGCAGTGCCGGTGCCGGTGTCGGGAGGCGTTGCCAGGCATCCTCCAGCACTGTGCCCTGCTTAATAACCCGCAACTGCTGCCCGCTCCGTCAGCGGCTTATAGACCCGTTGCTTGAACGGTTTTAAGCCCACGCGCAGGTAAGTGTCCAGGAACTGCTCATCCCCTTCGCGTTGTTCAAGATAAACCTGCAGGATACTGTCGATAGTCTCGGCCACATCCTGCTTGGCGATGGCTGGCCCCAGACGATCACCTAAGCGGGCATTGCTACCGGCAGAACCGCCCAGGGTGAGTTGATAGAATTCCTCGCCCTTTTTGTCCACGCCCAGAATGCCGATATGACCCACGTGGTGATGGCCACAGGCGTTCATGCAACCGGACATCTTGATCTGGAAATCGCCTATGTCATGCAGGTAATCCAGTTCTGTAAAGCGGGCATTGATCTGGCTGGCCACGTCGATGGACCCGGCATTCGCCAGATTGCAGAAATCCAGGCCGGGGCAGCAAATCAGGTCGGTCAACAAACCGATGTTGGGGGTAGCCAGACGTTCCTTCTGCAAGGCATTCCAGAGCGGATACAGATCAGCCTGCCGGACATGGGGCAGCACCAGATTCTGGTCATGGGTCACCCGTATTTCCGCATGGCTGAACCGGTCCGCGAGTTCGGCGATGTAATTCATCTGGGTATGGGTCGCATCACCCGGTGCCACCTCGGGGTGTTTCAGCGATATACACACGGCGCGATAACCGGGTGCCTTGTGCGCCTTGACGTTGCGCTGCACCCACAGATTGAAATTTTTTTGCAGCGTCAGGCGTCTGGCGAACGTGGCATCTTCGGCGGCGTCAGGATCAAATTCCGGGGCTGTGAAGAAGGCGCTGACCCGATCTATCTCCGCCTGATCCAGCAACAGCGCGCTATCCTTGAGGTGTTCCCATTCCGTTTCCACCATGGCCGTGAAAGTCTCAGCGCCCACCGCGTTGAGCAGGATCTTGATGCGGGCCTTGTGTATGTTGTCACGCCGTCCCAACTGATTGTAAACCCGCAAGATGGCTTCGAGGTAGGACAACAGGTGTTTTTTCTCCAGGTATTCCCGGATACACACGCCCAGATACGGGGTGCGCCCCAGCCCGCCGCCCACCAGTATCCGGCAACCGATTGCGCCAGCTTCGTTGGGCACCAGATAGATGCCGATATCATGTATCTGCACTGCGGCACGGTCGTTCTGCGAACCGGAAATCGCAATTTTGAATTTGCGCGGCAGGAAGGAAAATTCCGGATGGAAGGTGGACCACTGACGGATAATTTCACAATACGGGCGCGGGTCTTCCCGCTCATCCTCGGCAATGCCGGCAAAGTGGTCGGAAGTAATGTTACGAATGCAGTTGCCACTGGTCTGGATCGCATGCATCTGCACACTGGCCAGGTCTGCCAGGATATCAGGCACGGTTTCCAGCCGCGGCCAGTTGAACTGGATATTCTGGCGGGTGCTGAAATGACCGTAGCCCTTATCGTAGGTCTCGGCAATATAAGCCAACATACGCAACTGCGTGGAAGACAGCAGACCATAGGGAATGGACACGCGCAACATGGGCGCATGCCGCTGGATATACAAACCGTTCATCAGCCGTAACGGGCGGTACTCGTCTTCACTGAGTTTACCGGCCAGATAGCGTCGCGTCTGCTCGCGAAACTGAGCAACCCGCTCGTTTACAATCTGCTGGTCGTATTGGTCATACTGGTACATAACGCTGCAAACAGCCCTGAGATGACAAAAGGCTGGCAAGGGTAACAGAGCAGGCTTATGAAGAAAAGTGCTTAATTTGACTATCTATATGACTTATAGCTATAAAGATGCCGCTCAAACTCAGTCCTCATCATCCCTGGTACTCTTTCCATTGAATTCTGACCGGTTCAGCGGGTCGGGAAGCGGTTGCACGCAAGGCACGCCGCGCAGGGAATGGCGCGCCATTCCCTGCGGGCTGCGCCTTGTCTTGGCGGCGCAGGTGAGCTCTGAACCGGTCAGAATTCAATGGAAAGAGTACTAGGCTTGTAGGCTGCGATCAATTCTTTCTGGGTCTTGGCCGGGACCGGGTCATAGTGGCTGAAGCTGAGCGAATAGGAGCCGGCGCCGCCAGTCATGGACTTCAGTTGCGACTGGTAGTTGTCCAGTTCACTCAGCGGCACGGTGGCAGTAATGGTGGACAGGCCGCCGGCCAGGGACAGGGTATTGCTGATACGCCCGCGCTTGCCGGAGATGTCCGCATTGATATCGCCCATGGCGGCATTGGGCGCGGTGACATGGATATCCACGAGCGGCTCCAGCACCACCGGCCGGGCCTTGTGAAACGCTTCTAAAAACGCCTTCTTGCCGGCGGCAATGAATGCCACTTCCTTGGAATCGACCGGGTGATGCTTGCCGTCATACACCGTCACTCTGAGATCCTGCATGGGGTTGCCGGACAAAGCGCCCTCGTCCAGCGCCTGTCTGATACCCTTTTCCACTGCCGGGATCAGGGGTTTGGGGATCACGCCCCCGACCACCGCGTCCACAAACTCAAACCCCGCGCCGCGGGCCAACGGTTCAACTTTCAGGAACACTTCACCGAACTGGCCGGCACCGCCGGTCTGTTTCTTATGCCGATGATGACCCTCCGCCCTGGCGCTGATGGTTTCCTTGTAGGCTATCTTCGGCGGTCGGGTGGTGACCTCGACGTGATAGCGGTCTTTCAGCTTCTCCAGTATAACGCGCAGATGCAGTTCTCCCATGCCCCGAATCACGGTTTCGTTGGTGCTGGCATTGTGCTCCATTAAAAAGCTCTGATCTTCCGCTTCCAGCTTGCGCAAGGCATCGGAGATTTTCTGCTCGTCGCCCCTGCTCTGCGCTTGTATCGCCAGCCCGTACATGGGGGCTGGTAGAGTCACGGCTTGCAGGCGCACCTGGTCTTCATCATGGGAATCGTGCAGCAACGCATCGAAACGAATGTCGTCAATTTTGGCAACGCCGCAGATATCACCGGGCACGCCGCGGTCGATTTCCTTATGCTCCTTGCCTTGCAGTTGCAGCAGGTGTCCCACCTTGAACGGCTTGCGGTTGTCGTCGATATATAACTGACTGTCTTTAGTGATGGTCCCCTGGTGAATCCTGAACAGGCCCAACTTGCCGACAAACGGATCGATGTTGACCTTGAACACATGAGCAATCACGTGCCCATCCGGGTCCGGGGAAATTGCCAGAGGCGCCGCCGTCTCGCCCTCGCCCTTGAACACGGGAGGCGGGTTGCCTTCACCCGGATTCGGCATCAGTCGGGCGAACACATCCAACAATTCGCGCAGGCCGGCGCCGGTTTCCGCAGAAACAAAGCAAATCGGAATGAGATGACCTTCGCGTAACGCCTGCTCAAACGGTTCATGCAGTTGTTCCGGGCTGATATCCGCTCCTTCCAGGTATTGCTCCATCAGTTCCTCATCAAGTTCCACTACCTGATCAATGATGTTGACGTGCGCCTCCGCCACGGAGAGAAAGTCGGTGGCGCCACCCGTGGCCTGAAAAAAGCAATCTATCACCGCCTTGCCACCCTCAGCCGGCAGGTTCAAGGGCAGGCAGGCGCTGCCGTAGGTATCTTTGAGTTGCTGTAAGATGTCTTCGAGGTCCACCTCATCGGCATCGATCCGATTAACGATCAGCAGGCGCTCCATGCCCCGCGCTGCCGCCTGTTCCATCATCTTGCGCGTCACCAGCTCTACCCCGGACTGGGCATTGATGACGACCGCGCAGGTTTCCACCGCCGGCAGCGCCGACAAGGCGCGGCCGATAAAGTCGGGGTAGCCGGGCGTGTCGATCAGGTTCACATGGCGGCCGTCATGGGTCAGGCTCACTACGGCGCTGTCCAATGAATGCTGGTGGCTCTTTTCCTGCGGGTCAAAATCGCAGACTGTCGTCCCCTGCGCCACCGTTCCGACCTGATTGATGGCGCCGGCCTGATGCAGCAATGCCTCCACCAGTGTCGTTTTACCCGCGCCACTCTGGCCGGTGATAGCAATATTACGGATATCTTCAGTTGTATAGGACACCAATGACACCTCCTCGGCTTGTTATTTATCGCCTCCACCTGAACTCATGGTAACCTCTAAAAATACCCTCCGTGGTATTTTGTGATGCGTCCCATCCTTGGGACGCCCCCTGCGGGCGTCCTGCGGACGTCCAAATCCGCTCCGGGCGGATTTGTGAGACGGAAATGAAAAAGTATGATTTTTCATTTCCTTCATTTTTAAGCACTTACGTGCTTGCCGTTACTGGCAGCACGTCCCTGTGCTGCACGGGCACCTCGTGTTTGTGAGAGGTGCCCTCATGCTATCATACATGGTGGGAAAGGTGCTGTCAGCCACACAAGTGCGGACGACCCAGGTACTCGTGCGACTGCATTTCAATCAGCCGGCTGGCGGTGCGCGCAAATTGCCGCGCCAGCCGTTGCCCCCGGTATAACGCCGGCGCCTGTGCCTGGGCGCTTATGATCAATTTGACGTTACGATCATAGAATTCGTCCACCATGGTAATAAAGCGTTTTGCGCGGTCATTATCCGTATCGCCCAGACGGGGAATGCCTTCCACCAGCACCGTTTGAAACTGCCGGGCGAGCTCGATGTAATCGGCCACACCCCGAGGGCCGTCGCAGAGTTCGGTGAAGTCGAACCAGACCACGCCAGACGCTACGCGCTTGCACTTGAGTTCCCGACCTGCGCTCGCAACCACAGTGTCGGTTGCAACCGACCCGGAGGCAATTCTGGCAAAGCTCTGCGCCAGTTTTTGCGCGCTAGCGGCATCTGCCGGACAGTGATAGACCCGAGCCTGATCTAGGTAACGCAAGCGGTAATCCGTGCCGGTATCGAGGTTCAGCACGTGCGTGCGCTGCTTGAGTAACTCGATCGCCGGCAATAAACGTTCCCTTTGCAGCCCGTTCCAATACAGCTTGTCAGGATGTTCGTTGGACGTGGTGATAAGGGTCACGTTCAGACTGAACAGCTCCTGCAACAGGCCGCTGAGCAGCATCGCATCGGTAATGTCGGCGACATGGAACTCATCAAGACAAAGTACTGCGGCATTACCGGCCAGTTTGCGCGCCACTCGCTTGAGTGGTGCCTTCACCCCGGCAAGCTGCTTCAATTCCGCGTGCACCCACTGCATATAGCGGTGAAAATGTACCCGCAACTTGTTATCGAACGGCAGGCACTCATACAACAGGTCCACCAGACAGGTCTTGCCACTGCCAACGCTGCCCCACAGGTAGAGACCCGTCAGCGGCTGCCCCGCCCGCCCGGCCAGCCGGGCCAGCAACCGGCGGCTGCGGCTTTGCGATTGTGCAGCCACCAGCTCATCGTACAATGACTGCATCCGCGCCACGGCCGCCGCCTGCGCCGCATCGGGACTGAGCCGCCCCCGGTCAAGCTCGGACTGATAGCGTTGGCTGGGAGGCATTCACAGCGCTTTGTGCGAGCCGTCACAGAGATGGCCATTGTTGCTGCGCTTGCAACCGCACAACCATTGCTGCTGTGTCTCTGTCACGTCAAAGCGCAGCGGCACAAAATCGGTGCCGGCGTGAGACCCGTCACAAAATGGCTGATTGGCAGAACGGCCGCACTTGCACCAGTAATAAACCCCGGGCTCAAGCTCAATCGGATATGGATACTTCTGCGGGCAATCCGGTTCAGTCATGATCTTTTCTCCTGTTCGTTGGTCGTGTTACGAGATTATGTGACATACTCCAATATCAGACAAGAACAATGAGAATCTTCTGTCATTTCAATTCACGCCGACAGACTTCTTCAGTTTTATACGTTGCTCTTCTTTCAGCGATTGCAAGCTCCACCTGCCCAATATGGTTGGCTGGCTGTACCCACCCTCTGTACTGTTCAATTTCACCCAGTTCTCTCGCCACTTCTTTTAGTGACAGCCTTCTTAGAATTTCCACTGTAACAGGCCTTTTCTCATCCCAGAATATCATCGACTCCAGAAACTCTGTAGCAGGAACAGAGCTGATAAGACGATAAATAAACCTTGCTTCTTCTTCCGAATCGAAAGACAGAAAGTTCACGGTATCATCAAAAACCACAGCCTTTCCGTCTAATAGCCCGACAACATTAAATTTTAATCTTTTATATAACCCGGATATAACAATTTTCCATTGCTTGAACGAATAAGGTCCGACCCCGAATACAGAGAAATCCGGTTTGTTTTTGTATATTGAACTTCTTCTTCTATCCAAGTATTCCTTGTGTTCAATTAAATACTGCCAGGTCTTAGGAGCTATATCCTCTATCTGTGAAGTATCCTCCCCAATAGCTCTTTGAGTTACCAGAGCTACTTTCCTATAGGAAGAGATTCTTCCGTTTCCTATGTCCGAACCTTTCAGAAGTGGGTATAGATAATCATCTTCACACTTGATGAACTCGTCCAAGCCATTTTTATAGCCACCATTGACCGGTTCCAGCTCCATAACTTTTGCACAATCATGTTTAATTCCTGAACGCCAAACGCTCCTTGGGTCTTGTCCTTATAATTGGGATTTATGTCAAAGCCAAGAATACGAGAGCTCTTAAACTCATTGCAAGACGCCAGAACGAAGGCGCCTTTTCCACAAGTCGGTTCAATAATGACATCAGGGTTGAGCTTATGATTCTGTTTTAGAACTCGAACAACTTTATTTGCCAACTCGGCGGGTGTCTGAAAGTCACCAAACTGCCATTTATTTAATGATTTACCGGCCACTTTTTAACGAACCTTGGAGATACCTGTCAGCTGCCCTGCTTCTTTTATGACTCTGCTGTATTGCAATCTCCATTGCAAGGCGTTCGATATTGTCAAATATCCTTGATTAGGCGGAGTATCTAAAATTTTGTCGGCAAGCTGACGCGCCACTATCTCGTCCACAGGTAAATTCCTATCGACAATAAAAGCAATAATGTCATCTTTATTGCCATCTCGTTGAAGAATTTCCAACAATCCTTTAGTGGTTTGATAGGCAGAACTTCCCGCTTTAAAACTATAGCTCTCTGACAGATATATAGTAAATTTCTGCTCAAGATACGTTCCCACAGCTTTTCCGTCAGTTACGCCGTAAAGGGAAGCTTCGTCATGACAAGATTCATCTTCGGCAAATATAGCTGCCATATCCCTCAGCTTTTCAATTGTCAGTTGTGGTTTCAAGTGATCAATAAATCAGCTGTATGTCGCCGGAGTCCATACAAGCACACGCCGGCGGCCACTGAGAGGTTCAGACTTTCGACTGAGCCATACATCGGAATTTTCACAAGCTGATCGCAATGATTACGGGTATTCTGACGCATTCCTTCTTCTTCTGACCCCATGACCAGCGCCAGTGGAAACGTCACTTCAATCTTGTAAATGCTTGTATCCGCATCGTCGGCAGCGCCGATTACCTCACAGCCTGCTGCGCGCAGTTGTCTCAGGCAGCGCGCAAGGTTTGTTACTGTAATGACGTCCATACTCTCCAGCGCACCGCTGGCCACTTTATTAACTGTTGCATTTAACGGCGCGCTATGGTCTCTCGGCAAAACCACCGCATTGACACCAGCTGCGTCTGCCGTCCTGATGCATGCGCCCAGGTTATGCGGGTCCGTGACTCTGTCCAACACCAGTATAACTGAAGATTCATCCAGATTTCCTGCGCATAAATCATCGATCGTCATCTGTTTGTCTGCACTGACTGCGCGGCATCTTGCCGCGATTCCCTGATGATTATTTATTCCGGTCAACCGGTTTAATTTCCGGGGTGAGATATATTGGATTGAAATTGAGGCAGCGTCAACGGCACGCAATAGAACATCCATCCTGACTGAACGCAGTTTGTTATCTGCGATAAAAATTTCCAGTACGTCATGGGGTCGTTTGGACAAGACATGCCTGACGGCGTGATAACCAAAAATGGTCTCTATTTTTTTCCCGGGCATCAGGCAACGTATTCAAAGTCGATTTTTTTCTCATCCACCCTGACGCTCAGCACACTGATTCTGAGCCGGTCTCCCAGAAAGAACTTTCGGCCCGAACGTTCTCCTGCCAGTGAATGCGCAATGGGATCAAAGTGATAGTAATCGGTGGGCAGCGCGGAGATATGCAGCAGGCCTTCAACATAAATACCGTCGAGTTCCACAAACAGGCCGAAACCGGTCACGCCGGAGATAATGCCATCATAAACACCGCCGGTCTTGTCCTGCATAAACTCACACTTCATGCGCGCGATAACGTCGCGCACCGCCTCCTCGGCGCGGCGTTCAGTCATGGAAAAATGCGCGCCGAGCTGGTGTGCGTCGCTGTTATTGTAGCCGTAGTCAGCATTTTCCAGGAGGTGGCGCAGGGCGCGGTGCACCAGCAGGTCAGGATAGCGTCGGATCGGTGAGGTAAAATGCGCGTAGTGCGCAAATGCCAACCCGAAATGACCCAGATTTCTGCCTTCGTACACGGCCAGCGGCATACTGCGCAACAACACTGTCTCGATCAGGTGGCGATCTTCCCGGGTGGCGACCAGCGCCAACAAATCGGCATAATCCTTGGCGGTGGGGTCCAGCCCGCCCCCCAGTTCCAGGTTAAAATCAGCCAGGAAGCGGCCCAGGTCGTTGAGCTTTTCCTGGTTGGGCGCGCCGTGGTTGCGGAACACACAGGGGAGCTTCTGCTCCAGCAGAAACTGTGCCACCGAAACATTGGCCGCAAGCATGAATTCCTCGATGATTTTGTGGGCATCATTGCGCTCCAGCGCACGGATATCGCTGACGTTGCCCTGCTCATCAAAATACATCCTGATTTCACTGGAGGAAAAGTCCAGCAGTCCCTGCTGCTGCCGATGGGCACGCATGATACGAAACAACTCGTGCAGGTCCTTAAGGTGGGGCGCAAGGGTGGCAAGGTTGCCGGCAGGGTCGTTGTTGGTGCTATCATTGCCGTTCAGGATAGCGCTGACCTGATTGTAGGTGAGTCTGGCTCGGGAGCGGATAACAGCCGGGTACAGGTAATATTTTTTGATTTGCCCGGCTTTGCCGATACGCAGATCGCAGACCATGGCCAGCCGATCGGTGTTCGGTTTAAGAGAACAAAGGTCGTTGGAAAGCAGTTCCGGCAGCATGGGCACGACGCGGTTGGGAAAATAGACGGAGTTGCCCCGTTCATGGGCGGCCCGGTCCAGGGCCGTGCCGGGTTTTACGTAGTGCGACACATCGGCGATGGCGACCACCAGGCGCCACTGCCGCGCCTGTTTTTCGCAATAGACTGCGTCGTCAAAATCCCGGGCGTCCTCACCGTCTATGGTCACCAGTGGCAGGTTACGCAGGTTTTGCCGCCCCTTTGGCGTCGGTTTCCTCTTCAGCGCCGCCAGTTCCGCGGTGACTTCGTCCGGCCACTGATGGGGAATCTGATAGGCGCGTAGGGCAATTTCCGTGGCCATATCAACGGAACCGGCATGACCCAGCACCTCGACGACCTTACCCTGCGGCTGGGTATGCTTATCGGGTTGATGCGTGATCTCAACCACGACAAATTGACCGGATTTTGCCTTTTTGCGCCGCTGCGGCGGCACCAGAATGTCCTGATGCAGATGTTTGTTGTCAGGAACGACAAAGGCAACGCCACCTTCCTTGTAAAAGCGCCCCACGACCTTGTGGTTGACATGTTCAAGCACCTCCACAATGACCGCTTCGCGGCGATTGCGCCGGTCGTAGCCGCCGTAACGCACCACCACGTGGTCGCCATGCAACACCCGGCGCATCTGCTGCGTGGACAGGAACAGGTCATCACCGCCTTGCTCGGGGCGGAAGAAACCATAGCCGTCGGCATGACCGATGACGCGCCCGGCCACCAGGTCCATCTTGTCCAACAGGCCGTAACCCTCGCGGCGGTTGCGGACCAGCTGCCCGTCCCGCAACATGGCCTTGAGGCGCTTGCTCAATGCCGCACGCTCGGCTGAGCTGTTCACGTCAAGCGCCTGGGCGATGTCCACAAGTTGCAGCGGCACGCCCGAACGTTGTAAAAACTCTAAGATCTCAGCTCGTTCGGGGATTGAGACTAGGTACTTCTCGCTACTTTTTTTCTTTCCCATGCAAGATCCATTGACAGCCCTCGCCGCTAGCGGTAAAGTCCGTCATCTTCAAAAATCTGATTCTACACCAGTACTGCTTGCAGGTGATAACATTCCCTGCAACAGTCACCACCCTGCCGAGGTGGCGGAATTGGTAGACGCGCTAGCTTCAGGTGCTAGTGGGGGTAACCCCGTGAAGGTTCAAGTCCTTTCCTCGGCACCATTTCCCCTGAGCGAAGGGAAATACATGCCCACCTCAACAACACCCATGCCACAGTGGCAATTTGTTATAATGGTGACTTGGGAATACTTGAATTCTGGCGTGTCAACCGGCCCGCCGACACCGGCGCCAGCGTCAGCTTTTTTAACCTACAGGCATCCGGACAACCCGAATTGTCGGCCTATCAGGTATTACCCAGGGTAACTCCGACAACCGTCATCGAAACGTGTCACACACTCCAAGACATAGACAACGCCACCGGGTGATATGAGTAACCCGAAGCAACTGACAGGCGTCCTGTGCTCGTTCTACTTGTACTGGACCAAACGAAAGCCGATGTCGTTGCCGCGGAATGTGCGGACGTCCCCGTAGCGGTAGGCGGAACGCAGGTCCCACGCACCGATACCCCAGGAGCCGCCCCGAATCACGCGCCGGCTACAATCGCCGCTTATCCAGGCGCTGCCGTCCGTCGGGGCGCCTTTATAACTACCATTCCAGCAATCCTGCACCCACTCCCACACGTTGCCGTGCATGTCGTGCAGACCCCAAGGATTGACCGGGAAGCTGCCTACCGGGGCGGTGTATTCATGCAAGTCGCCGCAATCATCATCACAGTTCGCCCGGTTGCTGCCGATGTTGTTTCCCCAGCTGTACGCCGTGATTGCGCCGGCTCGGGCCGCATGTTCCCACTCCGCCTCCGTGGGCAGGCGGTAATTGCCGCCGGTTCTGGCGTTCAGCCAGACTATGAAGGATTGCACATCATTCCAAGAGACATTGATAACCGGGCGGTTGCTACGACCCCAGCCTTCATCATCCGGGCTGTAACCGTTACAGCCCCCATCCGCCACACAGGCATCCCATTGGGCAAAGGTGACTTCGTGCTTGCTGAGCTTGAAAGCCGGCACCGTGACGCTATGGGTGGGTTTCTGACTGGAAAGCTTATCCCCCCCATCCGAAACGTGCCAGCGGGGATGTCAACCATTTCCATCAGCCCAGTGGCACCCCCTTCAACGGGGTCGCCGTAGCTTGCGGTAATGAGCGCGACAGAAGTGAGTAACAGAATGAGAACGCTACGTGGTAAAGTCATTGGAAATTCCTCGTGGTGGTTTGTGCAAGCGTTTACTCATAAAGGACAACAATATTACTCCTTGTCCAATACTTTGTCAACTCTCCGTTCAGTCAAAGTCCCCGCCGGGACTTTACGCTGAAGCGAATGGCATAAAGGCGCCTTACAAATCTGTCCGAAACAGATAAAGTCCCGAAGGGATACTTTATAAGGTGTCGCAAGCGACTGTTTGATTGACTGGCTTCCTGCATTCGCAGGACAAATCGGCAAGATAGCCGATTTGCACAGCGATAGCTGCCCGCAGGGTTGCGTCTAGGGAGGGACGCAATGAGTGACGTTGAGGAGAGCAGGAATAACGAACGGGGGGAGTAGTTACAATAAGACGTTGTAAAACATGCATTATGATGCCATTTTTACAACATGATAAATCGCCGTATCTACCGTACCGCTTCAATACCCTACCCCCATCAGGTTGCAAAGTTTAACGTCATGTGCCGGGCGTCTTTTCTGGTTGACACTACTTCACAGCGGACTTTCCAGCGCTATCGTTTCGGCCCGGTCGGGGCCGGTGGAGATCAGGGCAATGGGAACACCAGAGAGTTCTGCTATGCGCTCTAGGTAGCGTTTGGCGTTTGCCGGCAGGGCGGCGTAGTCCTGCATGCCCTGGGTGGTGTCCTGCCAGCCGGGTAATTCCTCATAGACCGGGATGCAATCGGCTGTGATGTGGATGGGCGCGGCGGACTCTGTGCTGCCGTCAGCCTGATAGGCATGGCATATTTTTATGGTATCGAAGCCGTCCAGTACATCCAGTTTGGTGATACACAGCCCGGACAGGCCATTCAGTTGCGCGGCGCGTTTCAAAGCTACCGCGTCAAACCAGCCGCAGCGGCGCGGGCGACCCGTGGTGGCGCCGAACTCCTGACCTTTTTCCCGTAAGCGCGCGCCGTCCGGGCCGGTCAGTTCGGTCGGGAACGGGCCGGAGCCGACCCGGGTGGTGTAAGCCTTGGTGATCCCCAGGACGTAGTCAAACAGGTCGGGTGCAACGCCAGAACCGGTGGCGGCGTTGCCGGTGGTGGTATTGGAGGACGTGACAAACGGATAGGTGCCGTGGTCCACATCCAGCAACGTGCCTTGCGCGCCCTCAAACAACAGGTTGCCGCCCTGTGCTCGCAGCTCGTGCAGCATAGCGCTGACATCCGCCGTCAGCGGGGCCACTTCTACGGCAAGTTCCAGCAGCTCATCCCGAGCCTGGATATAATCCACGGTGCCGGCCTGATAATAGTGCTTGAGGATAAAATTATGGTATTCCAGCAGGTCTTTCAATTTATCCTGAAACGCCTCGGGATGGTTCAAATCGCCGACCCGCAGTCCCCGTCTGGCCACCTTGTCCTCATAAGCGGGACCGATGCCGCGTCCTGTGGTGCCCAGCGCGGCCTTGCCGCGGGCATCTTCGCGCGCATGGTCGAGCAGGATATGATGCGGCAGTAACAGCACACAGGCGGCGCTGATATGCAGCTTGTCACGCGCTTCGATGCCTCTGTTTTCCAGCATGGCAAGCTCATCGAGCAAAGCCCGCAGTGACAACACTACACCGTTACCGATGAAACAGCGCACGCCCTGGTGCAGGATGCCGGACGGGATCAGGTGCAAAATTGTCTGCTCGCCGTCGATGACCAGCGTATGGCCGGCATTGTGGCCGCCCTGGAAGCGCACCACACCTTGTACTTTTTCAGCCAGCAAATCGACGATCTTGCCCTTGCCTTCATCGCCCCACTGGGCGCCGACCACGACAATACTGCGACTCATTGGCAATCCCTGACCTGCCAGCGCCCGGCTTCCAGCACCAGCTCCCGGTCGCATACACCGACGTCAGCGGCAGTGGCGCGGCCCGCTTCTGGCAACCGGTAGATCACGGTCTCGCCTTGTGCGCGCAATTCGGCAACCCGTTCGTACAGGCCCGGCGCATCGGCATTGGGCGCGTAAATGCCTTTTTTGGGCGACGGCAATGATGCCGCCGGCGCAAACAGTTTCAACGCATCGGTGCTGAATCCGGTCGCAGGACGAGACCGGCCAAATGCCGCACACACCTCGTCGTAACGCCCGCCAAAGGCGATGCCCTCGCTTGCTCCCGGCACGTAGGCGGCAAATGTCATGCCGGTATGATAGTGGTAGCCCTGAAATTCGGTCACGTCAAAATACAGCGGCGCAGTGCTGACCTGACGCATGGTGAGTTGCGCAATCCGCTCCAACTCATCCACATAGCCGCCTAAGGTCTCGCCGCAGGGTTTGAGGATAGCTCTTACCTCGGTCAGTATGCCAACATCCCCTTCGAGCTCCATCAGACTGAGCAAGGCGGCGGTGCACGCATTGTTCAGCTGCCATTCACTTAACATCGCCCGCAGCTCATCTGTTGCCTTTCTTTGCACGCAACTGAATAATCGGGCTTCCCGGTCCGGGTCGAGTTGCATGGGGTCTGTTAATCCGCGCAGGATACCAACGTGACCGACATCGACGTGAATATTTTGTAAGCCGGCCAGTTGCAGAGTGCCAAGCATCAGCGCCAGGATCTCCGCGTCGCTTTCAACACCCTTATGCCCGTATAATTCCGCGCCCACTTGCAGCAGCGCCCGGGCACCACCCGGGCCACCCGGCAGGGTACGCAGCACCGGGCCGATATAACACAGCCGGCTGGGCCCGCTACGCTTGAGGTTATGCACTTCGATACGCGCCACTTGCGGAGTAGTGTCGGCCCGTATGCCCATCAGCTTGCCGCTTAACTGGTCGATGACCTTGAAAGTCTGCAACTCCAGCTCGTCATCGCTGCCGGGAAACAGGGTATCGAGGTATTCAAGCAAGGGCGGCGTGACCAGTTCATAGCCCCAGGCGGCAAACTGACCGGTGATACGGCGGCACAAGGCATCCAGCTGCGCGGCCCGGGGCGGCAACACCGCCTCGATGCCTGCCGGCAACAGCCATTTATTTCCGGCGCGCATGTTATACCGCCCTCAGACTGACCCGCGCCTCAGCGCACGAGGTATAACAGCGCCACACCCAGCAGCATACTGCTTACTCCGATGAAGCGCAGACTGTTATTGTCCAGTTGTGAAGCCGCCAGGAACATGCGTTTAATCCAGTTCGGATGCAGGAACGGCATGAGCCCTTCCAGGATCAAAACCAGCGCAAGCGCGCTCAGCAGTTCGGTCCACATGGCGGCTGCTCCATGCCGGGCGCGCCCGGTCAGTCACCCTGGGGATTGTTGAAATATTTGAAAAAATCAGAATCCGGTTCAAGCAGCAGAATGTCGCTGTTGTTGCTGAAACTGGTGCGGTACGCATTCAGACTGCGATACAGCGTGTAAAACCCCTGGTTTTTCCCGTACGCGCCGGCGTAGATCTCGGTGGCGCGGGCATCGCCCTCGCCGCGTACGGTCTCTGCGTCTTTATAGGCGTCAGCCAGGATAATTTCCCGTTCTCGATCGGCATTGGCCCGAATTTTCTCAGCCGCCTCTTCCCCCCGCGCGCGGAAGTCCTTGGCCACCCGGGTGCGCTCGGCGCGCATCCGGTCGTAAACTGATTCACTCACATCTTCAGGCAGATCGATACGCTTGGTCCTGACATCAGCAATGGTGATGCCCAGCTCATCCTGCAGCTGCTCGGTGGTGCTCTCAACCACATCCAGGATCTCGCCACGCTCTCCGGCCACGACTTCCTGCACCGTGCGTTTACCGAACTCGTCACGCAAGGCGCGGTTGATGCGCTGCCCCAGCAGGCCGTTGGCGTAATCAATATCGCCGCCGCGCGTGGCCACGTAAAACTTCTCGACATCGGAAATACGCCATTTTGCATAGTAATCGACAATCAGATCCTTTTTCTCCACCGTGAGGAAACGCTGCGGTTCCTGGTCCAGGTTCAGCAGGCGTTTCTCAAATTTCTTCACGGTATTGACGATAGGGATCATGACATGCAGTCCCGGTTCATAGTCAGACCGCTGGATTTCCCGGAACTGGAACACAATGGCCTGCTCGTACTCCTGCACTCTGAACAGTGAGAAATAAGCGACTATGGCCAGCAGGGCAATGGGTAGAATAATTCTCAGTAGGGTCATCTCACTCCTCGCACTCGGTTGGCCGCGCGCTCGGCAATCTCTCTTGCCGTCTGCGACGCGGCACCGTCGTTGTTAAGTTCCCGGGGCAGGTTCAAAGAGCCGGAACTGCGTGACTGCATGAGCTTGTCCAACGGCAGGTACATCAGGCTGTTGCTGCTCTCTGCGTCCAGTAACACCTTGTTCGTACTGGACAACACCGCCTCGATGGACTCCAGATACAGCCGCTTGCGGGTGATTTCCGGCGCCTGCTCATATTCGGCCAACAGTTGCTCAAACCGGGCTGCATCACCTTCAGACCTGGCGATGACCGAGGCCTTGTACGCATTCGCCTCCTCGCGTACCCGCGCCGCGGCGCCGCGCGCCCGGGGCAGGATGTCATTGCGATAAGCCTCCGCTTCGTTGACTAAACGCTGCTCATCCTCCCGGGCCTTGATGGCGTCATCAAAGGCGGCCTTGACCTGTTCCGGCGGCTTGGCCGGCTGCATTTCCACAGTGACGATAAGAATGCCGGCCTGATAGTCATCATTCAGGATTCTCTGCATGAGTTCCTGTTGAGTCTGGGCAATCTCGCTACGGCCCTCGGTCAGCACGTAATCCAGCACACTCTGCCCGATGATGGCGCGCACTGCGCTCTCCGCCACCTGGCGCAGGGTCAAGGCCGGGTCCTTGACGTTGAAAATGAAGTCCGCCGGATCGTTGATGCGCCACTGTACTGCGACTTCCACATCCACAATGTTTTCATCCTGAGTCAGCATAGCGGCCTTGTGCGTGATGGAACGCACCTGGCCGACATTGACGATGACCACGCGGTCGATGACACTGGGGAAAGTAAAATTCAGACCCGGTTGCAGGATTCTCTCATAATTCCCGAAACGCATCACCACGCCGCGTTCCTGCTGGTCCACCAGATAGGTGATGTCCACCAACAGCAACAGCACCAAGACGATGACTGCGATCAGCCAGGCGAAGGGAAAGCCGCCGCCTTTTTCGGATTTGGATTTGGCGGACTTGGGGGACTTGCCGCCAAACAAGCTGCCAAAGCCTTCCTGCATTTTACGCACAATGTCATCTAGGTCAGGCGGGCCGTCCCCTTTCCGGCTCCGGTTACCCCAAGGGTCCTGCCCCTTGTTGTCCGGCGGTTCATTCCAGGCCATACGATTTACCTCAGGTAGTCAAAAAACCGGCACAGTTTACCACAAGATTCGATGAAACTTCCAAAAATGCCTTCCGTGGCATTTTTGCGATGTATGTCTGCAAACGAGGCGCCATCAGGCGGGTGCCGCAGGAACCAACGCCTGCCGGATCAGGCACTTTAACTCCGGGAGGCCGGCGCCGGTGCGGGCTGAAACCCAGGCGCGGGCGCCGGCGCCATCGATGCCATTGTGCGCGCCCGCTGCCCGCGCGTCGTTACTTATCCCGTTTTCCACCAGATCGGTTTTGTTAAAGACCAGCAGCTGCGGGATGGAGGTCGCGTCCAGTGCCGCTATCACTTGGTTTACTTCGTCGATGCGCGTGTGGTGATCATCATTTATATCAACCACATGTAACAATAAATTCGCGCTTTTTATCTCATCTAAGGTAGCATGAAACGAGGCCACCAGATGGTGCGGGATATGGCGGATAAATCCTACCGTATCGCTCAACAATACCGACAGGTCGGCAGCGACCCGGGCTCTCCTGATGGTGGGGTCCAAGGTGGCAAACAGCTGGTCGGCGCAATATACATCAGCGCCGGTCAAGCGGTTGAACAAGGTGGATTTGCCGGCATTGGTGTAACCTACCAGAGAGACCACGGGAATCTGGTTACGTTGACGCAGTCGGCGCCCCTGCTCGCGGCGGCTTTTCACCTTGTCGAGCCGGGCACGGATCGTTTTGATGCGCTTACCGAGCAGGCGTCGATCTGTCTCCAGCTGGGTTTCACCGGGACCCCTCAGCCCGATACCGCCTTTCTGCCGCTCCAGATGTGACCAGCCTCGTACCAGACGCGTGGACAAATGCTGCAGCTGCGCCAGCTCCACCTGCAACTTGCCCTCGTAGGTTCTGGCGCGCTGGGAGAAAATATCCAGAATCAGCCCGACCCGATCCAGCACCCGGCAATGTATCTCCCGCTCTAAGTTGCGTTCCTGAGCTGGCGATAATCCATGATTGAAGATCACGATACCCGCTTCATGCAAAGCGGCGGCTTGCTTGATCTGCTCCATTTTGCCGGAACCGATGAAAAACCGTGCATCCGGGCGGGCGCGGCTGCCGGTAATCGTCTCGGCCGGAAGCAGCCCGGAAGATTCGGTCAACTGCACAAACTCGCGCAGCTCCTCGTTATAACTCGGATTTTGAAAATTGATATGAACGAGAACGGCGTGCGGCATCCGTTAGCCCGCAGAGCTCACCAAGTGGTGAACAGCATGGCGTTTTTTTTCAACCTGTTTGTCGTCCTCGTCGTGGTGATGTGCGAATGCGCTGGCGGGCAGCAGTAGCGTTGTGAGTATGACAATCAATAATCTGTTCATGTTGTGCTCCTGTGAAGATTGAAGACCGGTCGGTATCATACAATGTCCCCCCGCATAATGCAAAGATAAACGGAGTTATCCGAACTTTTCACAGGTTGCATGGCGAACCGGATTTTACAGGTTGATGTTTGCGCGGCGCTCATGGATACTGGCGGGACGATGCAAGTATTCAGCGATTTATTCTCCCGGCTTGACAGCATGCTGGGGGCGGCCTGGTATTTTCCGTGGCTGCTGCTGGGAACAGGCGTATTTTTTACCCTGTATCTGGGCTTCCCGCAGATACGCTACTTCAAGCGCGCCTGGGCGACGTTGGCCGGGCGTTATACCCGCCGCGAGGCCGAGGGCGATACCTCCCACTTCCAGGCTCTGTCCACAGCCCTGTCCGGCACCGTCGGCACCGGCAACATCGGTGGCGTGGCCCTGGCACTGCATCTGGGCGGACCGGCCGCGCTGTTCTGGATGTGGGCTACGGCCTTTGTCGGGATGACAACCAAGTTCGTGGAGGTGACCCTCTCGCACAAATACCGTGTGAAGGACGACAACGGCGAGATAGCAGGCGGCCCCATGTACTACATGGAACGCGCGCTGAACATGAAGTGGCTGGCCGTGTTCTTTGCGGTGGCGACAATTTTCAGCACCCTGGGCTCTGGCAACATGCCACAAAGCAACAACATGGCAGCCGGCCTGAATACCTCCTTCGGCATCCCCACCTGGGTCACCGGCGCGCTGTTTGCGTTCCTGCTCGGTCTGGTCATCCTCGGCGGCATCCGCCGTATCGCCCGCGTCACCGCCGCCATTGTGCCGCTCATGGGGCTGCTTTATTTAATCGGCGCGCTGGCGGTTATCCTTGCCAATCTTGAGGATGTCATCCCGGCATTTCTCAGCGTGTTCAGCAGCGCCTTCACCGACACTGCCGCAAGCGGCGGATTTCTCGGCGCCACCTTCGCCTACGCGTTCAACCGCGGTGTCAACCGCGGCCTGTTCTCCAACGAGGCCGGTCAGGGTTCGGCACCTATCGCTCATGCCTCGGCGCGCGGCGACGAACCGGTGTCCGAAGGCATGGTCTCGCTGCTGGAACCGTTTATCGATACCCTAGTCATCTGCACCCTGACCGGGCTGGTCATCCTGTCCTCCGGGGTCTGGAAGGAAAAGTTCGACAATGACTTTCAGACTTTCGACACCCGCTTCATCAGCGGCCACTACACCGAGGCCGACCCGGCGCAGGTGCAGGCCCTGTTCCGGCATCTCAACGCGCTGACGCCGGGGCGCGAGCCGGTAGCGCCTGCCAACGGCAGTTTCGAGGTAACAGACGGGCACTTCAGCGCTGGCGACATCACCATTCTGCACAATCGCTCCATTGCCGAGGAGGTCTATTTTCACGTCAACGGCACCGCCTACAACGGCCGCATACTGATCCGGGATGGCAAACTGGCCGCTGAGCAGGCCGGCACGGTGTCCTTGCGCGGCAAGTCTCTGCTGCATTCCGTGCCGCTCACGGTCGAAGCCTTCAAGCGTAGCTTCCTGGGCGATTACGGTCAGTACGCAGTCACCCTGGGGCTGATGTTGTTTGCCTTCACTACGGCCATTGCCTGGTCCTACTACGGCGATCGCGCCATTACCTACCTGTTCGGGCTGCGCTGGGTGCTGCCCTACCGTCTGTGCTATTGCGCGGCCTTCTTCATCGCCGCAGTGGTTGATACTTCCATGGTCTGGTTGTTCTCCGCCGTCACCCTGGCCCTGATGGCGCTGCCCAACCTGTTCGGCATCCTGCTGCTGCGCCGGGATATGAAGCAGACCGTACACGATTACTGGCGGCGGTCTGAAAATGAGTAACAACACAGAACAGTTCGACCACTGGCTGCGCACTTCCTTCGTGGAGATGAATACGGAGCTGGAGGAAATGTATTTCGCCCAGGAAAACCGACAGGCTGTGGCCGGCGTGGGGGAGTCGATCAAGCAAAATCTGGTGGCGGAAGGCAACAGCCATATTGTGCTGCTGCTCAGGGAAGGCAACACCGACGAGGGGTTCGACCGGCAATACAACCTGCTCGGTTGCGTCGGCTTTTTCATGGCCGCGTGCCGCCGGCACGATATTACCGAGCCGTCACGGGAGACGACCTCGCCCCTGGTAGAGGCCTCGGCGCTGGCCCTGCACTTAGCGACCACCCTGGGCGTAACCCCGCGCTTCGCCACTAGCCACATGGCGACCTTCAACCCGGCCAAAGACGGCGTGTATCGCTCGTTTACCTCATTGCAAGATGAGTTCCTGTTCCTGGATTACAACATCCTAGGGATATTCGCCTACCAACGCGCAGCCGACGCGCTGCGACGCATTCTGCCCCTGGGGATTTCCCATCCCCTGGCTGCACATTTGTTTGAACTGGCAAAGACCGCCCTGGAAGATGTCATCCGCTTCAATGAGCGCCTGTTCGAAGCCTTGGATACCGACCGTTTCTTCAACTGTGTGCGTCCGTACTACAAACCCTACCGGGTCGGCCCCAATGTCTATCGCGGCGCCAATGCCGGCGACTTTGCCGGCATCAACGCCATCGACATGCTGCTGGGCTTGTGCAGCGCCGACAATCCGTCCTACGCACAGGTACTGGTGGACAAGTTCCTGTTCATGCTGCCTGAGGAGCAGGCATTATTAAAGGATTGTATGCGACGCAAAAGTTTCATGGACGAGTTCCTGCAGGACCTAGAGCAGCACCATACCCGTGACTGGTTCCAAAAAAACCTCAAGGCCTATCTGGAAGTGGTTGCACTACACGGTGCCACTGCCGCTTCTCACCACGACAACCTGGTACAGAAGTTCATCGAAAAACCAGCGGCGGCCCTGCCTGAGGCAGGACTGGTCAACATTACCGCCAGCGGCCCGCCGCTGCCGGTGCTACTCAATGCACTGGAAAAACTGCGCGATCTGCGCCTGGCCGCAGACCGCAACGACATCCCCAGCCGCCACCATGACCTTGAAAAACTGAAAGCCTGCCTGCTTTAGCGCCCCGGATTCAACTACCTTTGTCAAGAGCGCTTCCTCACATCCCTGATAACCTGTTCCACATCGTTGTGTGTCTTCCCTGCATTTTCAAACTGTTACCCGTATGCGCTCACAGATCATCAATATACAATGACATATCCCGGTCTTTTACATATGGTCACCTCTATTAATCAGAGGTGCCCTAGAAATCAACCGGAAGAATTACCTGGACCCGCACGACCTACTGCGCAACAGCCGGATAAAATAACTGCTCGCCAGCTATTTTGAAGTCGGCGATGAGTTGCTGACCTTCGGCACCGCGAATGAAGTCGGCGTAGCGTTGCGCCAGGTCGGCCCGGATGTGTGGGTGTCTTGCTTCGTTCAGCAGGATGACGTGGTAGGGGTTGAACAGGACTTCGGCGCCGGCATGGACGATCTCTAGGCTGATTTTGTCGCGGAAGGCCAGGTAGGTGCCGCGATCCGACAGGGTGTAGGCTTGTTTGTCATCGGCGATTTTTATTACTGCGCCCATGCCCTGCCCCACCGACAGGTACCATTCACCGCCCGGCTCCAGCCCGGCGGCCTGCCACAACGCCAACTCCTTCTTGTGGGTGCCGGAATCATCGCCCCTTGATATGAAGCCCGATATGAAGCCTGACCTGGAACCTGGCCTGGCACCTGAGACGGAAGCGCGGCGGCCGGCGGCGATTCGCTGCATGGCTGCGGTAACAGTCCCGGCAGATTTGACGCCAGCGGGGTCGTCCGGCGGCCCCAGCAGTACGAAATCGTTGTGCATCACCGGCAGGCGCGCGCGCCCATGTCCCTGCGCCACAAACGCTTGCTCGGCGGCCGGCGCATGCACCAGTAACACATCCACATCGCCGTTCTCACCCAGCCGCAGCGCCTTGCCGGTGCCTACGGCAATGACATCCACCCTGACGTTATAGCGCGCGGCAAATGGCGGGTGCAGCATTTTGAGCAGCCCGGAGTTTTCGGTGCTGGTGGTAGTCGCCAGCTTGAGCCGCTCCTGCGCACCGACGGCGGTCGACATCAGGAGGGCAATGAGTAATGTTGTTATTTTCACGTTGTTATCCTCATCATAAAGTGCGCGTCGGTATACCACGCATCTATCGGCGACAAGCGATCTGCCAAACCACGTATGCTATATTAACCGTGCACACAGTATAACCTTGATCACTGATGTTTCGGACTACCAATCAATCGACTGTCACAGATACCGAACTGCCTCCCGGTTGCAGCTTCCGGGAAAGTGACTGGCACATTCTAGCTGCATTCTGGCATCCGGTCGCTTTTGTCCATGAACTGACGGACAAACCGGTCGCGGCAAAGTTGCTGGATGTGAACCTGGCGCTCTACCGCACCGCCGCCGGCATCACCGTGGCCCGCGACCAGTGCCCGCACCGGGGCGTAAAAATAAGCCTCGGTTGCGTGCAGGATGACCTGCTTATCTGTCCCATGCACGGCCTGCATTATGACGGCAACGGGGTTTGTCGCAAGATACCCTCCATCGCCGACCCCACGGCGGTGATACCGGATAAGCTGCGCCTGCACACCTACCGCAGCGAGGAGCGTTACGGCATTGTCTGGGTGTGTCTCAAGGATGAACCGGTCTGGCCGCTGCCCTACTGGCGCCACCTGGAAGACCCTGTATATCAACCCAACTATGTGCCGCCGGGCACCTGGCAGGTAGCCGCCGCACGCCACGTGGAAAACTTCAATGACGTGGCGCACTTCCCCTGGGTGCACGGTGCCACGTTTGGCGGCGGTCCGGACGCGGCTTATCCGCGCTACCAAGTGCAGCACACCGATTACGGCCTGAGTTTCCACATCCCTTATCTGGAACTGCTGAATCGCTTTCCCGACGGCAGGGACGACTTGCAGCAACGGCAGGTCGTGTACAGCTACGAACTGACGTTTCCGTTCTCCACCCTGCTGGAAGTGGCGGTGCAGGAATCCGATTATATCCAGGTGATCCTGGACACGGCATGTCCGATTTCCGCGCAAGAGAGCGGCATCTTTCAGATCATTGCCGATAACTTCGGCAACCCCAACCCCGCAGAGCAGGTGCAGGAAACTGTCGCCATCAACGCCGAAGACCAACCGCTGGTGGAATCGCAATACCCGCAGGAACTGCCCCTGGACTTGCGCGAAGAAATCAATATCCCCGCCGACCGTATGTCGCTGGCATACCGCAAGGCGCTGGCGGAGAAATTCAACCTAGGTGCGCCCGCAACAGGAACATAATGACAATGACCGATGACCCCATCATGCTGAACGACTGGCACGTAGCAGCCAAGGTCAATGAGATACCCGAAGGTGGCAAGATCGCCACACAGCTGCTAGAGCGCGACCTGCTGCTGTGGCGCAGTAACGGCCAGCTGCACGCCTGGCTGGACCGTTGCCCGCATCGCGGCAGCAAGCTGTCACTGGGCGAGATCAGGGGCGGCGACACCCTGGTTTGTCCCTATCACGGCTGGCATTTCAATAGCACCGGGCAATGCACCCTGATGCCGGCGCACCCGCAACAACCCGTTTCCGGGCGGGCCCGGGCAACCACCTTGCGGATACGGGAAAAATACGGTCTGGTCTGGGTCTGTCTTGGCAACCCCGTCGCTGAGGTGCCTGAGTTTCACGGTGTGGACGAGGATTACCACCTGGTGATTACCGGCCCTTATGACGTGGCCACCAGTGGCCCGCGCGCGGTGGAAAACTTCCTTGATCTGTCTCATTTTCCCTTTGTCCATAGCGGCTACCTGGGCGAGGAACCTTACACGGAAATGGATGACTACGACGTGGCGCTGGTGGACAACGAGATTCGGGTCACCAATGTCAGCGCCTGGCAACCCCGCGCCAACGCCAGCAGCGCCAGCGGCGTCAAGGTGGCTTATTCCTACCGGGTGCTGCGGCCGTTGACCGTGATGCTGACCAAGGAACCCGGCGCAGTCGGCGAGCAGCCGTCCGACCTGATTCTGCTGTCTATTCAACCGCTGGCAGAAACCCGCATCCGTGCCTGGTTCGTGCTGGCCATGAACTACGGCCACGATGAACCGGAGGCCTGTTTCCGGGATTTTCAGGACACCATCTTCCTGCAGGACCAGGCGGTGCTGGAATCCCAACGCCCCCAATGCCTGCCTCTGAACCCCACCGCCGAACTGCATCAACCGGCCGACAAATCGTCCAATGCCTACCGGCACTGGTTAAAGGAACTGGGCTTGAGGTATGGAACCTGTTAGCGGCCGCCGTAGAAGAAAGGTGGTAACTACTCCCCCTCATCTTCACTCATTGCTTCCAGGGGGGGACGCAATGAGTGAAGATGAGGGGAGCGGGAATGACAAACGGGGAGCGAGTAGTTACGAAAAGTGAATTTAAGATACAGGTTGGTTACCTGGATAGATTTACTCATTGTTCGTTTTCGTCGATCATGGGAACATCCGGCAGCGTTACTCCGGTAGCGCAACTATTAGTAGAGGAGGCCCCATGCCCAACTTCAAATTTCGTACTATGCATTCCAGCACCATTTTGTTACTGCTCGTAGCCGCGTTGCTGGCACCGGCACCGGTAGCGGCCGATCTGCTCGAAGAAGTGATTGTGATCGCGCGCAAACGAGAAGAAAGCCTGCAGGACGTGAGCTTGTCAGTATCGGCATTTTCCAGGGAGGTGCTGCGCGATGTCGGGCTAACCAGCAGTAACGACTTGGGACAATACGTGCCCGGCGTGGTGATCGCACCGCCCTCCGGCAACCAGCAGGCCAAATCATTCATACGCGGGTCGGGCGCAGTCGATTTTGCCGCCAACACGCAAACCACGGTGGGTGTCTATGTGGATGAGGTCTATCTGCACAATACGTTCATGCACACCATGCAAACCTTCGACCTAGAACGGATTGAGGTATTGCGCGGCCCCCAGGGCACCTTGCACGGCCGCAACGCCACCGGCGGCGCCATCAATTACATCACCGCCAAGCCCACGCAGGAGTTTTCCGGCTATACCAAGGCCGGTTACGGCAGCTATGACGCGGTACAGTTAGAAGGCGCCGTGTCCGGCCCCCTCACCGACACCCTGGCCGGGCGCATCGCCGGCACCTACAGCCACGGCGGTGGCTGGATGAAGGGCAGGACGGACCTGCCGGGCACGGTTGGCGGCGATAACTTCAATGCAGTAGATTTTTATTCCTGGCGCGGCCTGCTGGAATGGACGCCGCAGGACAATGTGCAGATACTCTGGTCGGTGAACGGTTCCCAGGATCATTCCGATGCCTACAGCTATCAGCATGCCGGCGTGGCAGTGCCGGGCACTTACGAGTTTGACCCCGTAACCTTTGCCGAAACCTTCGAGCTGTGTGATGCAACCTTACGAGATGACTGCGTCAATTTCTTCGGCTACCGCGACCCGGACGGCGTGGAAGAACGCGGCGACCCCACCGCCGGCGATTTCGACTTGCAAGCCGAAGCAGATTATGAAACCATCGGCACGACCTTGCGTTTGGAGTGGGATCTGGAGAATTTCACTATCACCTCCATCAGCGCCTATAACAAGTTCCAACGCTACCTGCCTGGTGAGGAAGACGGTTCTCCGTACCTGCTCACGCACAATTTTTATCGCCACGAGACCGACGGCTGGTCACAGGAGTTGCGCGCCGCGTCGAACACGGGCGGCCCGACTGACTGGCTGCTGGGCTTTTATTATGCCAAAGGTAACTACTCGCCCCCTCCCTCTAATTCTACTGAATTTTTTGTCAAGGCGTCCTTGACAACATAGCGTCATGGCGTTATGTTGGTCGTCATGGGGAATGCGTACCGAGGGTCGAAAGCCACGACGGGTCTGTGCCAGCCGCTCATTGCGATGATGCCGCCGCACAGTGTGTACATTGAGACACACTTAGGCGGCGGGGCGATTATGCAGCGCAAGCCGGCGGCGTTGCGCAACATTGGGATTGATCTTGATGTGCGGGCGTTGGCGGGGTTTACGTGTGGGTATCCGGTGGAGTTGGTGCAGGGGTGTTGTCACCGCTGGTTGGCGACTTTTCCGTTTGACGGCACGGAGTTGGTGTACAGCGACCCGCCCTACCTGCACAGCACGCGCAAGTCACGGCACCGTTACCGGTATGACTACGAGGACTCAGACCATGAGGCGCTGCTGGCGTTACTGCAGGGGCTGCCCTGTGCGGTGATGGTGTCGGGGTATCCTTCGGCCTTGTATGATGAGGTGCTGGCGGGCTGGCGCAGTGTGTCCTTGCAGGTGATGAATCAGGGCGGGGTGGTGACCGAGCGGGTCTGGTTCAATTTTGTGCCGGACCGGGTGCACTGGGTGCGCTATGCGGGGCGCAACTTCACGCACCGCCAGCAGGTCAAGCGCAAGGCTGAGAACTGGGGGCGGCGTTATCGTGACTTGCCCCCGGCCGAGCGGCTGGCGGTGCTGGCGGCGATGATGGCGGTGGAGGCACAGTGCACATGGCCACGGTGAACAAGGCCTCATTGCGTGCGGAGTTCGAGGCCATCCGAATGCGTTTTAAGGCGTTGTGCGCCGACGGCGCGCTGAGTCCCGAAGGGCGTGCGCTGTTCGAGTCGATGTTGCTGCTATTCGAGTTGCTGCTGGCGGTGTTCTTAGAGAAGACCACACCGAAGGGGGCGCACAACTCCAGCCTGCCCAGTTCCCGCACCGACCCCGATGACAGTGCGCGCACACGGCCCGGCAAGCAGGGCAAGGGGCCGCAGACCGGGACGGTGCCCAGCGCGTCCCGGCGCGTGGTGGCTCAGACCCGCACGGTGCCCGTGACCGGCTGCCGGGCCTGCGGGCATGATCTCAAAGGCACCGCCCCCACCGGCCATGTGCGACGAGTCAAGGTCGATATAGTCTTCGAGACGACCGAGTTGACCATTGACGCCGAGATAAAAACCTGTCCGCGCTGTGGCACTGAGACCCACGGGGCGTTTCCCGATGACATGCCGGGGCCTTTACAATACGGCCCTGGCATCGTGGCTTTCGCCACGCACCTGTTAACGGCCCAAATGCTCTCGCTCAAACGTACGGCGCAGACACTTCATGCACTGACCGGGCGCGCCGTCGCCGAGGCGACCTTACTGGCCTGGCTCACGCGGGTGCATGAGGCCCTGGCCGGGTGGGAGCGGGCGGCTATCGCCCGCCTGCTCACAGAGCCCGTGCTGCACGCCGATGAGACCTCCTTGCGCATCGACCGCACACAACACTGGCTGCACAGCACCAGTGCCGGGAACCTGGTACTGAAACACTGCCACCGCAAGCGGGGCGGGGACGCCCTCAAGGACATCGGCATCGTCCCCCGCTACGGCGGTGTTCTCGTGCACGACCGCTGGGCCAGCTACTTCGCCTATGACAACTGCGAGCATGCCCTGTGCGGCAGTCACCTGTTGCGTAACTTGGCCTTTATCGAGGACGCCCACGGCCATGCCTGGGCCCAACGTATGAGCCGCCTCCTGCTCAAGACCTGCCGACAGGTGCGCACACATAAAAACAAGGCACTCAGCGAGACCGACTACCAGTCCCTGCGCACCCGCTACCGGACTATCCTGACACAAGCCAAACGGGAACTCCCCACACCCCCGAAACGGCTCACCGGCCAACGCGGACGGATTGCCCAATGTGAGGCACAAAACCTCCATGATGCCCTCGTCAAGTACGAAACCGAAGTCCTCCGCTTCGCCCGCGACCCCAACGTGCCGTTCACCAACAACCGCGCCGAACGCGATATCCGTATGGCTAAAGTCAAACAAAAAGTCTCCGGCTGCTTCCGAACCACCGCCTACGCCGACACCTACTGCCGCATCTCCAGCTACTTGCAGTCTATGACCCTGAAGGGCTACAATCCCCTCGCCGCCATCGAGATAGCACTCAAGGGAGACGCCGCCACCATGGTGGAAAAACCGCTCAAAAATAAAACGGTTAAGAAAAACCAGATCAGAACAAGAGATCAGGGTAAGGGGGGCGAGTAGTTACTGCCAAAGATAAGCTGGATTCGTACAACGAATACCAGTTCCGAACTTTTGGCTCCACGTTTCAGTGGTTCGACCAGAATCAGGAATCCCTGGCGGTGTTCGCCAATGCCGGCTACCAGTTTACTGAACGGTGGAAGGTCAGCGTCGGGTTGCGTTACACCCGGGATGAGATTGATCTGAGGCATCGCAGCACCCACCCTGATCCGAATGATTTCGTGCCGCCCATCCCCCAGGTGCCATTTGACCCGGGTAGCAGCGGCGCCCGGACCTATGAGGATGTATTCTGGAAGGTGAACATTGACTATACCCCCAACGACGACTGGCTGGTGTATGCCAGCGTCGGCACCTGTTACAAAAGTGGCGGCATCAACGTCGGTTTTGCAGATCCGCTGGAATTCAACATCTATGAAGACGAAACACTACTGGCGGTGGAAGGTGGCTTCAAGTCCACCTGGTGGGATGGACGCGCGCGGCTCAACGCCGCGGCGTTCTACTATGACTACGAGGACTTGCAGGTGTTCGACCAGACCCAGGGCGCGTTCGGCCCGATATTCGTGATCGGCAACGCGCCCCAGGCTGATTATTACGGCGGCGAATTGGAATTCCTGCTCAGTCCGCTGGAGCGCATGGAGCTGCTGTTCGGACTGAGCCACCTAGATACACAATTCGGTACCTTCGGACGCCCCATCACCGGGGAAGACCTGACCGGCAACAGCAATGTGTATTCGCCGGAATGGCAGTTCACCGGTCTGGCGCGCTACGAATGGCCGACGCCGGCCCTGATGGGCGGCAAGATCGCCGCCTCTTTCAACTGGAGCTGGACCGACGAGGTGTTCCACACCATAGAAAACCGCAGCGATGTGCGCGCCAAGAGCCACTGGCTGGCAGGCGCGCGCGTGTCCTGGTTTTCCGCGGACGACAGCCTGGAACTCGCGTTCTGGGGCAAAAACCTGTCCAACACCGCCTATCGCATCCAGACCTTCGACTTCAGGAACTCCGGCTGGCACACCCTGGTGCCCAATACGCCGCGCATGCTGGGTGGGGAGATCGTGTATAGTTGGTAGATGTTGACACCCTATGCTGGCGCGCGTGGTTGACCCGCTGAAGTTTGTCCTTGCCGTTATCGCCGCCCAGTTAGCGGGCGGGTTGGTCACGCAAATGTCGCCGCTGGTCGTGGGCGGCGTCATCATCGGTCTGGAACTGACGGAGCAACAGGCCGGTTTCGTGGCGTTTGCGGAGTTTATCGTGCTGGCGCTCACCGCCATCGTTATCGCTCCGTTTTTGCCGAAACTGTCATGCCGCCGCTTGTGCCTGATTGCTACGGCCACCGCGGTAGTTGCCCAGCTGCTCTCGATTGTAACCACCGAACTCGCCCTGCTGGTGGCAATGAGAGGTATTGCCGGTGCCGGCGCCGGGCTGGTGTACGCCGCATCTCTGGCGGCGGTGGCGGCACGCTCCGCCAACCCCGATAAGCTATACGGCTATATCCAGGTCACCTGGGCGGTGCTGAGCAGCATTCTGTTCAGCCTCGGCGGCTACCTGACCGACCTGTATGCCCACCGGGGTATATACGGCATGATCGCCGGCCTGACCCTGATGCTAATGGTATGCTTCCGCTGGCTGCCGAGCGGGGGTCAGGCGGTGACAACAGCAATGAAAACCGACCAACCCGCAGCCGCGCCGTGGCTGGGGCTGGCTACCCTGGCGGGGATATTTATTTATCTGACCGCATCCGCCGCCATCTATACATTCACCGCGCCGTTAGGCGAACGCGCCGGGCTGTCAACCAGCCAGGTCGGTTATGCGCTGACTGCCGGCGCGGTGGTGGGTTTTGCCGGTGCCGGTTTGGCCACCTGGCTGAATGTACGCCAGGGCCGGGCACTGCCCATCTCGGTATTCCTGGCGGCCTTTTCCATCATCGCACTGGTGTTATGTACCAACACCCATCCCGTCGTGTTCGTGGTGGTGCTGGTACTGTCTGTATTGTTCTTCTATTTCTCCGTCCCCTACCTGTTCGGCCTGGCCGCAGCGCTGGACCCACAGGGCCGCTGGGCCGCAGCAGCCGGCTCTGCCTACTTGCTGGGTTTTGCCGTCGGTCCGGCGTTTGCCGGCACCCTGATCGAGTGGTACGACTACACCGGCCTGGGCCTGGCCTCCGTCAGCGCCGCCATCCTGGCCTGCGTGTTATTACTGGTGGTGGTCAGGAATTTATAGACCTGAGCATGTAGATGGTCGGCTTGCCGTACACCCCACCGGAGAGCGACTCCGGGCTGAAGTGTTCAATGAGCGGACCTACTCCCATCTTGCTGCGCCAGCGTCCAGTGGGGGTCTGTAATGCTGCATGTTTCCTGTGCTTCATACAGCGCGACCTTTTCGTAGCCGCTTTCAAGACTGCTGTCTTGGCATTGCTGATAGCCGAGACCAGCAAACACTTCAATGAGGCTTCCCATGCTTGTCGAGCGCGTGGCGTAATCGGGCCAGTAATCTTCTTCTGCCAGAGTGCCCCACCACTGGCTCACGTCGCCGGCGGCATACGCGATACAGAAAGTCTTGGGAATAGCTCTATAAGCGTTTGCCTGAAATCAGACGTATCCATTGACTTCGCCCCACTGCAGCCAGGCCTGCTCCATGACTGCGACCTTGCCTCTGTCGGCTGGCTTCACAGGATTGTCTCCTGTGATGGCGCGTAAGGCGAAAAACCAGTGCCCCCTCTCTCCTCGCATCCGTTCCAGTATCAGGGGCACTACCGATTCGCCCATGCTGATGATTTCCTTGTGCGCCGGATGTTCGACCGCATGTGCTGTATTGGACTCGAGCATGGTTTCCATTTCCCAGCGGTCGGCGAGTTCTGTGAAGCGTTGACGGTCTGCGGGGTCGAGCTCCACTGCATCGGCGTACTGCCCGTAGCCCAAACCGCGCACGTGGGGTTCGGCGTGCAGCAACCGGCGCAAGCGTTCAAGCTCGGCGGCATCCCAGCATAAGGCCTCGGCGACGGCCTCATCCCACAGGCGGCGCACTTCGCAGTCGCCGTCGCGGTATTGGGGGACTTCGGTTTCGGTTGTCTGTTCCCAGCAGCGCGCGAGCCACTCGATAGTGCGCTCATCCGTAACGTTGGGTACGCGAACGACTTTCGAGGCTGCCGGATTGTATTGGGGATATGTTATATTTTTGCCAGCATTCCGCATGAGTTGTAGCCGCCCCGGTGTCGAGTTAAGGAAGACAGCGAGCGCCTTTGCTTGTTGCAGTGTCACGCCCGGCACGGGAAGCCAGCCGGTGCCCACACATAGCTTCTGCTGCGCTACAGCCGTTAGCCCAAGTTTAACATAGGTCTGAACGAACTTGTTGTATATCAGCCGGTTACGCAGTTCTGGCGGGCCGAGTGGCACTACAAGTGGGTACTGGAATACGTGTTGCCGGGCTCAGACGATGTTCTTTCGGACTCCTCCCGGTGCGGTGCTGATACCGAGTGCCTCGTAGAGTGCCTGCTGGGGCGGTTCGGCGAGGGTAGCCTTACGCACATGCAGGGTGCGCCCGTCGTCCCGGCGGAAGGTGGCGGTGGTACGGGTTTTGGTGCGGCGGATGAACATACGGGACAGCCTACCGGCGATGACAAGGTGTGTCAACAGAAAAATAAAGATTATGGCACTACATTGCTGCCTCCCGCCACCACCACCATAATAAATCAATGACTTACAACCGAAAACCTGCCAAAATTACCCCGATTTCCCGCCCCAACAGGCGAAAAATGTTAAACTTGGGTTAGGCGACCTGTGGCGGAGTTTTGGCCGCTTGTCACTAACAGGTAGGAGGCTGACGGGACGATACGCCCAGCAGTGAGAGGGTGTTGAAGATCGTCGATTCCAGGCACCTTAACCCACTCAGTGCGTGGAACATGTCTTCTTGGTGCCCAGTGCTGATCGGGTACGCCTAGAATGGTCCGCTGGATCTCCGCGCTCTTGGAATACAGGACAGGAAAAACACCTAACGCATCAATTTCGGCTTGTCCAAAATCACGCATCTGTCCGCCCCCACTTAACACCGCGGACGGCACCATGTCCTGCGTCTCCATTGACAGAAGTGACTCGTGATTGGCGAACTGGTACGCGGCTTCCGCCAACTCCGAGGAGCGCCAGATAGCGGCCGTCCAATCGCCAGCCCCCATGCGGCTCGCGGGCCAATAGGAAACCTCCCCCCATCCGTTGGGGATCAATCCTTTCTTGCAGTTCAGTAAGGATTGATGAAACTCGGCAACTTCACTTTCATCGGCGGGCAATCTATCGAGGCTGATGAACCGAGTTCGCGGTTTATTGCCGTCATGCCGTCGCATCACCACGATGCTTTCATTGATGTCGGTATGCTGGCTCAGGTTGACATTTTTAGGCTGGTGCGATGTCAGTATGGTGTGGATATGAAAGCGTTGTGCCATGATTTGCCGTTTGTTCAGTGCAGACGGTGCACAAAGGGCAACGGTGGGATTGATCATTGTCAGAACGCCATTCTCCTCCTGCACACACTTATCGGATAGAGCCGTGAACAATGGTTCAAGTGCGTTCTTGTCAACAAAATCGGACAACAATTCATCGTTGCGTACCAGTATTTGTTCCATCCGGTCGGCGCGGTGACGCAGGGACTTTTGCGTCTCGGCAGGAAACTTCTCGCCCATCTTTGAACGGTTGGTAAACGGCGGGTTCATAATGACAATACGCGCGCCCTGCACTGCCTCCACGGCATCTTCCAGTTCGGCGGCATCCGTTGTCTCCCATGTTGCTTGCGAACCGATGGCGGCGTCGCCCAGATCCAGTTCGTTCGGCCGTTGCACTACAGCTCGTTGTCCCAATAGTTCCAGCGTGCCGGCATAGACTCGGTCCGGGGCATGACGGTCGGGGCCGTAGGGCATGAGGTGCAATCCCATTCTCCGATAGCTGACGCGCTGGTTGCCGGCGGTGAGTTGCGAGGCTGCCAGTTGCAGTGATACCGGGTTGATATCCAGCCCTTTGATGGTGTCTTCCACTGCGATTTTTTGCAGGGCGGTCAGGGCTTCTGTGTCCGCGCCGCGCGCGCTGGCCCGGCGCTTCATGTCGGTGAGCATGGCGGCCAGCAGCGTGCCGCTGCCACAGGCCAGATCGACGGTCTTGTGCGCGCACCATACCTCGGGGTCAGACCAGTCCTGGTCGCCGCAGGCATCAAGCGTCAGCCGGGCGGCCAGCGACGCGGCCACGGGTCGGGTAAAGAAGGCACCGTCTGAGGCCTGGTTGCCCATGACGCGGTTAAACAATGGCCCCGCATGGTCGGCGCCCATGTCTGCGTAGGTTTCTGCGATGCGCTCTGCCTCCGCGGCAAGGTGGTGTAAGGCCCGTTGCAGCCCGGCTGTTTTGCCGGTTTCCTCAATGGCATAGATGGCTTCCAGCGCAGGTTCCAGCACCGGCCGGAAGTCGTGGCGCATAATGCGTTCCCATTCCCGGCTCAATTTTTGCACCACTTCAGGCTCATTTTTGATGTTGGCAAGATCGTTGATGCCCGGCAGCCAGCCGCCGTTGGCGACGCGCTGATGCAGCATGGCGGCGTTCATCAGCAACAGTGCGGCGGTGGTGCAGCCGTCCGCCTGCTGCTTGTTCGTTTCCTTGAGCTGGTCCAGCCCGAAGTGGCGGTTCAGCGCCGGCTGTAACTCATCCGCGCGCAAGTGACGCGCCGCTTCGTTGACGCTGCCTTCCAGTATATTCAAATCACGTATGACGCGCTGGCCGCTCAGCCCGGACTTGGTCAACAGGTTCATCTTAATGGCGCGGCCATGGTCTTCCAGTCCGCTCAACTTGAGTAGCAGCTGGCCGCGTTCCTCGGCTCGTTGCCGGGCGGTTTTGCCGGGCTTGCGTGCCTTGCCCGCCGGCAAGCGAATGCCGCCTTCACCGGTATTGATCATCTTGCGGGCTTTGGCTTTGGTTTTCTGTATGTTCACGATGCCTCGCGCCGCGCCGGCCTTCGGCTGGTCGCGAGCTACGGAGTCGGTGCGCAGTTCAATGGCGCCGTCCTCGTGCTGCTTGCCGGTAATGAGCTGCGTGAACTCCACTGCGTCGCCGGCGGCAGGCTTGCTGTAGTCGGCGGGTTCTTCACGCACACCTGATATCCCGGCCTCGCTCTCAGCGGCGGGCTGTTCGTGCAAGCGTTGTATTCCCGCGGCGGTGCGGCTCTTGCCTGCCAACGCCTGCTCGACCGCCGCCTGCGCGGCGCCGGGCGGTCCTTTAACCTCACCATACTGTATGCGCATACCTGCTCCCGTGGCGAGCGCCACCAGGGTGCGCGCTACCGGCGGTGGCTTGGGGATGTACAGGTGCAGGAGTTCCTCAAGGTTCTCCTCAATACGCTGGTCGTGGGCGCGTAACGCGAGCAGTATTTGTCCCAATTCCTGCCATCCTTCCTCGGGGGCGCTGGTGCTCAGCCACTTCTCGGGGTCGGCAGCAGGTGGAATCGGAATGGGACAGATGATGTAACCCAGCTGCTTGCCAGGTGCAGTGCGCATCGCGCGTCCAACAGCTTGCACGACATCTATGGGGCTCTTGCGGGCTTCCAGAAACGCTACCGCGCTCAATGATGGCGAGTCGGTGCCCTCGCCGAATATGCCCACATTGATGATGCCGTGAGGATGCGCCGAGTCCGCGCCAGCCAGTCGCCCCTGCGCGGTGTCACGCGCCACAGCGTTGGAAGATGCGTCCAGGTGTTCGAGGCTGTAATCGGATAGGGTCTTGCCGTCTGTGTTTTCGCTGAGCCAGCGTGAAACCCATTCCTTCACGGTCTCAGTCTGCAGGTCTGCCGCCATGTTTTTGGACTTATCCACCGTGTTCATAAAGGCGATAGCCGAGCGTATGTCCACTTCCCTGCCCTGCGTGGCGCCGCCCATCGTCAGCGCGAATGCCAGCCCGCGCAGGTAATCGGTGCTGGTCAACTGGTTACGCCCGGTACTTTTGGTCTCCTTTGCCAGTGCGTTCGCCGTCTTATACGCCTCGGGGTCGTTAATACCCATGGCAATAATACGATAGTCCGACAACCAACGGTTACGCACGGCTTCCAGGTAACTCTTGCGGTACAGCTCCACCCCGAAGGTCGTTTCATCGTCCATGGAGCGGACAATCCAGTTGGGATTGCCGGTGTCAGTGGCCGCCTTGCCATCGTAAATACGCGGCGTAGCGGTCTGATAGACACGGTACGTAGCAGGAAATCGCTCGCGGTCATGGCAGATAGTGAAGTCGCGCAGACGCTGTTCTGCCTCGTTGGCAGCGGCGGATTGGGAGTTTCTGCGTTTCAGCCCTGCCGTCCGGTGCGCTTCGTCGGCAATCATTACACAGGCCTTGACGCCGGCGCACAGCAGGGCTGTCGATACTTTGGCGCTGCTCTGGTAAGTGCCGATGAGAACCCTGATGCTGTTAGCAGGAGCGCCGCCGTTATCGAAAACCTGCTGGCGCATCCAGTCGGCTATTTCTCCCGGCTCGGTGGTCACCCTGCCCTTGACCTCACTGGCGCTGACATTGCTGTTATCGACAGTCGGATCCAGGGTGGCATTACGGCTTCCTTCCTTTTTGGGATCGTAGCCGGCTGTGGCATCCGAGCAGACCGCCAACACGTCTATTGCATCAGACGCGTGTTGCAGGTATTCGCGCCTGATCTGGGCTACCAGCGCGATGGACGGGCACAGCACGATGGACAGTTTGCCCGGCGGAGTCAGCTTCTCTATGATGCGTAGTGATATGCGCGTCTTGCCGGTGCCGCAGGGCAGAATGATTCGCCCTCGGGCCTCGCCCTTGGGCAGTCCGCCGCTGTCTGAATCGACTTGTGCCTTGAGCAGGCGCACGCTGGTGGCGACGGCTTCGTCTTGCATGGCTGATTTTGTCTGCAACCCCTTATCGTTATCATCGGGATTTTGTTGTTTGCTTTCCTGCTGATATGACATTGCGGCATGCGCATCTCGCTGCCGCTGCAGGTCGCTGGTGATATTGAAGAGCTTGAGCGGCTTACCTTGCATTGATGCTGACTGCGCCGCGCCACTGGCAAGCGGATTGTTACCATTGGTGACGACCCAGCGCTCGGCCCAGAAGTCCGAATTGGCTGCAGCAGCAAATTTAGCTATCTCGTCACTTTTGATTGACGCGCCGCACCCCTCACTGTCAAGCTGACGCGACTTGCACTGGATGGCAATGTATCGCCCATCGCTGCGCCGCTTGGCGACGGCGTCTATGCCCACATCCAGCCCGGTGGTGTTCGGGAAGTGCTCCTTCCGGTGCGGCCACTGTTGCCAATGCCAGCACTGTGCGAGGTCCCATTCTCTGATATATGGGCCGGCCTCCACAGTGATGACTTCCAGCCACTGACCATCGGTCTCCTGCGGGTTCATATCAACTGCTTTATTGAGCGCCGCGTCGATGGTTTTTTGCGCGATTGATGCGTTCATGGTTGCTTCATCCCGGGACCTGTTTGTTGCCTGATTGTCAGTCATTCTAGCAGAGGTCAATAACGAACATCAGGCACGTCGCGGTTGAACTGGTAAGGATCGCGGGACGTTGTTACGTGACGTAGTTGCGTGGGGGATTTGCCGTAGTGTTCCTTGATGTGGCGTGAGAAGTGGTGCGGCGACTGGAAGCCGCACTGCTCGGCTATCTGGTTGATGTTCAGTCGGGATTGGTGCAGCAGGTAAACCCCTTTTTCGGCCCGCAAATGCCATAGATAGCGGGTGGGGGTAATGCCGATATGCTGTTTGAACAGGCGCAGCAGATAGCGCGGATTCAAGTTGGCAAAATCGGCGATTTTGTTCAGGTCACAGGGGGTGGTGAAATGGTTGTCGATATAATGTTTGGCCCGCGCCACCGCGCGCGGGTACTTGCGATCCTCCTCTTCGAGGTTGGCCCGGTGGAAATACTCGTTAAAAACCGCCTCGCCCATGGAGTTGCGCAGCCGCTCCAGGCTCACCCCCTCACTGTGTCCTAAGGCGATGCCCTGATCAATGAGTAACGCCAGCAATTTTGATGTTGGAATTGCGCGCGGGATTGATTTAAGCCAGGTTTTATTCTGGTGCGGCATGGCTAACTCGCCGGTGTGGCACCAATAGACATAATGGCCGGTTCCCTTGGGGAAAATCATTTCGTAGCGTTGTTCGGAATAGGCAAACACCGAGTAACCGGCAACACAACGGTGTTCGGTCTCGTCAACAATCACCCGCGCCTCTCCTTGCAGGAGCACGGTCACGTCCAGGTGTTCATGGGTGACCGGCCCATAACGGCCGCCGTTTGGAAAAGCCGCTTTGCCGAACTTGAATGGCTGATCTTTGTTAAATATATTCATGGTTACCTTCGGACAAATGCTATCACAGTGCATGAACCCGCAGAAGAAGTGAATTTCAGATATATCATCGTTACTCGCAACTATTCCTTTTCATACCATCGTCGGTGATAGTTCGTTGTCAGGTAACCAAGATGATTGAACACTACTGGCACCCGGTGGGTCGGGCCCGCGACCTGGCCGCTGACAAGCCCAACTCGGCCACCGTGCTGGGTGAAGACCTGGTGCTGTGGCGGGCGGGACACCAGGTCTGTGCCTGGAAAGACCTGTGCGTGCATCGCGGCGTCAGGCTGAGCCTGGGTCGCGTCTGCAACAACCGCCTGCGTTGCGCTTATCACGGTTGGGAATACAACCGGGACGGCCAGTGTGAATTTATCCCCGCCCATCCTGAGCTCAGGATACCGGCCAAGGCCCGGGCGAGCGCAGTCTATCAGGCGCGCGAACATGCCGGCCTGATCTGGGTCAACCTGGGCAATGCCACCCGGCCGTTGCCCGATTTACCCCAGCTCAACGACCCGGATTACCGGGTCATCCCCTGTGGTCCCTACTCAATCAATGCCGCCGCCCCGCGGGTGGTGGAGAACTTTTTGGACCTGTCGCACCCGCCCATCCTGCACGACGGCATACTGGGAGCGCGCACGCACGCGGTGATCGATGACTATCAGGTGGAAGAAAATGAAGACGGCTTGTTGGTCAAGGATGTGCGCTATTTCCAGCCGGACCCGGACGGCACCGGCAAAGGCGGCGATGCCTGGTACGACTTCGGCATCTTAGCGCCGTTGACGGTCTATTTTGTCAAGCACATCGGCGGGCGCGCCAATAAGGAGAAATTTGTGCTGATGTTCGCTGTCCGGCCGGAAAGTGAAACCCGATCCTGGGCGCACTTCATCGCCGCGTACAATTATGCGGCGGATTTGACTGAGCAGGATATCGAAGACTTTCACAGCCTGATCATTGGCCAGGATATCCCCATCTTGGAATCCCAGCGACCGGAACTGTTGCCCATGGACTTAAGCGAGGAACTGCACCTGCGTTCGGACTTGTTCACCTCAAAATATCGCCGCCACCTCAAAGCCCTGGGCATGGATTTCGGAGTAGCTTGACATGTACCTGCCGACCACTCAAACCAATAGCACCGATTATCCGGCTGACAGTGCTATTGCGGAGCACGATTGGCACATCCTCGCCGGGTTCTGGCATCCGCTGGCCTTTGTCTCGGAGCTTGGTGCTGAGCCGCGGGCTGCCAGATTGCTGGATACCGACCTGGTTATCTATCAAACCCGACAGGGCCTGACAGTTGCCAAAGATCAGTGCCCCCATCGCGGCGCCAAGCTCAGTCCGGGTTGGCTGGATGATGACCGCGCCAACATAGTCTGCCCGTTCCATGGCCACCACTACGACCACCTAGGCACCTGCACCAGGATCCCGTCTTACCCGGACCCGAACCAGCTCATCCCGGCGCAGATGCGTCTGACCCGGTACCAGACCGTGCAGCGCTACGGCCTGCTCTGGGTCTGCCTTAAGGATAAACCGCTACGGCCACTTCCCGAATGGCCGCTGCTGGAAAACCACGATGCAAGTTGGCTCAGAATTGAGATCCCAAAAGGCTTGTGGCAGACCTCCGCCAGCCGCCATTGCGAAAATTTTAACGACATCGCGCACCTGTCCTGGGTACACATGCAAACCTTCGGCAACCGGCAGCGTCCGCAACTGGAAGATTATTTGCTGCAACGCACTGCCTGCGGCCTGCACATGGAGCTGCCTTACATCGAGGTGGAACGAGGGTTTAACGACGACCACATCGGCGAGCGCGAAGTCTATTATACCCATGACCTGACCTACCCGTTCGCCACCGACCTCAAGGTTGATTATACGGCGGAAATGACCAGCCATTTCTATGACATTGCCGCGCCTGTGAGTGCCGTCGAGACGGCCATCTACCAGATTACACTGACCAACATCCCCGGCGCCACCGTGGAGGATTACGCTCAATACCAGTTAGTGACCAATGCCGAAGATATCGCGGTCGTGGAAAGCCAGCGACCTTATCCGGTGCCGCTTAATCCCGCCGCCGAAGTCTCCATCCCTGCGGATAAGTTTTCCATTCAGTACCGCCGTGATCTGGTGCAGTTGTTTGGCCTGGGAGGGGGTTGAGCGGACTTGCAGCCCGCTCAAGGAATTGGCGGAGAGGGTGGGATTACAAACTACGTCCCTGTAGTTTGCCCCTGCGGGGCCAGCTACGCTGTTCAAATTCGCTCCCAGCGAATTTGTCGAACCCGGTTGTCTATGTTCGTGGGTTCGAATCCAGCGTCAGGGCCAATTCCTTGAGCGGACTTGCAGCCCGCTCAAGGAATTGGCGGAGAGGGTGGGATTACAAACTACGTCCCTGTAGTTTGCCCCTGCGGGGCCAGCTACGCTGTTCAAATTCGCTCCCAGCGAATTTGTCGAACCCGGTTGTCTATGTTCGTGGGTTCGAATCCAGCGTCAGGGCCAATTCCTTGAGCGGACTTGCAGCCCGCTCAAGGAATTGGCGGAGAGGGTGGGATTCGAACCCACGAAGGGCGTTAACCCTTGCCGGTTTTCAAGACCGGTGCATTTAACCACTCTGCCACCTCTCCGGGGGTTTTAGGTAACCTCTAAAAATGCTGCGATGGGGCGTTTTCAGGCGTTCTTGATAATTCTATCCGAAATATCTTGAAAAGTAACGCCGTTGCCCCTATGATCAAGGTTATCGCAATAACCATCGGAGGTTTGTAATGAGTCAACAGTATGCAGTCGCAAGTCCGGCGCCGGCGGCGCTGGCTACCAACAAGCTGATTCGTAACACTTATATCTTGCTGTCCATGACCCTGCTGTTCAGCGCGTTGATGGCGGCTGTGGCCATGGCCATGAATCTACCGAGTATGGGTTTGCTCATCACTCTGGGCGGTTATTTTGGTCTGTTGTTCCTGACCTCGGCGCTGAGAAACAGCGTCTGGGGACTGGCCGCAGTGTTTGCCCTGACCGGTTTCATGGGCTTAACCTTAGGGCCATTCCTGAATGCGTATCTGCAGTTCTTCAGTAATGGTGGGCAGCTGGTAATGCTGGCTCTGGGCGGCACCGGCATGATCTTTCTTGGTCTGTCCGGTTATGCCCTGACCACCCGCAAGGACTTCAGCTTCATGGGCGGGTTCCTCATGGTGGGGATACTAGTGGCATTCCTACTCGGTATTTGCGCCGCCATTTTCAGCATTCCGGCCATGGCGCTGGCGGTATCGGCCATCTTTATCCTGCTGATGTCCGGCATGATCCTGTACCAGACCAGCGCAATGATCCATGGCGGTGAAACCAATTACATCATGGCGACGATTACCTTGTACGTAGCCATCTTCAATCTGTTCACCAGCCTGCTGCACCTGCTGGCGGCATTCGCCGGCCAGGAACGCTAACGCGCCTCAAAGAATTGCGGTGCGTTGGCAGCCACCCCGCCGCTGGCAGGCGTAACGCCTTGATGCCGGAGGCGGCGGGGTGGCTGCTCGGGTTGTGACGCAAGCAACAACATTATGTCCGGTCATTCTGGCTGGCGGTGAAGGTCGCCGGTTATGGCCGCTATCCCGGCGTAATTATCCGAAACCGCTGATTCGTCCCTTCGGCAAACGCTCGCTGTTACAACAGACCTTGGCGCGCTGCGGCGGGATTGCAGCCGCAGGAGTAGCCACGCGGCCGCCGTTGGTCGTCTGCAACGAAGCTATCCGTTTTCATGTTGCCGAACAAGCGGCCGCAATAGACCGGCCGCTGCAGCTGATCATACTGGAGAACGCCGGGCGTAATACCGCGCCGGCGCTCACGGCGGCTGCGTTGACGCAACACACCGCTACGGATGATCCGCTGCTGCTCATGCTGCCGAGTGACCACCTGATTGGCAACGAAGGCGTATTCCGGCAGGCGCTTGCAGCTGGCATCGTCCTCGCCCGGGATCGGCTCATCGTCACTTTCGGGATAGCCCCGCCGGCGGCGGCAACCGGTTATGGCTATCTGAAACGGGGCCGGAAAATAGCCATGTCGGCTCAGACGAATGCCTTTCACGTGACCGGTTTTAAGGAAAAACCTGACACAGCTGCGGCACAACAATACATCGCTAGCGGCCAGTATTACTGGCACAGCGGGATGGTTATGGTGCGCGCTTCGGTCTGGCTGGCAACGCTGGAGAAATTACACCCGGATATTTATCGGGCCTGCGCGGCGGCCTGCGGCAACGGGACGCAAGACGGGCTTTTCTTGCACCTTGACAGCACGGCATTTGACGCTTGCCCCGACGCCTCCGTCGATGTTGCGGTGTTGGAGCAGCTGGCGGCAACGGATGACCCCGGTGCCGCGGTGATTCCCCTGGACTGTGGCTGGTCGGATGTCGGCGCCTTCAGCGAGCTATGGGAACAGGGCGTGAAGGATGAAAACAATAATGTGCTGCGCGGGGACGCGCTGGCTTTGGGGACGCGCAATTCTTATCTGTATTCCGAGCGGCGGCTGGTCACCGCGCTGCATTGCGATAACCTAGTGATCGTGGAAACAGCCGATGCGGTCATGGTTGCGGACCAGGCTCAAGCACAACAGGTGCGGCAACTGGTGGCGGCACTGGCTGACCGGAAACGCCCGGAGCTGGAGCAGCGCCTGCTCGTCAGACGTCCATGGGGAGCGTATGAGGTGCTTGCATGCAGCGACACACACCAGGTGAAACGGCTGACCATTCTACCCGGCAGGAAAATCTCGTTGCAGCTGCATCGGCGCCGCTCTGAACACTGGGTTGTGGTAACAGGGACTGCCACCGTCACCCGGGGCGAGGACACTTTCGAGCTGACGGTCAATGAATCAACGTTTATTCCCAGCGGTGTCAAGCACCGGCTGGAGAACCGAACCGAGGTTGAACTGGAAATTATCGAAGTGCAAGTGGGGGATTATCTCGGCGAGGATGATATAGTCCGGTTCGAGGCTCGGGGTGCCTCTGAAGGATGCCCCTGAACTCTATTCTCTCTATTCACCCTCTTGTTGCAAGCGTAATTTAGACTGTTCCAGGTTGGTGCGTGCATTTTCATGGGTGGGATCTAGGGACAGCGCCCGCGCAAACGCTGGCAATGCTTCTGTGGTTCTGTTCAGCATAAACAGTACCGCGCCGACGTTGGAATGTGCGCTGGCATCATCAGGATTGCTGTCGGCCAGCGCCTTATAGAGCTCGAGCGCGCGCTGATAACGTTTTTGTGCCACCAGTAATTCCGCCAAACGATTGGCCGCTGCATCCATTTGCGGGTTGAGCTGCAACGCCTGTTCATAATGCACCAGGGCCTGCTGTGGCCGCCCCAGGGCGCGCAACGATTCAGCACTGAGGTAATGCAGTGCCGGCGCCGACGGCTGCTCGGGTTGCAGTTCCAGCGCGCGCTGCATGACCTCAACAGCCTCCTGGTAGCGTTGCAGACGATACAGCGCATCCCCCATGCCGGCGTGACCGGTGCCGTGTTCGGGATCCATTTCTAGGGCGCGACGATAGGCGGCCAGCGCGCGCGTGTAGTCCTGTTGCAAACGGAAGGAATCGGCCAGCTGCACATAATCATCGGCGTTCAGCGTTATCTGCCCAGGGCGGCCAGCTAGGTGGCGGTCGGCCGCGCCTGTTTGGCCGGTCTCATTTAGCGCCCATTCCAGCAACAGGTACAGGTCGCGGTGGGTCTGCGCCAGCTCGGGCTGCATGGCAAACGCCCGTTTGACGCTGACAATCGTTTCTTCGTAGCGGCCCAACCGGAACAGGCAGTAGCCCATGCCGGCATGGATCAGGGCCGAGTCAGGGTTGAGTGCCAGGGTTTCCCGAAACATTTCCAGCGCCGCCTCATAGCGCCCCTGCCGGCGCAGCAGGTCAGCCATATTCTGCATGGCAGGTGCCCAGCGCGGGTTAAGATCCAGTGCGCGGGTCAGATGTTGTTCTGCTTCGTCGTAGCGCTCCAGCCTCAGCAACGCCAACCCCAGGGTGCTTTGTGTGTCGGCGGCATCGGGCTCTTTTTGCACTGCGGTGCGCGCGGCGGTCAGTGCCTCCTGCGCGCGCCCTTGCCCGTTCAGCGCTGCGGCCAGGTTCAGGTACACCCGGCGTGCATCCGGGTTCAGCGCGATGATGTGGCTGAAAAATGTCATTTCATCCCGGTAAATGCCGGCTTGTTTCCAGGTCAGCGCGCCCAGCAGCAGTAACAACGGTAACGCCGCGATGGCAATAACCGTTGGGGGCCGGCCCGCTAACAGGTCAAGGCGTTTTGCGCCGGCGACACCGGTGCCGACAACCAACGCCATGAGGCCGATGCCGGCGAGGTACTGGTAACGATCAGCCACGAACGAAAACTGCATGTAGCCGTAATCGATAAAGCCCAGCGCTGGCCCCAGCGTGATGACAAAATAAATAATACCGGCCAGCGCCCCCCGGCCCAGCCGTTGACGCAAACCCCAGCACAGCACGACTACGGTGACAACGCCAATGACGTAAGCCCAAGCCTGCAAATCGGTGGCACCGACGTCCCAATGCGGGTAGATCACGGCCAGCCCGGTCGGCCACAACAGTTTCCCCGCATAAAACCACAGGGCACCGGCGGCGATCTGCATACGTTCTATCATTGAATAGCCCAGGGCAAGCGGTTCCCGTCCCTGGTAGAACGATAAATCGGCCATGGTCATCATCAGCCCGATGGCAAAAAACGGCGCCACCTGCAGTAAGGTGCGCGCCGCTAAGTGCCCCTGTTTCCACCAGTGCAGCACCAGCAGCACCGCCGGCAAGGTCACTACCGACGACTTGCACAACAGGGCGGCCACAAACAATGCGAGCGACAGGACATAGCGCCCGGCTCGTCCGGTTTCAACAAAACGCAACCAGGCCATGATTGCCATGAAATAAAACAGGGATGAGAGCAAGTCCTTACGGCCAATGATCCAGACTACGGATTCCACATGCACGGGATGCACGGCAAATAGCGCCGCCACCAGCCACGGTGCCGGGGCGGCCAGACGCGCCAACAAGCGCCACAGCAACAGGGTATTGACGAAGTGCAGCAGCAGATTGACGACATGGTAACCGACCGGGGAGAAGCCCCACAGCTTGTGTTCCAGCCAAAAGCTGCTGTAGGTCAGCGGCCAGTAATGGCCTTCACCCACACCGTTATGCAGGTAGGCATCGCCGGGGTTGAACCACAGCTGCCACAATCCGCCCCAATCCCGCACTGCGGGCAGCGTGGTGATAATCACGTCATCCCAGATAAACCCGGCTTGCGTGGCGGGAAAATAACTGAGTGCCGTCAGCAGCCCCAGTGCCAGTGCCACCCGCCCGTCTTTCGATGACAGCACAGAATAAATTTCCTTCATTTTATCTGCCGCATTCATCACTTCCGGCCCGCCTCATTACGAAATATCCAGCGTGAGCTGAGCAGGTAGTTGAGCAGGGCTCCGGCGGGAATAGCGGCTGCTTGCAACAGTAATGGTGCCACTTCCGGCAAGGCCACGGAAGCGGCGACAAAGATCGCGTAACTCGCCAGCAGCGACAGCAACGCAGCAAACAGGTACTTGAGCCCCCGCGCCGGCAAGCACCCTGCCACTACCCGGTCGTTGAAGGTCCAGAAATTATTCACCAGGAAGTTCGAAAAAATGGAGAGCAATATCGCCAGCGGCGAGGCCAGAAATCTGTGCAGGCCAAGATTCAGCAACAAGTGAAAAGAGCCCAGGTTGACGAACACGCCGGACAGGCCGGTCACGGCAAACTTGGCGACCGTCCATTGGGCGCTGCCGTGGCGTAACACCCACAGCTCGCGCAGCACTTCCGACAGCTCCAGTTTTGTTTGTCCCTGCCGGCGTTCGCGAAAATGAATCGGCTCCTCCACCACCCGGGCGCCGGCGCGCAGCAGCCGGCCCAGCAATACCGGTTGGAACAGGTAGCCCTTGACACGGATATCCTCCAGACCGGCATTGCGCAAGGTGCTGGCCTTGATGGCCTTGAACCCCGCAGTGCAGTCGGCGACTCCGCGCAAGCCGCTGACCCGGCGGGCCAGCAGGTTTGCACAACGGGACTGCAAACGCCGCCGTAGCGGCCACTGTTTATCCAGCGCGCCGCCGGGCACATAGCGGCTGCCTATGGCCACGTCAGCACCGGCAGCAATCCGCTCCAGCAAGCGCGCGGCGGCGGCGGGGTCGTGAGAGAAATCGGCGTCCATTTGCACGATTATATCGGCGCGCAGCACCGCTAAGGCGTGGCTCATCCCGCGCCTGTAAGCATCTCCCAGTCCGCGCTTTTGCCCTTCCAGCAGGAATACCCGTCCCCCGGTGCCATCCATGAACTCCCGCACCCGTTGCGCCGTGCCGTCAGGGCTACCATCGTCAACCACCAGAAACAGGGTGTCCGCGCCGGGATAGAGCTCGGTCAACTGCCGCAACAACAGGGTAATATTCGGCGCCTCGTTGTAAGTGGGTATGACAAAACATACTCTTGCCGGCGGCGCACTTCGGCTCATCCAAACCTCCGGTTGTCAGTGTGTATTGAAAGTCTGCGGCAGTCTGTCATTCCGGCTCAATACCTGTCAAGTGACTTGAGGTAACCTCTAAAAATACCCTCCGTGGTATTTTTAGAGGCGCCTTTATGCGACTCGGGCCGGTGAAATAACCAAATCGGAACCTGAACCGATTGCTTTCAACAGTTCCTGAAGTTTATCTATACTGGGCAGCGTTTTGCCCTGTTCATAGCGAGCATAAGCATTCCTAGATGACGAACCCAGACGCTCGGCCACTTCCCGAACTGTCAGGTTGTGCGACTGCCTCTGGCGCTTTAGCAGCAAACCTACCATTACCTTATTGTCATTGGAACCGACTTCAAGAGTTCCATCGGTGGAGCATTTGACATGTACCTCAAATCCTTTTTTGTCTGCCAGGGCAATAAACAGATCTTCGACCATCAGTAGCAGTTCTTTTTTCGTTCGCCCCTGGGTCATCAGCTCAAGGAATGGAATTTCCGCCAACCAGAATTTGCCACTCTTAAATGCTTTGCCTTGAAATTTCATTTTTTTGCTCTTCTCAAAATAGATCTTGCCAGTATTTCGTTAATTTCTCTATGAGGTAATCGGGCAGGTGGTTATCTTTGCTCATGGCACTCAAGATTCGTCTATCAGAACAGAAAAAGCTTACGCACATCTTACCTTATACGGTGGCAACAACCAACGATTTATCGACCGACTGTAAGCTCTTGACAGATTTTTTATATGGCCATATAGTTTGAACATGGCCACTCCAACTATAAAATCCACCTACTCGCTGGATGTGGAGACGGTACGCACACTGGAGGCATTAGCGCGACGCTGGAACGTCTCAAAGTCTAAAGCATTACAGCGCTCTATCTGGGCTACGGCAGCGCAACACTCCCCTGCTGACCGTGAGGCCCTGGATGCCCTTGAGCGCTTGCAGTCAGCACTGAACCTGGATGAAACCACCGTCAACGACTGGGAACAAAACCTGAGACGCGAACGGCGAGAGACCAGGAAGCGGTTGCATCCCGGCAGCCAATGATTCACCTTGATACCAGTTTCCTGATTCGGGCGCTAAGGCGCGGTTCGCCTGAAGACCGCAAACTCAGGGAATGGCTTGGCACAGGTGAGACCCTCGGCATGAGCGCAGTTGCCTAGGCAGAGTTCCTGTGCGGTCCGGTCAATAATTCGGAATTGAACCTGGCAACTGGGATCATCAGGCGCCGCAGCAACTTCGCTGATGAGCAAGCAATTACGGCCGCGCGCCTGTTCAATGAAGCAGGACGACAGCGTGGCACATTTGTTGACTGTATGATTGCGGCCATTGCCCTGTCTGAAGGTGCGATGATCGCAACTTCAAATGTGTCCGACTTTCGTCAATTTGAGACTTTTGGCTTGAAAATTGCGCCGTTTTGATGGGTCGGCGCCGGCGGCCATTTGGTGCGCTCAGGTCAGGTTGGTTCCCGCAACCGTTGCCCCATAATCGTACGCGCGACCTTAAGGGTGCGTTCGTTGTCCACGTCTATGGGGGCTTCCGGGAAGGGCATTGTTATGAAGGTGACGCGGATGCCGAAACTTCGGGACAGGCGTTCGGCGAGGTCATTGAGAGTCAAGGCGCGCAGTTGGTACAGGATGAAATTGGACAGGCCGAAGGCGCGCAGGATGCGGGTAATTTTTTTTCTGAACTGCCCGCCGTGTTGAAAGATTCTGGCCGCGCGCAGGGCGCGGGCATTAGCCAGCGCATAGAGGTTACAGTTTGAATATTCGTCATCCCGGAACGCATAGAAGCGCCGCTGACCTTCCGGGTATTTTGCCCGCATCAATCCGGCCCGGGTCATTGTTGCTGCGGCATCGGACTGACGCCGCTCCAGTTCATGGCAGAAATGCGTCAACATTTCCACGCTGAGCAACGGGTTGTCGGCCGTAGTGATCAGCGCCGGATAGTTGCCGGCGGCGGTCAGTGCACGTTCGACGCTGGCATAGAGGTTGTCGGCACTGGCGATGACCTGTACTCGCGCAGCTGCGGCTTCGGGAACGCCATCCAGCACGGCGGCGTCCTCAATGGATATGAGTATCTGCCTGACCATGGGCGCAGCCAGCAAGGTGTCCAGTACCCAGGCGATCATGGGGCGGCCGTGGAGGTCGAGCAGGCACTTGTGTCGAGCGCCGGTCAGGGCTGACAGCGGGTCGCGGCCACGGCGCTGCGCAGCGAGCAGCAGCACGGTATAAGCCGGAGGAGCCGCCGCGGCGGGTAGGTCAGGGGGTTCCGGCATGTTCAGGCCGCAATCGTTTCAACCTCGTTAATGACGCCTTGGCGCAGCAAGCTGTTACAGATAACCGTCTCGATCAGCTGCTCGTGGCTGACGCCCAGGCTGGCGGCACTGACAGCAATGGCTTTATCTGCGGCCAGGTTGCAGTTCAGGTTGATTTCGATGAAATAGGCCTTGCCGGTGCGTGCGTCCACCCGAAATTCGATGCGGGCGTGGTCGAACGGCCAGAACTCGGCGATAATCTGCCGGCACAGCGGGTGGAACCGCTGCTCCAGACGCTCATCATGCAGCGTCACACACTCGGTTGGGGTATGTTCATGCAGCAGGCCGCGCTTCTGCTCGTAGGTACGCATGTTGCCTTGGGCGTACTGGTACTGGATGATCGGCAGCATCCACGGCTGGCGCGCGCCGATGACGGGTATGGCAAAGTCGGCGCCGTCGATGCAGGGCTCGACGAGCACATCATGGCCCTGTCCGTGCAGTTCCGCAATATGCCGCGCCGCTTCATTCCGGCAGGCCAGCTGGCGCACGCCCCAGGAGCCGGAACTGGCGTTGGGCTTGACGATGAACGCATGGCCGTGAAAGTCGGCGCCAAACTCAGGCGCGGCATTATCCAGGCCGCCCATGGGGTAATACTTCCACGGCAGCGTAGCAATCCCTAAGGCCTGCACGATGCGTTTGGTCACATGTTTATCATCGGAGACCCCGCGCACAATAGGGGAGCCGCCCAGGTAAGGAATGCGATGATACTCACCGAACAGCGGCGCAAACATTTCGCTGTTCCTGAAACCGGCGCGGTTGAACAGCGTGATCAAAAAATCAAAATCAGGCTTGCCGTACAACGCCTCAAACGTATTCGCCGGCGTGACCCGCAGACCGATGCCGCGCAGTTTTTGTAGAATGTCATAATGGTACACTGCGTGGTTACCATCTTCAGCATCGGGCAAGCCGTTGCCGAGCGCGTGTTTGGCAAGGAACAGGAAGTGCAACGTATCCTTATGCACCTGGGAAATTTGCAGGCAACGCGGGTGGAGAGAACTTATTCCTGTACCTTTGTTCATGTCATGCTCATTATCGAAAACGGCGCTGCAGCAGCGTTACCGGACTATTATACTGTAGCTGCGCGCTTAAGTCACACGGGAGTATTTTCCAATATGAAATGAGCCTGAAGGGCGGGTGTGATTCCAACATGAAATGAGCCTGAACGAGCCGGTATTCCCGTTCATGATACGAGGATGAAAACGATCATGAATGCGAATGACTTAACGCGTATTGAGCAGGTGCGCGATTTTCTGGCCGGGACCCAGCGGGTGATGTTTGAGGTTGCCAGCGACAAGCAGAGTCGGTATGACTGGATACGGCGCACCCTGGTGACGTTTGATTACCTGGGCTGCAGCAAGGCGGACAAAGGGGCGCTCACGGCGTACCTGATGAAGGTGAGCGGGTATTCCCGGGCACAGGTCAAGCGGCTGATTGGGCGCTACCGGGAGACCGGTACGTTAGCGGTGCGCCAGTGTACGGCGCGGGGCTTTGTCCGACGCTACACGAAGGCCGATATCCGCCTGCTAGCGGCCATGGACGAGCGCCACAATACCCCGAATGGGTTGACCCTAAAGAAGCTCTGTGAGCGAGCCTATCAGGTGTTCGGTCAGGTCGAGTATGAACGCTTGGCCGGGATCTCGGTCTCGCACCTGTACAACTTACGGCGCTCGAAGACCTACCAACGTCAGCGCCACACGATAGACAAGACCCGCCCGGTGGTGCGTGAGATCGGTGTACGGCGCAAACCGCAGCCGGACGGGCGCTGCGGTTATATCCGCATCGATACCGTGCATCAGGGCGATTTAGACGGTGAAAAAGGGGTCTATCACATCAATGCGGTCGATGAGGTGACCCAGTTTGAAGTGGTCGTCAGCGTCGAGCGCATCACCGAGGTCTACCTCATCCCGGCACTTGAATACCTGCTTGATGCGTTCCCCTTTGTCCTCCTGGGCTTCCATGCCGACAACGGCTCGGAGTACATCAATAAACAGGTGGCCCAACTGTTAGAGAAGCTGCGTATCGAACTGACCAAGTCCCGCCCCCGGCACAGCAACGACAACGCCCTGGTGGAATGCAAAAACGGACACGTGGTGCGCAAGCTCTTAGGCCACGCCCACATCCCGCGCCGCTGGGCCGGCCCGTTGAACGACTTCCACCGCCAGCACCTCAACCCCTATGTCAACTACCACCGACCCTGCCTGTTTCCACAAACCATCACCGACAACAAAGGGAAACAACGCAAGCGTTACCCCTACAAGAACCTCATGACCCCCTATGAAAAACTTAAATCCTTGGATGATGCCCAGACCTGTTTGAAACCGGACTTAAGCTTTGAGATACTGGATAAGGTCGCTTACCGAGTCAGCGACAACGCGGCCGCGGACGCCCTACAACAGGCGCGCCGGGCCCTCTTTACCACCATCCATGAACAGGAATACAAACGGGCTTGAGATCGGGGCAGACTCTCTCTACTTCAGGCTCATTCCAGTATTGGAAAATACTACGGGTAGCTTACCGTCCTGCTCTGTGATAGCATGAGCGACAAACCTGCCAGAGGGGCTTAACTATGCAAATTGCTGTACTGAAGGAGACATATCCGGGAGAAAATCGGGTTGCGCTGGTGCCCGATGCGGTAAAGAAACTGGTCAAACTGGGCGCGGGGCTCACGGTTGAAGCAGCGCTGGGGCAAGGCGCCGGCTTTACCGATGCCGACTATACCGACGCCGGCGCCGGGGTCAGTTCCGACCGCAGCACCCTGCTAGCGCAGTCCGACATCATCCTGCGTATCCGCAAGCCGGATGCCGATGAGATAGCACAGATAAAGCAGGGTTGCATCCATATCAGCTACCTGGACCCGTTTAATGAAGGCGAGCTGGTGACAGCCCTGGCGCAACAGGGGGTCAGTGCCATCAGTATGGAAATGATTCCGCGCACTACCTTGTCGCAGAAGATGGACGCGCTCAGCTCGCAGGCTAATCTGGCCGGTTATGTGGCAGTGATGATGGCCGCCAACCGGCTGGACCGCCTGCTGCCCATGATGATGACACCCGCCGGCACCATTAAACCGGCCCGGGTGTTCGTCATCGGCGCCGGTGTGGCCGGCCTGCAAGCCATTGCCACGGCCAAGCGCCTGGGCGCCAAGGTCACCGCGTTCGACACTCGCCCGGTGGTGGCCGAGCAGGTGCGCTCCGTAGGCGCCAAGTTCCTGGAGATCGACCTGGGTGAAACGGGACAGACCCAGGACGGCTACGCGCAGCAACTGACCCCGGAACAAATTGAGCAACAACGGCTGGGGCAGAAAGCAGCTATTGCCGAATCCGATATTGTCATTACCACCGCGCAGGTATTCGGGCGCAAGGCGCCGCTGCTGGTCACCCGGGACATGGTGGAAGCCATGCAGCCGGGTAGTGTTATCGTGGATATGGCCGCGGAAACCGGCGGCAATGTGGAAGGCTCGGTGGCCGGTCAGGAGGTCAACATCAACGGGGTCGCTATCATCGGTCACGGCAACTGGCCCAACTTCGTGTGCCGGGACGCCAGCCGGATGTATTCATCCAACCTGTTCAACATGGTGAACGAATACTGGGACAAAGACCATAAGTCACTGGTGCTGGACCCGGACAACGACATTATCCGCGGCTGCCTGATCACCCACGGCGGCGCCATCGTCAACGACACCATCAAGAACCTGCAACGCTGAGGAACCATCAATGGAAGCCGTCTATCTCACCTTCATCCTGGTTTTGTCCATATTCCTGGGCTTTGAGCTGATCAGTAAAGTACCCGCCACCCTGCATACGCCACTGATGTCCGGTGCCAATGCCATCTCCGGCATTACCCTGGTGGGGGCACTCGGCTCTGCCGGTGCCGGTAGCGCGGAGCTGGCAACCGTGCTCGGCACCCTGGGCGTGACCTTTGCCACCATCAATGTGGTGGGCGGTTATATGGTGACCCACCGCATGTTATCCATGTTCAGAAAGAAGGAGGGTGAAAGACAATGAGCAGCGCGCTGTGGATTAACTTGTCGTATGTGGCCGCGGCGGTACTGTTCATCTTCGGCTTGAAGATGCTGAGCTCGCCGGCCACCGCCCGCAACGGTAACCTGGTATCGGCGTTGGGTATGCTGCTTGCCGTAATCGTCACCCTGCTCGATCAATCCATCGTCGAGTTTCAATGGATCATCCTGGGGCTGGTCGTCGGTGGCGTTATCGGCGCGCTGGCGGCGCGCCTAGTGGCGATGACCGCGATGCCGGAAATGGTGGCGATCTTCAATGGCTTCGGCGGTATTGCCAGCCTGTTCGTGGGCTGGGCCGCGTTGCATACGGATGCCATCTCCACCTTCACCGCAGTCACCGTTTTCCTGTCCATCCTCATCGGCGGGCTGACCTTTACCGGCAGCTTCATCGCCTACGGCAAGCTGAGTGAGATCATTTCCGGGCGCCCCTACCTGTTTACCGGGCAACGCGCCGGCAACAGCCTGTTGCTGGCTGCGATTGTGGTTGTGGGCGTGATGTTCTGCATGGACCCGGCCAATACCACCCTGCTGTACGCGCTCATCGGCCTGTCGTTCCTGTTCGGCATCATGGCGGTCATCCCCATCGGCGGCGCCGACATGCCGGTGGTGATCTCCCTGCTGAACAGTTATTCCGGCCTGGCCGCGTGCGCGGCGGGATTTGCCATCAACAACAACATCCTGATTGTGGCCGGTTCCCTGGTGGGCGCCACCGGCATCATCCTCACCAACATCATGTGCAAGGCCATGAATCGCTCTTTGGCCAATGTGCTGTTCAGCGGCTTCGGCGCTGCCAAAACCGCGCTGACCAAGGTGGAAGGCGAGGTCAAACCGATTACGCCTGACGACGCTTATTACATCCTGGAGGCCGCCAGCAGCGTGGTGGTGGTGCCCGGTTACGGCATGGCCGTGGCCCAGGCTCAGCACGTGGTGAAGGAGTTGCAGGAGTTACTGGAGAAGAACGGCGCCGAGGTGAGTTACGCCATCCACCCGGTGGCGGGGCGGATGCCGGGACACATGAACGTGCTGCTGGCGGAAGCGGATGTCCCCTACGACCTGCTCATCGAGATGGAGGACATCAACCCGCGCATGGAGATGATGGATGTGGCCATTGTCATCGGCGCCAACGATGTGGTCAACCCGGCCGCCCGGGAAATGAAAGACAGTCCCATCTACGGTATGCCCATCATCAATGTGGACTACGCCCGCACCGTGTTCGTGCTGAAACGCTCCATGGCTTCTGGCTTCGCCGGTGTCGATAACCCGCTGTTCTTCGGCGACAACACCCGCATGCTGTTCGGCGACGCCAAGGAATCCATCAGCGCGCTGGTGCGGGAATTCAGTTCCTAGCAACCGGAACAGCGCGCTCACCGTAGTTTGCCGCTGTTGCAAAGAGCGCTGGGCTCATGACGAACATAATCTCCGGCTTCATGGAACGCCGTTTCCGGCTTGCCGCACACGACACGACTGTGCGTGTAGAGCTGCTGGCCGGATGCACCACGTTTGTGACCATGGCCTACATTATCTTCGTCAACCCGCAGTTGATGGCGGCTGCGGGTATGGACTACGGTGCCAGTTTTGCCGCCACCTGTCTGGCCTCAGCGCTGGCCTGTCTGATCATGGGACTCTATGCAAACTGGCCGGTGGGGCTGGCGCCGGGCATGGGCATGAACGCGTTCTTCACCTACACGGTGGTCGGCAGCCTGGGTTACAGCTGGCAGGTGGGCCTGGGCGCGGTGTTCCTGTCCGGTGTGCTGTTCGTCATTATCAGTGTCACCCGCCTGCGCGCCTGGATGCTGAACAGCATCCCCATGAGCCTGCGTCTGGCCATGGGCTGCGGCGTGGGCCTGTTCATCGGCTTTATCGGCCTGCAGAACGGCGGCATCGTAGTTGCCAGTCCCGCCACTATCCTGACCCTGGGTGACCTGACCCAAGCCGAACCCATGCTGGCGGCACTGGGTTTTCTGCTTATCGCCGGTCTGGCCGTGCGTGGCGTACCCGGCGCCATCCTGCTCGGCATCCTGGCGCTGACCGGCATCGGCCTGCTCGCAGGGCTGACCAGCTACCAGGGACTGGTATCAGCGCCGCCGAAGCTGGCACCAACCCTGTTACAACTGGATATTGTCGGTGCCCTGGATGTGGGTATGATCAGCGTGATCGGGGCGTTCCTGTTCGTCAACCTGTTCGACACTACCGGCACCTTGATGGGCGTTGCTCATCGGGCCGGCATGGTGGACACCCAAGGCCGGGTGCGGAACCTAGGACGCGCGCTCAAGGCCGACAGTTGTGCCAGCGTGGTCGGCGCCGGCCTGGGTTGCACGCCGGTCACTAGCTACGTGGAAAGCGTGGCCGGCATTGCCGGCGGCGGGCGCACCGGACTGAGTGCGGTGACGGTGGGCCTGCTGTTCCTGCTGGCGATATTCCTGGCACCGCTGGCGCGCATGGTGCCGGAGTTTGCCACCTCCGGCGCCCTGATCTATGTCGCGTTGCTGATGCTGAGCGGCATGCAAGCGCTGGACTGGGACGATGCCACCGAGCTGCTGCCGGCACTGCTCACCATCGTGGCAATCCCGTTGACCTTTTCCATCGCCGACGGCATCGCCGTGGGTTTCATCACTTATGTGAGCGTGAAACTGGCACGCGGGCAGCGCGCGGATATCAGCGCCGGGGTATGGTTGTTGGCGCTGCTCTTCCTGGCCCGTTTTTTGTTTATCGAGCTGTAGGGAGCGCCTCTAAAACTCAACCCCGAAGCGCGCCATGTACTGCCGGGGGGCGATCAGCTCGTCGCCGGTGGCACCGACCCCAAACACGTCGGTGAAGCGGGCGTTGACGCCATCCTCGTCAGCAAGGTTCATGCCCATCAGTTCGATGTACCAGGGGTACCCGTCCGGGGTAATGGTCAGCATCAGGTTGACGACGTTATAGCCGGGCACGTCATCGGTTCTGGGGTTGTTGAAGATACGGTGCTGAAAACCGTCCCGGTGGATGTATTGCGCGCTGACAGAGAAACCGCCCCAATCGCCCAGGCGACCTTGGTAGCGCAGCATCACGTCGGCGGTAAAATTGGGAGTCTTGGCCAGTTCATTACCCTTCACGTCGGTCACGGCGGCGGCGCGGGCGCGCTGCACTTCATCTGAAAACTGGTTGACACCCTGCGCCAGCAATGCATTAGTGGCACCGTCGGAACGCACGTTATCCAGCGCCAGGTGTGAAGCAGTGATCTCCGTTTCCAGCCAGGCCAGGCGCGCGTCCAGAGTCAGGTTTTCGGTCACTAACGCCAACAGTTCCAGCTCGGCACCATAGATCTCCGACTCCGGCAGGTTGCCGACTCCGCCCTCGAACAGCTCGGGATCGGTCGCCTGATATTGCAGATTTTTATAGTCATAGTAAAAGGCTGCGGCATTCACGCGCACCCGGTTGTCGGCAAAGTCGGTCTTGATACCGAGCTCCCAGGCATCGATTGTTTCATCGGCGTAGGTGGGCAGCACGACTATGGGGGCGATGACATCTTCACGACCGTAGGTCAGGTTGCTGCCACCCGGCTTGAAACCGCGCGTGTAAGAGGCATACACCATGGTGGTGTCGTTCAGATCCATTTCCACCACGCCGCGTCCGGTGAGCTTGTCACTGCTGGTTTCCAGTACGGCGGTGCCGCCGCGCCCGAAGAAGTTGGTCACCTCGGAATAAACCTCGTCGTCGGTATAGCGCAGGCCGGCGATCAGGCGCAGGGAGTCGGTGAAGTTCCAAGTGCCCTGGCCATAAACGGAGATCGATTCCCGTTCCGGCTTGGAATCGGAGATGAAGCCGACCTCGCCGCCAAAGGCGAGCACTTCTTCCACAGTCACCGTGCCCGGCCCATAAACGCCGTCAGTGTTGAAGTCCAGGTATTCGCGGATGAGAATATCCACTTCGGTATCCAGGTAGAACACACCGGTCGTCCAGTCCAGCTTGCCGAACAGGGGTTCGGTGGAAATCAGGTTGAGTTCCTGGGTAAAGGTTTGCTGACGGTTGGTCTCCGGGTCGAAGATCGATGGCAGCACAAAGGTGCCCCGACTGATTAAGTCACCGAAGTCATGGCGATCGTTATCGCGTACCACGGCTACGTCATCGTCCTGGTAGCTGGTCAATGACTTGACCGTGAGCAGCGGCAAATCCCATTCCGCCACCAGACTGTAGAGCTGGCTCTCCAGCTGGTAGCTGTTGTCCCAGTCCTGCCGCAGCCGGCGCGGGTTGGGGGTGGTGTCAAGGAGGCCTTTTTGCGCGGCGCCGTTGGTGTTTTCATCGTAATACTGGGCGGTGAGATTAAAACGCAGGTTTTCCATCGGTGTCCACAGCAGGCGGGCGCGCCCGGAAAAACTGTCGGCCTGGTCCAGACCCTGGTCCAGGGTGATATTACGGCTGAAGCCGTCATGGTTGTGGGACGCAGCCGAAGCGCGCAGAGCCAGGGTATCACTGATGGGGATATTAACTGCACCGCGCACCCGTATCAGGTTATAGTTGCCCACGGTGAGGTCGGCCTTGCCGGAAAATTCCTCCGTATCCGGCGCCTTCGTGATGACGTTGATAGCGCCGCCGGTGGAGTTCTGGCCGAACAAAGTGCCTTGCGGCCCGCGCAGCACTTCGATGCGTTCGAGATCCAGGAAATCCGTGCGCAGAGCATACGGCGAAGCCACGTAGATGCCGTCGAGGTGGTAGGAAACGGAAGGGTTCGCAATGGCGTTCTGGTTGGCTTCATTACCCACGCCGCGAATAGCGATGACGGTCTTGAAGCCTTCGTTCTTGGCAACAGTCACACCAGGGGCGATGCTGCTCAGATCCACGAAAGTGGTGAGATTACGATTGTCTATATCCTCGCCCGACAGCGCAGTGACCGCCTGAGACAAGTCTTGCAGGCTTTCAGAGCGTTTCTCGGCCGTCACAATCACCTCTTCCAACAAGGGACTCTGTGCCTGAGCTGTGACCGCAGGAGCTGCAAGGACAGTGGCAACACCCAACAGAGTGGAGATAAAGTAGAACTTGTTCATGATGTTATTACCATTGGGTTGCAGGATACCCTAGAGCAAGCCGGGGCACCTTCGAGAGTGTAACAGCCCGGCAATCGTCCCCGAGCTGCTGTCCGAAGTCCATTATACACACCATTTTGCTGCCGTGCAACATCTATTGCAGGAAAGGTGCTCTTCACTCGATAACGGTCATGTCATCCATATAGGAGTGCAACGCGGCTGGGATCTGGATACGACCCTGCGTATCCTGACAGTTTTCCATGATTGCGATCAAGGTACGGCCGACGGCCAGACCCGAGCCGTTGAGGGTGTGCAGCAGTTCGGGTTTGCCGGTGGCGGGGTTGCGCCAGCGGGCGTGCAGGCGCCGCGCCTGGAAGTCCTCGAAATTGCTGCATGAGGATATTTCCCGGTAACGCTGCTGGCTGGGCAACCACACTTCCAGATCATAGGTCTTGGCGGCGGAAAAGCCCAGGTCGCCAGCGCACAGCGCAACGACGCGGTACGGCAGTTCCAATCGTTGCAGAATGGCCTCGGCATGGCCGGTCAATTCTTCCAGCGCCTGCCAGGAATGTGCCGGAGGCGTCAGCTGTACCAGCTCCACCTTCTCGAACTGGTGCTGGCGTATCATGCCGCGGGTATCCTGGCCATAAGACCCGGCTTCGCTGCGAAAACAGGGAGAATGACATACGTAGCGTCGCGGCAGTTGTTGCGCGTCGCTGATTGACGCCCGGGCCAGATTGGTCACCGGCACCTCGGCGGTGGGGATGAGATACAAGTCATGTTTCTCGATGTGGAACTGGTCTTCGGCAAACTTGGGTAACTGGCCGGTGCCGAACAGGCTGTCGGGGTTGACCAGATAAGGCACGTTCACCTCCAGGTAGCCGTGTTCACGCGTGTGCACATCCAACATGAACTGCACCAGCGCCCGGTGCAGCCTGGCAATGGCGCCTTGCATCACCACAAAGCGGGCGCCGGCAATGCGGGTGGCGGCGGCAAAATCGATCAGCCCCAGTGCCTCGCCCAGACTGGCATGGTCGCTGGGGGTAAATTCAAGGCTTGGCGGTTGCCCCCAATGGCGGATTTCTTCATTATCCTCCTCACTATTACCGGCCGGCACACTCTCATGGGGCACGTTGGGCACTCCACGCAGGAATTCGTGCAGCTCCTCCTGCACAGTGTCCAGCTCAGACTGATGAGATTGCAACTGCTCGCCCAGCGCGGCAACCTGCGCCAGCAACGGCTGGATATCCTCACCGGCGCTCTTGGCCCTGCCGATTGCCTGCGAGCGGCGATTGCGCTCGGCCTGCAACTGCTCGGTGGCAATCTGCATAGCCTTGCGGCGCTGCTCCAGAGCTTGCAGGCGCGTGAGGTCCAGCACATAGCCGCGCCGGGACAAGGCCCGGCTCACGGCCTGCGGGTCTTTGCGTAACAGATGCGGGTCAAGCATGTCTTGATTATACCGTTTCCTTATCCAGCTGCCGCAGTCGCGCCAGTTTTTCCGCGATTTGTACTTCCAGTCCGCGCTCAGTCGGGTAGTAATATTGCCGAGGTTCCATGTCCTCGGGGAAGTAGTTCTCGCCGGCGGCATAGGCCCCGGGCTCGTCATGGGCGTAACGGTATTCCTTGCCGTAGCCCAGTTCTTTCAGCAGTCGGGCGGACGCGTTGCGCAAGTGTATCGGCACTGCTGTTGAGGCGCTGGCCTTGACGTCTTTCATAACGCTGTTATAGGCCTTGTACACGGCATTGCTCTTGGGTGCGCAGGCCAGATAAACCACAGCCTGAGCGATAGCCAGTTCGCCTTCGGGCGAGCCCAGCCGTTCCTGGGTCTCCCAGGCATCCAGCGCCAGACGCAGGCCCCTGGGGTCGGCGTTGCCGATGTCCTCGGATGCCATGCGCACTACCCGGCGGGCAATATACAAGGGGTCACAGCCGCCATCAAGCATGCGCGCAAACCAGTACAGGGCCGCATCCGGGGCCGAACCGCGCACTGATTTGTGCAGCGCCGAAATTTGCTCGTAAAACGCATCGCCGCCCTTGTCGAAGCGGCGGTAACCGGCGCCGCCGATCACTTCGCTCACCAGTTCCCGGTTGAGTTCCCCATCCGGGGCCAGATCTGCCGCAATTTCCAGCAGGTTGAGCGCGCGCCGGGCATCGCCATCGGCGCTGCCGGCCAACAGCTCCAGCGCGGCCTCCGTGATATTCAGGCCGTTACTGCCAAGCCCTCGTTCCGAGTCCTGCAACCCCTGTCGAATGATTTGTGCCAGCTCAGCCGCGCCGAGCGGTTTTAATACGTACACGCGTACTCGGGACAACAACGCGTTGTTCAACTCAAAAGACGGGTTCTCAGTGGTGGCGCCGACAAAGGTAATGGTGCCGTCTTCCACATGCGGCAGAAACGCGTCCTGTTGCGACTTGTTGAAACGGTGCGCTTCGTCGATAAACAACACGGTATCCCGACCATATACCTGCCGGTACTGGCGCGCCTGCTCGATGGCGGCCCGGATCTCCTTGACGCCGCCCAACACTGCCGAGAGGGTGAGGAACTGCGCATTGCAGGAACCGGTTACCAGCCGCGCCAGGGTGGTCTTGCCGCAACCGGGTGCGCCCCAGAACACCATGGAGTGTAACTGCCCGCGCGCAATGGCCAGACGCAACGGCTTGCCCGGCCCCAGCAGGTGTTCCTGCCCGACAAAATCGTCTAGGGTTTGCGGCCGCATCCGCTCAGCCAGTGGGCGATGGGTGCTGGTTGTGGCGTTCAAGCGCTATTCCGCCGGTCTGGCATCAATGACTTCCATATCAGCTGCAGGGATGAAGGTGAAATAGTCTGGCGGCAGGTTCGGGTTGCGTACGGTATTGGTAAAGGTGAGCACCAGGGTCTGTCCCAGGCTGTCCAGCAATACCATGCCGGCCAGTTGCCTGGCGGAGAAGAGCAGGCGCAGTGAACGGTAGTGTGACTCCCGATTTTTTGGCGTCAACTGCACCAGCGCGTCACTGCCGTCATTTTCCGGTTCTGTCACCAGATAATGCTCGTTCAGCGCCTCAGCGTTACTGAACAGCAGCGTCGGCGTAGCTTCCAGGTCCGCGCTCACGGCGCTGATAGTGACCTGCTCCAGGTCCGCCTCATACACCCACAGGCTGGCACCGTCGCTGATGATCTTCTGCGTATAGGGTTCATCATACCCCCAGTAAAACATGTCGGGGCGGCGCACCTGCAACGCGCCCTTGCTCGCCTCCAGCGCCTCTCCCGACGGCCCCAGCAACACCTGCTCAAAGTCCGCCGAAAAACTGTCCAGGCCGTCGAGGAAGACCTCAAGCGCAGTGCCCCCCGCCGGCGCAGTAACGGTCAGGGACAGGATTAATCCGCAGATAGCGCAGATTGGCGCAGATGTTTTAAGAAGAGCTTTCAAGTTTTTCTTGACGAACGGGAGCCGCATTGCAAACCAACATCTGCGTTAATCTGCGTCATCTGTGGATAAAACTCAAAAAACAATCTGCGTTAATCTGCGTCATCTGTGGATAAAATCAATCCACCGGCGGTGGCGGGCCGGCCAGTATTTCCCGGTTGCCATTGGCTTCCAGCGGCCCGATCAAGCCGCTGGCTTCCATTTCCTCGACGATGCGAGCGGCGCGGTTGTAACCGATTTTGAGTCGTCGTTGGATATAGGAAATGGAGGTCTTGCGGGTTTCCGTAACGATGCGCACTGCTTCGTCATAGAGCGGGTCGATGCCGTCTGCGGCGGTTTCGATGCCGGGCAGCGGCGCGGCACCGCCTGCGTCCGGGTCCAGGGTGATACCGTCCTGGTAATTCGGGCCGCTGAGGTCTTTGATATGTTTGACGACCTTGTGCACTTCGTGGTCATCGACAAACGCGCCGTGCACCCGTATCGGCACGCTGGTGCCGGGTGGCAGAAACAGCATATCGCCGTGTCCCAACAGGTTCTCAGCCCCCATTTGATCTAGGATGGTGCGCGAATCCACTTTGGAAGACACCTGGAAGGCAATCCGGCAGGGAATGTTGGCCTTGATCAGGCCGGTGATCACATCGACAGACGGGCGCTGGGTGGCCAGGATCAGGTGGATGCCGGCGGCCCTGGCCTTCTGCGCCAGACGTGCAATCAGTTCTTCCACTTTTTTTCCGACCGTCATCATCATGTCCGCCAGCTCATCGATCAGAATAACGATGTAGGGCAGTTCTTCCAGCGCCGGGGCTACGTCATCATCATGGGCCGGCGTATGGAACGGATCCGTCAACGGCTGGCGGCGGCTGGCGGCCTCGCTTAGCTTCTTGTTATAACCGTTGATATTGCGCACGCCCAGGGCCGCCATCAACCGGTAGCGGCGCTCCATTTCGGCCACGCACCAACGCAGCGCATTGGCAGCCTCCTTCATATCCGTGACCACTGGCGTCAACAAGTGCGGGATACCCTCATACACGGACAATTCCAGCATCTTCGGGTCGATCATGATCAAGCGGATTTTCTTCGAGGGCGACTTGTACAACAGGCTCAGGATCATGGCGTTGATGGCGACCGACTTGCCGGAGCCGGTGGTGCCGGCGACCAGCAGGTGTGGCATACGGCTGAGATCCATAACCACCGGATTGCCGCTGATGTCCTTGCCCAACGCCAGCGCCGTGGCCGAGTTGAGATCTTCGTACTCTCTGGAACTCAGAATTTCATTCAGAGTAACCAGTTCGCGGGTGGCGTTGGGAATTTCCAGGCCGATCACAGATTTGCCCGGTATTACATCCACCACGCGCACGCTGACCACCGACAGCGAACGCGCCAGATCCTTGGCAAGATTGCTGATTTGACTGCCCTTGACACCCGGCGCCGGTTGCAGTTCAAAACGGGTGATGACCGGCCCAGGATTGACCGCGACCACATCCACCTGGATATTGAAATCCTGCAGTTTCAGTTCCACCTGGCGCGACATGGCCTCCAGCGTGGCATCGGAGTAACGCCCCTGAGACGGCCCGGGTTTATCCAGCAGGTTCAACGGCGGCAACGCCGCTTCCGGTGGCATATCGAACAACGGTTCCTGTTTTTCTTCCTCTACGCGGGCGCCGGTTGCCACCTTGCTGATGACCGGTTCGATACGTGGCGGCGGCCGCTCGCGAACTTTTTTCTGCTGTTTACGCACCAGCTCCACGCGTTCCTTCCTAGCCTCCACTGAATTAAAGTGTTCAGTTAATTTATTTTTGTATGTATTTATTTTTTCAACTATTCTTAACGCATAGTAACCGGTCCTGTCCAGCACCCGAAACCACGACAAACCGGTATATACGCTGATGCCTGCCAGTAACAGGCTGAGCATCACCAAAACGCTACCGGCATTGCCAAACACGTTAAACAACAGCACACCTAAGGCAATGCCTAACACTCCGCCGGCGCTGCTGCCCTGATCAGGCGGGTGCGCCGGTAACCCGGTGCCGCCATACAGGTAGGACCAGGCCAGCGTGCAAGTGCCGCAAAACAGCAGCAAAAAGCCAACGGCCCTGAGTGCCATCAACAGCGTCGGTGCCGGCGCTTCATTACGACGCGTGATAAAGATGCGCCAACCATCAAACACGATTATCAACGGGAACAGGTAGCCCGGATAACCCAGCAGGTACAACAGCAAGTCAGCGACGTAAGCACCGACAATGCCACCGTTATTATGGATTTCAGTGTCACTGACTGCCTGCGACCAACCGGGATCGGCGGGATGGTGGGAATACAGCGCCAGCGCCACGAACAAGGCGGCGGCCAGTATGAAAATAAAGCCGATTTCGTTCAGGTAGCGCGTCACGCGCCCCTGCGCGCGGGGGTCGGTTGGTTTTTTTCTGGATGCCTGTTTCACGCTGTGTCCGAATCATGGCCGCCTCTGAAAATGCCCTCCGTGGCATTTTCAGAGGCGGCCTCACTTCATGCCTGACAGATATTAAAAGTTATCGGGAAAAAAGGAAAGCCCCCTGTATATCTTGACTGAGGTTGAGCATAAGTGTTACCGTTGTGTAGTTTTAACTGCAAAAAAGTAGCTCAATGGGTGATTTGACACTGTCTGGCGATATGTTTCGGGGTATCACGACCCGGATATTGCGTACATTAACATTGTTGCCGGTGCTGCCGTTGCTGGTATTGCCGGGTGGCACTGCCCTGGCCCAGGACAGTGGCATCGGCGCGCTGATGGAAGAAATTACCGTCACTGCCAGAAAGCGCGAAGAGAGCCTGCAAGACACGCCTATTGCAGTATCCGCCTTCAGTGGCGAGAGCCTGGAGGCGCGCGGCCTGCAGCGTATTGACGAAATTGCCGGGCTGACACCGAATATGTCGTTTGACAACATCACCACCAACGGCGGCGGCGGCAACAATGCCTCCGTATTTCTGCGCGGGGTCGGGCAACGCGACTTCCTGCCTTCCGCCGACCCGGGCGTAGGTCTCTATGTGGACGGGGTCTATTTCGCCCGCAGTGTCGGTTCGGTGCTGGACATTATCGATATCGAGCGCGTGGAAGTATTGCGTGGCCCGCAGGGCACGCTGTTCGGACGTAACACTACCGGCGGTGCCATCGCCATTCATACCCGCAAACCGCACGAGGAATTCGAGGGCAAGGTACGCGTCAGGATAGGCACCGACGACCGCGCCGATGTGCTCGGCAGGGTCAATATTCCCCTCAGTGACACGCTGTTTATGAGCGCCACGGCGGCCAAATTCGATCAGGACGGTTTTCTGGTCAACCCCAACGGCTGCGCCAGCAGCACGCCCTGTTCTCCCGGCGAGCTGGGGCGCTTGGATACCGGCGACGATGATACCTTCGCCTTGCGCGGCGCCTTGCGCTGGCAGGCGAGCGACAACTTCGAGGTTAATGTCAGCGGTGATTATTCCCGCGACCGAGAAAACGGTCAGGCCCGGATAGTGACGCGTAATCCCAACCGCGCCGTGGATCTGACACCGGGCCAAAACGTGTGGAACCACAATGTCGGTCTGGGGGCTAATTCCGCGCTGAATCCGGCCAACGGCGGCCCCGGGTTGAATAACCCCGGCACGCCTTATGCCAGAGAGTTCAGTAACTGCGATGCCACCCCCGCAAACCCTGCCGGCACCACCTCGGGTTGCGCCAATGCCAACACCATGCCGCTCGGGCAGGACCGGGGCAACATGCCCACCTATTCTCATTCTGATATCTATGGCTTCTCGGGTACGGTTGACTGGCAGCTGTCGGAGGGCCTGCAAATCAAGTCGATAACGGCTTATCGCAAGGTGGACAGCAGCTTTGCCTTAGACGGCGATAATTCACCCTTCTACCTGTCCTGGGTGCGGGACCAGATTTACCAGCAGGAACAATTCACCCAGGAGCTACAACTGCAAGGCACGGCTGTCAACGACCGCCTGCAATGGATCATCGGCGGCTTTTATTTCACCGAAGACGGCAATAACTACAACCCGGTGGACTTTGCCACGGTCGATATAGAAAGCGGCGGCATGTTCGACCACGAGAGTATCGCCGGTTTTGCTCAGGGCACCTTCGACATCACCGAGCGGCTGCATCTGACCGCCGGCATACGCTATACCGATGACACCAAGGACTTCATCGTCACCGGTGACGACAGGTATGCCACGCCCGGTGGTCACGTTACCATGGGCAGTGATCAAGTTAATATCCAGTCTGCGACGCCGATATTGGGCCCGCCGCCGGCCGGTCAGTTTCCACCCGGATTTATCGTAAAGCTGATCGGTAACGGCACCACCAGACTGAAAGCCGACGACTGGACCCCCATGGCCAATATTGCCTATGACGTAAATGATAACCTGATGGCCTACTTCACCTACGCCGAAGGCTTCAAGAGTGGCGGGGTACAGCAGCGCAACGCCGGTGTCTTCGGCCCCTCGGCGCCTACCTACGACCCGGAATTTGTGGAATCTTTTGAGATCGGTATGAAGTTCGGCACGCCGGACGGTCGCTTTGTCCTGAATGCGGCGGCCTTCTATGCCGACTATACCGACATTCAGCTGGAAACCGAGGCGCCTGACGCGGTTGCGCCACAGCTTGAAAATGCCGGTAAAGGTGAAATCAAGGGCTTTGAGATCGAAACGCGCTGGTCGCCGTTGGACACCTGGTTCTTTGAGGCGGCACTCGGCCACCTGGACGCCAAAATTACCGCCTCCAACCCTGATGTGGTCAATAGCGGCGGCCCCAGCAAAGGCGATCGGTTGCCGCAGGTGCCGCGCTGGTCGCTGGCCGCCTCGCTCATCAAGGAGTTCGGCCTGGGCGATATGGGCACGCTCACCGCACGGGTGGATTACAACTACCGCACCAAGGTGTTTTTCGCCCCGAACAACGACCCGAACAATGTCATGCAGTCGCACGGCCTGATGAACGCCAGCCTAGGCTGGGACAGCGCCAATGACAAGCTGTCGCTGATCTTCCATGCCAATAACATTTTTGACAAATACCGCGTCATTTACTCGGAATTGGCAGGGTCGTCAGATACCCAGCACGAGATACTGGCTCGCGACTTCGCCTGGTATCTGACCGGCGAGTATCGATTTTGAATACACGGATAAGGAGTATGTGACAGGATGACCACAGTCAATTTTGAATTTTTTGAGGCACTCAAAAAAAATCGAAGGTGTCGATGAGGACCAGGCGAAGCGCGCCGCAGAAGGAGCCTTGTCTGAAATCAGATCAGACATCAAGTTCCTGAAGTGGGGACTGGCCGTCGTTGGCGCACTGGTGCTGGGCCTTTATATCAACTAGTTGTCGGCGGTGGGTGAGATTGCTTATGGGCCATCTCGTGTAATAGAGAGGTGGCCTTATAATGCCTTCACTTCCTCGGCGATGATTTTAACGCCTTCTCGCACGACCTCGTCAGCCATCGAATAAGTAATGCGGATGCACTCCTGCTTGTGCGGCCAGGGGTCATGCTCCAGTCCCGGGAAAAAATATTCGCCGGGGATGATTAGCACGCCGCGTTGCTTCAGGCGGCGGTACAGTTCCAGGCTGCTGATGGGCAGGCCGGGAAACCACAGCCACAGAAAGATGGCACCCTCGGCCTTGTGGATGAAATAATCCGTGCCGGCCAGTTCCTCGTGCAGCAAGGCCAGGGCCCGCTGCGCCTTCTGCTGATAATACGGGCGGATCAGGCTGCGGCTGACCTCGGTGATGCGGCCGCTACGCACCAGCTCGTACGCCAGCGCCGGGCCGACACTCTCCGGCGCTAAGGTGAGGATACCGTTGATGTTGCTGAGTGCGGTGATGATCTCGGCGCGCGCGACCACAATGCCGGTACGGGTCGCCGGCAGCCCCAGTTTGGACAGGCTCATGGACAGGATAATATTCTCGTTCCACAGCAGCTCGGCCTCGGTAAAGATGATGTTGGGGAACGGTATGCCGTAGGCATTGTCGATAAGCAACGGGATACTGTGCGCTGAGGAAATGTCAACCAGCCTCGCTACCTCGGCGTCGGTGAGCACGTTGCCGGTGGGGTTGGTGGGCCGCGACACACAGATGGCGGCGATGGTTTCATCCACCTTCAGGCGGTCAAAATCCACGTGATATTTGAAGGTATGCCCCGGCAATGTTTCAATGGCAGGGCGTTGAGCAATGAAAATATCGTCTGCCAGCCCCACATCGCTGTAGCCGATATACTCCGGCGCCATGGGCAGCAGGATTTTTTTGGGACCGTCGGCACAGTCACCGGCAAACATGTTGAACAGCAGAAAAAAGGCCGACTGGCTGCCGGTAGTCAGCGCCACATTCTGCGCCGTCAGCTCCCAGCCGTATTCACGGTTCAGCAGGTCGGCCAGCACCGTCAGGAATCTGGCGTTGCCCTGCGGTGGGTCATAATCGCCCACCACCCGGGCAAACTCGCCGGGCTGCTCCAGAATATCCTGCATGCGCTGCCGGAACAAGGCCTGCACCTCGGCAATATGCGCCGGGTTGCCACCGCCCAGCATGAGCATTTTCTGCTCCCCGGCCATAGCTCCGGCCATGTCATCCATGAGCCGGGTAATGCCGGAATGTCGGGCAAACCGCCGGGCGAATGTTGACAGGTTCATGTTATCTCATCCCCCGACCTATGAGTATCAGCCTGATAACGCGTTCAGCCGCGTTGGCGATGTAGTCCCTGGCGTTGTTCAGAGCCTCACTCAAGGGCATATCCCTGGCAATAGCCGCTTCCAGACCGTGGAGGCCGTGGGTGAAAACTGCGGCGGCGTCATCGGCCAGACTGCCGCCGATAGCGACTACGGGCACCTTGTAGGGGTCGGCCAGCCGGGCGATGCCAGCCGGGGTCTTGCCAAAGGCGGTCTGGAAATCCACCCGGCCCTCACCGGTCAATATCAGGTCTGCCGTGTGCAGGTGGGTCCCGATACGGGTGGCCTTACTGATAATCTCAATGCCGCGTTGCAAGGTGGCGCCGGCAAACACCAGCAACCCGGCGCCCATGCCACCGGCAGCACCGGTGCCGGGGACTTTATCCACCTCCGTGCCCAGCTCCCGCTTGAGTACCCCGGCCAGGTGTTTCAGGTTGTTATCCAGAGTTTGCACCATGGCTGCGTCCGCGCCCTTTTGCGGCGCGAACACCCACGCCGCGCCCTCGGGCCCGGTCAAAGGGTTGTCCACGTCACAGGCGACCAGTATTTGCGCCTGTTGCAGACCGGGATGCAGGCGGTCCAGGTCTATGGCTTCGATCTTGTGTAACATACCGCCGGCGCCGTTTTCGCTGATGACACTCCCCTCCCCGTCACGAAATACCGCGCCGAGCGCTTGCGCCATGCCGACGCCGCCGTCATGGGTGGCAGAACCGCCCAGACCCAGGATAATTTTGCGCGCGCCCCGTTCCAGCGCATGGCGCAATAACTCGCCGGTACCGTAAGAGGTGGTCAGTAACGGGTTGCGGCTACTGTCACCCACCAGCGCCAGCCCGGACGCAGCCGCCATTTCAATCACCGCAGTGGTGCCATCGGCCAGTAACCCGTAGCTGGCCGCAACCGGCTGCCCGGCCGGGCCGGTGACAGTGCAGCTGAGCAGTTCTCCGCCAACCGCATCCAGTAACGATTGCACCGTACCCTCGCCACCGTCGGCCATGGGTATCCTGACACACTCGGCCTCGGGGCAGACTCGTTTTATGCCAAGCTCCATGGCCGCGGCCACCTCCATGGAGCTCAGACTGCCTTTGAATGAGTCGGGTGCGAGAATGATCTTCATGGTTAATAAACCTGATAGATCACGCGATCCCCAACGGCAATATCCCGTTCCCGCACCTGTCCCGCGTGCAACTCCAGCACAGCCTCGACCTTGCCGTCAGAGGACATCGGGGTGGTGGATTCGGGGCGGGCATTCTCGACGATTTTGACGATATACCCGTTTGCGTCGATATAGATAATATCAAGCGGGATGAAGGTGTTCTTCATCCAGATACTCATGCGCGCCGGCGGGTCATTCAGCAGCAACATGCCCTGATGTTCAGGCAATGATGACCGGTACATCAGTCCAAGACTTTTCAGAGACGGAGTATCGGCGACCTCAATGCGGTAGTTAATCTCGCCAAAGCGGGTGACAACAGTGAGTGAACCACTCTTGAACTGCGCCTGGGCAACGACTGTCGCAGTGACAATCAGCAGCGCGCTGAGGTAGCCGTAGTGACGATACGTTTTCATGTGATCAATTCAGGCTATGCGCAACAATCGGATATACTCATCATGATCGCCAATCCAGACCCAAATAAAATCTCCCTTGTCCTCGCCCTGTGTGCCAGTCCCGTACGCACCGACCAGAACTTGCCAACTTTCTTGAAATGAAGTGAAGGCTGACGCGGATTTAATTTAAGCTGGCGAAAATTTCGTCTTGCGCTCCTTAACTATTAACCAATCCCCCTGTTATCGTCCTCGGTCTTCGTCGCCCGGTTGTAGCCCTGATCTTGCCGGTTCAGGTTGACTGCGTGTTTCTGGCGGTAAATGTCATAGACTTTTTCCGGGGTGAGGCCGGCGCAGAGCAGCGCGGAGATCAGGAAGTGTAGGATGTCGATCAGTTCGACACGGATGTTCTGCAGGTCGATTTCATCCTTGCTCCACCATTTCCACAACAGTTCTTCATCGAGCTCCCGCACTTCCTCACGCATGGCCTTGGAATAATTGGACAACCAGGTATTCGGCAGCTCGTTTACCTTCAGCGCGCCCTGCTCGGCTGCGGCAAAGATGGCTTCCATGGTCAACGGCTGGCCCGCCATATCCTTGAGATTGTTCTTGTCGAATACGTAATCGTTCAGATCCGACTGCATGGCGAAGATACGCCGCAACATATCATCCGCAGGCGGGGTGACAGCGCTCATGTCATGCCTCCCGACGCTCTTTGGGGGGCGGTTCCCTAAAATATAAAATCTGCATTGTCCAGGTTGGTGGCACTGAAATCCGACAGGATGATAGTGGTCAGGTAGTCAGTGCCTGACAATTCTATACGCACATTGCTGCCGTAACTGACGATATCGAGGTCATCCACGGAGGCAATGCCGGTAAACGCGCTCAGGTCGATGCGGTCTTCTCCATCAGTAAAATCTGCAATGGTGCCACCGCCTAGGTTACTGGGGAAGAACTGAAACCGGTCTTTTCCTTCGCCGCCATGCAGCACATCCATATCGTTGCCATCAACAATAAGGATGTCATCTCCGGCCCCGGCCTTGAGCAGGTCGTTGCCCTCGCCACCGGTCAGGGTATCGTTCCCCTTGCCGCCGTAGATGCGGTCGTCGCCGTCACCGCCATTCATCATGTCGTCGCCGCCCGCCGGCCCACCGTACAAGGTGTCATCACCGCCTTCGCCGTTGATGATGTTATCCTCACCATCCCCGGCCAGTATGTCGTTAAACGAGCTGCCGGTCAGATGTTCGATACCGGTCAAAGTGTCACCCTCGGCCTCGCCGAACCGGACTCCCCGGGTGTCGTGCAAACGCACCAGCACTCCCCTCTCGGAACTCAGGTAAAATACGTGATCACTGCCGGGGCCGCCATCTAGTACATCGGCACCAGGGCCGCCATTGAGCGTATCATCGCCGGGGCCGCCCTTGAGCGTATCGTCACCGGCAAGGCCAAACAAGGTATCGTCACCGGCCAGACCCTCCAGGGTATCGGCCTCGGGCGTGCCGGTGAGATTATCGGCGCCAGCCGTACCCATGGGCGGGGTGTTAGTGTTGGGGGCAGGTGTAGCACCGGGTGTGGTGTCGGTTGTGGTGTCGGCGCTCGGGGCAGGCGCGTCACCGCGATGCTCAACAGGGACGACTGCCCTCACGAACAACCCACCGGGGAGGGCAAAAGTGACCCGCACAGCATCAGCCGAGGCGAAATCAAGGTCAACTTCGTAACTGGTGCCATTAGTCAGGTCCAGCTTCAGTTTTCCCGTACTCGTGTCGGTGCGCTGATAAGTATAGGTACCGGAAGTCGTGTTTCCGTTCTCCACAATATCGAAGCCGTTGGCGGACGTGAATTCCAGTACATTATTCAGTATCGGTATGGTTATTTTCACACCGGAAAACAGCTTAAAAAACTCATCCGGGTTAAGCGGGGCCGCGCCGTCGCCGGTGTGGCCATCATGTAACGGCTGCAGGCCAACCGGTGGCGTAATGGTCGGGGATATGAAACTGAAGTTGTTTATCATTGGACATGCTCTCCACAAACGTTTGTCAATTGTTGGCTATATCAGACGATGCTCCGGTAAACAAGCCCCGGTTCTTGGATTACAGCAGTATAGCATTTTAGCACTATTAACCCCCGTCTTCTGCAGATGCTTGCCGGCTGACCTGAATAATCACCCCGAACAAGGGGTGGTCGAAGTAATGCAGTTGTTCCAGTTTTATGCGCCGGCTTTCCGTCAAGCGGACATAATCTGCGGACTGACGGGGTGGCACTGATAACGGTTGTGGTGGTCCCGATAAGTCGGGGAAGTAGGCCAGGTCCACATCCAGATGCAGGAAGCGCGCGGCGCGCAGGCGCACCTGGCCGGTGAAGTCCTGCACCGGCGGCAGGTATTGCGGCGCCGCGGACGCTGGCGTTTCCCCGGTCTGTGACTGTGGCAGCGACGCCGGCAGTGTACGGCGCAGGTTGTGCAGCCGCACGGCCCGCACTTCTTGGGCGTTGAGGCCGGGCTGTTGCCAGGCCACATGCAGCAGCGGCCGATACTCCCGGGATTGCGCCAATGCCCTCCTCACCGCCGCCAACCGGTGTTCCTGCCGGGGCAAGGCCAGATACGGAACAAGGCGCTGCGGTGCTGTGGTCTCGGCAACCGCGCCGGCTGCCGGCGCAGCCGTTGCCGTGAGCAGGCTGATGGTTTGCGCGCGCGGCGGCAACCCGGGCGCTTCATACCACCACTCATCGGCGGCATCAGGCTCGGTATAGGCAAATACGACCACTTCCACCCGATACCAATCAACGGCACGCGCCTGATCGCTGGAGAAGGTAAACAGCCCCAGACACAGGCTGAAACCAGAAAATAAAAACTTTGTGAATTTGCCTCTGTTCAGCATTATACTGGTTTATGGTCACCTCTATTAATTAGAGGTGACCTTGACTGATATTTTCTTCAAGGTTGGGCCAGTTCGTCCAAAAACCCTTCAAGAAAACTGAAGCGCGCGGCGGCGTCAGCGAGCTCGTGGTTGATGCTGAGTTTGCCTCCCTGGGCGAACTTGTACCTGTCGGGGTGGGTCTGGATCAGTTTGATCAGCTTTGCCCGGTCGAATTCTGCGTTCTCGTCGAACTGTATGCGGCCGCCCTTGGCGGCCAGATCAATTTTGCGTATCCCCAGGGCTTGGGCGCCTTGCTTGAGTTGGGCGATGCGGAACAGGTTCTTGAGCCCCTCCGGCAGCAGGCCGAAGCGGTCTATACATTCTTCCTGCAGGTCCCAGAGCGCGTGCTCGGCGGCGGCCCCGGCGATGCGCTTGTACATGACCAGCCGGGTATGCACATCGGGCAGGTAGTCCGCCGGTATCAGCGCGGGGAGATGCAGGTCTATCTCTGTGCCGTGGTCCAACGGGCGGTCCAGTTCCGGCTGGCGCCCGGCCTTGAGCGAAGCCACGGCCCGTTGCAGCAGGTCCATATACAGGCCGAATCCTATTTCCTGCACCTGGCCGCTCTGCTCATCGCCCAGGATTTCGCCGACGCCGCGAATTTCCATATCGTGCGTCGCCAGGGTAAAGCCTGTACCCAGCTCCTCCAGTGCCGCCATAGCTTCGAAACGCCGCGCCGCGCTATCGCTGACTGCGCCCCGGTCCGGTTTCACCAGGTAGGCGTAGGCACGGTGGTGGGAACGTCCGACCCGACCGCGTAACTGATACAGTTGCGCCAATCCGAACTTGTCGGCGCGGTTGATGATGATGGTGTTGGCGCTGGGCACATCGATGCCGGTCTCGATAATGGTAGTGCACACCAGCACGTTAAAGCGCTGGTGGTAGAAGTCTAACATCACCTGTTCCAGTTGTTGCTCCGGCAGCTGCCCGTGCGCAATGCCCAAGCGGGCATCCGGCGCCAGTCGGGCCACCTCGTTGGCGGTTTTTTCTATGCTGCAGATCTCATTATGCACAAAATACACCTGCCCGCCGCGCTTGAGCTCGCGTAACATGGCCTCAGCCAACCAGACCTCATCCCACTCCCTGATAAAAATTTTTATCGGCAGGCGTCGCGACGGCGGCGTGGCGATAATGGACAGGGACTGCAAGTCCGACAAGGCCATGTTAAGCGTGCGCGGGATGGGCGTGGCGGTCAGTGTCAGGACATCGACCTGGGCGCGTAAGGACTTCAGTTTTTCCTTTTGCCGCACCCCGAAACGGTGCTCCTCATCAATGATGATCAAACCGAGATTGTGGAAAGCCAGCCCGTCCTGCAATAATTTATGCGTGCCGATGACAATGTCGATTTTGCCGGCGCTCAGGCCCGCACAAATCGCAGCCTGATCTTTGCGCGAGACAAACCGGGACAGTGCTGCCAGCCGCACTGGCCAGTCTGCGAAGCGATCGCTGAAATTACGGTAATGCTGCTGTGCGAGCAAGGTAGTGGGCGCCAACACGGCGACCTGTTTGTGGTTTTCCACCGCGACAAATGCGGCGCGCATGGCCACTTCGGTCTTGCCGAAGCCGGAATCGCCACAGATCAGCCGATCCATGGGGGTCTGCGCGCGCAGATCCTCCAGCACCCTGGCGATGGCTTCAGCCTGGCCCGGTGTTTCCTCAAACGGAAAGTCTTGGGCAAATGCCTGGTAGGCGTTGTTATCCACGCGAAATTCATGCCCCTGCTGCGCGGCACGACGGGCATGCAACGCCAGTAATTCCGCAGCCACGTCATAGACCCGCTTCAGGGCTTTTTGTTTGGCCTTGAGCCAATGACCGCTGCCGAGTCGATGCAAGGGCGCCTGTTCGGTGTCCGCCCCGACAAACCGGCTGACCCGATCCAGCGCCGTTACCGGCACATACAACTTGTCGCCCTGGTCGTATTCCAGACAGATAAACTCCGTGTCTATCTCGTTCACCTTCAGGGTCACCAGGCCGCGATAACGTCCGACGCCGTGCTCCTCATGCACAACCGGCGCGCCCATGGATAATTCGTCTAGGTTGTTGACAATGGAGTCGGTGAGTTGCCGGCTTCTTTTTCGTAATCGCCGTTGTTGCGCGCGCACACCGAACAACTGCGTCTCGCTGATGATGGCAATACCCGGCTGCGCCAGGGTCACCCCCCGCTCCAGCGGTGCCACGGTCAGGCCAAAGCGCGTGTTGCCGGTCAGAAACTCATCCCAGTCCTGGCATGGAGACGGCCTGGTTTTTTCAGCCTGAAATAATTCCAGGATCGTTTCGCGGCGGCCCAGCGACTCCGCCACGACCAGAATACGTCCGTCAAACTCCTGCATGAACGCGCGCAACAACGCCAGGGGGTCCTGCGCGCGTGCATTGACCGGATATTGCTGCGGCGCGGCGGCGTGATAGCGCACAGTTCTGGCAGCGCCAGGGTCAAGACCAGTGGCGCCGAGATGGATTTGCGCATGTGGCGCCAACAACTCGAACAGCTGCCGGGGCGAATAAACCAGCTCCGCCGGTGCCAGCAACGGGCGCTCAGCGTCATGTTGCCCCTGCTCATAACGGGCCTGCACCAGCTCATGGAATGCCTGGGCCGCGGCGTAAACTTCCTCATCCGGCACAATGGTGGGGTTGGCCGGAAAATAATCCTTAAGACTGCCGGTATGGTCGTAGAACAAGGGCAGGTAGTACTCAATGCCAGCCGGGGCAATGCCGTTACTGACGTCGTTGTACACCGGGTTGTTGCCGGGATTACCGGCAAAGCGCTGACGCCAGTTACTGCGAAACAACTCAATGGCAGACGCAGTCAACGGCACTTCCCGAGCCGGCAGTACCCGGAGTGCCCGGATTGGCTCTAAAGAGCGTTGCGTCTCGACATCGAAAGTACGAATGCTGTCGATCTCATTATCCAACAGGTCAAGCCGGAACGGCGTGTCGGCGCCCATGGGATAAATGTCGATAAGCGAACCACGCACGGCCACATCACCATGTTCCATGACCTGGGACACACTCCGATAGCCGTTATGCTCCAGTTCCTGCCGGAAGTTGTCCGTATCTAACACCTGCCCGGTGCGCAGCATGAGGCTGTACGCCTGCAGGTAAGTCGCGGGCAACAGGCGTTGCATCAGGGTGGGCACAGCCACGACTAGGATACCGGCGCGCATAGCGCGCAGTTCCACCAGCGTCGCCAGCCGTTCGGAGACGATATCCTGGTAGGGGGAAAAGCGGTCGTAGGGGAGTGTCTCCCAGTCCGGGAACGAGCGCAGCGGCAGCCCTGAACCGGGCGGATTGAAAAAAGCCAACTCTTCCATGAGCCGCTGCGCGCCGCCCTGGTCTGCGGTAATGACCACAAACAGCGAACCCTGTTGCCGGGCTGCCGCCGCCAGTGCCAACGCCTTGCCACAGCCGGGCAACCCTTCCCAGACTACCCGTTCACACGTCGTCGCCGGTAGCACAGGCTGCAGAGGACTTGCTGACATAAAACAGGGTTTATCCACAGATAACGCAGATTAGCGCAGATGTTTCAAGAAAAGTTTTCAGGTTTTTCTGCTCATCACCCGGGCTTGCGCCAGACCAATCGGCAGGATAGCCGATTGGCACAGCGACAGCTGCCCGCAGGGTTGCGTCCAAGGAGGAACGCAATGAGTGACGAGCAAAAGTTTTATTGTAAAAAAATATCTGCGTTAATCTGCGTCATCTGCGGATAAATCCTGCCCGTCAGGCTGAAGTTTTTTGAGTTCCCTGCCAAGCCTGGCCTTGTCGCGTTGCAGTTTCAGGCGGGCCGGCAGGCTTGCCACCCCCCCCAGTATGGCACCGACAAGCAGAGCAGTGGCGATAAGCAGAGACATGGGTATTGCATAGCTGGCCAGATAGAAATCAATAACCACCGGCTGTGCGTTGCGGACATGAAACGCCAGTCCGGCCAGGACGATGCACAGGGCCAGTGTCAGCTTAATGTAGAACATTAACCCGCAGCTCTCACCCAGTCGCTTGTTGCCTTGTGAAACATAATTGCTCTCAATAAGTTATGATCATACTGCTGCTCTTTCCACATAACCCACTACGCTTGATGCGCCCTCGCTAGTCTTGGTTCTGCCTGCGGGCACGCGCTTCCTCAACCATAGCTACCGCTATGGTTTCGGGCGCAGGCACCCGCAGGCAGAACCCATCCGGCGCGATCTTCGCATCACCCGGTGAGATCTGCGGGTTAACGGGCCCTCAGGTCCGGTTGACGCGTTCTCGCAACAGCTTCCCTGGTTTGAAATAAGGAACGTGCCTGGACGGCAGGGACACCGCCTCACCGGATTTGGGGTTACGGCCTACTCTGGGCGGCCGGTAATGAAGAGAAAAGCTGCCGAACCCGCGAATCTCAATGCGCTCGCCAGTGGCGAGACTCCGGGACATGGCCTCCAGAATGGTTTTCACCGCCGATTCGATGTCCCTGGAGGTAAACTGCGGCTGCTGCCGGGCCAACGCCTCGATCAGTTCAGATTTGGTCATCGTTCTATTCCCCGCTGTTACGCGTCCAGCTCAGCTGCCGCCGTCGTTATCCATATGTTTTTTCAACAAGTCGCCCAGCTTGGCTCCAGAGGAAGTATCCGGCGTGTACTCCTTGATAGCCGCCGACTCTTCGTCTGATTCTTTCGCCCTTACAGAGACAGAAATAGTGCGTTTTTTTCTATCCACTGCGGTAATTTTCACCTCAAGTTCATCTCCTTCTTTCACGCCACTGCTTTTTGCGTCTCTGGCTTTCTGCTCTCCCGACAACTCGGACACCTTCAGCTGCCCATCTACTCCCTGCGCCAGTTCAACCATGATATATCTGGTTTCGACGGTCAGCACCTTGCCGGTAACGATAGTCCCCTTGGGATGTTCTGCCACGTAAGATGTGAACGGGTCTCTTTCCAGTTGCTTTATCCCCAGGGAAATGCGTTCCCGCTCGGTGTCAACGGCCAGCACGATCGTTTCCATCTGAGTGCCTTTTTTGTAGTTCCTCAAAGCTTGGTCGCCGTCGTCCGTCCAGGAAACATCCGACAAGTGCACCAGACCGTCGATGCCGCCGGGCAACCCGACAAAGATGCCGAAGTCGGTAATGGACTTGATTTGTCCGCTCACCCGGTCGCCCTTGTTATGCAGCGCGGCAAACTCTTCCCAGGGATTCGGCTGGCATTGTTTCATGCCCAGCGAAATACGGCGGCGTTCCTGGTCGATATCCAGCACCACAACATCCACTTCCTGACCCGTTTGCACCAGTTTCGAGGGATGGATGTTTTTGTTGGTCCAATCCATTTCCGACACATGCACCAGTCCTTCCACGCCTTCTTCCAATTCGACGAAGCAACCATAATCAGCCAGATTAGTGACAGCACCGCGCAACCGCGCACCTTCGGAGAAACGTTTGGCCAGATTGCCCCAGGGGTCCTCACCCATCTGCTTTAAGCCCAACGACACCCGGCCGCGCTCACGGTCGAACTTCAGCACCTTGACATCGATCTCAGCACCGATGCTGACTACCTCAGAGGGTTCTTTGACCCGCTTCCAGGCCATATCGGTAATATGCAGCAACCCGTCGATTCCTCCCAGATCCAGAAAGGCACCGTAGTCCGTCATGTTTTTGACCACGCCCCTGACAACGGCTCCTTCTTTCAGGCGCTCCAGCAGGTTTTGCCGCTCAGCGATGTTTTCGCTCTCCACCACAGCCCGGCGCGACACCACGACGTTGCTGCGCTTGCGGTCAATTTTAATGACCTTGAAATCCAGCGGCTTGCCTTCCAGGTAACTGGTATCCTTGACCGGACGCACATCCACTAAAGACCCGGGCAGGAACGCTCTGATGCCCTCCACGTCAACGGTGAACCCCCCCTTCACCCGCTCGGTGATCATGCCCGACACGGTCCCATCTTCGTCATAAACCTGCTCCAGCTTGTTCCACGCCATCAGCCGTTTGGCCTTTTCCCTGGATAACCGGGTTTCACCATGCCCGTCCTCTATCGCATCCAGCGCCACCTCGACCTCATCACCGATAGCAACTTCCAACTCACCCTGATCATCATAAAACTGGTCAATGGGGATCCAAGACTCCGATTTCAAACCGGCACTGACGATTACGTTATCCTGGTAAACGTCAACGACGGTCCCGTTCAGAATAGCACCAAGCCGCATTTTTGTCTCAACCTGGCTCTGTTCAAATAATTCAGAAAAACTTTCAGTCATTTAGTAGGTTATCTCAATATGTCAATGTTCAATGTTGTCAAATATCCAGGCCCAAATCGCTACGGTTACTGACGATCTGCAGCACCCGTGCGAACACCTCATCCTTCCCGCTGCCGGAGGTATCGACAATCACCGCGTCGGCGGCCGGTCTCAGCGGTGACAGGTGCCGGCGGGTATCCCGCCGGTCCCGCTCAGCGATCACCTCTGCAAGATCGCCTAGGTTAACATCAATCCCTTTTGCACTCAACTGGTTATATCTTCTTTTTGCGCGCTCTTGAGGATTCGCCGTCAAAAATATCTTCAATTCGGCCTCCGGGAACACCACGGTGCCCATATCGCGGCCGTCCGTCACCAGTCCGGGCGGGCGTTGAAAGCTGCGTTGCCAGGCCAGTATGGAGGCTCGCACGACCCCGTGCGCGGCTAGGGCAGAGGCGGCATTGCCACAGTCTTCCCGGCGGATGCGGGCACCAACGTTAACCCCATCAAGGCTGACCGATACCGGCTCGTGCGCGCCCGCGCTGATGAATTGCACCTGCGGAAACCGCTCCCGCAACAGTGCCGCCACCCCGTCGGCAGCCGTCACCGGCAAGCCGGCGCGCTGCCCCAGCAAAGCCAGGATCCGATACAAGGCACCGCTATCAAGCAGGTTCCAGCCCAGCCGGCGGCTGAGACGGTTGCACAAGGCGCCCTTCCCGGCACCGCTGGGTCCGTCTATGGTGATGACCGGTGCGTTGTCCTTCATCCGCACACTACCCATTTCCGAAAAATAACTTCACCAAATTCAATCCTGCAGCTACGAATCACACCGTAACAGAGCAAGTTATTGAGGGCTTAAGATGGAATCCAGTGACGGCTGTTCGCCTTAATGTCATACAATTGAAGCGGTTTACTATTGGTATTCATGTTGATAAACACCTGCAGCGCAACATTCCCAGGCCTCATAACGCTGAAACCTCGGCAATTTCACTTGCCCCTGCTGAATAGCATGAAGCCACGTATGCAGCGTTCTATCCTGTGCCCCGCTGGAGCTATTCATTACGTTTCCAACAGTGCCAGCTGCTCATGTCCTATTTCATTATCGCCATAAAGCCGTGTGACCTCGCCTCTAAATTCCTCGACCACATTTTCGTGATTGGTGAGAAACCATTCCTTGTGTTTTTTGAGATATTCCTTCCTCGCAACCCCGCTATTTAAGTCCAGCGGGACACGACTCACTCTGGGGTCAACACTGTCAAAACCATTAAAACAACGACTGAGGCGGGCCTTGGACATGCTAACGTAGTCAGGGTTGATCTCTATGCCAATCGCGTTTCTTTTCAGCTGCTGACAAACCCTTATTGTAGTGCCGCTTCCCGAAAATGGATCAAGAACGGTTAACCCCTCGTCACTAGAGGCCAAAATCATTCGTTCAATCAGTCCCTCGGGTTTTTGTGTAGGATGGTCTTCCCTGTTTTCATTGCAATAGTGGACATGGGAAAACTCCCACACGTCACCAGGGTTGGCGCCTCTCATGTTATTCCGCTCCCGATAGTATTTTTGTGGCACCCTTATACTGTCCAGATTAAATACAAAATCTTTTGATTTTGTAAACATCAGGATATCATCGTGTCTTGGAGAGAAACCCCGTTTTTTACCCATTCCCTGAGTATAGTGCCACACTATCCAACTATTGAAGAACATTCCCATCTCGCGCTCAAGTATGTCATAGAGATACGAAATAAAACGGAACCCCATAAACACATAGATCGTTCCATTTGCCTTTAGTATTCTGTGCGCCGAACCGAGCCACTTTCTTGAAAATTTCAGATACTCATCGAAACTTTTAACATCATGATTGTTACCATAGTTTTTCCCTAGATTGTAGGGTGGATCAGCAATAATCAAATCAACAGATTCCGATTCAAAGTCTGCAAGGATTTCATTCGCATCTCCAAGAATAATCCTTTGTTCAAACATCTTCTTTAACCCATTCGTTCTTGTGCGCCAAGGCAAGCCACTGCTCAAAATCTCTCCTCTCAGAATTTAAATATTTTTTGTCAAGTAATTGGCAAAATTCCCATGCTGTCCTACACTGTTTCCCCACGTAGTGGATATCACGAATCTGTATCTGCCCTGTACCCAGAGCCGGGTTATAGCTTATGTCGTTGGAGGCAAGATATTTGAGATCATAAGCGTTATAGTCGACGATCTCCATTATGCCATCCATCAAACCTGTCTCGCTGTTCCTCGTTGAATATACCTTGTGCTTAAGGGACAATACCACAAAAATATAATCAGGGTCCTTGACATAGGCAGTCCTGATTCTGGAATAGGAGGTGATGTTTGGTGATTTACCAGAATTTTCGATATCTTCCGCTGTAGCTTTAACATCAATATCAGCAGTGACCCCACTTTCAATTTCTCTCTTCCGTTGAAACTGTAAGACTATATCAGCCATATGAAGCCTCTCAACAGCTTCAACGTTAATCAATTTGTATGCATTATTTTTGTCCTGATAGATTTCATAAAATGTCTGATAAGCCCACGCTTCGACAAAAGGCCCTGCGATCTTGTTTATATTTTCCATCGGTAGCCCGAGCTTCAGATTCGTATTGATTACAATTTTGTTCATCCGTGTTTTTATTGCTGAATGAATTATCGACTCGATGGAACCGATTACAAAATCGGAGCAGCTCTCGTAATCTTCCGATTCCCTCGGTATTTTAAATATCAGATTTTCGTATGAAATCATTTTGACTCCATGCTAATCGTAAGATATGCCATGAGCGTACAGAACAGTTCAAACAATTCTAACTGCTTTCTCGCTTATTTCCCAACCGATTTGCTGGATACAGCGGATGAAGCCGGGGAATGAGGTATCGATGTTTTTGCAGTCTTGCACAGTGACCGGGCCGGTAGCGGCCAGGGCGGTTATTGCGAACGCCATGGCAATGCGGTGGTCACCATGGCTGTGCACCACACCGGCGCCGGGGCGGCCACCGTGGACGCGTAGTCCGTCGGGAAACGTTGCCACACGGATGCCCAAGTTTTGCAGCCCCGCGGCCAGCGCGGCAATGCGGTCGCTTTCCTTGACGCGCAATTCTGCCGCGCCATGCAGCACGGTCTCGCCGTGAGCATAGCAGGCTGCGGCCATGAGCGCGGGGAATTCGTCTATGGCGACCGGCACCAGCGCGCGCGGGATGGTGATGCCCTGCAATGGGCGATATTTTACCCGCAGGTCGGCCCGCGGCTCACCTTGGTCATCGACAATGTTATTGACGCTGATAGCTGCGCCCATCAGCCTGAGAATTTCCAGCACGGCATCACGCGTAGGGTTGAGCCCGACGCCCTCAATCAGCACATCGGAACCAGGCACGATACTGGCTGCAACCAGCAGGAACGCGGCAGAGGAAATATCGCCGGGGATTTGCAGTGCGTTGGCCTGTAGCGGTCGGCTGCTCAGCCTGAGCTGTGCGCCCGAACGGACGACCGGGCAACCAAAATGCGCCAGCATGCGTTCCGTATGGTCGCGGGTCGGCGCCGGTTCAGTGATAACGGTTTCACCCTCTGCGTACAAGCCTGCCAACAACAGTGCCGACTTCAGCTGGGCGCTGGCGACGGGCAGCTCATAGCGGATTGCGCGCAGGCGCCGGTTGCCGGTAATTCGTGCCGGCAAGGTGCCGTCCGGGGTAATTTGCACCTTAGCCTGCATCGCGTTCAGCGGCTCGGCCACGCGCCGCATCGGCCGGCGCTGCAACGATTCATCCCCGCACAAGGTGGTGGAAAACTGCTGTCCGGCCAGCGCGCCCAACAGCAGGCGCGCGGAGGTGCCGGAATTGCCCAGATCCAGTGCCGCGGACGGCGCTGACAGCCCGTGCAAGCCAACTCCGTTGACACACAGGTGTTCACCCTCTAGGCTCATCTGCACCCCCAGCTGCCGCAATGCAGCCATGCTGGCGCGCGTGTCGGCGCTATCTAGGAAACCGCGGCAATCACTCGTCCCCGCGGCCAGCGCACCTAGGATCACGGCCCGATGGGAAATGGATTTATCACCAGGCACGCATATCCGCCCCTGCAATGCGGAGGTCGCAGGATGAATGAGGTAGTCGAGGCGGTCTTGCTGCTGCATGGCTACCTGCCCCTGGAGCGGGCAAAGTCATCCCGGCAGCGCTTGGCGCGGGTGAATATTTCCAGCAGGTGCTTGCCATCCGCGGTCGCGATGGCTTGTCTGGCGTCTTGCAGGTGCTGTTCAAACTGATCCAGCACTGTCAGCAGTGGGGCGGCATTAGCCAGACAGATGTCGCGCCACATTTCCGGGTTGCTGGAGGCCACCCGGGTAAAATCGGCAAAGCCGCCGGCGGCATAAGCGAAAATCTCGGCCCGATCCTGCAGCCGCGCCAGACAATCTATCAGGGTATAAACCAGTACGTGCGGCAGATGACTGGTCGCGGCCAGCGCTTCATCATGATGCTCGACGTCCAGTTCAACCACACGGGCACCGGCACCCTGCCACAGTTGTGTAACACGCCGCACGGCATCGCGGCGGGTCTCGGCCAGTGGCGTAATAATAACGACATGGTCTTCGAATAACTCGGCAAATGATGCTTCCACGCCGCTCTGCTCAGTGCCGGCGATGGGATGAGCCGGGACGAACAAGGCTAGTTGCTCAGCGCTGAGCGCGGTCCGGGCCGCGGCAACCACCGCGCCTTTGGCGCTGCCGACATCCGTGATGATACAGCCCGACTGCAACACCTCGCGCATGGCCCGCAACAACGGTTCGGTGGTAGCCAGTGGCGTCGCCAGCACCACCAGGTCGGCACCGCGCACTGCTGCCCGCACATCCAAGCAGTAATGGTCGATGATACCCCGCTGCACGGCCTGCTGCAATGCCGCTTCCCGGCGTCCGTAAGCGCTGATCGAACCGCACTGCGCGGTGCGCCGCAAGGCCCGCGCCAGCGACCCGCCGATAAGCCCTAAGCCAACTATGGCGACCTTCTCAAACAACATGACTACCGCCCCCTCCTACCCCGCATTCCCAGCCGCTAAAACCTTCTCCAGTGCCCTGATAAAGGTGGCGTTTTCATGTTCTTGACCGATGGTGACGCGCAGGTGGTTAGGTAGGCCGTATTCAACGATGGGGCGCACTACCACGCCCTCGTGCAGTAGCGCCTGATATACCGCGTCTGCCGGTCGACCCAGGTCGAAGCTGACGAAGTTGGCAATGGATTCAAACCAGCTCAGTCGCAGCCGGGCCAACGCGGCGGTGAGGTCGACCATGCCTTGATCATTCAGGGCCACGCTACGGCGCAGATGCTCCTGGTCCTGCAAGGCGACCTCGGCGGCCAGCAAGGCCAGGGTATTGACGTTGAACGGTTGCCGCACCCGGTTCATCAAATCCGCCAGCTGCGGGTGACTGACGGCGTAACCGACCCGCAGCCCGGCCAGACCATAGGCCTTGGAAAAGGTGCGGGTGGTGACCAGATTGGGGAAGTCCGGCTGGTATTCAATCGAATTCGGGTAGTCCGCGCACAGTGAAGCACCATACTCGTAATAGGCCTCGTCAACGACTACGATCACGTCCTCCGGTACGGCCTCCAGGAACGCGCACAACTGCGCCCGGTCGATCCAGCTACCGGTCGGATTGCCCGGGTTATCGAGAAAAATCAGGCGGGTGCGCGCACTAATGGCGTCCACCATTGCGGCCAGATCATGCCGGTGTTCACGGGTGGGTATGACCCGCGGCGTGGCACCGATGGAATGGGTCGCCAGATGATAGACGATAAAGGCGTTTTCCGAATAGATCACCTCATGGGCACTGGTCACGATGCAGCGCGCAGCCAGTTCCAGCACATCGTTGGAACCGTTGCCCAGAGTGATGTGCGCGGGAGTGATGCCGTGATAGTCCGCCAGCGCCTGCTTTAGCGCCGCGCCGGAACCGTCCGGATAACGGCACAGATCGAAGCCAGCGGTGGCCAGGGCCGCCAGTACCTTGGGGCTGGGACCCAGAGAATTTTCGTTTGAAGCCAGCTTGAGCACCTGCTGCAAGCCGAGCTCCCGCCCCACCTCTTCGGCAGACTTACCGGGTTTGTAGGTGGGCAAGCCGGCGATGCCGGGAGCGGCCAGGTTAATTATGTCAATACTCATGTCAGGTCTGGCTATAAGGGAGTTACCGCGACCGCCGGGTAGGAACCCAGCAGTTTCATCATGGCGGCCTTGGCGCGCAGTTCAGACAGCGCCTGGCTGACCTGTGCATCCTGCGCGTGGCCGCTCAGGTCAACGAAAAATACGTATTCCCATATTCCCTGGCGCGAGGGCCTGGATTCTATCCTAGTCATATTCACGCCGTGGTCGGCAAAGCAGGCCAGCATGGCTACCAGCGAACCGGGCGTACTGGGCATGGCAAACAGCACCGAGGTCTTGTCCTTGCCGCTGGGCGGCGGCCCCTCCCGGCCCAGCACCAGGAAGCGGGTGGTATTGTTGAGGTTATCCTCGATATTTTTCCTGAGTACCGGCAGGCCGTGCCGCTGACCTGCCTGCGCGCCGGCGATGGCGGCACTGCGTTCATCCTTACCGGCATTCACTACTGCGGCGGCGTTACTGGCTACCGACACGCGTCGGGCCGAGGCCAGATTGGCATCCAGCCAATGGCGGCATTGCGCCAGTGACTGCTCGTGCGAATATACGGTTTCGATAGCGTCCAGCCGTTGCGCGCGGCTCAGCAACTGCTGGCGGATGCGCAGTTCCACCTCACCGCACACTTTCAGGTCGGACACCAGTAACTTATCGAGCGTCTGGTTCACTGCGCCTTCAACCGAGTTCTCCACCGGGACTACGCCGTAGTGGCAGGCGCCGGCGCTGACTTCGCGAAACACCTGGTCAATCGCGCCCAGCAGCGTCAACTGCACCGAGTGGCCGAAATGCTTATGCGCGGCCGCTTCCGTGAACGTGCCCTCCGGCCCCAGGCAGGCAACGGTCAACGGCGCCTCCAGCGCCAGACAGGCCGACATGACCTCCCGCACCAGACGCGCGAGGTGTTCAGTCGGCAGCGGCCCCTGGTTGAGCGCCTTCACCCGCTCCAGCACTTGCGCTTCCCGTTCCGGCCGGTACAGGGTCGAGGCGCACTGCTGTTGCTTTACCGTTGCCACCTCCAGCGCTAGGCGCGCGCGCTGGTTGAGCAACTCCACCAGCCGCTCATCCAGCGCGTCGATCGCGGCGCGCAGGTCTTCCAGTTTTGCATCGCTCATGGGTCTGTCATGCAGTTTTCGGGACAGATTTCATTCGGTCCCACTCAGGCGCTGCTGCTGTATCCGCTTCAACCCCGTCTGGTGGCAAAATCCACCATGAATTCCAGCAGTGCGTCCACGCTCGCTTCAGGCAAGCCATTGTACATGCTGGCGCGCATTCCGCCGACGCTGCGATGACCTTTAAGTCCGAGCAGGCCATTGTCTTCGGCTGCCGCGAGGAAGGCGCGATCCAGGCCGGCATCCGCCAGCATGAACGGCACGTTCATACGCGACCGATAGGGTTCAGCCACGGGGTTGCGGTAGAACTCATGCCCGTCAATGAACGCATAGAGCTTGCCGGAACGGCGGCAGGCGCGGGCATGCATTTCCTCCACCCCGCCCTGTTGCCTGATCCAAGCGAAGGTCAACCCGGCCAGATACCAGTTGAATACGGGCGGCGTGTTAAACATGGAGTCATGCTCGGCCAGCAGCTTGAAATGGTATAAAAACGGCACATCGGCGCGGGCCCGCTCCAGCAGGTCTTCCCGCACCAGAGCCACGGTCAGGCCCGCCGGCGCCATATTTTTCTGAGCGCCAGCGAAGATCAGCCCGTAGCGCTCCACCGGCAACGGGCGAGACAGGAAATTAGAGGTCATATCACAAACCAGTACAGTCTCGCCGCCGGCCTCCGGCAACGCCGGCGGCGCCGGAAACTCGACCCCGGCAATGGTTTCATTATCACAGTAATACAGGTAGGCCGCGTGTGCGCGGCAACGCCAATCGCCGGGTTCGGGGATGGTGGTGAAGTTCGCCTCCGCAGCGCTGGCGGCAATATTCACCTCAGTCAGGCGCGCCGCCTCGTTCGCAGCCCGTTGCGACCAGTGACCTGTGATCACATAATCGGCACAATCGCCGCTGCCGCCCCGGGTCCTGCCGCACAGGTTCAGGGGTGCCATGCTCATCACGTGGCTGGCACCGCCCTGCAAAAACAGTATCCGGTAATGCTCCGGGAGTGCCAGCAGCGCAGTCAGATCGCGCACCGACTGTTCTGCTACAGCCTTGAATGCAGCACTGCGGTGGCTCAGCTCGGCAATGGAAACGCCGAGACCGTGCCAGTCCAAAAACTCGGCCTGGGCCTGTTCCATCACGGTCCGGGGCAGAATGGCTGGACCGGCACTGAAATTATGAACTGTCACCTGCAGTTCCCCGGGCGCCGCCATGACTGTCGCCACCTTCATTGTCGTGGCCATGCTCGCCATTATCGGGGGCACCACCGTCATCAATGATGCGCTCCAGGCCGGCCAGAGTCTCACCGTCGTTGAGGTTGACCAGCTTCACGCCCATGGTGTTGCGGCCCACCATAGAAACATCCCCGGCCTTCATGCGGATCAAGGTGCCCTGGTCGCTGATCAGCATGATCTCATCGTCCGCATCCACCACCTGCGCGCCCACGACCCGGCCATTACGTTCATTGGTCTGAATGGAGATCACACCCTGACCGCCACGCCCCGTCAACCGGTAGTCTGCCAGCGCCGTGCGCTTGCCGTAACCATTCCCGGTGGCGGTCAATATCGCCTTATCGGCGCTGGCGATGAGCAAGGCAATGACCTTATCGTCAGGCCCCAGACGCATACCGCGCACGCCGCGCGCAACCCGACCCATGGCGCGCACAGCCGTTTCAGTGAAGCGAATGACCTTGCCGGCATCGCTGAACAGCATGACTTCGTCCGCGCCGTTCGTCAGTTCCACATTGACCAGCTGGTTGCCCTCGGTCAGTTCGATGGCGCGGATGCCGCTGGGCCGGGCGCGCGAGAAGCTCTTGAGCGAGGTCTTCTTTACTGTGCCGTCGGCGGTCGCCATGAACACATACAGGTCATCGCGGAACTCCCGTATCGGCAACACCGCATTGATGCGCTCGCCCTCGTCCAGGGGCAACAGGTTGATAATGGGCTTGCCCTTGGCGGCGCGACTGGCGCGGGGCAACTCATACACCTTCAACCAGTACAGGCGACCGCGGCTGGAAAAGCACAGCAAGGTGTCATGGGTGCTGGCGATAAACAGTTTATCGACAAAGTCCTCATCCTTGACCGAGGTGGCCGACTTGCCGCGCCCACCGCGACGCTGCGCCCGGTAATCGGTCAGGGGTTGGGTTTTGGCATAGCCGGCATGGGACAGGGTTACCACTACGTCCTGCTCGGTAATCAGGTCTTCCATAGTCAGTGCCAGCTGATCTTCGATGATCTGCGTGCAGCGGGCATCGCCATAGCGTTCCCGGATTTCCTCCAGTTCCGCCCTGATGACCTCCAGCAGGCGTTGCGGCCGCGCCAGTATGTCCAGCAGGTCGCTGATTCGATCCAGCAACTCCTGGTATTCCGCCACGATCTTCTCCTGCTCCAACCCGGTCAGTTTCTGCAGGCGCAAATCCAGAATGGCCTGCGCCTGCGCCTCGGACAGGTGGTAACCGTCAGCGCCCAAACCCAGTTCCGCCGGCAGGTCGTCGGGGCGTGACAATTCCGCGCCCACCCGCTCCAGCAGGGTAGTGACTACGCCGGGCAGCCAGACACGTGCCAGCAGCCCGCGTTTTGCCTCGGCGGGCGTGGCGGATGTTTTGATCAATTCGATCATGGTATCGATATTGGCCAGCGCTGCGGCCAACCCTTCCAGGATGTGGGCGCGCGCCCGGGCCTTGCGCAATTCGTACAGGGTGCGCCGCACCACCACCTCGCGCCGGTGTCGGATAAACGCCTCTAGGATCCCTTTCAGCGTCATCAGGCGCGGGCGGCCATCATCCAGCGCCACCAGGTTGATGCCGAACACGCTCTGGATGGCGGTAAACTGGTACAGGTTGTTCAACACCACCTCAGGCACCTCGCCGCGGCGCAGTTCGATGACCAGACGCATGCCATCCTTGTCGGATTCATCGCGCAACTCGCGGATCCCGCTCAGCTTTTTATCCCGCACCAGCTCGGCAATTTTCTCCTGCAAGCGCGCCTTGTTCACCTGGTAGGGCAATTCGGTGATGACAATGGCGCTCTGCCCGGCTTTTTCATCGGTTTCGATATGGGAACGGGCGCGCAGGTAAATGCGGCCGCGACCGCTGCGGTAGGCCTCGTGTATGCCCTGGGAACCGTTGATAATGCCGGCGGTGGGAAAATCCGGGCCCGGAATGTATTCCAGCAATTCATCCGTACTGAGCTGCTCGTTCTCCAGCAAAGCGATGCAGGCCTTGATGACTTCGCTCAGATTATGCGGCGGGATGTTAGTCGCCATGCCCACAGCAATGCCGCTGGAACCGTTGACCAGCAGATTGGGCACGCGCGTAGGCAGCACCACCGGCTCGTGTTCGGCACCGTCGTAATTGGGTATGTAATCAACGGTTTCCTTGTCGATGTCCTCCAGCAACTCGTGGGCAATCCGGGCCATGCGGATTTCGGTATAGCGCATCGCTGCTGGCGCGTCGCCGTCCACCGAACCAAAATTGCCCTGCCCGTCCACCAGCACATAGCGCAAGGAAAAATGCTGGGCCATGCGCACGATGGTATCGTACACGGCGGAATCCCCATGCGGGTGATATTTACCGATGACATCACCGACAATGCGGGCGGATTTCTTGTAGGGCTTGTTGTAGTCGTTGCTCACCTCGTTCATGGCAAACAACACCCGCCGGTGCACCGGCTTCAAGCCGTCGCGCACATCCGGCAGGGCGCGCCCGACGATGACGCTCATGGCGTAATCCATATAGGATTGACGCATCTCGTCTTCAATGTTGACCGGCACCACCGACCGGGCGATCTCGTCAGGCATAACTCTCTCTAATCAGGCAGATCAACTGCGGGGCTGTTACTCTTCAATCAGGCGGGTCAGAAGGGGTATGCTACCACAATCGGCATCATTGTATCTACCCCAGTGGCCACAGGTTGACGATGTTGCAGAATAACTCGGCGGTGCGTTCGGCGTCGTACAGAGCGGAGTGGGCTTCTTCTTCCTCCCATTCCAGACCGGCGGCCATGACTGCCCGGGACAGCACGGTTTGGCCGTAGGCGAGGCCGCCCAGGGTGGCCGTGTCGAAGGTGCTGAAACGGTGGAATGGATTCTTTTTCAGGCCGGTACGATTGGCCGCGGCGTTGATAAAACTCAGATCGAAGGAAGGGTTGTGCCCGACCAGAATGGCGCGGCTGCACGCGTGTTGCCTAAGCAAGCGCTTGGTGGCCTGGAAGATCTCGCGTAACGCCTCCTGCTCGGACACTGCGATCTCCTTGCGAAACGGGTGCTCGGGATCGATGCCGGTGAACTCCAGCGCGGCCTGGTCCAGGTTCGCGCCGGGGAAGGGTTGTATGTGTTTTGAGATAGTTTCCAGCGGGCTCCAGAGCCCATCGGGAGCAGCTTGCAGGAACACCACCGCGACCTCCAGTAAGGCATCCGTGAGCGGGTTGAAGCCGGCTGTCTCTACATCCACCACCACCGGATAAAAACCCCGGAAGCGGCGCGCTACTAGGCTGTTTTTATCGACACTCACGGTGCCTCGACCAATTTCCACGAGCAGGTTTGAGCGGCCTGAAACGGTACCAGCACAGTATCTGCGAAGCGCAGCGTGGCGGGTATGCGCCAGGGTTCCCGGCGCAGGGTAATAGTCTGCGTGGTCAACGGCAAGCGGTAAAAGCGCGCGCCGTTGCGGGCGGCAAAGCACTCCAAGGTATGCAGGCTGTGCATGGCGTCGAAAATCGCTGCGTATAGCTCGATAGCCGCGTGGGCATTATAGATGCCGGCGCAGCAGGGCGGCGTGGACTTGGCCTGCGCGTGGTGCGGGGCACTGTCGGTGCCGAGAAAGAATTTCGGGTTGCCGCTGGTCGCCGCAACCACCAACGCCTGTCGATGGCGTTCCCGTTTCAGCAGCGGCAAACAGTAATGGTGCGGGTTAATACCCTGCGCCAGCATGGCGTTACGGTTCAACATGAGGTGATGCGGGGTAATGGTGGCTGCGACCCGGTCACCGGCGCCGCTGACAAACTGTACTGCGTCCTCGGTGGTGATGTGCTCCAGCACGACGCGCAAGGTATCGATGTTTTCGAGCAACGGCGCCAGGATCCGCTCGATAAACACTTTTTCCCGGTCAAACACATCCACATCAGCAGCCGTCACCTCGCCGTGCAGCAACAAGGGCACATCAGCGCGCGCCATCTGTTCCAGCGCTGGCATGACCTTGTTGATGTCGGTCACGCCGGCATCCGCATGGGTGGTGGCGCCGGCAGGATAGTATTTGAACGCATGCACCTCGGCGCTCTCGGCGACCCGCCGCACCTCGTCTTTACTGGTATTATCGGTCAGGTACAAGGTCATCAGCGGCTCAAATCCGGTATCATCCGGCAGGCAGGCCAGGATCCTGCGCCGATAGTCCAGCGCCTGCTTCACCTTTACCACGGGCGGCATCAGATTCGGCATAATAATCGCCCGGGCAAAGCGCCGGGCACTGTCGCCTACGACACAAGCGAGTTCTTCCCCGTCACGCAAGTGCAGGTGGAGGTCATCAGGCTTGAGCAGGGTGATGGTGTTCATGGTTGTTTATGTCGTTACGCATAGTATATCATTCGGTTACATGCAATACCGCAAACTGGGACACACCGATATTGACGTCAGCGTTATCTGTCTGGGCAGCATGACCTGGGGTGAGCAGAATACCCTGGCGCAGGCCTGCCAACAGCTTGATTACGCCGTGCATCAGGGTGTCAACTTCATTGATACCGCAGAGCTTTATCCCAGCCCGATGCGCGCCGAGACCCAGGGGCGCACCGAACAGCACCTCGGCCACTGGCTGCACACGCGTCCGGATCGGGACCAGCTGATTATCGCCAGCAAAATTTGTCCGGCAGCTACTCATATCGACTACCTGCGCGGCGGCAATCACTGCCTGGACCGGAACAATGTGCAAGCGGCCGTGGATGCCAGCCTGAAACGCCTGCAAACCGATTACATCGACCTGTATCAGGTGCACTGGCCGGAGCGCGATACCAACTGTTTCGGGCGGCAGGATTACTACCACGCCCCGGCCAAGGACGGCACGCCGATTGCAGAAACCCTGGGCGCTCTGACCGAGCAGGTGCGAGCAGGGAAAATCCGTTACCTCGGGATCTCCAACGAAACCCCCTGGGGACTGAGCGAATATCTGCGTCTGGCCCGAGAAGTAAGCCTCCTGCCCCGGATTGTTTCCATCCAGAACCCCTACAACCTGCTCAACCGCACCTTCGAGATCGGGCTGGCCGAGTTTGCGCACCGGGAACAAGTCGGCCTGCTGGCCTATTCACCGCTGGGCTTCGGCGTATTGTCCGGCAAATACCTGGATGGCCAGCGCCCGCCGGGCACCCGGCTGACCCTGTTCGGCGCCCGCTACAAGCGCTATGTCTCGGAGCTGGCCCAACAGTGCACCCGGCGCTATGTTGCCGTAGCAAAGGAGTATGGCCTGGCGCCGGCGCAACTGGCGCTGGCCTTCGTCAACCAGCGCCCGTTTGTCACCAGCTCGATCATCGGCGCCACCACCATGGAACAGCTTGTCGCCAACATTGCCAGTGTCGATATCGAGCTGGATAAAGACGTATTGCGGCGGATAGAAGATATTCATCGCGCGCAACCCAACCCCTGTCCGTGATGGAATTAAACCCGCTCACGGCAATATCGCCCATAGACGGCCGTTACGGCGCTAACACCGCGCCGTTGCGGGCCGTGTTCAGCGAATACGGTCTGATGCGTCGACGGGTGGAAGTGGAAGTGCGCTGGTTGCAATGGCTGGCGCAGTGCCCGGCTATTACCGGCTTGCCGGCATTGGACGCGGCGGCTGGACGGCAGTTGGATACGCTCATTGAAGAGTTTTCCGTAACCGACGCCGCCAGGGTCAAGGCCATTGAAGCCACCACCAACCACGACCTCAAGGCGGTGGAATATTTCATTCGGGAGAAGTTCAGCGCCGACCGGACGTTGCAACCTTATGTGCCGTTTATCCACTTTGCCTGTACCTCGGAAGACATCAACAACCTCAGTCAAGGCCTGATGCTGACAACAGCTAGGGAAGAACACCTGTATCCGGTGCTGGCTGAAATCCTAGACGCGCTGTGCGCGCTGGCGGCGCGCTGGGCCGCCTTGCCCATGCTTGCGCGCACCCATGGCCAGCCGGCTTCGCCCACCACTCTGGGCAAGGAGCTGGCCCTGTTCGTGCACCGTTTACAGCGCCAGCTGGAACGCTTCCGGGAGGTTGCGATCCTGGGCAAGCTGAACGGTGCGACGGGTAACTTCAATGCCCATCTCAGCGCCTGCCCTGAGCTTGACTGGCCGGAACAGTCGCGTCGTTTCGTGGAGTCACTGGGCTTAACGCCCAATCCGCACAGCGCCCAGATTGAGCCGCATGACTATAAGGCTGAATATTTTCACGCGCTGAGTCGCATCAATACCATCCTGCTGGACCTGTGTCGCGACCTGTGGGGGTATATCGCCCTGGATTATTTTCACCTGCAACCGGTCGCCGGCGAGGTCGGCTCCTCCACTATGCCGCACAAGGTCAACCCCATCGATTTTGAGAACGCCGAGGGCAACCTGGGACTGGCCAACGCCCTGCTTGGCTTTATGGCGAACAAACTGCCGGTATCGCGCTGGCAACGCGACCTCACCGACTCCACCGTCACTCGCAACATGGGCGCGGCACTGGCTCACTGCCTGATTGCCTGTCAATCCTGCCTGAAAGGTCTGGGCAAGCTGGAAGCGAACCGCGCCCGGCTGCAGGCCGACCTCAACGACAACCCGGAGGTGCTGGCGGAAGCCGTACAAACCGTCATGCGCCGGCGCGGCATTGAGGATTCCTACGAGCAGCTCAAGGCGCTGACGCGCGGGCAACGGATTACCCTGGCGACGCTGCGGGGATTCATCAATACCCTGGAGCTGCTGCCGCAGGATAAAGCTGCGTTGTCGAAACTGGAACCTGCGGACTATACTGGCAATGCCGCCGCCCAAACCACACAGATCATCGCCGCCTGGAAGGGAGACTGAAGCGCCCCGGGTGATTCACGGCGCGGTAGCCTTTGCGCGCTTCCGGCTCGCCAAAAAACGCGCTGAGTTAGCCGTCCTCCTGCCCGACATCCGCAAGGTAGAAGCCTGGTTTGTGCATTTTCTGCAGCTATACAAGCCGCTCAGCGCCGCCGAGGAGACGCGCCTGCTCGACCTGCTTGATGATGGCCCGGCACTGGCTACCGATGAACCGGAAGCGCCGGCCTGTATCGTCATTCCCAGACCCGGTCTGAGCTCACCGTGGTCGAGCAAGGCCACAGACATTCTGCACCGCTGCGGTCTGACCTCGGTCGCGCGCATCGAGCGTGGCCTATGCTGGCGCCTGGAAGATGCGCACGGGCAACCACCGCCGCCGGCACAACTGGACGCAGTCAAACATTGTCTGCACGATCGTATGACCCAGACGCTCATTGACACTGTCGATGAAGCCGCCACCCTGTTCGCCGTGCAGGAACCGCGGCCACTGGTCTCTGTCCCCTTGTTGACACAGGGCCGCGGCGCCTTGTCGGAGGCCAATCGCAACATGGGGCTGGCCCTGGCAGAGGCTGAAATTGATTACCTGTTGGCGGCCTACCAAAGACTGGCTCGGGATCCCACGGATGTGGAACTGATGACCTTCGCCCAAGTGAACTCGGAGCACTGCCGTCACAAGATCTTCAATGCGCGCTGGACTATCGGTGGGCAAGCCATGCCGAAAACCCTGTTTGAATTGATCAAGGATACCCATGCCGCCCATCCGGGGCGGGTGTTGTCCGCGTACTCCGACAATGCTGCGGTTATGCGCGGGCAGCGTGCGACGCGTTTCTTTGCCGCGCCGCCCGCGGCAGCTGCCACCGTGCCCTCGGGCGCGTCTCCCGCTACCCCCACTGTGCCTGCCGCCGCAACAACCACACGCAAATACAGCTATGTACAGGAAAATGTGCAGCTGCTGATGAAGGTGGAAACCCATAACCATCCCACCGCCATCTCGCCGTTCCCGGGCGCAGCCACCGGCACCGGCGGCGAGCTGCGCGACGAGGCGGCCACCGGGCGCGGGGGCAAACCCAAGGCCGGTCTCACCGGGTTTGCCGTGTCCAACCTGCGTATCCCCGACCTGCCCCAGCCCTGGGAACAAGCAGAACAAAAACCGGACTCTATCGCCGCGCCGCTAGACATTATGCTGGCAGCCCCCTGCGGCGCGGCCTCATATAACAACGAATTTGGCCGCCCGGCCCTGGCCGGTTATTTTCGCACTTTCGAGCAGCGCGATAACGCCACCGGTGTCATGCGCGGCTACCATAAACCGGTCATGCTGGCCGGCGGCTATGGCGTGGTGCGGCCGCCGCACATCCACAAACAGGCGCTCACGGCAGGTTGCAGTATCCTGGCACTGGGTGGGCCGGCCATGCTCATCGGCCTGGGCGGCGGCGCCGCGTCCTCCATGACCGCGGGCGCCAGCAGCGAGGAACTGGATTTCGCCTCGGTGCAACGGGATAATGCAGAAATACAGCGCCGCTGCCAGGAAGTCATCGATCAGTGCTGGGCGCTGGGCGCGGCCAACCCGATACTGTCCATCCACGATGTGGGCGCCGGCGGCCTGTCCAATGCCCTGCCGGAACTGGTGCATCAGGGACGCATCGGCGCCCGCATCGACCTGCGCGCGCTGCCCAGCGCCGACCGCAGCCTGTCCCCCATGGAACTGTGGTGCAATGAAGCACAGGAACGCTACGTGCTGGCCCTGCCGGCGGCGGCGGTGCCACGCTTTATGGCCCTGTGTGAACGGGAGCGGGCGCCCTGCGCGGTGATTGGTGAGACCAATGACAGCGGACAACTGCTGGTTATCGACCGAGACAACGGCACGACACCGATGGATGTGCCGCTGGATCTGCTACTCGGCAAAACTCCAGGGTTATCGTTCCGGGTGGAGCTCTACACGGGAGCAGGCGACACGAACACCGCGGCCCGACCTGACCGACGGGAAACGTCACCGGCGCTGGCCGGCACCGCCGATTGGTCGAGTCTGACAGCTGCTTCAGCCCGGATTGCCAGCGCAACGCCAGCATCAGACAGCGCGCTGCATGAGGTCATCGCCCGGGTGCTGCAACTGCCCGCCGTGGCAGATAAGCGCTTCCTGATCACCATCGGCGACCGCAGTGTCTCCGGTCTGGTGACGCGCGACCAGATGGTCGGCCCCTGGCAGACTCCGGTTGCGGACTGCGCAGTCACCGCCGCCGGCTTCGGCGCCTGTAGCGGCGAGGCTATGGCGTTAGGCGAGCGTCCAGCTGTGGCCGTCCACAATGCGCCGGCCTCCGCACGGCTGGCCGTGGCGGAAGCCGTGACCAACCTGTGCGGCACCCGCATCCTGCGCCTGGAGGAACTGGCCCTGTCTGCCAACTGGATGGCCGCAGCCAATGACCCGAGCGAGCAGGCGGCATTGTATGCGACCGTGGCCGCGGTCTCGACGCTGGCGCAACAGTTGCGCATCCCCATTCCGGTAGGCAAGGATTCCATGTCCATGAGCGTGGCCTGGACGCAAGATAACAAGCAACAACGGGTCAGCGCACCGCTGTCATTGACTATCACCGCCTACGCGCCTGTTGCAGATGTAGGCAAAACCCTGACGCCGCAGTTGCAGCGGGACACAGACACCCGGCTGCTGCTGATCGACCTGGGTCTGGGACAAAACCGTCTGGGCGGTTCGGCGCTGGCGCAAGTCACCGCGCGCACCGACACAGTCACTCCCGACCTGGATAACCCAGTGCTGTTGGCAGCCTGTTTTAACGGCATGCAGCTGCTGAACGAAACCGGCTATATCCTGGCCTGTCACGATCGTTCCGATGGCGGCGTGTTCGTCACCTTGTGTGAAATGGCGTTGGCCGGACGTTGCGGGCTGGACATTGAAGTTGAAGATGCGGACTTAACGGCCTTTCTGTTCAACGAAGAACCCGGCCTCGTGCTGCAAGTGCGCGCGGCACACCTGCAGCGGGTGCGAAAGACGCTGCTGCAATCCGGCCTGCCGGCCGCCAGCCTGAGCACCGTTGCCCAACCCAGTGAAAACAGGGAGTTGACGGTCAAACACCTGGGGCAGCTGAGCTATTCCGCCAGATTGAGTGAACTGCACCGGCTCTGGTCACTCACCAGCTACCACCTGCAACGCTTGCGGGACAATCCCGACTGTGCGGATGAAGAGTTTGCCGGGTTACAGGACGAGCACGACCCCGGATTGTCAATCATGCCGACCAGCCGGGAACAGGCTGCACAACAGCCGCAGCCGGCACCGACAGCGTCCGGCATAACGATGGCTGCGGCAGAGCTGGCGCCGGCCACTGCCGGCGGATTTTCCAAAACCAGGTTTTCCGCGACAGTTTGGGGCAAGACTGCAACGCCAGCGCGGCACCGCACCAGACCTGCGCTCGGCATCCTGCGTGAACAGGGCGTGAACGGCCAGGTGGAAATGGCCGCAGCGTTCGACCGCGCCGGTTTCGATTGCATTGATATCAACATGCACGACCTCATCACCGGCGCCGCAACGCTGCAGCCACTGACCGGCCTGGTGGCCTGCGGCGGATTTTCCTACGGCGATGTACTCGGCGCCGGGGGCGGCTGGGCCGGTTCAATTCTCTACAACGAACGGTTGCGAGACGAGTTCGAACGTTTCTTTCAACGCCCCGACAGCTTCGGCCTGGGAGTCTGCAATGGCTGCCAGATGCTGACGCGCCTACGTGCCATAATCCCCGGCGCCGCGCACTGGCCGGCGTTTGTCCGCAACCGCTCCGAGCAGTTTGAATCCCGGGTAGTCATGGTGGAAATCCTGGACTCCCCTTCCCTGTTCTTCCGCGATATGAGCGGCGCCAGACTACCCATCGTGGTGGCGCACGGAGAAGGCCGGGTTGCCGTCGCAGGGGCTGTGCAGCCCGACCCGGCAACCCTGGCCGGCGCGGTGATGCGCTTCGTTGACAACCATGGCGCAGTCACCGAAACCTACCCCGGCAACCCCAACGGTTCCCCCGGCGGTCTCACCGGGTTCACCAGCGCCGACGGCCGTTTCACCATTCTCATGCCACACCCGGAACGGGTCTTCCTGACCCAACAGCTGTCCTGGGTCGCCCACCCCCATCCCGGCCCCGACAGCCCCTGGATGCGGATGTTCCACAACGCCAGGGCCTGGGTGGGTTGATGTTTCGATTGACCCGGCGATAGTATGCAGGTTACAACCGTCACCAGTTTCAAGGCGCTCATCAGCGCCTATATGCGTCAGGTCAAGGGCGGCGAGGAATTGCTGATAACCGAACGTGGTCGCACCGTCGTCCGCGTCGCGCCGATCGAAGAGGTGGTGCCGTTGTCCAAGCACCTGCTGGAAATGGAAAACAGAGGGCAACTGCAACGCCCGCGGGCGCCTTTGCCGACTGATTTCTGGGATTTATCTCGTCCCAGCGACCCCGATGCCAAGGTCCGGCTCAGGGTTTCACGGGAGCGGGAACAAGGCCGGTGAAATTCTGGGATACTTCAGCCATCATACCCCTGTGCGTCCATGAACCGAATTCAACGATAGTACGGGAGCTGCTCACTGCCGACACCTGCCTCATAGTCTGGTGGGGAACGCGTATCGAATGCAGCTCGGCACTGGCGCAACAGACAAAAACCGAAGACCTGACAGCCGCCGGTGAGCACGCCGCACGCCGGGTATTAAATGTCCTAGCACAGGTGTGGGCAGAAATTCAACCACACGAAGCGCTGCGCCGCCGGGCGGAACGGCTACTGGCAGTACACGCCCTGGCAACAACAGACGCCCTGCAACTGGCCGCCGCGCTGCAGTGGTGCCAGGGTGCCACTGACAACCGCGGCTTCGTCTCCTTCAACAACAGCCTGCGTCAGGCTGCACACCGGGAAGGCTTTACCGTGCTGCCGGAGGTGGTTTAACTTGCGGGACCCTCTAACCCGCAGATCTCACCAAGTCGCTTGTTGCCTTGTGAAACATGATTACTCTCAATAAGTTATGGTAACCTCTAAAAATACCACGGAGGGTATTTTTAGAGGTTACCTTCAGTTACGCAGTATTTTCAACGGTGTTTGGTTGAGTTAAACGCACCACTCCCTGCGCCAGTAAAGTAGCCGTTAGTTGATTCAGGCTGACCCCTTCATTTTCCGCGCATTTAGCGAGTTGCAAGTGCAGACTTTTCGGGATGCGTTGGACAAACTGGCCGCTGTAAGTCTTGGGCGCAGGCACTGTTGTCTGATCTTCCAGTTCCGCCATCATCCATGCCTTGAACGCATCACGTGCTTCTGATACGGCGTCTTCAATACTCTCTCCATCTGCCATACATCCCGGCAAATCGGGAAAAGAAATCAGATAACCACCGCCTTCATCCACGGGGATAGGGCTGATGTGTTCAGGTTCAATACCCATGAACCTCATATCGATAAGTTCTCAGAAAATTTCAACGCCAAACTTATTCTGGATCAACCTCGTACGGCCCCAGAAAACGCAGGCCATTAAAGTGAATCAGGTGTGATGGAGCATCGGCTACCCACACCTCCGTTTCCCAAGCAATTTGAACGAGATACCTGCCCATGGCGGCACGGTTTGGGAAAGCGGTTACGTAAACCAAACCTGCTTTTGACGCGGCAAAAAGATTGGTAAGTTCGTCATGTCTCTTGCCATCGACGGGACCATGACTGGTAACTGCTTCAACCAGAAACAGCCAATTTTTCTCTTTGTAATAGATAATCACATCCGGCATTTTGCCATGTGAATCTACTTCTATACCGAGTTCTGCCAGCAAGTCGATATCGAAGTAACCCCACTTGTCTCCGGTGTCACCAACATAGATCAGCAAACCGCCCGGTGCGAAGCGAGGGATGAAATGATCGATGATAGCGCGGAGCAGTTCGCTGTGTTCGCCGGGGCTCAGTGTTATTTCCGTATTTGGTGTGATTTTTACCGGAATACGATTTTGTTCTCTCTCTTTGGCGTAGCGGGCCACCAAAGTTTCACGTTCAGCAAGATAACCGCTCAGATTGCCATTCCATTCATCTGTGCCGAAAGTACGCAGCAGGCCCAGCGCAACAGGTTCGATTTGATAGACTGCATGTGGACTGTTTACCGGACGGTCTGGTTGATCCGGGTTATAACGTGCAATACCTGCATCACAAAACTGGTGCATTGTTTGACGACGGATAGTCTCTCGGGTATTTGGCGCATATTCTTTGCCATAGCGCTCTCGCACCCAATCCATAATGGGAGTAATGCCCATAAGCGGGTCTTCCGCTTCAGACCATGCCTTGCCAGGAGTGAGGTTTAGTAAAGCCAGCAAGCAAAGGGCAGAGCGTTCGTTTTGTTGAGTTCCCGGCAAGCCCAGCGAGACGATGATCTCATTTGCGGCCCTGATATAATCGTGCTTGTCATTCATGTGGTAAGTGTGCACACTTTGTCATCAATTACGGCCTGTGAGAGGTTCCCGTGTTGCATGGCACACTTTCCAAGTTCAATCAGCCTGTTACGGCTGGGATATTTTATCAGTCTGAGATCAGTGGCATTGACTTGAGTGTGGCCGCTGAACCGCCGAAAATTTTCGTCCACAGGGGTTGAGTTGAGGAATACCGATAATCCGTATGCCAGCGCTTTTGGCAAACCGCTCTTATTTTCATGAAACAGGTTCAAATGGTTTTCGAAGCCGAGCAATGTCGCATCACCAAAGACCTCAGGGTTCACTACACTTGCCACTATTCGCCGTTTTTCTTCCTTGGACGAAAAACGACGAACCACGCAATAATAACCGCTTGGGAATAACCATTTTTCAGTAATGCCATTATGCAGGATAGCATTTGGTTTCTTCGCATCAAGAGCCGGCCAGATAGTATTGCAACCATTAAAATGGCGAGGGTAAAGCAAGGGAACGCACACTGGTTCCGGCATGTTGCGCAAATACTTTTTCAGCCGGAAGTCAACTACCGGGCCAGTGGAAACACTGAGGCCAAGATCGGCAAGGGTATGGCGAATGGCCGGGGTGGGTTTTATGCCGTCTGGGAGAGATGACGGCACATGAATAAAACGTTCTGAATCGTCTGGAGACACGATTTGGTCAAATGGAAAACTACGGGCTGTCAGGTCCGTAAAAGTATCATCAACAGAGGTGGAAACCGTTACCAGCCCTTGTTCTGCACCACATTCGAGTCTGATGATAATATTTTCCTGTAGCACGTTATCGTCCCTGAATGCTTTGTCGCGGGATTCGAATAAGTGCAGATGACGAATAGCTGTGCGAGTAAGGATGAAATCACGGAATGGACGATAATATGGTCCGTTACAGAAACTACGGGGAATGATTGCCACAATTTGTCCCTTTGGAGCACACAACGCTACACTCAGTGCCACAAAGGCTGAATACAAATTAACCGTCTCAATACCGACACGGCGCAGGGCCAACCGATGCGGCGAATTGCTGTTGATCTTTTTATAAGGTGGATTAAGGATGGCATGTGTATATTGCTGGAAATCTTCTGCAAAAAAACTTCCAGAGAGCCACTCAGTCGCAGCATGAATGAAATCCATTTTTCTGATTGTTGAGACAAAACCCGGAATATTTTTATATTTTTCCAGTGTTTGATCCAGATACACAGGCAGCGAATCGTCAATCTCGAAAGCGTCCAACTCTACGCTTTGGAAATGAAAACCAGCAGCGTTCCACCGTTCCAGAAAAGCAGCAGAAAGCGAACCAATTCCAGCGCCTGCATCAAGTAAACGGCAATAACCTCCCCCGTCAGGAAAAAGACCAGCCATAAAAGCAGCAGTGTTTACTGGTGTAAGAAACTGGCCTAAAGCTGACTTTTTGGTCGCCTCGATAGTCTTTGATAGTTTTACTCTGGTTGCTTCAACTGCTGATAGCACGTGCCCCCTCCATTGGTATTTTATTTTCAGATGGTGCCTTTAAGGGAACCTCTAAAAATACCCTCCGTGGTATTTTTTGATGCGTCCCATCCTTGGGACGCCCCCTGCGGGCATCCTGTGGATGTCCAAATCTGTTCCAAACAGATTTGTGAGACGGAAACGGAAAAGTGTGATTTTCCGTTTCCTTCATTTTCAAGCACTTACATGCTTAAAAATGGCAGCATGTCCCTATGCTGCATGGCCACCTCTAATTTTTAGAGGTGGCCATGAGACTCATGGGTCAGGCTGTGTGAGTTGTTGATAATACTCCATTGGGATCAATAAACCAATACCGTCATGCGGGCGGCAGGTGTTGTAGTGCTGCTGATACTCTGCCGGTTTCCGGTTAATGGCGGCCACGGTCAGGGGTCCTTCGTAGAACGGATAGAACTGAGCCGCGGCGCACGAGAGGCACACCCCAGACCCCTCAGCCCATGTTCACGATACCGCTTCAACCAACGGTAGTAGGTCGCCCTCGACCAACCTACTGCTGCCAGTGCCGGCGCCTCACTACACCCCTCCTCGCGTAACCTCGCAACCCATTTTAACTGCTGCAAACGACCGAGTGCGGTCGTATCGGTAGTAGCATCAATGCGCCAACTGCGATATGATTTCACCCGCTTACCTTTTGATCTGCATCGGGTAGTCCTCCTGTGTAAGTTAATCGAAATGACTTTACACACTTAACTACCCGAGTAACTACTCGCCCCCTCCCTCTAATTCTACTGAATTTTTTGTCAAGGCGTCCTTGACAACATAGCGTCATGGCGTTATGTTGGTCGTCATGGGGAATGCGTACCGAGGGTCGAAAGCCACGACGGGTCTGTGCCAGCCGCTCATTGCGATGATGCCGCCGCACAGTGTGTACATTGAGACACACTTAGGCGGCGGGGCGATTATGCAGCGCAAGCCGGCGGCGTTGCGCAACATTGGGATTGATCTTGATGTGCGGGCGTTGGCGGGGTTTACGTGTAGGTATCCGGTGGAGTTGGTGCAGGGGTGTTGTCACCGCTGGTTGGCGACTTTTCCGTTTGACGGCACGGAGTTGGTGTACAGCGACCCGCCCTACCTGCACAGCACGCGCAAGTCACGGCACCGTTACCGGTATGACTACGAGGACTCAGACCATGAGGCGCTGCTGGCGTTACTGCAGGGGCTGCCCTGTGCGGTGATGGTGTCGGGGTATCCTTCGGCCTTGTATGATGAGGTGCTGGCGGGCTGGCGCAGTGTGTCCTTGCAGGTGATGAATCAGGGCGGGGTGGTGACCGAGCGGGTCTGGTTCAATTTTGTGCCGGACCGGGTGCACTGGGTGCGCTATGCGGGGCGCAACTTCACGCACCGCCAGCAGGTCAAGCGCAAGGCTGAGAACTGGGGGCGGCGTTATCGTGACTTGCCCCCGGCCGAGCGGCTGGCGGTGCTGGCGGCGATGATGGCGGTGGAGGCACAGTGCACATGGCCACGGTGAACAAGGCCTCATTGCGTGCGGAGTTCGAGGCCATCCGAATGCGTTTTAAGGCGTTGTGCGCCGACGGCGCGCTGAGTCCCGAAGGGCGTGCGCTGTTCGAGTCGATGTTGCTGCTATTCGAGTTGCTGCTGGCGGTGTTCTTAGAGAAGACCACACCGAAGGGGGCGCACAACTCCAGCCTGCCCAGTTCCCGCACCGACCCCGATGACAGTGCGCGCACACGGCCCGGCAAGCAGGGCAAGGGGCCGCAGACCGGGACGGTGCCCAGCGCGTCCCGGCGCGTGGTGGCTCAGACCCGCACGGTGCCCGTGACCGGCTGCCGGGCCTGCGGGCATGATCTCAAAGGCACCGCCCCCACCGGCCATGTGCGACGAGTCAAGGTCGATATAGTCTTCGAGACGACCGAGTTGACCATTGACGCCGAGATAAAAACCTGTCCGCGCTGTGGCACTGAGACCCACGGGGCGTTTCCCGATGACATGCCGGGGCCTTTACAATACGGCCCTGGCATCGTGGCTTTCGCCACGCACCTGTTAACGGCCCAAATGCTCTCGCTCAAACGTACGGCGCAGACACTTCATGCACTGACCGGGCGCGCCGTCGCCGAGGCGACCTTACTGGCCTGGCTCACGCGGGTGCATGAGGCCCTGGCCGGGTGGGAGCGGGCGGCTATCGCCCGCCTGCTCACAGAGCCCGTGCTGCACGCCGATGAGACCTCCTTGCGCATCGACCGCACACAACACTGGCTGCACAGCACCAGTGCCGGGAACCTGGTACTGAAACACTGCCACCGCAAGCGGGGCGGGGACGCCCTCAAGGACATCGGCATCGTCCCCCGCTACGGCGGTGTTCTCGTGCACGACCGCTGGGCCAGCTACTTCGCCTATGACAACTGCGAGCATGCCCTGTGCGGCAGTCACCTGTTGCGTAACTTGGCCTTTATCGAGGACGCCCACGGCCATGCCTGGGCCCAACGTATGAGCCGCCTCCTGCTCAAGACCTGCCGACAGGTGCGCACACATAAAAACAAGGCACTCAGCGAGACCGACTACCAGTCCCTGCGCACCCGCTACCGGACTATCCTGACACAAGCCAAACGGGAACTCCCCACACCCCCGAAACGGCTCACCGGCCAACGCGGACGGATTGCCCAATGTGAGGCACAAAACCTCCATGATGCCCTCGTCAAGTACGAAACCGAAGTCCTCCGCTTCGCCCGCGACCCCAACGTGCCGTTCACCAACAACCGCGCCGAACGCGATATCCGTATGGCTAAAGTCAAACAAAAAGTCTCCGGCTGCTTCCGAACCACCGCCTACGCCGACACCTACTGCCGCATCTCCAGCTACTTGCAGTCTATGACCCTGAAGGGCTACAATCCCCTCGCCGCCATCGAGATAGCACTCAAGGGAGACGCCGCCACCATGGTGGAAAAACCGCTCAAAAATAAAACGGTTAAGAAAAACCAGATCAGAACAAAAGATCAGGGTAAGGGGGGCGAGTAGTTACCTACCCGATTTCTTTATCTATTCGAGTCCCACTTGTTTCTGAACCCGGACAAGATTTTTTTCAAAAAACACTTGACATTCCAGAATTTTCTCATATAATAGTTAGTCATTGAGCTAACAAACTTACTGTTTATGCCTAGATTAAGTGATAAACGTGAACGTTTGATAAGCGCTGCCGACGCCTTGATTCATCGGCAGGGGTTTTATCGTACTACCCTAGCCCATATCGCCGAAGAGGCCAAAGTGCCGTTGGGTAACGTGTATTACTATTTCAAAACCAAGGAGGATATTTGCAAGGCAGTGGTAACGGAGCGCAAGCAGTCATTGTCACACACTTTGAAAAATTGTTGCCGGCGCAATGAGCCAAAGGAGGCCCTGATGAACCTGCTCAAGGTGATGATTGGCCACAGCAGGGAGCTTGCCGAAGCGGGGTGCCCGCTGAGTGGTCTCTGCCAGGAGCTCAGTGAGGAATGCCCGGAACTTATGGAAAGCGCGGACAGTTGCATGAAATATCTTATGGACTGGTCAACCGAGCAGTTTCGCCTCATGGGACTGGAACGGGCGGAGGAATTGGGGTTTGAATTTGTGTCACGCGTGCAAGGCATCATATTGCTGGGGAATATTTTGCATGACCCCGGGCAGCTGAAACGTCAGCTCAAAGCGGTAGTCGGGTGGATAGAGAAACAGGTTCCGGCCTCCCTGATGCAGGCGCGGGCTGCCGTATAGAAGACAAACTTTTTTTGAATTAATTTTTAGTTAGTTATTTAACTTAAATGAGCATTATTAACATAATATTAAAGATTCAGGGCACTTCAGGTTATCGCAGTATTTTCTGGCCGTCGCCCAGGTTTACTCAACGCCCTTGAAACTTTATTTTTTGCCCATATTTAGTTAGATAACTTACATATAAAAGGAGAGTGACCATGAGTATTGTTACCAGAAAAACTGCTGCTGTTGCCTTGATTGCAGGTTTGTTGATCCTGACCGGTGTCGAAAATCACGCGAGTGAGCTCGACAGCTACCTAGATAACGCCATGCACACGCAGATTTTCGAGGAACTGGAAGAAAACGTGCGGCGTCTGTATGAGGATGCGGCCATTACTCCGACTGAGGCAGCGCCGGATAATGCCGCCGGCGCCCGCAGTCTTGGCCTGCCGGTCGCTGAGCGCAACCCCACGGGCAGGTATTTGTATCGCGTGGGGACATTGAACTAAACCCTGGTTTGACAGGTCATCAGGTACATGCTTGATACCGACTCCGGAACAGGTTCTTCTTTGCTATCCCTCGGGAGCATCCTGGCTCCCACTTTTGACCGCCACCGGTGCTCCCCGCTGGTGGCGGTATTTTTTTCTGCGCCCGATACGGGTATAATCTATCTGCTACGGCAACGCACCCATGCAAAACAAACTACCAGACATCGATCCGCAGGAAACCCGGGAATGGCTTGAAGCGCTGGATTCGGTCATGGCCCAGGAAGGCGTGGAGCGCGCCCATTACCTGCTGGAACAACTGATTGCCCGGGCCCGGAAATCCGGCGCTTACCTGCCCTACTCGGCCAATACCGCCTACCTGAACACCATACCGCCAGCCCGGGAAGCGCGGGCACCGGGCGACCCCGGCATGGAATGGCGCATCCGTTCACTGATACGCTGGAACGCGCTGGCAATGGTGGTCAGGGCCAACCGCTTCAGTGCTGAACTGGGCGGCCACATCGCCAGTTTTGCTTCCTCGGCAACCCTTTATGATGTGGGCTTTAACCATTTTTTTCGCGCCGCCACAGCGCAACAGGACGGTGACTTGATATTCATTCAGGGACACTCGGCGCCGGGTGTCTATGCGCGCGCCTTCCTCTATGGCCGCTTGAGCGAAGCGCAGCTTGGTAAGTTTCGCCAGGAGGTTGACAGTGACGGGCTGTCCTCTTATCCGCATCCCTGGCTGATGCCGGATTTCTGGCAGTTCCCTACCGTATCCATGGGCTTAGGTTCGCTTATGGCCATTTACCAGGCCCGCTTCATGCGTTACCTGGAACACCGGGAACTGATTCCCCCCAGCGACCGCAAGGTATGGGCGTTTATGGGGGACGGGGAAATGGACGAACCGGAAGCGCTGGGCTCGATTGGTCTGGCCGCTCGCGAGCGGCTTGATAACCTGATCTTCGTCGTCAACTGCAACCTGCAACGCCTGGACGGACCGGTGCGCGGCAACGGCAAAATCATCCAGGAGCTGGAGGCGGAATTTCGCGGTGCCGGCTGGAACGTGATCAAAGTTATCTGGGGGTCTTATTGGGACCCGTTGATCGCCCGGGACACCGACGGCAAGCTGCTCGAGGTGATGGAACAAACGGTGGACGGTGAATACCAGGCTTACAAGGCCAACAGCGGCGCCTACGTGAGAGAAAAATTTTTCGGCAAACACCCGGAACTCAAGGCACTGGTGGCGAACATGTCCGATGAGGATATCTGGCGCCTGAATCGCGGCGGCCATGACCCGCACAAGGTCTATGCCGCCTACGCCGCGGCGGTTAAGCATAAGGGGCAACCTACGGTGATCCTGGCCAAGACCGTCAAGGGTTACGGCATGGGCGAGGCCGGCGAGGGCCAGAATATTACCCATCAGCAAAAGAAAATGGGCGAGGAGGCACTGAAAGCCTTCCGCCAGCGCTTCAACATACCGGTGTCCGATGCAGACGTTGCCAATGCCGCGTTCTACAAGCCACCTGACGACAGCCCGGAAATAAAGTACATGCGCACACAACGGGACCAGCTCGGTGGGTTCCTGTTACAGCCATGGCCCGAGGCGCCGCGGCTGTCGGTGCCGGACCTGGGTATCCATGAGAAACTGCTGGCGGGCACTGGCACACGGGAAATATCCACCACCATGGCCTTTGTACGCATTCTCAATACCTTGACCAAAGACGACCAGCTGGGCAAGCACATCGTCCCCATTGTGCCGGATGAAGCCCGCACTTTTGGCATGGAAGGCATGTTCAGGCAACTTGGCATCTACTCCTCGGTGGGACAGCTGTACGAGCCGGTGGATATTGACCACGTCATGTATTACCGGGAGGATCAAAAAGGTCAGATCCTGCAGGAAGGCATTACCGAAGCCGGTGCCTTTTCATCCTGGATTGCGGCGGCCACGGCCTATAAACACCACCGGGTGCGAATGATACCGTTTTACATTTTCTATTCCATGTTCGGTTTCCAGCGCATCGGCGATCTGGCCTGGGCAGCCGGCGATCTGCGTTCGCGCGGCTTCCTCCTCGGCGGCACCGCCGGCAGGACGACCCTGGCCGGGGAAGGGCTGCAACACCAGGACGGCCACAGCCACCTGCTGGCTGCCACTATTCCCAACTGCATCTCTTACGACCCGACTTACGCCTTTGAGCTGGCCGTGATCATCCATGACGGGTTACGGCGCATGTATGAACTGGACGAGGATGTGTATTACTACATCACCGTGATGAATGAGAACTACACGCACCCGCCGTTGCCGGATAATGCCACGGAGGGGATCTTGAAAGGCATGTATCTGCTGCACGAGGGTGACGATAGCACCCTGCGGGTACAGTTGTTGGGTTCGGGCGCAATCCTGCGCGAAGTGCTGGGCGCGGCGGAGCTGCTGCGCGCCGACTTTGACGTGGCCGCCGATGTCTGGAGCGTGACCAGCTTTAACGAACTGCGCCGGGATTGTCTGGAGGTGGAGCGCTGGAACCTGCTGCACCCGCAACAGGACGCTAAGAAAAGCTATGTGCGGCGCTGCCTGCAAGACCGCGCCGGCCCGGTAGTCGCCGCCACAGATTACATGAAACTGTACGCCGACCAGATTCGCAGCCACGTGCCGGCACCGTATCTGGTGTTGGGTACGGATGGCTACGGCAGGAGCGACACTCGCGCCGGGCTGAGAAAGTTTTTTGAAGTGGACCGGTATTATGTTGCCCTCGCGGCCCTGAAGGCGCTGGCCGACGATGGTAAAATCTCCGCCGATAAAGTGGCCGAGGCCATGAACAAGTATCACCTTGACCCGGAAAAACCTGACCCCGTGAAGGTATGATCATGATGCCGACCCGTGACATTGTCATTCCAAATATCGGTGACTTCGATACAGTCGAGATCATTGAGATAGCCGTTCAGCCGGGCGATACGGTAAAACCTGAAGACACCTTGCTCACCCTGGAGTCGGACAAGGCCACCATGGACATCCCGGCACCGGCCGCCGGCACGGTGGTGGAGCTCATGGTCAGGGTCGGGGACAGTGTCTCCGCAGGAAGCCCGATACTCAAACTGGAACAGGCTGAAGCAGCAGTTGCAACGCCGCCCGAAGCGGCTGAACCGGATGAGGCGACTGAAACCTCTGAGCCAGCTGCCCCCGATACGATGACCGCACCGAAGCCGGTCACGCCAGCCAAGCCAACAGCGGCCACGCCCGCCCCCCTTGCAGAAAAACCGACCGCGACTGCGCCGCAGCCACCCCCACCGGTTCTGGGTCCCGGACAGAAACCTGCACCGAATACCCCCGCCGGCGCCCGCACCGCAGGTTCCAGCGCCTCTGCCCAGGCCCACGCCAGCCCGGGCGTACGCAAGTTTGCCCGGGAGCTGGGCGTGGACCTGGGTCTGGTCAAGGGGCGCGGCAAACAAGGTCGTATCCTCAAGGAAGATGTGACTGCGTTCACCCAATCGGTTATGACCGGTGCCGGCGTGTTCGAACGCCCGGTGCTGCAAGACCTCCCACCGGTGGACTTTTCCAAATTCGGCCCGGTGCAGACTCAACCTCTGGTGCGTCTGAAACGGCTGGGCGGCCAGAACCTGCATCGCAACTGGGTCAATGTGCCCCACGTGACGCAATTTGACGAGACCGACATTACCGAACTGGAAGCCTTCCGCCTGTCGAAAAAAACCGAGGCTGACCAGCGTGGCGTCAAGCTCACCCTGCTCAGCTTCCTGGTCAAGGCCGTGGTGGTGGCCCTGAAAAAGTTCCCGGAGTTCAATGCTTCCCTAAGTCCGGACGGCAAGGACTTGATCCTGAAACACTATTTTCATATCGGCGTAGCGGTGAACACCGACCAGGGGCTGCTGGTGCCGGTAGTGCAGGATGCCAATCTCAAGGGCGTATTCGACCTGGCGGCGGAGCTGAGCGCGCTGGCGCAAAAGGCGCGGGACAAGAAACTGCGGCCCGCCGACATGGAGGGCGGGTGTTTCACCATCAGCAGCTTAGGGCATATTGGCGGAGTCGGTTTCACGCCCATCATCAACTGCCCGGAAGTAGCCATACTGGGCGTTGCCAGGGCCACGCTCAAGCCGGTCTATCAGGCCGGCAAGCTCGAACCCCGACTCATCCTGCCCTACTCCCTGTCTTATGATCACCGCGTCATCGACGGCGTTGCCGCGGCGCAATTTACCCGGGCGCTGGGGGAGATACTGACGGATATTAGAGATATACTACTCTGATCGGAATCAGCTGAAAAGTTTCCAGAAAATGGCCATGGTGATTGCCAGGTTGAAACCGATCATCCAGCTGTGCAGTTTCTGTGTAGCCTTGAGTTCGTTTATATCACGCTTGGTTGCTACATTTTCTGATGACAGGGCCTCGGCAGCCGCGCGCGCGCGCTCATCAGGGATACCCGCTGAGCGGAACGCTTCATATACTTCGGAGATCATTGTAGCCATGCGCTTTACCGGTGTGATGATATAATTCCCAAGCAGATTTGCATCTGTTCGCTGAAACAGGTTCCAGACTAACACACCAACACATAATGGTAAAGACTCCGGTCAACAAAGTCGTGCTCGCCTATTCCGGCGGGCTGGATACGTCTGTCATCCTGAAATGGCTGCAAGACACCTACCAATGCGAGGTGGTGACTTTCACTGCCGATATCGGTCAGGGCGAGGAGGTTGAGCAGGCGCGGGCCAAGGCGGAGAACCTGGGAGTGACAGAAATATTCATCGAAGACCTGACGCAAGAGTTTGTGCGGGACTTCGTATTTCCCATGTTCCGGGCCAATACCTTGTATGAGGGTGAGTACCTGCTGGGCACCTCCATCGCCCGGCCGCTGGTGGCCAAGCGCCTGGTGGAGCTGGCTGCGGCAACGGGCGCGGAGGCCATCGCGCACGGCGCCACCGGCAAGGGCAACGATCAGGTACGGCTGGAACTGGGCGCGTACGCGCTGCAACCGGATATCAGGGTGATCGCGCCCTGGCGCGAGTGGGACCTGGATTCGCGGCAAAAGCTGCTGGCCTATGCGGAACGACATGACATCCCCATTGAGGCCAAACGGGCCGGCGGCTCACCCTACTCCATGGATGCCAACCTGCTGCATATTTCCTACGAGGGTGGGGAGCTGGAAGATCCCTGGCAGCCGCCGGCCGAGTCGGTATGGCGCCGCAGCGTGGCCCCGGAGCAGGCTCCCGACGCGCCGGAGCTCATCGAACTGGATTTCAGCAACGGCGATGCCTGCGCCCTGAACGGCGTCGCCCTGGCGCCGGCGCAATTACTGCAAGCGCTGAACGAAACCGGCGGTCGGCATGGTATCGGCCGCGCCGATATTGTTGAGAACCGCTACGTCGGCATGAAATCGCGCGGTTGCTACGAAACCCCGGGCGGGACGATACTGCTGAAGGCCCACCGCGCCATGGAATCCATCACCCTAGACCGGGAACTGGCACACCTGAAAGACGATCTGATGCCGCGCTATGCCAGACTGATCTACAACGGCTACTGGTGGAGCCCGGAACGTCTGGCCCTGCAACAGCTGATTGACGCTACCCAGACTACGGTAACCGGCCGCGTGCGCCTGAAGCTGTATAAAGGCAACGTCATCGTCTGCGGCCGCAAATCCGACACCGACAGCCTGTTCAACGCTGATATCGCCACCTTTGAGAGCGATGCCGGCAGCTACGACCAGCAGGACGCGGCAGGTTTTATCAAATTGAATGCGCTAAGGTTGCGGATGCGTAATGTTTCACAACCCCCAGGATGATTTGTTTGGCGCGCATATCTTCCAGTAGCGCACTCCCTCCCCTGACGACAACTTCCGGCTCCGGGTGTGCGCTCTCATCCGCTATGTCCGTGAGCAGCTCGCGACCACTCTTGTTATCCTTATTCTCTTTCAAACAATCGACCAGACGCGCGGCCAAAGAGTTCAGTTCGATAAACCTGATCTTATCCTGGCGGTCCCGGTAAACGAACAGGCAGGTGGGTTGTGCAGGCTTTTCCCCGGGCCGGTAATCAGGGCCGATACGATGCACCGGATAGTGATACGCCAGCGACCAGGACAGCTCGTTCAGAACCGGCCGGCCTGAGAGCAGCTCACCGGCCGGGTCGATACCTTGCTCCGGTATCTCCCTGACGTCCAGGGATAACGCCAGTTCCACCCACTCATAGTGGGCCAGTTCCGTCAGGAACGGGTACAGTTTCGCGGTGGCTGCATTTTCGTTCTGCAGGTATTGCAAAAACTCCTGCGGCATTTTCGGAAATAACGGCGTGCGCGCCCGGTGGCTCCTGAAATAATCCCGTATCAGCTCATGCCAGTCGGTATCCTTGAGTGTTTTACGCAATACCGGAAAACTGCCCGCCAGGAAGCTCTCCACATTGCGATACAGCAAATCCCGATAGATGCCCATGCGCCGCTCCTCAATGTCCTGCGGTGCCGACACCCGTTGCGGGTCACGAATATGCCGGGTGAACCGGTACTGGATATCCTGAAAGGAGGGTTCTTTCACTGGATTCCGGGTCAAGCCCGGAATGACGAACGGGGGGTGGCGCGCCAGGCGAAATCCCGTTCAGACTGCAGCTGCCGAATTTTGTCAACTTCCTGTACCAGCGTAGCCAGCGGCGGAATATTGAAATCCCGCTCCAGCAAGGTGGGAAAAACACCGAAATGATCGTAAGCCGTCTCCAGCAGACGCCAGACCGGGTCGATCACGTCGGCGCCGTGAGTATCCACCCGCAGATCTTCAGCCTCCACGTAATGGCCGGCGATGTGGGCATAGGCAATACGCGCCGCCGGCAACGACTGCAGCCAGGACTCGGCGTCATAACGATGGTTGATGCTGTTGACATAGATATTGTTGACATCCAGCAACAGGTCGCAATCGGCCTCAACCAGTACATTGTTGAGGAACTCCAGTTCCGTCAGTTCCTGGCCGGGCGCAGCATAGTAGGACACGTTTTCAATGGCCAGACGCCGCCCGACAATATCCTGCACACGCCGAATCCTCGCTGCGGTATAACGCACCGCCTCGGCCGTAAACGGGATTGGCATCAGGTCGTAGAGGTGGCCGTCGTCGGCGCAATAGCTCAAATGTTCGCTGTAACAGCGAACATTAAATGTATCTAAAAACTGTCTGACTTTACGAAGAAATGCCTCATCCAGAGGCGCCGGACCGCCGAGATTCAACGACAGGCCGTGGCATACCATTGGGACCTGTTCGGCGATTTGCCGGAAACGCCGCCCGAAGCGCCCGCCCACATCGATCCAGTTCTCGGGCGCCACTTCCATAAAGTTTATCCCTGACAGATAAGCGGCCGAGTCTGCGAGCGAACCGATAAAAGCTCGTCGCAGACCCAGACCAGCACCCTGTACCGGATAGGTTGCGGACATGACCGGCTGTCAGTCCGGAGCAAAGCCCGGAGCGCAGCGGACTGGCAGCTTCCGGTGCGGTATCAGGGTCAGCGCCGTATCAGGCGTCGCCTTCACCGCATTTTCCTTCACCGCATTTGCCTTCGGCATCCTTTTTGTCTTCACCGCACTTGCCCTCGCCGTCCTTCTCGCCTTTACCGCATTTTCCTTCACCGCATTTGCCTTCGGCATCCTTTTTGTCTTCACCGCACTTGCCCTCGCCGTCCTTCTCGCCCTCACCATCTTTCTCGCCCTCACCGCACTTGCCTTCGCCACACTTGCCCTCGCCATCTCCATGTTCGCCGGCCAGCATATACCCCCCCTGGCTCAACTCGGTCATCTCGAACGGGTTGTCCGCGGCGATGGTGATGGGGCTGAGTGTCAGTGACACCGCAAAAGTGGTGCCCAATGCTGCTGCTATGGGCTTCAAAGTAGTCTCTTTAGACATCTGGAATACCTCCTGATTACACAGTTAACATGAATGAATCGTCTTCAGGCCGTTAGTTAAAGGGGCCTCTGAAAATGCCCTCCGTGACATTTTCAGATGGCGCCTTTGACTGACTGCCTGCCAAGTATAATACATATCGGCGCCGCCGGTACAGAAAAGTTTCTCCTCAGCGGCGCGCTGATGCCTTTGTACGCAGTTGCGGAAACAGTATCACATCGCGAATCGCGGGAGCATCGGTGAGCAGCATGACCAGGCGATCTATACCTATGCCCTCGCCGGCTGTGGGCGGCAGGCCGTATTCCAGGGCGGTGACATAGTCGGCATCGTAACGCATGGCTTCCGGGTCACCGCCGGCACGGTCCTCGGCCTGTTGGCGAAAGCGCCGGGCCTGGTCCTCCGGGTCGTTCAGCTCAGAGAAACCGTTAGCGATCTCGCGCCCGCAGATGAACAGTTCAAAACGCTCGGCGAACGCCGGTTGGGAGTCGTTGCGGCGGGACAGCGGCGACACCTCCACCGGGTAAGCGGTGATGAAGGTGGGCTGCCTGAGTTGCGTCTCCGCGGTTTTCTCGAACAGTTCCAGCTGTAACTTGCCCAGGCCGTAGCCGGGTTGCAGTTTCACCCCCAGCTCGGTGAGCACGGCGCGCAGCTTGTGCGGATCATCCAGGTCGGCGGCAGTGAGGTGTGGATTGCAGGCCAGATTAGCCTCAGCCAGCGTCAGGCGTTGGAACGGTCGGGTGAAATCACAGGTCTCGCCCTGGTATTCCAGCACGGTGTCCCCATGCAGCGCGGTTGCCAAGGTGCGCAGCAGGTCTTCCGTGAGCGCCATCAGGTCTTCATAGCCGGCATAGGCCCAGTAAAACTCCAGCATGGTGAACTCGGGGTTGTGCTGCGGCGACAGACCCTCATTGCGGAAGTTGCGGTTGATCTCAAAGACTTTTTCAAAGCCGCCGACGACCAGCCGTTTCAGGTACAACTCCGGGGCGATGCGCAGGTACAACTCCATATCCAGGGTATTGTGGTGGGTACTGAATGGCCGCGCCGCGGCGCCACCGGGGAGGGGCTGCATCATCGGCGTTTCCACTTCCAGGAAACCCTGCTCGTCCAGGTAGGCGCGTATCCGGTTGATGATCTGACTGCGCGCCAAGAACGTGCGGCGCGTGGCTTCATTGGTGATCAGGTCCAGGTAGCGCTGACGATAACGGGTTTCCTGATCGGCCAGACCGTGGAACTTCTCCGGCAGTGGGCGCAAGCACTTGGTCAGCAGCCTGAGACTGTCGGCGTGGATGGATAACTCACCGGTTTTAGTCCTGAACACGCGCCCGGTCACCGCGATGATGTCACCCGTATCCCACTGCCTGAACGCGGTATAGGTCTCATCTGAGAGGGTGCTGCGCTGCAGAAACAGCTGTATCTGCCCGGACATGTCGCGCAAGTGGACAAATGCAACCTTGCCCATGACCCGGCGGTTCAGCATCCTGCCGGCCAGTTTGAATGTGGCCGTTTCCGCCTCCAGTTGTTCCCGGTCCAGGGCGCCGAAACGCTCATGCAGCTGCGCGGCCAGAGTATCGCGCCGAAAGTCATTGGGATAGGCGTTGCCGCCCGCGCGCAGGGCTGCCAACTGCTCCCGGCGCCGGCGGATTATGTCATTGTCGTCTTTGGGTTGCATTGTTATACCCCGGCTTTAAGACTCGCTTCTAAGAAGCGGTCCAGATTGCCGTCCAGGACCGACTGGGTGTTGCCGGTTTCCATGCCGGTGCGCAAGTCCTTGATACGGGACTGGTCCAGCACATAGGAGCGGATCTGGCTGCCCCAGCCGATATCGGCCTTGGTGTCCTCCAGGGCTTTCTGGTCCGCCATGCGTTTTTGCAGTTCCAGCTCATACAGTTTGGCGCGCAGTTGTTTTAGAGCCTGGTCGCGGTTCTTGTGCTGGGAGCGGTCGTTCTGGCACTGCACGACCAGGCCGGTGGGGAGATGGGTCATACGCACCGCAGAGTCGGTCTTGTTGACGTGCTGACCGCCAGCGCCGCTGGCGCGGTAAGTGTCCACGCGCAGATCGGACGGGTCAACCTCCACCTCGATATTGTCGTCGATTTCCGGTGAGACGAACACTGACGCGAACGAGGTATGGCGGCGGTTGCCGGAATCGAATGGGGACTTGCGCACCAGCCGATGCACACCGGTTTCGGTACGCAGCCAGCCATAGGCATAATCGCCCTGGTAGCGGACGGTGGCGCTCTTGATGCCGGCAACCTCCGCGGGGGACACTTCGATCAACTCGGCACCGATGCCGCGCCGTTCACCCCAGCGCAGGTACATGCGCAACAGCATTTCGGCCCAGTCCTGGGCCTCGGTACCACCGGAACCAGCCTGAATTTCAAGAAAGGCGTTACTGGGGTCCATCTCGCCGGAGAACATGCGGCGAAATTCCAGTTCCGCTATCTGCGTGGCGCAGCCGTCAAGGTCGGCAACAATTTCCGCCACGGCCTCGTCATCCTCTTCCTGTTTTGCCAGGTCGAGCAATAACTCCAGGTCGTTCACTCCCTGGCCCAGCGTCGTCAACGTTCCTGTTGTTTTTTCCAGCAGCGCCCGCTCCTTGCCCAGGGCCTGGGCGCGCGCCGGGTCGCTCCAGACATCCGGTTGCTCCAGTTCCTGGCGCACCTCATGCAGGCGTTCGAGCTTATCCTCATAGTCAAAGATACCTCCTCAGGGCGTCAATTCTCCCCTGGCAGTCTTTGATTTGAGCAATAATGGCGGTCAGTTCAGGCATGTCGGTTCCGATTTTGTGTGGCGAGAGATTATAACAGAATACCAAAACCTCTTAAAACGCTAAGGTCCGCTGGCTGCCATGTCAGGGCGAGGGTTCAGCAACGTCCAAATGGCGGATGATCAGTTGCAGGTTTTCCTTGCCTTGGTAGCGGTTGACACTCAACTGATAGACCAGTTGTACCCGTTGTGCCGCGGCGATGGCGCTTTCATCCGTGTTGAACGAGATGGCATTGATCGCGTCTTGCCCGCCCTCTGGCAGCAGGGTCAGTTGCAGGTGCTTGCCGTCCCCCACCACGCGGCTGCCGGAGACCGAGAAGACACCGTCGAACAGCGGTTCCGGGAAGCCCTGCCCCCAAGGGCCGGCCTGTTCGATGGCCGCGGCCAGTTCCAGATTAAAGTGGGCGGGTTCCAGCGCACCGTCAGTGGCAACCTCAGCACCCGGCAGTTGTCCGTCCAGCAGGCGTTTCACCTCGGCGTCAAACAATTCCTTGAACTGCTCATATTCAGCCTCCCTGATAGTGAGGCCCGCGGCCATGGCGTGGCCGCCGTAGCGGTGCAGCAAGGTCGGGTGTTGCGTGGCCAGTGTTTCCAGTACGTCTCTGAGGTGGATGCCGGAGATGGAACGTCCGGAGCCTTTGAGTTGGCCGTCATCGGCGCCGGCGAAGATAATCACCGGGCGGTTCAGCATCTCCTTGATCCTGCCGGCCAGGATGCCGACAACACCCTGATGCCAACCGGGCTCGTACAGGCAGACACCGAACGGGAACTCACCCTGCTCCAGGTCGGCAATACCGCGCAAATGGTCATCGGCTTGTTCCTGCATATCCGCCTGCACCTGTCTGCGGTCACGGTTGATCCGGTCCAACTGCTTAGCCAGGGAAACCGCCTGGGCAAAGTCATCCGTGAGCAGACATTCAATACCCAGGCGCATGTCCGCCAGACGACCGGCCGCATTCAGCCTCGGCCCCAGCATGAAGCCGAGCTGCGCGGCGCTGGTTTGCTCCGGTTCGCTGCCGGCCTCCCGGGCCAGGGCCATGACTCCCTGGCAACAACGCCGGGCGCGCATGCGTTTTAAGCCCTGCTCGACCAGGATGCGGTTATTGAAATCCAGTTGCACCACATCGGCGACGGTGCCCAGCGCCACCAGGTCGAGCAACGTTGCCAGATTCGGCGTCGGCAGGCCCTGCCGCTCAAACCAGCGCACATCACGCAAGCCGGCCCGCACTGCCAGCAACACGTAGAACATGACACCCACCCCGGCGATACACTTGCTGGGGAAGTGATCACCGGGCTGGTTCGGGTTGATGATGACGTTGGCAGACGGCAACTCCTTCCCCGGTAAATGATGATCAGTAACTAACACATCAACCCCGGCGTCACGGGCAAACTCGACGCCGGCCAGGCTGGAAATACCATTATCCACCGTCACCAGCAGGTCGGGTTCCTGCTCCAGCGCCTGCCGCACCACATCGGCGCTCAGGCCATAACCCTGTTTCGCCCGGTCCGGCACCAGGTAGAGAACCTGCCGGGCACCTAGCATGGACAGTCCGCGCAAGGCCACGGCACAGGCGGTGGCGCCATCCGCGTCATAGTCGGCCACCACCAGTATGCGCTGGTCGGCGCGGATGGCATCAATCAGCAACGCCGCGGCGGCGGCGATATGTTTCAGTGAAGCAAACGGCAGCAGGTTATGCAGCGAGTAATCCAGCTCGCGCGCAGAATCAATATGCCGGGCCGCAAACACACGCCGCAACACCGGATGCAGGGAGTCCGGCAGGCTGCATTTTTCAGAAATATCGCGACGGGTGATTTTCAATTTCTGAGTATGATTTGCCTTACGTCATCCAGGTTCGCGGCGACCTTTGTGACCGGGGTTGTGCTTTGGCGCATGGCGATGTCCGGGTCTTTGAGGCCGTGGCCGGTGAGGGTGCAGACGACGCTGCTATGTGCGGGGATTTTGCCCGCTGCGATATCGCGCAAGGCGCCGGCGACACAAACGGCAGATGCCGGCTCACAGAAGATACCTTCTGTGTTTGCCAGCAGCGCTTGTGTCGCCAGGATGTCCGTATCGTGGAACTCGTCGAACCAGCCACCGGACTCCCGGCTGGCAGCCCAGGCCAACTCCCAGGACTGCGGGCGGCCGATACGGATGGCGCTGGCAACGGTTTCCGGTTGCGCCACCGGCGCGCCGCGTAAAAACGGCGCGGCGCCGGCAGCCTGATAGCCCAACATACGCGGTCGTTTATCCGTGACCGGTTCGGTGAGGTAGGCACACTGCCCGTCACAGAAGTTGCAGGCGCCGGTAGTCTGGCCGGCATACTCGCTGTAGCCGCTCCAGTACGCGGAGATATTGCCGGCATTGCCTACCGGCAGGCAATGGAAGTCGGGCGGCGCGCCCAGCTCGTCAATGATCTCGAAGGCTGCGGTTTTCTGTCCCTGCAAGCGGTAGGGGTTGACGGAATTGACCAGGGTAATGGGCTCGGTGGCTGCAAGCTGCTTGACCAGTCTCATGCCGTCGTCAAAATTGCCTTGTATCTGCAACACCACGGCGCCATGGATCATGGCCTGGGCCAGCTTGCCCATGGCAATCTTGCCGTCCGGGATCAGCACATAACAAGCGATGCCGGCGCGCGCGGCGTAGGCCGCAGCAGCGGCGGAGGTATTGCCGGTGGAGGCGCACAGCACCGCCTGCGAGCCCTCACTGACGGCCTGGGTAATGGCCATGGTCATGCCGCGATCCTTGAACGAGCCGGTCGGGTTCAGCCCTTCATACTTCACGTACAAGCTGATGTCGCGGGCGTTGGCGACAGGCAGGTTTTGCAGTTGAATTAACGGAGTACTGCCCTCACCCAGGGTGATGATGCGGGCGCCGTCGGCGACGGGGAGACGCGCACGGTAGCGTTCAATCAGTCCTGAATATTGCGTCATTTTCAATTCCTGGCTTGTCATTCCGACTGCATAACCTCACTGTCACCGGATCGTGGACAAGCCATGTCCACCAGAACGAACCGGGAAATTGCCCGAGGCCCGGGTCACCCAAGGCTTTCGACCCGGATCCGGTGCACGTTTCCGGCTATGGTGTCCAATGCCTCAATATGTCTGATGGCAGTGTTCATGTTACGCTCCTGCACGCGCTGGGTGAGTATGATGATGGAGACATGGTCGGCGCCCGGCGCCGGTTCCTTCTGGATGATGGCTTCAATGCTGATGCCCAGGTTGCCCAGGATAGTGGCGACCGCAGACAGCACGCCGGGCTGGTCCACGGCCTGCATCCGCAGGTAATAAGCGGTGTGGACATCTTCCATGTCCAACACGGGGAGTTCGGACATGGCATCGGGCTGAAATGCCAGCTGCGGCACACGGTTGCCCGGGTCGGTAGTCAGCGCGCGCGCCACATCTATCACATCGGCGACCACTGAAGACGCAGTGGGCCGGGAACCGGCGCCGGCGCCGTAGTACAAGGTCGGCCCCACCGCGTCACCCTGCACCAGCACTGCGTTCATGACCCCGTCCACGTTGGCGATGAGCCGCTGGGCCGGGATCAGGGTGGGATGCACGCGCAATTCAATGCCGCCCTCGCTACGCCGGGTGATACCCAGATGTTTAATGCGATAGCCCAGTTCGTCGGCATAAGCCACATCCTGCGGCCCTATCCTGCTGATGCCCTCGGTGTAGGTCTGGTCAAACTGCAAGGGAATGCCGAAGGCCAGTGAACCTATGATAGTGAGTTTATGCGCGGCGTCGATGCCTTCCACATCGAAGGTCGGGTCGGCTTCCGCGTAACCCAGTTGCTGGGCTTCCTGCAACACCTCGGCAAAGTCCCGGCCCTGGTCGCGCATCTCGCTGAGAATGAAGTTGCCAGTGCCGTTAATGATGCCGGCGGCCCACTCGATGCGGTTTGCCGCCAGCCCCTCGCGCAAGGCCTTGATGATGGGAATGCCACCGGCGACCGCGGCCTCAAACGCCACGATGACGCCCCGTTCCTGTGCGGCGCGGAAGATCTCGTTGCCATGCACTGCGATCAGGGCCTTGTTGGCAGTGACGACATGCTTGCCGTTGGCGATGGCCTGCAACACCATTTCCTTCGCCGGTGAGTAGCCACCGATGAGCTCGATGATAATGTCGACATCCGGGTCATCCACCACGGCAAAACCATCATCGCTCAGCCGCCCCACCTGCTGCAACCCCCGGATCGCCTCAGCGTCGTATTCTTTCGCCGCAGCATGGCTGATGACCAGCTCCCGTCCGGCACGACGAGCGATCTCATCGGCATTGCCGGTGAGCACGCCGACCACCCCGCCACCCACGGTGCCAAGGCCAAGCAAGCCTGTTTTTATCGGTTTCATGGCGGGCATTATATAATAGCCCCATCTAAAGGCCACCTCTAATTAATAGAGGTGACCATAACTTATTGAGAGCAATCATGTTTCATAAGGTAACAAGCGACTTGGTGCGGTCTGCGGGTCAGGGGTTTCTGTAAATCAATTCAGGTTTCACGTATACTCCGGGCATGTCCAGATTTGCCGTAATCCAGATGGTTTCCTCCGCTGACCTTGACGCTAATCTTGCCCGGGCGGGCGAGCTGATCGGGGAAGCGGCGCGGTGCGGCGCCGGGTTTGCCCTGTTGCCGGAATTTTTTGCCATGATGAGTGATGACGAGACGGCCAAGGTGCGTATCGGGGAGGCGCCGGGAGCCGGCCCGGTGCAGGACTTTCTGGCCGAGCAGGCCAGCAGCCACCGGCTGTGGCTGATGGCGGGTAGCTGTTCGCTGCAAAGCACCGAGCCGGGGCGGGTGTATAACGCCTGCCTGTTGTACAACCCGGACGGTCTGCGCACCCACCGCTACGACAAGATGCACCTGTTTGACGTGCAGGTGGAGGCTGAGGAGCAAGAGGTTTACAACGAATCCAATACTATCGCGCCGGGGCAGAACACCGTCGTGGCGGACACTCCGCTGGGCCGGGTCGGGATGACGGTCTGCTACGACCTGCGCTTCCCGGAACTGTACCGGGAGCTGTCGAACCGGCAGGCGGAAATGTTCACCGTGCCGGCGGCGTTCACCTACGCCACCGGCAAGCGCCACTGGGAGCTGTTGTTGCGCGCCCGGGCGGTGGAAAACCTGTGTTACGTCGTCGCCGCCAACCAGGGCGGACAGAATACACAAACCCGACGCACCTGGGGACACAGCATGATCGTCGCTCCCTGGGGCGACATCCTGTGCCGCCTGGAAGACGGCCCGGGGGTTGCCTGCGCCGACCTTGATCTGGCCGGGATGCACACATTGAGACGTTCTTTCCCGGCGTTGACACATCGGGTACTCGGCCAGACTGTAGAGAGAACACTACCATGACGCAACAACTGGACATTGCCAGCCGGCAACTGCTGGCGCCGACCGGGCTCGGGCGCCGGGATCTTGAACAGACCCTGGACCGTATGATCGTCAATGATATTGACTATGCCGACCTGTACTTTGAATACTCTCAGGCCGAAACCTGGGTGCTGGAGGAAGGCATTATCCGGGAAGGTTCACACAGCATCGACCAGGGGGTGGGAGTACGCGCCGTCAGCGGCGACAAGAGCGGTTTTGCCTACTCGGATGAGATAGTCCTGCCAGCCTTGACTGCGGCCGCTACGGCCGCCCGCGCCATTGCTCGCAGCGGCGGCGCACACAGCTTGCAGGCCTGGCAGAAGCGCGCGCCGGCGCCGTTGTACAGTGGCGCCAATCCGCTGGAATCGATCCCGCCGGCGGAGAAGATCGCCTTGTTGCAACGTATCGACGCCGAGACTCGCAACAAGGACGCCAGGGTAAAACAGGTGATCGCCGGACTCAGTGCCGCCTATTCCGCGGTGCTGGTGGCCGCCAGCGACGGCGCTTATTGTGGCGATGTGCGTCCCTTGGTCAGGCTCAACGTGAATGTTATCGTCGAGCATAACGGCCGGCTGGAGAAAGGCGGCGGCGGCGGCGGCGGCCGCTGCGGGTACGACTACTTCCTGGACGCTGACATCGTGTCCGGCTACATTGATGATGCGGTCACCGAGGCGCTGGACAATCTGGATGCAGTGCCGGCGCCGGCCGGCGCCATGACCGTGGTGCTGGGGCCGGGCTGGCCGGGAATCCTGCTGCATGAGGCAATCGGTCATGGCTTGGAAGGCGACTTCAACCGCAAGGGTACCTCGGCGTTCAGCAATCGTATCGGCGAGCGGGTTGCGGCCGCGAGCGTTACCGTGGTGGATGACGGCACCATTGCAAACCGGCGCGGGTCGTTGACCGTAGATGATGAAGGCACCCCCACGGAATCCACCACCTTGATCGAGCGCGGCATCCTGAAGAACTATATGCAGGACAAGCTCAATGCCCGGCTGATGGGGATGCAGCCCACCGGTAACGGACGCCGGGAATCGTACGCGCACCTGCCCATGCCGCGCATGACCAATACCTGCATGCTGGCCGGCGAGCATGATCCCGAGGAAATTATCGGCTCGGTGCAAAAAGGGGTGTATGCTTCCCAGTTCGGCGGTGGCCAGGTGGACATCACCAATGGTAAGTTCGTATTCAGCGCCAGTCAGGCCCGGCTCATCGAAAACGGCCGCTTGACCGCGCCCATCAAGGGCGCCACCCTGATCGGCAATGGCCCGGATGTGCTCACCCGGGTATCCATGACCGGCAACGACATGCAGCTTGACAGCGGCATCGGCGTGTGCGGAAAGGACGGCCAGTCGGTCCCCGTCGGCGTAGGTCAGCCGACCATCAGGATCGACGAACTGACCGTGGGTGGAACATCGGCGTAGTGAGTGATTTATTCAAAATCAGGGGTTTTCTGCCCTACATAGCCGTGCTGTTCCTGAACGCCTTCGTCGACTTAGGGCACAAAATCACCATACAGAATACCATTTTCAAGACCTATGAGGGCGATGCGTTGATCATATTGACGGCAATCGTCAACGCCCTGATCCTGCTGCCGTTTGTGCTGTTGTTTACTCCCGCCGGTTTCCTGGCCGACAAGTTTCCAAAAAACCTGGTGATGCGCACCACCGCCTGGGGCGCAGTCGGCCTGACCTGCCTGATCACTTTGTTCTATCACCTGGGATGGTTCTGGGCGGCGTTTGTCATGACATTCCTGCTGGCAGTCCAGAGCGCGTTTTACGGACCCGCAAAATACGGTTATATACGGGAAATTGCTGGCAAGGAACGGCTGACGCGCGCCAACAGCGTAGTGCAAGCGACCACAACCATCGCCATTCTCACCGGTGCTTTGGTATTTTCAATCCTGTTCGAGATATTCCTGACCGATGTGGTTTTTTCCACCAAAGAAGACGTGCTGGTCGCCATCAAAGGCATCGGCTGGTTCCTGATAGCCGGCGCGCTGGTGGAGCTGAAGCTGGCCTACCGCCTGCCCACCCGGCATAAACCGGACCGGAACCTGCGCTTCGACTGGGTCAAGTATCGCACCGGCCGTTACCTGGCCGAGAACCTGGACACGGTCCGCTCCCAGGAAGTGATTCTGCTGTCGATCATCGGCCTGGCGCTCATGTGGTCTATTGGTCAGGTGCTGCTGGCGGCGTTCCCGGCCTTTGTCAAGGACAATCTGGGCGTCACCGACGTCCGGGTCATCCAGGGGACGCTGGCCAACGTCGGCACCGGGGTTATGTTCGGCTCGCTGATCGCCGGCATCGTCTCGAGAAACTATATCGAGACCGGCCTGATCCCGATTGGCGCGCTAGGTGTGGCTGTGTGCCTGTTCATCCTGCCGTGGCTTGACACTATGCAGGCCCACGTCATCAACCTTATGCTGCTGGGCATGTTCAGCGGATTGTTCATCATTCCGCTTAACGCCTTGATCCAGTTTCACGCCGGCGAACGCATGCTAGGTCGAGTGCTGGCCGGCAACAGCCTCATCCAGAACGTGGTGATGCTGGGCTTCTTAGGGCTGACCGTCCTGTTTTCCATGAGGGGTCTCAGCGACCTGCTGTTTCCGCTGTTGATGGTGGTTGCCTTAGGCGGGGCGATATACACGGTGTACAAACTGCCACAGTCCCTGCTGCGGATTATTCTGACCCTGACTATCGGCGAAACCTATTGGCTGCATGTGGAGGGTTTCAAGCACTTCCCCGATACCGGCGGCGTCTTGATGCTGGGGAAAAACATTCGCAAAAACTTCTGGCTTTTTGTCCAGATGGCAGCGCCGCGTCAGATCCGTTTCGTGGTGAGCAGGCACCTGTTCGGGAGCTTGTACAACAAGATATTTTTCGGATTCTTCCGGGCCATACCCGGCGCCCGCAACCCGGCGACGCGGCAAACCATTATTGAGCTGCTTGAGGCCGGCGAGGTCGTGTGTCCCTGGTCCGATTCCGATAGAAACAACGCCGAATGGCTGGCATCGTTACGGGGCGACAGCGACAGCTGGGTGATGCTGCCCTATATCATCAACGTCTATGGAGTAAAAAACTCAAAGACGGATCATGTCGTTATTACCTTTGGAAAAACGGAAACCGGAGCGGGGACGGATGCGGAGACGCTGGAGACGGATTTGAAATCCGCCCCCTGACAGCCATCATGCGGACGCGGGGGCGAACGCGGGGACAGATCTGAAATCCCCCCCCCCCCCCGGAAGCAGCTCAGTCGGGGTTCTGCGCTCGATCTCTCAGTGCGTGGTCCATCAATACCAGCGCCAGCATGGCCTCGGCAATGGGCGTGGCGCGGATGCCGACGCAGGGGTCGTGGCGGCCGGTGGTGGCAATCTCCGTTTCGTTACCGTGAACATCCACAGTCCTGCCGGGGATGCGGATACTGGAGGTCGGCTTCAGAGCGATGCTGGCGCGCAAGTCCTGGCCACTGGATATGCCACCCAGCGTACCGCCGGCATGGTTGGACAAAAAGCCGCTTGCCGCAAGCTCGTCGCGATGCTGCGTGCCGCGCTGTGCGACAACCTCGAAACCGTCACCTAATTCCACCCCCTTGACGGCGTTGATGCTCATCAGTGCCTTGGCTATGTCAGCGTCCAGACGGTCGAAGATCGGTTCTCCCAGCCCCACCGGAACATGGGTGGCGACCAGATTCACGCGCGCGCCGATGGAATCGCCGGACTTGCGCAGCTCGTCCATCAGGGCTTCCAGTTCCGCGACCTTGCCGGCATCCGGGCAGAAAAACGGGTTGTTATCCACTGCATTCCAGTCCTGCAACTCCAGCCTGACCGGCCCCAGCTGCGCCAGATAACCGCGCACCTGACAGCCAAACTGTTCACGCAGATACTTCCTAGCAATAGCGCCGGCGGCCACGCGCACACAGGTTTCCCGCGCCGAGGCGCGCCCGCCGCCCCGGTCATCGCGGATACCGTACTTTTTCCAATAGGTGTAATCCGCATGTCCGGGCCGGAACTTGTCCTTGATAGCCGAGTAGTCCTTACTGCGCGGGTCTTCATTTTCAATCAACAGACCTATGGGTGTGCCGGTAGTCCTGCCCTCGAACACCCCGGACAGGATTTTCACCCGATCCGATTCCCGCCGCTGGGTCACATGCCGCGACTTGCCGGGCTTGCGCCGGTTAAGATCATGTTGAAGATCAGCCTCGCATAACGCCATGCCCGGTGGACAGCCATCAACAATACACAGGTAACCATAACCATGGCTCTCGCCGCAGGTAGTTACCGTAAACAATTTTCCGATGGTGTTACCGGACATGGTTACTGTCACTCACTAACTCATAACGGGTGGTGCGCTGCTGCGGCGTCCTGCCGGCGGCGGCGATCAGCACCCGCAGGTCGGCCGCAGTGAACTCCTGCCCATGTGCAGCCCCGGCGGCGCGGCTGATGCTTTCGTTCATCAAGGTGCCGCCCAAGTCATTCACTCCGGCATCCAGGCAGGCCCTGAGCCCGTCCCGGCCCAGCTTCACCCAGGAGGCCTGGATGTTGGTGATATGGGGATGCAGCACCAACCGGGCGACGGCATGCATAAGCAACGCTTCGCGCAAGGTCGGGCCCTTGCGGGTCGCGCCATTGCGGTACATGGGCGCTTCCATGTGCACGAAAGGCAGTGGCACGAACTCGGTAAACCCCCCCGTTTCCTCCTGCAAGTCGCGGATGCGCAACAGATGGCGCGCCCAGTTCAGCGGCTGCTCCACATGGCCGAACATGATAGTAGCAGTCGATTGCAGGCCCAGCGAGTGAGCGACGCGCATGACTTCCAGCCACTCTGCCGTATTCAGCTTGTCCGGGCAAATAATCTGTCGGATCTCATCATCCAGAATTTCCGCGGCGGTGCCGGGCAAGGTGCCCAAACCGGCCTGCTTTAATGCGCCCAGATAATCCTTGAGCGGCAGGCCCAGGGTTTGCGCACCCTGCCTGATCTCCAGCGGCGAGAAGGCGTGCACGTGCATGTCCGGCTGAGCCTGCTTCACCGCGCGCAAGATGGCAAGATACGTGGCGCCGGTGTAGTGCGGATGGATGCCTCCTTGCAGACAGACTTCGGTTGCCCCCCGTTGCCAGGCATCGGCTACCCGCGCCTGTATCTCCTCCAATGGCAGGTCATACCCGCGTGCGCGCAGGTTCTCCGCCACGCGCCCCTTGGAAAAGGCGCAGAAACCGCAACCGAAATAGCAGATATTGGTGTAGTTGATATTGCGGTTGATGACAAAGCTGACCGAGTCGCCATTCACGCGCCGGCGCAGGTCATCGGCAGCCTGCAACACCACCTCTTCGTCAACGCCGCGGGCGTTGAACAGCGCCACGATGTCGGCCTCATTAAGGCGCGTTCCGACCACAGCCTGATCGATAATGGAACCCAGCCCCTGCATCGCCGCGCCCGCATAGCTCCACCCCTCAGCCCGGCTCGCTGCCGCTAGGGGCGAGGGCGTATTGGCCTGCGATTCCCGCAACACTCCCCTGCTCCCCGGCGCCCAGTCATCCGGACGGGCGAAGCCGGCGGCGTCAGTTTTCCGTATCACGCGGGTATGCAGGGACGGCTCGATCCAGGTCTCCCGTGCCTGGATATAGGCCGGGTACACCGGCAGTCTTGGCGTCAAGGTCTTGCCGGCCGCCTCAGTCACTGCCCGCAGCCGCTCTAGGTGCAGCCAGGTTGCCTCCGGATTGACATGATCCGGAGTCACGGGTGAGACCCCACCCCAATCGTTAATGCCCGCCTCGATAAGGTCGGGCAAGGCCTCAGCCGCAGTCAGGTTGGGCGGTGCCTGTATATTCATGTCGGCACCGAAGATAATGCGCGCCGTGGCGATAGTCCACAGCAGTTCTTGCAGCGCCGGTTCCGGTGTGCTGTGCATCTTCGTGCCGGGCTTGCGCCGGAAGTTCTGGATGATAATCTCCTGGATATGTCCATGCGCGTCATGCAGTTCCTTTAAGGCCAGCAGGGCTTGCAGGCGCTCGCGCCGGGTCTCGCCAATGCCGATGAGAATGCCGGAGGTAAACGGCGTGCGCGCCGCCCCGGCTGCGGCAATGCCGTCCAGGCGCACCTGCGGTTGCTTGTCCGGTGAACCGTAATGGGGCCCGCCCCGTTCACACAGGCGCGCAGAAGTACTTTCCAGCATCAACCCCTGGGATACCGCTACCGGACGCAACTCCTCAAGTTCAGCGCGGGTCATCACACCGGGGTTCAAATGCGGCAGTAAACCGGTTTCGTCCAGTACCTTCTGCGCCGCCGCGCGCAGATAGGACAGAGTCGAGGCATGGCCTAGCGCCTGCAGTTCATCACGTGCAACCTGATAACGCAGCTCCGGCTTGTCTCCCAGGGTAAACAAAGCCTCATGGCAACCTGCCGCGGCACCGGCCCGGGCTATGTCCAGCACCTCTTCAATGCTGAGATAAGCCCGTTGCCCCGCTCGCGGCGGCTGTGCGAAAGCGCAGTAATGACACACATCGCGGCATAGCTTCGTCAGCGGGATGAAAACCTTTGGCGAGTAAGAAATAACCCGCCCGTGCCCCTGGTCGCGCAGCACCGCCGCACGCGCCATCAACTCGCGTACATCAGCACGAGACCACGACAGAACTTCATTAATGTTTGACATGGATGTACAGGATGAGCTGATTTGAACAGTGAAAACCAAGACCTGGAAAGTTTTCTTTATTGATGTTATCCATTATGAATTTCAGTAAGGTGTTGCTGAGGTTTGATTTGTTCATTTGTTGACACTTATCATTTTGGTTCCGGGTTTGTTTGAGCTACCAAAGAAAAATTGAGATTCCTTTAATCGTACAGTAGCATTGTAGCATGGATGCCAACTTCAAAAATCGGACGCTGTTTCATGGAGACAATCTGGATTTCATGCGCGCCATGAACTCCGAGTCGGTTGACTTGATTGCCACCGACCCCCCTTTTACTCAAGCCTAAGGCTATGTGTGACTTTCTGCTTGAGCAAAACGGTATGATGTGTCAGGGCTGCGACAGGACTTTTGATGATAAGCGTTACTTGGAACTGGATCATAACGAATTGATCGCGTGGGCTTTGCTTGCGCCACCGAAAAGGCGGTAAGTAACCAAAAGAGGTATGAGACATGTCAACATCAAACGAAGCACTGACAAAAGCAGAGTTTCAACAAGCAATGCAACAAATCAATAGGCGATTCGACGACGTAGATAAACGATTCGATGACATAGATAAACGATTCGACGACGTAGATAAACGATTCGGCGACGTAGATAAACGATTCGGCGACGTAGATAAACAGATGAAATGGCAGAAGGATGCTATATCTGAAATAGCAATTGGGATTACTGCGATCAAAGACTATCTTGAGATCGAAGATCGTGAATCGACGCAAAGGATTTTGAGAGAAGTTTCAGCAGCATCAAAATAGAAGACAGTTATGTACAGGTCACCTCTATTAATTAGAGGTGACCTGATGCCGTAATAGACAGAAATCCGGCTATTCTGGGTGGCACACCCGTCTTCGCCAGCACACGGGTTCCTCTATCACTCCGCGACGCCGCAGATCGTCAGGATGGCCTGGATGTACACTCTGATAATATCCAGCATGTCGCCGATGTGGACTGCTTCGCCTTGGGCGGTGGAGAAACCGCCGCTGCCGGTGGTGCGGATGCGGCCGGCGGAGCCGTAATTTACCGTGGGTATGCCGTAGCGATTCATGTGCGCGGCATCGCTGTACCAGGTTTCCATGCCCATTTGCGGCGGCTGTCCCAACTGGTCGGTGTGCGCGCGAATGACAGTCTGCACCAGTTCGTGGTCGTCGGGGATGGAGGTGCCGGGCGCGGACAGGAAGATCTCCACCTTGGTGCCGGCCAATTCTTCATTGGCCTCGACAACCCCGGCAATAACTGCGCGTACTTCGTTATAGACCTGCACTGGCATCACGCCCGGAACAGTCCTGACATCCATGTAGATGCAGCAGTTATCCGGGGTTCTGGCGCCGCGCCAGGGCCAGCCGCCTTCGATGGCGGAGACGTTCACCCGCGGCTGGAAATCGTCCACCTGATTGCGCTCGCAGTAGCCGGGGATCCAGTCATGGATGGCCTCTAAGACCTTGCGCGCCTTGTTGATGGCGTTGGTCTCCGTCTTCGACCAGGCGGTATGGATCAGGCGGCCCGGCACGGTGAGCTTGAGCCAGGTGGTGCCGCAGTGGCGCGGGATCAGCATCATGTTGGTGGGCTCGCCCAGGATGCAGAAATCAGCCACTGCGCCGTGGGTGATTGCGAATTTGGTGCCAACGCCGTAACCCTGGTACTGCCGCCCCTCGAAGTCATTCACCGGCGCTTTTTCAATTTCACCGGCGACCCCGGCGATGACCACATCGCCAGCAAGTTTGATACCGGCCTTGCGGATCGCTTCCGTGGCGACGATATAGGTGCCCATGGCGCTCTTCATGTTGAACGAACCCATGCCGTAGATCCATTCGTTATCGACCAGTGTCGCCTTACACTGGTAGCCGATACCGCGATGCGCCTGTTCCGGCCCAAACGAGGTATCCAAGTGGCCGTTGAACATCAGGGATTTGCCGCCACCCTCCCCTTGCAGGCGAGCGATGGCGTTGTAGCGATCATCACCGATGGGTTGCAGCGTGGAGTCAAAACCTGCCGTGCCGAAAATCTCGTGCAGGGCACGGGCAACACCTTCCTCTTCACCGGTAGGACTGGGGATGTCCACCAGGTCCATAACGAGTTTTACCAGACGCTGGCGGTCTATATGGTCGATAGCTTTGGCTATGGCCTTGGCCGGCAGCGCCTTGTTCACTTCAGTATTCATTGTTCATGCCTTCTTTACAGATCAGATGATGCGGGTAGTCAGTGTCCCCAGCCTGGCGATGGTTGCAGCCACCGTGTCGCCCGCTTGCAACCACTTGGATTCAGCCATGCCGGCGGCCACGCCCGGTGGCGAACCGCTGGTGATAACGTCGCCCGGGTACAGGCCCATGTGCGACCACCAGGAGACCAGTTCTGCGGTCTTATAGTGCATTTGCCCGGTATTGGCATCCTGGCGCACCTCGCCGTTGACGCGCAGTTGCATATCCAGGTCGTGGGGGTCGTCCAGTTCGTCGAGGGTGACCAGCCACGGCCCCAGCGGGCAGGAGCCTTTGAAACTCTTGCCCATCAGGATCACCTTGTTGGAATGCTCGCGCGCCTGTATGTCACGGGCGGACAAGTCGTTGAAGATGGTATAACCTGCCACGTAATCAAACGCTTCCTCGACCCCGACCCGGTAAGCCTCCTTGCCGATGATGATAGCGATCTCGATCTCGTAGTCCAGTTGCCGGGTGAATACCGGTATCTCAACCGCTGCGCCGCTGGGCACCACGGATGAGGGCGCTTCCAAAAAGCCGGTGGGGTGTTCGAAGTGGAAATCACCCCAGTTATGGGACTCCCATACCGGGTCTTTCCAGGTGGTCAGCTCCTGCAGATGAGAACCGAAATTGCAGGAGGTATGCACGATCTTGCCGGGCAACGGCAGCGGCGATTGCAGAGTTATTTCATCTTCTGCGTAAACGTGCTGGTCGGTGCCACCTTCGACCCCGTCCAACAGGCTGCGGGCCTGCTCCATAAGCACCGGGCCACCCTGGAGAAACTCGATCATGTCCGCCGGCAACGTACCGCCGGAGCGGGCAACCAGATCCACGTAGGCGCCGTTATGGTGCACACCTATGGTGCGCTTGCCACTGCGGTTGATGTCAAATGTTGCTAATTTCATGGTTTTTTCCGTCCATGCTCAATTTTAAGTCATCATGCCGCCGGCCTCAGTCCGGGCACGACCTCCTCGCCCATGAGGCGGATGGTCTCCAGATTATCGGCTTCGCTGGCACCGACCACCTCCAGCAACGGCAGGTTCAAGCCCGCATCCACCAGTTCCTGAGTGATCTCCAGACAGTCTTCCGGCGTACCGGAGATCACGGTGAACTTGCGCATCATCTCGTCGGTTACGTACCGGGCGACTTTGTCCTGAGTGCCGTCTGCGATGGCCTGGCGAAACGGCTCCCAGGCGGAATCCGGCAGACCCGAACCGGCCAGAATCACGTCATTCTTGATATTCCTGATCTTGTTGACCACGTAGGTGCCCGTATAGGGGCGGGTGGCGGCGCGCGCCCTGTCACCGTCGCGGGAACAGGCGCACAGGATTACGCCGCCCACCGGAAAGTCCGACGGCAGCGCGCGCCCGGCCTTTTCGGCACCGGCCGCCATGTTGGCGCGGGCATATTTGACGAATGCCGGCGACGTCAAACCCGCCAGCAACATGCCGTCGCTGTCACTACCGCTGAGCTTTTGCATGAACGGCCCGGTAGCGCCCACATAGATCGGTATTTCAGTGCGCAGACCGGCGCCGGTGCGGTCAAACGCCGGCATGGATGACTCGAAATATTTCCCCTGGTACTGGTAGGCTTCTCCGGCAAACACCTTGCGCATGATCTCGATGGACTCGCGGTGGACACCTACCGGCCGCAGTTTTTCGATGTCGTATTCCAGGTACTCAATACCTACCTTGCCCACGCCGATGCCCATGATGAAACGTCCACCGGACAGCTCGTCTATGGCCGCGGCCTCAGACGCCTGTATGGTGGGATGGCGCATATATGGCGACGTGATGCCAAGCCCGACGGGTATTTTGGCAGTCGCCATGCTCACTGCGGCCAGCGTGGTGAAGCAACCGCGCGCTTCCAGCCCGTACTGGCGGAACCAGTGGTAGGCCTCGGCAATCCAGAACCCACCCATCAGGTCGGATTGTTCAGTCTGGCGCGCGTACGCCTGCATGGACGCCAACGGTTCGTAGGATTTGAATATCACCCCGACTTTGGGGGTTACAGATACAGTCATTACCGTTTTATCTACCGGAATAGTGAGTTATCACCACACGGGCACCTCTCACAAACACGAGGCACCCGTGCAGCATAGCACCATATTACCGTATATCGGACGGCAAGGTGTGGTATAAGGAGTGTGGCAACCTTTAATTTTCAGCTTGTATTACCACGAGCAACCGGCAAACCGTTACGAAACCGCGCAGGATGAGTATTACCACCATTGAAATCAGCAAGGAAGACCTGAAGTTTTCCGCCGCCCATTTCACCATCTTCTCGGCCACCGAACGTGAACGTCTGCATGGTCACAACTTCGGGGTGCGCGTGGCCGTGACCGCGCCGGTGGATGAGAACGGGATGTGTTTCAACTACACCGGGTTGAAATCCCGCCTCAGGGCGTTATGCCGGGAACTGGATGAATACACCTTGCTGCCGGCGCATTCCCCATACCTGAAGATCGTTGAGAATGACGGACGGTACGTGGTCAACTTCAATGACGAGACCTTGTATTTCGCCGGGAAGGATACGAAACTGCTGCCGTTACGCAACACCACGGTGGAAGAGTACGCACATTACCTGTTATCCCGTCTGGTGGAGGATAACGCATTTTTTGTCGCCGATACCGTCAGCGCAATCGTTCTTAAGGTATCTTCAGGGCCGGGACAATGGGGCTCGGCCAGTTGGACTGCAGAGGGTGGAAAGTCTTGAGGTAACCTCTAAAAATACCCTCCGTGGTATTTTTAGAGACGGAAATGAAAAAGTATGATTTTTCATTTCCTTCATTTTCAAGCACTTACGTGCTTAAAAATGGCAGCATGTCCTTATGCTGCACGGGCACCTCTAATTTTTAGAGGTGCCCTTGAAGCGACCTGGTGAGATATGCGGGTTAGAATATGACAAAAAATTTGATTATTACCGGCGGCAGCAAGGGGATTGGTCTGGCGGCGACTGAACTGTTTCGGGAACAGGGTTACCGAATCATTAACCTTTCCCGCTCTCCAGCGCCGCCGGAGGACGTGGTGAACCTGACGGTTGACCTGAGTGAACCGGACTGGGACCAGGCCGCCGCGGCAGAGTTACACGCGCTCATCCCGCATCAACAACCTATCGTCCTGGTTCACAACGCGGCGCTGCTGGACACAGACTCGGCCTCGGACCTGACCGCAGCGGCGTTGCGACAGGTATTGCAAATCAATCTGGTCGCGCCGGTGCAGTTGAACCGGCTGCTGTTGCCGTTGATGGAACCGGGCTCCGCCGTGCTCTATGTCGGCTCGACGTTGAGCGTAAAAGCGGTGGCCAATACCTGTTCATACAGCGTCTCCAAACACGCCCTCGCAGGACTGATGCGCGCCACCTGCCAGGACCTGGCCGGCAGCGGCATTCATACTGCCTGTATTTGTCCGGGCCTCACCGAAACGGACATGTTACGCAAGCTGGCCGCTCACAACGCTGCGGCCCTGGCCGAGCTGGCGCAAAAAACCACCATGGGGCGCCTGATTGACCCGGTGGAAATTGCCGAAACCCTGTATTTCTGTGCTACCCATCCGGTTATGAACGGTGCCGTTGTGCAGGCCAACCTGGGGCAGTTGGAACGCTAACCCGCAGATCTCACCCCTGCAAATCATCCTCCAAGTCAAGGTAACGTCTGAGGTAATGCACCAGGATATACAGCGGGATGGTGTCAAATAGCGTCACCAGCATCTTGAACAGGTAGTTGCTGCCCATCAGCAGCAGTAACTGCTTCAGCGAAATAGCGCCGGCCAGAAAGGTGGCGCCGAAGGTGATGCTGACTACCGTAAATGAGTCCACTCCCTGACTGATCAGCGTGCTGCAGTTGTTGCGCAGCCACAGGTGGCGGCCCTTGGTCAGGCGCTTCCAGAAATGGAACAGGTACACATCGCAGTACTGCGCCGCCACGTAGGCCAGCATGGATGCCAGCACCGACCCGGTAGTACAGGCATAGATCAGTTGGAACAGCTCGACGGAGCCAGACACCAGTTGACCGCTGGGCAGGGTTACATCTTGCGCCAGTTCCAGCAGCTGCCACGGCGGCATGGTGTCGGGTCTGACTGACGGCAGGTAGTTAGCGACAGTGAGTACAACAATAATGAAGATATTCAGGAGCAGACCCACCGTCACCAGGAACGTGGCGCGGCGTTTTCCGTACAGCTCACTCACCAGATCGGTGCACAGGAATGTCAACGGATAAGGCAACACCCCCACCGCCAGGGACAGCGGCCCCAGCTCCACGAAGCGAGTGATGCCGATCACATTGAGCAAGGTCATAGCACACAGAAAAAATCCGGCCAACAGCAAAAATACCTGCTCGCGCCGGATGTCTATGGGGTTGGTTGTTGCAACTGCCAGCATGGGTAGTGTTACCTGAGTGTCTTGATTTCGGGGATAGTCGGAGCAGGTGTCACGGCGGGTGCCCGGTTAATGCTCAGCTGATGCCTGCCGCTTGAATGTCGCGCAACAAACATACGACATTGCCGGATATAGTCAAGCATTGGCCGCAGGCCGACAGGCCCAGCCCCCCGGCATACACTACGAGCTTGAGACCGGGGCAGAGCCTCTCTGCTTCGGACTTATTCCAGTATTGGAAAGCACCTTGATCGGTCAGTTGCCCTTATCTGCAGCAGCGCTACCTATGCCCAGGTGGGCATCTATCCTGACTATGCGCTCGCGCAGTTCTTGTACTTCTGCACGCAGTTCGCCGAACTGTTGCTGCATATCTGCACGCAGTTGGCCAAACTGTGTTTGCATATCTGCGCGCATCTCGCCAAACTGTGTTTGCATGTCTGCACGCAAGACACCAATTTCTGCGCGCAGGATACCCATGTCGTCTTTCAAGCTCAGAATGGCCGAGTACAACAAACCCTGGCTGCTGATAAGGACAGTCAGAGCAAAGGCCCCTGCCCACACCGCCAGTCGGAACTCAGCCCAGCGCACTACATCATCGCCCGAACGACCTGTGCGAGGCGTGGTGCGGGGCGCAGCGTCCGGTTGCGGGGCGCCGGCAGTGGCGGCGGCTTTGTCGGGGAGCAGCTCGTTCATCGTTGTTTCCATGTGGTTGACCTCCATGGGGTATCCGGTTGTTCCATAAAGCGCCTTGCTACTGAGAGCTACCACGGCAGCCGTTATCGGTCGAGGGCGCGGCATAAAACGGCGCCTCCAATCTGATTACAGAGTGTAACCACGAATAACGCCGGACGCAAGGCGAATTTTGCACAACAAAAAATCACTTGCAAACTTAACAGGATAAATTAGAATCGGCCGTTTAGCATCCTCCCAAAGCAGGAATCATGTCTCAACAACTTACGGCAACTGTCACTTCACCCGCGCTTGGAGAATTGTTTGCAACTCGTCTCCTGCAACGGGAGGAGGCCGAGGTCCCGGCCCTACCCCGCGAGCCGGTGGCTGCAACGCTGCTGCAGTCTGGCACGGCATTGCTGCAACGCCAGTCTGAGGCCGGTTACTGGCGCTTTGACCTGGAGGCGGATACTACTATCCCCGCGGAATATATTTTGCTGCAGCACCTGCTCGACACGGTGGACCCGGCGCGCGAGCGGCGGCTGGCCGATTATATTCTCAGCCGGCAACTGCCCGACGGCAGCTGGCCCTTGTACGAAGGCGGCGCCGGTAATATCAGCGCCACCGTCAAGGCCTACTTCGCGTTGAAAACAGTCGGCCATGAACCCGCTGAAGATGCCCTGCAACGGGCGTGTGTCTGGGTGCGTAATAACGGCGGCGCCGAGCGGGTGAACGTGTTCACCCGCATCCTGCTGGCCACCTTCGGCCAGCTGCCCTGGCGCACCGTGCCGGCCATGCTGGCGGAGATTGTCTGGCTGCCGCGCTGGTGGGTGTTCAACCTGGACAAGGTGTCCTACTGGTCACGTTGCGTGATCATCCCGCTGTTGCTGATCTTCTCACAGCGGCCGGTGCATCACGGCACGAACCTCAGGGAATTGTTCAACAAAGACCCGGACACGCTGAAACATATCGATCAATTCAGCCCCGGCAACCACGTCAAGAATACATTCATCCTCTTCGACCGCCTGTTCAAACTGCTGGAACCGCTGGTGCCGGGCTTTATCCGACGGCTGTCCATGCGCCGGCTGGAAACCTGGATGCGGGCACACATGCGTGGCGAGGGCGGCATCGGCGCAATTTTCCCGGCCATGGCCAATGCGGTTTACGCGCTCAAACTGCTCGGCTGTGACCTGAACGACCCGGACCTGCAACGCGGCGTACAGGCCATAGAAGATCTGGTTATTGAAGACGCAGTACAGACCTATGTGCAGCCCTGTGTCTCTCCCATCTGGGACACCTGCCTGAGCCTGTCGGCCCTGTCCGAAGCCGGCCTCAACACGGACCACAAGGCGGTGAAACCGGCCGTGGACTGGCTGTTTGACAAGCAGGTATTTACCCGTGGCGACTGGATCAGCAAGGCGCCGGACCTGGAAGGCGGCGGCTGGGCGTTCCAGTTTGAAAATGATTTCTACCCGGATGTCGATGACACCAGCATGGTAGTCATGGCACTGCTGCGCGCCGGCGCCCACCGTAACCCCGACCGCAAAAAGCGCATTGCCCAGGCGGTGAACTGGACTATCGGCATGCAGAACCGCGACGGCGGTTGGGGCGCGTTCGATATCGACAACCATTATGAGTATCTGAATAATATCCCGTTTGCAGACCACGGCGCGCTGGTTGACCCCAGCACCGCCGACCTGACCGGGCGCTGCATTGAAATGCTGGCCATGCTCGGCTATGACAAGACCTTCCCGCCCATCGCCCGCGGCCTCGAATTCCTGCAACGCGACCAGGAACCCTGCGGCGCCTGGTTCGGGCGCTGGGGCGTCAACTATATCTACGGCACCTGGGCAGTGCTGGTGGCCCTGGGTGCGCTGGGCGAGGACCCGAAGCAACCTTACCTGCGCAAGACCGTAAACTGGTTACAGGCCATCCAGAACAGTGATGGTGGCTGGGGTGAGCGCTGTGACAGCTATGACGACGCCACGCTGGGCGGCTCGGGAGACAGTACGCCCTCGCAAACGGCTTGGGCGCTACTGGGACTGATGGCAATGGGCGAGGCTGAATCAGCAGCAGTGGTACAAGGCATCCATTACCTGACGCGTAATTTCGACAACGCCAAGGGCTGGCAGGAACAGGCTTTTACCGGCACCGGCTTTCCGCGGGTGTTCTATTTGCGCTATCACGGCTACAGCCACTATTTCCCGCTGTGGGCGCTGGGCGTGTATGCGCGCCACCGCCAGGGGCTAAAAACCCGTCAGCAGCGGTTGGTACGGGAAGGCCCGATCGACCTGGGCGCGTTGCCGGTGCTGAACAGTCATTCTTACCAGTCGAGATTTGCATCCTGATAGCGCTGGCCCGGCTGGTATGCTGCAAGAAGTCGCACACGGCACCCTCAGGGAGATAGACGGGCAGGAGCGTATCTACTACGAGGGTTACTGGATCCGGCACTATAACGTGCCGAACAACCTCGCTTACAAAAAACGCCTCATCGACCAGTTGACCCGGCGGGTGTTCCATCATGCGGAACCCGGCATTAACACGCCTGGCGACAAACTCGAAGAGGTGCGGTGTCGGTATGAGGAGGAAAGCAATGCTTCAAGAAAGCGGGTACTGGCCGCCATGCTCGCCGGCGCCCTGCTGAACCGGGGGGCGGATATCCTCACCCATGCCGTGGAGCTGGAACAGCTTGGCGTCACCATCAAGCCGGAAAATGAACTGCTGAAGGAATGCGGCCTGTGTTTTATGGGCGCGCTGGAGTACGGAAAATATATCCGGGTCAAACACGGCAGGGAGGGCCTGGAGGAACTCTGGGGGGAACCCTTCAGGGCTTTCAGTACGCCGGTTGCCCGCTTTTTGGAAAGTCGCTATATCAAAATTGCACACACCATGCGGGAAATCGACGAGTTGCTCGATAAAATCAACGAGGTGTTTGCGCAGGCGCCCCTGTTCAGCAGATTGGTAAAACTGGTTGAGGAACTGGCCGAGAGTGGCAAAAGCGCCATGGAGACCCTGCGTAGCGATCCGGCCATCATCGAAATCTGGCCGTGTTTTGTCAGCGCCGCCGAGCGAGTCGCCGACTGCCGGCCAGCCCTGCCCGGCAATGCAACCCGGCGCGAGCATGCCCTGGGCAAGCGCGGCATCGACATTATTCACCGTTGCGGCACGCTGATGGAAGATCTGGCCAACTACCGGGTGCCGATGCCAAAGACCACACAGACGCTACTGGAAGATTGCGAACAGTTCCGGCTGCGCTATGCCGCCCGGCTCTATAAAAGTCTCTGAGCTCCAACACTATGAATGACTACTCCGCCCCCACCCGCGACATGCGCTTCGTACTGAACGAACTGGCGGGATTATCGGCGCTCAACCAACTACCGGGGCTGGAAGATGCCACGGCCGATACCGTAGCTGCGGTGCTGGACGAGGCGGCCCGGTTTGCCACACAAGTCCTGGCGCCATTAAACCGTGCCGGCGACATCGCCGGCACCCGCTGTGAAGACGCCCGGGTCATTCCCCCGGCAGGGTTCGGCGACGCTTACCGGGCGTTTACCGAAGGCGGCTGGGGCTCGTTGCCGTTTGCGCCCGAGTACGGCGGCCAGGGCTTGCCGGAACTGGTCGCCGCCGCCACCAACGAGATCTGGCAATCGGCCAACATGGCCTTTGCCCTCTGCCCCATGCTCACGGAAGGCTGCGCGGTGGCGCTCGGCAGCCATGGCTCAGCCGAATTGCAGGCTGTTTTTCTGCCAAAACTGGTGTCAGGGGAGTGGACCGGCACCATGAACCTGACCGAACCCCAGGCTGGTTCCGATCTGGCCGGGATAAAGACCCGGGCGGTTCCCAACGGGGACAGTTATCTGCTCACCGGGCGCAAGATCTTCATCACCTGGGGCGACCATGACTTCACCGACAACATCGTGCACATGGCGCTAGCGCGCCTGCCCGAGGCGCCGCCCGGAGTCAAGGGCATCAGCCTGTTCCTGGTGCCCAAATACCTGGTCAATGCAGACGGTTCCGACGGCCGGCGCAACGATGTCCGCGCGGTTTCCGTCGAACATAAACTGGGTATCCACGGTAGCCCCACCTGCGTGATGAGCTATGGCGATAACGGCGGCGCGCATGGCTACCTGGTGGGCGCCAGACACGACGGCATGGCCTGCATGTTCACCATGATGAACCACGCCCGCCTGGCAGTCGGCATACAAGGCCTGAGTATCGCCGAACGCGCCTACCAGCAGGCACGCAGCTACGCACAGGAACGCGAGCAGGGCAAGGCGCCCGGTCAGACCGGCCGCGCCCGCATTATTCAACACGCGGATGTACGACGGATGCTGATGCTGATGAAATCCGGTTGCGAGGCCATGCGCGCGCTGGGTTATGTTGCCGCCGCCGAGCTTGATTACATGAACCGCTCCTCGGAGCCGGCCCGTCACGCCGAGAGGTTTGCCCTGCTGACCCCCGTAGTCAAAGCCTGGTGCACCGAACTGGCGCAGGAAATCACTTCGCTGGGGGTACAGGTACACGGTGGCATGGGTTACATTGAGGAAACCGGCGCCGCGCAACATTTTCGCGATGCCCGCATTACCAGTATCTACGAAGGCACCAACGGCATCCAGGCCCAGGACCTGGTCGTCCGCAAGGTCATCCGGGACCAGGGCAAGGCATTGCGGGAACTCATCACCGAGATCAGGCAGACCGTAACCAATCTGTCCACAGATGAGGTCAATCAGGCCGTCATTAAACGCGCCCTGGGCGACGCAGTCGAGCAGCTGGCGCAGGCAACAGACTGGTTATTGACAAACGCTCAGCACGACCCCAATGCGGCCGGCGCGGTTGCCATGAACTTCCTGATGCTCAGCGGCTATGTCTGCGGCGGCTGGCAGTTGGCCCGAGCCGCCATGATTGCCGCCAGCAAGGGCGCCAGCAGCAGTGATGGGTTCTATCAGGCCAAGCTCATCACCGCCCGCTTCTATGCCGAACACTACCTGCCCCGCAGCGCCGGTCATTGCGCCGCCATCCGGGCCGGCAGCGAGTCGATAATGACGTTGGGGGAAGCGCAGTTCTGAGGCAACGCCGTACCTGGATGCCTAATTTTTGCTGTGTAAATTTACCTGCCCCTGCCTGTTTACGTCCCTGTGACTAGATACCAGCCATTCCCGGTCCGGTATGACGAACAACAACTTACATACCGGCGGGGTGTGCAGCGCCCTGAGCATGAGGGTTTAGAGGCACCTTATTGTCTTAGCGATAGCATAAGAGTATGATTGCTATCATTGAAAGCGATTAATGGTAATGATTATGGCAAGTCTGACAATACGTAATTTACCCGATAACGTACATCGCGCCTTGCGAGTCAAGGCGGCCCGGAATGGGAACAGCGCCGAGGCCGAGGTGCGCGCTATCCTGAAACAAAGTGTAACGCCCGAGGGGCGCGCCAAACTGGGAACGATGCTGTTCGAACTGGGGCGTGAAATAAACATCACCGACGAAGAAGTCACGATTATCAACCAGGTACGTGATAGGAGTCCCGCCGGAGATGTGAGTTTTGAATGATTCAGTACGGCTGACGGTTATATCGCGGCAACGGCTGCCGCCAACGGCATGATCATCGCTACAAGAGATACAGGCCCGTTTATCGCAACAGGCCTGGAGGTGGCTAACCCGTGGGAGGTAATGTGAATGACCTCCAAAAATGCCCTCCGTAGTATTTTTAATGCGCCATCAGATATTCAGCTCCCCGGCCTGTTTCACCTGTTCCATAACGACGTAGGTATGGGTCTGTAGCACGCCCGGAATAGTTACTACTTTCTCTCCCAGGATTTTCCGGTAGGCCTCCATGTCGGCGCTGCGTACCTTGACTAGGTAGTCAAACCCGCCGGCTACCATGTGGCACTCTTCTATTTCCGGCACCTCCTGAACCGCCTGTTTGAACTTCTCGAACACATCCGGCGTAGTCCGATCTAGGGTAATCTCAATAAATGCCAGCAGCGCCAGGCCCAGCAGCTCCGGGTTGAGTTGCGCCCGGTAGCGGCTGATATAGCCGGCCTGTTCCAAGCGCCGCACCCGCGCCAGACAGGGCGCCGGGCTGAGGTGGATACGCCGGGACAGATCCAGGTTGGAAATCCTGCCGTTACCCTGCAACAAGCGCAGGATTTTCAGGTCGATACGGTCGAGTTGGTCTTTCATGGTCATAACTATAATTTTATTTTATTAAAAATAAAAAATAAAGAATTAAATTTTACTTATTTCAAATAATAAAAACTTAATTTAACAATAAAATGCTATTCTTTGAAATAATTTTTTTCAAGAGCGCTGCTGATTTTTAGCGACACCTTGCTGAAAGCGCTTCATACCTGTGCCAATGACAGACGACCCATTTACCACTATCAACCGCGATTACCTTGCCGATGAAGGACTGATTGTCGCGCGCTTGCTGCCGCTGGCGCGGGCGCAACCTGCACGGGCGCAGCAGATAGCAGAGACCGCCCGGACGCTGGCCGCGGCGGTGCGGGCGCAGCAGGGGCAGGCTTCCGGTCTGCACGCATTTCTCAACCATTATGACCTGTCCTCCCAGGAGGGCGTGGCGCTGATGTGTCTGGCCGAGGCGCTGTTACGGATCCCGGATGCCGGCACCATGGACTCCCTGATTGCCGACAAACTCACGTCAGCAAACTGGGAGCAGCATCTGGGCCAGGATCCGTCGCTATTTGTCAACGCTTCCACTTGGGGCCTGATGCTGACCGGAAAACTGCTTTACCGGGAGCAGGACGGCGCCCGGGCACTGCCTGATCTGTTACGCAAGTTGTTGGGTCGGCTGGAGCAACCGGTGTTGCGTACCACGTTGAAGAGTGCCATGAAAATCATGGCGGCCGAGTTCGTGCTGGGACGCAACATTAACGAGGCGCTACAGCGCAGTGGCAAGCCCATGCTGCGGCGCTATCGTTTTTCTTATGACATGCTCGGGGAAGCGGCTCTGACCGCCAGCGCTGCGGACCGTTACGAACAATCTTACACCCATGCCATTCAGGCCCTGGGCAGGACGGTCGAAGCGGCAACGACTATTCTGGAAAAACCGGGCATTTCAGTGAAGTTATCGTCGCTTTGCCCGCGTTTTGAACCCACTCAATCAACGCGTGCGTTACGCGAGCTGCGCGCGCATGCTACGACTGTGCATAGCTGCCTGCAGCGCCGGGATTGCCATCACCATCGATGCAGAGGAGGCAGAACGGCTGGAATTGAGCATAGCAGTCTTTGCCTACCTGTTCGGCCACGCCAGCCTGCGCGCCTGGGCGGGTCTGGGGCTGGCGGTGCAGGCTTACCAGAAGCGTGCCCTACCCCTGCTGCAATACCTGAACGGACTGGCCGAGGCGCAGCAACGCCTGCTGCCGCTGCGTCTGGTCAAGGGCGCTTACTGGGATATGGAGATCAAGCGCGCGCAGGAACAGGGACTGGCAGATTACCCGGTGTTTACCTTAAAACACCATACCGATGTATCCTATCTGGCCTGCGCCCGTTACCTGCTCACACAGTGCCCGTTCATTTACCCTCAGTTCGCGACGCATAACGCGCACACTGTCAGCTATATCCACCATCACGCCGACGGCCGGGAGTTCGAGTTCCAACGCCTGCACGGCATGGGTGAGGACTTGTATGCGCATGTCACTAACCCGCAGGGCTTGAATGTCCCCTGCCGCGTCTATGCACCGGTAGGCGCGCACGAGGACTTGTTGCCCTACCTCGTGCGCCGCTTGCTGGAAAACGGCGCCAACGTATCTTTTATCAACCGCATTGCCGACCGGGGAGTCGCTCTGTCCGAATTGGTAGCCGACCCGGTCGCGGCGGTAACGCCAGCCAACCAAACAACCCGGCATCCCCGCATACCGACACCGCCGGACCTGTTCCGCCCGCAGCGACAGAACTCCCGCGGCCTCAATTTCGCTGAGCGCACACAGCAGGCGTTGCTGCTAGATAGCCTGTCCCGCGCCCGTAGCATAGAGTGGACCGCTGCGCCCCTGGTCAACGGCCAATCCCTGCGCGGCAAGTCCAGAAGCGTTTATAACCCGGCGCACACCAGAATACGTAGCGGTCGGGTATGGGATGCTACGACAGGGGTCGCGTCTCAGGCCTTGGCCATTTGCGCTGAGGCATTCCCGTCATGGCGCAACACCACTGCACACTATCGGGCCGCCCTGCTTGACAAGGCGGCGGACCTGATGCAGGAACGCCTGCCGGAGCTAGCCGCGCAGTGCGTGCTGGAAGCCGGCAAATGCCTGCGCGACGCCCATGACGAGGTGCGCGAAGCGGTGGATTTTCTGCGCTACTATGCCGCCTGCAGCCGTACCCTGATGGGCGCTGAAACCGCGCTGCCGGGGCCCGCAGGTGAAAGCAACAGCCTGCGCTTGTGCGGGCGCGGCGTGTTTGTCTGCATCAGCCCGTGGAACTTTCCCGTGGCCATCTTTACCGGCCAGATCGCAGCGGCGCTGGCCGCCGGGAATACGGTCATCGCCAAACCGGCAGAGCAGGCCACCCTGGTGGCTTTCCAGGTTGCCGAACTGCAAGAAGAACTGTTCGGCCCGGTACTGCACGTATTACGTTATGACGCCGCGGAACTGGCGCCGTTGCTGGAACAGATCAACGCTCTGGGCTACGGGCTGACCCTCGGCATCCAGAGCAGAATCGAACAACGCGCGCACTACATCCGTGAACGGGTACGGGTCGGCAACATCTACGTCAACCGCAACATGGTCGGCGCCGTAGTGGGCGTGCAACCCTTCGGCGGCTGCGGCCTGTCCGGCACCGGCCCCAAAGCGGGCGGCCCGCATTACCTGTTACGCTTCGCCACGGAACAAACTTGCACCATCAACACAGCCGCAATCGGCGGGAATGCTGCGTTATTGACGTTGTAGGGAGGGGACTTCCTAACGGTCTTAGCAAAAGCGCAGCTCTTAAGGGTGCCTCTATTAATTAGAGGCACCCGTGCAGCACAGGGATGTGCTGCCATTTTTAAGCACGTAAGTGCTTGAAAATGAAGGAAATGAAAAATCACACTTTTTCATTTCCGTCTCTAAAAATACCACGGAGGGTATTTTTAGAGGTTACCTTAACTGATTCCTGCAGAAGTTGCCTGCCTTGGAGAATACCCTTGGAGAATGGCGCTTAATCTGGTAGGATTTGCCCTCCATGAGAGCGAAGCACCAACGCACCTTGGAGGATATGTTCAGGACACCGACACCTGCAGGAATCCGTTGGATGGACATCGTTTCCATGCTGAGAGCAGCAGGTGTAGAGGTCACCCAGCGTTCGGGGGCGCGTGTGCTGATGAGGAAGAACGCAGAACGAATGGTTGTACACCGACCGCATCCTGAACCTGAAACCGGGAGGGCGACGGTACGTGACATTGCTGCATTCCTTAATGCCGTGGGAGTAAAGCCATGATTGAGTACAAAGAATACGCTGCTGTGATCGAGTTTGACGATTCTGTAGGGCGTCTGCACGGGCGCGTTGTAAACAGTGGCGCTTATCCGATTGCCACGTTCGAAGCAACCGATGTGGAAGGCATTCGAAACGAGTTCCACAAGTCCATCGACGAGTATCTCAATGCCTGTAAGGAGGATGGCGTTGAACCCCGTAAACCTTTTTCGGGCAGGCTCAGTGTTCGCCTCGGACCAGACCTGCATCGCCGCGTTGCCGGCTCCGCAGCGCAACGCGGCATCAGTATTAACAGTTGGATTATGCAAGCGCTGGAGAAGAGTGTTGCGCAATAGTCAGGGCAAAGCCAAATTACGTAGCTGGCTCCCATAATGATAGGCGGCGTCCAAACCGATGAGATAGATGTCTGTCCATCCGTCCAATTCCTCTAATAGCATCCGCCATGGTATTGGCTCATCGAAGAAATATAAAGGGGTAATGGTTTGCGGCAATTTTTCAATTTCAGGGTCGCAGAACAGTGCTGACAGGCGTACCCGTGATATTAGCTGGTTTCGCTTTTATTTCTGCTACGCGCGGTTTTGAACTGCTGGTTAGCCCAAGTTTAACATAGGTCTGAACGAACTTGTTGTATATCAGCCGGTTACGCAGTTCTGGCGGGCCGAGTGGCACTACAAGTGGGTACTGGAATACGTGTTGCCGGGCTCAGACGATGTTCTTTCGGACTCCTCCCGGTGCGGTGCTGATACCGAGTGCCTCGTAGAGTGCCTGCTGGGGCGGTTCGGCGAGGGTAGCCTTACGCACATGCAGGGTGCGCCCGTCGTCCCGGCGGAAGGTGGCGGTGGTACGGGTTTTGGTGCGGCGGATGAACATACGGGACAGCCTACCGGCGATGACAAGGTGTGTCAACAGAAAAATAAAGATTATGGCACTACATTGCTGCCTCCCGCCACCACCACCATAATAAATCAATGACTTACAACCGAAAACCTGCCAAAATTACCCCGATTTCCCGCCCCAACAGGCGAAAAATGTTAAACTTGGGTTAACGGCGCCCGCCTACAGCGTCGCCAGATCACCCTTGCGTTCCAGCCAGTGCTTGCGGTCGGAGGCGCGTTTTTTTGCCAACAGCAGGTCCAGCATGCGGTCGGCGCGGTCATCTTCGGACAGGGTGAGTTGCACCAGACGGCGGGTTTCCGGGGCCATGGTGGACTCGCGCAGCTGCATGGGGTTCATCTCGCCTAAGCCCTTGAAGCGTTGCACGTTGACCGTGCCCTTGATCTTCTCTGCGGCAATGCGATCCAGCAGGCCGGATTTTTCCGCATCGTCCAGGGCGTAAAATACTTCCTTGCCCACATCAATGCGATACAGGGGCGGCATGGCCACATAGACGTGACCGGCGCGCACCAGCGGGCGGAAGTGCCTGAGAAACAAGGCGCACAACAAGGTAGCGATGTGCAAGCCGTCGGAATCGGCGTCGGCCAGGATGCAGACGCGGCCATAGCGCAGCCGCGACAGGTCTGCAGAGCCGGGGTCCACACCCAGCGCCACCGCAATATCGTGCACTTCTTTTGAGGACAACACCTGGTTCGGTTCCACCTCCCAGGTGTTGAGAATCTTGCCGCGTAGCGGCATCACGGCCTGAAATTCCCGATCCCGCGCCTGTTTGGCGGAACCGCCGGCGGAATCTCCTTCCACCAGGAATAACTCACTGAGCTCGGTGGCTTGAACGGTACAGTCAGCCAGTTTCCCGGGTAATGCCGGACCGCTGGTGAGCTTCTTGCGCACTACGTTCTTGTTGGCCTTGAGGCGGTGCTGGGCGTGGCGGATGGCCAGTTCGGCGATCTTCTCGCCGGTTTCCACATGCAGGTGCAGCCATTGGCTAAAGGCGTCGCGCACCACGCCGGAGACGAAAGCGGCGCATTCCCTGGAGGCCAGCCGTTCCTTGGTCTGGCCTAAGAACTGGGGGTTGTCCAGCTTCACCGACAGCAGGTAGGCGCAACGGTCCCAGACGTCCTCACCGCTCAGTTTGACGCCGCGCGGCAGCAGGTTGCGCGACTCGCAAAACTCCCGCAGTGCCTCCAGCAACCCCTGGCGCAGGCCGTTCACATGAGTGCCGCCCTGGGCTGTGGGCACCAGATTGACGTAACTTTCCGTGATCAGTTCCCCGGTTTCCGGCAACCAGTGCAGCGCCCAGTCCACCTGCTCGTCATTGCCTTGCAGGTGGCCGGTAAACGGTTCTGTCGGCAGCAGCTCCACACCGGCCAGCATACCGGACAGGTAGGAACCGATGCCGTCCTGATAGCGCCATTCCGTCTGTTCCTGCTCGGCGTCATCATTGAGCCTGACCGTGAGGCCGGGACACAACACCGCCTTGGCGCGCAGCAGGTGCTTGAGTTTTGCCCTGGCCACCGTGACCGTATCGAAATATTGCGGGTCGGGCCAGAAACGCAGGGTGGTGCCGGTATTGCGCTTGCCGACCTCTCCGCTCAGTGCCAGTGGGCTGACCGGCCGACCGTCGGCAAAGACCATGTTATATTCGCCGCCATCGCGTTTGACCCGGACTTCCAGGCGCTTCGACAAGCCGTTGACGACGGACACGCCGACGCCGTGCAGACCACCCGAAAAGCGGTAATTTTTGTCGGAGAACTTGCCGCCCGCATGCAAACGGGTGAGGATGACTTCCACCCCCGGCAGTTGCTCGCCCGGGTGCAGGTCCACCGGCATCCCTCTGCCGTTGTCCGCCACCGTGACCGAGTCATCCCGGTGCAAAGTAACCTCAATCCGATCGGCATGACCACTGATGGCTTCATCGACACTGTTGTCCACCACCTCCTGCACCAGGTGGTTGGGACGGGACGTATCGGTGTACATGCCCGGCCGCTTGCGCACCGGTTCGAGACCGGTGAGAACTTCAATATCGGCGGCGGCGTAGGTGGAGGGCATTAACGCGGTGATAGCGGTGCCTTAATCAATATCAGCAACCAGCGATTGGCGCAGTGGTGCCGGTACCGGCGCGACCTGAACGGTATAGGCCGCATGACTGATCCCGGCGGAGATTTCGGCGCCCTGCCGCAGGGCGCTGATATCCTCGGGCGATAATTCAAAGCGCATGAAATGTACCGATGAGGTCTTGGTTGCGGTTGCACGTTCTAGGTCTTCGTCACACATCGGCACCAGCAAGGAGCCGGCGCCGACCCGCAACCACACGCAGTGCTCCACCCCGACCAGCTTCCCCAACATATCCCGGCGTTCGGCGGGTTGGTCGTATTCCAGCATAAAGGTGGCCTTCCAGTTGTGCCCGTCGGGAATCAGCGGGTTATACGCCGCCAGTTCCTCCTCGATGGCCTCGGCCTCGAAGATCTTCTCAATGCGCAGCATTTCCTGCACCTGATAGCGGATAGTCAACTGATCTTCAAAATAGAGGTTGGCGTTGGCGCCCAGCGCCAGCCGGCGCGTCTGCTTGTGCGCCATGACCCTGGCGCGAAATTCCTTGCGGATCTGCGCATATTTCTCAAGCGCATATAAGTCGTTTCTGGTTAGTTTTCTGGTCATGTCATCCCCTCCCCCGGCGTCCTTCCGTCAGCGGCAGAGACAATGGAGGAATGCTACATTGCGCACCCTTTATGCTCAGGCGCTTTCATATTCCATAAGCGGTTCTCAGCAGCGCAAAGGCAGATTCGGTCACGCCCGGTCCGGCCTCGCCCATGCCGTTCTCGATCTGAGCGCCGGCCATGGGGCAATCGCTGAGGTAATGGTCGGCCTCGGCCTGCTTGACTTTGTTCACCACCGGGCGGCATATTCTTTTGGCTGTTTCATGGGATTCGGCCTTGACCGCGTAGGTGCCGTCGTGACCGGAGCAGCGTTCCACTACCTCGACCTCCGTGTCGGGCGCCAGCGCCAGTATATCGCGGGTCTTCAAACCGATATTCTGCACCCGCTGGTGGCACGGCGCGTGATAAAGGATTTTACCGAGGGGCTGCTTGAAGTCGGTGTTCAGCTGACCCTCTTTATGGCGCAGCATAAGGTATTCAAACGGGTCAAAAAACGCCTGGCGTACCTGCTCCACAGCCGCATCGTCCGGGAACATCAGCGGCAGTTCCTGCTTGAACATGAGCACGCAGGAAGGAATGGGCGCAACAATGTCCCAACCCTGCTCCACCAGTTTGACCAGCTGAGGTATGTTGACGTTTTTAGCCCGCTCCACCGCCTCCAGGTCACCCAGTTCCAGCTTGGGCATGCCGCAGCATTCCTCTTTTTGTGCCAAGGTGATCGGAATACCGTTATGCTCGAATACGGCTATCAGGTCTTGCGCCACCTGCGGGGTATTGCGGTTACAGTAACAGGTGACAAACAGCACCACCTTGCCGGTGGTGCGGCCGGCGGCCTGTGCGCGCCGCGGCACCGATTGCCGGGCCTGCTCCCTGCTGCGGAATGACCTGGAATGGAACTGAGGCAAGGGCGCAGCGGCGTGGATACCCGCGGTTTTTTCCAGCAGCTGGCGTAGCGGACGGGTCTTGTTGGCGGCGTTCACCAGCTGGGCAACCACCGGGATGCCAGCCAGATTACCCACGGTCCTGGTCGAGGTCAGGACTCGATCGCGCCACTTCGTCTTGCCGGCGCTGAAGTTCACCGCCTTGGCACGCAACATGAGGTGGGGGAAATCGACGTTCCACTCATGCGGCGGCACGTATGGGCATTTGGTCATATAGCACAGGTCGCACAGGTAGCAATGCTGCACGACCTTGCCGTAATCCTCCTTTGCTACCCCATCCACCTCCATGGTATCTGCTTCATCCACCAGCTCGAACAAGGTGGGGAAGGCCTGGCACAGGCTGACACAACGGCGACAACCATGGCAGATGTCATACACGCGCTCCAGTTCGGCGAACAAGCTGCCCTGGTCGTAGTAATCCGGCTGTTTCCAGTCAATGGGATGTCGGGTGGGCGCGTCCAGGCTGCCCTCGCGCAGATTGCCACTCACAGGGCGACACCGATAGTCAGAGATGATACCAATGGCAATAAAAAAGAGCCGGGACAGCGCCCGGCTCGGTATTCTCTAAAAATGCCATGGATGGCATTTTTAGATGTTACTCGAAGCCCGCTCAAATCAGGCGTCAAGATTATCCAGCGCCTTCTGAAAGCGGTTGGCATGGGAACGTTCCGCCTTGGCCAGTGTTTCGAACCAGTCGGCGATCTCGTCCAGACCTTCGTCCCGCGCAGTCTTCGCCATGCCGGGATACATATCGGTGTACTCGTGGGTTTCTCCGGCGATTGCGGCTTTCAGGTTGTTCGCGGTGGAACCGATCGGCTCGCCTGTGGCCGGATCGCCCACCTCTTCCAGGTATTCCAGGTGGCCATGGGCATGGCCGGTTTCGCCTTCCGCAGTCGAGCGGAACACGGCAGATACGTCGTTGAAGCCTTCCACATCGGCTTTCTGGGCAAAATACAGGTAACGACGGTTAGCCTGGGACTCCCCGGCAAATGCCGCTTTCAGGTTATCTTCAGTTCTGGTGCCTTTCAAACTCATCTGTGTTTCTCCTCGGGATTACTGTGTTATGGTTGATGGCGAGTCGATTCTACTCATTCCCGCACCGGTGTCAACTTCTGTCCGGGTTCAGAAACAAGTGAGACTCTTTAGATAAAGAAATCGGGTAGTTAAGTGTGTAAAGTGATTTCGATTAACTTACACAGGAGGACTACCCGATGCAGATCAAAAGGTAAGCGGGTGAAATCATATCGCAGTTGGCGCGTCGATGATACTACCGATGCTGACGCGCTCGGTCGTTTGCAGCAGTTGGAATTAGTTGCGACGTTACGCGAGGATGGGTGTGGTGAGGCGACGGCACTGGCAGCAGTAGGTGGGTCGAGGGCGACCTACTACCGTTGGTTGAAGCGGTATCGTGAACATGGGCTGAAGGGTCTGGGGTGTGGCTCTCGTGCGCCGCGGCGGCGGCGTGTGCCGCAATGGACGCGCCAGCACGAGCAGCAGGTCTTGCACCTTCGCCAACGTTATCCGTTATGGGGCAAGCGTAAGCTCTGGCGGGTGGGGGTGCGCGAGCAGGGCTGGACTTTGAGCGAGAGTACGGTCGGGCGCATCGTGGCGAAGCGGGTGCGGCTAGGTCGGGTCAAGCCGGTGGCGTTTTACTATGGCCGGGTGAAGCCTAAGCGCCGCCGGGCGTTTACCCATCATGCCAAGCGCTGGCGCTACGGGATGAAGGCTAAGGCGCCGGGGGAGTTGATGCAGATAGACCACATGAGTGTCGGCTTCACGGACGGCGTCACGGTGAAGGAGTTCAAGGCCGTCTGTCCGGTGAGCAAATGGAGTGCGCTGCGAGCCTACAGTCGGGCCACCAGTGGCAATGCCCGGCGCTTCTTAAAGGCGCTGCTCGGTGAGGCGCCGTTTCCCATCCGTTCTATCCAAGTCGATGGCGGCTCGGAGTTCTTAAGATGAGTTCGAGCAGGCTTGCCAGGACTTAGGAATCCCCCTGTACGTGCTGCCCCCGAAAAAACCCGAATACAACGGCTGTGTAGAACGCGCCAATGCCACCAGCCGCTATGAGTTCTATCCGTTCTACGAGGGTCCACTGACCGTGGCCGCCATCAACCGCAAACTGGCCGAGTATCAGCAATACTACAATACCTACCGGCCGCATGACGGTATGGGTTTATTAACCCCAATGGAGTATTATCAACAACTCACACAGCCTGCCTCTGAGTCTCATATGTATTGAACCTGGACAGTTTTTTTGACTTTTCCTGACCATTATAGTATAATCGGTGCCGATGAGTTGTTTTACTCAACCATCAGGAGACAGACAATGAAACGAGATACACTTTTACCCCCCCCCCCCCCCCACTAGACTGACGGCCCTCGCGGCGCCCGCCGCCGCGATGCTCTGCTTCCTGCTGCTTGCAGGACCGGCGCAGGCGCAAACGCCTCCTACTTGCACCGGCAGCATCTGCACCGTCTCGCTTGCATCGGTTTCGCAAGTTGTGGACGGCTGCGGTGACCACGCCACGCCCGGCCGCATGAAGCTGATCCTGTCGTCCACCAATTCCAGCGTGACGCGGCAAAGCTTCAACATCAACATAGGATTCATTACCTCAGCAAACGATTTCGGCTCCACTTTCAGCGACTGGGAGTGGCGGACTGCGGCGATCGGCAACAACCAGTGGCGCAACCCGGATGGGAATAGGAGTATCAATTTCTCCGGCGGTGTGCTTGGCGAGAACATCATCGAGGTGCGCCCCAAGGCCGGTGCCCGCATCTGGACCAACCGCAATGCCAACAATCCCAATCAAGGCCCCGGTGAGATGGTGGTGCCGGTCTTCAGCCCGCCCGTAAACACCCGCCAATGGACGGAAACTGGCAGCGCCTACTTCCTGTTCATGGGCGGCAGGGGCTGCGCGAGGGTCGGTCTGGCGGGTGAGCTTCTCGGAGGGAACCAGTAGCCGAGTGCGGGCCGCACAGCTGGCCAATAAACTAACGGGTGCCTCTCACAAACATGAGGCACCCGTGCAGCACAGGGAGGTGCTGCTCTGAACCCGGACAGGATTTTTCTATTTATACCGATTTCTAATTGTCGATTAGGGAATACACCGGATTTTTACCTGGACGGTAAATGTGCGGTACAATCGAAGCCATTATTCACCGGAGGCCGGCTTGTGTCCGATACCAAACCTGAAATCGATTTTGAAAAAGCGCTGGCGGAACTGGAGCAGCTGGTCGAAACCATGGAGAAAGGCGACCTGACCCTAGAAGAATCCCTGCAACAGTTCGAGCGCGGCGTCAGCCTGACCCGCAGCTGCCAGCAAGCCCTGGCGGCGGCCGAGCAGAAAGTGCGAATTTTGACTCAGGATAATGACAGCGGGGAACTGGCCGGATTTGCGCCGGAACGCGCGCAAGAACTATGAATGGGGATAGTCGCCCTTGACCTTTGCCGAAAAACTGTCTGACTATCAGGCCCGGGTCAACGCCACCCTAGAGCGCTGGATACCGGCGTCAACGGTAGCGCCCAAATCCCTGCATGAAGCCATCCGCTATGCGGTTTTCGCCGGCGGCAAACGTATCAGGCCGGTGCTGGTCTATGCCGGTGGCGAGGCCTTCAAGGTCGAACCGGCAGCCCTCGATGCCTGTGCTTGTGCGGTGGAAATGATCCATACCTATTCACTCATCCACGATGACCTGCCAGCGATGGATGATGACAACCTGCGACGCGGGCGCCCTACCTGCCATAAGGCTTACGGCGAGGCCACGGCCATCCTCGCCGGCGACGCCCTGCAAGCGCTGGCGTTCCAGGCGCTGGCGCAGGATACTGCCATACCGGTTCCTCCCGCACAGCGGTTACGGATGCTCGGCGTGCTGGCGCATGCTGCCGGGTCGCTGGGCATGGCCGGTGGCCAGGCCATCGATCTGGAAGCCGAAAACAGGGGGCTGACCCTAGCAGAACTGCAAACCATGCATGCGTACAAAACCGGCGCGCTGATCCGGGCCAGCGTTGAGCTGGGCGCACTCTGTTCGACGCCGGTGGCTGAGCAGCGCTTTGAACGGGTGTCCCGTTACGCGCAATGCATCGGTCTGGCTTTTCAAATTCATGACGATGTGCTCGACATTGAAAGCGACACCGAAACCCTGGGCAAACCGCAGGGCTCCGACCTGGAGCGCAACAAGGCTACCTATCCCAGCCTGCTGGGACTGGAGGGCGCAAAACGCGCCGCGCGTCAGGCGTTGGACGAGGCCCTGGAGAATCTGGCGGATTTCGGCGCCGAAGCCGGGACGCTACGTGAGCTTGCGCGTTATATTGTGGAAAGAGAGAATTAATATGCTATACTGCCAGCATGACAACCGCACTGTACAGAGTGCTAGTCGACGCTGGCGCAACCGAAGACAAGGCTATAAAAGCCTCGGACGAGCTCAATGATTGGGGCGTCGTCTGGAACGCATAGACACTAAATTGAATATGCTGGTCGTTGGCGTCAGCATCCTGATTGCACTGGGCGTAATTGATAAGGTACTTTAAGTAAGCCCCAGCTTGCCTTGATCTTCAGCCTGTTTCGCTTCCTCCCATAGTTCCTCCATGCGTTCCAAAGAGGCGCTGTCCAGGTCTTCCCCGGCCGCCTCTAGGGTCGCCTGAATGTAGTGAAAACGCTGTTCAAACCTGGTGTTGGCTGCGCGCAGTGCGGTTTCAGAGCTTAACTCAAGATGTCTGGCAAGGTTGACGGTGGCAAACAGCACATCGCCCAGTTCGGCGTGCAGGCGGGCGCTTCCTTGCGCTTCGATCATGGCCTGTTTCAGTTCACCGATTTCTTCTTCCAGCCTGGCCAGCACCGGGCCGGACTCAGCCCAGTCGAAACCGACTGTGGCGGCGCGCTTTTGTAATTTCTCTGCGCGCAGCGCTGCCGGCAGCGCGCGGGCGATATTATCCAGATACATGCCTGACTGCCGGGCGCCGTTCTCCTCCCGCTTGAGCTGCTCCCAGTTACGCTGTACCTCTGCACTTGAAGCTACCTGCTGCCCGGCAAAAACGTGAGGATGCCGACGCCTGAGCTTCGCGCAGACCCCCGCTGCCACCTCCGCAAAGTCGAAGGCGCCGGTCTCCATGGCCAGGTGCGCATAGAACACGACGTGGAACAGCAAATCACCCAACTCATCCCGAAGATCTTCCATACTGCCATGCTCAATGGCATCCACCAGTTCATAGACTTCCTCCAGGGTATGGGGAACAATGGATTGCAGGGTCTGCTCCCGATCCCAGGGGCAGCCCGTATCCGGGTCGCGCAAGGCCGCCATGATGTTGATCAGTTCCTGCATTGCCTGTAATATCTTCATATTCCGGTAATTTTTGCGAGCTATTGTTATGGGAACCTGTAAAAATACCCTCCGTGGCATTTTTAGAGGCGGCCTTAGGTCTGCGTTACGAGGACCCGCCGGGGTTGATACAAAAATCGACTGTAGTACTAGATTAACACATGAAACCACTTATCTTGCGACTTGATATTTCCGGTATGCCGGTGACCTGGATCCCCTGGCAGGACGCGGTGAGTCTGTATTGCCGCGACATGGTGGGCTGGACCGCCGGCGATGAAACGTTCACGTTCCATGGCGGCAACTGCAGGTTGACCGGGCTGCGTTCCAGCATCTCGATCAACTCCATTATTGCCATCAAGCATTCGCGCAATCACAAGCATGTGTACCGTAACGTGCCGCCGTTGACCAACCGCGAGCTGTTTCTACGCGACGCCCATATCTGCATGTATTGCGGCAACAACAGCGGCCGCGGCGGCGCCCTGACCCGCGATCATGTCATTCCCATCTCACGCGGGGGCAAGGACCGCTGGTCCAATGTCGTCACCGCCTGCCGTTCCTGCAATACCCGCAAGGGCAACAAGACTCCCGACGAGGCGAAGATGTCATTGCTGGCAGTGCCTTACGTGCCCAACTGGGCCGAGTATCTGGCTCTGTCCAACAGGAAAATACTGGCCGACCAGATGGAATTCCTGAAAACCCGGTTTTCCGGGCGCAAGATGCCGTTCCACAGGCAGTAGCCGGGCCTTTTTATTTCAAACCTGAGTGATATAGAATGTCTCTCCTGAGCTGTTAACAGATGTAAGGGCTATGTATGCAGTGATAGAAACCGGTGGTAAACCGTGCGCGGCGCAGGCAGGGGACAGGGTGCAGCAGCCCGATGTCAGGAAAGCCTGTTGTTGGCGCCATCAATGCCGGCGCGAACGCCGACAGGATGTACTGAGCCGCCGCTTCGTTGAGAGGGTTTTGCCATGACTGATGAGGAACTGAAAGCGCTGGTTGCCGGCTTGGCCGTCGCGCAAGACCGTACTGATGCCCAGCTGGCGAGGACTGATGCCCAGCTGGCGAAAAACGCTGTCCAGCAGGCGAAGACCGAGGCCAAGCTGAACCGTCTGGCGGAAATGTATGGCGGCGTTGGCAACAGCCTGGGGGCGGCGGCTGAGGAGTTCTATCACAACAGCCTCAAGGCCAATCCGGTGCTGGCCGGGGTGCGCTTCGACTTCGTCGACCGGAACATCACCCGCAGCCGCGCCGGCCTTGAGGACGAGTTTGACCTGCTGTTAGTGAACGGTCGCGAAGTGTTTGTCGTGGAAGTGAAGTACAAGGCACATGAGAACGACTTGGCGCGCTTGCTGGACCAGAAAGCGCCCAACTTCCGGCGCTTATTCCCGGAACATGCCGACCGCCGGCAGCGCTTGGCGCTGGCCGCCTTCCACTTCCATGACGCGCTGAAGCAGGCGGCCCTGGCGCAGGGCGTGACCGTACTGCAACGCAAGGGCGATGTCATCGAAACCCTTGCGGCCTAAGCAAACTCCGAACAACATACCGGCCATGTAATGCTGGAAGGTCCGGGCGCACACACCCAATAACTGCGCCAGTTCCTCCTGCTTCAAGAGTCGTTCCGTCCAACCACAATAAGCCTCTTCAAATCGCATCTGCTTTAACCCGCAGATCTCACCAAGTGATGCGAAGAAAGCATCACGTCAGAAGTTACCCAACGGAGTGAACGGGCTGTCAGGATATATGATCGGCGCCGTATCGCGCAACCCGTCATTATCAGGGCGGTTCATATCTTCAATGTACAATATCGTCTCTCCCTGCATCGCCTCGTAGTCAGCGCCGCGTGCCTTGTACGTCAACAGCGCCTCGTCATCGAACATATTCGTATCTGCCGGCACCGTTACCGTCACCTGCTGCGGACGTGACCAGTTGCTCGCATCGAAAGTCAGTCGCGCCGGCGACAACTGTACAGCTCGGTTATTCGTAGTCAATTCCAGCGTCACCTCACCCGTGGGCTGCGTGGCCAGCACTATCGTGCAACGCTCCGTTGACCCTTCGCTCATCTGCATCATCGACGGGGACACCCTGATGGCGCGCACATCGTCATCATACACCCAACCATTAACCGCCTTGAGCCGCTCGAACTCAGCATTGACCAGATTGCTGAACTGCACCGTGAACGACTCCGTGTCTTCATGCACCGCATCATCAATCAGCGGCACCCGCAGCACCTTGCGCCGCTGCCCCGGTGCAAATGTAAGCGTGCCGGCGACCGCAGTGTAATCAACGCCCGCCAGTGCCGCGCGATCAACAGTTGTATAGTCCACCGTCACCTGCTCTTCACTCCACGGCTCAAGCTCCATCCTGAAAATCATCTCGCCGGCGCCCTCAGCGGCACTGGCATGACGAAGGAACAGACGCACGCGATCATCGTCAACAATCGTGCCGGTCGCCACAGCTTGCGCCAAGCTGGCATTAACCGGGGCGCTCAGCACCAGCTCGAAGTACTCAATCCCCTCAACCACATCATCGTCCAATATATTCACCTTAACCTGCTTGTGCGTCTCACCCACCTCGAACCTCAGTGTACCTGACGTATGCTTATAGTCCACCTCGCGCGTGGCCGTACCCGCCTGTGTGGCATAAGCCACCGTCACCACCTGCGCCGCCGGCTTGTTCAACCTGACATCGAAGAACAGTGCACCGACAAACTCGCGCACACTGGCACTGCTTATCGATAATACGCCCAACACCTCATCTTGTGCGGCTTGTGCATCATAACCCACCCGAAACATGGAAAACCCTGACACGGTCGCACACACCCGTTGCCGCAATGGCTCATCTTGTTGATTGGGCAATGCCACCCAATGCGAAGATTCACTGCCATCACCCCCGCTGGCAAGGTAAATCACCGCCGTATAACCGGCAGGAACCGAGCCGCGCGGCAGACAGAACGTAAACCTCCCCTCACCCTCGGCAAGCTGCCTGTCACCCACCTGCTCTATCACTACAGGAGACACCGCAAACACGACATCTTCCGAAGGTGACACCTGCCGACGCACGGCCTCGGATGTCGGCGCCATAGCCTCCAGTTCAACGGCTGTCGACATTTCAACAACCGTCACAGCAACGTCTTCGCCTCCTCCAACAACCCTGATTATTTCCGCGTCCACCGCCGGGAAATCAATCGTGGTCTCAGCCGGGTTGCCGGCGGCATCTTCCACCGTCAGCGTATCCGGCGCGGTGTAGGTGGGTGCCGTGGGTGCGCTGAGATCAACCGTGAGGGCGCGGGTCACTGCGGCGGCAGTGAGCCCGTTCTTACTGGCAGTCACCGTCACCGTCACCGCCACGCCGGCCTCGCTGCCGGTGGTGCCACTAATAGCAAAGCCGGCGGCCCTCTCGGCGAGGTTGATGGTATTGTCCGTGGCGATGGCGGCTAATGTTAAGGGCAGCGCGCCGGCGGCGGGCGGGTCATTGATAGTGAAGGTGTCTAAGTTGTCCGTGCCGGCAGCACCGCCGCCTAAGTTCGTGCCGGAGCTGGCATTGAGTGTGCCCAAACCAATATCCACGGTCTCACCGCCGCTCTCGGTGGTATTGTCCGTGGTGCTCGTCAGCGTGACGGTCACGGCCATAGCAGCCGGGCCGGTGAAGGTCACGGTGGGGGTGGCGGCAGTATTGAGGTTGTTACAGCTCACCCCGGTGGGCAGGGTGTCCGGACAAGCTACGGTGTAGTCGGTGTTGCGGGTGGCCGTACCGGTGAAGGTCAGCGGCACCGGCAGCACCTCGCCGGCGACTAGGGCGCGCGCTGAGGTGACGGTGAAGGTCTTGGTGGCGCCTTCGGTGATATCCCCGGCGGTGGCAGCTAGCGTCACGGTGGTGGGGTTGTTGTCAATGAGGGTGACGGTCACCTCGGCGGGACTGCCCTTGTTGGTGCCGGCGGGCGGCGTGCCTAATTCGATGACCACGGCCTCGGTGTTATACGGCTCATCGGTACTGTCGGTCGTGGCCGTGAGGGTCGTGTGTAGAATCATGCGATAAATTATCTCTGATTCATGCGATAAATGTTGCACGGGGCTGGTATGGGGTTTTTGAAGCGGGGGAAAATCAACAAAGTGTTGACGGAAAAATGCGGGATATTGCGGGGGAATACGGGACAAATATTAGAGAGCCATGAACATACGAATATCTCTCAGTGATAGTGACGTGAGGCGGGCGTTGCGGCAGTTGCGTGATGCTGCGGATGATATGTCGCCGGCGATGCAGGAGGTGGCTGGTCTTCTGGCGACATCGACGGAAAACAGGTTTAACACCAAGCGGGCGCCGGATGGCAGCGCGTGGGCTGCGTTATCGAAGGCCACACAGGCTCGGCGGCTCAAGCGGAGCAAGCCGGCCAACAACCCGTTGGTTTTATCTGGCCGGCTAAAGCGCAGTATCACTACGGCTTATGACCGTCGCAGTGTGGTGGTGGGGACTGATGTGCCGTATGCGTCCACTCACCAGGAGGGTGCAAGGCGCGGCGAGTTCGGCAGTTTTTCGGTGGTTGCCCGGACGGCACGTGGTCGGTCGGGTCAACGCTCGAAACGAGATCGGAGACATTATCCGACGGCACCTGCAACGGGCGATTGACTAATCGCTGTCCTGATGCTCAATGGGCGGGCGCTCTGGCCGGATGGTGCGCACCGGGTGCAGTACCTCGTGCACCTGACGTGCGATAGCCAGGAACGAGGCGGCCGGCCAGCGCACCCGGAGTGTGAGGATGACATCCTCTTGCTCGACGCTGACATCGAGTTCTGTTTTAGTCGTCATCGACGCTCGTTCAAAAAATCAGTGATATGTTCATCGAGAGTCCTGCCGTCGGCCTACATCTTTGTTTCGCTGGCCAGTTTTCCATTTGGCCAGATGCCCATAGAGGTCAACGGTCAGGTTAGTCAGTCGCAGTTCTAAATCATCTATGTACCGTTGCTGCGTTTCCATCTGAGACTTCAGCCTCTCGATGGCCTGCTCCAGGTGCGTGTCGTTTGATTTCATGGTGTCCGCATGATTTCAGTGACGAACGCTACACCGAGGCGCTGTTGGGCCTGTTCAAGCCCGGCACCGGCGTGGCCCCGCCCAAGCTCGCCGGGCGCGGTGATGAGACGAAGGTCTTTGAGCGCCAGCTGTTGATCGACTTGCGCAAGGGATGCGGCCCGGCAGGGGACTTGGTGCTCTTCGGGCCGCGCGGTAACGGCAAGACGGTGTTGCTCACTGATCTCAGTCGCCGCGCCGCTGAGCGTCAGATTGACGTGGTCACGCTGACTCCTGATGAGATCGATTCCCCGCTGCAGCTAATCAGAAACTTATTGCAGCGTCCGCCGTCGACACTGGCGTCGGGCGGGCTCTGGCTCGGGCGCTTGTTGAGGCGGCGCGCACCGCGCACACAGAAGGCCTCGGCGGCGAGCTTACGCGTGGGAGCGGGCGATCTCAGCGCGGAGCTCAGTGCTGAGCTCAGCGTTGTCTCAGACGATGAGCTCAGGGTGTATGGTGAGGCCAAGCTGACTGCGCGTTGTCGCGCACAACCGCTGTTGGTCACCGTGGACGAAGCCCATACGCTCGATATCGAGACCGGGCGCCGGCTGCTGAACCTCAGCCAGCAGCTGCGCACGGCCGATGTCCCGTTCGTCCTCATCTTGGCCGGCACGCCTAATCTTGAAGCGCATCTGGGTAAGATGAGCGCCACCTTCTGGGATCGCTCTGAGATCCTGCCGATCGGCCGGCTGAGCGCTAAGGCCACGGCCGAGGCTTTAACGACTCCGCTGGCCCAATGGTCGGTGGCTTTCGAGCCGGACGCCTTGGCGGCGGTGGTGGATGACTCACAGTGTTATCCGTATTTCATTCAGCTTTGGGGGCGGGCGTTGTGTGGCGCCTTGGTCGAGCAAGGGGGGGCCACACAGTGACCTTGGGTCTCGTCGAGCAGGCTGCCCCACAGGTCGCGGCACGGCGCCTGCGTTATTATGGGAGGCGATATCTGGAGCTCGAAGATCGTGGCTTGCTCGAGACCGCGTCGCTCGTCGCCGGATGTTTCGAGAAGTCCGAGCAGGTGGCCAGGGCGACGCTCAAGGCGGCGTTGGGCGAGGGGCTCGGGTCAGACGCCGAGGCCGCCATGGCGGTGCTCGGCCAACTCGCCGACTTAGGCTACACCTGGGCGCCTGACGGCGGTCGGGAGATCGAGCCGGGTATTCCGTCGCTGATGAGTCATGTGCGCGAGGCGGTCGCTGAGGAGGCGATGGATTTTCCAGAACCGCCACCGCGGCCTTAACCCGCAGATATCACCAAGTCGCTTGTTGCCTTGTGAAACATGATTTCTCTCAATAAGTTATGGTAACCTCAGCTACCGCTATGCTTTCGTTCGCAGGCACCCGCAGGCGTAAAAAATCCGGTGCGATCTTCGCATCACTTGGTGAGATATGCGGGTTAACCTCTGAGCGCCGGAAGGCGGTGCTTGTTCATTTGCAGACGGAGCATAATCAACCACTCACACAGCACAGTCTCATAGGCATTGAACCTGAACATCATGGTTGATCTCCTGGTATGAATTGTTCTATACTGTGTCTTGGGAAGTGAGGTAGAGCCCAGGGTGGCCGTAGAACCTAGCTATCCATAGCGGATTGTGCCGGGGAGCCCGTGGAGATGTCCGCCATCGGCCAGTTGCCGACGGTGCGCGCCTGTACTGCGGCGTCGAATCGCGGTGCCTGTAACAAGTCCTGCACCTGCGCGCGGGCGATAGCCGGCGGCGCCCCTTCCAGTTTGGGGACACTGATCTTGCCCAGCTCGTCGGCTAAGGTCTGTTGTGGCGTTATCTTCTTAGGCAGGCGCCGGGTGGTGGCGCCGCCCGCATAGCCGGGGTTGTAGTTCCAGCCCGGGTCCGGGATCATCACTCGTGCCTGCCCATCGGTGCCGGTGAACCGGTACTGTGTGCCGCGCACGGTGACGACCTCACCGGTGCGTTGGTTGACTCCAGCCTGCTGCTCGACCGGGCGCAGGTGTCCGGCGCTGTCCGAGACGCTCAGTCCTTCTTTTTCCATTTCCTGTTCGGTCAATGCCATAACCGAGCAGCGGCGGCCGAATCCGTTCGGCGGGTAGTGGGTTTTCCAGATCGGATCGTCGGCCCGGAACACTTTGCCGTGCATGGCGGCGTGGGCGGGTCGGGTGGCGGCGTCCATGATGGCCTCGTACTTCCAGTACGGGCGATTTTGGGCGTTATCGACCTGACGGCGATAGCGCCCGTGTGCCACGCCGACCTCGATGTTGGTACGGTAGATAGTCCTCATCCGGTGCGGCGAGCCCAGCTGTACCATATCGGCGGCGCCGTCGGGACGGCCTTGGGCGCCATGGGAAGAACAACGAATAAGACAGGGCGGTCTAGCGGTGCGGATGCAGGTGGTGGCGGTAGTCGGGGTTAAAGCTGTACCAGATGCGCAGGCGCCGCTGCCAGTAATCCAGCGCCGCCTGATCGGTCTCAAGTACTGCTGCGCTGAGGTGCCTGTGGATACGCCGCAACGAGAGCGGGCAGTGCGCCCGGGGCAGCTCGCACGGGCTGACGCCGGCGGGGGTGACCGGCACCCATAACGGCTCGTGCGCCAGCGCCACTACGGGCAGCGTGAGCAGAGATGACCGTGCCGGCTTTGGCGCGCAGCTCAAAGCTGTAAGCCGTGCCGTTGGTCAGGCCGGTGACGGTGTGCGTCGTGGTCGTGGCCGTGCTGCTGGCAATTTCCGTCCAGCTACCCCAGCTCAGCGGGCTGCCACTGCCCTGGCGTACTTCCCAAGCGGTGATGTCGGCGTTGGACGGATCCGTCCAGGCGAGCACCACTTGCCTATCGCCGGCGGTGGCGGTCAAGCCGGTGGGCGCACCCGGTGCTGCCGGTGGGGCGTCATCATCGGTGATGGTGATGGTCACGGTCACCTCGCGCGGGCTGCCCAAGGTGACACCGGTCGGCAGTTGCGTATCGAGCAGGCGCACTAAGAAGGTCTCGGTGGACTCGGTGGCATCATCGTTGGTAATGGGGATGGTCAGCGTGGCGCGGGTGTCCCCGGCGGGGAGGGTGATCGAGGTCGGGCTACCGGTGTAGTCGGCATTGCCGGCGCGTGTGGCGGTGATATCCTGGTATTGAATATACACCACCGTGGCAGCCGCGCGCGCCGAGGTCAGGCGCACGGTGAGGGACACCTCGGCGCCGTTGGCTTCGGTGATGCTGGCGGCGTTCGTGGAGAACGACACATCCACATCCCACTCGGCGGTCTGGGCCACCATTGAGACCGGGCCGGTGTTAATACCGTCACTGGCGGCATTGGCGGCGACCCCGACGGTCACATCGGCGTTGGCGTTGGGGGTGACGGCGAGAGTGTAACTGGCGCCACTGCCGGCGAATGCACTCTTATCCCCGTTGGTGACGCTGACATCGTCGGCAGCAAAGCCGGTGACGTCTTCGGAGAAGGTGAACGTCACCGTGAACGGGTCACGGTTAAGAATCTCAGCAGGCACGCCGGTGATGGTCACGGTCGGGACACTGGCATCCCAGATGGCGGTGTCGCTCACGGCGTTGGCCGGGCCGGTGTTCACGCCATCGGTGGCGGTATTGGCGCGCGCTGTGACTTTCACATCAGCATCGGCGGTGGGCGTGACCGTGAGGGTATAGACCGTGGCACTGGTCTCCGTGAACGTGCCTTTGTTGGCGTTGTTGGTGACACTGATGTCATCGGCAGCAAAGCCAGTGACGGCTTCAGAGAAGGTAAAGGTCACCGTGAACGGGTCACGGGCGTTAATTTTCTCAGGCACGCCGGTGATCTCAACCGTCGGCGCGGTGGTGTCTGGATCGATGATGTCAAAGTCAGCCAGACTGTCGGTGCCCGAAGCGCCGCCATTGAGACCGGTGCCAGAGCGGGCGTTAAGCGTGCCTAACCCAATGGTCACACTCTCTCCACCGACCTCCGCGGTGTTGTCGGGGGTCGCTGTTAAGGTCAGCGTCACCGTCTTCGCCGTCGTGCGCCCGCTCGCACCGGTAAAGGTCACCGCCGCGTTGCCGATGTCCAGGTTCGCGCAGGTTACCCCGGTCGGAAGCGGTGACTCGCACGCCGTCGTGTAGTCCGTGCCCTGCGTCGCATCACCGCCGAAGGTCATCGGTACGGCCAGCGTCTCGCCATTGACCAGACCGCGACCCAGAGTGACGGTGAACTCCTTGGTGTTGCCCTCGGTGACATCCCCGGCGCTACCGGCTAAGGTGACCTCGGTGGCGTCATTATCCGTGACGGTGACGGTGGCGGCATCGCCGGTCAGGCCACTGTAGTCGCTGTCGGTCGAGGTGGTGGCGTAGGTGACGGTCAGTTCCGGTTGACTGGGACTGTCGGTGCTGTCGTCGGGGGCGCGCACGGTGACGGTCTGGGCGGTGCTCCAGGTGCTGTCGGTGAAGGTCAGCGCCTCGCTGGAGGTGAAGGTGGTGGCGCTGTCCGGGCCGTCGAGCTCTAAGCCAGTGGGTGCGGTGACGGTGACGGTGACATCGGCGGACGGCCCGGCGTCCAGTACTACCGTGAAGGTCGCCGTGGCGCTGGTATCGCCTTCGGTGACGGTGGTGTCGGTAGCGGCGATGGTGACGGCGGCGACGGGGGGCGGCGCTACAGCCTCCAGCAACTCGGTACGCACGGTGCGGTACGTTGACACATCCTTGTTGTGGTTGGTGCGGGTCGTGGTGGTGAGCTTCTCAGCCAGTGTGTTGGCGGCGCTGGCAGAGGTCGCTTTGTACAGCTTCAACAGTTCCAAGTCCTCCAGCCCGCCACGCTCGGCTTCATAGCGCAGCGATGAGCGCAGCGTGCGCCCGCCGATGTCCGGATAGACAATGTGGGTATCGCCTTTAGAGCGGCCATCCGGCCCGATGGACCACACGTTCAGCGCCCAGTGCAAATTGCCGTCCACATTATGGCGGAAGTAATACCAATACAGCGTGGAAGTCGATACCAGGTGGTTGGCGAACAGGCGGTTATAGTCCTCCTGTTCACGGGGAATCAGCATCACGTAGACAAACACCGGCTTGGTGGCCTGTTGCTGTTGGGCAAATAAGTCTTTGCGCCGGTCAAAGTCGTCGAGATAAGGACTCCAGGCCGTCACTTTTGGCTTGTAAGCATCCTGCAAGAGTTTTGCTGTGCCATCATGCGTCGCATCTAAGTTGCGCACTTGCGGCACCTTGACCTTGAGCGTGTCCGCCATATAGCCCCATTGTTGGACATGCTCGTCCTTGTGCGGCTCATCGCCGAGATGCTGAAACCAGCGGCTGCGCAGGGTGGTGACGCCATCCATCAAGGTCTTGGCCTTAATATGGGTATTCAGCGCCGTCAGATAAGCATTGAGCCAATCCCGGGCCACCGTGCGCTCGTCGTCGGCATTGCTCGTCGAGGTCGGCACCAGGGCGCCGGCGATGCGTGTCTCACCGTTCGCATCGGGCGCAAGGCGCGCCACTTGGAGGGCATGCTGGATATTGTAACTCCCGGGCTGCCCGGTCCAGTGCAACGACAAATGCCCGCCGCCGAAGTGGGTCATGCCGCGCTGGTTATAAGTGTCGATGAACTTATCGAACAGCCCCCATTGCCACTCATACGTGCCATCGGCCTTGGCCTTAGTGCCGCCGTCGCGCAGCAGTGCCACCGTCCAGGCAATGGTCATGTTCTGACGATGCTTGGACATGGTATCGGCCATGTTGCCCATTAAGCCCCACCAGTCATCGGAGTACTTGTCAATCCCGTAGTACGAGCGCCCCATGTCCTCTTCATTGCGGATAGAGTACATGTTTGTCTCCGTCCAGTTGTACTGTAAGAACTCGCTGTCCTTGGCATCGGGAATCTGCACCGCATAGACCTTAACGCTCAAGGGCACCTCCTTGGTGTCGTTCCCCTGGGCCGTCTTGACCTTCACCGTCGCCGTGCCGGTATAAGTCCCCGCCGCCTGCCCCTTGGGGACATACGCCGTCACTAAGATGGGTTGGGTGACGTTCGCCGGCACCACAATCGAGCGGGCATTGGACAACGGATCAGGGCGATTATTGGCCGGGTAGAGCAGCTGGGTCGTCCGGGTCGGCATCACCGGCACGTGGTATTCTACAAACCGGTAGTCAAGGTGGGTCTTAGCAATCGTGTTGCTGCCATCGGTGAGGTCGTCAAACGCCACCTCGGTGATGGTCAAATCCGCATCGCTGCGCAGCACTATCTGGCCGCTCTCATATTCATTGCGCGCCGCATGTAAATCAATGTCCGTCGACGGGGAATTGGGCTTGGTGGCATCGCGGTTGACATGGCTCAGCGCATCATCCGTCCATACCTCCAGGGTGCTCGAGCCGGTGGCCGGGGTCAGTGCGGTCACTACTGCCACATGGAAGTTCAGCGCTGCCGTGTCGCCATCGGTGTCTGTGGCGACTAAGGTATAGAGCGCGCGTGTCCAGTTCGCCGTGGGCGTGCCCGAGAGGACGCGGGTGGTGGCATTGAAGCTCACACCCGCCGGCAGGTTGGCCACCCCGGCGTAGTCCAAGGGTTGGTTGTTCTCTCGTACCCCCTGGTTGTAGCCCATGTTACTCCACTTCAACGGCAATAACTGATAGGTCAGCGTGCCATCGCCGTCGGTGGCTTCCGGTAGTGTGACGGTAGACATGGCCGTGCCTCTTTTCAGCAGCAGGTCGGCCTGCGTCTTACTGCCGAAGGTGGGCTTTTTGTCGGCGGCGGCGACCGTCAGGTGGAAGGTATAAGTGGCAGTGCGACTGGCCGCATCGGTCGCCGTCATGGTGTATTGCGTGCGCGCCTTATCTGCGGTGGGGGTGCCTGAAATCGTGCGTTCCTTGGGGTCCCATTGCAGGCCCGTCGGCAGCGTCGGTGTTAAGGCATAAGTCACCGTCCCCGTGCCGCCATCGACCCGCGGCAGCCGGGTCGGGGCCAATATCGCTTCACCCTTCATATACCGCAGCTCACGAGGCAAGTGCCAGGTGACGAAGTCTAAGGGGGCGTACACAAAAAAGCCATCGACCACTAAATAATTGCTGGGAGTGCCACTGTCCACATTCACGCCCTTGATGGTGTGCTCCCCAAGACTCAACCCGCGCACACTGTAGGCCAGCACCTTACCGACGCGAGTGGCATTGTACAGCGACACGCGCGCCACCTTGGCGTCGTCGATATAGATGTCAACCTCACCGTGGCCAGCGTGGGACTCAGAGATAAAATCCACGCCGGTGCCGGTAAACATGTATTCAAAATAAGCGCCCGGCCTGTTGGTGACGTAGGCGTCTTTATTGTAGTTGTTAAAGGCGCTTGTGTTACGACCAGTATCGTCCGTCCATTTAACACCGCTTGAGCTGCCGCCATTCTCGTAGTTAACGGCGCTGTCATTATCATTGACAAACACGCTGCCGCCGCCATCGTACAAGGTGGCCGTGCCTACCCCGGCGCCGGACTTGATGGTGGCGCCACCGTTGGGCTTGCTCAGAGTGACTTTGAACGTCTCGCTGGACTCCGCAATGCTGTCGGCAGTCGTCGATACCGCAAAGGTGGCGCTGGTGCTGCCGGTCGCAATGGTTAATGTCGCCGTCTTGGCCGTATAGTCGCTGCCCGCCGTGGCCGGGCCGGCCGAGGTGGCGGCCTGTACCGTGACATTGGCGGTGCGCGCCTTCGACAGGGTCACCGTAAAATATGCCGTGCCCCCTTCCGTCACTGCTGCGTTGTTAATGGACAGCTCCGGCAGGGCGCCGGGGGTGGCGCTCACGACAGCCGAGGCCGGGCCGGGCGTCGCCCCCCTCACGGCGCGCACTTCAAAGCTGTAGGCCGTGCCGTTGGTCAGTTTCGTCACCGTGTGCGAGGTGGTGGTGGCCGAGCTGTTGGGAACGCCCGCCCAATCGCCCCAAGTGACGGGGGTGCCGGCGCCCTGACGATACTGGTATTGGGTAATGGTGTCGTCAGAAAGATCAGCCCAGGTGAGCGTCACCTGCCCGTCGCCTGGCGTCGCCGTAAATCTCCCCGGTGCGCCGGTGAGGGCCCCCAGCAACTCGGTACGCACGCTGCGGTACAGCGACACATCCTGGGTATAGCCCAGCCCGGTCGCTGGCAGCACTTCTGCGATGAGCTCATCGGCCTTGGCATCATTGCTGTCACGCAGTAGCGTTAGCAGCTCCCAGTCCTCCAGTCCGCCGCGCTCGGACTCATAGCGCAACGACGACTTCAAAGTCCTGCCGGCTACATCCGGGTAGGTGATGGTGGTGTCACCCCTGTGAAACCCGTAGCTCCACGCGTTCAACGCCCAGTGCAGGTAGCCGTCTAATTGCTCCCGGTTCAGATACCAGGACATCATCGTCATCGCCAGCAAATGGTTGCCCAACTCTCGATTGAGCTCGTCGGGCGCCTTGGGAATCGTGCCGACGACATAAGCGAATACCTTTTTGCCAGCCTGCCGTTGACCCCTGAAAAAAGCCTTTGTGTCTTCCTTGTAAACAGCATCGAGCAGGGGCACCCAGTTCTTGACCTTGCCCACGTTGGCCGCGGTTTTAAGGCCGTTAAACGTCGTTTCGCGAGCCAATGCGTCGATGGTCTCCAAGCCGGGCGCGTGCTGCTCAATTTTATCGGCCAGATACGCCCACTGGCTGGACGTGGACGCCTCATCCCAGACATGTTGATACCAGCGGTCGAATAACTTCGTGCCGCCTGGTAAGGTCTTACTTTTAAGGTGAGTATTGAGCGCCGCCAGGTAGGCATTTAACCAGTTCCGGCTGGTGGGATGGCTGTTCTCATTGCTCAGCGACGTGGAAATGTCCCCTCTGTCGACGAGCGTCTCGCCGCTGACGCTATCACGGGTCAGCAGCACCAGCCCGTTGGCCCGGCCATACGCGTAAGTCCCCGGCTGCCCTTTCCAGTGACGCGCCAGATGACCGCCGCCGAAATGAGTGATGCCGCGACTGTGGTAGAGATCAACGAACTCATCCACTAAGCCCCAATTCCAATCATACGTGCCGTCGGCGTTGACCTTGGTGCCGCCGTCACGAAGCTGGCTCACCGTCCACAGCAGGGCCACGTTCTGGCGATGCGCCACCATCGTGTCCGCCATATTGCCCATCAACTCCCACCACTCATCGGAGTACTTGGCAATCCCGTAGTACTCAAAGCCGAAATCACTGGTGTTCTCTATCGAATAAATGTTGGTGTTCGCCCAGTTATACTGCAAGTGCCCACTGTCCTTGGCATCGGGAATCTCCACCGCATAAACCTTCACGCTCAAAGACACGGTCTTGGTATCGTTGCCCTGCGCCGTGTTGACCTTCACCGTCACCGTGCCAGTGTAGGTCCCCGCCGCCTGACCCTTCGGCACATACACCTTCACAAAAATCGGCTGCGTCACATTCGCCGGCACCACGATAGAGCGGGCGTTCGACAACGGATCAGGTCTGCGTTTGAAATACGGATAAATCGGGCGGTGCTTCTCCCCTGTGATATTGGGGTGCGTCGGCATGACCGGCACATGGTATTCGGCAAAATGGTAGTTAAGGTGAGACTTGGCAATCGTGTTGCTGCCACTGGTCAGATCCGTAAACGCCACCTCGGTAATGGTCAAGTCCGCATTGCTGCGCAACACCACCTGCCCGCTTTCATACTCATTGCGCACCGCATGTAAATCAATGCGGGTCGACGGCGAGTTCGGACCGGTCGCATCGTCATTGATGCGCGTGAGCGCATCGGCCGTCCACATCTTCAGGACGCTGGAGGGGGTCGCCGGGGTTAACGTATCGACTACCCCTAAGTGGAAGCTGAGCGCCGCCGTGTCGCCATCGGCATCCGTAGCCACCAGCGTGTACTGGCCGCGCGTCCACTTCTCAGTGGGGGTCCCCGATAGCTCCCGCGCGTCGATATCAAAGCTCAGCCCCGCCGGCAGGTTCGCCACCCCGGTGTAATCCAACGGCGTATTAGCCGGCTGCGGCACGTAATCGCCGCCGATGTTCGTCCACTTCAACGGCAACAACTGATAGGTCAAAGACCCATCGCCGTCGGTCGCCGCCGGCAGCGTGACGGTGGTCATGGCCGCTTCCTTCTTCAGCAGCAGGTCGTCTTGCGTCTTGTTGCCGAAGGTGGGCTTGTTGTCCGTGGCGGACACCGTCAGGTGGAAGGTATAAGTGGCAGTGCGACTGGCCGCATCGGTCGCCGTCATGGTGTATTGCGCGCGCGCCTTATCTGCGGTGGGCGTACCTGAAATCGTGCGTTCCTTGGGGTCCCATTGCAGGCCCGTCGGCAGCGTCGGTGTTAAGGCATAAGTCACCGTCCCCGTGCCGCCATCGACCCGCGGCAGCCGGGTCGGGGCCAATATCGCTTCACCCTTCATATACCGCAGCTCACGAGGCAAGTGCCAGGTGACGAAGTCTAAGGGGGCGTACACAAAAAAGCCATCGACCACTAAATAATTGCTGGGAGTGCCACTGCCCACCTTCACACCCTTGATGGTGTGCTCCCCAAGACTCAACCCGCGCACACTGTAGGCCAGCACCTTGCCGACACGGGTCGCACTGTTCAACGACACGCGCGCCACCTTGGCGCCGTCGATATAGAGGTCAACCTCGCCGTGGTCTTTGTTAGTCTCCGAGATAAAATCCACGCCGGTGCCGGTAAACGTATATTCAAAATAAGCACCCGGTCTGGAGGTGACGTAGCCGTCATTATCGTAGCTGTTGAAGTCTCCCCCGTGGCGAGCGCCATAGAACCATGCCACGCCTGTTCCGTTACTGCCATTCTCATAGCTGACAGCACTGTCATTATCATTGACGAACCCGCCCCCACCATCGTACAGGGTGGCCGTGCCTACACCAGCGCCAGACTTGATGGTAGCGCCGCCGCTGGAGTTGGACAGGGTGACTTTGATCGTCTCGCTGGACTCCGCAATGCTGTCGGCAGTCGTCGCTACCGCAAAGGTGGCGCTGGTAGCGCCGGCGTCAATAGTCAGTGTGGCCGTCTTCGCCGTGTAGTCGCTGCCTGCCGTGGCGGTGCCGTCCGAGGTGGCCGCCTGTACCGTGACGTCAGCGGTGTGCGCCTTCGACAGGGTCACCGTAAAATACGCCGTGGCCCCCTCCGTCACTGCCACGTTGTTAATCGACAGTTCCAGGGCAGTCTGGCGCGCCGTCGGCAACGCCCGCGCGCCCAGTCCGCCACCGCCGCGCGCCGCCGGGCCGGGGATTGGGGCGCCGGGCGGGGCGCCCTGCTGCGCTGCGTTGTCAGCCCGCGCCGTGTTGTCGGCCGGCGCTGATTCGGCCGGTGCCCAGGCCGGCGTCGGTGTGGGCAACCGGGTCGCATGCTCAGTGCCCACCAGTACTTCGTGATAGCGGTTGTGGCGGTCGCGGTCTGAGCCGTTGGAATACAGGCGCACATAGCGCGCCGGGCGGGGTGCAAAGCGCACATAGTGGCCGTTGGGCGTCTCGGCATACTCGCCTTGGGACGGCTCTTTGAGGCCCAAGCCGTGCACCGCGTCATAGTCGTTGTGAAACACCGTGGTCACTGTGTCGGCGAAGTCGGCGTCGTTCGATAACTGATAGACCACGTTGCGGTAGGCGCGCAAGTCCCCCTCGCGCAGCACGACTAAGCTGTTCACCTGCCGAGGGGTGCCTAAGTCAAGCTGTAAGTACTGTGGGCCGGTGCCGAGATCGATGGCGGTGTCGGGGTGGCCGTCTATCGCCGCGCGGAGATCCCCGGGCGCGGTGCTCGAGGCGCTGAGCGTGGCGGCTGCCGTGCCGTGACCGGCGCCATAGACTTCCACTTCCACTAAGTGGTTGGCATCGTTGACGGTATTGCCCTGTGACCATAGTCGCAGGTAACGGGCCGGGGTCGGGGCGAACAGCACCTGCTTGCCGGCGGCAGTTTCGGTGTACGGGGCGTCGGTCCCGGCACCGAGCCCCAGAGAATTGTCCGCATCGTTGTTAAAGACGATAGTCGAGTTAGTAAAGGCCGGGTTGTCGGCCAGCTCGAAGACCACATCCTGGTAGCGCCGCCCGTCACCGAAGGCATGCCAGACAGTGAGCCCGCCGATATAATGCAGCCCGCCTAAGTCCAACTGTGCAAAGGCACCGGTCAGTGTCGCCGCCGGCTCGGCGCCGGGTGCTATCACCCCGTCAGTGATGCGCGCGCCCTGACCGGCTGCAACGCCACTGACTACGGCGCCTGTGGCTAAGTTGCTAACCTGATAGACCGGCGCGGGGCCTAACACTGCGAACTCTGCTAAGCCCGGGGCGGCGCCCTGGGTCGCGTGCAGGGTGAAACGCGCCTTGACCAGCGCTTGGTCGGACAGGGCGATGCGCTTCGCCCCGCCGGTCAGCGGCAAGGCATCGACCCGCTGCGTGGTGGTGGTGCCGTCGGCCCGGGTCAATGTCAAACTCCCGGCGCGCACGTTCTGCTGCGGGGAGGCGCGGTCAAACAATATGATCTCACGCACCCGCCGGGGGGTCTCCCAGGTCAGCTCAATCCACTTCTCACGGGCACCGGCGGCAAGCGCCCATTCCCCGGCACCGCCATCGTGACCGGTCACCGTGAACCCATCGAGCGCGTGCGCGCCGTCAAATTCCGGCGCTAAGGCGCCCGATACCGTGACCTCGGCATCACGCGCTAAGTTGGCGGTGGGAAAACCCCGCAGCTGCGGGGCCAGGTAACGGCTGTTGCGGCGCTGCCCGCCGGCAGCGCCGAGCGGTGCCCAGTCCGATAACTTCCAGGTCGGGCCGATACTCCCGGTGTGGGACACCCGGTCTAACTTAAAATACGCGCCCTGCTCTTGCATCACTAAGCGATTGGGCGCATCGAAGGCACCGGCCAGTGCGGCATAGCGCCAGTGGCGAATCTCACGGCGCAACGGGGCGTCATGCCGGGCCGCATCGCGCACGCGCCCGACATAGGCCAACCCGGCATCGAGCGCGGCGGCCTTGCCCAGCGCCCAACGCCAGCCATTGGCGTCTGGGATATGCCAGCGTCCCAGCATCGGGCGCGCCAGATAATTACGCCGGGCAGAGACCTGCGCACCCCACGGATAAGACACCTGCGGGGCGGCTAAGCCCGATGACAAAATGCGCCGGTCCTGATTGACCGCACCGGCACGGGTGTTGACATGCCAGGTATAAGGCGTGAGCACACTGAGCTCGGTAATGAGGTTGTCGTGGCCGGCCAGGGCGCGATAGATTTTGTCCATCACCAGGTTCGCCGCCAGCGCACCGTAGCCATCTGCCGCCAGCGCCTCAGCACCACTTAAGGACACGCCGCCCAGGCCTAAGTCCAGTACCTCGATGAGCCGCTCGGCAACCCGCCCGCGCATCAGCGTCAAGCCGGCCAGATATTCCCCGCACTGCGTCTTGCGAATCACCCGCTTGACCGGTGCATCGGCTGCATGGCCCTGGGCTAAGGTGGCATCGACCCCGCGCGTGAGTCCCGACAATACCAGGTTCTCGGCCACAGGGGTGGTCTCGGTATAACCCATCAGCTCCGTGCCGATGACCACGTACCCCGTGGTGGCGAACCCGGGCTGCAAGTCACCGCCGGGTAACGGTGCCACGGTCAGTGTCGTGGCCGTGGCGGTGACGGGTGCGGCTAAGGTGGCATGTTGTGCCGCTGCTAACCCGCCGAGGTGGGTCGTGGCATAGGGTGCCGGTAACCAGTTCGAGCGGATGTCCACGCCCAGCGTGGTGTGTCGGGACTGCGCCCGCTCGATGACCGAGCGCAAGGCATTGTCCGAGCCGCCGAAGGCATCACTGATCGGAAAGTCACCCCCGCGCGCGAACACGCCCCAGCAGGCGTCTTTAGCGACCGTGTCCCAACCGAGCTCATTAGCCCAGCGCAAGGCGGTGTCTAAGTTGTGACTGTCTAAGTCCTCTAACAGCAAATACGGCGCATTGGCGCGCAGTGCTTGCTTAGCCCAGACCTTATCGAGCTGCGGATGGGGCATGCCCTCCCCTACCTCAATAGCGCCAATGCGCGCCAGCACCTTGGCATACAAGGCCTCGCGCCGTGACGCATGCGTCACCCCGGCGGCATCGGTGCCGGCGACACCGAACAACGCCACCTGCGAGCCGACTAGTTGCCCGGCTGTGGCGAACTCTCCCGTCAGAGCGGGTACCCACCGGCGGCGCCCTTCCTGACCACCGGTGGGCGCCACCTCCACCATGCGCCCTTGGGTGTAGTCTTGGGTATGGGCTTGTAGAATACTGCCCGGCACCGTGCGCACCGCCGCGGCGGTTGCAAAGTCCTGTGCGACGGTACGCACATCCCCGGCGGTGTCCTCACCGGCGGCTAAGGATTTGAGCCCCGTAGCCGGATATGCGCGCGCCCAGCCGCCTAAGGTCTTAGCATTGGTGCCGAATAAGCCCATGGCAAAGTCACGACCGCGCACCACGCCCACCGTCTCGCCGACACTCTCGGTAATAGAGGTACTGAGCGGCCCCCACAAGATATGACGCACATCCTTGCCGGCGGGATTGTGCAGGGCAGTTACGGCCAGAGTGGCATAGCCGGGCTTTTCCACGAACGCCACCGTGACGCTGAGGTGCTCGGCAAAGTCAAACGTGTAAGTGCCGCGGGCGGTCTCGCCGAGCTGCGGTGTCCCGGGTGTAAAACGCCAGCGGAGGGGGCGATAGTGGGCGGCCGTACCGGCGGACGGTAGGTCGGTGGGTTTATCTTCAACAATGAGGCTGAGCAGCGCAGTGGGCGGCTCGTTCACGTGATAGTCGCGCCCGGACGGAGCGGTCAGGCCGGTGATGAGGCCGGTCTCGTCCATAGAGACCGTCAGGTCGCCGGCGGTGAGACGGGCACCGGGCGTTGCAACGGGCCCGGCCCGGAGCAGACCGGAGACGGCGAGGACCACCCCCACTGACAGCAGCAACCCGGCGAGCGCCGGGCGGTGCGCAAAGCCTGCCGTTCGATACATCATGCGGATCATAGACAAGGCTTTAGCTCTTGCCTATTGAAGGCTCACCATCGAGGCCGCCCGCACCGACTGCACATAGCGGCTCAGCGCAGTGGCTAACAGCATGAGGCTTGGCGCCATGCAAGGATTACCCGACGCAGCTCCCGGTCTGGCCGGCCGGTAATCAAATAGAGGGGTAGAGTGATAGCCAAACGAGAGGTGCCCTGCTGAGAATTTCTTCCCAAGCTCGGAAAAACCGGCGTTCCATACGGGTTAGAGAATAAGAATCGCAGGACATTTCAGCTACCTCTCACATCAGCAACACAGTACCGTGGTAATATGACATACCGACATTAAACCAAAGCCGGTATTTGATATCAAGCGAAAATGAAACCCGACCTCATTGTTTTTTCAATAGCCAATACAGGTTTTATCAATGCGCCGGGGCAGAGTGGTCTTAACCCGCATATAAAATGGTTCTTGGTCAATTCCCTGTGTTGACTTAAGGGCGCGCCGCAATGTACACTGCTGAACATAGAAAGGATACTTCAATTTACATCCACTTGTCCTATCGAGAGGGTGCCATGGCCACACCGTTCCCGCATGATTTCAGTGATGCCTGTTACCGCAAAGGCCTAAAGAGGCTATTTATGGCCTGCACGGGCGGGCGCCCGCCGACCCTCGTTGGGCGAATGATTTCTTCAAGCCGGGCGTTCCATCGCTGATGACACACGTGCGAAAGTGCCTGCGCGCCTGCGTCGCTGAGGATTTCCCTTGCAATAAACCCGTGGTCGGGTAGAATGGTTCGCGGGTGGTTTGTGTCAGAGGTGCCTGCAATACTACGAGTTAATGCTATGAGGAATTTTTTATGCGGATTGTCTGCTGCGCGTTGAGCGCGGCCTTGTGGCTGCCGGCCCAGGGCATGGACAAGTCAGGCAACTATGCGATCTGGGGGGCAGGACAGAAGTCCTGCTACCGCTATCTCAAGGAGCGCACTACCGATGGCAAAGACCCTTACCGGACCTACATTATGGGGTATTTAACCGCCTATAACGCCATGGTCCCGGACACCTACAGTATCTCCGGCAACCTGAGCTTAGATGAGATTATGGTCTGGATAGATGATTATTGTGAGGCCAACCCGATGAGCGGACTGGAGCAGTCTTTGTTGGAGTTTGTCGACAGCCATCATGAACATCGCTACCAGCGACCGTCCGGCAGAATGGGACGATAGCCCGCAGGCAGCACCAATCCGGCGCGATCTTCGCATCACCGGGTGAGATCTGCGGGCCAGACAATACAACTGCCGCCACTACTGCTTGTTTTAACCTGATAATTTGCTACAATACCCGCTCGAATCCACTACTGTAACCGGGCAAACTGGAGAATATGATATGAAAAACACTTTAACCAAAGTCACATTTTTTGCAGCCGTGCTGATGCTGTTGGGGGGATGCGCAACGGTCGAGCAAGTGAATGAGGCTAAATCCATGGCAGAAAACGCACAGGCGGCAGCGGCAGCGGCGGCGGCAGCAGCAGATAGCGCTACGGCAGCAGCCGATCAGGCTATGGATGCCGCCAGGGCGGCCCAGGCGGCGGCGGACGCGGCAAATGCCTGCTGCAGCGAAAATTCAAGCAAGCTGGATCGCATGTTTGAAAAGGCGATGCAGAAATAAGGGCGCCTCTATTATACTTCACCCGTGAATATCAACCCGACCATATCGGCGCCGGCCTGCGCCAGACCGGCGCCATCGTGGCGGCCACCGGCCTGATTGCCGGGGCGCTCGATGCCAGTCTGGCCGGGCCTGGCGTGGTGATCGTGATAAGCGGTCTGGCCCTGAGCGTGGCCGGCAGCCTGGAGAACTGATGGCCTGGAACATACTGGCCCCGCTATTGACCTTGCTCGCCGGCGGTGCAGCGCTCAGCTATCTGGCCCATCGCACCCGCAAAAAGCGCGCCGCCCCGCCCGCCGAGTAGCAGATGGTTGGGTCAGGCTGCTTGGTTTATTGTTAATCCGGGCAGCAAGCCCTGAGGAGAAAGATTGAATGAATACGAGCGTTGTTCTGGTGGCGACGATGGTGTTCGTAGGCGGCCTGCCGGGAGCAATATTTGCTACTTTTACGAAGTGGTTACAGTAACCTGACCCCTTATTCCGTCATATATCATTATGGTTCCTCGCAAAAAAGTCCTGCCTAACAGCGCGTAATGTTGCTGCCCCCCGCCTGCCAACTGCACACCAGAGAATTTGCCATATTGCGTAAAATTAAGCTGCGGTATATGAATTTGCGCCATGTACATATCGTGTACCTTTGTCCCACCCACACCGGAAATAGTTATTCTGTCTACAGCAGGGAGTTCGAGCTTTTGCGCTAAAGAGATGTCGATACAGCTTTCAGTGGCACCGGTGTCAATCAATGCGTGAACAAATTCATCCGTAACCGAATTGGAACTGCCGCCAGATTTCAAGTGTCCTGCGAAAACCTTAATAGTCGGGCCAAACCGAACCAATGCAGCCGGGTCCGGTTTACCATCATCACTTATAAATCCGGCTTCAATGATTGGCATAATCCGGCCGGTAAGCAATGGAGGCAGGCAAAGTCATTTCAGTCGGAGCGCCAACCTGACGAATCAGATAAGGGCCTCTGCCAAACCTCTCTATTGCCGCCCTCGCTGCATTGTCGAAATTGTCATACGATGCAATGAACTGACTGTTGTGCATCAAAACAAACTTGCCCAAATGATGTTCATGTAACTCATCGGATATCTTCTGAAATGCATTGATATTGTCATCAAGAGTATCTGTTTTTTCAGTCATGATCTCCTCCACAGGAGAGCTACATCTCCCTTTTTGCTGATGTTTGGTTTGAAACGGTACAACCCTGTGCCATGAAGCTCCAGTGTAACACCATTTTTATAACATCGTCGGAATCACTCGCATGATTAAAAATGGCAGCACGTCCCTGTGCTGCATAGGCATCTCTAATTTTCAGATGGCACCCTTAACCCGCAGCTCTCACCAAGTGATGCGAAGATCGCGCCGGATTGGGTCAGGCTGCGGGTTAATTATCCACTAACCTGCCGATCGCAACCGGAATGCCGTCGCGTTGGTCGATGGCGGATTGTGCCAGTTTCCAGTCTATCTCGTAGGCGTCCTCACCGGTAATTTTTATCAGGCTTTTAACCACGCTGGTCAGGCTACCCTGGAACTGCGCCGCATCTTCCTCCAGGTAGGGATGGGCTTCTAAGTACAGTTTATTGCCGCGCCGGCCGACTTTGTAGGGCTGGTTGATGATGCGCACCGGCGTGTACAGCGCCACCCGCTGGTACAGGCTGGCTATATCTTCCGGGTATAAACGGATGCAACCATGGCTGACCCGCAGGCCGATACCGTAGGGCTTGTTGGTGCCGTGAATAATATACTCGGGCAAGCCTAATCTCAGCGCATAGTCTCCCAGAGGGTTATCCGGCCCCGGCGGCACCCGTGTCGGCAGCGGGTCACCCTGCTCGGCGTGTTCCTTGCGGATTGATGCGGGCGGATACCAGTAAGGACGGGTTTTCTTTTCGATAATCCGGGTATTGAGATACGGGGTAACCCAACCCTGGCGCCCTACCCCGATCGGATGAGTGACCACCTGGTCCGGTTCCTGGGCGGGAAAATAATACAGGCGCATTTCCGGTATGTTCAGCACGAGGCCGACATGGGGCGGCTCGGGCAGCACATACCAGGTCGGCAGCACAATCCCGGCGCCCTGCCCTGGCAACCAGGTGTCCACCTCCGGGTTGGCCAGTTTAATTTCCTGGAAACCCAGGCCATGCGCCCTGGCAAGGTCCGGGAGCGTGTCTTCGTGCCGGGCGGTAACAGTGCGAATGGCGCCGACCACCGAGTCAACTGGCTGCGCCAGGGTAAAAGACCCGGTCGCCCGCAGCGGGAACGTCGCTAACAAACACACCAGCGCAAGCGTCATACAAAGATACGCTGACAAACGTCCCGGCAACCGGCCGCAAGACCGGCACAGTCGTATCGCCCGGTGAGCCTGACCGGCGGCCAGTGCCATCAGTGTTCCTTGAGTCTGGGCATCAGTTCCACCAGGTTGCAGGGTCGGGTACGATAGTCCAGTTGCTGCGAGATAATTTTGTCCCAGGCCGTGGCGCAGGCGCCGGCAGAGCCCGGCAAACAAAAAATATATGTGCCGTTGGCAACGCCGGCCAAGGCGCGTGATTGCAGGGATGAAGTGCCTATTTCCTGGTAGGACAGGTGGCGGAACAGCTCGCCGAAACCTTCGATTTGCTTGTCGAGCAGCGTCGCAACGGCCTCGGGCGTGCCGTCGCGACCAGTCACGCCGGTGCCGCCGGTAGCCAGCACTGCGTCCACATCCGAGGTGGCGCACCAGCGCGCCACCTGTGCGCGAATTTGATGGCAGTCATCCGGCACAATAGACTTTTCATAGAGGCAATGTCCCGCCGCCTCCAGCCTGGAAACCAGCAGTTTCCCGGACTTGTCGGTCTTCTCCGTGCGCGAATCGGAAACCACCAGCACGGCGATATTTAACGGTTTGAATGCTCTCTCGGACATGCTCTACTCACGGAAACACCAGGAGTATAAAGTAACATGGATGTACCGACCACCTCTATCCCGCATAAAGGTGCGTTCCTAGCTGACCACTGCGAACTGTCCCCATGTGAAGCCACACGCCATGGACGAGAGCGCCATCACTGTCTCTCAGAGATAATGAAAAAGTATGATTTTTCATTTCCTTCATTTTCAAGCACTTACGTGCTTGCAGTTACTGGCAGCACATCCTTGTGCTGCACGGTCACCTCGTGTTTGTGAGAGGTGACCAAACGTGCCTGACGGGCAGACACTGCCTCCAACCATCTGCGCCGTCACCGCCGCAGGTGCCAGCATAGTCGCTAGCAGCAGGAAGGGCGTGGGGTCAGGGCGCGGGCGTCTGGAAACAGTTCCGGAATAGTAGGCGCCGCTCAGGGTGGAGATTGGTATTCTCTACAAGAAGTTCCACAGCGTACTTTGTGCCCGGCTCCAGGTTATGGAAAGAGATCGGAATGTCAATCCCCGACAACTGACCATTGTGAAGGCGCCCGGCGGACCACATGACGCCGTGGTGGAGAAGGGCCTCGCCTTCGCCCTGCATCCCAAAACGGAATTGGCCAGAGGTGTACCCCCGGCCGGTGATAAGGAGATTCGCCTGCTCTTCTCTGACCGTAACCGTGGCCGAATGTTTTGTCGTGTCGGTCGTAAACTGGGCTGTGTCCGGGTTGTATGTCGACCCTCGGTTCTGACCCACGGTTACGGTCATATAGATGTTATTCAACTGAAGCAATCCATTCGGGCACAGATTAACCTGCGCATATGTTGTCATCGGCAGGGTGCCGGCCAGTCCCAGCATCAGGGCCACCAGCAGGGTGGCCGGTGCCGTCAGGCGGCTAGGGCGTGTGGGGGGGGGGGGGGGGGGGGGTAACCGTAAGTTTCATTTTCATTCTCGTTCTCCTCAGTAAACGGGTGATTGTATAGAAGCTGAACGACATCGCAACTTTAACACAATTCCACTCTACAGTCAAGACTTTTGTTCAGGTTCAATGCCTATGAGACTGTGCTGTGTGAGGGGTTGATCATGAAGGCTTAGAGGTTACCATAACTTATTGAGAGCAATCATGTTGCACAAGGCAACAAGCGACTTGGTGATATCTGCGGGTTAAGGCCGCGGTGGCGGTTCTGGAAAATCCATCGCCTCCTCAGCGACCGCCTCGCGCACATGACTCATCAGCGACGGAATACCCGGCTCGATCTCCCGACCGCCGTCAGGCGCCCAGGTGTAGCCTAAGTCGGCGAGTTGGCCGAGCACCGCCATGGCGGCCTCGGCGTCTGACCCGAGCCCCTCGCCCAACGCCGCCTTGAGCGTCGCCCTGGCCACCTGCTCGGACTTCTCGAAACAGCCGGCGACGAGCGACGCGGTCTCGAGCAAGCCACGATCTTCGAGCTCCAGATATCGCCTCCCATAATAACGCAGGCGCCGTGCCGCGACCTGTGGGGCAGCCTGCTTGACGAGACCCAAGGTCACTGTGTGCCCCCCCCCTTGCTCGACCAAGGCGCCACACAACGCCCGCCCCCAAAGCTGAATGAAATACGGATAACACTGTGAGTCATCCACCACCGCCGCCAAGGCGTCCGGCTCGAAAGCCACCGACCATTGGGCCAGCGGAGTCGTTAAAGCCTCGGCCGTGGCCTTAGCGCTCAGCCGGCCGATCGGCAGGATCTCAGAGCGATCCCAGAAGGTGGCGCTCATCTTACCCAGATGCGCTTCAAGATTAGGCGTGCCGGCCAAGATGAGGACGAACGGGACATCGGCCGTGCGCAGCTGCTGGCTGAGGTTCAGCAGCCGGCGCCCGGTCTCGATATCGAGCGTATGGGCTTCGTCCACGGTGACCAACAGCGGTTGTGCGCGACAACGCGCAGTCAGCTTGGCCTCACCATACACCCTGAGCTCATCGTCTGAGACAACGCTGAGCTCAGCACTGAGCTCCGCGCTGAGATCGCCCGCTCCCACGCGTAAGCTCGCCGCCGAGGCCTTCTGTGTGCGCGGTGCGCGCCGCCTCAACAAGCGCCCGAGCCAGAGCCCGCCCGACGCCAGTGTCGACGGCGGACGCTGCAATAAGTTTCTGATTAGCTGCAGCGGGGAATCGATCTCATCAGGAGTCAGCGTGACCACGTCAATCTGACGCTCAGCGGCGCGGCGACTGAGATCAGTGAGCAACACCGTCTTGCCGTTACCGCGCGGCCCGAAGAGCACCAAGTCCCCTGCCGGGCCGCATCCCTTGCGCAAGTCGATCAACAGCTGGCGCTCAAAGACCTTCGTCTCATCACCGCGCCCGGCGAGCTTGGGCGGGGCCACGCCGGTGCCGGGCTTGAACAGGCCCAACAGTGCCTCGGTGTAGCGTTCGTCACTGAAATCATGCGGGAACGATGTGGTCATAGCGCTCCTTGACAGGTTACACAAGAGCGGTCAGTCTAGCAGAGCATTGGCGCAGGTGCAAGACCTGCTGCTGCTCGTGCTGGCGTGCCCGCTGCCGCACACGCCGCCGTCGCGGCGCACGAGAGGCAGTCCCCAGACCCCTCAGCCCACATTCACGATACCGCTTCAACCAGCGATAGCAGGTCGCCCTCGACCAATCTGCTGCACCGGACAGGCTTTTTTGATTCTTGTGGGGCATCCATGTCAACTAATCCACTTTGAAGCATTGCGGTAGTACCACAACAGGCTCAGTGTGCGGGCGATGAAAAATGCCATCAGCGCCAGCCATAGGCCGTGGTTGCCGAAGTCCTGCAACAGATACCAGCAAGGGAGGTAAACGATAAGGGTGGAGAACAGCATGGCGTTTCTGAGCTCGCGCCCGCGGGTGGCGCCGATAAAGATCCCATCCAGCAGGAAGCACCAGACCGAAATAACCGGCGCTGCCATCATCCAGGGCAGGTATTGGCCGGCGGTCTCCCGCACCGGCTCCAGGTTGGTCATCAGGTTGACCAGCCCGTTGCCGGCCAGCACAAATAACAGGGCATACAGCAGCGCCACGGCGCCACCCCAGAGCATGGCGGCCTGCACAGATTTTTGTAATTGCGTCCGGTCACCGGCGCCGATAGCCTTGCCTACCAGGGCTTCTGCAGCATTGGCAAACCCGTCCAGACCGAGCGCTACCAGCAACATGAAATTGATCAGCACGGCGTTGGCCGCCAGCACCAGTTCCCCCTGCTGGGCGCCTTGCCGGGTAAAAAATGCGAAGGCGAAGATCAGGCACAAGGTCCTGATAAAAATATTCTGGTTCAGCGCCAACAAACCGGCAAAGTCCTTGCGGTTGAGAATAACCGACTTGCTCCACGGCCCCGGACGCCGCCGCAACTCACCGACAATAAAATACCCTGCGAGTGCGCAACCACAATACTGGGCCACGACCGACGCCAGCGCCACGCCGCGCACATCTAGGTGCAGACCAAACACGAACACCAGGTCCAGCAGCATATTCAGCGCGCCAATCAGCAGGGCGATGTACAGCGTGGCGCGGGCATTGTGCAGGCCCAGCAGCCACCCCACACAGGTCATATTCAGCAAGACCGCCGGTGCGCTCCACACCGCCCAGTAAAAATAGACCTGCGCATTGGCCCTGACCGCGGCGCTGCCACCGAGCAGGTTCAGCCCCAGACGCACTACCGGGGTCTGTAATAACAGGATGGCCAGGGCAATGACGGCGCCGAGAAAACAACTGTGCAACAGCGCCGCGCGCAGACGCTCAGGATTATCAGCGCCCATGAGCTGGGCGACGATGCCCACCGTACTCATACGCAAAAAGCCCATGCCCCAGTAAAGGAAGCTGAAGATCACATTGGCCACCGCCACTGCACCGATGTACGCCGGTGTATCCAGGTGGCCGACTACTGCCGTATCGACCATGCCCTGCAAGGCCACCGTCAGGTTGGACAGGACTAACGGACCCGCCAGACGCAGCAGACGGCTATGTTGAGTTAACATTGACGTACAGGACAGACAGGATGAACAGCAAAGAAATCCTGTCTATCCCGTCCATCTATGTTAATTGCTTTGACTACCCTTCCCCCACGCCCCAAAGAAGAAATGTTCTGCAACAGGATTGCGTTTTCTCGGCGCAAATTCCCGCTCTTGGCGTGCTGCCGGAACCTCTTCCTGTGCGGTTTGGTAGCCGAGGGCAATCATGGCCATGGGGGTGTGCCCTGCGGGGATGCCGAATGCTGTTATAGACCGGTCCGCATCGAAACCACCCATCTGGTGCGCCATCAGACCCAGCTCGGTAGCCTGCAAACACAGGCTGACGGCGGCGGCGCCGGTGTCGTACTGCGCCCAGCGGTTGGGCTTGTCGTTATGCTGAAAATGCTCCCGAGCCAGCGCCAGGATGAGTACCGGCGCCTGTTGCGCCCAATCACGATTGCCCTCCACCAGGCAGGCCAGGGCCGCCTGCCATGCCGACTCGTCGCGGCTGCGATCACAGATAATAAAACTCCAGGGCTGCGCGCCGTAGCAGGACGGCGCCCACCTTGCCGCTTCGATACAAGCGCTGAGTTTGTCCGCCTCCACCGGCCGTGCGGGGTCGTATGACACGCCGCTCCAGCGCCGGGCCAGCAGGTTATTCACAGGAACCGAGGTGATCGCTTTTTTCTCAAACATGATTATTTTCCGGTGTTGCGCAGGGAGCACCCGTCATTATAACGGTTACTGCAACGGCAGGGCGGTTACTGCGGCTACGGCTCAACCGGACCGCTTGGGGCACAGTCAATCGCGGCGCAAGCGAGCTGAGACCGCAATCGGGGTGCGGAAATTCATCACCACAATGCCCGAGGAAATGACAAAGGTAATCAATGTCGCCAGCTGGATCATGTACGACGTGCTCTGCTCGATAAAATTTGTCTGTGCCGCCATGACTGCAACCAGCAGGGAGAACTCGCTGATCGTTCCCAGCCGATAGCCCACTTCCCTGGAAATTGACCGTTTTTCATTGGCCTTGACAAACAGTTTCTCAAAAACAAAGGGTTTGAGCACCAGGGTACAGGCTGCCAGCGCCGCCGCCGGCAGGATGATTTGTGAGATGATACCCATGTTAAAGCCGGCACCTAAGGAAAAGAAAAACAGCACCAAGAAGAAATCCCGCAGCGGTTTCAGATTCATGGTAATGAACGGGGCGATGGGGCTGGACGCTAGGGTGATGCCGGCGATGAACGCGCCGATCTCATACGACAGACCCAGCAGCGCCGCCACTTCCGCAATAGCCAGGCACCAGGCAATGGCCAGCAGGAAAATGTATTCATGGATCTGGTCAAAGCGACTGATCAGTTTGACGATCACGTAGCGATTGAAAAACCAGGAAATCAGGATCAGCAGCGGCAGGGTCAGCAGCTGCCGGGTGATGTCAAGCAGCAACTGGTCGTTCTTGCCGTAACCTTGCAGCATCAGCAGGATGACGATTGCAATCAAGTCCTGGATTAACAGGACGCTGATAATCATCTGCCCCGAATGGCGGTGATGCAAGGCGGTGGTGGGTAACAGTTTCACACCGATGATGGTGCTGGAAAACATCATGACAGAACCGATCAGAACCGCTTCGTGCAACGGATAACTGAAGCCCAGGGCAATGGCGAAACCTGCCACAAAAAACACCAGCGAGCTCAGTAACGTGACCCACATCGCCTCGCCCAGCATCTTCCATAATTCCTGCGGTATCAGGTCCAGGCCCAGCAGGTAGAGCAGGAAAATGATACCGATATGGGAGATATCGGCGATCAACTGAGCATCACTGAGCAGCCCCAGGCCCCAGGGGCCGAGGATCACGCCCAGTATGATATAGGCGACGATAATCGCCTGACGCGCATACAACGCCACGGTAGCCAGCGCCGCGGCGCCGGTGAAAATCAGGAACAGGGAAAAACCAATCTCGTGCAGAGGAGCCATGGGAGATAAAATACCACGATTAGCGGTGGATGACCCGGAAGATTTATCCGCAGCTGGCGCAGATTAACGCAAGCACAATCTGTGTTAATCTGTGCAGTCTGTGAAAAACCGTACCATGCACAAACTTTACCTGTTGCTGAGCATATTGCCCGGCTTGCTGCCCGGCGTGGCGGCGCAGGTTTATCCGGCGCCGGAGTGGCAGCCGCGTCCGTCGCCGTTTGCCAGTCCTGACGCCTACCCCGGCGGGGAATTCAAGTTCTGGTCGGGGCCGTTCCCCAAGAGTTTTAATTACTACCTGGACACCACCGTGACCTCCAGCCGGGTGTTCAACCTGCTGTTTGAAACCCTGCTTAGTAACAACGGCCTGACGCTGGAGTTCGAACCGGGGCTGGCGGACTCCTGGTCGGTGTCCGCAGACCGGCTGAGCTTTGAGTTCCGGCTGGACGCGCGCGCTAAGTGGAGCGATGGCATGCCGATCCGCGCTCAGGATGTGGCCTGGACTTACGCCGCAGTGATGGACCCGAAAAATCTCACCGGGCCGCACAAGATCAATTTTGAGCGCTTTCATGCGCCGCAAGTGATCGATGACCGCACGCTACGCTTCACTGCCAAGGAAGTGCACTGGAAGAACCTGCTGTCGCTGGGGTCATTCCACGTGCTGCCGGCGCATGTCTTCAAGGACCGGGACTTTAATAAAATCAACTTCGAGTTCCCGGTGGTGGCGGGACCTTACATGGTGGCAACGCTCCGGGAAGGGCGCGCGCTGACTCTCAAGCGTCGGCAGGACTGGTGGCGTCGGCAGCTGCCGGGCGCCGCCGGCGTTGCCAATTTCGAGCGCCTGAAGTTCCGCTTTTTTGCCGAGCGGGAAAACGCCTTCGCCGAGTTCAAGACCGGCAACCTGGACTTCTACCCGGTCTATACCGCGTCGCGCTGGGCCGCGGAAACCCGCGGCGCGGCCTACGACAACAACTGGATTATCAAGCAGGAGGTCTATAACTACAACCCCATCGGTTTCCAGGGTTTTGCCATGAACCTGCGCCGGGACAAGTTTGCCGATCGGCGCGTGCGTCTGGCCCTGGCGCACCTGCTGAACCGGGAAAAAATGAACCGCACGCTGATGTATGAATCCTATTTTCTGCATCGCTGCTACTTTGAAGACCTGTACGACGCGGACCGGCCCTGCCAGGGGCCGGCGCTACGCTTCGATAAGGAACAGGCGCGGCACCTGCTGGCGGCGGCCGGCTGGCGCGCCGACCCGAACACCGGCCTGCTGGAAAAGAACGGCCAGCCGTTCATCATCCATTTCCTCACCCGCAACCAATCCTCGGACAAGTATCTGGCTATCTACCGGGAAGACTTAAATGACGTTGGCATTCAACTGGAAATCGTGCGCAAGGATTGGGCGGCCTGGGTGAAAGATATGGACGAGTTCAATTTCGACATGACCTGGGCGGCCTGGGGCGCGTCCATGTTCAAGGACCCGGAATCGCTGTGGCACTCGCGCGAGGCTGACCGTCCCGGCGGACAGAACATCACCGGTTACAAAAACCCTGCGGTAGATGCCATGATAGACGGCTTGCGCACGGAGTTCGACCTCAACCGGCGCCACGCTACGATACGGGAGATTGACACCATCCTGGCCAACGATATTCCCTATATACTGCTCTGGAACCTGAACTACCGGCGCCTGTTGTACTGGAACAAGTTCGGCGTGCCGGACACCGTGCTGCCCAAGTATGCCGGCGAGGCCGGCGCCTACCTGTTCTGGTGGTACGACGAAGATGCCGCCGCGGACCTGGAGTATGCGCAGGAGACGCAACTGCCGCTGCCGGCACGGGATGCCGTGATCCGTTTTGATGATGTCTTTGAGTAGCGATGGAACGCACCCACTACGTCATCAGGCGCTTGTTGCTGGTCATTCCCACCTTTATCGGCATTACCTTTGCCTGTTTCGCGTTGTGCCAGTTCATCCCCGGCGGGCCGGTGGAGCAGGCACTTATGAGTATGCGCGGCATTGGTGAGGGCTCGGTTGACGCCGCCGCGAGCGCCGGGCCCAGCGGCATCTCGCCGGAGCAGCGCCAGGCACTGGAGCAGCATTTCGGCTTTGACAAGCCACTGCTGCAACGCTACTGGAAATGGCTGGCACAGGACCACATCGGTATGACTGTGAGTTCCTGGAAGTACCCCAACAAGACCGTGCTGGAGCTCATCACGGAGCGCTTTCCGGTATCGCTCAGCTTCGGCCTTGCCGGGTTCTTCCTGACCTACCTGGTGTGTGTTCCACTGGGGGTGGCCAAGGCCATCCGCAACGGCTCCTGGTTCGATATCTCCAGCAGCGTGCTGGTGTTCATCGGTTACGCCATCCCGGCGTTCGCATTCGGTATGTTGCTGAAGATGCTGCTGTCCGGGACGACCGAGGGGTTGTGGGACATCTTCCCGGTGAGCGGCTTTACCTCCGAGAACTTTGCCGAATTGTCCACCGTGGACAAGGCCAAGGACTTGTTCATGCACATGTGTCTGCCGGTTACCTGCTACATGATCGGCAACTTCGCAGTGCTGACTCTGCTGATGAAAAACAGCCTGCTGGAGCAAATCAGCCAGGATTACGTGCGCACCGTGCTGGCCAAAGGCGCCACTTTCCGCCGCGCGATATGGGGACATGCGTTCCGTAACTCACTGATCCCGATTGCCACCGGCTTCGGCAGCATCTTCACCCTGATCTTCGCCGGTTCGGTGCTGATAGAGAAGGTATTTGAAATCCCCGGCATGGGCCTGCTCAGCCTAGAGGCCATCGTCAGCCGCGACTACATGGTGTTCATGGGCATCCTGGCGCTGACGTCAATACTGGGACTGGTGGGCAGAATTTTCTCGGATATCTGCTACATGTTCGTGGATCCGCGCATACATTTTGACGCATGATTAACCGCGCTATCAACCCGATCACGCGCAAGCGTCTGCAGCGGTTTCGCGACTACCGACGGGCGTATTATTCCTTGCTGATCATCGTCTTTTTGTACCTGACCAGCCTAGTGGCGGAGGTGTTCTGCAACGACCGGCCGCTGTATGTGCAGTATCAGGGCAAGTCTTATTTCCCGGTACTGTTGTTCTACCCGGAGGATACCTTTACCGGCAGTGGCCGGCTCACCCGCCCGGACTATAAGGCCATCAATGCCACGCCTGCGTTTGCGGACAATGAAGAGAATTTCATGATCTTCCCGCTGCTGCCGTTCGGACCTCAGGAGATCATCAAGGCCGAGTCCATTCCGGTGGGCAACGAGGTGCAGATCCGGGTGCGCCGCACCCCCCGGGTGGGTTCCGTGGATATCGACACCGACCTGAGCATACGCCGTGAACAGCGCGCCGCGTGGTTTTTCCCGGCAGAGTATGAAGCTGTCGCAGGGACTGACCTCAGCGCGGTGTATGCGTTGCCGGAGCCATTTCTGCAGGCCTTAAGACAGCGTTTTGATAATCTGGCGGACGACTCTTACATGCAGGTTTTCACGGACCTGCCAGCGGTGGAACTGCACCTGTCGCCGTACCGACCTCGCAACCGGCGCCCGGAAACGGTACGCGTAGTGCTACGCGAACGCGCGGCGCAGCAGCAGGAAGAAATTTGGCTGTACACGCCTGAGGCCGGGCAGGTCAGCGCCTCGGGAGACTTATGGCAAGGGCTGACGGGCGCGCAACGGCAGGAAATCCGGCGGCTGGCCGAGAACCGGGTGACGGTGCCAGTCGGTGACCTGCGCCTAGAGCATGAGGGCGCACAGTACCGCCTCAGCTTTGACAAGGAAGATGTGCGCTTCCCGTTCCGTCCGGTGGGGCCGCACCTGTTCGGGCTGGATGATACCGGTCGGGATGTGCTGGCGCGGATCTTCTACGGCCTGCGCACCTCGCTCAACTTCGGCTTGCTGCTGGTGGTGGCATCCCTGTTCATGGGCACCATCATCGGCGCCATCCAGGGTTACTACGGCGGCGCGATAGACCTCACCGGCCAGCGCCTGACCGAGATCTGGGAGGCGCTGCCGTTCCTGTACGTGCTGATCCTGCTGGGGTCCGTATATGGTCAGAGTTTCACGCTGTTACTGCTGGTGTACGGTTTGTTCAACTGGATCGGCATCTCCTACTACATGCGCGCCGAGTTCCTGCGCCTGCGCAACCAGCAGTTTGTCGAGGCCGCCCGCTGCCTGGGGCTGCCGGACCGGAAAATCCTGTTTCGTCATATCCTGCCCAACGCGCTGGTGCCGCTGACCACCTTCTTCCCATTCTCCCTGGTGGGCGCCATCGGCACCCTGGCGGCGCTGGACTATTTGGGCTTCGGCCTGCCGCCGCCTACCGCCTCCTGGGGGCAATTGCTGGCCCAGGCTCAGGGACAGGCGTACTGGTGGCTGATCCTGTACCCCAGTCTGGCGCTGTTCCTGGTCATCCTGCTGTGCGTGTTTGTCGGCGAAGGGGTGCGTAATGCGTTTGATCCGAAACAGTTTACGCGGCTGGAATGAGGGGGGATAAATGCTTGGCAGTCACCTGGTTATGCCGCCAAGGGCCGGGAAGAAATCGTCGCCGGCTGCTGTGAAAACCTCAAACAGGTTACTGTCCATACAGGGGCTCACGGTACACTTTGATACCGATGACGGGGTAGTGCAGGCGGTGAACGACCTGGACCTGGAGCTCGGACAAGGTGAGATCGTCGGACTGGTGGGTGAATCCGGCTCCGGCAAGACCGTGACTGCACAAAGTATCCTGCGCCTGCTGCCGCGCCCACCCGCCCGTTTCGTCAGCGGCACGGTGGAGTTCGATGGCGCCGACCTGCTGACCTTGCCCATCGAACAACTGCGACGCCTGCGCGGCGCCGCGATCAGCATGATCTTCCAGGAACCCATGACCGCGCTCTCGCCGCTGCACCGGGTAGGCCGGCAACTGTGTGAAATGCTCAGTTTCCATACCGACCTCGATCCGGCCGCGGCCTGGCAGCGGGGCGTGGAATGGCTGCACAAGGTGGGCCTGCCGGAACCGGAACAACGCATGTCGTTCTACCCGCACCAGCTGTCCGGCGGCATGCGCCAGCGCGTGATGATCGCCATGGCGCTGATGCTGAAACCGCGCCTGATCATCGCCGACGAACCCTCCACTGCCCTGGACGTCACAGTGCAGGCACAGATCTTCCGGCTGTTGCTGAGCATGAAGGAGGCGCACACCTCAATGCTGCTGATCACCCATGACCTGGCGGTGGTCTGGGAGGTGTGCGACCGCATCTACGTGATGAAAAACTCGCGTCTGGTGGAACAGGGCAAGGTGGAAACCATCTTCAAAGCGCCGGCGCATGACTACACCCGCGTGCTGTTGCGAGCGGCGCCGCGTCTTTATGACGAACCTCCCCCGTTTCTTCCGGAGTGCGCGCGCACCCACGGCACCTTCACTCCCCCGCAACGCGCGGCGCCCGGCAACGCGCCGCAACCGGGTCGCGGCGAGGGCACGCGCGCCAACACCCGGCAACCGCTGCTCCGGGCCACCAATCTACACGTCTGGTTCCCCATCAAAACCGGCCTGTTCGCCCGCACCACCGGCCATGTCAAGGCCGTAGATGCGGTTGACCTCAGCCTCAGCGCCGGCTCAACCGTGGGTCTGGTAGGCGAATCCGGCTCCGGCAAAACCACCTTGGGGCGAGCGCTCATCGGCCTGCAAGCGATTAACGACGGCAGTATCGTCTTTACCGGCACGGACGCGCCTACCGGCACGGAGCTGGGCGGCCTGAGCAAACGCCGCCTGAAACCCTGGCGACGCCACCTGCAGATGATCTTCCAGGACCCCTACACTGCGCTGAACCCGCGCATGACGGCGCAGGACCTCCTCACCGAAGGTTTGCAGGAACACGGCCTGCTGGACCTGCCCAAACAGGACCAGGCCGTGCAACTGCTAGAAGCAGTTGAACTGAGCGCGGACATGGCCAACCGCTATCCGTTTGAGTTCTCCGGCGGCGAGCGCCAACGCCTCAACATCGCCAGAGCCTTGTCGCTGGAACCTAAGTTCATCGTCTGCGACGAGGCCGTCAGCGCCTTGGACGTGAGCATCCAGGCACAGATCATCGACCTGCTGCGCCGCCTGCAAACCCGTTACGGCATTGCCTACCTGTTCATCTCCCACGACCTGAGCGTGGTGCGGCAACTGTCAGAGCAGATCCTGGTCATGTATCAGGGCAAAATAGTGGAACGCGGCAGCACGGAAGAGGTCATTTTACGCCCGCAGCACGACTACACCCGCACGCTACTGGACGCAGTGCCGGTGCCCGGCGACCACAGGCGCCGCCAGCGCATGCGAGAGAGAGATCGAGAGAAAGATCCCCTAATCCCGCCTTAGAAAGTCCAAGAATGAAAAAAGCCTTGTCTGTATAATGTCTTGTGAACCTTATGACTATCACCCGATGGGTGCAACAGGCAAGGCTTATGCACATCTTACCTTATACCATAGCAAAGACCAATGATTTATTGACCGGTCGCGGCGGGTTGTTGTGTGTGGCCGAACTGATGCGGCGGATTGGGTTTTCATCCTGGGTTGAGCAGGCATTTCCCCGGCCTGGCAGCAACCGGGGCTACCCCCCTGCTGAGGTGGTGACGTTATGGATGCTGATGCTGCACGAGGGGGCGCGTTGTTTAGAGGATGTACGTCATATTCGTGAGGACCGGGCGTTGCGTAAGCTGCTGGGGTTGCGACGCTTGCCGAGCGCCGACATGCTGGGGGATTGGTTGCGGCGCCTGGGTGAAGACGAGGTAGGCATCGAGGCGTTGGCAGCGATAAACCGGCGTTTGGTGGGACTGACCTTGCGGGGCTGTAGCGAGGTGACCTTGGACATTGACGCCACGCCGGCGCTGGCGGATAAGCGCGAGGCACGGCGGACGTATCTGGGGGAGCGGGGCTATATGCCGATGCTGGGGCATATCAGCGAGACCGGGCAGGTGGTAGGGTGTGCGTTCCGGGCTGGGAATGTCCCCCCGGCTGAGGACAATGCGGGGTTTATCAAGACCTGTGTGGCGGGGTTGCCGGCGGGGGTGCGTGTGACGCACCTGCGGGTCGATGCGGCGGGGTATCAGGGGGCGGTGTTGGCCTATTGCCAGACCCATAAGCTGGAATACGCGATACGGGCCAAGCGCAGTCAGTCCATGAAGGCGTGGATAGCCGAGCGCCCGGAGTCGGCTTGGGCGCCGCTCGTGCGGGAGGGGGCGGTGGTGGCTGGGCAGGATACGTGTCGGGGCGTGTGGGCGATGGACAAGCACCCGACCCCCTTCACGCTGGTGGTGCAGCGTTATCGCAAGCGTGGGCAACGGTGCCTGGACTTCGGTGAGAATGAGAACGGGCCGGATGATACGACCACGATGACCGATGGGCGCTATATCTACCGGGCGTTGGCAACGAATCGAGACACCTTGACTGACAGCGAAATAGTCCACTGGTACAACCGGCGCGGGGAGGACTCGGAGAACCGGATTAAGGAATTAAAGTGTGACTTCGCCGGCGAGCGCCTGCCGTGCGGCCAGTTTGATGCCAATGCCCTGTACTTCCACCTGTGTGTGACCGCCTATAACCTGTTTGTGCTGCTGCGTCACTCCCTGCCGCCCGAATGGCACACCTGCCGGGCGCCCACCTTCCGTTGGCGAGTGGTGGCCTTAGCCGCCAAGGTAGTGTCCCATGCGCGCCGGGTGTTTGTGAAGTTTCGCACCGACCAGGCCGATCTGATTAAGACCCTGCTGGCGGCGTTAGCTCCGCCAGAGCGGCCGCCGCCACTCCCCCACGCGGCGTAGCCGCGCCAAGTCATGCACTTGCCATCCCCCCGGCCAGCCGGGGACGGGTCCCCCTGTCCGTGTTGTCGGACAGCACCGGGTCAGGCGCCAGATATGACCCCAATCCGACACCAGACTACGGTCAACCTCCCCGGTATCCGGGTAGCTTATAGCCGATTGCCGGTAAACAGGCACTACCAACCAGCAAAATACACCCCAAGTGCCTGTTTCAAATCTCTATCGCGGGATTTGGGAAGATCGAAAAGTGTTGACTTTCTCTGGCCATTGTGGTAGGACTCGACATTGAGGTACCCCACCCAATCATCAGGAGAGAGATAATGAAACTATTTACCCTTTTACCCCCCCCCCCCCCGCTAGACTGACGGCCCTCGCGGCGACCGCAATGACGTGCTTCGGGCTGCTTGCAGGAACCGTGCAGGCGCAAACGCCCCCCCCATGCAACTCTAACATCTGCACCGTCTCGCTTGCATCGGTCTCTCAAGTCGTAGACGGCTGCGGCGACCACGCCACGCCCGGACGCATGGTGCTGACCCTCTCGTCCAACAACCCCAATGTGACGCGGCGAAGCTTCAACCTCAACATCGGTCTCATTCGCTCACAGAATGATTTCAACTCCACTTTCGGCGACTGGGAGTGGCGGACTCAGGCTATAGGCGGAAACCGCTGGAGAAACCCGGATGGTGGAATAAGAGCCATCAATTTTTCCGGCGGCGCGCTCGGTGAGAACCTCATCGAGGTGCGGCCCAAGGCTGGCGCCCACATCTGGACCAACCGCAATCCCGCCAATATCAACCAGGGCCCCGGCGAGCTGGTGGTGCCGGTGTTCACGCCGCCTGAAAACGCCCAATGGACGCACGCTGGCAGCGCCTACTTCCTGTTCATGGGCGGCAAGGGCTGCGCGACGGTCAACGAGGGGGGGCAGACCGACGGTACCATCCAGTAACCGCACACAAGCCGCAGCACCGGGCAGCAAACTAGGGCGTGTTAACACTATCGATATTGACTGAATGCGCCAGGCCTGCTACCGTTACGCAATGCGAGTTGTAGTGGATACGTGGAATACTCGGACCTTTGAGTTAATGGAGATTTTAATGACGGAAAAAATTGCGGATTATTTGTTGGATATATCCAAACTGATACTTGCCGGAGTGGTGTTAACCGTACTTTTGGAGATACAAAATCTGTCTGGGCTGACTGTTTTACTGGTAAGCATAAACGCCTCTGTGTTTGCTGCAGTAACAGGCTTTCTGATTTTGAGGGAAAAATAATGACATCAATTATCGTCACACCCCTGATGTTCTTTTCAGCATTGTCGATCATTTTCATGTTGGCAACGGCTGGAATCCTTTGGCATCAGCACAAGCAAAATAAAAAAAACTGAAGCGCGTCCCTGACGTGTTGCGTTCCGTAGTTGCAGCAGCGGCCCTGCTGCTGGCCTCGTGCAGCTTTGATTACGAAACCAACGTTGAGCGCGGCACGCGTCAGGGCATCCTGCATATCGGCAACGGTGACGAGCCGCAGGAACTGGACCCGCATATTGTTACCGGGCATATTGAGCACAAGCTGTGTCTGGCCCTGCTGGAAGGGCTGCTGGCGCTGCACCCGCAGCACCTGCGCATCATGCCCGGCGTGGCTCGCGACTGGCAGGTGAGCGAGGATGGCAGGACTTACCGTTTCCACCTGCGGGAACAGGCGCGCTGGTCCAATGGTGACCCGGTCACGGCCGCGGACTTTGTCTATGCCTGGCGCCGGGCGCTGCTGCCGGCGCTGGGCAATAATTATGCCTACATGCTGTACTACCTCAGTAATGCCGAAGCCTTCCACCGCGGCGAGCTCACGGATTTCTCCGAGGTAGGCGTGCAGGCTTTGGACGACCTGACCTTGGAAGTCAAACTGGACAACCCCACACCGTTTTTTCCGCAGCTGCTCACACACATGAGCTATTACCCGGTGCACCAGGCCACCATCGAAGCCTTTGGGTCCGCCGATGCGCGCGGCACGCGCTGGACGCGTCCGGGTAATTTCGTCGGCAACGGCCCGTTCACACTCAAGGAATGGACACTGAACCGTCGTATCGTGGTGGAAAAAAATGAACACTACTGGGATGCCGACACAGTGCGACTGAACGGGATCGTATTCTATCCGGTGCAGAACGCCACTACCGAGGAGCGCATGTTCCGCGCCGGGCAGTTGCACATCACCGGCACCATACCCACCGACAAGATCGCACGCTATCGCCGCGAGCGACCGGAGGTACTGAAACTGCATCCCTTTTTCTCCACCTATTACTACCTGTTCAACACCACTGCCGCGCCGCTGCACCAGGTGCAAGTCAGGCAGGCGTTGAGTCTGGCCCTCGACCGGCAACAGATAGCAGATAAAATTACCATGGCCGGCGAGTTGCCGGCCTACAGTTACACCCCACCGGAAGTGAACGGCTATACAGCCGAACCTGTATTACGCTACGATGTGCCACAGGCACAGACGCTGCTGGCCGCGGCCGGTTATCCGGATGGTGCCGGTTTCCCGTCGCTGGAACTGATGTACAACACCTCGGAAGGGCACCGCCGCATCGCCATTGCGGTGCAACAGATGTGGAAGACCAACCTGAATATCGACGTCAAACTGGTCAACCAGGACTGGAAGGTCTATCTGGATAAGCGCGACAGTCGTGATTACCAGATCGCGCGCGCCGGCTGGATCGGCGATTACCTGGACCCCAACACCTTCCTCGACATGTACACTTCACACAGCGGCAACAACGATACCGGCTGGTCCCACCCGCGCTACGACGCACTGCTCGCCCGGGCCGCACAGACAACGGAGCAGGAACATCGCTTCGCGTTGTTCCGGGAGGCCGAAAACATCCTCATGGCAGAACTGCCCATCATGCCCATCTACATCTACGTCAACAAGGCCCTGGTGTCGCCGGATGTGCGCGGCTGGCACCCGAACCTGCTGGATATTCATCCTTACAAGTACATTTCATTGGTTAAATCCACAGATGACACAGATTAACGCAGATTTTTTTATGGTAACCTCTACAAATGCCATCCGTGGCATTTGTAGAGACGGAAATGAAAAAGTGTGATTTTTCATTTCCTTCATTTTCAATCACTTACGTGATTAAAAATGGCAGCACATCCCTGTGCTGCACGGGTGCCTCGTGTAATAGAGGCGCCCTTATGTCAGGAATAACCCAAAAAATATCTGCGTTAATCTGCGTCATCTGCGGATAAATATCTGCGGATAAGTTATATGATCGGATTCATTCTCAGGCGTTTGTTGCAGGCTGTACCGGTCTTGTTTGCCGTCAGCTTCATCACCTTCCTGCTCATCCATGCCGCGCCCGGCGGGCCGTTTGCCGCGGAGAAGGCGGTGCCGGCAGAGATTCTCGAGCGCTTAAATGAGCGTTACAACCTGGACCAGCCCATTCACGTGCAGTTTTACGACTACCTCAGTCACGCCCTGCGCGGCGACCTGGGGCCGTCGTTCCGGTATCCGGGGCGGACGGTGAATGAGATTATCGCAGCCGGCTTTCCGGTCACGCTGGAACTGGGCTGTTACGCCTTGCTGTTCGCCCTGCTGATCGGCATCGGCAGCGGCGTGTGCGCGGCCCTGCGGCCTAATACCTGGCAGGACTACCTGCCGATGACATTTGCCACGGTGGGTATCTGCCTGCCCGCATTCGTGCTGGGGCCGCTGCTGGCACTGGTGTTTGGCATCTGGCTGGAGTGGTTGCCGGTGGCCGGCTGGGAGCTGATCCCCGGCGACAAGATCCTGCCGTCTGTTACCTTGGGGTCGGTGTATGCCGCTTATATCGCCCGCCTGAGCCGCGGTGGTATGCTGGAAACTCTGTCCCGGGACTTCATTCGCAGTGCCCGCGCCAAGGGCCTGCCGGAAGCCGTGATCATTACCCGCCATGCCCTGCGCGTGGGGTTGTTGCCGGTGGTGTCGTTCCTGGGGCCGGCGCTGGCCGGGTTATTAAGCGGTTCGTTCGTGGTGGAGACCATTTTCCAGATCCCCGGCCTAGGGCGCTACTTTGTGCAGGGTGCGTTCAACCGGGATTATACCTTGATCATGGGCACCACCTTGTTGTTTGCCGGTTTGATCATCGCGTTCAACATCGTTGCCGATGTGCTGCTGGCCTGGCTGGACCCCAAGGTGCGCGCCGAGACTGTAGGTCACCTCTAAAAATGCCCTCCATGACATTTTTAGAGACGGAAACGAAAAAATGCGATTTTTCGTTTCCTTCATTTTCAAGCACTTACGTGCTTAAAAATAGCAGCATATCCTTATGCTGCACGGGCACCTCTAATTTTTAGAGGTGCCCTGTATATGGCTGAGCCACACAGCATATCGCCGCGCCGCAATGCCTGGCGGCGGCTGCAACGCAACAAGGTGGCTATGTTCGGCCTGTGCATGTTGACGGCCCTGGCACTACTGGCGCTGCTGGCGCCCTGGCTCAGCCCGTACTCCTACTCTGCCCAGAATCTGGTGCTGGGGCCGAGCGCACCCTCGGCTGCACACTGGCTGGGCACCGACCTGTTCGGGCGCGACCTGCTGACCCGGATGCTCTACGGCAGCCGCGTGTCGTTGGCGGTCGGCTTCATCGCCACCGCCGTGGCGTTGCTCATCGGCGTGACCTGGGGTGCGCTCGCCGGTTACCTGGGCGGGCGCACGGACGCACTGATGATGCGCACGGTCGATATCCTCTATGCCCTGCCCTTCACCATCTTCATCATTCTGCTGATGGTAGTATTCGGCAACAATATCATCCTGTTATTTCTCGCCATCGGCGCAGTGGAATGGCTGACCATGGCGCGTATCGTGCGCGGCCAGGTGTTGCATATCAAACAGCAGGATTACATCGAAGCGGCGGTGAGCCTGGGCGCGTCGCGCCGGCGCATTATCGTCAAACACGTACTGCCCAACATCGCCGGCCCCGTGATCGTTTACGCCACCCTGACCGTACCCAATGTGATCCTGCTGGAATCCTTCCTCAGCTTCTTAGGCTTAGGCATTCAACCCCCCCAGAGCTCCTGGGGCCTGCTCATCGCCTACGGCGTGGAAACCATGGAAGAATACCCCTGGCTCCTGCTGTTCCCCGCCACTCTGCTGGCGCTGACCCTGTTCTCACTGAACTTCCTCGGCGACGGGTTGCGCGATGCGTTGGCTGAGAAGTAAATGGAAACCCTGATCTGGTTGACCGAGGTCGCGCGCCGACAGAAACGGCACAAACACCTCTGGACACATATAGAGAACGCGAACGAACAAGCCAACCCGGAACTGCTGCGACTGGCGCTGAAAATGGCCACCGGCGCCGGTAAGACAACAGTAATGGCGATGCTGATTGCCTGGCAGACCGTCAACGCGGTGCGCACCCCGGGGAGCAAACTCTTTACCAGATGAATACAGTCGGGAAAAAAGGCCGCCTGGTTTATCGACACCGACTACAACTTTTTGACCTGGCAATGACGCCATTTCAGCCATTTTTCCCTCCGCTCCCTATTTAAGTACCTTCCTGCTCTTTTGTGGCACTAATACTTTCGTGATTCCGCATCATTCAATCGGGCAAGCCGAAGCTACGGATGCCAACCGGGTTATACCATTTTACAAAAACGTGAAGTTGATGTCAGGAAATAATAGTCAGAAATAATAGTCGGCTCCAATGTACAACTCCTGCCCCGCATGGCATAATGTAACGATGAACAAGGTTCAATCATGGGTTTGCTGACCGGCAAGCGGGCGCTGATTGTTGGGGTTGCCAGCAATCGTTCGATTGCCTGGGGGATTGCGCAGGCGATGCAGCGGGAAGGGGCGGAGCTGGCGTTTACCTACCAGAATGACAAGCTGCAAGGGCGGGTGGAGAAGTTTGCCGGGCAGACCGGCTCGGATATTGCCCTGCCTTGTGATGTGGCTGTGGAGGGCGCTATTGAGGGCATGTTTGCCCGCCTCGGTGAGCGCTGGGAGCGCCTGGATATACTGGTGCATTCGGTTGCATTCGCCGACCGGGCGCTGCTGGAGGGTGATTACCTGAACAGCATTACCCGCGCCGGGTTCTTGCAGGCGCAGGACATCAGCGCCTACAGTTTCGCGGCGCTGGGCAAGGCGGCGCGGCCGTTGATGCAGGGCGGCAATGGCGCCATGCTCACCCTTACCTATATCGGCTCGGTGCGGGCCATGCCTAATTACAATGTGATGGGCATTGCCAAGGCCAGCCTGGAGGCCAATGTACGTTACATGGCCGCCGACCTGGGGCCGGAGGGCATTCGCGTGAATGCCATCTCGGCCGGACCTATCCGCACCCTAGCCGCCTCCGGCATCAAAGGTCTGCGCGGGTTTCTTAGTCACGTGGAAAAAGTATCCCCGCTGCGCCGTAATGTTACCATTGAAGAAGTCGGTAATGTGGGCGCGTTCTTGTGTTCTGATTATGCCTCCGCCGTCACCGGCGAGATTACCTATGTTGATTGTGGTTATAACGCCGCAGGCAGTGAAGGCACGGAGTAAACTGCGCTATGCACAATAGTAACCATTTGTTATGGGCGCTGCTGGTCGCAGCCATTTCCGGCATCTTCTGCGGCTGGTTTTTCGGTCAATCAATGCTTGCCATTGCCTGGGTGGGAGAGTTGTTCCTGGACGCCCTGAAAATGGTCATCATCCCGCTCATTGTCGCCGCCGTTATCAGTGGCATTGCCTCCTTAGGCGGGGCTTCCGGCGGCTTGAAACGGCTCGGTGGCTTCACCGTGCTGTATTATTTCTGCACCACTGCCATCGCCGTGCTGCTGGGCCTGATTATCGTGAATATCATCCAGCCCGGCGCCGGCATCAGCGAGGTGAGCCAGGTGGTTCCCGACCGGGTCAGCGGCAAGGAGGACACCGGCTTTATTGACATCATCCGCTCGCTGATTGGCGACAATATCGTGGCCTCGGCAGCCGAAACCAAGCTGCTGGAAGTGATCGTGTTTGCCATCCTGTTTGCCGCCGCCCTGACCACGCTCGGGGAACGCGGGAAGCCGCTGGTGGCTTTTTTCGAGGCCATGAACGACGTGATGATAAAAATCGTCGTCTGGATCATGTACTTTGCTCCCATCGGCATCTTTGCCCTGGTCTCATCAAAGCTCGGAAGCAGCGGCGGCGGTGAACAGTTCTGGCAGGAAATCCTGGGTGTGGGCAAATACATGTTGACGGTCGGCGTCGGTCTGACCCTGCATTTTTTCGTGCTGATGACCATCCTCATTGTCGTCAGCCGGCGTGGCCGACAGTTCATTGCCACCATGTCCAAAGCCTTGATTACCGCGTTCGGCACCGCCAGTTCCTCGGCCACCCTGCCGCTGACCCTGGAGTGTGCGCAGGAAGCCGGCGTGGACAAGCGCGCGGCCAAATTCGTGCTACCGCTGGGCTCCACGGTAAATATGGACGGCACCGCCCTGTATGAGGCAGTAGCCGTGATGTTTATTGCCCAGGCCTATGGCATACACATGGCGCCCATGGACCAGGTCGTCATTTTCATCACCGCCACCCTGGCGGCCATCGGCGCCGCCGGCATCCCTGAGGCCGGCCTGGTCACCATGGTCATCGTGCTCACCGCGGTGGGCCTGCCCATGGAAGGCATCGGCTTGTTGCTGGCTGTGGACTGGTTCCTGGATCGGCTCAGAACCACCGTGAACGTATGGGGAGATAGCGTGGGCTCGACGGTGATAGAGAGAGTCTGCTTTAAGAGTTCCTGATCCTGGTTGAGATTTGCGCTTGGGCTAATGCTTGCTCACCCGTATCGCGCAGAACTTGAATTCCGGGATCTTGCCGAAGGGGTCCAGGGCGTCGTTGGTGAGGAGGTTGGCGGCGGCTTCGTGGTAGGTGAACGGCATCATCAGTACGCCTGCTTGCATGCCTTCGTCGACGCGGGTGGCTACCGACAGGGCGCCGCGGCGGGATTCGATGGTGAGCAGGTCGCCTGACTCCATCCCGAGCGCTTGCAAATCCTGCGGGTTGATCAGGATGTAGGGCCAGGGTTCGATGGTGTTCAAGACCCGGGAGTGGCGCGTCATGGTGCCGGTATGCCAGTGTTCCAGTTGGCGGCCGGTCATGAAGGTGAAGGGATAGTCGTCATCGGGCAATTCTGCCGCTTCGATATAATCGGCTGCAATAAAACGTCCCCTGCCGTCGGCCGTGGGGAACACGCCGCCCTTGAATATCACCGGTTCACCGGGGTCGTCTTCCTTAAGCAGGGGGTAGGTCAATGAGTCCTCCTGTTCCAGGCGAGGCCAGGTCATGCCGGCCATGCTGGGTACAGCCTGTCTGATTTCCTCGAATACCGCCTCTGCGTCCGGGTAGTCCCAGTCCAGGCCGAGACGCCGGGCCAGTTCCTGGATAATCCACAAGTCCTGGCGCGCAGCGCCGGGCGGGGTGACTGCCTGACGGCCCAGTTGCACCCGGCGATCAGTATTGGTGAAGGTGCCGGTCTTCTCCGGGAACGCCGACGCCGGCAGGATGACATCGGCAAAACCACAGGTTTCCGTGAAGAATATGTCTTGCACCACGAGCTGCTGCAGCCGGGTGAGCGCGTCTCTGGCGTGGTGCAGGTTGGGGTCCGACATCGCCGGGTTCTCGCCCATGATGTACATGCCGTTTATTTCTCCCTCATGGACGCTGTGCATAATCTCGACTACGGTCTTGCCAGGCTTGGGATCCAGCACCGCGCCCCAGAATTCCTCGAACCGGCGCCGGGTGTTGGGGTCTTGCACAGATTGGTAGTCCGGGTACACCATGGGGATAAGCCCCATGTCGGAGGCGCCTTGCACATTGTTCTGGCCGCGCAACGGGTGCAGGCCGGTACCGGGCCGGCCGATCTGCCCGGTCATCAACGCCAGCGAGATCAGGCAGCGGGCGTTATCCGTCCCGTGCACATGCTGGGAAATGCCCATGCCCCAGAAAATGATGGCCGATTGCGCCGTTGCGTACAGCCGCGCCGTCTCCCGGATGGTTGACGCGGCGATGCCACATAGCGGCGATACCTGCTCCGGGCTATATGCCTGCACGGTTTCCCGCAACGCCTCAAAACCATCGGTGTGAGCATCAATAAAGGTCTGATCGTACAGCCCCTCACTGATTATCGTATGCATCATGCCATTCAAAAGCAGCACATCCGTACCCGGGCGCAGTTGCAGAAACTCGTGGGCATGCAGGTACAGCTCAGAACTGTACGGCTCTATCACGATCAGTTTGCTGCCGCTCATCGCCGCGTTTTTCATAAACGTGGCTGCTACCGGATGGTTATCGTTGGGCCGGGCGCCGATCACGATGATAACCTCTGCCTGTGTGCCGTCCGCCACCTGGTTGGACACCGCGCCCGAGCCGATGGTCTCCAGCAGCGCGGCCACCGAGGAGGCGTGACACAGGCGGGTGCAATGGTCCACGTTATTGGTGCCGAAGCCGGTGCGCACCAGTTTCTGGAACAGGTAGGCTTCCTCGTTACTGCCCTTGGCGCAGCCGAACCCGGCCAGAGCCTGGGAGCCCTGTGTATCCCGGATGGCGCGCAGGCCGGAGGCTGCCAGTTCCAACGCCTCTTCCCAGGTGGCTTCGCGAAAATAACGGTGCAGCGCCTGCGCCGGGATAATCTCTGTAGTCTTGGGCGTGTCTGGTTTGCGGATCAATGGTCTGGTCAGGCGGCCCGGATGGTGTATATAGTCAAAACCGTAACGCCCTTTGACACACAAGCGGCCATTATTTGAAGGGCCGTCGCGGCCATCAATATACTGGATATGGTTATTTTTTACATTGAACTTGAGCAGACAGCCGACGCCGCAGTACGGGCACACAGAATCAACCTGCTTATCCGCTTGCACCAGCCCCACGTTGCGAGCCGGCATCAGGGCGCCGGTGGGACAGGCCTGCACGCACTCGCCGCAGGCCACGCAGGTGCTCTCGCCCATAAGGTCGCCCATGTCGAACACGATTTCGGTGTGACTGCCGCGCCAGGCATAACCGATGACATCGTTCACCTGCTCTTCCCGGCAGGCGCGCACGCACCGGGTGCATTGGATGCAGGCATCGAGGTTCACGGCAATGGCAGGATGCGACAGATCGTGTTCGACCGCTTCCCGCGCCTCAAAACGGGGTGAAAACACGTTCAACTTTTCAGCCCAGTAATCCAGTTCCGAGTCCAGGCGATAAGGGGAGGCGCCCTGTTGCGGCATGTCGGCCAGCAACAGTTCCAGCACCATTTTCTGCGAGTGCAGTGCGCGCGCATTGTCGCTACTGACCTTCATGCCGTCTGCCGGTTTGCGGCAGCAGGACGGCGCCAACGCCCGCTCGCCCTCAATTTCCACCACGCAGGCGCGGCAGTTGCCGTCGGCGCGATAGCCTTCCTTGTAGCACAGGCGCGGGATTTCCACGCCGTGACGCTGGGCCGCCTCAAGGATTGTCTCTTGCGCCGCGGCCTCAAGCTCGCGGCCGTTCAGGGAGAAATGGATGGTCATTAAGAAAACTCTCCCGGAAAATACTTCATGGCGCAACGTAACGGGTTCGGCGCGGCCTGACCCAGTCCGCAGATGGAGGCGTCCTCCATAGCTTGCGCCAGATCTTCCAGCAGCAGCTGGTTCCATTCGGATTGCTCCATCAGTTTCACCGCCTTGGCCGTCCCCACCCGGCAGGGTGTACACTGGCCGCAGGATTCATGCTCAAAAAAGCGCATCGCGTTCAATGCGAGTGCGCGGGCGCTGTCCTGATCGGACAGCACAATGACTGCGGCCGAACCGATAAACGCGCCGTGCGGCTGCAAGGTGTCAAAATCCAGCGGCACGTCATCCAACGCGGCGGGCAATATCCCACCGGACGCGCCGCCGGGGAAGTAGCCGTAGAATTCGTGCCCCGGCAGCATACCGCCACAGTATTCATCAATAAGCTCGCGGATACTGATACCGGCCGGCGCCAGGTGCACGCCGGGGTTTTGCACCCGGCCACTGACCGAGAACGAACGCAGCCCCTGGCGACCGCGCCGTCCCTGGGAGGTAAACCACTCGGGGCCCTTCTCAACCAGATCCCTTACCCAGTGCAAGGTCTCCATGTTCTGCTCCAGAGTGGGGCGGTTGAACAGGCCCACCTCCGCCACATAAGGCGGGCGCAAGCGCGGCATACCGCGTTTACCCTCTATGGATTCCAGCATGGCGGATTCTTCCCCACAGATATAAGCGCCGGCGCCGCGGCGCAGGTGGAGCGACGGCAGCGGGCACGGCGGGTCTTGTTGCAAAGCCGCCAGTTCCGTCTGCAACAACGCACGGCAGCCGGCGTATTCGTCGCGCAGGTAAATGTATATTGCTTCTGCCTCAATGGCCCAGGCTGCGATGAGCGCCCCTTCAAGGAAACGGTGCGGGTCACGTTCCAGGTAATACCGATCTTTGAATGTGCCCGGCTCACCCTCATCAATATTCACCGCGAGCAGCCGCGGTTGCGTCTGGCCGCGCAGGATAAGCCATTTCCGTCCTGCCGGGAAACCGGCGCCGCCCAAACCGCGCAGGCCGGCTTGCTCCAGTATGTCAATAACCTGCTCCGGCGTGTAGTTGCCGTTGTGACAATCGATCAACAGTTGGTAGCCACCTTGCGCACGATAGTCCGCATAACGGGTGGCATCCGGTTCGGGACACACGGCTTCCCCACGTTTTATGGCAGTTACAACCGTCTCCGGCTGGGCCTGTTCTACCGGGCTGGTCCCCACCACGGCCACCGGCGCGCCCTGGCAACGGCCAACGCAGGGAACCGGCTGAATCCGGATTTGGGCCAGGTCTGTTTCTGCTTGCAAGGCACTGATCAGGTTGGACGCGCCGAACATCTCACAGGTCAGCGATTCACAGACACGCACGGTCAGTGCCGGCGGCGGAGTCTCATTGGCTTTCAGTACGTCGAAATGATGATAAAAGGTGGCCGTCTCATAGACTTCGGCCATGGGCAATTCCATGTCTATGGCCAACGCCAGGAGATGGCGGTGCGACAAATGTCCGTAATGGTCCTGAAGCTTGTGCAGGTGTTCCACCAGCAGCTCGCGCGAGCGCGGCGCCTCCCCCAGCAGTGCGCGCACCTCGGCCAATGCCTTGCGTGGTGTAGTGCGGCCTTGTATGCGGCCTTTCTCGCCGCGCGTGCGCTTCATCAGATCCAGTAATCCAGGTAGAAAAAGTCAGGTCACGGGCTAACCCATGCAACAACCTGCCAGCCTCGCCTATTCTATCGTTTTTCCTCTGCCGCTGTCAATTTCCTGTCCTTGCCCAGCCGAACAGCAAAACCTTTGCAGTTTTGTGAGAAAACTCACATTTTTCCGAAAAAAAACATGCAGCCCCACCCCTCAACAGGCTATAATCAGTTTCAGTGATCAAAACAAGGGGCCCTCACGGCTTCCGGGAGATAGTACCAATGGACAAACAGACCATACACCTGATAACGCTGATCATAGCCATTGTAGGCTCCAGCACTTGGAGCCATACCAACCTGTCCGGCCGCATTGTCGCGGTGGAAAACCGGCTATCGGTCAGGATCAGTGAGGTGGAGAGTAAGCTGTCTGACAGGATCAATGAGGTGGAGAACAAGCTGTCTGACAGGATCAATGAGGTGGAGAACAAGCTGTCTGACAGGATCAATGAAGTGGAGAAAAGACTGTCCGACCGAATTGCTGCGTTGGATGTACGCATGACAGACCTAGAGACAAGTGTGGTGAAGATTGATAAGCGCCTTGTCATTGTGGAGACCAGTCTGAAGGCCAACAACCAGTATATCGCCAGTGTTCTCGACCAACAGTTGCCGCGCGCCGACATTCCCGACGAGTAGTAACGAATCCCATTACCTCAAGGTTTTTTTACTCTGACCCCAGCTATCATTCCACCATTATCCGCCCTCATTGCGGCCTTGTTCCTAGCCGGGTGCGCGGGCTCTGCCGTCTCGCCCGAAGTGCGGGAGCGGGACTTGCCGGAAAGCTGGCGCGGGGTGGCTGAGTATGGCGCGGTTCAGGACGGCTGGCTGGTTGAACTGGGTAGCACCCGGCTTGACGAACTGGTGACCACTGCCATGGCGCAGAATTACCAGTTGGCGCAACTGGCTGCGGAGGTTGCCGCGGCGCGGCAGGCGGTCGGCGTCAGCGGCGCGGCGCGCTGGCCGCAACTGAACCTGACGTTTGATTCCTCGCGCCGGCGTGTCATCAGCAACCAGTTCGGCATCACGCGCACCGCCAGCAACTTTGAGATCGGCGCCGACCTGTCTTGGGAAATTGATGCCTGGGGCAGGCTGCGCGACGCAGAGCGGCAGGCCGGTCTGAGCCTGCTGGCCGCGCAGGCGCGTTATCAGGCGGCCCGGTGCCAGGTGGCCGGCAAGGTGGCGCGGGGCTGGTTCAACATAATCGGCGCCGGGGAGTTGCTGGCCTTGCTGCGCGAACGCCTGACGAACCTGGAAGAAGACCTGGATATTATCGAAAGCGCCTACAATCAGGGCTTGACCGGCGCCCTAGACGTTTATCTGGCCCGCGCCAATACTGACCAGGAGCGCGCCCGTATCGCCGCCCAGGAGCAGACATTATCGGAACATCAGGTGGCGCTGCAATTGCTGCTGGGCGCCTACCCGGACGGGAACCCGGAGGTGAACATGACAACCGGCACAACGCTGCCGATTATTGCAACGCCGGTCCCCGCCGGCCTGCCGTCGGAACTCATCAGCCGCCGCCCGGACTTGCAGCAGGCCTGGGCCAACCTGTTGGCACAGGACGCGGCGGTGGCGATCGCACACAAGCAACGCTTCCCGCGTCTGGTTCTGGCGACGTCCGGCGGCGATGTTTCGCAAGATCTGGACAGCCTGCTGAACGGCACCCCGCTGGCCTGGTCGATACTCGGCAACCTGACTCAGCCGTTGTTCAACGCCGGCCGCCTGAAAGCGCAGGAACAACAGGCCCGGGCGCGCCTGACACAAGCCGAGAATCAATACCTGGAAAATCTGTACCAGGCCTTCTCCGAAGTGGAAAACGCTCTCAGCCGCGGGCGCGCGCTACAAACCCGCTACCAGGTGACCCTGGCTGCAGAAAAAAATGCCGTGGCGGCGCTGACCCTGGCGTTTGCACAGTACCAGCGCGGCCTGGTCCCTTATACTACGGCGCTGGAAGCGCAGCGCCGGGCTTTTGATATACAATCGGGGGTGATCGAACTGCGCAACCAGCTGTTGCAGAACCGCGTTGCCCTGTATCTGGCTCTCGGTGGCGACTTTGGTTAACCCGCATATCTCACCAGGTGATGCGAAGATCGCGTCGGATTGGTTCTGTCTGCGGGTTAAGGCAACAATGAGAAAACTGGCCCCCATCATTATTCTGGCCGTGCTGGCCGGTCTGGCTTACCTGATCCTGCACAACCCGCCCCAAGCAGAGCGCGACCAGGCGCCGGCGGGGCCGCAACTACGCGTGGCTGTACTGGAGCTGGAACGGCGGCCGTACCGCGTAACCCTGCAAAGTTTCGGCACCGTACAACCGCGTACCCGCAGTATGCTGGTGGCGCAGGTTTTCGGCGAGATTACCTCCATCAACGACAGTCTGAGAACCGGCGGCTTTTTCGAGCAGGGCGAGGTGTTGCTCAACATCGACCGGCGCGAGTATCTGGCCAATGTCAAAATTGCCGAGAGCTCGCTGCTGGACGCACAGCAGGCGCTGCTCCAGGAACAGGCCCGGGGCGCACAGGCGCGGGAAGACTGGCAGCGGCTGGGCAACCGGGGACCGGCGCCAGCCCTGGTGCTGCGTCAGCCGCAACTGGCCGCAGCCCGGGCGCAGGTGGCGTCGGCGCAGTCTGCGCTGGACAAGGCGCGTCTGGAACTGGAACGCACCCGCGTGGTGGCGCCCTATGCAGGGCGGGTGCTGCGCCAACTGGTGGACCAGGGACAGGTGGTGAGCAGAAGCTCATCACTGGCAGAGATTTACGCGGTGGATTACGTGGAAGTGCGCCTGCCGCTACGCAATCGCGACCTGTCTTTTATCGACCTGCCCGAGAACTACCGGTTTGATACCGGGGCGGCGCCCTCCGGCCCGCGCGTGACAGTCCGTTCCGAGCTAGGCGACGGCTCAAGCTGGCCGGGCCGGGTGGTGCGTACCGAGGGTGCCATTGACGAGCGCGCCCGGCAACTGCATGTGGTGGCGCAGATAGATGACCCCTTTGGCATTGATGCGCGCGCCCAGGCGCCGCTGAAGATAGGCCAGTACGTCACCGCCGAAGTGGAGGGTACACTGTTGCCCGAGGCCCTGCTCATCCCAACCGGCGCGATTTACCAGGGCGGTTACGTTTACACCGTGGCAGACGGGATCTTACAGCGACGCGACATTAAGGTCGCCTGGCAGAACCAGACCGAGGCGCTGATCGCAAGCGGTCTTGAGCCGGGCGAACTGCTGGTGTTGACGCCGTTGGGTCAGGTCACCTCTGGAGTACGCGTGACGGTTTCAAAGCAGCCGGCCCGAGCTGCGCGTACCCTGCCCCCTGATACGCAAGGTCGCAATACCAACACGTGAACGAGCAAACATGATCGACTGGTTTGCCAGAAATCACGTGGCCGCCAACCTGTTGCTGTTAAGCATTATTGTCGCCGGCCTTTATTCGCTCAACACCTCGCTGCTGCTGGACATGTTTCCGGAAACCGAGCCGGATGTCATCACCGTGTCGGTGCCGTTGCGCGGCGCCACCCCGGAAGACCTGGAACTGGGCGTCGCTATCCGTATTGAGGAAGCGGTGCAAGACCTGGAAGGCATTGACGAGATTGTCAGTCGTTCGGTTGAAGGCCGCACCTCTGTCAGCATTGAGGTGGATTCGGACTATGACCCGCGCGCGTTGCTCAACGATATAAAGAACCGGGTCGATGCCATCAATACCTTCCCCGCCGATACCGAGAAACCGGTAGTCAGCCTTGCGCAACGCACCCGCTCGGTCATTTCGGTGGTGGTTGCCGGCGCCTATCAGGAACAGGAAATCCGCAGTTTTGCCGAACAGGTGCGTGATGAACTGTTGCGCCTCGACGGTATTACCCAGGTTTCGCTGGATGCGGTGAGAAACTACGAAATCAGCATTGAGGCATCCCAGGATCGTTTGCGTGAATTCCAACTGAGTCTGGCAGATATTGCCTACGCGATACAACGCAGTTCACTGGATGTTTCCGCCGGCAATGTGCGCACCGATGGCGGCGATGTGCTTATCCGTGCCAAGGGTCAGGCCTACCGGCGTGCAGAGTTTGAAGACATTGTTGTGAAAACCAACCCGGACGGCAGCATCCTGCGCGTGGCCGATGTCGCTACGGTCAACGACGGTTTTCAGGAAGTGCTGTTGAAAGCCGGTTTTAACGGTGAGTTTGCGGCCGTGGTCCAGGTTTACCGGATCGGCAATCAGGATGTCATGGATATTGCCGACAAGGTCAGGCAGTATATTGCCGGGAGACAGGCAACCCTGCCGGCGGGCATTACCCTGGGCTACTGGAACGACCGCTCCCTGTACCTGAAAGCGCGTCTTGGCACCTTGTTGCAGAACGGCGTACAGGGTGGCATGCTGGTGATCCTGCTGTTGGCAATGTTCCTGAGACCGGCGGTGGCGCTTTGGGTCTTCATCGGTATTCCAGCCAGCTTTCTGGGCGCGTTGATCATCATGCCGCTCAGTGGCGTCACCATCAACATGATCAGCCTGTTCGGGTTCATCATCGTACTTGGCATTGTGGTGGACGATGCCATCGTTACCGGCGAGAACATCTATGCGCGCCTGCGCCGTGGCGAGGACCCGCTGGTTGCTTCCATACAGGGCACCAGACAGGTAGCCGTGCCGGTCACGTTCGGTATCCTCACCACCATCGCCGCCTTCAGCCCGCTGGCTTTTGTGGAGGGGCGCATGGGTGATTTCCTAGGCGCGATACCGGCCGTGGTCATTCCATGCCTGCTGTTTTCCCTGATCGAATCGAAATTAGTATTGCCGGCGCACCTGAAAAACGTCAGGGTACGCAACAGCGCTGCCACGCCAACCGGTTTTAGCGGCTTTCAGCAACGCTTTGCCGACGGCTTTGAACGCTGCATACTGAACTATTACCGGCCGCTGTTACGTTTCGCCCTGGCGCACCGTTACTCGGTCAGCGCCGCTTTCCTGGGCGTCTTGCTGATCACGCTGGCGCTGGTGCTGAGCGGCTGGGCCAAATTCGTTTTTTTTCCCCGTATTGAGGCGGACACGGCCGTGGTAACCCTGACTATGCCGGCCGGCACCCCGTTCGAGGTCACCGACCGGCACATGCAGCGTATTACCGGGGTAGCCTTTGAGCTGCAGCGGAAATACACCAACGGCGACAGCGGGGAACCACTGATACGCAATATCCTCTCCACCACCGGCGCAGCCGGTATAGGGACGGGCGGCGGCGCTGACGGAAACGACGGTCATCGCGGTCAGGTCATGATCGAGACGGTGCCTTCCGACGAGCGCCGGACTGACGTGAGCACCAATGCTCTGCTACGGGAATGGCGGCGCGCAGTCGGTGTCATCCCAGGGGCCGAGTCTCTGACCTATCGCGCCGAGCTGATCCGCACCGGCGACCCGCTCAACATCCAGTTCAGCGGCCACTCGCTGGAGGCACTGGCAGCGCTCGGCGAGCAGGTCAAACAGCGTCTGGCCACCTACCCCACCGTGTTCGATATCGCCGACAGCCTGTCTGACGGCAAAGAGGAAATACGGATCGAACTGACCCCGCAGGGCCACGTGCTGGGGCTGACCCGGGCCGCCATTGCCAGCCAGGTCAGCCAGGCCTTTCGCGGGTTTGAGGCGCAACGCATTCAGCGCGGGCGCGATGATATCCGCGTCATCGTGCGCCTGCCCAGGGAGGAACGCAGCGTCACGTCCACCCTGGATGAGTATCTGCTCACCACCCCGGAGGGCCGGCGGGTGCCCCTGGCTCACGTGGCCACCCTGACGCCGGGCAAGGGTCCGTCCGCCATCAAGCGCATCAATCGCTACCGCACCATGAATGTCACCGCCGATGTCGATAAGGAAGAGACTAACATGACGATATTGAAGGCCGACCTTGATGCCTACCTGCAAACACTGCTACGGAACTATCCCGGTGTCACCTACACCCTAGAAGGCGAGGCCCGGGAACAGCGCCGCTCCTTTGCGAGCCTGCAATGGGGGATGCTCGCCGTGCTGTTTGCGATTTACCTGTTGCTGGCGCTGCCGTTAAAATCATATATTCAACCCCTGATCGTCATGTCGGTCATTCCCTTCGGCATCATCGGCGCGGTGTGGGGGCACTGGCTCATGGGGCGCGACCTGACCTTTCCGAGCCTGCTGGGCCTGATGGCGCTGACCGGCGTGGTCGTAAACGACAGCCTGGTGCTGGTGGATTTTATCAACCAGCAGAAGGCTCAGGGCAAGACCACGCTGGACGCGGTACTGAACGCCGGCGTGGCGCGCTTCCGGGCGGTGCTGCTGACCTCACTGACTACCTTCTTCGGCCTGTTGCCGTTGCTGTTCGAGAAGTCGGTACAGGCGCAGTTCCTGATCCCCATGGGTATCTCGCTGGCCTTCGGCATCCTGTTCGCAACCCTCATCACGCTCATCATGATCCCGGTCAACGTCATCATCGCTGACGATCTGCGGCGCCTGCTGTCCCTGCCACCCGCCCGACACAGACGGGAAGCCGCATAGGGCGGCAGCTATTCGTCATTTTGGGCCTGACCTGCGCGGTTCCCGATTGCCGTCAGGATTCCGCGCAGGATGTTATATTCGTTGCTGTCCAGCCGGGCGCGGTTGAACAGGCGGCGCAGGCGACGCATCAGGTGGCGGGGTTTTTTACGGTTGAGGTAACCCACCCGGGCCAGGGTTTGTTCGAGATGTTGATACAGGTACTCCATGTCTTGGGTCGTTACCGGAGGTGCGGTATCATCATCACCGATGGGTGAATTAACGTCCGTGTCCGGCGCTGCGGATCGTAGCCCGGCCGCGACGGGAACGCCTGCCAAGCCGTGCTTGGCCGCAGCGGTTCGGGCCAGACGTTGCTTGTTGATTTCATAACAGATGATCTGCACCGCCGCGGCAATATTCAACGACGCAAAGTCGGCGTTAGTCGGTATGCGGATCATGGCATGACAGACTTGCAGTTGCTCGTTGGACAAGCCGGAGCTCTCACGCCCGAACAGGATGGCTGCGCCGCCGCCGTTGCCAACGTGGTCAAGTATCTGTGCGGCGGCGGTGGCCGGCGTCACTTCCGGCCAAGCGATGCTGCGGGTGCGGGCACTGGCGCCGAATACCAGCGCGCAGTCTGCCACTGCGTCTTCTAGGCTGGAGAACACTTCGGCCCGGGCCAAAAGGTCGTCTGCGCCCGCGGCCCGGGCTGTGCACTCGGCACTGGGAAAACGTTGCGGGGATACCAGCGCCAGGCGCTCCAGGCCCATGGTCTTCATGGCCCTGGCGGCGGCGCCGATATTGCCGGGGTGGGTGGTATCTACCAGAACGATCTTTATCATCAGCGTTATTGTAAACCCGTTACAATGGCCCCTTCCTAATTACTGGAGCAAACTATGCACCCGATGTTGAACATGGGTATCCGCGCGGTACGTGCCGCCGGTGATTATATCGTCCGTTGCATGGAACGCATGCACGGCATTGAGGTTATCACGAAGAGCCGCAATGACTTTGTCAGTGAGGTGGACCGGCGCGCCGAGGCTATCATCATCGAGGTGCTGCACAAGGCCTATCCCAGCCACGCCATTTTAGCCGAAGAGAGCGGCGCGCAGGGGGACAGCGAGTATCGCTGGATCATCGACCCGCTGGACGGCACCACGAATTATCTGCACGGCTTTCCGCAGTTTGCGGTGTCGCTGGCACTGGAACACAAAGGCGTGCTCGATCAGGGCATTGTTTACGACCCGTTGCGCCAGGAGCTGTTCACCGCCAGCCGGGGTGACGGCGCGCACCTAGACGGTCGCCGCATTCGTGTGACTCGCAGAGACACCCTGGACGGCGCGCTCATCGGCACCGGCTTTCCCTTTCGGAGCCTAGATAAAATGGACCACTACATTGGCATCTTCAAGGAATTGACCCAGGTGACCGCCGGCATCAGACGCCCCGGCGCGGCGGCACTGGACCTGGCTTATGTCGCCGCCGGACGCCTAGATGGTTTCTGGGAATACGGCCTGGAACTCTGGGACATTGCCGCCGGCGCCCTGCTCATCCGGGAAGCCGGCGGCTACCTCAGTGACCTAGATACCGGCGAACCTTGGAAAAGTTCGAGCAATGTGGTTGCCGGCAACCCGACGCTGCATGACTGCTTGCTGGAGATTATACGAAAGCAGTGCTAGACTGACTCGCCTTTGGATGCGGACGCGCTCTTATGCTCCTCACAACAGTAGTAGCGCGCAGCGTGTTTGATCGCAGAGTGATGCGGGACGTAAGTCTGACAGTAATCGCATTGGACCATTTTCGCGATATATTTTTCGTCCGGCCCGGGCAGTTTCTTGAAGCACAACCGCTTGAGCAAGGCGACCAGCAATACCAGCGACAGGATAATAATCAACAGGCGTAGCAACGCTTGACAACCCCAACTTTACACATGGTATCAATCATACCCTACCAGGAGTATTCAGGAAATGAACCTGCATGAGTATCAGGCAAAAAATCTGTTTGCAGAGTATGGCATTCCCGTGCCTGCGGGCAAACCTGCCCATTCCGTTGACGAGGCACTGGCAGCTGCGGCGCAGCTGGGCGGTGACAGCTGGGTGGTCAAGGCCCAAATCCATGCCGGCGGGCGCGGCAAGGCCGGTGGCGTGCGGCTGGTGCGCGGTAAGGCCGAATTGGAAGATTATACACAAAACCTGCTGGGGAGCGTGCTGGTCACGAAACAGTCCGGCGCCGAGGGCAAGCCGGTGTACTGCGTGCTGGTATCGCCACCATCGGACATCGCTGCTGAACTTTACCTGGGGCTACTGGTGGACCGCAGCCAGCGCCGGGTGGCGGTGATGGCTTCAGCCGCCGGTGGCGTGGACATTGAAGAAGTGGCGGCCACCGAGCCGGAAAAAATCTGCACGTTTGCCATCGACCCGGTAATGGGCTTGCAGCGGTATCAATGCCGGGCGCTGGGCACAGCCCTGGGGTTGAACGCGGCCCAGAGCAAGCAACTGGCGGCAATGCTGGCGGGCCTGTACTGCTTGTTTGTGGACAAGGACCTCAGCCTGATTGAAATAAACCCGCTGATCATCACCGCCGCCGGCGACCTGGAGGCCCTGGACGCCAAGGTGGCCGTCGATGACAATGCCTTGTACCGCCAACAGGAACTGGAAAGCTGGCGCGACCCCAGCCAGGAAGATGAAAAGGAGAACAAGGCCAAGGTGTTCGACCTGAATTACGTGGCACTGGACGGCGATATCGCCTGCATGGTGAACGGCGCCGGTCTGGCCATGGCCACTATGGACATCATCAAGCTGCATGGTGGGGAGCCGGCGAATTTTCTGGATGTGGGCGGCGGTGCCACCACAGAACGCGTGGCCGAAGCATTCAAACTGATCATGTCCGACACCCGGGTCAAGGCGATCCTGGTGAATATTTTCGGTGGCATCGTGCGCTGCGACCTGATCGCCCAGGGCATCATCAATGCCGTGCGGGAAACCGGCCTGACGCTGCCGGTGGTGGTGCGGCTGGAAGGCACGCGGGTCGCAGAAGGCCAGGCCCTGCTCAACGACAGCGGCTTGAAGATTATTTCCGCAGACGGCCTGAGTGATGCGGCGGACAAGGTTGTGGCAGTGAGCCGGGGAGAGAACTGATGGCGGTGCTGGTTGATAAAGATACGAAGCTCATCGTACAGGGCTTCACCGGACGTCAGGGCACTTTCCACGCCCAGCAGGCTATCGATTACGGCACGCAGGTAGTGGGCGGCGTCACCCCCGGACGGGGCGGGCAGACGCACCTGCAGCGGCCCGTGTTCGATACCGTGCAGGAGGCGGTAGCGGCCACCGCAGCGGATGCCAGCATGATCATGGCACCGGCGGCGTTTGCGGCAGAGGCTATTGCCGAAGCGGCCGCAGCCGGCATCAAAACCATCGTCTGTATCACCGAAGGCATCCCCATCATGGATATGGTGCGTGCCCGTACCAGTATCGATCTGTATCCCGGCGTCAGGCTGATCGGCCCCAACTGCCCCGGCGTTATTACTCCCGGACAATGCAAAATAGGCATCATGCCGGGTCCTATCCACCAACCCGGCTGTATCGGCATCGTGTCCCGCTCCGGCACCTTGACCTATGAGGCGGTGCACCAGACCACACTCGCCGGTTTGGGTCAGAGTACCTGTATCGGCATCGGCGGTGACCCGGTGCACGGTATGAACTTTATTGACTGCCTGACGCTGTTTGAGCAGGACGCGGCCACTACCGGCATCATCATGGTCGGCGAGATCGGTGGCAGCGCGGAGGAGGAGGCGGCGGCGTTTATCGGGGCGCACTTGAGCAAGCCCGTGGTAGCTTATATTGCCGGCGTCACGGCACCGCCGGGACGCCGCATGGGCCATGCCGGCGCCATCATCTCCGGCGGCAAGGGCACCGCACAGGATAAATTTGCCGCGCTGGACGCCGCCGGCGTCACCACCGTGCGCTCGCCCGCCGCCCTAGGAGAAGCCATCGCCGCGCGTTTGACTTCGTCTAGCCCGCATATCTCACCCAGTCGCTTGTTGCCTTGTGAAACATGATTGCTCTCAATAAGTGATGGTAATACTGCTGCTCTTTCCACCTGACACACTGCGCTTGATGCGCCCTCGTTGGTCTTGGTTCTGCCTGCGGGCACGTGCTTCCTCAACCAGAGAACCACTATGCTCATCGTCGCAGGCACCCGCAGGCAGAACCAATCCGGCGCGATCTTCGCATCACCCGGTGAGATATGCGGGCTAATGAACCGGATCGCTATCGCCCAGGTTGACCCCTGTGTCGGCGCCATGGCAGATAATGCGGCGCTGCTCGTGAAGTATATCGCCGAGGCCAGGGACGTTGCCGGCGCCGATACCGTCATTTTCCCGGAACTCGCCGTGACCGGTTATCCGCCGGAAGACCTGTTATTGCGCCCGCATTTCCATGTACAGGTGGAACGAGCCTTGCAGCGCGTGACCGACGCGGCGCGCGGTATCGACGTCATCCTCGGCTATCCGCAACCGCTTGGCGCCAGGCTGTATAACGCCTGCGGCCTGCTCCGGGACCGGGCAATTACCACCACCTACCATAAGCGCAACCTGCCCAACTACGGGGTGTTCGACGAAAAACGCTATTTTACCGAGGGCACGGCGTTGAACCTGCTGACAACCCCGCACGGCAAAGTCGCGTTGAGCGTATGCGAAGACCTGTGGACCGAACACCACGCCCGGGAGGCGGCGCAGGCCGGGGCGGAACTGCTGATCAATATCAACGCCTCGCCTTACCACACCGACAAGGCTGCGGTGCGCGAGGAGCTGCTGCGCCGCCGCGCCCGCGACTGCGGTCTTGCCATTATTTACGTCAATCTGGTCGGCGGCCAAGATGAGCTGGTGTTCGACGGTGGTTCGCTGGTAGTCGATGCCCGCGGGGAATTAGTACTCAAGGCGCCACAGTTCGAGCAGGGGTTGTATCTGGTGGAGCTGGAGCGGGAAGCCGGGCAGCTGAAGTTGACGGCTGCAGCGCCGCCAGCGCAGCGGCCGGACTTCAATGACAGCGTGTACCGGGCGTTGACACTGGGCGTTAAGGATTATGTAGCGAAAAACGGCTTCAAGGGCGCGGTGATCGGCCTGTCCGGCGGCATCGACTCGGCGCTGACTCTGGCCATTGCCGTGGATGCCCTGGGCGCGGCGAACGTGGCCGTGCTGCTGATGCCGTCACGCTATACCGCAGACATGAGCATCGAAGACGCACAGGACTTGGCCGGACGGCTGGGCGTTGCCTGCCACATCGTCAGTATTGAGCAACCGTTCACGGCTTTTGCGGAAATTCTGGCGCCCGTGTTTGAGAATCTGCCCGCAGATACGACCGAAGAGAACATCCAGGCGCGCTGCCGCGGTCTGTTGCTCATGGCCGTTTCCAACAAGACCGGAAAACTGGTATTGACCACCGGCAACAAGAGCGAGCTGGCGGTAGGTTACGCCACCCTGTACGGCGACATGGCCGGCGGCTTCGCGCCGCTCAAGGATGTGCCCAAGACACTGGTGTACGCACTATCCCGCTGGCGCAACCGCAACGGGGAAGTCATCCCGCCGCGCATTATCGACCGCCCACCCACGGCAGAACTGCGCTTCGACCAGAAAGACGCGGATTCACTACCCGACTACGAGATACTGGACCCGATACTGGAACAATACATAGAACTTGACCGCACCCCGGACGAGATTATCGCCGCAGGTTACGACCGGGATACAGTCCACCGGATAGCCGCACTGGTGGACAAAAACGAATACAAACGCCGCCAGGCCGCCCCCGGCGTCAGAATTACCGAACGCGCCTTCGGCCGCGACCGCCGTTACCCGATTACTTCACGTTACCGCGAGCGGTAGTTCGCTGCTGCCACGACAGCAAAAACCAGAGGTGTCGACACATTATCATAACGACCGAAGTGTCCAACAGGTGCATTACAAATCAACAGTTCTTCCCTTGTCAGGGCTTCGTTCAAAAAGATCATGCTCTGCTTCATCAAGGAGTGGCATAAGTAAAGCTGACGATGGTCATCGGCTCGCGATCCATTTCCATTTGCTTGATTACACGCGAACACCTTGCTTTGAATTCGCTTGCCGCCATGGTTTTCATGTCAATCCCCGTCTGTGCGGTCTACGGGCTAATCCTCAACCACAATATCCCTGACCTCGTAGATACCATGGTGGTTGGGGTAGTTCAGTTCCAGCACGCGCAGGGCGCCGGCGGAGAGATCGGACATTTCCATGACCTTGTAGGCCTTGGCCATGAGTACCAGGGCGTCGGCGACTGAGGGGGTGCGTGAGTAGGATTCCACCACGCTCCTGGCGCGGTTGATGGCTGCCAGATAGGCGCCGCGTTTCATGTAGTAGTCGGCAATGTGCATTTCATGCCGGGCCAGACGGTTGCGCAGGAACACCATGCGTTTTTTTGTGTCTTCGGCGTACCGGCTCTGCGGGTATCTTTCCAGGAGCTCGGCGAAAGCCTGAAACGAGGTCATGGCCGAGCTCTGGTCGCGCTGGCTGGAATCGATGGGGAGGAACCGTTCCGTCAGGCCTTTGCCGCGGTTGAAGTTGACCACCCCTTTCAGGTAATAGGCATAGTCAATGTGGATGTTCTGGGGATACAGACGAATGAAACGGTCACAGGCGGACATGGCCGAATCAAATTCTTCGGTCTTGTAGTAGGCATAAGCCAAGTCCAGCAGCGATTGCTGCCCATAAACCCCGAACGGAAAACGGGTTTCCAGAAATTCGTAATATTCCACCGCCTTGCTGTAATAACCCGAATCCAATGCGCCTTTGGCCTCGGAGTAAAGACGTTCCACCGTCCAGTTACTGGCCTCATCGTCCTTGTCGCCAAACCAGGCGCAACCGCCCAGCAGCAGGGCGGCTGCGAAAATACAGCAGAGCGCGTTTTTAGAGGTTCCCATATAATAATCGCTGACAATCATATTCCAGTACCTTTAATAAATGCCATCAGTGATGGTATCCCGGGGTGAAACTGGCGCTGCTCGGTCGGGTTAGCCCGCCAGATATACCCCTCGTTTAGCAGTTCGTTTTTGACCGTTTCAGCGGTCTGGCCGGCGCTGAGTTCAATTGCGCTGAGGATCTTTTCGACCTTGTCCTCGTGCAGCACGGACAGAGGTCCGAAGTGTTCCGCAATCCGCTCCGCAGCGGAGATTAAATTATTGGTTTTTAACCGGTCATAGCGGCCTTGGTAGAAGAATTGACGTTCATGTTCAATCTCGTCCCCTGCGTGATTCGCTATGGACTTATCAACGTGGTCAGATTGCGCTTTTTGCAGGGTATTGAACAATTTCTCCCCCCACAGTTGGGTAAAATACGGGTAGCCTTGGCTGTCATCGGCAATAGTTTTCAGAATATTGTCATCGAAAGTGACCTGGTACGCTGCAAGCGGCCCGGCGATGGCTTTACAGGTATCCTCAAACGACAATAAACCCGGTTGCATGATGTCGTTTCGCTCCCAGAAGGTAGCGCTCATCGTGTTCAGGTGACTACGCAGTCCTGGCGTGCCGGCCAGTATCAGCTGAAAAGGCGCTTCCTGTTTTGTATCCTGGCTTGAGGTGAGGAGTTCCTGACCGATACCAGGTTCCAGGTTATGCGCTTCGTCTATGATCAGGAGCGCGGGTTTATTGCGGCAACGCCGGACCAGTTCTTCTGTAAGATATTCCGATGTTGCCTCGTGGCCTCGTCCGGCTTGGGTATTGGCTTGAACCTGCAAGCCGGAAATATCGATTTTGAAAGACAGGCCGGTTTTGGCTTCAAGCCGTTCAATCCAGCCGGGCAAGGCAATCCTGTTCAACAAGCTGGCTGGTGTTTTGATTTTGTCCGGCGTTGTTTTGATGACCTGGATGTTGTCTTTTTCTTCATCCCTGATTTTTTTGGTCAACCAGTTGAGCAAGGTGGTTTTACCGTTCCCGCGCGGTGCGCAAATAACAATATCGCGAGAAGGCGAAACCGCGTGTTTGAGACGCTTGACGTATTGCCTGAATTGGTCCTGTTCATGCTCACGACCAGGGAATACCGGCGGAATCATACCGGCGCCCGGTTGAAACGGGTTGATAGCGTCTTTGGAGATCATGATCCTGTTGTCCGAGCAACCGTATGATGATGTATCATAGCCAGACAACCTCGTTAAAGCAACTCACTCACTCTCACTCACAGCACATGATCCGGTCCGATTATGCGAGTTAAAGGCGCCTCTAAAAATTAGAGGTTCCTTTAAGTTATTGACAATGGTTGACAGGCCACTTTACTTTACCGCACAGTTGACCTGTCTGGTTTTATAACCTGTCAGCAAGTCAGCGTCAAGTGTCCAGGTTCAGAAACAAGTGAGACTCTTTAGATAAAGAAATCGGGTAGTCTGTGTGTAAAGTGATTTCGATTAACTTACACAGGAGGACTACCCGATGCAGATCAAAAGGTAAGCGGGTGAAATCATATCGCAGTTGGCGCGTCGATGATACTACCGATGCTGACGCGCGCGGTCGTTTGAAGCAGTTGGAATTAGTTGCGACGTTACGCGAGGATGGGTGTGGTGAGGCGACGGCACTGGCAGCAGTAGGTTGGTCGAGGGCGACCTACTACCGTTGGTTGAAGCGGTATCGTGAACATGGGCTGAAGGGTCTGGGGTGTGGCTCTCGTGCGCCGCGGCGGCGGCGTGTGCCGCAATGGACGCGCCAGCACGAGCAGCAGGTCTTGCACCTTCGCCAACGTTATCCGTTATGGGGCAAGCGCAAGCTCTGGCGGGTGGGGGTGCGCGAGCAGGGCTGGACTTTGAGCGAGAGTACGGTCGGGCGCATCGTGGCGAAGCGGGTGCGGCTGGGTCGGGTCAAGCCGGTGGCGTTTTACTATGGCCGGGTGAAGCCTAAGCGCCGCCGGGCGTTTACCCATCATGCCAAGCGCTGGCGCTACGGGATGAAGGCTAAGGCGCCAGGGGAGTTGATGCAGATAGACCCCATGAGTGTGGGCTTCACGGACGGCATCACGGTGAAGGAGTTCAAGGCCGTCTGTCCGGTGAGCAAATGGAGTGCGCTGCGAGCCTACAGTCGGGCCACCAGTGGCAATGCCCGGCGCTTCTTAAAAGCGCTGCTCGGTGAGGCGCCGTTTCCCATCCGTTCTATCCAGGTCGATGGCGGCTCGGAGTTCCGAGATGAGTTCGAGCAGGCTTGCCAGGACTTAGGAATCCCCCTGTACGTGCTGCCCCCGAAAAAACCCGAATACAACGGCTGTGTAGAACGCGCCAATGCCACCAGCCGCTATGAGTTCTATCCGTTCTACGAGGGTCCACTGACCGTGGCCGCCATCAACCGCAAACTGGCAGAGTATCAGCAATACTACAATACCTACCGCCCGCATGACGGTATGGGTTTATTAACCCCAATGGAGTATTATCAACAACTCACACAGCCTGCCCCCTGAGTCTCATATGTATTGAACCTAGACATCAAGTTTCCAATTCCTGTCTGACCTGATATACTCATCCCTTTTTATCGCATGAGGTTCCGGGGACTTGCTCAATGAGGAATGATGGTGTTAACAGCGAGCGGCGGCGTTTTCTTACTACCACGGCTTCGGTTGTGGGGGGTGCTGGCGCGGTGGCTGCCACTGTGCCGTTTGTATCCACCTTAACGCCCAGCGCCAGGGCCAAGGCGATTGGCGCGCCGGTTGAGGTGGACATTGGCGATTTGGCGGTCGGTGAGCGCAAAATAGTCAAATGGCGCGGCAAACCGGTGTGGATACTGAGGCGCGATGATGCCGCCGTGGATGAGCTGGTCAGCCTCGACGAAGTGGTGAAGGATCCGTCGTCAGACAGCGAACAACAACCGTCTTACGCCCGCAACGAATACCGTTCACAGCGCCCCGAATACCTGATCGTGCTCGGTATCTGCACCCACCTGGGCTGTTCCCCCGTGTACGCCAAAAAAGGCGAAGGCGAAGCTCACAACCTGGGCGCGGACTGGCAGGGCGGTTTCTTCTGCCCCTGTCACGGCAGCCGCTTTGACCTGGCCGGCAGGGTGTATAAGGGGATGCCAGCGCCGTCCAACCTGGTGGTGCCGCCGCACCAGTACCTGAGCGACAGCCGGGTGTTGATCGGCGATGATTCGGGGCTGGCGTAGTCATGGTTAGCCGTCATGATTAAACGGCTGGCGGCATTGCGTGACTGGGTGGACGCGCGCTTCCCGTTGTCTCAGCTTTGGAACGACCATCTGGCGCGCTACTACGCCCCGAAAAATTTCAACTTCTGGTATTTCTTCGGTTCGCTGGCCCTGCTGGTGCTGGTACTGCAGATCGTCACCGGCATCTGGCTGACCATGAACTACAAGCCGTCTGCGGAACTTGCCTTCGCTTCGGTCGAATACATCATGCGCGATGTGGAGTGGGGCTGGTGGATACGTTATATGCACTCCACCGGCGCCTCGGCGTTTTTTGTCGTCATCTACCTGCACATGTACCGGGCCTTGCTGTACGGTTCCTACAAGCGGCCGCGGGAACTGCTGTGGATCATCGGCATGCTCATCTACCTGACCCTGATGGCCGAGGCGTTCTTCGGCTATCTGCTGCCCTGGGGGCAGATGTCTTATTGGGGCGCGCAGGTGATCATCTCGCTATTCGGCGCGCTGCCGCTGGTGGGCGATGACCTGGCGTTGTGGATACGGGGCGATTTCGTGGTGTCGGACGTAACCTTGAACCGGTTTTTCTCCCTGCACGTGATTGCCTTCCCGCTGGTGCTGTGCGGACTGGTGGGCGCGCACCTGATCGCCCTGCATGAAGTCGGCTCGAACAACCCCGACGGGATCGAGATCAAGGACTACAAGGATGCCAACGGCGTGCCTCTGGATGGTATCCAGTTCCACCCCTATTACACGGTCAAGGATATTGTCGGGGTGGTGGTGTTTCTCATCATCTTTTGCGCCGTGGTGTTTTTCCAGCCAGAGATGGGCGGTTATTTTCTCGAAGCCAACAACTTCATTCCCGCCGACCCGCTGAAGACACCGGAACACATCGCACCGGTGTGGTACTTCACGCCGTTCTACGCCATCCTGCGGGCCGTGCCGAGCCAGCTTGGCGGCGTGGTCGCCATGGGCGCCGCCACCATGCTGTTCTTCTTGCTACCCTGGCTGGATCGCAGCCCGGTCAGGTCGATACGTTACCGCGGCTGGAAGTACAAGACTGCGCTGGCTGCGTTCACGGTTAGTTTTCTGACGCTGGGCTGGCTGGGCCTGCAAGCTCCCACCACGCTCTACACCTGGATGTCGCGCTTTTTCACCCTAGTATATTTCCTGTTTTTCCTGCTGATGCCGTTCTATACGGCCACTGACAATGACAAACCGGTGCCGGAGCGGTTGACATGAGTGCCCGGTGTACAGTGGATTCCCGGCACGGGTGGAATCTGGTCTGCGCACGGCCACCTCTAATTTTTGGAGGTGGCCTTGTCCTGCTGTTACTGCTGGTTGCCGGCCCTGGCTGGACAGCCGGCGGCGGCGATGACCTGATGCACGCCGAGGTTGACCTGTCTGACCGCAAGTCATTGCAACGCGGTGCCCGTACCTTTGTCAACTACTGCCTGAGTTGTCATTCTGCGGCGTTCATGCGCTATAACCGTCTGGGTCAGGACCTGAACATCAGCGAGAGTGTGCTCAAGGAAAATTTCATGTTCGGCACCGACAAGACCGGCGACACCATGACGGTCGCCTTGAACAGGACGGAAGCGGAACAATACTTCGGCATCGTCCCGCCCGACCTGTCGGTGACTGCCCGTTCTCGCGGCGCCGACTGGTTACACACCTACCTGATGACGTTCTATCGGGACACCTCCCGCCCCACCGGTGTCAACAATCTGGCTTTCCCCGACACCGCCATGCCGCATGTGTTGTGGGAGCTGCAGGGCTGGCAGGAACCTGTTTACAAAGAGCAAGTTCACGACGATGGCAGGATCACCCGGGTCATCGACTACCTTGAAGTAGTCACCGAACCACAGCACAAACCAGCGCCCTACCAGGACGAACCCTATGCAGAAACCGTGCGCGATCTGGTCAACTTCATGGTTTACTTAGGTGAGCCCATCAAGCTCAAGCGCAATACCATCGGCGCCTGGGTCATCGTTTACCTGCTGATATTGCTGGCGCTCGTCTATCTGCTCAAGCGCGAGTACTGGCGAGACGTGAAATGACGAACTTGCTCAACGGCGGCCCGATAGTCGTGCTGTATTCGGACCGGGCCGATCTGTACAGCCACTGCATCCGCCTGACGCTGGCGGAGAAGGATGTGGAAACCGACATCAGGTATGTCGATGAGGACACCGTCCCGGAACGTCTGGCGGAAGTCAATCCGTATGCGACCACGCCTACCCTAGTGGATCGCGAGCTGGCCCTGTACGACACCCAAATCATACTCGAATACTTAGATGAACGTTTCCCGCATCCGCCGCTGATGCCGGTTGACCCCATGTCCAAGGCCATGAACCGACAATTGCGCTACCGCATTGCGCGCGACCTGTATGAACCGGCCCTGGCGCTGGACGGCGACAATGAAATTGCCGCCGCTAGCGCTAGGAAAAACCTGCGTGCCAGACTGACGGAACTCGAACCGGTGTTCGCCAATATGCCCTATTTCATGTCGGAAGAATTTACCCTGGTGGATTGCTGTATAGCGCCCCTGCTGTGGCGTCTGGACGCGTTCAATATCAAACTGCCCACAGACGCCCGTGGCCTGCGGAAATACATGCGCTCATTGTTCAAACGCACGGCTTTCCGAGCCAGCCTGACTGACCCGGAACGCGCCATGAGGCAGAGCCCGAAGATCTGATTGGGGAGGGATGGGCACACACCTTATTCGGGAGTCGCTTTTTTATTGCCTCTCAGCGACTCCCGGTATTCAAACAGTTTTACCACTTTTTGTACACCCCCGGTGCGCCGGGCGATTTCTGTTGCGATATCTCCTTCCTCGCGACTGACCAGGCCCATGAGGAAGGTGACGCCGTTTTCGGTGACGACCTTGACGTGCAGGCTGCTCAGATCTTTCTCTGCGATCAGTTTCGCTTTTATCTTGGCGGTGACCACCGAATCGGCACTGCGCGAGAGCAGGGAGCTAGGTGCGGCAATAATGATCTCATCGTACACCTGAGTCACTTTTTCAACGTTCTCCACCAACTCTATCACTGCCTGCCGGTCCTCCTTGGTGAGCGCCTCGCCGGAAACCAGCACCCAAGTATTAAAGCTGTTGAAGTTGATGTGCACGCGCTTGTTTAACTCTTTCTGGTCGGCCAAAGCCAGTCTGGCTTTGATCTCTATGGCCTCATCTTCGATGATAGCACCGGTTGTCCTGCGGTCTGCCACCAGGGTTGAAACAACGGTGGTGGTGGCGGTGACTGCCGCGGGCGCGCAGCCCTGTAGCAACGGCGCGCCGGCCAGAGGAATCAGTAACAGGAGGTGAAGTCGCTTGTTCATGGTTCTGCTCCGATTAGCTTGTGATCGATCAGGTCACAAAGTGAATGGATAATCATCAGGTGTACCTCTTGGATCCTGGCAGTCGAGGCCGCCGGGACGCGCAATTCCAGGTCGGCCTGGTCCAGCATGTTGGCAGCCTGCCCCCCGTCCCTGCCGGTCAGGGCGATAACCTTCATGGCTCGGTCGTGGGCGGCCTCGATGGCATGGATAACGTTATGGGAGTTCCCACTAGCGCTGATTGTCAGCAGGATATCGCCGGCCTGTCCCAGCGCCCGCACCTGCCGGGAGAACACATCGGCGTACTGGTAGTCGTTGGCAATGGACGTTAATACCGAGGAATCGGTAGTCAGGGCCAGCGCTGGCAACCCCGGTCGTTCCAGCTCAAACCGGTTGACCATCTCGGCAGCAAAATGTTGCGCGTCTGCAGCCGAACCGCCGTTGCCACAACTGAGCAGCTTGTTACCGTTGAGCAGGCAGGCAGCCATGGTTTGGGCGGCGCGCGCAATGTCGGGCGCAAGACGCGGGGCAGCCTCCGTCTTGATGCGGATACTCTCGGCAAAGTTATCTTTAACGCGTTGAATGAAGTCCATGAAGAAACTAGAACGCCGCTTTGATCCACTCAATCTTCATGCCGCGCGCGGTGCTGCCGGTCAGCGCGATAACGTCAAAGCGCAGATCGAAACGGTCTAGCGTGGTGTTTTTCTGCATAAATATCTGGCTGGTTTTCCGGATTTTGTCTCTCTTTGCATAGTTTACACTCTCCAACGGGTGCATGAAGGCGCTGGTTTTCCGTGCCCGGACTTCCACGAATATGATGGTATGGTTTTCCCGCATGATCAAGTCAATCTCACCGAACCGGCTGCGAAAGTTGCGCGCCAGCAGGGTCAGTTGTTGCCGCTGCAGGTAGCGCAGGGCCAGATCTTCTGCCACCCTGCCGAATTGAGCCCGGGGCGGCTCAGCTGCCACCTGACAGCTCCGGTCGGCCGTTGACGATTTTACCCCAGGGCAGTGTCCTGGTGATGACCCCGTCCGCCGACATGCTGAGCCGGCCGGTGGCGCCGCTGAAACTGGCCTCATCCTCATAGGCCAAACGCGCCAGCTGAGGAATCAGGTTGAACGCGTCAGTGCCCAACGCGTACAGACGCAGGTAGGCGGATGCGGCCGCCTGAAAATTGTCGTTGACCTGCGCGCGCAACGCCTGTGTCTGCGTATCGGCGGCTAACACCCAGGGTAAATCAGGAAATATCACCCCCTCCATGTCGGCGTCGGCTTGTGGGTTTACGTTGCCGGTAAAAATATGCGAGGTGGCATAGACGGGGAGTCGTCCGGCCTGATAAAAGCGTAATTGCGGCACTATCTGGCGCGCGTCCGCGGGAAACGCGGCCATGAAGACCACATCGGCATCCTGACGCCAGCGCGGGCGGGACTCCAAGCTGCGGCCGAGCACACGTCGGAGCGTCTGTATCCGAACCTCGCTGGCATCAATGTTCAGCGCCTGTTTCACTGGCCCGGCATAGTCGTTGTTGCGAGGATCATAGTTGACGGTTTCGAGTATGACCGCGCCGGCCGCAGTCCAGCTGTCACGGAACGCGCCGGCTAAGCGCTGCCCCCATGAGTCATCAGGAACGATAACCAGTGCCCGGTCGTAGCCGTCCGTGTAGGCCCGCGCCGCGGCTTGACGCGCCTCATCTTCCGGTGACAGGCTGAATTGCATCAGCGTCGGCAGTAACGCGTCCGGCGTGCGCCGCGCCGCTTCCGGCACGACCTCAATCCGGTTCAGGGCCAGCGTCGGCGCGGTCAGGCGGTTGGCTGCGGCGAGCCGGGTCAAGGCCTGTTTTTCCAACGGCCCGACAATAAAATCGGCGCCTTCCGTCAGCGCTTGCGCATAGGCTTGATCGATATTCAGCGAGTTGGCTTCATAGACTCTGAGCAACGGCTGGTAGTGGCCGGAATGATACCAGGCCGTCATAAAACCGTCCCTGACCGCGGCCGCCGCCTCCCGTAGCACCCCGCGCAAGGGTAGCAGCAGGGCTATCTGTTGCGGGCGCGTGTTGATGCGTAGCGCGGTCTCGCGCAGTTGCCCGACGATGGTGAAGTTGGCAGGATGCGCCGGGTAGTTCTGTTGCCAGGCCCTCAGCGCCCGTTCCAGTGTCTTCAGGTCTGTGAGCAGAGTGCGTCTGATAAACGCAAGCTCAACCCAGCCGGACAAGGCGCCCGGCGCCGTCTGGTAGCGCCGGCGCAACGCCTGTTTGTCGGCCCGGTTCAGGTTTTCCCATATTTTGGCCGTATTGACCTTGCTTGCGACACTGTCATCGAGGTACTTGTGGTAGCTGAAGCGCGCCTGCGCGGCATTGAGGAAATCCTGCTGTCGTTCATACTCCAGCGCCCGCGCCAGATATTGTTGCGCCTGCCGGCGCCGGTCGTCTTGTGCCCGGCTGCCAGTCGGTTCAGCCGGGGTCGGCTGTGGGGACTCCCTGAGGTCAAGTGTACAACCCTGTAACAGCATGACACTGAGTAGAATTTGAAGAAACACGGGCATGGCCGTATTCTATAGTCTCCAGCAAATTAAATCTTTCGCAAAATGGCAAAGCATACCGCCGGCGCTCCCGGCGTCTTGTACATCGTAGCAACACCGATTGGCAATCTTGAGGATTTGAGCCCGCGCGCGCAGAGAATCCTGACCGGTGTTGACCTGATTCTGGCGGAAGACACGCGCCACAGCGCCGGACTGTTACGCGCGTTCGATATCCGCACCCAAATGCTGGCTTTCCATGACCACAACGAGGCGCGCATGACCCCGCGCATCGTCGAACGTCTGGGCAACGGCGAGAGCATGGCCATGATTACCGATGCCGGCACCCCGTTAATCAGCGACCCCGGTTTCAAACTGGTGCGGCAAGCCCATGCACGGGGTATCCCGGTCACGCCGGCGCCGGGGCCGAGTGCGCTGATTGCAGCGTTGTCCTGCGCCGGTATCTCACCCGATAAATTCCTGTTCGAGGGTTTTGCCCCAGCCCGGCAGCAAGCCCGGCGCAAGCGCCTGTCAGAGCTGGCCGGCGTGACCCATACCCTGGTCTTTTATGAGGCCCCGCACCGGATCAAGGCCTTCGTGGCCGATGCTGCGTCGCTCCTTGGCGCGCAGCGGGAGGCCTGCATTGCCCGGGAACTGACCAAGCAGTTTGAAACTGTATGCCGGGGAACGCTGGGCGGGTTGCTCAACTGGATGGAGCAGGACCCGGACCAGAGCCGGGGCGAGTTTGTGGTGATCATCGCCGGCGCAGAGCAACAACACACCGACAAGGCTGAACTCACCCGTTTGTTGCAAGTCCTGCTCGCATCTTTGCGCCTGAAACAGGCCGTGTCCGTTGCCACCGAACTCAGCGGCGTCGGCAGGAACGAAGTATATGATCTGGCTGTCAGTTTGGGCAAGGAGGAAGATGCGGGTTAATACTCCTCCGGCAACGGGCAACTGCAGAATAAATTCCGGTCGCCGTGCAGGTTGTCCACCCGGCTGACCGGCGGCCAGTATTTGTCGTCGCGGAGGGTATCCATGGGATAGAACGCCTGCTGTTTACTGTAGGGCATAGTCCATTCCGGTTCAAGCAGCAACCGGTGCGTGTGCGGCGCGTTTTTAAGCGGGTTGTTGTCCTGTTCCCATTCGCCCCGTTCGACTCTGGCAATCTCCGCGCGGATGGCTATCATGGCATCGCAGAAGCGATCCAGCTCGCGCTTGTTTTCGCTTTCCGTGGGTTCAATCATCAGGGTATCGGGCACCGGGAAGGACATGGTGGGGGCATGGAAGCCGTAATCCACCAGGCGTTTGGCAATATCATCCACGGTGATATGACAACCCTGGCGGATGGGACGCAGATCCAGTATGCACTCGTGGGCAACCATGCCGTTCTTGCCGGTGTACAGAATTGGGTAATGCGGGCGCAGGCGCGCGGCAATATAGTTGGCGTTGAGGATGGCCACCAGCGTTGCTCGACGCAGGCCGTCGGCGCCCATCATGGCAATATAGGCCCAGGAGATGGTGAGGATACTGGCCGAACCCCAGGGCGCGGCCGCAATCGTGCCGACCGTGCCGGCCGCGCCGGCAGCCGGGTTCACGCCCTCCACCAGTGGGTGATCCGGCAGAAACGGGGCCAGATGCTGTTGCACGCCGATCGGCCCCATGCCCGGCCCACCGCCGCCGTGCGGGATGGCAAAGGTCTTGTGCAGGTTGATGTGCATGACATCGGCGCCAAGTTCCGCAGGGCGGGAGATGCCGGTCAGTGCGTTCATGTTGGCACCGTCGAGGTAAACCTGGCCGCCGCACTCATGGACCAGTGCGCAGATCTCAATAAAACCGGTCTCATAGACACCGTGCGTGGACGGGTAGGTGACCATCAGGGCGGACAGCCGCGCGGCATGCCGCGCGGCCTTGGTGCGCAAGTCGTCGAGGTCGATATTGCCGGCCTCATCGCAGGCGACCACTACCACTTCCAGGCCGACCATCATGGCACTGGCCGGGTTGGTGCCGTGCGCCGAGGCCGGGATCAGGCAAACGTTGCGTTCGCCCTGGCCCTGCTGTTGCTGGTATTTACGGATCACCAGCAGACCGGTGTACTCACCCTGAGAACCGGCGTTGGGTTGCAGTGAGAACGCGCTAAAGCCAGTGAGGTCGCACAACATGTCTTCCAGTTCCTCGAACAGCTGCAGGTAGCCCTGAGCCTGGTCCAGCGGCACGAACGGATGGATGGCGTTAAAGTCCCGGTAGGACAGCGCTTCCAGTTCCGTGGCTGCGTTCAGTTTCATGGTGCAGGAACCGAGCGGAATCATGGCGCGATCCAGGGCAATATCGCGCCGCGCCAGCCAGCGCATGTAGCGCATCATCTCGGTCTCGCTGTGGTACATCTCAAACACGGGATGCCGCAATATGGCGCTGCTGCGTAACAGTTCCCCGGGCAGACATTCCGGTAGCTCGCGGTCCAACTCATCGACATCCGGTTGTTGCTCCGCGCCGCTGGCGAACACCTTCCATACCGCCGCCAGTTCGGTGCGGGTCGTAGTCTCATCCAGGGCAATGCCGAGGTAATCCGCATCGTACACGCGCAGGTTGAGCTGCGCGGCGCGGGCCTTGGCAGCAATGCGTCGGGCACGGATGGGAGCATGGACCTTGATGGTGTCGAAGTAGCGCCGGTTGACAACCCGGTAGCCGAGTTGCCGCAGACCGGCGGCAAGCAGTCGAGCCAGACGATGCACTCGTTCTGCGATCACGCGCAATTCCTTGGGTCCGTAGTAGATGGCGTAGAAACTGGCGATGACTGCGGGCAATACCTGGGAAGTGCAGATATTGCTGGTGGCTTTTTCCCGGCGTATGTGCTGCTCCCGGGTTTGCAGCGCCATGCGCAGCGCGCGCTGGCCCAGGTTATCAACCGACACGCCGATGATGCGTCCGGGCATGGCGCGCACGAACTTTTCCCTGGAAGCAAAAAACGCCGCATGAGGCCCACCGTAGCCCATCGGCATCCCGAAACGCTGGGTGTTGCCGACTACGATGTCGGCGTCCATGGCGGCGGGCGGCGTCAACAGCACCAGCGCTAGGAGATCCGCGGCCACGGTGACCATGGCGCCCTGCTCATGCGCCTGTGCAATGGGCGCGCGCAGGTCGGCCACCTCGCCGCTGCTGCCGGGGTATTGCAGCAGGGCGCCGAAGATGTCCTTGCCGGCCAGCTCGGTGAACGGGTCCCCTACGCAGACCTCGTAACCGAAGCCGCGGGCGCGGGTCTGTAACACCGCGATAGTCTGCGGATGGCAGTCCCGGTCAATAAAGAACAGCAGGCTGTTGCTGCGACCCACGCGCCGGGCCATGCTCATGGCCTCGGCGGCGGCGGTGGCTTCATCCAGCATGGAGGCATTGGCGATGTCCATGCCGGTCAGGTCGATAATCATCTGCTGGAAGTTCAGCAAGGCCTCCAGGCGGCCCTGGCTGATTTCCGCCTGATAAGGCGTATACGCGGTGTACCAGGCCGGGTTTTCCAGCACGTTGCGCTTGATCACCGCCGGCATGATGGTGTCATGATAGCCCATACCGATCATGGATGTGAATACGTGGTTACGCCGACGCATCCGGCGCAGGCGAATGCCGACCTCGCGTTCGCTGATGCTGTGGCTCAGCGCCAACGGTTGCTTCGACAGAATCGACGCGGGTACGGCCCGGTCGATAATCTGCTCCAGGTCGTCCAGGCCCAGGTAGCTTGCCATGTCCTGCAGCTGCCTCCGGTCCGGGCCGATATGGCGGCGGGTGAAACCGCCGCGCAGTTCCAGTTGTTCAAGTTTGCTCATTTTCTGTCTGTTCCCCGTGAGGTCGGGATGTGTCCGTCCCCGGCCGATAATACCGGTGTTTGATAAAAGGGAGTGGCGCGCTGCGGATGACATGTGTACGCGCGCGTAGCTCCACTTGCAGCGCCGTTCCCGGCGCCGCGTATTCTCGCGCCACATACCCCATGGCCACCGGCGCGCCGACGCTGGGCCCGAAGCCGCCGCTGGTTATCCGGCCCACTGCCTGCTGCTGCTCATTGAGTATCACCGCGCCCTCCCGTACCGGCGCCTTGCCTTCGACCCGGAAGCCACAGCGCACTTTCCGGGGCCTGGCCTTGAGGATTTTCTCGGCGCCGGGAAACCGCGCCGACTGCGAGCCGTCCCGGTATTTTTTCGCAATCACTCGGATCAGGCCTGCTGCCACCGGCGATGTGGTCTCATCAATATCGTGGCCGTACAGACACAGCCCCGCTTCTAGGCGCAGCGAATCCCGGGCGCCCAGCCCGATCAATGCCACTTCCTCGCGCTGCAACAGGGTTTGTGCGAGTTGTGCGGCGCGGTGGTTGGGGATGGAAATCTCGAAGCCGTCCTCGCCGGTGTAGCCGCAACGGCTGATGCCGACGGGGGCTGTTCCGGCCACCTCGGGGAGGCGGGTTTCCAGCGCGCTCAGAAACGGCATGGTTGCGCACTCCGGGCACAGGTCAGCCAGTACTGCCGCCGCCTGTGGCCCCTGTAATGCCAGCAAGGCCCGGTCTTGCAACAGGTCCACCTCGTAGCCGGAGCCCAGCGCCTGCCGGAGCCGGGCAAGGTCGGTTTCCCGGCGGGCGGCGTTCACCACCAGCAACAGGCCGTCCGGGGTGCGGGTCAACATCAGGTCGTCGATAATGCCGCCTTGTTCGTTGGTCAGCAGTGTATAGCATTGTCGGTAGGGCTTGAGCGCGCTGACATCGCCGGTGAGCACTCGCTCTAGCACCTGCTCCACGTTATTCCCTGACAGGCGCAACTGCCCCATGTGGGAGACATCAAACAGGCCGGCGGCGGCGCGAGTATGCAGATGCTCCGCCATGATCCCGCGCCGGTATCGCAACGGCATGGTATAACCGGCAAAGTCCGTGAAACGGGCGCCATGCTGCCGGTGCAAGTCGTATAAAGGTGTTTTATTCATCGCCTGTTGCAAAAGTCTGTGGCGCAATCTATGTCTGTGGACTATTATATACTCGGGAGTCAGCCAGACAATCGCTGTTGCACCGGTTGCGACAGAGGAAAGTCCGGGCTCCGTATGGGCAGGGCGCCAGGTAATTCCTGGGCGGCGCGAGCCGACGGCAAGTGCAACAGAAAATATACCGCCGGACATCTGTCTGGTAAGGGTGAAATGGTGCGGTAAGAGCGCACCGCGTGACTGGTAACAGGCATGGCAGGGTAAACCCCGCCCGGAGCAAGGCCAAATAAGGGGGCGATAATGTGGCCCGCATTGTCCCCGGGTAGGCTGCAAGAGGTGTATGGCGACATACATCCCAGATGAATGATTGTCCTCGACAGAACCCGGCTTACCGGCTGACTCCCTGTCTTGCCGAGCCGCTGGCGTCAGCGGCACTGGCGTATATCTTTGTTTCTTCCAGGTGAAGGCTTGCGGAAAAGTTGAAAAAACCTTGTTCGTCATTTGTTACGTCCCCCTGCGGACGCGCTGAGCGATGAACCGGGGATATTTGTCCTGGTAATGAAAACCGATTCCATCATGCTCTACGCCGCCCCGCTGGCGGCAGTTTTGTTATGCCTGTTGTTGCGCCATTCCGGCGTTGAGTATGTCGTTGCTGTGACAGCAGCCATTACCCTGCTTACTGCGATCTGGTGGGTAACGGAAACCATACCGATACCGGCGGCCTCGCTAATCCCGTTTTTTGCGTTTCCGCTGGCCGGTGTGCTCACCCACAGAGAAGCGGCCGCGGGCCTGGGCAGCCCGGTGATCCTGCTGCTGATGGGCGGGTTCATGCTGGCGAAGGCGCTGGAAAAATCGGGTGTGCACCGGCGCTTCGCCCTAGCAATACTGACGACGGTAGGCGGCAGCGGCAAACGTATTGTGTTTGCCTTCATGCTCACTGCGTCCTTGCTGTCCATGTGGATCAGCAATACGGCCACCACCCTGATTCTCATACCGATCGCACTGGCAGTGCTGAAACAGGTGGAGGACAAGACGTTGGCAATTGCCGTGGTGCTGGGGCTCGCCCATGCCTCCTCGCTGGGCGGCGTGGCAACCCTGATAGGCACACCGCCCAACATCATTTTTGCGGGCGTCTATACCGAGTTCACCGGCCTGGAATACTCGTTTCTGGACTGGATGAAGATCGGCTTGCCGGTAGTCCTGTGCGGCCTGCCGTTGATGGCACTGTGGTTGACCCGCAACGTCACCTGGAAGGAAACCTTGGACCTGCCCGCAGCCGCCCCTTGGCAGGTGAACGAAGTGCGCGTGCTGGCCGTGTTCGGCATTACTATCGTACTATGGATCACGCGCGCCGAACCGCTGGGCGGCTGGTCGGGATTGCTGGGCACACCGCATGTGGGCGATGCCACCGTGGCGCTGGCCGCGGTGACAGCCATGTTTATCCTGCCGTCCGGCAAGGGCGATAACCTGCTCGACTGGAAAACGGCCGCGGACATCCCCTGGGGCATGCTGCTGTTGTTCGCCAGTGGCATCACTATCGCCAAGGCGTTTGCTTCCAGTGGTCTGGCGGAATTGATCGCGCAACAACTGGTGGTGCTGGCAGGCTTCCCCTTGCCACTACTGCTGTTGTGCATCTGCCTGGGCGTGACCTTCCTGACGGAAATTACCTCGAACACCGCCACCACCACCTTGCTCATGCCTATCCTCGCAGCCACCGCACTGGCCGTGGGGGTCAGTCCGGAACTGATGATGATACCCGCCGCAATGTCAGCTTCCTGCGCCTTCATGCTGCCGGTCGCCACCGTCCCCAACGCCATCGTATTCGGCACCGGCCACGTCACCATCCGGGAGATGGTACGGGGTGGCTTTGTGCTGAACCTGATCCTGGCGGTGGTGATAACCTTGGTGTGTTATCTGGCTCTGGGTTGAATTATGGTAGCCTCTGAAAATGCTACGGAGAGCATTTTCAGAGGCGCCTACAACATCCGTTGCAGCGTCTCATCCCGGTTGATGAAGTGATGTTTCAGCGCCGCGCCGGCATGGCCGATGACCAGCAACAAGGTGGCGTAGGCCAGATAGAAATGGATGTCGATGGCAAGTTCTCTCAGCGCCTCACCCACATCCACGATGGCGGGGATGGCAAACCAGTTGAACAGCTGGATGGGTTTGCCCGCAGCGGTGGAAATAAGATAGCCGGTGATGGGGATGAGCAACAACATGCCCCATAACAGGTAGTGCATCAGCTTTGCTGCGGCTTTTTCCCAGGGTTGCAAGGTCGCCAATGGCCGCGGCACCGGCGTATAAACCTGCCAACCCAGCTTGACCACAGCCAGGGCCAGTGCCAGGAGGCCCAGTGACTTGTGGTAATGCAGCGAAGCGTTGTACCACTTGTCGTAGTAGGTCAGGCCCACCATGTACCAGCCCAACCCGATCAGGCCGAGCATGAGCAGCGCCAGGGTCCAGTGCAGCAGCTTGCTGAACAGGCCAAAACGCAGCCGGGAATTGGTGATCAACATGATTCAGTGCGTTTTAACTGAACCTCGCCGCCCCATTATTTCTGGCAGGTATCCCGGCAACCCTCAATATACAAGTCCAGCTGCATTTCATCCGATTTGGGGCCCAGGTTGTACATCATGCCGAAATCGGAGCGGCGGATGGTGACGCTGCCTTCAAAGCCGGCGCGGTAACCGCCCCAGGGGTCATCCCCTTCGCCGATGAATGTTACGTCGATAGCGATGGGCTTGCTGACGCCATGCAGGGTCAGTATCCCTTCCAGTGTGCCGCCATTGGCATCGCCGTTGTATTGCGTGCTTTTGAATGTCGCCTCCGGGTATTTTGCCACATTCAGAAAGTCCTCCTCGCGCAGGTGCTTGTCCCGTTCTGCATGGTTTGAATCGATGCTGGCTGTTTGCACCGTCACATTGATAGACGAGGCCTCGGGGTTATCCTGGTCCCAGGTGAAGGAACCGCGAAAGTCGTTGAAGCGGCCGGTCAGTACGCTATAGCCCAGATGCAGGATACGGAACTGAATGGCTGCATGCATACCGGGAATATCAATCTCGTATTCGGCTGCAACGGCACTCTTGCCAAAGACCGTGCAGGTCGCGGCAAGCAGGAGGATATTGATACTACGTCGTAATGTCATGGTGGGTCTCCTTAACTCCTGAACATGTTCGGGGCATATCCGGGACTGATGGCTAAAAATGCCACAGAGGGCATTGTTCTCAGGTCACTGTAACACACCCTGAAGGGTAATAAAATGGCGTGTCCAGGTTCAATACATATGAGACTCAGAGGCAGGCTGTGTGAGTTGTTGATAATACTCCATTGGGGTTAATAAACCAATACCGTCATGCGGGCGGTAGGTATTGTAGTATTGCTGATACTCTGCCAGTTTGCGGTTGATGGCGGCCACGGTCAGTGGGCCCTCGTAGAACGGATAGAACTCATAGCGGCTGGTGGCATTGGCGCGTTCTACACAGCCGTTGTATTCGGGTTTTTTCGGGGGCAGCACGTACAGGGGGATTCCTAAGTCCTGGCAAGCCTGCTCGAACTCATCTCGGAACTCCGAGCCGCCATCGACCTGGATAGAACGGATGGGAAACGGCGCCTCACCGAGCAGCGCTTTTAAGAAGCGCCGGGCATTGCCACTGGTGGCCCGACTGTAGGCTCGCAGCGCACTCCATTTGCTCACCGGACAGACGGCCTTGAACTCCTTCACCGTGATGCCGTCCGTGAAGCCGACACTCATGTGGTCTATCTGCATCAACTCCCCTGGCGCCTTAGCCTTCATCCCGTAGCGCCAGCGCTTGGCATGATGGGTAAACGCCCGGCGGCGCTTAGGCTTCACCCGGCCATAGTAAAACGCCACCGGCTTGACCCGACCCAGCCGCACCAGCTTCGCCACGATGCGCCCGACCGTACTCTCGCTCAAAGTCCAGCCCTGCTCGCGCACCCCCACCCGCCAGAGCTTACGCTTACCCCATAACGGATAACGTTGGCGAAGGTGCAAGACCTGCTGCTCGTGCTGGCGCGTCCATTGCGGCACACGCCGCCGCCGCGGCGCACGAGAGCCACACCCCAGACCCTTCAGCCCATGTTCACGATACCGCTTCAACCAACGGTAGTAGGTCGCCCTCGACCAACCTACTGCTGCCAGTGCCGTCGCCTCACCACACCCATCCTCGCGTAACGTCGCAACCAATTCCAACTGCTTCAAACGACCGCGCGCGTCAGCATCGGTAGTATCATCGACGCGCCAACTGCGATATGATTTCACCCGCAGGCTTTTGATCTGCATCGGGTAGTCCTCCTGTGTCAATTAGTTGAGATTAATTCACACACAGACTACCCGATTTCTTTATCTAAAGAGTCTCACTTGTTTCTGAACCCGGACAGGCGTCCCTATTACACAGCGGTAGATTCTGACAGTCGCCCCGGTCGTTACCTGCTGACCGGCTCCGTGCGCGCCGATATTGATACGGACACCTGGCCGGGAAGAAACTTCCAAGAATCCCCATCCTTGACAGGTCATAAAGTTTTTACCGCCTCTGCTTAGGTGCTACCCTATCCGGCAGTTTCGAACCCATCATCCGGCACCACCTGTTGTTTATATGTCATTTTCGTGAGATGATCACGAAAATGACAGACAAAAACAGAAATGTTTACTCTAAATGCCTTAAACTGTTGGAGTGGTTCCCGGCGGTGGCCATCCTGGGGGCAAGACAGACCGGGAAAACCACGCTTGCCAAAGCGCTCGGAAAAAACTGGACTTATGTAGATCTTGAACGTCCTGAGGATATGGATCGTTTGAGCTATGATCCGTCATTTTTTTTCACTGAGCACCCGGCCTCACTGATTCTTGACGAGGCTCAGGAATATCCTCATATCTTCAAGACACTGCGTGGCGTAATTGATGCCGAGAGAAAGAAAAACGGGCGGTTTATTCTCACGGGTTCAAGCAGTCCCACCTTGATCACCGAAATATCGGAAACGCTGGCCGGCCGTGTGGCCATCGTTGAACTGGGTACGTTCAAGAGTAATGAGTATTACGAGCTGCCGCTGAGTCCGTTTTACTCACTTTTTGAAACCGGATTGAGCAAAGCCATCCCCGTTGCCGGCGCGCCGCCACTCAGCAAAGAACAAGTACAACGACGCTGGTTCTACGGAGGATACCCGGAGCCAGCGCTTGCCGACGACCCACAGCGCCATGCAGTCTGGATGGATAATTACCGGGATACGTATATCAACCGGGATATTGCAAAGCTGTTTCCAAAACTCAATCGTCAGAGATACCGACGATTTCTTACCATGTTGTGCAAGTTATCCGGCACACTTATCAACAAAAGCCATATAGGAAGGGCGGTTGAAGCAAGTGAATCGAGCATCCGCGACTATCTTGATATTGCTCATGGCACGTATATCTGGCGGAAACTGAGCTGCTTTGAGGGTTCCGTCACAAAGTCCATCACAAAAATGCCCAAAGGGTACATAAGGGATTCCGGCTTGCTGCATCACCTGCTTGGGATACACAGCGTGGATGAATTGATGACAGACCCGGTCGTCGGCGCTTCTTTCGAGGCTTACGTGTGTGATGAGTTGATTAAAGGCCTTGAAGCAACTCTGGTAAGCAACTGGTCCGCACACTATTACCGAACTCGAGGCGGCGCGGAAATTGATTTGATTATTGAAGGCCCGTTCGGCGTTTTGCCCGTTGAAATCAAATACGGCAGCTCAGTCAAACGCAGCAGCCTGAAATCCCTGACAGGTTTTGTGAAGGATAACGACTTGCCGATGGGCTTGCTGGTTAATCAGGGCGAACAAGTTAAATGGGTTACACCCGACATTATTCAAGTACCGGCGGGGTGGTTGTAGTATTGTCCTGGCAAGAGTGGGTCAATCCCCTGAGCCGATGACAGGTGGCTCGTCGCTCAATGGCTTGGCTTCTAGCTTCAATCTTTGATCTTCTCCTTCTAGGTGCACCGGTTCCGGTTTGGGCATTTCCTTTTTCATCTTGCTTGAGAACTCGCTGAAGCGCTCAACCTTTCCGTACAGGCCTTGCTGCCCTACCAAGGAAGTTACCGCAGAGTTGTAATGATTCCCCACTGTTTTTAAGGAGCCGCCCAACTTGCACACATGTCCTGCGACCGTGCATACCTGATTATATATATCCAGTGCCTTGTCGCCGAGCTCACGAGCCTGCTTGTTGCTCTGTTCCAGCATCCACAGATTAGCAACGGTCCTCAATATCGGAATCAACGTGGTATGGGAAACCAGGACAATTCCCTTCTGGAAACCATAGTTAAAAAGTTCCCGGTCGTGTTTTAACGCCTCAATATAAGCAGGTTCAATCGGCATGAACATCAATATGAAGCTGGGGCTGTTAACGCCGATAAGGTTTGTGTAGTCCTTGGCTGCCAGATTATCAATATGCCTTTTCACCGCTGAGACATGCGCTTCTAGGGCAACCGTTATTTCCTCATCAGTCCGGGCCGCCACCGCCCTGTCGTAATCAGGCAGGTTTACCTTGCTGTCAATGACCAGGTGTTTTCCATCCGGCAGCTTCACCACGTAATCGGTTCGTTTTGTTTTTCCTTCAGGATCCTTGAAACTTTCCTGGCCGTCATAATGGTGGCCCTCCTGTAAACCGCTCAGCTGCAACGTGCGCTCCAGTTGGGCTTCGCCCCATGCCCCCCGTTGTTGTGAATTGCCTTTCAATGCGGCAGTCAGGTTATTCGCTTCTTCCTGCATCTTTAACCCAACGTCAAGAACCCTTTTGATTTCCGACCCCAGGTTGGTATTTCCCTTAACCGACTCCGTGTGGATTTCGTTGATTCTGTTTTGAAAGCCTTGCAGTTGTTCCCTGAAAGGTTTCAACATCACGTCCAGAGAAGACTTGCTTGTTTCCGAAAACATCTTTCCTTTTTCTTCAAAAATCCTGTTAGCCAGATTTTCAAATTCCTTTTTCAGCGCTTCTTTTTGTTCGCTGAACTGTTCCAGCTGCTCTTTGTGGTGCTTATCCCGCTCCGCCCGGATACCCTTCAAATTTTCAACTTCGCCGCTTAATTGCTTGTTTTCAACTTGTAATTCGGTATTTTCCTGATTCAGTGTTGCGGTTTTCCTTGCAGCAAAAATCCAGGTCACCACCGCCGCGATAACTGCCGTCATAACAACTGTTATACTAATCACTATTTCAATATTCATATATCAACCCGTACCTGATGAAATATGCGGGTTAGAGGTGACCTTTAGAGGTTACCATATTTTATCGACTTGATTCCGGCTTGCGCCGGAATAACGAACAGGAGAGCGCCGGCGACAGCTCCTGCAACACCTGAGCTACCGCCGATACTGCCGCGCTTATCTGGTTCGGGGTTACCTGTCCGATGCAGCCGATCCTGAAACTTTCTTGCTGCGTTAGTTTGCCCGGATAAATCACGAAGCCCTTGTCGCTGAGGCGGCGATAGAACTCTTCAAAGCTGAATGCCTCATGCTGTAGAGGCAGGAATGTCACGATGATGGGCGCTTGCAGGTGGTCGGGCAACAGGGTTTCAAAACCGAGTGCCCGCATCCCTTGTACCAGCGTCCGGCAGTTGTCCTGATAACGGCGGCGGCGCGCTGCTACGCCGCCTTCTTCTTCAAGTTGATGCAGGGCTTCATGCAGCGCCAGCAAGCAGTGGGTGGGGGGCGTAAAGCGCCATTGGCCGGTGTCGTTCAGATAGCGCCATTGCTGGTACAGGTCCAGGCTCAACGAGTGGGCGTTGCCTGCGGTGGCTGCGAAGGTGGTTTGTTCTGCGATGACAAACCCCAGTCCCGGTACGCTTTCCAGGCACTTGTTGGCGGATGCGGCCAGCGCCGCAAAGGGAATATCGGCACCGCTCAGAGGTAGCGCGCCGAAAGCGCTCATGGCATCGATCAACAGCTTGCGCCCATGCGCGGCAACCACCTGCGCAACCTGCGCCAGCGGGTTCATTATGCCCGAGGTGGTTTCACAGTAAACGACCGCCACGTGGGTAATACCGGCATCCGACGTCAGCGCCTGCTCCAGGGCGGCCACGTCAACCGGCAGGTGTTCCGCCGTCTCCAGCACGCTGACCTCCCGTCCCAGGTAGCGGCAGATTTCCGTGATACGGTGGCCGTAGGCGCCGTTCACCAGGTTCAGCAGTTTTCCCTCCCCAGGTAACTGGTTGGCGATCATCGCTTCCACCGCGAACGAGCCGCTGCCCTGCAGGGGGATGCACAAATGGGTCTGGCCAGCGTCACACAGGGACAGCAGCCCGGTGCAGATACGCCGGTTGAGTTCGATGAAACGGCTGTCACGCGAGCCGTAGTCGTGCAGCATGGCCTGTTTGACGCGCGCGGACGTGGTTAACGGCCCCGGGGTCAGCAATAACGGCTCAGCATCCGACAATGGTTCCAATTTTTTCGATTTCTTTGATCTCATGGGGAGTGACGCGTGCTACTCTGTACGCGCTGTATGCGCGCTAGTAAACATCCATCAAAAACGCAGAAGTGTAACATGACAGACACCGTTCAGGCAGTACGCTGGCAGGATGGCGAGTTGTACCTGCTCGACCAGACCCTGTTGCCGCAGGAGATTGTGGTGCAGCGCCAGACTTCCGCAACCCAGGTACGGGAGTCCATCCGACAACTCAAGGTGCGTGGGGCGCCGGCCATCGGCATCGCCGGTGCCTACGGCCTAGTGTTGGCGTTGCGCGACAAAGTGCACCTGGACCGGCACCGCTTTATCAAGGAAATGCGGCAGCAGGCGGACTACCTAGAAGCCGCCCGACCGACCGGGGTCAACCTGCGCTGGGCCTTGCGCCGGATGGTGCAACGCGGGCTAGCGCTGAGCGGCGCCGACCCGCAGGACATCCATACGGAATTACTGGCAGAGGCCCTGCGCATCGACGCGGAAGACCGGCGCCTGTGCCGCAGCATTGGCGAAGCCGGCAGGCCCCTGATTAAACCCGGCATGGGCATCCTGACCCACTGCAATGCCGGCTGGCTGGCGACAGCCGAGTGGGGCACCGCCACTGCGCCCATGTATCTGGCGCACCGGGATGGTATTGACTTCCGGGTTTATGCAGACGAGACCCGACCGCTGCTGCAAGGCGCGCGCCTGACGGCCTGGGAACTGCTGCAGGCTGGTATCGACGTCACCTTGATCTGCGACAACATGGCGGCCACTATGATGGCGCAGGGGAATATCGACCTGGTCATCACCGGTGCTGATCGGGTTGCCGCCAACGGCGACACCGCCAACAAGATCGGCACTCTGGGGATCGCCATCCTGGCGCGCCATTTCCACATCCCGTTCTATGTCGCCATACCGTATTCGACCATCGACCCGGATGCGGCCAGTGGCGCAGACATTCCCATCGAGGAACGGGCGCCGCAAGAAATCACCTGCTGGGGCAACCACCGCACCGCGCCCGAGGCGGTAAAAGTGCGCAACCCCGCCTTCGATGTCACGCCCGGTGAGCTGATTACGGGCATTATCACCGAACGGGGCATTTTGCGCAGCCCCTACCATGAATCGCTGCGGTCTCACTATCCGACCGACACAACTTCCTGAGCTGCGCGCATCTGCCTGTGTTATAATGCGCGCCTGAACCGCCGTTTCCCGCCAGAGTCCCGTTAAACGTCGCGCTGTGCGGGGACTTGCTGGAGTACGCGGGTCTTGTTGGGGCGTGGCCAAGTGGTAAGGCACAGGGTTTTGATCCCTGCACTCCCAGGTTCGAATCCTGGCGCCCCAGCCAATTCTAAAGGGTGCCTCTAAAAATGCTACGGATGGCGTTTTTGCTATGTAAATTTTGAAAATTTACATACATTCGGGGTGTGCAGTAACCCGATCATGAGCATTTAGAGATTACCTTAAAACACCCGTAATCATTCGCCTGACAGGTTCGGAGACAAAATGTCACTAGTTGATATGATGCTGTTTTCCGGCAACGCCAATCCGGAACTGGCAGCAGCTATTGCGCGTGAGCTGAACATGCCGCTGGGTAAAATCAGCGTGGGCCGTTTCAGTGACGGCGAGATCATGGTGGAGCTCGCAGAGCATGTGCGCGGGCGTGACGTGTTTATCCTGCAACCCTTGTGTGCGCCGGCCAATGACAACCTCATGGAATTGTTGATCATTGCCGATGCCTTGCGCAGGGCCTCGGCAGGGCGCGTCACCGCGGTGCTCCCCTACATGGGTTATGCCCGCCAGGATCGCAGACCAAGGTCGGCTCGGGTACCTATCACGGCCAAGGTGGTGGCGAACATGATCGGAGTCACTGGTATTTCCAGGGTCTTGACGGTAGATCTTCATGCCGACCAGATCCAGGGATTTTTTGATATGCCGTTGGACAACGTCTACGCGTCCCCGGTGCTGCTCGGTGATATCTGGAAACACCGGTATGAACAACTGATGGTGGTATCACCCGATGTGGGCGGCGTAGTGCGCGCGCGCGCCATCGCCAAGCGGCTGGACGATACCGACCTAGCCATTATCGACAAGCGCCGGCCCAAGGCCAACGAGTCGGAGATTATGAATATCATTGGCGACGTAAAAGATCGGACCTGCATCATCGTCGACGATATGGTGGATACGGCAGGCACGCTATGCAATGCTTCCAATGCCCTGAAGGATTGCGGCGCCGCCCGGGTCGTTGCCTATTGCACCCACCCGGTGCTGTCAGGCCCGGCGCTAAGCAATATCAACGCCTCGCAACTCGATGAGCTGGTGGTAACGGATACCATCCCGTTGCGCGCAGCCGCCGCGGATTGTGCTAGAATTCGCCGGCTCAGCGTCGCCACCATGCTGGCGGAGAGTATTCGGCGCATTTCCGAGGGGGAATCGCTGAGTTCAATGTTTATTGATTGAGAGCTGTGAAATGCAAGTTAATGAATTAAATGCAGAGCCCCGCAACAACCTGGGGAAAAGTGCCAGCCGCCGGCTGCGCCGCTCAGGCCGGATTCCCGGCACTGTTTACGGTGCCGGCAAGGACCCGCAGTCCATTTCGTTAGTGCATGACGATATATTGCACCGCCTGGATCGGGAGGTATTTTACTCAAGTATTCTGACCCTTAATGTGGATACGCAGAGCGAACAGGTAGTGGTCAAGGATTTACAGAGACATCCCTTCAAGCCTGACCTGCTGCACATCGACTTCCTGCGCATTGACGAGAAACAGAAAATCACCATGCGAGTGCCACTGCATTTTGTGAACGAACACCAGTGCGTGGGGGTGAAGACCGACGGCGGCGTGATCAGCCACATTATGACCGAACTGGAAATAAGCTGCCTGCCGGCCAACCTGCCGGAATATATCGATGTAGACATGGCGCAGGTGCATGTGGGTGAGTCGGTACACCTGAGCGATGTCGTCCTGCCCGAAGGGGTCGAAATTTATGCGCTGCTGTCCGGCGGCGATGCGTCGGCGTCGGTGGCGACCGTGAGCTTGCCCAAAGGGACTATGGAAGAGGAGGAAATGGAGCAGGCGGAGACAGAGGAGGAGCTGGAGGCCGCGGAGGAAACACAGGCAGAAGAACAGTAGCGGGCACCCCCCGTATAGTGCTGGCCAGATTGAAACTCATTGCAGGGCTGGGTAATCCCGGCGCGGATTATACCGCTACGCGCCATAACGCCGGTTTCTGGTTCCTGGACCGGCTGGCAGCGGCACACCAGGTCCGGTTTGCGCCCGAAAAAAAATTCTTCGGTGAGCTGGCCCGCATCAACACGCCAGCACTCGATTGTCTGCTGTTAAAACCGACCACCTTTATGAACCACAGCGGACGGGCGCTGCACGCGGTTGCCGACTATTACCGTATTGAACTGCCACGGATACTGGTCATCCACGATGAAATAGACCTGGACGCCGGCGTGATACGCCTGAAAAAAAGCGGCGGCCATGGTGGCCACAAGGGACTCATCGACATCAGCGAAAAGCTGGGTGGGCGCGACTATCTGAGGCTGAGAATAGGGGTCAGCCACCCGGGCGATAAATCCCGGGTGCTGGCGCATGTGCTGGGGCGGCCCGAGCGCGACGATGCCACGCGGATCGAACAGGCCCTGCAAAGTGGCCTGGAGGTCATGCCTCTGCTGTTCGCCGGCGAGCTGGAACAAGCCATGCACCGTTTGCACAGCCAGGCAACAGCCAAAGAGTGAATTTCCGCCTCTTACCTCCTCTTGAATGGGTGATGGCAACTGGTGCTGACATTTACGTCTCCCCTCCCCTCGAGGGAGGGAGACCGGGGGAGGGGTAAACCAACAATGGGCTTCAAATGCGGCATCGTCGGCTTGCCGAATGTGGGCAAATCGACCTTGTTCAATGCCTTGACCCAGGCCGCGGTCGGTGCCGGGAATTATCCGTTCTGCACCATCGAACCCAACACCGGTCTGGCACCGGTGCCGGATCCGCGCCTGCGGGCCATCGCCGACATAGTCAGCCCACAACGGGTCGTGCCCACTTATGTGGAGTTTGTCGATATCGCCGGCCTGGTAGCCGGTGCCTCACAGGGAGAGGGACTCGGCAACAAATTCCTGGGCCACATCCGCACCACCCACGCCATAGCCCAGGTGCTGCGTTGTTTTGAGGATGACAACGTCATCCATGTCGCCGACAAGATAGACCCACTGGCGGATCTGGACACCATCAATACGGAGCTCAGTCTGGCCGACATGGAAACCCTGCAACGCGCAACGCTGAAGGTGGAGAAAGTTGCGCAAACCGGTGACAAGCAGGCCTTGCAACGCGCGCACCGGCTGGCTGTCGTGGCCACGCATATCGATACGGGCGCCGCGGCCCGAACCCTGCCGGCGGGCAGTCCCGCACGGGAGTTGGCCGCAGAACTGGGCCTGCTGACAGAAAAACCGGCGCTGTATGTCGCCAATGTGGAAGAAACCGGCATCGCCTCCAACCCCTGGCTGGCACCGCTGACCCGTCGCGCGGCCACCGACGGCGCCGGGTTGGTGGTCGTCTCTGCCGCTATCGAGACAGAACTGGGCGACCTGGACGAGCAGAGTAAAATCGAATTTCTGCGCGACCTCGGTCTGACCGAACCGGGCCTGCACCGCCTAGTCCGGGCCGGTTATGAATTGCTGGACACACTCACGTTTTTCACCGCCGGCCCCAACGAAGTCCGCGCCTGGACCATAAAGAAGGGTGCCGCCGCCCCGCGCGCCGCCGCCGCCATCCACAGCGATTTTGAAAAAGGCTTCATCCGCGCCGAGGTCATCGCCTATCACGACTTCATCGAGTGCCAAGGCGAACAAGGCGCCAAAACCGCCGGCAAATGGCGCCTGGAGGGCAAAGACTACATAGTGCAGGACGGCGACGTGATACTGTTCCGGTTTAATGTATGAAGGCGCCTCTAATTCAGAAGCAGCCGGAGACTTTCTGTTTGACTTTAGCCATACGGATATCGCGTTCGGCGCGGTTGTTGCGCCATGACGACCAACATAACGCCATGACGCTATGGTCTCAAGGACGCCTTGACAAAAAATTCAGTAGAATTAGAGGGAGGGGGGCGAGTAGTTACAACTCACCTTGATAATGTCGCACAGCGCGGCGATATGGTCAGGGCGGTCGTTCAGGGCCGGGATATAGGAAAATTCCTTGCCGCCGGCGTCCAGAAAAAAATCTCTGTTCAGCAGAGCAATCTCTTCCAGCGTCTCCAGGCAGTCGGCGGCAAAACCGGGGCAGACGACCTGTACGTGAGCAATGCCGGACGCGCCCCATTGCTGTAACAGCTGGTCGGTGTAGGGCTGCAACCACTCACGCGGGCCGAAGCGGGATTGAAAGGCAACCGCCCAGCGTGCTTCGTCCAACTCCAGTGCCGCCGCCACCAGGCGCGCGCTGGCGCGGCATTCGTCGGCATAAGGGTCACCGGCCAGGACGTAATCCCTGGGCAAACCATGAAAGGAAAACAGCAACTTGTGCGGCTGCCCATGTTGCGCCCAGTGGGCGCGAATGCTGGCCGTCAGGGCGGCGATGTAGCCGGGGTTATCATGGTAGCTGTTGATCATGCTCAAGGCCGGGAGCTGGCGCCAACTCTTGAATACATCGGCAACCGCATCAAAGGTTGATGCGGTAGTCGCAGCCGAATATTGGGGGTACAAGGGCAATACCAGTAATTTGTTCACCTGGTCGGCGCGCAGAGACTCCAGTGCCGCGCGAATAGACGGATTGCCGTAGCGCATGCCCAACTCCACCCGGTAGCGCCCGGCTGCCTGCAGCGCTGACCGCACCGCCTCGCACTGCTGTTGCGATATTGCCAGCAATGGTGAACCGGCATCGGTCCATACCTTCCGGTAAGCCTTGGCAGAACGGCGCGGCCGCAGCCGCAGGATGAGCCCGTGCAACAGCGGCCACCACAGCCACTTAGGGGTATCGATCACCCGTGGATCAGACAGAAACTGCGCCAGATATTTCCGCAACGCCGCTGCCGTCGGCGCATCCGGCGTGCCGAGATTGGTGAGCAGAATACCGGTCACGCCAGAATTAGTGGAATTTGACATGGAAGTACAGGATGATCAGGATATACAGAAAAAGTTTCAGGGCATTATCTGCATGAGTATAACAGGCCGCCTCTAACCCGCATATCTCACCAAGTTGCTTGTTGCCTTAGCTCTCAGGATTGCCTTAACGTCAGCATGGGCGGAGTGGACAATGCCTTGCGCGTGCCGGCCAGGCCGGCGCCGATAGTGATAGCCGTGCACAACAGTGGCGTGACCAGCCACACCAGGGGGCTGAAAGAAAAATCCATCCTGAACACATAAGCAGCCAGCAGATACTCCGCCACCGTGGCGTTCAGTGCCGCCACCAGGCCGGCCAGCAGACCAAGCACGGTAAATTCCGCCAACAGCCCGCTCAACACTTGGCCCCGGCGCGCCCCCAGTGTGGTTAACAGGGCCGTTTCGCGCCGCCGCTCAGCATGGGTCGTTTGCAACGCGGCCAGCAACACGACAATACCCGCCAGCAAGGTGAAGCCGGAGATGAATTCTATCGCCCGTACCACCTGTTCCATAACCAGACGCACCTGCCTGATAATTGTATCCACGTCAAACACGGTGACGCTGGGCCAGTTTTTGATGAGCTCGTTGAGCACCGGCCGGCGCGCCGGGGGCAGGTGGAAACTGGTGATGTAGGTGGTGGGGTGGCCGGACAGGGTGGCAGGACTTGCCAGCACGAAAAAATTAACGTTGAAGGTATCCCAGTCAACCCGGCGGGTATTGGCGACCGTGCCGGCCACGCGCGCGCCGGCAATACGGAACTCCAGCCGGTCCCCCAGACTGATATCCAGGGTTGCGGCGAAGTCCTGCTCAAAAGAGAACAGGCCGGCACTGGCACTATCCCACCATGCGCCTTGTTCAAGACGGTTATCATGCTGCAAGGTCTCCGCCACGGATAAGTTAAACGTGCGCCGCAGGAGGCGTTGTGCGCGTTCGTCCTGGTAATCATCGGGATTGACCGCCTTGCCGTTTATGCTGAGCAGCCGCGCGCGCACCAGCGGGTGCGCCGGCGCCGCCAACCCGGTGCGTGCCTGCAGGAATTGCCTGACAGCATCCACCTCTTGCGGCTGGATGTTGATGAGGAAATAATTCGGCGTCGCGGCCGGCAGCCGCGCGCGCCAGTCTGCCAGTAACTCGGTGCGCAGCAGCGCCAGCAGGGTCAATAACATCATGCCCAGACTGATGGCGAGGATCTGCACGGCGCTCAGCCGCCCCCGGCGCACGATGTTGGACAAGCCGAAGCGCGTGGCCGCACCAAGCCAGCCGCGCCACTTGTCAAGACAATGAATGGCCAGTAAGGCCGTTAACCAGGCCGATAATGCCGTCAGTGCCAGCGCCACACAGCCATATAAAAACAGTCGCTCACGGCCTGACAGCCACAGGGCCAGCAGTAACAGGCAGGCTGTTGCCGCCAGATAGACGCTCAGGTTAGGCGCTGGCAACGGCGCCAGATCGCGCCGCAGCACCCGCATGGATGAGACCTGCTGCAGCCGTAAAATCTGCGGCAGAGCAAAGCCCAATGTGGTCAGTACGGCGGCGGCCAGACCACCGGGCAGCGGGGTCAGCGCCGGCGCGGGCAGGGGCCTGTTGACCAGCTCCTGCAGCAGCGCCGCCAGACCGGTTTGCCCTAGGTAGCCCAGCGCACAGCCGAGGGTGCCGTAGAGCAGGGCTGTAAGCAACAACTGAATGACGTGGATGCGGACGACCAACCCGGGAGTGGCGCCAAAACAGCGCATGAGCGCGCAGGCATCATAATGCCTGATTGCGTAGCGTTGCGCCGCCAGGGCAATTGCAAGCCCGGCCAGCGCAATGCTGACCAGCACCGCCAGTCCCAGGAACTGTTCTGCGCGCTCCAGCGCACTGCGCAGTTCCGGACGGGCGTCGCGTAGACCCTGAATATCATAAGTCGCATGGCGTTCTGTCAGCGCCCGGAACTCGCGCAGCGCGGCATTATCACCAGCCAGCAGCAACCGGTACCTGGCCCGACTGCCGGGCGCGATCAGCGCGGTGGCTTCCAGGTCAGTCAGGCTCAGCAGCAGCCGCGGCGCAATATTGAACATATCGCCTCCGCGATCGGGTTCATACGTCAGCACCCGGTCCGCAACCAGGGTCGCCGCGCCCAGCTTGACCTGCGCACCAACCGCCACCCCCAGCGCCTGGAACAGCCTGGAGTCCAGCCATACCGTGCCCGGCGCCGGGGTGGTGGTGGTCTGGTATTCCTGCGCAAACAGTTCATCGGCAACCCGCAACTGTCCGCGCAGAGGATAGTCGGCCTGCACCGCCTTGACTTCCGCAAGCTCCAGCCGCTCGCCATGCACTGCTATGCTGCGAAAACTGGTTGTCAGCGCAGTCTTCAACCCCAGGGCCTCGGCCTGTGCGAGAAATTCCGGCTGGAAGGGTTCGGCAGAGCCGATAACTAGGTCTGCCGCCAGTAATTCGGTGGCCTGTAGTTCCGTCAACTGTCTCACCCGGTCGGTGAAAAAATCCACCGAGGTCAGGCCGGCAACCGCAATAATCAGCGCCAGACCCAACAGGCGCAACTCGCCGGCGCGCCAGTCGCGCCGGAATTGGACTAGCGCCAGACGCAGCAAGCGCATCAAACCAGACGACCGCCGGCCAGTGTCAAGGTGCGGTGGCAACGGCGCGCCAGCGTGGCATCGTGGGTGACCAGCAGCAGTGTCGTGCCATAGTCCGAGTTAAGGCGAAACAGCAGGTCGGCGACTTGTTGCGCACTGTGCTGGTCCAGGTTGCCGGTCACCTCGTCGGCAAACAGTGCCAGTGGATTGACGGCAAAGGCTCTGGCAATAGCGACGCGTTGCTGTTCCCCGCCCGATAACTGCCTGGGATAGTGTGCGGTTCGATGCGCCAACCCAACCTCATCCAGGCGCGCCTGCGCCAGTTCCCGCGCGGCATTATTGCCAGCCAGTTCCAACGGCAACATCACGTTTTCCAGGGCACTCAGACCCGGCAGCAACTGAAACGACTGGAAGATGAAGCCCACGCGCTGGTTGCGCAACTCGGCCCTGCCGGCTTCATCCAGCGCGGTCAGCTCCGTGCCGTCCAGAAATACCCTGCCACGGGTCGGCAGGTCCAGGCCCGCCAGGATCCCGATCAAGGTGGACTTGCCGGAGCCGGATACGCCAGTAATGGCAATACTCTCTCCATAGTTGACCGCCAGATCTATATCATCCAGTATGGTCAGGTCGCCTGCGGGTGCTGGTACCCGTTTACCCAGGTTCTGCGCGCGGATTATGAAATTTGAGGGTTGTTCCATGTTGAGGTCAGTTATTGTCACAGCGCTGCTGTCAGTGTCGTTGTGCGCGCCGGCCGCCGAAAAAACCATACTGGTGCTGGGCGACAGCCTGAGCGCGGCACACGGTATGGACGCACAAGCAGGCTGGGTGTCCCTGCTGCGTGCGCGCATGAACCGTGCCGGCTACCATTATGAGATCATCAACGCCAGCGTCAGTGGTGATACCACCCACGGCGCGAATACTCGTCTTGACGCTATTCTAAAGGAGATAAAGCCGGATATCACTATTGTGTCCAGGTTCAATACATATGAGACTCAGAGGCAGGCTGTGTGAGTTGTTGATAATACTCCATTGGGGTTAATAAACCAATACCGTCATGCGGGCGGTAGGTATTGTAGTATTGCTGATACTCTGCCAGTTTGCGGTTGATGGCGGCCACGGTCAGTGGGCCCTCGTAGAACGGATAGAACTCATAGCGGCTGGTGGCATTGGCGCGTTCTACACAGCCGTTGTATTCGGGTTTTTTCGGGGGCAGCACGTACAGGGGGATTCCTAAGTCCTGGCAAGCCTGCTCGAACTCATCTCGGAACTCCGAGCCGCCATCGACCTGGATAGAACGGATGGGAAACGGCGCCTCACCGAGCAGCGCTTTTAAGAAGCGCCGGGCATTGCCACTGGTGGCCCGACTGTAGGCTCGCAGCGCACTCCATTTGCTCACCGGACAGACGGCCTTGAACTCCTTCACCGTGATGCCGTCCGTGAAGCCGACACTCATGTGGTCTATCTGCATCAACTCCCCTGGCGCCTTAGCCTTCATCCCGTAGCGCCAGCGCTTGGCATGATGGGTAAACGCCCGGCGGCGCTTAGGCTTCACCCGGCCATAGTAAAACGCCACCGGCTTGACCCGACCCAGCCGCACCAGCTTCGCCACGATGCGCCCGACCGTACTCTCGCTCAAAGTCCAGCCCTGCTCGCGCACCCCCACCCGCCAGAGCTTACGCTTACCCCATAACGGATAACGTTGGCGAAGGTGCAAGACCTGCTGCTCGTGCTGGCGCGTCCATTGCGGCACACGCCGCCGCCGCGGCGCACGAGAGCCACACCCCAGACCCTTCAGCCCATGTTCACGATACCGCTTCAACCAACGGTAGTAGGTCGCCCTCGACCAACCTACTGCTGCCAGTGCCGTCGCCTCACCACACCCATCCTCGCGTAACGTCGCAACCAATTCCAACTGCTTCAAACGACCGCGCGCGTCAGCATCGGTAGTATCATCGACGCGCCAACTGCGATATGATTTCACCCGCAGGCTTTTGATCTGCATCGGGTAGTCCTCCTGTGTCAATTAGTTGAGATTAATTCACACACAGACTACCCGATTTCTTTATCTAAAGAGTCTCACTTGTTTCTGAACCCGGACAATTGTTGAACTCGGTGGCAATGACGGACTAAGGGGCATCTCCCTAGATGAAATCAGCACCAACCTGTCTGCAATCATCGACAAACTTGCGGCGGCAGGCAGCCGCATACTGCTGGTGGAAATGTTGCTGCCGCCCAATTACGGCACCGCTTACATCGAAAAGTTTGTCGGCATATACAAAACCCTGGGCGTACAGGATAATGTAACCTTGGGGCGGATACTTCCCGCCGCTATCGCCGAGGACCCGACCCTGATGCAGGACGACGGCATCCACCCCACGGCTGCGGCGCAGCCGTTGATGTTGGAGTTGCTGTGGCCTGAGCTTCAGCTCTTACTCGACCAGAACAACCATTTATGAATTACTGTAGCAGTTGCGGCGCCCAAGTGGTGTTGCAAACGCCGCCGGGTGACAACCGTCCGCGCCACGTATGCGTTGCCTGCGGCATGGTGCACTACCAGAACCCCAAGATTGTCGCCGGCTGCATCCCCGTGTGGGAAGATCAGGTGTTGCTGTGCAAGCGGGCCATTGAACCCCGTTACGGTTGCTGGACCCTGCCCGCAGGCTTCATGGAACTCGGCGAGACCTGCCAGCAGGCGGCGTTGCGGGAGACGCTGGAGGAAGCCAACGCGCGCGTGGAGCTCACCAACCTGTTTGCCATGTTCAGTCTGCCCCACGTCGGTCAGGTTTACCTCATGTTCAACGCCAACCTCATGGACCTGGATTTTGCCGCGGGGGATGAAAGCCTGGAGGTGGCGTTATTCACCCGCGACGAAATTCCCTGGGAAGAGCTGGCGTTCACCACCATCCGCTACTCACTGAAGTTTTTCTTTGCCGATCGGGATGACAACCAGCAACGGCTGCACACCGGCGCGATCGTGCGCGGCGCTGCCGGCAACGAATTCCTGGCCGGGCCAAAAACAGAATATTAAAATCCATAATTTTCCGGCATAAAGAGCAGTATTTTCCAATACTGGAATGAGCCTGAAGTAGAGAGAGTCTGCCCCGATCTCAAGCCCGTTTGTATTCCTGTTCATGGATGGTGGTAAAGAGGGCCCGGCGCGCCTGTTGTAGGGCGTCCGCGGCCGCGTTGTCGCTGACTCGGTAAGCGACCTTATCCAGTATCTCAAAGCTTAAGTCCGGTTTCAAACAGGTCTGGGCATCATCCAAGGATTTAAGTTTTTCATAGGGGGTCATGAGGTTCTTGTAGGGGTAACGCTTGCGTTGTTTCCCTTTGTTGTCGGTGATGGTTTGTGGAAACAGGCAGGGTCGGTGGTAGTTGACATAGGGGTTGAGGTGCTGGCGGTGGAAGTCGTTCAACGGGCCGGCCCAGCGGCGCGGGATGTGGGCGTGGCCTAAGAGCTTGCGCACCACGTGTCCGTTTTTGCATTCCACCAGGGCGTTGTCGTTGCTGTGCCGGGGGCGGGACTTGGTCAGTTCGATACGCAGCTTCTCTAACAGTTGGGCCACCTGTTTATTGATGTACTCCGAGCCGTTGTCGGCATGGAAGCCCAGGAGGACAAAGGGGAACGCATCAAGCAGGTATTCAAGTGCCGGGATGAGGTAGACCTCGGTGATGCGCTCGACGCTGACGACCACTTCAAACTGGGTCACCTCATCGACCGCATTGATGTGATAGACCCCTTTTTCACCGTCTAAATCGCCCTGATGCACGGTATCGATGCGGATATAACCGCAGCGCCCGTCCGGCTGCGGTTTGCGCCGTACACCGATCTCACGCACCACCGGGCGGGTCTTGTCTATCGTGTGGCGCTGACGTTGGTAGGTCTTCGAGCGCCGTAAGTTGTACAGGTGCGAGACCGAGATCCCGGCCAAGCGTTCATACTCGACCTGACCGAACACCTGATAGGCTCGCTCACAGAGCTTCTTTAGGGTCAACCCATTCGGGGTATTGTGGCGCTCGTCCATGGCCGCTAGCAGGCGGATATCGGCCTTCGTGTAGCGTCGGACAAAGCCCCGCGCCGTACACTGGCGCACCGCTAACGTACCGGTCTCCCGGTAGCGCCCAATCAGCCGCTTGACCTGTGCCCGGGAATACCCGCTCACCTTCATCAGGTACGCCGTGAGCGCCCCTTTGTCCGCCTTGCTGCAGCCCAGGTAATCAAACGTCACCAGGGTGCGCCGTATCCAGTCATACCGACTCTGCTTGTCGCTGGCAACCTCAAACATCACCCGCTGGGTCCCGGCCAGAAAATCGCGCACCTGCTCAATACGCGTTAAGTCATTCGCATTCATGATCGTTTTCATCCTCGTATCATGAACGGGAATACCGGCTCGTTCAGGCTCATTTCATGTTGGAATCACACCCGCCCTTCAGGCTCATTTCATATTGGAAAATACTAGAGCTGGACATGAGGTGGCCGGATAGATACAATGGACTTTCCACGCTCATTAATCAGCAGCAGTAAAATAGGAGGAAGTAACTATGGCTACTGAACTTACTCATGAAATGTTACCTCTGGAAATGGAAAGGTTAAAAACCAGTATCAAATACCACGAATGGATTTTGGGTGTCATCATCGTCGTGATGTTGACGCAGTTCGCTTATCTAATCAAAGCAATGGATACCCTGAAGGACGGCCTGACTGACGTACGCATCAGCATTGAAGTAATGCAGAGGGATATCGAGGTTATGAAGCAGGATATCGAGGTCATGAAGCAGGATATCGAGGTTATGAAGCAGGATATCGAGGTCATGAAGCAGGATATCGAGGTTATGAAGCAGGATATCGAGGCATTGCAGGGGAAGGCCGAGGTGATGCAAGGGGATATCAACACGCTGGATCGAAAAATGGACAAGTATCACAGCAATTCCGAGCTGTAATCTCCTTATGATCAAACCCCACGCAGCCGACGCACTGCAACCGCTGTTCGCCAGCGATGAAGTGACACGTCAGGCGCTCCTTGAAGAAGCGCGAGGCCTGCCGCAATTATTGATTAACTCCGCCGCCGCCGCCAATGCGGTGATGCTGGGCGCCGGTTACTTCTCACCATTGCCCGGGTTTATGAACGCCGCCGATGCCGTCAGTGTCGCTGCACACATACACACTACCGATGGCCTGTTCTGGCCGGTGCCGTGCCTGAACCTGTGTGCTGACACGGCCGCGCTCAACGGCGCTGAGCGAGTGGCGTTGCGCGACCCGAACGTGGCAGGCCAGCCGGTGCTTGCCATACAGGATGTCACTTCGATAGAGACACTCTCCGACGCACAGTTGACGCTGCTCACGGAAAGAGTCTTCGGTACGTTGGATTCCGACCATCCTGGTGTGGCCACGTTCATGGCTGCCGGCAGGCAACTCGTGGCCGGCCCGCTGCAGGTGCTGAATTACAGCTACTTCGAGCAGGATTTTCCCGACACTTTCAGGACGGCCATGCAGATTCGCACTGAGATTGCCGCCCGAGGCTGGGACAAAGTCGTCGCCTTCCAGACCCGCAATCCCATGCACCGCGCCCATGAAGAACTGTGCAAAATGGCACTGGCTGCGCTGGCCGCCGACGGTGTGCTGATCCACATGCTGTTGGGCAAGCTCAAACCCGGGGATATCCCCGCCGAGGTGCGCGACGCCGCCATCCGCAAGATGGTAGAACTGTATTTCCCGGAGAACACCGTGATGGTCACCGGCTACGGCTTCGACATGCTCTATGCCGGCCCCCGGGAAGCGGTGCTGCATGCCGTGTTTCGGCAAAACGCCGGGTGCAGCCATCTGATCGTGGGCCGCGATCATGCCGGGGTCGGCAATTACTACGGCCCCTTCGAGGCCCAGACCATATTCCGTGAGCAGGTGCCCGCCGACGCGCTGGAAATCCGCATATTTGAGGCCGACCACACCGCGTATTCAAAAAAACTCAACCGCGTGGTCATGATGCGCGACGTTCCCGACCACGGCATGGAAGATTTTGTGCTCCTGTCCGGCACGAAAGTACGGGAAATGCTGGCCGCAGGACAACCCCTGCCGGAAGAATTTGCCCGCCCCGAAGTCGCGCAGATTCTGATGCAACATTATCGGCAATAGTTTCGTCGTTCATTCCCTGTAAAGGCGTCCCTGAATTTTAGCTCATTTGCTATTGACATCTGAATTTTTGCCCTTATATTACTAGCACTCACTTTAGTAGAGTGCTAACATTTTTAGAGATTCCCATAACTTTAACGTATTCATAAACAACAACTTCAGATCACAGGAGGAAATCAGTATATGAATATCAGACCATTACACGACCGGGTGGTTGTGCGCCGGCTGGAAGAGGAAAAGATGTCCCCCGGTGGGATAGTCATTCCCGACAGCGCCACTGAAAAGCCCATCCAGGGAGAAGTCGTTGCAATCGGTAACGGCAAGATCCTGGATAGCGGCGAGGTGCGCGGCCTGGATGTCAAAGCAGGTGACAGGATCCTGTTTGGCAAGTATTCCGGTACGGAAGTGAAAATAGACGGTGAAGAACTGCTGGTGATGCGTGAAGACGACATCATGGGCGTTATCGAATAACCTCAGGAGGCAAAGAAGAAGATGAGTGCAAAAGAAGTCAGATTCGGTGATGACGCTCGTTCGCGTATGGCGCGCGGTGTCAATACACTGGCCAATGCAGTGAAACAGACGTTGGGGCCCAAGGGCCGCAATGTCGTGATAGAAAAGAGCTTTGGCGCGCCGACCGTAACCAAAGACGGCGTGTCCGTAGCCAAAGAGATCGAGCTGGAAGACAAGTTCGAGAATATGGGCGCGCAGATGGTCAAGGAAGTCGCTTCCAAGACCTCTGATGTGGCCGGTGACGGTACTACCACCGCAACAGTCCTGGCGCAGGCCATTGTGCGAGAAGGTCTGAAAGCGGTTGCCGCTGGCACCAACCCCATGGACATCAAGCGCGGCATCGACGCGGCAGTAGGCACGGCGGTTTCCGAGCTGGAAACCATGTCCAAGCCCTGTGCTGACGGCAAGGCCATCGCCCAGGTCGGCACCATCTCCGCCAACGCGGACGAAGACATCGGCCAGATCATTGCCGATGCCATGGACAAGGTCGGTAAGGAAGGGGTGATCACCGTTGAAGAGGGTTCCGGCCTCAACAACGAGCTGGACGTGGTGGAAGGTATGCAGTTCGACCGCGGTTACCTGTCGCCTTACTTCATCAACAATCAGGAAACCATGAGCGTGGACTTGGAGAGCCCGTTTATCCTGCTGCACGACAAGAAGATCTCCAACGTCAGAGACCTGCTGCCGGTGCTGGAAAACGTGGCAAAATCCGGTAAGTCACTGCTTATCGTTGCAGAGGATATCGAAGGCGAGGCGTTGGCTACCCTGGTAGTCAACAACATGCGCGGCACCGTCAAGGTTGCCGGTGTCAAGGCGCCCGGCTTTGGTGACCGGCGCAAGGCCATGCTGGAAGACATCGCTATTCTCACCGGCGGTACGGTTATTTCCGAGGAAGTCGGTCTATCCCTGGAAAAAGCCGGACTGGATGACCTAGGTAGCGCCAAGCGCGTGCAGATCAGCAAGGAAAACACCACCGTGATCGACGGCGCCGGCAGCACCGAGAGCATCGAAGGCCGGGTCAACCAGATCCGCGCCCAGATCGAAGAGTCCACTTCAGACTACGACCGGGAGAAACTCCAAGAGCGCGTGGCCAAGCTCGCCGGTGGCGTAGCCGTCATCAAGGTTGGTGCCGCAACCGAAGTGGAGATGAAGGAAAAGAAGGCGCGCGTCGAGGATGCCCTGCATTCCACCCGCGCTGCGGTTGAGGAAGGTGTGGTGCCCGGTGGTGGCGTTGCGCTGATCCGGGCAATACCGGCTACCGCGCAGGTTAAAGGCAAGAACGATGATCAGCAGACCGGTATCTCGATCCTGCTGCGCTCGCTGGAAGAGCCGCTGCGCCAGATTGTCGCCAACTCCGGTGACGAGGCCTCGGTGGTGCTCAATCAGGTCGCCGAAGGTAAGGGTAACTATGGTTACAATGCCGCGACCGGCGAGTTCGGCGACATGATCGGCATGGGTATTCTGGATCCGACCAAGGTAGCCCGTTTTGCGTTGCAGAACGCGGCCTCAGTGGCTGGCCTGCTGCTGACCACGGAAGCCATGATAGCGGAACTGCCCAAGAAGGATGAGCCCGCCATGCCCATGGGCGGTGGCGATATGGGCGGTATGGGTGGCATGGGCGGTATGATGTAACCTGCGGCTGTTTATGCCCGATAAAAAAACCCGCCATCCGGCGGGTTTTTTTTACAGGTGCCTTTATGCGCCGTTACCTCTTCTTCATGGCATCGAAGAACTGGGCATTGTTCTTCGTGGCCTTGAGGCGTTCGAGCAGGAACTCCATAGCCCCGATCGACTCCATAGGATGCAGCAGCTTGCGCAGGATCCACATCTTCTGCAGCTCGTCCTTCTCCGTCAGTAATTCTTCACGGCGGGTGCCGGAACGATTGATGTAGATAGCCGGATAGATACGTTTTTCCGAAATCTCCCGATCCAGGTGCAATTCCATATTGCCGGTGCCCTTGAATTCTTCATAGATCACCTCGTCCATGCGCGAGCCGGTATCGATCAGCGCGGTGGCCAGGATGGTCAGGCTGCCGCCTTCCTCGATATTGCGCGCGGCGCCGAAGAAGCGTTTGGGTCGTTGCAGGGCATTGGCATCCACGCCGCCGGTCAACACCTTGCCTGACGCCGGCACGACAGTGTTGTAGGCCCGAGCCAGCCGAGTGATGGAATCCAGTAGAACCACCACATCCTGCTTGTGTTCCGTCAGGCGTTTTGCCCGTTCTATCACCATCTCCGCAACTTGCACATGGCGGGTGGCGGGTTCATCAAACGTGCTGGAAATAACCTCACCCCGCACCGAGCGCTCCATCTCCGTCACCTCCTCCGGCCGCTCGTCGATGAGCAGTACGATCAGATGACACTCCGGATGATTGTGCTTGATCGACTGGGCAAGGGATTGCAGGATCATGGTTTTACCGGCCTTGGGCGGTGATACGATAAGACCGCGCTGGCCTTTGCCGATCGGTGCCACCAGGTCGATAATTCTCGGTGTCAGGTCCTCAGTGCTGCCGTTGCCCACCTCCAGTTTCAGACGTTCCTGCGCGAACAACGGCGTTAAGTTCTCAAAAATAATTTTGTTTCTGGCCCGCTCCGGGGATTCAAAATTGATCTCGTTCACCTTGAGCAGCGCAAAGTAGCGCTCGCCTTCCTTGGGCGGCCGGATCTTGCCGGAGATATTATCGCCGGTGCGCAGGTTGAAGCGTCTGATCTGGCTGGGAGAAACATAAATGTCATCGGGACCGGCCAGGTAGGAACTGCCGGCGGAGCGTAGAAAACCGAAACCGTCCTGGAGGATTTCCAGCACGCCGCTGCCGTAAATATCTTCACCCTTTCTGGCATGGGCTTTGAGGATTTCGAAAATGACATCCTGTTTTCTTGAACGGGCCAGGCCGTCCAGGCCAAGCGATTCTGAGATGAGAACCAACTCTGAAGCGGGTTGCTGCTTTAATTCTGTGAGATTCATTAGGTCAAATACGGGTTGTGACAGGCTGAACGGTCTGTCCCGAATGAACGGAACACACCGACGCCCGGGCTTGTTAGAGGGAACACAACAGGTGACGGCTATTCTAGCATATTGGCAAAGAGATGTCTACTGATTTTAATACGTTTACATTGCAGTTGCACTAAATGGTACTGTCAATAAAGGCAGACAGCTGCTGTTTCGATGCCGCCCCCACTTTTGTGCCGATAACCTCGCCGCCCTTGAATATCATCAGGGTAGGTATGCCGCGCACGGCATATCGTTGCGGAGTCTGGGGATTTGCATCGATATTGATTTTTGTCACGGTCAACCTGCCGGTGTAGTCAGCGGCGATTTCATCGAGGACTGGTGCAATCATCTTGCAGGGGCCGCACCATTCAGCCCAATAGTCCACCATCACTGGCGTTTCCGATTTTAATACATCTTCCTCAAAACTGGAATCCGTTACGTGGATAATGCTGTTATTCATAGCGGGTGTTACCTATGGTTACCTTGTTAGCGTAAGCGGGGAAACGACATTTTCATCTTAAACAGGGAATGATTCAAGTGTTTGTTTTACTACTTTTGTGCGGTTATGGGAACCTCTGATTTTTAGAGGCACCTTCATGTCGAAGTATTGAAGTCGATTGACATTCACCACTGCGTTCGGGAAGATCACAGGCCAAGCGCGCACCGTTTGGCGCCAACCCTTGAGGAGACAGCCCATGTTTTCACGCCCGTTCATAGCTAAAACCCGTATCCTGTCAGTCCTGCTGTCGGCGCTCGTTGTCAGCAGCTGCGGCCAGAAGGGTGATTTATTCCTTCCCGATGATGAGGTAGCCGAAGCCACCACACAATACCTGCATGGAAAGTTATTCTTATAAAGACGGCGCCCTGTACGCTGAGCGAGTCGCCTTGTCGGCGCTGGCCGCGCGCCACGGTACGCCGGCGTTCGTGTATTCGCGGGCGGCGATTGAGGCAAGCTGGCGCGCCTATGCCCAAGCATTTGCCGACCGGGATGCCTTAATCTGTTATGCCGTCAAGGCGAACGGTAATCTTGCCATACTCAACTTAATGGCGCGTCTGGGGTCAGGGTTTGACATCGTCTCCATTGGCGAACTGGAACGGGTGCTGCGCGCCGGCGGGGACGCGGACAAAGTCGTGTTTTCCGGGGTGGGTAAGCGTGCGCATGAAATACGGCGTGCACTGGAGGTCGGAATCAAGTGTTTTAACGTGGAATCGGAGCCGGAACTGCTGCGCATTAACGAGATTGCCGCACAGTTGTCGGTAACGGCACCGGTGTCGGTCCGGGTCAACCCCGATACGGACGCGCAGACCCACCCGTTCATCGCTACCGGCAGGAAGCAAGACAAGTTCGGCATCAGCCATGACCAGGTACTGGCCACCTACCGGCTGGCTGAACGCTTAGAGCATGTCATGCCGGTGGGAATCGACTGTCATATCGGCTCCCAGGTTACTTCGCTGGAGCCCTATATCGATGCATTGGAAAAACTGCTGGCGCTGGTGGAGGACCTGGAGCAGCGCGGGATACCCGTCAGGCATGTGGACATCGGCGGCGGTCTGGGCATTGATTACCACTGCGGCAACCTGCTCCGGGCGGGCGCGGCGCGCCGGCAGGCCAGCAATGGAGAGCACACCGCAACCATTCCTGACGTGACCGCGTTGGCCGCAGTTATCAGGGAGCGGGTCCCGGCGCGTTACCACCTGATACTGGAACCAGGCCGCTCCATCGTCGGCAACGCCGGGGTGTTGCTGACCCGGGTGGAGTACCTGAAAACGACTCACACACGGCACTTTGCCATTGTGGACGCGTCCATGAACGACTTGTTGCGACCGTCGCTGTATCAGGCCTGGCATGACATTATCCCCGTGACTGCGCGTGCAGATGAACCGGAAATGGACTATGACGTAGTTGGCCCGGTATGCGAGACCGGCGATTTCCTGGGGCTGCAACGCCCGCTTGCGCTACGCCCGGACGACCTGCTGGCGGTGTTGTCTGCCGGTGCCTATGGTTTCTGCATGAGTTCCAATTACAACAGCCGGCCGCGGGCGGCGGAACTGCTGGTGGATGGCGCCCACGCACAGGTTATCCGGGAACGGGAAACGCCGGAGCAGCTGATGGCGGGCGAAGATATGCCGGAATTTGCCGATGCTATGGTTGTGAATGCACAAAAATAGTGCATAATAAAATAAAAAGCATTATTTTAGCGCATCGCTTTGCTCTATACTGGAGCGTCAAATCTGCTAACCTGATAAAGTAACAAAGTTATTTTCATAATACCTCAAGTGGCACAAATTGTGCAGATGTGTAGTGTTCCATACTGGTTCACACGCTCGTTAGTGGGGAAACCGGTAGCTACTTCAATTTTAATTTCTGTGAGGAGATAAACGATGTCCAAAGAGAAGGTTTATGGATTGATCGAAGAGCACGAGGTGCATTTTATTGACCTGCGGTTCTGTGATGCACGCGGCAAGGAACAGCATGTTACCGTGCCGGCCAGCACTGTCGATGACGATTTTTTTGAAAACGGCAAGATGTTCGACGGTTCGTCCATTTCCGGTTGGAAGGGTATCAACGAGTCAGATATGCTGTTGATGCCTGATACGGAAACGGCTGTGATCGACCCGTTCTATGACGAATCGACCCTGAACCTGCGTTGTGACGTGCTGGAGCCGACTACCATGCAGGGGTATGAACGTTGCCCGCGTTCCCTGGCAAAGCGCGCCGAGGCTTACCTGCAATCGACGGGCATCGCTGACTCGGCCTATTTCGGCCCGGAGCCCGAGTTTTTCATATTTGACGAGGCCCGCTGGGGCGACAGCCTGAACAGCGCGTTCTACGAGATTGATTCCGAGGAAGGCCACTGGAACAGCGACAAACTGATGGAAGGTCCGAACCAGGGTCACCGCCCCGGAGTAAAAGGTGGCTATTTCCCGGTGCCGCCGGTTGATTCCCTGCAGAATGTCCGCTCTGCCATTTGTATGTCCCTGGAGGACATGGGTCTGGTGGTTGAAGTGCACCACCACGAGGTTGCCACGGGCGGACAAGCGGAAATCGGTACGAAGTTCAATACGCTGGTGAGCAAGGCAGACGAACTGTTGACCCTGAAGTACTGCGCAATGAATGTTGCCCAAGGCTATGGCAAAACGGTCACCTTCATGCCGAAACCCTTAGTCGGTGATAACGGCAATGGCATGCATGTGCACCAGTCGCTCGGCAGGGACGGACAGAACCTGTTCACCGGGGACAAGTACGGCGGGCTGTCGGAGCTGGCCTTGCATTACATCGCCGGCATTTTCAAACATGCGCGCGCGCTGAACGCGTTCACCAATGCCAGCACCAACAGCTACAAGCGGCTGGTGCCCGGCTTTGAGGCGCCGGTATTGCTGGCCTACTCCGCGCGTAACCGCTCGGCGTCGTGCCGCATCCCCTGGGTTGCCGAACCCCGGGCCAGACGCATAGAAATACGATTCCCTGATTCCTGCGGCAATCCATACTTCATGTTCGCGGCGATGATGATGGCCGGATTGGATGGCATCCAGAATCGGCTGGACCCGGGCGACCCCCTGGAAAAAGACCTGTATGACCTGACCATAGAGGAAGAAAAAGAGATTCCCACCGTGTGCTCGTCACTGGATCAGGCTCTGGAAGCCCTGGATCAGGATCGGGAATTCCTCACCGCCGGTGGGGTATTTTCCGACGACATGATCGACGGCTATATCGAGTTGAAGATGAATGAGGTCAACCGTTTCCGGATGACCACGCACCCGGTAGAGCTCGATATGTACTACAGTCTGTAATCTCGTCAGCCCCGGCCATTCGAGCCGCTGGCCGGGGCAATCTTCGCATCACTTGGTGAGAGCTGCGGGCTAAGTCAATGACTACAGTCTCATACAGGTTGCTGGATACTCTTTACACGGCAGTGCTGGTGTTCAATGACTCCCTGCAACTTACCGATATCAACAACGCCGGAGAAACACTGTTTCTAATCAGCCGCGCTAGGATGTTCGGTTACAACGCGGCGGAAATTTTTACCGGCTCCAACTACCTGTTGCAAAATATCGAGCATACCCGTGACACCGGACAACTGCGCATGGAATGGGGTATTGAACTGGATCTACCTGCGGCCAGGACGGTGTGTGTGGACTGCATTGTGACACCGGTCATGGACGCAGAAAGGTGCCTGGAGGTCGTTGTTGAACTGGTCAACGTCAATTCGCGCATTCACACGCTGAGTGAGAGTAACCTGTCCTACCTGCACGACGCCGCGCGCAAGTCGCTGAGCGGCATCGCCCATGAGATCAAAAACCCGCTGGGGGGACTGCGCGGCGCGGCACAACTGCTGGAACGGGAATTAAACGGCTCCGGTCTGGCCGAATATACCCGAATCATTATCAATGAGGCGGACCGGCTGCGTAATCTGGTCGATCGCATGTTGGCGCCGGTTACCAGGAACAGCGTCAACCGCGTGAACATTCACCAGGTGCTTGAGCATACGCTGGGCATCGTGGAAGCGGAGTCGGAGTTCAATATCGAAATCAGGCGTGACTATGATCCCAGCCTGCCGACGCTACAGGCGGATGGCGAGCAGTTGATCCAAGCGTTTTTGAACGTGTCCAGGAATGCAGTCCAGGCTATCGAGGAGAACGGCCGGATACTGGTGCGCACTCGCATCAAACGTCGCTGCACCATTCAGCGCAAGCATCACAAGCTGGCGGTGGAGATCGACGTGATCGATGACGGCCCCGGCGTGCCGGCAGACATTGAGGAGCATATTTTCTACCCCATGGTAACAGGCCGGGTGGGAGGTTCCGGCCTGGGGTTGTCCATTTCCCAATCGCTGATCCAGTCCAACAACGGTCTGATCAAATATCAGCGGCTCGACGATAAGACCTGTTTCAGGATACTGCTGCCGGTGGAATGACATGGCGCCACGCGACAAAATCTGGATCGTTGATGACGATAAATCCATCAGGTGGGTGCTGGAACGCGCCCTGACCCGGGAACAACTGCAAACGGTGTGCTTTGAAAACGCGCAGGCACTGCTGCAAAACCTAGAGCGCGATACGCCGGACCTTATCATCTCGGATATCCGCATGCCGGGGCTCGATGGCCTGGCCCTGCTCGAAGAGATCAAGCTGAAAACGCCTGAGGTGCCGGTCATCATCATGACTGCGTTTCCGGACCTGGACCGGGTGGTGTCATCGTTCCAGGGTGGGGCGTATGAATACCTGTCCAAGCCGTTTGATATAGAGGAACTGCTGAACCTGGTAAAACGGGCGATACGCCGGCATCCTGCGGTGGTGCCGGAGGCGGCCGCAGCGAGAGACGTCACACCGGATGAAATCGTTGGCTCGGCCACGGCGATGCAGGAGGTGTTTCGCGCCATCGGCAGGTTGTCGGCTTCCAACCTGACGGTACTCGTTACCGGCGAATCCGGCACTGGCAAGGAACTGGTAGCCCAGGCGTTGCATCGCCACAGCCCCCGTGCACAACAGCGTTTTATTGCTATCAATGTGGCGGCCATACCTCGGGATTTGCTGGAATCGGAACTGTTCGGCCATGAAAAAGGCGCGTTCACCGGCGCTACCGCGCAGCGCAAAGGGCGCTTCGAGCAGGCCAGCGGCGGCACCTTGTTCCTAGATGAAATCGGCGATATGCCGGCCGATCTGCAAACTCGCTTGCTGCGCGTGCTCTCAACCGGGGCGTTTTATCGTGTCGGCGGGCACCTGCCTATTGATGCGGATGTGCGGGTGATCGCGGCAACCAACCAGGAGCTGGAACAGCAGGTAAGCCGCGGCACCTTCCGCGAAGACCTGTTCCACCGCCTGAACGTGATCCGCGTGCATGTTCCCGCGCTGCGCGACCGGCGCGAAGATATCCCGGTGTTAACGGAACATTTCCTGCGCCGTTCGGCCCTGGAGCTGAACACTGACGCCAAACTGATGTTACCGCAAACCCAGACCTTCCTGAACCGACTGGATTGGCCGGGCAACGTCAGACAACTGGAAAATTTCTGTCGCTGGATAACGGTCATGGCCCCGGGCAGGGAGATTCACATCGACGACCTGCCCCCGGAACTGGGGCAGACCAACCCGTCGCAGCCAACAACCGAAGACTGGGAAAGCACACTGCGCCACTGGGTCAAAACCAACCTGCACAAGGGCGAGACCGGCCTGCTCGGCAATGTCCTGCCCGAATTTGAGCGCATCCTCATTGAAGAAGCCCTGCAACAAACCGGCGGCCGGCGGGTAGAAGCCGCCAAACTCCTGGGCTGGGGACGGAACACCCTGACCAGGAAGATCAAGGGGCTGGATTTGAGGATATAATGGTAACCTCTAAGCCCTCATGATCAGAGCGAAATAAACCATCGAAGTCGAGCGAAAAACTAAAATTCACAAATGAACAGCTGGAGTAATTAATTTTCATAAAAAATAACTATTTTTCATGAAAAAACGGTTAGAATAACCAATTTTCGTAGCCAATAACTATTTTTCATGAGTAGCAAACCACTGAGATCACTTTCGGAGCCGGTTATTATTTTCCATGAGCGGCGTTTGCCTGAAAAGGCGAAGCCCGTCGGTTATGCTGCAATCATCGATAGCTACGATCTTGCTGTTCCTGTTCCCATTACCTTAAGCGCCATCGGCAGGCGCCACCGTGTACTGGAGAAAGATGGTTGGCGTATCTTCACGCCTCGCCATCAGCCGCAGCCTGATCTTGAGGGTCACCTGACCTTTGCTCTGAAATACGAGGGGCTTGACCTCGCTGTTCTGAAACAGCTGTTCCTGTCCATCGGGCCGGTGCCGGTTGAGGCTATGGTCAAGGCCAGACCGACCGGAAGCTATGCCCGACGTTTATGGTTTTTGTACGAATGGCTGTTGGCGGAAAAACTGCCCCTGCCCGACGCCGACAGGGGCAATTATGCGCCGGTCATCGACCCGCAACTGCAATGGGCGACTGCGGGCACACCCGTATCCCGACAACGCGTTCGGAATAATTTACCGGGAACTCCACAATTCTGTCCCCTGGTTTTCAAAACAGAAACGCTACGTAAATTTGTCGACATGGACTTCAAGCGCCGGGCACAGGACACGGTAGCGGCTATACCCAAGGACATCATGGCGCGCACCGCGGCGTTCCTGCTGCTGAAAGACTCTAGGGCCAGCTATATCATCGAAGGAGAAAACCCGCCCCAGGACCGCATCCAACGCTGGGGACGAGCCATTGGCGAGGCCGGCCGTCGTCCCCTCGACCTTGAGGAGTTGCTGCGCTTACAACGTATCGTCATTGGCGATAACCGCTTTATAAATATGGGGCTGAGAAACGAAGGTGGCTTTGTCGGCACACACGACCGGGCCACGCGTCTGCCGTTGCCAGACCATGTCAGTGCCAGGCATGATGACCTCGAAGCGCTGGTCAACGGTCTTATCCGCTTTGACCGGGAGGCCGCAGGCAGTATCGACCCGGTGGTCGCCGCCGCAGTTCTTGCCTTCGGTTTTCTCTATATCCATCCTTTTGAGGATGGGAATGGCCGTATTCATCGCTGTCTGATCCACCACGCGTTGACCCAACACGGGTTCAATCCGCCCGGTGTTATCTTTCCGGTTGCAGCTGCCATCCTCGATGAAATCGACTGTTACCGCACTGTTCTGGAAAGTTATTCCGAGCGACTTTTGCCGTTAATCAAATGGCAGCCAACATCCTCAGGCAACATCGAGGTGCTGAATGATACGGCAGATTTCTATCGTTATTTCGATGCCACCCCCCATGCAGAATTCCTGTACAAATGTGTCAAACGGACAATAGCGCAAGACCTGCCCCAGGAAGCCGACTACCTGACCCGCTTCACCACCGCCCAAACAGCCGTAATGAACCGCGTCGAAATGCCGGATAGACTGGCACAGAATTTAATCCTGTTTGTGCGTCAACATAACGGAACACTGGCAAAAAAGCGCCGAGAGAAGGAGTTCAAAGCCCTGACGGATGCTGAGGTTGGGGATCTGGAGGTGCTCATTAACGAGATTTTTCAGGGTTGCGTGTGATGAGCATGACTCTTCACTCCGGCTTCGGCGAGTCGTTACCATCGTGAGGTAAGGTCTGGGCTTGCCAAACTGCACCTGCATGGCGATGGTTACCAGTTCGCCGCGCGTCATTCTGTCCAGCCGCCAACGTTCGCCAGAGTTTCATCCATGAATTGCTGCAAGGGTTGATCCGCCCTGTCTGCCCTGGCCGCCAGACGGCACTAACGGCGGCATTCAGCCGTGAAGTCCGGGTGACGCGTGTCCGGCACCCGGATTTGCACATCCGGCAACACTTGGCTCATTCAATAGGAAATTTTTCGCATAGCTACCCTGTCTCGCTGCACTCCTCCAAGTCAGCGAAAACTTCCCTGGTAGAACCAAACTGCCTCAAACTGTGAGCGGGCTCGTCCAAAGCCGCGACGGTGTCACTATGGTAAGACCTTATCACAACCCACCAGGAAGCAGAGATGACAGAACCAAGTATGCCCACGGCCAAGAAAACGAAGTTCACAGATTCTGTAATGCCAGCCTCAATAAAGATGCTTGCAGCCAGACCCAGGCCGGAAAGAATACCGATGTGCAGCCGGTTTGCCGCTTCGCGTCGCTGGCTGACTCTGTCTGCAAGTTCTGCATGGAGTTTGTAGATTTCCAATAATTCGGATTTTGAATTTTCTGTCATTCTGTCCAGCCGCCAGTATTCCCCGGAACCTCATCATTATCCCCGATTGCGGCAACATCTGCAACTTTTTCTTGACATAATGTTCTTGCCTCAGTTTGTGTTCTCTGTGGTAAAATACAGGTTATCAGGTGGCGCCGATTACTGCTTTGACAACAGGAGCTCAAGACATGATCCAAGAACGTTTTATCGAATATGAACATGAGGGCGTCACGCTGGAAGGTTTTCTTGCCGGCGATGATGTTGAGCAAGGGGAACGGCCGGCGGTGATGGTTGTGCATGCCTGGGGCGGACGCGGTCAGTTTGAGTGTGACAAGGCGCGGGCGTTGGCGGAGCTGGGTTACGTTGGCTTTGCCGCGGACTTGTACGGCAAGGGGGTGTTGGGCGCCAGTGTGGAGGAGAACGCCCGCCTCATACAGCCGTTTCTGGATGACCGGGCCATGTTGCAATCCCGCCTGACGACGGCGCTCGCCACCCTGAGAGCACAGCCGGAGGTAGATGAAAGCCAGGTGGCGGCGATCGGCTACTGCTTCGGCGGCCTGTGCGTGCTGGATCTGGCCCGTATTGGTTCGGATGTCAAGGGCGTAGCGAGCTTTCACGGCCTGTTCGGGGCACCCGGCAATACTGCGGGGACGCGCATAACAGCCAGGGTGCTGGCGCTACACGGGCATGAAGACCCCATGGTGCCGGTGGATGCAGTGGTGGCACTGGAGCAGGAGTTGACGCAAGCCGGCGCGGATTGGCAGATTCACGTCTATGGCAATACCTTGCACGCTTTCACCAATCCGGACGCCAACAATCCGCAGCTGGGTGCAATTTATAACAAACGCGCCGCGCAGCGCTCCTGGCAGACACTGCTGAACTTTCTGGAAGAGTTGTTTTGAAAGAGCCTCAGATCTGGCTCAGCCACTGTGCAGCCTGGCGGGCGAAATAAGTGAGTATGCCGTCGGCGCCGGCCCGTTTGAAGGCTGTAAGAGTTTCCAGCACTGCGGTTCTCTCATTCAGCCAGCCGCGTTCCGCGGCGGCTTTTATCATGGAATATTCACCGCTGACGTTATACACGAACGTAGGCATGGCAAATTCGGACTTGACCCGGCGGATGATGTCCAGGTAAGGCAGGCCGGGCTTGACCATGACCAGGTCTGCACCTTCGCGGATATCCAGTGCCACTTCGCGTAGTGCCTCGTCGGCATTGGCCGGGTCCAGCTGGTAGGTCTGCTTACCGCCCTTGCCCAAGTTGGCCGAGGAGCCTACCGCGTCCCGGAACGGGCCATAAAACCCGGAGGCATATTTTGCCGAATAGGCGAGGATGCGGGTATGGATATGACCGGCACCGTCCAGGGCGGTGCGGATGGCACCGATACGGCCGTCCATCATGTCGGAGGGGGCAACAATATCGACCCCGGCGTCGGCCTGGGAGACGGCCTGCTGAGCCAGAATCTCCACCGTGGCATCGTTGACCACATAACCGGCCTCATCAAGCAGGCCGTCATGGCCGTGGGTGGTGAACGGGTCCAGTGCCACATCGGCGATGAGGCCCAGTTCCGGCAGCGCGCCCTTCAGTTCTCTTGCCGCGGTTTGCACCAGACCGTCCGGATTCCAGGCTTCCCGCCCGTCCGCAGTTTTTTTCGGTGCGGGGGTAACAGGGAACAGCGCCAGCGCCGGGATGCCCAGCTCCGCGCAAGCACGGGCCTCGTCGATGAGCAGGTCGATACTCAGACGTTCCACCCCGGGCATGGCTGGCACCGGCACCCGCTGACGCTCACCCTCCATAATAAACACGGGGTAGATCAAATCAGCCACCGTGAGTGTGGCTTCCCGCATCAAACGCCGGGTAAAATCATGCTCACGCATACGCCGCAGGCGCACTGCGGGGAAGTTGCCCAAGTTGTTAAAAGACATAAGTAATGGTATTTTAGATATGGCCCAAAGCTATTTTAGGGAATCATGGAAGCAGAGTAAAATCGCACGTAACGCAGTTTTTGGCAGGGCTTGGAATAATTTTGGGAAACCTCTTGCTTAATCAGAGATGCGGTCAATAAACCTGATGAATCCAACAACTGATTTCCGCCAGGCAGTGGCAGAGAACAAACCGTTGCAGGTTGTCGGCGCCATTAACGCCTTGGCTGCGCGTATGGCGGCGCGCGCCGGCCATAAGGCCATTTATCTGTCCGGTGGCGGGTTGGCTGCCAATTCTTTGGGGGTGCCGGATCTTGGCATCAGTTCCTTAGATGACCTGTTAATTGACGTGCGGCGCATTACCGATGCCTGTGACCTGCCGTTGCTGGTGGACGCAGATACCGGTTTCGGCGGTGCCTTCAATATCGCCAGAACCACCCGCAGCCTGATTAAGGCCGGCGCCGCGGCCATGCACATCGAGGATCAGGTCACGCAGAAACGCTGTGGTCACCGTCCCAACAAGGCCATTGTCTCACAGGCGGAAATGACCGACCGCATCAAGGCCGCGGTGGATGCCCGCACCGATGATAACTTCGTCATCATGGCGCGCTCCGATGCCTTGGCCGTGGCAGGTATGCCGGCCGTTATCGAGCGGGCCAATGCCTGCATTGAAGCCGGCGCCGACATGATCTTCCCGGAAGCGGTCACGACCCTGGAGCAGTACCGCACCTTACGCGCGCAGCTACCAGTGCCGTTGCTGGCCAACATCACAGAATTTGGTCAAACGCCACTGTTCTCAACCCCGGAACTGGGCGCCGCCGGCGTTGACATTGTGCTGTACTGCTGCGGTGCGTACCGGGCGATGAACCGGGCCGCCATGGGGTTTTATCAGTCGGTGCTGGCCGCAGGTCACCAGCGCGAGGTTATCGATTCCATGCAAACACGGGAAGAGCTGTATGATTTGCTGGGCTATCACGACTATGAACGGAAACTGGACGCCCTCTTTCTTGAGGACGCGCCGGCATGAGTAAACCCAAAAAATCGGTGGCGCTGTCCGGCGTGCCGGCCGGCAACACCGCGCTGTGCACGGTGGGTCGCACTGGCAACGACCTGTCTTATCGGGGCTATGACATCCTGGATATCGCCGAGGCCTGTGAATTTGAAGAAATTGCACACCTGCTGCTGCATGAGCGACTGCCCACCTGTGCGGAACTGGATCGGTACAAGACGAAACTGGCCCGACTGCGCAGCCTGCCGGACCCGGTAAAACGCGGCTTAGAACTGCTGCCGGCTGAGGTTGCGCCCATGGATGTGCTCAGGACCGGCTGCTCATTGCTCGGTGCGGTGGCGCCGGAGTCCGAGGCACCTTCTGTTGCGGAGGCCCGCGCTATTGCCGATCGCCTGCTGGCCGCGTTGCCGTCCATGCTGGCGTACTGGCATCACTTCAGCCGCCACGGCACGCGTATTGATGAAAATACCGAAGATGATTCCATCGGCGGGCATTTCCTGCACCTGCTGCACCGGCAGCCGCCCCCGGAGGTATGGACACGGGCCATGCACACCTCTCTGATCCTGTATGCCGAACATGAATTCAACGCCTCTACCTTTACCGGCCGGGTTATCGCCGGCACCGGAGCGGATATGTATTCAGCGGTTACCGGCGCCATCGGCGCCCTGCGCGGGCCCAAGCACGGCGGCGCCAACGAAGCCGCCATGGCAATCCAGCAACGCTATGCTGATCCGGACGAGGCGGAGGCGGACATCCGCGCGCGGCTGGCCCGCAAGGAGATCGTGATCGGGTTCGGCCACCCTGTTTATACCATCGCCGACCCCCGCAACGAGGTCATCAAACGCGTGGCAAGGCAGCTTTCCTTGGACCACGGCGATATGCGGCTGTTCAATGTCGCCGCCCGGCTGGAAACAGTGCTGTGGGAGGTCAAGAGGATGTTCCCAAATCTGGACTGGTTCTCCGCCGTCTCTTATCACATGATGGGCATCCCCACACCCATGTTTACCCCGATATTCGTCATGTCCCGGGTCGCCGGCTGGGCTGCCCACATCATTGAACAACGCCAAGACGGTAAGATCATCCGCCCCGGTGCCCACTACACGGGGCCGGACAAGGTGGAGTTTGTGGAGATAGAAGCTCGGGGTTAGCCCGCGGAGCTCACCAAGTGATGCGAAGATCGCGCCGGATTGGTTCTGCCTGCGGGTTAGACATACCGTACCCGCGCGCCCTGGCCTGTATGCGCCCCAACTCGGCCCAGGCGCCAGGGCTGCTCCCCTGCGGCGCGTAACAGTCCCAGCGTTTTTTCTTCCTCCTCCGGGCTGACTGCCAGCACCAGACCGACGCCGCAGTTGAAGGTGCGGTGCATTTCTGCCAACTCGATATTGCCGGTGTCCTGCAGCCAATGAAACAGCGCCGGCCAGTGCCAACTGTCCAGGTCTATTTCTGCGCCTGTGGAGGCGGGCAAAACCCGGGGGATGTTCTCACTTAACCCGCCGCCGGTGATGTGGGCCATGGCCTTGAGCGTAACCGCCGGCAACAGGGCAAACACCGCATCCCGGTAAATGCGCGTCGGTTCCAGCAGCAGGTCAGCAAATGGAACCCCATCGAGGCGGTCGCTCAACACCGTCCCGGAAGCGTTGAGCAGTTTCCGGATCAGGGTAAAACCGTTGGCATGAGGGCCGCTGGAAGGGAGCGCAAGCAACACATCTCCCGGCCTGACTTGCGCGCCGGTGATAAGGTCCTGTTTTTCCACCACCCCCACACAGAAACCGGCCAGATCGTAATCGCCAGGCTGGTACATCCCCGGCATTTCCGCAGTCTCGCCGCCGCTCAGCGCGCAGCCGGACAGTTGGCAACCCCGGGCAATGCCCTTCACCACCTCCGTGGCGGTGGCGACATCCAGCCTGGAACAAGCAAAATAATCGAGGAAAAACAGCGGTTCTGCGCCCTGCACCAGGATGTCGTTGACGCACATGGCAACCAGATCTATACCGATGGTATCATGCCGGCCCAGCTCAATGGCCAGTTTCAGTTTGGTGCCCACACCGTCGGCACCGGATACCAGTAGCGGCTGACGGTAGTTCGTGGCGGACAGATCGAACAGCGCGCCGAAACCGCCCAAATCACCCAGTGCTTCGGGACGTTGCGCCGCTCGCGCCAGTGGCCTGATATTGGCTACCAGTTCGTTGCCCCGGTCGATACTGACCCCGGCGGCCTCATAGTCGGAACGCTGCATGGATACGATAATATCACCTGGAAAGGGTGGTGTGCGATAAAAGCTACCTCTAATTTTCAGAGATGCTTTTATAATGTAAAGGATTAGCGGTTGTCGCAAACCCCGCTACCACAAATGAAAAGAATAGCGCTCATATTCTACTGCCTGTGCACCCTGCTGCCTGACACTGCCCATGCCACCGAGGTGCCGCGGCTGTACCAGGCCGAGACCCTGGTCAGCAGCCAATCGGATGAAGACCGGATAGCGGCAGTGCGCGCCTGTCTGGGCAAGGTACTGGTGAAATTGACCGGCGTGCGTGAAGTGGCGCGGAACACGGCGTTACAACCGCTCCTGCAAGCGGCGGAAACATTTGTTCAGCAATATCGCTACCATGACGCAGCAACGGCCGGGCCCGAGGGCGTACCGGTGCCAAGTTGGCGTTTCACGGTTAAATTTGACGAACAGAACCTGAACCGCTCGCTGCGCGCCGCGGGCCTGCCGGTGTGGGACCGGGAACGCCCGTCGGTACTGGTCTGGCTGGTGTTGGAACAGGCCGGGCGCAGAGGGTTCGTCGAGGCCGGGCAAGCCCCGGAGTTGCTGAGGATAATACAGCAGCTGGCACAACGGCGCGGCATCCCCATGCTGCTGCCGCTGTTGGACCTAGATGAGCAACGGCAAATCCGCCCCGGTGATGTCTGGCTGGATTTCCGCGAGCCGATCATGGCCGCGTCGGCCCGCTACAATGCCGATGTTATCCTCACGGCCAGTGTCAGCGCGGTGGCACCGGGCATCTGGGAAGGCCACTGGCGCAGCTATGGCGAGAGCCGGCCCGAACATGAGTGGACTACGCAGACCGAATTGCCGGAGACTGCGCTGGAAGAAGGTTTCAACGGTTTTGCCGATACCCTGGCCGGCGAGTTTTTGCGCAGCAGCAGTTATATTCCGGTGGGAGACATTGAGATAACGGTAGGCGCCATCGATACCATCGAACAGTACGCACGGCTGCTGGCCTACCTCGATTCCCTGCACTCAGTGGGCCATATCCACGTCAAGGAGGTGCGCCGCGGCGAGGTAACGCTGGCGTTGACGGCGCATGGCGGCGCCCAGACGATACTACAAACCCTCAGCCTGGGTCGCACCCTGGAGCCGGTAGCGGACACCGACGGTCACTACTACCGTCTGGCCCGGCTCCGACAATAGGCTCATATCAGCTTGAAAGAGTACAAGAGCCAACTGCCCCTGGAATTTTACCGCGGCCACACCTTCCGGTCGCGGGCCGCTGTTGCTGGCTCCCCACCCGGTTCGCAACTGCCGTTGGGTTTCACCCGCCACGACGTTCATACTTTTGCGACTTATATCCCTGGCCTCAATGGCGACGCGTTGGCGTCCCTGCAACACCTCGCGACCGGCTCAAGTCATGCCAATATCTATCTCTGGGCCGGGCCGGGAACCGGTAAGACCCACTTGCTGCAGGCGGTATGCGGCCTGGCCGCGCAGCACCAGCGCCCCTGCGCCTACATCCCGTTAAGGCAAATCGATGATTTTACCCCGGACTTGTTCGCGGCGCTGGAAGAGCTCAGCCTGGTATGTCTGGACGACATGGAGCAACTGGCCGGCAGGGACGAATGGGAGCTGGCGCTGTTCAACCTGTTTAATCGCCTCAAGGATACGCAAACTCCCCTGGTCATCAGTGCCGGTCACAGTCCTAAAGCCAGTCTGGTGCGCCTGCCCGACCTCAAATCAAGGCTGTGCTGGGGGCTTTGTTATCACCTGCACCCCCTGGCTGACGGTGAGAATATCACCGCGCTGCAACAGCGCGCCCGGCAGCGCGGCTTTGAATTGAGTGCCCCGGTGGTTGAATTCCTCATCAAGCGGGTCGAGCGCGATACCCGCAACCTGTTCCACTGGCTGGATCGCCTGGAGCGCCAGAGTCTGGAGGCGCAGCGAAAATTGACGGTGGATTTTGTCAGGAAGATGCTGGACAATGCACCCTGATACTAGCTCTCTCTATTTAATTCTGACCGGTATCAGCCACTGACAAACGCCATGCGAACTACCGAGACCCTCTTGGCCACCCTGCGCGAAGCACCGGCAGATGCCGAGATCATCAGCCATCAACTGCTGTTGCGGGCCGGCATGGTGCGCAAAACAGCTGCGGGAATCTATAATTGGTTACCGCTGGGGTTGAGAGTCCTGCGCCGCGTGGAGGCTGTAGTACGGGAGGAGATGGATGCGACCGGCGCTCAGGAAGTGCTGCTGTCCGGTGTGCAACCGGCAGAATTATGGCGGGAATCCCAACGCTGGGAAGAATACGGCCCGGAATTATTGCGCTTTCAGGACCGGCACCAACGCGACTTTTGTCTGGGCCCCACGCATGAAGAAGTCATCACGGATTTAATCCGGCACGAGCTTCGCAGTTACAAGCAGTTACCAGCCAATTTCTACCAGATCCAGACCAAGTTCCGCGATGAGATTCGTCCTCGTTTCGGGCTCATACGCGCCCGCGAATTTATCATGAAAGACGCCTACTCGTTCCACCTCAATCAGGCTTCGCTGGAACAGACCTATCAGGCGATGTATCGCGCCTATACACGTATTTTCGAGCGCCTCGGTCTTGAGTTTCGTCCCGTGGTGGCCGACAGTGGCAATATCGGCGGCAAGGTCTCCCATGAGTTTCACGTACTGGCCGATTCCGGTGAAGACAGTATTGCGTTTTCAGCAGGTTCCGAATTTGCCACTAACGTGGAACTGATCGCGGCGCCACCACCTGCACAGCCACGACCGGCACCGCAGGAAGTGCTGCACAAAGTGGCGACCCCCGACCAACATACCATAGCCGAGCTTAGTAATTTTCTCGGGGCAAGCCCGGCGCGCTGCCTGAAAACGCTGATCGTCAAGGGCAGTGACGATGATTTGGTGGCACTGGTATTGCGCGGCGACCATGAACTGAACCGGCTGAAGGCGGAACAACTGCCGCAAGTGGCAAGCCCGCTGACGTTTGCGCCGTCCGCAGCGATCACAGAACAGGTGGGTTGCGACATTGGTTCATTAGGCCCGGTGGGCCTGAACATTCCCGTCATTGCGGATAATGATGCCCTGGTGCTGGCAGATTTCATCTGCGGAGCCAACGAGAACGGCTATCACCTGACCGGCGTAAACTGGCAGCGCGACCTGCCGCCGCCGGTGTCCGCCGACTTGCGCAACGTGGTGGATGGTGACCCCGCGCCCGATGGTTCCGGCCCCTTGCAAATCGCCCGCGGCATCGAGGTGGGTCATATTTTTCAGTTGGGAACCAAATACAGCGCCGCCATGAAGGCGAACTGTCTGGATGAAACCGGTGCGGCCGCGACCTTATACATGGGTTGTTACGGTATCGGTGTGTCACGCATCGTGGCGGCGGCCATCGAACAAAACCACGACGCCCGCGGCATCATCTGGCCGCCGGCGCTGGCGCCGTACCAGCTGGCCCTGGTACCCATCCATGCACATAAATCACAACGCCTGCACAGCGCCGTGGAAGAGCTGTACCAAACACTGCTGGATGGCGGCGTCAGTGTGCTGCTGGACGACAGGAGGGAACGGCCGGGCGTGATATTCGCCGACATGGAACTGATCGGCATACCCCACCGTTTCGTCTTCAGCGAACGTGGGCTGGATAACCAAACCCTGGAATACAAGGGCCGCCGTGACGAGCAGAACACGGATATTCCGTTGGCGCAGGCCGTGGAGTTTATCCGGAAAAAACTGGAACAAAGAGTAGCAGTATGATCATCACTTATTGAGAGCAATCATGTTGCACAAGGCAACAAGCGACTGGGTGAGATATTCGGGCTAATGGCAGAAATACTGGTTCTATATTACAGCCGCTATGGCAACGTGGCGCAGATGGCCCGCTATATCGGGCGCGGCGTGGAATCGGTGAAGCCCTGCCGGGCAGTGATTCGCACCGTTCCGGCCGTGTCGGCAGAGCCCGAAGCCGTGGCCGCCGAGGCACCTGCAGCCGGGCCGCCGTACGCCAGCACAGATGATCTGCTCCGTTGTGGCGGTCTGGCCCTGGGCAGCCCGACCCGGTTCGGCAACATGGCGGCGCCCCTTAAATACTTCCTCGACGGCACCGGCGATATCTGGTTGTCCAACAAAATGGTCGGCAAGCCCGCCGCCGTGTTCACCTCCACCAGCAGCCTGCACGGCGGCCAGGAGAGCACACTGCTATCGATGATGTTGCCGCTGCTGCACCATGGTATGCTCATCACGGGCGTGCCTTATACCGAACCGGCCCTGAGCGCCACCCGTTCCGGCGGCACCCCCTACGGCGCCAGCCACCTGGCCGGCGCCGAAAGCAATCTCGGTCTCACCGAAGAAGAACGGCAGATCTGCACGACTCTAGGCGCCAGACTGGGCGAGACGGCCTTAAAGTTGGTATCCTAACCCGCATATCTCACCAAGTGATGCGAAGATCGCGCCGGATTGGTCCTGCCTGCGGGCACCTGCGACGATGAGCATAGCGGTAGCTATGATCGAGAAAGCACTTGCCCGCAGGCAGGGCAAGACCAGTGAGGGTGCAGCGGTCGCTCAGCTTATCAGCGCGTCGTCTTCGGCAAAGATCACATCGGCGTCGGTGAGCAGGTCGGCGCTCACACCGGCGAGGGTGAGGCTATCGTCGGGATAGCCGGGGACGCTCAGGCGCAGTCCTTGCGGGTCGGGGGTCTGGATCAAATCGGCTAGCGTGGTCAGCTCGGTAAAGGCACTCAGGTCAATGCGGTCGTTCCCGCGCTCAAAGTCGGTGATGGTATCGCTGCCGGCGCCGGGGGCGAAGATGAAGGTATCATCGCCGTCCCCGCCGGTGAGGGTGTCAGTGCCGGGGCCGCCGTTGAGGCGGTCATTCCCGGGGCCGCCGTACAAGGTATCGTCCCCCGGCCCGCCGTTCAGGGTGTCGTCGTCGGCATTACCACGCAAGGTATCATTGCCGTCCCCGCCGTTGAGGGTATCGTCCCCCTTGCCGCCGAATATCCGGTCATTGCCGTCCCCGCCGTTGAGGGTATCATCGCCGCCGTCGGGGCCGCCGTAGAGGGTGTCGTTCCCGGCCCCGCCGTCTAATACATTATTGCGCCCATCGCCGGCTAAGATGTCATTATGGTCCGAGCCGTACAGATGCTCAATGTCGGTCACGGCCACGGTCATGTCCCCGTCGGGGCCGGGCACGGTGAGGGTGTCGGTAAAGGCGAAGCTATCGCCCTGAGCATCCCCGCCGGCGGCTTGCCCGCTGTGCAGGCGCACCACCACCCCGGCCGGGGAGGTGCGATACGAGGCGGCATCCTGACCGGCACCGCCCATGAGGACATCGCCGCCGCCTTCGCCTTCGAGCCAGTCGTCGCCCTCGCCACCGCTCAGGGTATCGTCCCCGTCCCGCCCGGCCAGGCGGTTCGCCCCACTATCGCCACTGAGGGTATCGGCATAGGCTGAGCCGTCTAAGTATTCAATGTCAGCGGCCACCGCCCGTTGGGTACGCCCGGCAGCATCGAGCACCACCACGACCTTACGCCCGGGGAAGGTGTCACCGGCGGCATCCCCGCCGTGACCCTGCCCGGTGCTCAGATTCACCACTACCCCGGCCGGGGAGTCGGCATAGCTCACCGCATCGACCCCCGCCCCGCCCACGAGCACATCGCCACCCGCCCCGCCCACCAGCCAGTCATTGCCGCCCTGCCCGCGCAAGGTATCATCCCCGGCATCGCCGTTAAGGGTATTGGGTAAGGCATTGCCGGTTAAGCTATCGGCATGCGCCGAGCCGTGCAGGTTTTCAATGTCGGGCAGCACCCGGATGCGCCCTGCTCCATCGGTCTGCGTATGCGGGCCGGGGGTGAAGACATCGCCGCCGGCCGCCCCGCCGGTCTGCCCGGTGGTCAGGTTCACCACCACGCCAGCACCACCATAGCCGTACCAGGCGGTATCACGGCCCGGGCCGCCGGACAGGGTATCGGCCCCGGGCCCGCCGTCTAAGACATCATCGCCCGCCCCGCCACGGAGCGTATCGTCCCCCGGCCCGCCGGCCAGATAAGCATCCGCACCGGGCGTGCCGGTGACAGTGCGCCCGGCAGCCTCGGTCGCCTCATAGATGCGCAGCTCATAGTGGCCGGTGGCTTGGTCTCGTTGCGCCCCGGCATAAGCGCCGGCACTGAGGGTATAAACCCCATCGGCGGGCGGGATAAACACACCGTGCGCATACAACTGCCGGGTGCTCACATCGACATCGTCATACACGGCCAGCTGAGTGCCGGTGGCATCATAGATGCGCAACACCGGGTCTGTGACCGGGTCCGGCCCGATGCCGTGCAAGGTGAAGGTATAGGGCTGCCCGGCGCTGAGTTCCACGTGCACACGGTCGGTCTCGCCGGCGGTGCTGAGCTGCCCGCGAAAGCGCCCGCCGGGCACTAAAGTGTCGGGCGTCTGTACCGCAGTGGGGACATCAGTGTTGGGAGTCTCGGTGCGTATCGCCATGTCAGTGCTCCGGGTGGGCCACGGGGGCGGCGGGCGGGTGAGCCATGACGCCGGCGGGCGGGTGGACTATAACGCCGGCGGGCGGGTGGACTATAACGCCGGCGGGCGGGTGGGCTGTGGGCGGTGTCGGGCGGGCGGCGGTCGCAGCGGCGCTGACCGGCGATACGCTGGCGCGCCCCGGGCTCAGGGCGCTCGGTGCGCCCGAGGCCGCCGGCGTGCTGCCGGAGGTGGCCGGGCGCAGCTCGAACGTCCACAGGGCACCGGCCCCAGTGGTATCGTGGCGCAGCTGCACGGCGCTGTCTAAGCGCAGCGTGGGCGTGAGCGCCCAGCCATAACCGCCGCGCGCCTCGAACGTCCAAGCCCGGGCGGTGGCGGTGGTGTGGGCGCGATAGTCAAAGCGCTCGCCCCACAGGGACTCACCGCCCCCGGCATGGTCACCCCAACGGGCCGTGACACTGACGAAGGGTCCCACCTGCCCGGCCTGACCGTGGGCAACCGTAGCACGGGCGCCCTGCTCACGCCCCCCGCGCACACTGCGCCGGGTGAGCCAGTGACCGCCGAGCGTGAGGCGCCAGGGCGCATAGCGGGCATCGAGGGCACCATCGAGCGCCAAGGCGCGCCCGGACACATCCGCACCGGCATCCTCGCGCAGGCGCACGGCGAACGTCGGGCTGAGCGCTAAGCCCGACACGGCCGGCAGTGTCACCTGCGTCCCGGTGGCACTGAGCCCGGCACGCACGGTGCGCACGGTCTCACCCTGAAAGGCGCGCCCGGCCTCATTAAGACGCACTAGGCGCGCCCAGGCAGCATCTACGCGGGCATCGACCGTCAAACCGGCAACGGTGGCTAACGGGTGAGCCACATCCACCCGCCCGAAGTGCAGCCGTAACGGCGCGGCACGCAAGGTTTCATGCCACGCCGGGGAGGCCGCCCGGCGGGCCGTATCAGACTCACTCGGGCGGCGGGCAGGGGTTGCCGTCCCGGTGCTGTGCCCGACCCCGCCCAGCACGGCTATGCGGGTAGCACCGTGGGTGATAGACAGATACGGGTGTACCGTGCGTAAGGCACTGGCATCGAAGCTGTGCGAGAGCGCCAGCCCGACCCGACCCCGCTCGCCTAAAGCAGTGTCCAACCCCAGATAGCCGGTGCGCTGGGCACCAGCACCCCCTAACTCTGCGGGTAAATCCGTTAAGCCCTGCACCTGACCTTGTCCCCACAGCGTCCAACGCCGCCCGGGCGGGGTCCCATCGGTGCCGTCACCGCCGGCACTGAGGTCCAAAGCAAACCCACTGTCCTGCCACAGTGCCGCGCTGAGGCCCGCACTGCGTAACTGGCCGCTTAAGAATTGATAGACTAAAGTCTCCCACATCCCGGCCGGGGCACCGGTGTGGGGCGACTCGGTACCCTCCCCGGTCGGGGTGGCGCAGTCAGTCTGTGTCCAGGAGGCACACTGCCCGGTGGCCTGCGCCCAGGACAAGCCCGGCACACCGGGGACGGCTAAGGTCGTCAAATCACGGGGCGCGGCGGTGTCAAGACCGGCGGTGTCGCTCCCGAGCAGTGCTGCTAACGACAGCGTGCGCCCGGCTACAGTGAGACGCTCGGCACCGGGGGCGGCGCTCAGGCGGGCGCCCAGTACGGCCTGGGCGGCGCTGAGCTGCCCACGCGCCAAGGTGGCCAAAGTCCCGGCCGGCAGCAACGCCGGGGTGGGGGCGGCAGCGGGTACGGGGGGTTGCGTGTCGGACTCAGTGACCGGGGTGGCGGGGACAGCGGGTGCGTCGGTGTCGGCGGAGTCATCGTCGCTAGGCGTATCGTCGCCATCACCGTCAGCGGAGTCACCGTCGGTAGGTGCCTCGGCACCATCGCCATCGGCGGAGTCACTATCGGCGGAGTCACCGTCCGCCGGCGCATCGTCGCGGTCGGTACCCTCGGCAGGGGCTGCGGGGGACTCCTCATTGACAATGCCCAGCGCGGCGGCCGGGTCGGCGTTGCGCGGGGAGTCTTTGCGCGGGTCCGTGCCGCCATCACCCACGCGCACGATCAGCTCAGGGAGCGTCTGCCCGTCATAACCGCCGCCTTGCAGGCGATGGGTAATGCCCACCCAGCCCGGAGCCAAGGCGGTGACGGTAATGCCTTGCGGCACCGTCCAATCAGCCACCGTGAACTGCACGGCAGCACTGACGGTGGCGATGTTCGGATCTGAGCTAGTTGCCACTAAGGTGACCGGGCCGCTCGGGCGGGTCGCTAACCGCACGTCATAGCGGCGCTGCGGCGGGGCCATGGCCGGGACCGGGGCCGGTGCCGGGACGGCATCGTCCATATCGCCGGTATCATCGCCGGTGTCCTCACCCGGCGCGTCCTCGCCGGGGTCGTCCGGGGTCTTTATTGCTTCCATCGGCGCGGCTAAGGTCAACAGCAAGTTGGGCGCCGGGGCCGTCGTGCCGGGGGCGGTGAGCGGCGCGCCGGCAGTGAGCGTTAAGGCCGCATCGGTGGCCGGGGTGGACACGGGTGTGGGTGCCGGCGGCGGTGTTGTCGGCGTTGTCGGTGTTGTCGGCGTTGCCGGTGTTGTCGGCGTTGTCGGCGTTGCCGGCGGTGTCGGCGGTGTCGGCTCAGGCTGCGGCTCGGGCTGCGGCTCGGGCTGCGGCTCGGGCTGCTGGGGGGTGACGCCACCGCCGCCGGCGCTGATGGTCACCGTAAACGTAGCAGTGGCTTCGTTGTAGTTGGCGGTTTGCGCAGCCGTGGCGGTAATGACACAGGTACCGGCGCCGACTAAGGTCAGCGTCCCATCGGTGGCGACGGTGCAGATAGTGCCGGCGCTGGTGGTGCCGTAGCTCAGTGCGCCCCGGTTGCCGGTGGGCGCAGTCAGCGTCGGCGCACTGCCGCCCACGGTGGCCGTGGCTGAGCTGTAAGCAAAGCCCGTTAAGGTTTGTGTGCCCTTAGCCACCGCCGGGAAGGTAATGGAGACATCGGCGGGGTTGCCGGCGGCGTCCCGGACGGTCACCGTGGCGGCGGCGGTGGCAGTATTAGCCGTGGTCGGTGTGCCACTGATGGCACCGGTATTGGCGTTTATCGTCAGGCCGGCGGGCTGGCCGGTGATGCTATAGCCGTCCGTGGACTTAATATCACTGCCGCCGGAGGGGGCAATGGCCGTGAGCGCTACGCCCACCTGCAAGCTGCCCGGTGCGGTGTAGGTGGGGGCCGTGGGAGGGGTGATGTCTATCGTCAACGCGCGCGTGACTTCGCTGGCGGCAGTAAAGCCGTTCTTGGTGGCATTGACGGTGACGGTCACCGAGGTGCCGGTGATGTAGGTGGCAGCGGGCGGCACACTCACCGACCAGGCACCGGTGCTGTCGGAGGTCACAGCCGTGAAGGTCTGTGTCCCCACGACTACCGTGACGGATGCGCCGGACTCACTGCCGGTGGTGCCGGTAATGGTAAAGCCGGCGGCCTTCTCGGCGATGTTCACGGTGTTGTCTGTGGCGATGGGGGCTAAGGTCAATGCCAGCGCGCCGGCGGCGGGCGGGTCATTGATAGTGAAGGTGTCTAAGTTGTCCGTACCGGCAGCACCGCCGCCTAAGTTCGTGCCGGAGCTGGCATTGAGTGTGCCCAAACCAATATCCACGGTCTCACCGCCGCTCTCGGTGGTACTGTCCGTGGTGCTCGTCAGCGTGACGGTCACGGCCATAGCGGCCGGGCCGGTGAAGGTCACGGTGGGGGTGGCGGCAGTATTGAGGTTGTTACAGCTCACCCCGGTGGGCAGGGTGGCCGGACAAGCTACGGTGTAGTCGGTGTTGCGGGTGGCCGTACCGGTGAAGGTCAGCGGCACCGGCAGCACCTCGCCGGCGACTAGGGCGCGCGCTGAGGTGACGGTAAAGGTCTTAGTGGCGCCTTCGGTGATATCCCCGGCGGTGGCAGCTAGCGTCACGGTGGTGGCGTTGTTGTCAATGAGGGTGACGGTCACCTCGGCGGGACTGCCCTTGTTGGTGCCGGCGGGCGGCGTGCCTAATTCGATGACCACGGCCTCGGTGTTATAGGGCTCATCGGTACTGTCGGTCGTGGCCGTGAGGGTGGTCGTGCCGGTGGTGGCGTTATTGGGGAGACTAATCGTGGTGGCGGCTAACGTATAATCCTCGGCCCCGGCGGTGGTGTCGGCGGTCTTCACGGCAATGGGAATACTCAGCGCGCTGCCCGAGGTGTTCGCTGCGCTGCGGGTGGCGGTAATAGTCACAGCACTGCCGCCTTCGGTGACCGTAGTGGCCGAGGCCGACAGCGCCACCGTGGGGGTGGCCGCCGGCGTGGCGGTCACAGTACCGGAGGCCGTGCCAGTGACCGTGCCGGCTTTGGCGCGCAGCTCAAAGCTGTAAGCCGTGCCGTTGGTCAGGCCGGTGACGGTGTGCGTCGTGGTCGTGGCCGTGCTGTTGGCAATCGCCGTCCAATCGTCCCAGCTCACAGGACTGCCCGTACCCTGGCGTACTTCCCAAGCGGTGATGTCGGCGTTGGACGGATCCGTCCAGGTGAGTACCACTTGCGTATCGCCGGCGGCGGCGCTCAAGCCGGCGGGCGCACCCGGTGCCGGCGGCGGGTCGTCATCATCGGTGATGGTCACGGTCACCGAGGTCGGGCTGCCTAAGGTGACGCCGGTCGGCAGTCGATCAGGGAGCAGGCGCACTAAGAAGGTCTCGGTGGACTCGGTGGCATCATCGTTGGTAATGGGGATGGTCAGCGTGGCGCTAGTGTCCCCGGCGGGGACGGTCACCGAGGTCGGGCTACCGGTGTAGTCGGCATTGCCGGCGCGCGTGGCGGTGATGTTCTGGTATTGAACAAAAACCGTCGTCGCCGCACTGCGCGCCGAGGTCAGCGTGACGGTCAGGGACACCTCGGCATTGGCCGCTTCGGTGACGCTGGCGGTCCCTGAGGCAAAGGCGACATCCACATCCCAGCTCGCGGTCTCAGTCTCGGCACTGGCCGGGCCGGTGTTAATACCGTCACTGGCGGCATCGGCGGCGACGGTGACGGTCACATCGGCGTTGGCGTTGGGGGTGACGGTGAGGGTGTAACTGCTGCCACTGCCGGTGAAGTTGCTCTTAGCTGCGTTGGTGACGGTGATGTCGCCGTCGGCAAAGCCGGTGACGTCTTCGGAGAAGGTAAACGTCACCTCGAACGGGTCGCGGGTGAGAATCTCAGCGGGCACGCCGGTGATGCTTAACGTCGGGGCGGTGGAGTCCCAGGTGGCGGTCGCAACCTCATCACTGGCCGGGCCGGTGTTCACGCCATCGGTGGCGGCATTGGCGGCGACGGTGACGACGACATTCGAGCCACTGGTGGGGGTGATGGCTAAGGTATAGCTGCGGCCGCTACCGGAGAAGGTGCCCGCCGTGCCGCCGGTGACGGTAATGTCGCCCTTGACAAACTCAGTGACGGCCTCGGAGAAAGTGAAGGTCGCGGTGAGCGCAGTGGTGTCTTTAATCTTGGCCGGAATGCCGGTGATGTCCAGCGTCGGGGCGGTGGAGTCCCAGGTGGCGGTCGCAACCTCATCACTGGCCGGGCCGGTGTTCACGCCATCGGTGGCGGCATTGGCGGCGACGGTGACGACGACATTCGAGCCACTGGTGGGGGTGATGGCTAAGGTATAGCTGCGGCCGCTACCGGAGAAGGTGCCCGCCGTGCCGCCGGTGACGGTAATGTCGCCCTTGACAAACTCAGTGACGGCCTCGGAGAAAGTGAAGGTCGCGGTGAGCGCAGTGGTGTCTTTAATCTTGGCCGGAATGCCGGTGATGTCCAGCGTCGGGGCGGTGGAGTCCCAGGTGGCGGTCGCAACCTCATCACTGGCCGGGCCGGTGTTCACACCATCGGTGGCGGCATTGGCGGCGACCGTGACCGTCACATCATCGCTGGCGTTGGGGGTGACGGTGAGGGTGTAGCTATCGCCACTGCCGGCGAAGTTGCTTTTGTCGGCGTTGGTGACGCTGACATCGCCGGTGACGAAGTCGGTGACGTCTTCGGAGAAGGTGAACGTCACCGTGAACGGGTCGCGGTCGTTAATTTTCTCAGGTACGTCGGTAATCGTTACGGTCGGGGCGGTGGTGTCCGGGTCAGTAATCTTAAAGTCCGCCAGGCTGTCGGTGGTGCTCGTGCCGCCCTCTAAGCCGGTGGCCGACAGCGTGCCAAAGCCAATGACGACTGTCTCGCCGCCCGTCTCGGCGGTGCTGTCGGTGGTCGCAGTTAAGGTCAGCGTCACCGTGGCGTCCGTCGTGCTCCCGCTCGCCCCGGTGAAGGTCACCGTGGGGGTCAGGCTCGTATCGTCGAGGTCGTTGCAGGTCACCCCGGTCGGCAGCGTGGTCGGACACGCCGTCATGTAGTCTGTGCCCCGCGTCGCGGTGCCGGTAAAAGCCAGCGGTACCGCCAGCGTCTCGCCGTTCACCAGGCCGCGCCCTAAGGTCACCGTGAAGGTCTTCGTGTTGCCCTCGGTCACATCCCCGGCACTACCGGCCAAGGTCACTGTGGTGGCGTCATTATCCGTGACGGTGACGGTGGCGGCCATGCCGGTCAGGTTACCGTAGTCGCTGTCGGTCGAGGCGGTGGCGTAGGTGACGGTCAGTTCCCGACCGCTGGGGCTGTCGGTGCTGTCATCAGGTGCGCGCACGGTGACGGTCTGGGCGGTGCTCCAGGTGCTGTCGGTGAAGGTCAGCGCCTCGCTGGAGGTGAAGGCGATGGCGCTGTCCGGGCCGTCGAGGGTTAAGCCCGTGGGCGCGGTGACGGTGACGGTGACGGTGTGCGACGGCTGCGTGTCGAGTACCACCGTGAAGGTGGCTGTGGCCGTGGTGCTGCCCTCGGTGGCGGTGGTGGCGGTGGCGGTGGTGGTGACACCGGCGCTGTCGTCATCGGTGACGGTAACGGTCAGACTGCCGGTGACACTGCCGTAGCCGCCGCCGCTGGCCGTGTGCGTGAGCGTGGCGGTGTCGTTGGTGGTGTCGTTGTCCTGGCCGGCGGTGACGGTGACGGTTTGGGCCGTACTCCAGTTGCCGGTGGTGAAGGTCAGGGTATTCTGGTTGCCGTTCATGCCAGTGTTGGTATCGACCGTGACATCGCTGTTGTCACTGGCGATGGTCACCGTGACGCTGGCTGTGGGCACGGCGTTGAGGACGACGGTGTAGGTGGCGTTGTTCCCTTCGGTGACGGTCAGCGCGGTGGGGTCGAAGGTCAGACCGGCGGGGGTGGCCGGCGTGGCAGTGACGGTGTCTGAGGTGGCACCGAGCACCGCATTGTTCACGGCACGGATTTGGAAGCTGTAGGTGGTGGCGTTGGTCAGGTTGGTCACGGTGTAGGTGGCGGTGCTCGAGGTGCTGCCGGGCATGGCGCCCCACGTGCCCCAAGTGACCGGGTCGTCGCCGGTGCCCCGGCGGATTTGATAGCCGGTAATCGTGCCGGACGGGGCGGTCCAGCTCAAGGTGGCCTCGGTGTCGCCCGCCGTGGCCGTCAGCGCGGTGGGCTTGGCCGGGGCGTTCGTGGCCAGCGGGGTGGCGGTCACAGACGACCACGGGCCGTCCCCCGTCGCGTTGACCGCGCGCAGCCGGAACTCGTAGTCCGTGCCGTTGGTCAGGCCGGTGCGAAGGGTAGAGAGCCAAGTGCGGAGGAGAGGCACCGTAGCGCCCCAGTTACCGCCGACTGCGCGTTGCTGGAGCTCGTACCTGGTGATGCTGGGATCACCCGGATCGGTCCACATGACATTGACCTCTCCAGAGCGCAGCGTGACGGACAGGGTCAGGGCGGCCGGGAGGGGGGACGTGGGCGTCGCGGTCATCGCGGCCGAGGCCGCGCCGAACACCGAAGTCCCGGTCACCGCGCGCACCTGAAAAGCGTAACGCGTAGCGCCGGTCAGGCCGGTCACCGTGTGGGAGGCGGTGGTCGCGCTGCTGCTCGAGATGTCCGCCCACGCCCCCCAGGTGGTGCTGCCCCCCGACGGACTCGGCCCGTAACGGACCTGCCATTTGGTAATGGCGCTGTTGGACGGATCCGTCCAGCTCAAGTCCACCTCCCCACTGGATGATCCTGTGGCCGCGCTGAAACCGGCCGGCGCCGCCGCGGCGTTCGCGTCCAAAGGCGTCGCGGTCACGACGGCCGAGGCCGGGCTGTTACCTGAGCCATTCGCGGCGGAGATCCGGAAACCGTACTCCGTGCCGTTCGTCAGCCCCGTCACCGTGTGGGTCGTGGTACTGTCGGAGCCGAAGAGCTGGATATCCCCCCAGCTGCTGCCCGTACGGACCTGGTAGAAGTAGTAGTCGATGGTGCTGTCGGACGGGTCGTTCCAGCTCAGGGCGACCTGCCCGTCGCCCGGCGCGGCACTCAGCCCGGCGGGCTGATCCGGAACGGGGGCCGGTGTCCCGAGCACATAGCTCGTTGCCACACCGTTCACCGTCCCCGCCACCGCGCGCACCTCGAACAAGTACCGCGCACCGTTGGTCAGCCCGGTCACCGTGTATTCGGTGGTGTTCGCGTTGCTCGACGGAATGTCCGTCCAGTTCCCCCAGGTGATCATAAGAAGGCTGGACGTCCCCTGCCGGTACTGGTACTTCGTGATGGCGCTGTTGGACGGATCGGCCCATTCGAGATCTATCTCGGTATCGCCCGAAGAGCTGGCGAAATTCCTCGGCGCGTCGGGCGCGCCCGCCGGGCGCGGGGTTGCGCCCACACTTTGCGACGCGGTGCCGTTCCCCGACAAGCCCACCGCGCGCAGCTGGAACTGGTATCGCGTGTAGTTCGTCAGACCCGTCACTGCGTGGGAGATGGTGTCGTCATCGCTGTTCGCGATGGCCATCCAGTTCCCCCAATCCCCCAGGAGAGTGGAGTCGGGGTTGAGTGCGCGTTGGCGGTACTCATAGCCGGTGATGGTGGCGTTGCTGGGGTTGGTCCAGCTCAGGGTCACTGCGGTGGCGCCCCCTGCGGCTTTGAGGTTCGTCGGGGCGGCGGGTTTGTCCACGGGGGTGATCGCGGTGGGGGCCGTGGCGGTGCCGAGCGTCGTGCCGACCACGGCGCGCACCTCGAAGTAATAGCGCCTGCCGTTGGTCAGGCCGGTCACGGTGTACTCGGTGGTGTCGGCATCGCTGTTCGGGATGTCCGTCCAGCTCCCCCAGGTGATGCTGCTCAACGGGCCGGTGCCCCGGCGGTACTGGTACTTCGTGATGGCGTTGTTGTTCGGGTCGGTCCATTTCAGGGTGATCTCAGTATCGCCCGTGTCGATGGTGAAACCCATCGGGGCCGCCGGGGCGGTGGTGGCCGTGGGCGTGGCGCTCACCGTGGCCGAGGCTGCGCCCAGCACGGTGCCGTCCGTGGCAGCTGTGGCGCGTACCTGGAAGTCGTACGCGGTGCCGTTGGTCAGGCTGGTCACCGTGCCGCTGGTCGAGGTCGCGGTGGTGCCGCCCGTGAAGTCCGTCCAGCTCCCCCAGGTACTGGCGCTGCTCAACTTCTGGCGGTACTGGTACTTGGTGATGTTGCTGTTGGACGGGTCGCCCCAGCTCAGCGTGACCTGGGCGTTGCCCGCCGTCGCCGTCACGTTGGTCGGGGCCGCCGGGGCGGCCACCGCCGTGGCCGGCACGATGACCGACAACACGCCGTTTACGCTCCCGTTCCTCGCGCGCATCTGGAATTCCAGCGGCTCGTTGCCCACGGATGCGACGAAGGTGGTGCGGTTATTGCCCCTTATGTCCGCCCAGCCGAACCAGCCCCCGCCCGGTCTGCGGGACCGGTACTCGTACCTCGTAATCGTACCGCTCGGACGCGTCCAGCTCAGCGTCACCTGCCCGCCGCCCGGGCCCGCTACCGCCGTGAAGTCGGTCGGTGGCCCCGGGGCGTTGTCCGGGCGGGGTGTGGCCGATACGGCATCCGAATTCGTGCCCCCGGCCGGGTTGATGGCCCGCAGCCGGAACTCATATTCTGTGTAGTTCGTCAGACCCGTTACCGTGTGGGTGATGGTGGTGGCAGTGCTGTTGGGAATCGCCGTCTCGTTCCCCCAGGTGCTCGAGCCCGCTATGCGTTGCTGGTACGCATACCCGGTGATGGTGGCGTTGCCGGGGTTGGTCCAGCTCAGGACCACCTGCTGGCTGCCCGCCGTGGCTGTGAGGCCGGTCGGGGCGGCCGGCCGGGGGACGGGTGTGGCACTCACCGTGGCCGCCGTGCCGTTCGTGCTCCCCGCCACCGCCCGCACCTCGAAGTCGTACTCCGTGCCGTTCGTCAAACCCCTCACCGTGCCGAACAAGGTACTGCCGAGCTTGCCGGTCGTCAGGTCCGTCCACGCACCCCAGGTGCCGGGGTCGCCGTCCCGCCGACGGTACTGCCACTTCGTGATCGTGTTGTCCGACGGGTCCGTCCATTGCAACTGCACCCCCTCGTTTTCGGGCGCAGCCCCCAGGTTCATGGGGGCGGCGGGGCCGGTGGTGGTGGCTACGGCAGCGCCTTTGATGGCAATGGGAATAAACCACGATAAAGCCTGAAACCTAGTGCTACCCATAAGACTGGATTTCGCCTCGTTGATGCTCCAGCCCGTTGTGAGGGTTGGGCTGTGGTTGCTACTTTCGATTGCCCGAACTTTTAACGCATTCGTGCCGCTGTCGTTGATGCACACCCAGTACTTCGTGCTGGCAGCGAGCATAGTGCCCGCTGGCGCGGTGAACGTGTTCGCACCGCCGACAAATGAATTCGGGTTGGTCAGGGTTGCACGTAGGCTGCCGGGGTTGCCGTTTCCGTCCGCACGAATGACGACAACGGTGCCAGTCCCCCGGTCCGCTGCTGTGCGTATGCCAATGTCGACGGTGGACAGCGTGTAGCCGCCGCTGTTGCTGCCCGTGGTGAACGACTGACAATGGCGGTTATCCCTGGGGGTGTTTGAGGCGGAATTGGCGAGGTTGCTCGCAAACGTGACAGTCGTCTGCGCCTGTGCGCCAGCGGAGAGGCCGAACAGTAGCGGCAGGGCGAACAGGGCAACCCATGCGGCGGCGAGCAGGCGCCCGCTGGCGCGGCGGCGTGGCGTGGACTTACGCGGGGTGAGGCGGCCTCGTTGCGCCGACTGGCTTGCGCGCGCGTAGCTCATGCGGCTGTGCGGCTGTGCGGCTGTGCGGCTGTGCGGCTGTGCGGCTGTGCGGCTGTGCGGCTGTGCGGCTGTGCGGCTGTGCGGCTGTGCGGCTGTGCGGCTGTGCGGCTGTGCGGCTGTGCGGCTGTGCGGCTGTGCGGCTGTTCATTATGGCATTCCCCCTCAAGATTGTCAAGTAGTTTTTGGCTTTTTTTGTAGTTTTTTCAGTGAGATAATAATGCTGTTTTAACCATCCGTGCCGGTCCGGCACTGCTCAACCGGGGGCGAGGAATCCGTGGAAGAATCCGGCGGGGGAACCAACGGGTCGACGCGTACCCGGAAGAAAGTCTCCACCGTGGCCTTGAGCGCCGCCAGACCTTGTTCGACCCGCCCCAGCCGGCCATTGGTCTTGTCAATTTTTTCGCTCAGCGCGGCACGCGTCTTGTCTATCTTTTCGTTCAGCTCGGCACGTGTCTTGTCAATTTTTTCGTTCAGCTCAGCACGTGTCTTGTCAATTTTTTCATTAGTCTTGTCAATCCTTTCGTTCAGCGCGGCAACCGATTTGTCAATCTTCTCGATCAGCTCGGCACGTGTCTTGTCAATCCTTTCGTTCAGCTCGGCACGTGTCTTGTCAATCTTATCGATCAGCGCGGCAACTGATTTGTCAATCTTTTCACTCAGCCCGTCGATACGCCCGTCGATACGCGTGGCTAATCTCAGGATCAGCCCGGCCAAGGCGATACCGACGCCAATGATTGCAGTCAGAATTTGAACGTGAGGTTCCATGGCACCAGTATAGCACAGAGAACTCTGCGGTTTTTGGTTTTTCTCTTCACTTTTAAGAAGCAGGGGTTGCCTGCTGTTTTAACCATCCGTGCCGGTCCGGCGCTGCTCAACCGGGGGCGAGGAATCCGTGGAAGAATCCGGCGGGGGAACCAACGGGTCGACGCGCACCCGGAAGAAAGTCTCCACCGTGGCCTTGAGCGCCGCCAGACCTTGTTCGACCCGCCCCAGCCGGCCATTGGTCTTGTCAACCCGCTCATTGGTCTTGTCAATTTTTTCGCTCAGCGCGGCAACTGACTTGTCTATCTTTTCGATCAGCTCGGCACGCGTCTTGTCAATTTTTTCGCTCAGCGCGGCACGTGTCTTGTCAATTTTTTCATTAGTCTTGTCAATCCTTTCGTTCAGCTCGGCACGTGTCTTGTCAATCCTTTCGTTCAGCGCGGCAACCGATTTGTCAATCTTCTCGATCAGCTCGGCACGCGTCTTGTCAATCTTTTCACTCAGCCCGTCGATACGCCCGTCGATACGCGTGGCTAATCTCAGGATCAGCCCGGCCAAGGCGATACCGACGCCAATGATTGCAGTCAGAATTTGAACGTGAGGTTCCATGGCACCAGTATAGCACAGAGAACTCTGCGGTTTTTGGTTTTTCTTTTCATTTTTAAGAAGCAAGCGTTGCCTGCTGTTTCAAGCCCCCGCACCGACACCAGGCAAACCCAAATGCCCTTCAATCCGATGCACCTGACCCGATAGAGTATCCACTTTTTGGCTCAGCGCTTTGATGTCATCTTTCTGATCATCGATACGCTTGTTGACGTCATCGATACGCTTGTTGACGCCATCGAAGCGTTTGTTGATGCTTTCTTTCAAATCATGAAAACGGGCGTTGATATCATCAAAGCGAGTGTTGATGCCGTCGATTTTTTGTTCGATGAGCTTGATGTCCTTACGATTCAGAAGGTACAAGACAACGATAGCCAGCAGCAGCGGCGATTGGGTCAGCAGGGCATGGATAACAGGGGCCATGGTGGTTTCCTCAGTGCTTTAAGTGCAGGTCAGGAGGCTATACTACTCGTCGTTGGAACAGATGTCAATGAAAAGAAGTTGCCCTGAGTGCCAGCCGGGTTACCAGCAGAATTTCGGGCAGAATTTCGGGCAAAATTATCGTGCGGGTAGGTTATACTGCTTCCATGTCAGAGTCCGCTACACGTACCGGTGCCCTGTTTATCATCGCCGCGCCTTCCGGTGCCGGGAAGACCTCGCTGGTACGCAGGCTGGTGGTTACCCTGCCCGAGCTGCTGGTGTCCGTCTCCCATACCACGCGCGCCCCGCGCCCTCACGAGCGGCATGAAGTGGACTACTATTTTGTCAGCGAAGAGGAATTTAATGCGCTGCTGGAGCAGAACCGGTTCCTCGAACACGCCACCGTGTTCGAGCACAGTTATGCCACTTCGCGCGTCTGGGTGGAGCGGCAACTCGCCCAAGGCCAGGACGTGATCCTAGAAATAGACTGGCAGGGTGCGCAACAGGTCAGAGCGAGGCTGGACGATACCGTCAGCATCTTTATCCTGCCGCCGTCCCTGGACGCGCTGGAGCAACGTCTGGCCAAGCGCGGCGATGATGCAGACAGTATGCGTCGGCGCCTGCGCGAGGCCGTGAACGACATTGAACATTATGACGAGTACGACTACCTGGTCGTCAATGACGAGTTTGACCAGGCCCTGGAACAACTCGCTGCGATCATCATCGCCACCCGCCATAATTACCGCCGTCAACGAGGCCGGTACCAGAAATTGCTACGGGAGATATTGCAACAGAGTTGAACAAACGTTACACTTGTGTGGTCGGAACGTTCAACCTATACAGGAACCCACATGGCAAGATTAACCGTAGAAGACTGTCTGGAAAACATTGACAACCGTTACGACCTGATATTACTGGCCAGCAAACGCACCCGCCAGTTGCTCAGGGGCAGCGATCCGTTGATCGAGGATCAGTCAGACAAGCCCACGGTGATGGCGTTGCGCGAAATTGCAGAGGGCGTCGTCACCCACGAGAATATCGATGAGCTGGGCAAGCCCAGCTTCGATCCCGAGCTCGAAGAGATAGAGTTTCAGCCGCTGGACTTGCAGGAACAGCCGGACGAGGACGTGTTCTGACAACCTGCGGTAGTTGGGTAGTATCAGGGTAACATCACCACTGGTGCTGCAGTTGCCGATGCCGGCGGCGATTCTGCGTGGGCTTTTAACCCATTTTCCCGGTGGTGCGGGTACATGACCACTATTACCGAGCTTGAAAAACGGATAGGCAGCTACCTCTCCTGCCAGGAGGTTGAAAAGGTGCGGTGCGCTTATGAGTTCAGTGCCGCCGCACACCAGGGACAACTGCGCAAAAGCGGCGAACCCTATATCAACCACCCGCTGGAAGTCGCCGGCATCCTTGGTGACATGCACATGGACTACCAGACCCTGTCCGCCGCCATCCTGCATGATGTCATCGAAGACACCGCGACCGACAAGAAGGAGATAGTCCGACGCTTCGGTAAAGGCGTTGCGGAACTGGTGGACGGTGTCAGCAAACTGGACCAGGTTGAATTTGCTTCGCGCGCAGAGGCCCAGGCGCACAGCTTCCGCAAGATGCTGATGGCCATGAGCAACGATATTCGCGTGATCCTGGTGAAACTGGCCGACCGTCTGCATAACATGCGCACCCTGGGCGCGCTGGCGCCGGTGAAACGCCGTCGCATTGCCCGGGAAACCCTGGAAATCTACGCGCCCATCGCCCAACGTCTGGGTATCAACAGCATCCGTCTGGAACTCGAGGAACTGGGCTTTGCCACGCTCTATCCCATGCGCCACCGTATCCTGAACGAGCAGATCATCAAGGCCAGGGGACACCGCAAGGAGCTCATCGACAAGCTCCGTAACTCCATCAAGCGCCGCCTGCGACAGGAAAAAATACCGGCCAAGGTCACCGGCAGGGAAAAACACCTGTACGGTATTTATCGGAAAATGCTGGAAAAAGACCTGTCTTTCAGCGAAGTTTATGACGTGTACGCGTTTCGCATCATCGTCGACCAAGTGGATACCTGCTACCGCGTAGTCGGCACCATGCACAACCTGTACCGGCCTGTGCCCGGCAAATTCAAGGATTACGTAGCCATACCCAAATCAAATGGCTACCAGTCTTTGCATACCGTCCTGTTCGGCCCTTACGGCGTGCCTCTGGAGGTGCAGATCAGAACTGCGGATATGGACGATGTGGCCGAGGCCGGCATCGCGGCCCACTGGCTGTATAAATCAGGCTCAGCGTCAGACCGCACCGGCGCGCACAAACGCGCGCGCGAGTGGTTGCAGCATATCATGGAAATGCAAACGACCGCCGGCAACCCCCAGGACTTCCTGGACCATGTCAAGATCGATTTGTTCCCGGAATCCATCTATGCCTTCACGCCCAAGGGGGACATCTTCGAACTGCAAAAAGGGGCCACCGCGGTGGACTTCGCCTACGCCATTCATACCGATGTCGGCAACAGTTGTGTAGGCGTGCGGATCGACCGGCGGCTGGCGCCGCTCAGCACCCATCTGGTCACCGGCCAGACCATTGAGGTCATTACCGCGCCTGGGGCCAAACCGGACCCGGCATGGTTGAGTTTCGCCGTGACTGCGAAAGCCCGGGCCAACATCAGGCACTATCTGAAGAACCTCCGTAAAAGCGAGGCGAGCGCACTTGGCAAGCGCTTGCTGGTGCGGGAGCTCAAGACCTACGGCGCCGGTTATGACGAGCTTCAGCCGGCGCGCTGGAACAAACTGCTGAAAGAGTTCAAGCTGGACAGCCGCGCTGAGCTGCTCCAGGAAATAGGGCTGGGCAACCGCATCGCAGCTCTGGTTGCAACGCAACTGACAGAGCAGCCGATGCCGGCGCGCCGACGTGCCGGAAAAAATAATACGCCGCTGAGTATCAAGGGAACCGAAGGTATGGTGGTGAACTTTCCCAAGTGCTGCCGCCCTATTCCCGGCGACCCGATCCTGGGGTTTGTCACCACCGGGCGCGGCATCGTCGTGCACCACCAGACCTGCCCCAACGTCACCGACTTCAGGAACCACCCGGACAAGTGGCTGGATGTGGCCTGGGAGGATCAGACCGAAGGCAGCTTTCCGACCAATATCCGGGTGGAGGTGACCAATCAGCGCGGTGTGCTGGCCAGGATAGCCACGGAAATCGCCGCGCGCGACGCCAACATCATCAGCGTGGAAATGCACGACAAGGACGATCGCTACACCACCTTAAAGTTCATTGTGGAAGTCACCAACCGGGTGCACCTGGCCAATATCATCCGCCGTGTCAGGAACATCCGCCATGTCTCCCGGATCAGCCGGCGCTGAGCCCTGACCCGTGGCTGGGCCTGTCACCCTCGAAACTGCTGTCGGAGCCTTGCGGGGCGTTGGTCCGCGGCTGGAGGAGCGCTTGCAGAACCTGGGGATTCGGCAAGTGCGCGACCTGCTGTTCCACCTGCCCAAGCGCTATATCGACCGCACCCGACTGGTTCCCATCGGCAGCCTGCGACCGGGTGACAGCGCCCTGTGCCAGGGTACGGTGGAACTGGTACAGGCTTCGACCGGGCGCCGCCGCACCCTGCTCTGCCGCATCAGCGACGGCAGCGGCGCGCTGACCCTGAGGTTTTTCCATTTTACCCGAGCGCAACAGCTGGGGCTGCAACAGGGCATGACCCTACGCTGCTGGAGCCAGCAGCTCAGGCGCGTCAATCACACTCTGGAGATGATTCATCCGGAATACTGGCGGGTTGAAACAGGCGCCGAGACCGCCCTGGAACAGACCCTCACGCCGGTGTACCCGCTGACCCAGGGGTTATCGCAGTTCAAGCTGCGCGACCTCACCGGACAGGCGCTGACGACCCTGAGCGCGGATGCAACCGGCCTGAGTGAATTGCTACCGGAGCGGCTCCTGCAACAACACTCCCTACTCAAGCTGGAACAGGCCTTGCGCTATGTGCATCGACCGCCGGCGGATGCGGACCTGGCCAGCCTGGAACAGGGCGCGCACCCGGCGCAGCAACGCCTGGCCTTTGAGGAACTGCTGGCACAGCACTTGAGTCTGCGCCAGCTCAGGGCCGCCGCGCAGGCGCAGGCCTCGTTCGCGATCGACAACAGCACTCAGGGCCGGCTCGGTGCGTTCCTGGAGCAATTGCCGTTTACCCTGACCCGCGCCCAGCAACGGGTGCTGGAAGAGCTACGCGCAGACATGTTGCAGCCGGCGCCGATGCTGCGCCTGCTGCAAGGCGACGTAGGTTCCGGCAAAACCGTAGTCGCCGCCTGTGCGGCCTTGCTGGTGATTAACTCCGGCTATCAGGTTGCGCTGATGGCGCCTACGGAACTGCTGGCTGACCAGCATTACCACACTATCAGGCAATGGTTCTCCCCCATCGACATCCCGGTGACGCTGCTGACCGGGAAGCAGCCACGCCGCACGCGGCAAGCTGCGCTGGCGCAACTGGATTCAGCGCAACCCATGGTTGCGGTCGGCACCCACGCATTGTTCCAGGAACAGGTCGCCTTCGGCAATATCGGCCTGGTCATCATCGACGAACAACACCGTTTTGGCGTCGATCAGCGGCTGGCCCTGCTGGAAAAAGGCGGTAACGAAAACCGGCAGGCGCACCAGCTGATCATGACCGCGACGCCTATTCCGAGAACCCTGGCCATGACCCTGTTTGCCGACCTAGATATTTCAACTATCGACCAGCTGCCGCCGGGGCGCCAACCGGTCAAGACCACGGTCATTTCCAATGCCCGCCGGGAAGCTGTGATCAAGCGCATCCACGAGGTCTGCAAACAAGGGCGGCAAGCCTACTGGGTATGTACTCTGATAGAAAACTCCGAAGTCTTGCAGTTACAGGCGGCTGAAGATGTCCGGGAATACCTGGCCGAACAACTCACCGGCCTGACGGTCGGCCTCATCCACGGCAGGATGAAACCTGCTGAAAAGGAGACAGTAATGGCCGATTTCAAGGCCGGCACGATCGACCTGTTAGTGGCAACCACGGTGATCGAGGTAGGGGTGGATGTCGCCAACGCCAGCCTGATGATCATCGAGAATGCCGAGCGCCTGGGGTTGTCGCAACTGCACCAGTTACGCGGCCGGGTGGGCCGGGGCGCGCAGACCAGCGCTTGTGTCCTGCTCTACCAGACGCCCTTGTCTGACAATGCCCGGGTACGCTTGAACCGAATGCGCGAGACCAATGACGGGTTCGCCATCGCCCAGAGCGACCTGGAGTTGCGCGGCCCCGGCGAAATACTGGGGACCAAACAGACCGGCGTGCCGGAATTGCATATCGCCGATTTCGTGCGGGATGCCCACCTGGTGCCGCGCGTACAGCGTGCTGCGGATGTGATCCTGTCACAATGCCCGGAAGTGGTGAACCCACTGGTAGCAAGATGGTTGAACACAAAAATCGACTTCGGCAAGGTTTGAGACGGGCGTCGGGACAAAGACGGCAGTGGTGCGGCCACCGCGGCGCCTTGCAGGTGCTGATTTGATGGGCACACAGATGCGGGAAAAACTCATCCTTTACGCACAGCTGATGCGGCTGGACAAACCCATTGGCTGGCTGTTGCTGTTATGGCCGACGCTGTGGGCGCTGTGGCTCGCCCATGCCGGGCTGCCCACCTTGCACCTGCTGGTGGTGTTTGTGCTGGGGGTATTTCTCACCCGCTCGGCCGGGGTAGTCGTGAACGACCTGGCAGACCGGGAGTTTGACCGGCACGTCGAACGCACCAAAGAGCGCCCGCTCACTACCGGCCGGGTTTCCGTAACGGAGGCTTACGGTGTTATTGCCGCGCTCACCCTGTGTGCCTTCGGGCTGGTGCTTACCACCAACCTGCTCACGGTGTTATTGTCGGTGTGCGCGGTCGGTCTGGCGCTCATCTACCCCTTGATGAAACGTTACACTTACCTGCCGCAGCTGTTCCTCGGCTTTGCCTTCAGTTGGGGTATCCTCATGGCTTTCGCCGCCACCACCGGCAGCGTGCCGCCCCTAGCCTGGTTAATCTTTGCCGCGAATATACTCTGGGTGCTGAGCTACGACACCCAATACGCCATGGTAGATCGGCAAGATGACCTGAAAATCGGCCTGAAATCCACTGCCATCTTGCTGGACGATGCCGACCGCGTCGTCATCGGCGTGGTACAAACCCTGTTCATCGCCGCCCTGTACAGCATTGGCCGCCAGACCGGCCTGGGTTTGCCCTACCACCTCGCCCTGGCAGGCGCTGCCGCGTTCTTCCTGTACCAGCAATATCTGCTCCGCGCGCGCAACCCGGCGGATTGCTTTAAGGCATTTCGCAACAACAACCGGGTAGGACTGGTGATTTTTGTCGGGATCGCGCTGAGTTTGGGGGGATAGTTGTAAGCAATATATTTGAGTTTTCTAAAGTTTTAGTTTAGAATACTCAAATGTCTTATATTCCCCGTATCGCTGTTTCAGAGCTGCGCAGAGCCGCCCGCAATTTTCCTGCAATCCTGCTAACAGGAGCCAGACAGTGCGGGAAGACCACTTTGTTGAAACATACCTTTCCCAAGGCACATCACGTTTTGCTTGAGGACCCGGATGTTATCGCCCGGGTCAACAGCGATCCGCGCGGTTTTCTTGATGAGTTGCAAACTCCGGTAGTCTTAGATGAAATACAGAATACCCCGGCATTGCTGGGATATATTCGCACACGTATCGATGCTGCGCCGGGACGGCAAGGGCAGTGGTTGCTGACCGGCTCACAGGAGGCGCCACTGATGCGGGGGGTATCCGAATCCATGGCCGGCCGGGTGGCGGTGTTGCAGTTATTTCCCCTGTCTGTACTCGAAACCGAAAAAGTCAGCCTGTTGCGCGGCGGCTACCCTGACATTATCAAAAAACCCGCGGGGGCGGACCTCTGGTTTCGCTCATATATACAAACCTACCTCGAGCGCGATGTGCGCGCCATCACTGCGATCAGGGATCTGAGTACATTCCGGCGTTTCCTGTCATTGCTGGCCTTTCGTCACGGCAGCATATTGAACAAGACCGATCTGGCTGCGCCGCTGGGTGTTTCAGTGCCTACAGTCTCCTCATGGCTGAATGTGCTGGAAATGACCAACCAGATCATCGTTCTCCCGCCATTTTATGAGAATTTCGGTAAACGTCTTATAAAATCTCCAAAAATATATTTCACCGATTCTGGCTTGGTTTGCCACCTGCTTGGCATCGATAGCATGGCAATACTCCGTAAATCACCCTTCCACGGCGCCCTGTTTGAAGGATTTGTCGCCGCAGAAATTATCAAACACCAGGTAAACACAGGCAAACGGAAAGAGCTCTACTATTTCCGGGACCAGCAAGGGCTGGAGGTAGATTTCGTCATACCACAGCAGGCCGGCGCATTACTACTGGTAGAAGCAAAGGCAACAAAAACACCAAAACCCTCTATGACCCAACCCCTGACCCGGCTGGCGCGCGTGATCAACAGATATCAAACCCGAGCCCTGTTAGTCCATAGCGATACACCACAAACCAACGCCGGCAACACGCTCAGCCCCGGCGTCTTATCCGTCAGTCTCACTACGCTTCTGGGGGAGTTGACTCGCGGGAAAAAGGATGAGTGAATGACCAGTCGTCCTCGGTAAAGCGTGCATGAAATTCCTGGTCGGGCGGTTTCAGTTGGCTTGCGAGTGGCAAATTCCTCCAGCAGCTTGCTGATTGGTTTCATAATCGAGCGGGAAATGTGACTTTTGTCACATTTTTGGTGATTTTCTGCTTTTCATTCGGCCTGAAACGGATAAACTCAGCTGCATAAAGGGCGCCTCTATTATTGGACGTCGGCTTCGACGTCCACAGGGGGCGCCCCAGGGAAGGGGCGCATCACAAAATACCACGGAGGGTATTTTTAGAGGTTCCCTAAAATCTGGAATGCAAGGTCGCAACAATGAAAAAATTGTTCAGTATCTGGAAGCCTGACCGGAACTTCCTTTTGGAAGACGCCCGGAAAATATCGCTGTCCGGGTTCAGAAACAAGTGAGACTCTTTAGATAAAGAAATCGGGTAGTCTGTGTGTGAATTAATCTCAACTAATTGACACAGGAGGACTACCCGATGCAGATCAAAAGCCTGCGGGTGAAATCATATCGCAGTTGGCGCGTCGATGATACTACCGATGCTGACGCGCGCGGTCGTTTGAAGCAGTTGGAATTGGTTGCGACGTTACGCGAGGATGGGTGTGGTGAGGCGACGGCACTGGCAGCAGTAGGTTGGTCGAGGGCGACCTACTACCGTTGGTTGAAGCGGTATCGTGAACATGGGCTGAAGGGTCTGGGGTGTGGCTCTCGTGCGCCGCGGCGGCGGCGTGTGCCGCAATGGACGCGCCAGCACGAGCAGCAGGTCTTGCACCTTCGCCAACGTTATCCGTTATGGGGTAAGCGTAAGCTCTGGCGGGTGGGGGTGCGCGAGCAGGGCTGGACTTTGAGCGAGAGTACGGTCGGGCGCATCGTGGCGAAGCTGGTGCGGCTGGGTCGGGTCAAGCCGGTGGCGTTTTACTATGGCCGGGTGAAGCCTAAGCGCCGCCGGGCGTTTACCCATCATGCCAAGCGCTGGCGCTACGGGATGAAGGCTAAGGCGCCAGGGGAGTTGATGCAGATAGACCACATGAGTGTCGGCTTCACGGACGGCATCACGGTGAAGGAGTTCAAGGCCGTCTGTCCGGTGAGCAAATGGAGTGCGCTGCGAGCCTACAGTCGGGCCACCAGTGGCAATGCCCGGCGCTTCTTAAAAGCGCTGCTCGGTGAGGCGCCGTTTCCCATCCGTTCTATCCAGGTCGATGGCGGCTCGGAGTTCCGAGATGAGTTCGAGCAGGCTTGCCAGGACTTAGGAATCCCCCTGTACGTGCTGCCCCCGAAAAAACCCGAATACAACGGCTGTGTAGAACGCGCCAACGCCACCAGCCGCTATGAGTTCTATCCGTTCTACGAGGGTCCACTGACCGTGGCCGCCATCAACCGCAAACTGGCAGAGTATCAGCAATACTACAATACCTACCGCCCGCATAACGGTATTGGTTTATTAACCCCAATGGAGTATTATCAACAACTCACACAGCCTGCCTCTGAGTCTCATATGTATTGAACCTGGACATATCGCTTGCGTTGATCATTGCCGGGCTGCTAGGATTGTTCCTGCAGGAGGTGGTTGCTGCCAGCGCGGTATCGGTTTTTCTTGTTGGTTTGGCATTGTGGGCTTACGCAATTAAAAAGAGGTGATGCTATGGAACCTGCAATTGGTGCGTTGATCATCGCAGCGTTCGTTATTTTTGCTATCAAGGTAGCTGAATATAATGATAAACACGGGGACTAGCCGGCAGCTGGTTCCCTGCCTGCGTCGCACCCGACTCACTGGTCAAAATCAACCACCACCCGCGCGCTGACCGGGTGCGACTGGCAGGTGAGTATGTAGCCTGCTGCTACTTCATCGTCTTCCAGGGCGTGGTTGATATCCATGTCCACTTCCCCCTCCAGCAGCTTTGCCTTGCAGGTGGCGCAGACTCCGCCCTTGCAGGCGAACGGCAGGTCAACGCCGTTGTCCAGAGCGCCATCGCGGTAGGCGTCCGGCATCCAGTCTCGAGGTTCGATCTTTTCTTCGGCATCGATCCGCTATTGAACCCGGTCACGTCCTCCCTTTGTGCCTCGCCGGTGTCTATGGGGAAAGATCATCGCGTCATCTCGGGATAGCTGGTCTTAGTGTAGGGATATGCGGCCATTTATGCTAGTATGAACGGTGCGGCCTGCGCCGGTCTCCCCGCGGCGCGAAGTTGTGAACCCCGTCAGGCCCGAAAGGGAGCAGCGGTAACAATGGATGCGGGCGCCGGGCCAAGAACGGTGCAGGACGCTTTTAGAGGCACCTTTGAGGAACCTCTGATTTGCAGAGATGCCTTTCAGGTTAATCGAGATTAAAACATATAAATAAATTCTATGAGCTATCAGGTTCTCGCGCGCAAATGGCGGCCGCGTCTGTTTAAGGACATGGTCGGACAAGGCCATGTTCTCAAAGTGCTGGTGAACGCGCTGGATTCCGACCGGTTACACCATGCCTACCTGTTTACCGGCACGCGCGGGGTGGGCAAGACCACGCTGGCGCGCATCCTGGCGAAGTGTCTCAACTGCGAGGCCGGAGTCAGTTCTGATCCGTGTGGACAGTGCAGCGCCTGCACCGGCATTGACGAGGGCCGATTTGTGGATTTAATCGAGGTCGATGCCGCCTCCCGGGCCAAGGTGGATGAGACCCGTGAGCTGATGGATAACGTGCAGTATGCGCCGACTGCGGGCAGATACAAGGTTTATCTCATTGATGAAGTGCACATGTTTTCCAAGCACAGCTTCAATGCTTTATTGAAAACCCTGGAAGAACCGCCACCTCACGTAAAATTCCTGCTGGCAACGACCGAACCCAAGCGTATCCCGGTCACCATCCTGTCGCGTTGCCTGCAATTCAACCTTAAACACCTGGGTACTGAGCAGATAGAGACCCAGTTGCTTAAAATTCTGGGTGAGGAGAACGTTACCGCGGAGCCGTCCTGCGCCGGCCTGATTGCCCAGGCCGCAGACGGCAGCATGCGCGACGCTTTGAGTCTGCTCGATCAGGCTGTATCCTTCGGTGATGGGCGCTTGGAAGCCATGCAGGTGCAAGATATGCTCGGTGCCATCGACGGCGAGGAGTTGTGCGCCCTGCTCACGGATATTGTTGAGCGGGATGCCGCGTCCATGTTGGCGCGCGTCAACAAAATGGCTGAACTGTCGCCTGATTATGACGCGCTGTTGGCAGGACTGCTGTCTCTCCTGCATGATACCGCAGTGGCGCAGGTATTGCCGGAAGGTTCCGACCTGATTGACGAAGATGGTCGCCGCCTGGCCCGCACGCTGACTAAGGAAGACGTACAACTGTATTACCAGATAGCTTTGAACGGACGCAGGGACCTGGCGCTTGCGCCCGACCCTAGAGCCGCGTTTGAGATGACCCTGATCCGTATGCTGGCTTTCACGCCCGTGGACACCGCTAACACGCCACAACAGCATGATGAGGGAAAGCTGGCTGCCCCTGGTTCTGCGGCGGCGGGGTCCGGCACAGTCACCGCAGCGGCGGCCGACACCCGCAACAATGATGTTGTACCGCCTGCCGATGCCCGCTCAGCACCGGCGGCGGCCTCGGCCCTGCCGGCGACACTGCACAGTAATGAAGACTGGCGTCAGTTTATCGACAGTATGGCCTTGACCGGGTTGACGAGAGAGCTGGCCTTACATTGCACCTTTCGGGAGCGCCGGGGGCAACGGATACACCTGAACCTGAACCCGGAGCAGGAACATATTTTGAGCGCGCATCAGAAGGATAAGTTACAGTCTGCGCTCAGTGCGCACTTCGGCAGCGACCTGACGCTGACGCTAACCACCGAGGAAGCCGCGCAGGAAACACCGGCACAAGTTGCAGCCCGTGAAGCACTTGAGAAAAAACAAGCCGCCCGGCACGCAGTCGAAAACAACCCGGATGTTAAACTGTTCATGGAAACGTTTGGCGCAACCATTGACGAGGACTCGATCAGGTATTCTGAGACCAAATAAAAGGAGCCCATAAAAATGTCCCTCGTGGCATTTTTGGAGACGGAAATGAAAAAAGTGTGATTTTTTATTTCCTTCATTTTCAAGCACTTAAATGCTTAAAAATAGCAGCATATCCATAATGCTGCACGGCCACCTCGTGTTTTAGAGGTGGCCTTATCAGCTGCGGAGAAACGAATGAAAAGTGCTTTTGGCGACATTATGAAGCAAGCCCGGCAGGTACAGGAAAATATGCAACGGGCGCAGGAAGAGATCGCTACCGTCGAGGTGCAGGGCGAAGCCGGCGCCGGCATGGTGAAGGTAGTGATGACCGGTGGCCACGACGTGAAACGGGTTGACATAGACCCCACACTGTTGGCCGGGGACAAGGAGATGCTGGAAGACCTGCTCGCCGCAGCCGTGAATGACGCCAACCGGCGCGTGGAAAAAGCCGTGCAGGACAAGATGAGCGATGCCGCCTCTGCGCTCGGCCTGCCGGCGGGCTTCAAGCTGCCATTCTGAATGGCGCCGGCGCTCTTTCTATTTGCTTCTGACATGTTCAGAAATGCAGTCTGAACCTGCCAGGCTAAGCGCGCTAATCCAGGCCCTGTGCCGGTTGCCCGGCATCGGCAGGAAGTCCGCCCAGCGCATCAGCTATCACCTGTTGCAACGCGACCGGGGCGGGGGGAAAGCCCTGGCGCTGGCGTTAACAGAGGCAATGACACACATCGGTGCCTGTGAACGCTGCCGCAATTTCAGTGAAACCCCGATATGCAGTTTGTGCCTGAGCGAGCAGCGGGATAGCTCCCTGCTGTGCATTGTGGAAAGCCCTGCCGACGTATTTGCCATGGAAGAGGCGGGTTACCAAGGTAAGTATTTTGTGCTGATGGGACGCCTGTCGCCCTTAGATGGCATCGGCCCGCAGGAACTGGGCCTGGATAAACTGGCGGCGCAGCTTGCCGGCGCCCGGGAGGGCGCCGCCGGCAGCGCCGAGGTTAAAGAGGTGATACTGGCCACCAACTCGACCATGGAGGGCGAGGCCACCGCACACTATATCAACGACCTGGTACGCAACCATCCAATCCGCGTCACCCGCATCGCCCACGGCGTGCCCCTAGGCGGCGAACTGGAATACATCGACAGCCACACCCTGTCCCACGCCCTGGCCGGCCGACGCGAAGTGGCCGCATGAAGTAGTGTGAAATAATGTGTGACATAGCGTCGCAATGCCGGTGCCATCCTCGCCCGGCCGCCATTGCTGATGGTGGCGATAAAACTGTTTTCCTAACCCGCAGTTCTCACCAGGTGATGCGAAGCTCGCGCCGGATTGGTTCTGCCTGCGGGCTAACCCCCCAGGTGCGCCACCCTGATGGGTGCCGGCGGGTGTGAGTCGTGAAACGCCGAGTACATCGGGTCCGGGGTCAGGGTGTTGGCATTTTCCCGGTAGAGTTTCACCAGGGCGTTGATCAGACTGCCGGCCGGCACCTGTTCTTTGGCGAAATCGTCAGCCTCAAATTCATGTTTACGGGAAACCACTGAGAACAACGGTTGCAGGAAGCACGTAAATGCCGGCGCCACCAGCACGAACAGGGTCAGGGCCATGTAGGCAGAGGGCTCACTGACGCCCAGACCGCTATAAAACCAGGGCTGCTCCAGCAAAATGCCCAGCACGGCAAAGCCGGCGAGAAAGGTTGCCCCCAGTATTGACAGGCGTTTTTTGACGTGGCCGCATTTGAAATGCCCCAGTTCGTGGGCCAGCACCGCCTCTATCTCGTCGTAGGACAATTCATCGATCAAGGTATCGAAAAAGACGATCCGTTTATTCGCCCCCAACCCGGTGAAGTAGGCGTTGCCATGGGTGGAGCGGGTGGAGCCGTCCATAACAAAGATACCGTTGCTGGTAAAGCCGTTCCGGTGCAGCAGCGCGCCGATGCGCGCGGCCAGGTCGGTATTCTGCAACGGCCTGAATTTATTGAATAAAGGCGCAATGAACGCAGGATAAGCCCAGACCATGACCAGGTTGAAACCCAGCCAGGTCAGCCACACGTACAACCACCACCAAGCGCCGGCATTGTCCATGAACCACAGCACCAGCAGCAGCAGCGGCGTGCCGATGGCCAGCATCAGCAGCGCATTTTTCAGCAGGTCGGAAACAAACAGCGCAAGCGTCATCTTGTTGAAACCAAAACGCTGTTCCAGTCCAAATGTACGGTACAGGGACAACGGCAAGTCCAGCAGGGAGGTGATTAACAGCGCGGCCAGGATGAAGATTGTTCCCGTCCACAGGCCGGACAGCGGGTAGGCGCGCACGACGGAATCAATCCAATCCAGGCCGCCGCCCAGGGTCAGGAGCAACAGAATAAGTGACGATACCACCAACTCGACCAGCCGCAGCCGGGTCTTGGCGCAGGTATAATCAGCCGCCTTGCGGTGCGCCTCTAAGGGAATTTTATCCGCAAAGTTATCCGGCACCGCACCCCGGTGCGCCCTGATATGGCGTATATGGCGCACACTCAGGCGCCATTGCAGCAAAAAGCCGGCGATCAATGCTATGATGAGCGCATAGGTTAAACCGTTCATAACCAAATTCTAACCTATATGCCTCAATCTGCAACCTTGATTAGCACGCAGGTATTTGAACGAAAATTCTGAAAAACCCATGAATGGTAAATCGCCTAATATCGCTGAGGAAAAACTGGCCCGACTGAGGGAATTATTTCCGGAGGCATTCAGCGAGGGGAAAGTTGATTGGGAAAAACTGCGGGTTGCCTTGGGCAGCGAGGTTGAGTTCAAAGATGAGCGCTACCACCTGAACTGGGCCGGCAAAACCGATGCGTTTCGTGTCTTGCAGTCGCCAACCACAGCTACCCTGAGACCTTGCCGCGAGGAGTCCATGGATTTTGACGACAGCAATAATTTGTTTATTGAGGGCGAAAATTTGGAAGTGCTGAAAGTCCTGCAGAAGTCATATTTCGGCAAAGTCAGGATGATTTATATTGACCCGCCCTACAATACCGGTAACGACCATTTCATCTATCCCGACCGCTTCGCCGAGAGCAAGGACGCTTACCTGAAGCGCATTGGCGACAAGGATGAACAAGGGCGCATGACCCGTGAAGGTATGTTCCGTAAAAACAGCCGGGAAAATGGTCATTTCCACTCCAACTGGCTCAGCATGATTTACCCGCGCCTGTTCCTGGCGCGTAACCTGCTACGCGCAGATGGGTTGATTTTCGTCTCCATCGACGACAATGAGGTGCATAATCTGCGGATGGTGATGAATGAGATTTTTGGGGAGGAGAATTTCGTTGGTTGCATAGCATGGAAAAAAACAAGTGGGGATAACAAGCCATCTTTTGCTTTTACTCATGACAATATCTTTATTTATGGGAAAGTCACGGATCAACTGCCCCGCCAAGAGCTAAGTGTACAGCAAAAAAAGCAGTATAAAAATCCTGACAATGACCCTAAGGGACTTTGGGCCGAGGGTGATTACAGAAGCAAATGGACAAAAACAGAAAGGGAAAATCTTTATTACCCCATTACTAATCCGAATACAGGAGAGGAAATATATCCCGATACGTATTCAGATTCACCGAGAGTTTGGGGCTGTTCGTTGGAAACTCATCACGAAAATGAAAGGCAAGACCTTGTGTGGTGGGGAAGAGATGGCAAATCCAAAGAACCTAAAAAAAAGAGATTCTTGGCTAATCATCGAGGAGTCAACACAAGAAGTACCTGGCTCGACGCTGGGACTAACGATGAGGCCAGTGACGAACTAAACAGGATATTCCCTGATATAAAAAATATTTTTGATCACCCCAAACCTGTGAGGCTGTTGAAAAAGATAGTGTCGTTATGTCAGAATGAAAATGGAATTTATCTTGATTTCTTCGCTGGCTCCTGTGCCACCGCAGATGCTGTCCTGAAGCTCAATGCCGAGGACGGCGGCAATCGTAAATTCATCTGCGTCCAGATCCCCGAACCCTGCGATGAAAAGTCCGAAGCGTACAAATCCGGCTACAAAACTATCGCCGACATAGGCAAAGAACGCATTCGTCGGGTGATTAAAAAAGATGACCTCAAAGACGGCTTCAAAGTTTTCAAGCTGCAAAAATCCAACTTAAAGACCTGGCGCGGCGAGCATATCCGTGATGAAAAAGAGTTGGAGAAGCAACTTAAAATCCATATCACCCCGTTGGTCGAAGACGCGGAAACTGAACATGTCCTCTACGAATTATTACTGAAATCCGGCTTGTCCCTGACTTCCGAAATAGAAGACAAAGGCAACTGGTTCCTGGTACGTGACTTCGGTACAGTCATCGCCCTTGCGCTGGAAAGCATTGACGATGCAACAATCAAAACGATCCTGGCAGTCAACCCGCAATCTGTTATCACGCTGGACCACCTGTTCAAAAATAATGATCAGCTGAAAACCAACACCGCCCTGCTTATGGAAGACGCCGGGATCGAGTTCCGAACGATTTGATCGCAATGAACAATAACTCATTGACAGCATGCGATTTCTTTTGCGGAGGAGGTGGCATGTCCTTCGGTATGGGGCAAGCAGGCATCCAAGTCCTTGCCGGTTTGGACAACGATAAGAACTGCCGGGAAACGTATCTTAAAAATAATCCGAACACCAGGTTTATCCTGGCCGATATTACACAGTCCGACACATCAGTTCTTTCAGGCGCCGGAATCAGGGCTGGTGATAATAATCTGGTATTCATCGGATGCAGTCCATGCCAGTACTGGAGCGTCATCAACACCGACCGGAAAAAATCCGCAAAGAATACAAACCTGCTGACCCATTTTCAGAGATTCGTCGAATATTACAATCCGGGCTACATAGTCGTAGAGAACGTACCAGGAATAAAACGCAGGGCTGAAGAAAGCAAATTAAATGCCTTTATCAATTTTCTGGAAGCAAATGGGTACGGTTATGACCAGGGTGTGATCAATGCCAACTTTTACGGTGTGCCTCAAAACAGGAAGCGATTTGTGCTGGTTGCTTCCCGGGTGAGTAAAAGCATAAAGCTACCCGTTCCCGATGACATCGGGCCGGTTGTCAGAAACTTCATCGGTACTGAAAATGGCTTTGAAAAAATCAGCGCAGGCCATTATGATGCGACTGACTTCCGTCACAGTTGCGCGGGGCTATCGGACACCATGCTACAGCGGCTTGCCTTAACTCCGAAGGACGGAGGTACAAGAAAATCCTGGAGTTCGCGCAAGGATTTACAAATTGAGACCTATAAAGGGAGAGATGATTGTTACCGGGACGTTTACGGCAGGATGTTCTGGGATAAACCGGCGCCCACCATAACCACCCGTTTCAACAGTCTGTCCAACGGCAGGTTCGGTCATCCCGAAGAAGACAGGGCTATCTCTTTAAGAGAAGGCGCTACCCTACAAACATTTCCCCACAGCTATAAATTCTATTCGGAAAGTATGGGGGCTACGGCCAAAATGATCGGTAATGCCGTGCCTCCCGCACTGGCGAGACGAATAGGACTGGTTTTACAAGGCAAACAAAGTAACGGAGCTAGGCAATGACAGCACAACAAACAGTGAAAATGAGTTTTGACCCCAATACCATCGAACACTTGGGAATCCAGATGTACAGCACCCTGCCCCCGGTTATCGCGGAATTGGTAGCTAATGCTTATGATGCGGATGCCTCGATTGTGAAGATAATACTCAAAGATGATGGAGACAAAAAAATTATTATTGAGGACAACGGACACGGGATGTCTTTTGCAGAACTGGAAGCTAAATTTCTAAAGATCGGGCGTAACAGGAGAGAGGGCAACAAGCAGTACTCGGAATCCGGACAAAGAAAGGTCATCGGGAAAAAAGGTATCGGCAAGCTGTCGTTTTTCGGCATTGCCAACCATGTTGAGATTACAACTTGGAGAGACAGTAAAGAAAACCGTTTTGAAATGGATTGGGATGATATAAAAAAATCAGGTGACCAATATGAAATACCATTAACGAAACATGACGAGCCTTGTGCCGGAGAGATATCAGGAACCAGAGTTACATTGACCGCCATCAGACGAAAAACTCCTTTTACTCCGCAGAGTTTGGCTGTCAGTTTAGCTAGAGCTTTTTTTGTTTTTAACGAAAAAGATTTCAACACGGAGATTATCCACAATAATCTACAGCCCAAAAAAGTAACTAACGAACTGAAGTACGACAGTATTGATACTGAATATGAATGGGACTTTCCTTATTCTGAAGTGGATTCTCAGTATGAATACGTAGCGCAAATTACAGGCAAAATTATATCGGCAAAGACACCGGTTTCATCTTCAATGAAGGGAATAGCTTTGTTTTCAAGGGGAAAACTGGTGAATGCTCATGAATTTTATGGAGAAAAAGCATCCAGTCACGGGTATACGTATTTAACCGGATGGCTGAACATAGGATTTATTGATGAGTGGGAACAGGACGTTATCGGAACCAGCAGGCAATCCTTGAACTGGGAAAATGAAGGAACTTCCGAACTCAAAGATTATCTTCAGAAAGTTGTTAAAAAGATTTATTCAGAACGGCGCAAGAGAATTGAGGAAAAGAAAAAGCAGGAAATCAAAGAGAAGACCGGAATGGATGTTGATGAATGGCTGGCAGCCTTGCCAAAACATGAACAGGCATTGGCGCGAAAAATTGTCAATCAAATCATTGGAAACGAGGGGATAGACACGGAAAAATCCGGCGGCTTGGTCAGCTATGTGAAAGATGCTTTTCAGTTTGAAGCATTCAAAGAGTTCGCAACGGAAATTGCTGAAACTGACACGGTTGATAGTAGTATATTTGTTGAGTTATTCAAGGAATGGCAGCTTGTCGAAGCAAAGGAACTTTATCGTCTTTCCCTTGGCAGGATTTCCACAATTAATGAACTATCTAAACATATAAAAGATAATTCCAAGGAAGTTCCTATCTTGCATGATTTTTTCAAGGAATTTCCATGGTTGCTAGACCCTAGAATAATGGAGTTCCAACACGAGGCACACTTCTCGCAAGTCCTCAGGGATGAGTATCCTGAAGAGCAGCTGGAAGAGTCCGATAGAAGAATAGATTTTGTCTGTACCAGCGTTTCAAATCATCGTTTCATCATTGAATTGAAAAGACCTCATCATGTGATAAGTGCAACAGATATAGAGCAAGCGGCCGATTATCGTTCATTTTTGGAAAAACAAGTTGGAAATACACCAGGGTCAGCAGGCCAGATAGTTGCCTATGTGGTCGGCGGCAAGCAGTCCAATGACCGGCTTGCTCAATCCAAGATAAAGACATACGGTATATCTGGAGAGATATACGTCAAAACTTATGGTGAGTTATTAGAAAACGCAAGAACATATCATCAGGAATTCATGGATAAGTACGAAAAATTACAGAATATCCAAGCTGTTAAATGAATGACATCTATTCCGCCCGGAAACGCAGTGACATCATGTCGCGCATATCCGGCAAGGACACAAAACCGGAGGCTTTAGTTCGCAAGTATCTGTTCTCTGAAGGGCTGAGGTACAGGAAACACGTCAGCAACCTGCCCGGCAACCCTGATCTGGTTTTGCCTAAGTATAAAACCGTTGTTTTTGTTCACGGATGTTATTGGCATGGTCACGACTGCCCAAGAGGAAAATTACCCGTAACAAATACAGATTTCTGGCGCAAAAAAATAAACCGAAACATAGAAAGGGATTTGAAGAACTATGATGAATTGGAAAAAACAGGGTGGCAGGTGTTGATAATCTGGCAGTGCGAAATCAGTAATAAACAGAAAGAGTATGAGAAAATGAATCAGGTTCGTGAGGAGATCATAGCCTATGGTTCTTCACTGGGATAACGATTCGTGCGCCTTCACTTCAACCCCCACCAACAATATCAACTGGACGCTATCAACGCGGTGCTAAAAGTATTTGAGGGCCAGCCTGCGGGGAGTGGAAGCAACGCCTTCCTGTCATCCAATCCCGGCGAGATTCTAGCCGAAACCGGCTTTGCCAATCGTCTGCAAGTTGATGAGGAGCAAATCCTTCAAAACGTACAGGCTATCCAGAAAGAAGAACTTGAAAAAGAAGAACAAGAGGAGGGAGAACTGGTAAAGCAGAAAAAGGAAGAATATGGCAAATGGACAGTTTCTGAGGTTCTCGACGGAATGCACTTCTCCGTAGAGATGGAAACCGGCACCGGCAAGACCTATGTTTATCTGCGCACCATTTACGAGTTGAACCGTCAATACGGCTTCCGCAAGTTCGTCATTGTAGTGCCTTCCGTCGCTATCCGGGAAGGCGTGTTGAAGAATCTGTCTGTTACACATGACCACCTGCAAAACCTGTACGGCCATCCGCCTGCCCATTATGAGGTTTACGATTCGAGCCGAGTATCAGGCCTGCGCGCCTTTGCCCTGAGTGATGCCATCGAAATTCTCGTTATCAACATTGATTCTTTCGCTAAAGACAAAAATATTATCAACCGCGCCAATGACAAACTGATGGGCAGTAAGCCCATTGATTTTATTCAACGCGCTAATCCCATAGTTATCGTGGACGAACCACAGAATATGGAAACAGACGCGCGCAAGCAGGCCATTGAGAACTTAAACTATCTCTGTACCCTGCGCTATTCCGCCACGCATACCAGACGCTACAACATGATCTACAACCTTGATCCGGTGCGGGCGTATGACTTGGGACTGGTAAAACAGATCGAAGTAGGCTCTGTGATCTCCGAGAATGATTTCAACGACGCCTACGTGCGCTTGAAGAGAATAAATACCGAGCGCGCACTATCGGCCTCGTTAGAAATTGACTGTAACACGGGTAACGGCGTCAAAAGAAAATCCGTCACCGCGAGTGTCGGACGAGACCTTTACGTTGCTTCAGGCAGGAGAGAGCTCTACAGAAACGGTTACATTGTAAATGAAATTGATGCAGAAAAAGGGATTGTCGTCCTTTCAAACGGTAGGCCATTGTCCGTCGGCGAGACTATCGGCGGGCTGAGCGACGAGATAATGAAGATGCAAATCCGAGAAACCGTCGCCGAGCATTTCAGCAAGGAAAAGCAATTAAGCGGGATCAAGGTGATTTCCTTATTCTTTATCGATCGGGTAGCAAACTACCGCGCCTACGATGAAGCCGGTAACCCGGTTAAGGGAAAATTTGCAGACTATTTTGAGGAAGCATTTAACGAGTTTGCAGGCAAAGAAGAATTCCGTGGTGTACTCCCATTTGCGGCGGAGGAAGTTCATAACGGCTATTTTTCTCAGGATAAAGGCAAGTGGAAAGACACTCGTGGCAACACACTCGCAGACAACCAGACGTTCAAGTTGATCATGCGTGAAAAGGAGCGCCTGTTGGATCCGAATGAACCGCTGCGCTTCATTTTCAGCCATTCCGCGCTGCGGGAGGGTTGGGATAACCCTAATGTGTTCCAGATTTGCACCTTGAACGAAACACAATCCGAGTTGAAAAAACGGCAGGAAATAGGTCGAGGTATGCGGCTGGCCGTGGACAGTGACGGCAAGCGTATCGAAGATACCAATATTAACCGACTGACGGTTATCGCCAACGAAAGCTACGAAGATTTTGCACGTCAGCTACAGAATGAAATTGCGGATGATTGTGGCGTTCGGTTCGGCAACCGGATAAAAAATAAGCGTAAACGGGCAAGTGTGCAATACCGCAAAGGCTTTCAGTTTGACGAAAAATTCAAGACACTTTGGGAACGGATAAAATATCAAACCTCATATCGCGTTGAATATGAGACGGAGGAGCTGATAAACAAGGCGGCTGAGACCGTGAAAAAGATGGAGGCTGTAACAAAACCGGCCCTCAGGGTTGAGAGGGCAAGAATAGATATCAGTAAAACAGTAGGGGTTATATCCAAGCCGAAGCAAGGCCAGAGTATAAGCGTTGAAGATGACACTGTTTTCGTTCCGGATATTCTTTCCTACATTCAAGATCATTCGCAAACACGCCTTACCCGTTCCACCATTTATGAAATTCTTTCGCGTTCCGGTAGACTGCGCGACATTCTGGTTAATCCTCAATTATTCGCAGACAAGGTTGTCGAAGCGATCCGGGGTGCACTAACAGAACTGATGGTCAAAGGGATCAAGTACGAAAAAATTTCTGATAAAGAGTATGAGTTACAGTTATTTGAAGGCTATGAGTTTCACCGAAACGAACATACTTTTGAGATCGGCAACCCGGAAAAAACCATCAACGCCGATCTGCTGCCGCTCGATTCCAGAGTGGAAAGTCAATTCGCCCGGGATTGTGAAAGCAGGGAAGACATAGAGTTTTACTTCAAACTTCCCCCGTGGTTCAAAATCAAGACGCCCATCGGCAATTATAATCCCGACTGGGTGCTCATCAAGAAAGGTGAAGAGGAGATTTATTTTGTTGCGGAGACAAAATCAGCCGGGCAGGAATTGAGACCAAGCGAGAAAAATAAAATTGAGTGTGGGAAGGCGCATTACAAACGTATGGAAAATGTCAAGTTCAGACAGGTATCCTCAGTAAGGGAGCTGGATTAAGCCCGGAATTTCCCATTTTTTCATCAAACCCGGAATACTGCCAACCAATACCTGCCGATGTCTCAATCCGAACACAATCTCATCTGGATCGACCTGGAAATGACCGGTTTGCGCCCGGAGCATGATTGCATCATTGAGATAGCCACACTGATTACCGACTCCGAACTGAACCTGCTGGCGGAAGGGCCGGTGTTGGCGCTGCATCAGCCCGAGGCAAAGCTGGCCGGCATGGATGAGTGGAACGTGAAACAACATGGCGGGTCGGGGTTGTTGGAGCGGGTGCGTAAGAGTGAGTGCAACGAGCGCACAGCTGAGCGACTCACCTTGGAATTTATCCGCAAATACGTGCCGGCCGGCGTGTCTCCCATGTGCGGCAACAGCATCTGCCTGGACCGTCGCTTTCTCTACCGCTACATGCCGGAACTGGAAAAATATTTTCACTACCGCAACTTGGACGTGAGCACGGTCAAGGAACTGGTCAAGCGCTGGACCCACAACCCCGACCCGTTCGACAAAGAATCGATGCATCTGGCTCTGAATGATATCCGCGATTCCATTGAAGAACTGCGCCACTACCGGGAACGGTATTTTAACTGTTAGTCTGGACATCATCAGTGCCTTGAAGCAAACCCTGTCCAAATTCTCGGCCACGGTTATACTTCATTGCCTTTCCGTTTTTTGGGTAAGATACAGACGCAGAAAGAAGCATCAATGTTTATGCAACAGCTGAAATACGATTGAGCGCCTGACCCATTTTGTTGCTGGCTTCTTCCAGGTCGTAGTCATCCTGCAATCCCAACCAGAACTTTTCACTGCTGCTAAAATAGCGAGCGAGACGCAAGGCCGTATCGGCAGTAACCGCCCGCTTGCCGAGAACGATTTCATTTATTCGTCTCGGTGGAACAGAAATATCCCTGGCCAGTTTATTCTGGCTGATGCCCAGCGGCTCTAAAAACTCATGAAGAAGAATAGCGCCGGGATGGATATTTTTCAGTTTAGCCCGCATATCTCACCTAATGATAATCAACGATTTCAACCTGGTATGCATTACCTTGTCGCCAAATAAAACAAATTCGGTACTGATCATTCCCTATTATGCGCTATCCGGTGCGATCTTCGCATCACTTGGTGAGATATGCAGGCTCCCTGATCAGTGCTTACAAATCTCGCAACAACTCGTTCAGACTCACCTTACCCCGGGTTTTCTCATCCACCTGTTTGACGATTACCGCGCAGTAGAGGCTGTATTTGCCGTCTTTTGCGGGCAGGTTGCCGGAAACGACGACGGAGCCGGGGGGGACTTTGCCGTAGCTGATCTCGCCGGTGGCGCGATTGTAAATGCGGGTGCTCTGGCCGATATACACGCCCATGGAAATGACGGAGCCGGCGCCGACGATCACGCCTTCGACAATTTCCGAACGGGCGCCGATGAAGCAGTTATCCTCGATAATGGTCGGGTTGGCCTGTAACGGTTCCAGCACACCGCCTAAGCCGACACCGCCGGACAGGTGCACATTCTTACCAACCTGGGCACAGGAACCGACCGTGGCCCAGGTGTCCACCATGGTACCCGAGTCGATATAGGCACCGATATTGACGTAGCTGGGCATGAGTACAACATTGGGTGCCACGTAGCTGCCATGGCGCGCCATGGCCGGCGGCACTACGCGCATCCCACCCGTCGCAAAGTCATCCTGGCTGTAACCGGCAAACTTGGGTTCCACCTTGTCGTAATAGCGGCTGCAGCCGTCCTCCAGCACGCGGTTATCGTTCAAGGCAAACGATAGCAGCACGGCTTTTTTCAGCCACTGGTTCACCACCCATTCGCCGTCGCGTTGCTCTGCGACCCGTAATTCGCCGCGGTCAAGCCCGTCGAGGGCCTCATTAACGGCGTCCTTGAGGGTGTTGTCGGCGCTGCGCGCGTTGAGCTGGCTGCGTTGTGCAAACGCCTCACTGATGATGTCTGCAATGTTATTCATCTGCTGCTTACTCCTTATGGATGGGTAAAGTCTGGCCGGGCATTGTGGGTAACAATCAATTATCCGGCATTATGATACAATTCTCCGCTACTGCAACCGTGACGGACGGAATGTGGAACTTGCCGAAGATAGCGAGAACTACCGGGCGAAATGAGCCATAACATCCTGATATTGGCCGGTGACGGCATCGGCCCTGAAATCATGGCGCCGGCTGAAAAAGTCCTGGCTGCCCTGGTGCGCGACTACGGCCTGGATATTGCCATTGAACACGCGCTGGTCGGCGGCGCTGCCTACGATGATTGCGGCACGCCGTTGCCGGAGCCGACCTTGCGTCTGGCCAAGGCCAGTGACGCGGTGCTGTTCGGCGCCGTAGGCGGGCCGAAATGGGATGGGCTGGCGCGTGATTTGCGGCCGGAGCGGGGGGCATTGTTGCCCCTGCGCGCAGAGCTTGCCCTGTTTGCCAACCTGCGCCCGGCATTGACCTACCCGCAACTGGTGGCGGCGTCATCGTTGAAGCCGGAACTGGTGAGCGGGCTGGATATCATGATCGTGCGCGAGCTCACCGGAGGCATTTATTTCGGCCAGCCCCGGGGCATCAGTACCACGCCGGCGGGGGAACGCGAGGGGTTGAACACCCTGCGTTATACGGAGTCGGAAATTCGTCGCATTGCCCACGCGGCCTGCAAGGTCGCCCTGCAGCGGGAGCGGCGGCTGTGCTCCGTGGACAAGGAAAACGTGCTGGAAGCGACGGTGTTGTGGCGCGAGGTTGTGACCGAGGTGGCGGCGCACTATCCTGAGGTTGCACTGGAGCATATATACGTGGATAACGCCGCCATGCAACTGGTGCGCCGCCCGAAACAGTTCGATGTGCTGGTCACCACCAATATGTTCGGGGATATTCTCTCCGATCTCGCCGCCATGCTCAGCGGCTCCATCGGTATGTTACCGTCCGCGGCGCTGGCTGAGAACGGCAAGGGCCTGTATGAGCCGGTACACGGCTCGGCGCCGGATATCGCCGGTCAGGGGCGGGCCAATCCGTTGGCGATGATACTGTCTGCGGCAATGCTGTTGCGCTATTCCCTGGGCCTGCCGGAACAGGCGCAGCGGGTGGAAAACGCGGTTAAATCCGTCCTCGAACAGGGCCTTAGGACTGCGGACATCCACACGCCGGGTACGGAAAAAGTGTCCACGGCACAAATGGGCGACGCGGTGGTGCAAGCGTTGTAAATTGTATCAATGAAAACTCATAACTTGAACAAACCGGTTAATATCGCCGTCGTCGGCGCTACCGGTGAGGTGGGGCAGGCGCTGTTGTCGATCCTCGAGCAGCGCGATTTTCCCGCTGCCGAGGTGCGCGTTGTGGCCAGCAGTCGCTCTGCGGGTAAACTGCTTGAGTTCAGGGGTGAGGAACTGGCGGTTGAAGACCTGGATACCTTCGATTTTTCCGGCATTGATATCGGGCTGTTTTCCCCCGGCGCCGCGGTGTCCAAAATCCATGCACCCCGGGCCGCGGCCGCCGGCGCCATCGTCATTGATAATACCTCACAGTTCCGCTATGACGAGGATATCCCCCTGGTTGTACCGGAGGTGAACCCGGAAGCTATCGCGCAGTATGCGGCACGCGGCATCATCGCCAACCCGAACTGTTCCACCATTCAGATGGTAATGGTGCTGAAACCCGTTTACGACGCCGTCGGTATCGAGCGCGTCAATGTGGCTACCTATCAGGCGGTGTCCGGCAAGGGCCAAAAGGCTATCGAGGAACTGGAGCGGCAAACCATCGACCTGCTCAACGGCAAGCCCGTGCTCCCGACGGTTCATCCCCGGCAGATGGCATTTAACGTATTGCCGCAAATCGATGTGTTCCAGGACAATGGTTATACCCGGGAAGAGATGAAGATGGTGTGGGAGACCCGCAAGATACTGGGTGATAATGCACTTCGGGTCAACCCCACCTGTGTGCGCGTGCCGGTATTTTACGGCCACTCCGAGGCCGTGCATATTGAAACGAAAGAGAAGCTCAGCGTTGCTGAGGCCAGCTCACTGCTACACCAATTCCCCGGGGTGGTGGTGATAGATGAACAGCAAGACGGCAGCTATCCGACCGCCGTAACCGAGGCGGCCGGACACGATTCTGTGTTTGTGGGCCGTATCAGGGAAGACCTTTCCCATCCCCGCGGCATCAATTTTTGGGTGGTGGCAGACAATATCAGGAAGGGCGCGGCGCTGAACAGTGTGCAAATTGCCGAATATCTGTCAGGCACCGCTGATTTGTGAGGCCGGATGAGCGAGACGCAATGAGACAGATGAAGACAAGAGTATTGAGTGGCCTGCCGCTGTTGTTGATGCCGGCCTGGGCGCTGGCCCTGAACCTGGGCAACGTCACGCTGAAGTCGGAGCCGGGCGAGCCGCTGGCAGCGGAAATAGCCGTGACCGATATCGCCGCGGAGGTGCGCGACAGCCTCAGCGTCAGTCTGGCTGATATGGAAGGCTTCCGCTGGGCCGGCATCGAATGGACTCCCACGTTGGATCGCTTGCAATTTGAGTTGCAACGCGGCACCGGCGATGCGCTGTCCATTCGCATCTCTACCGATGAGGCGTTGCCGGTTGCGCGCCTGCATATTTTATTAACAGTCGCCTGGGAACGGGGCCGCCTGTTCCGGGAATATACCCTGGAGCTCGAGCCGGCGCCCCAAACAGCCGCGCAACCGGCGACGCCGGCGGCAGGGCCGGACCTGCTCATCGTCACCGACAACGCGGATGCTGAGCCGGACGATACTCCCGCAGCTATCCGGCAACCTGACAGTTATGACGTAGTCCGCGGCGACACCTTGTGGGAAATTGCCCGCGAGCTGCGTCCGCAACAGTCCGTCACCATCAATCAGATGATGTTGGCCCTGTTGCGCGCCAACCCGCAGGCCTTCAGTGAGGACAATATCAACTGGTTACGGGCCGGCGCCACCTTGTCGATACCCGCTGCGTCCGAACTACAGGCGCTGAGCGCGGCACAGGCCTATGCCGAAGTGCTGGCGCAAAACAACGTGTGGCGCCTGACGCGTGGTTATCCGCCGCTGGCGGCGGAACCACAGCAGTCGCCTCAAGCGCGCGCCAGTGCGGCGGAATTACGTCTGGCGCCGCTCAGCGACGAAAGCCCGGAGGCGCAACAGGCGGGCGCGGTCAGCGCACCCGCTCAAGCCGAGGAGCAAGCCCAACAACAGACCCACGCGCTGACGCTGGCAAACGAGCAGTTATCCCGGGAAAATACTGAATTGGCCGACCGGCTGGTCACAGCCGAGGGTGCCATTGACGAGCTCAAGCGTCTGGTTGAAATCAAGGATGATGAACTGGCTGCGATACAGGAGCAGCGCATACAGGCTCAGGCAGAACCGGGGCCCGGCTTGCCGGCGCAGGCGCAAGCCTTGTTTGCTGCGCTGCCGGAGCTGGCCCGGAGTCACTGGCGCATCGCGTCCGCGTGTGTGCTGGCGCTGCTGATACTGTTGGGCTGGTTGCTGTTGCGGATTAAAACGGCGCACCCCAAGGGTTTGGCATCTCCCGCTGCCTCAATCCGCTCGGATTTCCCCGATGCGCTCAAGCGCACCGGTAACAACACGGACATGTCCGCGGCACCAACCAAGGCCGGGGAAGCTGCAGAACCGGAACTCTTCGCCGACAAGGATAAGGACGAAGAAGCCAAAGCACCGGAATTCTTTGCGGGTGAAGATAAGGACGAGGACACCGAAGCACCGGAACTCTTCATGGACAAAGATGAAGCTGAGCAAGCCGAAGAACTAGGGCTCTTCACCCGGAAAGATCAGGATATTGCCGTCGAAGAGCTGGAATTTCCCGTGCTGGAACGCGCCGGCGGGCAGAATGAAGAGCCCGAGCCCGAAGACGAGGAAGAGGCAGAAGACCTGGTCTGGAACAAGCTCGAACTGGCCCGCGCCTACCTCGACCTTGGCGATACCGAGAACGTCCATTCCATACTGGATGAGGTTCTGGCAGAGGGCAACGCGGCGCAACGGGAAGAGGCCCGGCAGTTACTGCAGCGGGCCGATGCAGATGGCGACCCGGGCGCGGCATGACAAAAAGGGCGCCGGGTCGGGATAATGAAAATTGCCGCAGGCGTTGAATATGACGGGTCCCGTTATTGCGGCTGGCAACTGCAAAAACATGCGACCTCGGTACAGGAGTGTGTAGCAGCCGCGTTGTCAGCCGTTGCCGACCATTCGCTTGTGGTCACCTGCGCCGGCAGGACCGACGCAGGGGTGCATGCGCTGAATCAGGTTATTCATTTCGAATCGGAGGCCGCGCGCCCGCTTCATGCCTGGGTGCTGGGCGCCAATACCCGGCTGCCGGCCGACATCAGCCTGACTTGGGCCAGGCCCGTGCCGGCGGATTTCCATGCCCGTTACACGGCAACGAGCCGCGTTTATCAATACATCATCCTGAATCGGCCCGCCCGCCCCGGTCTGGATCAGGCCCGCGTCACCTGGGAATGCCGTCCCCTGGATGCCGGGAAGATGGCCCGGGCCGCCCTGTCCCTGCTCGGCGAGCATGATTTTACCTCCTACCGGGCAACATCCTGCCAGGCAAAATCACCTGTCAGAAACGTTATGGATATCAGCGTCGAACGCAGCAATGAGCAGGTCTTGATTATCATCAAGGCGAACGCCTTTCTGCACCACATGGTACGTAACATCGCCGGCGTGTTGATGGCCATCGGCATGGGCAAGCAGGCACCGGGCTGGGAACAGGAGGTGCTTGCGGCGCGGAGCCGGGAACGTGGCGGTGTCACCGCAGCGCCGGACGGGCTGTATCTTGTCGGTGTCAATTATCCCGAAAAATACGGCATCCCGGCGCCGGGCTGAAAAATCTGTCTCCACAGACTATACAAGGTTCGATAGTGCATTACGATTTATCACTGCTGCGCGTCGTTATGAATGCTTGCTCACCGGTTTCCTGCGCGCGCAGGAAGCACGAGCATGGCGTTATTTGTAGCATTTACGCATCGTTATGGTCAGGGTAAAAATCTGCGGCATCACCCGCGTTGAAGACGCCTTAGCTGCGGCTGCGGCCGGCGCCCAGGCGCTGGGGTTTGTGTTCTACCCGCCCAGCCCGCGTTTTGTGGCAGCGGGCGACGCCCGCGCCATTATTACCCGACTACCGCCCTTCATCACCCGGGTCGGCCTGTTTGTGGATGCCGACCCGGCCTTCATCCATTCCGTACTGGCAACTGCGCCGCTGGATGTCATCCAGTTTCATGGGGATGAGCCCCCCGATTTTTGCGCCGGTTTCGACAAGCCTTACCTCAAGGCCGTGAGGATGAAACCGGGGCTTGATTTGCACGAGGTGTGCGCGCGTTATGCCGATGCTTCAGCGCTGTTGCTGGACGGCTATGCCGAAGCTGCGCCCGGCGGCACGGGTACCCGTTTTGACTGGAGCCGGGTCCCGCCCGACCTGCCCCGGCCCGTCATTCTGGCCGGGGGACTGACGGCTGCCAACGTGCGTCAGGCCATTGCCGCGTGCCGGCCGGCCGCGGTCGATGTCAGCAGCGGCGTGGAACTTGCTAAAGGCATCAAAGACAAACATGCCATGACAGAGTTTATACGTGAAGTGGCAGGCGCCGCTGAAATTGCCTGACGAACACGGCCATTTTAGCTGTTTTCTCGAAAAAAGTGAGAACCGATTGTTCGCCGGATTCCCTGCTCTATTCGGGTTTGTCAGTGTCATCCCGTGAATGACCCGACTCAAGTACAGTTTGAAGCGCGTTCAGCATGGCATCAATAGATTTATTCCTGGTCGTCTTTTCATAATGCCAGTCTTCAAAAAATCGCTCACGCAGGGATATGTCTTTGGCCAGAGATTGTAATTCGGCAACATTGTTATCACTGAGTTCCGCTTTGAAACTTCTGGCAATATGGGCCAAGTCGTACAAATCACGCGCTTTGGTACGAGTAGCAATCGCGCTGAGCTTTTGCCCACATAGTTTGTCGATAGTATAGACACGAAAGCCGGGATTAGATTGTACATGGATAGGATCTATCGATCGGTTATTTTTTATTTCTATTTTCAGCAGACCATTTTTGACCCTGCCGGTCTGATAGTGGACCAACATTCTGCTTGTTGTGTCCGTGCGCTTCCTGTCGATTATTTTGAAGTCCATCCGTGTGCGCCGCATAATCTCATCCAAGCGGCCCAGCACATCGGGTTTAACCGGCGAATCATAGTCGATATCCACCGAATGCCGGTCCAGCGAATACACGAGGAGCAGCGCCGCACCGCCCTTCAGGACCATCGGCGTATCCGCTAGCCCCACGACGATGGTGCGTATCAAATTTTGGTGAATGCGGTCAGGAATATCGGTCACGCAGCCATTTCCCAAATCCACCGCTGGTAGCCATGCCAGATTGCCGGGTCAATTTTTAAGGATGTTGTTGATAAATCATCCACAATGATTTGAAAATCGTCAAAGATGCTTTGAATCAGCTCATCCGTGTCAATCCAACCGTACATATCCACGGTCCGGCCTTGTTTTTGCCAAATGAAAAAGTCACGATACAGCAGGTCAACCGCAGCCCGTCGATGATTGGCTGCAATAAATGGTGGAGACAAACCCGACCAGTAATCCCGTGATGGGCAGTATTCAGGCAGTGAAGCATGGTTCGGATAAATGACAATATCTTTATCCTGAAACCATAACCGAGTATCGACTTCCTGTCCTGCACCAACAAAGTCCAGGTTTTCACACAGCAGATTTATCGGGTGCCAATCACCGCTGTTACCGCCGGGGTCCATCATGTTCAGCGCCGAGTAGAGTGAAATGTACTTTGACACTGTCATTGGATTACTTTGTGTCTGGCCGCTCCGGGGGGGTGTGGCGATCATGATTCAATCTGAACGCCAACACTATTTTCAATCGAACTGCCAGCCTCATAGCGCGCAAAGTAAACGCCAGTATTCTTGGCGCCAAGGTCAATTGATATGGGGCTTATAATTTGTGATTTTTCAGACATGGGGCCTGTTGGTTGTACTACCCGATACTCTTTCAAGCCTATGATTGTTATGGCGGCGTGTCAACGAGTAGCCGTGTTGCGACTGGGCCCAGCAGGGCCGAGTGCGCAGCGTCACGAAAATCCAGGAAGAACAGCTTGATGCCGCGCTGGCTGAATGCCTCGATCAAATCGCTGGATACACTGACACCGCGCTTGGCAACTGTGACAGTGCAGAGCCGGTTCAGCGGATAGTGTCTGGTTTCGTCGTCCTGGCGCACTGCCAGACGGTGACTGTGCAACCCCAGGAAGGCACCGTAGTCACAGACGACAAGATGCCTCATTATTTGACTTTTGCCTTTAGCGGAAACCGCCCCGGGTTTTTGATAATCTCTTTGGTTAAATCCACATCAATCGCCGGCCAATAATAATGATCCGGGGATGATTCCTCAACATTCAGGACTGCCTCAATGGGTTGCTTTTTGAACCAGGGGAAGTCTTCGTAAGACATGAAAAATTCCTCGTTATGTGCGAACAGCCATATTCCGTGTGCGGAAATATGCGCAACTTCACAGGTTGAAGTGTCGTTCCCAGGCGCTGCTGAGCTCATGGTAATGCTCCTCGATTAACTTCTCGATATTTTTTTCGGAATTTCCTAGTTTAAGGTATTGACTGGTTTAGAAAAGGCTCTTAATTCGGCGGGGCAGGGATTCGCCGATACCCTGATACCAGATAGTCATTAACGCATTGCCTCAGCATTTTCTCCATCGCCTGCCGGAGCCGATGATCGTAGTTGACCGTAGCCGCAGTGCCATCCGCAAGGTCATCTGCAACAGCCTTCCATCGGTGTAAATCCCGTCGTGCGTCCGCGGATGTATAGATATACGGGCCGCACTGGGCCACGAGCCCATCCTCTGTTTGCAAGTATACGGTTTCAGTTTGAAGATATGGCCTTGAATTGGTAGTAGTGCAGCCTCCAAGGACCAAGGTGGCAACTAGGGCTATAACTAACACTGATTTTTTCATTCTGATTCCTCATCAGCGAAGTAGGCTCGACCGAAACGGCCTCCGCGATCGTGCCCATCATAGAAAAAGCAGCACTTATGTTGTTTCGCAAACTCATCTGCCTTGCGACTCAAATCTTCACTACCGAATGCAGCCCTCAAAAAAACATCGTCACAAAAATGTAGCCAGATGCTTGGCCCTAAAAGTTCCAGTATTTTTCTCAAGCGCTTCTGAAACTTCACTTGTTCAGTTGGATTTGACACCTGTTTCAATGCACAAGCATTCGCCATATTCACCTCCGAAATTGGCTGTCATCTTCATCAAAGCCCAAGGCATAGGATTCGTTCTGCTTGGGAATGTAACTACTCGCCCCCCGTTTGTCATTCCTGCTCTCTTCACCGTCATTCCTGCGAATGCAGGAATCCAGTCGATCAAACAGTCGCTCGCGACACCTTATAAAGTGTCCCTTCGGGACTTTTTCCACTAGATTCCCGCATGCGCGGGAATGACGACCAGGGGGCGAGTAGTCACTTGGGAATTATGTATCAAAATCTGCAAGGTGTCCAGTACGTTGTCCAGGTTCAATACATATGAGACTCAGAGGCAGGCTGTGTGAGTTGTTGATAATACTCCATTGGGGTTAATAAACCAATACCGTCATGCGGGCGGTAGGTATTGTAGTATTGCTGATACTCTGCCAGTTTGCGGTTGATGGCGGCCACGGTCAGTGGGCCCTCGTAGAACGGATAGAACTCATAGCGGCTGGTGGCATTGGCGCGTTCTACACAGCCGTTGTATTCGGGTTTTTTCGGGGGCAGCACGTACAGGGGGATTCCTAAGTCCTGGCAAGCCTGCTCGAACTCATCTCGGAACTCCGAGCCGCCATCGACCTGGATAGAACGGATGGGAAACGGCGCCTCACCGAGCAGCGCTTTTAAGAAGCGCCGGGCATTGCCACTGGTGGCCCGACTGTAGGCTCGCAGCGCACTCCATTTGCTCACCGGACAGACGGCCTTGAACTCCTTCACCGTGATGCCGTCCGTGAAGCCGACACTCATGTGGTCTATCTGCATCAACTCCCCTGGCGCCTTAGCCTTCATCCCGTAGCGCCAGCGCTTGGCATGATGGGTAAACGCCCGGCGGCGCTTAGGCTTCACCCGGCCATAGTAAAACGCCACCGGCTTGACCCGACCCAGCCGCACCAGCTTCGCCACGATGCGCCCGACCGTACTCTCGCTCAAAGTCCAGCCCTGCTCGCGCACCCCCACCCGCCAGAGCTTACGCTTACCCCATAACGGATAACGTTGGCGAAGGTGCAAGACCTGCTGCTCGTGCTGGCGCGTCCATTGCGGCACACGCCGCCGCCGCGGCGCACGAGAGCCACACCCCAGACCCTTCAGCCCATGTTCACGATACCGCTTCAACCAACGGTAGTAGGTCGCCCTCGACCAACCTACTGCTGCCAGTGCCGTCGCCTCACCACACCCATCCTCGCGTAACGTCGCAACCAATTCCAACTGCTTCAAACGACCGCGCGCGTCAGCATCGGTAGTATCATCGACGCGCCAACTGCGATATGATTTCACCCGCAGGCTTTTGATCTGCATCGGGTAGTCCTCCTGTGTCAATTAGTTGAGATTAATTCACACACAGACTACCCGATTTCTTTATCTAAAGAGTCTCACTTGTTTCTGAACCCGGACAGTACGTTACCCCCCACAAGAACCTCATGACCCCATACGAGAAACTCAAATCGCTGCCTAGTGCACAAGCCTGTTTGAAACCCGAGCTGAGCTTTGAGATACTAGATAAGATCGCTTACCAAGTCAGCGACAACGCGGCCGCCCTACAACAGGCGCGCCGGGACCTCTTTACCACCATGCATGAACAGGAATACAAACGGGCTTGAGATCGGGGCTGACTCCCTCCGCTTCAGGCTCATTCCAGTATTGGAAAATACTGTGCGAGGCATGCCCCAAGGCCGGAAAAACGATTGTTCTCTACCTTCGGAATGCTGTAACCTGTTATGCCTGAATATATTGAGTTGGCATTCAATCAACCGATGAGTCGTATTTCGTCCACATACCAGACGCTTAAGCGGCACAACAGAACAGCTCTGGTGACCTTTGTCACAGCCGGAGACCCGGACCCGGCGGCTACACTTGACATCATGCACGCGCTGGTGCGGCATGGTGCTGATTTGCTGGAACTCGGGGTGCCGTCTTCCGACCCGAGGGCGGATGGGCCGACCATCCGGCGCGCCCATGAACGGGCGCTGGCACAGGGGGTTGCGCTGCCTGAGGTGCTGGAGATGGTGGCCCGATTTCGTCAGGCCGACAGCCATACCCCGGTGCTGTTGATGGGATACCTGAACTCCATCGAAGTATTCGGTTATGAGACATTTGCCGAACAGGCTGCGGCGGCAGGGGTTGACGGGGTCATTATCGCGGACTTGCCGCCGGAACAGGCGACCTTGCTTAACCGGCCGCTGCGCGCCCGGGCTATCGACCAGATTTTTCTGGTGACACCCGTTACCAGCGCGCCGTGTATCAAGACCATTGCCGGACTGGCATCCGGGTTTCTGTACTATGTGTCCGTGACGGGGACCACCGGCGGGAATCGGCCCGATACGCAGGAAGTGGCGCAGAAACTGCGTAGCCTCAGGGCCATGACCGAGCTGCCCCTAGCCGTCGGTTTCGGGATAACCGACGCGGCCACCGCCGCGCAGCTGGCACCTCATAGCGATGCTGTCGTCATGGGCAGCGCCCTGGTCGAGCGTATCCATGACGCGGCACAGGCAGGGGCCGACTTGCAGGCCCGGATTGGCGCGTTTATTGCGCCGCTGCGCGCGGCGTTAGATCAAGCGGCATGAGCTGGCTGGACCGACTGCTGCCCTCGCGCATCAAGACCAGCGCGGTCAATCGTCGTTCGGTGCCGGAAGGAGTCTGGGCCAAGTGCGACAGTTGTAATGCCACCTTGTACCGGGCGGAACTATCCCGCAATCTGGAAGTCTGCCCCAAGTGCGGCCACCACATGCGTATCGGCGCCCGGGAGCGGTTGCACAGCTTCCTGGACCCGGAGGAATGGGTTGAGATCGGCGCTGCCCTGATGTCGGTGGACAAGTTAAAATTTCGTGACAGCAGGAGATACAAGGATCGCCTGAGCAGCGCCAGCAAGGACACCGGCGAGAATGACGCGCTGGTGGTGCTCATGGGCAAACTCAAGGGCCAGCCCTTAGTTGTCGCTGCCTTTGAATTTGAATTCATGGGTGGCTCCATGGGCTCGGTCGTCGGTGAGCGTCTGGTGCGGGCGGTCGATACCTGTATTGAGCAGCGTCTGCCGCTGGTGTGCTTCTCCGCCAGCGGCGGCGCGCGCATGCAAGAGGCACTGATAGCACTGTTCCAGATGGCCAAAACCAGCGCCGCGCTGGGCAAACTGCGCGCCGCCGGTTTGCCGTACATATCGGTGTTGACCCACCCGACCATGGGCGGTGTTTCGGCAAGTATCGGCACTTTAGGAGACATCAACATCGCAGAACCCGGCGCCCTGATCGGGTTTGCCGGGCCACGCGTGATCGAGCAGACCGTGCGCGAGACGCTGCCGGAAGAATTTCAGAAAAGTGAGTTTTTACTGGAACATGGGAATATCGATATGATCACCGATCGGCGCCAGTTGCGCGACACGATAGCGTCGATACTATCCATGCTGTGTCATCACCCCGGTTCCTGATGAGCGGCACTCCAAACACCCTGCTGGCGCCTCCTGTGCTGGCGCTTAACCCCAGGTTCACTTGCCTGACTGACTGGCTGAGGTGGCAGGAGAGCCTGCATTTCACCGCCATTGAGCTGGGTCTGGATCGCTGCAATAAGGTCGCGCAAAGGCTGGACCTGCTACAACCGGACAGCAAGGTGATCAGCGTCTCCGGCACCAACGGCAAAGGCTCCAGCGCGGCCATGCTGGATGCGATGTTGAGAAAAGCCGGCTATCGGGTAGGTGCCTATACATCTCCCCACCTGAGCCGCTACAACGAAAGGATTTGTGTTGACGGCAAGCAGGTCACGGATGCGCAACTGTGCGCTTCGTTTGATCGCATCGACCGGGCGCGCGGCGATATTTCCCTGACGTATTTTGAATTTGGCACGCTGGCGGCGCTGGATATATTCCAACACGCGCAGCTTGACATGGTGATACTGGAAGTGGGACTGGGCGGGCGGCTGGATGCCGTGAATATTCTCGATGCGGATGTCGCTCTGGTCGTTACCATAGACCTGGACCACGAGCAATGGCTGGGCTATGACAGGGACAGTATCGGCCGGGAGAAGGCGGGAATTTTCCGGTCAGGACGCCCTGCCGTGTGTTCGGATCCGGCGCCGCCGCCGTCCATCGCCGCCTGTGCGCAGGAAACGGGCGCGCGCCTGTATCAGGCCGGCCGCGATTTCAGCAGCGCCCTACAGGCCGATAGTTGGACCTGGCGTTGCGCCGACAGCGTCCATACCGGGCTGCCCAAACCGGGCATCAATAACAACCGGCAGATACAAAATGCCGCCGGCGTATTGATGACACTGGAGGTGCTGGCTGCGGAATTTCCGGTCAGCCTGGAAACGATCAAGTCCTGCCTGCGGGATTTCCGACTGGCCGGCCGCTTCCAGACCATCCCCGGCAAAAATCCGTTTATCCTGGACGTTGCGCATAACCCGCAAGCAGTCTCAGCGCTGGTTGAGAACGTGAAAAAGCTCCCCGGCTTTGGTGAAACACATGTTGTGATCGGCATGCTCAGAGACAAGAATCATGATGCCGTATTCAGGCAATTGACGGAAATTGCCGATCACTGGTATCTGGTTGAATTGCCCGAGGAACGTGCTGCGGGGCTGGCGGAATTGGGCCGCGCTCTGGAAAAATATGCCGATGCGGAAAAGATCGAGCAATTTAACACCGTTGTTGAAGCCCTGTCTGCGGCCGAGACTGGTGCCGGCGCCGGTGATAGAATTATCGTTACCGGTTCGTTCGTCACGGTCGGTGCCGCGCTTGATTACCTGCGGAGTTGCTAAGCCCCTGTGGAACAGAAACATAAAGAAAGACTGACCGGCGCCGTGGTGCTGCTGTTGCTGGCAGTGATATTGATCCCGCTGGCGCTGGATGACACCCGCGTCGAGCGCGGCATCAAAACCACCAATATCCCGACGCCGCCGGATACAGAATTCAGTACCCGTTTAACGCCCATTCCGGCGCCGGGCGAGGTGGCATCCGGGGCGGGAGCGACAGGCGCTACCGGCGCGCCAAACGATGCCTTGGTGTCGGGCGCCCGTGCGCGGAGCGCCGCCTTGACCGGATGGGTTGTGCAGGTGGGCAGTCTTTCCCGAAACAATGCCGAGGCCCTCAATGACAGGTTACGTACGGCCGGCTACCGCTCCTACATTGTGGATGAGCCGGTGACAGCCACGGACGGTTCCGCGTTATATCAGGTCAGAGTAGGCCCGGAAGCACTGCGTTCGGAAGTCGAGGCGCTGCAGGACGAACTGAAAAAGAAGCTGGACCTGGACGGTTTCATTGTCGATTATCCATGAGCGCGGCCATGCTGATGGCGCAGCTTGAAATCTGATCGTGCCAGGCATTGATATCGGCATTCTCGCGCTGTTGTTGCTGCCGGCAATCCTGGGGCTGTTATACGGGTTGTTGAACGTGCTGTTGTCCATCACCGCCTGGTTATTGGCGGTCTTCGTTGCAACTGAATTCAGTGGTTGGGTTTCGTTGTTGCTGGCGGCTCACCTGGACCCGTTGCTGCGGGACATTGTGGCGTTTGCGGGCGTGTTCATCGCCAGCCTGATGGCGTTCACCGTGCTGGGTCACTTTGTCATCAAATTGTTTAACCGGGCCGGGTTGACCGCCGTCAACAGGGCACTGGGTTTTTGCTTCGGGGCCGGACTGGGCGCGGCACTGATTACCGTCATCGTGTTCCTGGCGGGCTTCACGGCAGCATCTAAAAACGCATGGTGGCATGAAGCGGTTTTGCTGGAACCGTTCCAGCGTGTCGCCGTCTGGGGGCGCGGCTTGCTGCCGGCAGATATTGCCGCCGCTCATCGTTACGAACCGGCCCCGGCTCCAGCTCTGCCCCCAACGCCGGCCGCCGAACAGGCCTCCCGCTCCCCGGTAGGGACCGGGTAACGCACCGGGGCCTGCCATGTGCGGCATTGTCGGCATCGTTGCGAAGTCAAACGTCAACCAGATGTTGGTTGATGGGTTGACCATCCTGCAGCACCGCGGCCAGGATGCGGCCGGGATCGTCACCTGCGACAATGCCCGCTTGTATCTTTGCAAAAACAACGGCCTGGTGAGGGATGTGTTCAGCGCCCCGCAGATGCTGAATCTGGTGGGCAACATGGGTATCGGGCACCTCAGGTATCCCACCGCCGGGTGTGACTCCTCGTCCGAGGCGCAGCCGTTCTATGTCAATTCCCCCTACGGCATTGCCCTAGCGCATAACGGCAATCTCACCAACAGCGAAGAGCTGAAAAAAGACCTGATCACAGATGAATTGCGGCATATCAACACGGGATCGGATTCCGAGGTACTGCTGAACATTCTGGCGTTTGAATTGCAGCGTATCGGCAAGCTGAAAAAAGACCTCACTGCCGCAGACATCTTTACCGCAGTGCGCCGCTTGAATCAGCGTTGCCGCGGCGGCTATTCCGCCGCGGCCTTGATTTCCGGCGTGGGCGTGCTGGCGTTTCGCGATCGCTTCGGCATCCGCCCGCTAATCTTCGGGGAGCGCGTCACCGAACGAGGCACGGAATACGTTGTCGCCTCCGAAAGTGTGGCCATGGACGCCCTGGACTTTGACGTGACGCGTGACGTGGCGCCGGGGGAGGCAATTTTCATCAGCGCCCGGGGTGAACTGTACGCAGAACCGTGCGTGGCAGAACCGCAGCAAGCGCCTTGTATCTTTGAATACGTCTATCTGGCACGGCCGGATTCCGTCATCGACAATATTTCCGTGTACAAGACGCGGTTACGCATGGGGGAAAAACTGGCCGCAAAGATCCGGCGCCTGCGTCCGGATCATGACATCGACGTGGTGATCCCGATCCCGGATACGGGACGCACCGCAGCCCTGCCGCTGGCTTATGAACTGGGGGTGAAATACCGGGAAGGGTTTATCAAGAACCGATACATCCCGCGCACCTTCATCATGCCCGGGCAAAGCGTCAGGGAAAAGTCGGTAAGACAGAAGCTGAACGCAATCGGGCTGGAGTTCCGGGGTAAAAATGTGTTGCTGGTGGATGATTCCATTGTGCGTGGCACCACCTCCGGCGAGATCATCCAGATGGCCCGCGACGCCGGCGCGGCAAAAGTGTATTTCGCCTCCGCCGCGCCGCCGGTGTTGTACCCCAATGTTTACGGCATAGACATCCCTACCCCGGAGGAACTGGTTGCCCATGGCAAAAGTGAAGATGAAGTGTGTGCAGCCATCGGCGCCGACTGGTTGATCTACCAAGAGGTGGATGACCTGATCGAAGCAGCCCGGGAAGGGAACCCGCGTATCGACCGCTTTGAAATGTCGGTGTTCACCGGTGCCTACCTGACCGATGATGTGAGTGAAGATTATCTGGCCAACCTGTCCCGACAACGCAATGACGCCGCCAAACAATCCCGCGCCCTGGTGGACGATGTGCTGAACGACTTGTCGAATATGGTTTAGGTCGCCAATGAATATAACAGACCTCATCAGAAACCGCCGTACCATCCACCAGTTCCAACCCGGCAACCTGCCGGATGAGGCCGTCGTGCGCACAGCCATGGCGCAGTCAGTCTGGGCGCCGAACCATCGCCTGACACAACCCTGGCGCTTCTACCTGCTGGGCGCGCAGAGCAAGGAGCGCATCTGCCTGCTGAATGCAAGGCTTGTCGATGAGAAGCAGGGCGAGCGGGCCGCGCAGATCAAGCTCAGGCGCTGGCGTGAAGCGCCCGGCTGGCTGGCGCTGACCAGCCGGAAAGCGGATGACGCGCTCACCATGCAGGAAAACTACGCGTCCTGTTGCTGTGCCGCCCAAAACCTGATGCTGCTGTTATGGGAGCAAGGCATCGGGGTGAAATGGACGACCGGCACGGTGACCCGAACCAGAGAGTTCTATGACATCATCGGCGCCGACCCCGACCGGGAACAGCTGGTGGGGTTATTCTGGTACGGCTTCCCAACCACAGTGCCGACAGCGCAACGCCCGCCCTTGGCACAGGTGCTGACCTGCCGCCCGTGAAACGTCGCAACAACGTGCTTCAATACCCGGGTATAAGGTAAACGGAAGCACTAACCCGCATATCCAGCTATCCCTCGGCAGATCAGTCGCCTTCCTCGCGTTTACCGTCGTTGCCGGTAAATCCGGTGGCCTGGAAGAAGCTGTTCTGCAGTTGCCTCCAGGCGTCCAGGTTGCGTTCTGTCAGTTCGTTCATGGTGGTGGTGATGGGGTTGCCGGTGACTGCTTGCTCCAGGTTTTTTTGTATGTTCTGTTGTTGCGCGGTGAACATTTCTAGGCTTTGTTGCAGGTAATCGCTGAACGCGGACTGGTAGGCGTTGCCGTAGAAGCGGATGAGTTGGGTCAGCATCAGCGTGTTGAAAATGGGTTTGCCTTCGTGTTCCTGCTCGGCGATGATCTGCAGCAGCACGCTACGGGTCAGATCTTCCTCGGTCTTGACATCCGTGACGCATATATCGATGCCGCTCAGCACCAGCTTCCTGACATCATCCAAGGTGATATAGCGGCTGATCTCAGTGTCGTAGAGACGACGGTTGGGGTATTTCTTGATGGTGCGCATGAGCGTGACTCGAGTGATTTATCTTGATACAGCCAGGGCGACGCCCTGACCCCCGCCGATGCACAAGGTAGCCAGCCCCTTGTGTGCGTCCCGGCGTTGCATGGCATGGAGCAACGTGACCAGCACCCGGCAGCCGGACGCGCCGATGGGGTGCCCGAGGGCGATGGCGCCACCGTGCACGTTCACTTTCGCCGTATCCCAGCCTAAGCCATTGTTAACGGAGATAGCTTGCGCGGCGAACGCCTCATTGGCCTCGATCAGGTCCAGATCGGCTACCGTCCAGCCGGCTTTTTCCAGGCAGCGCTGGCTGGCCGGTATCGGCCCGGTACCCATGATGGCGGGCTCGACGCCGGCACTGGCATAAGCGCTGATGGTGGCCAGCGGTGACAGGCCCAGGGCCTCGGCCTTGGCGCGCGCGGTGACAATCACCGCCGCGGCACCGTCATTGAGACCGGAGGCATTGGCCGCAGTGACCGTCCCTTCGCGCGTAAAAGCCGGACGCAACTTCGCAATTTTCTCTTCAGTAACGCCCGATTTCGGATACTCGTCGCGGTCGAATACGATGGGGTCGCCGCGGCGTTGCGGAATGCTCACGGGCACGATCTCGTCCGCGAATACTCCGTCAGCCTGGGCCTGTTCGGTTTTTTGCTGGGAATGCGCGGCAAAGCGGTCCTGTTCTTCCCGCGTAATCCTGAACCTGTTCACGATGTTTTCCGCGGTCATACCCATGTGGTAGTCGTTAAAAGCATCCCACAAGCCGTCGATGATCATGGAGTCGAGCAGCTTCCAGTCGCCCATTTTGGTGCCGACGCGGGATTTGGGCAATACGTGCGGCGCCTGACTCATGTTTTCCTGGCCGCCGGCAATGACGACATCGGCATCGCCGCATTTGATGGCTTGGGCGGCAAGGTGCACGGCTTTCAGGCCACTGCCGCAGACCTTGTTGATAGTCATGGCCGGCACTGTCTCAGGCAGGCCCGCGGCAATGGCGGCCTGGCGCGCCGGGTTCTGACCGGCGCCGGCGGTAAGCACCTGTCCTAGGATAACCTCGTCAACCCGAGCCGGGTCCAGTCCGGTTTTTTCCAGTAGCGCCTGGATCACGGTCGCGCCCAGGGTATGCGCCAGCGTATTGGCGAGTGCGCCACCGAAGGAACCGATGGGAGTACGGGCTGCAGCGACGATGACTGCGTCGTGGGTCATGTTAGCTACCTCAAGGATTTATGGTACGACTGCGGCATTATACAGCAACCTGATTGCGATGCACAAAACGGCGGGAATGGAGATGACGGATGCTGAGGCGTAGTCAGATATGCAGCGCGCGCTGGTCGGTGGCCAGCGCCGCTTCGTGTATGGCTTCGGACAGGGTCGGGTGGGCGTGGATGGTGCGGGCGATATCCTCGGCGCTGCCGTCGAATGCCATGGCCAGCACCGCTTCGGCCACCAGCTCCGAGGCATTCGGCGCCAGGATATGGACACCGAGCAGGCAGTCGCTGTCGGCTGCGCTGAGCATTTTTATCGTGCCCTCGACATTCCCAGCGGCTTGCGCGCGGCCGCTGGCAGCGATGGGAAACAGCCCGGACTTGTATTTTTCTCCGGCAGTTTCCAGCTCGTGTTCGGTTTTACCCACCCAAGCTATCTCAGGCCAGGTGTAGATGACCCAGGGTACCAGTTCCAGATTGAGTTCGCAGTCATGTCCGGCCAGGCGTTCGGCCACCATGACCCCTTCCTCAGCGGCCTTATGCGCCAGCATCGGGCCGCGCACCACATCGCCGATAGCATAAACCCCCGGCAGGTTGGTAGCGCAATAGTTGTCAACCTGGATACCACCGCTCCGGTTCAGGGCCAGCCCGGCCTCTTCGGCACCGAGCCCGGCAATATTAGGAGAACGTCCGGTGGCTACCACCAGCTTGTCGAAAACCTGCTTTTGTTTCTCCCCGGCCTGTTCGTAGGAGACACTGACCTCATGGTTGTTAAGACCGGTGCCCATGACTCGGGCGCCCAACCGGATGTCCAGTCCCTGTTTCTCAAAAAGCTTCGCCGCAGCCACGGCAATATCCCGATCCACCGGCGCCAGCAACTCATCCAGCGCTTCCAGGATAACCACCTCAGCGCCCATCCTGCTCCAGACGCTGCCCAACTCCAGGCCGATAACCCCGGCGCCGATAATGCCCAAGCGCTTCGGCACTTCTGTGAAAGCCAGCGCGCCGGTGGAATCGACGATCCGGTTCTGGTCAACTGCGGCAACGGGTAGTTTTGCCGGCATCGAGCCGGTGGCAATAATGATGTTTTTTGCAGCAACCCGGTAAGGCTCGGGCGGCTGCTTGCCATCTGGCGTTACCTCGACATGGTTATCCCCCAGCAGCTTACCCTGACCCTGCAACCAGTCCACCCCGTTCTTTTTGAACAGCCCGGCAATACCCCGGGTCAGCTTCTGTACCACCCGCTCCTTGCGGTTGAGCATCTTGTGCAGGTCTATCCTGACGCCGGAGACATTGATGCCGTGTTCCGCCGCGTGGTCTTTGACGAAGCTGTAATGATGGGATGAATCAAGCAGGGCCTTGGACGGGATACAGCCCTTGTTCAGGCAAGTGCCGCCCAGGGTGGGTTTGCCGTTGGCGCTGAGCTCGCCATCCACACAGGCCGTGACCAACCCCAGCTGCGCGCAACGGATGGCGCTGAGGTAGCCTCCCGGCCCCGCGCCGATCACGACTACGTCATACTTTTTCATGGCGCAATACCGTACTCTTTCAACCTGCTATCGCCATGTTCAGATTTGTAACAGCAGGCGCGAGGGGTCTTCCAGCGCTTCTTTGACGGTCACCAGGAACGACACGGCTTCACGCCCGTCAATGATACGGTGGTCATAAGACAGCGCCAGATACATCATCGGTCGGATCACCACCGCGCCGTCTTGTGCAATGGGGCGTTCCTCAATTTTATGCATGCCCAGGATAGCACTTTGCGGCGGGTTGATGATAGGCGTGGATAACAGCGAGCCGAACACGCCGCCGTTAGTAATGGTAAAGGTGCCACCGCTCAGGTCCTCTATGGTGAGTTTTGCGTCGCGGGCCTTCTGGCCGTAGGCGCTGATATTTTTTTCGATCTCGGCAAAGCTGAGCCGGTCCGCGGCGCGTAATACCGGCACCACCAGCCCGCGCGGCGAACTGACGGCAATGCCGACATCGAAATAGTCGTGATAGACAATATCGGTGCCGTCCACCGAGGCGTTCAACAACGGAAACTTCCTGAGCGCTTCCACCACCGCCTTGGTGAAGAACGACATGAAACCCAGCTTGACATGATGGGCCTGTTCGAAACTCTCCCGGTAGCGTTGGCGCAAGTCCAGCACCGGTTTCATATTGACTTCGTTGAAGGTAGTGAGAATGGCATTTTCCCGCTGCGCCGCCAACAGGCGTTCCGCTGCGCGCCGCCGCAGGCGGGTCATGGGCACGCGTTTCTCGTCGGCCCGCGTGGGTGGCGCTACCGCTTCGGTCGCGGCCCGGGTGGCCGGTTTCCGGTCAGGAGCGGGCGGTTGTTGCTCAGCCTGGTCTGCGCCTGCAGAAGTCTCTGTCGGTGCCGCGGCGTCTGCCGGTGCGGGAGCCTCTGTCGGCGCTGCGGGGTCTGCCACCAGAGGAGTCTCCGCCGGCGCGGCCGGCTTGCTCACAGCGGTCTGCTGTTGCCTGTCTTTGAGGAAGTTCAGCACCGCCTTTTTGGTAAGCCTGTCGCCCTGTATCGGGATCTCGCCAACCTCCAGGTTATGTTCGCGTAACAGGTTTCTTACCGCGGGGCTGAGTTTCGGTGAGGTTGTCACGCCGTCAGTCGAGGTGCCAGCGGCCGGCGGTGGCGCGGCACTATCTGCAACGTCCGCCAGCAGTGACTGTTGCGTCTTTTCCGGCACGGCCGCCGGTTCCGGCGCGGCGGGTTGTTCCTGTGACCGGCTCTCGGGCGCGGCCGGGGAAGACGCGGTGGCGTCGCCGCCGGTATCAATCTGCGCCAGTAACTCGTTGCTGGCGACATCTTCACCGCCGTTTTTCAGCACCTCCGCCAGTGTGCCGTCTTCCGGCGCGACGATTTCCAAGGTGACTTTGTCCGTCTCTATATCGATAAGTACGTCGCCGAATTTCACCGCGTCACCCGGCTGTTTGTGCCAATCCATCAAGGTGGCCTCAGCGACTGATTCGGCCAGCATCGGGACTCTGACTTCAACTAACACTATATTCTCCTGTGATTGGATTTAGAGGTGCCTTGCAGTACCGGGCTATACGCCATGTTCAAAGACGCGGTTGCGCCTACCTGATGCCCAGCGTGCGTTGCTCCTGCATGTGCGTGGTGACTTCCATCCTTTCCAGTTGCAGGGCATCGTCGATCAGTTTCTTCTGCCGCGCTAGGTGCAGGCTCAGGTAGCCAACCGCCGGGGAAGCCGAGTAGATGCGACCGGCATAACCGAACACATGGCGCTCGCTCAAACAGCCGATCATGGTGCCCCGGGATTGCATATAGTACCAGCTGCCCTGGTTTTTCGGCTCCTCCTGCACCCACACCACTTCATTGGCATTCGGGTATGCGTCAATCACGTGTTTCATTTCCAGTTGCGGGAACGGAAATAACTGTTCCAGACGAATAATCGCAATATTGCGGATGTCATTGGCGCGCCGTGCTTCCAACAGGTCGTAATAGACCTTGCCGCTGCAAATCAGCAGGCGCGTGACCGCTTGTCGGTCTATGTTGTCATCTATTTCATCGATCACCAGTTTGAACTCGCCACCGGTCACCTTGTCCAGCGTGGAGGTGGACAATTTATGCCGTAGCAGGCTCTTCGGGCTCATCACGATCAGCGGTTTGCGATACGGGCGGATGACCTGACGCCGCAACAGGTGGAACATCTGGGCCGGGGTGCTCGGATGGCAGACCTGCATGTTTTCCCGGGCGCAGAGCTGCAGGAAACGCTCCAGCCTGGCAGAGGAATGTTCCGGTCCCTGACCATCATAGCCATGCGGTAAAAATACCGTCAGCCCGCAGAACCGATCCCATTTCGCCTCGCAGGAACTGATGAACTGGTCGAACACGACCTGTGCGCCGTTGGCGAAGTCACCGAACTGGGCTTCCCAGATCACCAGCGCGTTGGGTTCGGCACTGCTGTAACCGTAGTCAAAGGCGAGCACGGCCTCTTCGGACAGGGTCGAGTTGATGGCCAGGAACGAAGGCTGCTCAGCGCTGAGGTGTTGCAGCGGCAGATAGGTATCGCCGTCATCCTGGTTGTGGATCACGGCATGACGATGGAAGAAGGTGCCGCGGGCGCTGTCCTGGCCGGAAATACGCACCGGGAAACCGGCATCAAGCAGGCTGGCATAAGCCAGGGTTTCGGCATAACCCCAGTCCAGTGGCAGCTCTCCTGCGCCCATTTTTTTGCGGTTCTCGATGATCTTTGCCACGGTCGGGTGCAAGGTAAAATGCTCTGGCACGGTGGTAAAACGCTCCGTCAGGCGGGGCACCAGCATGGGGCTGATAGCCGTGTCGACGCGCATATCCCATGGCGTTTTCCTGAACGGTTCATAGTTGATCAGGAACCTTAAATCCGCGTTGCTGGCCCTGGCCCCCGCCACCACCCGGTTGGCCTCCAGCGCTTCGATGTAGTCGTCATGAATTTTGCGGATGTCATCGTGGGTGACCACCTGTTCTTTTACCAGACGGTCGCCGTGGATCTCCCTGACGTTCCGGTGTTGCCTGATCTTGCGATACATGAGGGGCTGGGTGGCTGCCGGCTCATCCGCTTCACTGTGGCCGTGGCGGCGGTAACAGACCATGTCGATCACCACGTCCTTCTTGAATTCCATGCGAAAGTCCAGGGCCAGCCTAGCCGCGTACACCACTGCGTCGGGATCATCGCCGTTGACATGGAAAATGGGCGCCTGCACCATCTTGGCGACATCCGAACAGTACAAGGTCGAGCGCGAGTCCAGTGGGTCGCTGGTGGTGAAGCCGATCTGGTTGTTGACGATGATATGCACGGTGCCGCCGGTGCTGTAGCCGCGGGTCTGGGACAGGTTGAAAGTCTCCATCACCACGCCCTGACCGGCAAATGCGGCATCGCCATGAATAATGATCGGCAGCACCTGGGTGCGGGACTTGTCGCGGCGCCGGTCCTGGCGCGCCCGTACCGAACCTTCCACCACCGGGTCGATAATCTCAAGATGAGAGGGGTTAAACGATAAGGTCAAATGGATCACGCCGCCCGATGTTTGTATATCGGAGGAATAACCTAGGTGGTATTTGACATCGCCAGAGCGCTTGGTTGCGATGTCCTGCTCTTGGTTGCCGCCTTCAAATTCATCGAATAATTCCCCGGGCAGTTTACCGATGATGTTGACTAGGACATTTAGCCGGCCGCGATGGGCCATACCGATCACCGCCTCGCGCACCCCGGCGGCGCCGCCCGACTGCACCAGTTCGTCCAGCAATGGAATCAAAGCCTCGCCGCCCTCTAGGGAAAAGCGTTTCTGCCCCACGTATTTCCGGTGCAGGTATTCTTCCAACGCGTTGGCGGCAATCACCCGTTCGAGGATGTGCTTGCGCTTTTCGTTGGAGAAGCGGTGACGGCCCTCGGATTCTTCCAGCCGGCGCTGGATCCAGCGCTTTTGCTCCGTTTCGTTAATGTGCATGTACTCGGCACCAATGGTCCGGCAGTACGTGCCTTTGACGATATAAAAAATTTCCGCCAGCGTGAGTTCGTCCGGCGCAAACAGGGAACCGGTATTGAAAACCCGACTCAGATCTGCCTCCGTGAAATTGTAGTAGTCCGGGTCCAGTTCCGGCACTTTCGGGCGCTCATATTGTTTCAGTGGGTCCAGGTCTGCCTGCTGATGCCCGCGGAAACGATGGGCGTTGATCAACTGCAACACCGAGGCCTGCTTCTTGTTATCCGTATTCACCGCAGCCGGGGCTTGCGCCGCTGTTGGCGGGCGGGCGGCCGCTGCCGGGGGTTCAGGCGCGTCCGTCGGGCTGCTTTTGTCGGCTCCAACCCGCGGCGCTTCAGGCGCGCCCTCGCCGGCTTGTAACCCGTCAAAATAACGGCGCCAGTCAGCGCCCACCTGCTGTGGGTTTTCAACATAGCGCGCGTAGACATCCTCGATAAACGCGGAGTTGGCGCTGAAAAAATCCACCGGGTTGGCGTTGCTCATCGTTTTGCAGAAAGTGTTGGTCAATACATTGGCCGACGATCACTACGGCACGGGGAGCATTATAAGGCATTTCTGCGCGCCGCGCCTGAATACTTGCGTTCCCGTCTCATACCTGTATGCTGAAAAAATAACAACACATTTAAGGAGACGTTTCCATGACCCGCACGGTTACCATTACCGACAACAAAACCGGCAAACAAATCGAATGTCCGGTGACGGAGGGCACTTATGGTGCGCCGGTCATCAATACCAGCGCCCTGTACCAGGAACTGGGCATGTTCACCTTTGATCCGGGCTTTGTTACCACGGCCAGTTGCCGTAGCGCCATTACTTACTTGGACGGGGAGAAAGGCATACTGCTTTATCGCGGTTATCCGATAGAACAACTGGCGCAACACAGTACCTTCCTGGAAGTCGTATATCTGCTGATCCACGGCAACTTGCCGACCCGGGCGCAGATGGATGAATGGGAGCATTCCATCAAGATGCACATGATGACCCATGAGCACATTTCCCGGTTTTACACGGCCTACCGCTACGACGCCCATCCGATGTCGATCATGGCCGGAGTGACGAGTGCTATCGCTTCTTATTACCACGACAGAACTGACATCTGGGACGCGGAAAACCGCATCATCACCGCCCGGCGCGTGATCGCCAAGATGCCCAACGTGGCCTCGAAGTGTTATCGCCACGCCTCGGGACTGCCGTTCGTGTACCCGGACAATTCCCGCAGTTACATCGAGAATTTCATGTACATGACGTTTTCCTGGCCTACCGAGGAATACGTGCCCTCCCCGGTTGCAATACGGGCCCTGGACCTGCTGTTCATTCTGCATGCGGACCACGAACAAAATGCCAGTACCTCCACGGTACGCCTGGCCGGCAGCTCGGAAGCCAATCCGTTTGCCTGTGTCGCCGCCGGCATCACCACTTTATGGGGCAAGTCCCACGGCGGTGCCAATGAGGCGGTGGTGCGCATGCTGGAGGAGATTGGCAGCCCGGCCAACATTCCGCAGTATGTGGCCCGGGCCAAGGATCGCAACGACCCGTTTCGCCTGATGGGCTTCGGCCACCGGGTGTACAAGAACTACGACCCCAGAGCAAAAATCATTCGCGAGGTCTGCCACGATTTGCTGGATGAAATGAAGTTGAACCAGCCGCTGTTCGAGATCGCCATGGAACTGGAGCGGATCGCGCTGGAGGATGACTATTTCATCGAACGCAAGCTGTATCCCAATGTGGATTTTTATTCCGGCCTGATCTATCAGGCGTTACGCATCCCCACCTCCATGTTTACCGTCATGTTCGCCCTGGCCCGTAGCGCCGGCTGGGTGGCCCAGTGGATGGAATTCATGCAGGACGAAGATTTTCGTATCGGTCGCCCCAGACAGTTGTACGTGGGCGCTGAAACCCGCGATTATATTCCCATCGAGAGGCGACGCTGACATGAACCCGCCACTACGAATTGCTGTCACCGGCGCCGCCGGTCAGATCGGCTATGCCCTGCTGTTCCGGCTTGCCGCCGGTGAGTTGCTGGGCCAGGAGCAACCGGTGTTCCTGCAACTGCTTGAAATTCCCCCGGCGTTGCCGGTGCTGGACGGTGTGGTCATGGAACTTAACGACTGCGCGTTTCCCACCCTGGCCGGCGTGGTCACCAGTGCCGACGCCAATGTCGCGTTCAGGGATGCCGACTATGCCTTCCTGGTCGGCGCCAGACCGCGCGGCCCCGGCATGGAGCGCGCCGACCTGTTGTTAAGCAACGCCGAGATTTTCAAGGCGCAGGGCCGGGCCTTGAACGAGCATGCGCAGCGGCACGTTAAAGTGCTGGTGATCGGCAACCCCGCCAATACCAATGCCTTGATTGCCATGAACAATGCGCCGGACCTGGACCCGCGCCAGATACAGGCAATGATGCGTCTGGATCACAATCGGGCGCAGGCCATGCTGGCGGCACGTGCGCAGTGTCCGGTTGACGCCGTGCGTAACCTGACCGTGTGGGGGAATCATTCCACCACGCAATACCCGGACCTGCACCATGCCCTGGTGGCTGGGCAACCGGCTCTGGAGCGGGTCGAACAGGACTGGTACGAAAACGAATTCATCCCCGGCGTCGCCCAACGCGGCGCCGCCATCATCCGCGCGCGCGGCGCCTCCAGCGCCGCCTCTGCGGCCAACGCCATCATCGATCACGCCCGTGCTTGGACCTTCGGCACCCCCGACCATGACTGGGCCAGCATGGCCGTCGCCGCCGACGGCAGTTACGGCATCCCCGAAGGCATCGTCTATTCCTACCCGGTCACTTGCTCAGCCGGCGGTTATGAAATAGTCCGGGGGCTGGAAATTAACGAATTCAGCCGGCTGAAGCTGGAAGCAACCCGGGCCGAGCTGGAGCAGGAGCGCGAAGCGATTAAGCATTTGTTGTAACCAGTCCACCGCTGATTTTCAGAGGTGGCCGTAACTTGTTGCGTCATGCAATCTGTGTTAAAAGTTCAGCTTTCCACAAGCAGTATGACACAATGCCTAACCCGCATATCTCACCAAGTGATGCGAAGATCGCGCCGGATTGGTTCTGCCTGCGGGTGCCTGCGCCCGAAACCATAGCGGTAGCTATGGTTGAACAAGCACGTGCCCGCAGGCAGAACCAGGACCAGCGAGGGCGCATCAAGCGTGGTGTGTCAGGTGGAAAGAATAGCAGTATTATCATAACTTATTGATAGCAGAAATGTTTCATAAGGCAACAAGCGACTTGGTGAGATATGCGGGTTAGACGGGATTCACAAATTATTGATGCAGACGGCTTCCGCGCCAATGTGGGGATAGTGCTGTTTAATAATGAGCATCAGGTATTCTGGGCAAAACGTGTCGGCACGGATGCCTGGCAGTTTCCGCAAGGTGGTATCAGACCGGAAGAGTCCGTGGAAGCAGCCATGTACCGGGAGTTGCACGAAGAAGTCGGCCTGTTGCCGGAGCATGTCGAGATAGTCGGCGCCACCCGCAACTGGCTGCGCTACAAGTTGCCGCAACGATACATCCGACGCCACCTCAAACCCCTGTGCATCGGCCAGAAGCAGCGCTGGTACCTGCTGAGACTCACCGGCGATGAAAGCGCCGTCAACCTGTCGTCAAGCCGTCGTCCGGAATTCGACCACTGGCGCTGGGCAGACTTTTCCGAACCGGCCAGAAACGTCGTGTTTTTCAAACGAGACGTGTACCGGCGCGCGCTGGAGGAACTCAAGCCGTTGATGAAAGTGCATCCTTTTGCAGCAGGTTTATAATTGCCGAATTCAATGAATCTATCGCCAGCCGAAACAACGCTCAAAAACGAAGTCATCGAAGCACTTCGTTCACAGGGATTCATAATCAGAGACGGTACCTTCCATATCTCTGAACATGACAAGCCGGATATAAGAAATATTCATTCAATCTCCAGGGCGGAGCGAGTTGCTGAACATGTTAATTTCATTGAATCCTTCACCCCCAAAGCCAGACAATTCATGCTGGACAGTGCAGAGTTGGACGTAGCAAAAATCAGGCCTCGCCTGATTGCAGTGCAATCCGGGTCGGAACACGAAAAATTATTCCGTTGGTGGAATTTCACCTGGTGGAGCCTGCCTTATGAAAGGGCGTATGGCCGGCAAATGCGTTTTATTGTCTGGGATGATTGCCACAATGCTCCTGTTGGCCTCATAGGATTACAGAGTCCGATTCTAAGTTGGAGTGTCAGGGACAATTATCTTGGCATTACCAAAAATATGCGGGATTACTGGATAAACCAGTCCATGAATGCTCAGCGTCTTGGCGCCTTGCCCCCCTACAACAGGTTTTTGGGCGGGAAACTGGTTGCTCTGCTCTTGACGTGTGACGAAATACGGACAGAATTTCATGAAAAATATAAAGACTATAAAACCCTGTTGAAGAAGAGAAACATACCTGCCGACCTGCTTTTTGTTACAACCACGGGTGCTTACGGCAAAAGCAGTGTCTATAACCGGCTGCGGTTTAACGGTAGGAGAGTTTGTGATTTTATCGGCTACACACATGGGAGCGGTTCATTTCATATTCCAAATAGTTTATACGAGGGATTTGTTGACTATCTCAGGAGGAATAATATTGAAGCGGGTAGATCTTTTGGTAATGGCCCGTCGGTTAAAATGAAAATTATCGACCGTGCGATGGGTGATTTAGGTTTCAAAAATGGCGTGGGACACGGGATCAAACGAGCCGTTTACCTGTTCCCTCTGGCCCAAAATATCAAGGCTGTTATTCACCAAAGTCAAGCGCCACAGTGGGAAAAGCGCACTATAGAAGGTCTGACTGAATATTGGCAAGAACGCTGGGCGATAAAGCGGTCTGGCGATTGTGCGAAAGAAAAACTCATGTTTTCAAAAGAACAATTCCTCCATGACATAAAAGAGGACCTGATACGTAGTAAAAACCTGGTAGTGGGCCTCCCGGCATGACTGAACAGCATAAGGACTATGCTTACCTCCCGGAAGATCTTTTACTGCAGATGCTGGAGAAAACGCCGGAAACGGCGAAACAACTGGCAGCAACCGTCCAATTAAATACCGAGCAGGCAGATAGGGCCAGGGCAACCCTGCATGAGCAAGCGATTATACGTACCTGTCCTGAAGGAGAATATACCTCGTCAATCATGGCGGCGGATGGCGCCAATATCATAGAGCACAAAACCAGCGCGGATATACTACTGGCGCTCGCTGTGGGTGTCGATGGTCTTTCCAACCAGGAATCCAGCGCGTGGCCAGCAGATGCGAGACAGTATCAGCAGTGGCAGGCTGTGCTGCCACACCATGTTGCTAATACCAGGCTGTCACAAGGGATCATGTTTTTGATGGAGCTCAGTATTCTTGCTGAGACTGATCGGGAGATAAGGATCATGGATGGCTCTCATTTGACGACCATCCTTAAACTCAACAGTCTGTTAAGCGCCAATGATCGGGATGCGGCCGATCAACCATACGTTCAATCTCTTTCCGATTTTTTGCATGAAAATTATAGAAAAGTGATCCCTGATATTCCCGATATTATCAGCAATGCCTTTGCGGATGATGCTGTTATCGGGCTTACCAAGTATTCTTCTTCCCGGGAAATTATTGATACTGTTTTGCATGAATTAGACATCAAGGCGGACGACAAGGTGTTTATGTCCATGATCTTGAATGAAGACGAGTACACCAAGCCCCTCTCTGTGGGGCAAAGTGAAAAAGACAAGGCTATGTGGAAGCAAATACACATCGCTTGTAATCTTGAAATTGATGGCGTGGATAACGAAACCGAATTAAACCCGCTTCTGGGCCAGGCCATTGCTCCGTTCAAGATTACAGATAGCCATAAATCAGAGTTGTATTTCTGCTACTACAAACCGAATTCATTTTCTTCTGCTTTCAGGTTTGAAATCAAAAAAGACCTTGCTGAGGATACACAAAGGCTGGAAAAATATTTTCGCAGCCTGCGACGCCAGATTATTTCTCCGGAAATCAGAGAGCCATATCCACAATACCTTGCAGATGTGATAGCCAAAAACATTTCTTTTGGAATGGAAGCTGTGAATCAGGCTATCAGTAATGACCCTATGCTCAATCAACAAAAACATTTTGAACTCATTTTTCCTTACCGCACTAATTAGTTTTTAGCAACATGACCAGTACGAATATTATTGAACTTTTAGATTCTGACGATCAGGCGCTCGGCGTAGTCGGTTCCCCAAGCAGTTCCTTTGAAGCTATCGTTGATATTAAAGAGGTAAATGAAACGAGCAAGCTGCTTGGAGAATTGGTTTGCTTTCATGTAAAAGAGGGCGAGAACACAGTGCTTGTCCTGGGGCAAATTACCGAGATAGAGACCAAAAACAGATGGCATGAGGAACCCTCATTCAAGGGGATCATCAAGCGGCATGGAAAGCTGCCAAATCTGAGCGGCGTTGCCGACAACCGTATTGCCAAGATTAATGTTCAATCCAGCTTCATTTTGACCAGCGACAAATCCGAAGCCCACAAACTGGCAAACTCTCCGTCAACCGGTGTGCCGGTAAAGGGGATCACTAACGAAGTTATGCAGGAATTAATGAAACAATACCAAGGACAACTTGTCTGTCTCGGAAAAGCCTATGACACAAATGTGAATGTCCCATTCTGGTTCAAACACTTCGGCAAGCCCGATGAAGGCGGAGGAGGAGATGCTTACCACATCGGCGTTTTTGGGCGAACCGGGTCCGGGAAAACAACCACCGCCGCCAACATGATTCTGGGTTACGCACAACACAGCGACAAAATGAGTATCCTGATACTTGACCCGCAGGAGCAGTTTTATGAGGACAATAATGTGTTGCCGGGGCAAGTCAAGTTTGAAGAAGAGATCACAAAAACAGGAATGCAATACAAGAAGTTAAAAGTACCAGATGATGTTGCGTTACCCAATGACGCAAGATTATTCAGCATGCTACTGCTGAACTACGGATTCGTCAGAAAGGCCTTCAGGATTCACAGTCAGGAAAAAAGAGAACTGATGGCAGAGGCGATACAGGATTACATTATGGGGAGGATGAATAATCCAAATTTTTCGATTGGAAATGAAGATAGCAACTCTCTCCTTAAATCAATGATCACGCGATTTGGCGAGGATGATAAATACATTGCAAGTGTCTATTCAAGCGGTCAGCACCTCAACAATTTAAAGAAGCGGATTGAGAATATGGTGAGTAATTCCGTAGATTACGAGGCACAAAAAATATGGATGTATGTATGCAAACTTTTTTCTCAGTCTGGCAAAACTGGATTAGAGAATGTTATCGAAAACGTAGTCCGTGCCTCAGGGAATGTGGTAGTGCTCAATATATCAGGCAGACATGCCATAAGCGGGATGGAATCTATTCAAACGCTTTTCATCAAAATCATCGAAGATGCCATCAAAGAGAAAGGAGCAGAATTATATGCGAATGGTGAACAAGCAAATTGTCTGGTGGTAATGGACGAAGCACATCGCTTTATCAGTACCTACAACTACGATCAGGAAATCAAGGAGTTGACCACCAGCATCATTGATGCCGTCCGTACGACGCGTAAATACGGCATAGGCTACATGTTTATCACCCAAACCATCGATTCCTTACACGAGGAGATAAGGCGACAAATCAGAATATTTGCTTTCGGCTACGGCCTGACCAGCGGTTCCGAGTTTAACAAAATCAGGGATACTATTAACGATGATACCGGCGCAAAGTTCTACCGCTCATTTATCGACCCCTCAAGCAACAAAAAATTCCCATTCATGTTCTACGGGCCAATCTCTCCGCTCTCATTTACCGGTGCGCCATTATTCCTGGAGATGGATGGTCTTATTTCTGACTTCCACCAATGAATGGACCGATAACAATGAAAAATTACCACCCTGAAACTTTTCAGTTACATGCCGTCAGGGCGCGCAGTGCCCTGCATAAGCATTTAGATTTAGCAGGAGGTGAGAGCTAGTTATCGCGTGACAAGCGACGTGCCAGCGCCTTTGACTTCATAATTCGTTCGACAGAGAGGGGATGAGAGATGCAGTATCCTCTGCAAGCGCTTTTCTTTCTCATTGGGTTGTCGCGTAGCCTGATAGCGCCCTGCGGATCATAACCGGCTTCTACAGCCCAGATAATGCCCAGGTAGTCTGCTTCGCGTTCGTTGTTGAAGCCCAACCTCAAAGGGAAAACCCTTTATCTGACTGGTAAGAGGAACACAAATTAACAGTCCGGTTTTGCTGTTGTAGAGTTTCGGGGATAAAACCAGAGCAAGCCGGTGTCCTGCCTGCTCATGTCCTGCTGACGGGTCGAAATCCAGCCAGATAATATCACCTGTGTCGGGAACATAGGTTGACGACATTAAAGTAATTCTTTGCCTGTCGGGGAGCCAAAAGATACTTCGCCGTGAATGTTATCGGGGGTAATTTGTGCAAGCAGCATATCAAGACTATTTTCATCCTCGGAGGGGTCGAGCACAATTCTACGACCTTCCACATGTACACTGACACGCTGCTCCAGACTAACCTGCGCGGCATTCAGCACCTCAGCCGGCAAGCGTATTGCAGCGCTATTACCCCATTTTTTTACGGTAACTAACATGAACAATTCCTGCCAATATCTGAAGGGCACCTCTCACAAACACGAGGTGACCGTGCAGCACAGGGATGTGCTGCCAGTCACTGCAAGCACGTCAGTGCTTGAAAATGAAGGAAATGAAAAATCATACTTTTTCATTTCCGTCTCACCAATCTGTTTGGAACAGATTTGGACATCCACTTCGATGCCCGCAGGGGGCGTCCCAAGGATGAGACGCATCAAAAAATACCACGGAGGGTATTTTTAGAGGTTACCTGAATATAAAGGTGCCAGTCAAGGCGTTTGGTTCGATTTCTCCATCATCAGCAGCGGCAGCAGGCGGCGGATGGCGCGGTTTTTTATGCGGGTGACTGCGTGCATGAAGAAAGCCGGGTTGACCCCGTTTTGCTCCAGCGTGGTTTTTAATTCGTCCAGGATGGGGTTGCAGACTTCGACCGTATTTGCAGCCACTACGCGTACATCCGGGCTGGATTCGAGCTGTTCCGGGGCAGCTTCCTGCAGGCAGCTGGTGAAGGCCAGATTAGTCTCGGCCAGCAGTGCCATTTCTTCCTGGTTGAAGGTATTTCTTACCGGCGCTTTTGCACACCCTGCGGCGCCGAAGAGCAACAGGGAAATCAACAGTAGCAGTCTGACCCACATATCTCACCAGGTGAAGCGCTGTGGGCTAACCACGCTCATCGAGCAGACTGCGCAGCATCCAGGCGTTTTTTTCATGGATTTGCATGCGCTGGGTCAACAGGTCCGCAGAGGCTTCGTCGTTGGCGCTTTCCACGACGGGGAAAATGCCCCTGGCGGTTTTGACCACGGCTTCCTGGCCCTGCGCCAGTTGTCGGATCATCTCCTCGGCGCCGGGTACGCCGGTTTCCTCGGGGATGGAAGACAGTTCACTGAATTGTCGGTAAGACCCGGGCGCCGCCACGCCCAGCGCCCGAATACGTTCTGCAATCTCATCCACCGCCGTCGCCAGCTCGGTATAATGCTGCTCAAATAGGGTGTGCAGGGTAGTGAACATCGGGCCGGTTACGTTCCAGTGAAAATTATGGGTCTTGAGGTACAAAGTGTAACTGTCGGCGAGCAACCTAGATAAACCTGCGGCTATCTGCTGCCGGTTTTCTTCGGAAATGCCAATATCTATCTGCATGTCGTTCTCCCCATCTTGTGAACATGCTCAAACGGGAGCAGGCGCAGTGCAACGGCGCTTTGACCCCTTGCCGGAGCGAGGAAATGAAACAATAAGAGGACTGCTCTAAAGTGTGGATTTTAACATCAGCACAAGCAAGGCGCAAACCAGACCCAACGTCACCCGGGTGGTAATTTTCAGCTCAGCAACAGTTATTTCAATCTTGTGCAGACGTTCGCTCAGGGTCTCGGCGGCAGCGCCAGCGCTTTCTTTCGACGCGCCCGCTTCGGTCAATGCTTTGTACAGGGCAGTGTTGCTCATTCAAATCTCTTTTTGCTTATGGTTGTATCGGAACAAACAGCCTGTATTATACGAAGTTATCGGATCGTGTCAATAGAATTTTCACGGAATTTCAATTGAATCTGCACCTACTCGGCATCTGCGGCACCTTTATGGGGGGGCTGGCGCGACTGGCGCAACAACTGGGACACCGGGTGACCGGAACCGACCAGAACGTCTATCCTCCCATGAGCGACGAGTTGGCGCGCGCCGGCATAGAAGTGCGCCAGGGCTATAAACCGGATCGGCTCGACCCTAAGCCGGATCTGGTGATTATCGGCAATGCCCTGGCACGTGGCAACCCGTGTGTGGAATATGTACTGGCGCAAAAACTGCCCTACACCTCGGGACCGCAGTGGCTGGCGCAGCAGGTATTGCCGGGACGCACGGTATTGGCTGTTGCCGGCACCCATGGCAAGACCACCACTGCCAGCATCCTTGCCTGGTTGTTGCACGATGCCGGGCTGAACCCCGGCTTCCTGATCGGCGGGGTGCCGGAAAACTTCGGGTATTCCGCGACCCTGGGTGAGCCGGGTTATTTTGTCGTTGAAGCCGACGAATATGACACGGCATTTTTCGATAAACGCTCAAAGTTTGTCCACTATCGTCCTGATATACTGGTGATAAATAACCTGGAATACGATCATGCGGACATCTTTGCCGGTATTGAGGAAATTCAAAGGCAGTTCCACCATTTGCTACGCACCGTGCCGGGCAACGGGCAGGTCATCGTCCGCGACGGCAACGCCCCTATCAATACCCTGCTGGAAATGGGAATCTGGTCGCCGCTGACCCGGTTCGGAAATGCGTCTGCTGCCTGGCATACCGTACCGCACACCGCTGACTATACCGAATTTCAGGTCATTCACGCCGACCGGGAAGCGCCCCCCCGGGAAATTGGCAAGGTGCGCTGGTCTCTGTTTGGTCAACATAATGCCGACAACGCCCTGGCCGCCCTGCTGGCCGCGCAGCAGGCCGGTATCCCGATAACGCAGGGCTGTGCCAGCCTGTCCGGGTTCAACAGTGTCAAACGCCGTTTGCAATTGCTGGCGACAGTGAACGGCATTTCGGTATATGATGACTTTGCGCACCATCCGACTGCCATCAAATCGGCCTTGCAGGCGTTGCGGGGTCGCATCGGCGGCCAGCCTCTTATCGCGGTGCTGGAGTTGCGCTCCAACACCATGAAAGCGGGAATACATAAACATACCCTGGCCGGCGCCCTGCATGAGGCAGATCAGGTCTGTGTGCTGGAGCCACCGGGGCTGACCTGGGACTTGCGCGCCAGCCTGCGCAGCCTGGGCGATCGGTTGCGCCTGTTTCCTGAGGTGGCAACTATCGTGGAGTATCTGCGACAGATTGGCAAGCCCGGCGCGCACATTCTGATCATGAGTAATGGCGGATTTGATAGAATTTACCAACGCCTGCCGGAGAGACTGTCAGACTGATGCAAAATATTCCCCTGTTTCCTCTGAACACGGTTTTATATCCCCATGGACGCATGCCGTTGCGCATCTTCGAGCCGCGTTACCTTGATATGGTCAGCGAGTGTATGAAAACCGGTAGCGGGTTTGGAGTCTGCCTGCTCAGGCCGGGTTCGGAAACCAGTGCGGCGGCCTCCTGCTTTGATATCGGCACTTATGCGGAAATCATTGATTTTTCACGGCAGGCCGATGGGCTGTTGGGCATCACCGTGCAAGGCAAAAAACGCTTCAAGGTGCTGCAAACCGCGCGGCGCGACAATAACCTGCTCACCGGAGAGGTAGTCTGGGTCACTGCCGAACAATCCGGCACCTACCCGGAAGAATACGGTCAGCTCAAAGACTTATACCTGCATCTGATGGAAAATTATGAGACCTTGTATAACCACGAAGATCATGCCGCAGTGAGTCCGATGTTGCTCAGTTATCGGCTGGCGGAATTTCTGCCGTTTGCGAAAGATGCAAAACAGGAACTGCTGGAGACAGACGATGCAGCCGCGCGCCTGGAATTGATCAAGACCGGCCTGATGAGTTTGGAAGCTGAGATTGAGGACGCCATTGCGCGCGCATGAATGAGTGACCTGCATCCTGAGGTAAGCAAGTCTCTGCCGCCGGCCGTGCTCAACCTGGTCGGGCTGACACCGTTGCTGGCAGTGTGCACGACCCTGCTCAGCGGCCTGTGCATGGGACTGGCTTTGCTGGCTACGTCGATGCTGTCGGCGCTCACCGTAGCTGGCGCCGGGCGTATGTTACCAAGCCGTTACGGTCTGGGCCGTTACCGCCTGATATATGTATTGCTGATTGCGGCAACCTGGGTCTCAGTCATCGAGCTGCTGCTGCAAGCTTGGAGCTATGCGCTCAGAGAGCAGCTCGGCATCTACCTGTACCTGTTGGCAATGAATACCACCTTGCTGTTGCAGCTCGAGCGCGCCCCGTTACGACAGGGCCTCGGCAACAGCCTGCCGGTTTGCCTGCGCCCGGCCCTGGCCGGGTTTGTGTTGCTGACACTAACGGGCCTGGTGCGGGAACTGGCGGGGCGGGGCGGCCTGCTCACGGATGTGCAGCTGCTGGCACAGGTAAAAGGGTTGCACGGCCTGCAACCCATCCACCTGTTCGATGGCGGTTTGCACCTGTTTGGCGCCGGCGCTGGCGCCTTTATGGTGTTCGGATTGTTGCTGGCCTTGCGGTCATATTGCCTACCGGCCAGGGCTTCCTGGCCGCATAGGACGGGCGCTTGAACAAAGCCCAACGCGCGCAGATGTTCTCGCTGTTGCGCCGGCACAACCCGGCGCCCACCACGGAACTTCATTACTCCGACCCGTTCGAGTTGCTGGTAGCCGTCATCCTGTCGGCGCAGGCCACTGATGTCAGCGTCAACAAGGCCACGGCAGGACTGTTTCGGGCAGCCAATACGCCGCAGCAATTTATCGACCAGGGCGTGGCCGGGCTGAAGCAGCACATCAAGTCCATCGGCCTGTTCAACACCAAGGCGGAAAATATCATCAAGACCTGCCACCTGCTGCTGCGCGACCATGCCGGCGCGGTGCCCGCCGACCGTGAAGCCCTGGAAAAACTCCCCGGCGTCGGCAGAAAAACCGCCAACGTCATCCTCAATACCGCCTTCGGCCAACCCACCATCGCGGTCGATACCCACATCTTCCGGGTCTCCAACCGCACCGGTCTGGCGCCTGGAAAAAACGTCCTGGAAGTCGAACAACGCCTGCTCATACAGGTCCCCGCAGAATACAAAAAAGACGCCCACCACTGGCTCATCCTGCACGGCCGCTATACCTGCACCGCACGCAAACCCAAGTGTGGGGAGTGTATTATTTTTGAGCTTTGTGAGTGGGGAGAGAAGGCATTTTTCAGGGACAAACAGCAGTGATAGAAATGACCGGCCAGCTGTTCAAACAATACTTTTTGACCGACGGCATACGGCAGACACCGGAGTGGCGGGATGCGGTGAGTCACGCGGCAGTCTTTACCAAGCAGTCGGTAGTGGAAAGGCGTGTGTTTCGATTCCGGATCGTAATTCTTAAACTTGTCCCTGAGACATTTCCTGATAATTTCCTTGATGATCTTTTGTTGGCCTGCTGTCAACAGTATTTTATCTTTCCTTCAAATGAAAAATGATTTCCGAGTATGCGTTGGACCGGTCCTTTTCCACCCTGTTCAGTACCGGACGTTTGAATCGGTTGACAATTTCCATGCCGGCCAAACCAGCGATCTGCGGATACAGATTGTACTTATCATTGGCTACCAGAAAGATGTCATAGTCTTTTTGGAGATAGGGTCGGCTGTTGTTTAGTACTTCAGCTATCCCTCTGGCGTAAGAATCCCGGGCTTTTTTTCCTTGCCCTTTGTAAAGGGGGCCGATTTCCAGTTCATCAGAACGATCGAATCCGAACAACTCATAGGCATATGCGTGCTGTTCATGGTAATCAATAAGACCCACATAGGGCGGACTGGAGAAGATTCCGCTGATTTTATTTTGCCTGAGCATTTTCGCAAAACCGGAATTTTTCTTATCCATCTCTCCGAATATATCAATGTTTCTACTATCCCCTTGCAAACAACATTGATGTGTCTCTGTTCTCAGCTTATTGAATGCGCTGATCCGGTTTAACGTATCAATGGAATACCTTTTCCACCAACTACCGATGGAGAAAATCGGCTTGCATATTTTCCCGTGTTTTTTACAGTAGTAAGTCGTGGTGACAGGTTCTTTTAAGGTGCCAAGGTCAGCATGCGTTGTAGCTCTGCAAGAACGAACAGTCCTGCTCAGGATAACTGCCAGTATCTTCTTGAGCTTCGTATTTTCAAACTTTTTCAGTTCTTCAAACAGGAAATTCACTTCCTCCCTGACCGGATACAAAAGCCATTTATCAAGAAAGGCGCCTCCCTCGTCTTGCTTGATTTTGATTTGATATTTATCAGTTAGTGAATAGTAGGTGGATAAAAATTTCTCTTCCCTTTCGGCGGCAAAGCTGGCCTCATCTATCTCTTTTGTGCTAACCCTGCGCTTATAATCTGGTGACGGAAAAAATTCAGCATTGAATCTTGCCAATTCCGACAGGAGATGTTGCTCGAAGCTGGGGCTGTTGCTGTCTTTCTGAAAACCCTCCAATTTCGAAGTCAAACTGCGAATGGCGCGGCTGAGCAAAGGAACATCGTGCTGTTCAACTTTGGTATTGGAAATCATGCAATTGAACAGGGATATATCTGTGCCAACGGCATGGAGCCCCAGTTCATTTGCTTGTACCAGAGTTGTACCACTTCCACAAAACGGGTCTAAGACGATATCACCCTTACGGAAATAAAGCTCCTTCTTGAATTCATCTGTGTGTGTGTCGAGAAAATACTCCACCAGCTGGGGAATGAATTTCCCTTTATATGGATGTAATCGGTGAACATGTTTCGTTCGTTCCTTCTCTCTGTATTCCACAAAAGACAGGCGCCAGTTCAGGTCATCGCCTAGTTTCTCCTTCCATTGTTGTTCCCTATTGAACGAGTCGTAATAACATTTCAGCTCTTCCTTGTCAATTAAGGTGCCGCCCTTATCCTCATACTTTTTTACGCGTCCATACTGGACCAGATATGAAATATTGGATGGGGTTATATCGTGGTTAGTGTAGTTGGCAGCCCAGTCCGCTGCCTGCCTCAAGTTGACCAACTCTTGACCTTGTTCCCTGAATAGTACCTGTTGACTCATCTCTGTCTCTCCGTTAGTGATTTAATAGCATGTAAGCTACTCATCTTTTGTCCTCCCTGGTTTTGCTCTCAATATTCTTAAAATCAATGCACAATAACGGGAAAACAAACCAACACCTACGCCCCCGTCGGAATCGCCAAGCGTGTTTCCCTGACGAGAATTGCCGTTGACGATTGTACCATAACCAACGCACCGTCAACTCAGTAATATTCAACCGCACCCGGTCACAATGTAGTAAAATCTCCGACAAATCATCACCCCCGGATAACCATTATGCCGTTATCAGAGACCCAAAAACAAAAAATTGAAGCGCTATTATCGGATAAGATAGAAAAGAAGCTACAGCAATACGGTAGGGAAACCACATCAATGCCGTTTTTGGCGAGACTTATCCAAGACAATGAAAAAATTGCTGCATACTCGTTTATTCATTCTATATCCACATCTCTCGGGATGAGCATCTATGAAGATGTATCTGTAATTATTGCATCAGAAACTGCTGATGAAGCTTTCAGAAATTATGGAGTGGGCGGTGTTATCTCGGAAGGACAAAAAGCGACCATATCGGGAATTGTATCAGGACTCAGAAACAGAGAACGATCTGCAGATATTAACAGCGAAAAATGTGAGGTGTTAAAAGCATCCTCTGAAAATGGCAGGTTTCAAAAATCCGGCAACATCGCTGACTTCTACATGAAAAGAGATGGGCACGAGCACTATTTTGAAATCAAAACAGTGAAACCAAATATTGATGTTTTCGAAAAGAGTAAAACAAAACTACTGGAATGGGTTGCAAGGAGAAGAATGCCTGTAAATGTTTACTTGGCATTTCCGTATAACCCTTACTATCCCGAACCATATAGCCGTTTTACGGAAGTCGGGATGATGAATGCACCTAACGACTTTTTGGTCGGAGATGAATATTGGGATTACATTGGTGGCGAAAACACCTTTTCGGCCTTACTGGACACATTTGATGAGGTCGGGAAAACCTTTAAGGAGAAGCTGTCCAAGAAATTCAAAGAAATAGCCCGGCAAAATATTGATTCTTATTGAACAGTGCAGAAGTAAGTTGAGCAGGACCGCGACCTGGGCTATGACGGACTACCGTTTACCTGGAATGAAGAAGAACGCCGACACCTGCGCGCCCGCCTGGATGCGTTGTACTTCCACCTGTACGGCCTGACCCGGCAAGACGCAAGCTACGTACTCGACACTTTCCCCATCGTCCGTAAGCAAGACGAAGCAAAGTTCGGCGCTTACCGCACTAAAGCCCTCATCCTGGCATACATGAACGCATTAGCGGCCGGGGATACTGAAACTGTGGTAGCATTATAAAGCCTGCCGATTCAACATCCGTTTGCGCCTCCGGTGGGAGACATGCCCTGAGACTGCGTATTCCAGCGAACGTGAGCACTCTGGCAATCTTTATCCTTGACTTTGACTTATTTTACACATAGACTTGTCTCAAATGAACATATCTGCGCATCAAATTGCTGAAGTACTGGGCGGGCGGCGGGTACTTGGTTGCCGGATAAAGACCATGCGTGAACTGGATTTGGTTGTACAGGAGGGCATCCCAAAAACTGCACTGGATACTTTTATTACCCGCATAGGCGCAAAACCTTATCGTGAAACGGCCATCGGGTTGCGTAACAGGATTGTACCGCGTGCTACCTACCAGCAGGCAGTCCGATTTAACCAACAGGTTAGCGAGACTACAGAACGCCTAGCGCGCTTGTACGCGTTGGCGTTGTCTGTATTTGAGGACAAGGCTGCCGCGACGCGCTTTATGATGAGCGCGCACCCGGAACTTGACGGTAAAACACCTTTTGACATGGCGCTGACTGAAATCGGCGGTCGTGAGGTTGAAGAAGTCATGGAGCGCGGCCTGCATGGTCTCCCGGCCTGATACGTTTTTTACCCGAGCTTATCGAATTGTCAACTCGAAATATCCACCCTTTGATGGGTTGGGGACTTACCGCTACGGCAGCCGCTGGATCAGTCCCGGACGCCGGGTCGTACATGCCGCCGAAACCCACTCTTTGGCGATACTGGAAAACCTTGTCCACTGGCAAACCAGTGCGCTGCCTCCTGCGTTGGTTACCGTAACCGTGGATATCCCGGATGCTGTCTCACAGGAAAAGTTGGACTACATGGATTTTGCACCGGGAGGCACAAACGACTATACGAGGTCTCGTGCCATTGGGGACGACTGGTATGATCGATGCGACAGCGCAGTATTATTCGTACCTTCCACAGTATCTCCTGTTGAATCGAATCTGCTTTTCAACCAGGAGCATAATGAATTTTCCATGCTCGTTATTCACGACCCGTCGCCCGCACAAATTGACCCACGACTATGGCCGGGAAGATAAAACGGCGCCAGTCACGTTTTCTGTGAGCCCGCAGCGGCCTTCGGCAAGCTGAAGCGGAGTATCACATAAGCTGCTACGGCGGATAGCAGCGACCCCACCATCACGCCCAGGCGGTCGCCGCTGAAGTAATCGCCGCTGCCGTGCTCAAAGGCCAGGCCGGCGATAAACAGGCTCATGGTAAAACCGATGCCACAGGCACAGGCGGCGCCGAGCAGCTGACCCCAATTCACGCCTTTGGGCAGGCGCGCCATGCCCAGGGCGACAGCCAGACCTGTGAACAGCAGGATGCCGACGGGTTTTCCCACCGCCAAACCGGATATCACACCTAAGGTGACCGGGTGTGTGAAGTCGCTTAACGACATGTCTGCCAACGGCAGGCCGGCGTTGACGAAGGCAAATACCGGCAGGATGATATAGGCAACCGGGCCATGCAGGTTATGCTCCAGCGCCCGCAGGGGCGAGTTCCCCTGCTCATCACGTATCGGTATGCACAATGCAATGAGCACGCCCGCCAGCGTCGCATGGACGCCTGATTTGAGCACGGCTACCCACAGCGCGACGCCGAGCAGGATATAAGTTGAGGTGCGGGTGACGCCCATGCGGTTCATGGCGATGGCAATGACCAGGAACACCGCGCCGATGCCAAGCATGGTCGGGGACAGGTCTGCCGAATAGAACAGCGCGATGATGGTGATGGCCGCCAGATCATCCAGGATCGCCAGGGTCAGCAGGAACACCTTGAGCGCAGTGGGCACGCGGGCGCCGAACGAGCCCAGCAGGGCCAGCGCAAACGCAATGTCTGTTGCCACCGGGATCGCCCAGCCATCGAGCGCAATGGCATCCCCCCGGTTGAGCCAGATATAGATCGCTGCGGGGACCAACATGCCGCCCAGCGCGCCCATGCCGGGCAAGGCAACCTGTTCGATGGACGACAACTCACCTTCCATGATTTCGCGTTTTATTTCCAGCCCTATCAGGAAAAAGAATACGGCCATCAGACCGTCATTGACCCACAGCAGCAGCGGCTTGTCGATGGCCAGGGCGCCAACCTGCACTGCCACCGTCATATCCACCAGCGAGTTGTAGAGGCTGGCCAGCGGCGAATTGGCCACAAACATTGCGACAATGACGGACACCAACAGCAGCGCGCCGCCGGCCGTCTCTAGGCGCAGGAACTCGCGCAGAGCTTCTGCTATGGGTAAGGTCTTGTCCTTTTTTTCCATCGCGGAAGCAGTCGGGAAAGAGCGTCAGGCCGATGGCCGTTGCCGGCACCGCTCAGCCGGCGCCGACCTCAGGCATCTTACCTTTCCAGGTATTGGAGCTTGTCCTTGACTTCTTTCCAGTCATCCGCGTCAGCCGGCGCGTCTTGCATGGAGTTGATGACCGGCCATTCCCTAGAGAGCTCGGCGTTCAGTTCGACGAAATGCTGCATGCCTTCTTGCACATCCTCCTCAGACATAATTGCCTCGACCGGGCACTCCGGCTCACACAAGGTGCAGTCGATACACTCGTCCGGGTCGATGACCAGCATATTCGGTCCTTCGTGGAAACAATCGACCGGGCATACTTCGACGCAATCAGTATATTTGCACTTGATGCAGTTTTCTGTGACGACAAAGGGCATAACAATATCCTACTATCGGTTGAGCAGGTTGGAATTATACCAGTTCACGCAGCCGATACAACAATTCCAGAGCTTGTTTCGGCGTGAGGCCGTCCGGATCGGTCTCCCGCAGCAGCGCGCGCACTTCATCGGGTTGCTGGAACAAGTCCTGTTGCGGCGCATCCGGCACCAGGGCCGCACTGTTTTTTTCCATGATTTCAAGTTGCTGCCGGGCCTGATTGATGACTGTATGCGGGATGCCGGCCAGTTGCGCCACCCAGATGCCGTAACTTCTGTTCGTGGCACCCGGTTTGACAGCGTACAGGAAGATGATCTCGTTATCATGCCTGATTGCGTCTAGGTGTGCGTTCTGCACCGTGTCCATGAGTTCCGGCAGCACGGTCAACTCGAAGTAATGCGTGGCAAACAGGGTCAACGCCCGCACCTTATTTGCCAGGTGGGCGGCGCAGGCCCAGGCCAGCGCCAGCCCATCATAAGTGCTGGTGCCGCGCCCGATCTCGTCGATCAACACCAGGCTGCGGTCGCTGGCGTTGTTGAGGATGATTGCAGCCTCCACCATTTCGGCCATGAAGGTGGACTTGCCGGAAGAAATATCATCGACTGCGCCGATGCGAGTGAAGATACGGTCAATCGGCCCGAGCACGGCGCGCGCGGCCGGCACGAAACTGCCGATATGCGCCAGCAGCGCGATGAGCGCAGTCTGGCGCATGTAGGTGGATTTACCGCCCATGTTCGGCCCGGTAATGAGCAGCATCCTGACCGAGTCATCTAGGTGTATGTCATTGGCAATAAAAGGCATGTCCTGCAACCGTTCGATCACCGCATGGCGCCCGGCGTGGATTTGTATGCCAGGCCTGTTGGTGAACTCCGGCTGGCAGTAATCCAGCGCCTCGGCGCGTTCGGCAAAACAGGCCAGCACATCAACTTCACACAGCGCCGCGGCCGTGGTTTGCAACGGTGCCAGCTCGGTGCAGATGCGCTCCAGAATAAGTTCATACAGGACTTTTTCCCGGGCCAACGCCCGTTCCCTGGCGCTCAGCGCCTTGTCTTCAAAGTCCTTGAGCTCGGCGCTGATGAAGCGTTCTGCTGCTTTCAGGGTCTGCCGGCGGTGATAGCGCGCCGGCACGGCTTCGCTGTACGCCCGTGAGACTTCAATATAATAGCCGTGCACGCGGTTAAAGCCGACCTTCAGGGTGGGAATGCCAGTCTGTTCACGTTCACGCATTTCCAGGTCCTCCAGAAATGAGCCGGCATCCCGGTCCAGTTGCCGCAACTCGTCCAGTTCGGTGTCAAAACCATCGGCAATGACACCGCCTTCCCGGATGACTGCCGCCGGCTCTTTCAACAAGGCCGCGTCCAGGTATTGCTGTAACGCCGGAAACTCCAGGATCAGCTCATTGAGTTCACTCACACGCGGACTGTCAACTCCTGCCAGTGTCGTTTTCAATTCCGGCAGTTGCAGCAGTGCTTTGTGCAGTTGTGACAGGTCTCGAGGACGCGCCGATTTCAGCGCCACGCGCGCTAAGATGCGCTCTAAGTCGTTGATCTGTTTCAACGCTTCATGCACCGCTCGCCAGGTTTTATCAGCGGACAGTTGGCGCACTGCGTCGTGGCGCCGGCTCAAGGTCTGCTGATCACGCAACGGCCGGTTCAGCCAGCGTTTCAGCAAGCGGCTGCCCATGGTGGTAGCGGCGGTATCCAGCACGGCCAGCAGGCTGTTTGCCTTGCGCCCTCTCAGATCCTGTTCGAGTTCCAGGTTGCGGCGGGTGACGGCATCGAGAATCACGCTGTCCGAGTGCTGTTCGACCTTGATCGATTGCAGGTGCAGCAATGCCGCGCCTTGGGTTTCATCCACATATTGCAGCAACGCGCCGGCGGCGGCAGTGGCCGCGGCCAGCTCCGTGAGCCCCAGACCGTCCAGTTCCTTGACCTGATATTGACCCCTGATAGCGTCCTCGGCTCTGGCCGCTTCGAACTGCCAGGCCGCGCGCACAGTCATATTTTTACAGGCAATGCCCAGAGTCTGTTCTAGGCTGCTGCCTTCACACAGCAATAACTCCGCCGGCTGCAGGCGCGCCAGTTCGTCCAGCAGCGAGTCACTATCCCGCATCTGGCTGAGCGCGAAGCGCCCGTCTGCCAGATTCAGGGCTGCGACCCCGTACTCAGCGCTCAGAGTGTGGACGCAAACCAGCAGGCTGTCGGCCTTCTCCTCCAGCAAAGCCTCGTCGGTAACGGTGCCGGGCGTGACGACCCGCGTGACTTTTCTCTCCACCGGCCCTTTGGCCAGTGCCGGGTCACCGATCTGTTCACAGATGACCGCGGATTCACCCATGCGGATTAACTTTGCTAGGTAGGAATCAACTGCGTGGTACGGCACCCCCGCCATGGGAATGACCTGATTGCCGGATTTGCCGCGCGAGGTCAGGGTCAGGTCAAGCAGGCGCGCCGCCTTGCGCGCATCCTCGAAGAACAACTCGTAGAAGTCCCCCATACGAAACAGCAGCAGAATATCCGGATACTCGGCCTTCAGGCCCAAGTATTGCTGCATGACCGGAGTATGTGTGGAATTATCCGGGTGCATCAGTCTATTCTGCTTACAAAGGGCGTGGACTTCAAGGCTTGAAATTTATTTTGCGCGCCCCCAAATTGTGCAGTTGCGTATTTTGACTGATGACGGGGATACCATGACTGCGGATACACAAAAAGAATCGCTGGGTTTTCAGACAGAAGTCCAGCAATTGCTGGACCTGATGATCCATTCCTTGTACAGCAACCAGGAAATTTTCCTGCGTGAGCTGATCTCCAATGCCTCGGACGCCGCCGACCGGCTGCGCTTTGAAGGCTTGCAGGACGACAGCCTGTTCGAGGATGACCCGGAACTGAACATCCGGGTGGAGTACAACAAACGCCAGAAGACCGTGACCGTCATCGACAACGGCATCGGTATGTCCAGGCAGGAAGTGATCGACAACCTGGGCACCATCGCCAAATCCGGCACCAAACAGTTCTTTGCCTCGCTCACCGGCGATCAGAGCAAGGACTCACAACTGATCGGCCAGTTCGGCGTCGGGTTTTATTCCTCGTTCATCGTCGCCGAAAAGGTGGAAGTAGTGACGCGCCGCGCCGGCCTGCCACGTGCGCAGGGCGTGCGCTGGGTATCCGACGGCAAGAGCGACTACAGCGTGGAGACCGTGGACCGACCCCGGCGCGGCAGCAAGGTCATCCTGTATCTGCGCAAGGAGGCCAAGGAGTTCCTCGACGGCTACCGCTTGCGCACGATTATCAGCAAGTACTCGGACCATATCTCCCTACCCATCATCATGCCCAAAGAGGGCAAGGATGAGCAAGGCGAGGATACCGTCAACACCGCCACGGCGCTGTGGACGCGCAACCGGAAAGACCTCAAGCAGGAAGACTATAACGAGTTCTACAAGGCCATCGCGCACGATTTTGAAGACCCGCTGTGCCACCTCCATAACAAGGTGGAAGGCAAGCTGGAATACACCAGCCTGTTATTCATACCCGCCCGCGCCCCGTTCGACCTGTGGGACCGGGAACAGCGCCATGGTGTAAAACTGTACGTGAAGCGGGTGTTCATCATGGACGACGCCAAACAGTTATTGCCGTCCTACCTGCGCTTCGTCAAGGGCGTGGTGGATTCCGCTGACCTGCCGTTGAACATCTCCAGGGAGATATTGCAACATAACAAGGTCATTGAAACCATCCGCGCGGCCAGCACCAAAAAGATATTGGCCTTGCTGAAAAAAATGGCGCAGAAGGAACCGGACCAATACCAGCAGTTCTGGCAGACCTTCGGCCGGGTGCTCAAGGAAGGCGTCATCGAGGCCCCGGAGCAGCGCGAGGACCTGGGAAAACTGTTCCGCTTCAAGTCCACCCATGAAGACACTGAGGACGAAACCGTGGCGCTGGATGAGTATCTGGCGCGCATGAAAGAGGGGCAGAAAGCCATCTACTACGTGACTGCGGAAAATTACGCCACGGCAAAAAACAGTCCGCACCTGGAAATATTCCGTAAAAAAGGCATAGAGGTGCTGCTGCTGACCGACCCGGTGGACGAATGGCTGGTCACTCACCTGACCGAATACCAGGATAAGCCGTTGACTTCGGTGAGCAAGGGCGAATTGGACCTGGGTGACCTAGGTGATTCGGATGAGGAGAAAGACGAGCCTGAAGCTGAACAGGCTGATGATAAAAAACTGGATGAACTGACCCAACGCATAGCAAAAATACTGGATGAACAGGTGCAGGAAGTACGCGTCACCCGGCGCCTGACCGAGTCCCCCGCCTGTCTGGTTGCCGACGAACACGGCATGGGTCGCCACCTGGAGCAGATTCTCAAGGCCTCAGGCCAGCAGATTAACGCCGCCAAGCCCATCCTGGAAATCAACCCGAGCCATCCTCTGGTCGGCAAGTTACAAGACGAGGAAGACGCCAATCGCTTTGCCGACTGGGCCAACATCCTGTTCGAACAAGCCCTGCTCAGCGAAGGCGGTCAACTGCAAGACCCGGCAGGGTTTGTGCACCGGCTTAACAGCATTTTTCTGGAACTAAAATAGTGAAACGGTAGCCTGCCGTATTTCTACCAAAAGTTCCGGCAACACTACGATTGTTCCCCGCGTGAGTACATGTTGACAAAAGGGTAAGGCAATTTACCTCGAACAACTTATTCACTGGGTCGAGCAGCAGTTCAACGGCGCCGACCTATGTTACGGTCATGGGACTGACAATGCCTTGGATGAGGCTGCCTACCTGGTGCTAGGCGCACTGGCGCTGCCGTTTGATTTAAGCCATGAACAGTTGCATACGAACGTCACCGCTGCTGAAGAGGCACTTATCCGGGCACTGGCTGCGCGCAGGATCAGTACTCGAAAACCCGTTGCCTACCTGCTCAATCAGGCCTGGTTTGCCGGCCTGCCGCTATACGTGGATGAGCGCGTGCTGGTGCCCCGTTCACCGCTTGCGGAGCTGATCCGTGACCGGTTCTCCCCCTGGATTAAACCCGCCGAGGTCACACGTATCCTGGATCTGGGCACAGGTAGTGGTTGCATTGCCATCGTCTGTGCCATGGCATTCCCCAGTGCGGTGATTGACGCCACGGATATTGACCCCGAGGCACTGGCAGTCGCCCGCAGCAACTGTCAGCGACACGAACTGACGGCGCGGGTCAACCTGATCGAAGCAGATTTGTTCAACGCCCTGGAAGATCGGAAATATGATATTATCGTCAGCAATCCGCCCTACGTCAGCGCTGCAGAAATGGCGACCCTGCCGGCTGAGTACCGGCATGAGCCATCCCGGGCCCTGGCTGCGGGAGTTGCTGGCCTGGACCTGGTCGATGGCATTTTACTCGATGCCCACAGGCATTTAACGCAGCACGGTATCCTGGTAGTGGAAGTCGGCAACACCCGTGCGGGGCTGGAGGCGAAATACCCTCGCGTTCCTTTTATCTGGATCGACTTTGAGCATGGCGGGGAAGGTGTTTTTGTTTTGTTTAACAGGGATATACAAGATATACAAGATAAAGTTCCCAAAAGTTAGAGGCTCCTTAACCCATCAAAACATCTCAAAATACTCCCTGTGTTCCCAATCCGTAACATGCGCCAGAAATCGCTCGATCTCCGCCTGCTTAATGAGCAGGAAATGATCGACAAACCGATCTCCGAACCCGGCCCTCAATACTGTTGACCCATCCAACGCTGCGACTGCTTGCATCAGCGATCTCGGCATAGCCGGCCTGTTGGTCTGTTGGTAGGGGTCAGCTCGCACCGGCTCGCCCGGGTCTGTTTTGTTCCGCAGTCCATCCAGTCCGGCGTATATCTGTGAGGCCATGTACAGGTACGGATTGGCCGAGGGTTCGCCGGCGCGATTCTCGATGCGTGTTCCCGGTTCGGTGTATCCACCCACCAGTCGCAGCAGCGCGCCGCGGTTGTCATGCGCCCAGAGAATTCGGTTTGGGGCCAGGAGGTTGGCGTTGAGACGTTTGTAGCCGTTGATGGTGGGGTTGGAGAAGGCGGTCAGGGCTGCGCTATGTTGCAGCAGACCACCGAGGTAGTGGTAGCCGGTTTTGCTTAACAGGTTTTCGTTGTCGATGAGCGCATTGGCTCCGGTTTCCCTGTGCCGTAGTGACTGGTGCAGGTGCCACCCGCTGGAATAGACGTTGGGCAGGGCCGGTTTTGCCATGAAGCTGGCAAGCAGACCGTGACGCCGCATCAGGTGTTTGACCGCGCTGCGGAACAGCAGCAGGGAATCGGCCGCGGCGAGGCCGTCCAGGGGGTTGAATGTCACCTCGAACTGGCCCGGCCCCCATTCGGCCTCAATGGTGCGCAACGGCAGTTCCAGACCGATGACCAGGTCACGGATCATGTCGGCCACGGGCGCGGCCTGGCCCAGGTGGCGCTCGGCGTGGTACTGAAAGCCATGGCTGAGCGCCTTCACGGTCGGCGGGGTGGGCGGCTGGCCGGAGTCGCGCAGCGACAGTTTCTCGTCCTCTATGTTGAACACGTAGAACTCCAGTTCCAGACCGGCGATGTAATCAAGCGCCTGTTCTTGCAGCGCGGCCAGCGCGTCACGCATGAGCTGCCGACAGTCGAACGGGCAGCGGGTGCGATCTTTCAGATAGAGATCGGAAATGACCCAGGCCGTATCCGGCGCCCAGGGCAGAATTTTCATTGTCAGCGGGTCCGGGACCAGCAGCATATCGCCGACGCCGCCCATTTGCTCAAGGCCGAAGCCGCCATCCCGGTCGAACAGCGGGACGACCGGGAAATTTGCTGTGTCTTTTCCTAAGTTGGCCACGGTTTCGGTGACGCCGTTGTTCAAAGCCAGCAGGAAGTTTTCCGTACTTAACGCCTTGCCGCGCATCAGGCCATGTTGATCGCTGTAAACGACACGGACTGTGCTGATGTTTTTTTCGTTAAGCAGTTCCGGTAATTGCCCGGCACGTTCGGCTTGAGCTTCGCTCCAGGCACCGGCCTCGGCGATGAAGTTGGTATAGCCAACCTGTGAAGGGGGTTGTGGTGGGGACATTGGCATTTTTTAAGGTTCCTGATAGCAGTTTATCCGTTTCAGGGTTAAAATGCCCTGATGAAATTGCCTCACAAACGATTTGATTATTCCGCCATGCCGCAGCGGGAACCCTTGCAGCTGCCGGACGGCGCCCGTATTGCGGTGTACATGATCGTCAATATTGAGGAATGGAATATCGAAAAGCCTGTTGCCAGGGAGTACGTGACCGCGCCCGCGGGGGTGGTTACCGTGCCCAACGTGCCTAACTGGTCCTGGCATGAGTACGGTATGCGGGTCGGAATCTGGCGCATCATGGAGGCGCTGACGGCGCGCGACCTGAAAGCCAACATCGCCATCAATGCCCGGGTGTGCGAGACTGCCGGCGAGCCGGTAGCCCGGGCCCTGCGGGAAGCCGGCTGCGATTTCATGGGGCATGGTTATGCCCAGACGCCTATGCACATTGTCGAGGATCAGGCGGAGGTGGCGCACAAGTCCTTCGCCATAATCAGGGATTACACCGGCAAGGCGCCCAAGGGCTGGCTGGGGCCGGGCCTGCAAGAGACCTTAGATACCCTGGATCACCTCGCCGCAGTCGGGTTCAAATTCGTTTGCGACTGGCCTATGGACGAACACCCTGTGACCATGAAAACCGCGACCGGGCCGATCATGGCCATGCCGTATTCCTTTGAACTCAGCGACCTGCCGATGATGGTCGTGCATGCGCACACCTCGGACGTATGGCTGCAACGTGCCATGGACCAGTTCGATCGGCTCTACGAGGAGGGCGCAAAGCAGCCCCGGGTCATGTCATTGGGCGTGCATCCTTATATCATGGGGGTGCCGCACCGGATAAAGTATTTCGAGGAGGTGCTGGATTATATTCTGGCGCGGGACGACGTATGGTTTGCCACGGCCGATGAGTTGTATGAGTGGTTCAGCAGGTAATTGACATGGCTGTACATGGACAGATTATTCATTAAAAAATCCTGTTTATCCTGTGCATCCAGGCGAAGAATTAACCCGCATATCTCACCCGGTGATGCGAAGATCGCGCTGGATTAGTTCTGCCTGCGGGTGCCTGCGACCGAAACCATAACGGTAGCTATGGTTGAACAAGCACATGCCCGCAGGCAGAACCAGGACCAGCGAGGGCGCATCAAGCGCAGTGTGTTATGTGGAAAGAGCAACAGTATTATCATAGCTTATTGAGAGCAATCATGTTGCGTAAGGCAGCAAGCGACTTGGTGAGATCCGCGGGTTAAAGACACCGTTAAAAATTTAACACTATTGAATCAGTGCATAATTATGAGCAAAAACATTTCCCCCGACAAGATCTGGACCAGCGACCTGAACCGGACAGATGACATTCTGTCCCGCTTTGACCGCTCCACGCCGGTGCGTTTTTACGATACGACATTGCGCGATGGCGAGCAGTCCGTTGGTGTCTGTTTTACCCCTGAGGAGAAGTTCGATATTGCCTGCCGGCTCAGTGACCTGGGTGTGAGCAGGATTGAGTCGGGGTTTCCTCGGGTTTCTGCCGATGATACCGTGGCGGTCAGGCGTATTCTGGACGCGGGACTGCGCGCGCAGATCTGGGGGTTTTCCCGGGCCGTGACGGCGGATATTGATGCCCATATCGAGCTGGGTACGGAGCATGTCCTGATCGAGATTTCGACCAGCGACATGAAGATCAAGGCCTACGGTTTTACCCGGGACATCGTTTTGCAGCGCGTGACCGACGCCATCCGTCATGCCAAGGATAACGGGATTAAGACCGTGAACTTCTTTGCCGTGGATTCGACCCGTAGCGACCTGGGTTTCCTGCGTGACGTGTATTCAACGGCCATCGAGCAGGGCGCCGATGAGGTGTCTGTGGTCGATACCATCGGCGTATGTTCCCCGGAAGCGGTGGAGCAGTTGATTGGCGAGGTGAGCGGTTGGGTGGGGCCTGACATCCCCATCCATTGGCACGGCCATAATGATTTTGGCATGGCGACTGCCGCGGCGGTGGCGGCGGTGCGTGGCGGCGCCCGCTGGATCCAGGGTACCATCAACGGCATGGGCGAGCGCGCCGGCAATGCAGATATTTGCGAAGTGGCACTGGCGCTGCAATGCCTGTACGACATGCCGGTGGAACTGGACCTGACCCGCGCCAGAGAGACCTCGAAGGTGGTGCAACAAGCCGGTGGTTACCGTGTGGACGGCTGGAAACCCGTAGTCGGGGAGTTCCTTTACACCCGCGAGAGCGGCGCGGTGGCAAACCAGTTCCACATTCCGCAGGCCATCGAACCGTACTCAGCGGAGATTGTGGATGCCGAGCGCCGCATCGTACTGGGCAAGAAGAGCGGGCTGTCCAACGTCAGGCTCAAGGGCGAGGAACTGGGGCTGGACATACCGGAAGACAAGCGTGCCGGCGTGCTGGCGGCGGTGAAAGACCTCGGCGTCCGCAACGCCCGCCTGGTGACTGACGAGGAGTTCAAGGATATTGTCGCACGGGTGGTATAATCGCCGCCGCCGCAGACTGCGGTAGCTGCGGACAACTACTAACCCGCATATCTCACCAAGTGATGCGAAGATCGCGCCGGATTGGTGCTGCCGGCGGGTGCCTGCGCCCGAAAGCATAGCGGTAGCTATGGTTGAACAAGCACGTGCCCACAGGCAGCACCAGGACCAGCGAGGGCGCATCAAGCGCAGTGTGTTATGTGAGAAGAGTAGCAGCATTATCATAACCTATTGAGAGCAATTATGTTTCACAAGGCAACAAGCGACTTGGTGAGATCTGCGGGCTAAATGAAAGCAATCGAAAAAGTATGCATCGTCGGCGCCGGCGCCATCGGCAGTTTGCTGGTGGGGCACTTAGGTAACGTCGCAGACCTGGCGGTGCTGGCACGGCGGGACGGTCATGCCAAGGCATTAAATCACGAGGGTCTGCGAGTCAGCGGCAAATCGGAACTGCATGTAAACGTGCGCGCCGCCACAGACGCCGCGCAGCTGGGCGAGGTTGATCTGGTTATCATTGCCTGCAAGGCCCTGGACGTGGAAGCCTGCGCGCAGCTGCTCGAGGGTCATTTCCCCAACGCCCACGTACTGATGATCCAGAACGGCCTGGGCTGCGAGGAAGTGGTGAGTCGGTTCGGCGACTGGCCGCTCATATCCGGCGTCACCTTCATGAGTGGCACCCGCCACACGGACACACATGTGGAGTACGAACTGGATACGGCCACCTGGATGGGTCCCTGGGCGGGGGGCAGCGCTACTTATGACTACGTCAAGCAGGTTGAAGAACTCTTCATCCGTTCCGGTCTGAAGGCAGAGGCCTACGAGGACCTGCTGCCGCACCAGTGGTCGAAACTGATCTTCAACTCGGCGGTGAACAGCATTTCGGCGCTCACCGACTTACCACATGTCCGGGCGTTTGCCGTACAGGACAAGCTGGAGGATCTGGGTCATCTGGTGCGCGCCATGATGGACGAAGCCAAGCGTATCGCCAAAGCCCGCGGCGTGACGCTGGCGGATGACCCCTGGGTAATGAACGTCAGGGCGGTCAACCAGGGCACCACCAGTGGCGAGGACTATGCCCATATTCCCTCCATGCTGGATGACGTACGCAATAAACGCCTGACGGAGATAGACTGGATCACTGGCGCCATCGTACGCGAGGCGCACAAAACCGGCGCCCCGGCGCCGTACCACGAAACCCTGTACCGGCTGGTGAAAGCCCGGGAACAGGGTTACGGTTGAGGCGCCGCCCTTAAGGGAACCTCGTGTAATAGAGGCGCCCTTAATTCGAAAGAGTGCCGGCCATTGGCACGGGTTCTTCCGTTGCCGGGGTCAGCATGATGACTTCGCTTTCATCAACGTCAGCTTCGCTCGCCAGCGCCTCTTCAGCAATGCCTTCCTGCACTTCGAGCTCATCTTCCAGACGTTTCTTCTTGCGCTCGGAATGGTAGGCAAGACCGGTGCCGGCTGGGATCAGGCGGCCGACGATAACGTTCTCTTTCAAGCCGCGCAGGTCGTCCCGTTTGCCGTTAACGCTGGCCTCGGTCAGCACCCGCGTGGTTTCCTGGAATGATGCCGCCGATATAAACGACTCCGTTGACAAGGAGGCTTTGGTGATGCCCAGCAGCACCGGTTCCCATTGTGCCTCCAGCTTGTCTTCGGCGCGCAACCGTTCGTTCTCCTCCATCACCAGTGCTTTTTCCGTTTGTTCACCCTTGAGGAAGACCGACTCTCCGGTTTCTGTGATTTCCACCTTGCGCAGCATCTGCCGCACGATGACCTCGATGTGTTTATCGTTGATCTTCACACCCTGCAGGCGATAGACCTCCTGAATTTCATTCACGATATAGTTCGCCAGTGCGTGCACCCCTTGCAACCTGAGGATATCGTGGGGGGTCGGCGGCCCATCGACGACCGTATCGCCCTTTTCCACCTGTTCTCCCTCAAACACGTTGATATGACGCCATTTCGGAATCAGTAATTCGTTGCTCTCGCCGTGGCGGTCGGTGATGATCAGGCGTTGCTTGCCTTTGGTATCCTTGCCAAAGCTGACTGTGCCGGTGGCTTCGGCCAGGAGCCCCGGTTCCTTGGGCTTTCTTGCCTCGAACAGATCCGCCACCCGCGGCAAGCCACCGGTAATGTCGCGGGTTTTCAGGGATTCCTGCGGCATTTTAGCCACCACATCGCCTACCTTGACCTCGGCGCCGGCGGTGACGGTAATCAAGGCCTTGGGCGGCAGCGGGTAATGCGCAGGAATGTCTGTTCCCGGAAAGTTCAACTGTACCCCTTTTGCATCCATCAGGATGACGGTCGGGCGCAATTCTCTGGCGTCTCTGGGGCGCTCCTTGGGGTCCATGATCATCATGTTGGTCAGGCCGGTAATATCATCCACATGCCGGGAGACAGTCTCGCCTTCAACGATGTCAGCGAACTGGACATGGCCTGAGACCTCGGATATGACCGGATGCGTATGCGGATCCCAACTGGCAATTTTAACGCCGGGCTCGACCGTATCACCCCCCTGCACCGTCAGCACTGCGCCATAGGGAAGTTTGTAGCGTTCGCGTTCTCTGCCTACCTCATCGAGTAGGGAAACGTCACCGGAACGCGAGACTACAACCCGGTTGCCGCTCTCCTGTTCCAGCAGCTTGACGTTGTCTAGGCGCACACTGCCGCCATATTTGACCTCGATGCTGCTGATCGCAGCCGCCCTGGACGCGGCGCCGCCGATATGAAACGTGCGCATGGTCAGCTGCGTGCCGGGTTCGCCGATGGACTGCGCTGCGACTACGCCGACCGCCTCGCCGATATTGGCCAGATGGCCTCGGGCCAGATCCCTGCCGTAACACATCGCACAAATGCCGTAACGGGTCTCACAGGTAATGGCCGACCGCACTTCCACCTCGTCCACACCGTTTTCATCCAGCACTTCGACCAGTTTTTCATCCAGCAGCGTGCCGGCGGGAATAATCACCTCCTCAGGCTCTCCGGGCCTCGTCACGTCAGCAGCCAGCACCCGGCCCAGAACTCTCTCCCGCAGTGGTTCGACAACATCTCCGCCTTCAATTAAGGAAGTCATGCGGACGCCGGCCTGCGTGCCGCAATCTTCCTCAGCCACGACCAGATCCTGGGCCACGTCCACCAGCCGTCGGGTCAGGTAGCCGGAATTGGCGGTTTTCAGGGCCGTGTCGGCCAGACCCTTGCGCGCGCCGTGGGTGGATATGAAATACTGCAGCACATTCAAACCTTCCCGGAAGTTTGCAGTAATCGGTGTTTCGATAATGGAACCATCCGGTTTCGCCATCAGCCCGCGCATGCCGGCCAGTTGCCGGATCTGCGCGGCAGAGCCGCGCGCGCCGGAATCCGCCATCATAAAAATTGAATTGAAGGACGGCTCGTCCACAGCTTTGCCGTCCCGATCCTGGACCGTGTCCACGCCCAGTTTTTCCATCATCGCCTTGGCGACCTGATCATTGGCATGGGACCAGATGTCAACCACCTTGTTGTAGCGTTCACCGGTGGTGATCAGCCCGTCAATATATTGCTGCTCAAACTGTTTAACCTGTGCTTCGGTCTCGCTGATGATGCTGCCCTTGACTTCTGGCACCACCATGTCATCAACGCCGAAAGAGACACCGGCGCGGGTTGAATAGTGAAAGCCGGCATACATCAGGCGATCGGAGAATATCACCGAAGTTTTCAGGCCCAGACGACGGTAGCAGACATTGACCAGCCTGGAAATAGAGCGTTTGTTGAGTACCTGATTGACCAGGGAAAACGGCAGTTCCTCAGGCAGGATGCGCGACAGCAGCGCCCGCCCTACCGTGGTGTCCACCCGTTCATAACGCGCCGGCTCAGCGTTGTCGTTGCTCCGTGCAACCTGCTTGATACGCACGCTGATCCGGGCATGCAGGTCCACCGCACCGCATTCGTAAGCGCGGTGCACTTCGCTCACGTCAACGAAACTCTTGCCTGAGCCCCTAGCCCCGGCGGACTCGCGGGTCATGTAATACAGCCCCAGCACCACATCCTGGGTCGGCACGATAATCGGCTCGCCATTGGCCGGTGACAGGATATTATTGGTGGACATCATCAGGGTGCGCAATTCCAGTTGCGCTTCAATGGAAAGTGGCACATGCACGGCCATCTGGTCACCGTCAAAATCCGCGTTGAACGCGGTACAGACCAGTGGATGCAGCTGGATCGCCTTGCCCTCGATCAGGATCGGCTCAAAGGCCTGGATTCCGAGCCGGTGCAAGGTAGGTGCCCGGTTCAGCATGACCGGATGCTCGCGGATGACCTCATCGAGAATATCCCAGACTTCCGTCCCCTCTCTTTCCACTAGCTTTTTCGCCGCCTTGATGGTTGTCGCCAGCCCGCGGCCTTGTAACTTATTGAAAATGAAAGGCTTGAATAATTCCAGTGCCATTTTTTTGGGCAACCCACACTGATGCAGCTTGAGGGTGGGGCCTACCACGATCACGGAGCGTCCCGAATAATCGACACGCTTGCCCAGCAGGTTCTGGCGAAAACGCCCCTGCTTGCCCTTGATCATGTCGGCTAAGGACTTCAATGGCAGCTTGTTGGTGCCGGTGATAGCCCTGCCGCGCCGGCCATTATCCAGCAGCGCATCCACCGCTTCCTGCAACATGCGCTTCTCGTTACGCACGATGATGTCCGGCGCATTTAAGTCGAGCAGGCGTTTTAAGCGGTTATTACGGTTGATGACGCGGCGATACAGGTCATTCAGGTCAGACGTGGCAAAACGGCCGCCATCCAGCGGCACCAGCGGCCGCAAATCAGGCGGCAACACCGGCAACACTTCCATAACTATCCACTTGGGCTGGTTGCCGGAACGCTGAAACGCTTCCAGCAGTTTCAGGCGTTTTGACATTTTTTTCAGCTTGGTTTCGGATTTGGTCTGCGGTATCTCAACCCGTAACTGCTCTATCTCCACGCTCAGGTCGATGTTGGCAAGCAGCTCGCGAATGGCCTCAGCGCCCATTTTTGCCTCGAACTCATCGCCGTATTCTTCAATGGCCTCTAGGTAGCTCTCTTCTGTCAGTAATTGCCCACGCTCGAGTTGGGTCATGCCCGGTTCGATGACCACATAAGCTTCAAAGTACAATACCCGTTCTATTTCTCGCAGCGTCATATCCAGCAACAGTCCCATGCGGGATGGGAGGGATTTCAGGTACCAGATATGCGCCACCGGGCTGGCCAGCTCGATATGTCCCATACGTTCCCGCCGCTCTTTGGACAGGGTGACCTCGACGCCGCATTTTTCACACTTCACGCCGCGGTGTTTCAGACGCTTGTACTTGCCGCAGAGGCACTCGTAATCTTTCACGGGGCCAAAAATTTTGGCACAGAACAAGCCGTCTCGCTCGGGCTTGAACGTCCGGTAATTGATGGTTTCCGGTTTTTTCACCTCGCCCATGGACCAGGAACGTATTTTTTCCGGCGACGCCAGACCGATGGCAATGACGTCGAATTCATCAAGCTGATTCTGTTGCTTTAACAGCTTTAATAAATCTTTCAATGTTCGCTACCTCACTCAAGGTCTATGTCTATGCCCAGGGACTTGATTTCCTTTAACAACACGTTAAAGGACTCAGGCATACCGGCTTCGATATAGTGGCCGCCGTCAACGATGTTCTTGTACATTTTGGTACGGCCGTTCACGTCATCAGACTTGACTGTCAACATTTCCTGCAAGGTGTAAGCCGCGCCGTAAGCCTCCAGCGCCCAGACCTCCATTTCGCCAAAACGCTGACCGCCGAATTGCGCCTTGCCGCCCAGCGGTTGCTGGGTAACCAGACTGTAGGGGCCGGTAGAACGGGCGTGCATCTTGTCATCGACCAGATGGTTAAGCTTCAACATGTACATGTAGCCAACGGTGATCGGGCGGTCGAACGCGTCGCCAGTCCTGCCGTCATAGAGTATGCTCTGGCCGTTGCGGCTCAGTCCCGCCAGTTCCAGCAGGTCCTTGATTTCCGTCTCACTGGCACCGTCAAAAACCGGCGTGGCTATGGGCACTCCGTCCTTGAGGTTCGCAGCCAGTTGCAGTATTTCGTCGTCTGACAACAGTTCCAGCTGTTCGTTCTTGCCGCCGCTTTCGTTATAGATCTGATCCAGCAAGCCGCGCAACTTGCCAATGCCCTCCTGTGCAGCGAGCATAGCGCCGATGCGCTGGCCCAGTCCCTTGGCCGCCCAGCCCAGGTGGGTTTCCAAAACCTGACCCACATTCATCCGGGACGGCACGCCCAAGGGGTTGAGCACGATGTCCACCGGCGTGCCATCCTGCAGATAGGGCATGTCCTCAACCGGGATAATGGTGGAAATAACTCCTTTATTGCCGTGCCGGCCCGCCATTTTATCGCCCGGCTGGATGTGCCGCTTGACGGCAAGATACACCTTGACGATTTTCAGTACGCCGGGCGCTAGATCATCGCCGGAAGTCAGCTTGTCGCGCTTGTCCTTGAACAGCTCGTCAAATTTTTCCCGGAGCTGGTGTAACTGCTCCGAGGTGCGCTCCAGCAGGCGGCTCAATTCGTTACCGCGGAAACGGATCTCGAACCACTTATCACGTGGCGTCTGTGCCAGGGCAGCGCTCGTTATGACAGTGCCGCGTTTGAAACCATCGGGGCCACCCTGTACCTTCTGTCCCACCAGTTGGCGCTCGAGACGCTGATAAATGCCGTCCTCCATAATGCGCAACTGGTCGTTCAAGTCCTTTCTTACCCGGTTCAGTTCGGTCTCTTCTATTTCCATGGCGCGGTCATCCTTGGGCACGCCGTCACGGGTAAACACCTGTACGTCAATGACTGTGCCGTTCATGCCCGAAGGCACGCGCAGGGAGGTGTCCTTCACGTCAGAGGCTTTCTCACCAAAAATAGCCCGCAGCAACTTCTCCTCCGGGGTGAGTTGTGTTTCCCCTTTCGGTGTCACCTTGCCCACCAGGATGTCTCCCGGACGCACTTCAGCACCGATGAATACGATGCCGGATTCGTCCAGTTTGCCCAGTGCGCTCTCACTCACGTTGGGAATATCCGCGGAAATCTCTTCCGGGCCGAGTTTGATATCGCGCGCCACGCAGACCAGTTCTTCAATATGAATGCTGGTGTAGCGTTCCTCCGTCACCAGACGTTCGGAAATGAGGATGGAGTCCTCGAAGTTATAGCCGTTCCACGGCATGAACGCGACCATCAGGTTCTGCCCCAACGCCAACTCTCCGAGGTCGGTTGCCGGGCCGTCGGACAGCACATCTCCGGCGGCGATAACGTCACCGGTTTTGACCAACGGCTTCTGGTTGATACAGGTGTTCTGGTTGGAACGGGTATATTTGACGAGGTTGTAGATATCAACGCCGGGCTCGCCGGGCACTATCTCATCATCACTCACCCGCACTACGATGCGGGCGGCATCGACAGAGTCGACGATACCGCCGCGTCCGGCGTTCACCGTTACGCCAGAGTCTTTGGCCACGGTGCGCTCAATACCGGTGCCTACCAGTGGTTTCTCCGCACGCATGGTCGGCACCGCCTGACGTTGCATGTTGGAACCCATCAAGGCCCGGTTGGCATCATCATGTTCCAGGAAGGGTATCAATGCTGCGGCCACCGAGACAATCTGCCGGGGCGACACATCCATATATTCAACGCGGTCCGGTGTGGACATGGTAAACTCATTCTGGTTCCGGCATGAAATCAGGTCATCAACAAACCGGCCCTGCTCGTCGAGGTTGGAGTTGGCCTGAGCAATGATGTAGTCACCCTCTTCGATGGCGGAGAGATATTCAATCTCGCCGGATACCTTGCCGCCTTCCACTTTGCGATAAGGCGTTTCCAGAAAACCGTACTCGTTAGTGCGCGCATAGACCGCCAGGGAGTTGATGAGGCCAATGTTGGGGCCCTCCGGGGTTTCAATGGGGCACAACCGGCCATAGTGGGTCGGATGCACATCCCGGACTTCAAACCCGGCTCGCTCGCGCGTCAATCCGCCCGGCCCCAGCGCGGAGATGCGTCGCTTATGAGTAATTTCGGATAACGGGTTGTTCTGGTCCATGAACTGGGATAGCTGGCTGGAGCCGAAAAACTCCCTGACCACTGCCGATACGGGCTTCGCATTGATGATCTCTTGGGGCATCAATCCCTCGGATTCGGCCAGACTGAGACGCTCCTTAACTGCTCTCTCCAACCGCACCAACCCGATACGGAACTGGTTTTCCACCATTTCACCCACGCTTCTCACCCGGCGGTTGCCCAAGTGGTCGATATCATCGACGGAACCCTTGCCGTTGCGAATATCCAGCAAGGTCTGCAACACGTCAACGATGTCCGAACTCTCACCTAATTCCGAGCATATATTTCTGGACAGCTCATCATCCTGCTGGCCGAAGTATTTTCCGTCATAGAGGACGCCCGGACCGGTGGCTTGCTCACGACTGACCCGACGATTGAATTTCATGCGTCCGACGGCGGACAAGTCATACCGATCCAGCGAGAAAAACAGGTTCTTGAACAGATTTTCGGCAGATTCTTTTGTCGGCGGCTCACCCGGACGCATGACCCGATAAATTTCCACCTGCGCATCCTGCTGCGACAAGGTGGTATCCATACGTAGCGTATCGGCCATAAACGGGCCGCAATTCAGGTCGTTGATAAACAGGGTTTCCAGTTCCAGCTTGCCCAGCTTGTGAAAACGCTCCAACACCTCCGCGGTTATCTCTGCGTTGACCGGCGCCACAATTTCCCCGGTCTCCATGTCAACCACATCCCGGCCCAGCACCCTGCCCAGCAGGTGTTCAGCGGGCACTTCCAGTTCCTTTATGCCGGCTTTTTCAATATTACGGATATGCCTGACGGTAATGCGCTTCTCACTTTCCACGATGACGTTGCCATCTTTGTCCGCAATGTCGAAACTGACCGTTTCGCCGCGCAGGCGTTCAGCAATCAGGTTCAGATAAATCCTGCCTTTCTCAAGCCTGAACCGATCTGTTTCAAAAAAGACCTCCAGGATATCCTGGGGAGTATAGCCCAGAGCCTGCAGTAGTATCGTAGCCAGGATCTTGCGGCGCCGGTCGATACGGCAATAGACAATATCCTTCGGGTCAAATTCGAAGTCCAGCCAGGAGCCGCGATAAGGAATTACGCGCGCCGAGTAAAGCAGTTTCCCCGATGAGTGGGTCTTGCCCTTGTCGCTTTCAAAAAACACGCCGGGGGAGCGGTGCAGCTGGAACACGATCACCCGCTCGGTGCCGTTGATTACGAAGGTGCCGGTTTCCGTCATCAGCGGCAGCTCGCCCATATAGACTTCCTGCTCCCTGATGTCCTTGACTACCTTGTTGCTCAAACCGGCTTCTTTGTCGTAGATGATCAGGCGCACCTTGACCTTCAGCGGTGCAGCATAGGTGGTCCCGCGCATTTTACATTCCTTGACATCAAAGGTGGGGGTATCCAGCCGGTAACTGACATACTCCAGGGCGGCATTGCCGGAATAGCTGTTCATCGGGAAAACCGAGTTCAATACAGCTTCCAGACCGGCGTCGGCGCGCGCCTCGGGCGCCGCGCCGGATTGCAAAAATAATTCGTAGGAACGTTTCTGGGTCGCCAGCAGATAAGGCACAGCCAAGACACCTTGTCTTTTGCCGAAATCTTTGCGCAGGCGTTTTTTTTCAGTGTAGGAGTAGGTCATCACGCGCTCTCATCAATGGGAAAAGGAAGATGGACGGGGACAGTCAGCCACCGCGTCGTTGTATTACGCCGCACGCGCAAAAGGGGCAGACCGGACCTGCCCCGGGCATTGCCTCCTGCACAGCAGGGTAAAACAACCTTTGTCGAAGAACGCACCAGAGTCGAACTATTTAAGCTCAACCGTGGCGCCGGCCTCTTCCAGTTTTGCTTTCGCTTCCTCAGCCTCTTCCTTGGCTACTCCTTCTCTGACGGGCGCCGGGGCGCCCTCCACCAGCTCTTTGGCTTCTTTCAACCCCATGCCGGTCAAGGCGCGCACAACCTTGATCACCGGCACCTTGTTGCTGCCGAAGCTACTCAGTACCACGTCAAATTCGGTCTGCTCCTCAGCCTCTTCCGCGGCGGCGGCAGGCCCGGCCGCGGCCACCGCGGCGACGGGGGCCGCGGCACTGACACCCCATTCTTCTTCCAGTTCCGAGATAAGGCCTACCAGGTCCAGCACCGGCATACTGCTTAAGGCCTGTTTGATTTCATCTTTTGAGACAGACATTTTCTACTCCTATACTCTTGTGTAATTACGTGGTTTGTTGTTCGCGGCGAGCGTCAAGCAGGCGCAGGAATTTCCCCTCCGGCTCAGACAGGACGCGCAGGAACTTGCCAAGCGGGGCCTGCAACAGGCTCAGCAGCATGGCACGCGCCTGCTCTAAGGACGGCATATTTGCAACATTTTCGATTTCTGTAGCGTCCAGCAAGCGGCCGTCCAAGGCAATGAGCCTGACCACCAGTTGTTCGTTGTCTTGAGCGAAGTCTCGTATGACCTTTGCGGCCGAACCCGGCTCTGCGTTGGAAAAAGCCAACAACAGCGGTCCGCTGAGCGTGCTGCTCATACAATCGAATTGGGTACCCTCGAAGGCACGGCGCGCCAAGGTGTTGCGCACCACCTTGAGATAAATGCCGGACTCCCGGGCCGAACGCCGTAACGCCGTCATTTTGGCCACGTTCAACCCCGTGTATTCCGCCGCAACAGCGGCGGGGGCGGTGGCTGCTATCGCCGCGACTTCCGCCACGATAGCCTGCTTCTGTTCCAGTGTCAGAGCCATAAACCTTGTCTCCCGATTACAGGCTCGCCTGGTCAACCACAACGCTGGAGCCCATAGTGGTCGAAAGGCTGATTTTTTTCAGGTAAATACCTTTGGCCGCGCCGGGTTTCGCTTTTTTCAGATCGGTCAGCAGTGTGTCCAGATTCTGTTTGAGCGCATCTGCAGCAAATGAGGCCTTGCCTATCCCGCAATGGATAATGCCGTTCTTGTCCGTCCGGTACCGCACTTGGCCGGCTTTTGCATTGGTCACGGCCTGACCGACATCTTTGGTTACAGTGCCGACTTTCGGGTTGGGCATTAACCCCCTGGGACCCAGCAGCTTGCCCAGCTTGCCCACTATCGGCATGGCATCCGGCGCGGCGATGGCGACGTTAAAATCCATCATTCCGGCCTGCACCTGTTCAGCCAGATCCTGCAGGCCCACATATTCAGCGCCGGCGGCCCGGGCGGTATCGGCCTGCTCACCCTGTGCGAACACGGCCACCTTGACAACCTTGCCGGTGCCTTGCGGCAGGACGCTGGCACCGCGCACCATCTGGTCGGATTTTCTCGGGTCCACGCCCAGGTTGACTGCCACTTCGACGGTCTCGTCAAACTTTGTGCTGGCATTCTCCTTGAGCAGGTTCAGGGCATCCAGCGCAGCGTATGCCTGTCCGGCATTGACTTTTTCCTTGAACGCGCGTGCGCGCTTCGATAGTTTTGCCATGTCAGGCCACCTCCGTCTCAATACCCATGCTTCTCGCTGTGCCGGCAATGGTGCGCACCGCCGCGTCCAAGTCCATGGCAGTCAAATCAGGATCCTTGGTCCTTGCAATATCTTCCAGTTGCGCCCGCGTCACTTTGCCAACCTTATCCTTGTTGGGGACGCCGCTGCCGTTTTCAATGCCGGCAGCCCGTTTCAGCAGATAGGCCGCCGGCGGTGTTTTGGTAATGAACGAGAATTTCTTGTCCGGGTAAACGCTGACGACGACCGGTATCGGCAAGCCCGGTTCCATATTCTGGGTCTGCGCGTTGAAGGCCTTGCAAAACTCCATCAAACCCAACTGGTGCTGGCCCAACGCCGGACCCACCGGCGGACTCGGGCTGGCATTGCCGGCCGGCACGGTAAACTTAACCGAGGCGATAACTTTCTTTGAACCGGTGTTCTTTGCCATTGTCTCACTCCCGCAGGTTACTTGCTGCAATACCGGCCGCTATTCCTTTTCCACTTGGGTGAATTCGAGTTCCACCGGAGTAGAGCGGCCAAATATCAATACGGAAACCCGCAATCGACTCTTTTCATAATTTACTTCTTCGACCACGCCGTTAAAATCCGTGAACGGCCCATCGTTAACCCGGACTACTTCACCCGGCTCAAACAGGACTTTCGGCCTGGGTTTGTCCACCCCGTCCTCAACCCGTTGCAGGATGGCGTCTGCTTCGGCACTGGAGATCGGCACCGGCCGGCCTGTCGTTCCACCGATAAAACCCAGCACCCGGGGCTCTTCCTTGACCAGGTGCCAGGTCGCGTCGTTCATTTCCATTTCCACCAACACGTAACCCGGGAAGAATTTACGATCACTTTTGCGCTTCTTGCCGTCACGCATCTCCACGACTTCCTCGGTCGGCACCAGGATGTCGCCAAATTGCTCCTTCAGGTCGCTGCGCTCAATACGCTCCAGCAGCGCCCGCCTCACATTCTGCTCATAGCCGGAATAGGCCTGTACCACGTACCATTTAAGTGCCACTGGGTTACCCTCCCGGCCCGCCGATCAACTGCCTGATGGCCCAACCAAGTACCGAGTCCAGTCCCCACAATATCAGTGCCACCACAATCACCACCACCATCACCAGCAACGTGGTCTGTAGCGTTTCCTGACGCGTCGGCCACACCACCTTGCGCACTTCAAACTGAGCCTCCTGCAGGAAGCTCCATAACTTCCGGCCCGATGCCGTCTGCAATCCGACCCAGGCGGCAACGCCCGTCAATACCAGCAGGCCGACGACCCGCAATGGCGTCGACTGCTCGTCAAAAATGTAAAAGCCGACCACTGCCGCGATGACGATAAGTCCTGCAACAACCAGTTTTACCAGGTCAAACTTCACGTTAACTGTTTCCGAACTCATCACTCAAGCTACCCGCCCAAGCGCAGGCGGTGTGTCCTGTTGGCAGGCCAGGAGGGAATCGAACCCCCAACCTGCGGTTTTGGAGACCGCCGCTCTGCCAATTGAGCTACTGGCCTATTGAGACAACCGGGATACTCGGGCTGCAACCGGCTATTCGATAATTTTGCTGACTACGCCGGCGCCTACGGTGCGGCCGCCCTCGCGTATCGCAAAACGCAAGCCCTCTTCCATCGCGATAGGCGATATCAGTTCCACGGTCATACGGACATTATCGCCCGGCATTACCATTTCCGTACCTTCCGGCAAATCCACCGCGCCGGTTACGTCGGTGGTACGAAAATAAAACTGCGGTCGATAATTGTTGAAAAACGGCGTGTGACGTCCTCCCTCGTCCTTGCTCAACACATATACCTCGCACTCAAATTTGGTGTGCGGCGTGATGCTGCCGGGTTTACAAACCACCTGACCGCGCTCGACATCAGTGCGCTTCGTGCCGCGCAGCAGTACGCCCACATTGTCACCCGCCTGACCTTCGTCGAGCAGCTTGCGAAACATTTCCACACCGGTACAGGTGGTTTTGGAAGTGTCGCGTATGCCCACGATCTCCACCTCTTCCCCTACCTTGACGATGCCGCGCTCGACGCGGCCAGTGACAACGGTGCCACGCCCGCTGATAGAAAACACATCTTCTATGGGCAACAGGAACGGCTGGTCCACAGGACGTTCCGGGATGGGGATGTAGTCGTCCATTGCGGCGATGAGGCGCTCGATGGATTTGAGGCCGTTCTCGGTGTCATCACCATTGAGCGCTTGTAACGCGCTGCCGGTGATGATGGGGGTATCGTCGCCCGGGAACTCATAGCTGTCGAGCAGTTCCCGCACTTCCATATCCACCAGTTCCAGCAGTTCTGCATCATCGACCTGGTCGGCCTTGTTCAGGTACACCACAATCTTCGGCACACCGACCTGACGCGCCAGCAGGATGTGTTCACGGGTTTGCGGCATGGGTCCGTCGGCGGCGCTTACCACCAGCACCGCCCCGTCCATTTGCGCGGCACCGGTAATCATGTTTTTCACGTAGTCTGCGTGGCCCGGGCAGTCCACATGGGCATAGTGGCGCGCTTCACTCTCATATTCAACGTGCGCGGTGGCAATAGTGATGCCGCGTTCACGCTCTTCAGGCGCATTATCAATCTGATCATACGCCTTGATTTCCCCGCCGAAACGCGCAGCCATCGCCATGGTGATAGCAGCCGTGAGAGTCGTCTTGCCATGGTCCACGTGACCAATCGTACCCACGTTGACGTGGGGCTTTGTGCGCTGAAATTTTTCCTTGGACATGCTGATTTCTCCTCAGAGTTATAACGTTACATGGGCGCCTCTAAAAATTAGAGGCACCCGTGCAGCATAAGGATATGCTGCCATTTTTGAGCACGTCAGTGCTTGAAAATGACGGAAACGAAAAATCATACTTTTTCGTTGCCGTCTCTAAAAATGACATGGAAGGCATTTTTAGAGGTTACCATATTCCATTTATTCTATGGAGCCCATAACCGGAATTGAACCGGTGACCTCTTCCTTACCAAGAAAGTGCTCTACCGACTGAGCTATATGGGCACAAGCCCAGCTTCTGGAGCGGGTGATGGGAATCGAACCCACGCCGTCAGCTTGGAAGGCTGAAGTTCTACCATTGAACTACACCCGCCGGATAATACCGCCATATTGCTTCCCTACCCCCTCACACCGGATGGTGGAGGGGGTAGGATTCGAACCTACGAAGGCGTCGCCAGCAGATTTACAGTCTGCCCCCGTTGACCGCTTGGGTACCCCTCCGGCATCAAGCAAGCCCACAATTATGATATGTTTTTTTCAGGCTGTCAACATTGAATCGGGATGAAAGTTAAGAAAATTGTGGAATTGTCAGGGTAAGATCATACTTTTTAGGAACCTCTAAAAATGCCCTCCGTGGCATTGTTAGAGACGGAGATGAAAAAGTGTGATTTTTCATTTCCTTCATTTTCAATTACTTACGTTCTTAAAAATGGCAGCACATCCTTATGCTGCACGGCCACCTCGTGTTTGTGAGAGGTGACCTTTTGATATAAGGAGAGGTTTTTTATTCCAAATCTTCATGAGCAGGGCGCTGCACACCCCGACAGTATGTAAATCTGTAAAATTTACATAGCAAAAAGATATAGATAAGTGGGGAACTTATGGCAATTAGGGGGATCAGCACGTCCTTGTGGTTGGATACCGGCCAATCCCTGGCCGGTATGACGAACTTACACGCGGCAACCTCTAACCCGCAGATCTCACCAAGTCGCTTGTTGCCTTGTGAAACATTTCACTTGGTGAGATATGCGGGCTAAAAATGCCCTCCGTGGCATTTTTCAGGTAGCTCTCCAGCACCTGCGCGCCGTTCGGCGTTGATTGTGCCAGCCACCTGATATACAGGTCGGCGCTGTCGGCTGCGTCCAGTTGCCAGTGCACGGTGGAGTTTTTCAGTGCTGTGACCAGGGTGTAGAGGCTGATGCCGGCGCTGACGGACAGGTTGTAGCTTTGCGTGAAGCCGTGGATGGGGATGCTTACGGTGACATCGGCCAGGGCGTGCAGAGTGTCGGACAGGCCCGGTTCTTCCGAGCCGAAGCACAGCGCCAGTTTGGCGCCGGTATCCAGTTGCTCCGGCGTGGCGCCGCTGGCGGCCGGGTGCATGGCGATGATGCGGTAGCCGCGCTGTTTGAGTTGTTCGATGCAGGCGCGGGAATTGTCCTGTCCGGGCCGGTTATGCCGGATCAGGTCTATCCATTTCGAGGCGCCCTGCACCACCGCCGGGTTGAGGCGGTATTCATTGCGGTTCTCAATAACGTGGAGTTCCTGCAGCCCCAGGCATTCGCAGGTGCGCACCACCGCACTGGCGTTGTGCGGTTGATAAACATCTTCCAGTGCCACGGTGATATGGCGAGTCCTCTCCCTGAGTACCCGTTGCAGCCGCTCCCGGCGTTGTTCATTGATGAAACCGGACAGGTAATTGATGAGGTCTTGCTGTTGTTCTGAAGTCACGGAGTGAGAGATGCGGGCTAGCGAAGGCGCCGGTGGTTGTCCTCTTCCCAGGATTCCCCTTCTATGATGATGCTTCTCCTGTGCAGGTCGTTACGGCAGGCGCGCTGCAGTACCTTCAAAGCCAGCGTCGAGCGCAAGGAGGGAACCAGGCACAGGAACCCGAACACATCGGTGACGAAGCCGGGAGTAAGCAGCAACACGGCGGTGCCGAGCAGGATTAACCCCTCCAGCAGGTTAGTGGCCGGTATTTCTCCCCGGCGCAGTTTTTCCCGTGCGTCCCTCAGGGTCAGCAGGCCCTGGATGCGCAGCAGTATGGCGCCTAAGGCTGCCGTTAAAATGCACAGCAGTACGGTTGCCAGCGCGCCGATTTCCTGCCCCACCTGGATGAGGAAATAGATTTCAACCAGGGGAACGGTAACAAACAGCAGGAACAGCAGCCTGAACATGGGCTTATTCCGGCCGCCGGTGCGTTATGGACATGATGTTGATTTTCAAGCGGGCTTGTATCAGGTTTGGGGTATTATACCCTTTTCGCGCCTGCACCGGCAGGCAATGCACTCAGCAATGCACCCATGGGAGAGGCCGTCATCACCGCAGCAGCCGAACACCTGGTGGTACTGAACACCTGCCCGGACGCCGCTACGGCCGGCCGCATCGCCGCCGACCTGGTGGCGCGCGGACTGGCCGCCTGTGTGCAGGTGTTGCCCGGCCTGCAATCTTATTTCCACTGGGACGGCAAGGTGCAGTGCGCGCAGGAACACCTGCTCCTGATCAAGACCTCAGCGGCAAGCTATCCAGCGCTGGAATGCCGCATCAAGGCGCTGCATCCGTACCAGCTGCCGGAAATTATCGCCGTGCCGATCAGTCACGGCCTGCCCGATTATTTGTCTTGGGTCAATGACAACTCGTCAGGACCGACAGTTTGCCCGACGCCAGCCGCCCATAATGACCCTGCGCAACAAGATGATTGACCGGCCCACCACAATCAGCGCCGTACTGCTGGGTCTGGTTGCTGTTGCCGCGGGTGCGCAATCCATCGGCGAACGTTTGCAAAATCTGGTCGGTTCGGCCGGGAACATCCCGAGCAGTTTTGACATACTGGACCCTGAGCAGGCCTTCCGGCTATCAGCAACGCCGCTGGGCGCGGATACGGTGCGGTTTGACTGGGTCATCGAGGAGGGGTATTACCTTTATCGCGACAAGTTTTCTTTTGCCTCCCTGACGGACGGCGTAAGCGTGGAGGACGCGGCCGTACGCGTGCCGCGCGGCACGGTCAAACAGGATGAGTCCTTCGGCGCGGTGGAAGTGCATACCGGACAGGTCACAGTGAAGGTGCCGTTGCGCCACACCCGGGCCGGTATCGCCACCGCCTTGTTGCAGGTCGGCTATCAGGGCTGCAAGGAGGAATCGGTGTGTTACCCGCCGCAACTGCAACCACTCAGTGTGACCCTAGAAGACACGCCCGGCACTACCCTGCAACCTGTCGGCCCGGGTCGGCTCTCGGTGCAGGACCGCATCACCACGCGCCTGAAGCAAGGCAGTTTCATCCTCAATGTGCTGGCATTTTTCACCTTCGGCGTGTTGCTGTCGCTGACCCCGTGCGTGTTCCCGATGATCCCTATCCTGTCCGGCATTATCGTCGGGCAGTCCGGGACTGTCAGTACCCGGCGCGGGTTTGCGCTGTCGCTGGCCTACGTGCTGGCCATGGCGCTGACCTACGCCCTGTTGGGCGTACTGGCCGGTTCGTTTCAGCTGAACCTACAGGCCGCCTCCCAGAACGTCTGGGTCATCGGCGCTTTCAGCCTAGTGTTTGTGCTGCTGGCCTTGGCCATGTTCGGGTTTTATGAACTGCGCCTGCCGTCGGCCCTGCAGACCCGCCTAGCGTCACTGTCGGCGGCGCCGGGCAACAACGGCCTGTATTCCTGTGCGCTCATGGGCGCGGTGTCTGCGGTCATCGTCGGCCCCTGCGTGGCGCCGCCCCTGGCCGGGGCGCTGCTGTATATCAGCCAGACCGGGGATGCGTTGCTCGGCGGCGCCGCGCTGTTCGCCATGGGCCTGGGCTTCGGCGTGCCGTTGCTGGTCATCGGCACTTCCGCCGGGTCGTTACTGCCGCGGGTCGGTGCCTGGATGGAGCAAGTCAAGCAAGGCTTCGGCGTCATCATGCTGGGGGTTGGCATCTGGTTTTTAGAACGCATCATCCCCGGCAATATCGCCATGCTCCTGTGGGCGCTGTTGATCATTCTCGCGCTGCTGCTGCTGGGCGCCGCAAATCGTGGCGGCCCAAATCGTAGCGGCCCGATCGGCAAGGCGGTCAGGGCAGTTAGCATCGTCGGGTTCATTTATGCCGGCGCCCTGCTCATCGGCGCGCTGTCGGGTTCCCAGGATATGCTGCGCCCATTGGCCCATCTGACCGGGGCGCCGGCCACCCACAGCAGTCTGGATTTCCGGCGCATCAAGAGCAGCGCCGACCTAGACACCGAGCTGGCTGCCGCCGGCAAGCTGGTGATGCTGGATTTCTACGCAGATTGGTGTATCACCTGCATCGAAATGGAGCAAGACACGTTCTCCGAACCGGCGGTGCAACAAGCCCTGTCCGGCGTCGTGCTGTTGCAGGCGGACGTCACCCGTAACGATGCCGAAGACCAGCGACTGCTCAAGCGCTTTCAAATCTTTGGCCCGCCGGCCGTGCTGTTTTTCAATAGCGACGGTCAGGAACTACCGGCCTACCGTCTGGTCGGCTATGTCAAACCTGAACAGTTCCTGCAACATCTGCAAAGAATTGGAGTACCGGCCCTATGAAAAAGGTGGTATTGTGGACCGTCCTGACAGGGCTGGTATCCATATCCGGTTATCTGGGCTACAGTCTGTACCATTACCAGCAGCACTCACGCGCCCGGCCGTCAACGCCGGTAGCGGTCAAGGCGCCGCAACCCGCCGTCACAACTGAGATCCTGGGGCGGCAACGGCCGGAATTTACCCTGCCGGATCTGGACGGCCAGCCGCGCGCCGTCAGCGAGTGGGACGGCAAGGTAGTCGCGCTGAATTTCTGGGCCACCTGGTGCCCCCCCTGCATCAAGGAAGTCCCCGAGTTCGTCGCCCTGCAGGCAAAGTACCAGACGCAGGGCCTGCAGTTCATCGGCATCGCCCTGCAGCAACCCGAAGAAGTACATGAGTTCGTAGCGGAACATAAAGTCAACTACCCGATACTGACCGGCGAACTGGAAGTCATCCAACTCGCCGAAGCCTACGGCAACCACATCGGCGCCCTGCCATACACCGTCATCATCGACCGCAACGGCAAGGTAGCCCACGTCAAACCCGGCATCCTGCCGACCGCAGCGGCGGAGAGTATTATTACCGGGTTGCTGTGAGGCCACTTACAGACGGTGCATTCAATCAAACGCCACCAGCAAAGTAACAAACGCCACCAGCAAGGTAATCGCGGCAAGACCTGATCCAATCGCCCATAAGACCATCCTGTTCTGCGCTTGAATAGCTTCGTTTTGTGTAGTGAGTCGATCCATGTTTCGGGTCAGTTCGCCAACATTCTTCGAGAGTGACTGCAAACTGTCCAGCATACTGGAAAAACCGATGTTCTCTCCTTCTGTGACCGATGCAATATCGTCCGGGGAAAGTACCTCGTCATCCTGGTAAGGCCCGCTGTAGCCCTTGCCGGCAGGTTTGGTCAAACGGTGGATCTCCAAGGTAATCAGATCGTCTTCAAACGGGAAAGAAATCGAATGCGGTGACAAGTTGGTCAGGCCGATCTTAAGTCGCCCGCGATATCCGGGGTCAACCTGGGGGCCGGTCGTCGCGATAATTCCTTTCCGTGCGTACTTGCTGCGCAGACCGATGCGCGCGGTATGGATGAGATCGAACTCGAGCTTCTCCCGAGTAGTGACCACCGCAAAATCGCCGGGGGTCAGTTCAAAAAAACCACGCTGCTCAATATCAACAACGCTGTCGGATGAACTGGTGATAGCTTGCCTGCCAACCCTGAGATCATAAGACGCCGGTTGCACCTGGCGCTCGGAAAAGGGCTCAATGACCAACAAGCCCTGCTCGGTTGCCTGGATAATGTCGCTGTCTGTCAGAATCATCTCTGTAGATGAAAGCAGTTGGTGTCAACGAACACCGTGATAGTGATGTTTTTCACGGCATAAGACTAGTGAAACACGGATTTCGTGTCAACCAATTTTTCATTCTCCAGGCCAAACTCCATTTCGGTAGATGTGCGTGGCGCAATGGAAAACAGTCGGTGATGACCGTGGATACCGTACCCGTTTCAGATTCGAGCATCTTCGCCCATTTCCTGTTATTATGTGCGAAACTGCTATCATCTATCCTGATTTTGTCTGCTAACATGAACGTTTCGCTGGCAGCAGCTGTCAGTGACCGGGATACGCGGGCGCCGGAGTGACGATTTGATATGACAAAACTACTGGTATTACACGGGCCTAACCTGAACCTGCTGGGCGAGCGCGAGCCGGAGCTGTATGGCACGACCACGCTTGCTGACATTGACCGCGAGCTGGTTGCGGCCGCGGCGCGGCTGGGCTGCGATCTGGACTGTTTCCAGTCCAATGCCGAGCATGAGCTCATCGAGCGGGTGCACCGGGCGAAAACGGAAGGGGTGGGCTTTATCATCATCAATCCCGGGGCCTTTACCCATACCAGCGTTGCGCTGCGCGATGCGTTTGCCGGGGTGGGTATTCCTTTCATCGAAGTCCACTTGTCCAATGTATTTGCCCGGGAGGAATTCCGGCGCCATTCCTACCTGTCGGAGCTGGCTGTTGCGGTGCTCAGCGGCGCCGGCGCCTCGGGTTATGGTCTGGCATTGCAGGTGGCTGCGGAACAATTACAGGGGTAATCGAAGTCTATGGACATACGCAAGGTAAAAAAACTGATCGAGATGCTGGAGGAATCGGCTATCGATGAGATTGAGATCCATGAGGACACCGATTCCGTCCGGGTCAGCCGTAACCGACAGGCGCCGGCACAGCTTCCTGTCGCCATGCCGGTGAGTGAGGTTCAGACTGCCACCCCGGTTGCCGACGACGCGCCCGAGCCTGAACCTGCCCGGCAGGAAGAAGAACCCGAGGAGAACATGGTGCGCTCGCCCATGGTGGGGATCTTCTATGAGTCCCAGACACCGGGTAAACCGGCCTTCGTGGAACTGGGCCAGACGGTAGCGAAAGGGGATGTGCTGTGTATTATTGAGGCGATGAAGATCATGAACCAGATCGAAGCCGAAAAGGCTGGTGTCGTCAGCCGTATCATGGCCACCAACGGCGAACCGGTGGAGTACGGACAGCCGTTGTTCATTATCCGCGATGCCTGAGGCAAAACCTGCTGCTATTCCCGTGCAAGCGGGAATCCGGTCGCAAGGGAGCCGCCCTTCGAGCGACAGGGTATAAACTGAACTCCCACTTTCGTGGAAGTGGTTCTGAAAAATAATCATGCTTGCAAAAGTCGTCATTGCCAACCGCGGTGAAATTGCCCTGCGCATCCTGCGTTCCTGTCGCGAGCTTGGCATCAAGACTGTGGCCGTGTTCTCGGAGGCGGACCGGGAACAAAAACACGTGCTGTTGGCGGATGAAGCGGTCTGCATCGGCCCGGCCGCGTCGGCTGGCAGTTATCTGAATATTCCGGCGGTTATCAGCGCCGCGGAGGTCACCGATGCCGCAGCCATCCACCCGGGTTACGGCTTCCTGTCGGAAAATGCCGATTTTGCCGAACGGGTGGAGGAGAGCGGGTTTATCTTCATCGGTCCACGCGCCGATACCATCCGTCTGATGGGTAGCAAGATCTCCGCGCGCGAGCAGATGCGCAAATTCGGCGTGCCCTGCGTGCCCGGTTCCAGCGGCGACCTCAGTGATGATATCGACGAGGTCGGCCGGGTTGCGAAGGAATTGGGCTACCCGGTGATTATCAAGGCCGCAGCCGGCGGCGGCGGGCGCGGCATGCGCATTGTGCGCGGCGAGGCATCCCTGCGCAACGCCGTGGCGTTGACGCGCGCAGAAGCCGCGGCGGCGTTCGGCGATGATACCTTATACATGGAAAAGTTTCTCGAACAGCCGCGCCATATCGAAATACAGCTGCTGGCCGATGCAGCCGGCAACGTCATTCATCTGGGAGAAAGGGACTGCTCCATGCAGCGGCGCCACCAGAAGGTCATAGAAGAAGCGCCGGCAATCGGGCTCACGCAGGAAATGCGCACCAGGATCGGTGACATCTGCGTGCAGGCGTGCAAGACCATGGGCTATCGCGGCGCTGGCACCATGGAATTCCTTTACCAGGACGGCGAGTTTTACTTCATCGAAATGAACACGCGCATCCAGGTGGAGCACCCCGTTACTGAAATGGTCACCGGCGTTGATATCGTCAAGGAGCAACTGCGCATTGCCGCCGGCCTGGAATTGAGTTATCAACAGGATGACATCGGCGTACGCGGCCATGCCCTGGAATGCCGCATTCAAGCGGAAGACCCGGATACCTTCATGCCCTCACCAGGCCGGATCAAGCATTTCCACCCGCCCGGCGGCCCGGGGATTCGCATGGAAACCCATATCTATGACGGCTACTACATTCCGCCGCATTATGATTCGATGATCGCCAAGCTGATCGCCCACGCAGAAACCCGGGAGCTGGCCCTGGCACGCATGTCCACCGCCCTGTCCGAACTCGTTATTGAAGGCATCAAGACCAATATCCCGTTACAGCAGAAATTGCTGGATGATGCTGCGTTTGTTGCCGGTGGCACCAACATTCACTATCTGGAAAACAAGCTGGGTCTGAAATAGGCATCATGTTTGCCGATTGCCCATCCTGTGGCCGCCTGTTTCGCGTACGGGCGGCCCAACTCAAGGCTGCCGACGGCTGGGTCAGCTGCGGTTCTTGCGGCGAGACGTTTTCGGCGCTGGCGCGCTTGCGCGATGCGCCGGTGCTACGACCGCACCCCCCGGCGCTGACCGAAGAAGTGGCGCCAGAACCCGCGTCTGCGGACGCCGCGCCGGAGTCCGAGCAGGAACAACCCGCCCCGGCGTCGGTGACGCAGATAGCAGCAGAACCGCCACTACGGCAACGGCAAGCCGAACAGCTTGAACCCGCGCCCGCAGCAACAGACTACGAACCGTTATCCGACCTGCCGCCGGTGCTGGTCGATGAGGGTGAACAGCAGACCGGTTCGTCTACGCGCCTGCTCTGGGGCGCCCTGGTTATCATCCTGTCGCTCGGTGCCTTGCTGCAACTTGGCTGGTTCAACCGCGACTGGCTATTAGCGCGGTATCCGGCCGGCGTGCCCTGGGTACAAGCTGCCTGTGCACGCCTGCAATGTGAACCCATCCGCTTGCGCGACCCATCAACCATCACGCTGCTGGGCCAGGATGCGCAACCACATCCCCGCTATCGCAATGCGTTGCTGGTCAACGCCATTATGGTCAGTCAGGCTCAATTCATGCAGCCGTTTCCCGAAATAGAACTGTTAATTTACGCACCCGCCCGACAGTTACTTGCCCAGGGGCGATTTACGCCCGCGCAATATCTCGGTGCCGGCATCGACCTCGCCGCCGGCATGGCTCCCGGGGCACCGCTCCCCATTGCGCTGGAACTTGTCGGCGCGCCCGCCGGCGCCGCGAGTTTTCAACTTCGCTTCCATTAAACGCGAAAGGAGACGCGAAAAAGGATTGCATCAACAGGCATTGATTGTTATCGTTACGGGCAGGGGGCTCAGAAGCGGTAGAATGCGGGAAAGGTGCCTCTGACAATCAGAGGTTGCTGGAAGTGATGCCGCAGTCAGAAGCACAGGAATCTCTCCATAACCACAAACCAGCGCAACATGTCGTTAACGAAACGGGATTCCACACAAGCCTGTTCCACCAGACAATCCTTGAGTGATTGCGTGGAGGAGTCTATGCAGAATTATTTTTCCGATCTGAACGGGCATGATGCCTCCGAACTGTACGATCTGGTCATTGCCCAGGTCGAAAAACCATTGTTTGAAACGGTGTTAAGTCAATATAACGGCAATATCACCCATGCCGCGCAAGCCTTGGGGCTGAACCGGGGTACGGTGCTGGCGCGTTTGAAGAAGTACGGTATTGCACGGTGAGGGTACGCCGCGCGCTGATTAGCGTCTCCGATAAAACCGGCATCGTCGAGTTCTGTCAGGCCCTGGACGGTTTGGGTATTGCCCTGCTCTCTACCGGCGGCACTTTCAAACTGTTGCAAGCCCACGACCTCCGCGTGACGGATGTGTCTGCTTACACCGGTTTCCCGGAGATCATGGACGGTCGGGTTAAAACCCTGCACCCGAAGATCCACGGCGGTCTGCTCGGGCGCCCGGGCCAGGACGATGAAATCATGGCAGAATTGGACATCCCGCCCATAGATCTGGTCGTCGTCAACCTGTATCCGTTCGAGGCAACCGTCAAGCGCGCACACTGCACCCTAGCCGAGGCCATCGAGAATATTGATATAGGCGGGCCGACCATGCTCAGGGCTGCGGCCAAAAACTACCTGTGCACCGGCGTGATTGTGGATACGGCTGATTACCCGGCGGTATTGGAAGAACTGCGCGAACACAACAACCAGCTGGCGGTGCAGACCTGTTTTAAGCTGGCGCAAAAGGTTTACTCACACACGGCTCACTACGATGCCAATGTGGCTAACTACTTAGGGGCACTGGACCACGCCGGCAACAGCAGAAATTATCCGGATACCTACACCATGCAGTTCAGCCTGGCTCAGGAATTGCGCTATGGTGAGAATCCGCACCAGGGCGCGGCCTTTTATACGGAACCGACGCCGGCGGCAGGGACTCTGGGCGCGGCGCGTCAGCTGCAGGGCAAGGCGCTGTCCTACAATAATCTGGCCGATGCCGACGCCGCCCTGGAGTGCGTATCGGGGTTTGCGCAACCTGCCTGCGTGATCGTCAAGCACGCCAACCCCTGCGGGGTGGCCGAGGCAGCATCGCTGTCGGAGGCCTATAGCGCCGCGTACGCGACCGACCCGGTGTCCGCGTTCGGCGGCATCATCGCCTGCAACCGCAGCCTGGATAAAGAGACCGCGCAACGCATCATCGAGCAACAGTTTGTGGAGGTGCTGCTGGCGCCGGAACTGGACGAGGGCGTGCTCTCCATCACGGCAGCAAAATCAGATGTGCGGGTGCTGGTCACCGGCACCGGCGCCGGCCAACCGGCGCAACTGGAGCTAAAACGCGTCAGCGGCGGCTTACTGGTGCAGGACTCGGATACCGGGTCCATGACTGTGCAACAGTTGCAGACAGTCTCTGCACGCAAGCCGGATGCTGAACAACTGGCAGACCTGTTGTTTGCCTGGCGGGTGGTGAAGTACGTCAAGTCCAACGCCATCGTTTATGCCCGGCAACGCCGGACTATCGGTATCGGCGCCGGCCAGATGAGCCGGGTTTACAGCGCCCGTATCGCCGCCATCAAGGCTGCCGACGCCGGCCTTGAGGTTGCCAGCGCAGTCATGGCCTCAGATGCGTTCTTTCCATTTCGCGACGGGATTGATGCCGCGGCGCAAGCGGGCATCAGCGCGGTGATACAACCGGGCGGCTCGGTGCGCGACCAGGAAGTGATTGCGGCCGCAGATGAGCACGACATGGCCATGGTATTGACCTCCATGCGTCATTTCCGGCACTGAACCCGGCTCACCCTGAACATGCCGCTGCGTGTGCTTATTATCGGCGCCGGCGGGCGGGAGCACGCCCTGGCCTGGAAGACAGCGCAGTCGCCTGAGGTGGAAAAGGTCTATGTGGCGCCGGGCAACGCCGGTACTGCGTTGGAGGACAAGGTAGAAAATATCCCCATTACCCCCACTGATACCCCTGCCTTAATCGGGCTTGCCCGTGAGCGCGGCGTGGCGTTGACCCTGGTGGGGACTGAAGGGCCGCTGGTCGCCGGTATTGCGGATGCCTTTGCGGCGGCGGGATTACGCTGTTTCGGCCCCTCGCAACAGGCCGCCAGGCTGGAAGGCTCCAAGCATTTCAGCAAGCTCTTCATGCGCCGCTACGGCATTCCCACGGCGGCCAGCGAGAGTTTTACCGAGCTGGCTCCGGCGTTGGCTTATATTGAGGCAGCCAGCCTGCCGATAGTGGTCAAGGCAGACGGTCTGGCGGCGGGCAAAGGCGTCGTCATTGCCTGTACCCGCGAGGAGGCCGGACGCGCATTGCGGGAGATGCTGACAGCCGGCAAATTCGGCGCCGCCGGGCAACGGGTTGTTATCGAGGACTTTATCGCCGGCGAGGAGGCCAGCTTCATCGTGATGAGCGACGGCGAGCACGTAATCCCGCTGGCCAGTTCCCAGGACCACAAGGCCAGAGACGAGGGCGACACCGGACCCAACACCGGCGGTATGGGCGCCTATTCGCCCGCGGCCATGATGGATGATGTGCTGCACGAGCGTATTATGCAGCGCGTCATCGAGCCCGCCATTGCCGGCATGAGGGCGGAAGGCACCCCCTACCGTGGCTTCCTCTACGCCGGGCTCATGATTGACGCCGACGGCAACCCGCAGACGCTTGAGTTCAACTGCCGTCTGGGTGACCCGGAGACGCAGCCCATGCTGATGCGCTTGCAAGGCGATTTGCCGGCCCTGTGTGAGCTGGCTCTGGCGCAACAACTGCGTACCGCCACGCTGGCCTGGGACCCGCGCCCGGCCGTGGGTGTGGTGATGGCTTCGGCAGGATATCCGCAAGGCGCCACCAAGGGGCGGCCCATTACCGGTCTCAGGCAAACAGACAAGACCGTGAAAATATTTCATGCCGGCACCCGGCAGGCCGGGGACGAGATAGTGACCGATGGCGGGCGGGTGCTGTGCGTGACGGCCCTGGCGGACAGCGTTACTCAAGCCCGGCACAAGGCCTACCAAACGGTTGCAACCATCGCTTGCGATGCCTTGTTTTATCGCTCGGACATCGCTTACCGGGCAGTGCGCAGGGAAGCGGCGTCGGGCTTGCCCACGCAGTGACGCGCGCGAGTGTCGCGCGGCCTTTGAGGGTCGTTACGAAAAAAAATGACAGATCTGCACAAATCATCTTGATTTTGTAATATAATCGTCTCCCAGTGGGGCTTTTGAGCGACGAAGCTCAATTTAACGGCTGCGTCCGGGGAATGCTGGAACGGCAGAACGATGGGCGCTGCAGGCAACATAGTGTTACTAACCTAGTTCCGTAGGAGGGGTAGAGATGTCTTACAAACCACAAGCGATTGCACAAAAACAAACCAAATCACAAATTTTAACTCATATTGCCGAAGATACCGGCCTGACTAAAAAGCAGGTCGGAGCAGTCCTCGACTCAATGGCTGCACTGGCCGTGCGCCATCTGCAGAACGGCGCTTCAGGGGAATTCACGGTGCCGTCAATGGGTGTTAAATTGAGCCGGGTGATAAAGCCTGCCCGCGCCGCGCGCCCCGGCATCAATCCCGCCACGGGCGAGAAAATTACCATCGCAGCAAAACCGGCAACCGTCGCCGTGCGCGCTATGCCGTTGAAGGCGCTGAAAGACTCAGTGTCTTAAGGGAACCTCTAAAAATGCCACGGAGGGCATTATTTACCAGTGATGCGAAGATCGCGCCGTCAGTGGCGCTTACGGCTGCCAGTCCAGAAAATTCCTGAGCAGGGCAAGGCCGGGCTTCTGGCTCTTTTCCGGGTGGAATTGTGTGGCGAACAGGTTATCCCGCGCCGCGGCTGAGGTAAAACTCACGATATAATCCGTGACCCCTGCCGTATCCGGTTTGTAGTCCGGTTGCACATAGTAGCTGTGCACGAAGTAAAACCGCTCACCGTCCTCGATATTCTTCCACAGGGGGTGGACGGCTGCTTGTTTGACCTTGTTCCAGCCCATGTGTGGGATCTTGTACGGGTCGCCGTTGGCATCCCTGGCGGCTGCCGGAAATCGGCGCACTTGCCCCGGCAGCAAGGCCAGACCGTGGGTGCCGCCGTCTTCCTCGCTGGCATCCATCAAGGTCTGCAATCCCAGGCAGATACCCAGGAAGGGTTTATTCAGCAAGCACTCCCGGAGCAGCGCAGGGAAGCCCTTGTCGATCAGGGTCTGCATACATTGACCGATGGCGCCCTGGCCGGGGAAGACGATGCGTTCGGCGGCCAGCACCGCGTTACGCTCGCCGCTTACCCGCACCGCATAGTCCCGCCCGGCCACCTGTTCCAAGGCCTTCGCCACCGAGTGCAGGTTACCCGAACCGTAGTCCAGAATGGCAACGATTTTGCGCGCGCTCAGGCTCACGGCCGCATCACCTTCTACAGGCTGCCTTTGGTTGAGGGCAGTATGCCTGCCATGCGTGGATCCGGCTCCACGGCCGCGCGCAACGCCCGGCCAAACGCCTTGAAGATCGTCTCGGCGATGTGGTGCGTGTTCCTGCCGCGCAGGTTATCAATATGCAGGGTGACCATAGCATGGTTGACAAACCCCTGGAAAAACTCGCGCAGCAAGTCCACATCGAAGTCACCCACCCGGGCGCGCGGGTACTCAACGTGGTAATCCAATCCGGGCCGCCCGGAGAAATCCAGCACCACCCGCGACAGTGCTTCGTCAAGGGGCACGTAAGCCTGCCCGTAGCGGCGTATCCCACGCTTGTCTCCCAGCGCTTGTGCGACGGCCTGTCCCAGGGAGATGCCAACATCCTCAACGGTGTGGTGCGCGTCGATCTCCAGGTCGCCCTGCGCCTTGATATTCAGGTCAAACAGGCCGTGCCGGGCAACCTGATCCAGCATGTGTTCCAGGAACGGAACACCGAGCGCCAATGTCGCCTCACCTTTCCCATCCAGGTTCAGCGCCACGGCTATCTGTGTTTCCCTGGTTGACCTGTCAACGGCGGCCTGTCTAGCCCGCATATCTCACCCAGTCGCTTGTTGCCTTGTGAAACATAATTGCTCTCAATAAGTTATGATAATACTGCTACTCTTTCCGCATAACCCACTGCGCTTGATGCGCCCTCGCTGGTCTTGGTTCTGCCTGTCGGTGTTTTATGGAGCACACAGGATACAGTAAACACGGGCTATGGGGTAGTGGACAGTGTGCACAGGGCTTTGGCGACCGGCTTTTGCGCAAGCGCACTTTGTACAATCAGGGTAGAATAACAGCTCGACATTTGCCATGGTTTTCCGACGCCTGTGAACGAAGCTATCAGCATAGAACCAGTCAAAACCTGCCTGTTGGCGCTGCAGGATACTATCTGCCGTGCACTGGAAGACCTGGAGACCCAGGCCCGCTTCCGGGAAGATGCGTGGACGCGCGAGCAGGGCGGCGGTGGCCTCAGCCGGGTGTTGGAACAAGGCGCCGTGTTTGAGAAAGCGGGCGTGAATTTTTCCCATGTCCATGGCGACCGGCTGCCACCCAGCGCCAGTGTCAACCGGCCGGAACTGGCGGGGCGCAGCTTTCGGGCAATGGGAGTCTCAGTGGTGGTCCACCCGCAAAATCCGTTTGTACCCACCTCCCACATGAACGTGCGCTTGTTTGTTGCCGAAAAACCGGGCGCGGCGCCGGTGTGGTGGTTTGGCGGCGGCTTCGACCTGACCCCCTGTTACGGGTTTACGGAAGACGCCCGGCACTGGCACCGCGTGGCCCATTCTGCGTGCCGGGAGTTCGGCGCTGATGTTTATCCGAAATTCAAGCAATGGTGCGATGAGTATTTCTTCATTCGGCACCGCGCCGAGGCGCGCGGCATCGGCGGTCTGTTCTTCGATGACTTGAACGAATGGGGCTTCTCCGGGTGTTTCGAGTTCATGCGCAGTGTGGGCGACCACTACCTGCCCGCCTATCTCCCCATCGTGGCGCGCCGTAAAGACATGCCGTACACCGACCGCCACAAGGATTTTCAACACTATCGGCGCGGCCGTTATGTGGAGTTCAACCTGGTTTACGATCGCGGCACCCTGTTCGGCCTGCAATCCGGCGGGCGCGTGGAGTCAATCCTGATGTCCTTGCCGCCGCAGGTACAATGGCAATACAATCGCAAGGAGGAACCGGGATCGGATGAAGCCCATCTGGCGGCTGAATTTCTTACCCCGCAGGACTGGCTTGAACAGGATACAATTCAGGAAAACTCTGCTTGAATGAGTTTTCTCAGCGTACAGGCGCATCAAAAATGACAATACAACCGACTTGGTGACATATGCGGGTTAATGACTACTTCCGGGTGCCGCGCAGAAGTAACCCGTTACAAGGCTTCATACTGTTGCCCCTCGTCCTGTTGCTGCTATGCGCGCCCGTGCCGGCCGAGCAATACAAGGGCTTTCCGCGCGGACACGCTCTGGTTACTGCGACCGAACTTAACTCGATGCTGGACGGAGACGGGCCGCCACCGACAGTGCTGGCTGCGGTGAAACGCACCTCCTGGCTGCTGGAGCACATTCCCGGCGCGCGGCATACACCGCGCAAGCGCTACATGAATGCGGACGGCATGACGGTGGACCGGGAACGCTTCCAGGAATTTGCGCGCGACCTCGGCATCGACAACGATACCACTGTCGTGATCTATGATGAAGCCAACGATGCGGCGCACCTTTGGTGGCTCTTCCGGCGTTACGGAAAAGCCGATGTAAGGGTGCTCGACGGCGGTCTGGATGCCTGGAAAGACGCCGGCTACAACATTGAACGCGGCCCCGGACGGTCAGCCGGAAAAACCGGGAATTTTATCGCAACCCCGGGTCTCGACGGCTGGACGGCCGCAATGGCCGATGTTGACCGGGGCCGCGCAGACGCCGGCGCCCGGGTCTGGGATGCGCGCTCGGTCGCGGAATGGGACGGTTCGAGAAGCATAGGCGGCCTGCCGACGGGGCGCATTGACGGCGCCCAACACCTCGGCTGGAAAAATTTCCGCAAAGCCTCCGCCGGCCGCCCGTCCGAGTTCCGCAGCGCCGCCGAGCTCGACACGTTGCTAACGCAGGCAGGCCTCAAGCCCGAACATGATCATATCTTCTACTGCCACTCCGGCGTGCGCGCCGCCACACCGCTGTTCGCTCTTTATCTGATGGGGTTCCCCGAAGAAAAACTGCACCTCTACGACGGTTCCTGGATAGAATGGAGCCAGCGGGCTGCGGGGGGCTTCCTTGAGTGAGTGGCGTACTGCGTCCAGCTGCGCGCTATCATTTTATCCTTGCAAATTGAACGGCTATCGTTCAATATTCGTGCATGAATGAAATTGTCAGGACATCGCATGAGCAGCATATAACCAGACTTTTGCAAGAAAATCAGGTGGTTGCCCTGATCGGGGCGCGGCAGGTAGGTAAGACGACGCTTGCCAAGGCGCTGATGCGCGCCTGGGATGGAGAAACGGTCCGGTTCGACCTTGAAGATCCGCGCGACCTGGGCCAGTTTGACGAGCCTATGCTGGCCCTGGAACCTCTGCGCGGATTGGTCGTCATTGATGAAGTGCAACGTCGTCCCGAACTCTTTCCGGTGCTGCGGGTGCTGGCTGATCGCTCTCCCTCGCCCGCAAAGTTTCTTGTGTTGGGCAGCGCCTCGCCGGAGTTGCTGCGCCAGAGGTCGGAATCGCTTGCGGGTCGCATCGCTTTTCATGAGTTATCCGGTTTCGATCTGCAAGAGACAGGACCGGAACATTGGCAACGCCTTTGGCTGCGGGGTGGGTTCCCGCGGGCTTATCTGCCGGCCGCCCATCGGCAAAGCATGGAATGGCGCAAAAATTTCACCCGCACATTTCTCGAAAGGGATTTGCCAGCGTTTGGTTCCAGGGTTCCCGCGCGCACCATGTCGGATTTCTGGTCGATGCTTGCCCACTATCACGGCCAGATCTGGAACGGTTCGGAAATTGGACGGGCGTTCGGGATTTCACATACGGCGGTGCGCCGCTATCTTGATTTGCTGAGTTCGACCTTCATGGTGCGACAGCTGCGGCCATGGACCAGGAATCCCGGAAAACGAATCGTCAAATCACCCAAGATCTACATCGCCGATTCCGGCTTGCTTCACAGCTTGCTCGGGGTGGCAACGCCGCAAGACCTCGCCGCGCATCCAAAGGTGGGCGCCAGTTTTGAAGGATTTGCGCTCGAACAAGTGCTGCGCCGACTTGAAATCCCTCCCGACGGTGCCTGGTACTGGGCAACGCCAGGCGGCGCAGAGCTTGACTTATTGCTGCTGCGCGGCTCGCGCCGGTTCGGTTTCGAATTCAAACGAACCGATGCGCCAAAGCGCACGCGCTCAATGCTTGCAGCGCTGGAAGCGCTGCAACTCGAACGCATCGACGTCATCTACCCCGGCGCTCGCGCATACCGCATGCACGACCAGATTCGAGCGGTTCCGCTGGAAAGCCTGACGGACGAGCTTGCCGGGCTCTGATTGCCACGATCCAGGCCGATTTGAAAAAGTCTCACTGTATCAACTACTTACCAAAACCGGCCACAAAGCAGGCCGCCGTGATATACTTAACCAACTGAATCTATTCGATTAATTCTTGGGACACTAATGATGATATGTATAAAAGTGTGCGGTTGCCCTAGTGGAATTGTCGGAAGGTAACCTCTAAAAATACTCTCCGTGGTATTTTTGCTGTGTAAATTTTGCAGATTTACATATTGTCGGGGTGTGCAGCACCCTTCACCCGAAGCTGACTCCCTGCCTGGACGGCACGCTGAAATACTCTCCGTCGTGCAGGCGCAGGGCCAGTAACTCACCGCCCCAGACACAGCCCATGTCCAAGGGATAGACGTTGTAGCGACTATAATCCTGAGGATGATCCCGGAGCGCGGCCCAATGGCCAAAAATGAGTTTCTGCGGCAGAGTTTTGCGGCCGGGTATCGCAAACCACGGCAGCATCCCTGGCAGCCCGGACACGCCTTTCTCCTTCAGGTCCAGCACGCCGGCGCCGCTGCAGTAGCGAATGCGGGTCAGGCAGTTGGTAATGAAGCGTAGCCGCTCCCAGCCAGCCAGCGCCGGCGACCAGCAATCCGGCTCATTACCGTACATATTGGCAAAGTAGTCCCGGTAATCAGGGCCGCGCAGGGCCTGTTCCACCTCCGCGGCATACGCCATGGCCTGTTCCAGCCGCCACTGTGGCGGCAGGCCGGCGTGCAGCATGGTAAAGCCGCTTTGCTCATCCCGATGTATCAGCGGCAGCCGCCGTAACCAGTGTAGCAGTTCGGCGCCATCCGCAGCGGTGAGGATGTCATCCAAGGTATCACCGTCATGCAGGTATTGAGGTTGGCCATTGCTTATGGCGAGCAGGTGCAATTCATGGTTGCCCAGCACTGAAACTGCGGCCTCCCCAAGTTCCTTAACGAAACGCAAGCAGGCCAGCGACTGCGGGCCGCGGTTTACTAGATCGCCGGTAAACCAGAGCCGGTCCCGGGCCGGATCGAAACGGATCAGCTGCAGCAGGTCCTGCAGTTCGTTGAAACAACCCTGCAAGTCGCCAATGGCATAGGTTGCCACGGTAAGAGCGCTAATGCAGCATCAGTGGCGTGGACAGGTTGAACACCGGGATGGGCGAGGCAAACTCAACCCCGTCTTCGGCCAAGATGTCATAAGTGCCCTCCATGCAGCCCACAGGTGTCTCCAGAATAGCGCCACTGGTATATTCAAAAGACTGCCCCGGACCCAGGAAAGGCTGCTCACCCACGACGCCATCGCCATGAACTTCCTGCACCTTGTTATTGGCATCAGTAATGACCCAGTGCCGGCGCATCAGGGTGCCCGGGATACTCCCGGTATTGGTGATGGAAATGGTGTAAGCGAACACAAACCGGTTGTCCTCAGGCACGGATTGTTCCTGCAGGTAGGCAGTTTTCACCTTCACGGAAAATTCGTAACGAATCTGCTCTGACATGGTTTTACCTTATTGTCTGATGCCGGGTATGTCAATAGGACGGCACCTGGAAACTGTTGCGATAGGAGATTGCTTCGCTCAGGTGTTCCGGGCCAATCGGGTCGGCACCCGCCAGATCTGCCACGGTACGGGCAACTCGCAACACCCGGCAAGTGCCCCGGATAGACAAATTCAGCCGCGCAACAGCTTTATGCAGCAAGGTCGTCAATGACGGTGACAGCTGGCAATGCGCTTCCAGTTCTTCGTTGTTCAGCAGGCAGTTCTGCTTGCCGACGCGCGCCAGTTGGCGTCGGTACGCGCGCAGTACCCGCCGGCGCACCACGGCGCTGGCCTCGCGCGGCTCACTGTATGAGGCATGCAGACTGTCCGGCGACAGATTCGGCACTTCGATATGCAGGTCAATCCGATCCAGCAGCGGGCCGGATATCTTGCTGCGGTAACGCCTGATTTGTTCACAGGTGCAGCGGCAACGGTCACTGCGATCGCCGTGGTAGCCGCAGGGACAGGGATTCATCGCCGCCACCAGCTGAAACCCGGCCGGATATTCGGTCTGGCCGGCAGCCCGGGAAATACTGACCTGCCCTGCTTCGAGCGGTTCCCGCAAGGCCTCAAGCACGCTACGATTGAATTCCGGCAGTTCATCCAGGAACAACACGCCGTTATGCGCCAGCGATACTTCGCCGGGACGCGGGATGCTGCCACCGCCAACCAGCGCCGCGGCCGAAGCCGAGTGGTGCGGCATACGCACCGGCCGGCGCTTCCAGTCTGCAAGGCTGAAACCGCGCGTGCTGACGGAATGAATCGTGGCCGTGGCCATGGCTTCTTGCTCACTCATGGGCGGCAACAGACCCGGCAGGCGCTCGGCCAACATGGTTTTACCGCTGCCGGGCGGACCTGTCATAAGCAGGTTGTGTCCCCCTGAAGCACAGATTTCCAGGGCACGCTTGGCAAAATGATGTGAGCGCACTTCCGCCAGGTCGGGATAAACCTGTTGCTCCTGCGGTGGTAGCTCCTTGCGGCTGAAGCGCGCCAGCGGGGTCACGGCATTCAGGTGACCGCAAACGGCCATGACATGCTGCGCCGGCAAGACACCCAACTCGTTAATAAGGCCGGCCTCCGCAGCATTGGGCTCAGGCAGTATCAGGCTGCGCCCGGTCTTGTTGGTGGCGTAAGCGCAGGGCAGCACCCCGCGCACCGGGCGTAACTCCCCGGTCAGGGACAACTCGCCGATAAACTCGTGCAATGGCAGTGCCTCGCAGGAAATCTGCCCGGAGGCTGCCAAGATGCCAATGGCGATTGCCAGGTCATACCTGCCACCCTCCTTGGGCAGATCCGCCGGCGCCAGATTCACGGTAATGCGACGCATGGGAAACTCGAAGTGATTGGTGAGCAAGGCGCTGCGGACGCGTTCCCGACTCTCTTTGACTTCGGTTTCAGGCAGACCGACGATAAAAAATTGGGGCAGGCCTCGAGAGATGTGTATTTCAACCGTGACCTGAGGGGAGTCGATCCCCGTCAGGGCGCGTGAGTAGATCCTCGCAATTTCCATTTTTTCCTCCAGCTTGGCCGGCAGATGCTGCCGTGCCTGGTGTTATGCCGGTTTCCCGGCGCTATCGCAGTGTGCCATACCTGTACACACTGGCTTGAGGGCGCCTCTAAAAATTGGCGGCGACCAGTCGCAAGTTTAACCCGAGTTTTGCTTTTCTGAAAGTGTTTTTTCCAGTTCGGTGGTTTTCTGTTCCAGCTCATCCAGCACGGCGCGGGTGTTACTGAGCAGTTGCGCCTGCACCTCGAACTCTTCCCGCGTCACCAGGTTCATTCTTGAGAACGCCGCGTTCATGGCGGCGCGCACGATTTTCTCAAAATCCGCCCGCGAGCGGCTGAGGTCCTGGGGCAGTAACCGCAGGAACTGCTGGACGAAATCTTCTATTTCCCGTGCCTTGATCATGGTGAGTAGGTTCCTGCAGTAGATGAAGTAATCTCTAATTCTCAGAAGCGTCCATAATAACCGCTTCAAGGGATGCGGACAACCGCGCTGCTGCACTATTATTGTGCAGCGCACACGAGACGCGCGCAGTTTTATCCCAATTTGCCGGTTTAACCCCCGCAAAAACTGGCACGAAATATGCTTATAATATTTCTGTTGCGATTTGCGCAAAGTTATCGGAGTGAAATTAACATGCGAATAAAAATGACCGGCTTGGGAGTCCTGACCCTGGCGCTTTGCACGGTGAATGTTCAGGCGGAGGACTCGCCGCATGAGTTCAGCGGCAATATTGCGCTGGTAACCGATTACCTCTACCGGGGCATCTCCCAGACCAGTGAGAAAGCCGCGGTACAGGGTGGGATCGATTATGCCCACGCGCCCACAGGAGTTTACCTGGGAACCTGGGCCTCCAACGTGGATTTTGCCGAAGATCTGGAAATCGATGTCTATGGCGGTATCTCGGGCGAACTGCCCGGCGGACTCAGTTGGGATGTAGGCGGACTCTATTACATTTACCCCAGTTCCGATGCCCAACCGGAGGAAAACTTCGTGGAGGTGTACGCCAGCACTGGTTATACCTTCGCCGGCGCGTTGGAACCTACCGTTAGCGCCGGCATTGCCTACTCCCCGGACTTCTTCGGCGAAGATGGTGACGGCATCTACCTAAACGGTGCCCTGGACCTGGCACTGCCGCACGGCTTTGGCCTGTCCTTCTATGTCGGCTGGCAGGATGTGGCCGGCGACAAGACCAGCGGGCCGGACGGCTTTAACTACACCCACTACAGTATTGGCATCAGTAAAGGCCTGGGCCCGCTGAGTTTGAGCGCGTCCTGGAATGATGCCGATAACGATTGTGGCGGCGAGATCTGCGAGGCGCTCGTGGGCACTATTTCCATGAGTTTTTAGCAAACCGGACTATTCCGACAAAACACCAACTATTGGGGACCGCAGCTGTTTTGTCCCCACCTCTGAGACCAGACCTGACGGAGAGCAAGAATGAAACGATTCTGTGATTTGACCAAAGGAAAAATGCTGGCGGGCATGACGTTAGCGTTACTGCCTTTGCATATACGAGCCGCTGAACTGAGCGCCGGCGACACCGCCTGGATGCTGACTGCAACCGCCCTGGTATTGTTCATGACGATACCGGGGCTTTCCCTGTTCTATGCCGGGATGGTCAGAAGCAAGAACGTGCTGTCGGTGCTGATGCAGTGCTTTGCCATCACGGCACTGATGACCGTGCTCTGGGTATTGTACGGCTATAGCATCGCGTTCGGCGGGGAAGGCGCCTTCTGGGGCGGGCTGGACAAGCTGTTCCTGGCCGGCGTGACGGTGGATTCCATGAACGGCACCATCCCGGAATCCGTATTTATGACGTTCCAGATGACGTTCGCAATCATTACCCCGGCGCTGATTGTGGGGGCCTTTGCCGAACGCATGAAATTCAGCGCCGTATTATTGTTCATGGCCATCTGGTTGACGCTGGTGTACGCCCCCATATGTCACTGGGTCTGGGGTGACGGCGGCTGGCTCGGTAACAGGGGCATACTGGATTTTGCTGGTGGCACCGTAGTCCACATCAACGCCGGTATTGCCGGACTGGTTGCAGCTATCGTGCTGGGGAAACGCAAGGGTTATCCTGCTACCCCCATGATGCCTCATAACCTGACTTATACCATGATCGGCGCGTCCATGCTCTGGGTCGGCTGGTTCGGTTTCAACGCCGGCAGTCAACTCGCTGCGGACGGCGGCGCCGGCATGGCGATGGCAGTCACACAGATTGCCACCGCCGCCGCGGCCTTGGGCTGGATGGCCAGCGAATGGCTGAGTCACGGCAAACCCAGCGTGCTGGGCATTGCATCCGGTGCCATAGGCGGTCTGGTTGCAATCACTCCGGCGTCGGGCTTTGTCGGCCCCATGGGCGCCCTGGCCATCGGCTTTGCCGCAGGTATCGGCTGTTTCCTGGCGTCGGTGAAGCTGAAGCGAATGCTGGGTTATGACGATTCCTTAGATGTGTTCGGCGTACATGCGGTCGGCGGTATTATCGGCGCGCTGTTGACCGGCGTATTCTGTGCGGAAGCCCTGGGCGGCGCAGGTTTCGGTGTGGAAGATGGCGGTATTGCGGCTCAGGTGGGCGTTCAATTCATTGGCGTGCTTGCCACGGTGGTTTACACCGGCATAGCCAGCTATATTATCCTCAAGGTAGTGGATATCCTGGTCGGTTTGCGGGTGTCGGCGGACGAAGAGCAGGAAGGGCTGGATATTGTCTTACATGATGAACGTGGCTATATTATATAGTCGCTTCCACAGTAACATTTTACTAACAGCAGGACATGAAAAAATGAAATTACTCACGGCCATAATCAAACCATTCAAACTTGATGACGTGCGCGATGCGCTGTCGGAAATCGGTATTAAAGGCCTGACTGTTACCGAAGTGAAAGGCTTCGGCCGACAGAAAGGCCACACCGAACTTTACCGGGGGGCAGAATACGTTGTTGATTTTCTGCCCAAGGTGAAAATTGAGATTGCCCTAGATGACGACCAGCTCGATGCCGCCGTGGAGGCGATTTGCAAAGCCGCTGGCACCAGCAAGATCGGTGACGGCAAGATCTTTGTGCTGAGTCTGGATGATGCCATTCGTATCAGGACGGGAGAGAAGGGTAGCGTCGCGCTGTAACACAAAGTAATAAGGCGCCTCTGAAAATTGGAGGCGCCTGATGGACGTAAAGGCGGTACAATCCTGCCATGGACACCTACGCCGTCATCGGCAACCCCATAGCGCATAGCCTCTCACCCCGTATCCATAAGCTGTTTGCCGAGCAGACCGGGGAGCCACTGGAATACCGCGCCCTGCTCTCCCCTGCCGATGGTTTTACCGACACCGTGACCGCGTTCCGACAAGCGGGCGGACGCGGGCTGAACGTCACCCTCCCCTTCAAGGAGCAGGCCTGGGCCTACATTACCCACAGTAGCGCGCGCGCCGACCGCGCGCGCGCGGCCAACCTGATCCGCTTTGACGCTGATGGCCGCGTTTTCGGCGATTCCACGGATGGCATCGGGCTGCTGCGCGACCTGCGCGCCAAGGGTATGCAGATCCGCGGCCGGCGGGTACTGCTAGTGGGCGCCGGCGGGGCCGTCAGGAGCGTGCTGGGTAATGTGCTGGACGAACAACCGGCGGCAGTGACCATTATCAACCGCACCCCGGCGCGCGCGCGGCAACTGCTGGAACTGTTTCCCGAAGCCCGGGACTTACTCCGCGTACAAGGCTTTGACGAACCCGTAGCCGGCTTCTATGACCTGGTGCTCAACGGCGCCGCTGCGGGTCTGGGCGGGCACTCCCTGCCCTTGCCGGACGGCATCCTAGCAGCCGACTCCTGCTGCTACGACATGGTCTATGGCAAGGCGGCCCAGGCGTTTCTGAGCTGGGCTGCCGACAACGGCGGCGCGCACCTCAGCGACGGCCTCGGCATGCTGGTAGAACAAGCCGCCGAATCCTTCTACCTGTGGCGCGGTATCCGCCCGGAAACGCAACCGGTGATAGACGCTTTGAGATGATTTACAACCCCTGCATCCGGTCCATCAGGTCAGGCAGCCAGGTGACCAGAGTGGGGAACAGGCATAACAGGCCGATGGTGGCGAGCTGTATCAGGATGAAGGGCACAATGCCCTGGTAAATATGCTGAATGCGTATTTCCTGCGGCGCCACCGCTTTTAAGTAAAACAGGGAAAAGCCAAACGGCGGGGTCAGGAACGAAGTTTGCAGGTTAATCGCTATCAGCACGGCAAGCCATAACAAATCCACCCCCATACTGGCGGCAATGGGCGTCAGCACAGGCACGACGATAAAGCAGATCTGCAGGAAATCCAAAAAGAAGCCCAACAGGAAGATCAGCAACATGCTGACGATAAGAAAGCCCAAAGTGCCGCCGGGCAGATTGGTCATCACCTCCGACACCAGCTGAGCGCCGCCCATGCCCCGGAATACTAGGCCGAACGCAGTAGCGCCGATCAGGATCAGAAACACCATACTGGTCAGGCGTGTGGTCAACTGCATGGCCTCGCGTAACCGCGCCAGGGTGAGTTGTCCGTGCAACAACGCCAGCAACAGCGCCCCCAGCGCGCCGACCGCAGCCGACTCTGTGGGCGAGGCAATGCCGAAAAAGATGGAACCCAGCACGCCAAGCACCAGCAGCAGTGGCGGCAGCAGGGTCAGCAACACCTTGCGCAGCAGGCGCTCGTCGCCGGCCGCCGTGATAGCGGGGGCAACCTCCGGTTTGAGCCAGGCATACACACTGATATAGACCAGGAACAGCACCACCAGTAATATCCCCGGCGCCACCGCGCCGATGAACAGGCGTCCGACCGGCACGCCCATGACATCACCGAGCAGGATCAGAATAATACTCGGCGGGATAATCTGTCCCAGAGTGCCGGCGGCGGCGATAGTGCCGGTGGCAAGCTGCCGGGAGTAATGCCGGCGTAACATGGTGGGCAGCGCAATGATGCCCATGGTCACCACGGTGGCACCCACCACCCCGGTGGTGGCAGCCAGCAGCGCGCCGACGATTACGACCGCCAGGGCCAACCCGCCGCGCAAGCGTCCGAACAGCAGCCCCATGGTTTCCAGCAGGTCCTCCGCCAGCCCCGATTTATCCAGCACAATGCCCATGAAAATGAACAGCGGCACCGCCAGCAGGGTGAAATTGGTCATTACCCCCCAGATCCGCAGCGGCAGCAAGTGGAAAAAATCCAGGCCTAGGAAGATCCCGCCGAACAGTAGCGACACTGCCCCCAGGGTAAACGCAACCGGATAGCCCAGCATCAGCAGGAGCATCAGGCTCAGGAACATGAAGACGATCCAGACGGTCATTGCTGCCCCCCTGATTCCTGCCAAACGCCGAGTTCAGAATAACAACCCATCGTAATGTGTGCGCCTGTCATAGTATCTTGCGGATTGTTACTCCGACCCCACCGAGCTGCCGGATTTATGATCCAGAATAAAGCACAGGTTCTTCAGTCCCTCACTGAACCCCTGTATGAGCAACAGGAAGTAACCCAGCGGTATCGCCGCCTTGAGTGCCCAGCGATACGGCAACCCGCCCGGGTCGGGAGAGCCCTCGGCAAACTGGTAGGCCTGAGCCACGAACGGCCAGGAACTTTTTATGATGAGTATGCAAAACGGGATCAGGAACAGCAGTGTGCAAATCAGGTTGACCCAGGCGCGGCGATAATCCGACATGAACCGGCTGCGATAAAACAAGTCCAGCCGCACATGGTCGTCATGCTTTAAGGTATAGGCTGCCCCCAGCAGGAATATCAGCGCAAACAAATGCCATTCCAGTTCCTGAATGGCAATGGACCCACTCAGGAAAAAATAGCGCATCGTCACGTCATAACCCACCAGCAACACCAGTACCAGCACCAGCCAGGACAGGCTACGCCCGATAAACTCGCTGAAACGATCGATGCGTTCAGATAAATTTTGCATCAGTTGTGACATGGATACATTGTACAACTGATTCCTGGTCTGGCCGAGTGTGCAAGGTTTTATTCAAAAGAATGTCAGGAAAAAAACCGATGATTAGATAGAGTTATATAATCCTCCACACCCAACTCCGCCGGTCTGGCATCAGGGGAAATGCCTAGTTGTTGCAGTTGCGTGGCGTTGAACCAGGGCTTTAAGCCGTTGCTGATTTTCTTGCGGCGGGCGGAGAAGGCGGTTCTTACCAGTTCCGTGAAGCGGTCGAAATTTTCGATGCGCGCGGTTGCCGCAGGGCGGACGGTTAATTCCACCACGGCGGAATGGACTTTTGGCGGGGGGCTGAAGGCGCCGGGTGGCACGTCAAACAGGTGTTGCGCCTGACTGCGTGCCTGCGCCATGACGCTGAGGCGACCGTATTCGGGTGTGCCGGCGCCGGCGCAGAGCCGCTCGACGACTTCCTTTTGCAGCATGAATACCATACGGCGGATTACCGGGAAGCGTAGCAGGTGAAACAGTAGCGGCGTGGAAATATTATAGGGCAGGTTGCCCACCACCTGCAGCGGCACCGGGCCAAACCCGGAAAAATCCGTTTTCAGTGCATCCTGCGGCAACAGGTGCAACTGCCCGAGCCCGGCACATCGTTGCGGTAATGCTGCGGCCAGCTCGCGATCCACCTCTACCACATAGAGCTCTCCTAGTCGGCGCAACAAGGGAATGGTCAACGCGCCTCGGCCGGGACCGATCTCGACGATACGCTGGCCGGGTTGAGGGGCGATGGCGCCGATGAGCCGCTCGATAACGACCGGGTCTTTAAGGAAATGTTGGCCGAAGCGCTTGCGGCGGGGAGATGTCAACTGCGGTTAGCCAGCTCAACCCCATAATCAATGGCCGCAAGCAGGCTGCTGGCATCGGCTTTGCCAGTGCCGGCCAGGTCGAAGGCGGTGCCGTGATCCACGGAGGTGCGGATGATGGGCAGGCCCAGCGTGATGTTCACGGTGTTGCCGAAGCCGTGGGATTTCAATACCGGCAGGCCTTGATCATGGTACATGGATACAACCGCGTCTGTGCGCGCCAGAGAAGCAGGGGTAAACGCGGTGTCTGCCGGCACTGGCCCCACCAGCTGCAAACCTTCCGCTTGCAGTTCATTGATGACCGGGATGACGACCTCGTGCTCCTCGTTGCCCAGCAGGCCCTGCTCCCCGGCATGAGGGTTGATGCCACAGATTAGCAGGCGCGGCTCGTCAATACTGAATTTCGCCCGCAGGTCGGCGGCCACGGTGCGCAACACCCGACGCAGGCGTTTGCGGGTGATCTGCCCGGGTACCTGTTGCAGGGGCAGGTGTGTTGTCACCAGTGCCACCCGGGCGAAGTCATTGGCCAGCATCATCACCGGCGCCGGGCTGCCGCAAAGCGCGGCGATGTGCTCGGTATGCCCCTTGAACGGGTGCCCCGCCGCAGCAATAACGGCCTTGTTCACCGGTGCCGTGACCATGGCGGCAAACTCTCCCGACAGGCAACCCTGAACTGCCCGCTCAATACTTGCCAGCACACTATCGGCGTTGCGCACACTGGGCTTGCCCAATTCCACCGGTGCCGCCAACGGCTGGCGCAGGTAACACAGCTGCCCCGGTGGCTGCGGCTCGATGCCTGCGTCGGGGCAATATTCAATCAACTTGAGGTCCCTGCCAAGCCGTTGCGCCCGGTCTTGCAGCAGATCCGGGTCGCCGACTACAACGATTTGTGCCGCCAACCGGTGCCGGGCACAGTCTAGGACGATATCAGGCCCGATGCCGGCAGGTTCTCCAAGAGTCAAAGCTAATTTTGCCGGCATTGTTCAACTTGTTGTTTCGATATTCACTGACGACAGAGATTTTTCATCAAGCTATCATCTGCGTTTATCTGCGCCATCTGCGGATAAAACACAAACCTTCACCTGCAAACAGTCACGACTCCAGCCGGTATTCCACGTAAGCCTCGTCGCGCAGCTGTCGCAGCCAGTCGGTGCGCGCTTCTTCCAGCTTGCGCCGGCGAATCACCTCCCGCGCACGTGCACGCTTGATATCCTCGGTGCTGTCATGTTCCCTGCGCTCCAACACCTGAACGATATGAAACCCGAACTGACTCCGGAACGGCTCACTGGTAGCGCCGGGTTCGAGTGTATCCATCACGTTTTCAAATTCCGGCACCAGGTCGCCGGGATTGACCCAACCCAGATCACCCCCTTCGGCGGCGCTCATGGTGTCGGCAGAGTGTGCCTTGGCCAGTTCGGCAAAGTCATCCCCACCTGCTATACGCAAGCGCAACTGCTGTAACCGGCGCAAGGCGTCTTCCGGCGTGGTCAGTTCGTCGGGCCGGATCAGGATGTGCCGGGCCTTGGTCTGGGTCACCACCACCTGTTCGCTGCTGCGCTTGTCCTGTAACCTGATGATATGGTAGCCGCTGGGGCTCTTGATGATTTCGCTTAACCCGCCCACCTCCATGGCGGCGATAAAATCGGCAAACAGCGTCGGCACCTGTCCGGCCTTGCGCCAGCCCAGGTCACCCCCGTCCAGCGCCTGCTGGCCGTCGGAGTAGGTGGCGGCCATACTGCTGAAATCGGCACCTGCTTGCAGCTCGCTTAGCACCTTTTCGGCCGTTTCCCGGGCCTGGGTAACCTGCCGGGCCGAAGCGCCTTCGGGTATTGCGATGAGGACGTGGGAGATACGAAACTCTATGTCCGTTTCCCCCTGGTGTTCCTGGTTGGAAAGGTGATTCTCGATCTCCCTTTCGGTGACGATGATGCGGTTATCGACCTGACGTTGTTGCAGCCTGGAAATGAGTATTTCGTTGCGTATTTCCTTGCGGAAATTCTCGTAGCCGTAGCCGTCACCCTCCAGAATCTCCCGGAACTCTTTCAGGCTCAGCTGGTTTTCCCGGGCAATATTGCTGATGGTGCGGTTCAGGGTCTCATCATCGACCCGGATGCCGGTATTACCCGCCATCTGGATCTGCAATCGGGTCATGATCAAGCGGTCCAGCACCTGTTTTTCCAGGATGTCCCGGGGCGGCAGCGGGATATTCTGTTCCTCCATCTGGGCGCTGACCGACCTGATTTTTTCCAGCAGCTCAGTGCGCATGATGATGTCGTCATTGATCACCGCAACGATACGGTCGAGGTCCTGCACGGCCGCCACCGGACCGGATAACAGGATCGCAACGAGCAGCAACACCCTGTTCATAGCAGCGGTGTGTCGCCATAACCGGGGATGGCATGGTTCAGAAATTCCGCGGTGCGCTGGCCGATACTGCCCAGCCCCTTCAGTTGTAACTGTACAAAGATACCGGTGTTGAAATCGCCGTCCAGGTTGGACAGGAAGCGCCGGCTGACGGCCTTGACGGCAAAACAACAACCCTCATATTCCAGACCGAGAAACAAGTCCAAGGTGCGCCCCTCGGACACGGCGTAGTTCCAACGCCCCACCGCGTTCAAGCGGCTGGTCAACGGCCAACTGAAGGATACGTCCGATTGTTCTATGTCTGTCGGTAGCCGCCGGATCTGGCCGGTCTCGGCCCGTCTTACCCGGTACGCCACATTGACAACCTTGCGCCCGGCGGGGTTGTATTGCGCGGTCAGAGCCATTTTCCGGGTGACATTATCGTTGATGTCCCAGTAAATCTCAGCACCCAGGGTTAAATCATCACGCAGGTTAGCGGCTGCTTCGATGATCAACGGCGAAAGCAGGTCGGTTTCCGGTATGCCGACATCGACCAGTTGCCCCTGCGCGCCCAGGATCTGGCGGATGATGTCCTGGTCGTCCAAATAGAACGACTGAGCCACCTGGAAGGAGGCGGTTTGCCGGCCGGTTTCCCGGTTCACCAGCCGACTGCCCAGCGCCAGGGTCAGCTGGTTGGTATCGCCAATGCGATCATAACCGCTGAACCGGTTTTCCCGGAACAAGGCGTTATAGTCCAGGTTGAAGACCGAGGAATCGAACACTGGCAAATCATCCTGGTCATCGTAGGGCACGTACAGGTAAAACAAGCGGGGTTCCAGCGTGTGCAGGTAGCTGTTGTCTTGCAACCGCAGCACCCGCTCCAGGAAAATACCGCTGTCCACGCTGGCTATGGGCAGGACGCGCTTCGGGCTTTCGGTAAAAGGACCTTGCTGGTCCAGGCTGTACTGGGTATAGCGCACGCCGACCTTCGGGACCAGGAAGGCGGCCTGGGTGCGTATCGGGTAGCTGACGGAGGGATACAGATCCGCCCGGAACCCGGTTACGTCCATGGTGACCCCGGCCTCGCCGGTGCGGTCGAAATAGGTCAGATCTGTCCTCAGGTCAAGGTTGACCGTATTGTTGCCCGCCATTGGTCGGTAGTGGAACTGCACCCGGGGCAGGTTTTTGTATGGTCTGGAGGCCACCGCGATACTCTGGTCAACGATTTGGTAGCTGTGCAGGCGACCCAGTACGCTCCAGTTGTTGCCGTGATACGTCAGGTCGGCGCGGCGCGGCAGGTAGCGGGTACTGGAGATAGACAGGTCGGTGCCGAAATCTTCCAGGTATTCGGGGTCTGAAGCCCGGTTGTATTCCACATAAAGCTGACCGCGCTCAAGAAAGCTCTGGTTCAGTTCAATGTTGATCATACTACGGTCACGATCGCTAAAGCCGACGTCACCGGGCAGATATTCCAGATTGACCGAGCCCTCACCGCGTTGGAGCAGATAACGGTATTCCAGCATCCCCATCATGCCGCTGTTGGCAAGCACTCTGGGCGTTAAGGTTGCATCCATGTTCGGCGAGATATTCCAGTAGTAGGGGAAGCGGGTTTCAAAACCGCCGTGACTGTTCTTGCCGATGCCGGGCGCGAGGAAGCCGGTCTTGCGCGACCGGTCTAGGGGAAAAGTGAAGTAAGGCGAATAGAAGACCGGTATATCTTTGATCTTCAAAACGATATCCCTGCCTGAGCCACGCTCCGCAGCATGGTCCAGAACTAATGTGCGGGCACTGATACTCCAGAAGTTCTCCTCCAGCTCCCCGCTATGTTCTGGCGCGCAGGTGGTGAACAACATACCTTCCCCGGAGGTCGAGACGCCGGGGTCCAGAAATAACTCGGCGGCACTGCCACGCGCGGCGTTATCCGGCAGATAGTACTCGGCTTCGATCAGGGTCGCAGTGCTGTTCGCAGTATCGACGCGGGCGCCAGCACCGCTGATGAACAGACTCCCTTCCCAAAATTTCACGTCGCCAGACAAGTCGAGAATACTCTCGTCACTGTTATAGTCAGCCTGGTCTGCACGCGCTTGCCAGTTATCTGTGGACATTTCCACGTTGCCTTCAAGGCGCGCGTTGCCGGTCTCGGCATGGTCTATGGCAGCGGCGTTGATATACGTGTCGCCCGGTTCCAGTTCAACGTCAATGACCGGGCGTGCGGGCACCTGGAATACCACCGGGCACTGCAGGCCGCGACCGCCGGATGCCTGCTGCGCCAGCACTGAGGCGGTGCCCAGCAGCAGCAGCCCCACTACCATGCCCGTGTAAACGCAGCAGCGGCGCGGCATTGCACCGCAACCCCGCCTGCCCGGCAGTGGTAACACGGTCTGCGCAATGTTGCTCGTGCTTGTCATGTTTTGGGAAGTGTCACCCCGGTCTGGCCCTGGTACTTACCCTTGCGGTCGCGGTAGGAGGTCTCACAAGCATCATCGGATTGCAGGAAAATCACCTGGGCAACCCCTTCATTGGCATAGATCTTCGCCGGTAACGGCGAGGTATTGGAAAATTCCAGGGTCACATGTCCTTCCCATTCCGGTTCCAACGGGGTGACGTTGACGATAATGCCACAGCGGGCGTAAGTGGATTTCCCCAGACATATCGTCAGTATGTCCCGGGGAATGCGAAAATACTCGACGGTGCTGGCTAGGGCGAAGGAATTGGGTGGAATGATGCACACATCACCCTTGAAGTCCACGAAACTGTTCTTGTCAAAGTTCTTCGGGTCGACGACGGCGGAGTTGATATTGGTGAAGATCTTGAATTCATCCGAGCAGCGCATGTCGTAGCCATAACTGGAGGTGCCATAGGAGATCAGGGGCGTGGCGCCATTACATTTGATCTGCCCCGGGGCAAAAGGTTCAATCATCCCCTGACTGGCGGCCATTTCCCGAATCCATTTATCGCTCTTGACCGGCATTCAGGCATTCTCGACCACAATCCTGGGGAAGCTGGCGCTGTAATCCTTGGCCCGCAGCGACAGTTTTGCCGCAGCCTTGCGGGAGATGGCCCGGTAGGTTGCCGCCAGCGGCGAGTCCGGCGCCATGGCCACAGTCGGCCGGCCGTTGTCGGCGGCTTCGCGGATGCTCAGGTCCAGAGGCAGAGAGCCGAGCAGGTCCACATCATACTGTTCCGCCATCTGTTGCCCGCCGCCACTGCCGAAAATAGGTTCCTCGTGGCCACACTGACCGCAGATATGAGTGCTCATGTTTTCTATGATGCCCAGCACTGGCACTTCGACTTTTTCAAACATCTTCAAGCCTTTGCGGGCGTCGAGCAGGGCAATGTCCTGGGGTGTGGTAACGATGACGGCGCCCGATACGGGGATTTTCTGGCACAGCGTCAACTGAATGTCGCCGGTGCCCGGCGGCAGGTCGATGATCAGGTAGTCCAGGTCCGACCAGTTGGTGTCGCCCAGCATCTGCTCCAGCGCCGAGGTCACCATGGGGCCGCGCCAGATCATCGGCGTCTCCTCGTTCACCAGGTAGCCGATGGACATGGATTGCAGGTGGTAGCTGACGTTCGGTTCTATCGATTTACCGTCGTGGCTGTCCGGTTTGGCCCGACAGCCAAGCATCCGCGGCTGGCTGGGTCCGTAGATGTCCGCATCCAGGATGCCTGTTTTTGCCCCCTCTGCGTGCAGCGCCAGGGCCAGATTGACTGCGGTGGTTGACTTACCCACGCCGCCCTTGCCGGAAGCCACTGCGATAGTGTTCTTCACGCTGTCTATGGGTCTTACGCCGCGCTGCACCGCATGCGCGCGAATATCGGTATCGACCTCAAGCTCAATGTCCTTCACGCCGGGGATTTGGCGCAGGCGCCCGGCAATATCGTCCCGCAGCGTATCGACATAGCCCTGCGCCGGGTAACCCATTTGCAGGGAAATTCTGATATTATCTCCACTGACTTGAATGTCCTTGACCATTTCCGCGGAGACCAGATCTTTTTCCAGGTTGACATCCTCCACCCCGGCCAGGATTGTCTTGACTGATTCAGGACTTGTATTCGGCATGAGTATTTGCAATATCAGTAATCAAACGGGCATTCTACAACACATTATCATGTAGAGGCCACCTCTAAAAATTAGAGGTGGCCGTGCAGCATAAGGACATGCTGCCAGTAACAGCAAGCACGTACGTGCTTGAAAATGACGGAAGCGGAAAATCGCATTTTTCCGTTATCCGTCCTTAAAAAGGCCACGGAGGGCATTTTTAGAGGTTCCTTGAACTAGAAAAAGATGATAACACCACAGCGTAAAATTTTTGTCACCAGCGCCCTGCCCTATGCCAACGGGTCGCTCCACATCGGTCACCTGTTAGAGGCAATTCAGACGGATATCTGGGTGCGCTTCCAGAAACTGCGTGGTCACGATTGCCTGTACCTCTGCGCCAACGACGCTCACGGCACGCCCATCATGCTCAGCGCGGACCGCCAGGGGCTCAGCCCGGAACAGTTAATCGAACGCGTCCACGCCGAACATACGCGCGATTATGCCGGCTTCGAAATCGGGTTCGACAACTTCCATACCACCCATTCCGAGGAGAACCGGGAAGTGGCCGAGGCGATTTATGCTCGTCTTGATGCCGCCGGACATATCAAACGCCGCGCTATTCGCCAGTTCTATGATCCGGTCAAGCAGATGTTCCTGCCCGATCGTTTCATCCGCGGTGAATGCCCGTTCTGTGGCGCCGCCGACCAGTACGGTGACAGTTGCGAGGTCTGTAACCGTACCTATACGCCCACCGACTTGATCAACCCGGTGTCTTCCGTGTCCGGGGCGACTCCGGTGGAGCGGGAATCCGAGCATTATTTCTTTGATTTACCGGCGTTTGAAACCGAATTACGCGACTGGATCAGCGCCGGACACCTGCAAGCCGAGGTCGCCAACAAGCTGGACGAATGGTTCGAGGCGGGCCTGAGGGAATGGGACATTTCCCGTGATGAGCCGTATTTCGGCTTTCAGATCCCCGGCGCGCCGGGCAAATATTTCTACGTTTGGGTAGATGCCCCCATGGGTTATTTCGCCAGCCTGAAGAACCTGCTGGACCGGCAGGGGCGGGATGTGGCCGAGTACATCAGCGCCGACAGCGACGCCGAAATGTACCATTTCATCGGCAAGGACATCATGTATTTCCATACCTTGTTCTGGCCGGCTCTGCTGCGCGGCAGTGGCCATCGTCTGCCCAATAACGTGTTCGTGCATGGCTTCTTGACCGTGAACGGCCAGAAAATGTCCAAATCCCGCGGCACCTTTATCAACGCCGCCACCTGGCTGGAGCACTTGGACCCGGAATACCTGCGCTATTACTTTGCCGCCAAATCCGGCAGTGGCGTGGACGATATCGACCTGAACCTGGAGGACTTCCGCCAGCGCGTGAACGCCGACCTGGTCGGCAAGGTCGTCAATGTCGCCAGTCGCTGCGCCGGATTCATCCACAAACGTTTTGGCGGCAGACTGGCCGCAAACATCCATGACGAACCGCTGCTGCAAGCATTTTCCGAGGCCGGCCCGGCCATTGCTGCGGACTATGAAGCGCGAGAGTATGCCCGCGCCATGCGCGCCATCATGGCCCTGGCCGACCGCGCAAACCAGTATATCGACCGGCACAAACCCTGGGAAATAGCCAAACAGGATGACCGGCAGCCGGAACTGCAACAGGTCTGTTCGCTGGGGTTGAACCTGTTCCGCATCCTCATTATCTACTTAAAGCCGGTATTACCCGGCCTGACCCGGCGCGCCGAGGAGTTCCTTGGCGTTGAACCGATGCTGTGGAGCGACCTGGAGACGCCGTTGCTGGATCACTCGATCAGAAAATTCAAGCCGTTGCTGACCCGGGTGGAGCAGGCGCGCATCGACGCAGTAGTCGCCGCCAGCACGCAAGGCCTGGGAGCCGGGACTACTGGCGGAACTGTTGATACGCAGCAGGCCGCGGCTGAGCATGCTGTTGACAACGGTGTAGGGCCAGGGAGCAAGTACCTGACGGATGATCCCATCGCCGCGCAGATAACCTTCGATGATTTTGCCAAACTGGACCTGCGCGTGGCGACTGTCACCGCAGCTGCGCAGGTTGAGGGCGCAGATAAATTGCTGCAACTGACCCTGGACTTAGGCGGCGAGACCAGGAACGTGTTCGCCGGGATCAAGAGCGCTTACCGGCCCGAAGACCTGATTGGCAGACGCACGGTCATGGTTGCTAATCTGGCGCCCCGCAAGATGCGTTTTGGCGTCTCCGAAGGCATGGCGCTGGCCGCGGGACCCGGCGGCAAGGAACTGTTCCTGCTCAGCCCCGACCCCGGTGCCCAACCCGGCATGAGGGTGAAGTAAACTGGGTGAGAGCTGCGGGCTATGACTGAACTCCTGCTCATCCTGCCGGCGGCCTGTCTGGCCAATAATCTGGTCACCGACCACCTGCTGGGCGCGACCCCGGTGCTGGCGGCGGCGCAACGGCTCGACATCGCCCTGGATATGGCACTCGCTGTCACCGGCATTACCATGCTGGTGGCGTGCGTGGTCTGGTTGCTGGAACAGCTGCTGATCGCCCCCCTGCAGCTGGAAAATTACCGGTTGCTTATCCTGGTTATGAGTGTAGCCGGCGTCTGCCAGACGGCGCGACTGGTGCCCGGCAGATATTTACCCCGGCTGTTCGACCGTGATGGCAGGTTTTATCCGCTGTTGCTGATGAACTGTCTGCTGTTGGGTGTCATGCTGCTCACCGCCCCCCGGCACTTTGGACTGTTCGGCGCGCTGGCCTATGGCGCCGGGGCTGGTTCGGGTTATGCGCTGGTGTTGCTGGGTTTCACTGCGATTAACCTGCGTCTGGCCGTGACTGACTTACCTGCCCCATTCAAGGGTTTGCCGGTGCAAATGATGACTCTGGGACTCATCTCGCTGGCATTCTCTATCTTTACCGGCATGGTTCCTTGAGTTAACCGGAGGTCGGGCATCCCTCATGCTGGTACTGATCATTGCGACCCTGGCGCTGTACTTGCCGGCGCTGTTGTGGGTACAAGCGTCATCCGTAACGAGGCAGGGCCGGCGCGCGCCGGCGGCGGCCATCGACGCGGTGGACGCGCTGCTGCCACAGACTCAATGCGGCGATTGCGGTTATCCCGGTTGCCGGCCTTACGCCCGCGCCATCGTTGCACAAGACGCGCCCCTTAACCTGTGTCCACCCGGCGGCGACACCACCGTGCACAAGCTGGAACTGCTGCTGGGGAAAGCCGCGCAACATGCGCCGCCAGCGCCGTTGTCGCGCGCCGTGGCGCGGATTGATGAGGAGACCTGCATCGGCTGTGTCAAATGTATCGTTGCTTGTCCCGTGGACGCCATTGTCGGCAGTGCCAGACAACTCCATGCAGTCATGCCGGAATATTGCACCGGCTGCAAGCTGTGCCTGCCTCCCTGCCCGGTAGATTGCATCAGCATGGAGCCCGCCGCGCCTGCCGGAGCGCCTGAGTTGCAGCGGCGCCCTTATGCGGAAACGCGACCGCATGCGTGAGTTACACGATTTTTCGGGCGGATTGTCGTTACAACCGCACAAAGAGATCACGGATCGGAAGAAATCCATCCTGCATCCGCTGCCGGAGCGTATGTTCCTGCCCTTGCAACAGCATGTCGGCGCCTCCGCAGCGCCGGTAGTCAGTACCGGTGAGCGGGTGTTGAAGGGCCAGATCATTGCCCGCGCCGACGGTTACGTCAGCGTTCCGGTACACGCCAGCACCTCCGGGACGATAGTGGATATCGGGCTGTATCCCGTACCTCATCCTACCATAAGCACAGCGCCGTGCATGGTCCTGGAACCCGATGGCAACGACGCCTGGTTCGACATCCGGCCTACGGAGCAATACGACCGTATTGAGCCGGTCAGGTTGCAGGAATTGATCAGGGATTGCGGCATAGTCGGCCTCGGTGGCGCCGGTTTTCCGGCCCACGTCAAACTCATGGAGGGCGTGGAGAACGCAGTCGATACCTTAATCATCAACGGTGTTGAATGTGAACCGCACATCACCTGTGACGATCGGCTAATACAGGAAAAAGCCAGCTACGTGGTGTCCGGCGCGCGCATGATCCGCCACGCGGTGCAGGCCAAACACTGCGTGCTTGCGCTGGAGGACGACATGGAACTGGCCTATCAGGCCCTGGCCGGACTGGTGGATGATGACCTAGAACTGGTGAAGGTGCCTACCCGCTACCCTGCCGGTGGCGAGAATCAACTCATTAAAACACTGACCGGCAAGGACGTGCCCAGCGGCGGGCTGCCGATTCACCTCGGCATAGTTATCCATAACGTGGCTACCGCAGCGGCGGTGTATCGGGCGGTCACGCGCGGCGAGCCCATCGTGTCGCGTTACGTGACGGTGACGGGCAAAGTGGACAACCCGATCAACCTGCAAGTCCTGCTCGGCACGCCGGTCGAGGATTGCCTTGCGACCTGCGGCTATCAGCGCCGCGCGGAGAACAAGGTCATTATCGGCGGCCCCATGATGGGCGTACACGTGACGACTCCCAACATGCCGGTGATCAAGACGACCAACTGCATCATCATCGAAGAAAACACGCCGGCGCAACCGGAAATGCCCTGTATCCGTTGCGGTGATTGTGCCGACGTTTGTCCGGAACAGTTGCTGCCGCAGCAGTTGTACTGGTTCGCCCGTTCACAAGCGTTCGAGCAGGCCCGAGCCTATCGCCTGTTCGATTGTACAGAGTGTGGCTGTTGCGCGTATACCTGCCCCAGCCACATCCCCCTGGTTGACTATTATCGGCGCGCCAAATCCCGGATTACCCTCGACCAGGAACACCGTCGCGGCGCAGAGCATTTGCGCCAGCGTTTTACCCTTAAGAACGAGCGTTTGAAACATGCCGCGCGCGCGGCCCGGGCTGACACGCCACTGCCTGGCGGTGACTCTGATCAGGACTCAAGGCGCGCAAAAAAGTCTTACGTGCAAGCCGCGCTGGCGCGCAGCCGAGCGAAGCGGCAACAGCGGCTCACAACGGATGGGGAGGCGCGTTAATGGCCGACAAACCCGGTGCCGCGCCCCACTGGCACGACGGCAGTTCCGTCAGCAAGGTGATGGCGGATGTATGCCTGGCGCTGGTCCCGGGCCTGCTCTGCTATGTCTGGCTGTTTGGCCCTGGCATTTTGATCCAGTGTATCCTGGCCGTAACCTTCGCCCTGTTGTTTGAGTGGGTCTTACTCAGGCTGCGGCGGCGTAATCCGGCACCGTTCCTGCGCGACGGCAGTGCCGTAGTCACCGCCCTGCTATTTGCCCTCAGCATCCCGCCGGCCGCGCCCTGGTGGGTTTGCCTGTGCGGGATCGCCTTCGCAATCATCCTCTGCAAGCATGTTTTTGGCGGCATCGGTTATAACATCTTCAACCCTGCCATGGCCGGGTTTGCCTTCGTGTTAATCTGTTTTCCGGTACCGATGAATAGCTGGCCGCAGTGGTCTGCTCAGGGCATCGGTCAGGGTATCGGCGCGTACTTGCATGGCATTTTCCCGGCGCCGGGCACGGCACCGGACATGTTGAGCGGGGCCACGGCCCTGGATGAACTCAAAAGCCGCCTGGAACTGATGGAGATGGTGCCGGAGATCAATACCTCGCCGTTATTCGGGTATCTCGGCAGTGCCGGCTGGGAATGGATCAATCTCCTGTTTCTGTCGGGCGGTGCTTACCTGCTGCTGCGCGGCGTTATCAAGTGGCAGATTCCGGTAGCGGTGCTGGCCGGTATTTTTCTGGGCAGTTCGTTGCTGCACCTGTATGACCCGAACATCCATGCCGGGCCGTTGTTCCACCTGTTCAGCGGTGGCACCATGCTCTGCGCCTTTTTTATTGCGACGGATCCGGTTACTGCGCCCACCACCCGGCGCGGACGCCTGCTCTATGGCGCCCTCATCGGCGTGCTGATCTGCCTGTTGCGCAACTGGGGCGTGTACCCGGACGGAGTCGCTTTTGCGGTGCTGCTCGCCAATGTTTTTGTCCCGTTGATTGACCTGACGACCCGGCCTGATGCTCCTTTAGCTCAACTCGACATATTCGGAGCCACACCGCGACGCCAGCAGCAGACGCAGCCTGCAGAGCATGGCGCGGCGGGAGAAAAATAATGCCTGCCAGAAAGCCGCTGCTGCTTAACACGTTGCCGTTGCTGTTCATCTGCTGTGTCGCGATACTGGGCATTTATGCCTTGGGGAATTATTTTGAGGATACCATCACGCGCAACAAGCGCTTGCCCGTCCTCGAGCTCAGCGCCGAAGTGTTGCCGCTTGCATACGATAATGACCTGCTTGCAGACCGGATTGGTGTCAACATGCCGACCTGGTTCGGTACGCAGGCGGCAACCGAAGTGTATCGTGCCCGGCGCGGCGGAAAGCCCGTGGGCCTGTTATTCAATCCGGTCAGGAGCAGGGGTTACAACGGCGCCATGGAACTGGCCATAGGTATTCGTTACGACGGCACAGTCGCCGGCGTCAGGGTCTTGCAACACCGGGAAACACGCGGCCTGGGGGATCAGGTGCACCAGACTAATTCTCCCTGGATACTCGGCTTCAATAGTCGTTCCCTGGACAACACGCCCAGCGGCGCCTGGGCAACAACCCAGGGTGGCGGTGACTTCGACCATATCAGTGGCGCCACCTCCAGCCAGCGCGGGGTCATTCGCGCAGTGGAGCATACATTGAATTACTATCATTCCAACCGCGACAGGTTGTTCAGGTAACGGTGCCGGCCAATGCGGTATTTTCCAATTTTTCTGGACCTCCGTGAGCGTCGCTGTCTGGTAGTCGGTGGTGGTGAGGTAGCCGCAAGAAAGGCACAGCAACTGCTGCGCGCCCAGGCTGACCTGACACTTGTTGCGCCTCGTGCCAGCACCGAGGTTGAAGCTCTGACACAGCAGGGCCAGGTGCGGCATGAAGCCAGAGCGTTCCGGGCACAGGATGTTAATGGTTGTGCACTGGTGATTGCCGCCACGGACGACGAGCAGGTCAATCGTGATGTCGCCGCAGCCGCCAGGGCTGCACAGGTACCGGTAAACGTGGTTGACAGCCCGGCTTTGTGCAGCTTCATCATGCCTTCTGTGGTGGATCGGGACCCGGTGCAGGTCGCGGTGTCCACAGGTGGGGCCTCGCCGGTGCTGGCGCGGTTGTTGCGGACCAAACTGGAAACCCTGATACCGGCGAGCTACGGGCGGCTGGCTACGGTGGTGCGGGAGTTACGCGGGCGGGTAAAACAACGTTTCCCGGAATTTCGCGAGCGCCGTCGTTTCTGGGAAAACATCTTGCAGGGGCCGGTGGCCGAGCTGCTGTTTGGCGGCCGCGAGCAAGCGGCGCTGGAAGCGCTGGAACGGGCGCTGGAAAACACTGACCCGGCTGACCTCAAGGGTGGCGAGGTTTATCTCGTCGGCGGCGGGCCCGGTGACCCGGACTTGCTTACGTTTCGCGCCCTGCGGCTGATGCAACAAGCCGATGTGGTGTTGTACGACCGGCTCGTCTCTCCCGCCATAGTGGACCTGGCCCGCAAGGATGCAGCGCGGATTTACGTCGGCAAGCGGCACGACAGCCACACGGTGCCGCAATCCGAACTCAACGAGATGCTGGTCAGGCTGGCGCAACAAGGTCAGCGCGTGCTGCGCCTTAAGGGGGGCGATCCGTTTATTTTCGGGCGCGGCGGCGAGGAAATTGAGGAACTGGCTGCGGCCGGCATTCCGTTCCAGGTCGTGCCGGGCATCACCGCCGCCAGCGGCTGTGCTGCTTACGCCGGTATTCCGCTGACCCACCGCGAGCTCGCCCATTCCTGCCTGTTTGTTACCGGCCACCTCAAGGACGGCAAGCTGGATTTCAATTGGCCGGCGCTGCTGCAACCAAAACAGACACTCGCTATCTACATGGGCATCAAGGCGGTCGAGGTGCTGCAACAGAGCCTGTTGGAACAGGGAATGCAGCCGCACCTGCCCGCCGCCATCGTGCAGCAAGGCACCACCCCGGACCAGCGCGTCCACCTCGGTTCCGTCGCCACCTTAGCCAACATCGTCGCCCGACAGGAAATCAAACCTCCATCCATGATCATCATCGGCGAAGTAGTAAAACTGCACGAAAAATTATCCTGGCTTTGAGGGTTGCAGGGGGCTTTGGACTGCCCTGAAAATTGCCACCAATCACAGGGGAAACTAACAATCAGCCGAGCATTTCACTAACAATCAGCCAGGGGGTTGACTAACAATCAGCCATGCACTACACTAACAATCAGCCAGGGGGTTGACTAACAATCAGCCGTACTGACAATTAACAACTTTACCCTATGACTGACAACCTCTACCAACGTCATATTCAGCCACGCCTGATGGAGGCGTTGGCTGATTCTCCGGCTGTTCTGATACAGGGGCCGCGCCAGTGTGGCAAGACGACGCTTGCTCGGATGGTAGGCAAGTCTGAGGGTTATCAGTATTTCACTTTTGATGACGAAGGCACGCGCAGCTATGCTGCGGAAGATCCGCGTGGTTTCGTAAAATCATTGCCGGACCGTGCGATCCTAGATGAAGCGCAGTTGGCGCCCGGCATGTTCCCATCCATCAAACTACTCATTGATCAGGACCGCGTGCCGGGCCGCTTTATTCTGACCGGCTCGGTAAACCTGTTGCAAATGAGGAACATAAAAGAATCGCTGGCCGGGCGCATGGACATGGTAAGACTGCATCCTTTCTCACAAAATGAACTTGAATGCACTGCGCCCCGGTTTCTGGATTTTCTGTTTGCTTCGGATTCGTCCATACGTCAAGAGCCACCGTTTGACGAGCGGGTGCTCAGGCGCGTGCTGGCGGGAGGCTACCCGACTGCCTTGCGCCGGGCGCCCACTAGGCGGGCCAACTGGCACCAGGCCTACATTGAAACTCTGATAGAACGCGATGCGTCCATCATTATGGAAATTCAATCTCTTGAAACCTTGCCGCGGTTGCTGAAGTTGGCCGCGGCGCGCACTGCTCAGTTATTAAACGTGAATAATCTGGCAGCTTCTTTCCAACTTAACAGGTTGACCATACAGAGCTACCTGGCGCTGCTGGAAAAGATGTTTTTGCTGGAACGGCTCTCGCCTTGGCATAATAATCACCTGAAGCGGCTGGTGAAGACTCCGAAGCTACACCTTGCTGATACGGGGGTGATTTGTGCGTTGCTGGGTTTGAATGCTGAAGCGCTGAGCGCGGATCGCTCCTTACTTGGCCACATCCTTGAGACTTTTGCATTACAGGAACTCAAGCGGCAGGCCAGCGCGCACCCGCAGCGCCACAGCTTCCACCATTTCCGCGATCGCTATGGCTTGGAAGTGGACATCGTGATACAACGCAGCGCGCTTGCCGCGGCCGGCATTGAGGTAAAAGCCTCCGGTACCGTAGTCAATGCCGACTTCAAGGGCCTGCGCAAACTGCAGGAAGCGCTGGGCGAGAAATTTGCTGGCGGCGCCCTGCTCTACACCGGCGACAGGGTTATACCTTTCGGGGATAAACTGCACGCAGTACCCTTGGCCTTCCTCTGGACCTGACTCAAGCGCCCATGGCCACTCTTAAGGAAACAATCCCCAGCCTGTTTTGCTACAATGGCGTTCTGGTCGCATCAGACGGCCTAGATGCAGATGAGATTGCGTTTTACGACGCCTTGGCCCTGAACGAGAGCGCCAAGACCGTCATTCCTGCGAAAGCAGGAATCCAGTAGAAAAACATGTGCCACTGGCACACCTTTTCATATTACTATCCGTGGGTCTTTAATCTATAATTTCCCACCTTATGGCGAAAACCCACACAGAAGCCGAAAGGCTGGAAGCCCAACTCTTCAAGGCCGCGGACAAACTGCGCAAGAGCATCGACGCGGCCCAGTACAAGCACATCGTCCTCGGTCTGATCTTCCTCAAATACATCTCAGACTCCTTCCTCGCACGCTACGAAGAACTGGTCAACACCGAGTTCGCCGACCCGGAGGACCCGGACGAATACGCCGGTGAAAATGTCTTCTGGGTGCCTGCACAGGCCAGGTGGGAACGCCTCAGCGCACAAGCGAAACAACCCGGCATCGGCGAAATCCTGGATAAAGCCATGGCACTCATAGAACAGGACAACCCCACCTTAAAAGGCATTCTGCCCAAGGTATTCGCCCGCATGAATGTGGCCTCGGCCACCCTGGGAGAACTGATCGACCTGATCAGCAATATCGCCCTGGCCGAACAAAGCGCACAGTCGAAAGATGTACTCGGCAGGGTCTATGAGTATTTCCTGGGCGAATTCGCTCTGGCCGAAGGCAAAAAAGGCGGGCAGTTCTATACCCCCGGTTCCATCGTGACACTGCTGGTGCAGATGCTAGAACCCTACTCCGGCAGGGTATTCGACCCGTGCTGCGGCAGCGGCGGCATGTTCGTAATGAGCGAGAAATTCGTGGAAAACCACCAGGGCAAGATCAATGACATATCCATCTACGGCCAGGAAAGCAATGAAACCACCTACCGCCTGTGCCGCATGAATCTGGCCATTCGCAATATCGACGGCTCCCAGGTCAAGTGGAACACGGTTTGATAGATAAAGACATCTTGGAGCGGCTATTTGACTATGCCCAAACAAGAATTGATACATCCCATGATTACAGTATGGAAAAAGCAGAGAATGCGTTGAGAAAAATAGGAGACTTCATCCTGGATGCCTCTGAAATTTATCAAACCATGATTACTTGGGAATGAGCAGAGAAAGGTTGATTGATCTGGACGCGGAGCAACTCAACCTGCTCCACAGCATCCTCAAACAACATATCCCCAACAAAACCGTCTGGGCCTACGGCTCCCGTGCCACCTAGAAAGCCAAAGAAACCTCCGACCTGGACCTGGCCATTTTCGACTGTACCCCAATAGAGATTTACGATCTCAAGGAAGCGCTGGAAGAAAGCGACTTGCTGATCTCGGTGGACGTGATGGATTGGGAAAGCATCCCGGAGAGCTTCAAGGAGACTATCAGGGAGAAGTATGTGGTGGTGCAGGAGGAAGCGAGAAGGCCGGAGGGGTGGAGGGAGGTGAGGTTGGGGGAGGTAGCAGAGGTAAACCCAAGAGAGACCATTACAAAAGGCGCAAAAGCACACTGGCAAGCAGCACCCTTGGATAGTATCGGTGATTACCTGAACGGATTGGCATGTCAGAAATTTCCCCCGGAAAACGAAACTGAAAAATTACCTGTCCTGAAGATACCTGAACGGATTGGCATGTCAGAAATTTCCCCCGGAAAACGAAACTGAAAAATTACCTGTCCTGAAGATATTTGAAAAGATAATAACCAACAACGCCCAAATCCAAAATCTCGAAAACCTGCGGGATACCTTGCTGCCAAAATTGATAAGCGGGGATGTGAGGCTGAAACTTTTCTGTCCAGGTTCAATTCATATACAATGTTAGGAGAAGTATTGCTTTTGAACGTGTGTTTATGCCATCTTTTTTCCGTTTCCGTGTCTGCTTATGTGCCACGGAGGGCATTTTTAGAGGTTACCGTATGATACAAAAATACTGTTGACAACCCCGATAACGAGTGGTAGCTTGACCCTGAAAGGACGGGAATGAAAAGGCTTTCCGACCTGGAACGAAACAGATAACAACCATTACGGAGGATACCCGAATGAGCAGTACCGCCCTGTACAGAGCGTTCATCGATGCCGGCGCATCGGAACAAAAGGCCACCTTGGCCGCGGAGTTGTCCAAGTGTCCCAGCTACCGCAACTGGCAACGAAGTCTGATATGTTAGTCCTGGAGGTCAATATGGCAACCAAGACTGACATTGCAGATATGGCAACCAAGACTGACATTGCAGATATGGCAACCAAGACTGACATCGCAGTCCTGGAGGTCAATATGGCAACCAAGACTGACATTGCAGATATGGCAACCAAGACTGACATCGCAGTCCTGGAGGTCAATATGGCAACCAAGACTGACATTGCAGATATGGCAACCAAGGCTGACATTGCAGTCCTGGAGGTCAATATGGCAACCAAGGCTGATATTGCAGATATGGCAACCAAGGCTGACATCGCAGTCCTGGAGGCCAACATGGCAACCAAGGCTGACATTGCGGATATGGCAACCAAGTCTGACATCGCAGTTCTGGAGGCCAACATGGCAACCAAGGCTGATATTTCAGTTCTGGAGGCCCGTATGTCAACCCAGGAAGTCAATATGGCAAAGCTGGAAACTCGACTGATTAAATGGATGGTGGGCAGTGGTTTGATTTACACCAGCATTATTATCGCCGGTTTCAGTTTGCTCGGGTAACCAACCCGGTCGCTACGACAATCGATAAACCTTGTTGGGATCGGGGAAAGGAGACGGGTTTTAAGCCGTCCCCGGTTGGGTTTGGGGAGTGGGTGTCTTGCTGTGTAAACTTTCGAGCTTTGCTTGTGTTCACATCCCTGTGACTGGATACCGGCCAATCCATGGCCGGTATGACGAGCGAGGGTGAGGATGGAGCGTGTTTTGGGGCGGGTGGTTACATAATCATGATGTCACTACTAGTGTTTATATCCGAACTGGTAGCGCCCAGAATGGTGATTGTGCCCCCGCCCTGTGCTTCCAGGTTGATTACGTAATCGGAGTCATCACTGGTGGGGGTGGAATCTGTCAGGATAAAATCTGAGAGTTCAGCAGCATCCCCTTCCGCATTTTTGAAATCTTTCAGAATGATCTTGTCGCCCGCTTCCCAGTCCATAATCACATCATTCCCGCCGCCTGGTTCGAACACGAAGGTATCACTGCCCGGGCCGCCGTCGAGCCAGTCGTTGCCGGGGCCGCCGTTGAGGGTGTCGTTATCCTCGCCGCCGTAGATTTCATCATCGCCGGCGTCGCCGTTGAGGGTGTCTCTACCGCCTTCGCCGTAGAGGGCATCATCACCGCGCCCGCCGTTGATTTCGTTGTTGAAGCGGTCGCCGATGCTGCCGCTGATGGGCTTGGTGTAGAAGATGAAGTTATCGGCGGTCAGGCCGGTGCGCCCGATGAGCGTTATCTCACCGCCGCCCGGCAGATCGATCTCTGTGTTACCTCCTCGCTCATCAAAGTCGGTATCGTTCCTGTTGGAGTCTTTAAGATCTTCCAGGGAGGCAATGCTGGTAAAAGCGCTCAGGTCGATTTTATCTGCTGTCCCTCCTGTGACGGTAAATCCACGGATGATGTCATCGCCATCGCCAGAGGAAAATACGAAGGTATCTGCACCCGCGCCAGCAGTCAGATCATCATCACCCCTGCCGCCGGTGAGGACGCTGCCACTGTTTCCGGCAGTCAGATTATCGTCATGGTTGGAACCGATAACATTTTCGATGCTGTTGAATGTATCTCCGCTGGCGTAACCATTGCTGGTGGCGCTTTGAGGTGTACTTCCATCATTAGAGACCAGGGTGACTGTGACACCCACATTAGACCTGATATATGAGACGGTGTCTGAGCCTTTTCCACCGTCGATATTGTCACCGTCAGTACTCCTGCCGGAGATGAAAATATCGTTGTGCTTGGAGCCTACATACCGCTCTATATCTTCAAACGTATCACCGGCGGCGTCGCCGCGACCGGCGTTGCCGCCGCTGAGGTCAACGGTGACACCGGCTGCGGCGTTGGCGTAGGTGGCGACATCCCCATCGGTTTCGCCGCCCTCGCCGCCTTCAAGTTTGTCGGCGCCCGGACCGCCTTCCAGGGTATCATCGCCGGCGCCGCCCTTGAGGGTATCGTTGCCGGCGCCGCCTTCCAGCGTGTCGTTGCCGGCGCCGCCTTCCAGCGCATCGTTGCCGCCCATGCCATGCAGCATGTTGGCTTCACCATTACCGGTCAGCACATCGGCGCCGCGGCCGCCGATGACGTGATTAAAGCCGGTGGCAATGTCGCCGGTGGCGTCGCCGCGGCTGACTTTGATGACGCCACGCACTGAATCGCCTGTTCCTTCTGTGGACAGTTTAGGGTGAGCGGCCGTCAGACTCAGAGTAGTCAGGTCACTCAAATCTACGGTCACGGCGGAACCGGAGCCTTCATAGGATAAAAAGTCGGTGCCAGAGCCCATCAGCCGGTCTCTGCCAGAGCCGCCTTCCACTTTGTCGTCGCCGTCGCCAGTAATCACATCGTTGCCACTGCCACCTTTGAGCGTATCGGCGCCGCCGCCGCCCATTATGGTGTCGTTGCCGCCGCCGCCGTCGATGACGTTAGCCATACCATCGCCGGTGAGGTTGTCATCACGACTGCTACCAATGAGGTCTTCAAAATTACCACCGTTGGCAAACGTATCCCCCTGCGCATAAGTGCCCTCGCCCGCTGCGGAAGTGTTCAACGTTACGGTCACGCCCGATATGTAGCCATTAGCCGCGCGGTCTCCACCGCGTTGTGGTGAATCCGCATAAGACAGGGTATCTATGCCAGCGCCACCATCGAGCATATCACCACCGGCCTGACCATTGATTACATCATTGCCGCTGCCACCATACAAGCGGTCGGCGCCGCGGCCGCCGGTGAGACGGTCATCGCCAGGCCCGCCCCAAATTATGAGGTAATCAGTCTCGGAAATGAGATCAACTGTCAATCGGTACGAGACAATGCGGTCATTGAAGACTAAGTTGGTTTCATCGAAATCGTTTCGAGCGGTCACATCGATACCGGTAAGTGTAATCTGGCTGCTGCCCAACCTAACAGTGGCATAAGTGCTGCTATCACTTTGTCTCGCAGTGAAGTTGATAGTGCCACTGTTGCCAAGATCCAGCTTGTTGTTACCTGTGGTGAAGTCGGTAATGGTATCATTACCGTTGCCGGACCTGAATACGAAGGTATCATCACCCGCACCGCCGGTGAGCGTATCGTTACCGGGACCGCCGATGAGGGTATCATTGCCACCGCCGCCGACGAGGCTATCATCGCCGCGACGTCCTTCTATCCTGTTGGGCTGGTCATTACCGGTCAGTTGGTCATGGTAGTCATTGGTAGTATCAGTATGCCTGTTGGGGTTCATGACATCGGTGCCGATAATATTCTCGATATTGACGAGCTTATCGCGCACTTCGTAAGGATTGGTATTACCCGTTTCCCTGGCTGTGCGTTGCATGCCGTCAAAAGCACTCAAATCCACTACCACAGCATAACTGCGGGAACGCTCATAGGAAATGGTGTCTATGCCGGCGCCGGCATCAATGTCGTCCTCTTTCGGCCCGGCATAAAAGAAATCGTCGTAGCGCGAACCGATAAACTTTTCGATATTGATAAAGGTATCGCCCCGGGCCTCGCCGCGGCCGCTGCTGTTGCGGATGGTGGTGACGCCGTTGCTCTCTGTAACTGAGCTCAAATCCACAGTGACACCCGCCGCAGCATTGGCGTAGGTGACGGTGTCTGTGCCGTCATCGCCATCGAGCCGGTCGGCGCCGGGGCCGCCCTCCAACATGTTGTCACGGTTATCGCCGGTAATCCGGTCGCCAAAGGCAGAGCCTCTGACATTTTCGAAGGACTCGAATTTAATTTTGTCGCCGGCCGCATGGCCGCCACTGGCATCTTTGATAGTGTTATGGTTATCGCTGAAATCACCGGTGCCCTTGTTCAGGTCAATAGTGACTGCGGCATTGGAGCTGACGTAAGACAAGGTGTCTTTGTCAGCACCACCATCCAGGGTATCGGCGCCGGCCAGTCCTTCGATGACATTAGCCATAGCGTCGCCGGTCAGAATATCATCGAAGGCAGAGCCGATGATGTTTTCAAAGTTCATCAGGGTGTCACCGGCTGCGTCGCCTTTGCGGGCGCGAGCTCCTGCATTAGCGCCCAGGTTTATGGTCACGCTGCTCGGTGAGCTGCGGTAAGATACGGTGTCCATACCGGTCCCGCCATCCAACGCATCACCCCCGTCACCGCCTTCTATCACGTTCGAGTTGGCATTGCCGGTGATTACGTCGTCATAGCGGCTGCCGATAAAATGCTCAATGCCTCTGAACAGGCCGGCTGCGACGACGCCATTGTTAGCGTTGCCTGTATCCGTTGCCGTGCCTCTGTAGGTGACCTGACCCGCCGCCGTTATCCTCACCCCATCCCGATCTCCATCCACATCCCGGAACAGCCGGAACGACAAGGTGTCATGGCCTGGGCCACCGTCTATCACTCCGGTCTCGACGCGGTCGCCGGGACTGGTCGCCTTGCCATCGGTAAAATCAGCATAATCCACTTCCAGTATGTCATTCCCCGGGCCGCCTTCGTAGCTGTCCTTACCGGCGCCGCCGGTGAGAATGTCGTTGCCGCGGGCACCGTACAGCACATCATTGCCGCCGCCGCCATCGAAGTTGTCATCCCGGGCGGTGCCGTGCAGCCGGTCGGGATCGGTGTTGCCGACTACGGGGGTGGTGGTGTCATCGTCAGGGGTGGTGGTGTCATCGTCATCGTCATCACCGTCGCCGTCGGTAGCCTCACCGACAAAGATGAAATCCTCGGCCTCCAGGCCGGACACATCGTCCAGCTCAATCGTGCCGCCGCCGGGCAGGCGGATCTCAACATCACCATTGTTAAGCGTTCTGATGTCCAAGTCGCGGTCGTCAATACCCGCAATGTTGGTAAAGGCGCGCAGGTCGATGCGATCTTCACCCGGCGTGAAGTCTTCAATGACATCATCGCCGTCGCCGCGACGGAACCTGAAAGTATCCTGCCCCGGGCCGCCGAACAACTCGTCATCATCCCGGCCACCGTCGAGGGTGTCATCACCCTCGCCGCCATAGAGCTCATCCCGACCGGAACCGCCGGTCAGGGTATCTTTACCATAGCCCCCATACAGCTCATCATTGCCGGAGCCGCCGTCCAGCGCGTCATCCCCGCCACCGCCATACAGCTCATCGTTCCCGGCTTCGCCAAACAGCCTGTCGTTGCCGTCGTTGTTGTCTTCATTTCTGCCGTTTTCATCGCCGCCGTCCAGCTCATCATTGCCAGCACCGCCATAGAGCATGTCATCGCCGTCATTGCCCTCTAAGATGTCGTTATGGTCATTGCCGCGTAGTATGTCGTTGCCAGCGCCGCCGTACATGCGGTCGTCGCCGCGACCGCCCCACATCATGTCGTTACCGTCCTCGCCGAACATGCGGTCGTCGTTGGTGTCATCACCGCCGGGGCCGCCGTATATTCTGTCGTTGCCGGCGCCGCCGCGCAGGATGTTGGCGCGCTGGTCGCCAGCCAGGATGTCGTTGTTGTCGGAACCGGTGAGGTACTCAATGTCCGTCACCGTTACCGTGGTCCGAGCGCCGCCGTCGGTGTAGGTGAAGGTGGCGTTGCCGGCAAAGTTGTCGCCTTGGGCATCGCCGCCGGCGGCTGAGCGGCTGTGCAGTCGCACGGTGACGCCTTGTGCGGAATCAAGGTAGGTGGCGATGTCGTTGCCGGAGCCGCCGATCAGCGTATCGGCGCCAGGGCCGCCTTGCAGGGTGTCGTTGCCGGTACCGCCGTCGAGCCAGTCGGCGCCGCCGAGCCCTTCCAGTCGGTCGTTGCCGCCCAGTCCGCGCAAGGTATCGTTGCTGTCGGTGCCGGTCAGTGTATTGTTGCCAGAGGTGCCGGTGCGCTCTTCTCCAGTGACAGACACCGGTGCGGTTGGCGTGGTCGGGGTCGGCGTGGTCGGCGTCGGCGTAGTTGGCGCAGTTGGCGTAGTTGGTGTTGGCGTGGTCGGGGTCGGCGTGGTCGGTGGAGCCGCCTTGGCCAGGTTCACGGTGAGGGCGTAGTCACCGGAATTGTCCCGGGTGGGGTTGGCGGCGAAGCTGCTGGCGCTGAGGTAGTAGGTGCCACTGGCCGGGGCGGTGTAGCTGAGCCGGGAATCGAAGATGCCGCCCCGGGTGTCGATATCATCGTTGATGCCCACCTGCACGCCGTTGGCGTTGTAAAGCCTCAGGATGGTATCTTCCGCCTTCGCCGGCGCGTCGCCACGACCTTCAAGGCCAATCTCGTAGGCGACACCGCGTTCGAGGGTGATCCTGATCCAGTCCACATCGAATTTCTGGCTGAGCACACCGATGAAGGTGTCGCCAACTGTCATGCTGTAAGAAGTGGCGGAGGTTTGCGCTGCATCTCGCGTTTCGTTGATAGTTGCCATAACTTGTGTCCTCTCTTGCGTCTTCTGGGCCAGGGTGACGAATATAACGCTATATAGTAGTTGCTGTTTGCAGGAATGTCAACATATTGTGGTTTTTGTGGTTTTCCTGTGCGCCGGCTGATTGGGCTGCAACTGTATTACCGATATGCTAGCATAATATCGGTTATTGTACAGGATTAGTTTGGGGATTAGTTTGAAATTGTTGGCAAGTTGTTTTTGGCTTGTGCGGTCTTAAACCAACGCAGTGGGCCAGACGGGGCGTGCTTCAGGCAAGCAAACTGAAACCGGCGATGATAATACTGGTGTAAATCAAACCGCTGCCCACCATCCATTTAATCATTCGGGTTTCCAGTTTTGCCATATTGACTTCCAGGGCTGAAATGTCAGCCTTGGTTGCCATGTTGGCCTCCAGGACTGCGATGTCAGACTTCGTTGCCATACGGGCTTCCAAGTCTGCAATGTCAGCCTTGGTTGCCATGTTGGCCTCTAGGGCTGCGATGTCAGCCTTCGTTGCCATATCTGCGATGTCAGCCTTGGTTGCCATATCTGCAATGTCAGATTTGGTTGCCATATCTGAAATGTCAGCCTTGGTTGCCATATTGGCCTCTAGGACTAACATATCAGACTTCGTTGCCAGTTGCGGTAGCTGGGACACCTGGACAACATCCTCCGCGGCCAAGGTGGCCTTTTGTTCTGATGCACCGGCATCGATGAACGCTTTGTAAAGAGCAGCACTGCTCATTCGGGTATCCTCCGTAATGGTTGTTATCTGTTTCGTTCCAGGTCGGAAAGCCTTTTCACTCCCGTCCTTTCAGGGTCAAGCTACCACTCGTTATCGGGGTTGTCAACAGTATTTTTGTATAAGCGTGTGCGCGTGTCTATCTACTCGGATTTCGCGCTCGCAGCTGATCCGGCCTCTTGCAGCTCTGCATGGCGGAAGCAGTCTGTGGTGTGGTCGTTGACCATGCCGGTGGCTTGCATGTGGGCGTAGATAATGGTGGGGCCGACAAAGTTGAAGCCGCGTTGTTTCAGGTCTTTGGAGATTTTGTCGGACCGGGGAGTTTGCGCCGGGATCTGTGCGCCGTGCTGCCAGGCGTTGTGTATGGGTTTGCCGCCGACGAAGTCCCAGATGTAGTGGTCGAAGGAGCCAAATTCCTCCCGTACCCGCAGGAAGGCGCGGGCGTTACGGATAGCCGAGCGAATCTTGAGTTCGTTCCGGACGAGGCCGGGGTTGGCCAGCAGGCTTGCCACCTTGTCCTCGTCGTATTCCGCTACCCGGTTGAAGTCAAAATTATCGAATGCCGCGCGGTAGGCCGGGCGTTTTTTCAGCACCGTAATCCAGCTCAGGCCGGCCTGTACGCCTTCCAGCACCAGAAATTCAAACAACTTGCGGTCATCGTGCAACGGCACGCCCCATTCCCGGTCGTGGTAGTTAAGGTAAATTTCATTGCCCAAACACCAGCGACAACGTGCAGGTTCAGCCGGCATCGCTCAGTGCAGGATTTTGTTGTTGATGTAATCAAACATCAGTTGAGCTGAGTTCGGTAGTCAGCGGAAACGGACGGTTGCAGTATAGCGCACCGGGGGCAATAGCGGAAATATGGTAACCTCTAATTAATAGAGGTGCTCGTATGTTACAATTACCGATGGCTGTTACCCCATGAGTGAAGAAATACTCATCAATGTCACTCCCCATGAGACCCGCGTGGCCGTGGTGGAAAACGGCGTATTGCAGGATGTGCATATCGAGCGGACCCGTAAACGCGGCCTGGTGGGGAACATCATCAAGGGCCGGGTGCATCGGGTGTTGCCGGGTATGCAGTCTGCATTTGTCGATATCGGTCTGGAACGCAGCGGTTTTCTGCATGTGTCGGACCTGATGAATACCGGCGCCGGCCTGGAGCCGGAAGCGGTCGCCGGTGCGTTGTCGAGCGCCTCCATCGAGGCCCTGTTGAACGAGGGTCAGGAACTGCTGGTGCAGGTCGTCAAAGACCCGATCGGCGCCAAGGGCGCGCGCCTGACCACGCGCATTTCCATACCGTCGCGCTACCTGGTCTTCATCCCCAACCACAACATGGTCGGCGTCTCGCAACGTATAGAAGACGACCTGGAACGGGAACGCCTGCGCCGCATCCTTAGCCACTACCAGACCGAGGAGCAGGCGATGGCGATGAGCGCCGGCGGCGGCGTGCTGCACACGATAACGCCGGAACTATCCAGGGGCGGGTTTATTATCAGAACCGCGGCGGAAGGCGTGGAAGAGGAGGAACTGTACCGGGACAGCGACTTTCTGCTCAAACTCTGGGGGTCGGTATCCATCCGCGCAAAAAATACCTGCGCGCCGGCGTTAATCCACGAGGATTTACCGCTGGTGATACGCATCCTGCGCGACGTGACCCATGCCCGGGTTGAAAAAATACGCATCGACTCCAAGGAAGCCTACCTCAGGGTGCTGGAGTTCAGCAAACACTTCATCCCCGATTTTTTGGGCCGCATCGAGTACTACTCCGGTGAGCGTCCCATCATGGACTTGTATGCCATTGAAGATGAGTTGCGCAAGTCCCTGGACCGCAAGGTGCAGTTAAAATCCGGCGGTCATCTGGTCATTGACCAGACCGAGGCCATGACTACCATCGACGTCAATACCGGCGCCTTTGTCGGCCACAGGAACCTGGAAGAGACCATTTACAAGACCAACCTGGAAGCCGCCCACGCCATTGCCAAGCAACTGCGCCTGCGTAACCTCGGCGGCATCATTATCATCGACTTCATCGATATGCGCGAGCCGGAACACGCCCGCCAGGTCTTGCGCACGCTGGAAAAACGCGTGGAGAACGACCATTCCAAGGTGACCATCAGCGAATTTACTTCTCTGGGCTTAGTGCAGCTCACGCGCAAACGCACCCGGGAGAGCATGGAACAAACCCTGTGTGAGCCCTGTCCAAGTTGTAACGGCCGCGGCACCATGAAAACCCCGGAAACCGTGTGCTATGAAATATTCCGGGAAATCCTGCGCGAGGTGCGCCAGTTCGACGGTAACAAGCTGCTGGTCATCGCCGCGCAGCCGATCGTGGATATGCTGGTGGACGAGGAATCGGCCAGCGTGGCAGAACTGGAGGAATTCATTGGCCGTCCGATCACCTTCCAGGTTGAACCGTTGTACATCAGGGAACAATACGACATAGTGTTGCTGTAACGTGGCATCGGTATTCATTCAGCGGGCGTATCACGCCGCGCTCTATCTCACCGGCGCGCTGGTGTTGCTGGCGGCGGTGGCGATCACCGGCGTGCGGCTGGCACTGCCTTATCTCGAACATTATCAGGAGCAGGTGGAAACCTGGGCCGGCCGCTTCCTGCAACAGACCGTCAGCGTTGACTCGCTCAGCGCCGAATGGCATGGCTGGACGCCCAGTCTGCTGCTGCGGGGCGTACACCTGCACAGCCCGGACCGGACGCGCGACATTATCAGCTTCGCGCGCGCCAGCGTGGAAATATCTCCCCTCAGGTCGTTGTGGAAGCGCCAGCCGGTACCGCGACATATTGTCATATCAGGGCTGGACCTGTCGGTGTCGCGGCTGCCGGACGGCGCCTTGCAGGTGGCAGGCATCGACCTGCGCGACCCCGCACGCGACAACGAGTTCGTCAAGTGGTTGTTCGGCCAAGAGCGCATAGAGGTGCAGCAAACCCGGGTCACCTGGACTGATTACAAGCACCGTCAGGCCGCCGTGCAGTTCCGCGCGGTCAGCCTGCTGATACGCACCGATGGCGACCGCGCCCAGGTCACCGGCTCCGCGCGCCTGCCAGGACGCTATGGAGAAACCCTGAGCTTTGCCTTGGATACCACCGGCAAACTGTGGACCTCCGAGTGGTCGGGGGCACTGTACGCAACCACTGCGCGCTTCAAACCGGACAGTTGGTATCGGGAACACCGACCGGAACCGCTCACGCCGGCGGGTGGCAGCGCCGACCTGACGCTGTGGAGCCGTTGGCAGCAGGCCAAACCGGTGCGCGTGCAGGGCCAGCTGGCGTACCGCGATTTTGTCGTGCTCGGCGCCGATACCTCCCTCAATGTGGATGAACTGAGCGGGCAGTTCCTGGCTACAAAACTGCCGCAGCACAACTGGCATGTGAACCTGAAACTGGCACAGGTTCAGACCGAGCACGGCGTCTGGCCGTCCACCGATATTGAGTTTGTCACCCCGCCCGCCAGCGGCGGGCGTTACGCGCTGAGGTTCGATTACCTGAAACTGGCAGACCTGCTGCCGTTGGCCGCGCAACTGGAACTGCTTCCGGCTGCAATACCAGCGCTGCCGGATACGGCGTCGCTCCGGGGTGAACTGCTCGACGGCCTGCTCGTGCACGACCGGCGCGCCGACGCGGCGGAGCTGCTGGAGTACGATGTCGCATTCAGGAATCTCGACGCCGGCGGCGGCGACCGACCCGCAGTGCAAATCTCAGCCGGCCGGGTGCGCGGTACCGACAGCGAGATCAGGCTCAGTATGAACGGCAGCAGCGGACAGTTCAGCCGGCCCGACCTGTATGAGCAGGAGCTCGCGTTTGCACATATAGACGGCGCGCTGACCTGGACGCGCACCACACCGGGCTGGACGCTGGAGCTCGACCGGTTTTACCTAGAGAACCGTGATATGGCGCTGGCGTTGCGGGGACAGCTGCAACAGGGCGCGTCGCACCCGTTGCCGCACCTGGACCTGGTGGCAGAAATACGTAGCGAGCGCTTGGAAAATATGTACCGTTATCTGCCCCACACACCGAAATTCCGCATCCGGGAGTGGCTGCAACGCGCGTTCCACGGCGGCCACATTGATACGGGCATTGCCGTGCTGCGCGGCTACCCGGACGAATTTCCCTACCGCGCGCGCAACGGCAACATGCAGGCGGTAGTCAACGTGTCCCAAAGCATCGTTGAATACTCGCACCGCTGGCCTGTGGTGGACAATGTGGACGCCGAAGTATTCTTCGACAACGAGACACTGACCGCGCGTATCAGCCGCGGCAGCGTCTTCAGCGCGGCAATCACCGAGGCCAGCGGCGCCATCGAAGACCTGACTACGCGCCCCAAAATAGTGCTGCTGCAGGGCACGGTCAAGGGATCGGAACAGGACCTGGAAACATTCACTGCGCAAAGCCCGCTGGCTGAGGACCCGATCATCAAACATACCAACCAGTCCCTGGTGGATGGAACCTTCGAGTTGGACCTGGATCTGAGCATCCCGATTAAGGCGCCGGCGCGGCAACTGGCCATGGCGGGCGCCTTACATCTGCAAGACGCCAGACTGGTGTCAGACGCCGGCAAGCTGGAGCTGGAGGCGGTGCACGGCACGGTTGGCTTCACGCATGAGTCTGTTGACGGGCGCGGCCTCACTGCACGCTTTGCCGGAGAACCGGTAACGCTGGGCATGAGCGGCTCGAAAAACAACCCCGAGGCGCCGCCGGCATTTGTCATCGCCGGGCAGTCGAGCGACGCATTCATCATTGAGCAGCTCAGTGAACGCTTCCCGGACGCGGCGGATTTTGCCGCAAAACTGGGGCAACGTATGTCCGGGGCGACCGACTGGCAGGCCCGGTTTATCTTTGAGCAACAACCCGCAGGGCTGGTGCAACGCCTAGAAATCGCTTCCGATCTGTACGGGCTGATGCTGGATCTGCCGCGCCCGCTGTGGAAGCCCACCTATTCCAGACGCCCGTTGCTGCTCAGTAAAACCCTGCTGGCAGGGACGCCACTGGTACTGGACTATGGCTCCGGGGTACATGTCAGGCTGTACACCGGCCAGGAGCAGGAACAAAGCCAGAAGCGGGAGCAAGGCCAGGGTCAGAGACAGGGACAGAGTCAGGACCCGGAGCAAAGCCAGAGTCAACGCCAACAACTGGAAAAACTGGATATTGTGCTGGGTGAAGGGTTCCCGAACCGGCCCACCGGGCCTGGGATAAACCTTTGGGGGAGCATGGATGCACTGATGCTTGAGGAATGGCGCGCGGCCCTGGACGCGTTCGCGGGCGCGGCGGATGCCGAGCCTGGCTTTTTCAGTACGGCAACCATCAACGCGGAACTGCAAACGGGGCTGTTGAACCTTATGAACCAGTCATTTCAGGACAGCAATGTGCGGGCAAGCCGCATCAACGGCGACTGGCGGGTGGCGGTGCAAGGGGCGCTGCTGGCGGGCGAGGCCTATCTGCCACAACACCCGTCGCCGCAACAGCGGTTGGAAGTCAGCCTGGAAAAACTGGCCCTCAGCGCCTTCGATAACAACAACACTGCGCAGGAGGCAGACCCGAGGCAGCTGCCGCCCATGCGGGTGGAAATAGCCGACTTCACGTATGGGGACTTGCAACTCGGCGCCATGCAGCTCGCCGCCGTGCGCACCGACAACGGGCTGGCCTTCGAAGAGATCGGGTTCACCACGCAGGACCTGACCATGGCCGGCGCCGGGCTGTGGGAAAAACCATTCAACCGCAACCGCTGCAACTTCACCATCAACCTGCAAGCCAACAAGCTGCAGCGGATGCTGGATACCTTCGGTTACGACAATGCCGGCATCAGGGCCGGCAAAACGGACATTACCATTGATGCCGGCTGGGACGGCTCGCCACACGAATTTTCCTTGGCGAACATGGCCGGTTCTTTCGAAATACGGGTAACCAAGGGGCGCCTGCTGGAGGTCTCGCCCGCCGCCGGCAGGTTGTTCGGCCTGCTCAGCATCCAGACTCTGCCGCGGCGCCTGACGCTGGACTTTACCGATCTGTTCGGCAAGGGTCTGGCCTTCGACCGCATCAGCGGCAACTTCAATATCTCCGGCGGCAATGCCTACACCAACAACCTGCGCCTGAAAGGCCCCAGCGTGGATGTGCTGATCAGCGGCAGGACCGGCCTGATCGCTCAGGATTACGACCAGTTGGCTACCGTCACGCCACAGTTTGCCGACAACCTGCCCATCGCCAGCGCCCTGCTGGGCCCGGTGGGGATCGGCGTCGGCGCCTTCCTGTACCTGGCCAACAATGTCTTCGACGGCGTCAAGGACGACATTGACAGCATCCTCAGTCGCCAGTACACCATCACCGGCAACTGGTACAACCCGAAGATTGAAAAACTGAGTGACGAATAACAAAATCATCGTTGGCCTATCCGGTGGGGTCGACTCCTCCGTCGCCGCGTTGCTGCTGCTGGAGCAGGGCCACGAGGTCGAAGCCCTGTTTATGAAGAACTGGGATGAAACCGACGCGCACGGCGGCTGCATCTGGGAAGCCGATGTGGAAGACGCCCTGGCCGTGTGCGACAAGCTGGGGATCAAGCTCAATACCGTGGACCTGTCGCAAGCCTACTGGCACAAGGTGTTTCGGGAATTTCTGGACGAATACCGCCGCGGGCGCACGCCCAACCCGGACATCCTGTGCAACCAGGAGATCAAGTTCCGCGCCTTCCTTGACCATGCCACATCCCTGGGCGCCATGACGATTGCCACCGGCCATTACGCGTCCATACGGCGGCACAGCGGCGCCCGCCACCTGTACAAGGGCATGGATCGCAACAAGGACCAGAGCTACTTCCTGTGCCGGCTGAACCAGACGCAACTGGCGCACAGCCGCTTCCCGCTGGGGACGCTGAAAAAGCCTGAGGTACGAGCGCTGGCACAACGCCACGGTCTCAGCACCCACGACAAGAAGGACAGCACCGGCATCTGTTTCATCGGCGAGCGCCCGTTCCGCGATTTTCTCAGTCGCTACCTGCCAGTGCAGGCGGGGCCAATTTGCACGCTGGCCGGCCACGAGCTGGGCGCGCACGACGGCATCCATTTCTACACCCTGGGTCAGCGCCAGGGTCTGGGCATCGGCGGCGTGCGCGGCTACCCCGAAGAACCCTGGTACGTAGTGGGCAAGGACCTGCACAACAACGTGCTGACGGTGGCCCAGGGACATGACCACCCGGCGCTGTTCAGCACCGGCATGGTTGTAACCAACATAAACTGGATCACCGCGGCGCCGCCGCTGCCCTTTGCCGGCACCGTGAAAACGCGCTACCGCCAGACCGACCAGCCCTGTATAATCACCACTCAGGATGGCGATAAAGTCACCGTGCATTTTTCCCAACCCCAACGCGCTGTCACCCCGGGCCAGTACGCAGTGTTCTACCACGGCGATGAGTGCTTAGGCGGTGGGATTATTGGTCACCTCTCACAACCACGAGGTGACCTTCTGTTACTGCCGGGGCATCACCGCGCCGCTGCGCGCATGTTATAATAGGGGCTTGATCAAAGTGCTGCTTTCATTGCTCGAGATGCATCAATTCCGACCCGACCTGAGTATTCTTCCCGAACCGCAACTCGCCCTTTGGGGTTTGCTCCGGTGCATCCCGAAACACTTTGTTCTGTATGGTGGCACTGCCCTGGCTTTGCGTCTGGGGCATAGAGCGAGTATTGATTATGACTTTTTTTCCGCCAGTTCGTTTGAGCCGTCGAAATTGTTTCGCTCCCTGGTGTCGTTTGAAAATAAAAAAGTCTTACAGGTGGAGCAAGATACCTTGACCTGTGTTGTCGAAACCGAGGCGGGGGCTTGCCAGGTCAGTTTTTTCGGAGGCTTGACGCTTCGGCAGGTTAATGTCCCTGATGTTGTAAATGAAAATAATATTGCAGTCGCATCGTTGCAGGATGTATTCGGCATGAAATGCGCCACGGTACCGACCAGGTCGGAAATTAAGGATTATCTTGATATTTATGCCCTGTTAACCCTGTCAGGATTGAAACTTGCCGAAGGTATTGCTGCGGCAAAGGCCATTTATGGCAATCAATACAATCCCCTGCAGACCTTACAGGCGTTATGCTATTTTGATGACTTGCCGGAGCCTTTATCAGAAGCGGTGCGAGCTGAGCTGGCGGCCGTCGTCAGTAAAGTCAACCTAGGGCGGCTGCCGCAGGTAGCGGCCCATTACCGGATTGCAGAAGGTGTATAAATGGACATTTCCCAATGACCTCGGAACTGCTCAAAGTGGCTGAAAGGATTAACTGGTATACGCGTCCTGAGAACGTGCTGGGGAATGAGACACTTTTTCTGAACCAGGTTATGGCGCGAGGACACGCCGACGATGTGGTAACCGTCAGGAAATATTATCCGCAGGAAAAATTTAAGGCTGCTTACTTAAAGGCCCCGGCGGGTCTGTTCAGTAACAGGGCGTGGGCCTATTGGGGTCTGACGCTGCTGGGCGATCATCAATACCCCTATCCCCGCCGCTTTAAGGATATGGCTGATTTTGACTGGCGTCGTGCAGGTGCTGCCGGGACGTCACCGCGTCGCTGACAATCAGCGGCCTGTTGTAGTATAATCCTTGTCTTTCTATTGACATTCAATTTCGGGCGTTGCCAAAAAACAGTGGCGCCCTTGCGGCCTTACAAGAGGATCTATCATGCTTAATTTTAATGCTCGCAGGTTATGGTTTTTTATTTTCACGCCGGGGGTGTTCAGCGCCTCGGCGCAGGCGGCGGAACAGGATTTTGTGGCGCCGGAGGTGGCGGCGGCTATCGACAAGTCCGACCCGAACTGGAAGCAGCAGCTCAGCAAGCCGGCAATGATGGAATTCGAGGATGGGGTGCAATACTACTGGGATATGGAAACCAACATGGGCGCCATGAGCTTCCTGCTCTTTCATGCACAGACGCCGATGCACGTGAGCAGCACTATCTACCTGACCGAGCTGGGTTTTTATGACGGCGTGCCGTTCCATCGGGTGATCCCCGGCTTCATGGCCCAGGGCGGCGACCCCACCGGCAGCGGGCGCGGCGGCCCCGGTTATATGTATGACGGCGAGTTCCCCGCGGGTCTGTCACACGACCGCTCCGGCCTGTTAAGCATGGCCAACGCCGGCCCCGGCACCGACGGCAGCCAGTTCTTCATCACCTTTGTGCCCACCCGCTACCTGGACGGCAAACACACCATCTTCGGCGAACTGGTCGGCGGCACGGAAACCCTGCGGGCGCTGGAGGAACGCGGCAGCAGCAGCGGCAAGACTACGGAGAAGCTGGAGATTATCAAGGCGACAATACGACGCGAGGCCGCCCGTTAAAAGTATTGAGTGTCATTAAAAAACCAGTTACAGTGGTACGGAAATTCCGTACATTCAGTCCTGCACAAATGGAAAGTATCAGCGTTAATCAATTCAGAGATAACCTGCGTCATTTCGTGGAACGTGTCGTATCGCGCCATGACCCTTTGAAAGTTGTGCGGCGTAATGGTGATGATTTTGTAGTTGTCAGTGCTGATGATTGGGAACGGGAACAGGAAACTCTTTATGTGTTGCAAAACGCAAGTTTGATGAAGCAGATGGAAGGATCTTTGCAAACACACGGGCAACGCGCCGGCTATATGCCTACTGACAAGGAAATGAATGAGATCATTGATATTTGAAGGAAAAACCTGGCTGATTTATGAAGAAATACGCAGCAGAGACAGGCAACTGCACCGGCCCCTGTGCAGAATAATCAAGGAACTGACTAGGGACGACCCGGCCTCAGGTTTGGGCAAGCCTGAACGATTGAAACATGATCTTTCGGGATTCTGGTCACGACGTATTTCCAAAAAAGACAGAATCATCTACAAATTTGATGATCATTACGTATATATATTTTCACTTGGTGGCCACTACGACCAGGTGACGCCACAATCAGGAACTTCCATTGAGTGATACACCAACAAACCTTGCCGTAAACGGCAAAACCTACCGGATTTATTCGCTGGCGGCGCGGGCGGGGGAACATGACCTCAGCCGCCTGCCCTATTCGCTGAAGATCCTGCTGGAAAACCTGCTGCGCCATGAAGACGGGGTGAACGTCACGGCAGAAGACATCGCGGCGCTGGCGGGTTGGGAGCCGCAGGCGGCAACGCCACGGGAGATTGCTTTTACCCCGGCGCGAGTCCTGATGCAGGACTTTACCGGCGTGCCAGCGGTGGTGGACCTGGCGGCAATGCGCGACGCCATGCAGGCGCTGGGCGGCGACCCGGCGCGCATCAACCCGTTGTCGCCGGCGGAACTGGTCATCGATCACTCGGTGATGGTGGATGTGTTCGGTGTCCACGACGCGGCGCAGCGCAATGCCGCCATCGAATTCAAACGCAACCGCGAACGCTATGAATTCCTGCGCTGGGGCCAGCAGGCCTTCTCCAATTTTAAGGTAGTGCCGCCGGATACCGGCATCGTGCACCAGGTCAACCTGGAATATCTGGCGCGCACGGTGTTCACCCGTGCGGTTGACGGTGTCGTCGAGGCCTATCCCGATACCGTAGTCGGCACCGATTCTCATACCACCATGATCAACGGCTTGGGCGTACTCGGCTGGGGCGTGGGCGGCATCGAGGCGGAAGCGGCGATGCTGGGGCAACCCATCACCATGCTCATCCCCGAAGTAGTCGGCTTTAAGCTGTCCGGGGTGCTGCCGGAAGGCGCCACCGCCACCGATCTGGTGCTGACTGTGGTGGAGATGCTGCGCCAGCACGGCGTGGTGGGCAAATTCGTCGAATTTTATGGGGATGGTCTGGACAACCTGTCGCTGGCCGACCGCGCCACCATCGCCAACATGGCGCCGGAGTACGGCGCCACCTGCGGCATCTTCCCCATCGATCGGGAAACCATCGACTACCTGCGCCTGTCCGGGCGGGATGATAAACAGGTGGCGCTGGTGGAGGCTTACGCCAAAGCGCAGGGACTGTGGCGTGCAACAGGCATGGCTGCGGCGCGCTATTCGGCCACGCTGGAACTGGATATCGGCACGGTGACACCTTGTCTGGCCGGGCCGAAACGGCCACAAGACCGTATCCCGCTGGGCGAGGTGAAGCGCAACTTCCGTCACCACCTGGCACAGATGACCGGGCGCGCAGCGCCGGCGGCGGTCGAGGCACCGGGTTTTAACTTGTGCGACGGCGCCGTGGTGATCGCGGCAATTACCTCCTGCACTAACACCTCCAACCCGGCCGTCATGGTCGGCGCCGGGTTGCTGGCAAAAAAGGCGCACGCACGCGGGCTGCAGGTGCAACCCTGGGTGAAGACCAGTCTGGCGCCGGGTTCGCTGGTGGTGCGCGACTACCTGCAACGGGCCGGGCTGAACGCGGCACTGGACGCACTGGGCTTTAATATCGTCGGCTACGGCTGCACCACCTGCATCGGCAACTCCGGCCCCTTGCCGGAGGCAGTCAGTACGGCCATTCGTGAGGGTGAGCTGGCGGCGGCGGCGGTGTTGTCCGGCAACCGTAACTTCGAGGGCCGGGTGCATGCCGAAGTCAGGATGAACTTTCTGGCTTCGCCGCCGCTGGTAGTCGCCTATGCCCTCGCCGGCACGGTGGACACAGACCTGCAAAACGACCCCTTAGGTCAGGATACGCACGGCCAGCCGGTGTATCTGAAGGATATCTGGCCCAGTCAGGCCGAGATCAACGCGGTGCTCAGTTCCGCTATCGATTCCACCATGTTCCGCAACTCCTATCGTCAGGCTTTCGCCGGGGACGCCAACTGGACCGGCCTGGCCGTGCCTGAGAGCAACCGCTATCAATGGCGCGCCGACTCCACCTACGTGCAGAACCCGCCTTATTTTGAGGGTATGCGCGCCACCCCGGACGGGGTTGAACCGATCCGGGGGGCGCGCGTGCTGGTGAAGCTGGGCGACAGCATCACCACCGACCATATCTCCCCGGCCGGCGCCATCAAGGCCGACACGCCGGCGGGTCGTTACCTGATCGACAAGGGTGTTGAACCGGTGGATTTCAACTCCTACGGCTCGCGCCGCGGCAACCACGAGGTGATGATGCGCGGCACGTTTGCCAATATCCGCCTTAAAAACCAGCTGGCGCCGGGCACCGAAGGCGGCTGGACGGTGCACCAGCCGTCCGGGGAGCCGCTGAGCATCTACGCCGCGGCCATGCGCTATCAGCAGGAAAACGTGCCCTTAATTGCGCTGGCCGGCAGCGAGTACGGCACCGGCTCGTCCCGCGACTGGGCCGCCAAGGGCACCCGCCTGCTGGGCATCCGCGCCGTTATTGCGGTGAGCTTTGAACGCATCCACCGTTCCAATCTGGTCGGTATGGGGGTGCTGCCGCTGGTGTTCAAACCCGGTGACAATGCCGACCGCCTAGGGCTGAGCGGGCGCGAGACCTACTCCATCCACGGCCTTGAAACCGGCGCCAAAGAGGTGCAGGTCAGCGCCGTCGCCGCCGACGGCGCCAGCACCGCATTCACCGCCACGGTGCGGGTGGACACCCCGAAAGAATGGGAGTATTACAACCACGGCGGTATCCTGCACTACGTACTGCGACAACTGGCCGCCTGACGCGATAGGGTTGGGAGGGCCAAAGGCTTGGACGAGCTTTTCTAGGCTGCCGCAGGCTACAGATTATCGGCGCGAATAATACCCTTTTTCAGCAGGATATTGCCGTACAAGCGCCGCTCGCCGGTCACGACCACAACAAAGGCCTCTTTGACGCGCGCGTAGAAGGCAAAGCGTTCCAAGGCACCAATGGCTACCGGAGCTGGCGTAGCGGCCTTGACAATACTATGGAATTCCATCACCACGGGTGGCGTGGCAGCCGGGGTGTCGACCACTTCCATGGTATGTACCGGACAACTGACGAAGGTATCTAAGGGCATAACGGAAAGCACCGCCTGTAGCGCCGCGGTGGCACTCACTCCGTCAAGACGGAGCAGATTTAGCGCGTGACTGACGGCAGGAAAGTTGGCATCGACGATGGCGATATCATCACCATGCCCCATCCCCCTGAGTGCGCCAAGCAGTTCCGGCCCGAGTAAAGGATCGATATCTTTTAACATGAAATTCCTGCTTGTTTTTCCTCGGTTGCACTCATGGTGTGCATACTGTACTATTGATTTTCCGAATATGAAAATTATTTTTACAACTTCCCCCGCCCGGCAGCCGGATGGCGATGCCCGGGCGTTCTGCTTAACGGTAACAATGAACTATATCAATTCGTTATCGGGATAAGAACGTTATGGTATCAGGTAATTCCCATGAGTGAAATAACGGCCGACGGCAAAAAGCCAGTCCTGCTGGAAAAGAAATATCTGTTGCCGTTTTTACTGGTGACAACATTGTTTTTTTCCTGGGCGCTAGCCGCACAGTTGAACGACATTCTCATCCGCCAGTTCCAGAAGGCGCTGGAACTGTCCCGCGGCCAGGCAGGTCTTATCCAGACCGCGTTCTATTTCGGTTATTTTTTCGGCGCCATCCCCGCCGGTCTGGCCATGAAGCGGTTCGGTTACAAGAACGGCATCCTGGTGGGCCTGACGCTGTACTGCGGTGGGGCGCTGATGTTTTACCCTGCGGCGGAGGCGCGCGCCTTCGGCTTGTTCCTGGCGGCGCTGTACATCATCGCCTTCGGTCTGGCTTTTCTGGAGACGGCTGCGAATCCCTACGTATCAGTCATGGGGGACCCGCGCACCGGGCCTGCCAGGCTGAATATCGCCCAGTCCTTCTACGGCCTCGGCGCCTTTGTCGGGCCGTTCCTGGGCAGTATCTTCATCTTCTCCGGCATCGAATATACGCCCACCGAGATTGCCGCGCTGTCTGCGGCTGAACTGGACGCCTGGCGCGCGGCGGAGGCGAAGACGGTACAGCAACCCTACCTGTGGCTGGCCGCCTGCGTAGCCGTTATCATGGTGTTGATTTTCTGCTCTAGGTTCCCGCCACTTACCGGAGCCGAGGGAGATGCAACGGCAGCTCACAAGGGTCGCATCCGCGACCTGTTCCGGCACCGGCACCTGGTACTGGCTGCCGTGACTCAGTTCTTCTACGTGGGGGCGCAGGTCTGTATCTGGTCGTTCTTTATCGACTTCACCAAAGACTTAAGTCCGGAAACCACGGAGAAGGCCGCCGGCAAATTACTTGCCTACGGCTTCCTGGCGTTGATGATCGGGCGTTTTTCCGGTGGTCTTATCATGCAGAGAGTGGCGCCGCAGCACCTGCTGCTGAGCTATGCGGTCGTCAACATCGGCTTACTGGGCGTTGCCATCACGACCTCCGGCTGGCTGGCGATCTGGGCCTTGTGGTTGACCACTCTGTTCATGTCCATCATGTGGCCGACGGTGTTTGCTCTGGGGGTGAGGGATTTGGGCCACCTTACCAAACTGGGGTCCTCACTCATGATCATGGCCATCGCCGGCGGCGCCGTGTTGCCACCGGTTATGGGTTATATCGCCGACCTGAGCGGCAATATCCAGTTATCTCTGCTGGTTCCCATGACGGGTTTCCTCATGGTATGTTACTACGCCGCCAACGGCTGGAAACAGGTTAGCCGCTAATGAACAAAACAGATCATATATCCGGATTAGTACCCCTGCTGCTCATCGGCGGGCTGTTTTTTATGTTTGGTTTTATTACCTGGCTGAACGGTTCGTTGATTCCATTCCTGCAGATTGCCTGTGAACTCAATCAAGTGCAGGCCTATCTGGTCACTCTGGCATTTTATATCACTTATACTCTGACGGCTTTACCCATGTCGGCGATCCTGTTTCGCACCGGCTATAAAAACGGTCTGATCCTGGGCTTGTTCATCATGGCAGTGGGGAGCCTGATGTTCATTCCGGCGGCATTATTGCGGATGTACAGTATTTTTCTGGCGGCATTATTTATCTTGGGAACCGGGCTGACTATTCTGCAAACCGCCGTTAACCCCTACATTGTGATGATTGGCCCGCGTGAGACGGCCGCAGTGCGTATCAGTATCATGGGGGTTCTGAATAAAGGCGCCGGCGTGATCGCCCCGTTGGCGTTTACTGCGCTGATCTTCTCCGATATATCACAATTTGATGAGGCGCGCCTTGCCCTGTTAGAGCCGGCGCAGCGGCTCATTGAACTGCAAGCATTATCCGCCCGGCTCATCGAGCCGTATTTAATGTTGGCCGGGTTGTTATTGGCGCTGGCTGTTTATGTATGGCTCTCGCCCTTGCCGGAACCGGCGAACGAGGAGCAGGAAGCAGCAGACGCAGGGGACGGAAAGGCTGGTATTCTGCATCACCCGCAACTGGTTCTTGGCGTTGTTACCTTGTTTTTTTATGTGGGCGCAGAGGTTATCGCCGGCGATACCATCGGTTTGTTTGGGAAAGAAACCGGGGTAAGCAATTATAGCGAGTTGACCTCCTATACCATGGGCTTCATGGTAGTAGGGTATATTCTTGGCATACTTGCGATTCCTCGTTGGTTAAGCCAAAAAACAGCATTGATGATTTCCGCAATGCTGGGTATAGGTTTGTCGTTGCTGTTAGTCAATGCCAGCGCCGAGTCGAGCATAATATGGAACGCATTATTCGGCTCTGCTGAGGCCTCCCCCATTCCCCCTATTCCCGATGTCGTTTTGTATGTGGCCCTGTTTGGGCTGTCCAACGCCATGGTGTGGCCGGTTATATGGCCACTTGCATTGTCTGGCTTAAACAAAAAACAGATCCACACGGGTTCGGCGTTATTGATTATGGGCATTGGGGGTGGGGCCGTGCTTCCGCTGATTTACGGCGCCATGGCAGAATATTTACAGGACTTGCAACGTGCTTATTGGATCATGCTGCCCTGCTATCTGTTAATTCTCTTTTACGCGGTAAAAGGACACAACTTAAGAAAGTGGAGTGATCTATGGTAGCCCCTGCACCCGTATCCCCTGTTCGCGCTACCTGAGCCGAAATCTGTCGGGGTTCACGGCAGCTTTGAAAGCAACCCCGTATTCTGTTTATGGCTCCACTTGTAGTAGTCCTGCAACTCCAATTCAGAACTGGCGGCTTCATCAAGCAGAATCGTTGCCCGCTCGTGTAATTGCAGCACCGACGCCGGACACCGGGAAGTCACCGAACCTTCGATCATGCCCCTGACTGCCTGCGCTTTATTCTGCCCGGTTGCCAACAGTAAAATCCGCTGCGCTTCCATGATGGTTGCAACACCCATGGTAATCGCAAGAGCCGGTTGATATTCGTTCGGTTCAAACAGCCGACTGTTGTCTGCAACAGTATGCTCCGACAACGTTTTGACTCGCGTACGGGACGCCAAACTCGAGATCGGTTCGTTAAAGCCGATATGTCCGTTGCTGCCAATACCCAAGACCTGTATGTCAACGCCACCGACAGATTTGATTTTCTCTTCGTACAAGCGACACACAGTCTTGGGATTCTCTCCTTCCCGACAGGTCGGTAAATGAGTATTCCTGATGTCAATATCAATATGCTCAAACAGCTCACGGTGCATGAAGCTGCGATAACTTTGCGGGTGCTCCGGCGCTAATCCCAGATATTCATCCAGATTAAACGTAGTGACCTTGCTGAAGCTGATCTCACCTTTCCGGCAGGAGGCGATTAATTTTTTATACATGGCGATGGGCGTACTCCCGGTGGCCAACCCCAATACCGCATTTTGACTTTGCCCGATCAGCGAGCAGACCCGCCGTGCGCCTTCTTCGGCCACCTCATTGGCGTCTTTTAAGATGACAACTTCCATCACGTACTCACTGGTACCGGTCGAGTTTCCCGACGACCTCAGTGGTAAAATCGCAAAGTACTGACTCCATGAACTCACTGTATCCAATATTTTCATTTTGCACCAGCTCAGATAAGTCCAGCGCCAGAGTCAGCGCTGAAAACTGATCAACTGCATGGAATCGATCGAAGGTTGCGTTGGCAGACAGACGCCCCGGCAAGGCCAGATCAAGACGCTTACCGGCGCTGATTTGGGACTGGAATACACCAATCAGGCTGTTGAACAGCTCAGCGTGACCACTGAGGTCCAGCCGTACCCGGTACTGCTCGGGCAACCAGTCCAGAGCACGCCATACTTCAATACCATAAACATGTGTGGGCTGGAGCGCCTTGGGCAGGGAGCGTAATGCCTCAAGCGCGTGGATGCAGACACCCACATGCGTATCATGACGATCGGCCGGGTTGTGCAGATATACCGTATGCGCCTGCGCCAACTGCAGTTGATGGGACAGATACTCTACCAACTGCGGGTTAATCCGGTCTTTAACTGCATCGCTGTAAAGACCCAACTGCAATACCGCCGAATAATCACCCAACTGAGCTGCCTGAATTTGTTCTTCTACACGAATCGCTGCCATGTCCGCGTCAGAACACTCCCGGAACGATTCATTACGAGGAGAACCAGAGCCATTGGTGACCACAATGCCAGTAAACCACCGGTCACTAACCTGATAGCACTCGATGATCCCGTGGAAACCGATGATCTCGATATCATCGGGATGCGCGGCAACAGCCAAATGCGTGGTGCGCGACAGCGCCTCAGCAAATGGCACATTATCCGGAACGTAGGACTTGATATTATTATTGTCAAACAATGAAATACCCTTACATTCGCACCGGCGCCGGCATGCGGGTAGTGGTTCTAGGCGTCGCCGATATCCGCCGGGCTTCCGGTCTGCATACAGGTATTTCTTGCCAACTCGGATGCGGCTCGCGCCGGCGCATAAACAGGAGCAGACAATACCAGATTGTGACTGACAAGTTGCAACCGGTCAGACAAGGCGCTTCTTAATGTGGCCATTTTGTCCAGACAGCTGCCAAACGCGCCCACTTTGACTTGTCTGTTGCCGAAGTCTCCGTCACGCCAGGTTGCCTCTACCAGACGCGCGAGCTCGTCCGCCGCTTCGCTAATGATATGACCAGCGACTTTGTCGCCAGACAATGATGCCTCATAAACATGGCGAGCAAATGCCGCGATCTGAGCATGGTCTTTAATGAGGTATGGCGCTTCATCAATACTTCGCAGCGCAAAGACCTCCATGAGTTTCGAGGCCAGCGCCGTCTCCGTGTCAATGCGTAATGACGCTCGTATCGCGCTGCGGATACCCATTAACCCGATATGGTAGCCGCTGCCTTCATCCGATAAGATATACCCCAGACCACCTTTAACAATGATGTTGTCCTTAGCATCAACGGCATACGCCGAGGAACCGGTGCCGGAGATTAACGCGATCGCCGGCTTACCTCTGGCTACTCCATACCAGGCAATATGCGCGTCGTTGACCAAACGGATATTGCCGGTGATGTTCAGGGCATTCAGTTTATCCAGCAGGGCGCCACTTAATTGACTCTCACCCTTGCTGATCCCGGCCAACCCCAGCACAATGCCTGCCACAGATTGTTCAAACCGGTTAACCTCACCGAGCACTTCGTCCAATATCCGCTTGATGCTGCCAAATGTTGCATCCACGCCTGACAGGGCGATGTTAGCGGGACCACCGACTGTCTCATAGACCTGTTTACCATCACAGTCGATGACAACGACTCCGGTATTGGTCCCGCCACCGTCCATGCCAACAAAAACGGTGTCTTTAACTCTCTCATCAGGATAGGGCAACCGCATACTTTTATATGTTAATGGTATCGTATAAAATCAGTGCAGATTCGTGCCACCCGGAATGACGAACGGGAATTTCCTTGTTTTGCCAAGCGCCACTGCGCCCATGGTACAGGGTTATTCCATATACGCAACATAATTTTATTTTTACAGGCGCCCTTAATTCAGCGCAAATACGATAACGGCATTGACCAGTCCGGGCAGGTCTTGCCTAGAGATAGTGATCTGCCTGACGCTGATATTGTGAGCACGGCTCAAGCTGTCAAGCCACAAGATGAACTTGTCAAAAGACACATCTTCCAGCCAGACGCGCAGCTCAGCGTTTTCCTGAGGCACAAATCGCTTGAGGCTGAGACCCTGGCTTTGGGCGCTGTCTGCAAGGGTTGAGAGGATGGTATCTTCCGTCGCCGTTGCCTCAGCCGGGGCTGACCGGTGCAGGGCGCTGACCTTGCTTGCGTTGGCTTGCATCCAGGCGAACAAGTCATGAATTTCACGAAATTCCAAGGCCGTTGTATCGGCAAAGCGGTGTGCCGGAAGCAGCAGGCCAAAGATAAAACCCAGCACAGCCGGTAACAGCACGGCCACCGCAAGCAGCCGTCGCATCCTCAACGGCAGTTGCTTGAAGGTCTCAAACAATTGTCTGTAGCGCTGCCTGAACATATCGGGTGTTACCTGCTGGTGATACGAAATCGTCCGTTTATCCATTGTTCTTCATCGCTCACCGATAAAATTTTCACATCCTCGACCTCACCTGTCAAATATCGCTCAAGTTGATCGAGGAGTTGAATATCTTTGGCCTGTATATCCAGCCACAGTGCATTTTGCTGACTGTCATAACGCAGATTTTGAATCTGTATCCGCGCCGGCTGCCCTATCATGCTGAGCTGCTTGCTGATAATACCGACCAACGTGACGAACTCCACCTGCGAAGCCGACGCGGCGCTCTGTTTGAGGTGATTTTCCATCTGAACTTTTACATTGACGATTTTGCTATCCTGTGGAAACAGGTCGCGGTACAGACTGATGACCTTTTCATCCAGCTGCGCAATCTGGCGCTCCAGATACAGTCCTGTGGCGATATCCGTCATGACTTTCAACCCCATACAGAGCAACAGGACCAGCGCCAGCGCACGCCAGTTGAAACGTTGGCGCCTGATGACATGGCCCTGGTAGGGCGCGCCTATCAGATTGGCGAGCTGACCGCCCTGCCCCGCCTCAAACACAGCATTTAAGCGCTGACAGAGATAGTCAAAGCTATTGTCAATCTGCTCCACGGTACTGGCAATGCCTCTTGTGTCCAGGTACTTTATCGCGTCTGCTATCTCCGCGTCGATCCTGGCATCGCCACGGGCCGCCGCCGTGGCCAGCAGTGCAATACTGCTGACCGGCGCGGCGTCATTTCCCTGCTCGCTTAAATAACTCCTCAACAGCAACGTAATATTACTCGTATCGGTTTTTAACGCAATCGTATCAGTGCTGATGATACTATATCTCTCATCGAACAAAACGCACACTTTATCTGGAAATAACGACATAACATAAGTATCCGCGACCATGCAGTCGGGCGTAATGTCATGTTGTCGCAAGCGCTCCATCCAGTCTCGGATACGGGAGTGCCGTACCGCCATAACGGGGTATTTCCCCTCATGCTCCTTGCCATTGACAATGTGCATGGATTCCAACGTGTCGGCCATCGCGTCTTCCATAAGATACGGCACTATCTCTTTGAGATAGCGTTTTTGTGCAGCGGGAACTGCCAGCTTCCGGAACAAGATATCCTCACCCGGCGCAATGATCACAGTTTCCATATCCTCTGCCGCGACCCCGACTGTATCCATACGGCCCAGGGTGGCGCCGAAGCCGGCGTCGAGTTTATCCCCGGCGGCGGTCAGCACTGCCCAATCCACTCGTTGCTCAGCGTCATCGGGTGGCGACGAATTAAGCCGTATAAACAGCCGGTTCATGATTGCGCTTCGTCCCTGTCGTCGCCCCACCGGAATAAAAAATCGTCACCGCGGTCGCGGGACAGCATACGCAGCTGATTCGTTTCGGGGCTACGGTAAAAGACCGTGCGCAGGGAAAGGCTTTGATCGGCGAAAACAGATTTTACAAAAACCATAAAATAACAGCTCTTTGCAGCCATGCAGCCAGCGCCAGATTCGGCATTGACGGGGGCGTCCGTTGGCGGGTGAGGTTCGGCATCGACGGGGGTGTCCGCCGGCTCCTGCGCGTCACTTTCAGGCGCATCGGTTTCTGTTGCACCGGATATGGCTCGCAAAATCCGCTCGGAAGCCGTATCAACATTGATGGCTGTTGGCGGCGGCAGGGCGGTCATGTAGGGCGCCAGGGCCGTGAGCGTTGCCTTATCCACACCTTCCAACTCATACAATTCAGACAAATGCGCAAGCAGCCAATGCCTCGCCTCATAGCCAGGGCCATGTTCCTCCGCCAAGTCCCCGGCATCGCTCTCCAGGGACGTACTGACCTCCTCAACCCAATCCAGCAAGGCCCGGGTAGCGGTCGGTTTGATAGTCAGACTGTCCAACAGACGAGTAAATTGTTGCAATGCCTGCTGCCTATCCTCGTTCATGCCCCCCACCAGATTATTGATATTAAACCTGGATTGCAGGTCTAAAATGGAGATATTCAATTCACCCTGTTCAAATTTCTCAACCCGGTCAACCAGTAGCCAGCCCTTGTCCTGGTTGTCCTCGTCCTGGGCGACCTCGTCGGCAGCAGGTTTCACCTCGACAACATCCGTGTACAGGAGTTGCCGGGCGAAAGCCTCTCCCGCCAGCGCGTATTCCCAGGCCTGCGCATCCACCAGTTGTCGTTCCAGACGACTGGTTGTCAGGAACGCGCGCTGTGCCGAATCGCCGGCTATCACGGTAGCCATGACAAAGATCAGCAATACCGTTATCAGGGCAATGCCATGTTGTCCGTGAGCTACGCCTGAGCTTACCGGTTTCATCGAGCTCCGGTCTGGAAGACTCGCTGAATCAGGCCCGAGACTTCTGTTTCAATGGTAATTTCAACGGCAACAGGCAAACCGCCCGGTGCCTCACCTGTTTGCGCGGCCTCACCTTGCCGCAATTGCAACGGCCAGCTGGAATGCCAGTTATGTTTGCGGTCCAGAAAGCGGAAACGAACATCCATGACATTATTTAGTAACTCCTGACTTTTGGGTGCATAGCCTGCCACCGGGTCTGTCAGTGACCAGTAATGGCGCACTAGGCTGATGGTATCGCTCCCTGCTGCATCGATGTCAGCCTGGTCCAGGCTGTAGGCAACCCGCCGCAGATTGCTGCGTGGCAGCCACAATGGATTGCGCCAACCCTGCCGGGTAAACATCAGCAGGTAGCGGTCATGGTCTGTGACCAGTGCCCCGGGCGCGTCGTCAACGGCGGCCGTGACCGGCCGGTCAACAATCTGCTGCAGATCCGCACCAAGCAACAACATGGCCCGTTGTAACCTGAACAATGATGACGTGTGAGCAGACGCGACAGTCTCTGCGCTGACGACAACATGTAATACGCGCTGCGCGCACAAGCCGATAACCGCAAAAATACTAACAGCTAAAAGCACTTCCAACAAGGTGAAGCCACTTTGTGTCAGGACTTTCCGACCTAGATACATCAGTGCTTGCCGATGAAACCGTGCAAGGCAAATAATGTTGCCTCTTCACCCACCGACCCGACCCGCACGTCAACCCGTCTCAGCAGTGGCTCGCTGGTGTCGGATACACGGGTTTCAACCCACCATTCCCGGTTCAGTTGCCATGCGTTATCAACGGATTGACCCAATGCCGGCCAGACGCCATCAACCCTGAGCAGGGTCAGCTTATCTTGCGCAATCCACGATGCCACCACCTTCTGCTCCAGATAATCGGTCTGTCTGACACTTTGCGATACCAGCCTGTTCAGTGCCACAACACTGATTATGAACACAGCTAACGCCACCAGGACTTCAAGCAGGGTAAAGCCGGAATCCCCGCTCAGGCTGAACCTTGGGTTAGCCCGCATCTGGCACAAAGTCATACAGTTTTTCCAACCGGGCCACTTGTATGCCATCACTGGCAAGATGGTAGGTCTCACCGCCACTGTCCAGACTGAAATAGATGTCGAACGCGGTCACCTCACCACTGGACAGCAACAGAATATGTGGCTCGGCATCCGCCTCTCGCCCCCCCTGCTGCCGACGCGCCTCAGTGTCGGCGCCTGTGTCTGTTTCCGGAGTGAACAGCTGCTCTTCAATTTCCAGGACCAGCTGCACTGCATCAGGCAGTCGGTGCGGCTGAAATTCCGGGGCCTGTTGCGGTATCCATTGCTCTGCCCGAGCGTCAAATTTCACTATCTGATACTCTTTACCGGTGAATCGCAGGCCATATTCAAGGCCATCGAGCAGTGCTTTTTCGGCCGCGGCCAGCACCGTTAACTCCAAGCGCTGCGCCTCGCGCTTGAGGGTTCGCTGCGGGCTGCCCGGCGCAATGCTCAGAACCGTGAGTCCGGCCAGCACACTGACGATGACAATGACAACCAGCACCTCAATGAGGGTAAATCCAAGAGTCGATTTATGGAATGCCTTCACTATCCGTCCCCGCCCCAGCCCGCAGCTCTCACCCAGTGATGCGAACATCGCGCCGGATTGGTTCTGCCTGCGGGCTGGTTCTCCACGAGATTTTTACGCCCCTCATTGTTCCCAGCTGGTGATGTCGGCGCGCGCCCCGTCACCCCCTTTTTTAGCGTCTGCTCCGAGTGAATACAGGTCGTAAGGGCCATGCGCGCCGGGACTGAGGTAAAGATACTCGTGGCCCCAGGGGTCTTTGGGAATCTGCTGCAAATAACCACCATATTCGGCGCCACCCGCTGCCGGTCTGCTCACTAATGCTTCCAGCCCCTGGTTGGTGGTGGGATAGGTATGGTGGTCGAGCTTGTATAATGCCAGGGCATTGGCGATGCTGCGCAGGTCTATTTTCGCGGCCGCGATGCGGGCTTCATCAGGGCGCCCCATGATATTAGGCACAACCAACGCGGCCAGCACGCTCAGCACCACAATAACAATCATGACCTCAATGAGGGTAAATCCCCTTGGCATGACCCGCTTTGCCCCGTGTCTGTTTACCGGCGGCAACATCAGACTATCAGCCGATTCAGGTTCATAATTGGCAGCAATATGGCCAGCACAATGAACAAAACCGTCATACCCATCAGCAGCAACATCAGCGGCTCCAACAGACTGACCCCGGCCCGCACCAGGGTTTGAATCTCCCGCTCCTGGTCCAGCGCGACACTTTGCAACATGCCAGACAGCTCTCCGCTCGCCTCGCCGCTGGCAAGCATTTGCACCATCACCGGCGGGAAATGGCCGGACTGTCTCAGCGCAGCGCTCAAACTGCCGCCCTCAGCCACCTGTTGTGTCACTTTATCAATCTCCAGGCGCAGCCACTGATTGGATGAAACCTGACCGGCGATTTTCATGGCATCAACCAGTGGCACTCCACTATTGAACAAAACATTCAAAGTGCGGGCAAAACGTGCACAGTTGACCCCCCGACTGAAACGACCGACCACCGGCAACCGCAATATCTGCCGATGCAGCAGCAGTTGCACCGACGCCATTCGGTACACGAATCTGCCGGCCGCAACGGCCAGCAACGCCATCAATAACACCGGCAAACCATATTCACTGATAAATTCGCTTAACCCGATAAGCACCTGAGTCAACAGCGGCAGTGCCTGCCCGGTTTCGACGAATATGGCAATCACATCCGGCACCACAAACACCATCAGCGCGGTAATAATGGCAATTGACAATACCAGTAAAAGCAACGGATAAAGCAATGACAACATGACTCTCTGTCTGAATTCATGTGTTTTTTCCAGGTGCTCGGCCAACCGTTTCATCACCTCATCCAGCCTGCCGGCATATTCTCCCGCCGCAACGCTGGCGCGATATACGTCCGGAAATATATGAGCATATTCTTCCAGCCCGTGCGACAGGCTATGACCCTCCAGCACCCGGGCTCGCAACGCCAGCGTGACGTCGCATATTTTGCCCTTGTGGGTCTGTTGCGACACCACTGCCAGAGCTTCCTCGGCCGGCAGACCCGCTTGCAACAAGGTTGCCAGATAGCGGGAGAGCAACGTCAGGTCGCGCAGTCCCACCCGCGTGAAAAATCCATTTATCCGGCTTTTCCCAAGCCGCTCCCGGGTGGCGGTCACGCGCAGAGGAGTGAGAGCTTGCTTTCTCAGCTGTTGCCTGACTTGTCGCGGACTGTCTGCTTCCAGTATGCCTCTCGTTCTGGAGCCACTGTTATCAACCGCGATGTAATTGAATGCCGCCATAACTACCGAAAGCTCAAGCCCGCGCGGGTTTACTCCAGCACCCTCAGCACTTCGTCCGCTCCCGTGGCGCCGGCAGCAACGGCTTGCATACCGCTGGAGCGAATGTTGCTGAAGCATTCCTGTGTATATTTGAGTATATCTGCCTCGCTAGCCTGTTCATGAACCAGGCTGCGCACCGTCTCATCGACTGCGACCACTTCAAAAATGCCGGTGCGCCCCTGATATCCGGTCTGCAAACAGCCGTCACAACCAGCGGCGCGGTAAATATCGCTCGCGCCCGCATTCAAACCTGACAAAACTCTCTGCGCCTCAGCCGGGGGACAGCTCTGTTTACAGTGTGCGCACAGCAACCTCACCAGACGCTGAGCAATGACCCCCAACAGACTGGAAGACAGCAAAAACGGTTCGATGCCCATATCCTGCAAGCGCGTCACCGCGCCTATGGCACTGTTGGTATGCAGCGTGGAAAGCACCAGGTGTCCGGTCAGACTGGCCCTGATGGCAATTTCCGCGGTTTCCAGATCGCGAATCTCGCCCAGCATGATGACATCAGGGTCCTGGCGCAGGATGGCACGCAGTCCGTCCGCAAAAGTCAACCCGGTTTTCGGGTTCACTTGTATCTGGCTGATGCCTTCAAGATTGTACTCAATAGGGTCCTCTACCGTGATGATATTACGCGATATCTCGTTCAGGTAACTGAGTGCCGCGTACAAGGTGGTGGTTTTGCCTGAGCCGGTCGGCCCGGTCACGAGGATAATCCCATGTGGCTTGTGCAATAATTCACGCAGCAGCGACAAGTCTGTGGTATTCATACCCAGCGACGACAGGTCGAAACGTTCGGCCTTTTTATCCAGCAGCCGCAAGACCACGCGTTCGCCTTCACTGGCCGGCACCACCGACACGCGGATGTCCGCCTCCCGACCCGCAACACGTAACGAAATACGCCCGTCCTGGGGAATACGTTTTTCTGCAATATCCAGCTTCGCCATGACCTTGATGCGGGATACCAGAAAAGCCGTCAACCCCCGTTCCAGCCGCGCCACCTGCCGCAACGAGCCATCCACGCGAAAACGCACGCTCAGGTAATTCTCAAAGGTCTCGATATGAATATCCGAGGCGTTTTGTTTCAGGGCTTCGGTCAGCAAGGCATTGATTAACCGAATCACCGGCGCGTCATCCTCTTGTTCCAGCAGGTCTGTTTTTTCTGGAATCGCGTTAATCAGGCTGACCAGATCCAAATCATCCTCCAGACCTTCGGCGATCTTCATCGCCGTGTCAGAACCGCCCTCATAGCTCGTTGTCAGCGCCTGTTGAAAAGCGCCTTCCTCCACACATTCATAACGCACCGGAACGCCAAGGAAACGGCGCGCCTCTGCCAGCGCCAGCAAGCCTACATTATCCCGGTGCAATACCCGCAGCCCGGATGAATCCTCATCAGGCATGGCCACAACGCCGTGACGCTTGGCAAAACCGAAGGACCACTTAGTGGCCGCCTCAGCGCCCGCCCCCGCTTCTGCCTGAACGGGCGCGAGCAACGAGGTCGGATTATGTAAGGCATCCATTATTCGGGGCACCCATCATGTCGGCTACTGCGCGGTTGTAGACATGGCAGAGTCCGCAACATCCGGCGCCGGCCGGCTGGCGGCGCTGTCATCTGCCGCGACGGCACGGGGTCGCATAGCTCCTTCAGACGGCAGGTCTTCCAGTTCCGGCAGCAAGGGCGCACCGTCGCGAATAAAAACAGAGTCCGCAGTATCCGACGCCGGTTGGCTGGCGGCGCTGTCATCTGCCGCGACAGAGTCCGCAACATCCGACGCCGGTTGGCTGGCGGCGCTGTCATCTGCCGCGACAGAGTCCGCAACATCCGGCGCCGGCCGGCTGGCGGCGCTGTCATCTGCCGCGACGGCACGGGGTCGCATAGCTCCTTCAGACGGCAGGTCTTCCAGTTCCGGCAGCAAGGGCGCACCGTCGCGAATAGCAACAGAGTCCGCAACATCCGGCGCCGGCCGGCTGGCGGCGCTGTCATCTGCCGCGACAGAGTCCGCAACATCCGACGCCGGTTGGCTGGCGGCGCTGTCATCTGCCTCGACAGAGTCCGCAACATCCGGCGCCGGCCGGCTGGCGGCGCTGTCATCTGCCTCGACAGAGTCCGCAACATCCGGCGCCGGCCGGCTGGCGGCGCTGTCATCTGCCGCGACGGCACGGGGTCGCATAGCTCTTTCAGACGGCAGGTCTTCCAGTTCCGGCAGCAAGGGCGCACCGTCGCGAATAAAAACAGATTCCGCCTTGTTCTGGTTGAATTGCCGCTGCAAAGTTCGAACCCGGTCGTAGTAGCCGCGGCTCAACCTGTCAATTTGCTCCGGCTCAGATAAAATGATCGGGTGAATAAAGACCAGCAGGTTGGTCTTTTTGGTCTCAACGCCGGTGCTCCTGAACAGCCGCCCCAGCACGGGAATATCGCCCAGCAACGGCACTTTTGTCTGGTTCTGCGTGATCTCGTCCGACATCAGGCCGCCTAATACCAGCACCTGTCGGCTGTCCAGCCGCACGCTGGTCTTGATGTTGCGTTTATTGGTAATAATATCGGCGGTGGCCACCGCGGCGGTGGTGATACTTTCCACGGTTTGTTCAATTTCTAGGATGATAGACTGCTGCTGATTGATGCGCGGCTTGACGTTGAGCGTAATACCTATGTCTTGGCGTTGAATGGTCTGGAACGGATTGGAGGTGGACGACGCAACGCCGGTGGCCGAACCAGTAATAAAGGGGATATTGGAACCGACCAGAATTTTGGCCTCTTCGTTGTCCAAGGTCACAATCGTCGGGGTGGACAGGATATTGGCATTGGCATCGGACTGTAATGCGCGCACCAGCGCCCGTAATGAATTGTTGCGCATAAATCCCAAGGTAAGCCCCGAACCGAGAGTCGAGCCCGCGGCCGTCGGCACCGTGCCGGACAGGGACGAAGGCAGTGCGCTGAAACCGGAAAAGGCGCCGTCCTCGCCCGGCGCAGCGCTACGCCATTCGATACCCAAATCAGACGACAGATCGCCTCTCACCTCCACGATAACCGCTTCCACAAACACCTGCTGCCGGCGCAGGTCCAAGGCCTTGATGATGCCCAGCATGGTTTGCATCAGTTCAGGCGGCGCGGTGATGACCAGCGCATTCACCGCTTCACTGACCTGGATATTGACGCCGGCCTGCTGCTCGAAGGGCTGTTCCGGCGCCGGTTGGGCATTGCCGTCATGCAAGCCGCGTAATATGGGCGCTAATTCCTCGGCCTTGAGATAATTGACAAATACCACCCGCGTCGAACCGCCGCTCGGCAAGGGCTGATCCAAACGCTCGATCAGGGACCGTACCCGTTGGCGCACAATGTCACTGCCTGTCACCAGAATGCTGTTGGTGCGCTTGTCGGCAGCGAAGGAAAACGTCTGGTTTTCACTCGGCGCCGGCATGATCTTGCTGAGCACCTCAACCACTTCGGTGATGCTGGCAAATTCAAGCTCGATCATGTCTATCTCGAAGGCGACGCTCAGATCAAATTCGCGGATGATTTTTACCATCTCGGTAATATTATCCGCCCGGTCGGCGATGATTAAGGCATTGGTACGCGGGTAGCTTGCCAGGTTTCCAAAGCGTGAAACGAACGGTTGCAACAAGGCCGTCAACTGTGCTGCGTCGGCATTGTCCAGCCTGATAATCCGCACTACCATATCTTCAATGCTGACCGCGTCCTGCTCCGTTGTCAGGGGGGCGCCTGCTTGCTTGGCCAAATCCCGGGGAATGATCTTGAGCACATTCTCCTCTTCGACCAGGGCATAACCATACACCTGCAATACCGACAGAAATACCTGATAGACCTCATCCCGACCGATCGGTTCGCCGGAAATCACGGAAACCCGTCCCTGCACTTCCGGGTGGATGATAATAGCCTTGCCAAGATAATCCGAGGCCCAGTTGATAAGCTCTCTGATTTCGGCATTTTCCATGGCCAGAGTGACCTGCTCGGACAGGGACGGCGTCGGGCCGGCCAGCAACAGGCCAATCAGCAACGGCAACCTCCGCCCCCAGGCAACGGCTCGAAGGAGCGGCTCGTGCAGATGAAATTTTGATGAAAGTACTGTCACCACTACACCGGCTTGTGAAACGGACTGTCACACCTACTCATTGGGTTCTGTCTCTCGGAAAAGCCAACTGTTCCAACGTTTCGCCCCGCTTCAATATCACATGATCCGGGTATAGTGCGAATAGTATCACGTTCCCCGGTAATAATTCACCAGCAAAATAGCGTTTTGCCTGACTGTTGTTACCCGTGGCGATGACTGCGCTGGCACGCGCCGGCTCGGTATCGGTAAACACTGCGTTCAACGTAAAATCCAGTTTTGTCTTGGGGACATTGTCAAGCTGAATGGGTGCGGGTGTCACGGTTGCCTGGCGGCGCTCACCAAACAAACTGAGTTGCGCAATAGCCGCAGGCAACATGGCATCCGCCGGCACAGTCGCAGCCGGCGCCGGGTTCATGTCCGAGTGCGGTGGCGGCAGGGTGACCAACTTGTAAACCCGTAGCCCGTAGCCTGTCAGACAAACAACGAGCAGTGCTGCAACAAGGGTCGATTGAACAACTGAAAGGGTTTTCACTAGTATCGTTCCGCATTCACTGACATGGGGCTAGCCCGCATATCTCACCAAGTGATGCGGGTTAAAACTCAGGCGTAACAAAAATGAACTGGTCATCGGTAAGCTCTTCTTGTTGCAGATCATACAGCCAGAGTTGACCGCCGCCATGGCTTGACAGATCAATGATCAGATCGCCGGCCTGCTGCCCTATACGCAGGTCATCCACTGAGGCAATCTCAGCAAAGTCCGTCAGGTCGATGCGATCGTCACCGAAAAGAAAGTCACCGAGATAGTCATTGCCATTGTCAGCGGCTATCACAAATATATCAGCCCCCGCGCCACCGAATATCTCGTCGTCACCGGTTCCCCCGATGAGAAGATCATTGCCCGGGCCGCCCACCAGCGTGTCACGACCGGCCCCGCCATATAACCGATCCGCGCCAGCGCCGCCGCGCAACAGATCATCACCGCCGCCCGGACCGCCATACAACGTATCATCACCGCCGCCGCCGTCCAAACGGTTATCGCGCCGGTCACCCGCCAGCACATCCGCATGCGCCGAGCCCACCAGATCCTCAATATCCGGCAACAGCTCACGCTGTACCTCACCCTCGGCATCGATGTACTCCACCTCTTCCAAGCCGACAAACCGGTCCCCCTCGGCATCACCCCCGGAGGCCGTGGCGCTGTGCAACCGCACTACCACGCCGGCGCCGGAACGCTCATAAGAGACTACGTCAGACCCGGCGCCGCCGCTCAGCCGGTCCGCGCCCATACCTCCATCGAGCCAGTCATCCGCCGCTCTGCCGTCCAGTACATCATCCCCATCCAAACCCAACAGCCAATTACCTCCCGCATCGCCCACCAGTACATCATCCCAAGCAGAGCCGATCAGATGCTCAATATCCAACCTCTGCGCAGCCGGCATCGCCGTTGCTGGCGTTTCTTCCTCCGCAGCCGGCATCCCGGCTGTTGCATCTTCTTCCTCCACGGTCGGCATTTCGGCTGTTGCACCTTCTTCCTCCATGGTCGGCATAGCATCGCCCGCCTCAGCGGGCTCGCCAGCAATTGCCACTGTTCCCGCGAACCGATCCCCCTCCGCATCACCGCCCCGGGCCGTGCCGTCATACAAGCGCACCGTCACCCCGGCCGCAGAAGTACGGTAACTGGCAAAATCAGCCCCCGCCCCGCCAACCAGCACATCGGCACCGGGGCCGCCCACCAGCGTGTCACGACCGGCACCGCCATATAACCGATCCGCGCCGGGACCGCCGTGCAACAGGTCATCACCGCCGCCCGGACCGCCATACAACGTATCATCGCCAGCCCCGCCATCCAAACGGTTATCCCGCCGGTCGCCCGCCAGCACATCCGCATGCGCCGAGCCCACCAGATCCTCAATATCCGGCAACAGCTCACGCTGCACCTCACCCTCGGCATCGATATACTCCACCTCTTCCAAACCGACAAACCGGTCCCCTTCGGCATCACCCCCTGAGGCCGTGCTGCTGTGCAAACGTACTGTCACGCCGGCGCCAGAACGCGCATAAGAGGCCACGTCAGACCCGGCGCCGCCGCTCAGCCGGTCCGCGCCCACACCTCCATCGAGCCAGTCATCCCCCTCTCTGCCGTCCAGCGCATCATCCCCGTCCAGACCAAACAGCCAATTAACGCCCACATCTCCCGCCAGCACATCATCCCAAGCAGACCCTGTCAGATGCTCAATATCCAGTTTCTCCACAGCCGGCAGTCTGGCTGTTGCCGCTGCGTCCCCCACGGCCGGTCTAGCGGCAACCTCTTCCCTCCCCTCGAACCGGTCTCCCTCAGCGTCACCGCCCGAGGCCGTGCCGTCATACAAGCGCACCGTCACCCCAACCGCAGAAGTACGGTAACTGGCAAAATCAGCCCCGGCCCCGCCAACCAACACATCGGCACCGGGGCCGCCCACCAGCGTGTCACGGCCGGCCCCGCCATATAACCGATCAGCGCCAGCCCCGCCGTGCAACAGATCGTCGCCACCGCCCGGACCGCCATACAACGTATCATCACCGCCGCCGCCATCCAAACGGTTATCGCGCCGGTCACCCGCCAGCACATCCGCATGTGCCGAGCCCACCAGATCCTCAATATCCGGCAACAGCTCACGCTGAACCTCACCCTCGGCATCGATGTACTCCACCTCCTCCAGACCCACAAACCGGTCACCCTCGGCATCACCGCCCCAGCTCACGCCCTCATATAAATAGACTCTCACACCGACCTCTGACCCTTCATAGGACGCAGTATCAATGCCAGTCCCACCACGCAACCGGTCGGCGCCGGGGCCGCCAACCAGCCGGTCATCCCCGGCACCGCCAATCAGCCGATCATCCCCTTCTCTGCCGTCCAGTACATCATCCCCGTCCAGACCAAACAGCCAATTAACGCCCACATCTCCCGCCAGCACATCATCCCAGGCCGACCCTGTCAGATGCTCAATATCCAATCTCTCCACTGTCGGCAGCCCGACTGTTGGCGCTGCGTCCCTCACGGCCGGCTCGGCGTCGCCCGCCTCAGGCGGCTCGGCGGCCACCTCGTCCTTCCCCTCGAAGCGGTCTCCCTCGGCATCACCGCCCCGGGCCGTGCCGTCATACAAGCGCACCGTCACCCCGACCGCAGAAGTACGGTAACTGGCAAAGTCAGCCCCCGGCCCGCCCACCAACACATCGGCACCGGGGCCGCCCAGCAGCCAATCATCCCCCTTTCCTCCCCGTATCGAATCATCAGCTTCGCCGCCAGCGAGCACTTCGTCATCGTCACCTCCAATGAGCAGACCTTGCCTGTAGGCCTGCTCCTCCAAGTCACGCGTAACTACCGTGTACGCGCTCCAGTTCTCCGCCGATGTGCCCCGGAAACGGTCCGCCACAATGTAATAGTCGCCCGCCTCCTCCAAGTGAAATCTGAGCAACGCATCACGGTTGCCCGCCGCGTAGTCTATATCATCATTGGCAGCTACCACCTCTCCCTCGGAATTGACTATTTTCAGAACCAGATCTGCATTTTCGTGGTTATTCGTGCTGGTCAGACTGATTTCATAGCGTTTCCCTTCAAGCAATTCGATTAAAATCCAATCCTGATCGCGACGATTGTCAAGCACGCCTTGGAACCCATCACCGACTGAGAGAGCGTAGTCCGTATCCATCCCGGCGGCCGCGTCCAGACCACGGGCCTCAGCGATTACCGCCACGGACTGTCCCACCCTGACCTGTACCGGCGCACAAACCCGGTTACTGCTTTAGCCCGCATATCTCACTAGGTGATGCGAAGAAAGCATCACGTTAGAAGTTACCCAACGGAGTGAACGGGCTGTCAGGATATATGATCGGCGCCGTATCGCGCAACCCGTCATGATCCGGGCGGTTCATATCTTCAATGTACAATATCGTCTCTCCCTGCATCGCCTCGTAGTCAGCGCCACTTGCCTTGTACGTCAACAGCGCCTCGTCATCGAACATATTCGTATCTGCCGGCACCGTTACCGTCACCTGCTGCGGACGTGACCAGTTGCTCGCATCGAAAGTCAGTCGCGCCGGCGACAACTGTACAGCTCGGTTATTCGTAGTCAATTCCAGCGTCACCTCACCCGTGGGCTGCGTGGCCAGCACTATCGTGCAACGCTCCGTTGACCCTTCGCTCATCTGCATCATCGACGGGGACACCCTGATGGCGCGCACATCGTCATCATACACCCAACCATTAACCGCCTTGAGCCGCTCGAACTCAGCATTGACCAGATTGCTGAACTGCACCGTGAACGACTCCGTGTCTTCATGCACCGCATCGTCAATCAGCGGCACCCGTAGCACCTTGCGCCGCTGTCCCGGTGCAAATGTAAGCGTGCCGGCGACCGCAGTGTAATCAACGCCCGCCAGTGCCGCGCGATCAACAGTTGTATAGTCCACCGTCACCGGCTCTTCACTCCACGGCTCAAGCTCCATCCTGAAAATCATCTCACCGGCGCCCTCAGCGGCGCTGGCATGACGAAGGAACAGACGCACGCGATCATCGTCAACAATCGTGCCGGTCGCCACAGCTTGCGCCAAGCTGGCATTAACCGGGGCGCTCAGCACCAGCTCGAAGTACTCAATCCCCTCAACCACATCATCGTCCAATATATTCACCTTAACCTGCTTGTGCGTCTCACCCACCTCGAACCTCAGTGTACCTGAGGTATGCTTATAGTCCACCTCGCGCGTGGCCGTACCCGCCTGTGTGGCATAAGCCACCGTCACCACCTGCGCCGCCGGCTTGTTCAACCTGACATCAAAGAACAGTGCACCGACAAACTCGCGCACACTGGCGCTGCTTATCGATAATACGCCCAACACATCATCTTGTGCATCATAACCCACCCGAAACATGGAAAACCCTGACACGGTCGCACACACCCGTTGCCGCAATGGCTCATCTTGTTGATTGGGCAATGCCACCCAATGCGAAGATTCACTGCCATCACCCCCGCTGGCAAGGTAAATCACCGCCGTATAACCGGCAGGAACCGAGCCGCGCGGCAGACAGAACGTAAACCTCCCCTCACCCTCGGCAAGCTGCCTGTCACCCACCTGCTCTATCACTACAGGAGACACCGCAAACACGACATCTTCCGAAGGTGACACCTGCCGACGCATTAACTCGGATGTCGGGAACATAGCCTCTAGCTCAACAACCGGCCGCAGTTCAATCACCGTCACATCAACATCTTCGTCTCCTCCAACAACCTTAATTATTCTCGCGTCCACCGCCGGGAAGGTCATGGCGACCTCAGCCGTGTTGCCGGCGGCATCGGTCACCGTCACCGTGGCATCGGTGGTCGCGCTCTTGGCGGTCGTCGGCGCGCCGCTAATAGCGCCGCTGTCGGCATCTATCGTCAGGCCGGAGGGCAGGCCGTCCGCCGTGTAGCCGCCGGCGACCTTAATCCCGACGCCGCCGGACGGGGTCATGGCGGTCATCGCCACCCCTACCGTCAGCGTATCCGGCGCCGTGTAGGTGGGCGCAGTGGGGGCAGTCAGATCAACGGTGACCACACGGACCACTTCGGCGGCCGCCGCCAACCCGGACTTCTCGGCATTGGCGGTGACCGTCACCGCCGCGCCGGCAATATAAGCGGCGTTCGCCGGCACACTCACCGACCAGATGCCGTCGCTGTCCGAGGTGACGGCCGTGAAGATTTCCGTCCCCATGACCACTGTCACAGCCGCCCCGGACTCGGCGCCGGTGGTGCCACTAATGGCAAAGCCCGCCGCCTTCTCGTCGATGTTCACGGTGTTATCGCCGGCGATGGCATCGACGGTCAGGGCCAGCGTGCCGGCTGCGATCACAGTTACCGTGAACGTGGCGGCAGCTGCGTTGTAGTCGTCCGTGGCCGCCGCCGTGACGGTAATGACACAGTCCCCGGCACCGACTACGGTCAGCACCCCGGCACTGGTCACTGTACAGATGGCGGCGGCGCTGGTGGTGCTGTAAGTCAGCGCGCCCTGCGCCCCGGTGGGCGCGGTCAGCGTCGGCGCATTGGCGCCCACGGCCACCGTGGCCGGGGTGTAGGCAAAGCCGGTCAAGGTCTGCGCGCCCTTAGTGACCGCCGGGAAGTCAATGTCAACCTCATTGGTGTTACCGGCATTATCTTCGAGCGTCACCGTGGCGGTGGTGGTGGCGGTCTTGGCCGTGGTCGGCGTGCCGGTAATCTCGCCGGTGTTGGCGTTTATCTCCAGGCCCGCCGGCAGGGCGCTCGCCGTGTAGCCGCCGGTCTTGATGTCGGCGCTGGGGTTGGTCGGGGTCACGGTCACCGCCGTGCCCACCTGCAAGCTGCCCGGCGCGGTGTAGGTGGCGGTGGGCTTGACCAAGTCCACAGTCAACGTGCGGGTCGCTTGCGTGGCATCGGCCAGCCCGGACTTGGTGGCATCGACCGCGACGGCCACGGACGTGCCGGTGATGTAGGACTGATTGCCCGGCACACTGACCGACCAGGTGCCGTCGTTGCCCGAGGTGACGGCCGTCAACGCAGTGCTGCCCACCGTGACCGTGACGGACGCCCCACTGACCGTGCCGGTGGTGCCGGTGATGGTAAAGCCGGCGGTCTTCTCGGCGATGTTGATGGTGTCATCGCCGGCGATGGCGGCCAGGGTCAACGGCAGGTTCGCCTGCACGGTCACGGTGAACGTGTCGGTGGCGGCGTCGTAGTTGGTATCCCCGGCGGCGGTGGCGGTGACCACGCAGGCGCCCACCTTCTTGAGGGTCAGCGCCCCGGTGGTGGTGTCGACCGTGCAGACGGTCGCATCGCCAGTGTTGTAGGTGATAGCGCCGCGGGCACCGCTCGCCGCCGGGGACACCGTGGGTGCGGTCAGGTCTACCTTCGCGCCCACGCCCGCCGCGCTCGGGGCGTAGGCCAGGCCGGCCAAGGTCTGCGCGCCCTTAGTGACCGCCGGGAAGTCAATGTCAACCTCATTGGTGTTACCGGCGGTATCTTCGAGCGTCACCGTGGCGGTGGTGGTGGCGGTCTTGGCCGTGGTCGGCGTGCCGGTAATCTCGCCGGTGTTGGCGTTTATCTCCAGGCCCGCCGGCAGGGCGCTCGCCGTGTAGCCGCCGGTCTTGATGTCGGCGCTGGGGTTGGTCGGGGTCACGGTCACCGCCGTGCCCACCTGCAAGCTGCCCGGCGCGGTGTAGGTGGCGGTGGGCTTGACCAAGTCCACAGTCAACGTGCGGGTCGCTTGCGTGGCATCGGCCAGCCCGGACTTGGTGGCATCGACCGCGACGGCCACGGACGTGCCGGTGATGTAGGACTGATTGCCCGGCACACTGACCGACCAGGTGCCGTCGTTGCCCGAGGTGACGGCCGTCAACGCAGTGCTGCCCACCGTGACCGTGACGGACGCCCCACTGACCGTGCCGGTGGTGCCGGTGATGGTAAAGCCGGCGGTCTTCTCGGCGATGTTGATGGTGTCATCGCCGGCGATGGCGGCCAGGGTCAACGGCAGGTTCGCCTGCACGGTCACGGTGGCCTTGGCGGTGGCGGCGTTGTAGTTGGCATCCCCGGCGGCGGTGGCGGTGACCACGCAGGTGCCCACCTTCTTGAGGGTCAGCGTCCCGGTGGTGGTGTCGACCGTGCAGACGGTCGCATCGCCAGTGTTGTAGGTGATAGCGCCGCGGGCACCGCTCGCCGCCGGGGACACCGTGGGTGCGGTCAGGTCTACCTTCGCGCCCACGCCCGCCGCGCTCGGGGCGTAGGCCAGGCCGCTCAAGGTTTGTGTCCCCTTGGCCACGGCCGGGAAGTTAATCGTGACCTCGGCGGTGTTACCGGCGGTATCTTCGAGCGTCACCGTGGCGGTGGTGGTGGCGGTCTTGGCCGTGGTCGGCGTGCCGGTAATCTCGCCGGTGTTGGCGTTTATCTCCAGGCCCGCCGGCAGGGCGCTCGCCGTGTAGCCGCCGGTCTTGATGTCGGCGCTGGGGTTGGTCGGAGCGATGTCGGTAATGGCCGTGCCCACCTGCAAGCTGCCCGGCGCGGTGTAGGTGGCGGTGGGCTTGACCAAGTCCACAGTCAACGTGCGGGCATGTTGCGTGGCATCGGCCAGCCCGGACTTGGTGGCATCGACCGTGACCTCCACGGACGTGCCGGTGATGTAGGGGGCATTGCCCGGCACGGACACCGACCAGGTGCCGTCGTTGCCCGAGGTGACGGCCGTCAACGCAGTGCTGCCCACCGTGACCGTGACGGACGCCCCACTGACCGTGCCGGTGGTGCCGGTGATGGTAAAGCCGGCGGTCTTCTCGGCGAGGTTGATGGTGTCATCGCCGGCGATGGCGGCCAGGGTCAACGGCAGGTTCGCCTGCACGGTCACGGTGGCCTTGGCGGTGGCGGCGTTGTAGTTGGCATCCCCGGCGGCGGTGGCGGTGACCACGCAGGTGCCCACCTTCTTGAGGGTCAGCGTCCCGGTGGTGGTGTCGACCGTGCAGACGGTCGCATCGCCAGTGTTGTAGGTGATAGCGCCGCGGGCACCGCTCGCCGCCGGGGACACCGTGGGTGCGGTCAGGTCTACCTTCGCGCCCACGCCCGCCGCGCTCGGGGCGTAGGCCAGGCCGGCCAAGGTCTGCGCGCCCTTAGTGACCGCCGGGAAGTCAATGTCAACCTCATTGGTGTTACCGGCGGTATCTTCGAGCGTCACCGTGGCGGTGGTGGTGGCGGTCTTGGCCGTGGTCGGCGTGCCGGTAATCTCGCCGGTGTTGGCGTTTATCTCCAGGCCCGCCGGCAGGGCGCTCGCCGTGTAGCCGCCGGTCTTGATGTCGGCGCTGGGGTTGGTCGGGGTCACGGTCACCGCCGTGCCCACCCGCAAGCTGCCCGGCGCGGTGTAGGTGGCGGTGGGCTTGACCAAGTCCACAGTCAACGTGCGGGTCGCTTGCGTGGCATCGGCCAGCCCGGACTTGGTGGCATCGACCGCGACGGCCACGGACGTGCCGGTGATGTAGGACTGATTGCCCGGCACACTGACCGACCAGGTGCCGTCGTTGCCCGAGGTGACGGCCGTCAACGCAGTGCTGCCCACCGTGACCGTGACGGACGCCCCACTGACCGTGCCGGTGGTGCCGGTGATGGTAAAGCCGGCGGTCTTCTCGGCGATGTTGATGGTGTCATCGCCGGCGATGGCGGCCAGGGTCAACGGCAGGTTCGCCTGCACGGTCACGGTGAACGTGTCGGTGGCGGCGTCGTAGTTGGCATCCCCGGCGGCGGTGGCGGTGACCACGCAGGCGCCCACCTTCTTGAGGGTCAGCGCCCCGGTGGTGGTGCCGACCGTGCAGACGGTCGCATCGCCAGTGTTGTAGGTGATAACGCCGCGGGCACCGCTCGTCGCCGGGGACACCGTGGGTGCGGTCAGGTCTACCGTCGCGCCCACGCCCGCCGCGCTCGGGGCGTAGGCCAGGCCGGCCAAGGTCTGTGTGCCCTTGGCCACGGCCGGGAAGTTAATCGTGACCTCGGCGGTGTTACCGGCATTATCTTCGAGCGTCACCGTGGCGGTGGTGGTGGCGGTCTTGGCCGTGGTCGGCGTGCCGGTAATCTCGCCGGTGTTGGCGTTTATCTCCAGGCCCGCCGGCAGGGCGCTCGCCGTGTAGCCGCCGGTCTTGATGTCGGCGCTGGGGTTGGTCGGGGTCACGGTCACCGCCGTGCCCACCCGCAAGCTGCCCGGCGCGGTGTAGGTGGCGGTGGGCTTGACCAAGTCCACAGTCAACGTGCGGGTCGCTTGCGTGGCATCGGCCAGCCCGGACTTGGTGGCATCGACCGCGACGGCCACGGACGTGCCGGTGATGTAGGACTGATTGCCCGGCACACTGACCGACCAGGTGCCGTCGTTGCCCGAGGTGACGGCCGTCAACGCAGTGCTGCCCACCGTGACCGTGACGGACGCCCCACTGACCGTGCCGGTGGTGCCGGTGATGGTAAAGCCGGCGGTCTTCTCGGCGATGTTGATGGTGTCATCGCCGGCGATGGCGGCCAGGGTCAACGGCAGGTTCGCCTGCACGGTCACGGTGAACGTGTCGGTGGCGGCGTCGTAGTTGGCATCCCCGGCGGCGGTGGCGGTGACCACGCAGGCGCCCACCTTCTTGAGGGTCAGCGCCCCGGTGGTGGTGCCGACCGTGCAGACGGTCGCATCGCCAGTGTTGTAGGTGATAACGCCGCGGGCACCGCTCGTCGCCGGGGACACCGTGGGTGCGGTCAGGTCTACCGTCGCGCCCACGCCCGCCGCGCTCGGGGCGTAGGCCAGGCCGGCCAAGGTCTGTGTGCCCTTGGCCACGGCCGGGAAGTTAATCGTGACCTCGGCGGTGTTACCGGCATTATCTTCGAGCGTCACCGTGGCGGTGGTGGTGGCGGTCTTGGCCGTGGTCGGCGTGCCGGTAATCTCGCCGGTGTTGGCGTTTATCTCCAGGCCCGCCGGCAGGGCGCTCGCCGTGTAGCCGCCGGTCTTGATGTCGGCGCTGGGGTTGGTCGGGGTCACGGTCACCGCCGTGCCCACCCGCAAGCTGCCCGGCGCGGTGTAGGTGGCGGTGGGCTTGACCAAGTCCACAGTCAACGTGCGGGTCGCTTGCGTGGCATCGGCCAGCCCGGACTTGGTGGCATCGACCGCGACGGCCACGGACGTGCCGGTGATGTAGGACTGATTGCCCGGCACACTGACCGACCAGGTGCCGTCGTTGCCCGAGGTGACGGCCGTCAACGCAGTGCTGCCCACCGTGACCGTGACGGACGCCCCACTGACCGTGCCGGTGGTGCCGGTGATGGTAAAGCCGGCGGTCTTCTCGGCGATGTTGATGGTGTCATCGCCGGCGATGGCGGCCAGGGTCAACGGCAGGTTCGCCTGCACGGTCACGGTGAACGTGTCGGTGGCGGCGTCGTAGTTGGCATCCCCGGCGGCGGTGGCGGTGACCACGCAGGCGCCCACCTTCTTGAGGGTCAGCGCCCCGGTGGTGGTGCCGACCGTGCAGACGGTCGCATCGCCAGTGTTGTAGGTGATAACGCCGCGGGCACCGCTCGTCGCCGGGGACACCGTGGGTGCGGTCAGGTCTACCGTCGCGCCCACGCCCGCCGCGCTCGGGGCGTAGGCCAGGCCGGCCAAGGTCTGTGTGCCCTTGGCCACGGCCGGGAAGTTAATCGTGACCTCGGCGGTGTTACCGGCATTATCTTCGAGCGTCACCGTGGCGGTGGTGGTGGCGGTCTTGGCCGTGGTCGGCGTGCCGGTAATCTCGCCGGTGTTGGCGTTTATCTCCAGGCCCGCCGGCAGGGCGCTCGCCGTGTAGCCGCCGGTCTTGATGTCGGCGCTGGGGTTGGTCGGGGTCACGGTCACCGCCGTGCCCACCCGCAAGCTGCCCGGCGCGGTGTAGGTGGCGGTGGGCTTGACCAAGTCCACAGTCAACGTGCGGGTCGCTTGCGTGGCATCGGCCAGCCCGGACTTGGTGGCATCGACCGCGACGGCCACGGACGTGCCGGTGATGTAGGACTGATTGCCCGGCACACTGACCGACCAGGTGCCGTCGTTGCCCGAGGTGACGGCCGTCAACGCAGTGCTGCCCACCGTGACCGTGACGGACGCCCCACTGACCGTGCCGGTGGTGCCGGTGATGGTAAAGCCGGCGGTCTTCTCGGCGATGTTGATGGTGTCATCGCCGGCGATGGCGGCCAGGGTCAACGGCAGGTTCGCCTGCACGGTCACGGTGAACGTGTCGGTGGCGGCGTCGTAGTTGGCATCCCCGGCGGCGGTGGCGGTGACCACGCAGGCGCCCACCTTCTTGAGGGTCAGCGCCCCGGTGGTGGTGCCGACCGTGCAGACGGTCGCATCGCCAGTGTTGTAGGTGATAACGCCGCGGGCACCGCTCGTCGCCGGGGACACCGTGGGTGCGGTCAGGTCTACCGTCGCGCCCACGCCCGCCGCGCTCGGGGCGTAGGCCAGGCCGGCCAAGGTCTGTGTGCCCTTGGCCACGGCCGGGAAGTTAATCGTGACCTCGGCGGTGTTACCGGCATTATCTTCGAGCGTCACCGTGGCGGTGGTGGTGGCGGTCTTGGCCGTGGTCGGCGTGCCGGTAATCTCGCCGGTGTTGGCGTTTATCTCCAGGCCCGCCGGCAGGGCGCTCGCCGTGTAGCCGCCGGTCTTGATGTCGGCGCTGGGGTTGGTCGGGGTCACGGTCACCGCCGTGCCCACCCGCAAGCTGCCCGGCGCGGTGTAGGTGGCGGTGGGCTTGACCAAGTCCACAGTCAACGTGCGGGTCGCTTGCGTGGCATCGGCCAGCCCGGACTTGGTGGCATCGACCGCGACGGCCACGGACGTGCCGGTGATGTAGGACTGATTGCCCGGCACACTGACCGACCAGGTGCCGTCGTTGCCCGAGGTGACGGCCGTCAACGCAGTGCTGCCCACCGTGACCGTGACGGACGCCCCACTGACCGTGCCGGTGGTGCCGGTGATGGTAAAGCCGGCGGTCTTCTCGGCGATGTTGATGGTGTCATCGCCGGCGATGGCGGCCAGGGTCAACGGCAGGTTCGCCTGCACGGTCACGGTGAACGTGTCGGTGGCGGCGTCGTAGTTGGCATCCCCGGCGGCGGTGGCGGTGACCACGCAGGCGCCCACCTTCTTGAGGGTCAGCGCCCCGGTGGTGGTGCCGACCGTGCAGACGGTCGCATCGCCAGTGTTGTAGGTGATAACGCCGCGGGCACCGCTCGTCGCCGGGGACACCGTGGGTGCGGTCAGGTCTACCGTCGCGCCCACGCCCGCCGCGCTCGGGGCGTAGGCCAGGCCGGCCAAGGTCTGTGTGCCCTTGGCCACGGCCGGGAAGTTAATCGTGACCTCGGCGGTGTTACCGGCATTATCTTCGAGCGTCACCGTGGCGGTGGTGGTGGCGGTCTTGGCCGTGGTCGGCGTGCCGGTAATCTCGCCGGTGTTGGCGTTTATCTCCAGGCCCGCCGGCAGGGCGCTCGCCGTGTAGCCGCCGGTCTTGATGTCGGCGCTGGGGTTGGTCGGGGTCACGGTCACCGCCGTGCCCACCCGCAAGCTGCCCGGCGCGGTGTAGGTGGCGGTGGGCTTGACCAAGTCCACAGTCAACGTGCGGGTCGCTTGCGTGGCATCGGCCAGCCCGGACTTGGTGGCATCGACCGCGACGGCCACGGACGTGCCGGTGATGTAGGACTGATTGCCCGGCACACTGACCGACCAGGTGCCGTCGTTGCCCGAGGTGACGGCCGTCAACGCAGTGCTGCCCACCGTGACCGTGACGGACGCCCCACTGACCGTGCCGGTGGTGCCGGTGATGGTAAAGCCGGCGGTCTTCTCGGCGATGTTGATGGTGTCATCGCCGGCGATGGCGGCCAGGGTCAACGGCAGGTTCGCCTGCACGGTCACGGTGAACGTGTCGGTGGCGGCGTCGTAGTTGGCATCCCCGGCGGCGGTGGCGGTGACCACGCAGGCGCCCACCTTCTTGAGGGTCAGCGCCCCGGTGGTGGTGCCGACCGTGCAGACGGTCGCATCGCCAGTGTTGTAGGTGATAACGCCGCGGGCACCGCTCGTCGCCGGGGACACCGTGGGTGCGGTCAGGTCTACCGTCGCGCCCACGCCCGCCGCGCTCGGGGCGTAGGCCAGGCCGGCCAAGGTCTGTGTGCCCTTGGCCACGGCCGGGAAGTTAATCGTGACCTCGGCGGTGTTACCGGCATTATCTTCGAGCGTCACCGTGGCGGTGGTGGTGGCGGTCTTGGCCGTGGTCGGCGTGCCGGTAATCTCGCCGGTGTTGGCGTTTATCTCCAGGCCCGCCGGCAGGGCGCTCGCCGTGTAGCCGCCGGTCTTGATGTCGGCGCTGGGGTTGGTCGGGGTCACGGTCACCGCCGTGCCCACCCGCAAGCTGCCCGGCGCGGTGTAGGTGGCGGTGGGCTTGACCAAGTCCACAGTCAACGTGCGGGTCGCTTGCGTGGCATCGGCCAGCCCGGACTTGGTGGCATCGACCGCGACGGCCACGGACGTGCCGGTGATGTAGGACTGATTGCCCGGCACACTGACCGACCAGGTGCCGTCGTTGCCCGAGGTGACGGCCGTCAACGCAGTGCTGCCCACCGTGACCGTGACGGACGCCCCACTGACCGTGCCGGTGGTGCCGGTGATGGTAAAGCCGGCGGTCTTCTCGGCGATGTTGATGGTGTCATCGCCGGCGATGGCGGCCAGGGTCAACGGCAGGTTCGCCTGCACGGTCACGGTGAACGTGTCGGTGGCGGCGTCGTAGTTGGCATCCCCGGCGGCGGTGGCGGTGACCACGCAGGCGCCCACCTTCTTGAGGGTCAGCGCCCCGGTGGTGGTGCCGACCGTGCAGACGGTCGCATCGCCAGTGTTGTAGGTGATAACGCCGCGGGCACCGCTCGTCGCCGGGGACACCGTGGGTGCGGTCAGGTCTACCGTCGCGCCCACGCCCGCCGCGCTCGGGGCGTAGGCCAGGCCGGCCAAGGTCTGTGTGCCCTTGGCCACGGCCGGGAAGTTAATCGTGACCTCGGCGGTGTTACCGGCATTATCTTCGAGCGTCACCGTGGCGGTGGTGGTGGCGGTCTTGGCCGTGGTCGGCGTGCCGGTAATCTCGCCGGTGTTGGCGTTTATCTCCAGGCCCGCCGGCAGGGCGCTCGCCGTGTAGCCGCCGGTCTTGATGTCGGCGCTGGGGTTGGTCGGGGTCACGGTCACCGCCGTGCCCACCCGCAAGCTGCCCGGCGCGGTGTAGGTGGCGGTGGGCTTGACCAAGTCCACAGTCAACGTGCGGGTCGCTTGCGTGGCATCGGCCAGCCCGGACTTGGTGGCATCGACCGCGACGGCCACGGACGTGCCGGTGATGTAGGACTGATTGCCCGGCACACTGACCGACCAGGTGCCGTCGTTGCCCGAGGTGACGGCCGTCAACGCAGTGCTGCCCACCGTGACCGTGACGGACGCCCCACTGACCGTGCCGGTGGTGCCGGTGATGGTAAAGCCGGCGGTCTTCTCGGCGATGTTGATGGTGTCATCGCCGGCGATGGCGGCCAGGGTCAACGGCAGGTTCGCCTGCACGGTCACGGTGAACGTGTCGGTGGCGGCGTCGTAGTTGGCATCCCCGGCGGCGGTGGCGGTGACCACGCAGGCGCCCACCTTCTTGAGGGTCAGCGCCCCGGTGGTGGTGCCGACCGTGCAGACGGTCGCATCGCCAGTGTTGTAGGTGATAACGCCGCGGGCACCGCTCGTCGCCGGGGACACCGTGGGTGCGGTCAGGTCTACCGTCGCGCCCACGCCCGCCGCGCTCGGGGCGTAGGCCAGGCCGGCCAAGGTCTGTGTGCCCTTGGCCACGGCCGGGAAGTTAATCGTGACCTCGGCGGTGTTACCGGCATTATCTTCGAGCGTCACCGTGGCGGTGGTGGTGGCGGTCTTGGCCGTGGTCGGCGTGCCGGTAATCTCGCCGGTGTTGGCGTTTATCTCCAGGCCCGCCGGCAGGGCGCTCGCCGTGTAGCCGCCGGTCTTGATGTCGGCGCTGGGGTTGGTCGGGGTCACGGTCACCGCCGTGCCCACCCGCAAGCTGCCCGGCGCGGTGTAGGTGGCGGTGGGCTTGACCAAGTCCACAGTCAACGTGCGGGTCGCTTGCGTGGCATCGGCCAGCCCGGACTTGGTGGCATCGACCGCGACGGCCACGGACGTGCCGGTGATGTAGGACTGATTGCCCGGCACACTGACCGACCAGGTGCCGTCGTTGCCCGAGGTGACGGCCGTCAACGCAGTGCTGCCCACCGTGACCGTGACGGACGCCCCACTGACCGTGCCGGTGGTGCCGGTGATGGTAAAGCCGGCGGTCTTCTCGGCGATGTTGATGGTGTCATCGCCGGCGATGGCGGCCAGGGTCAACGGCAGGTTCGCCTGCACGGTCACGGTGAACGTGTCGGTGGCGGCGTCGTAGTTGGCATCCCCGGCGGCGGTGGCGGTGACCACGCAGGCGCCCACCTTCTTGAGGGTCAGCGCCCCGGTGGTGGTGCCGACCGTGCAGACGGTCGCATCGCCAGTGTTGTAGGTGATAACGCCGCGGGCACCGCTCGTCGCCGGGGACACCGTGGGTGCGGTCAGGTCTACCGTCGCGCCCACGCCCGCCGCGCTCGGGGCGTAGGCCAGGCCGGCCAAGGTCTGTGTGCCCTTGGCCACGGCCGGGAAGTTAATCGTGACCTCGGCGGTGTTACCGGCATTATCTTCGAGCGTCACCGTGGCGGTGGTGGTGGCGGTCTTGGCCGTGGTCGGCGTGCCGGTAATCTCGCCGGTGTTGGCGTTTATCTCCAGGCCCGCCGGCAGGGCGCTCGCCGTGTAGCCGCCGGTCTTGATGTCGGCGCTGGGGTTGGTCGGGGTCACGGTCACCGCCGTGCCCACCCGCAAGCTGCCCGGCGCGGTGTAGGTGGCGGTGGGCTTGACCAAGTCCACAGTCAACGTGCGGGTCGCTTGCGTGGCATCGGCCAGCCCGGACTTGGTGGCATCGACCGCGACGGCCACGGACGTGCCGGTGATGTAGGACTGATTGCCCGGCACACTGACCGACCAGGTGCCGTCGTTGCCCGAGGTGACGGCCGTCAACGCAGTGCTGCCCACCGTGACCGTGACGGACGCCCCACTGACCGTGCCGGTGGTGCCGGTGATGGTAAAGCCGGCGGTCTTCTCGGCGATGTTGATGGTGTCATCGCCGGCGATGGCGGCCAGGGTCAACGGCAGGTTCGCCTGCACGGTCACGGTGAACGTGTCGGTGGCGGCGTCGTAGTTGGCATCCCCGGCGGCGGTGGCGGTGACCACGCAGGCGCCCACCTTCTTGAGGGTCAGCGCCCCGGTGGTGGTGCCGACCGTGCAGACGGTCGCATCGCCAGTGTTGTAGGTGATAACGCCGCGGGCACCGCTCGTCGCCGGGGACACCGTGGGTGCGGTCAGGTCTACCGTCGCGCCCACGCCCGCCGCGCTCGGGGCGTAGGCCAGGCCGGCCAAGGTCTGTGTGCCCTTGGCCACGGCCGGGAAGTTAATCGTGACCTCGGCGGTGTTACCGGCATTATCTTCGAGCGTCACCGTGGCGGTGGTGGTGGCGGTCTTGGCCGTGGTCGGCGTGCCGGTAATCTCGCCGGTGTTGGCGTTTATCTCCAGGCCCGCCGGCAGGGCGCTCGCCGTGTAGCCGCCGGTCTTGATGTCGGCGCTGGGGTTGGTCGGGGTCACGGTCACCGCCGTGCCCACCCGCAAGCTGCCCGGCGCGGTGTAGGTGGCGGTGGGCTTGACCAAGTCCACAGTCAACGTGCGGGTCGCTTGCGTGGCATCGGCCAGCCCGGACTTGGTGGCATCGACCGCGACGGCCACGGACGTGCCGGTGATGTAGGACTGATTGCCCGGCACACTGACCGACCAGGTGCCGTCGTTGCCCGAGGTGACGGCCGTCAACGCAGTGCTGCCCACCGTGACCGTGACGGACGCCCCACTGACCGTGCCGGTGGTGCCGGTGATGGTAAAGCCGGCGGTCTTCTCGGCGATGTTGATGGTGTCATCGCCGGCGATGGCGGCCAGGGTCAACGGCAGGTTCGCCTGCACGGTCACGGTGAACGTGTCGGTGGCGGCGTCGTAGTTGGCATCCCCGGCGGCGGTGGCGGTGACCACGCAGGCGCCCACCTTCTTGAGGGTCAGCGCCCCGGTGGTGGTGCCGACCGTGCAGACGGTCGCATCGCCAGTGTTGTAGGTGATAACGCCGCGGGCACCGCTCGTCGCCGGGGACACCGTGGGTGCGGTCAGGTCTACCGTCGCGCCCACGCCCGCCGCGCTCGGGGCGTAGGCCAGGCCGGCCAAGGTCTGTGTGCCCTTGGCCACGGCCGGGAAGTTAATCGTGACCTCGGCGGTGTTACCGGCATTATCTTCGAGCGTCACCGTGGCGGTGGTGGTGGCGGTCTTGGCCGTGGTCGGCGTGCCGGTAATCTCGCCGGTGTTGGCGTTTATCTCCAGGCCCGCCGGCAGGGCGCTCGCCGTGTAGCCGCCGGTCTTGATGTCGGCGCTGGGGTTGGTCGGGGTCACGGTCACCGCCGTGCCCACCCGCAAGCTGCCCGGCGCGGTGTAGGTGGCGGTGGGCTTGACCAAGTCCACAGTCAACGTGCGGGTCGCTTGCGTGGCATCGGCCAGCCCGGACTTGGTGGCATCGACCGCGACGGCCACGGACGTGCCGGTGATGTAGGACTGATTGCCCGGCACACTGACCGACCAGGTGCCGTCGTTGCCCGAGGTGACGGCCGTCAACGCAGTGCTGCCCACCGTGACCGTGACGGACGCCCCACTGACCGTGCCGGTGGTGCCGGTGATGGTAAAGCCGGCGGTCTTCTCGGCGATGTTGATGGTGTCATCGCCGGCGATGGCGGCCAGGGTCAACGGCAGGTTCGCCTGCACGGTCACGGTGAACGTGTCGGTGGCGGCGTCGTAGTTGGCATCCCCGGCGGCGGTGGCGGTGACCACGCAGGCGCCCACCTTCTTGAGGGTCAGCGCCCCGGTGGTGGTGCCGACCGTGCAGACGGTCGCATCGCCAGTGTTGTAGGTGATAACGCCGCGGGCACCGCTCGTCGCCGGGGACACCGTGGGTGCGGTCAGGTCTACCGTCGCGCCCACGCCCGCCGCGCTCGGGGCGTAGGCCAGGCCGGCCAAGGTCTGTGTGCCCTTGGCCACGGCCGGGAAGTTAATCGTGACCTCGGCGGTGTTACCGGCATTATCTTCGAGCGTCACCGTGGCGGTGGTGGTGGCGGTCTTGGCCGTGGTCGGCGTGCCGGTAATCTCGCCGGTGTTGGCGTTTATCTCCAGGCCCGCCGGCAGGGCGCTCGCCGTGTAGCCGCCGGTCTTGATGTCGGCGCTGGGGTTGGTCGGGGTCACGGTCACCGCCGTGCCCACCCGCAAGCTGCCCGGCGCGGTGTAGGTGGCGGTGGGCTTGACCAAGTCCACAGTCAACGTGCGGGTCGCTTGCGTGGCATCGGCCAGCCCGGACTTGGTGGCATCGACCGCGACGGCCACGGACGTGCCGGTGATGTAGGACTGATTGCCCGGCACACTGACCGACCAGGTGCCGTCGTTGCCCGAGGTGACGGCCGTCAACGCAGTGCTGCCCACCGTGACCGTGACGGACGCCCCACTGACCGTGCCGGTGGTGCCGGTGATGGTAAAGCCGGCGGTCTTCTCGGCGATGTTGATGGTGTCATCGCCGGCGATGGCGGCCAGGGTCAACGGCAGGTTCGCCTGCACGGTCACGGTGAACGTGTCGGTGGCGGCGTCGTAGTTGGCATCCCCGGCGGCGGTGGCGGTGACCACGCAGGTGCCCACCTTCTTGAGGGTCAGCGTCCCGGTGGTGGTGTCGACCGTGCAGACGGTCGCATCGCCAGTGTTGTAGGTGATAGCGCCGCGGGCACCGCTCGCCGCCGGGGACACCGTGGGTGCGGTCAGGTCTACCTTCGCGCCCACGCCCGCCGCGCTCGGGGCGTAGGCCAGGCCGGCCAAGGTCTGCGCGCCCTTAGTGACCGCCGGGAAGTCAATGTCAACCTCATTGGTGTTACCGGCGGTATCTTCGAGCGTCACCGTGGCGGTGGTGGTGGCGGTCTTGGCCGTGGTCGGCGTGCCGGTAATCTCGCCGGTGTTGGCGTTTATCTCCAGGCCCGCCGGCAGGGCGCTCGCCGTGTAGCCGCCGGTCTTGATGTCGGCGCTGGGGTTGGTCGGAGCGATGTCGGTAATGGCCGTGCCCACCTGCAAGCTGCCCGGCGCGGTGTAGGTGGCGGTGGGCTTGACCAAGTCCACAGTCAACGTGCGGGCCTGTTGCGTGGCATCGGCCAGCCCGGACTTGGTGGCATCGACCGCGACGGCCACGGACGTGCCGGTGATGTAGGACTGATTGCCCGGCACACTGACCGACCAGGCACCGACCGTGCCCGAGGTGGCCGAGGTGGTGGTCAACGTCCCGCTGCCCACCGTCACCGTCACGGTCGCCCCGCCCTCGGTGCCGGTGGCGCCGGTAATCGCAAAGCCGGCGGCTTTCTCGGCGATGTTGATGGTGTTGTCCGTGGCGATGGCGGCTAAGGTCAACGGCAGGCGCTTGCTCACGGTCACGGTGATATCGAACTCGTCGCTGACCGTGCCGCCGTTGCCGTCAGCGGCGGTGACCTTGACTGTCAGCGTGCCGGCCGCGGTCGGCGTGCCGGAGAAGGTGCGGGTGGCTTTGGTAAAGGTCAGCCAGTTCGGTAGTGCCGTGCCGTCGCCCTGCGTGGCGCGGTAAGTGAGCGCGTCGTTATCGGCGTCGGTGAACGCATCGGCCGGGAACTGGTAGCTGAAGGCCTGCTCGGTGAACGCCGGCTGGTTGGGGATGGCATTGGCCACCGTCGGGGCGGTGTTGCCCGGGGCGGACGGCGTGGCGGTGGCGGTGCCTGAGGTTGCACCGAGCACCGTCGAGCCGCCCGTCCCGCTGACTGCGCGGATCTGGAAGCTGTAGGCCGTGCCGTCCGTCAGACCCGTCACCGTATAGCTGGTCAGGGCGGCGCTGTTCGCGATGTCCGTCCACGCCACCCAGACCAGAGGACTACCCATACCCCGGCGGTACTGGTAGCCGCTGAGGGTGCCGGTCGGGGCGGTCCAGCTCAAGTCCACCTCGCCGCTGGCATCCCCCGCCGCGGCCGTGAAGCCGGTCGGGGCGGCCAGGGCGCTCGGGTTCAGCGGGGTCGCGGTCGCGCTGGCGGTGGCGCCCGCACCCGAATCGTTAACGGCGCGCAGCTCGAACTGGTATTCCGTGCCGTCCGTCAGGCTCCCCGCCGTGAATCTGGTGGCACTGGGGATATTCAAAGGGGTCCAGATTTGTGGCCAGTTGCCCCCGACCGGGCGGCGGCGGTGTTCATACCTGGTGATGGTGCCGGTCGGGGCCGTCCAGCTCAAGTCCACCTCGCCGCTTTTATCCCCCGTTACAGCCGTGAAGTTCGTCGGGGCGGCCGGTTTCGGGTTGGGAGTCGCTTCCACGGTGTCCGACGCCGCGCCGAACACCGCGCTCGCCACCGCGCGCACCTGGAAGCGGTATTGTGTGCCGTTCGTCAGACCCGTCACTGTGTGGGTGGTGGTGCCGGAGGCGTCCGCCCACGCTGCCCAGACGAAGGGGTCGCCCGAGCCTCGGCGGTACTGGTACTTCGTGATCGCGTCAGCATTAGTTCCGGGGGCACGCCAATTCAGAACGACCTGCCCGCCGCCCGGCTCGGCCCTCAGGTTCCGTGGCTTGCTGGGGGCGGTCGCCGCCAGCGGGGTGGCGGTCACGACGTCCGACGCAGCGCTGTTCCCGCCCGCGTTAACGGCGCGGATTCGGAAGTCGTACTCCGTGCCGTTGGTCAAGTTCGTCACCGTGTGGGTCGTGGTGTCGGCAGCGCTGGTGAAATCCGTCCAATTACCCCAGTTGCCAGTGCCGGTGCGCTGCTGGTATTCGTACTCGGTGATGCTGGCGTTGCTCGGGTCAGTCCAGCTCAGGGCGACATCAGCGTCGCCCGCCATGGCCGTCAGGCCGGTCGGGGCGTCCGGGGCCGCCGGCGTTTCATCATCAGTGACGGTGACGGCCACGCTGGGGTGGGGGCCGCTCGTGAAGCGGGTGTCGGTCGAGGACGGTGTATGGGTGATAGTCGTGGTGCGGTCGGTGCTCTGGTAGAGGTTATCGTCCACGGCGGTGACGGTGACGGTTTGCGCCGTACTCCAAGTGCTGTCAGTGAAGGTCAGGCTGGTGGGGGACACCGTGGCCACGGTGACCGCAGCACTAGCCACCGCGACGGTGACATCGGCCGTGGGCTGGGCGGGCAGCTTGACGGTGTATTGTGCGGTGCGCCCGCTGCCGGTGGCCTCGGTGACCGTGCGGCTCGTTTGTGATAACACCACGGTTGGCTCGTTGTCCTCGATGGTCACGGTTTGCGTGGTGGCGGTGCCGCGCCCGATGACACTGTCGCTGGCAATCTGATGGATGCTCAAAGTGAAGGACTCGCTGCCCTCGAAGGCCGAGTCGTCAGTCGTGGGGATGCTCACTGAGCCCGAGGTGGCACTCGCCGCAATAGTGACCCTGTAGGTGCCGGCGGTGCTGTCGGGCGCGGTCACCGTGCCGGCGGTGTAGTCGGTGCCCGAAGTGGCAGTGCCGGCAGTGACCTTGAGGTAGATGTCCACCACTTTGGCCACCGCCTTGGACAGTTGCAGGGTCACGGTGGCGGCGTTGCCCTCGGTAATGGAATTGGTTGCCTGCGAGAACTGTACCGTGGCCTCTGTGCGCGTCACGGTAATAACAAAATTGTCGCTGATCGAAGCGGCGTCGCCGTCTGTGGCGGTGACCTTCACCGTAAACTTGCCGACGTTTATCTGTTTCGGTGTGCCAGAGAAAGTGCGGGTGTCGGGGGCAAATTTCAGCCAGGCGGGCAGCGCCGTGCCGCTGAGCAGCGTGGCAGTGTAAGTGAGCGTGTCGCCACTGTCGGCATCGTTGAAGGTATTGGCCGGGAACTGGTAGCTGAAGGCCTGGCCGGTGAGTGCCTCCTGGTCGGGGATGGTATTGGCCACTGTGGGGGCGGTGTTGGCGGGGGTGGTCGTTTTGAACGTGCCGCGGAGGTCCATTGATAGATATGCGCCACTAGTTTTCCAAGAGTCACTAGCTCGATACTTTGAAGCACCCATGCTCCAGCCGGACTGTCCCGTAGATGTGTTGCTGTCGGCCGCCTGCCAGGAAAGCTTTCTACCGCCTGAGTCGTTGATGACCACCCAGTAGGTGGTGCTCGCGGCGAGCGTCGTGTCGGCCGGGGCGGTGAAGGTGGCCAGGCCCGCACTACTGGAAAAGCTGCCCGGGTTGGTCAGGGTGACGAAGATGTCACCGGGGTCGCCACTGCTGTTTGCGCGGATGACGACCACAGGGGTCCCACTGCCAGAGGCATCTCCATGGAGATAGATGCGGACGGACGACAGGAGATAGCCGGCACTTTCAGCACCCGTAGTGAAGGATTGCGCTTGGCGCACGTCATATGGATTAGCATCGTCGCGTGAGCTATCCAGATTGCTTACGAACGTGACGGTCTGCGCCTGCGCCTCGGTATTAGGGGTGGCGGTGACGGTGGCCGAGGCCGCGCCGAGGGTGGTGCCGGCGACCGCGCGCACCTGGAAGCTGTAGGCGGTACCGTTGGTTAAGCCCGTTACCGTGTACGAGGCGGTATCGGCATCGCTGTTGGGGATGTCCTTCCAGCCACCCCAGACAACGGTCGTGCCGGTGCCCTGGCGATACTGATACTTGGTGATGGCGCTGTTGGACGGATCATCCCAGCTCAACGTCACCTGCTTGTCGCCCGGCGTGGCGGTGAAGCTGGTGGGGGCGGCCAGAGCGATGGCCGGGTCGAAGATGGTGAAGTCCGCCAGACTGTCGGTGCCCAAAGCGCCGCCGTCCAAGCCGGTGCCAGAGCTGGTGTTAAGCGTGCCGAGGCCAAGGGTGACGGACTCCCCGCCAGCTTCGGCGATGGAATCGGTCGTTGCGGTGAGGGTCAAGGTGATCTCAGTGGCGGTGGCGCCGGTGGAGGGGCCGGTGAAGGTCACGGTGGGAGTGGTCGCAGTGTTCAGGTCATTACACGTCACGCCGACGGGCGGCGCGTTGGGGCAAGCTATTGTGTAGTCGGTGTTGCGAGTCGCCGTGCCATTACCGGTGGCAACCGTCAGCGGCACAGGCAGGACCTCGCCGTTGACCAAGCCGCGGTTTAACTTGACCGTGAACTCCTTGGTGCCGCCCTCGGTGACATCCCCGGCGCTACCGGCCAAGGTCACCTCAGTGGCGTCATTATCCGTGACGGTGACGGTGGCGGCAGTGCCGTTAAGGCCACTGTAATCGGTGTCGGTCGAGGTGGCGGCGTAGGTGACGGTCAGTTCCCGTTGACTGGGGCTGTCGGTGCTGTCGTCGGGGGCGCGCACGGTGACCGTCTGGGCGGTGCTCCAGGTGCTATCGGTGAAGGTGAGGTCTTCACTGGAGGTGAAGGTCTTCGCGCTGTCCGGGCCGTCGAGATCTAAGCCCGTGGGCGCGGTGACGGTGACGGTGACGTCGGCGGACGGCTCGGTGTCGAGTACCACCGTGAAAGTGGCCGTGGCGCTGGTGTCGTCTTCGGTGGCGGCGGTATCGGTGGCGGTGGCGGTGACGGCGGGGACGGCCACAGCCACAGCCTTCAGCAACTCGGTACGCACGGTGCGGTACTTCGATACATTCTTGTTGTGGTTGGTGCGGGTCGTGGTGGTGAGCTTCTCGGCCAGTGTGTTGGCCGCGCTGGCAGAGGTCGCCTTATACAGCTTCAACAGCTCCAAGTCCTCCAGCCCGCCGCGCTCAGCTTCATAGCGTAGCGATGACCTGAGGGTGCGCCCGCCGATGTCCGGATAGACGATGTGGGTATCGCCTTCGGCACCGCTCGCCGGCCCGATGGACCAGACGTTCAACGCCCGGTGCAGATTGCCGTCTAAGTTATGGCGGAAGTAATACCAATACAGCGTGGAAGTCGATACCAGATGGTTGTTGAACAGGCGGTTATAGTCGTTCTTGTCCCTGGGGGTGTACATCACATAGACAAACACCGGCTTGTCGGCCTGTTGCTGTTTAGCAAATTTGTCTTTGCGCTTGTCAAACTCGATCAGGTAAGGACTCCAAGCATTCACCCGGGCCGCATTGGCAGCCTGCAAAAGCCCCCCGACACTGGTCTGAGCTGCATCTAAATTACGTATCTTGGGCGCGTTGCCCTTGAGGATGTCCGCCATATACGCCCATTGCGGGAGTTGACTCGACTTCGGCTCATCACCGAGATGTTGGAACCACTTATCGCGCAGCTTAGCACCGCCGACCAAGGTCTTGGCCGCAATATGGGTGTCCAATTCCGGCAGATAGGCATCCAGCCAGGCCCGAGCGTCGGGATACAAAAATTCAAATAATATCGAGAGCGGAATCTTCTCGCCACCCATGCGCGTCTCACCGTTTTCGTCGCGAGACAGCAACCCCACCTGGTAATCCAAGGCCGCATCGTAACTCCCCGGCTGCCCGTTCCAGCGCATCGCCAAATGCCCGCCGCCGAAGTGGGTCATGCCGCGCTGGTTATAAGTGTCAATGAACTTATCGAACAGCCGCCAGTCCCACTCATACGTGCCATCGGATTTGGCCTTACTGCCGCCGTCGCGCAGCAGTGCCACCGTCCAGGCAATGGTCATGTTCTGACGATGCTTGGACATGGTGTCGGCCATGTTCCCCATTAAGTCCCACCAGTCATCGGAGTACTTGTCAATCCCGTAGTACGAGCGCCCCATGTCCTCTTCATTGCGGATAGAGTACATGTTTGTCTCCGTCCAGTTGTACTGTAAGAACTCGCTGTCCTTGGCATCGGGAATCTGCACCGCATAGACCTTCACGCTCAAGGGCACGGTCTTGGTCTGATTTCCCTGCGCCGTCTTGACCTTGACCGTCACATCGCCGGTGTACGTCCCCGCCGCCTGCCCCTTGGGGACATACGCCGTCACTAAGATGGGTTGGGTGACGTTCGCCGGCACCACAATCGAGCGGGCATTGGACAACGGATCAGGACGATTATCGGCCGGGTAGAGCAGCTGGGTCGTCCGGGTCGGCATCACCGGCACGTGGTATTCTACAAACCGGTAGTCAAGGTGGGTCTTAGCAATCGTGTTGCTGCCATCGGTCAGGTCGTCAAACGCCACCTCGGTAATGGTCAAATCCGCATCGCTGCGCAGCACTATCTGGCCGCTCTCATATTCATTGCGCGCCGCATGTAAATCAATGTCCGTCGACGGGGAATTGGGCTTGGTGGCATCGCGGTTGACATGGCTCAGCGCATCATCCGTCCATACCTCCAGGGCGCTCGAGCCGGTGGCCGGGGTCAGTGCGGGCACCACCGCCACATGGAAGCTCAGCGTCGCCGTGTCGCCGTCGGCATCCGTGGCGACTAAGGTATAGAGCGCGCGTGTCCAGTTCGCCGTGGGTGTGCCCGAGAGGACGCGCGTGGTGGCATTGAAGCTCACACCCGCCGGCAGGTTGGCCACCCCGGCGTAGTCCAAGGGTTGGTTGTTCTCTCGTACCCCCTGGTTGTAGCCCATGTTACTCCACTTCAACGGCAATAACTGATAGGTCAGCGTGCCATCGCCGCCCGTAGCCACCGGCAGTGTGACCGCGGTCATCAGCGCATCCTTCTCCAGTAACAGGTCGGCTTGCGTCTTACTGCCGAAGGTGGGCTTGTTATCCGCGGCCGCTACCGTCAGGTGGAAGGTATAGGTGGCGGTACTACTAGCCTTGTCGGTCGCCGTCATGGTGTATTGCGTGCGCGCCTTATCTGCGGTGGGGGTGCCTGAAATCGTGCGTTCCTTAGCATCCCACTTCAGGCCCGTGGGTGGCACCGGTGATAAGGCATAAGTCACCGTCCCCGCGCCGTTGCCGACCCGAGGCAGTCGGGTCGGGGCCAGGATGGCCGTATCCTTCACATAGCGCAGCTCAGGGGGCAAGTGCCAGGTGATGAAGTCCAAGGGGGTGCCATACACCGTAAAAGCATCCACCACGAGGTATTTACCGGACTGCTTGGTCACCCGGATGGTGTGTTCCCCGGGGGTCAGGTCGCGCACGCTGTAGGCCACGTGTTTGCCCGTGGTGCTGCCGCTTTGGTACAAGGACACGGTGGCCACCTTGGTACCGTCGATATGGATGTCCACATCACCGTGGTTAGGACCAATCTGTGAGATAAAGTCCACCCCGGTGCCGGTAAAGGTGTATTCCAGGTAGGCGCCGTTACCGGCACCACTGCTACTGCCAATGGCGTAGATATTGTCTCCGTAGTTATTAAAGCCCGAACGATTCCCATTCCAATACCACTCTCTCCCGCCCCCGTCGTTGCGGCTGACAGACGAGTCAGTCTCAGGCACATCGAAGAGCGTCCCGCCATCGCCGTCGTAAAGGGTGCCCGTGCCGGTGTCACTGTTTGTCTTGAGCGTGGCATTGGTCGGGCCGGTCAGGGCCACCTCGAAGGTCTCGGTGCCTTCTACTGCGTCGTCAGCGCTGGTGGCCACATCAAACGTGGCACTGGTGCTGCCGGTCGCAATGGTTAATGTCACCGTCTTGGCCGTGTAGTCGCTGCCCGCCGTGGCCGTGCCATCCGAGGTGGCCGCCTGTACTGTGACGGCGGCGGTGTATGCCGCAGATAAGCTCACCGTGAAACGCGCCGTGCGGCCTTCTAATACCGCCACGTTGTTAATCGATAGTTCGTAAACTCCCGCCGTAGCGGACACGATGTCCGAGGCCAAGCCGGTTGCCGTCCTGACCACGACGCGGACCTCAAAACTGTACTGTGTGCCGTTGGTCAGGCCCTTCACAGTGTGTGAGGTGGTGGTGGCCGAGCTGCTGGGAATGTCCGTCCAATCGTCCCATTTGACGGGACTGCCGGTGCCTTGGCGATACTGGTACTTGGTGATGGCGCTGTTGGAGGAGGCGACCCAGGTGAGCGTCACCTGCTTGTCGCTTGGCGTTGCAGTCAGCCCTGTGGGCGCCTGCCCCTGCGCCACAGCCTCCAGCAACTCTGCACGCACAGTGCGGTACGTTGACACATCCTTGTTGTGGTTGGTGCGATCACCCGTACCGGTGAGCTTCTCGGCCAGTGTGTTGGCGGCGCTGGCAGAGGTCTTCTTGTACAGCTTTAATAGCTCCAAGTCCTCCAGCCCGCCGCGCTCAGCTTCATAGCGCAGCGATGAGCGCAGCGTGCGCCCGCCGATGTCCGGATAGACGATGTGGGTATCGCCTTCAGAGCCGCCCGCCGGCCCGATGGACCAGACGTTCAGCGCCCAGTGCAAATTGCCGTCCACATTATGGCGGAAGTAATACCAATACAGCGTGGAAGTCGATACCAGATGGTTGTTGAACAGGCGGTTATAGTCGTTCTTGTCCCTGGGGGTGTACATCACATAGACAAACACCGGCTTGTCGAGCGCCTGCTGGTCAGCAAATAAGGTTTTGCGCTTGTCAAACTCGATCAGGTAAGGACTCCAAGCATTCACCCGGGCCGCATTGGCAGCCTGCAAAAGCCCCCCGACACTGGTCTGAGCTGCATCTAAATTACGTATCTTGGGCGCGTTGTCCTTGAGCGTGTCTGCCATATACGCCCATTGTTGGATATCAGTGCTGCCGCCCGGCTCATCGCCAAGATGTTGGAACCACTTATCACGCAGCTTGGCACCGCCGAGTAAGCCCTTCGCAGCAATATGTTTGTCCAGCTCCGGCAGATAAGCATTGAGCCAATCCCGGGCCACCGTGCGCTCGTCGTCGGCATTGCTCGTCGAGGTCGGCACCACGGCACCGCCGATGCGCGTCTCACCGTTCGCGTCAGGCGCGAGCATCGCCACCTCGAAATGCCGAGCAGCATCCCAACTGCGCGGTTTGCCGCCCTCCCAGTGGAACGACAAATGCCCACCACCGAAATGCGACATGCCACCCTGGTTATAAGTGTCGATGAACTTATCGAACAGCCCCCACTCCCACTCATACGTGCCATTGGACTTGGCCTTACTGCCGCCGTCGCGCAGCAGTGCCACCGTCCAGGCAATGGTCATGTTCTGACGATGCTTGGACATGGTGTCGGCCATGTTGCCCATTAAGTCCCACCAGTCATCGGAGTACTTATAAATCCCGTAGTACGAAAAGCCCATGTCCTCATCATTGCGCACGGAGTACATGTTCGTCTCCGTCCAGTTGTACTGTAAGAACTCGCTGGCCTTAGCGTCGGGAATCTCTACCGCATAGACCTTCACTCTCAGCCGCACGGTCTTGTCCCCCTGGGTGGTCTTGACCGTCACATCGCCGGCATAAGTGCCCGCCGCCTGCCCCTTGGGGACATACGCCGTCACTAAGATGGGTTGGGTGACGTTCGCCGGCACCACAATCGAGCGGGCATTGGATAAGGGATCAGGGCGATTATTGGCCGCGTAGAGTACATCGGTCGCCCGGGTCGGCATCACCGGCGAGTGGTATTCTACAAACCGGTAGTCAAGGTTATCCTTGGCGGCAATCGTGTTGCTGCCGCTGGTGAGGTCACTAAACGCCACTTCGGTAATGGTCAAATCCGCATCACTGCGTAGCACTATCTGGCCGTTCTCGTACTCATTGCGCGCCGCATGTAAGGCGATGTCTGTCGACGGCGAGTTCGGCTTGGTGGCATCTCGGTTGACATGCTTGAGCGCATCGTCCGTCCACACCTCCAGGGTACTCGGGCCGGTGGCCGGGGTCAGTGCGGTCACCACTGCCACATGGAAGTTCAGCGCTGCCGTGTCGCCATCGGTGTCTGTGGCGACTAAGGTATAGAGCGCGCGTGTCCAGTTCTCAGTGGGTGTGCCCGACAGCACCCGTGTGCCGGCATTAAAGCTGAGCCCCGCCGGCAGGTTGGCCACCCCGGCGTAGTCTAAGGGTTGGTTGCTCTCCCGGTCCTTGTTCTGGTTGTAGCTCAGGTTGCTCCACTTCAACGGCAATAACTGATAGGTCAGCGGGCGGTGGAGGCCACTGGCCTCCGGCAACGTCACCGCGGTCATGGCCGTGTCTTTGACTAACAGCAGGTCGGCCTGCGTCTTGGTGCCGAAGCTGGGCTTGTTATCCGTATCGGCCACCGTCAGGTTGAAGGGATAGGTGGCGGTAACACCGGCTTCGTCGGTCGCCGTCATGGTGTAGCGCGTGTACCTCTTGTTCACAGTGGGGGCGCCTGAGATGGTGCGCTCCTTGGCGTCCCATTTCAGTCCCGTCGGCAGTTCCGGCGACAAGGTATAGACCACCATACCCGTACCGCCACTCACCCGCGGCAGCCGCACCGGCGCCAATATCGCCGTATCCTTCACGTAACGCAGATCATAAGGCTGGTGCCAGGTGACGAAGCTCAAGGGGATTCCATACACAGTAAAAGCATCCACGATCAGGTAGTTGCCGGACTTCTTAGTCACCCGGATGGTGTGCTCCCCGGGGGTCAGGTCGCGCGCGCTGTAGGCGACGTAATTGCCGGCGGCGCTGCCGCTTTGGTACAAGCTCACGGTGGCCACCTTGGTGTTGTCGATATGGATGTCCACATCACCGTGGTTCGGGCCTCTCTGTGAGATAAAGTCCACCCCGGTGCCGGTAAAGGTGTATTCGAGATACGCGCCATTACCGCCACCGGTGCTATCACCCACGCCATAGGCATTGTCATTGTGGTTATTAAGGCTGGCGTCACGCGTCTTATTCCAGTACCACACACCCCCAGGGTTGGTGCCGTTGGTGAGGCTGACAGACGAGTCGGTCTCGGGCACATCGAAGAGCGTCCCGCCGTCGCCGTCGTAAACGCTGCCGGTGGCGGTGTCGCCGTCTTTTTTGAGCGTGGCCTTAGACGGGTTAGTCAGGATTACCTTGAAAGTCTCGGTGCCTTCCACCGCCGCATCGTCGGTGGTGACCACGTCAAACGTGGCGCTGGTGCTGCCGGTTGCAATGGTTAATGTCGCCGTCTTCGCCGTGTAGTCGCTGCCTGCCGTGGCCGTGCCGTTCGAGGTGGCCGCCTGTACCGTGACATCGGCAGTGTGCGCCGCCGACAAACTCACCGTGAAGCGCGCCGGGCGGCCTTCCAATACCGCCACTTTGTTAATCGACAGCTCCGGCAGGCCGGCGAGGGCTTTAGTTGCTTTCTCCAGCAACTCGGCACGCACGGTGCGGTACGTTGATACATTTGTGTTGTATTCGGCAAGGGTGTTGACGGAACGTGGGACCGCGGTGACGCCGTTGGGGTTTATGAGTCCGTCGGCCAGCGTATTGGCCGCGCTCGGTGCCCCCACCTTGTACCGCTTCAAGATCTCCAGGTCCTCCAGCCCGTTACGCTCAGCTTCATAGCGCAGCGATGACCTCAGAGTGCGCCCACCGACGTCCGGATAGACGATGTGGGTATCGCCTTCGGCACCGATTCCGTTGTCGTCTTTGGTTTCTGTCAACGGGAGAGACCACACGTTCAGCGCCCAGTGCAGATTGCCGGCCAGATTGTGGCGGAAGTAATACCAGTAGATCATTGAGGTCGCGATCAAATGGTTAGCGAACATGCGGTTCATTAACGGATGTCGGGGATACCACATGTAGTAAGCAAACACCGGCTTGTTGGCGGCTTGTTGTTCAATATAGAAATCCTTGTATTCATCAAAAATGTTGATCCAAGGACTCCAGGCTTTTACTTTCGTTGCATGGTCGTGCAAACCAAGACTATATGCTGCATCCATGGTCAGCATACCAGGTGCATGAAATTGGACCTTGTCCGCCATATAAGCCCATTGTTGGGATTGTGCACCTGCACCCGCCTCATCCCCCATGTGCTGGATCCATTGGTCGCGCAGCTTGACGCCGCCGACCAAGGTCTTGGCCTTGACTTGTTTGTCCAATTCCGGCAAGTAGGCATCCAACCAGTCCGCGGCGGCCTTGCGCGTGGTAGTGGCATCGGTCGCCGAGGTCGGCACCAATGCGCCGCTAAGACGCGTCTCGCCATCTGAGTCGCGAGACAACTGCATCACATGGAAGTCATGCTTACCACTGAAACTCCCCGGCCTCCCGTTCCAGTGGAACGATAAATGCCCGCCGCCGAAGTGGCTCATGCCACCCTGGTTATAGGTGTCGATGTACTTGTCGAACAGCCGCCAGTCCCACTTATACGTGCCGTCAGCATTGGCCTTGCTGCCGCCGTCGCGCAGCAGACCCACCGTCCAGGATACCGCCATGTTCTGGCGATACGTCGACATGGTATCGGCCATGTTCTCCATCAATTCCCACCAATCATCAGAGTACTTGTCAATCCCGTAGTACGAAAAGCCCATGTCCTCCTCGTTGCGGATGGAGAACATGTTGGTCTCGGTCCAGTTGTACTGCTTGAACTCGCTGTCCTTGGCATCGGGGATCTCCACGGCATAGACCTTCACGCTCAGCGGGACGGTTTTAGTCTTAACCCCCTGCGCCGTGTTGACCTTCACCATCACCGTGCCGGCGTAAGTGCCCGCCGCCTGTCCCTTGGGGACATACACCGTCACCAGTATCGGTTGGGTGTCGTTCGCCGGCACCACAATCGAACGGGCGTTGGACAAGGGGTCGGGACGATTAGAGGCCGGATAAAGTAGCGTATCTCCCCGGGTCGGCATCACCGGCGAGTGGTATTCTACAAACCGGTAGTCAAGGTGGGTCTTAGCAATCGTGTTGCTGCCATCGGTCAGGTCACTAAACGCCACCTCGGTGATGGTCAAATCCGCATCACTGCGTAGCACTATCTGGCCGCTCTCATACTCATTGCGCACCGCATGTAAGTCAATGCGGGTGGACGGCGAGTTCGGCCGGGTGGCATCGCGGTTGACATGGTTGAGCGCATCATCCGTCCAGACCTCCAGGGCGCTCGAGCCGGTAGCCGGGGTCAGTGCGTTCGCCACCGCCACGTGGAAGTTCAGACCCGCCGTGTCGCCATCGGCATCTGTGGCCACCAACGTGTACAAGGCGCGCGTCCAGTTCGCCGTGGGCCTGCCCGACAGCTCGCGCGTGCTGGCATTGAAGCTCACACCCGCCGGCAGGTTGGGCACACCGGCGTAGTCCAGGGGTTGGTTGTTCCCCCGTTCTCCCTGGTTGTAGCCCAGGTTACTCCACTTCAACGGCAGTAACTGATAGGTCAGCGTGCCGTCGCCGCCGGTGGCCGCCGGTAGTGTGACGGCGGTCATGGCCGCGTCCTTGACTAATAGCAAATCGGCCTGCGTCGTGCCGAAGCTGGGCTTGTTGTCGGTGGCCGCTACGGTCAGGTGGAAGGTGTAGGCGGCGGACTCATCGTTCGCATCGGTTGCCTTCATGGTGTATACCGCGCGACCCATATCTGCGGCGGGGGTGCCTGAAATCGTGCGCTCCTCAGCGTCCCATTTCAGGCCCGTGGGTAGCGCCGGTGTTAAGGTATAAGTCACCGTGCCCGTGCCGCCATCGAGCCGCGGCAGCCGGGTCGGCGCCAATATCGCCTCGCCATTCACATACCGAAACTCAGGAGGCAGGTGCCAGGTGATGAAGTTCAGGCCGTCCGTCCGTGGTCTGGCGGATGCGGCATTTGAGGGCGCGCCGGTCGTTGCCCCGACCACGGCGCGCACCTGGAAATAGTACTGCGTGCCGTTGGTCAGGCCGGTCACAAGGTGCGAAATGGTGGCGGCCGAGCTGCTAGGAATGTCGGTCCAATCCTCCCAGCGGGCAGGTTCTAAATAAGGGTCGAACACAAAATACCACCAAGGCAAGAACAGGGGTGTACCCTGGCGATACTGGTAGCCGGTGATGGCATCGTTGGAGGGGTCGTCCCAGGTAAGCACCACCTGCCCGTCGCCCGCCGCCGCGGTAAGCCCCGTGGGTTTGAGCGTCCCATAAACAAAAAAGCCATCCACTACTAAATATTTGCTGGCATCGCTCCCCACCTTCACACCCTTGATGGTATATTCCCCGAAAGGCAACCCGCGCACACTGTAGGCCAGCGCCTTGCCGGTTAGGGTGGCACTGTGCAGCGACACGCGCGCTACCTTGGTCTCGTCAAGGTAGATGTCAACCTCACCGTGGTCAGAGTTAGTCTCCGAGATAAAATCCACGCCGGTGCCGGTAAATGTATATTCAAAATAAGCGCCCGGCCTAGAGGTAACGTAGCTGTTGGAGTCTCCCCCGATGAAAGTGCCAAAAGACCATGCCAAGCCTGTTGTGTTACTGCCATTCTGATAGCTGACAGCAGGGGCATTATAATTGACGAACTCGCTCCCCGGATCGTACAGGGTGACCGTACCCACACCGCCGCCGGACTTGATGGTGGCGCCGCCGGCGGGATTGGACAGGGTCACCTTGATCGTCTCGCCAGACTCGGCAGTATTGTCGGCGGTCGTCGGTACCGCGAAGGTGGCGCTGGCGCTCCCTGCCGCAATAGTCAGCGTGGCCGTCTTCGTGGTGTAGTCGCTGCCCGCCGTGGCCGTGCCGGCCGAGGTGGCCGCCCGCACCGTGACGTCAGCGGTGTGGGCGCGTGACAGGCTCACCGTAAAATACGCCGCCGCTCCCTCCGTCACTCCCACGCTGTTAATCGACAGCTCGGGGAGGGGCATTGGTGTGGCGCTCACGACATCCGAAGCCGCACCGGCTACCGGCCCCCTTGCGGCGCGGATGCGGAAGCTGTATTGCGTGCCGTTGGTCAGGCCGGCGCGCGTAAAGGTGGTCGTGGTCGCGTTGGCGCCAGAGATGTTAATCCACGAGCCCCAATCGGCGTTCCCGACCCGCTGCTGATACTGGTAGCGGGTGATTCTGTTATCGGCAGGGTCAGCCCAGGTGAGCTTCACCTGCTCGTCGCCCGGAGTCGCCGTAAAACCCGTGGGTTTAGGCAGTAGGGCGGCGGCCACAGCCTCCAGCAACTCGGTACGCACGGTGCGATACGTTGACACATCCTTGTTGTGGTTGGTGCGGGTCGTGGTGGTGAGCTTCTCAGCCAGTGTATTAGCCGCGCTGGCAGAGGTCGCTTTGTACAGCTTCAACAGTTCCAAGTCCTCCAGCCCGCCGCGCTCGGCTTCATAGCGCAGCGATGAGCGCAGCGTGCGCCCGCCGATGTCCGGATAGACGATGTGGGTATCGCCTTCAGAGCCGCCCGCCGGCCCGATGGACCACACGTTCAGTGCCCAGTGCAGATTGCCGTCTAAGTTATGGCGGAAGTAATACCAATACAGCGTGGAAGTCGATACCAGATGGTTGTTGAACAGGCGGTTATAGTCGTTCTTGTCCCTGGGGGTGTACATCACATAGACAAACACCGGCTTGTCGGCTTGTTGCTGTTGGGCAAATAAGGTTTTGCGCTTGTCAAACTCGATCAGGTAAGGACTCCAAGCATTCACCCGGGCCGCATTGGCATCCTGCAAAAGCCCCTCGACGCTGGTCTGGGCTGCATCTAAATTACGTATCTTGGGCGCCTTGGCCTTGAGCGTGTCTGCCATATACGCCCATTGTTGGATATCAGTGCTGCCGCCCGGCTCATCGCCAAGATGTTGGAACCACTTATCACGCAGCTTGGCACCGCCGAGTAAGCCCTTCGCAGCAATATGTTTGTCCAGCTCCGGCAGATAAGCATTGAGCCAATCCCGGGCCACCGTGCGCTCGTCGTCGGCATTGCTCGTCGAGGTCGGCACCACGGCACCGCCGATGCGCGTCTCACCGTTCGCGTCAGGCGCGAGCATCGCCACCTCGAAATGCCGAGCAGCATCCCAACTGCGCGGTTTGCCGCCCTCCCAGTGGAACGACAAATGCCCACCACCGAAATGCGACATGCCACCCTGGTTATAAGTGTCGATGAACTTATCGAACAGCCCCCACTCCCACTCATAAGTGCCATCGGACTTGGCCTTACTGCCGCCATCGCGCAGCAGTGCCACCGTCCAGGCAATGGTCATGTTCTGACGATGCTTGGACATGGTGTCGGCCATGTTGCCCATTAAGTCCCACCAGTCATCGGAGTACTTATAAATCCCGTAGTATGAGAACCCCATGTCCTCATCATTGCGCACGGAGTACATGTTCGTCTCCGTCCAGTTGTACTGTAAGAACTCGCTGGCCTTAGCGTCGGGAATCTCTACCGCATAGACCTTCACGCTCAGCGGGACGGTCTTGTCCCCCTGGGTGGTCTTGACCGTCACATCGCCGGCATAAGTGCCCGCCGCCTGCCCCTTGGGGACATACGCCGTCACTAAGATGGGTTGGGTGACGTTCGCCGGCACCACAATCGAGCGGGCATTGGACAACGGATCAGGACGATTATCGGCCGGGTAGAGCAGCTGGGTCGTCCGGGTCGGCATCACCGGCGAGTGGTATTCCACAAACCGGTAGTCAAGGTGGGTCTTAGCAATCGTGTTGCTGCCATCTTTCAGGTCGGTAAACGCCACCTCGGTAATGGTCAAATCCGCATCGCTGCGCAGCACTATCTGGCCGTTCTCGTACTCATTGCGCGCCGCATGTAAGTCAATGCGGGTCGACGGCGAGCTCGGCTTAGTGGCATTGCGGTTGACATGCTTGAGTGCATCGTCCGTCCAGACCTCCAGAGTGCTGGAATTGGTGGCCGGGGTTAACGCGTTTGCCACCGCCACATGGAAGTTCAGACCCGCCGTGTCGCCATCGGCGTCCGTGGCTACTAAAGTATAAAGGGCGCGCGTCCAGTTCTCAGTGGGTGTGCCCGACAGCACCCGTGTGCCGGCATTAAAGCTGAGCCCCGCCGGCAGGTTGGCCACCCCGGCGTAGTCTAAGGGTTGGTTGCTCTCCCGGTCCGCGTTCTGGTTGTAGCCCATGTTACTCCACTTCAACGGCAATAACTGATAGGTCAGCGTGCCATCGCCGCCCGTAGCCACCGGCAGTGTGACCGCGGTCATTAGCGCATCCTTCACCAGTAACAGGTCGGCTTGCGTCTCACTGCCGAAGGTGGGCTTGTTGTCCTTGTTAGCCACCGTCAGGTGGAAGCTGAACCGTCCCTCCCGACCGTCTAAAGCACGAGCAATGAGCTCGTAGCGCCTACGCGCCATGCGCTTCGTCGACGTACCGGAAATGGTGCGTTGTTCGGCATCGAAAATCAGCCCATCAGGCAAATCGTCCCCGGCAAAGGTGCCCGAAAACCGACCCCTCAGCAGGTAAATCACCCGCTGCGTGGTGTCGGCCCGCGGCAGGCGCACCGGCGCCAGGATTTCCTCACCCTTCACGTAGCGCAGCTCAGGGGGCAGGTGCCAGGTGACGAAGGGCAGGGACTCTATCGGCGTGGCGCTCACGACAGCCGAGGGCGGGCCGCGCTCCCCCCCTCTTCTGGCGCGGATGCGGAAGTCGCACTGCGTGTCGTTAGTCAAGCCGCTTATCGTGGCGGTGGTAGTGGTGGCCCTGGAGGCGGGGACGTTCCGCCAGCCGCCCCAGAGGCCCGAGGAGCAGCGCGTGTCGAACTGGTAGCGAGCAATGCTGGCATCGCCAGGATCATCCCAGCTCAGCGTCACCTGCCCGTCGCCCGGTGTCACGGTCAGCCCTGTGAGCATCGGAGACACCGCCTCCAGCAACTCGGCACGCACGGTGCGGTACGTTGATACATTTGTGTTGTATTCGGCAAGGGTGTTGACGGAACTTGGGACCGCGGTGACGCCGTTGGGGTTTATGAGTCCGTCGGCCAGCGTATTGGCCGCGCTCGGTGCCCCCACCTTGTACCGCTTCAAGATCTCCAGGTCCTCCAGCCCGTTACGCTCAGCTTCATAGCGCAGCGATGACCTCAGAGTGCGCCCACCGACGTCCGGATAGACGATGTGGGTATCGCCTTCGGCACCGATTCCGTTGTCGTCTTTGGTTTCTGTCAACGGGAGAGACCACACGTTCAGCGCCCAGTGCAGATTGCCGGCCAGATTGTGGCGGAAGTAATACCAGTAGATCATTGAGGTCGCGATCAAATGGTTAGCGAACATGCGGTTCATTAACGGATGTCGGGGATACCACATGTAGTAAGCAAACACCGGCTTGTTGGCGGCTTGTTGTTCAATATAGAAATCCTTGTATTCATCAAAAATGTTGATCCAAGGACTCCAGGCTTTTACTTTCGTTGCATGGTCGTGCAAACCAAGACTATATGCTGCATCCATGGTCAGCATACCAGGTGCATGAAATTGGACCTTGTCCGCCATATAAGCCCATTGTTGGGATTGTGCACCTGCACCCGCCTCATCCCCCATGTGCTGGATCCATTGGTCGCGCAGCTTGACGCCGCCGACCAAGGTCTTGGCCTTGACTTGTTTGTCCAATTCCGGCAAGTAGGCATCCAACCAGTCCGCGGCGGCCTTGCGCGTGGTAGTGGCATCGGTCGCCGAGGTCGGCACCAATGCGCCGCTAAGACGCGTCTCGCCATCTGAGTCGCGAGACAACTGCATCACATGGAAGTCATGCTTACCACTGAAACTCCCCGGCCTCCCGTTCCAGTGGAACGATAAATGCCCGCCGCCGAAGTGGCTCATGCCACCCTGGTTATAGGTGTCGATGTACTTGTCGAACAGCCGCCAGTCCCACTCATACGTGCCGTCAACATTGGCCTTGCTGCCGCCGTCGCGCAGCAGACCCACCGTCCAGGATACCGCCATGTTCTGGCGATACGTCGACATGGTATCGGCCATGTTCTCCATCAATTCCCACCAATCATCAGAGTACTTGTCAATCCCGTAGTACGAAAAGCCCATGTCCTCCTCGTTGCGGATGGAGAACATGTTGGTCTCGGTCCAGTTGTACTGCTTGAACTCGCTGTCCTTGGCATCGGGGATCTCCACGGCATAGACCTTCACGCTCAGCGGGACGGTTTTAGTCTTAACCCCCTGCGCCGTGTTGACCTTCACCATCACCGTGCCGGCGTAAGTGCCCGCCGCCTGTCCCTTGGGGACATACACCGTCACCAGTATCGGTTGGGTGTCGTTCGCCGGCACCACAATCGAACGGGCGTTGGACAAGGGGTCGGGACGATTAGAGGCCGGATAAAGTAGCGTATCTCCCCGGGTCGGCATCACCGGCGAGTGGTATTCTACAAACCGGTAGTCAAGGTGGGTCTTAGCAATCGTGTTGCTGCCATCGGTCAGGTCACTAAACGCCACCTCGGTGATGGTCAAATCCGCATCACTGCGTAGCACTATCTGGCCGCTCTCATACTCATTGCGCACCGCATGTAAGTCAATGCGGGTGGACGGCGAGTTCGGCCGGGTGGCATCGCGGTTGACATGGTTGAGCGCATCATCCGTCCAGACCTCCAGGGCGCTCGAGCCGGTAGCCGGGGTCAGTGCGTTCGCCACCGCCACGTGGAAGTTCAGACCCGCCGTGTCGCCATCGGCATCTGTGGCCACCAACGTGTACAAGGCGCGCGTCCAGTTCGCCGTGGGCCTGCCCGACAGCTCGCGCGTGCTGGCATTGAAGCTCACACCCGCCGGCAGGTTGGGCACACCGGCGTAGTCCAGAGGTTGGTTGTTCCCCCGTTCTCCCTGGTTGTAGCCCAGGTTACTCCACTTCAACGGCAGTAACTGATAGGTCAGCGTGCCGTCGCCGCCGGTGGCCGCCGGTAGTGTGACGGCGGTCATGGCCGCGTCCTTGACTAATAGCAAATCGGCCTGCGTCGTGCCGAAGCTGGGCTTGTTGTCGGTGGCCGCTACGGTCAGGTGGAAGGTGTATTCGCCGATTTTATCGTTGGTATCGGTCGCCGTCATGGTGTATTGCGTACGCGCCCTATCTGCGGCGGGGGTGCCTGAAATCGTACGCTCCTCATCGTCCCACTCCAGACCGGTCGGCAGTGCCGGTGTTAAGGCATAAGTCACGGCGCCGGTGGCACCCTGGACCCGCGGCAGTCGGGTTGGCGCCAATATCGGCGTACCCCTCACATAGCGCATTTCACGGGGCAGATGCCAGGTGATGAAGTTCATGCCGGCCGTCCGTGGTCTGGCGAATACGACATTTGAGGGCGCGCCGGGTACTGCCCCGACCACGGCGCGCACCTGGAAATAGTACTGCGTGTCGTTGGTCAGGAAGCGCACCGTGTGTGACGTGGTGGTGTCCAGGCTGCCGGACATTGTCAGCCAATTCCCCCAGCGGACAGCTTCTAAATAAGAGTCGAGCCCAAAATGCGACCTAGAGAGGGCCGAGAGCGTACCCCAGCGATACTGGTAGCCGGTGATGGCATCGTTGGAGGGGTTGTCCCAGGTAAGCACCACCTGCCCGTCGCCCGCCCCCGCGGTAAGCCCCGTGGGCTTGAGCGTCCCATAAACAAAAAAGCCATCTACCACCAGCACCTCGGCGATGTTCCCCACTTTCACACCCTTGATGGTATATTCCCCGAAAGGCAACCCGCGCACACTGTAGGCCAGCGCCTTGCCGGTTAGGGTGGCACTGTGCAGCGACACGCGCGCTACCTTGGTCTCGTCAAGGTAGATGTCAACCTTCCCGTAGGTGCTACTAGTTTCCGAGATAAAATCCACGCCGGTGCCGGCAAACGTATATTCAAAGTAGGCGCCCGGTCTCGTGGCGCCTTGAATGTCATCATTGTAGCTATTGAAGTATCTCGGATTGCGAGCACCAGAAAACCACCCACGGCCGAATGAGCTACTGCCATTCTGGTAGTCAATAGCACTGTCATCATCATTGACGAGCATGCCGCCGCCATCCTCGCCGCCATCGTACAGGGTGGCCGTACCCACACCGCCGCCGCGCTCGATGGTGGCGCCACCGGTGGGATTACTCAGGGTCACCTTGAAGGTCTCACTGCCCTCCGCAGTAGCATCGGCGGTCGTCGGCACCGCGAAGGTGGCGCTGGTTTCTCCCTTGGCAAGGGTCAGCGTGGCCGTCGTCGCCGTGTAGTCGCTGGCCGCCGTGGCCGTGCCGGCCGAGGTGGCCGCCCGCACCGTGACGTCAGCGGTGTGGGCGCGTGACAGGCTCACCGTAAAATACGCCGCCGCTCCCTCCGTCACTCCCACGCTGTTAATCGACAGCTCGTAGCCTGCCGGTGTTGCGGTCACGGTGTGCGAAGCCACGTCGGTTGCCGTCCCGTCCACGGCGCGCACCTGAAAGCTATATTGCGTGCCGTTGGTCAGGCCGGTCACGGTATGCGAGGTGGTGGTGGCCGAGCTGCTGGGAACGTCCGCCCAAGCACCCCAGGCGACGGTCGTGCCAGTGCCCTGACGAACCTGGTATTTGGTGATGGCACCGTCTGACGGGTCGGCCCAGGTGAGTTTCACCTGCTTGTCGCCTGGTGTCGCGGTCAGCCCCGCGGGTTTAGGCGTCCCATAAACAAAAAAGCCATCCACTACCAAATACTTGCCGGCGTCGCTGCCCACCTTCACCCCCCGGATAGTATGTTTCCCGAAAGGCAACCTACGCATGCTGTAGGCCAGCACCTTGCCGGTGCGGGTCGCACTGTGCAGCGACACACGCGCCACCTTGGCCGTGTCAATATAGATGTCAACCTCGCCATGGTCTTTGTTAGTCTCTGAGATAAAATCCACGCCGGTGCCGATAAACGTGTATTCAAAGTACATGCCCTGCACATTAGTGGAGCGGATATCATCATCATAGTTGTTGAATCCCCCCTTGGAGCGGTCAGCATCCTTCCAAAAAGGATTAAGATTCAAATATGTGACAGCACTATCATCATCATTGACAAACACGCCTCCCGCGTCGTACAGGGTGGCCGTGCCCACGCCGGCACCGGACTTGATGGTGCCAATGTCGCCGGGATTGGACAGGGTGACTTTGAACGTCTCGCCAGAGGACTCCGTAGTACTGTCGGCGGTCGTCAACACTTCGAAGGTGGCGCTGGTAGCGCCGGCGTCAATAGTCAGCGTGGCCGTCTTCGCCGTGTAGTCGCTGCCCGCCGTGGCCGTGCCGTCCGAAGTGGCCGCCCGCACCGTGACGTCAGCGGTGTGGGCCGCCGACAGGGTCACCGTAAAATATGCCGCCGCACCCTCTGTCACTGCCACGTTGTTAATCGACAGCTCCGGGGGGGCGGTGGCGGTGAGGGCACTCAGCAACTCTGCACGCACAGTGCGGTACGTTGACACATCCTTGTTGTGGTTGGTGCGGGTCGTGGTGGTGAGCTTCTCAGCCAGTGTATTAGCCGCGCTGGCAGAGGTCTTCTTATACAGCTTTAATAGCTCTAAGTCCTCCAGCCCGCCACGCTCGGCTTCATAGCGCAGCGATGAGCGCAGCGTGCGCCCGCCGATGTCCGGATAGACGATGTGGGTATCGCCCTTGGAAGCATCTCCCGCGGTAATAGACCAGACGTTCAGTGCCCAGTGCAGATTGCCGTCTAAGTTATGGCGGAAGTAATACCAATACAGCGTGGAAGTCGATACCAGATGGTTGTTGAACAGGCGGTTATAGTCGTTCTTGTCCCTGGGGGTGTACATCACATAGACAAACACCGGCTTGTCGGCTTGTTGCTGTTGGGCAAATAAGGTTTTGCGCTTGTCAAACTCGATCAGGTAAGGACTCCAAGCATTCACCCGGGCCGCATTGGCATCCTGCAAAAGCCCCTCGACGCTGGTCTGGGCTGCATCTAAATTACGTATCTTGGGCGCCTTGGCCTTGAGCGTGTCTGCCATATACGCCCATTGTTGGATATCAGTGCTGCCGCCCGGCTCATCGCCAAGATGTTGGAACCACTTATCACGCAGCTTGGCACCGCCGAGTAAGCCCTTCGCAGCAATATGTTTGTCCAGCTCTGGCAGATAAGCATTGAGCCAATCCCGGGCGTTCGCGCGCGTGCCGGCGGTATCGGACGTGGACTTCGGCACCACGGCACCGCCGATGCGCGTCTCACCGTTCGCGTCAGGCGCGAGCATCGCCACCTCGAAATGCCGGGCAGCATCCCAACTGCGCGGTTTGCCGCCCTCCCAGTGGAACGACAAATGCCCACCACCGAAATGCGACATGCCACCCTGGTTATAAGTGTCGATGAACTTATCGAACAGCCCCCATTGCCAGTCATACGTGCCATCGGACTTGGCCTTACTGCCGCCGTCGCGCAGCAGTGCCACCGTCCAGGCAATGGTCATGTTCTGACGATGCTTGGACATGGTGTCGGCCATGTTGCCCATTAAGCCCCACCAGTCATCGGAGTACTTATAAATCCCGTAGTACGAAAACCCCATGTCCTCATCATTGCGCACGGAGTACATGTTCGTCTCCGTCCAGTTGTACTGTAAGAACTCGCTGTCCTTGGCATCGGGAATCTGCACCGCATAGACCTTAACGCTCAAGGGCACGGTCTTGGTCTGGTCCCCCTGGGCGGTGTTGACCTTCACCGTCACCTCGCCGGTATAAGTGCCCGCCGCCTGCCCCTTGGGGACATACGCCGTCACTAAGATGGGTTGGGTGACGTTCGCCGGCACCACAATCGAGCGGGCATTGGACAACGGATCAGGACGATTAGCAGCCGGGTAGAGCAGCTTGGTCGTCCGGGTCGGCATCACCGGCGAGTGGTATTCTACAAACCGGTAGTCAAGGTTATCCTTGGCGGCAATCGTGTTGCTGCCGCTGGTGAGGTCACTAAACGCCACTTCGGTAATGGTCAAATCCGCATCACTGCGTAGCACTATCTGGCCGTTCTCGTACTCATTGCGCGCCGCATGTAAGTCAATGCGGGTCGACGGCGAGCTCGGCTTAGTGGCATTGCGGTTGACATGCTTGAGTGCATCGTCCGTCCAGACCTCCAGAGTGCTGGAATTGGTGGCCGGGGTTAACGCGTTTGCCACCGCCACATGGAAGTTCAGACCCGCCGTGTCGCCATCGGCGTCCGTGGCTACTAAAGTATAAAGGGCGCGCGTCCAGTTCTCAGTGGGTGTGCCCGACAGCACCCGTGTGCCGGCATTAAAGCTGAGCCCCGCCGGCAGGTTGGCCACCCCGGCGTAGTCTAAGGGTTGGTTGCTCTCCCGGTCCGCGTTCTGGTTGTAGCCCATGTTACTCCACTTCAACGGCAATAACTGATAGGTCAGCGTGCCATCGCCGCCCGTAGCCACCGGCAGTGTGACCGCGGTCATTAGCGCATCCTTCACCAGTAACAGGTCGGCTTGCGTCTCACTGCCGAAGGTCGGCTTATCGTCCTTGTTAGTCACTGTCAGGTGGAAGGTAAAGACCTCGGTACCACCTATCGCATCGGTCGCCGTCATGGTGTATTGCGTGCGCGCCTGGTTCACCGTGGGGGTGCCTGAAATCGTGCGCTCCTCAGCGTCCCATTGCAGGCCTGTCGGCAGTGTCGGTGTTAAGGCATAAGTCACCGTGCCCGCGCCGTTGCCGACCCGAGGCAGTCGGGTCGGGGCCAGGATGGCCGTATCCTTCACATAGCGCAGCTCACGGGGTAAGTGCCAGGTGACGAAGTCCAAGGGGGCGCCGTACACAATAAAAGCATCCACGATGAGCCAGGTAGCAGACCGCTTGGTCACCCGGATGGTATGTTCCCCGGCGGTCAGGTCGCGCACGCTGTAGGCCACGTACTTGCCGGTGACGCTGCCGCTTTGGTACAAGTTCACGGTGGCTACCTTGGTACCATCAATATGGATGTCCACATTACCGTGGTTCGGGCCAACCTGTGAGATAAAGTCCACCCCGGTGCCGGTAAAGGCGTATTCCAGATAGGCGCCGTTAGCTCCGGTGACGTAGCCATTTTTACCGTAGTTGTCAAATTTGGGGGGGTTGCGGCCAAAATCCCATGTCCAACTTCCCCCGCCACGGGTGACGTCCGAGTGATTCCGAGGCACATCGAAGCGCGTCCCGCCGTCGCCGTCGTAAACGGTGGCGGTGGCGGTGTCGCCGTCTTTTTTGAGCGTGGCCTTAGACGGGTTAGCCAAGGTCGCCTCGAAGGTCTCGGTGCCTTCCACCGCCGCATCGTCGGTGGTGACCACGTCAAACGTGGCGCTGGTGCTGCCGGTTGCAATGGTTAATGTCGCCGTCTTCGCCGTGTAGTCACTGCCTGCCGTGGCCGTGCCGTTCGAGGTGGCCGCCTGTACTGTGACATCGGCGGTGTGGGCGCGTGACAGGGTGACCGTAAAACTTGCCGTGCGGCCTTCTAATGCCGTCGCGCTGTTAATCGACAGCTCTGGCAGGGTGCTGGGGGTGGCCGGTGTCGCGCTCACGGCACCTGAGGCGGCGCCGGTTGCCGTCCCGACCACGGCGCGCACTTCAAAGCTGTAGGCCGTGCCGTTGGTTAAGCCCGTCACGGTGTGCGAGGTGGTGGTGTTGTCACTGTTGGCGATGTCGGTCCAGCCACCCCAGACGACGGTCGTGCCGGCGCCCTGGCGATACTGGTACTTGGTGATGGCGCTGTTGGACGGATCGAGCCAGCTCAACGTCACCTGCTTGTCGCCCGGCGTGGCAGTTAAGCCGGTGGGCTTTAACCTATCGGCAAAAAAGGCATCGCTCGTATGCACCAAAAAGCCATCTACCACAAAATTCTTGTTAACGCTAACCCCCACCCTTACACCTTTGATGGTATGGCTCCCTGCGCTCAACCCGCGCACGCTGTAGACCAGCACTTTCCCGGCGCGGCTGGCGCTGACCAGCGATGCGCGCGCCACTTTGTTCCCGTCCAGGTAGATGTCAACCTCCGCGTAGCGGGAGTCGGTTTCCGAGATAAGGTCTACGCCGGTGCCGGTAAACGTATAGTCAAAGTACGCGCCCGGTCTCGGGGTGATGTGGACGTCATTATTGTAGCTGCTGCCAGAGCGAGACACCGACCGCCAGGCCTGGCCGCGGGTGTCACCGCCTGCATACTGGTAGGTAATGGCAGAGGCATCATCATTGACGAGCGTGCCGCCCGGATCGTACAGGGCGCCCGTGCCCACGCCGGCGTCGGGGTCGATGGTGGCGCCGCCGGTGGGGTTGGACAGAGTCACCGTGAACGTCTCGGCGGACTCCGAGGTGCTGTCGGTGGTCGTCGGCACCGCGAAGATGACGCTCGTGCTCCCGGCCGGGATGGTCAGCGTGGTCGTCGTCGCCGTGTAGTCGCTGCCCGCCGTCGCCGTGCCGTTCGAGGTGGCCACCGTCACCTGTAAGTGTTGCGTGTGGACCTGCGATGAGCGCACCGCAAAATACGCTGGCGCCCCCTCCGTGACCGCCACGCTGTTAATCGACAGCACCGGGGGCGCCACCGCGACTTCCGGGACCTGTGCGGCGGCTTTCTCCAACAACTCTGTGCGCACCGTGCGGTACAACGATACATCCTTGGTGTGAGTAATCAGACCGCCGATGCCGTCCGGGTCGACCAACTCATCGGCCAGCGCATAGGCCGCGCCCGGCGCCGCCGCCTGATAGCGCTTCAATATCTCCAGGTCCTCCAGCCCGCCGCGCTCGGCCTCATAGCGCAACGACGAGCGCAGCGTGCGCCCGCCAATGTCCGGATAGACAATGTGGGTATCGCCTTCATAACCACTGCCCGTCCCCAGCGACCACACGTTCAACGCCCAGTGCAAATAGCCGTCGAGATTATGGCGGAACCAATACCAATACAGCGTGGAAGTCGAGATCAGTTCGTTGGCGAACATGCGGTTAAAGGACGGGTGCACGGGCACCAGCGCAATGTAGGCAAACACCGGCTTGCCAGCGAGTTGCTGGCCGGCGAAGAACATTCTTCTGTTATCAATCTCAGCAATGAACGGACTCCAGGCCGTCACCCTGGCCGCATTCGCAGCCTGTACCAGGACTTTCGCACCCGACGACCCGATCGCATCGATGTTGCGCATGCGCGGTGCATGGGCTTTGACCTGATCGGCCAGATACGCCCATTGCGGCCCCTGCGAGCCTTCCGGCTCATCGCCGAGATGTTGAAACCAGTGATCGACCAGCTTCTTGCCGTTGGCTAGGGTTGTGGCCGAAGCGCGGGTGTTCAAGGCCGTCAGGTAAGCCTCCAACCACTTCCCGGCGGCCTTGCTCGCTTCGGCATCGGCCGCGGTGGTGGCCTGTGTGTCTTTGGCGGTCGTGTAAGCAGGCGGGGTACCGTCCGCCGAGACCGGCACAAACCCGCCTGCAAGGCGCGTCTCACCATCGGCATCGGGCGCTAAGCGCATCACCTGAAAATTATTAAGCACATTGTTACTCCCGGGCTTACCGGTCCAGTGCAACGACAAATGCCCGCCGCCGAAGTGGCTCATACCGCGCTGGTTATAAGTCTCGATGTACTTGTCGAACAGCCGCCAGTCCCACTCATAAGTGCCATCGGCCTTGGCCTTACTGCCGCCATCGCGCAGCAGACCCACCGCCCACACAATCGCCATGTTCTGGCGATACGTCGACATGGTATCGGCCATGTTCTCCATCAATTCCCACCAATCATCAGAGTACTTGTCAATCCCGTAGTACGAAAAGCCCATGTCCTCTTCATTGCGGATGGAGTACATGTTGGTCTCGGTCCAGTTGTACTGCTTAAACTCGCTGTCCTTGGCATCGGGAATCTCCACCGGATAGACCTTGACGCTCAAAGACACCGTCTTGTCCCCCTGGGTGGTCTTGACCGTCACCGTGCCGGTGTAGGTCCCCGCCGCCTGCCCCTTGGGGACATACGCCGTCACTAAGATGGGTTGGGTGACGTTCGCCGGCACCACAATGGTACGGGCATTCGACAGCGGATCCGGCTTCTCAGAAGCCGGGTAAATCAGCTTGGGCGCCGCCCGGGTGGTCATCAGCGGCGCGTGGTATTCCACAAACCGGTAGTTAAGATTAGCCTTGGCAATCGTGTTGCTGCCGCTGGTGAGGTCGGTAAACGCCACCTCGGTAATGGTCAAGTCCGCATTGCTGCGCAGGACTACCTGGCCGCTCTCATACTCGTTGCGCACCGCATGTAAGGCAATGGCCTTGGACGGCGAGTTCGGCTGGGTGGCGTCGCGGTTCACACGGTTGAGCGCATCGTCCGTCCATATATTCAAAGCGCTAGAGCTGGTGGCCGGGGCCAACGCATCCACCACCGCCACATGGAAGTTCAGCGCCGCCGTGTCGCCATCGGTGTCTGTGGCGACTAAGGTATAAAGGGCGCGTGTCCAATTCTCGGTGGGAGTGCCTGAAAGTACCCGCGTGCCGGTGTTGAAACCGAGCCCGGCCGGCAGGTTGGCCTCCCCGGCGTAGTCCAAGGGTGCGTTGGTCTCCCGCACTCCTTTGTTATAGCTCTGATTCGTCCACCGCAATGGCAACAACTGATAGGTCAGCGTGCCGTCGCCGCTACTGGCCGCCGGTAGCGTGACGGTAGGCATGGCCGTGCCTCTTTTCAGCAGCAGGTCGGCCTGCGTCTTACTGCCGAAGGTGGGCTTTTTGTCGGCGGCGGCGACCGTCAGGTGGAAGGTATAAGTGGCAGTGCGACTGGCCGCATCGGTCGCCGTCATGGTGTATTGCGTGCGCGCCTTATCTGCGGTGGGGGTGCCTGAAATCGTGCGTTCCTTAGCGTCCCACTTCAGGCCCGTGGGCAGCGCCGGTGTTAAGGTATAAGTCACCGTGCCCGTGCCGCCATCGATCCGCGGCAGCCGGGTCGGCGCCAGGATAGCCCTATACCTCACATAGCGCAGCTCAGGGGGCAGGTGCCAGGTGACGAAGTTCAGAGTGGGCACGACCGGTGTGGCGGACACAACATCTGATGCCGGACCGGTCACCTCCCCTCCCACGGCGCGCACTTCAAAGCTGTAAGCCGTGCCGTTGGCCAGGCCGGTCACGGTGTGTGAGGTGGTGGTGGCCGAACTGCTGGGAATGTTTGTCCACTCGCCCCAGGTGACGGTCGTGCCCGTGCCTTGGCGATACTGATACTTGGTAATGGTAATATCAGAGGGATCAGCCCAACTGAGCGTCACCTTGCCGTTACCCGGTATCGCTGAAAGCTCTGTGGGTTTCGCATTGCTGTGGTTGGTACCTTTGATCACAAACATGAGAGAGCTGTTGTCATCCTGCCAGATATCTCTGCCACGCACCCTTGTGCTGGTGCGACTGCTGTTGGCAATGCTCCAACCCGTCGCACCCGTCTGGCTGTCAGAGGTGGTCGCGGATACTTGGATGTAGGCTCGTGTTAATGGGAGCTTCGGCGACACACTAAGGAAGTAGGTCGTGTTGGCGGCCAGCACTGTGTTTGCAGGCGCGGTAAAGGTGTTGACCGCATTCTCAGTGAGACGGTCCGGCGCCCCCAGCTCGGCCACCACATTAGTGCCGGGGTTTCTGCTGCCCCGCAAAATTTTAACGGTCAGGGGAATGCTGGTTCCTAAGGGCAGGGAGGCTGAGCCGAGGCGTACACCGACCGACGAAATCACGTAGCCCGCACTGCCTTTGCCCGTTCTGAATTTTGTCGCGATGTGGTTTCGGAAGGTCTTGCTCGCAACAGCTTCGCCGGTGTTACTCACCAGTTGGGGGGCTGTCGGCATGACGGTCAAGGCAGCCGTGGCCGAGCCGGACGTTGCCCCCCTCACGGCGCGCACCTCGAAGCTGTAGGCCACGCCGCTGGTCAGGCCGGTCACCGTGTGCGAGGTGGTATCGGCATCGCTGTTGGGAATGTCCGTCCAATCGCCCCAGGTAACGGGGACGCCGTCGCCCTGACGGAACTGATATTTGGTGATACCGTTATCGGCAGGCTCAGACCAGGCGAGCGTCACTTCACCTCCGCCCGGAGTCACCGTAAAACCCGTGGGCTTAGGCAACGGCGGCAGCGGTACCGCTGGCAGCGCCTCCAGCAGCTCCTGACGCACGGCGCGGTACTCTGACGAATTTTTATTATGGTCTTGTCGGTTCTCGGCGCCTGGGGGGCTTAACAGCTTGTCGGCCAGCGTGTTGGCCGCGTCCGAAGATTCCGCCTTGTAAAGCTTTAACAACTCCAAGTCCTCCAACCCGGCCCGCTCGGCTTCATAGCGCAACGATGAGCGCAGGGTGCGCCCGCCAATGTCCGGGTACACGATGTGGGTATCGCCTTCATTGCCGCTCGACGACGCAATGGACCAGACGTTCAGCGCCCAGTGTAGATTGCCGTCCGCATTATGGCGGAAGTAATGCCAATAGAGCGTGGTGGTCGATACCAGGTAGTTTTTGAACAGGCGGTTGAGGTCATTCTGCCCGCTGGGAATCTCCAACACGTAGATAAACACCGGCTTACCGGCCGCTTGCTGTTGGGCAAAGAAGTCTTTTCTCTGGCCAAAGCTGTCGATGTAAGGACTCCAGGCCGTCACCTTGTCTGCGTTCTTCACCAGTTCCGGTATGCCATGCAGCGCCGCATCAAGGTTACGCATGTTCGGCGCCTTGGCCTTGAGTGCGTCCGCCATATACACCCATTGTTCGATTTCGCTGCCCGCGTGCGGCTCATCGGCGATATGCTGAAACCATTGCGCGCGCAGCTTGGCGCCGCCCACTAAGGTCTTGGCCGCAATATGGGTGTCCAATTCTGGCAAATAATCATTCAACCAATCGCGGGCAACGGTGCGCTCGTCAGCATTGGCTATTGAGGTCGGCACCAGGGCACCGGCGATGCGCGTCTCACCGTCTGCGTCACGAGACAGCAGCGCCACTTGGAAGTCAATATAACCATTGTAACTCCCGGGCTTGCCGGTCCAGTGCAATGCCAAATGCCCGCCGCCGAAGTGGCTCATGCCGCGCTGGTTATAAGTCTCGATGTACTTGTCGAACAGCCGCCAGTCCCACTCATAAGTGCCATCGGCCTTGGCCTTACTGCCGCCATCGCGCAGCAAGCCCACCGTCCAGGCAATGGCCATGTTCTGACGATACGTCGACATGGTATCGGCCATGTTTTCCATCAGGCCCCACCAGTCATCGGAGTACTTGTCAATCCCGTAGTACGAGCGCCCCATGTCCTCTTCATTGCGGATGGAGTACATGTTCGTCTCGGTCCAGTTGTACTGCAAGAACTCGCTGTCCTTGGCATCGGGGATCCCTACGGGGTACACCTTGACGCTCAGCGACACAGTTTTGGTCTTAACCCCCTGGACCGTGTTGACCTTCACCGTCACATCGCCGGTATAAGTGCCCGCCGCCTGCCACTTGGGGATGTATGCCGTCACTAAGATGGGTTGGGTGACGTTCGCCGGCACCACAATCGAGCGGGCATTCGATAGCGGATCGGGGCGATTAGCAGCCGGGTAGAGCAGCTTGGTCGTCCGAGTCGGCATCACCGGCACGTGGTATTCTACAAACCGGTAGTCAAGGTGGGTCTTAGCAATCGTGTTGCTGCCATCGGTGAGGTCGTCAAACGCCACCTCGGTGATGGTCAAATCCGCATCACTGCGTAGCACTATCTGGCCGCTCTCATATTCATTGCGCGCCGCATGTAAGGCGATGGCCGTTGACGGCGAGGACGGCTTGGTGGCATCGCGGTTGACATGCTTGAGCGCATCGTCCGTCCATACCTCCAGGGTGCTCGAGCCGGTAGCCGGGGTCAGTGCGGTCACTACCGCCACATGGAAGCTCAGCGTCGCCGTGTCGCCGTCGGCATCCGTGGCCACCAACGTGTACAAGGCGCGCGTCCAGTTCGCCGTGGGCGTGCCCGAGAGGACGCGGGTGGTGGCATCGAAGCTCACACCCGCCGGCAGGTTGGCCACCCCGGCGTAGTCCAGGGGTTGGTTGTTCTCTCGTACCCCCTGGTTGTAGCCCATGTTACTCCACTTCAACGGCAATAACTGATAAGTCAACGTGCCATCGCCGCCCGTGGCCGCCGGTAGTGTCACGCTCCTAGCTGAGTCCTTCTTCAGCAACAGGTCGGTTTGCTTGGCAGTGCCGAAGGTCGGCTTGTTGTCCTTGTTAGCCACCGTCAGGTGGAAGGTAAAGGCCTTGGTACCACCTATCGCATCGGTCGCCGTCATGGTGTATTGCGTGCGCGCTTTATTCACCGTGGGAGTGCCTGAAATCGTGCGTTCCTTAGCGTCCCATTGCAGGCCTGTCGGCGGTGTCGGTGTCAGGGCATAAGTCACCGTCCCCGCGCCGTTGCCGACCCGAGGCAGTCGGGTCGGCGCCAATATCGCCGTATCCTTCACATAGCGCACCTCAGGGGGCAGGTGCCAAGTAACGAAGCTCAAGGGCGCGCCGTACACAGAGAAGGCGTCCACGATGAGCCAGGTAGCAGACCGCTTAGTCACCCGGATGGTATGCTCCCCGGCGGTCAGGTCGCGCACGCTGTAGGCCACGTACTTGCCGGTGACGCTGCCGCTTTGGTACAAGTTCACGGTAGCCATCTTGGTGCCGTCGATATGGATATCCACATCCCCGTGGTTAGGGCCAACCTGTGAGATAAAGTCCACCCCGGTGCCGGTAAAGGTGTATTCCAGATAGGCGCCGTTAGCTCCGGTGACATAGCCATTTTTACCGTAGTTGTCAAATTTGGGGGGGTTGCGGCCAAAATCCCACGTCCAAGCCCCCCCACCACGGGTGACGTCCGAGTGATTCTGAGGCACATCGAAGCGCGTCCCGCCGTCGCCGTCGTGCAGGGCGCCGACTCCGGTGTCACCGTCCTCCTTGAGCGTGGCATTCGTTGGGCCGCTCAGGGTCACCTCGAAGGTCTCGGTGCCTTCTACTTCGTCGTCAGCGCTGGTGGCCACGTCAAACGTGGCGCTCGTGCTGCCGACGGCAATGGTCAGTGTGGCCGTCTTAGCCGTGTAGTCGCTGCCCGCCGTGGCCGTGCCGTTCGAGGTGGCCGCCTGCACCGTGACGTTGGCGGTGTGCGCCTTCGACAGGCTCACCGTAAAACGCGCGGTGCGGCCCTCCAATACCGCTACGCTGTTAATCGACAGCTCTGGGGGATTGGTGGCGGCACTCAGCAACTCTGCACGCACAGTGCGGTACGTTGACACATCCTTGTTGTGGTTGGTGCGGGTCGTGGTGGTGAGCTTCTCAGCCAGTGTATTAGCCGCGCTGGCAGAGGTCTTCTTATACAGCTTTAATAGCTCTAAGTCCTCCAGCCCGCCGCGCTCGGCTTCATAGCGCAGCGATGAGCGCAGGGTGCGCCCGCCGATGTCCGGATAGACGATGTGGGTATCGCCCTTGGAAGCATCTCCCGCGGTAATAGACCAGACGTTCAGTGCCCAGTGCAGATTGCCGTCTAAGTTATGACGGAAGTAATACCAATACAGCGTGGAAGTCGATACCAGATGGTTGTTGAACAGGCGGTTATAGTCGTTCTTGTCCCTGGGGGTGTACATCACATAGACAAACACCGGCTTGTCGAGCGCCTGCTGGTCAGCAAATAAGGTTTTGCGCTTGTCAAACTCGATCAGGTAAGGACTCCAGGCATTCACCCGGGCCGCATTGGCAGCCTGCAAAAGCCCCCCGACGCTGGTCTGAGCTGCATCTAAATTACGTATCTTGGGCGCGTTGTCCTTGAGCGTGTCTGCCATATACGCCCATTGTTGGATATCAGTGCTGCCGCCCGGCTCATCACCGAGATGTTGGAACCACTTATCGCGCAGCTTGGCACCGCCGAGTAAGCCCTTCGCAGCAATATGTTTGTCCAGCTCCGGCAGATAAGCATTGAGCCAATCCCGGGCCACCGTGCGCTCGTCGTCGGCATTGCTCGTCGAGGTCGGCACCACGGCACCGCCGATGCGCGTCTCACCGTTCGCGTCAGGCGCGAGCATCGCCACCTCGAAATGCCGGGCAGCATCCCAACTGCGCGGTTTGCCGCCCTCCCAGTGGAACGACAAATGCCCACCACCGAAATGCGACATGCCACCCTGGTTATAAGTGTCGATGAACTTATCGAACAGCCCCCATTGCCAGTCATACGTGCCATCGGACTTGGCCTTACTGCCGCCGTCGCGCAGCAGTGCCACCGTCCAGGCAATGGTCATGTTCTGACGATGCTTGGACATGGTGTCGGCCATGTTGCCCATTAAGCCCCACCAGTCATCGGAGTACTTATAAATCCCGTAGTACGAAAACCCCATGTCCTCATCATTGCGCACGGAGTACATGTTCGTCTCGGTCCAGTTGTACTGTAAGAACTCGCTGTCCTTGGCATCGGGAATCTGCACCGCATAGACCTTCACGCTCAAGGGCACGGTCTTGGTCTGATTTCCCTGCGCCGTCTTGACCTTGACCGTCACATCGCCGGTATAAGTCCCCGCCGCCTGCCCCTTGGGGACATACGCCGTCACTAAGATGGGTTGGGTGACGTTCGCCGGTACGATAATGGCGCGAGCATTGGACAGGGGGTCGGGGCGATTAGGACGAACAGTGGCCGCGTAGAGCAAATCGGTCGCCCGGGTCGGCATCACCGGCACGTGGTATTCCACAAACCGATAGTCAAGGTGGGCCTTAGCAATCGTGTTGCTGCCGCTGGTGAGGTCACTAAACGCCACTTCGGTAATGGTCAAATCCGCATCACTACGCAGCACTATCTGGCCGTTCTCATATTCATTGCGCGCCGCATGTAAGTCAATGCGGGTCGACGGCGAGCCCGGCTTAGTGGCATTACGGTTGACATGGCTCAGCGCATCGTCCGTCCAGACCTCCAGAGTGCTGGAACTGGTGGCCGGGGTTAACGCGTTTGCCACCGCCACATGGAAGTTCAGGCCCGCCGTGTCGCCATCAGCGTCCGTGGCCACTAAGGTATATAGCGCGCGTGTCCAGTTCGCTGTGGGCGTGCCCGACAGCGCGCGGGTGGTGGTATTGAAGCTGAGCCCTGCCGGCAGGTTCGCTACCCCGGCATAGTCCAGGGGTTGGTTGCTCTCCCGGTCCGCGTTCTGGTTGTAGCCCATGTTACTCCACTTCAACGGCAATAACTGATAGGTCAGCGTGCCATCACCGCCCGTGGCTTTCGGCAGTGTGACGGTAGGCATGGCCGTGCCTCTTGCCAGTAACAGGTCGGCCTGCGTCTCACTGCCGAAGGTGGGCTTGTTATCCTCGGCCGCCACCGTCAGGTGGAAGGTGTAGACGCCGTCGACAGCGTTCGCATTTGAAGGTTCGGTCGCCGTCATGGTGTATTGCGTGCGCGCCTGGTTCACCGTGGGGGTGCCTGAAATCGTGCGCTCCTTAGCGTCCCATTGCAGGCCCGTCGGCAGCGCCGGTGTTAAGGCATAGGTCACCGTGCCCACGTTGTTGCCGGCCCGGGGCAGTCTCGTCGGTGCCAATATCGGCGCATCCTTCAAATAAAGCACTTCACGGGGTAGGTGCCAGGTGACGAAGTTCAAGGGGACGCCCGGCGTGGCCGTCACGGCATCCGAGGCCAGACCGATCTCCGTGTCGACCACGGCGCGCACTTCAAAGCTGTAGGCCGTGCCGTTGTCCAGGCCGGTCACGGTGTGTGAGGTGGTGGTGGCCGAACTTCTGGGAATGTTTGTCCACTCGCCCCAGGTGACGGTCGTGCCCGTGCCTTGGCGATACTGATACTTGGTGATGGTGCTATCGGACGGGTTAGTCCAGGTCAGCGTCACCTTCCTGTTGCCTGGCGTTGCCTTAAAACCCTTGGGTTTGCGCAAGGGGGCGCTGATGCCCTTGATCACAAACATGAGAGAGCTGTTGTCATCCTGCCAGATATCTCTGCCACGCACCCTTGTGCTGGTGCGACTGCTGTTGGCAATGCTCCAACCCGTCGCACCCGTCTGGCTGTCAGAGGTGGTCGCGGATACTTGGATGTTGGCTCGTGTTAATAGGCCCTTCGGCGACACACTAAGGAAGTAGGTCGTGTTGGCGGCCAGCACTGTGTTTGCAGGCGCGGTAAAGGTGTTGACCGCATTCTCAGTGAGACGGTCCGGCGCCCCCAGCTCGGCCACCACATTAGTGCCGGGGTTTCTGCTGCCCCGCAAAATTTTAACGGTCAGGGGAATGCTGGTTCCTAAGGGCAGGGAGGCTGAGCCGAGGTGTACACCGACCGACGAAATCACGTAGCCCCGCCTGTAGTTGCCCGTTGTGAATTTTGTCGCGATGTGGTTTCGGAAGGTCTTGCTCGCAACCTCGCCGGTGTTACTCACCAGCTTCCCAGGGGGATCCTGGCGCGGCCCCAGCAACGCCCGCGCGCCCAGTCCGGCGCCGCCCGCCGCCGGGCCGGGGATTGGGGCGCCGGGCGGGGCGCCCTGCTGCGCTGCGTTGTCGGCCCGCGCCGTGTTGTCGGCCTGCGCTGATTCGGCCGGTGCCCAGGCCGGCGTCGGTGTGGGCAACCGGGTCGCATGCTCGGTGCCCACCAGTACTTCGTGATAGCGGTTGTGGCGGTCGCGGTCTGAGCCGTTGGAATACAGGCGCACATAGCGCGCCGGGCGGGGCGCAAAGCGCACATAGTGGCCGTTGGGCGTCTCGGCATACTCGCCTTGGGACGGCTCTTTGAGGCCCAAGCCGTGCACCGCGTCATAGTCGTTGTGAAACACCGTGGTCACTGTGTCGGCGAAGTCGGCGTCGTTCGATAACTGATAGACCACGTTGCGGTAGGCGCGCAAGTCCCCCTCGCGCAGCACGACTAAGCTGTTCACCTGCCGAGGGGTGCCTAAGTCAAGCTGTAAGTACTGTGGGCCGGTGCCGAGATCGATGGCGGTGTCGGGGTGGCCGTCTATCGCCGCGCGGAGATCCCCGGGCGCGGTGCTCGAGGCGCTGAGCGTGGCGGTCGCCGTGCCGTGACCGGTGCCATAGACTTCCACTTCCACTAAGTGGTTGGCATCGTTGACGGTATTGCCCTGTGACCATAGTCGCAGGTAACGGGCCGGGGTCGGGGCGAACAGCACCTGCTTGCCGGCGGCAGTTTCGGTGTACGGGGCGTCGGTCCCGGCACCGAGCCCCAGAGAATTGTCCGCATCGTTGTTAAAGACGATAGTCGAGTTAGTAAAGGCCGGGTTGTCGGCCAGCTCGAAGACCACATCCTGGTAGCGCCGCCCGTCACCGAAGGCATGCCAGACGCTCAGCCCGCCGATATAATGCAGCCCGCCTAAGTCCAACTGTGCCCAAGTGCCGGTCAGTGTCGCCGCCGGCTCGGCGCCGGGCGCTATCACCCCGTCAGTGATGCGCGCGCCCTGACCGGCTGTCACGCCACTGACTACGGCGCCGGTGGCTAAGTTGCTAACCTGATAGACCGGCGCGGGGCCTAACACTGCGAACTCTGCTAAGCCCGGGGCGGCACCCTGGGTCGCGTGCAGGGTGAAACGCGCCTTGACCAGCGCTTGGTCGGACAGGGCGATGCGCTTCGCCCCGCCGGTCAGCGGCAAGGCATCGACCCGCTGCGTGGTGGTGGTGCCATCGGCCCGGGTCAATGTCAAACTCCCGGCGCGCACGTTCTGCTGCGGGGAGGCGCGGTCAAACAATATGATCTCACGCACCCGCCGGGGGGTCTCCCAGGTCAGCTCAATCCACTTCTCACGGGCACCGGCAGCAAGCGCCCATTCCCCGGCACCGCCATCGTGACCGGTCACCGTGAACCCATCGAGCGCGTGCGCGCCGTCAAATTCCGGCGCTAAGGCGCCGGACACCGTCACCTCGGCATCACGCGCTAAGTTGGCGGTGGGAAAACCCCGCAGCTGCGGGGCTAAATAACGGCTGTTGCGGCGCTGCCCGCCGGCGGCGCCGAGCGGTGCCCAGTCGGATAATTTCCAGGTCGGGCCAATGGCCCCGGCATGGCGCACCCGGTCTAACTTAAAATACGCGCCCCGCTCTTGCATCACTAAGCGATTGGGCGCATCGAAGGCACCGGCCAGTGCGGCATAGCGCCAGTGGCGAATCTCACGGCGCAACGGGGCGTCATGCCGGGCCGCATCGCGCACGCGCCCGACATAGGCCAACCCGGCATCGAGCGCGGCGGCCTTGCCCAGCGCCCAACGCCAGCCATTGGCGTCTGGGATATGCCAGCGTCCCAGCATCGGGCGCGCCAGATAATTACGCCGGGCAGAGACCTGCGCACCCCACGGATAAGACACCTGCGGGGCGGCTAAGCCCGATGACAAAATGCGCCGGTCCTGATTGACCGCACCGGCACGGGTGTTGACATGCCAAGTATAAGGCGTGAGCACACTGAGCTCGGTAATGAGGTTGTCGTTGTCGGCCAGGGCGCGATAGATTTTGTCCATCACCAGGTTCGCCGCCAGCGCACCGTAGCCGTCTGCCGCCAGCGCCTCAGCACCGCTTAAGGACACGCCGCCCAGGCCTAAGTCCAGTACCTCGATGAGCCGCTCGGCAACCCGCCCGCGCATCAGCGTCAAGCCGGCCAGATATTCCCCGCACTGCGTCTTGCGAATCACCCGCTTGACCGGTGCATCGACTGCATGGCCCTGGGCTAAGGTGGCATCGACCCCGCGCGTGAGTCCCGACAATACCAGGTTGCCGGCCACAGGGGTGGTCTCGGTATAACCCATCAGCTCCGTGCCGATGACCACGTACCCCGTGGTGGCGAACCCGGGCTGCAAATCACCGCCCGGTAACGGTGCCACGGTCAGTGTCGTGGCCGTGGCGGTGACGGGTGCGGCTAAGGTGGCATGTTGTGCCGCTGCTAACCCGCCGAGGTGGGTCGTGGCATAGGGTGCCGGTAACCAGTTCGAGCGGATGTCCACGCCCAGCGTGGTGTGTCGGGCGCGGGCGCGTTCAATGACCGAGCGCAAGGCATTGTCCGAGCCGCCGAAGGCGTCACTGACAGGGAAATCACCCCCGCGCGCGAACACGCCCCAGCAGGCGTCTTTAGCGACCGTGTCCCAGCCGAGCTCATTAGCCCAGCGCAAGGCGGTGTCCAAGTTGTGACTGTCTAAGTCCTCTAACAGCAAATACGGCGCATTGGCGCGCAGTGCTTGCTTAGCCCAGACCTTATCGAGCTGCGGATGGGGCATGCCCTCCCCTACCTCAATAGCGCCAATGCGCGCCAGCACCTTGACATACAAGGCCTCGCGCCGTGACGCATGCGTCACGGCGGCGGCATCGGTGCCGGCGACACCGAACAACGCCACCTGCGAGCCGACTAGTTGCCCGGCTGTGGCGAACTCTCCCGTCAGAGCGGGTACCCACCGGCGGCGCCCTTCCTGACCACCGGTGGGCGCCACCTCCACCATGCGCCCTTGGGTGTAGTCTTGGGTATGGGCTTGTAGAATACTGCCCGGCACCGTGCGCACCGCCGCGGCGGTTGCAAAGTCCTGTGCGACGGTACGCACATCCCCGGCGGTGTCCTCACCGGCGGCTAAGGATTTGAGCCCCGTGGCCGGATATGCGCGCGCCCAGCCGCCTAAGGTCTTGGCATTGGTGCCGAATAAGCCGATGGCAAAGTCACGACTGCGCACCACGCCCACCGTCTCGCCGACACTCTCGGTAATAGAGGTACTGAGCGGCCCCCACAAGATATGCCGCACATCCTTGCCGGCGGGATTGTGCAGGGCAGTTACGGCCAGAGTGGCATAGCCGGGCTTTTCCACGAACGCCACCGTCACGCTGAGGTGCTCGGCAAAGTCAAACGTGTAAGTGCCGCGCGCGGTCTCGCCGAGCTGCGGTGTCCCGGGTGTAAAACGCCAGCGGAGGGGGCGATAGTGGGCGGCCGTACCGGCGGACGGTAGGTCGGTGGGTTTATCTTCAACAATGAGGCTGAGCAGCGCAGTGGGCGGCTCGTTCACGTGATAGTCGCGCCCGGACGGAGCGGTCAGGCCGGTGATGAGGCCGGTCTCGTCCATAGAGACCGTCAGGTCGCCAGCGGTGAGGCGGGCACCGGGCGTTGCAACGGGCCCGGCCCGGAGCAGACCGGAGACGGCCAGGACCACCCCCACTGACAGCAGCAACCCGGCGAGCGCCGGGCGGTGCGCAAAGCCTGCCGTTCGATACATCATGCGGATCACAGACAAGGCTTTAGCTCCTGCCTATTGAAGGCTCACCATCGAGGCCGCCCGCACCGACTGCACATAGCGGCTCAGCGCAGTGGCTAACAGCATGAGGCTTGGCGCCATGCAAGGATTACCCGACGCAGCTCCCGGTCTGGCCGGCCGGTAATCAAATAGATTAGATACCGGCCAGCATCCTAGCCGGTGCGCCTGCCTCAACATGTCGTCAGCCGAAGACGAACAAGCGCTGTGGGGGGGGGGCATAACCATAGCTACCGCTATGCTTTTAGGTGGGCCTCGACATGGCCGACGCGGGTCTCTAAATTGCCGACGCTGGTCTCTAAATTACCGACGCGGGTCTCTAAATTGCCGACGCTGGTCTCTAAATTACCGACGCGCGCTTCTAAGGCCGCGAGACGTTCGCGCACCCCAGCCAGGACCTCGACCAAGGCACGCATATCGGTGCGCAGGCCCAGGTATAAGCCCAGCTGCAGGCCACCCAGGCTCACCAGGATAGTCAGTAACGGCGCCCAGTCATTCAGTTGTTCAAGCATGGTATTCTCCCACAGTTGAGTTGAGTTCAGTTCAGTTCAGTATAGCCGTTCAAACCGGATCTTACAAATCGCCGAGTACCCCGGTAATCCTGAAACTCCAGGCATGTTGGCAGGGCAATTCATCAACGCTCAGCGGCGGCACTTGCACGATGATATTGCCTTCCTCTGACTGGTACTCAAGAGGATTTTCGTGGCCAAGCAGGGTAATTGTGGTGCTCTCGGTGGGCGTGATTCCCTTAATGACCAACCTGCCTTTCGGGTAGGTCGGGGATATGGCATACAGGTCTGCCCCCTTATGGGTGAAAAACAGTTCTTTCACCGCTTTGCCGGGAGGGGGATTAAGCGTCTGCTTGAGGATGTAATCGCCGGGGATATAGCGGAGGTCCGGCAGGTCAATGTTGCGGTCTCCTGCCGACCATTGCACCGACTGACGCCATTTCTCAGTGCCGTAAACGGCCTCACCATTCACCTTCAGCCAGGCCCCCATCTCCAGCAGCCGCTGCTGCATGATGGGTGGAATACGCCCGCGGTGGTCAGGGCCGATATTCAGCAGTAGATTGCCGCCCTTACTGACCACATCGAGCAGCAACAACAGCAAGGTACGGGTACTGTTGTAGTCCTGTGCATCTTCGTTGCGGTTGTAGCCAAACGAGAGCCCCATGCCGCGAATCTCTTCCCAGGGGCGGTCAAATTCACCGTCGGCCTGATATTCGGTAGTGTAGTAGCCGCCGTGTCGACCGCGCAACATTTCCCCCGCGCGGTCGGTCCCCCAGCGGTCATTAATGACGACGGTGTCTTTCACTGAGGATTCGTTGAACAGCCAGGCCAGCAACTCCGGCGAGCGCCATTTCTCGGCCTCCATGTCCCACTCGCCATCCGCCCACAAGATATCCGGCTGGTAGCGCTCCACCAGATCTTTGGCCTGTGGCAGGAAGTGCTCTGAGACAAAACGTTCCTTGTCATTCAGCCACCAGGGGTGATACCACTCGTACAACGAGTAGTACAGCCCCATTTTCAGGGGTGTCTTCTTGACCGCCGCAGATAATTCACCCACCAGGTCACGCTTCGCCCCTCGCTCCACGCTATTCCAGGCGAAACCCTGGTCGTTGGCTTGCTCGTTCGGCCACAACGTAAAACCGTCGTGATGCTTGGAAGTCAGGACCACGTATCTGGCACCGGCTTGCTCAAACAGGTTTGCCCAGGCGTCCGGCTCGAACAGGTCTGCGGTAAATTCATCGGCAAACTGGTAATAAGTGAAATCATCCCCATAGGTTTTGACATGGTACTGATAAACTTCATCACCTTCGAAGTCACCATTGCCGAACAGCGCCTTGCCCTGCATCCAGTGCTGATACCACTCGGAGTAAGTGCCTTTGGGTGACCAGGCCGGGACGGAGTACGGGCCCCAGTGAATGAATATGCCGAATTTAGCGGCGCCGAACCAATCCGCGATCGGGCGCTGATCCAGCGACTGCCAGTTGGCCTCGTAACGAGGCGCCGTTTGCTCTGCAACACCCACACCCGGGATTTGCAAAAGAATAACGAGACCAAGACCCGATAACCACTTTCCCAAAGACCCGACCGATAGCAACGGGGCATTGCGGAAAAACAGACGTTCCATACAGGTTAGAGAACAAGAATCGCAGGACATTTCAACTACCTCCTACATCAGCGACACAGCGTAATGGTAATATGAGATACCGACATTAGACCAAAGCCGGTATTTGATATCAAGCGAAAACGAAACTCGGTCTCATTGTATTTTTCAATAGCAAGGATGGGTTTTATCAATGCACCGGGTTGGAGTGGTCTAAAGCTGTTTTATCTGCGCCAAGCGCTGCCGCATGCGAACGACCTGTTGGGGATGGTCGGCCGCGACGTTGTTTGTTTCAGCAGGGTCTGTTGCCAGATTATAGAGGCGTACCGCCTCTTCACCTGCGATGGCCTCAACCTGGGCAGGCTCAGTAAAACCGCCGCTACCAAGGCCGTCTATCAGTTTCCAATCACCCTCCCGGATGGCAAACATGCCGTACAATGAATGGTGCACCATTGGCGGACGCGCGTCTTGCGCCACGGCCTCACCCCGTAGAGCAGGTAAAAAACTGAAACTATCCGGACCGGCCTCAGGGCCCATTGGGGTATTAACCACCTCTGCAATAGTGGCCATTAAATCCGTATGCGCTATCGGCAGCTCACTGACCGTACCGGCAGGAATACGTCCGGTCCATTTTGCGATGAACGGCACCCGATGGCCGCCCTCATAGATGTCTGCCTTTTGACCGCGCCATAAACCATTAGCTAGGTGATCAAATTGCTCAATGTCTGTCGATAGCCAGTGCGCGCCGTTGTCGGACGTAAAAATGACCAGTGTATTATCAGCAAAACCTTGTTGTGCTAAGGCCGCCATGATCTGTCCGACCGTATCATCCACTTGAGCCACAAAATCTCCGTAATAACCGGCGCTACTTTTCCCCTGGAACTCACTGGCAGGCAGCCAGGGAGTGTGCGGCGCGGTCAACGGAAAATAGAGAAAGAACGGCTGGTCATTGTCATCCTGTCCGCGTTGCTGAATATAGCCGACAGCTTTATCGGTTATTTGTGACAACACCTCTGCATGTGCAAAACCCTCGGCAATCTGTCCTTTGCGCCAGTACCCCCCGCCTCCATAGCGACGCATTGCACTTGCTTCCACCAACTTGCCGGTCAGCGGCGTATAGGGTCTGGCGTTTTCCACATAGATATAGGGTTTCATATCCAACGAGGCGGGAATGCCAAAAAAGTAATCAAACCCTACCTCATTGGGGCCTGGCCGCAAGTAACCGAAATCAAAACTGGTATCCCTGCCATCGACGATGGGTGCTTCGAAGTAATTGGCCTCACGGGAGCCCATGCCCAAATGCCACTTGCCAATCGCTGCCGTATGATAACCCCGTGCTCTTAACAAAGACGCCAACGTCACCCGGTCTTCTTCAATAAGCAAGGGAGAATAGCCCCACAAGACACCACTCTTGAGGCTGGTACGCCACGCGTAACGGCCGGTCAGCAATCCGTAGCGAGTGGGCGTACACACTGCAGACGGAGAGTGTGCGTCGGTGAAGCGCATGCCCGCCGACACCAGACGGTCAAGATGAGGGGTAGGGATTTTACTATCAGGGTTATAGCTTTGAATATCGCCATAACCCATATCGTCCGCAAGAATCAGAACAATGTTTGGAAAAACACCTTTACCAGCATTCCCTGCCACACTTGTTTCGGTGGCATGAATGGCGATGTATGAGGTGACAAGAAAGAAACATGCCGTGGCAATAACCACCCGAGCTCTGTTAATCATCAGATTGCAACGCTCTTTTGCACACAACCCAAAAGCGGCCGCGCTTGCGCGCGACCGCTGCCTCATCTACAGGGAGATGAACCTTAAAAATTAACACTCAAGTTGGCTCCCATGTAACGCTTGTAATCTCTTGGCATGGTGTCGGAACGGCCACCACGAGGAGCGGCATAACCCACTGCATAGGCGCCGCCGGTACGCTCGTGATACTCGTCATCAAACAGATTGTTGATAAAGAACGTCAATGCCCATCGATTCTCCGGCGCGGCCAGACGCATGCTGAGATTGGCAACACCGTAATCTTCCCGTTGCTGAAAGGGGTGCTTGAAGGCAAACTCCTGATTATCCATCCACCGGTAGGTTATTCTGGCCGAACCCGCATACCCGCCCGGTAAATCAAGCCGATAATCAGCGCTCAAAAGATAGGAGAACTCAATAGCGTTAGCAATCTGCTCACCTTTGGCGTTGGTCAGCTCCAGAAGTTCACGTGTCCCGTCAAGCGTAAAGCTCTCAACCATCTCGCAAGCGCCGTCAGCCCGCGCAATGGGTGTGCACCCCGAATAATGCACATCCTGATAAGTGGCATCAACCCAACTGAAAGAGCCGGACAGCGTCAAATTATCAACAGGCACAACTATCACCTCCAGCTCTACGCCCTGCGTGCGCACATCCACACCCTGCAAACGCCTGATGCCACCAGCAAGCCCCCTGGGGCTGGCAGGGTCGGGCAACTGGACATTATCCTGATAACCATCGATGTCGGTGCGGAAGAACGTCGCATTCAGGCGACCGCGACCATCGAAAAAGTCGCCCTTAAAACCTACTTCCCATTGCTGCGGTTTCTCGGCACCTGCCAGACGTTGCTCCTTAAACGTCTGTGCAAAATCCGGCTCCATATAGATTCCGGAATGACCGAACCAGTTGTCCCAGGCCCTACCCTTGTAACCAGTCGTAAAACTGGTATAGAGCATAGTGTCATCATTGAAAAAATACTGCCCACCTACTCTGCCGATGACCGCGGTGTCGTCCGCCTCAACCGTAAATGCAGGAATCCCTCCAGCAGGACTGCCATACGCAGGCCGGCCGCTCGGGCTCGCTAATATCTCATGGGTCAAGTCCTGTTCCTCATACAGCAGTCTGGCCCCGGCAAACAGATTGATCGAGTCATGCACGCGCCATTCAAAATTGGTAAATACCGCGTAATTCTTAACGTCCAATGTTGACTGAAATTCCTGATCTTGCATATGATCGAGACCCGTGCCGCCACAATCGGTAATTCTGCGAGTTATCGGATCGATCACAGTGCCACTCGGAAGACCGGAGGGGTTACCGTACTGGATACACTCTTTTGTCCTCTCGCTACGGTAGATCTCTTGCTGGTTGTAGTACAGCCCCGCGGTGTAGCTCACCGGGCCACCACCGGTGGACTCGATGCGCCCTTCCAGTTGTACGGCCTCAGTATTGGTGTCGCCGGCGAAGTAGTACTGCCCCGAGTCAACCGCAATCAAGGTTTGATCCTCATTCGTGTAAAGTTCCAGATCACGGTAGGAACCCACCAGAACAACGTCAAATGCGCCCGCGTCGTACCTGCTCTCCAAGGAAAACGCCAGATTATCCAAATCACCGTAATCGCGATCACCGATTTGAGAAGTTGTCCTGTTGCTGCTGTAAGCCGCGTTGTTGCGGTCGGCAACTATCCTTTCGCCGGAGATTCTCCTGTCGCCGGAAAGCTCCAGAGCAGTAATCATTTCCGGTGTCAGCTGATCATCGCCGGGAACTCCTGTAAGCACCTTGGCGCCTGGGCCATAATTCTCCCCTGACACCTCAACCCTGGCCAGTACCTCCAATCTGTCGGAAGGCTCGTACAGAAACTGTGCACGCGCACCCCAACCCTCTTTCTGCCCACCATCCGGCTCAGTGCTGTCCAGGTTGGGAATCCAGCCACCCATATCACGCCAATAGCCATTCAAACGCACCGCAGCAGTGTCACTCAACGGTATATTGACCCCACCGCGTGTGATGTACTCATCATCCTCCGCCACAGTAACGTTCATATTACCGCTGAAGCCATCCAGAGACGGCCGTTTCGTCACAATATGCAAAGCACCGGCCGAAACGTTTTTACCGAACAGCGTCCCTTGAGGTCCACGCAGAACTTCAACACGTTCAATATCCAGGAAATCCATATTGAGGGCTGATGAACGAGGCAAAGTCTCTCCGTCGATGATAATGCTGGCGCTTGGCTCAATTGCCGACCGAAGAAACGTGCTGGAAATACCCCGAATGGAAAAATTGGTTGTCCTGGGGTCCTGATCGCCGTACAGCGTAATTGCCGGGGTCAACTTCAGTATATCAACACCACTGCTGGCACCGATGGCCGCCATATCCTCACCCGTTATCACCGCTACCGAAGCCGGCACATCCTGCAAGTTCTGCTCGCGCTTTTGCGCAAGCACCACGACTTCCTCAATCGCTGAGGACGAAGCGCCTTCATCTTGCGCCTGTGCCTGAGACACCGCACCCGTCATAAACAACAATATCGCCGAACAACAAAGCATCTTTTCCGCAACCGATGCGGTCGTCTTCGAGATGCTCCCGGACAATGCACATTTAATCATATTCATAACAACACTCCTCTGACATCATTAACGTTTAGTTTAGCACTATTCACAGCAGTTCCATTCATCATACCCAGCGAATCGCTGAACTGCCAACCAACATTCGCGACCGTACCTGAACAAGAATATTTTGTCAAGACTCGCCCCAAGTCTCATGTTACGCAGGGCAACCTCACAAGCGCCGCTGCGCCCATAGTACAGGGTTATTCCATCTATGCAACATAATTTTATTTTTGTCTCATATTACCAACAGCATCAGGGCGCCTCGCCGTGGCGCGCAACCAAGCGGGACTCGATGTGACCGACTCGAGTCTCCAGTGAGGCGAGGCGCTCGCGCACACCGGCCACCTGCTCGGTCAGTGCGCGCACATCTGTGCGCAGGCCCAGATTGAGACTCAGTTGCAAGCCCCCTAATGAGATCAGCAGCACCAGCAGTGGCACCCACTCAGTCAGATTTTTCAGCATTGGTTTTCTCCTGATTGGAACCCAGGGCTATCCTGAAGTGGCGACTTTCAGCGGGTTGACGTAGGTCGTCTTGACGGTGGTGTAGAACTCCTTGGCGTAGCTGCCTTGTTCGCGCGGGCCGAAACTGGAGCCCTTGGAGCCACCGAACGGCACATGGTAATCCACGCCCGCAGTCGGCAGGTTGACCATCACCATACCGGCGCGTGATTCGCGCTTGAAGGCGGTCGCGGCGGCCAATGAGGTGGTACAGATGCCGGCTGAGAGGCCGAACTCCGTGTCGTTGGCGGTGTGCAGGGCCTCATCATAATCGCTTACCTTGATCACGGTGGCTATCGGCCCGAAGATCTCCTCCCGGTTGATGCGCATGTTATTGCTGGTATTCGTGAACAGCGCGGGCGACAGATAAAAGCCCTCCGTTTCCCGCTGCAGTCGTTCACCGCCAACGGCCAGTTCGGCCCCCTCCTCACGGCCAAGCTGTATATACTGCAAGTCCTGGTCCAGTTGTGACTGGTCCACGACCGGGCCGATATGGGTTCCCTCTTGCAGGGCGTGACCGACGTGCAGCGATTTGAGTTTGCTCACGCAGGCGTCCACAAAACGGTCGTGGATCCCGGTCGTGACGATAAGACGGCTGGAGGCGGTACAGCGTTGGCCGGTAGAGAAGAAGGCGCCATTGACGGCGCAATCCACCGCCACGCCCAAGTCGGCGTCGTCGAGGATCAGCAACGGGTTTTTCCCCCCCATTTCCAGCTGGTATCTGGCGCCGCGCGCGCTACAGGCTGCCGCTACTTTGGCGCCTGTTTGCACGGAACCGGTAAAACTGATGGCGTTCACATCCCGGTGATGTAACAGAGTATTGCCGATTGTGCTGCCGGAACCCATAACCAGGTTGAGCACGCCCTGGGGCAACCCGGCGCGGTGCAGGATATCGACCAACGCCCAGGCGCAGGCGTTCACTAGTCCGGCCGGTTTGAATACCACGCTATTGCCATAGGCCAGGGCCGGGGCAATCTTCCAGGCCGGGATGGCAACGGGAAAGTTCCAGGGGGTGATGATACCCATCACGCCAACCGGTTCACGCGTAACCTGCACTTCAAAACCCGCTCTTACCGAGGCCTGGATATCTCCTTTAAGGCGCACCGCCTCACCGGCAAAATACTTGAAGATTTGCCCGGCACGGGTCATTTCCCCGATCCCCTCGGCCAGGGTCTTACCCTCCTCGCGCGCCAGTAACGTGCCCAACTCTTTCTTACGCGCCAGAATTTCCGTGCCGACAGCATCCAGAATATCAAAACGCGCCTGCGCGCCGCTGCGGGACCAGGTGGTAAAGGCTGCCGCGGCGGCTTCAATGGCCGCCGCGGTTTGTTGCTCATCGGCCTGGGCATAGTGGCCGATGGTATCGGCCAGGTCCGAGGGGTTCAGGTTCGCGGTATGATGCTGACTGCTTACCCATTCCCCATTGATGTAGTTGTTGTATGTCTTCACTGCTTCATGTTACCTCAGTGTTGCGGGTTTATAGTAACCTCTAAAAATACCCTCCGTGGTATTTTTAGAGACGGAAATGAAAAAGTATGATTTTTCATTTCCTTCATTTTCAGTCACTTACGTGACTAAAAATGGCAGCACATCCTTGTACTGCACGGCCACCTCGTGTTTGTGAGAGGTGGCCTTACAAGAGTTGGCGCTGCTGCAGATTGTGCATGAACGCCCCGATGCCGAATTGCCAGGGTGCCGCCTGATCGCTGGTAGTAACGGTATTGATTAAGGCACCCAACCTGGGTGAGGCAATGCTCACCCGATCGCCCGGGTGATGGGTAAAGCCCATGCCGGGCTGCTCGCGATCCTGGGTCGGAGCGAACAGGGTGCCGGTCATCAGCACGCAGCCGTCCGGGTATTGATGTGAGGCATTGAGCGTCTGTCTGACCAGTTCCGTCACATCCCGGCTGATGGCCGTCATAGAGCTTGAGCCATGCAGCTGGTAGCCGTCCGCCCCTGCCACATCCAGGGTCACCTCCAGCGCGCGCACATCGTCCAGATTGAAATGCTCATCAAACAGGCGCACAAACGGGCCCAGCGCGCAGGAGGCATTATTGTCCTTGCCGCGGCCCAGCAACAAGGCGCTACGCCCCTCAAAATCGCGCAGGTTAACGTCATTGCCAAGCGTGGCACCGACAATTTCTCCGCCGGCATTGACCACCAACACCACTTCAGGCTCCGGGTTGCTCCACGCCGATGCCGGGTTGACCCCGATCTCCTGGCCGTAGCCGACGGCGGACAGCACCGGCGCCTTGGTAAAGATCTCGGCGTCCGGGCCGAGACCTACCTCTAGGTATTGGGACCACAACCCCTGCTCACGCAGACGCTTTGCCAGTTGCTCGGCCAGCCTGCTGCCGGGTTTGATGCTCGACAAATCCGCGCCGATGGATTGTGATAACTCGTCACGTATCCTTTCTGCCTGCGCCCAGTCACCGGCGGCACGCTCTTCGATAATGCGTTCCAGCAGGCTCTCGGCAAACGTCACCCCGGCGGCCTTGATGCACTGCAAGTCTATCGGGGCTAGGAAATGAGCCTGCTGCGGATCGGGCCGGGGGCAACTGTTCTGTAACACCGTTTCCAGATCCAGCAACGGTGCCCGCCGTAATGCCTTGGTCACCACCGCCATTCTGTCGGCCCGCCCCATGAGACCGGCGCAGGTCGGCGCGTATTGGGTCAGCTCATAAAGCCCCCCCTGTTTGACTGCAACCAGGCAGGGACCGGCTAAGGCCGCTTCCCTAGCAGGATGCCAAATCCGCCCGATTAACGTGGCGTCAAGGTGATCTTCGGGCAATATGGCGTTCATATCCATGCCGGCGCTGAGTCCATGTCCTCAGCGAGCGCCTCGCGCACGTGGGTCATCAGCGACGGAATACCGGGCTCGATCTCTCGACCGCCCTCGGGTGCCCAGGTGTAGCCTAAGTCGGCGAGTTGGCTGAGCGCCGCCATGACGGCCTTGGTGTCTAACCCGAGCCCCTTGCACAACGCCGCCTTGAGCGTCGCCCCGGCTACCTGCTCGGACTTCTCGAAACAGCCGGCGACGAGTGCCGCGACCTCGAGCAGTTCGCGCTCTTCGAGCTCCTGATAGCGCTTCCCGTAATAACGTTCGCGGCGCGCGGCGACTTCAGGGGTGACCTGCTCGACGAGAGACACGGTCACCGTGTGGCCGGCACCCTGTTCGACCAAGGCGCCACACAGCGCTCGCCCCCAAAGCTGTATGAAATACGGGTAACACTGTGAGTCCGCCACCACCGCCGCCAAGGCACCGGGATCAAACGTCACCGACCAATCACCGAGTGGTTCGGTTAAGGCCTGCTCGGTGGCCTTAGCGCTCAGCCGGCCGATCGGCAGGATCTCAGAGCGATCCCAGAAGGTGGCGCTCATCTTGCCCAGATGCGCTTCAAGATTAGGCGTGCCGGCCAAAATGAGAACGAACGGGACACCATCGGCACGCAGCTGCTGACTGAGGTTGAGCAGATCGGCGCCGGTCTCGATATCGAGCGTATGGGCTTCGTCCACGGTGACCAACAGCGGCCATGTGCGACAGCGCTTCGTTAAGCGCTCGGTCAGCTCGACATTCAGCGCCGCTGAGTCAAGGACACCTAATGACACCGTGCCGAGGCCCGGTGTGCCGACACTGACGCCGTCCACGCCGAGCGGCTGACCGGCGGTGCGTTCGGCGGTGTCTATGGCCTTGGCGCCGGCGCGCGTGGCTAAGCCCGGCTTAGCGGGTGAACCATCAGGGATCGAGGCGGGTCTGAGCAACACGGCGCCGAGCGCCGCTGGGGTTTTGAGCGCGCGTGGGGTCAACGCGATCACCTCAATTCCCGCCGCGGCGGTGCGCTCGAGCTTTTTGAGCAACACCGTCTTGCCGTTGCCGCGCGGCCCGAAGAGCACTAAGTCCCCTGCCGGGGCCTCGCTGTCTGCCAAGGGGCCGAGTAGCACATCGGCAGCGAGCTCGGACTCGGTGTCGCGCCCGGCAAGTTTGGGCGGGGCCACGCCCGTGCCAGCCTTAAATAGCCTCTTTAAGGCCTTGCAGTAGCGAGCATCACTGAAATCATGCGGGAACGGTGCAGTCATGGCCGACCTCTCGATAGGACAGTGGATGTAAGTTTGAAGTGTCCTTGCTACGCTCAACAGCGTACATTGCGGCGCGCCCTAAGTCAATAGACTGTCCAGGTTCAGCAAATATGAGAGTCTCACTTGCTTCTGAACCCGGACAAAACCGGCCGCGGCGCCGCCGTCATTTCCTCATCCATGGCGACTTCGAGGCGCTCTTGCACATGGGTCATCAGCGAGGGAATACCCGGCTCAAAGAAATCATTCGCCGTGGTCTTGCGCCAGAGATATCCCAACGCCGCCATCTCGCTGAGCGCCGCCGTGGTCGCCTCGGCGTCTAAGCCGAGCTCCTCGACGAGCGTCGCCTCAAGTGTCGCCTTATGCGCGCTCGCAGTGTCCTTGAAGGCTTTACCGATGAGCGCTGCCGCCTCGAGCAGGTGGCGATCTTCGAGCTCCAGATACCGCTCCCCGTAATAGCGCGCCCGGCGCGCTTCGATTTCGGGCGCCACCTGCTCGAAGAGCCCTAAGGTCACGGTGTGGCCTTGTGCTTGTCCGACCAAGGCGCCACACAACGCCCGTCCCCAAAGCTGAATGAAATACGGGTAACACTGTGAGTCATCCACCACTGCCTCCAAGGCATCCGGCTCGATGGTCACCGAGTAGTTACCGAGTGGCTCGGTTAAGGCCTGTTTCGTGGCCACAGCGCTCAACCGGCCAATGGGCTGGATCTCGGAGCGGCTCCAGAAGGTGGAGTCCATGCGTCGTAAATGCGCTTGGAGATTGGGCGTACCGGCCAGGATGAGGACGAACGGGACACCCGCGCTGCGCAGCTGCTGGCTGAGGTTCAGCAGATCGGCGCCGATCTCGATATCGAGCGTATGCGCTTCGTCCACGGTGACCAACAGCGGTTGTGTGCGACATTGCCGCGTTAAACGCTCGGTCAGCTCGACCATGAGCGCCGCCTCGCCAGACGCCCCCAATGACACCGTGCCAAGGCCGGGCGCGCCGACGGTAACGCCGTCGACGCTGAGCGGTTGGCTTGCCAGGTGCCCTGCCGTATCAAGCGCCTTGGCGGTGCCGCGCATCGCCCAATCCGGCTTGTCGGGCGCCCCCTCAGTCGCCGAAGCCGGTCTCAACAACACCGCGGCAAGATCACCGGGCGCTTTGAAATTGCGCGCAGTCAGCGCCCGCACGCCGATCCCGGCTTCGATGGCGCGCCGCTCTAAGTCTTTGAGCAACACCGTCTTACCGTTGCCACGCGGGCCAAAGAGCACCATATCTCCCGGCGGCGGGTTGCCGTCGGCTAAAGGGTCTAACAGCATATCGGAGGCGATCGCGGTCTCGGTGTCGCGCCCGGCGAGAGTGGGCGGCGCCACGCCCGTGCCGGCCTTGAATAACCCCTTTAAGGCCTTGCAGTAGCGCGCCTCACTGAAATCATGCGGGAACAATGTGGTCATAGCGCTCCTTGATTAATGGCGGTAACACTCGCTATTTTTAGTTGTAAAAAAAAATTATACACGACAAATTATGGTACAGTACCGTCGGCGTAAACACAAAGGCACCCCTGACAATGCATTTTCAGGGGTTACCACAAATATAACCAGTGAAATTTTATGAAGCCGGATGCTGACAGCTGCGCCTTGCCTGCCAGGAAAATCGGTAACACCGGCCTTGAGGTCGCGCCTTTAGGTCTGGGTTGTGCGGGCCTGGGCAACCTGTATTGCGCCGTTACCGACACACAGGCCCGGGAGACGGTGCGGCGCGGGTTGAGTGCCGGGCTGCGCCACATAGATACCGCCCCCTACTACGGCTTCGGCCTGAGTGAGCGGCGCGTGGGAGAGGCACTGCGGGAGGAACCTCGTGACAGTTTTGTGCTGTCAAGCAAGGTGGGGCGCCTGTTGCAACCCTGCGGTGCGGTGGATGCTGGCGTACCCCGGCACGGCTACTGCTCACCCATGCCGTTTGCGCCGGTATATGATTATTCCTACGATGGCATCATGCGCTCATACCAGGACAGCCTGCAGCGCCTGGGCTTAAGCCGTATCGATATCCTGTATCTCCACGACATCGGCAAGGTGACCCATGGTCACGACCATGCCCGGTTATTCAAAATCGCCATGGATAGCGGCTATAAGGCCCTCGATGAGTTGCGCCGCGGCGGCCAAATCCGCGCGTTCGGGCTGGGTGTCAACGAATACGAGGTCTGCGAAGATGCGCTGGAATACGGCGATTTTGATTGTTTTCTGCTGGCCGGCCGGTACACCTTGCTGGAACAGGGCGCGCTGGACACTTTCCTGCCCAAATGTGCGGCGCGCAACGTTTCTGTCATCATCGGCGGTGTCTATAACTCCGGGATCCTGGCCACCGGCACCCAATCCGGGCAGACACCTTATTACAATTATGAGCCGGCACCGGCGGCGATTATCGAACGGGTAGAACGTCTGGAAGCAGTCTGTGCACAATTCGAGGTGCCGCTGGCGGCGGCGGCTTTGCAGTTTCCCTTAGCTCACCCGACTGTAGCCAGCATCGCCGTCGGCATGAGGAGCCCGCAACAGGTCGCTCATACCCTGGCACTGTTTGCCAGCCCGGTCCCGACTGATTTCTGGCAAGCGCTGTGGGATAGCAACCTGTTACACCCGGCGGCGCCGGTACCAACCGTTGAGTCAGGCGCGGCATGACCGAAGCGACGCGTATCGACAGCCACCAGCACTTCTGGCGCCTGGAACGAGGCGACTACGGCTGGCTGACGAAAGAGCTGGCGCCACTGTACCGGGACTTCGCACCGGACGATTTGCGTCCTCACCTGAAAAGTGCGGGAGTCCAGCAAACCATCGTGGTGCAGGCCGCCCCAACCCTGGCTGAAACCCGTTACCTGTTGCAGTTGGCGCAAGAAACCGATTTTGTTGTCGGTGTGGTCGGCTGGGTGGACATGGAAAAACCGGACGTTGCCATCGAGCTGGAAGCCCTGGCCGAACACCCGTACCTGCTCGGCATCCGACCGATGCTCCAAGACCTTCCCGACCCGGCCTGGATGCTGCGCGCGCAACTACAACCGGTTTATGAAAAACTGGTGGAGCTGGGCCTCCGTTTCGACGCCCTGGTCAAGCCGCAGCACCTGCAACATTTGTATGACCTGCTGCGTCGTCACCCGGATCTGGTCGTCATTATCGACCATGGCGCCAAACCGGATATCGCCGGCGGCGCCTTTCAACCCTGGGCGGATGATATTGAAGCCATTGCTGCCGACACCGGCGCTTTTTGCAAGCTCTCGGGCCTGCTGACAGAAGCGGGCGCAACATTCACCTATGATAAAGTTGAGCCTTACATGCGTCACCTGTTGCGTTGTTTCGGCACCGAACGCCTGCTCTGGGGCAGTGATTGGCCAGTGCTGGAACTGGCCGCTGAGTATGACACCTGGAACAGTTTTACCGACCGATTCCTGCACGACTTAAGTGCGGAGGAACGGCAACTGATCCTGGGAAACAACGCGGCAAATTGCTACGGCTTGTGACCGGCAGTCAACTCGACAAGCGCAGATGAAATCAAAATTTATCCGGTTGCACCCGCAAGACAACGTGCTGGTCTGTTGCCAGCCGTCTGCCGCGGGAGCTGTCATCACGACAGGAACAGCAAGCATTACGCTGACAGAGGCTGTGGAACTGGGCCACAAAGTTGCCGTACGCGCCTTAGCCGGGGGTGATAAAATCGTAAAATATGGCGTGCCCATCGGTTCTGCCGTGCGGGACATCCGCCCCGGAGAACATGTGCACCTGCATAATATGAAAAGCGATTATATGCCTGCTCATACCCGCGCACAGCCGCAGGAAACGAGCGCTTACAAACAGAGATTCACAGCATGAAAGGTTTTCTTCGTCACGACGGTCGCAAGGGCATTCGTAATGTCCTCATCGTCGCTTATCTGGTCGAGTGTGCACATCACGTGGCGCGCGCCATAGTGACCCGCAGTGATGATGCGGCAGTTCAGTTAATCGGTTTCCCCGGCTGTTTCCCGAATGACTATGCGTTCCGGATGATGCAGGCACTGGGGACCCACCCGAACACCGCCGGCGTGTTGCTGGTGTCGCTGGGATGCGAGGGGTTTAACCGCAAGGCGCTGACCGAGGTCATCCGGGCCAGCGGGCGGCCGGTGGAAACCCTGGTGATCCAGGAGGCTGGCGGCACGCGTAAGACCATTGACGCGGGATTGGCCGCCGTCTCGGCCATGAAAGCACACATCGCCGCAGCAGAGCAGGTAGTGGATATGACCTTGGCTGAGCTGGTGGTGGGGACTATCTGCGGCGGCTCTGACGGCACCAGCGGCATCTCCGCTAACCCGGCCGTGGGCAAGTGCTTTGATCAGCTGGTGCAGGACGGTGCCACTTGTATCTTTGAGGAAACCGGCGAGTTGATAGGTTGCGAACAGGTTATGATGGAGCGGGCCGCCACGCCCGAACTGGCGCGAGAAATCGAGCAGTCGGTCACTAAAGCCGCGCGTTATTACCGTGCTATGGGCTATGGCAGCTTCGCGCCGGGCAATGCGGAGGGCGGCCTCACCACGCAGGAGGAAAAATCCATGGGAGCCTATGCAAAATCGGGTTCCTCACCGATCCACGGCCTGATTAAACCTGGCGATATCCCCCCCAAAGGCGGCCTGTATCTGATGGATGTGGTGCCGGATGGCGAGCCTCGTTTCGGTTTCCCGAACATCGCTGATAACGCCGAGATCGTTGAGCTCATCGCCAGCGGCTGTCACGCGATCCTGTTTACCACCGGACGCGGTTCGGTGGTCGGCTCGGCTATTTCGCCGGTCATCAAAATTTGTGCGAACCCGGAGACCTACGACAACCTGGCGGACGATATGGATATCAATGCCGGACGTATTATCAAGGGAGAAGCCGATCTCGACCGCGTCGGCGATGAAATCTATCGCCGGCTGCAGGCAGTCGCCGCCGGCAGCCAGAGCAAATCTGAGCAGCTGGGACACCAGGAGTTCATCTTAACCTATAAATCATTTGAACCCATCGGCCCCGCCTGTTTGCCGGGCCGTTGACAGCAGTATGGCGCGACTGAGCGGGAAAACGGCCCTGGTGACGGCGGCCGCACAAGGCATTGGTAAAACCACCGCCGAACTGTTTGCCCGGGAAGGTGCCCGCGTCATCGCCACCGATATCAACACGGCCGCATTAGCGCACCTGACGGGTTGCAGCACCCGACAACTGGATGTCACCGCTAACGATGCCATCGAGACACTGGCCGCAGAACTGGGGACGGTAGAGGTCCTGTTCAACTGCGCCGGCCACGTTGTCAACGGCGCCATCCTGGAATGCGCCGAGGCTGATTGGGATTTTTCTTTCGAGCTTAACGTCAAGTCCATGTACCGCATGATCAAAGCCTTTCTCCCTGCCATGCTGGCCGCAGGCGGCGGCTCCATTATCAACATGTCTTCCGTGGCCGGTTCACTGACTGCGGTGCCGAACCGTTTTGTTTACGGCGCCACCAAAGCCGCGGTCATCGGCATGACCAAATCCGTCGCGCTGGACTACGTCAAACAGGGCATTCGCTGTAACGCCATCTGTCCGGGTACGGTTGATACGCCATCTCTGCAACAACGCCTGAGCGCCTTTGCCGACCCGCTGCAGGCGCGCAGGGATTTTGAAAACCGACAACCTATGGGGCGGCTCGGCTCAGCCACAGAGATAGCCAACCTAGCACTGTATCTGGCTGCGGATGAATCGTCTTATACCACCGGCGCAATCATACCTGTCGACGGCGGCTGGTCTATATGAACAGAGGTAAAAAGTGAAACTGTTACGTTATGGTGAGCCGGGCCAGGAACAGCCCGGTATCCTGGATGGTGAGGGAAACATTAGAGATTTGTCGGCCCACGCGGCGGACATCGATGGCAGCATATTAACGCCGGAGGGGCTGCATCGCCTCCGCCAAATCGAGCTCGACCGACTGCCACAGGTACGGGCCGGGGTGCGTTACGGCCCTTGTGTCGGCAAGGTCGGCAAATTTCTCTGCATTGGCCTGAACTATGCTGACCATGCCAAAGAGTCCGGGATGGCGGTACCGGAGACACCGGAGATCTTCACCAAGGCGACCAGCGCGATCTGCGGCCCCAACGATAATGTCATTAAACCCTTAGACAGCGCCAAGCTGGATTGGGAGGTGGAACTGGGCGTGGTCATCGGCAGCCATGCCGCTTATGTGACAAAAGCGCAGGCGATGGAGCACATCGCCGGGTACTGTGTCGTTAATGACGTGTCAGAACGCAAGTTTCAATTCGACTATGGCAGTCAGTGGGATAAGGGCAAGGGTTGCGATACTTTTGGCCCCATCGGCCCGTGGCTGGTGACCTGCGATGAAATAGAAAACGTACTCGACCTCGATTTATGGCTGGAGGTGAACGGCAGACGTTACCAGGACGGCAACACTCGTACCATGATCTTCGACCCGGCCTACATCGTAAGCTACGTCAGCCGGTTTATGAGCCTGCAACCAGGAGACGTGATTTCTACCGGCACACCGCCGGGAGTCGGACTGGGGCAGAAGCCCCCCGTGTATCTCAACGCCGGCGACACTATGACCCTAGGCATAAGTGGCTTGGGGCAACAGACGCAAACCGTAGTGGAGTTCAACTTTCCAAGGCAGGATTGGGGTTATGTTCGATAAGGAGGAATTGCTCAATAAAATACGGCTTCGGGAAGACTCCTATCTCGAAGTCAAAGTGGGTAATAGTAACCGAGTCATGTCGCCGGACTATCTTGCTCGCATGTTTCAACAGCGAAGCCAGTCGAGGCTGATAGGGAACGGTGTTCCAATTATTCTGGCACGCAGTGAACGACTTTCTGGCAGAAGACCTGTTTACGAGATGCTTGGTGATACGGAATTGCGCCTGACGATTTATGCCGCCCAACCCGATGACGATTGATCCGAGCACTGCCTGAATCGAGGAACGGCACTCATAGCAGTCATGAACTTCAACACCGCCAACCAGACCTTCCGGCAGTTGCTGGGCAACGGGCTGATCTACCATGTGCCTCCTTTTCAGCGGGATTATTCCTGGGCAGAAGATGAATGGGATGACTTGTGGCAGGACATGTTGGGTTTGTTTGCTGAAGGCGGCGAGCCAGCCCATTACCTAGGTTATCTGGTGTTGCAGTCTGCGGACAACAGGCGGTTTGACATTATTGACGGGCAACAGCGCATAACTACCCTCAGTTTGATGATGCTGGCAGGCATGGCATACCTTGAGAAACTGGTGGCGGCGGGGCTTGATGCGGAAAACAACCGTCGCCGCAAAGAGCAGTTACAAGGCAGCTATATCGGCCATGTGGACCCGGTAACCCTGGTGCCAAAATCAAAACTGTCACTCAATCGTCACAACAACCGCTTCTACCAAAACTATCTGGTGCCACTGGAGCCGTTGCCACAGCGTGGATTGAACGATTCCGAACAGCGGTTACGCGGCGGCTTTATCTGGTTCAAAGAGCATATACAAGCCCGGTTCGAGGTAAAACCCGACGGTGGCCGGCAGTTTGTCGCCCTGATTGACAGTCTCATAGACAGGCTTTTTTTTACGGTTATTACCGTAACAGACGAACTGAATGCCTTTAAGGTATTTGCAACGCTCAATGCCCGTGGTGTGCGTCTCTCTGCTACCGATCTGCTCAAGAATTACCTGTTCTCTCTGCTCAGCGCGGCGGAGGTCCACGAGCTTGAATTAAAAGTTTTGGAAGAACGCTGGGAGCACATAGTCGGGTTGTTGGGCAGCGCGAGTTTTCCCGAGTTTCTGCGCGTGTTCTGGAACAGCCGCAACCGTCTGGTACGTAAGGCGGAACTGTTCAAGACCATCCGTCGGTATGTTGGTAACCGAGAGCAGGCATTTGCATTGCTGCGCGACCTTGATAACTCTGCCGACGTTTACGCGGCTCTACGCGATCCTGGGGATGCGTCCTGGCATGGTCCTGAACGCGCAGCCTTAAAGCAGTTATTAATGTTCAATGTACGCCAACCTCTGGCAATGTTGGTGGCGTGTCATCACCGATTTTTTAATACCGACCGCACTGGTTTCGCGCGCATTGTGCGAGCCGTGGCGGTTATCTCCTTTCGCTATAACGTGATTTGCAACCTGCAAACCCATGAGCAGGAATGCCTGTACAACCGGATTGCCCGGCAGGTATCTGAGGGTGCTTATGCTCATCCCAACGAGGTGCTCTCAGCCTTGGGAGTGGTTTACCCTGATGACCGGCAATTCAAAGCCGCTTTTTCAGAGAAGGAAATGCGCACTACCAACTCACGTAACAAAAAAGTGGTACGCTACATTTTGTTCGAAATCGAGCGGCAGCGATCCGAACGGTCATTCGATGTCGAGAGCGCCACTTACAGTCTGGAACACATTTTGCCGGAACGGGCGGGAGAAGATTGGAGCCATATTGATGAAACCAGACAGGAACGACTGCGCTACCGCCTCGGCAATATGACGCTCCTCGAAGCTCATCGCAACCGCGACATTGGCAACGCCGGCTACGAGGCCAAACGGGAGGACTATCGTAATAGCGACCTGCAACTCACACGCGCGGTAGCCGAGCACTACGATACCTGGGATGAGCAAAAAATAGACGCGCGTCAACAGCAGCTGGCCAAGGTGGCCAGTGCTGTCTGGCGAGTTGAGTTCGGTAATTGATACCGATGACCACTATCAAAGCCGCTGACCTGATCGACAGCGTCGCCGACGCGTTGCAGTTCATGTCCTGTTATCATCCGCCGGATTTTGTCGAGGCGGTGCATCAGGCCTACCTGGCGGAAGAGTCGCCGGCGGCCCGGGATGCGCTGGCGCAGATACTGGTTAATTCCAGGATGTGCGCCGAAGGGCGCCGACCCATCTGCCAGGATACCGGCATCGTCACGGTATTCATTAACATCGGTATGGAGGTGCGCTGGGACAGCGCTGGCATGAGTGTTGCCGACATGATCAACGAGGGCGTGCGGCGCGCCTACACCCATGCGGATAACGTGCTGCGGGCTTCGATCATGGCTGACCCCGCCGGCGTGCGCAACAATACCGGCGACAATACGCCGGCGGTGATCCATACCAACGTGGTGCCTGGCGATAAGGTCGAGGTGCAGCTTGCAGCCAAGGGCGGCGGCTCCGAGAACAAGGCCAGGCTGGCCATGCTCAACCCCAGCGACAGCATTGCCGACTGGGTGGTGGAGGTGGTGCCGACCCTGGGCGCCGGCTGGTGCCCGCCGGGTATCCTCGGCATCGGCATCGGCGGCACTGCGGAGAAGGCCGCGCTGCTGGCCAAGCAGTCGCTGCTGGCGCCCATAGACATACCGGCGCTCAAGCAACGCGGCGCTCGCACCAGACTGGAAGAACTGCGCCTGGAAATTCTGCAGCGGGTGAACGACCTGGGCATCGGTGCCCAGGGCCTGGGGGGGCTGACCACGGCGCTGGACGTGAAAATCCTGGACTACCCCACCCATGCGGCTTCGCTGCCGGTGGCCTTGATCCCCAACTGCGCGGCCACGCGCCATGCCCATTTCACTCTGGATGGTAGCGGCCCGACCTTGCAGCAGCCGCCCAGCCCGGAGGACTGGCCGGCAATCAGCTGGGATGCCGGTGCCGGTTCCCGCCGCGTCAATCTCGACACCTTGACGCGAGCCGATGTGGCCGCCTGGCGGCCCGGCGAGACGCTGTTGCTCAGTGGCAAACTGCTCACCGGTCGGGATGCCGCGCACCAACGCATCGACAACCTGCTCAAGGCCGGGGCGGCACTGCCCGAGGGGGTGGATTTCACCAACCGCTTCATCTATTACGTAGGCCCGGTGGACGCAGTGCGGGACGAGGCCGTGGGACCCGCCGGTCCTACCACCGCCACCCGTATGGACAAGTTCACTGACCTGTTGCTGGAGCAAACCGGGTTGATCGGCATGATCGGCAAAGCCGAACGCGGCCCGGCCGCGCGGGCCGCCATCAAAAAACACGGGGCGGTATATCTGAGCGCAGTCGGCGGCGCCGCTTACCTGGTGTCGCGCGCGATCATCGCGTCTCGGGTGGTGGCCTTCGCCGACCTGGGCATGGAGGCTATCCATGAGTTTGAAGTGCGCGACATGCCGGTCACCGTGGCCGTGGACAGCAATGGCAACTCCGTCCACCACAGCGGCCCGGCACAGTGGCAGGAAGTCATCATCAGGAACAAGGCCGGCACACCAAGGCGCTCATAGTCATTGGAAGCCGCACTGGTTGCCGGACACAGGCTGCAGTTATCCCGGCGCACAGTAGCCCCTGACCCGTATATCTCACCAATTCACTTGCTGCCATCGGATAAATGAGCATCCTTAAGGCCGTTATCTTCGACATGGACGGCACCCTTGCCGACACGGAAGAGTTGCATCGCCAGGCCTTCAACCTTGCCTTTCAGGAAACCGGCTGCCCACTACACTGGTCGCACCGTGAATACCGGCAACTGCTCTGCATTTCCGGCGGCTGGGAGAGGATCCGCCACTGCCTGCAGCAAGCCGGCGTTGACGGCGCCGGACTGGAACAGACTGTGGACACCGTACACCGCAGAAAATCCACCTTGTACCGGCAACTGCTGGTCTCCGACCTCATGGAACTGCGGCCCGGCATCCGGCGTCTGGTACGGGAATGCCGTGCCGCCGGCCTGCAACTGGCCATCGCCACCAGTTCCTCCACGGACAACGTTCATACCCTGTTACGCAGGACTTTCGGCAATGCCGGCAGTGAGCTGTTTCCGGTCGTAGTCACCTGCGATCACGTCGCCGCCAAAAAGCCCTCGCCGGCGGTATATCTGCAGGTGCTGTCGGAACTGGGGCTGGCGGCGCAACACTGCATCGCCCTGGAAGATACCACCAACGGCAATCTGGCGGCGCGGGCCGCCGGCATCAAGACCATCATCACCACCCACCCGCTGACCCGGGATGATGAGTTCCCCGGCGCCGCGCTGGTGCTCAACCACCTGGGAGAACCCGGTCAACCCTTCGAGGTAGCCGCCGGTGCCGCCTATGGGCGCGATTACGTTGACTTGGCCCTGTTGAGACTCATTCATGCCGGAGACGAGACACCTCCCTCTCCCCCAAGGGGACCGGGAGGACCCTGAGGGCGCAACTCACGAGCCTGTCAACACCTTCCCCTTCTCCTTGATGGAGAGGCACAGGGTAACAGGAGTAGCACCTGACTACTTAATCACCAGAAACGCCGCCGCTTCCCCCCTGATGACCCGCAACAACAAAGACCCCTCCAGGTTATCCACCCGCTGCAGGAATGCGTCCAGGTCGGCGACCGCCTGACGGTTGACAGAAGTAATGATGTCGCCTTGCCTCAAGCCGGAGGACCAGCCACGCGAGCCACGCTTGACCGCGGTGATAATCACACCTTTGACACGCTTATAAAACGGATGTTCCTCACCGATCTCACCCAGTGTTACTCCGGCTAAACGCGGATTACGCGTGCCACTCTGGGTCAGCCTGCGCTCTGTTGCGGCAGCCACCCTGGCATCCAGAGACAGCCGTTCGCCGGCGCGCAGGATTTCAAACGAAACCTGCTCACCCACCGGCAACAGGCCGATGTGGTTTCTGACATCAGCGGCTGCCTTGACCGGCTTGGAATTGATGGAGACGATAATATCGCCGGGTTGCAAGCCCGCCTCCTGCGCCGGCGAATCGGGCATGACGCTGTTGACTATGGCGCCTTTCTGATTTTTGATCCCGAATGCTTCGGCCAGATCGGCGTTCAGATTCTGCACCTGCACGCCGATGAAGCCGCGTTCCACCTCGCCCTTCTCCAGCAGTTGCTCCATGATCTGCAAGGCCAGGTTGATGGGTATCGCAAAGCCGATGCCGATGTTGCCGCCGCTGCGGGAAAAGATGGCGGTGTTAATACCGATGAGTTCACCGTTCAGGTTGACCAGCGCGCCGCCGGAATTGCCCGGGTTGATAGAGGCGTCAGTCTGGATAAAGTCTTCATAGCCCTCTATACCCAAGCCGCTGCGGCTGAGCGCGCTGACAATGCCTGAAGTGACCGTTTGACCCAGACCGAACGGGTTGCCTATGGCCACCACGAAATCGCCGACTCGCAGCGCGTCCGAGTCGGCCACCTCAATATCGCTCAGATTTTCTGCCGGCACCTTGATCACGGCTACATCCGTGGCCGGGTCGGAGCCGACAATCTCCGCTTCAAGATGCCGCCCGTCGCGCAAGGTCACGGTGATTTGTACGGCGTTGGCGATGACGTGGTTGTTGGTGAGCACTAGGCCGCGCCCGGCGTCAACGATAACGCCCGAACCCAAGCTCTGGGTCTTGCGTTCCATAGGCTGGTCCGGGACATTGAAGAAGCGCCGGAAAAACGGATCGGAAAACAACGGGTTCTGCCGCACCTGTACCCGCCCTTCGGTGGCGATGTTAACCACAGCCGGCGTCACCTGTTCCAGCATCGGCGCCAGACTGGGCAGCTCCCGGCCAGCCGCCGCCCGTGGCAATGCCGCCTGGGTCGATATGGAAAACAGCAGGAGTGCCAGCAACGCGCACATGCCACCCGCACCACGCGGCGGAGAAAAATACCTCACAAAATTCAAATTACTCATAGTCTCAACTGAAGTTGTTTACCGATACCCGTTAGCCCGCATATCTCACCAAGTGATGCGAAGATCGCGCCGGATTGGTTCTGCCTGCGGGTGCCTGCGTCTCACACCCGGTAGGCCACCCCGGTCATTACTTTAGCGCAGCAACGCATCAGTATCCGCACTGGCCCGGGCAACTCGGCGCCACCGGCGGCCCGGGCCGTAGCGGCGTGTTGCAATTCATCCCGGCGCATCTGTTGCAGTAGCTTCCGGCTCTTATGATCCTGCTCCGGCAACAGTTGCAGATGTTTATCTAGGTGTTGCACCACCTGGCGTTCTGTTGCCATGACGAAGCCCAGATTCCACTTGTCACCGGCTACGCCGGCCAGCGCGCCGATGGCCAACGCACCGAAATACCAGAGCGGGGTGAGGTAGCTGAGATGGCTGTCCAGCTCCCTGACCCGGGTTGCACACCAGGACAAATGCGCGCCCTCCTCTGCGGCAGCCTGCAACATGGCACTACGCACTTGCTCGTTGCTCGCCGTCATCGCCTGTCCCGCATACAGCGCTTGCGCCGCCACTTCCCCGGCGTGATTGACCCGCATTAACGCGGCGCTGCGCCGTTTGTCCGCATCTTCAAGCAACGCGTCGCCCCCGGCAAACCCGGGTTCAAATCCCCGCTCCCGACTACCCGCGTCAGTATCAGTATCCACGCCTCGGCCCATCATTCCGGCACCGGCCGGGGTGCCGTCACCAGCGCCGTCGCCGCCGGCGACACCTGTTGCCTTTTCAAATCCCAGGATCAGTCGATCCAGCGCAGTATAGTCCCGGCTCTTCATCACCGGCACATTCTACAACACAGAGTATCATTCAGCCAATAAACGGGTTATACTTGCAGTCTGTGGTACCCGGAACGAACGACAAGGCGCTGACAACAGCATCTTTGTCAACAACACCAACTCCCGTTGGGAGGAGTCCTTGTGAGCAGCAAAATCGTAGGTACGCCAGACCAGATTGCCGTCTACCTGATCTCCAAGGGGCGGAAATTTTCCATCTCCACCTCCAAAGACGATGCCATTCCTGTGGATGTCTCGCGCCTGGATGCCGCCGGACAATCTCTGGCGCGCAAGGCCCTTGATCTATGGTCGCAGGCTACTGGCCTGCGCTTCATTGAGTCCAGCCTCAGAAGCGGTGAGCGCGGCATTACTTTCGATGACAAATATGCGGGCGGATGGGCGGAGCGAACATGGTATAGTTCGGACGGCATCACAATAAGCAACTCCATCAACGTCTCTAAATATTTTGCGCCCCATAAGCACTTGGCGCTCTACGTATATATTCACGAGATCGGCCACGCCCTCGGCCTGTGGCACCCGGGCAATTACAATGGCAGCGCCCGTTACGGTACGGACAACTACTTTGTGAACGACAGCTACCAGCTCACGGCCATGTCCTATTTCGACCAGCAGGAGAATACCGAGGTGGACGCGTCCTGGGCTTATCCGGCCACGCCCATGACCGCGGACATCCTGGCCATTGAGAAGCTGTACGGCGACAGCAACAACGTCCGCACCGGTGACACCGTATATGGCTTTAACTCCAACGCCGGCGGCTACCTCGACCAGATTGCCGGGATCATGAAGGGCATCACCCCGTCTGCGGAAATCCCCACACTGACCTTTACCCTCATCGACGACGGTGGTATCGATACCTTCGATTATTCCGACGCCGTGCGCGGCAGCCGGGTGGACTTGCGTCCCGGCGCGGTGTCTGACATTTTCGGCGCCAGGGGTGTCATGGTGATTTACAAGGATACGGTCATCGAAAAGTTCCTCGGCGGCAGTGGCGCGGACGATGTAACTGGCAACGATGCGGCCAACACCCTAGTCGGCAACGGTGGCGATGACACCCTGGACGGCGGCCCCGGCGACGACATCCTCGACGGCGGCGCCGGGGATGACACTCTGACCGGCGGCGCCGGCGATGACACCTTCCGTTACCGGCTCACCGGCTTCGGCGCCGACACTATTACTGACTTCACCGATGGCACGGACCTCATTGATTTGCGCGACACCGGCCTGAGCTTAGCCGACCTGACCATCACCGCTAGCGGTCAGGACCGGGTGATTACCGTGAGCAGCGGCAACACCATTACCCTGACCGGGCAGGCTGGAATTACCCTGGATGCGGCGGACTTTCTGTTCGGGGGCGCACCCACGCCCACCGTGTCCATCGGCAACCTGGAGGTGCGGGAGGGTGAGACCGCGCGACTGCTGGTGACACTGTCGGCGCCATCGACGCAGACGGTGACGGCGAACTGGCACACCGCCGACGGCACGGCGCTGGCCGGGACGGATTATACCGGCGTCACGACGACCATGCTCACGTTCCAACCGGGGGAGACGCATCAGGTCATCGCCGTAGCCACCGCGGCGGACCAGCTTGACGAGGCGCCGCGTAAAACCTTCACCGTCGCAATCAGCAATCCGGTCAACGCCGTGCTGGGCAGCGCCACCGGCACAGTGACGGTGCTGGATGCGGATCCGTTACCGCGTCTCTCTGCTGACACCATCAGGGTGAATGAGGGCGAATTGGCGCAGGTCACCATCCGTCTCGACCGGGTATCCATCCATGATGTGCAAGCCACCTGGAAAACGTACCACTTGCACGGCAACACCAAGGGAGATTTTGAGGAACAGTCGGGCGCGCCAATCACTATCCCGGCCGGTCAGCAAAGCATCACCGTCAGTGTGCAGACCTACGATGACAATGTTTACGACGGGGATCGGTCGATTGGAATTGCCTTCAGCGACCCCGTCAACGCCGCCGTCGCCATGCGCTCCCCTTACTTTGCCCCCGTCGTTATCCTGGAAGACGATCCGCCCCCGCCCACTGTATCTATTGGCGATGTGACCGTCACCGAGGGCGACGCCGCGGTGTTCACCATCAGCCTGGACAAAGTTTGGGGCGAGGACGCGACCATGGTCTGGCAAACAGTGGTCAACAGCGCCCAGCCCGGCACCGACTACACAAGTCAGCCACCGCAGGCGCTTACCGTCCCGGCCGGCCAGCAGAGCATCACCATCTCGGTGCAGACGCTCGATGACGACGTGCATACGAGAGATCGAAGTTTTTTTGTGGTCCTGGACAATTTTAAGAACGCGCTGGCGGGGGATGTGGTCGGCCGCGCCATCATTCTGGAAGACGACCCGGTTCCACCCACCTTGTCCATTGATGATATCAGCGTGGACGAAGGCGGCGGCGCCCGCTTCACCATCAGCCTGAACAAGACCTGGCACAACAAGGTGTGGGTGGATTGGACTACCGTGGACGGCAGCGCCACCGCGGGCAACGATTATATTGCCAGAACCGACCAGCGCTTGATTTTCCTGCCTGGTGTCACGAGCAAGACTATCGCGGTGCGCACCCTGGACGACGAGGCCGTAGAGGGCGCAGAGACCTTCGGCATTACGCTGAGCAACCCCGACGGCGCCACGCTGGCGACCAGTCAGGCCACCGCCACCGTGCGCGACAACGACACGGCTCCGCCCACAGCCGGGGCGCCGGTGGTGTCCATCGGCAATGCCTCGGCCCCGGAGGGCGAGGCGTTGCGCTTTGAGGTACGTCTGTCCCATGCCGCCGGCGAGTCCGTGTCGGTGATGTGGGGACTGACGTCGGCCACTGCCAAGGCCGGCATAGACTACACCGGAGGCAGCGGCAGGCTGACCTTTGCGCCGGGCGAGCTCAGTCAGGTCTTGACCATTGCCACCGTCGAGGACACGGTGGTAGAGCGGCACGAGTATTTGACAGCGTTTCTGTACAATCCCGAGGGGGTGACGCTGGGCGGGCAGGTTGCCGTCAGCGCTGAGGGTCTGATTATCAATGACGACAACCTGCCAACCGTGTCCATTGACGATGTGACGGTGGCGGCCGGGGCGGATGCGGCGCCGGTGGTGCGTTTGTCTCACGCTGCCTCGGACTTCGTACAGCTGCTATGGACGGCGTCCGACGGGCAGTGGGGCGAGGTAAAAATTGCGGCGGGGCAAACTGCGCAGGCGTTACAGCTGCTAACGGCGAACACCCCGTTGACGGTGACGCTGTCCGATGCGGTCGGCGCGGTGCTCGGTGACGCCGTCGGTAAGATAACCATCGCGGTGGATATCCCCGAACTGATTGCCGACGTGCGCGGCTATGCCGCCGAAACCGGTAACGGCGATGCGCATGTGCTCCGCTGGCAGCGGGTGCTGAAAGCCCTGGGCGAGACCGACGCGGCCTTCGCCAACCTTACACCAATGACCGCCACCGAAGCGCAGCAGTTGGCCGACACCTACTCGGCGGCACGCTGGAGCCCGGTAGTGACGGCCTTGACAGAAATTGAAGCACTACAGCAGCAGCCGGTGGTATCCATCGACGATGTCACCGTGACCGAAGGCGGCAATGCCCAATTCACCGTCAGTCTGGACAAGGCGTGGACGAGCGATGTCACCGTGGACTACACCACCGCCGACGGCAGTGCCAGCGCCGGCAGTGACTACACCGGTGTCAGCACCGCGCAAACCCTGACGATTGCCGCCGGGCAGCAAAGCGCGACCCTCACCGTAGCCACCACAGACGACAGCATTGACGAGCCCGATGAGGCCTTCACCGTCACCCTGGCTAATCCCAGCGGCGCCACCTTAGGTGATGCCACCGGCACGGCTACTATTACCGACAATGACAACCCACCGGCGCTGTCCATCGGTGATGTCACCGTCACCGAGGGCGGTACGGCGCAGTTTACGATTTCCCTTGACGCCGTCTCTGGTAAGGCCGTCACGGTGAGCTGGGCGACGAGCGACGGCACCGCCTCAGCCGGCAGCGACTACACGGCGCGCGCCGGTCAGAGCACCAGCATCGCCGCCGGGCAGTCAAGCGCGACCATCACCGTGCAAACCACAGACGATAGTACGGATGAGACAGACGAGACTTTCACCGTGACGTTAAGCAACCCCGTCAATGCCACCTTAGGTGATGCCACCGGCGAGGCCACCGTCACCGACAACGACGACCCGCCACCCCCGGCCAACCCTAATGCCGGTCTGATTGCCGATATACGCGGCTACGCCGCCGAGACCAACGAGGGCACCGAGCACGTGACTCGCTGGCAGCGGACACTAAAAGCCCTGGGCGAGACCGATACGGCCTTTGCTAACCTCACGCCCATGACCGCCACCGAAGCGCAGACCTACCTCGATAAGGGCTGGACGCGTTGGGAGCGGGTCGTAACGGCCTTGACCGAGATCGAAGGACAACAACAGCCGGGTACCAATACCACACCACCACCGCCCTCACCGCCGGTGGTATCCATCGACGATGTCACTGTCACGGAGGGCGGCAATGCCCAGTTCACCGTCAGTCTGGACAAGGTATGGAGCAGTGATGTCACCGTGGACTACACCACCGCCGACGGCAGTGCCAGCGCTGGCAGTGACTACACTGGTGTCAGCACCGCGCAAACCCTGACGATTGCCGCCGGGCAGCAAAGCGCGACCCTCACCGTAGCCACCACAGACGACAGCATTGACGAGCCCGATGAGGCCTTCACCGTCACCCTGGCTAATCCCAGCGGCGCCACCTTAGGTGATGCCACCGGCACGGCTACTATTACCGACAATGACAACCCACCGGCGCTGTCCATCGGTGATGTCACCGTCACCGAGGGCGGTACGGCGCAGTTTACGATTTCCCTTGACGCCGTCTCTGGTAAGGCCGTCACGGTGAGCTGGGCGACGAGCGACGGCACCGCCTCAGCCGGCAGCGACTACACGGCGCGCGCCGGTCAGAGCACCAGCATCGCCGCCGGGCAGTCAAGCGCGACCATCACCGTGCAAACCACAGACGATAGTACGGATGAGACAGACGAGACTTTCACAGTGACGTTAAGCAACCCCGTCAACGCCACCTTAGGTGATGCCACCGGCGAGGCCACCGTCACCGACAACGACGACCCGCCACCCCCGGCCAACCCTAATGCCGGTCTGATTGCCGATATACGCGGCTATGCCGCCGAGACCAACGAGGGCACCGAGCACGTGACTCGCTGGCAGCGGACACTAAAAGCCCTGGGCGAGACCGATACGGCCTTTGCTAACCTCACGCCCATGACCGCCACCGAAGCGCAGACCTACCTCGATAAGGGCTGGACGCGTTGGGAGCGGGTCGTAACGGCCTTGACCGAGCTTGAAGCACAACAACAGCCGGATACCAATACCACACCACCACCGCCCTCACCGCCGGTGGTAGCCATCGACGATGTCACTGTCACGGAGGGCGGCAATGCCCAGTTCACCGTCAGTCTGGACAAGGTATGGAGCAGTGATGTCACCGTGGACTACACCACCGCCGACGGCAGCGCTAGCGCCGGCAGTGACTACACTGGTGTCAGCACCGCGCAAACCCTGACGATTACCGCCGGGCAGCAAAGCGCGACCCTCACCGTAGCCACCACAGACGACAGCATTGACGAGCCCGATGAGACTTTCACCGTCACCCTGGCTAATCCCAGCGGCGCCACCTTAGGTGATGCCACCGGCACGGCTACTATTACCGACAATGACAACCCACCGGCGCTGTCCATCGGTGATGTCACCGTCACCGAGGGCGGTACGGCGCAGTTTACGATTTCCCTTGACGCCGTCTCTGGTAAGGCCGTCACGGTGAGCTGGGCGACGAGCGACGGCACCGCCTCAGCCGGCAGCGACTACACGGCGCGCGCCGGTCAGAGCACCAGCATCGCCGCCGGGCAGTCAAGCGCGACCATCACCGTGCAAACCACAGACGATAGTACGGATGAGACAGACGAGACTTTCACAGTGACGTTAAGCAACCCCGTCAATGCCACCTTAGGTGATGCCAGCGGCGAGGCCACCGTCACCGACAACGACGACCCGCCACCACCACCGCCACCGCCACCGCCGCCGGATACCAACACGCCGATCGACCCCGTGCCGCGCACACTGCCGGTCATCAACGGCCTGACGCTGACCGGTACGGTGGCGACTGACATTCTCACCGGCAACGCCGACAACGACCGCCTCGATGGTCACGGCGGCAGCGACCGCCTCGACGGCCGAGGCGGAGATGACATCCTCAACGGCGGGCCGGGCTCAGACACTCTGCACGGCGGCACCGGCGACGATGTGCTCACGGGCGGCGGCGGCTTCGACTTCTTCTACATCGATGGCGACGGCGGTAACGACGTGATGACCGATTTTGACCTCTGGCAAGACTGGTTGGTGTTCCGCGGCGTAGCGTTCCGCAGCAAGGCGGACATGCGGGCCAACTACGTGACCGAACAGGGCGATGACCTGGTGATTTACACCGATGCCGACCGTGACCACAGCGTCACCCTGGAGGACTTCGTGGCCAACGGCTGGCAAGCCGCCGACCTGGGTGTTATTGTGGTCTGAGAGCCGGGCAGGCAGGACTAATCCCGCGCGAGCTTCGCATCACTGGGTGGGTAAACAACGATAATGATACCTCCGAGGAGCAACGTGATGCAAAGCCCCGCCCAACGAAACAGGACGTTGTCTTGTTCTATGGAAGAAAGAACCGAGCTTTCTAAAGACATTTTACGGCCTGAAACCAGTATCGATCTCAAAGGAATATCCCGATGTCTGATCAAGGGGGACTTTTTTGAAATTGCGCAATATCTTCCAAATAGTTTCGCTGATTTGATCATTCTTGATCCGCCGTATAATTTGACAAAGAATTTCGATGGGAATTATTTTAAGAAACTCACGGATGACAATTATGCTCTCTGGTTTGAAAAGATTCTTGAATTGCTTGTTCCAACCATGAAACCGGATGCCACCTTGTATGTATGCGCTGACTGGCAGACCTCAACCACTGTGTTTCCGGTTCTGCGAGAACGTTTTTTTGTCAGAAACAGAATCACCTGGGAGAGAGAAAAGGGGCGAGGAGCGAAAACAAACTGGAAAAATAATACAGAAGATATTTGGTTTTGTACTAATTCGGATAATTATTATTTTGATGTGGAAGCTGTGAAGTTAAAGCGCAAGGTTATAGCTCCCTACCGTGTAAATGGCGCGCCCAAAGACTGGCAAGAAGAACGGGACGGAAATTACAGGCTGACACACCCATCCAACATTTGGACAGATTTAACAGTGCCGTTTTGGTCAATGCCGGAAAACACACCGCACCCAACCCAAAAACCAGAAAAATTATTCGCCAAACTGGTTCTGGCAAGCTCTAAACAAAACGATTTTGTGTTTGATCCGTTTTCAGGCAGCGGCACAGCCGTTGTTGTTGCAGAGAAGCTGGGCCGGCGCTGGTGTGGAATAGATATCAACGAAGAATACCTGTGTTGGGCGCGCAAGAGAATTAACGCAGCCGGATATGACTCTTCCATTCAAGGCTACAACGAAGGTGTGTTTTGGGAACGAAACACCCTTCCTGAACAACAGCAACAAAAGCGCAGGCAGAAAAAAGAAAATAACCCTCGGCAAGGAATGATTTTCTAATGAGGTCGCGATTCTATTATCAAGGGCATCACCTGTTAGTCGCGAAGGTTGGTTGCGATCAGCCTGGACAAAGTTTTGTATCGGACAGTAGCCTCAATTACGCGTGAAAGGTTATCATCAAGTATGATAACACCATCCGAGACCTAAGTCCGACAGTCTGCTAGAATATGGGAACCCCTGAAAATCCCCTCCGTGGCATTTTCAAAGGTTCCCGTGAATAACCGCCGTCAGGAGAAACCGCCCATGAGCAAGCCTGTTCATACCCTGGACCAAATCGCCGATTACGTGGTCAATGGCAGGTATAAATTTACCCCTATCAAATGGACTACCTCCGAAAGTAATCCCATCCCGGTGGATGTCTCGCGCATGGACGCAACCGGAAAAGCTCTGGTGCGCAAAGCCCTGGATATGTGGTCGCAGGCCACCGGCCTGAACTTTGTTGAGACCAGTATCGAACGCGCCGACGACAATCAGAATAACGACCGCGGCATCGTTTTCCAGAACAGCCAGCCCGGCGGATTTGCCCGTTGGGTATCTTATGGACAGGAGGGCTGGATAAGCTACCTCGTTAATGTTCACCCGAGCTTGTACCGCGACACCGCCAACCCTTCGGGACTCCATACATTCATTCACGAGATCGGCCACGCGCTCGGCCTCGGGCACCCCGGCCCTTACGAAGGCAGCGCCCGTTACGGTACGGACAACCGCTCTGCGAACGACAGTTACCAGCTCACGGCGATGTCCTATTTCGACCAGAAGGAGAACACCTGGCTGGACGCTGCTTATGCCTATCCGGCCACGCCCATGACCGCCGACATTCTGGCCATTGAGAAGTTGTACGGCGACAGCAACAACATCCGCACCGGTGACACCGTATATGGTTTTAATTCCAATGCCGGTGGCCACTTGAACGAAATTGCCGGCATTATGAAGGGCATCACGCCCGCTGCGAGCCAGGCCACGCTGACTTTTACCCTCATCGACGACGGCGGCACTGACACGTTTGACTATTCCGACGCCGTGCGCGGCAGCCGGGTGGACTTGCGCCCCGGCGCCGTGTCTGACGTGTTCGGCGCCAAGGGCGCCATGGTGATTTACAAGGATACGGTGATTGAGAACTTCCTCGGCGGCGACGGGGATGACAACGTGACCGGCAACGATGCGGCCAATACGCTGGTGGGTAACGGTGGGGACGACACCTTAGACGGCGGCGACGGGGATGACATCCTCGACGGTGGCGCCGGGGATGACGCCCTGACCGGCGGTGCCGGGGACGACATCCTCGACGGTGGCGCCGGGGACGACACCCTGACCGGCGGTGCCGGGGACGACATCCTCGACGGTGGCGCCGGGGATGACGCCCTGACCGGCGGTGCCGGGGACGACATCCTCGACGGTGGCGCCGGGGACGACACCCTGACCGGCGGCGCTGGCGCCGATACCTTCCGTTACCGGCTCACCGGGTTCGGCACCGATACCATCACCGACTTCACCGACGGCGCCGACCTCATTGACTTGCGTGACACCGGCCTGAGCTTTGCCGGCCTGACGCTCAGCGTCAGTGGTCAAGACCGGGTGATTACCGCCGGCAGCGGCAACACCATCACCCTGACCGGGCAGGCCGGCATCACCCTGGATGCGGCGGACTTCCTGTTCGGGGCTGCGCCCATGCCCACCGTATCCGTCAACAACTTGGAGGTGCAAGAGGGCCAGCCGGCGCAACTGCTGGTGACACTGTCGGCGCCGTCCACGCAGACGGTGACGGTCAGCTGGCACACTGCCGACGGCACGGCATTGGCCGGGACGGATTACACCGGCATCGCGGCGACCCCGCTCACGTTCCGGCCGCGGGAGACACAAAAGGCAATCACCGTGCCTACCCTGGCCGACCGGCTTGACGAGGCGGACGAGACCTTCAGCATCACGCTCAGCAATCCGGTCAACGCAGAGCTGGGCAACAGCGTCGGCACGGTGACGTTGGCGAATACGGATCCCTACGCCGATCTGATCGCCGCGGTGCGCGGCTATGCCGCCGAGACCAACGAGGGCGTCGAGCATGTGACCCGCTGGCAGCGGGTGCTGAAAGCCTTAGGCGAGACCGACGCGGCCTTCGCCAGCCTCACACCGATGACCGCCACCGAAGCGCAGCAGCTGGCCGACACCTACTGGGCAGTGCGCTGGGACCCGGTGGTGACGGCCTTGAGGGAAATCGAAGCGCCACCGCCGCCACCGCCAGTGGTATCCATCGACGATGTCACTGTCACGGAGGGCGGCAATGCCCAATTCACCGTCAGTCTGGACAAGGTATGGAGCAGTGATGTCACCGTGGACTACACCACCGCCGACGGCAGTGCCAGCGCCGGCAGTGACTACACCGGTGTCAGCACCGCGCAAACCCTGACGATTGCCGCCGGGCAGCAAAGCGCGACCCTCACCGTAGCCACCACAGACGACAGCATTGACGAGCCCGATGAGACTTTTACAGTGACGTTAAGCAACCCCGTCAACGCCACCTTAGGTGATGCCACCGGCGAGGCCACCGTCACCGACAACGACGACCCACCACCCCCGGTCAACCCTAATGCCGGTCTGATTGCCGATATACGCGGCTACGCCGCCGAGACCAACGAGGGCACCGAGCACGTGACCCGCTGGCAGCGGACGCTAAAGGCGTTGGGCGAGACCGACACGGCCTTTGCTAACCTCACGCCCATGACCGCCACCGAAGCGCAGACCTACCTCGATAAGGGCTGGACGCGTTGGGAGCGGGTCGTAACGGCCTTGACCGAGCTTGAAGGACAACAACAGCCGGGTACCAATACCACACCACCACCGCCCTCACCGCCGGTGGTAGCCATCGACGATGTCACTGTTACGGAGGGCGGCAATGCCCAATTCACCGTCAGTCTGGACAAGGTATGGAGCAGTGATGTCACCGTGGACTACACCACCGCCGACGGCAGTGCCAGCGCTGGCAGTGACTACACCGGTGTCAGCACCGCGCAAACCCTGACGATTGCCGCCGGCCAGCAAAGCGCGACGATTACCGTAGCCACCACAGACGACAGCATTGACGAGCCCGATGAGACTTTCACCGTCACCCTGGCTAATCCCAGCGGCGCCACCTTGGGCGATGCCACCGGCGAGGCCACCGTCACCGACAACGACGACCCGCCACCCCCGGCCAACCCTAATGCCGGTCTGATTGCCGATATACGCGGCTATGCCGCCGAGACCAACGAGGGCACCGAGCACGTGACTCGCTGGCAGCGGACACTAAAAGCCCTGGGCGAGACCGATACGGCCTTTGCTAACCTCACGCCCATGACCGCCACCGAAGCGCAGACCTACCTCGATAAGGGCTGGACGCGTTGGGAGCGGGTCGTAACGGCCTTGACAGAAATTGAAGCACAACAGCAGCCGGGTACCAATACCACGCCACCACCCTCACCGCCGGTGCTATCCATCGACGATGTCACCGTGACCGAAGGCGCCAACGCCCAATTCACCGTCAGTCTGGACAAGGTATGGACGAGCGATGTCACCGTGGACTACACCACCGCCGACGGCAGTGCCAGCGCTGGCAGTGACTACACCGGTGTCAGCACCGCGCAAACCCTGACGATTACCGCCGGCCAGCAAAGTGCGACCCTCACCGTAGCCACCACAGACGACAGCATTGACGAGCCCGATGAGACTTTCACCGTCACCCTGGCTAATCCCAGCGGCGCCACCTTAGGCGATGCTACCGGCACGGCTACTATTACCGACAACGACGACCCGCCACCACCACCGCCGCCGGATACCAACACGCCGATCGACCCCGTGCCGCGCACACTGCCGGTCATCAACGGCCTGACGCTGACCGGTACGGTGGCGACTGACATTCTCACCGGCAACGCCGACAACGACCGCCTCGATGGTCACGGCGGCAGCGACCGCCTCGACGGCCGAGGCGGAGATGACATCCTCAACGGCGGGCCGGGCTCAGACACTCTGCACGGCGGCACCGGCGACGATGTGCTCACGGGCGGCGGCGGCTTCGACTTCTTCTACATCGATGGCGACGGCGGTAACGACGTGATGACCGATTTTGACCTCTGGCAAGACTGGTTGGTGTTCCGCGGCGTAGCGTTCCGCAGCAAGGCGGACATGCGGGCCAACTACGTGACCGAACAGGGCGATGACCTGGTGATTTACACCGATGCCGACCGTGACCACAGCGTCACCCTGGAGAACTTCGTGGCCAACGGCTGGCAAGCCGCCGACCTGGGTGTTATTGTGGTCTGAGAGCCGGGCAGGCAGGACTGATCCGGCGCGATCTTCGCATCACTGGGTGACTAGAGGTGCCCCATTGACATTTCAGATATTTAGGGCTTAAATTAGGGTTGTGATTTATAGCCCTGTTTTGCGGACATAAAAGGAGGCCGTGATGATTCAATCCAAATTCAGTCTTGCCGATAAACAGACCCGGTTTCTTGCACAGCGCAAGCAGTATGGTTTTAAGGATAAAAGTGAGGTCGTACGAACGGCCCTTGACCATTTGCACGCAAAATTAGCCCAGCAAAGCCTGTCTGAGTCGGCCGAGATATATGCGGAAGTCTACGAAAAAGAAAGTGAAACACAGGAATGGACAGACGCGGCATTATCGGAGTGGCCGACGTGAACAAGTTGACCCGAGGAATGGTTATAGACGTCAACCTTAATCCTGTCAAAGGGTCAGAAACCGGCAAAATTCGCCCCTGTGTGATTGTCACGAACAACACTTATAATGCTCGTCTGCCAGTTATTCAGGTGGCACCTTTGACGGCATGGAGCGAAAAGAAATCCCGTATTGTCACCAATGTGGAGATCACTCCCTCGCTCCGTAATGGATGTACCAAAAAATCAGTAGTAGATTGTCTCCAGACCCGTCCCATCGATCGCCGCGCGCGCTTGGCTGGTGTACGTGGAGAGTTGGAAGATAGTGATATGGAAAAAATCCATGCTGCCTTGAAAATTGTTTTCGATCTGCCCTGAAGACAGGCTATTGCCCATCAGGTCAGGTGTCATCATCAGGTTGACATATCGCCAACAGTATGTAGAATGCACTCCTCTTCGGAAATCAAGCAGCATACAATGAAAACCTACAGCGCAACACCGGCGGACATCAGGCCGCAGTGGCATCTGGTCGATGCCCGGGGCAAAGTCTTGGGAAGGCTTGCCAGTGAGATCGCCAAGCGGCTGCGCGGGAAGCACAAGCCGGAATACACGCCGCATATAAACACCGGCGACTACGTGATCGTGATTAACGCGAAAGAGGTGCACGTGACCGGCAACAAGGCTAAGAACAAGACCTATTATCGCCATTCCGGTTACCCGGGCGGCATCAAATCCATTACTTTCGATAAACTCATCCGGTCCAAGCCGGAACGGGTCATTGAGAAAGCGGTCAAGGGTATGTTGCCCAGGGGACCACTGGGACGTGACCTGTTCCGCAAGCTGCGGGTGTATGCCGATGCCAATCATCGCCATGCTGCGCAACAGCCGCAACCGCTGGAGTTATAAGGGGCCATCACAGGCGGACACGCATTATGTCAGAACAGGTTTATTACAGCACCGGGCGCCGGAAAAGCGCCAGCGCCCGGGTGTTCCTAAAGCGCGGCAGCGGCAACATCACTATCAACAAACGCACTATGGATCAGTACTTTGGTCGCGAAACCGGCCGGATGATCGTGCGCCAACCACTGGAAAAACTGGAGCTGATGGAGAATTTCGACATCGACGTCAGCGTCAGCGGCGGCGGCATCTCCGGTCAGGCCGGTGCCATCCGCCACGGTATCACCCGGGCGCTGCTCAAGTATGACGAAAGTCTCCGCAAGACCCTGCGTCAGGCCGGTTTCGTCACCCGCGACGCGCGCGAGGTGGAGCGTAAGAAGATCGGCCTGCACAAGGCCCGGAAACGCCCGCAGTACAGCAAGCGTTAGACTCCGTTTTCTGTTCGTCATTCCTGCATTCGCAGGAATGACGAACAGGGTCGATTCTACAGATCTTGCTTCCGGGTATGCGCCTGAATCACCGCCAAGAACCCGGCGCCGTATTTTTTCAGCTTGTGCGCGCCTACGCCGCTGATTTGTAACAGTTGTTCCGGGGTGGCCGGCAGATATTGAGTCATCTCCACTAAGGCCGTGTCGTGGAAGATGACATAGGGCGGCAGGCCTTGTTGCTGAGCCAGTTGCCGACGGTGTGCCTTGAGTTTTTCCAGCAAGGCCGGGTCGCGGACTTGCAGCGGCTGCCTGTCACGAGGTTTCGCCGTGACACCGGTCGCCTTTTCTTCCTTGCGTAGAAACACTTGTGACTCCCCACGTAACAACGGCTTGCTCAGTTCGGCTAGGCGCAGTGAGCCGAAGCCTTGCACATCCACCGTCAGGAAGCGCCGGGCGATCAACTGCCGGAATACGGAACGCCACTGCTCCGCACTCAGCTCCGCGCCGATGCCGAAGGTGCTGAGGTGCTGGTGGCGAAACTTTTTCACTTTCTCGTTCTCTTTGCCCAGCAGTACGTCAATCAGGTGCCGGGCGCCGAACAGTTGGCCAGTGCGGTAAACACAGGACAAGGCTTTGCGGGCGGCTTCGGTGCCGTCCCAGGTGGTCACCGGTTGCAGGCAGGTATCGCAGTTGTCACAACGCTCCGGTGCCTGCTCACCGAAATATTGCAGCAGGACATGCCGACGGCAACTGGTGATCTCACATAAACCCAGCATGGCGTCGAGCTTGTGCCGCTCCACGCGTTTGTGGCTCTCGTCGGCCTCCGAGCCTTCCAGCAGCTGGCGCAGCTTAACCACATCTTCTAGGCCATAGACCATCCAGGCGTTGGCCGGCTTGCCGTCGCGCCCGGCGCGCCCGGTTTCCTGGTAGTAGGCCTCGATGCTCTTCGGCAAATCCAGGTGCGCGACGAAACGCACATCCGGCTTGTCGATACCCATGCCGAAGGCAATGGTAGCGACTATGATGATGCTCTCCTCCTGCAAGAACCGTTGCTGATGACGATAACGTACCGCGGTATCCAGCCCGGCATGGTAAGGCAGGGCGGTGTAGCCTTGAGTAACCAGCCACTCGGCAATCGTTTCGGTCTTTTTACGCGACAGGCAATAGACGATGCCGGCCTCCCCCGGATGTTCTTCCTGCAGAAAACGCAATAACTGCCGGCGTTCCTGCCCGCGCGTGGTCACGCGATAGCGGATGTTCGGGCGATTGAAGCCGCTGATGAACACCTGCGCCTGTTGCAGCCCCAGGCGCGCGCGTATTTCGCGGCGGGTGGGCTCGTCTGCGGTGGCGGTCAGCGCAATGCGTGGAATGTGCGGGAAGCGTCGCTGCAACAGTTCCAGGGCCAGATAGTCCTTGCGAAAATCATGCCCCCATTGTGACACGCAGTGCGCCTCGTCGATGGCAAACAAGGCGATCCGGGTCTGTTCCAGCAAGGCCAGGGTGCGTTCCTGCAGTAACCGTTCCGGGGCGATGTAGAGCAAGTCCATGACATTTTGCAACAAGTCCTGTTCGGTGTCCCGGGCGCTTTGCGGCGGCAGGGTGGAATTGAGACAGGCGGCTTTGATACCCAGTTGCAACAAGGCATTCACCTGGTCCTGCATCAACGCGATAAGCGGTGAGACAATGATGCCCGTGCCGGGCCGCAACAGGGCTGGAAGCTGATAACACAAGGACTTGCCGCCACCGGTGGGCATCAATACCAGCGCGTCGTTGCCGTCCAGAACGGTGGCGATGATGTCCTGCTGGTTCCCGCGAAACTCCCGATAGCCGAAAATTTCCCGCAGTACTGTTAACGCTTGTTCCATCTGTTTTCCTTTGAGAATGCCTTACTTCAACCGCTCCTTGAATTCTTCAACAGTCAGTCCACAATCCTTTGCTATGCCGGCCATTGTATAGGCATTAACAGGATTATTTCTCGGGATGGTTACAAAATGGACACCATCTGACATGACGATAGGTTTTCTTCCTTCCCTGACAATCCTGAACCCGGCCTTCTTCAGTACGCGCACCGCCTGACGATGGTTAATCCCTGGAATTTTGGGCATGGCCGACTATACAGCAACTTCAATTTCACGATACTGCTCCTTCTTGTATGCGTCATATAAAGCAGCCATATAATCCCGAATTGCTTCACCGATATTGGCGAGCGCTTCTGCTTCCGTTGCCCCCTGAGACCAGCACCCCGGCAAAGCCGGACAAGTAATGCTGTACCCTTCATCTGATGCTTTTATCACAACCGTATATTTCATATTTCTGTCCTCATTGCCCCCGGCCTACAACTGCACTGCATCCGCCAGCAGATAACCCGGTTCCGGCGTGTCTTCCAGTGACCAGCCGCCCATCAGGTAGTGGTGCACCACGCGTATTGCAGTCAGACCCACATGTTCAGCAAAGCCGTCGAGGTCACCGAAACGGTCAGCAATGATCACACTCCGAATGCCCCGCGCCACTGCCGTTTTCCGCTTTGCTCACTGCTCTGTTCTGTCCCCTGCAAGTGTTTTAATCTGGCAGGAGTATAGCAGGTAGGGGGACCGAGTATCAGCTGCTCTTATCACAAATGTTAGCAAAAGAACTTGCAAACTACGTGTATTATGATATAATTTGCGCTTGAAATCGGGCTGTTTGGCGTAGTGCCTCCTGACGTGGTGGAAATTGAAAATGAGGGTACCCTTTATGAAACAGGTAATTACCAGATTAGTCGCACCTGTGTTGTTAGCCTTGCCGTTTGCTGCTGCGGGAACTTGTACTTCAGGGGTAACGCCGGGAACCTTTGATATTGATCTTGGCAAGTACAGTAACTGGAATGCAACCGCCAATACAACCCATTGCAACGAGGTCAGATTTGATTGCACCATCACGCCGGCCCATACTAAAGTAGGCAACACCACGGACAGTGCTGACACTCAAAGCGAGCTGAGATCGCTGATGTATCAATTCGGCTTTGAGTGTCTTGATAAAGCGGCGGTACTGAATGATAAGGGGCAGCAGGCCTTTGTGGGTGTCTATCCTGATGATTTGAGTTTTCAGGGAGTGTTGTTCAACCACTTTCAGGCTGAAGCGAACCGATGCTGGAATCACTATGCTGCGATTTTTGAGGAATTGAAGGACAAGATGTGCACCACTTCTGTTGGCCTTGGCGAGTAATATCACAGCGCGGTTTCGCCTCCCTGATAGGCCTTAATCGGCACGCCTGACAGGGGTTCACCGCCGTCCCGGCCGACGCGGTAGGTTTCCTGAAAATACAGGGAGTGGGTGCGTTGCTGGTTCATAAAGTGGGGGTGCATGGAGCAGACCATGTTCTCCGGCAGGACGAAGTCGAAGCCTTCACCTATTCTGGGCATTTCGATCATGGTCATGCCGATGGAGTGGCCGCAGACATGGCCGCAGCGATAGCCGCGCTCGAAGATCGGTTTCATGCAGGCGTTGCTGGCGGCCTCGGCGGTATTGCCGGCCTTCATCTGCTGCTTGGCCAGTTCGTGGAATTCCTGATAGGCGGTCATCATTTCCCGGGTAATGTCATCCATGCCTTGCGGGAATACCGGGCGCGAGAACTCGACCCAGTGGCCGCCCTCGCCGGAGATTTCCAGGCCGTACATCATGCCGTCGCTGTCTGCTATGGGACGGTTTGAGGGCAACACCATCTGCGGTTCTAGGGAGCCGTTCGGGCCCACCTGAATCATGTCCATGGTATTGCGGGCGCAGCCGGCCGCGGCGAAGGTGTGTTCGGCGATGCCCATCAGTTGTGCCTCGGTCTTGCCTGGCTGGTAGGCGCGGATGACATCCAGCACGCCTTGTTTGTTGATCTCCATGGAATGACGCACCGAGGCAATTTCCTCCTCACTTTTCTGCGCGCGGGCGTAGTCGAACTCAATGTCAAAGTCGATGAGCTCGAAGTCCTTGGCGGCCAGCGCGGAATAATCGCGCACATTAATGATGTATTGCAGACCGTAAATGCCCAGCCGCTGCACGCCCCGGCCGTGCAGGAAGTCCGCCATCCACTCACCGCAATGGGCGGGGAACTCGCGCTGCTCGATAAAAGTAGCGGTATGATCGCCCACCCAGATCGCTTCCCGGGGGAACACGCACACCGGGTCGCCGGTGGCGGGAATAACGACGTAGGCGTAGCGGTGCAGCAGCAGGAACCCGCACATATAGCGCACCGCGCCCTCGAAGCCGGTGTATTCGCTGCCGCTCACCACCAGGGCGTCCAGTCCTGCCTGCTCCATGGCCGCGCGCACATTGGCATAGCGGCGTTCGATTTCTGCCTGACTGGGACGGAAGCGGTTAATGTAATCGGTCATGTGTTGTTTCCTCAGCTTGATATCCGGCCTGTTATGGTGTCGCCGGGGCGACGGGGTCCCGCTCAATGTTCAGGATACTTCAGGGAACCTCTAAAAAATACCCTCCGTGGTATTTTTTAGAGACGGAAATGAAAAAGTGTGATTTTTCATTTCCTTCATTTTCAGTCACTGACGTGACTAAAAATGGCAGCACATCCTTGTGCTGCACGGCAACCTCTAATTTTTAGAGGTTGCCTCCAAGGACCAGGAGGCCTCCAGACCCTTTATTATGGCCGCGCAGGCCTCGTTCATGGGGCACGGTATGCCCAGTTCCCGGCCCAGCCGGGCGATGCCGCCATTGAGGGCATCTACTTCGGTCAAGCGTTGCGCGATGACATCTTGCAACATACTGGGAGGATGATAATAGGCCTTTTCCCTGCCATAGTCGATGAGCGCCTCCGGGTCGCTGTCCAGGGTAATCCCCAGCGCCGCGGCCACCGCTACGCCCTCACCCACCAGTACCGACATGACCTTGCGCACCCCGTCCTGGTCGCAGGCCACGCCGTGCGGCAGGCGCGTCAGCGCGCCCATGGCGTTGGAGGCGGAATTGAAGATGAGCTTGGTCCACTGCGCGCCGCGCGCGTCCGCCAGCGCCAGACAGTCCATACCGCTACGGTTCAGGGCATCCGCCAGTCGTTCAACCTCAGCCATGCTGGCCGGGTTGGTGGCAAACGGTCCGATCCAGGTCTTGCCGCCGGCATCATGGTTGACCACGCCCGGCGCGGTGATGTGCCCGGCCGAGAAAATGGTGCCCTGGATCACGCGCGGCGCGTATTCGGCCACGAGCTCCTCGTTGCCGATGCCGTTCTGTACCGAGCAGACCGCGCCGTCACGGAAGATTGGCGCCACGGCTGCCATGGCCGAACGGGTGAACATGGTCTTCGTTGCAATAATGCCAAGTTCACACTCCGGGATTTCGTCAACCTCCGTCCTGGCCTGGACGGTGGCGGTAAAATCACTCAACCCGGTAAGCCGCAGACCGTTTTTATTGATGGCGCCCACATGCCCGCGATCCAAATCAAACGCCCACACTTCGACATCATCGAGCCGCGCCAGGTGCGCCGCATACAGGCTGCCGATGGCACCACAACCGATAATACATATTTTCATTAAAACAGTGGTTTTGTTTGTGTTGCCAGCCGCGGCTGTTTAAGAAACGCCTTGATAGCCGGGCGCCGGGGCGCTGAGCTGCGCCATTTTCGGGGGGCTACTTTACCGGCTCAGCGTAGCTTCGTCAAGGTGGATTTGACAGGCAACGGTTTATGTATTACTGTGTGCTCGGGTTGTGCGCCGATTTGATATTCAGCTTGCGGGCGCATTATAAATACGGCTAACCCGCATATCTCACCAAGCCGCTTGTTGCCTTGTGAAACACATGATTGCTCTCAATAAATTATGGTAATACTGCTACTCTTTCCACCTGACACACTGCGCTTGATGCGCCCTCGCTGGTCTTGGTTCTGCCTGCGGGCACGTGCTTGTTCAACCATAGCTACCGCTATGCTTTCGGGCGCAGGCACCCGCAGACAAAACCAATCCGGTGCGATCTTCGCATCACCTGGTGAGATATGCGGGCTAAAGAGAACCGACCTGCTTTAGCCCGCAAGCTGAATGCGGGTTTTTTTGTGCCCTTTGCAGGAGGTTACATGGCTAAAATTGATACTGCCCGATACGGGGTGAACACGCTGGCGGTGCGCGCCGGTCGGCAACCTACCGCAGAAGGCGAACACAGTGAACCGTTGTTCCTGACGTCCAGCTACGTATTCAAGGACGCGGCTCAGGCTGCGGCCCGGTTTGCCGAGAACGAACCGGGGAATATCTACTCCAGATTCACCAATTCCACGGTGCGCGTGTTTGAAGAACGGCTGGCGGCCATGGAGCGGGCGCCGCGGTGTATTGCCACATCCTCCGGCATGGGCGCCATTTTGAGCACCTGCCTGGGCCTGCTGCAAAGCGGCGACCATATCGTGTCCTCGCGCAGCGTGTTCGGCACCACGGTGAACCTGTTCAACAAGGTATTGAGCAAGTTCGGTATCGCCACCAGTTATGTCCCGCTCAGCGACTACGACGCCTGGGCGGCGGCGATTACCGCCAGCACGCGCCTGTTATACCTGGAAACCCCATCCAATCCGTTGACAGAAATCGCCGATATTCAACGTCTGGCGGAGCTGGCCCGGCGCCGCGGCTGCCTGCTGGTGGTGGATAACTGCTTCTGCACGCCGGCCCTGCAACAACCGTTGCTGCTCGGCGCCGACATAGTCATTCATTCCGCCACCAAGTACCTGGACGGCCAGGGGCGTTGTATCGGCGGCGCAGTGCTGGGTCGGGAAGAACTGCTGGGCGAGAACGTGTACCCCATTCTCAAGTACGGCGGACCCAGCATGAGTCCGTTCAACGCCTGGGTGTTCCTGAAGGGGCTGGAAACCCTGGGCCTGCGCATGGCCGCCCACAGCGGCAACGCCGCACAGCTGGCCGCTTGGCTGAACGGCCGACCGGGCATTGCCAAGGTCTATTATCCGGGGCTGGCCGACCATCCTCAGCATGAGCTGGCGCGGCGCCAGCAGCAGGACTTCGGCGGTATCGTCAGCTTCGTTGTCAGCGGCGGGAAAGAAGCGGCCTGGCGGCTCATTGACAATACCGAACTGTTCTCCATCACAGCTAATCTCGGCGACAGCAAGAGCACCATCACCCATCCCGCCACCACCACCCACAACCGGTTGACGGATGAGGAAAAGCAGCAAAGCGGTATCGCACCCGGCTTAGTGCGCCTGTCCATCGGCCACGAGGATGTGGCCGACCTCAAGGATGATCTGGAGACGGCACTGAAGAAAGCCCGGCGGTAACGCTTTCAGGAATCTCCAAAAATGCCCTCTGTGGCATTTTTGGAGATTCCTTCAATACTCATACTTGCGCGATTGACATTTGTTATACAGCCATATTACCATTGCCTAAGGCACGGAGCGAAGGAAGCATCAACAAGTAACTTTTATTGAAAGGAGCCGCTGATTTTTGCCGGCGCCTTAAATATAAGGGAACCTCTAATTTTTGCTGTGTAAATTTTGAAAATTTACATCCGGCCGGGGTGTGTAGCGCCCTGATCATGAGGGTTTAGAGGTGGCCATAATTTTTTTATAGCCTGAAAGGGAGAGGAGGAAGAATAATTATGAGCAGTTTAGCGCTTTATAATGCATTGGTTGCAGCAGGTGTGAAAGAAGACATGGCAACGGCAGCGGCCGAAGATGTAGTCCAGGCCGAACAGGTGGCGACAAAGCTGGATATTGCAAATATGCAAACCAGTCTGGCGAATATGGAAAACAGGCTGATAAAGTGGATGTTGGGTATAGCGGGTCTGGCCATTGCCATAATGAAACTGACCTGAACCGGGTCGCTGCAGGAAACTCCCGTTAAGCCGCAGCTTCCTCGAATTCTGTGGTGATCCGTTGCACCGGCAGGTGCAACTCCGGGAGCAGCACGGTTACCATGAACGAGAGGGGTTTTATGTTACTCACAAGCAAACCACGAACGTGGCTGGCTGTCACAGTCGCGGCATGCAGTCTCACCTTGCCGTTGACGCCAACGGCGCAGGAACAGGGATACCTGGAAGAGATCATCGTCACCGCGCAAAAGCGCGAGCAGAACATCCAGGACATCCCGGTTGCCGTCACCGCCTTGTCGGGCGAACAACTGGTCGAATACGGCATCACCGACATGTTCGACCTGCAACAAAGCGCACCCGGCCTTATTTTCGATCAGAGCCAGACCGCCACCACCGCGAATTTTTCCATACGCGGCATCGGCACCAGTTCCCAGAACTTCGGTCTGGAACCATCCGTAGGTTTGTACGTGGATGGCGTGTACCGCGCGCGCCAGAGTTCACTCATTAACGAACTGGCAGATATCGAACGCGTGGAAGTCCTGCGCGGGCCGCAGGGCACCTTGTTCGGACGCAATACCTCCTCCGGCGCGGTGCTGCTCAACACAGTGGCGCCCACGCACGAACCGGGCGGTTATTTCGAGTTGAACTACGGCAATTTTGACCTGTTCAGCGCCAATGGCGCGTTCGGCGGTTCGCTGGTGGAAGATGTGCTGGCGGTACGGCTGACCGGTTTTACCGCCAACCGGGACGGATTTGTCGATGAGGCTGATGAAGGCGGCTCCCTGCTCAACGACCGCGATCGCTACGGTGGCCGGGCACAGTTGTTATATACACCGACCGAGGCCTTGTCGGTGCGACTGATCCTGGATTACGCGGAGATTGACGAGGTGTGCTGCGCCGCGGCCACCCTGCTTAACAATTTCTTCTCGGCTGACGGCCGGCCCGGCAGCGACGCGCTGCTGGCCAGCCTGGGCACTCCCCTGCTGCGCGGGGAACAGTTCAACGACCGTATTGTGGACTTAGGGCGCCTGCCGCACTCGCAGAACCGGGACCACGGCGTGTCCGCGCAGGTTGACTGGGACTTCGGCGCCGGCGCCACGCTGACGTCCATCAGCGCCTATCGTGCCTTCGATACCACAGATAACTCAGACGTCGATTTCAATGCTGCCGACCTGTTCACGCGTCACAACCGCGGCGAGTCCGAAACGTTCTCACAGGAGCTACGCCTCACTGGCAGCCGCGGCCGCGTCGATTATCTGGCCGGAGCCTATTATTTCAACCAGAATTTGAACAGCCGCACTGAGACTGCACTGGGTTCCGACCTCGAAGCCTTTGTGGTGGGCGGCAACCCCCAACTGGGTGCGATTATCAACGGCATGAACCTGTTGTCGCGCCTGACCGGTGGCGCCCTGCCCAGGGTGGCTCCCGCAATTCCGCCGGGTGGCAGCGCCCGGGACGTGATGTTGCAGGACCACGAGGCCTGGGCGCTGTTCAGCCAGATAGATGTACAGTTGCTGGAACAGTGGTCGCTGGTCGCCGGCCTGCGCTATACCGACGAGCAAAAACGCCTGCGCGGGACGTTCACCCAGGATAACTTCGGGCCGCCTCCCAACCTGCCTGCAATCGGCGCCCACCTGTTGCAGGTAAGCCAAGGTCTGGCCGCGCCCGACCCGGCAACGCTGGCGCCGCTGGCCGCGCCCGGTTGGGGTTTTTATCTGCGACCGGTATTTGCGCCGCGCCCGAATGTGCAGGAGACCCTTGAAGACGACCAAATCACCTGGAATGTTAAACTCAACTGGACGCCGAGCAATAATATGCTGCTGTATGCCGGTTATGCCACCGGCTTCAAATCCGGCGGCACCAATACCGACCGCATCCCGGCGGCCTTCAGCCAGGTGTTTGGCGCCGAGAAGACCCGTGCAGTCGAGGCTGGTGTCAAGCTGGCGCTACCGCAATACAACCTGCGGGTGAACCTGGCGCTGCATTACACCACCGTCAAGGACTTTCAAAGCAATGCCTTCACCGGCGCCGGCTTCAACCTGCGCAACGCCGGCAAACTGGAAACCCAAGGCGGCGAACTGGAAATCGCCTGGGCGCCGACTACCAACCTGACCCTGACCGGCGCTTACGTCTATAACGACGGTGAGTACGATGAGTTCGAGCAGGCCACCTGCTGGCTGGCGGCGCCGTTCCAGACCGGCCAGGCGGACCCGGGCGCCCGCCCCGGGGTTACGTTCTGCAACCGCTCGGGGGCCGATCTGCCCGGCAACCCGGAACACGCCGTGCTGGTCTCGGCGACGCACCGCCATTCCTTCAGTGATACGGTCAGCGGCTATCTCCACGCCGATTACAATTACCGCAGCAGTATCATCATGGACGGCAACATCGACCCGCTCAAGATACAGGATGGTTTCGGCCTGCTCAACCTGCGCGCCGGGGTGGTGCTGGAAGCGCTTGATCTGGATGTGGCGCTATGGGCGCGCAACGTCCTGCAACAGGACTACCACGGCATCATGTTTGACGTCCCCTTGCAAGACGGCAAACTGGCCTCCTACCTGCGCGAACCCCGCACCTGGGGCATCACGCTGCGTAAGCGGTTCTGACGCGTCATTGCTCCATCTAGGGAGTAGTTACCCGAAAACATATTGTGCTAATTGTAAATCTGATTTACAATTAGCACATGTTTATTGAGCGGGAAATCCAACAAACCGTTATCGACGACCTGGCGCAGTTTCCTGCCGTGGCACTGCTCGGGCCCAGGCAGGTGGGTAAGACGACGCTGGCAAAGTCTGTCATTGCATCCCGACCCGACTCGCTGTACCTGGACCTGGAACGACATTCACACCTGGCTCAGTTACAGGATGCCGAGGCGTTTTTATCCCTGCATCAGGACAAACTGGTGTGTGTGGACGAAGTGCAGTTACGCCCCGATCTGTTCCCGTTGTTGCGCGCGTTGATCGACGCACAGCCGCGACCGGCGCGTTTCCTGATACTGGGTTCGGCCTCGCCTGAATTGCTGCGTCAGTCCTCGGAGACCCTGGCCGGCCGACTATCCTATGTGTACGTCACACCGTTTCAGCAGCGAGAATTGTTGCGCGCAAACACAACCGCGCCCGATTGGCAGGCGCTGCTGTGGCGCGGCGGCTTTCCAAAAAGCTGGCTGGCTGGTAGCGATAACCAGAGCAGGCGCTGGCGCGAAGCCTACATCCAGTCTTTTATCGAGCGCGACCTGCGCCAGTTCGGGGTTGACCTGAACCCGCAGCACATGCGGCGCCTGTGGCTGATGTGCTGCCATTGGCACGGCCAGCTCATCAACTATTCCACACTGGGGCAATCCCTGGATGTCACCCACCCCACGGTGAAGCGCCACATCGACATTCTCGAATCCACCTTTATGATGCGCCGCCTGTCCGCGTTTGCGCTGAACACCAAAAAACGTCTGGTAAAATCACCCAAACTGTACCTCCGCGACTCCGGCCTGCTGACCGGCCTGCTGGAACTGGACAGTTTCGAGAAATTGTTCAGCCACCCCGTGTACGGCGCCTGCTGGGAAGGCTTTGCCATCGAAAATATCCTCAGCATGTTGCAACCACGAGGTAACTACGGATTTTTCCGCACCCGTACCGGTCAGGAAATCGACCTGGTAGTGACACACCAAGGCAAACGCCTGGGGTTTGAATGCAAAACCTCATCCAGCCCGGCGCTCACCCGCAGCAACAAGGCCGCAGCAGAAATCCTGAACCTGGATAAACTCTTCCTGGTCGTGCCGCAGGGAAACGCCTACCCCATCCATGCAGATAAGGCCTGGGTAACGCCGCTGGAGCAGCTTGAGCAATATGTATAGCAAGACTATACGTAAGCAGGGTATATGGTCCATAGTTATGGATGTGCCACCCTCTTCGCACAGAGGTGTAGACTACTTGATATGAAAGAGACAAGACCACATTACAGCGGCCACCGCCAACGTTTGCGAGAACGTTTTATCAATAGCGGATTTTCCGGTCTGGCCGACTATGAGGTTATTGAATTGCTCCTGACCCTGGCAATCCCGCGGGGAGATGTAAAACAACTTGCAAAAGCCCTGATCAAGCGCTTTAACAACCTGCGCGGCATTCTCGATGCGTCGGCCACAGAGCTGCAGGCAACGCCTGGTATTGGCACAATCACCCCGGTCGCTTTACAGATTATCAAGGCGGCCGCGATACTGTATCTTCAACAGGATTGCGAAGACCAAAACTCATTTTCAGACCCCGCCTATCTGCATAATTTCTGGCGCATGCGTCTCGGTTCGCTACCAATTGAAGTCTTTGAAGTGGCATATCTCGATTCGGCTTATCGTCTCCTTCGCAATGGAGTAGAAAGACTGGAGGAAGGAACGGTAGACCGGGCGACAGTGTATCCCCGCCGTGTGATAGAGGCCTCCCTGAAACGGGAAGCGGCGGCCATAGTATTGGCCCACAACCATCCCAACGGTCGAGCGCAACCAAGTAAGCAGGACGAACTGCTCACGCGTGCAATCGTGCTGGCCGCAGAAACCGTGCAACTGCGCGTCCTTGATCATCTCATCATAGCCTCACAGGAAGTATTCAGCTTCCGCAAGGAGGGCATGTTATGACCAATTTGCGGGGAATGTGATTTGCGCGTACTATGCCGTGCAGAGGGTGTGATTACCTGAGTAATAAAGAATGGCAAAAATTGATATAACAAAAACCGAGCTCGTCTGGCCGGGGAAATACAATGACGATGGCACGCTGGTGGAAACGCCACGAGTCGGCCTGCCTTTTCAGGTAATTGAAACCGTCAACGAAAGCCGCGCCACCAGGGAGGCACAGAAAACAGGAATACAGTCCTCTATCTTTGATGTTTATGAAGGCAAGGAAGGAGAGACTTTTGAGGAAGGATGGCGGAATAAGCTGATTTGGGGCGACAACCTGCTGGTAATGGGATCGCTGCTGGAGAAGTTTGCCGGGAAGATTGATCTGATCTACATAGACCCACCGTTTGCTACGGGCGCGGATTTTTCATTTACGACGGAAATTGGCGAGACTGATGGAAATGTCAAAAAAGAACAATCCATCATAGAAGAAAAAGCATACCGGGATACATGGGGAAAGGGTAGAGACTCATGGTTTGATATGATGTATAAACGACTCCTGTTGATACGGGACCTTTTAAGTGAAAGAGGGACGTTATATGTGCATCTTGACTGGTATGTGGGACATCATTTACGCCCTTTACTAGACGAAATTTTCGATGAAAGCAACAGTCTTGGGGAAGTAGTTTGGAGCTATGGCTCTCCCTCAGGTGGGCGAGTATCAGGTTCCAAACTCGTAAAAGCTCATGATATTTTATTCATATTTTCCAAGAAGTATGGAACACACAAATTTAATTTGGTTTATCTGCCGTACTCAGAGAAATATATAAAAGACTGGTTTAAATATACCGATGATTCAGGGCGACGCTATCGAAGAAGGCAACGTGTCAATAAACAAACAGGTGAACGATATTGGGAACATCAATATCTTGATGAAAGTAAAGGAGTTCCTGCCTCTACAGTATGGTCAGATATTCAACAGGCCTATGCTGATCCTCGGGCATATAAAATGGGGACAACCTCAGAGGTCACAGGATATGACACACAAAAACCTGAAAAATTACTCGAACGAATTATTGGTCTTTCTAGTGAACCCGATTACTTGGTAGCCGATTTCTTCTGCGGTTCCGGAACCACGCTGGCCGTAGCAGAAAAACTTGGCCGACGCTGGATCGGCTGCGATCTGGGTCGTTGGGGCATCCACGTTACCCGCAAGCGAATGCTTGGTATTGAAAACTGCAAACCGTTCGAGATTTTGAACCTCGGCAAGTATGAGCGGCAGTACTGGCAGGGAGCAACTTTTGGCAGCGTCCCGAGCGAACAGACAATCTATCAATACCTGGCTTTCATCCTCAAACTTTACGGCGCGCAACCGGTTGCCGGTATGGCGCATTTGCACGGCAAGAAAAATAAGGCTCTGGTCCATATTGGGATGATTGATGCACCGGTGACATTCGATGAGATCAATGTCGCGGTGGAGGAATGTATCAATCTCAAACAAACGGAATTGCACCTGCTCGGGTGGGAATGGGAAATGGGCTTGCAAGACCTGGTGGTGGCGGCAGTGAAAAAGCAGGGAGTGAAATTGCTGCTGTTACAAATTCCACGCGAAGTAATGGAGCAACAAGCCGTGGATAAAGGCGATATCCAATTCTTTGAACTGGCCTACCTGAAAGCAGCAGTGGAAACCTCACAACCACTCACGGTACAGGTTAGACTGGAAGATTTTGAGATCCCCAATTCAGAGCTCATTCCAGATGAGGTACGCAGTAAAGTCAAAAAGTGGTCGGATTATATCGACTATTGGGCGGTGGACTGGGATTTCAGGAATGACACCTTCATGCAGGGCTGGGTGGCCTACCGCACGCGCAAGGAACGTGCGTTGCAGCTCAGTTCCGACAAGCATACTTATGATGAAGCGGGAAACTACCGAATATTGGTCAAGGTCATCGATATCTTCGGTAACGACACCTCACAGGTATTTGAAGCAATGGTCACTTGATCATGGTCCGTTCTCTGGTCAATTATGATAAAGATCTGCCGGCCATTGCCAGCCGGCGACCATGGGAGAGACCTGCTTTTCACCTGATCAAGGACGACAAAGCATCAAATGGTTGGCGCGAAGCTGCCGGGCGCAGGGAAAGCAGCTTGCTGCTGGTTCCAAAAATCCGGCAGGCAGTTGATGTGTGGCGGGATGGGGGTTATGACGGCGCCTCGCCTGTAACAAAACGCCTGTTTCAGTACTGGTTTGAGGAAGAACACATTGTTCCTGATTTCGACCCGCCCTTCCGTTTCCACTTCTGTCAGCGCGAAGCAGTTGAAACCGTAGTCTGGTTGATTGAGATTGCCGGTGTGCGCACTACCCGGAAACTCATTGAGCAGCACGCTACCCAATACAAAACAAACCTGTTTACAGACAATTTCCGCTTTGATACGACTATGGATGGTCAACTGCGTTTGCACCGCTACGTGCCGGAATTGGATAACGAGGGAGTACAGGAATTGCCCCCCGAAACCCTACGCCGCTTTGCTTTCAAGCAGGCCACCGGTTCAGGCAAAACCTGGGTAATGGCAATGTTCATTGTCTGGGCGCGCCTGCACAAGCAACTTGTTGCCGGTTCAGATCTGTCAAGTAACTTTTTGATCGTGGCACCGAATGTGATCGTGTATCAGCGCTTGGAAAAAGACTTTGCCAACAACCGTATCTTCCACCAACTGCCGCTGATTCCCACCGAGTGGAAGGGGGCCTTTTCACAAAAGGTGATCCTGCGCGAAGAGACCAACGAACCCGACCTTGCTGACAACCTGTTCCTGACCAATATCCACCAACTGCATGAATCCCGCGAACAGGAGTGGACACCAGGCAGTGCTATCGAAGCATTGCTAGGCAAAAAACCCAACAAAGACCTCGCTGCTTCAGGGCAGCGATCAATGCTGCGGCGTCTTAAGTCGCTGCAAGATCTGATAGTCATCAATGATGAAGCACATCACGTTCATCGTAGCGACCTAGCTTGGACCAGTTCATTACTGGCTATCCACAGCGCTTTGCCCAGGGGTCTTAATGTCTGGCTCGATTTCTCCGCCACCCCCAAGGATCAAAATGGCATGTATTACCCCTGGACAGTCTGTGATTATCCCCTCGCACAGGCAGTGGAAGACCGTATTGTCAAAGCGCCCTTGATTGTGACCCAAGAAGCTGACCCACAGCGCCCGACTGAAGACCCCGACGGCATCACCAAAGAAAACGTGTGCGAAAAATTCTCGTACTGGCTACATGCGGCAGTGCAGCGCTGGAAAGAACACTGGAAGGTGTACCGCAGGCTGGATACCAAACCCGTGTTGTTCGTCATGGCGGAGAACAACGCCCATGCCGATGCCATAGGTAAATATCTCTCGGAAAACAAGGAGTTTGGCTTCAAGCAATCTGAAGTGCTCGTTATCCACACCGATCGCAGCGGGGAAATTACCAAAAAAGACCTTGAAACAGCCCGTCAGGCTGCCAGAGATATTGACAGCGCACAAAGCACGATTAAGGTTATCGTCAGCGTGATGATGTTGCGTGAGGGTTGGGATGTGCGCAACGTGAGCATTGTGCTGGGGCTGCGACCTTTTACCGCCAAATCTGAAATACTGCCGGAACAAGTGATTGGACGGGGGCTGCGCCTGATGACCCAGGTCGGTCCGGACCGGGCTCAGACACTTGAAGTACTGGGCACGCGCAACCTGCTGAAGGTGTTACGCGAGCAACTGGAAGCTGAGGGCGTCGGGGTAGTGGAAACGAGCATAGCCCCCCCGCACCCTGTTACCATAGAGCCTATCAAGGAAAAGCAACAGTATGATGTTGCTCTGCCAATCACCAAACCGAGACTGAAACACGAAGTGCGCAAATTGAAGGCACTAAAAGTTAATACGCTGGGGGCGATTCATAATCAAGAAGATCTGGATGAGAGACTCAGTATTCGGCTTAAGATGGAATTCGCTCCCACCAATACCGAAATACACCAGGCTGATATGGCAGCCGGTGTCGTTCCGCTGGCAGGAGAATCGTTGGCAAAAATTACCAACAAAGTGATAGATCAGGCGAAATTGCCCAGCCGCTTTGCGGAACTGTATCCCATCGTGGAGGAATATATCTCACAACGATGTTTTGGTATCCCGGTGGACTTGGAAGATGAAAGGGTGGGATCATATCTGGCGCGGCTTGATATACAGGAAGGAATCGCAAAATACCTGGCGCGTAATATTGCCGATCTTGTGACCGAACGCCGGGAAATAGAATTTGAAAAAGAAGATTTTTGTTTGTCAACAATAAAATCCTTTCCCTGGCGTCGCAATCTTCCACCACTCACAGCAAACAAGACTATTTTCAACTACGTGGCTACTTACAACGCATTCGAACGGCAGTTTGCAGAATTCCTGGATAAGGCCGAAGATATACTGCGCTTCGCGGCGCTGGGTTCCACCGAACAAGGCACATCCGGCACACAGTTTCGTATTGACTACCTGAAACCCAGCGGCGCTATTGGTTTTTATTTCCCCGACTGGGTGGCTGTTCAAAAAACTCGCAGCAGAGAAGTCAACTGGATTATCGAAACCAAAGGCCGTGTATGGACAGGCACTGAGCAAAAAGACGCCGCGGCGCAGGACTGGTGCGAATGTGTAAGTAAGACCACAGGTGATACCTGGAGGTACACGCGCATCAACCAATCCGAATTTACCGACGAATATAAAACTTTCCGCGCCTTCATCCTGAGAAGAGCCCTCAAAGCTTCAAGTGAACTGAAAGCATCCATGAAACCGGTGACTCAAGAAGAGATTCGACGTTGGAAAGAGGAGGGGCGTCGCTGATGGCTATAGTGATTGACGCTTCGGTGATGATAGCCCAGTTATTACGCGATGAAGAGCATAGTGATTCCGCTCGGATAATAATGGAACTACCAGATAGCGAAGATGTTATCGTGCCGCACATATTCTGGTATGAAATTCGCAATGTCCTGCTGAGAGCAAAACGAGCCAAACGTATAGAACAGAAAATTTTTGAGATTTGTTTAAACCGACTCAGGGACGAATTCTCACCCTCCGTGGATACCGGCCACGATGGAGCAATGGTACTTGACCTGGCAGAGCGACATAACCTGAGCGTATACGATGCCAGCTATCTGGAAACAGCGCTACGCAACCGTGCAAGATTGGCTACCTTTGATAATGCGCTTGCCAAAGCTGCTGCAAAGGAAAATTTGGAAAACCCTGCCGGATAACTCACATTGTCTCAGCCAGACTCGTTTTATAAGGCTCCTTTCAGGGATGCCCTGAAAACTAACTCCCCCCACCTCCCACGTACAAATCCGTAATCGTCCCTTCGTGCATCTCGGCGGCGAAGGCGACGGTTTCGGCCAGGGTGGGGTGGGGGTGGACGGTGAGGCCAATGTCTTCGGCGGTGCAGTCCATTTCTATGGCCAGGGCCACTTCTGCGATCAGGTCGCCGGCGTTGGAGCCGACGATGCCGGCGCCGATGACGCGCCCGGTCTGCTGCTCGAATAACAGTTTGGTCAACCCTTCATTGCGGTCCATGCTCAGCGAGCGGCCGCTGGCGGCCCAGGGGAACAGGCCTTTGCCGTAGTTCAGGCCCTGCTCTTGCGCCTCGGCTTCGGTGACGCCGACCCAGGCGACTTCCGGGTCGGTGTAGGTGACCCCCGGGATGACCCTGGCATCGAACAGGCTGGGCCGGCCGGCGGCAACCTCTGCCGCCACCTTGCCTTCATGGGTGGCCTTGTGCGCCAGCATGGGCGCGCCGGTGACATCGCCGATGGCGAAGATATGGGAGACGTTGGTGCGCTGCTGCTTGTCCACCGCGATAAAGCCGCGTTCATCGACCTGTACGCCGGCGCGCTCAGCGTCGATGAGCTTGCCGTTGGGCGCCCGGCCCACCGCCACCAGCACGCGGTCGAAGGTGTCTTCCGGCGGCGCCTTGGGGCCGGCGAAGCCTACCGTTAAACCCTTGTCACTTGCCTTGATGCCGGTGACGCGGGTAGCCGTGAAGATATTCTCGTACTGCCGGGCAATGCGTTTCTGCAAGGGCTTGACCAGGTCCGGGTCAGTGCCGGCCATGAGGCCGTCCAGCAATTCCACCAGAGTAATGCGGCTGCCCAGTTCGTGGTACACCGCGGCCAGCTCCAGCCCGATGCTGCCGCCGCCGATGACCAGCAACCGTTGCGGGATCTCCGGCAGGGTCAACGCCGTGGTCGAATTCATCAGGCGCTCATCCTGCGGCGCCTCAGGCAGGTTGATGGGGGTGGAGCCCACCGCGATGATAGCCTGCTCGAACTCCACCTCCTGCGCGCCCGCTGCCGTCGCCACACTGAGGCGGTTGGCGGCGGTGAACTGTCCGGTGCCCTGCACCAGGGTCACCTGCCGCTGCCCCGCCAGTCCTTGCAGGCCCTGGGTGAGACGGGACAACGTCTTGTCTTTCCAGCGCAACAGGCCGCTGCGGTCGATAGTCGGGGCGCCGAACTCAATGCCGTAGGCAGCCGCGTCGCGGGCGTCGCTGATCACCTTGGCCGCATGCAACAAGGCTTTGGAGGGGATACAACCGACGTTCAGACACACGCCGCCCAAGGTGGGGTAGCGTTCGATCAGGACGGTGTTCAATCCCAGGTCGGCAGCGCGGAACGCCGCGGTATAACCGCCGGGCCCGGAGCCCAGCACTGCCACCTCTGCCTGGATTGGTTTTTTGCTTACTGACATACGCGCTATTTCCTCATTTCATTCAGAGCCCGGTCACGCGCTTCGGGACCTGTCAGGCTCGGCAAGACATACTGTTGAAAAGCTTGCATTTTATTCCTTCTCACAAACTTATGCACAGCTTTTTTCGCAACTTGTGAACAGGAAATTCAAGGCCTGAACACAACTTCATCCACAAGTTATTGTAGTGCAAATACCACTTGACCACAGGATATAGTAGTGTAATACTGTCTGTTACGTGACAGGCTTCATCATGTTCACGGACCCTTAGCAAGGCCCGTGAGCGACAATTTTAACAACAAACTACCTGTGTGTGGATAAGGCGAATGCAAAGCGATAAAACCGCCCTGGCGGAGTCCGTTGTTGACGTAGCAGCCGATAACGTTCGCCGCGGCAACGAGCTTGCCCGGCAGAACGGCGGCCACCCGGCGCCAGAATATACAGCGCCAGAATATACGGCGCCGAAGGCTGCGGGACAAGAACATACCGTACAAGAATACCCCAGCCCGGACTATACCGACCCGGAATATGCCGGCCAGCTCAACGCTTACCAGCCCGGCGATTACAAGGTTATTCGTCGCAATGGCAAGGTGACGGCTTTTGACGCTACCAAGATCAGCGTCGCCATCACCAAGGCCTTCCTGGAGGTAGAGGGTGGCACCGCCGCGGCGTCCAAACGCGTGCATGAAAAAGTCGCGCAGCTCACCGAACAAGTGGCCCGGGGCGTCACGCGCCGCTTGCCCAGCGGTGGCACCGTACATATAGAAGACATCCAGGATCAGGTTGAGCTGGCGTTGATGCGCGCCGCCGAGCAGAAGGTCGCGCGCGCCTACGTCATCTACCGGGAACAACGGGCGCAGGCGCGCCTGGAAAAAGAACAGGCCGCAGCTGCCGGGCCCACCGACGCCAGTGTCAACATCAATGTCACCACCGCCGACGGCGCCCTGAAACAACTGGATGTGGCGCGTCTGCATGCGATCACGGATGAAGCCTGCAGCGCCTTAGAGCAGGTTGACGGCAGCCTCATCATCAACGACGCGTTGCGCAATCTGTTTGACGGCGTGAACGAGGCCGACGTCAACCATGCGCTGGTGATGAGCGCTCGGGCCATGATCGAAAAGGAACCGAACTACAGCTATGCCGCCGCCCGCCTGTTGTTGGACGGGCTGCGCCGGGAAGCGCTGAGCCATATCAACGGCCAGGATACGGAAGCCACCCAGGCGCAGATGGCGGAGCATTACCCGCAGTATTTGCGCAAGTACATTGAAACCGGCGCCGGGTTGGGATTGCTCGACCACGAACTGGTGAAATACGACTTAGAGCGCCTGGGCCAGGCGCTCAAGCCCGAACGCGATCACCTGTTCACCTACCTGGGCCTGCAAACCCTGTACGACCGTTACTTTATCCACACCGATAAACAGGTGCGCATCGAATTACCGCAGGCGTTTTTCATGCGGGTGGCCATGGGTCTGGCCATTAACGAGCTGGACCGGGAAAGCCGGGCCATTGAGTTCTATGAGCTGCTGTCCTCCTTCGATTTTATGAGCTCCACCCCCACCCTGTTCAATTCCGGCACCTGCCGGCCGCAACTGTCGTCCTGCTACCTGAGCACGGTGCCCGACCACTTAGACGGCATCTTCAGCGCCATTAAGGACGACGCCCTGCTGTCCAAGTTCGCCGGTGGGCTCGGCAACGACTGGAGCCGGGTACGGTCCATGGGCGCGCACATCAAGGGCACCAACGGCAAATCCCAGGGTGTGGTGCCGTTCCTCAAAGTCGCCAACGATACCGCAGTGGCCGTCAACCAGGGCGGCAAGCGCAAAGGCGCCATGTGCGCCTACCTGGAAAGCTGGCACCTGGATATTGAGGAGTTCCTGGAGTTGCGCAAGAATACCGGTGATGACCGGCGTCGCACCCATGACATGAATACGGCCAACTGGATCCCCGACCTGTTCATGCGGCGCGTCTGTGAGGGCGGCAACTGGACCCTGTTCTCGCCGGATGACACCCCGGACCTGCACGAGTTGTACGGGCTCGAGTTCACCCGGCGCTACGAACAATACGAGCAGCTGGCAGCGACCGGCGAGCTCAAGCTGCACAAGACCATCGCCGCGCAGGACTTGTGGCGCAAGATGCTGTCCATGCTGTACGAGACCGGCCACCCGTGGCTCACTTTCAAGGACCCCTGCAACCTGCGCTCGCCGCAGCAGCATATCGGCGTAGTGCATTCGTCCAACCTGTGCACCGAGATTACCCTGAACACCTCCGACGACGAAATCGCAGTGTGCAACCTCGGCTCCGTGAACCTGGCACAGCATGTGGACGCAAACGGCCTGGACCAGGCCAAGCTGGAGCACACCGTCAGCGTTGCCATGCGCATGCTGGATAATGTCATCGACTACAACTACTACAGCGTGCCGCAGGCGCGCCGTTCCAACCTCAAGCATCGCCCGGTGGGTTTGGGATTGATGGGCTTTCAGGATGCGCTGTACAAACTGCGCCGGCCTTATGCCTCCAAAGAGGCGGTTGAATTTGCCGACGCCAGCATGGAAATGATCAGTTACCACGCCATCAAGGCCTCCACGGACTTAGCCGAAGAGCGCGGCGCCTACACCAGCTTCAAGGGATCGCTGTGGAGTAAGGGCCTGCTGCCGCTTGACTCCATCGACGCACTGGAACACAACCGCAACGGCTACCTGGAAGTGGACCGGAGCGCTAAGCTGGACTGGGCAGCCCTGCGCAAACGCGTGAAAAAAACCGGCATGCGCAACTCCAACTGTATGGCCATCGCCCCCACCGCGACCATTTCCAATATTTGCGGCGTCAGCCAATCCATCGAGCCGACCTATCAGAACCTGTTCGTCAAATCAAACCTGTCCGGGGAGTTCACGGTAGTCAACCCCTACATGGTGCACGACCTCAAGGCGCACGGGCTCTGGGACGACGTTATGGTCAGCGATTTGAAGTATTTTGATGGCAGCGTGCAGCAGGTCGATCGCATCCCGGATGAGTTGAAACTGCTGTATTCATCAGCCTTTGAAATTGACCCGCGCTGGCTGGTCGAATGCGCATCCAGGCGGCAGAAGTGGCTGGATCAGGCGCAGTCGCTGAACCTGTACATGCGCGAGCCGGATGGCAAAAAGATGGACAACTTATACAAGCTGGCCTGGATACGGGGCCTCAAGACCACTTACTACCTGCGCAGCTTGGGCGCCACCCATGTCGAGAAAAGCACGCTCGATGGCGGTCGGGAAACTCAACTTGCCGCAGTCGAACGCAGTGCCGCTAAGGAGGCGCCGGCCGCCACATGCAGCCTGGACGATCCGAACTGCGAGGCCTGCCAATGACGGCAGCGCGGCTTGGCGCGGCTCAATGAGGGTAACAGCAAAGGCGCCTCAATGACAATGACTCGTTATTCCGGCTTGTGCCGTCATTAAAAATGGCAGCATATCCTTATGCTGCACGGCCACCTCGTGTTTGTGAGAGGTGACCTGATGCTCGTATTCCACAAGGGGGACTAGACTTATGTTGACTGACTGGGATGATCCGATCGCCGGGCTGAAACAGGCGAAGCAAGAACAGCCCACGCCGCCGCAAGCGGTTGTGGAGCACGCCCTGGCCGACCTGAACGCGGCAACTGAGGGCGCACCGCCGGCGGTGAACTACCAGGAGACATCCGCCCAGGACGCCACCCAGGGCGGCGTCAACGGCTTGGAAGAGGTTGAGTTCGGCGCCGGGCGTATCAATGTCGATGACAAGCAGATGATCAACTGTCGGGCCGACCTCAATCAACTGGTGCCGTTCAAATACAAGTGGGCCTGGCAGAAATATCTGGACGCCTGCGCCAACCACTGGATGCCGCAGGAAGTCAACATGACCGCGGACATTGCGCTGTGGAAGAACCCGGACGGGCTGAGCGAAGACGAGCGCACCGTCATCAAGCGCAACTTAGGGTTTTTCGCCTCCGCCGATTCCCTGGTCGCCAACAACCTGGTGCTGGCGGTCTACCGACACATCACCAACCCGGAATGTCGGCAATACCTGCTGCGTCAGGCGTTTGAAGAGGCCTTGCACACCCATGCCTACCAGTATTGCGTCGAGTCGCTGGGGTTGGATGAGGCCGAAGTGTTCAATATGTATCGCGAGATTCCCTCCATCCATGACAAGGCGGCCTGGGCCATGCGCTTCACCCGCAGTCTGGGCGACCCGACGTTCCATACCGGCACGCCAGAAACCGACCAGCGCCTGTTACGCGACCTGATCGCCTTTTATATCGTGTTCGAGGGTATCTTCTTCTACGTGGGGTTTGTGCAGGTGCTGTCCATGGGCCGGCGTAACAAGATGACGGGCTGCGCCGAGCAGTTCCAGTACATCCTGCGCGATGAGTCCATGCACATGAACTTCGGCATCGACGTGATCAACCAGATCAAGATCGAAAACCCCCATTTGTGGACGGCCGCGTTTCAACAGGAGATCGTGGCCATGTTACGCGAGGCCGTGGAACTGGAAGTAAAGTACGCCTGCGACACCATGCCCAGAGGCGTGCTGGGTCTGAATGCCAACATGTTTGAAGAGTATCTCAAGTTCATCGCCAACCGACGCTGCGCCCAGATCGGTCTGGCCGAGCAATATTCCGGGGCCAGCAACCCGTTCCCATGGATGAGTGAACTGATGGACTTGAAGAAAGAAAAGAACTTTTTTGAAACACGCGTGACCGAATACCAGACCGGGGGCACCTTGAACTGGGATTAACAGTCAACCCGCAGATCTCACCAGGTGATGCGAAGATCGCGCCGGATTGGTTCTGCCTGCGGGTGCCGGCGACCGAAATCATAGCCATAGCTATGGTTGAGGAATCACATGCCCGCCGGCAGAACCAAGACCAGCGAGGGCGCATCAAGCGCAGTGTGTCAGGTGGAAAGAGTAGCAGTATTACCATAACTTATTGAGAGCAATAATGTTTCACAAGGCAACAAGCGACTTGGTGAGAGCTGCGGGTTAAACAATTTTCAGCGGGAAGCCCAGCAGGAGCTCGGCTATTTTGCCTGGCGTCTCCAACCTCCTTCAGGCGCCAGGCTTTTTAATTTTAACTTGTCTTTTTTACGTCAGGCAGCGTTGGGCGGCCTCGTTCGGTCGGTCATGTACCTGGTGTACACTCCCTCCCTCTCTCGTTGCCCGCCTTGCCTGACGCAAAAAATCCTGCGTTAAAATCCCTTTGCCGGTCCTTTTTACGTCAGGCGGCCTCGGGGGGGCGTTGCGAATTTTTCAAGTGATTTGCAGTTCGGTGGGTATGGCGCCGGAGCTGAGGGCTTGTTGCAGGACTTCCGGCTGCTCAATGCTGGCGCAAGCGATGGTGTTCACTCCTGCTGTTGCCATCATTTGCGGGAACCAGGCATCCAGGTAGGCCGACGCGGCGAGTTGCTGTGCGTTGTTGGCGCTGTTCGGCATAGATTTGACCAGAATCAAGGCCTCGGCATTCAGCTCCCCGGCCAGCCACAGCGCCAGACTGTCGGAGGTGACCTGCCAGTTGGCCGGGATATCGGTGCGCGCCGACAGCATTCGGGCGGGGAACCAGACCGGGATTTCGGCTTGCGCAACTGCGCCACGCAGGCCACCGATGTCGGCAGCCGGATACAAGCGCGGCTCCAGCTCACACAATAACGCGCCGTATTGTTGCATGGCGAGCAGCGCCCGTCGATGAGCCGTCATGTCGTCTATGCCCGTTTGCCGTTGCTGCTGCCGCACCCGCTCGGCAAAACGCCCGCCACCGGGCACGATGACCAACCCTGACGGTCCGTAGTCAGCCAGTAATGCCAGTAATGAACGCAATCCCGGGGCGGTCTCCAGGCTGCCCCCTATCTTGATGACCCACATTCAATCAAACAAGCGCATAATGGCTGCGGCTTTCTCAAAGCACTCGCGGTATTCGCTCTGGGCAATGGAATCCGCCACGATGCCACCGCCGGTCCAGAAACAGACCCGGTCATCCTTGTGTACCAGGGTGCGGATGGCGATGTTGGTATCCATGCTGCCGTCATAACCGATGTAGCCGATCGCACCGCAATAGATGCTGCGACGCCAGCTCTCCAGTTCTTCAATGATCGCCATGGCGCGCAGTTTCGGCGCGCCGGTGATGGAGCCGCCCGGGAACGCGCCGCGTAGTAAATCCAGTGCGTGCCGGCCCCGAGCCAGGCGGCCGGTGACGGTACTGACCAGGTGGTGCACGCTGGCAAAGCTTTCCAGCGCAAACAGCTGCGGGACCCTGACACTGCCGGTCTCGCAATTCTTGCCGAGGTCATGCCTGAGCAAATCGACGATCATCAGGTTTTCCGCCCGGTCTTTCTCGCTTTCCAGCAGTTGCGCGGCCAGGGCCTTGTCTTCATAGGCATAGACCGAACGTCGAATGGTGCCCTTAATAGGCCTGGTTTCCACCAGATCGCCGGACACGCAGATAAAGCGCTCCGGTGAAGAACTCAGGATACAACCGTCATCGAGTCGGAAGAAGCAGGCATAGGGCGCCGGGTTCAACTGTCTGAGACGCCGGTACAAGCTCCATGAATCGCCCGTCACCTCAATACTGAAGCGCTGGGCCAGGTTGACCTGGTAGCAATCCCCGTTGCGGATATAGCGTTGAATCTGCTCAAACGCGGCCTGATACTGCTCCTTGCCGGTATGTTTGATGAGGCCGGATTGCACCGCGTAGTCAGGCGTTGGCTGCGGCTCAGCGCGGCTGAACAAGTCCTGCAAGTCTTGCCAGTCGGCCGCGCCGAGTGCGGCACCCTCCGCTGCGATCAACCAGGTGCGGCGCCGGTGGTGGTCGACGATCAAGGCCCAGTCATACAGGCCTACGGCCAGGTCCGGCAGGTTGATATCATCCCGGCATTGGCTGGGCAGGTATTCCAGCCGGCGTCCCAAATCATAAGCAAAATACCCCAGCGCGCCACCGGCAAAAGGGAATCCGGACAGGTTGACACGGCGTTCCCCCAACTCCTGCCTGAGCAACGCGAACGGGTCTTCGTTTGAATAGTGCACGGCATTCCCGCGTATCACGCGGGTTTCCTCACCGTAAGTGAGCAACACGCCGCCGGGACGGGCGCTCATAATGTCGTAGCGACCGCGGTCTATCAGCGGATAGCCGCTGTCCAGGAAGATGCTCCAGGGTTCCGCGGCGATAGCGCTGAACAGCGCCGCCGAATCGCGGATGTACTCGAGTTCAACCAGACGCATTGCAGCCGTACCCTTCATGCTGATTGGCTCTGCAAAGCGCCATTTGCTTCATGTCCAGAGCCAATGCAGCCACCGCCACCGCCGTTGCACAGTTATTCACATCCCCCTGTTCAGCCCCTTGCTCAGTCCCTGGTTTGGCCTCAACCCGTGGCAGTAAATCCTCAAAATGAAGCAACTCGTAACCGTGCTCTCGGGCCAGTTTCCCGATAATAAAGCGGCCGGCGCCGGCTGCAACGATGCGCTTGTAAACCGGTTGGGGTAGCCGACCCATAACGCCGGTGAAAGCCCGCGCTATCGTCTCATACTGTTGTCCGGCAAGATAATGTGCCAGTTCCAGCCAGGGCGCAGCCGCCGCTCCCTTGATATAATCCGTACCCAACATGCGCGCTAAGCGCTTGCGGCTATGGTGTCGGGTTTTGGCGCCGCCATCAGCCGCCGGCAGCAGGTCGAAGCGTTCATCCAGATCGCCGGTAATGCGATAGACATCTGCCATATTGGCAAAATACTCTGCCGCCACACCCTGCCAGACACCGTTATATGGCGCCCGCGCGGCCACCGCCATGACCGGAGTACGGGTCAGGCCCGTATAGACCAGCTCACCCGTGCGCAGTCGCGTCTGGTCGTTGTAACCTTGCGCACAAACCTGACGCTGGTGGAAGGGAATGATATCGGTAGTGGTGGTGCCAATATCCACTAACACGCCGGAACGCAGGCGTTGCGCCGCATACGTGGCGCTGCAATGCCAGTTGGCAGAAGCAATATCAGCATGGCAGCGCGGCACATCTGCTGCCGTCACCAGGCCCTTGTTGCCGGCATAGACGTAGCAGGAATGCCGCCGGTCAAGACGCCCGCACAGGTAGTCCACCAGGCGCAACACACCTTCCCGGCGTTCAGGAAAGCAGTCGGCCAGCTCGCCGGTCATGGTCACGGCGTGCACGCAGCGCCCGTCAGGCAGAGCTTCGAGCGTCTGTGCAACCGGCGTTGCCAGCGTTTCTGGCCCCTGCCACAAAGGTGTGGCAAACTGCTGCACGGCATATAACGCGCCGTTGCGGTTGAGGCGCGCAACTTTCAAATGCGCGCCGCCGATGTCCCAACCTGTATAATTTTCTACATGCATATCATTCCCGTCATCGACTTGCAAGACGGCAAGGTAGTCGCGGCGCGGCAGGGACAAAGACATCTGTATCCACCGCTGTCCACGCCGTTATGCCGTGAGCCGGAACTGCTGGCCGTAGTCCGGGCCTACCGGTCTGTGTTCCCGTTCAAGACCTTCTACCTCGCCGACCTCAACGCCATTGCCGGCGCCGGCGACAACCATCACCTCATCGCACCCATGCTGGCGACCTGGCCTAACCTGAACCTGTGGCTGGATTCCGGCCTGCAGCCGTTTATTGCTCACGACCACGCCAGTCAAGTCCAACATGTGCTGGGTACGGAAACAGGTCTATCCATTGAGCAACTGGAGCATTATACGCGCAATTCGCACTGCATCCTGTCTCTGGATTATGCACGGGGGAAACTCATCGGCGATGCCAGCCTGCCACAACAGCCGCAGCGATTGCCACAACGCGTGATCATCATGTCGCTCGATTATGTTGGCAGCCGCTGCGGGCCGGACCTGGAATGGCTGCGCGCCGTGCGCGAGCAGCTCCCAGGCAAACAGCTCTACGCAGCCGGCGGCGTGCGCAATGTGGAAGATTTACGCCAACTTGCCGCCAACGGCATCCATGGCGCGCTGGTTGCCTCGGCCTTGCACGACGGGACGATTGGCGCCGCACAGATAAAAGCCCTGGCCCGAATATCTCACCGTGCCTGAATGTACCTAGGGTCAGGCGCGCAGTGGCGCCTGGCAAGAGTGCCGGCATAGGGCGGGCGCAACAAAAAAACCCCGGCACCGGCCGGGGTTTTTTTTATTGCGCCCAAGTGTGCGCTTACGAGTGAGCCTGAAACGGGTGCTCCGCATCACTGCGCTTACTCAGTACCTCAGACGCCTTGGGTTCGCGCGCTACGGCGCGTTTGATGGACATCTTGGTAGCCTCGTAGTTGTAGTCCTGGATTTTGGCATCGTCCTCGGCCAGCCAGTGGATGAAAACGCCAACGCAGATGTAAACATCATCCGCTTCATCGGCAGGGATGGTGCCATCCTCCACGCAATCCATGACTGCCATGGACACTGCGCGCTGAGCCGGGCCGAACATCTGCACCGCCTGCTTGGCGCCTTTGATGGTGACCTTGTTGAACATCACCGTAGTCGGTTTACACGCCAGATTGGGCGAGACAACTGCCAGCAGCGATGTGAAACCGTCTTTATTGTTGGTCAGCGCGTTGCAAGCCGCGGTCTCTGCGGCGCTGCCGCGGGGCCCCATGATCAGGTCGATATGGGCAACCTCATTACCGTCCCCCACCAGCGCTTCACCAACAAGTACTCTATCGATTACAGCCATTTCATTACCTCCTTCTTCTTCGGATTTAAAAATGCTACAAAGTTTGTCAAGAATCTTAAACATGTAATAAACCTCCGTAAGGTCTATCAATCCTGTCCGGCGCTCGCCACCGGCTGTACCGACCGACAGTCCCAACCGAGCCGATACAACAACAAGCTGGCCACCGTCAGGTCCGCGCAGGCGCCCGGATTCAGCTCTGCTTCTTTGAGTTCCCTGTCAAAGCTCAATAATACTTCTCTTGCATGTTCCGGATTATCGTAACCCACAAACTGCTGAAACAGGGGAATTGCTCTGTCCTGCACTTCCTGCGCAATGCCGCTTCCGTGTTTTCTACGAATATGAGAATCCGCAAAGCTCCCCAAGTACATAAGATAGCAGGAAACAACCGCCCACTCAACACTTCGCCACTTGCGGTGGTATTTTTGCAAGCAGTTTACGCCCGGACCTGCCACTTCCCGATAGCTGTTGGCGTATTGCCGGGCAATCAGGTCGTAGTCCTTAGCGGCCTCCATGGCCGCGCCAACATCGATATCCGGCAGTGCGTTTACGTCATGGCGTTCGACCCGGCCCAGTCCGCCCGGGTTGGCGTGACGGATGGCGGTGAAGATATCCTGTGACTCCCCGCGCCCCAGGGCGCGCAGGGCGGCGCGCAGCCGAGGGCGGAAGTGAGCCGTGGAGCCGTGCTGTTCATACACCCGGATAATAGGCGCAAGCAACAGGATCATACCTAAGTTGGTATTGCACCCCACCGCGACGCGGGTGGCTTCAACGCTGGCCAGGATACGCTCGCCGAGCCTGCGCGCAGGATCGCACAGGAGCGGAGCAACGACCTCGGCGCTACGCATAAAGTCGGCGCAGTCCATGCCGTGCCCGGCCCCGTGCCGGCCGACGTTACCGGGCTTTAACGCATTGGTATCATGCAGGAAACAGTCATATACCAGGGCGGCAAGGTCAGCCGGCGCGATGTTCGCATCACTTGGTGAGATATGCGGGCTAACTGAAAATATTGGTAAACGACCGGTTTAAGGCCTGCATGTTGACATCGCCGGCCTGGAACGAGTGTCCGGTGCGCAACGAGCTGACGGTCACCCGGGCCGGGCTGAACAGCATGGGGTCGAGCTTGTAGAAATCGAATTCGGCATCCTTGAACACCTCGGCAAACGGCCGGCCGTAGTCCTTCGAGGTATTGCTGGGCAGGTGCCGGGCCAGATCTTCGGCATCCTCATCGCCGCTACTGATGAACAAATGGACATGGCCGCCGAACAAAATGGCATCATTGGTGCGACTCATAGCGGTGAGGAAATCCGGCGAGGGCGGACATAAGGGCACCGTGCCCATGCCATCCACGATTTCATCAAGTGGGAAATTCAGTGTATGAGCCTTATGCAGCGCCGATTCAAACACCCGGGCGACAACCTGCACGGCACCGGCCAGACTGGAGGTGGGCGTGAGGATCAGGGTCAGGTTTTCCGGCGTAATCCGGCAGCGTTCAGCAATTTTGTCGGCGATCTCAACCGGCGGAATCCGATCCACTTCCAGCACGATGCAGGTAGCATCGGCCTCGTCGCGATAGCCGATCTCGGCCAGTAACGGCTCCCTGCTGCCCAACGCCCGGGCCGGGCCGGACCCCAGCGCATTGAAGGTGCTGTTGCCCTGCCCGTGGGACAGGCTCCAACCGGCATACTGGCTGGCCAGACAGGCGATGACCGGATGGCTGGTATGCACATCCACATGCCAGGGCCAGTTCTGGTAGTCGCGCGCGGCGCGTAATTTGGCCGTGGCCAGACCGCCCAGACAAATCTCCGCGATCTGCCGCCCGGCCTCAATGCTGCCATAGCTGTCGATACCGGCATCGATCAACAAACTGCCGTTCTCCGTGCGCCGGGTATTCAAACCCAGACCGTGGGCAAAACTGACCAGATGGTTGACCTTCGGCATGCTCAGGTCGTTGATGCTCAAGCTGCTGTGGGTGTTGGCTAAGTGATTCCTGCCTTTACTATCGTTTGTTTCCGCTGACATAACGCTCATGATCCGCATAAACCTCGGTTCGTTTGTTCTGGAGAATGGTTGCTTTGGCCGGCAAGGCTGCACCAACACCGGTAAGGTCTGGCATTATACCGCAACGGATAAAAAAAATTCAATTTTTTTACAGCGCTTGCAATAGTTGTGGCCCGACCTGAGCCGGCACCGGTCAGCTCCGAACCTATCAGCATCAAATGGAAGCAATACTGGCGCCGTTGTTCTGCGCGCCGACACTGACAAGGTTCACTTCGAGGCGCTCCCGGGCCAGTGCTGCCACAGCTCGTTGGGCGCAGTCGTGATCCGGGAAGATGGCAAAGCCGGTGGGACCCCAGGAAGTCTGGCCGATACCGGTAGCATGGCGCGGCGCCAGCAACTCCAGCGCTTGTCGCACCTTGTTGCTGGCATACAATCCCCCCTGCGCGGCGCTGAAACAGGCGCCAAGGCGCGCCTGTATGCTGCTGACGGCCGCGCCGAAACGGTCGCAATCCTGTTCCAGGAGCGCCGGCAGCAGGTGCATCAGGACCTGCTGACAAAGCGCCGCGCCGACTTCCGTCGGCAGCGCCGGCAATGCTTTGAAGGCGTTGCGTTCGGCGGCGCCGCTGAGACCCCGGGCCTGGGGGTCCAGGACCAGGAGCAGACGCCACGACGCCGGAAAATCATGGCGCAGTACCATGGTTGGCAGCGCCTGCCCCGGCGACCTGCCGCTGTCCACGATAAAACCACCGTGCCGGAACACGCCCAGACCGATCCCGGAGCGCCGCCCCCGAGCGGTTGCCACGGCGAGGTCTTCGACACTGGCGTTGAGGCCATACAAGGCGCTGATGGCAGTCCCCAGCGCCAGCGCCAGCTGGGTGCCGGAACCCAAGCCCTGATGGCGGGGAATGCTTTGTTCCACCCGTACCTTAAGCCCGGTGTCAATGTGGTAATGCTCCAGCAGGGTTTGAATGGCGCCGGCGACAGGCCCGGCATCATCCCCTTCGACCACCACGCGCGCGCTACGGCTGGCCACTATCGTCGTGGAAAACCCCGTGATGCCAACGCCGATACTGCCAAAGCGCCCCTGCTCGGCGCCATCCAGGCCCAAAAAACCCAGGTGCAGGCGCGCCGGCGCGGTGATCCTCACCGAGTCCGGGACACTGCCAGCACTCTTTCCAGGTGATATTGACCTGTTCAGAACCACACTGCGGCGTCAAGACAAGGCGCCTCGTCAGCTGTCAGTCCGGGGCGAGTCAGCACGGGCGATTGATTGATGATGATTGCAAACGTGGCGGTCATGGCCTTTTCTCCGTAACAGTGCAGATGCTACTGGCTTTGGATGTAAATGACAAGTTGTGGGACCTTTAACCCGCATATCTCACCAAGTCGCTTGTTGCCTTGTATTGAGTTGAACCGGGGGAAATATTACTATACGCCGGGCAATGCCCCTTAGCTGGGGTATAATAGGTCCAAGCAAGCGTCTGACCGTACCGAATATCAGCCAATACCGGAGATCATCATGCCAACCATCGTAACCGACAACTGCAAAGACTGCCGTTTTACCGACTGCGTCACAGTCTGCCCGGTGGAGTGCTTCCACTATGACGATCAGATGCTGTACATCGACCCGGAGATATGCATAGATTGCAGTGCCTGCCTGCCGGAATGCCCGGTCGAGGCCATCTATGAAGAAGACGACCTGCCCGCAGACAAGCACGAGTGGATAGCCATTAACGCGGAACGTTCCAAGTTACTGCCGGTCATCACCGATAGCATGGACCCGCTACCCGGTGCGGAAGAGAGGAAGGCGGCCCTGGGTTTTTGATGCAAAGTAACCTCTGATTCACTCTTTTCTGATATTAAGGGGCAGAAGGAGGTGTCCGCGTTCAAGGAGAGACATAAAACCATGGCTATGAAGAATCCACCACATCCCGGTCACAGCATCAAGGAAAACTGCCTGCTGCCTCTCGGGCTGAACGTCACCAAAGCAGCCAAGATCCTGGGGGTAGCGCGTCATACACTTTCCCGCGTGCTCAATGGCCGTGCAGGCATCTCACCGGAAATGGCTATACGGTTGGAGATGGCAGGATGGTCCAACGCCGAATTCTGGCTACGCCGACAAACCACCTACGATCTTGCACAAGCCCGTAGCAAACAAAATGGGATTAACGTTGAGCGTTACCACCTTCGCCTGTAACGAACCCGCATGGTATAGCATACCTCTCCTTCGGGAGAGGCAGCTGTGGGTTCGGATTCAATTCAGAGTTGCTGATGACGGTTGCAGCGCTTTCATAGCTCTGCTACCATCGCTCCTTTGCTTGCCCCACTTAACAAGAGAAGTCATAGCGTCGCATGTCTCGATTAGGAACCCCGGAACACCCCTTGACGGTTGCCATTGTCGGCGCTGGGCCCAGTGGCTTTTATGCCGTTGATGCGTTATTCAAGACCGATCTTGCGGTTAATATCAACATATTTGAGCGTCTGGTCGCGCCTTATGGTCTGGTGCGCAGCGGCGTGGCGCCGGACCATCCCAAGCTGAAACAGGCTATCAAGGTCTATGCCAGGCTGGCCGAGGCGGAGCAGTTCAATTACATTGGCAACGTGACGGTGGGTCGGGATGTCAGCGTTGATGAGTTGCGGGCCACTCACCACGCGGTGATTCTCACCTGCGGAGCTGAGACCGACCGGCGTCTGGGCATCCCCGGCGAAGACCTGCCGGGCAGTTACACGGCGACAGAATTTGTCGGCTGGTACAACGGCCACCCCGACTATCGCGACCGGCAATTTGACCTGTCACATGAGACTGCGGTGATCGTCGGGCAGGGCAATGTAGCCGCAGACGTGAGCCGCATACTGGCCAAGACCGTGGACGAATTGCAGCACACGGACATTGCCGCACATGCCTTAGCAGCGCTAGCGCAGAGCAACATCAGGAACATCTACGTGATCGGCCGGCGCGGGCCGGCACAGGCCAAGTTCAGCTACAAGGAACTGAGGGAATTCAACGATCTGGCGGCCTGCGACCCGGTGCTTGACGCTGAGGAACTGGCGCTGAACCCGGCGAGTGAAACCGAACTGAGCGATACCGGCAGCAAACGGGTTTATGACCTGTTCTGCGGTTTTGCCGAGCGCCCGGCAGCGAAAAAAAAGCGCTGTATCTTTACCTTTCTGAAGAGTCCCCGGGAGATTGTCGGCGAGCGCCGGGTGCAGCGCTTGCTGCTGGAGAAAAATACCTTGTCCGGCGCGGCCTTCGCACAGCAGGCACGGGGCAGTGGCGAGACTTTCACCTTGGACACCGGTATCGTGTTCCGTAGCATCGGCTACCACGGCATACCCATGGCCGGGGTGCCGTTTGACGAATCCCGCGGGGTATTCGCCAACGACAGAGGCAGAATTATCAGGAACGGCGTGGCTGCAGCCGGCTTGTACACATCCGGCTGGATCAAGCGCGGTCCCACTGGTCTCATTGGCACCAACAAGCCGGACAGCGTGGAGACGGTGAGTATGTTGCTGGAAGACCTAGATAAACTCGACCAGGGTGAAAGCAAGCGCGGCGCCGCAGCCTGTTATGAGATGCTCAATGAGCGCAAGGTGCGTTATATCGGCTTTGAGGACTGGAAAAAGATCGATGCCGCCGAGATCGCCCGCGGCGAACCCACCGGCAAACCCCGAGAGAAATACACGTCCACCGGCGAGATGCTGGCACTGCTTGATTGATGTCGGCATGAGGTTAAATGTCACCTGCCCGTTTTGCAGCCTGCTGTGCGACGACTTGTCGATACGCGCCGGCGGGTCAAGACTGACTGTTTCCGCTAATGCCTGCAAACTTGCCAGGCAAGGTTTCAGTCTGCCGGCGCCCGCTGCCGAAGCTCATATTGCCGGCGTGGCGGCACCGCTTGAGCGGGCCTTGACGCGCGCCGCGCAGCTGCTGCAAAAATCCCGCAAGACGCTGATTGCCGGCCTGGGCACGGACGTGAACGGATTGCGCGCGGCTCTGCGGCTGGCAGAACGCATCGATGCGGCGCTGTTGCATGAGCAGGAACCCCACGCACTGCAGCATCTGCAGGCGCTACAGGCCCGCGGCGGGATCATGACGACCCTGGGGGAGATAAAAAACCGGGCTGATACCGTGCTCTTCATCGGCAATAACGTCACCGGCAGCCACCCGCGCTTTATCGAACGCTGCATCAATCCTGCGCAGGCGCTGTTCGCCGGCCCACACAGAAAACTGGGCTATCTGGGCAAACCGGGCCGCACCGAGCTGGACGGCTGCGAGGCCCATCAGCGGGTCGCGCTGTCCAGCCGCAGGAGCCACGGGCTTGCCAATCATCTGGCCCTGCTGCGCGCGGCGCTGAGACAGCCGCAACTGCCGGACGCCACTGAACTGCCGGCGCCGGAACGCGACAAGCTCAAACAGCTTGTGGATATGGTCGCCAAGGCGCAATACGGGGTGCTGGTGTGGAGCCCTGCGGCGCTGCCCCAGGCTCAGGCCGAGCTGATTATTGGCGCCTGCCTGGACCTGCTGCGGGATTTGAACGTCACGCAACGCTTTGCCGGATTGGCGCTGGGCGGCAATAACGGCGGCGCCTCTTGGCAGAGCGTAGCCACCTGGCAGACCGGCTTTCCGGCCGGGATCAATTTCACCAACGGCCACCCGTCCGCCAACGCGGTGCCGGCAACGGACGCGGATTGCCTGTTATGGGTCTCAGGTTTTAGCAGGCAGCCCCCTCCGGCGTCGGAGGTGCCCACTATCATCCTCTCCCCCCACCAGGCCGGGGCCGGCGCGGCGGATGTGTATCTGCCCACCGGCGTGCCCGGGCTAGATCACGGCGGCAACCTGTTCCGGACCGACGGGGTCATCGCCTTGCCATTGCAAAAACTGCGCGACTGCGGCACCCCCAGCGCCGCCGCAGTTATCGAGCAAATTATTGAACGGTTATGAGGAAGAACGAACTGTTATTCGGTGCTCCCCTCGTTCGTCATTCCGGCTTGCGCCGGAATGACGAACAGCAACAATGGAGTCTCCACGCATGATTAAACTTGCCGGTGGCAAGGTTTATGATCCGGCCAACGGGGTGGACGGCAGGATCATGGATTTATACATCAAGGACGGCAGGCTGGTTGCTGCGAGTGCGACCGATAAGGTACGGCAGGTCATTGACCTGAGCGGGTGTATTGTCATGCCGGGCGGGATTGATATCCATACCCATATCGGTGGCGGCAAGATCAGCATCGCCAGGTTGTTAATGGCCGAAGACCATAACGCACACGTGACGGGGCCGGACGCCCTGCTCCGTTCCGGTTCGGGCGCCATTGCTCCGAGCAGCTTCATTACCGGCTATCGCTATGCGGAAATGGGTTATACCGCCTGTTTTGAACCGGCCATGATGCCGGTGAACGCGCGCCAGTCGCACCTGGAGATGGCAGATACACCCATGCTGGATACCGGCGCCTACGTCTTGCTGGGCAATGATGATTTTCTGTTGCGCCTGCTGCAACAGAAAAAGGACCAGCAACTGGTCAACGATTACGTAGCCTGGATGATCCGGGCGACTCGGGCCCTGGGCGTGAAGGTGGTGAACCCCGGCGGCATCAGCGCCTTCAAGTTCAACCAGCGCAAGCTGGACCTGGATGAACACAACAGGTATTATGGCCTGACGCCACGCGCCATCCTGTCGGCCCTGCTCGAAGCGCTGGATACGCTCGGGGTGCCGCATCCCCTGCATGTGCACGCCTGCAACCTGGGCGTGCCGGGTAATTTCCAGACTACGCTTGATACCATGGCCGCGGCCGAGGGGCGGCCCATGCACGTCACGCATGTGCAATTTCACAGTTACGGGCAAGAGGGCGACCGCAAATTCTCCTCTGCGGCCGCAGCCATCGCCGAGGCAGTGAACCGGCACAAGAACCTGTCCATCGATGTCGGCCAGATCATGTTCGGCCAAACGGTCACCGCATCGGCGGATACCATGATGCAGTATAAGGGTCACATCCATGCCCACCCGCACAAATGGACCTGTATGGACATCGAATGCGAGGCCGGTTGCGGCGTGGTGCCGTTTCGCTACCGCGACAAGAATTTTGTCAATGCCTTGCAATGGTGCATCGGTCTGGAGATCTTTCTGCTGACGGATGACCCCTGGCGCGTGTTTATGACCACCGACCATCCCAACGGGGCACCGTTCACCTCCTACCCGCACCTGATCAAGCTGCTCATGGACCGGAGTTTCCGCAATGATATGCTGAGCACCATCAACCCGGCCGCGGCCGACGCCAGCATCCTGGGCTCCATTGAGCGGGAATATTCCCTGTATGAGATTGCCATCATCACCCGCGCCGCGCCGGCGCGCAGTCTGGGCTTGAAAGACCTGGGTCACCTGGGGCATGGCGCCACTGCGGATATCACCGTATATCAGCCCGATGACGATGTCGAGACCATGTTCGCCCACCCGCAATACGTCTTCAAGCGCGGCGAACTGTGCGTGCAAAACGGCCGGATCTGCGCCATGCCCATCACCTCCACCCATGTGGTGGAACCGGCTTGTGACCCGGGCATAGAGCGATCACTGAAACGTTACTTTGACAGGTACATGAGCATGAATCTGGAGAATTTCAAAATCAGCCGGGAAGAGTTGGAAGGGTATAACCGACATGCACTGCTGTTACATGATTGCGGATAGTTATACGCATAATCTGCGTTAATCTGCGCCAGCTGCGGACACACAAAATAGTTATCATGAAAATTAACGGCGTAACCATCGACGACACCTTTGCCGAGGCCTTTCCCATGAAGGCCACGCGCTTGCTCATTACCGCAATAAACATGAAGTATGCTTACATTGCGGCTCAGGCGTTGACCGGGTTTGCTTCTTCGGTAATCGCCTGTGGTTGCGAAGCGGGCATCGAGGGGGAGTTGCCGCCGGAGCAGACGCCGGACGGCCGGCCCGGGGTGGCCATCATCATGTTCGCCATGTCCAAATCGCAACTGGCCGACCAGCTTATCCGACGGGTGGGGCAATCGGTGATGACCACCGCCACTAGCGCCTGTTTTGCCGGCACCTACAGCGACACCATGTTGCCGCTGGGGAAAAGCCTGCGCTATTTCGGTGATGGCTACCAGATATCGAAGGTACTGAACGGCATCCGTTACTGGCGCATCCCGGTGATGCACGGCGAATTCCTGTGTGAGGAGAGCGCCGGCGTAGTGCCGGGCATCGGCGGCGGTAACTTTCTGGTCATGGCCAAAACCTCGCGCCAATGCCTCAACGCCTGCGAGAAAGCGGTGCAAGCGATGCAGGCGGTAAAGGGCATGGTGACTACCTTCCCCGGCGGCATCGTCGGTTCCGGTTCCAAGGTGGGGTCGAGATATTCGTTTTTACCCGCCTCGACCAACGAGGTGTTCTGCCCTACTCTGAAAGGCCAGGTGGACAGTATGCTGAGCGAGGAGATCGGTTCCGTACTGGAGATCGTCATCGACGGTCTGAGCGAGGACGCCATTCGCACGGCCATGCGCATTGGTATTGAGGCGGCTTGCGAGAACGGGCCGGAGCGAGGCATCTACCGTATCGGCGCCGGGAACTATGGCGGGAAACTGGGGCCGCACCATTTTCATTTGCGAGAGATATTGGGGTGAGCCATGTTGTCCGCAGATGACGCAGATTAGCGCAGATGTTTTTACTTTTTGTTCATTCTTGTCCGCAGATGACGCAGATTAGCGCAGATGTTTTTACTTTTTGTTGGGATATTACAGCGTGATTTTTACTTTGAAGCATAGGCCGCGCGGGTCGCTGGACTTATCCTCGTTGACTCCGGATCGATTGTTGAGTGTAGAGGACGTCAGCAACATTGAGCTGACTTACGGTTCTAGGCTGACGCGAGTGGGAGAATTGTTTTCCATCAGCGGAGACGACCCGGAGCGCCTCGAGCTGCGCCGCACTACGGAACGGGTGACCCGGATCGGAGCGGGAATGACCCGCGGGGCGATTCATGTTAAAGCCCATGGCGGCAGCTACTTAGGGCATGGCATGAAGGGCGGCGTTATCCACGTCAGCGGCGATTGCGGTGACCGGCTCGGCTTCGACATGCACTGGGGCCGAATTGAGGTGGAAGGTGACGCCGGTGATCATATCGGCACCGGCGCCCACACCGGCCGGTACGGGATGCGTGACGGTCTGATCACGGTGTGGGGCAACGCCGGCACGCATGTCGGCGGGAGAATGCGACGCGGCATGATTATGATCGGCGGCAATGCCGGTGATTTCAGTGGCGCCGGCATGGTGGCCGGTACCCTCCTGATCCTGGGCAAGGCCGGCAAGCTGCCGGGTTACGGGATGAAACGCGGCGCCATTATCCTGGGCCAACGGCCGCAGCAGCTTGGCGCCACCCTGGCAAGCTGCGGCGCGCTGAAGATGGAATACCTGCGCCTGTTCTTCAAACAGCTATCCCGTATGGGCAGCCGTTACCGCTTGTTCCGCAACTTCGGCCCGGAGGTGCGCCTGTACCGCGGCGACTTGGCAAACGGCGGCAAGGGTGAAGTGATGGTGCTGCTGAACGTGGCGAGATGATGGCAGCGACTTGGTGAGATATGCGGGCTGGAGATTACCAGCAGTTCAGTTCGTGAACTCTGCGCTTTGCAGGGTGAGGATCTCTTCTATCAACGGTTCCTGGTCCGGCGAGGCGCCCGGGATGACGGTCTTGATCCGGTATAACTTCCCTGGCACCTGGTCCGACAGGATGAACTCATACAGCTTGGGGGCGAATGCGGCAAACTGGCGGCGCCTGGGGTCGTTGAGGTACGGGGTAATGGATATTTTCTCCCCGCTCACCTGCCCACCGTCATACTCAAAGGTCACCGGCTCTATGGTGGCGCCGTCAGCAAAGGCCGACTTGATGCGCCGCTGAAAATAACGCCAGCTGCCCTCGGTCAGGCGGTTCATCTCATAGACATCACCCTGCATGTAGATGGTCAGCACCGGGTTGCCGGTGACATTGACCAGATTGTCGCGACGCACACTCTGCTGGCGCTCTGCAGTGAAGAATTCCAGATCCGCATTTTTGCTGCCATCCTCGTTAATCGCCAGGATGTCCAGGTAAACGGAGTCGCTGAAACCCTGCTCAAACGTCCCCCGCTTGACAAAATCGTAATACAGCCGGCCCGGGCTGCTGATATTTTGCAGGTGGTTGTCCAGCCAGAGTTTTTTTTCTGCCGCGGCAAACTCGTAGGTAGCCGGGTCAACCACCGCTGAGTCGCCCATCCGGCCCAGCGTCGCGCCCTTGACTGCTATCTCTTCAGCCTCATCTTCGGCCAGCGCGAACGACGCCAGAAGTAACCACAGGATGCCAGCAATGACCCGCAGCTGAAGGCCTGTTTCAGTCGTCATCATCGTCCTGTACTTGAATTTCTTCCAACGGCAGCAATGGCACCCCAAAATCCTCCATGATGGCGTCTATTTCGGTCTGGTTTTCGGCAATGAGCTGGTTGACTTGCTCGCGCCATTCCTGTTCCCCATGCCGGACCGCCATGGCCACGGTGAAGCTGAACTTCAGGTAGGGATTCACGGGATCATCGCGCAATGGCAGCATGATGAGATTCTCGCCGCCGGCCATGGTTCTGGAAAAATAGCCGACGATAGGCCCCCAGATAATCGCCGCGTCGATTTTTCCTGAAATCAGATCTTCAGTCATGGTCTTGCCGGGATACTCTTCAGGGTCGCCGGGCTGCCCCTGATAAGGGATCATGCTTCCCATCATGCCATTGGCCGCCACCCAGAACTGGTCCTGGCCACGATCGGTGACGCCGAACTTGATGCGCAAACCATCATTGACCCGTTCCACCAGCATTTCCGGCGAGGTCACATCATCCATGCCCCGCCCCTTGACCAGCACCAGTGCATAAGAAGATGTGTAATAAGGTCGGGTAGCCGCCGCTCGTTCGAAGTTGACCGGCGCACTCATCACCAGGTCGCACTTGTAACCGGGGCCTGACTCGGATTCGGCCTTGAGGGTATTGCGGATAAAGCCTATACGCTGAGGGAAGAATTCATACTGCAAATCCACGCCCAGCTTCTCGGCGAACAACTCGGCTATCCTGTTCTCGAAGCCCTGTTCCTGGCGGTTGGAAAAGGGCAGCATGTACGGGTCTGCGCATACTTTCAGGGTAGTCATTTCCTCGACATTAACCGCCATGGCGGGCATGGCGGACAGCAGCAACAGGCACGTCAGGTAATATCGTTTCATTGTTATCTACCTTCTGGGGTTATCTATCTTACTGGGGTTATCAACCTGCTTTGACAGCTCGTTGCACCTTAAGCAGCTTGCCAATCAGGCGTCGGTAAGGTCCTGTGAGATTGGCTTTCGCATTTTCCATGGCTATATCAATGTTCACGGGCTCACCCACTACGATAACACCCACCATACCGAAGCCGATATGAGGCACGCACACATAGGGGTACACTCCTTCTATGTCCAGTTGCAAGGTAATATTGTTGCCCATCCCACTTTTCCAACCTTCGGCGCCTGCAGGCAGCATTCCTTCAAATACCTTGCCGTCAGGCAGCGGCACCTGGTTAATTGAGACGGTGTCGTGGGAGGTCATGTTCACGAATTTGACATATTCGCCCGGTTGCACATAGATCACATCCGGATTGAAGATACGCGCTTCCGCATTGACAACATGGGTTTGCTGACCGGCCGCCGGCAAGGCACATACAATAAACAAAGCGGCCGTGAGTATTTTTGTTACAGACATGTTTAGAATTCCCTCTGGTTTTATATGAAACTTGTTGCGAACCCCTTTACCAGAGGCTCCGAAAGGCGCCATTCTAACACAAACAGACATAAACGGTACACACCCGCCCTTCAGTCTCATTTCATATTGGAAAACACATACTCACCTTTTGATTGATAAGGTAACTGTTGGTTCCATAAAAAAATCCCCGGCATCAAAGATACCGGGGATTCGGTACAAACTCAGTGAGTGGGTTTGTTCGACCTACGGCAGGGCGAACACCATCAACACGCCACTGTTACGTGTTGAATTCCACAGGGAGCGATAGCCGCCCACAGCGCCCAGAGCAGCGCCGCCGTCCATTTCACGCAGTACCGGGATGGCTACCACTGCGCCAGCCCAGCCGCCGATGCCAGAGAGAACACCAACGTACTGCTTGCCCTTGTGCGTCCAGGTGTGGAAGTTACCGATAATGCCGGACGGGGTCTTGAACTGCCACAGCAATTTGCCGCTGTTGGCATCAACTGCTTTGGCATAGCCTTCAAGCGTGCCGTAGAAAGCGACATCGCCGGCAGTCGTCAACACACCACTCCACACTGACCAGCGCTCGGGAATAGACCATACGATCTTGCCTTCGCCGGCATCCCAAGCAATGAAGTTGCCCATGTTGGTGGTGCCGTTGCCCATGACCTGGCCAGCAGGATACATGGTCAGGTTGGCATTCACATACCAGCTACCGGCAGCCTGCTCGTAGGTCACGCCACCCGCCTCGTAGCTGACCGGCTCATAGGTCATGCAAACGTGGTTGGTGGGTACGTAGAACAGTCCGGTACGCGGAGAGTAGGCAGCAGGTTGCTGGTCCTTGGTGCCCAATGCTGCGGGGCAGATGTCCTTGGAGGTCACGTCCTGACCGTTGAAGTGCGTGCTGTACGAGTTGACAACCTGAGGGTAACCCGTCTTCATATCAACATGGGTCGCCCAGTTGACAGCCGGATCATACTTCTCAGCCACCAGCAGCTCGCCGGTTTTACGGTTCATGGTGTAGGCAAAACCGTTACGGTCGAAGTGCACCAGTGAAGGCACATTGTCCTGACCCTTAACCGTCATGTCGGCCAGGATCATTTCATTGATACCATCATAGTCCCACTCGTCGTGAGGCGTCATCTGGTAAACCCAACGCGCCATACCGGTGTCGATGTCACGAGCAAAAATACTCATGCTCCACTTGTTGTCACCAGGACGTACGACCGGGTTCCAGGTACCGGGGTTGCCGTTGCCGTAGTACATCAGATTCTCATCGAAATCGGCCGGCCACCAGCCCCAGACAGAACCGCCGCCAATCTTCCACTGGTCGGAGGTCTCCTCGCAGAGACGCTCGTCAGCAGAGTTGGCGCGCAGGGCCATTTCGCCCCAGGAGCTCTTGCCGGTGCCAACCTCAGCGTCGAACTTGCACCAGGTCTTCAGCGACGAATCAGCACCGACCGGCTCGCCCATGGACATGGTATTTTCCGGGTCGAAGAGCATGTCTTCATCCGGACCCATGCTGTAGGCGCGCCAAGCCAGACTGCCGTCTTTGGCATTGAAAGCTGCGATCCAGCAACGCACGCCAAACTCAGCGCCGGAGCAACCGGTAAAGACTTTGTCCTTAATCGGGTGCGGGGCATTGGTGTTGGTCATACCGTTGTGCGGGCCATAGCCTCTGCCGTCGGCGCTCGGGCCAACCATGTCGTCAGAGATGTCGGCGCCGTTCTTGGTCTGCCAGATAATGCTGCCGTCCTTCGGGCTCAGAGCATACAAGGTGGTGTCGGCGGCCTGCAGGTAGATCTGACCCATGCTGTAGCCGAGACCGCGGTTAACGATATCACAGCACATTTTCGGAACAGTTTCCGCTTCGTCCTGAGGGGGTACGAAGTCCCAGGTAATTTCCAGGGTCTCAAGATCAATGGCGAAAACATCATTCGGGAATGATGCGTGAATGAACAGATGATCGGAATCCAGACCCGTCTCACTTGGCGGCAAGACGAGTGGACCTCCCTCATGGCCCTGCAAACGTCCCGTTGAGAACGTCCACGCAGCCACCAGGTCACCGGCGTTTTTGTTGTTAATCTGGTCCAGTTCAGAATAACGCCAGTTCCAGTAATTGCCACCCGGATAGACCCAGTAGTTCGGGTTCTCCATCAGCTTGCGCACGCCGTCATTGGCGTAAACTGATACAGACACGAACAGGGCCAGAGGGACAATTATCCACTTACTGAAGGAAAATTTACTCATGACCTCCTCCTCGTTTTGTTTATATTACAGTTGATCTCGATTTTTCTGATCTCCCCGCTATCTCGAGATCGTGAAAGATAGCTGAGAGTACAATATCAGAGCGCCGCCCACACATCAACACTGCATAGTGTCCACCATACAGTATTCCGATTTTTTGTTTTGATTATCGATTGCTTTAATCCCTGCCGCCATCACCCCGCTTCTCACCAGAGCGCACCGGTTATCGGTGCGACATCGCAGAGTATAGGAAATTTTCATATAGCAAGCAAGTTTTTTTACATCGTCGCATATTGCGCCTTAATTCGGGAAGGTGTCAAGCAAATATCCGCTCGGGTTTGACCAGAGCGCAACATGCCAGGTAATATATTGGTCGTGCGACTTATTAAAACCAGCGAGGTTCGCAATGTCAAACATAATCGCCAAGGCATTTGTATCTGTCGCCGCAATACTCATCACCGCCACCACTGCGTGGGCCGACGTCATGCCCAGCGATTGGCGTCAGAAGCTGTCGGATGAGGCCTGGGAGGAGAACCTGCGGGCAGCCACGTTCCAGGATCGGGAAATATTTGAGGATGCCGAGCAGAATGTGCTGGAAGTCAAGGCGCCGTATCGGGCGGAAGACGCGGCGCTGACCCCGGTCTCCATCCATACCCGGTTTCCTCAGACCGATGAGCTGTACGTGCAACGCATGCATGTTTTCATTGACAAGAACCCGGTGCCGCTGGTGGGCATATTCGACTTTACGCCGGACAGCGGCAAGGCCGACCTGGCCCTGCGCGTGCGCGTGAACGACCACACTTATGTACGCGTGATTGCCGAGCTGAATAACGGCGAACTGCACATGGGCAAGAGCTTCGTGCGCGCCATGGGCGCCTGCTCTGCGCCGCCGCCGAAAAGTATCGACGATTCCATTGCCAATATGGGCGAGATGAAGATGAAGCTGATCGGGGATGTCGAGTACGCCAAACCGAACCTGATACAACTGAAGATAAAACATCCGAATATCACCGGTCTGCAACCGCTGCGTATCGGCTCCCATGTCCACCCCCCCGCGCATTTTGTCAACACCCTGAATGTCAGCTACAACGGGGCGCCGATTATGAAAGCGCAATTAACCTTTGCCATCAGCATGGACCCCAGCCTGCGCTTCTTCTTTGTACCGGAAACCGAGGGCGTGCTGACGGTGGAAGCAACCGACACCAAAAACGCGCACTGGTCGTCTGAGTTCGCGATCAATTAGGCGGGACGGCGATACGCCGGCTCGTCACAGACTGGATAGCGGGCAAGGATTGCCCGCTATGACGAGCGTTAATTCCCCGGCCGGGGCGGGGCGGTGACGCGCTTCACTGCCGGACACATCGTATCCGCTTGCTTCCTGACGGCCTCTAACTGCTCAAGCTGGCCCTTGCTGACCTCATCGTCGCGGAACAGGCCGCCGCGTTTGCCCGGCATTTTGTTGTAGCGCTCCTGCAGGCTGCCCTGTTCGAACGCGTTAAAGCTCAATTCGGCCTCAATGACGTCCTGCCGACAGGCGCATGTCAATAAATTCTCTTCCGTTTGACCGCCAAGTTGCGCCATGCAACCGACGACCTGCCGGACCGTTTCAACGGTCGGAAATCCGGCGGCTGCCGCAACTGTGGGCAGCGCAAGGGTCAGAATTATTGTTGTTGCCTTGAACATGGGTCAATCTCCTCAATAACCATATAGAGCTCCCAAGATACATGGATATATCGTTAAAATCAATGATGCCGGCCATAACGTCAGCCGGGGCCCGAGTATCGTTCCAGTAATGCCATGACTGCGTCGGTGGCACCCTGCTGCTGTTGTACCAATCGTTGACCGTGCCGGCCGCAGGTTTGTCGTAGCGGCTCATCCTGTAACAGGCGGGTCACGGCCGCGGCCAGTTGTTCGGCATCGGCGACGATTGCCAGCGCCTGCTCAGCCTTGAACAGGTCGATAATTTCAGTGAAATTAGCGGTATGTTCACCAGTGACCAGGGGCACGCCCAGGGCGGCGGCTTCCAGCACATTGTGGCCGCCGGCCGGGGTCAGACTGCCGCCGATGAAGGCCACATCGGCACAGCCGTAGAAGCGGCTGAGTTCTCCCAGCGTATCCAGCAGGTAAACATCCGCCTCCTCAGGTGCGGCGCGCGGTGCGTCGGTGTGCCTGACAACGACCCGACCACGCCTTCGGCAGCGGTCATACACCCGGTCGAAGCGTTCGGGATGGCGCGGCGCAATGATCAACAGGCAGTCCGCAACCGTTTCCCGGACCCGGTCGAAGGCATCCAGCACCGGCTCCTCTTCAGCGGCGTGGGTGCTGGCCGCGATCCAGACCGGACGCGCGCCCGCAACAGTGCGCCGCAGTGATGACGCGTTGACCCCAGCAGCATCCTGCATGGCCATATCGAACTTCAGGTCGCCCGTTATCGAGACCCGGTCCGGGTCGGCACCCAGTGCCAAGAAGCGCGTTGCGTCTGGCTCGCCCCGAGCCGCGATATGGCTCAGCCAGCGCACGGCCGGCGCGGATAAACACCGGAACCTCAGGTAAGCGCGGTAGGAAGCGGCGGACAATCTGGCGTTGACCAGAATTGTGGGAATCCCGCGGCGGTGGCAATGGTAGAGCAAGTTCGGCCAGATTTCCGTTTCCAGGATCACCAACAGGCGCGGCTTGACCCGGCGCAGGAACAGACGCACGGCATGGGGCAGGTCGTAAGGCAGGTAGCGATGCTCCACCGCCCCGGCGAACAGCGCCTTGGCCTGCGCCGCGCCGGTGGGCGTCACCGTGGTCAGCAACACCCGGTAATGCGGGTAGGCGTCGAGCAACCGGCGCACCAGGGTGGCTGCGGCCTGTACCTCGCCCACGGATACCGCGTGCACCCAGATCACCGGTGCTACGGAGTCTGCCGCCCGGATGCAGCCGAAGCGTTCGGGAATGCGTTGTCGGTAAGCGTGGTTTTGCACTCCCCGCAACAGCAGGTAACACAGCACCAGCGGCGCGCACAGGTATAGCGCCAGACTGTATAAAAGCCGCATCAGGTCGGTTGCCCGCCCAACTTGTCCAGATATTGCCTGATACCCTGCTCCAGGCCGGTGAACGACTTGCGGTAGCCGGCCGCCCGCAATGCCGAGATATCCGCCTGGGTAAAACTCTGGTAGGTGGCCGGCAGGTCCGGCGGAAAATCCATGTACTCTACCCGGCCCTTGCCATGCCAGTCCGCCAGCAGCCGGGCGACATCGTTAAAACTCCTGCTGCTGCCGCAGCCGACGTTGAAGATACCGCGCACCTGGGGTTGTCGCATGCACCACAGATTCACATCCACTACGTCATCAATATAAATAAAATCCCGGCGTTGCTCACCCTCCTCGTAGCCACCACTGCCCTTGAACAGTTGCATAACGCCGTCTTTCAGCAGTTGCTCGTGCAAACGGAAGATCATGCTGGCCATGGCGCCTTTGTGCCGCTCCCCGGGACCGTAAACGTTGAAATACCTGAGGCCGACTATCGGTGTCTGCGACTGCGCCGCCACTGTGCGCACATAACGGTCGAACAACAACTTGGAATAACCATACACGTTCAACGGCCGTTCATACTGCGGCGCCTCGATAAAGCGCCGGCTGTTGCCGTACAGCGCGGCGCTGGAGGCGTAGATCAACGGCACGCCGGCATCCTGACAGGCATCCAGCAGACGCCGCGACCAGGTGTAGTTGTTTGCCAGCATGAACCTGCCGTCCTGCACGCGGGTATCTGAGCAGGCGCCCTGGTGAAACACCACCTCCACCCCGGCAAGCCGTTGCGGCAGAGACGCCATGAACTCATCTTTGTCCAGGTAATCCAGCAAGTCGCATGCCACCAGATTGCTGAACTTACTGCCGTCAGTGAGGTCATCGACCGCGATAATGTCTGTGCGACCCGCTGCGTTCAGCCCACGCAGCAGGTTGCTGCCGATAAACCCGGCGGCGCCGGTGACGATGATCATGGCTCCTCCCGCCCGGCTTTCCTGAGCGCCTCCGCCAGTGCGCTGGTGGAACAGCCCGGCAGCAGTGGCAAGGTAACGACCTGCCCGCCACGCTGCCGCACCTGCGCGGCGCCAGCGATGCGGTCCGGCGTGTAATCGCCGCCCTTGACCAACAAGTCGGGGTCAAGCGCCTGCACCAGGCGCGCCGGCGTATCCTCGGAGAACGTCACCAGCCAGTCCACCGCAGTCAGTCCCGCCAAGGTCTTAAGACGTTTATCCAGCGCCTGTAACGGCCGCCCGGAGCCTTTCAGCCGGCGCACGGAGGCATCATCGTTGACCGCTACCACCAGCCGGTCACCCAGTGCCCTGGCCTGCTCCAGGCACTCGACATGACCGGCATGCAACAGGTCGAAACAGCCGTTGGTCAGTACCATTTTCTCACCCCGGCCCCGACAGTGTGCGCGCGCTTGCAGTAATTCATCGAGCGTCAGCAGCTTGCGCGCGGGACGCCCGCAGCGGGCATTCAGCTGCGCCGCGCTCACGGTGACCGCGCCCAGCTTTTCCACGGCAATGCCCGCGGCCGCGTTGGCGAAGCTGACGGCTGCGCGCCGGCTGTAGCCGGATGCCAGAGCCGCGGCAACCGTGGCGATGACGGTGTCGCCGGCACCGGTTACATCGAACACCTCATGGGTCTCGGCCGGCAGCTCGACAAACTCAGGCCCGGCCCGCTCCACCAGGGTCATGCCGCGCGCCCCTCGGGTAATGAGCAAAGCTTCCAGCGACAGCGCCTCACACAGGGCCACGGCCTTATCTCGCAGTTCATCCTCGCCTCGGCAGCTACCTGCTACAGCCGTAAATTCCCGGTAGTTCGGCGTCAATATTGAGGCGTTCCGGTAGCGGGAAAAATCCGTACCCTTAGGATCGATGAGTACCGGCAAGCCGCGCGCGCGCGCCAGCTCGACCAGGGCCGGCGCCTGAGCCAGCGTGCCCTTGGCATAATCAGACACCACCACCAGAGTGGCCGCGAGCAGTTGCTCGGGAAAACTGTCAACGAGGCGCGCCGCGGCCGGAGCGGGCAATTCATCTTCGTAGTCTAAACGCAACAACTGTTGGTTTTGACTTAACACGCGCACTTTGGTTATAGTGGACGCGCCCGACAGACGACAACAGCCATAACCCACTCCCGACTCCGCCAATGCCGCTTCCAGAACCCGCGCCTGTTCATCATCCCCGGTTATGCCTGCCAGACTGACCTTGACCCCCAGGCGGCCAATGTTGGCGGCCACGTTGGCGGCGCCGCCAGGGCGCTCCTCGACCCGCGCCACCTTGACTACCGGCACCGGCGCTTCCGGAGAAATGCGGCTGGCGTCGCCATAGACGTAGCGGTCCAGCATCACGTCACCGACTACCAGGATTTGTGCATGTTCTCCGGGGATAAAACTGTTAGCCCGCATATCTCACCAAGTGATGCGAAGATCGCGCCGGATTTTGTTCGCCTGCGGGTGACTGTGAACGAAAGCATAGTGGTTCTCTGGTTGAGTAAGCAGGCGCCCGCAGGCGCACAAAAGACCAGCGAGGGCGCATCAAGCGCAGTGTGTTATTTGGAAAAAGCAGCAGTATTATCATAACTTGTTGATAGCAAAAATGTTACCTAAGACAATAAGCGCCTTGGTGAGATATGCGGGCTAGAGATCGCTTGCATGTCCCGGTTAGTATAAAGCCGCGGCAGCTTCATTGCACAGGTATTGTCGGGCTGTCAGTAACCTCTGAAAATGTCCTGCATGGGATTTTCAGAAGCGCCCTGTTGGCGGCGCTGTGCGGCACCGGTCTGCAAGCCTGGGCGGCGCACAGTAACGACGGCGGCTTGCGCCCGTTCGTAGCGGAATATGTCCTGTATGCGAAAAATACCCAGGCCGCCCGGGTCACGCGCAGCCTGACCCGACTCGACGATGGCACCTATGAGTACCGTTCTGAGACAAAAACGGTGGGCCTGATCTCGTTATTCAGGAAGCTGCACATCATCGAAGCCAGCCGTCTGGTGCTGGCAGACGACACGCTGAAACCTTTGTCTTACCGCTACAATCGCACCGGCCACCGCAAACAACGCGCCGTTTCCATAGAGTTTGACGGGGACGCAGGCAAGATAAAAAACACCATCAATGGCGACGTCTGGTACTTGCCGCTGGAACCCGGGGTGCTGGACAAGCTGCTGTACCAGCTTACCATCATGCACGACCTGCAACACGGGCGCACGCCTGCCGCCTACCAGATAGCTGATGGCGGGCGCATCAAAACCTACCACTTCGAGAAACTGGGCGAGGAGGTCGTGGCGACACCTCTGGGCAGTTTCAACACCATAAAAATGCTCAGACACAGACCGGACAACGACCGCAAATCCACATTCTGGTGCGCCCCGGAACTCGATTATTTACAGGTAAAGGTGGAACACACCGAAAAAAACGGCAGCACCACGGTGGCGGTGATTAAATCGCTGCGTTGGTGATTTATGGTCACCTCTATCATTCTCCGGCGAGCGCCTGCAGCAGGGTGTCCGGGGGGACGTAGCCGGGCAGTTGCTCACCGTTTTCCAGGTAGATGGCGGGGGTGCCACGTACGCCCAGGGCCTGCCCCAGTTCGTATTGGCGTTTGACCGGGTTGTCACATTGCGCCGGCGTGACCGCGTCGTCGGTCAGCTTGGCCCGGGTCATGGCTGCGTTTGCGTCTGTCGCACACCATATCGATTCCATATCGGTGAACGCCTCCGAATCGACGCCGGCACGCGGGAAGGCCAAATAGCGCACGGCCACGCCGCGCTCGTTCAATTCTGCCACATCGCGATGAAAACGCCGACAATAGCCGCAGGTAATATCGGTAAACACATAGACCGTGTGTTGTGCGGCATCAGGAACAAAATCAATGGTCTCGGAGACGGGGATGCCGGCCAGCATCTGCTTGCGCGTCACGGCGCGCTGCTGCTCGCTCAGGTTGACGCGGTCGCCCAGGTCGATCAGGTCTCCTTGCAGGAGGTAGCGGCCATCCTCGCTCAGGTACAACAGCTCCGTGCCCAGCATCACCTCGTACAGGCCGGGGATGGGAGCGGGCTTGACGCGGGTAATCTGAACGTCAGGGAAAACCCCGGTAATGGCTTGGCGCAAGCGCTCGTCGCGGTCGGCATCGGCATACGCCGCGCCGGTGCAGAGCAACGTGAATAAAAACGGTATCAGAATTTTGTGCATGGTATTCTCAGTCTCCGGAAGGTGCAACAACCGGCGTTGACTATAACACAAAGGCACCTCTAAAAATTAGAAGTGCCTTTGCAGTATTATGGATATGCTGCCATTTTTAAGCACATAAGCAGAGGTTACCACAAGTAACCGCGCCGACCAAAAATCATGCTACCCGCGCGGATGGTGTTCGGCGTGCAGGTTTTTCAGCCGTTCGCGGGCAACATGGGTGTAGATCTGGGTGGTGGATATATCGCTGTGACCCAGCAGCATCTGCACTACGCGCAGGTCGGCGCCATGGTTGAGCAAGTGGGTGGCGAACGCATGTCGCAGTACATGCGGCGATAATTTCTGGTTGATACCGGCCTGCAACGCATAGCGTTTTACCGCGTGCCAGAAGGTCTGGCGCGTCATCATGCCGCCCCTGCGGCTCGGGAACAGGGCCGGAGTAGCTGTGGCCGTCAGCAGTTCCGCACGCCCCTGGCGCATGAATTTCTGCACCCAGTCGGCAGCCTCCTCGCCCAGCGGCGTCAGGCGTTCCTTGTTACCCTTGCCGAGCACCCGGATCACGCCCTGCCGTAAATTTACCTGCCCCAGTTGCAGGCTGACCAGCTCCGATACCCGCAATCCGGTGGCGTACAACACCTCCAGCATGGCCCGGTCGCGCAAACCCAGAGCGGTGGCGGTGTCCGGCACCTCCAGCAGGTTCTCCACTTCTTGTTCAGTCAGGGACTTCGGTAAGGGACGGCCAATGCGCGGGGCCGGGATACGAGCGCAGGGGTCATGGTCGATATACTGCTCCCGGGCCAGGTATTGGAACAAGCGGCGCAGCGCCGACAGGTGTCGGGCACTGGTGCGGGCGGATTTACCGGTCAGTGTGGCCAGGTAGCCGAGCACCTCCTCAGGCTGCGACTGCAACAACTCCCGGGAGGTGCCAGCCAGCCAAGCGGAGTATGAATAAAGGTCACTGCGGTAGGCACTGAGGGTATTCTCACTCAACCCTCGCTCCAACCACAAGGCATCGAGAAACTGATCGATGAGCGCTCTGTCATCCACAGACAGCCCTTCAGGATGACGGCTTGATCTTCTCCTTGATCCGGGCGGCCTTGCCGCGGCGCTCGCGCATGTAGTACAGCTTGGCCCGGCGCACATCGCCGCGCCGTTTCACGGACAGGCCGGCAATGCTCGGACTGTGAGTCTGAAACACCCGCTCCACGCCTTCACCGTAGGAAATTTTGCGTACCGTGAACGAGGAATTAAGGCCGCGGTTCTTCTTCGCGATCACCGTGCCTTCAAACGCCTGCAAGCGCTCGCGTTGACCTTCCACCACCTTGACCTGCACCACCACGGTGTCACCGGGATGAAACTCCGGGAGTTCCCGGGTACATTGTTCTGCTTCGAGTTGTTCAATAATATTTGCCATGCTTCCGGATCTCAGATATATGCGCACCTCTAAAAATCAGAAGCGCACCGGTACCGCTCAATCGTCTTCCCTGAGGTATTCATCCAGCAGCGCCTGTTCTTGCGCGTCCAGGCCCCGCGCTTGCAGCAAGTCGGGACGCCGTTTCCAGGTGCGGCCCAGCGCCTGTTTCAGGCGCCACTTGCGCACCGCTCCATGGTCGCCACTCAACAACACCGGCGGCGTCGCCCGGCCTTCCACCACTTCCGGTCGGGTGTAGTGGGGGCAGTCCAGCAGGCCGCGAAAGAATGAATCCTCCACGGCGGATTCTGCGTTCCCCAAAGCCCCCGGCAAGCATCTTGCCACCGCGTCAATCAATACCATGGCCGCCAGCTCACCGCCGCTGAGCACGTAATCGCCGATGGACCACTCCTCGTCAACTTCCAGTTCGATGACCCGTTCATCCACGCCCTCATAACGGCCGGCGACCAGGATGAACGAGCGCCGGCTGGCAAAATCCATCACGTCCTGCTGCTTGAGTTGCCGTCCCTGGGGCGACAGGTAGGCCACTGCGGCCCCGGGCAACGCCTGCCGGGCGGCGCGAATGGCCGCCAGCAACGGCGCCGCCAGCATCACCATGCCGGGGCCGCCGCCATAGGGCCTGTCATCCACGTTGCGGTGCCGGTCCGGCGCATGATCACGCGGATTGATCGGGCTGAGTTGCAACAATCCCGCATCCACCGCTTTTCCGGTGATACCATACTCGCGCACCGCGGCAAACATCTCCGGGAACAGCGTTACCACGCCAATCGCTAATTCCATGCCAACCTCGAGGCTGACCTCAGGGCTAATCCCAGGGCCAGTTTACTGTAATAACGGCGCCGGCCTGATCCACCTGCCTGACAACTTCTGCCATCACGAACGGGATGACGCGGCGCTTCTCGCCTTGCACGATCAGCACGTCATTGGCACCAGTGGCGCGGATATCGACCACCCGGCCCAGACCCTCCCCGGTCAACGTCACCACCTCCATGCCCATCAGATCAGCCCAGTAATACTCACCCGGTTCCGGCACCGGCAACTGCTCCCGGCTCAGTGCCAGCATAGCGCCGACCCGAGTCAAAGCTGTCTCCCGGTCCTCAAGCCCCGGCAGCTTCACCACCAGATTCTTGCCGCTGGCACCGTGGTCAACGAACTCGACCTCAGTCCAGCTCGCGCCATTGTCCCTGCCCAGCAACCAAGGCTGGTACAAAAAGATGTTTTCCCTGGGCTCTGTGTAGGAGAACAACTTCAGCCAACCACGTATCCCGTGTACGCCGGAGATCCTGCCGATAATAATGCGTCTTTCCGACTCGCCGCCGGCAGGCTTATGAGCGGCAAGTTCATCACCCGCCCGGGACGGCATGGGGCTCACGAAGCGGCTGTGCTTCCGGCGTTGAGTTTGATCAGTTGCGCCACGCGCGCAGAGGGCTGCGCGCCGTGAGACAGCCAGTAATCCACGCGCGCCTGCTCCAGCTGCAGTTGCTGCTCCCGGGCGCCGGCAATCGGGTTGAAATAACCCAGCCGTTCAATGTACCTGCCGTCGCGGGGACTGCGTGAATCAGCAGCCACTATGTGATAAAAAGGCCTTTTCTTTGCGCCTGCGCGCGCTAATCGTAGTGTTACCATAAAATAAACCTTGTACCGGTCAATGTCCTGTCGGTTGCTGCTGATAGTTGACATTGACCAACGGAAAGTGCGCTATTGTACACCTTTTTTCAAAAAAGAAAATGCAAAACACCATAAGAGACGCCATTGTCGCGACCCTGATCCTGCTGCTGTTGCCGCCGGTCAGCGCCGAGGTCATCCTGACCGGCAGCAGTGACTGGCTGCTGTACGGGCGCAGTTTTGACAATCAGCGCTTCAGCCCCCTGTCTCAAATCAATACCGGCAACGTGCAACGGCTACGGCTGGCCTGGCGTTTTAATACCGGTAAATTCGGCTCGTTTCAGACCTCGCCGCTGGTACGGGATGGCATCATGTACCTGACTACCCCGTACAACGATGTCATCGCGTTGCGTGCCGATACGGGCAAGGAATTATGGCGCTACCACCATGAACTGCCGGAAGACGGCAACTACTGCTGTGGGCCTGCTAATCGCGGGCCGGCGCTGCATGGGGACAAAGTGTTCACGGTGACTATCGACGCGCGCCTGCTGGCACTGAATCGGCATACCGGCGAGGTAGTCTGGGACGTGGCGATTGCAGATACCGAGGCCGGCAACGCCGAACGACTGGCGGCGCGGTCGGGCCTGGCTGAACTCAAGAGCGCAACACAATCGGGGCCGACCGGCTATACTGCTAATCTGGCGCCGCAGGTGTTTGCCGGCAAGGTGCTGGTAGGTATTTCCGGCGCCGGTTACGGCCTGCACTTGGACTTAGTGCAGGATGGTGAGCAAGTGCTGTCGGTGGGCGGCCTGTCAGGAAGTTCTGAGTCCGGAGGCGGGCACGGATTACGAGGTTTTATGGTTGCCTACGAGGTGGAAACCGGCGCCGAAATCTGGCGCTGGCACAGCACCCCGGAAACCGGCTGGCAGGGGCAGTGGCGCCGGCAAACCGACTACGGTGTGGTGCTGAATCGGGACCTGGCCGCAGAACGACGCGCCAACCGGACCTACTCCGATAGCTGGCGCTACGGTGGCGGCTCCATTTACACCACCCCGGCTATAGACCCGCAACTGGGCCTGATCTATATCGGCACCGGCAACCCGTCGCCGCAGCTGGAGGCCTCGACCCGCCCCGGCGACAACCTTTATACCGTCAGCCTGGTGGCGCTGGAAGCAGACACGGGCAAGCTGCGCTGGCATTACCAGCAAGTGCCACACGACCGTTGGGGTTATGACGTTGCCAGTCCGCCGGTGCTGTTCGACCTGGTTGAAAACGGCGAAACGATCAAGGCGGTGGGACAAGCCAGCAAACTGGGCTGGTTCTTCATCCATGATCGGCAGACCGGCGAGCTGATCCGCCGCAGCGAGCCATTCATCAACCAGGACAACCTGTTCGCGCCGCCGTCAGCGGCCGGCGTGCGCATCGTGCCCGGCACTTTGGGCGCCGTGTCCTGGTCACCGGTGGCCTACCATCCCGGCTTACAACAAGTGTATATCCCGGGCCTCTACCAGCCTTCCCTGTTCTTTTCCCGCAAGTTGGAGCCGCAGGCGGGCGCACCTTGGCAGAGTTTTACCTTTTTTCGGAAAGCCGCCGAGCCCGACTGGGGTCTGCTCAGCGCCATAGATGTCGCCTCCGGCAAACTGGTCTGGCAACGGCAAGTGGCGCAACCTATGGTCGGCGGCGCGCTGGCCACAGCCGGCGACCTAGTCTTTACCGGCGAAGGCAACGGCCTGTTCGTTGCCTACGACGCCCACCACGGAACGCCTCTGTGGCGCCATCAGGCCGAATATGGCGTCAACGCCCCGCCGGTGAGCTACCTGCACCGGGGCAAACAGTACATTACCGTAGCCGCGGGCGGCAATGCCCTGTTCGGTTATGAAGTCGGGGATGAGCTACTGACGTTCAGCCTGGAGTAACCTGACGCAACGTCAGTTTACACTTTGGCAAGTCTTATCATTGAGCCAGGATTGAAACATATCCATCATAACGCTTATTTTGCCTTCTAGGCTGGCCATGCGCTCATGCAAACCAGCTATCTGCTCATGAGTATCCTTATGGGTTGTCCAGATAAACCAGACTATTGAAGCCCAAGACAACAGGATGGTAAAAATTATAGTGATCAATTCGTAATTCATATCAAGCTCCATGGTCTTCCCGACTTCGACGGTCTGGTGCTTACTTTATCTGAAAATCTCTTGTAAATCAAAACGTGTTTTGGAGCAGGCAGTTGTAGTGCCTAGTTGATATTTGTAGCTTGACATTGTGGGCGGCGCGTGGTATCCTCCGGGCTATGTTCGTGCGCGTCAAAACCACCCCCAACAGCCCGCGTCAATCCGTACAACTCGTCGAGTCAGTGCGTGACGGCAAGGCCGTGCGCCAGCGCATTGTGCGCCATATCGGTATTGCCTTCGATGAAGACGAGCTCGTCCGGCTCAAAGACTTAGCCGAAGTGGTCAAAGCCAAACTTCAGGCCGAGACCCAGCCCGAGCTGTTCCCGCCCGAAGATGTCGCCGAGCAACTCAGCGCCGCCCGCGCCCGGCAGGACGACTCACCGCTGAAAGTCGAGCTCAAAGCCCTGCGGGAAACCCAGCGTGTCATCAGCGGCATCCATGCGGTGTACGGCGCCGTGTACGAGGACTTAGGGCTGTCCCGGTTGCTGCCAGCCTGGCGCTACCGGGCCTCGCACAAAGCGCTGTTCCATACGGTGATGGCGCGCCTAGCCAACCCGGACAGCAAACGGGCCAGTGTGCGCGCCCTGACAGCCGACTTCGGCGTGCAAGTGTCCCTGCCCCAAATCTACCGCATGATGGACTTGCTCGATGCGGCCTGTATCGAACGCCTCAATACCCTGGCCGAGACCCAAGCCCGGGCGCTGCTCGGCGGGCCGCTACGCGTGCTGTTCTTCGATTGCACCACCTTGTACTTTGAATCATTCACCGACGATGAGCTCAAACAACCCGGCTACAGCAAAGACGCCAAGTTCAAAGAATGCCAGGTGCTGCTGGCCCTGGCCGTCACCGACACCGGCCTGCCCGTGCGCTACACCGTGCTGCCCGGCGCCACCTTCGAGGGACACAGCCTCATCCCGGTGGTCAAAGCCTTACAAACCGACTGTCAGGCCGACAACGCCGTGGTCGTTGCCGACCGGGGGCTGCTGAGCAGGGATAACCTCAGCGCCTTAGAGGACGCCGGCCTGCACTACATCGTCGGTGCCCGACTCAAGTCCCTGCCGCACGCCCTGCAAACCCAAGTGCTCGATGAAGACCGCTATGAGACCCTGACAGATAGCGACGGACTGCGGGTGGCGGACCTACCCCACGACTCCCGCCGTCTGGTGGTGGGCTACTCCCCAGTGCGTGCCGAGAAAGACCGGCATGACCGCGACCAGGCCATCGCCAAGCTCCGTGAGAAACTGGCCAAAAGCCAAAACCCCAAAGACCTGCTCAACAACTACGGTTATAAGAAATACCTCAAGGTAGACGGCAACAGTACCCTCAGCGTCAACCCCGATAAAATTGCCCAAGCACAACGCTGGGACGGCCTGCACGGGGTTATCACCAACCTGCCAACATCTACCACCGCCCCCGCCATCTTAAGCCAGTATCGCGGCCTGTGGCAGGTCGAAGATACCTTCCGGGTAAGTAAGCACGATCTCAAGATAAGACCCATCTACCACTGGACCCCCCGACGCATCGAAGCCCACATCGCCATCGCCTTTATGTCCCTGCTCTGTGTCCGACACCTGCAATACCGCATGACCCTGCAAGCCAAGCCGGTCTCCCCCGAAGTCATCCGCAACGCGCTGGCCCACGTGCAGCACAGTGTCCTGACACATCAACAGACACACCGCCGCTACGTGATTCCCTCCGCCATCAGTGAAACCGCCCGGCGCCTCTACAAAATCATGGGATTGAGTCACTCCACCACCCCCTACGAGCTCAAATAGCCCGCCCCTGAGAACGCCGAAACAAGGCAATTGTAGTGCCTACGGGTCAACGCGCCTTCAATAAAATCAATCAGTTAGAGAAATAAACCGTCGAAGTCGGGAGCCAGGATTGAAACATATCCATCATAACGCTTATTTTGCCTTCTAGGCTGGCCATGCGCTCATGCAAACCAGCTATCTGCTCATGAGTATCCTTATGGGTTGTCCAGATAAACCAGACTATTGAAGCCCAAGACAACAGGATGGTAAAAATTATAGTGATCAATTCGTAATTCATATCAAGCTCCATGGTCTTAACCCGCATATCTCACCAAATGTAATAAAGATGTGAGCGTCCCTTCAGTCCATGAGTGCCGGTATGAGGCAAAACCTGCCCTCTGTCAATGGCTCCCGTCAGGCGTCCGGTGGCTCTGCCAGCTGTGCTTGCAGCGTCACATAGTCCGTTTTACCCGTGCCCAACACCGGTAGCTCGGGCCGGTGCAACACTTCTCTGGGAATGTACAGTTCGCCATAACCCAGTTGCTGCGCTTTTTCCTGGAATGCCTTGCGGGTTGCCTGCTCGTGCTCGGAAATCAGGATAATCTTCTCGCCCTTGCGCGCATCGGGTAACGCCAGCGCTGCGTGATTGCGCTCTGGCCAGGTCTGCGCGGCCAGTTCTTCCACCGCGGTCAGGGAGATCATCTCGCCGCCGATCTTGGCAAAGCGCTTCGCCCGGCCCAGCAGTTTGATGTAACCCTCGGTGTCAATGGCGGCAATATCGCCGGTATCATACCAGCCCTCCCCGCGCTCGGTACGCGGCGCCTCGATGCTGCCGTCCGTGCCGTGCAGCAGGTAACCGGACATCACGTTCGGCCCGCTGACCACCAGTCTGCCGCCCGTTTCAATACCCGGCATCGGCGCCAGATAGGCTCGCATTCCCGGCAGCAGCTTGCCCACGCTGCCGGGTTTGTTGTCGATAGGCGTGTTCACCGAGACTACCGGACTGCATTCCGTGGCACCATAACCCTCAAGGATGCGAATGCCGAACTTCTCCAGCCACAGTCGCCGGGTATCATCCTGCAACTTTTCCGCCCCGGCCAGCACGTATTTCAGGGACCTGAAATCATAGCGATGGGCGTGGCGGGCATACCCCTTGAGGAAGGTATTGGTGGCAAACAGCACCGATGCGTCGGTCTGGTACAGCAGTTCGGGAATAATGCGGTAATGCAACGGTGTGGTATAAAGGAAGATGCGGCAGCCGCCCAGCAGCGGCAGCACACAGCCAATGTTCAGTCCGAACGAGTGAAACAACGGCAGGCAACTGAAAAAAACATCGCCGGGTTTGAAGCTGATGCAGGCACGCGCCTGGGCAAAGTTGGCCAGCAGGTTGCGGTGCGATAACACCACGCCTTTGGGCGCGCCTTCCGAACCGGAGGTAAACAGGATGGAGGCGGGGTCTTCCGGCCTTGCCGTCGGGCGGTAGCCGAGGCGCGGGAAGTAGCTGCGCAGCAGTCCGAACAGTTTGTCGGTGACTCCGATGCGCGTGCGCAGGTCTTCCAGATAGACCAGATTAACGCGTTGCGCCAGACCTGTTGCCAAGGCCTCAAGGCCGGCACTTTGCACGAATTGCCGGGAGGTATAAACCGTCCTGATCGACGCGGTGTCACAGGCTTGCAGCAGCACTTGCAGGCCGGTGGTATAGTTCAGCATGGCGGGAACCCGTTCCAGGAAGACCAGAGACAGATACACCACCACCCCGCCGGCCACGTTTGGCATCAGCACGCCGACACGTTCCCCGGCTTGTGTAGCGCGGCGCAGTACACCCCCCAAGATGAACGCGCGCATGAGCAACTGCCGGTAGTTCAGTGGCTCGCGCTTGAGGTCTTCCAGCGCCACGCGCCGCGGCCCGAAGCGCGCCGCGGCCCGCAGGATGGCGTCGAATACAGTGTTGTCATAGTCGTAACAGGCAAACGACAAGCGGGTCATCAGGTCCTGCAGCTGCGCGGCCGCGGCCTTGCGCCGTGCATGTCCACGCAACGACGGGTCCAGCGCCAGTTGCTCCGGCGCCAGAATTTTGAGGCTGATCCGGGGAAACATTTTGCGTTCTCCCAGGTAGCCGAAGCGCGTGTACTGCGGCCCGTCGATGGCAACGGGCAGCACCGTTGCCCCGGCGCGATCGGCGATCAAGCCCGGCCCTTCGTAGATCTTCATCAGGCCGCCGGTGCTGGTAATGCGGCCTTCGGGGAAAATCACCGCTTTGCGGTCCTGGCGCAGGAAATGCACCATGGACTTGACCGACAATGGATTGGTGGGGTCCAAGGTGTACAGATCGGCAAAGCGGAGAAACGGTTTGAAGCGCGCCCGCGCAGCCACCTGGGTGTTGATGGCAAAGCGCAAATCATCGGGTAACCAGGCATACAACAACATGCCGTCCAGCAATGAGACATGGTTGGCGATGATCAACACCCGCTTGCCAGCCTGTCGATAGTGTTCCACACCGGTCACTTCGACCCGGTACAACAAGCGCAACAGGCCGCGCAGGAAGAATTTTAACAAACCACTCATGCCAAAACGCCCCTGACGACTGATATTAGGGTGCCTCTATTACACGAGGCGCCCGTGCAGCACAGGGATGTGCTGCCAGTAACTGCAAGCACGTAAGTGCTTGAAAATGAAGGGAACGAAAAATCATACTTTTTCGTTTCCGTCTCTAAAGATACCACGGAGGGTATTTTTAGAGGTTACCATTATCTGGTTCCGGACATGTCAGGATCAAGTTGCGGGAATATCAGGAAGAACCGCTCTGGTAAACCGTTATTTTCTGGTTGGGATACAGGTACTTGTTTTTGCGCAGGTTGTTCCAGGCCAGTAGTTGTTTAATCGTGACGTTGAATTTTTTCGCTATCGACCACAGGGAATCGCCTTTTTTTACGGTGTAGTGGAACGGGTCACTGGCCGGTTGGCCGCCTGCCGTTGGCGCCTGCTTGTCGTCTTCAGCAAACCACAGGGTCAGTTTCTGCCCCGGACGCAGGTATTTGCGCGCGGAAATACCATTCCATCCTGTCAGTTGTTTCACGCTCACGCCATAATGCTTGCCAATGTCCCAGAGTGTATCGCCGCGTTTTACCGTGTAAATATACTTGTTGCCATCGCCGCTGTCCTTGAGCCCGCGCAAGCGCCGCCCGTCCACACTGAGCGTGTAGTGTTTCAGTGCTTCCCGAGGCGCCGCCACGCGCAGGATATCGCCCTGATGGATGGTGTTGCCGCGCAGTTCGTTCACGGATTTCAGCGCCGCCACGGAAGTGCGGTAGCGCGCCGCAATGCCGCCCAGAGTCTCGCCTTTATTGACCTGGTGGGAAGTCCAGCTCAGCCGTTGTTCCGGCGACAGGGCCGCAAGCTGCTGCCGGAACGATTCTTCCCTGGCAACCGGCACCAGTAACCGGTGCGGCCCGTCCGGGTCGGTGGCCCAGCGATTGAAACCCGGATTCAGCGTATAAAACTCATCCATGCTCAGCCCGGCCAGGTCCGCAGCGACGGCGAGATCGAGCTGCCCACCCACATCCACCTGGGCAAAATACTGCTGGTCGGTCACCGGCTTCCAGGCGATGCCATATTGTTCCGGGTTGGCTACCAGTTCCGCTACAGCCAGCAGACTGGGCACATACCCCCGGGTTTCCCGAGGCAGACGCAGGGAGAAGAAGTCCGTCGCCTTGCCGGCTTTTTTATTGCGCCGCACCGCCCGCTCCACATTGCGCTCACCGGTATTGTAGGCAGCCAGGGCCAGCAGCCAGTCGCCATCGAAATCACCACTCAGTTTCTCCAGGTAGTCCAGCGCGCCGCGGGTAGCTTCGACGATGTCCCGGCGACCGTCGTACCACCAATTCTGTTTCAGCCTGAAGATCCTGCCGGTGCTGGGAATGAACTGCCAGATACCCGAGGCATGGCTGCGTGAGTAGGCAAAGGGGTGGAACGCGCTCTCCACGACCGGCAACAAGGCCAGTTCCAGCGGCATCCCGCGTTTTTCCACTGCGGTGACGACATGGTACAGGTAAGGGCGGCTGCGCTCCACCACCCGGTCCAGGTAGGCCTGATTTTTGGCATACCAGGCCAGCCGGCCCTTCACCGACTTGTGCTGCAGATGTCGAGGCAGGTTCAGGTTGGCCCCGAGCCGTTGCCACAGATCGCCGTGTTGCGCAACCGGGTCAGGAGGTTCGCCTTCCACCGGCACGACTTCCTCTACGGCCTCTTCCGGCAGCAGTTCCGGCTCCGGCACAATGTATTCAACCTGTTGCGCAAGCGCTTCGGCAGTAATAACTTCTGGCAGGTTCTCTGCGGTTTCCTTCGGGGGTAGCTGGCCGCACGCGCCTGACAGGAGCGCGAGGGGAATGGCAAACAGGGGCAGTCTCGGACAGCGCATTGATGAATGCTAGGGGTGTAATGAGAGGCTGTCAAGTTTTTTTCAAAAAATAGTGCGAATTCCGGTTGATCATGTTGTGGTCTGGGTTAAGATTCCTGCTGTTCACAGCGTGCCGTATTCATGGAAAACACATCTCTCACATCAGCTGATACTCCTTCCCGCGCCGGATTTTCCGCCTGGCTCAGAGACGCCGGCGGGGCCGGGCTTGCCGGTTGCGAACGGGAAAGGTTGGCACGGGTGCTGCCCGGGTTGTTCGGGTATTACGCGCTACAGGTCGGCTCCCATAGCGACGGGATGCTGGATTCGGCCCGACGCATCAGGAGCAAATTCGAGTTGCGCCTGGACGCCGACGGCATGCACGACAGCCGTTGCGCCGCGCTGGGCTCGGCGGCAGCCCTGCCGTTCGCCCTGCACAGTATCGATGTTGTGGTGCTACCGCATGTGCTGGAATATGCCGCACAACCCGACGCAGTCCTGGCGGAGGTTGAGCGCATCCTGATCGAGGATGGTCGGCTCATTATCGCCGGCTTCAACCCCTGGAGCCTCTGGGGTTTGCTGCGCCTGTATCCGCCGGCGCGCAAACGGCCGCCCTGGGATGGCCGTTTCCACAGCGCCGGCGTCCTCAGGCGCCGTCTGGCCGTGCTAGGTTTTGAAGTGGTTGCCACCGAATATTTTCGGTTTCGGCTACCCTGCCAGGGCCGGCCGCGCTGGCGGCGCCTGTTATGCCTGGAGTGCCAGGGGGCATGGCGCCGGCCATTTTGCGGTGCCGCCTGGATCATGGTCGCGCAGAAACGCCGGGCGCCGGTATCGCCGGCAAAATTGAAATGGCATAAAAAACTGTTATGGTCGGGGGCCCCGGCGGGCACGGCCACCATGGCGGCGCAGCATGAATAAATTCATTGAAATCTTCACCGACGGCGGTTGTCGCGGCAACCCCGGACCGGGTGGGTGGGGCGCGTTGTTGCGCTACCGGGATACCGAAAAAGAGTTATCCGGCGCGGTGCCGCAGACTACCAACAACCGCATGGAACTGACCGCCGCGATCAAGGCCTTGGAAGCACTGAAGGAGCCCTGCCGGGTACGTCTGACCACCGATTCCAACTACGTGCGCAATGGTATCCTGCAATGGCTGGAGAACTGGAAGCAGCGTGGTTGGCGCACCGCAGCCAAACGCCCGGTCAAGAATCAGGACTTGTGGCAACGCCTAGACGAACTGGCGCAGGGCCATGAAATCGAATGGCGCTGGGTGAAGGGCCACAGCGGTCATACGGAAAACGAACGCGCCGACGCACTGGCCACCCGTGCCATGGAACGACTGCAAACACAGGGGCAGGATTAGACTCCGCACGGTCAGCAATGCGTCAGATTATCCTGGATACCGAAACCACGGGGCTGGAGCCGGGCCAGGGGCACCGGATTATTGAAATCGGCTGCCTCGAAGTCAAGGACCGGCGCCGCACCGAGCGTCACTTGCACTACTATATAAACCCCGAGCGCGAGATAACCGGTGAGGCCATCGAGATTCATGGGATTACCAACCAGCAACTGGCAGGAGAGCCTGTTTTTGAAGACATCGCAAACCCGTTCCTAGAGTTCATCCGCGACGGTGAACTGATCATCCACAACGCGCCCTTCGATGTGGCGTTCATCAACGCTGAACTGGCGCGCCTGGGCGCGCAATGGGGCAAGCTGGAGGATTACTGCCGCATCCTTGACACTCTGGTGCTGGCGCGGGAACTGCACCCGGGCCAGAGAAACAGTCTGGATGCCTTGTGTCAACGCTACCAGATCGACAATTCCAACCGCGACCTGCACGGCGCGCTGCTGGACGCGGAACTGTTACTGGGAGTCTATCTGGCCATGACCGGCGGCCAGTCCGACCTGCTGCTGGACGAGGAGCAGGAACGGCACCCGGGAACCAGCCTGCCGCAACCGCGCGCGACCCGACGCCAGACGCCACTGCAAGTGCTGCAACCGGACGCGCAAGAACTGGCCGCACACCAGCGCATGATGGAACAATTGGTCAGGAAGCAGTAGCGTCGGCGTCGGCGCCGGCCCGGTCCAGCGCAGTCTGCAACTCCCCTGACTGGTGCATCTCCAACACGATGTCGCAGCCGCCAATCAGCTCGCCGTTGACAAAGACCTGGGGGAATGTCGGCCAGTTCGATACTTTGGGGAGGTTCTGGCGCACTTCCGGTTTGGCCAGCACGTCCACATAAGCAAACTCGGCCTCGCACGCCTTGAGTGCCTGCACGGTACGCATGGAGAATCCGCACTGAGGAAAATCGGGTGTTCCTTTCATGAACAGGAGCACCGGGTTGGCGGAGATAATGTCTTTCAACTCTTGAACAATGTCAGTCATAATTGGTCTTCAGTTTGCGGTTTCCCGCCATTCTACAACCAAAAACCGGAAACTCAAAACTTGCAAATGAAAAACCGGAAACAAGTAGTATAATCACCCTTGCACCGCAATTTTTTATAACACCTTACTCTGGAGGGTAATGATGAATCCGCTTAAAACGATAACAGGCACCTTGATCCTGGGCTTTGTCACCGCCGCGGTGGTCATCCGGCTGATTGGCGCCAGCGGCCTTAACATGTGGTCGCTGATGGTCTGGCTGCATGTCTTTTTCGGGGTAATCTGGATCGGGCTGTTGTACTACTTTAATTTTGTGCAGATACCGGCCATGGCTACCGCAGCGGCCGACAGTGACGGCCCGGGGCCAGCCGCCATCGGCAAGTACGTCGCCCCGTTGGCGTTGCTGTGGTTCCGCTGGGCGGCACTGCTGACCTGGCTCACCGGCGCCGCCACTCTGGAAATCATGGGGATAGGCCTTGGCAATGCCTTCATGCTCGAAAACGGCGCCATGATTATCGGCGTGGGCGCCTGGCTGGGCACCATCATGCTGTTTAACGTGTGGGTGTTGATCTGGCCAAACCAGAAGAAAGTCCTCGGTATGGTCGCCGCCTCCGACGAGGACAAGGCCAAGGCCAAGGTAGTGGCCACCATGGCCTCGCGTACCAACACCTTGCTCTCCATTCCCATGCTGATGTGTATGGTCGGACAGGGTCACGGATTACCTTTCTGACGCTGAGCACACTACAAGTAGCTGCCGACGGGGAACGGTCAGGCGCTGCCGGGCGTATTGCCTGCGGCCGTTCCGCGCAGACATGTTTCATAAGGCAACAAGCGACTGGGTGAGATATGCGGGCTAGAGCAATCATGGCAACCTACCAGCGCCTGGACGTGGCATTCGAGAACGGTCAGGGTGCCTGGCTCACGGATCACGCGGGGAACCGCTACCTAGACGCCCTGAGCGGCATCGCCGTGTGCGGTTTGGGTCACGCCCACCCGGAGGTGGCCAAGGCGGTTGCCGAACAGGCCGGACGGTTAATACATACGTCCAACCTTTATCGCATTCCGCTACAGCAGGAACTGGCCGAGCAGCTGGCCGACGTGACCGGGATGGAGCGGGTGTTCTTCTGCAATTCCGGTGCTGAAGCCAACGAGGCCGCGCTCAAGATCTGCCGAAAATTTGCCCGCCACAAGCACGTGGCAGAACCACTCATTATCACCATGACCGGCAGTTTTCATGGCCGCACCATGGCGACGCTGAGTGCCACCGGCAACGCACAAGTGCGTGCCGGCTTCGAGCCGCTGTTGCCCGGTTTCCTGCATGTACCCTATAACGACCTGAGTGCCCTGCAGCTGCCCGAGACCGTGCGTACGCGGGTCGTCGCAGTCATGCTGGAGGCCATACAGGGAGAGGGAGGCATCAACGTTCCCGCCCCCGGTTACTTGCGTGCGTTGCGTGAACTGTGCCGGCGCAATGACTGGTTGTTGGTGCTGGATGAAGTACAGACGGGCATGGGGCGCACCGGTGCCTGGTGCGCCTACCAGCATGAGGCGATCCTGCCGGACGTGGTCACCCTGGCAAAATCTCTGGGCAACGGCGTGCCGGTCGGTGCCTGTCTGGCCGCTGGCGCGGCCGCGGACCTGTTGCAACCCGGCAGCCACGGCTCCACTTTCGGCGGCAATCCGCTCGCCGCGGCCGCGGCGCTGGCGGTCATCAGGACTCTGCGTGAGCAACAGCTGGTCGAGCGCGCGGCCACCTGCGGCGCGGCCATGTTGGCGCGCTTCCGGGAGCAACTGGGCGCGCTCGACGGGGTCGTTGCCATCCGCGGCAAGGGGCTGATGATCGGGATTGAGCTGGAGCGCGACTGTGGCGCGCTGGTGGAGCAGGCCCTGCAACGGAGCCTGTTGCTCAACGTGACCGCCGGCAAGGTCGTGCGGCTGCTGCCGCCACTGGTCATCACCGAGCAGGAGGCAGCTCAGATCGTCGCTACGGTGTGCCTGCTGGTCAGGGAATTCTGCCACTGAGATGCCGCGCCACTTCCTGACCTTAGCGGACCTCAGCGCGGCTGAAATCGAGACGCTGATCGCGCGCGCCAGTCACCTCAAACAGGCCTTTCAACAGCGGCAGATGCGCCAGACCTGCGCCGGCCGCGTGCTGGCGCTGATCTTTGAAAAATCCTCCACCCGTACCCGGGTTTCATTTGAAACCGCAATGGCGCACTTAGGTGGACACAGCGTGTTCCTGTCGCCCCGGGACAGCCAGTTGGGACGCGGCGAACCCATAGAGGACACTGCCAGGGTATTATCGAAAATGGTCGATGCCGTGATGATACGCACCTTCGCCCAGGAACGCATTACCCGCTTTGCCGAATATTCCTCGGTGCCGGTGATCAACGGCTTGTCGGACAGCTTTCATCCCTGCCAGTTGCTGGCAGACCTGCAGACGTATTATGAGCTGAAAGGTCCCATCCAAGGCAAAAAAGTGGCCTGGTTCGGCGACGGCAACAATATGTGCAACTCCTGGATTAACGCCGCCCGTATTATGGACTTCCACTTGCATGTAGCCGGCCCTGCCGCCTGCCACCCCAGTGCCGCCATGGTGGCGCAAGGCGGCGCCAACCTGAGCCTGGGCGAAGACCCGCTGGCGGCCGCGGCCGCGGCCGACCTGATCGTGACTGATACCTGGCACAGCATGAAGCAGGAAGCAGACGAGCAGGATAAACAGGATTTGTTCAGGCCGTTCCAGGTCAACGAACAGCTCATGGCCCAGGCCGCGCCGGACGCGATTTTCATGCACTGCCTGCCCGCTTATCGCGGCGCCGAAGTTAGCGCCGAAGTCATTGATGGCAGTCGCAGCGTCGTCTGGGAAGAGGCCGGCAACCGCCTGCATGCGCAGAAAGCGCTGCTGGAGTTTCTGTTCGACCAGGGCTGAGACATGCACTTTCTGTTAAGCAACGACGACGGCTATCAGGCTGTCGGCCTGGACGTATTGAGACGGGAGCTGCAGGCGTTCGGTGAGATTACCGTGGTGGCACCGGATCGGAATCGGAGCGGTGCCAGCAACTCACTGACCCTGGATGCGCCGTTGTACACAGAGCAGGTCGCCGAGCGGTTTTTCCATATCAACGGCACCCCCACTGACTGTGTACACCTGGCGATAACAGGTTTGCTGGCCGCGGACGACATGCCGGATATGGTGCTCAGCGGCGTCAACCATGGCGCCAACTTGGGTGATGATGTGATCTACTCGGGCACGGTGGCGGCGGCCATGGAAGGGCGCTTTTTGGGACGACCGGCCATCGCCCTGTCGCTGGCAGGAGAGAACCCGACCCACTATGAAACTGCGGCGGCAGTCATTACCCGCCTGGTCGGCAAGCTGCTCGCAGACCCGCTCGATAATGACCTGCTGTTAAATGTCAATATCCCGGATGTGCCGCTTGCAGAACTTGCCGGCATGGTCGTGACCCGCCTTGGTCAGCGCCACAAGTCAGAACCGATGTTGTGCACGACAGACTCCGACAACCGTACCGTTTACCGGGTGGGACCGGCCGGCGCCGGCGCCGATGCGGGACCCGGCACGGATTTTTACGCCATCGCCGCCAACAAGGTTTCCATTACCCCGCTGCAAGTGGACCTGACCCGCCATGATGCCTTGCCAGGAGTCAGGGACTGGCTGGCCGGCGCCGCTTAGTTTCGCTATGTCGGATGTAACCGGAAACAGTGCCCGGATCGACCTGAGTACAGGCTGACCATGTCAGGAAGTTTTCAGGGCATCGGCATGACCTCTCAGCGTTCCCGGGACCGCCTGACAGACCAGCTGCGGGAGATGGGCATAACATCGGAAACGGTGCTGGCGGCCATTGGCAACACGCCCCGGCATATCTTCGTTGACGAAGCGCTGGCCAGCCGCGCCTACGATAATACCTCCCTGCCCATAGGTCACAACCAGACTATTTCACAACCCTATGTGGTGGCGCGTATGACCGAGGCGCTGACGGCAAGCAAACATATAGACAAGGTACTGGAAGTTGGCACTGGCTGCGGCTACCAGACTGCCATCCTGGCGCAACTGGCGTGCCAGGTGTATAGCATTGAACGGATCAATGCCCTGCTGTCAGGCGCGCGGGAACGGTTTCATAACCTGCGCTACCGTAATATCAAGGCGCGCCACGGAGACGGCAACAAGGGTTGGCCTGAACACGCGCCGTTTCAGGGTATCCTGGTATCGGCCGCGCCCCCCAGCATCCCGGAGGCGCTGCTGGAGCAACTGGCAACAGGAGGGCGCCTGATCATCCCCATCGGTCGCAGCGGCGCCCAGCAATTGTTGTCTGTAACCCGCACGGATAGCGGCTTTAAGGAAAAAAACCTGGATATGGTCAGTTTCGTACCCATGCTTCAGGGTCAGGGCTAACCTGCAGATCTCACCAAGTGATGCGAAGATCGCGCCGGATGGGTTCTGCCTGCGGGTTAGAGGTGGCCTTATGTTGAGATTTGGCCTCCTGTGCCTGCTGTTGTTGCTACTGGGCGGGCTGGCCTCTTGCGCCGTGGTGAAAGCGCCAGTCTCTTCCTCCCAGGCCAGCAAGCCGGACGCGGCCGGCAGGTCTTCAGCGCGCGGCAAGCACACGCAACATACGGTCGTGAAAGGCGACACCTTGTACTCGATTGCCTGGCGTTATGGCTACGATCATAAAACCCTGGCGGCCTGGAACCGGATCAAGGCGCCGTTTACCATCTATCCGGGGCAGGTCATCCGCTTCCAACCCTCACGGCAACAAGGCGCCGCGGCTACAACCGCCCGGCAGCAGCCCCAGGCCGGGCGCAAACCGCAACCCAGGGCCAGCCCGCCCAAGGCCACAACCGGCACCGGCACGCCGCGCTGGCGCTGGCCGGTGCGCGGCAGGTTGCTCAAGTCTGCAACCCCGATTGCGAAAAAGGGCATCAGCATCGGCGGGCGCGCCGGTCAGAAAATCGTGGCCGCAGCCGGGGGAGTGGTGGTTTACAGCGGCAACGGGTTACGCGGCTATGGCAACCTTGTCATCATCAAGCACAATCATACTTACCTGAGCGCGTATGCGCACAATCGCGATCTGGTGGTAAAGGAAGGACAAACGGTAACAGCCGGACAACAGATAGCCACAATGGGCGTTGACGGCAAAGGCGCGCCCCTGCTGCACTTTGAAATTCGCAAGAACGGCAAGCCGATAGACCCGCGCAAACAGCTCCCGCGCTGAGCTGCAACAAATACCGCAGTTCATGTCCGAAAGTGACAAAAGGTCAACTCTATTAATTAGAGGTTACCTTAAAAACAGCGCCGCCACCACTTTGCGTCCCTCCCCCGAGAGGAAATTGAAGGCCCGACAAGCAGCGCCGGTGTCCATAATCTCAAAGCCGATTTGGTGTCGGTAGAGTATTTCACAGGCCTCGTCCGGGGGGAAAGTGAGAGTTTTGCCGCTGCCGAACAACACCACCTCGGGGCTGTGCTCAAGCAAGCCTTGCACATGTGCTGGCACCAGCGCCGGCGCTCGCTCCGGTAATCTGCCTTCTATAACCGCCGCCGGTGTGATTATAATGCTGTCTGTGTAAGCCGTACCGGCGACGCTGATCGAATCAGGCGTATAGGCGTCGATTCTGTATTCGCTCGGGTTAACCCGCATATCTCACCCAGTCGCTTGTTGCCTTGTGAAACATAATTGCTCTCAATAAGTTATGATCATACTGCTGCTCTTTCCGCATAACCCACTGCGCTTGATGCGCCCTCGCTGGTCTTGGTGCTGCCTGCGGGCACGTGCTTGTTCAACCAGAGAACCACTATGGTTTCGGGCGCAGGCACCCGCAGGCAGAACCAATCCGGCGCGATCTTCGCATCACTCGGTGAGATCTGCGGGTTAAGATCAGCTTCAATTTTCATCAATGCAACAGAGGAGAGCCATGAGAGTCATATTATTGGGCGCGCCGGGGGCCGGCAAGGGCACCCAGGCGGCGTTTATCACAGACCAGTTTAACATACCGCAGATTTCCACCGGCGATATGTTGCGCGCCGCGGTGCGGGCTGGCACCGAGCTGGGCGTGCAGGCGAAACAGGTCATGGATGCCGGTGAGCTGGTGTCGGACGACTTGATCATGGGCTTGGTCAAGGAACGTATCGGCGCCGCCGATTGCGCGCGCGGTTACCTGTTTGATGGCTTTCCCAGGACTATTCGTCAGGCCGAGGCCATGCAGGAGGAGAATATAGCCATTGACTGCGTAGTCGAGATCGCAGTCGCAGATGAGGAAATTGTAACCCGACTGAGCGGACGGCGCGTCCACCCCGGTTCCGGGCGGGTATATCATATTCAATTCAACCCGCCACAACAGGCAGACATTGATGACGTGACCGGCGAGGCGCTGGTGCAGCGCGCGGATGACAAGGAAGCCACGGTGCGCAAGCGGTTACAGGTTTACCACCAGCACACTGCGCCGTTAATCCGCTTCTATCGCGACCGCAGCGGCGCGTCGGTGCCGACTTACCTGCGCGTGGACGGCACCGGGGAGGTGCGCGCCATCACCACCAACCTGCTACGCGGACTGGAGCAGGCGCTGGCGCGCTGAGTTGAGCTACGCTGCACGCAAGTAACGTGTCGAGGCTGATCCATATCGTCATCATCCTGCTCAGCCTGAGCGCGGCTTACGTGCTCTGGCTGGACCAGCGCGTGCAATCGGAATTCACCGGCGCCCGTTGGTCGCTGCCGGCGCGCGTGTACGCCGACCCGGTTGAGTTGTATCCGGGTCAGCAGCTCAGCCTCGACCGGGTCGAACAACTGCTGCTCGGTTCAGGTTACCGCAAAACACCCGCGCCAGTACAAGCCGGCGACTACCGGCGTTCCGGCACCGGCATTGAGTTCATACGGCGTGAATTCCATTACTGGGACGGCATCCGGGACAGCCGGCGGCTGCGACTCGAGGTGCGTAACCGGGAAATCGCACAGATCCTGGACCTGAGTGCGGGTCAGACACTCCCGCTGGTGCGCATTGAACCGGAGCTGATTGGCAAAATCTTTCCGGGCAACTACGAGGATCGCATTCTGGTCGGCTACCACGAGCTGCCGGCGGCACTTATCCGAGGGTTGCTGGCGGTGGAAGACCGCGACTACTTCAACCATTACGGCCTCGAACCGAGAAGCATCCTGCGCGCGGCGCTCCATAACCTGATGGCGGGGGAACTGGAGCAAGGCGGCAGTACTATCACCCAGCAACTGGTCAAGAATTTTTTTTTAACCCGGGAACGCAGCATTACCCGCAAAGTGAATGAGGCCATCATGGCGTTGCTGCTGGAGCGGCGCTACAGCAAGCAGGATATTCTGGGCGCCTATGTGAACGAGGTTTATCTGGGACAGCAGGGGCAACGCAGTGTGCATGGTTTTGGCGCGGCCGCCGAGTTCTATTTTGCCAGACCGTTAGACGAATTGCGCCTGGATCAACTGGCGCTGCTGGTCGGCATGGTGAAGGGCGCCTCCTGGTATAACCCGAGACGGCACGTGGAACGGGCCCAACAACGCCGCAACCTGATATTGGACCTGATGCATCAACAGGGCTACATTGAGGCGCAGGAGTGGCGCCGGGCGCGGGCGCAACCGTTGGACCTGAGTGCCCGGCCGCGCTGGGTATCCGGCAAATACCCGGCTTTTCTGCAACTGGTCAAGCAGCAGTTGTCCCGCGACTATGCCGCCGGCGACCTGCGCAGCAAGGGACTGCGGATCTTCACCACCCTGGATACCCGGCGCCAGGACCACATCGAACAAGTATTACGTGAACAACTGCCGTTGCTGGAACGCAACGGGGCGCTGCACCCGGGGTCGTTACAGGCTGCGAGCGTTTTTGTGGAAACCAGCACTGGCGCAGTGCTGGCGCTGGCAGGAGGCAGGGATGCGCAATACGTTGGTTTCAACCGGGCGCTGCAGGCGCAACGTCCGATTGGCTCGCTGGTGAAACCATTCGTGTATTACACCGCTCTGGCCCAGCCCCAACGTTATTCACTCGCCTCTATGCTGGACGACAGCGATGTATCCGTGACCATGGCCGACGGCTCGTCCTGGAGCCCGGATAATTTTGATGGCAGGAATCACGGTCGGGTCAGTCTGCCGGAAGCCATGGCCCGGTCTTACAATAAGGCAACGGTCAGGCTGGGACGCCAGCTTGGCGAGGAACAGGTGGCTGCCACGCTGCACAAAGCCGGCGTGGACAAGGACATCAAGCCGTTCCCGGCGCTGCTGCTGGGGGCGCTGGAACTCACCCCCTTGCAGGTCGCGCAGATCTACCAAACCCTGGCCAACGGCGGGTTTCTGGCACCGGTAAATACTATCAGGGAAGTGCTGGACCGGCGCGGCGAGGCGGTGCAGCGCTATGGCCTGGAAGTACGCCGTGCACTGCACGCAGAACCCGCTTACCTGAGCGCCTATCTGATGGTGCAGGCAGTCAACCGCGGCACCGGGCGTAACCTGCGCCGCATCATCCCGGAACGACTGCCGCTGGCCGGCAAGACCGGCACCAGCAACGATTTACGCGATAGCTGGTTTGCCGGTTTTGGCGATGACGTCGCCGGCGTGGTCTGGCTTGGCCACGATGACAATCACCCTATCGGACTGACCGGCGCCAGCGGCGCGTTAAGACTCTGGGGCAACATGGTAAAGGGCCAGGACTTGCGCCGCATCGAGTTGCTGCCGCCACCGGGTGTCGGCACCCTGGAAGGCGCGCGACTACCCTTCGCCGGCGCCTGCGTCAGCTTCCCGCACCTGCCCTATATCCTGGGCTTCAAACCCGAACTGCCGGCGTGCTGACCGGCGAATAACTTGTCCACTCTGGCTTGTTATATGCTACACTGGTGTGATGGGTATTAATTACGACCACCTCGCCGCGTCTCTGCGTCAAGCTGGCGTCATTGTAGCGGCTGCGGGTCTGCTGAACGGGGCGCTCGCAGTTGATCAGGCGCCGCTCAGCGCGATGATAACATTAGGCAGTCTGGCTTTAATCGGAACCGCATGTCTGGAGAAATGATATGAATTCAGCTCTTGCTGCTGCCGCGCTCACTGCGGTGCTAGGTGGTATGGCTATGCTTTGGTTGGCGCGCACCCTGGCGCGGTGCGATCGTACCACCAGCGACGACTGATCCTGCGACACCAACCTGGTCCGTTACCGGATGCCAGTGAATCTCGGGGCAATAGTTTTCACTCTGGCTGCGCTGCTGCTCAGCGCGTGCGCTGGTGTGCGCGAGGCGCCGGTGGAGGACCGGCAGAGCACGGATACGGCTGTACCGGCGCCGGTTGCACCGCCCCCGCAGCCAGCCGACCGGGAGCCGCCGGCTGCGGACTTCCCCGCCGGGCAACCGCTGGCCGCTGAAGACCAGGAACAATGGGTGCAGTTACCCGCTCCCGCTGACGCTGACGCAACCCGGATGCCGGCTGCGGGGCAGCGCCCCAGCGAGAATCCGGCCGTGCTGGCGTTGCTGGATGACACCGATGTGCATGTCAGCGAGGGAAACCCGGACGCCGCCGCCGGCTCCGTCGAGCGGGCGCTGCGACTGGAGCCGAAAAACCCTTGGCTCTGGCACCGTCTGGCAGCCCTGAAGTTCGAGCAAGGCTTGTGGCAACAGGCTGTGACGCTGGCTCAGAAGTCAAATTCGCTGGCCGCCAGATACCCGGCATTACGCAGGGCGAATGCCGATCTGATCGCACAGGCAAAAGGGCGCCTCTAAAAATGCCACGGAGGGCATTTTTAGAGGTCACCAAAAAAACAGCAGTGAGGACTTGAAATATAGGGTTAACATGTTTTATACTCGGAAATTCGATTGCGGGGTGGAGCAGCTTGGCAGCTCGTCGGGCTCATAACCCGAAGGTCGCAGGTTCAAATCCTGCCCCCGCTACCAAACATTGAGGAAGACCATAACGAGCCCCCTGACGGCTGTTAGAGACCATCTAAAAATGCCCTCCGTGGCATTTTGTGATGCGTCCCATCCTTGGGACGCCCCCTGCGGGCGTCCTGCGGACGTCCAAATGCGCTCCGGGCGGATTTGTGAGACGGAAACGGAAAAATGCCCGAAAAAGTGGGACATTCCGTTTCCTTCATTTTTAATCACTGACGTGATTAAAAATGGCAGCACATCCTTATGCTGCAAAGGCACCTCTAATTTTTAGAGGTGCCTTACTGGCAACGGCCGTGGCGGGCTTCGTGGTATAGGTTTAATAAAGTGGGCTTTATGCCCACTTTTTGTTTTCAGCGCCATAAAGCAACGCCATGGGGATACACACACAAACGCTAACCCTAGATACGCTGCTGCGGCCTGTCATTACCGACCTGGGCTATGTGTGCTGGGGCATTGAACTTATGCCACAGGGACCGGGTTCGCTGCTACGGGTTTACATCGACAGTGACTCAGGCATCACCCTGGAAGACTGCACACGGGTCAGCCGGCACCTGTCCGGTATCCTTGATGTGGAAGATCCGATCGCAGGGGAATACCTGCTGGAAGTTTCATCACCCGGTCTGGAGCGGCTGTTATTCACCGGGGCACAGTATGAGCAGTTTATCGGGGAGCGGGTAAAAGTGAGATTATCGGCGGCCATCGAGCAGCGCAAGCGCATTACCGGCCAGATCCGGGGGGTGACCGGCCAGACCGTGATCCTGGACGAAGCCGGTCGGGAATTCCATGTACCCCTGGCCGCCATAGAACGGGCCAGACTATGCCCGGATGACAGTCAGGTAACCTCTGAAAATTCCCTTCGTGGCATTTTTAGAGGTGCCCGGTAACCGGACCGACAAGCGTTAAGAGTTAGGGTATTACAGTGAATAAAGAAATCCTGATGGTTGTGGATGTGGTGTCCAACGAAAAAGGCGTTGGCAAGGGAATTATTTTCGAGGCCATTGAAGCCGCGCTGGCCAGTGCCACGAAAAAGCGCCAGCGCGAGGATATTGAGGTGCGCGTTGCCATTGACCAGGAAACGGGAGACTACGAAACCTTCCGGCAGTGGGAAGTGGCCGAAGACAGTGCCGAACCCCTGGAATTTCCATCGCGCCAGATTTACCTGTCCGACGCCCGCAAACAGCAGCAGGAACTGCAAGTCGGGGACTTTATCGAAGAACCGATGAAGTCAGTGGAGTTCGGGCGCATCGCCGCGCAAAGCGCCAAGCAAGTCATCATGCAAAAAGTGCGCGAGGCCGAGCGCAAACAGGTGTTCGACGCCTATATTGACCGGGTGGGTGAAATGGTCATCGGTTTTGTAAAAAAAGTGGAACGAGGCAACGTCATCATGGACTTGGGCGGCAACGCGGAAGGTATTATCCTGCGGGATGAATTGATCCCCAGGGAAGCCATCCGCCCACGGGATCAGATCCGCGCCTACCTGCGCGCGATCGATCCTGAGCACAGGGGGCCACAGTTGATACTCAGCCGCACTGCGCCGGAGTTGCTGATCGAGCTGTTCAAGATTGAGGTGCCGGAAATCAACGAAGGCCTGATCGAGATCATCGGCGGCGCTCGGGACCCGGGCTCCAGAGCAAAAATAGCAGTTAAAGCCAACGACAGCAGGATCGATCCGATCGGGGCTTGCGTCGGTATGAGGGGCTCGCGCGTACAGGCAGTATCCAATGCCTTAGGCGGCGAGCGCGTCGATATTATCCCCTGGGACGAGAACCCCGCACAATTTGTCATCAACGCCATGGCACCGGCGGAGGTGGTATCGATACTGGTCGATGAGGACAGCCACAGCATGGATGTCGCGGTGTCTGAGGAGAACCTGTCCCAGGCCATTGGTCGCGGCGGCCAGAACGTCAAACTCGCCAGCCAGCTGACCCGGTGGGAACTGAACGTGATGTCCGTGGAACAGGCGGATCAGAAAACTGAAGCCGAGGCCCAGACGCTGCAACAGATGTTCATGGAAGAACTGGATGTGGATGAGGAAATCGCCGTAATCCTGGTACAGGAGGGCTTTTCCAGTGTTGAGGAAATAGCCTACGTGCCGGAGAACGAAATGCAGGATATCGAAGAATTTGACGAGGTGCTGGTCAAGGAATTGCGCGACCGCGCCCGGGATATCATGCTGACCCGCGCCATTGCCAACGAGGAAAAGCTGGTGGATGTAAAACCGGCGGCCGACCTGCTGGCGATGGAAGGCATGGATGAAGCGCTGGCTTACGAACTGGCCGGACGCGGCGTGGTTACCATGGAAGATCTGGCCGAAAGTTCGCTGGATGAACTGCAGGACATTGAAGGGCTGGACAAGGCCCGCGCCGGCGAACTGATCATGACTGCGCGCAGCCCCTGGTTTACCACAGAGGAGGCCAACGGCTAGCTGACCATGCCTGAAGTCACGGTAAAACAATATGCCGAGGTCATCCGCATACCGGTAGATCGGCTGCTGGAGCAGCTGCAGGAAGCCGGCCTGCCGGCGAAGAACGCAGACGACCGGATTTCCGATGATGAAAAGACCGAATTGTTGGGTTACCTGCGACGCAAGCACGGCAAGGAAAACCGCTCCGGTCCGGAAAAAATCACCCTGAGAAGGAAAACCATCAGCGAGATAAAACTGCCGGCGACCGGCACCGGCAACCGCCCCAGCAAGGTACGCTCGAAAACCGTCAGCGTGGAAGTCAGGAAGCGCCGCACCTACATTAAACGCGGCGTTATTGAGGAAGAAGCCGCACGACGGGCACAGGAAACGGAAGAACAGTTGCAGCAGACGCGACTTGCCGAGGAGGAAACGCAAGCCCGGGTACAGACCGAACAGGAAGCAGCGGCGGCGGTTGTAGAAGCGCCGCCGGCAGCCGCTGACACCGCGGCGCCGCCGGTGGTGCCCGCAACAGTATCCGCCGCGGCGCCGCCAGCGGCTGAGGCCGAACCACCGGCAGTGGAGCCGGAGCTGGCCGCCATGGCTGAGGCCGCCGCTGTGCCTGAGGCCGCCGCGCCGCCAGCACCGCCGCAACCCGCTGACGCTACCCCGGAATTACCCGATCCGGCGCCGGCCGCGCCAGAAGCGCCGCCACCACCGGCAAAGGACAAAGAAAAACCCGCCCGTATCCAGCGCGAAGAATTACACGTCGCATCCGACAAGTCGGGCCGGCGACGCAAGAAAAAACGACCACGGCAGGTGCTCAAGCGGCCGGTGCAACACGGGTTTGAAAAACCCACCGCGCCGATTGTGCGGGAGGTAGAGATACCGGAAAGCATCACGGTTGCTGAACTGGCCCAGCGCATGTCGATAAAGAGCACCGAGGTCATCAAGGCAATGATGAACCTGGGCACCATGGTGACGATCAACCAGACCATAGACCAGGAAACCGCCGCCATCGTCGCCGAGGAAATGGGCCACAAGGCTAAGATGCTCAAGGAAAACGCGCTGGAAGAAGAGATCATGCAGACCGGCCGCAGTGACGGCGAAACCGTGGTGCGCGCGCCGGTGGTGACGATCATGGGTCACGTTGATCACGGCAAAACCTCGCTGCTGGACTATATCAGGCGCAGCAAGGTCGCGGCGGGCGAAGCCGGCGGCGTTACCCAGCACATCGGTGCCTACAGCGTGAGCACGGAAAACGGCGCCATCACGTTCCTGGACACCCCCGGCCACGAAGCGTTTACGGCCATGCGGGCGCGCGGTGCCAAGGTTACCGACATTGTGATCCTAGTTGTGGCTGCCGATGATGGCGTGATGCCACAGACCGAAGAAGCCATACAACACGCCCAGGCCGGTTCGGCGCCGTTGATCGTAGCCGTGAACAAGATCGATAAAGCCGAAGCCGAGCCCGATCGGGTCAGACAGGCGCTGGGCAAATTCTCGGTTATTCCCGAGGATTGGGGTGGCGACACCATGTTTGTCAACCTCTCTGCAAAAACCGGAGAGGGTGTGGACAGCCTGCTCGACAACATTTCCCTGCAAGCCGAAATTCTGGAACTCAAGGCGGTTGCGGAAGGACCGGCTTCCGGCGCCGTCATCGAAGCAAGACTGGACAAGGGCCGAGGGCCGGTCGCTACCGTCCTGGTCCAGCACGGTGAATTACGCCGCGGCGACGTGATACTCACCGGTCATGAGTTTGGCCGGGTGCGGGCCATGCACGACGAAAACGGCGCCGATGTGCGCGCCGCCGGCCCCTCCACCCCGGTTGAGGTATTGGGCCTGTCCGGTACCCCCAACGCCGGTGATGATATGATCGTGGTGCCGGACGAACGCAAGGCGCGGGAGATCGCGCTGTTTCGCCAGGGCAAGTACCGGGAAGTCAAGCTCGCCAAACAACAGGCCTCACAGGCCCGGAACGCCATCACTCGCCTCACCGACGCCAACGGCGAGTCCATCAACATCCTTATCAAGGCTGACGTTCAGGGCTCGGCGGAAGCCTTGACGGAAGCATTGCTGAAACTGTCCGGTGATGAGGTGGCGATCAACATCATCAGCGCCGGGGTGGGCGGTATTACCGAATCCGACATCAATCTGGCGCTTGCTGCCAGTGGCCTGGTCATTGGTTTCAACGTAAGAGTGGACGGCGCGGCGCGCAAACTGGTTGATGAAGAAGGCGTGGACCTGCGCTATTACAGCGTGATCTACGATGTGATTGATGACGTGAAAGCGGCGATCAACGGCCTGCTGTCACCCGAGGTGCGGGAACAGATCGTCGGCGTCGCACAAGTCAAGGAGGTATTCCGCTCCCCTGCTTTCGGCGAGATCGCCGGCTGTATCGTTGCCAGCGGCTTAGTGCGCAAGGCCAACCCGATCCGGGTGTTGCGCGACAATGTGGTCGTCTACGAAGGTGAGCTGGAATCCCTGCGCCGCTTCAAGGATGACGTGAACGAAGTAAAATCCGGCGTGGAATGCGGTATCGGCGTGAAAAACTACAACGACATCCAGTCGGGCGACCAGATTGAGGTATTTGAACGGATCGAAGTGGAGCGGAAGGTTTGACAAAATGCCTCGTGAATACGGTCGGAACCAGCGTGTTGCGGACTTGCTGCAACGTGAAATTGCGCGCTTACTGCTGAAAGAAACCTCGTTCCGGGAAGCGGGACTGATCACGGTATCGTTCGTAGATGTCAGCCCCGACCTCAAAAATGCCAGTGTCTATTTCACCTGCCTTGAACCCACCTGCAGCGAGGAAGCCCTGACAGACCTGCTGAATGAACGGGCGCGGCACTTCCGGCACCTGTTGGGACAGAGTCTGGCGTTGCGCGCCGTGCCGCAACTGGTGTTCCGCTTCGACCATAACCTGCACCGCGCCAACCGCCTCACCGAACTTATCGATCGCGTTAATCAAGGGAACCTCTAAAAATGCCCTCCGTGGCATTTTTAGACACGGAAACGGAAAAATACGATTTTCCGTTTCCTTCATTTTCAGTCACTTACGTGACTAAAAATGGCAGCACATCCTTGTACTGCACGGCCACCTCTAATTTTCAGAGGTGGCCTCAAGGGAACCGCTGATTTTTTTGGCGGCGCCCTCAAAACGATTGACATCATGCCCCGCAGAAACAGAACAAAAGGCCGCAACGTCACCGGCGTGCTGTTGCTGGACAAGCCGTTGGGGTTGACTTCCAACGAAGCCTTGCAGCAAGTGAAGTCGCTGTACCGGGCGCGCAAGGCCGGGCATACCGGCAGCCTGGACAAGGCCGCATCGGGCTTGTTGCCGCTGTGCTTTGGCGCGGCGACGAAATTCACCGGTTTCCTGCTCAATGCCGACAAACATTACCATACGGTATTGCAACTCGGTGCCCAGACCAGCACCGGCGACGCCGAGGGTGAGGTGGTATTCCGGGGCGCTACCGGGAACCTGTCAGCGCGCCGCATAGCACAAACCCTGGCTGCCTTCCACGGCACCATCATGCAGGTACCGCCCATGTTCTCAGCGCTGAAACACAAGGGCGAACGCCTGTACAAACTTGCCCACCAGGGCCTGGAAGTAGAACGCGAGCCGCGTGAAATTACCATACATAACATAGACCTGCTCGATTACCGCGAGACCCGGCTGGAGCTGGACATACGCTGCTCCAAGGGAACCTACATCCGCACCCTGGCCGAAGACATCGGCAAGGAACTGGGTTGCGGCGCCCATGTGCAGGCGTTGCGGCGCATCGGTGTAGGCCCCTACACAGCGGCCAACATGGTGACGCTGGCGACGCTACAACACCTGGCCGCAGCCGGCGTCCCGGGCCTGGACGAGTTACTGCTCGATATTGATTCCGTAGTCCGGGATATGCCCGCCGTACACCTGATCGAAGCCGTCGCCTTTTACCTGTGCCAGGGGCAACCGGTCACAGTGCCACAGGCGCCAACCCGGGGTCTGTTGCGTATCTACCATGAAGACCAGCGCTTCCTGGGCGTCGGCGAAGTCCTCCCCGACGGGCGCGTAGCCCCCAAGCGTCTGGTCAGTTGAAAGTTTTTCTTGTAACATGTCGCAAGCATGGGTAGAATAGCCTCGCTTTTGAGTGAGAGGGCGGGAGAAGATAGATTTATGTCGTTAAACGGGCAGCATAAAGCTGATATTCTGAAACAGTATCAACGTTCATCTGCGGACACGGGTTCACCCGAGGTGCAGGTGGCGTTGTTGACCGCGCGCATTACTGATTTGTCGCAGCACTTCAAATCGCATGCCAAGGATCATCATTCACGCCAGGGGTTGTTGCGTATGGTAAACCGGCGGCGGAAGCTGCTGGATTATTTGAAGAACAAAGACATTGATCGGTATCGTGATTTGATCGGCCGGTTGTCGTTGAGAAAGTAACCGGTTTCACACTACCGTGTATCCGGCACAGGTTGCCGACACGTCCAGTCCTTGTAGAAGCTCATCGTTGTTATCTCCCCCTGACCGCGTCAGGGGCTCCTTCAGTCAGGGAACCTTCTAAACCGGAGGTTCCTTAAACTATCATCGGGAAGAGTGTTATGAACGTAGTAAAAAAAGAATTTCAGTATGGGGATATTCCGGTCACGCTGGAAACCGGGCGCATTGCGCGGCAGGCTACCGGCGCGGTATTGGTGAGCATGGGTGATACGGTGGTGCTGGTGACCTGTGTGGCCAGCAAGGAAGCCCGGCCCGACCAGGACTTTTTTCCGCTCACGGTGGATTACATGGAAAAAACCTATGCGGCCGGGAAGATCCCCGGCGGTTTCTTCCGGCGCGAGGGCCGGCCGTCGGAAAAGGAAGTATTGACATGCCGGCTGATAGACCGGCCGATACGCCCGCTATTTCCCAAACAATTCAGAAATGAGGTGCAGATCATCGCCACGGTGATGTCGCTGGACCCGCAGATTGACCCGGATATACCGGCCCTGATCGGCGCGTCGGCGGCGCTGGCCGTGTCCGGGGTGCCGTTTCAAGGGCCTGTCGGCGCCGCGCGGGTGGGGTATCGCAATGGCGAGTACCTGCTTAACCCCGGTTACGCCGCCCTGGCCGACTCGGAGCTGGACCTGGTAGTGGCCGGCACCGATAGCTCGGTGCTGATGGTTGAATCCGAAGCCGCGCTGTTGTCAGAGGAAGTCATGCTGGGCGCGGTGATGTTCGGCCACGAACAGCTGCAGATCGTCATTGAGAACATTCAGGCGCTGGCCACAGAAGCGGACACCCAACCCTGGGACTGGCAGCCGCCGGCAGCAGATCAGGAACTGGCAGACGAGATCAGCAACCTGTGCACCGAGCCGTTGCGTGCGGCCTACTCAATCCGGGACAAGCTCAGCCGGCGCGAGCGACTGGCGCAGGCGCGCGCCACGGCACTCGCCGACATCACTGAGAAGCACGGTGAGCGCTGGAGCGAAAAGACCATCAGGGGCGCATTTGAAAAACTGGAAAGCAGCATCGTCAGGGGCACGGTGGTTGCCGGCGAGCCGCGCATCGACGGGCGCGACACCGAAACGGTGCGAGATGTCAGCGTAGAGGTCGGCCTGCTGCCCCGGGCGCACGGCTCGGCTCTGTTTACCCGCGGGGAAACCCAGGCGCTGGTAGCGGCCACCCTGGGCACCGACCGGGACGCGCAGATCATCGACGCCATTGAAGGCGAGCGCAAGGACCCGTTCATGCTGCATTACAACTTCCCGCCGTATTGCGTGGGTGAGACCGGACGCGCCGGGTCGCCCAAGCGCCGCGAGATCGGCCACGGCCGGCTGGCCAAGCGCGCCTTGATGGCGATCATGCCGGACCTGGACGACTTTCCCTACGCCATCCGTATCGTCTCGGAAATTACCGAATCGAACGGCTCCAGTTCCATGGCCTCGGTCTGCGGCGCCAGCCTGGCATTGATGGACGCGGGTATCAGCATCAAAGCGCCGGTAGCCGGTATCGCCATGGGTTTGATCAAAGAGGAAGACAAGTTTGTGGTGCTGTCGGATATCATGGGCGATGAAGACCACTTGGGCGATATGGATTTCAAGGTGGCCGGCACCGACACCGGCATCAGCGCGTTGCAAATGGATATCAAGGTGCCGGGCATCACCCGGGAGATCATGCAAACCGCCCTGTCCCAGGCGCGCACCGGGAGATTACACATCCTAGAGAAGATGAACGCAGTACTGGGTGCCACCCGCGCCGAGATGTCGGAGTACGCCCCGCGCATTACCACCATCAAAATCCACCCGGACAAGATCAGGGACGTGATCGGCAAGGGTGGCGCCACCATCCGCGCCATCACCGACGAGACCGGGGCCGCCATCGATATCGACGACAGCGGCAACATCAAAATTTATTCCAGCGACAAGAGCGCCAGTGATGCCGCGCGTAAACGCATTGAAGACCTGACCGAAGACGTGGAGGTCGGCAAGGTATATCGCGGCCGGGTGGCAAAGCTCATGGACTTCGGTGCGTTCGTGAACATCCTGCCGGGCAAGGACGGGCTGGTGCATATTTCCCAGATTTCCCATGAACGGGTGCAAAACGTCAGCGACAAACTGTCGGAAGGCGATTTCGTCAAGGTCAAGGTGCTGGAGATAGACCGCCAGGGCCGGGTACGGTTAAGCATGAAAGCGGTGGATGAATGAGCGGGTGACATATCATCATCCGCAGCTGACGCGACACTTGACTGGGGCAGTTTGATTCATCCGCAGCTGACGCAGATTATTTTAAGGCCACCTCTAACTTAATCGGCGGTTGTCGCAACTCAATGGTTCCGTGAACCGTGCGTCCTGAGTGACAAAAAAATATCTGCGTTAATCTGCGTCAGCTGCGGATGAATCTGCACGCTCATGGTTGCAATATCATGAAAATGACCGGTGACGAATTCAGGCATTGGCAACACAAGTCCGTGACGCTGCTGGGCATGTCCGGGGTGGGCAAGACCACCTTGGCGCGCAAGCTGCGGCGTCACCACTGGTTTCATTATTCCGGCGATTACCGCATCGGCACCCGTTACCTAGATGAGGCCATCCTGGACAACATCAAGCAGCATGTTATGCAGATCCCGTTCACCCGGGAACTGCTGCGTTCCGACTCCATCTACATCACCAACAACCTCGACATCGATAACTTAAAACCGCTGTCGAGCTTTCTGGGCAAGCTCGGCAACCCGGAACTGGGCGGGCTGGATTTGCCGGAATTCAAACGCCGTCAAGCCCTGCACCGGGCCGCCGAGAGCAATGCCATGAACGACGTGCCGGAGTTCATGCGCAAGGCCCGGGAGGTATATGGTTATGCCCACTTTGTCAACGATGCCGGCGGCAGCCTGTGTGATCTGGATGATGAGGTCATCGCCATGCTGGCGCAACATACCGTGGTGTTATACATGCAAGCCACGGCCGGGGATGAGCAAGAGCTGATGGCGCGGGCCGAACGGGAACCCAAGCCCTTGTACTACCGGGACACTTTCCTGGATGAACAACTGACCGTATATATGCAGGAACGGCAACTGGAATATATTGCCCTGATCGAACCGGACGATTTCGTCAGGTGGGTATTCCCGCGGCTGTTGCGCGCCCGCGTGCCCCGTTATAAGCACATTGCCGACAATTACGGCTATACCGCGCCCAGCAGTGACGTGCTGGGCGTTGCCTCAGAACAGGATTTCATTGACGTCATCGCCGCCGTGCTGGACCGGGGTGGTTGACAGATGCCGTTGGTAGCGCATACCGACCTGCCCAGTTTTGCGCGTTTGCAAAGCGAGGGCTGCCTGATCATTCCCCGCGACACGGCCTTGAGCCAGGAAGTGCGCGAACTGCACATCGGCCTGCTGAACATGATGCCGGACAAGGCCTTAGAGGCCACCGAGCGGCAGTTCTTCCGGCTGGTGGGTGAGAGCAACCAGATCGCGCGCTTTTACCTGCACCCGTTTACTCTGGACGGGTTGCAGCGCAGCCCAGAAGGGCGCGCGCATGTGGAAAAGTATTACAAGCGTTTTGCAGACATCCAGGCCGAAGGTCTGGATGCGCTGATCATCACCGGCGCCAATGTGGTCGATCCAGCGCTGGACCGGCAGGAATTCTGGGACCCGCTCATCGAGGTGGTCAACTGGGCCTGTGAGCATGTCACCTCCATACTGTGTTCCTGCCTTGCCACCCACGCGGTATTGCAGTTCCGTTACCGGCAACACCGGGTGGCCTTGCCCGCCAAGTGCTGGGGAGTCTATTCACATCGGGTGCGGGATCGTTCGCATCCGCTGGTAGCGGGAATGAATACCCGTTTTGACGTGCCGCACTCCCGTTTTAACGCAGTAACACCGCAGCAATTCGCCGCAGCCGGCCTGAAAGTGCTGGTACAGAGCGACACCGTCGGCGCGCACCTGGCCGTGAGTGCCGATGGCCTGCGTCTGGTCTTTTTTCAGGGCCACCCCGAGTATGACGCCAACAGCCTGCTAAAAGAATACAAACGGGAGGTATTACGCTACGTTGCCGGCGAGACCGACACCTACCCGCCTTTTCCCGAACATTATTTCAGAGCGCAGACCCGGGCAATACTAATCGAGTACCAGGACCGCGTACTGGCGGCCAGGGAGGCGCAGCAGCCCCCCCCGCCCTTCCCCGAAGCACTCATCAGCCCCTCCCTGGACAACACCTGGCACGACAGTGCCGAATCCGTCATCAACAACTGGATAGGACAGGTGTATCGCGCCAAGCATCCGCATCGGGAATGAATTTTTCAGGACTGGTACTCTTGCCATTTAATTCTGACCGCTTCCCAGCCTTTTCGACTCATAAGGCCACCCCTAAACCCTCATGATCAGGGAGCTGCACACCCCGACAGTATGTAAATTTTCAAAATTTACATAGCAAACATTCCGGTAGATACCACGTGACGCATCAACGCAATTGAAAAGGGAAAGAGGGAACAGCGCAAAGGGAATCGCGGCATAGAGTCGTGTGCATATACCCTGTATCATGCCTTCGTTTTACTTGTCCTGGGCCAGACGAAAGCCGATGTCGAAGTGGAACTGGCTCGCGGCGGCACCCTTGAAGCGGAAAGCGGAATGCAGGAACCTCGCATCGCCGAACCAGGAACTACCCCGAAGCACGCGCTCGCCGCAATTACCACTCATCCAAGCGCTGCCGTCTGTCGGGGCACCTTTGTAACTATCGTTGTAACAATCTTGCACCCACTCCCACACATTACCGTGCATATCATGCAAGCCCCAAGGATTGGCCGGGAAACTGCCTACCGGGGCGGAGTATTCATAGGAGTCGCCGCAAACATCATCATCACAGTTCGCCCGGTTGCTGCCGATGTCATCGCCCCAACTGTACTTCGTGGTCGTGCCGGCCCGGGCCGCATACTCCCACTCTGCCTCTGTGGGTAAGCGGTAGTTACCGCCGGTCTTGCCGTTCAGCCAATCAATGAAGGATTGGGCGTCGTTCCAAGAGACATTGCCGACCGGGCGGTTGCCGCGGCCCCAGCCTACAAGCGGGGTGTAACCGTTACAGCCTCCATCCGCCACACAGGCGTCCCATTGGGCAAACGTGACTTCGTATTTTCCCAGCCTGAAGGCCGGTACCGTGACGCGGCGAACGGGTTGCTCGTTGCTATAACCCTCCCCACTCAAATCCCCCATGCGGAACGTGCCGCCGGGGATGGAGACCATCTCTATTGCCTTCGCCAGAGCAGCTACCTGAGCCTCAGCTAAAAGTCGCTCCCCGTCGGACAAACCGGGCGCATTCGGGCTTAACTGGCGTATTTGAAACAAGGAAGCAGCCGCTCCGACCAGATCTCCAGTCCTCAGCTCTGCCGTAAACGCGTTCCAATGCTCATTGACAGCCTGCTCCACGATATATTGATCGAACATTTCAACGTTAGATAATTTTTCCTGCAGTATCCGTTGTTTTCGTTTGACAGCCTGCTCCACGATATATTGTTCGAACATTTCAACGTTAGATAATTTTTCCTGCCGTATCCGTTGTTCTCGTTTGACAGCCTGCTCCTGCTGTATGGCAGCCTGCTCCTGCCGTATCCGTTCTCGTTTGACAGCCTGCTGCTGTATGGCAGCTTGCTCCTGCGCGAGAAAGACTAACAGTAAACAGATTACCCACACTGCTACCCCAACCAGCAGGGGTTTTAACCAACCAACTTTAGCCTCTGGAGAGCTTATTGAAGGAGGCCGGGTGGCCGGTTTCGCCGTTTCCTCTATCTGGTGATAGGCTGAAGCTACCGTCTTATTCAATAGCATCTCCCGCCATGCCGCCACGCTTTGCGGCCGTTCCCCCTCATCTACCTTAAGAGACCGGTCTATGGCGTTGAGCAAGGCGGTGCTTGCCTTGCCCTTGCAGTGCTGGACAGCAGGGACTAACGGGTCATCGCGCAAGCGCTCGGTTGCATCATCAGGTAGCTCTCCGGTCAAACACCGGTAACACACCGCCCCTAAGGCGTAGATATCCGTCCAGGCCCCCTGATGCCCCTTGGCTGAATACTGCTCTATCGGTGCATACCCCGGCGTCACAATTGCCGTCACACTGCGACTCTTCCCCGCCACCGCTTGACGCGCCGAGCCGAAGTCAATCAATACCGGGCTGCCATCGTCCCGTATCACAATATTCCCCGGCTTGATGTCCCGGTGCAGCACATCGGCCTCATGCACCACGGCCAACCCGTCCAGAATGGGAAACAGCAGGGCTTGTAACTCGGTCTCTGTCAGAGTCCCCTTACGCTGTAACACTTTTGATAAGGTGTCTCCCTCGGCATACTCCATCACGATATACCCGGTGCCATGGGCGCGGAAGAACCGATAGACTTTGATAATATGCCGGTGGTCAAAGCGGGCTAAGGTCTGCGCTTCATTGAGAAAGCGCGCCAAGCCCCATTCGTAATCGGCCTTGTCCTGACTGGACTTGGGCAGCACCGAGTGATTGTCAGCGCGCACCGCCAGATCATTGGGCAGGTACTCCTTGATGGCGACGGCTTTGTCTAGGTGATGGTCGTAGCCCAGGTAGGTAATGCCAAACCCGCCACTGCCCAGCACCCGCACCAGTTCGTATTCGTCAAGGCGGTAGCCGGCAGGCAGGGCGTGGAGGTAGTCAGGCATGGGTAACCAAGAAATAGGTCATCTGAACAAGGCTTGTACTTTTCTTCTCACCTCTTCTGCCGGAATGGGTTGAACAATACCTTCATCAAGTTCACGTGCCCGCCTGTGTGATTCGGTCAGCCAGCCGGCATCGACTTCATCTTGTGACGGAGTATCAAGGCTTAGCAGAAGTTTTTGGGCTAACTCCGCTCTGTCCCCTGCAGGTAAGTGGAGCACCTCGTCTTTTATTTGCTTTAAGTTCATCTTTATCTCCGGTGGCTGAACTTCCTGATGTGATTAAAGGTAGCTTGTAGCATTAGAGTTTCGTGATGGCTACAAAAATTCTTCAGAGCTCACACCTTGCTGATTTTTTGATTCTTCATCTGTTATCATCTCTGCTCCCAACCGCATCATTTTTATTGCGTGCGTAGAACCTAATAAACTAAATCGCACCACCTTATGAGAATACTAAGCCCCACACACCTATCAATATTAAGCTTCTCATTTGTTCAGATTCCCCACCTGCGCGCCCGTCAGAATTAACTTGCTTATCCGACGCTTGCCAACCGTCCGGTACAGTGCTTCGTAAACCGCTTCATCGAGCGTGAGCGTCATTTTTTTGTACATTTTTGATCTCTTTCATTGCTACGCGTAATGCACATAATAGCATGAGCTGCCTTGCGTATTCTGATGGGCCGATATATTCCGAATGCTGAGATCTTTATGTGCGGCCGGGTGTAGTATTGTTTCTCCCAACTATTGCCTTTATATCCATGGTTGGCCCCTTGCTGCTGATAAACTTCTAACTTTTTCTCGACAAGCATGGGACCACTACTTACTCTTCAAACAGGTCGGTGTGTCTGCCCGTCCGTTCAAAACGCACTTCGTCGCCGTCGATCTTGTAAATCAGCAACCAATCCGATTCGATGTGAGCATCCCGGAAGCCGCGCCACTGGCCCTTAAGCGGATGGTCTTTGCAGTGCGGGGACAAGGGCTTTTCATCTATCAACAAGCGCATCAGCGCCTTGATCTTCTCCATGTCCTTGCCGCGTTTCCGTGCTGTTTTCAGGTCGCGTTTGAACTGGCCGGAATAGACCGGGATACGCATCAAATACCTAGGTCTTTGAACAGGGCTTCAGCGTCTTCGGCACGGTGCAGGTCCTCGCCGCGCTCGCTTCTGGCAAGGGTTTCAGCTGTCAGCCGGTTGGGCGCTCGCATTGCAAACGGCAACCCCTGCTCGCTTACTACCTTGGTGAGACCAATACGCACGAAATCGGACACGGTAAGCCCCATGGTCGCCAATATCGCGGTGGCCTCTTCTTTCAAGCGCCCATCAACTCGAGCGCGTACAACCTCAGTTACTGCCATGGATCATTCTCCTGTTTGTGACTTGACTATGACAGTGTAGCCCAAATGAGCTACATCCTCAAGATAAACCGTTGGTATATGATAGCTGTCTGATTCGAAGAGCGAGGCTGGTATCGCCCTCCAAGGATCAGGTTCGTCTCTCATCATCATATTCAAATTATCACGAAACAACTAATACTTGGACTCCTTGAGAGAGGGTAGAGTGAAAAGCAGGAATTTAGTAAACTGTCATTGAAATCAGGGAGAAATCGAGAGACGAGGGTTTGAAAATGAGCGGTCAGATGGCAACAACACCAGAAAGCAAAGTTACCTTGGGCGAATTAGAAAGACTCATCCGTAAAGTGGTACAGGAAGAACTCATGGAGTTTGCTTCACGTCAGCGGGGGGTATTGGAATGGCACGAGGAATCCCCTCTGCGCGAAGACATGGTTAATATTTCTGAACGGAGAAAAACGGGAAAACTGAAGTTCCATACTCACGAGGAAGTATGGAGTGAATGAATATCAAGGGTTTTATGAAGACCGGTTTGTTCGTAATCTTGCACGTTATTCGAGTTTGCGCAAACGCATCCGGAAAATAGTCGGACAAATCCTAGATGACCCTTATGATAGAACAGAGCGCCTCGGAAAAGTTGCCGGAGGGCTGGACTTGCGAGGTTGCCCCAGTGCACGGGCAGGCAGAAACTTTCGGGTGATTTTCGTTATCTGTGAAGAATGTCGAAGCGTCAAGGAATGCCGATATTGCTTCTGCGAAAACCGAACAGATGAAACAGTTGTATTTTTGACTGTCGGACCACACGACCGCGCTTATATGGTGAAGTAAAAGACTAAAAAGACTAACAAGATTACCCACACTGCTACCCCAACCAGCCAAAGGAGTTTTAACCAACCAACTTTAGCCTCTGGAGAGCTTATTGAAGGAGGCCGGGTGGCCGGTTTCGCCGTTTCCTCTATCTGGTGATAGGCTGAAGCTACCGTCTTATTCAATAGCATCTCCCGCCATGCCGCCACGCTTTGCGGCCGTTCCCCCTCATCTACCTTAAGAGACCGGTCTATGGCGTTGAGCAAGGCGGTGCTTGCCTTGCCCTTGCAGTGCTGGACAGCAGGGACTAACGGGTCATCGCGCAAGCGCTCGGTTGCATCATCAGGTAGCTCTCCGGTCAAACACCGGTAACACACCGCCCCTAGCCCGCATATCTCACCAAGTGATGCGAAGATCGCGCCGGATTGGTTCTGCCTGCGGGTGCCTGCGACCGAAACCATAGCGGTAGCTATGGTTGAGGGAGCACGTGCCCGCAGGCAGAACCAAGACCAGCGAGGGCGCATCAAGCGCAGTCTGTTATGCGGGAAGAGTAGCAGTATTGTCATAACTTATTGAAAGCAATTATGTTTCACAAGACGACAAGCGACTTGGTGAGATATGCGGGCTAAGGCATAAATATCCGTCCAGGCCCCCTGATGCCCCTTGGCTGAATACTGCTCTATCGGTGCATACCCCGGCGTCACAATTGCCGTCACACTGCGACTCTTCCCCGCCACCGCTTGACGCGCCGAGCCGAAGTCAATCAATACCGGGCTGCCATCGTCCCGTATCACAATATTCCCCGGCTTGATGTCCCGGTGCAGCACATCGGCCTCATGCACCACGGCCAACCCGTCCAGAATGGGAAACAGCAGGGCTTGTAACTCGGTCTCTGTCAGAGTCCCCTTACGCTGTAACACCTCCGATAGCGTTTCTCCCTCGGCATACTCCATCACGATATACCCGGTGCCATGGGCGCGGAAGAACCGATAGACTTTGATAATGTGCCGGTGGTCAAAGCGGGCTAAGGTCTGCGCTTCATTGAGAAAGCGTGCCAAGCCCCATTCGTAATCGGCCTTGTCCTGACTGGACTTGGGCAGCACCGAGTGATTGTCAGCGCGCACCGCCAGATCATTGGGCAGGTACTCCTTGATGGCGACGGCTTTGTCTAGGTGGTGGTCATAGCCCAGGTAGGTAATGCCAAACCCGCCACTGCCCAGCACCCGCACCAGTTCGTATTCGTCAAGGCGGTAGCCGGCAGGCAGGGCGTGGAGGTAGTCAGGCATGGGTGGGATTACATACCCGCCCGGAGCCGAGTGGCAACCTCATCCGTATTGGTATCGTCATCAGGAATGGGGCGCCGGTCCACTACGATTTTCCCGGATTTTTTTTGACGGGCCATCAAATCATCGACTATTTTTGCAAGATTATGATCATGGCTGGCGGCGTAGGTTTCCCTGTTTTTCCAGACTTCTTCAATAATTTCATCTCGGTACATGCCATTGAACCTCCGATAACAGTTCAAGAGGTGTGCAGATTTCCGGACAAATATGTCCTGCTTCCTGACATAATCTGCGCACCATGGGTTTCGTGACCGCATTGTTTATATGGCGACAATTCCAAGTCAGCAAATAATCAACCTGATGCACTGCTGCTATGGCGATGTGCAGGGCATCGGTTTCTGATGATTCAGGTATTCCCCCACCTCTCATAAGAGCATTTGCCAACTCTCTCATGTCAACGTCTATAGCCAACTCGGCAATATTTTCCAGTGATTTAAGCCGTCGTCGTGCTGCCTGATAATTTCCTTTGGAAGCCTCGGCAGTGACCAACTCTGAAATGAATATATCATATTTTACCCGCTCTTCGTTCCACCATTGCAAAGTTATTTGCTGCCACGCAGCCACCCTTAAATCCGGATTATTCCGAGCTGTTAAATAACTTGGTATCGTGGTTTCTATGTATATGCTTTGCATCAGCTGCAACGATTAAGCGAGGCCGCCTGCACAATACGTTCAACATCCTCCGCACATCTATGATCCAGTAAAATGACCTCTCCGAAGTAACGCTCTCCACTCACATCGCTCAGTCGGACAGGCAACACGGCGTCATATGCGAGCGGTTCCCCGGCTTTCTCTGCGAGCAACTTCACCGTCTTCGAGAGTCGCTGGGCAATGCCCGGCCAGCAAATAAAATCAGGCCATCCGGTGTCGGCACGTGAGAAATCGACTACGAGCATACGAAGATAATCCGAGGATGGTTGGCCACACTGCCGTTTTTTCAGTTTGTCCAGTAGCTTTCGTCCCCACTGGCTTGCTGCGGTATCTTCCGGTTGGCCGGTTTCAAAGAACAAACGGCTGTCGGTGGATTCTGTTGGACCGCTGAAATGGACGCATCGATCCTCAGCCCTGTCATAAACCTCCTGAAGCATTACCACCACCGACAGTCCCTCGATATGACCCTCAAATTGTCTTTCGTCGCCCACGCGAGAACTCTTGCGTTACCGAACTGAAATGAGTCAGTCTGTTGAACGAGGCGTTCACCGATAGCGCCCGACGATGGAAAGCGACTATCGAGAAACAAGAGCAACCGCTCAATATGTTGAGGCGGTTCGTGCGGGCGTCCGAGAGGCGGAAGGCGGAACGCAAGCCCCACGCATCGTTGAGCCAGGAACCACCCCGAAACACGCGCCGGCTGCAATCACCACTCGTCCAAACACTGCCATCCGTCGGCGCGCCTTCATAAGTGTAATGCCAGCAATCTTGCACCCACTCCCACACATTGCCGTGCATATCGTGTAAGCCCCAGGGGTTGGCCGGGAAACTGCCTGCCGGGGCGGTGTAGTGATATGAGTCGCCACAGTAATCGTGGAGGTAGTCAGGCATGGGTGAGTAGTTACAATAAAAGTATGATTTTACCCTACCTGACCACGGCAGCTCTGACCAGCGCGCCAAGTTCCTCATCGATCAGATTGGCGGCGGCCAGCATCTGCTTGACAAATTTGTTCCCCATACGCACGGCGGCAGCGCCGGCCAGTTCAATATCTCCGGGCCTGAGATCTTTCAATACCTCCAGCACCGCTGCCGCCTGCGCCAGGTCCTTGCGGCTCTTTGCTGCGAACGCGACAGGACGCCGTTGTGAAACCACCAGTTTGTGCAAGGCAAAACGGGACGGGGACGGGATGCGAATCAGCAGGCCTGTTCCCGCAGGCACGGCTGCAGGCTGGCTGTCTTCAATCAGGTAATCCAGGTAGCGCACCGGCTCAGCTGCCGCATTCAAGCCTTTCAGCAGCACCGGTTTGCCCGACGGCCTGCCGCGCAACGGGGTAAGCAGGGAGACGGTCAAGTCCTGGTTGCGCAGGGCGAACCGGGTTGACGGTTGCCTGGAGTCCAGTGCCGGGACCGGAAAAACACCCTTATCCGCCCGCGCCAGCGTTTCCCCGAAATCCATATTCACAGGCGGGGACGCCACGGCAATGGTCTGCTTCTGAGCGATATCAACATCCTTGGTGCGCGTGGCAAAATGCGCCCACTGAACACACAGCATATTGCCGATATGGAGAAAAGCGTGTGTCCCTGCAATCACCGCGCCCGCCTCAAACAGGCCCGCTTGCGCCAACACCTCATAGACCCGGGCTTCGGCAGGCGACAAAGCCTGCAGGCCCGTTGCGATACAGGTGGCTACCATGCGTTTTCTCCCACTGTGTTGCTGTTTGTCCTCATCCTGTTTTTGCCTGCACTTTACCACCCGCTCGCGAATGGAGTCGGTATCAGGGCCAAGGTAACAGGAGCGCTTGCTGGGTCCGATAGTGTATTGCAGATACCAGTAATTTTTCCCTTTCACATTTCGGGTGAAACAGGAAATGCCGCGGCCCGGGATGGCTGAGTTGTAAAGGCTGGTGAGCAGGTCCGCATAGGCGACCTGGGCGCTTGGCACCAATGACGTGTATCTCATCGACCGCTACCAGTGGTTATAAGCAGTTTCATAAAAGCTGCTTATAACCTGTCTTCGGGGTATTTGCAAATAATCCCGGGGCCACAATGCCCGCTCCGACTACCTCGCCACGGACACAAAGAACCCCATGGTCGCCTCCGCAAACAGCCATTGACCGGCGCGCCCTTGCTTGCAATCGCCTGTCAGTGCCCTTATCTGTCCCGCCGCACCTGGCGATATCAGATTACAAGAGTATCAGGCGCACGGTCAGACTGAGCGGCCCCAGCTGCAATCGATCCTTATCCTGCAACAGTACCTTTTCCTGTGGTTGCAGCGTATCGCCATTCACCCTTGTGCCGTTCAGGGTGTCGAGGTCTTCCACATAGAGTCTGTCATGGGTATATGTCAGGCGGATATGTTCACGAGATATTTCATCGTAGTCGATGATGAATTCCGCATCGGCGGGGCTTCTGCCAAGCACCACGCCTGCGGGGTCACCTAACGCTAATGCCGGAATGCTTAACGTAAACGGTTTGCCGGTGTCGTCATGGCCTTCCAATACACATTTGAAAGGCGTGGGTTGCGGCGCCTTGGCGGCGGCTTGCCGGGCTTGTTCTGCGTCCTGTTGCGCGGCGCCCACCTGGGCTGCAGCGGACTGTAACTTTTTCCTTTTTGCACGAGCCGACAGGAACCAGCCAAGCAACGCCAACAGTATCAACACCGTTCCTGTTGCCACGGCCCACAGCAGTTGTTGTTCTTTTTTTACTTGTTCTTGTTGCAGTCTCTCCGCTTCTTCCTGTTTATGTCCGGCGGTTTCCTCGGCTGCCAGACGGGCAGCCTCGGCGGCCTCGGCCTGCTGTTTTTTCCGGGCGGCATCTTCTTCGGCGGCTGCTTGTGCAGTTTCAGCCCGCGCTTGGGCGGCATCTGCTTGTTGTCGGGCTTGTTCGGCGACCTGTTTCGCCGCCGTAGCGGCTGCTGCGTCTTGCTCGGCGGCTGCCTTTGCAGTTTCAGCCTGCGCTTGGGCGACTTCTGCCTGTTGTCGGGCCTGTTCGGCTGCCTGTTGTGCCGCCATGGCGACCGCAGCCGCCTGTTGTTGTTGCAGAGCCGTTCGTTGTGCGCGTTCCACGGCGCTCAGACAAACATCCGTGACGACAGTATGGGTAATTCCTTTATCCTGTAATGCGGTGATAATATCGTTGCTGCGCAAAGCCAGCACTTTTCCTTCCGGTTCGGCAAGCCGCCCGGTGAGCCAGTGAGCCGCTTCCGGGTCGGGCGTATTCATGGCGACAACCTGACCACATTCATTAAACAACGGCATTCCAAACTCCCTGGAGCTTATCATGGCATTATGCTCCAGCAGGTGCACCGTTGGGGCAGCGGCTGTCGGCCCCGGAATATCCTGATAGACACCAATGGTGCCTTGCGACAACCGTACCGCCTCAGCCGCCGCATATTTGAGTGTTTGCACGATCCGGCCTATGTCTGCTCCCTGTTCGGACAGTGGCAACGGCGGCAAACCCAAACCCCGGGCCTGCAACAGCGCCAGATTCAGGTCTTCATTGACAAAGGTTTGTTGTGCCAGGATTTCCGCGCCGGTTGTCAGGGACAAAACGGTGAGCTGAGCTGACTGTTTTATAAGGTGGGCATTGGTGAGCACATGACCTTCATCGTTAATAACAAAGCCTGTCCCTTCAGCTACGACCCGGTTATTATCATAGGCGCGCACCTGCACCAGACTCTCACGCACCAGTTCAGGGTCAATGTCAGCGGCAACAGGCACGCCAACAAAAAATAACGGCAATAACCAGTATCGACAGCTATATTTCAGTATCATCTTTGCTATCCTGACCCTATCAAGCCGGTGTCAACAGTAGTGATTACCCGTTGGGGGCGAGTAGAAAATAAACAAGCAGGCCCAACACCAGCGCGCCAACGATGATTGCCGCCCACATTTTAATTGGATATTTTGCCTCTTGTCTCACGTCCTCGACGCGCGCGGATGGTGTTTTGTGCTCAGCGGCAACCACCGGTTCCATCCCGTAATCGGCCTCAGGCGTATAAAGTAACAGCGTGGCATTATCCTGGTTCGGCAGGGCCACATCCTCAACGGCCTTGAGCAACGCGCCGGCTGTGTCTGCCAAAGCCGCGCCGTGCCGGTCTTGCAGGATATTCACTATCTGCTGCTCACCCAGCGTCATCATCCCATCGCTTGCCAGTAATAACAGATCATCCTTTTTCAGGTCGCGTGGCTGGGAGGAGACATCAACTAAAGAGATTTCATCGCCCATCACCGCCGAGCGCAGCATGTGCCGATTGGGGTCTTGCGCGGCTTCAGCTTCAGTCATGCGGCCGCTGGCGACCAGCTCCGCCAGTGCCGGCGCCATGGAATGGTCGGAGTTGATACGCACCAGATGACCATCCCGGTATAACCACAGGGGGGAATCGCCAATGCTGAGCCATTCCAGGCCGCGCGCTGACACCACAACAGCCACCAGGGTGGAGCCCATGCCATCGAGTTCCGGTTGTTCTGCAACCGCTGCGGCAACGGCCTGATTGGCCGCGTCAAGGCACTCCCGGAGCCGGTCTGTGACAGGCCCTGATACGCGCGGGTAGGTTTCGATGAAGGTCTTGTTGATAAGTCGGCTTGCTACACCGCCACCGACATGACCACCCATACCGTCCGCCACCAGCAGCAAGGTATGTTCACCACCGTCCGTGCCGAGGTCGGCGCGCCCGTCCAGCACGCCGTAGTCATCCTCCTGATACTGGCGCGCGCCGGGAATCTGCCCGGCCGCGAAACGTCCGCCAAAATCATCCATCAGGCTTCGTCATGTTCGGTGCTTTGCCAGTCAAAACCAGCGCCGCAGAAGGGGACAAACCGCACCATCGTGTTGCCCAGGGTGAGGTCATTCCCCGCCACCAGTTCAGTGGGCGTCAGCACCGGTTCATCATTAAGGTAGGTCAGGTTCGTACCGCTGCCCTGCTGGACGTAAAACTTCTTGCCGCGCGGATCATAAGTCACCGTCGCGTGTTGATCACGCGATATTTGGTCATCACCAAAATTGAGGCTGACCCGATTGGTCTCGCCCCGACCCATGGAGTTTGTGCCATAGCCCAGTTTCAACGCGCGGCCTTTACCCGGCCCTTGCACAATCACCAGCCAACCCACAACCGGATCCTCCATGGCGTCGGTTTTATCCGCCTGTTCCTGCAACCGCTCCCGCTCTGCCTGTCTGCGGCGGCTGCCCACCAACCGGGTTTTTGCATCAGCGGCAGCCACCACCGGACGGCTTGCCTGCATTTTCCTGGTGGGCGCATCTAGGCGCCCTTGGCCGATGACCGACGCGCTGTCGGAGGTTGGCGCCGCCGGCCGCTCACCCTCCTCGCCGGTTGGTACGGTCTTCATGCCGGACTTTTCAGTTTTTTCTTCAATGATGTTGCCGTCTGCATCGCGATAAACAGGCATGACGGTTACCCCCTACTTTTCATAAAGTCGATTGACCAGATTATCAAGGCAATATTGCCCCGACCGGTTCAGGGCCAGCTCCTCGCGCCCCTGTGCAATATGCAATCCAAACACCAGCAATGCCGACTGAATCAAAGCCAGCAAGGTCGTGTAGAACGCCACCCCCAGGCGCCCGATGACGCCGGCCAGTAACGCCGGGTCCTGCGGGTTATTAACACTTGCAGCATAATCCAAAGCAAACACAATGCCCACAACTGTGCCGATGAACCCCAGAGTGGGAATCAACCACACCAGATAGCGCAGCATATTGTATTTAAGCTCCAGTTCATGCTGAAAAAGTTCCAGGGATGAATTCAACAACGAGTTGGTCTGGTCCACCGACCGGCTTGCCTGAAACTGCAAAATACCGCGCTTGATGAGGCGCTGTAAAAAGAACACCGACTCGCCTTCGCCAGGCAATACCTTCTTGTATAAGGGGCCAAGGTCCTGCACCCGCAACACGGTTTCATCATCTTCGGGAAGATATTTTCTCGAGGCCTGCGCCAATTCAAGGTTGGATTGCTTAAAACGCACCCACAACTCACCGCAACCGACACTGAACATCAGCCACATCACGTTTTGTACGGTAAAAGGATAAGGAAAATTCTCCGTATGGCGATCCAGCAGAAAAGCCCCCACCGGTGAACCGGGATGTTCCAACAAACTGCTCATCACCGCAATAAAAATCACGCCCAGAGTCAGGCTGATGCTGACTACGAGCAGGCGTTGGTTGATTTCTATGGTTGGGTTGTTGTTCATGCGGGGTTTATGCGGATTTGTCATCTTGATTTCGCTTTATAACACATTCTATAAGCAGATGGAGGACGGCAGGCACCAGTTGCATCTGCATCAGGCCGATATATGGTAACCTCTAAAAATACCCTCCGTGGTATTTTGTGATGCGTCCCATCCTTGGGACGCCCCCTGCGGGCGTCCTGCGGACGTCCAAATCCGCTCCGGGCGGATTTGTGAGACGGAAATGAAAAAGTATGATTTTTCATTTCCCTCATTGCGTCCATCCGTGGACGCAACCCTACGGGCAGCTATGGCTGTGCACAAATTCGTCCGGAACGAATTTGGACAGCGTAGCTGGCCCCGAAGGGGCAAACTACAGGGAGGTAGTTTGCAATTCGTCTATCCTGACGATTTGTCATTTTCAAGCACTTACGTGCTTGCTGTTACTGGCAGCACATCCTTGTGCTGCACGGTCACCTCTAATTAATAGAGGTGACCGTATTCCGAATACTGGGAGTTTTCAAAAATACAGAAATACAACCGCGATTATGACACCTCACTACTCTCATTTAGTATCAACGCATCTCTTACTCTATAAGGAATAAGATTAACCTAAAGATCAACTTAAAAATTACCATTAAGACTGTTATAAAAACAAAAAGGTAACTACTCGCCCCCCTTACCCTGATCTCTTGTTCTGATCTGGTTTTTCTTAACCGTTTTATTTTTGAGCGGTTTTTCCACCATGGTGGCGGCGTCTCCCTTGAGTGCTATCTCGATGGCGGCGAGGGGATTGTAGCCCTTCAGGGTCATAGACTGCAAGTAGCTGGAGATGCGGCAGTAGGTGTCGGCGTAGGCGGTGGTTCGGAAGCAGCCGGAGACTTTTTGTTTGACTTTAGCCATACGGATATCGCGTTCGGCGCGGTTGTTGGTGAACGGCACGTTGGGGTCGCGGGCGAAGCGGAGGACTTCGGTTTCGTACTTGACGAGGGCATCATGGAGGTTTTGTGCCTCACATTGGGCAATCCGTCCGCGTTGGCCGGTGAGCCGTTTCGGGGGTGTGGGGAGTTCCCGTTTGGCTTGTGTCAGGATAGTCCGGTAGCGGGTGCGCAGGGACTGGTAGTCGGTCTCGCTGAGTGCCTTGTTTTTATGTGTGCGCACCTGTCGGCAGGTCTTGAGCAGGAGGCGGCTCATACGTTGGGCCCAGGCATGGCCGTGGGCGTCCTCGATAAAGGCCAAGTTACGCAACAGGTGACTGCCGCACAGGGCATGCTCGCAGTTGTCATAGGCGAAGTAGCTGGCCCAGCGGTCGTGCACGAGAACACCGCCGTAGCGGGGGACGATGCCGATGTCCTTGAGGGCGTCCCCGCCCCGCTTGCGGTGGCAGTGTTTCAGTACCAGGTTCCCGGCACTGGTGCTGTGCAGCCAGTGTTGTGTGCGGTCGATGCGCAAGGAGGTCTCATCGGCGTGCAGCACGGGCTCTGTGAGCAGGCGGGCGATAGCCGCCCGCTCCCACCCGGCCAGGGCCTCATGCACCCGCGTGAGCCAGGCCAGTAAGGTCGCCTCGGCGACGGCGCGCCCGGTCAGTGCATGAAGTGTCTGCGCCGTACGTTTGAGCGAGAGCATTTGGGCCGTTAACAGGTGCGTGGCGAAAGCCACGATGCCAGGGCCGTATTGTAAAGGCCCCGGCATGTCATCGGGAAACGCCCCGTGGGTCTCAGTGCCACAGCGCGGACAGGTTTTTATCTCGGCGTCAATGGTCAACTCGGTCGTCTCGAAGACTATATCGACCTTGACTCGTCGCACATGGCCGGTGGGGGCGGTGCCTTTGAGATCATGCCCGCAGGCCCGGCAGCCGGTCACGGGCACCGTGCGGGTCTGAGCCACCACGCGCCGGGACGCGCTGGGCACCGTCCCGGTCTGCGGCCCCTTGCCCTGCTTGCCGGGCCGTGTGCGCGCACTGTCATCGGGGTCGGTGCGGGAACTGGGCAGGCTGGAGTTGTGCGCCCCCTTCGGTGTGGTCTTCTCTAAGAACACCGCCAGCAGCAACTCGAATAGCAGCAACATCGACTCGAACAGCGCACGCCCTTCGGGACTCAGCGCGCCGTCGGCGCACAACGCCTTAAAACGCATTCGGATGGCCTCGAACTCCGCACGCAATGAGGCCTTGTTCACCGTGGCCATGTGCACTGTGCCTCCACCGCCATCATCGCCGCCAGCACCGCCAGCCGCTCGGCCGGGGGCAAGTCACGATAACGCCGCCCCCAGTTCTCAGCCTTGCGCTTGACCTGCTGGCGGTGCGTGAAGTTGCGCCCCGCATAGCGCACCCAGTGCACCCGGTCCGGCACAAAATTGAACCAGACCCGCTCGGTCACCACCCCGCCCTGATTCATCACCTGCAAGGACACACTGCGCCAGCCCGCCAGCACCTCATCATACAAGGCCGAAGGATACCCCGACACCATCACCGCACAGGGCAGCCCCTGCAGTAACGCCAGCAGCGCCTCATGGTCTGAGTCCTCGTAGTCATACCGGTAACGGTGCCGTGACTTGCGCGTGCTGTGCAGGTAGGGCGGGTCGCTGTACACCAACTCCGTGCCGTCAAACGGAAAAGTCGCCAACCAGCGGTGACAACACCCCTGCACCAACTCCACCGGATACCCACACGTAAACCCCGCCAACGCCCGCACATCAAGATCAATCCCAATGTTGCGCAACGCCGCCGGCTTGCGCTGCATAATCGCCCCGCCGCCTAAGTGTGTCTCAATGTACACACTGTGCGGCGGCATCATCGCAATGAGCGGCTGGCACAGACCCGTCGTGGCTTTCGACCCTCGGTACGCATTCCCCATGACGACCAACATAACGCCATGACGCTATGTTGTCAAGGACGCCTTGACAAAAAATTCAGTAGAATTAGAGGGAGGGGGCGAGTAGTTACACAAAAAGAAGAAAACGAAGAAAAAGAAGAAAAAGAAAAACACCTGCCATTACAAGCAAAGAGTACCAGCCAAGATCCTGCCAGATACTTACTCCCAATGACAGTAGTATTATCACCAGACCTAGACCACCTGGTCGAAACAGCCCCCACAGAAACTCGCCCATCCCGACATGGGCCGACTCTGAACCTTCGACAGAACGTGTTTCCGGCTTCTGCACAGGCCCGGTGGTGTGTTCGCCGTTGTTATTCAGGTAGCTGTCCAGCAACTCCTGCCAGGTTGCATTCTGCACAGGCCCGGTGGTGTGTTCGCCGTTGTTATTCAACGGCGGGCCGATAGTCGTGTTGTATTGGGTGTGCACAGATCCGGTAATATGTTGGCCGCTGTCACTATCTCCGACCAACATAGTCCGCCATGCCGCCACGCTTTGCGGCCGCTCCCCCTCCTCCACCCGTAACGCCCGGTCAATGGCCTCCAGTAGTTCTGTACTGACCTTGCCGTTACATCGTTGAGCAGCAGGCACTAACGGGTCATCGCGCAAGCGCTCGGTTGCATCATCAGGTGGCTCTCCGGTCAGACACCGGTAACACACCGCCCCTAAGGCATAAATATCCGTCCAGGCCCCCTGATGCCCCTTGGCTGAATACTGCTCTATCGGTGCATACCCCGGCGTCACAATTGCCGTCACACTGCGACTCTTCCCCGCCACCGCTTGACGCGCCGAGCCGAAGTCAATCAATACCGGGCTGCCATCGTCCCGTATCACAATATTCCCCGGCTTGATGTCCCGGTGCAGCACATCGGCCTCATGCACCACGGCCAACCCGTCCAGAATGGGAAACAGCAGGGCTTGTAACTCGGTCTCTGTCAGAGTCCCCTTACGCTGTAACACCTCCGATAGCGTTTCGCCCTCGGCATACTCCATGACGATATACCCGGTGCCATGGGCGCGGAAGAACCGATAGACTTTGATAATGTGCCGGTGGTCAAAGCGGGCTAAGGTCTGCGCTTCATTGAGAAAGCGTGCCAAGCCCCATTCGTAATCGGCCTTGTCCTGACTGGACTTGGGCAGCACCGAGTGATTGTCAGCGCGCACCGCCAGATCATTGGGCAGGTACTCCTTGATGGCGACGGCTTTGTCTAGGTGGTGGTCATAGCCCAGGTAGGTAATGCCAAACCCGCCACTGCCCAGCACCCGCACCAGTTCGTATTCGTCAAGGCGGTAGCCGGCAGGCAGGGCGTGGAGGTAGTCGGGCATGAATTACTTACCCGCCAGACGGGGCATTCTGGTCATACGGCTAATCTTTGGATACCGACTAATTCCAGCGGTCTGTGGTCTGGCGCCTTCTCAACTTTAAGCCACAGCGCAATGGCATCTTCCATTCTCTCCATCAGATGATCAACCGACCTGGCTTGGGTGTGGCATCCTGGTAACGCGGGTATGCTGCCAACATAGTAACCATCGTCATCTTTCTCAATGATAACCGTATATGCGTCTTTCATCGCCGTTCTCGTTTATAACACGTTGCAGGTAAGTATATCAAAATCCGGATCAGGCCAAATTGCCAGTTGCGGGGGTGTAGCCGAAAACCCGGAAAGTCCATGTCCGCCGGCTTGACTGCTTCATCCGGTCGGGCGAGGATTGACTCAATCCTGGCAGCGTACTCAGGGTTTATCCGTCGCCAGCCTCCTTTATCATAGAGGAGTTTGAGACCTTTGTGGCGAAGATTAACGATCACGTTTCGGTGTACCCCGCCACCTGTCAGATTACAATGCCTGAACCCTTGCGTTTGTCTTGGCAGGAATGGCTGTTTTTTGAGATATGCCATTTGATATATATCAGCAATATAGCTATACTGTGCTCAACCCTGAAATCCCCGTTTTCAAGATGAGGAGTCTCATAATGGAGAAAACATTTGCAAGTGTCGCCAAACTCTTCATGAATGGCCGTAGCCAAGCTGTGAGGTTGCCCGCAGAATGTCGGTTCGATGCTGACGAAGTCATGGTCCGGAAGCTTGGCGACAACGTGATTATCAGCCCCAAGACAAATGGTTGGGATGACTTTTTTGCCAAACAGCCGCTATCTGTAGATGAACAAATACCAGATATTGAAGAACTGGAATATGAGAAACGGGAATTCTTCAACTGATGTACATGCTTGATACTGATATATGTGTCTATGTCATCAATGAGAGTCCTGTTGAATTGAAGACAACGTTTAATCGGCATTTCCAAAAATTAGCGATTTCATCGATTACCCTGGCAGAGTTGATGTTTGGTGTTGAAAAGTCGGGGAATCGTTTCAGGAATCTTGAAAATGTGCTGGATTTCAGCCGGCGTGTGTCGGTGTTGTTCTTTGATGACAAGGCGGCAATGGAATATGGAAAAATAAGAGCCGAATTGCAACGGACGGGGATGCCGATCGGGCCGAATGATACGTTGATTGCAGCACATGCGCGTAGCATTGATGCAACCTTGGTAACGAATAACATTCGGGAATTTAACCGGGTAAAGGGGTTGCGCATTGAGAATTGGTCCAAAAAGCAGGACCCTAAACAACAGCAGCGGCTGGAATAGCAGCAGGATAATCAACCGAAGTGTAAAACATCATCAATCAGGCAATAATCGTTTCCCATGTCGGAAGTTCACATGAACAAAACTCACACCGCATATTCCCACTCTAACGCTGTAAACAAGTATGTCAAAAACCGGATTAGCGGCTAATATTTCCATGCCGAACAAATATGGAATAATAAATGCCAATTTTATTTCAAAAATGGAGTTAGTATGGGTATAATGTCGGCATGTATCCAAGAGTTTTCTCTCCCCCGGCACGCCAAAGCTACTTTCTCTTCGGCCCAAGGGGTACCGGAAAGAGCGTCTATGTAGGGGATTTCTACAAGCAAGGGCTGTTTTTTGACCTTCTGGAAGCGCAACTTTACAACGAATTCATGGCTGAGCCGGGAAGGTTATCCCGCAGAATACCGGAAGGGTTCGACGATTGGGTGATTATTGATGAGGTGCAGAAGGTTCCTGCGTTACTGAATGAAGTTCATCGCCTGATAGAAAGCCGGCATCTTCGTTTTGTGCTGACCGGCTCTAGCGCGCGCCGGCTGCGAGGCAATCATGTCAACCTGCTTGCAGGACGCGCCCTGACCTGTCGCATGCACCCGTTCACGGCCGCAGAACTGGGCGCTGATTTCAACCTGGCGCGTGCGCTGAAATATGGACAGCTACCCATGGCTTGCACCTCCACTGACCCGGACCTGTTCCTGCAAAGCTATGTTCGAACCTACCTGCAGGAAGAGATACAACTGGAAGGGCTGACGCGTAACCTGCCGGCGTTCAGCCGGTTTCTGGAAGCGGCATCTTTTTCACAGGGCTCGCCGCTGAACATATCCGCCATAGCCAGGGATTGCGCAGTCAACCGCAAAGTCGTGGAGAACTATTTCTCAATCCTGACAGACACCCTGGTGTCATATCAAATTCCGGTGTTTGCCAGAAGGGCCAAACGTAACCTGAGCCGCAGTGTCAAGTTCTATTTTTTCGACGCGGGTGTGTTCCGGGCATTGCGACCTGCGGGTCCCTATGACTCGGATGCTGAAGCAGAAGGCGCGGCCCTGGAGACGCTGGTGTTGCAGGAAATTACCGCGCGCAATGATTACCAGCACTGGAATTACGGCATCTATTACTGGCGTACCCGACAGGGAGCGGAAGTTGATTTTGTGCTGTATGGAGAGCGTGGATTAAAAGCCATTGAGGTCAAGCACTCGAACCGCATCCGCCGTGAAAATTTCAAGGGTCTTAAGCAATTCAAGGAAGAATACCCGGAGGCGGAATTGATTTGCGTTTATTCAGGAGACCGGTATTTCCATGAGGGCGGCATAGAGATTGTCCCTGCAGAAATGTTTTTGCGGGATACGGAAGCCTTTGTTTGAAGCGGACATGAATCCATAACAAAGGGGCCGGTCTCAGCTATCGGCGAGGGCAAGTAATATCATGGCGGTGAATGAGCCGCCGCCCCCTACGAACTGCCCCCTGCCCGCGTCTGCCAGCCGTTGCAGAAATTCGGGGCCTGCTGTCATGCCGAGTGCATGACCCCGGGTTGATACATGCACGGTTGAGACACGGTTGCCCGCCCGCGCGGCGGCAAACTGCCTTGCCTGCCGTAAAACGGAGGCCTGTGTTTCCGGGTAGGCGGGATAATCCGAAATGACGACAATCAACCGGACGGTTGTCTGGTCGCGCCAGGGCATGGTAACTGCCCGGTCGAGCGCAAGGTTGATGGCTTCCTCGTTGTCTGCGTTGCAACCGGCGTAGCCACCCGCGGTAATGCCTCGGGTAAACCCGGATAAACTGCGGATACTGACGTTATTCATCTCAACCAGGGGGAAGACATGGGTAGCCCTGTGGCCTTCACAACGATCCTTGAAATCCACCACGCCAATGCCTACGCTTGGCGCTAACTTCAAAAGCAGCCGCGCAATTTGTTCGACCTCATCTTTCAGACCTTGCACCTGTGCGTGCATACTGCCGGTGGTATCCAGCGCAATCACCAAATCCAGGGGAGGAAATGCCACCTTGGTGGGTGTTGGCTGCGCTTCCAGCCGGGCGTTTGCAGCCTTTAATTTATCCTGCAATTCCCGCCCTCTGGCATTGCTTTCTGCCAATTCAGTCCGAAGTTCTTCGATTTCTGTCTCTGCTGCAACCGCTCCCGACCGGGTCTTTTCCGCCTCCTCTTGTGCAGGACCGGGATCAGGATTGGGGAAATAGGGTAACAGGAGCAGCGTTATCAGGATGAACGCGCCCAATGCCGAGGCAAACAGGTCCAGGGCGGACATGTTGAAAATACTGATTTCGCGACTGCGTTGCTTCACGGCGCTGACAAATGTCTATCCCGCATGAGCGGCCCCAGGTGCCATCGGTTGTTATCCTGCAACAGTACTTTTTTCCGTGCTTGCAGTGTATTGCCAGGCCCCGTTGTTCCGGTCCGCATCAGGCCACGCCGCCCCCTACGTTGAGCGTTGTGCCGGTGATATAGGCGGAAGCGTCTGAAGCCAGAAATACTGCGGCGGCGGCTACGTCTATGGGGGTGCCGAAACGTTGCAAGGGTATTTCGGCACAGCGCGCCTGATAGTAGTCCTCGTCCATCAGATCTGTGGCAAACGAGGTGGCAATCCAGCCCGGCGCCAGTACGTTCACCCGCACCGATGGGGCAATGGTGTTGGCCAGTGACTTGCTGAAGGCTTGCACCCCGGCTTTTACTGCGGAGAACATCTGCGGGTTGGTACCCTGATAACCACGCAGGGCCTGATCCCAGGACATATTGATGATGACACCGTTGCCCTGGCGCTGCATGACCTCGGCCACGGCCCAGCTGCATTGTATGGTGCCTTTCAGATCGACCTCGATCAGGCTGCACAGTTTTTGTTGGTCTGTCATGGTGGCACCGGCGCCGGTGAGAATGTCGGCGCCGGCATTGTTCACCCAGACATCGATGCGACCGAATTCGGCCTTGACTGCCGCCACCAGGCCGCCGACAGCCTGCGGGTCGGCAACATCTGCCGGTAGTGCCAGCACCGGGCAGGACAGGTTCTGTATTTCCCCGACCACCTCCTGCGCGCGCGCCGCCGACCTGTGGTAGTTGACCGCCACCCGGGCGCCCTCCCCGGCAAAGGCCAGCGCAATCGCCCGGCCAATACCGGAACTCGCCCCGGTGACGACTGTTACTTTGTCCTGAAGTCGTGTCATGGGGTATAGTATAGCTACAGAGGATGCACGGATCATAGAGTTATTCATCCGCAGCTGACGCGGATATTTTTGCCACCCATAATAATCTGCGCTAATCTGCGGATACTCCCATGACTTCCATCAGCGTCATCATCCCCACTTACAATCGCTCCCACCTGTTGCCCAGGTGTCTGGACTCGGTGTCTGCGCAGACGTTCAAACCCTTGGAGGTGATTGTGGTCGATGATGGCTCCACCGACTCGACCCGGGTGCAGGTGTGCCGTGACTACCCGGGCGTGCGGCTGATCGTACAGGACAATAAAGGGGTGAGCGCGGCTAGGAACGCCGGCATCTGCACCGCCGTGGGTGACTGGCTGGCGTTGCTTGATGCGGACGATGCCTGGTTGCCCGGTAAGCTAGAGCGGCAGGCGCGAGCCATTCAGGATGACCCCGGCGCCAATATCGTACATACGGATGAAATCTGGATACGTAACGGCATCCGCGTCAACCCGCAGCGTAAACATAAAAAATACGGCGGCTTTATCTTCAGGCGTTGCCTGCCCCTGTGCGCCATTTCTCCTTCGTCGGTACTGATACACCGCCGCGTCTTCGAGCAGGTCGGCCTGTTCGATGAGACGCTGCCGGTGTGTGAAGACTACGATTTATGGTTGCGTATCTGCGCGCGCATGCCGGTTACGTTCATCGCAGAGCCGTTGCTGACTAGGTACGGCGGACACGCTGATCAACTTTCGGCGCGTTATCGGGGCATGGATCGCTACCGCATCCGCGCCTTGCAACGGATTCTCAACGAAGTGGAACTGGCGCCCCCTGACCGGCAGGCTGCGATCGATACCTTGCTGAGCAAGGCCAGGATTTACCTGAACGGTGCCAGAAAACACAATAATCCGGTATTTGTACCGGAATGTGAAGCCCTGCTGGCCCGGTACGCGCCCTGATGCTGCATATCATTTGCGCCCTGAAACCCGAGGCCCGGCCACTGCTGGATTGTTTTCAGCTGCGCGCGCGGCCTGACGCCGCGCATATTTACCATAACCCTGTGACCCGTATCTCCCTCACCTTATCCGGTATCGGCCAAGCGGCCGCAGCCGCGGCGGTGGCCCGCACGCAGGCCCAATTCAACGCCGATAAAACCCATGCCTGGCTGAACCTGGGTATTGCCGGCCATGCCGACCTGCCGCTCGGTCAGGCAGTGATGGTGAACAAGGTAACAGACGCTGCATCCGGCCAGACCTGGTTCCCGTCGCGGGTGTTTGCCACGCCGCTGCCGTGTCGCGGCCTGCTCACCCTGGAACAACCCGACCACAATTATCGCCAGGAATTATATGATATGGAATGCGCCGGTTTCTTTCGGGCCGTGAGCGGTTTTGCCACCCTGGAACTGGCGCAAGCCATGAAAATTATCTCTGATAATGCCAGACAATCCTTAGCTGCAATAACCCCGGCTCTGGTAAAGCGCCTGATAACGCAAAACCTGCCCGTCATCAAGGAGGTAACGGCACAACTGCTGGCACTGTCAGCATTACTGCAACAACTTGAAGAATCAGGCCCGGACTACCCGGCACTGACCCGACACCACCACTTCACCGTCAGCCAGCGCCACCAACTGCACACCCTGCTCAGCAAATGGCAGGCACTGCATCCCGGTGATACCAGCCTGACCGCATGCCTGCGCCACCACAACACCGCGACTGAGGTATTGCGCCACTTGCAGGAAAAACTGGAGAAAACTCCGGTCAGGTTCGGATAGTTATATCCTGCGTTCAATACGTTCCGCAAACCCCATGGCTTCAACATTTTATCTGCGCCCATCTGCGTCATCTGTGGATTGTTATGGCTTCAACATTTTATCTGCGCCCATCTGCGTCATCTGTGGATTGTTAATGTCAGCGTGATGATCGACCAGATTTACATTGAGGAAGCCGTGCTGGAACACCCGCGGGCGCAGGCGGTAATGGGGCGGTTTCCGCGTGCGGCGGTAACGGTGTGTGATCGCTATGGTGAGATTTTCAATCGCAAGGCGCAGAACTTCCGCTTGCAGAAGCGCCGGCCGGCCTTGATCCTGGCAGAGAAATTTGCCAATCACGTGCTGCCAGCGCCGCCTGAATACGCTATCGGCGGCACTTTGAATTATTATTTCTCACACATGCTGAATTGTATTTACGACTGCCGCTACTGCTTTCTGCAGGGCATGTACCGCTCGGCGCATTACGTGCTGTTCGTGAATTACGAGGACTTCTTCCAGGCCATTGTGGAAAAGATCCGGGCGGCGGGCGCCGCCCCGGCGCATTTCTTTTCCGGTTATGACTGCGACAGCCTGGCCCTGGACCCGGTGACCGATTTCGTGCGGGCCTTCCTGCCCGTGTTCCGGGAGCATCCGCAAGCCCTGTTGGAGCTGCGCACCCGCAGTACGCAAATCCGCTCGCTACTGGCGCAGGAGCCATTGCCCAACTGTGTGGTCGCGTTCAGTTTTACTCCGGCGGAGATTGCCGCCGCCGTAGAGCACAAGGCGCCGCCGGTGTCCAGGCGTTTGCAGGCGTTGCAGCGCTTACAGCGGCACGGCTGGCCAATCGGCCTGCGCTTTGACCCATTGATTTACCAGGACGGCGCGCGGGAACAATACCGACGGCTGTTTACAGAGGTATTTGACGTAGTCGAGCCGGCGCGACTGCACTCAGTCAGCCTGGGCAGTTTCCGCCTGCCCAAATCGTTTTACCGCAACCTGACGCGGCTGTACCCGGACGAAGTCCTGTTCGCCTCCCCCCTGGAGGAAACCGCGGACGGGATGGTGGCTTACCGGGACAGCATCCGCCGGGAGCTGTTATCGTTTTGCCGGGATACGTTGTTGAACTACGTGCCGGAGGAAAAATTCTTTCCCTGTGAAGCTGTGGTAACCGCCGCTGATACGGATTATGCCGCCGGCGTGCCGACTAACTGAGTAAATGCCGCCCGCACCCGGGTGCGGGTCTGCAGGAACTCTGTCATAAATTCCTCAGTGCCGCCCTCGGGGTAGCCCATGCTGCGGGACAGCACTGCGTTCTGGTTGTGGTCGGCGGGGATGGTGCTGTTGGGTTTGAGGTCAATCAGGCGCATGCAAAGTTCCGCTTGTTTCAGGAAATTGTAGGCTTGAAGTAAGCTCCCGGCGGTTTTCGCGTCGATGTAGTTCAGTTCAGCCAGTTGCTGCAATGCCACTCTGGTGCTGCCGGTTTGCAGTTGCGCGTGACTTTTACCATGGCTGAGCTGCAGGAAATGGGTAATGAAGTCGATATCCATGATCCCGCCGGCGCCCCGCTTTATGTCGTGCTTGTGGCGCGGGCTGCCCAGGGTGTCTTCTATGAGTTCACGCATGTTTACTATTTCTTCCTGCAGCGTTGCCGGGTTGTGGTCGCCGTAGATGGAACCGACAATCGCCTGCAAGGCTTCCCGGCCCAGGTCTTGCGGGTCATGGATGGGGCGGCAGCGGGTCATCATCTGGCGTTCCCAGACTGCGCGGTTGGAATGATGATAATCAATAAATGAATCCAGCGGCGTGATCAGGGAACCTGCGGCGCCGTGCGGACGCAGGCGCATATCGACCTCATACAGCAGGCCGGCGGGAGATACCCGGGCCAGGTGGCGCATCAGGACTTGCAGTTCGCGCGCCACCCGGGAGGTATCGCTGCCGGGCGGCGGCCGGTACAGGAAAATCAAATCCAGGTCGGAGCCGAATATCATCTCATAGCCGGCCATACGGCCCATACCCAGCACTGCCACGTTGTCAAACAGCTTTCTGTGCTCCCCGGGCAGCTGCCTGACCATCATACCCAATACGCATTCCGCCAGCAGGGTCAGGTTTTTCTCCAACTCGGCCAGTTCCATCTCGCCTTGCAGAAAACGAATCAGTAACAACAGCATCCACTGGTTTTTCACCGATGACAGGATCGTCAATCCGGTTTCGGCGTCCTGAGTGAACGCGTCCACCTGCAAGGTGCGCAGCATCTCCTCGGGGCTAATCGGTTTCTCCCGGTAGTGGTCGATCAATTCGGTAATTTCATAGCCTCGGAAAAAAATATAACGGGTGAAATACCAGCTTGCGCCAAAGATATTGACCAGCAGGGTCTTATCCAAGGGCCGCTCACCCCACTGCTCCTGCTCGCACAATTCGCTCCAGCGGGTAAAACTGACTTCCGCCTGGACCCGGTTCCAGGCACCGTCGAAGCTGACTTGAGGGCTGCCCGAAGCGGTCTCATCCTCCGCCTCCGGCAGAATTTTTTCAAAATACTTCTCGGCTATGGCACGGTGTTGCTGCAGAGTTTGTTCGAACTCCGCCAGAATTTTTTCATCATCCGCGCCGGCTGTCATAGTCAGGGAACGCGCTACCCTGAGCCTGCCGACGGCTGCATCCGGCAAGGCATGAACCTGCTTCTCATCGACCATCTGCAAGCGGTTTTCCAGGCGTCGCAGGAACAGGTAGGCCGCCCTGAGCTGCTGCGCTTCCTCACTGCCTATGAAGTTGAGCTTGCGCAGGCTCTCCAATACTTCCAGGGTATTGGTAGTACGCAGTTCGGCGTGTTTGGCGGCGCTGACCAGTTGCAGGATCTGCACGAAAAACTCGATGTCGCGGATGCCACCCCGACCCAGTTTGACGTGCCATTGCCCGCTGCGCGCCCGGATTTTCGCCATTTCGCCCTTGATGGAGACGAATCGTTCCAGGTCCGTGGCGCTCATGGAACGGATGAACACGAACGGGCGCAATCTGGTCAGCAGTTCGGCGCCCAGCGCCGGGTTGCCGGCTACGCACCTGGCGCGCAACCAGGTCAGCCGCTCCCAGGCTTCGGTGCTGGCCTGATAATAGTTCTCGGTCTCGTCCACGGTCAAAAACAGCGGCCCGCTCTTGCCCCAGGGCCGCAGTTTTAGGTCCACCCGGTACAAAAAGCCGTTGCGGGTCGTCTCCTCCAGCATTCGGGTGAATTGTCGCAGCCCTTTGGTGAGCAGGGCTTGCAATTCGGGCGCCGGCAAGCCGGAGAGTTCATCATGGTTGCGACAGACAAAGATCAGATCCACATCCGAACTGTAATTCAATTCACTTGCACCCAGCTTGCCCAGGGCAAAAATACACAGGTGCTCGCCCACCGCGCCGTTATTGCCAGATTTGAAGCACAGCTCAAACGCCTTGCTGAGAATCAAATCAGCCAGCCGGCTCAGCCGTGCCAGCACCACCTCGTAGGGATAGCGACCGGACACATCCATCCAGCTTATCTGCAACAACTGCTGGTACTTGAAACGGCGCAAGGCCTGCGCGTCGCCGACTGTATCCAGTTGTGCCGGATCAAGCTCGCAGGGCTGACCCAACAGCCGCAGATTTTGCGGATGCCGACAGAGGTAATTGAACAGGAAGTTGGAATAACCGACCAGGTTGACCAAGTCCGCCGCCAGCTCGGCCGGCAACCGTTGCAGCTGCGCGCGCAGAGTGTCATCTTCCTGCATCCGCGCCAGCCGCAACGCGGCAACCTCCGGTTCCGGCGCCGCCGCGATCAGTCGTTGGAAGTCAATCATTGGTATTACTTATCCGCAGATGACACAGATGACGCAGATTGTTTTTCTTTGTATTACTTATCCGCAGATGACACAGATGACACAGATGACGCAGATGCTCTTGGGGCAATTCAGGGTAAGTATGATTTTCCGTCTCCAGTAATCAAAAAGGCACGAAACTTCGAAAAACAATCTGCGTTAATCTGCGTCATCTGCGAATTAAATTTTGTTATAGAGCTCCCCTCCGTGCTGTTTGAACTCCTCCGCCTTGCGCGCCAGGCCGGTGGTGAGTGCTGCTTGTGGGTTTTGCAGCCCTTGTTGCTGTGCATACTCGCGCACATCCTGGGTGATTTTCATGGAGCAAAAGTTCGGGCCGCACATGGAGCAGAAATGAGCGACTTTATGGGCTTGTTTGGGCAGGGTCTGGTCGTGGAACTCTCTGGCCTTGTCCGGGTCCAGCGACAGGTTGAACTGGTCTTCCCAACGGAACTCGAAGCGCGCCTTGGACAGGGCATTGTCACGCACCTGCGCGGCCGGGTGTCCCTTGGCCAGGTCGGCCGCATGGGCGGCTATCTTGTAGGCGATGATGCCGTCCTTGACGTCATCCTTATCGGGCAGGCCCAGGTGTTCCTTCGGGGTGACGTAACAGAGCATGGCGGTGCCATGCCAGCCGATGGTGGCCGCGCCGATGGCCGAGGTGATATGATCGTAGCCGGGCGCGATATCGGTGGTCAACGGACCCAGGGTATAAAACGGCGCCTCGGCACAGCGGGTCAGTTCTTTCTCCACATTCTCCCGGATCAGGTGTAACGGCACGTGACCCGGGCCTTCGATCATCACCTGTACGTCGTGCTGCCAGGCAGTTTGGGTCAGCTCTCCCAGGGTTTCCAGTTCCGCGTACTGGGCGGCGTCACAGGCATCGGCGATGGAACCCGGACGCAATCCGTCACCCAGTGAGAAGGACACATCGTAACTCTTCATAATCTCGCAGATCTCTTCAAAGCGGGTATAGAGAAAATTCTCCTGGTGGTGGGCCAGACACCATTTCGCCAGTATCGACCCGCCGCGGGAAACGATACCGGTCATACGACGTGCAGTCAGCGGGATGTAAGCCAGACGCACGCCGGCATGGATGGTGAAATAGTCCACCCCTTGCTCAGCCTGCTCAATCAAGGTGTCGCGATAGATCTCCCAGGTCAGTTCCTCGGCCTTGCCATCCACTTTTTCCAACGCCTGATAGATGGGCACAGTGCCGATGGGTACCGGCGAATTCCTGATGATCCACTCGCGGGTTTCGTGGATATACCGGCCGGTGGACAGATCCATGACTGTGTCTGCGCCCCAGCGAATGGCCCAAGTCATCTTCTCCACTTCCTCAGCTATGGACGAGGTCACCGCCGAGTTGCCGATGTTGGCATTGACCTTGACCAGAAAATTGCGACCGATGATCATCGGTTCGGTTTCCGGGTGATTGACGTTGGCGGGAATGATGGCGCGACCGGCTGCGACTTCGGCGCGCACGAATTCCGGCGTGACCGCGTCGGGCAGGCGGGCGCCCCGAGGGTGGCCCTGATGCCGTTGCAGCAGACCCTGGTCGCAACATTCGTCTAAGCGCTGGTTTTCGCGGAGGGCGATGAATTCCATCTCCGGGGTGATAATACCCTGCCTGGCATAGTGCATCTGTGTCACGTTGCGGCCGGCGGCGGCGCGGCGCGGCTGACGGCGCCGGCCAAAGCGCAATTCAGCCAGTTTGCCGTCATCGAGGCGCCCGCGTCCATAAGCAGATGACAGGCCCTCGAGCGGGTCGGTATCTCCCCGCTCCTTAATCCAGTTATCCCGCACGCCGTTCAGTCCGCGCCGGATATCAATGGCTGCGTCCGGGTCGGTATAAGGGCCGGAGGTGTCATATACCGTTACCGGCGGATTCTGTTCCGCGCCCGAGGACGTGAGCGTGTCGCTGCAACGTATTTCCCGCATGGGCACGCGCAGCCCGGCACGGCTGCCCGACACGTAAATTTTCCTGGAGTTGGGGAACGGTTGGATGGCTTTGCTGTCAACCGTGGGTCGGGGTTCAGCACGCGCCGTGCCGTTGAATGAACGTTGCAATTCAGGGTTGCTGTGCATTGAAGGAAAGTCCTCGGATGGATGCGTTAATGGGTTATAATAGCAAAAAAGCAGGTATCAGGAATAAGGTTCATGCAAAGTATTACCGTGGAACAACTGGCCGCGTTACGGCCCGAGTGGGACCAGCTGGTTCTGCTTGATGTGCGCGATCCCTGGGAAGTTGACCTCTGCCGCCTGCCCGGCTCGGTCAATATCCCCATGAACGAGATCGAACAAAGGCTGCAGGAGCTGGATCCGGAGGCCAAGACGATAGCGATCTGTCATTTCGGTATGCGCAGTATGGAGGTCGGCAACTACCTCGCAGCAGCAGGGTTCAAGGATGTCGCAAACCTGCAGGGCGGCCTCGATGCCTGGGCGGAACGGGTGGATGGGGACATGCCGAGGTACTGATATGAACAGCTATTACCAAACTCTATGCGCCCTGCTCTGCCTTGTCATCACTAGTCCCGCATACCCGGCTGACCTAATGGAAATATATGGCCATGCACTGGACAGTGACCCGCAATACCTGCAGGTGGCCGCAGCCCGACGGGCGACGCTGGAGCAGCATCCGCAGGCGCGGGCAGGATTGCTGCCAGCATTAAGCATCAGTGCCAATGCGTTTACCAACGAAGAGGATATTACCTCTGTATTCAACCCGATCGACAGACCCAACAAGGTCAGCTTCGGCAGTCACGGCTACAGCCTGGATCTGGTGCAGCCGTTATTCAACGGCGAACGGATTGTCTCTTACCTGCAAGCGGACAGCTTGATCAGCCAGGCTGATGCCGAGTTGAGCGCAGCCCGACAGGAGTTAATCGTGCGCACCACCCGGGCTTATTTTGAGGTGCTGGCCGCCCGTGACAACCTGGGCTTCGCCGAGGCCGAGAAAAAATCCCTGAGCCGGCAGCTGGAACAGGCGCAACAGCGTTTTGAAGTGGGCTTGAGCGCCATCACCGACGTACAGGAAGCCCAGGCCGGCTTTGATCGGGCGGTTGCCGCGCAAATCGCCGCGCGCAACAACGTGGACAATGCCCTGGAAGCGTTACGCGCGATCACCGGCAGCTATTTTTCCGAGCTGGCGCTACTGGGCGCGACCATGCCCCTGGTCAACCCGCAACCGGAGGAAATCGAAACCTGGACTGGCGCCGCGCTGGAGCAGAACCTGGATGTGCAGGCGGCGCGCCATGCCGTAGAGAATGCGCGCCGGGAAGTGCAGAAACGCCGCGCCGGCCACCTGCCGACGCTGGACATGGTTGCCCGGCACAGCTATTTCAGCACCGGCGGACGCTTCGGCAGTCTCGACAACACGACCAACTCCATCGGCGTTGAGGTCAGTATGCCGCTGTTTCAGGGTGGCTACGTGAGTTCCCGGGTACGGGAAACCCGGGAACGCCTGAACGCCGAACTGGAACGGCTGGAGCAGGCGCGCCGGCAGGCGCAACGGCTGACGCGCCAGGCCTACCTGGGCGTGATTTCCGGCATCAGCCAGGTCAAGGCGCTGCAACAGGCTGTGGTCTCCAGCGAAACCGCGCTGGCAGCCACCGAGGCCGGTTTTGACGTGGGCACCCGCACCGCAGTGGACGTGGTGGCAGCAGAGCGCGCCACCTCCGAAGCGCGGCGCGACTACGCCCGGGCCAGATATGACTACCTGCTGGACACATTGCGCTTGAAACAGGCTGCCGGCAGTCTGTCGATAGATGACTTGGGGAAAGTGAACCGTTGGCTGGAATGAGCGATGCGCCGTTGCTGGTCCTGTTCCCGCCGGCGCAATCATCGCATCGCTATGACAGGTAGTTAACATGCAGGCCGATACCGAACATTACACCTCACTCTGTGAGGCCGGGAATTCCGTGTTGCTGGTCATAGACATACAAACGGAGTTGACTGCGCTCACGCCGCTGAAGGTGCTGGCCCGGCTGCAACGGAACCTGAGCCTGCTCATCAGAACTGCCGTCAGTCTGGGGTTGCCGATATTTGCCACGGAACGCTCACCGGAACGACTGGGCCGGATGGAACCGGAAGTCCAAAAGCTGCTGCCGGAGACCACTCCGGTCTATCAGAAAACCTCTTTTACCTGCATGGGCGCGAAGAACTTTGCCGAAGACCTGACTGCAACCAAGAGGAAACAGGCGATACTGGTGGGTATGGAAGCTCACGTCTGCATTCTGCAAACCGCTCTGGACCTGCATAAACGCGGCTACATCGTGTTCGTTGTAGCCGACAGCGTCTGTTCCCGACAACGGGAAAACTACGAAATCGCACTACGGCGCCTGGCCCGGACCGGCATCATCATCTGCGATGCGGAGTCAGTGCTGTTCGAATGGATTCGCGGCGCTGACGAAGAACTATCACTGCAAGTGCAGGGGCTGCTGCGTTAACCCGCATATCTCACCAAGTGATGCGAAGATCGCGCCGGATTTTTTGTGCCAGCGGGCCGTGCTTCAATGCGCCAGCGGTGTGGATGCAGGAGCTCTCCTTCAGCTTCAAGGTGCCCTACATGGCAGCTGGCCTGTTGCGAAACAGACCACCCTGTGCAGCCGGCGCAGCCACGACCGGATTGGTGATATACGGTTCCGCCTGGACCTTGGCCACATCGATCTGGATTGGACTGAGCAGGTTGTCGTCCGCTAACGCATCCAGATAACGTCTGGCAGTTTCGTTGCCCTGCCGGTAGGCAGCATAATACCAGGTGAACGCGGCGACCATGTCGGGGCTGACGCCATAGCCGTTCTGGAACATCAAACCATAATTAAGTTGCGCCAGGGAGTCTCCCTGCGTGGCCGCTTTGTCGTACCATTGCAGCGCCTGCTGCCAATCCCGTTGCACACCCAGCCCCAAGTAGTAGTGCACCCCCAGGTAATTCTGCGCTTGTGCATCGCCGGCTTCAGCCTGGGCTCTGAACAGCTGGTAGGCAACCACATAGTCACCGGACTCGAATGCCTGTTGCGCGGTTTTTTCGATGCCGCAGGCTGACATGAGCAGGAGCAGGCAAAGCGAGGGGATAGCGAGTAGTTTGACTTGGTCGGGGCGAGAGGATTCGAACCTCCGACCCCTGCAACCCCATTGCAGTGCGCTACCAGACTGCGCCACGCCCCGGCCGTTTTCTGTCAACATGATAATACCCGCAGATACGGGAGCAGGAAACTGCTTGCGACTACCGCCGCAACAAGTCCCTGACTTTTTCCAGATCAGTGCACAACTGGCGGATGATCTGCTGGCTCTGGTTGGAATCCTCCCTGACCTCATCGCTCGACAAACGATGCCGGGCACCACTGATGGTGAAGCCCTGCTCATACAGCAGACTCCTGATCTGCCGGATCAGGATGACATCCTGCCTTTGGTAGTAGCGCCGGTTGCCGCGCCGCTTCAGTGGTTTAAGCTGTGGAAACTCCTGCTCCCAGTAACGCAATACATGTGGCTTTACCACACACAAGTCACTGACCTCCCCGATGGTGAAGTAGCGTTTGGTGGGGATTGCCGGTAACTCGCTATTTTGCGTCGGTTCCAGCATAGGCCTCAACCCGTGCTTTCAGTTTCTGTCCGGGGCGAAACGTGACCACGCGCCGGGCGCTGATGGGGATTTCCTCCCCGGTCTTGGGGTTGCGTCCCGGTCGCTGATTTTTGTTGCGTAATTCAAAGTTGCCAAAGCCGGAGAGTTTCACCTTGTTGCCCGCTTCCAGGGTCGCGCGAATTTCTTCGAAGAACATTTCCACCAACTCCTTGGACTCGCGTTTATTCAGGCCATCCTGAAGATGAAGCAGCTCGGCCATATCTGCTTTTGTCAGTGTCGTCATTGTGATTTTCTCGAACGGGCGGTTACTCTCTTAACCGAGCATCATGCTCCGCCCGCAAGCACTCCAGTATCTGAACCATCATGTCATCTACCTGCTGGCTGATTAGAGTGTCTGATATTCTCTGAAACGTCAAGCCCAATGTTACACTTTTTTTTCCGCCGGGCACGGCTTCACCCTGATATACGTCGAGCAGTTCCAGTTCGGCCAGAAAATTTTCCTGTTGCGGCGCCGCGGCCTGTTGTGCACAGACCGGGGCGGGCAAGGTGAGCGCCAACTGGTTGATGCTTTGTAACAGACTGGCTACCGGTAGTTCACGGTCAACCAGGATCGACAAATCCCGTTTCACGAGCGGGAATTTGGAAATGTCCCGGTAGCTCGGTGGCTCGCAGACCGGAACTTGCTCGAGGTATAACTCGAACAGGTAAACCTCGGTGTCTATTTCCAACTGCGACTGCAGGCCCGGATGCAGTGCGCCAACCAGGCCGACAGGACGGCCGTTGTGTATAACTTGCGCCGACTTGCCCTGGTGCAGCGCCGTCACGGCGGCTGGCCGGTAGTCCGGGGCAATGCGCCCGCCCCAGGCGCTCAGGGCTGCCTCTAGGTCGGCCTTGATGTCGTAAAAATCGCCACTGGCATTGCGCTGGCCCCACTGTTCCGGTTGTGTTGGGCCGCAGCTCAGCCCGCCCAGGGCCGGCGTTTGCCGGAGCTCACCGTCAGCACTGAAAACCTTGCCGGTTTCAAACAGGCGCACGCGCGTCTGCCGGCGGTTGAGGTTATATCGTAACGCCGTCAGTAACCCCGGCCACAGGCTCAGGCGCATGCGCTCCATATCGGCGGACAGGGCATTGAGCAGGCGGATGCCGGCAACTTCCGGAAATAACAGAGATTGCAACTCGTGGCTGACGAAGCTGTAGGTGATTGCTTCCTGATAGCCGCGGTTGATCAGCGCAGTACGCGCCTGGCCGAGCGGCGCGCCGAGGCCCGGTTTGCGCATGCTCAGGCGCGCCGGCGGTAACGCGCTCGTTATATTGCGATAACCGTAGATACGGGCAATCTCCTCGATCAGGTCTGCCTCTAGGGTAATGTCAAACCGATGCGGCGGCACGCGGAAGCGGCGCCGGTCGCCTGCGCCCGCCACTTGCGTGAGGCCGAGACGGGTCAATATCTCCACACAGGCTTCCACCCCTATGGCTTCACCCAGCAAGGCTGTGGCCGCCGCCGGCCGTAAATCAACCGTCTGCCGTTGCGGCAGCGCCTGTGTGACCAAGGCCTCGGTCACCGGGCCCGGTTCCCCGCCGCAAATTTCCAGGATCAGGTTGGTCGCCCGTTCCAGGGCGCGGCGTTGCAGGGTAAAATCGACTCCCCGTTCAAAGCGATGGGAGGCGTCCGTATGCAAGCCGAACTGCCGGGCCCGACCGGCTATCACCAACGGGGCGAAGAATGCGCTTTCCAGGAACACATGGCGGGTGGACGCGTTCACGGCTGACGCCAAACCGCCCATCACGCCAGCCATGGCCACGGCTCGCTCGGTGTCGGCGATGACTAGGGTGGTGGCCGGCAGGACCCGGGATGACCCATCCAGCAAGGTCAGTTCCTCACCCTCGACAGCATAACGCACGCTAATGGCGCCGTTTAATTGGTCATCGTCAAACGCGTGCAGCGGCTGGCCTAGTTCCAGCATCACGTAATTGGTGATGTCAACCACCGGGTTGAGGCTGCACACGCCGCTATGGTGCAAGCGTTCCTGCAACCACAACGGGCTGTTGCGAGTCATGTCGATATGGCGGATGATGCGCCCGGCGTAGCGCGGGCATGCGTCCGGCACCGGCAGGTTGACGACGCGCGCGTCGGTGTGCGCGGTCGGCGCCGGAGTGGGATCGGGTCCCGGGGCGGCTTGCATACAGTTGAGCGCCGCAACCTCCCGGGCGAGGCCGAGAATGCTCAGGCAATCGCCCCGATTCGGCGTCAGACTCAGGTCAAATACCCTGGTGTCCGGCGTCGCGGCAACAACCTCGTCCACCTCCATACCGGCCATGGTCAGCTGGTCGGCCAGTTCTTCGCTGGAAACGGGCGGGTTCACCCACTCGCGCAACCATTGTTCGCGGAATTTCATTGCCGGTGTTGATTGAACTGGCGCAGGAAACGCAGGTCGTTATCGAAAAACAGGCGAATGTCGTTGATGCCGTAGCGCAACATGGCGATGCGCTCCACCCCCATGCCAAACGCGAAACCCGAATATTTCTGGCTGTCGATACCCACATTTTCCAGCACTTTGGGGTGCACCATGCCGCAGCCCAGAATCTCCAGCCAGCCGCCGGCGCCCATGATGTCCACTTCGGCAGACGGTTCGGTGAACGGGAAATATGAGGGGCGGAAGCGGGTGCGCACACCGGCACCGAAGAGCTGTTCGACAAATTGCTCCAACACGCCTTTCAGGTGCGCAAAGGTAATGCCTGCGTCCACCAAGATGCCTTCCACCTGGTGGAACATAGGCGTGTGCGTCATATCGGAATCACAGCGATAGACCCGGCCCGGCGCGATGACCCGCAACGGCGGCTGGCGCTCATTCATGTAACGAATCTGCACATTCGAGGTATGGGTGCGCAGTAACAGGCCGGCATCACAGTAGAAGGTATCGTGCATGGCCCGGGCCGGGTGATGTTCCGGGATGTTCAGCGCGGCAAAGTTGTGGTAGTCGTCCTCGATCTCAGGACCATCGGCCACAGTGAACCCGATTTCCGTGAACAAACGTTCGATTTCCTGCAGGGTCAGGGTAATGGGATGTAAACCACCGCGGTGCTGGCCGCGCCCCGGCAAGGTAATATCGATACGCTCACGGGCCAGCTGCTGTTGCAGTTGTGCCTGCTGCAGTGCCGTTTTGCGCTGGCTCAGCGCCTGTTGCAGCCGTTGCTTGGCCTGATTGAGGGCCTGACCCGCGGCCGGCCTGTCCGGCGCCGGCAAACTCCCCAACTGTTTTAACTGCTGCGTGACCTCGCCCTTCTTGCCTAAGTAGCGTACGCGCACCTCATCGAGGCTGCCTTCGTCCTCGGCTGCGGCAATATCACGCCGTGCCCGTGCAAGCAAATCCTCTGGATCGTGCATGAGAAAACGGGAGTGCCGGCCCGTATCAACTACGTTGTTTGGCCTGCTCCACCAGGTGTGCGAACGCGTCTTTACTATGGACGGCGAGGTCTGCCAACACTTTCCGGTCCAGCTGGATATCCGCCTTGTGCAAACCTTCCATAAAGCGGCTGTAGGACAGGCCGTGCTCTCTGGCCGCAGCATTGATGCGAGTAATCCACAGCGCGCGGAACTGCCGCTTGCGCTGACGTCGGTCCCGGTAGGCATACTGGCCGGCTTTGATGACCGCCTGTTTGGCGACCCGGTAAACGTTTTTGCGGCGGCCACGGTAACCCTTGGCCTGCGCTATGACTTTCTTGTGGCGGGCGCGTGCGGTAACGCCGCGCTTTACTCTGGGCATAACTGGTATTCCTCAGCTGTACGGCAGCAACTGCGCCAGCGCTTTCTCGTCGCTCCTGTTAATTAACTGCATCTGGCGCAGCTTGCGGAGCCGCTTGGTGCTTTTCTTGGTCAAAATATGGCTGCGGTGGGACTGCCGATGCTTGTACCGGCCTGATGCGGTCTTGCTGAAGCGCTTGGCGGCGCCACGATTTGTCTTCAATTTAGGCATTTTTTCAGTTTTCAGTGTTTGGTACTCTATCAGGTTGAAAGCGTAGCAGCACCCTTGCAACCTGACATTGCCATGTTCAGCAGGTCCGGAAACGGTTGCAACATTAAATGGAAAGAGTACTAGCGCTTCGGTGCCAGGATCATCACCATCTGACGACCTTCGAGTTTGGCTCTTTGCTCCACATCCGCGCTTTGACGCATGTCCGATTCTATTCGGCCCAGCATCTTGCTGCCGAGCTCCTGGTGGGCCATCTCGCGCCCGCGAAAGCGTAAAGTGACTTTTACCTTGTCGCCATTTTCCACGAAACGCACGATATTGCGCAGCTTGACCTGATAATCCCCCGCGTCGGTGCCGGGCCTGAACTTCACTTCCTTGACCTGAGTCTGCTTCTGCTTTTTCTTTGCGGCATGCCTTTTTTTATTCTGCTCGAACAGGAACTTACCGAAGTCCATGATCCTGCAAACCGGGGGTTCCGCATTGGGGACGATCTCGACCAGATCGAGGTCCGCAGCGTCTGCCTGTCTCATGGCCTCATCCAGCTCTACGATACCGACCTGTCCGCCCTGAGGCCCGATCAACCTGACCTGCGCGGCCGTGATTTTTTCATTCACGCGATTCTGTTTTTTAATTGCTATTCGATGTTCCTCCAGGGTTCTGATATATAAGCAAACACCTGATTATACCCGATTACAGCTCTGCACGCACCTGCTTGATAAAAGCCGGTAATTCCAGCATACCCAAGTCTTGCCCGTCACGGGTACGTACCGCAACGCGGTTATTTTCCTGCTCACGCGCGCCGATGATCAACTGGTAAGGCACCCGTTGTAAAGTGTGCTGACGGATTTTAAGGTTGATCGTCTCATTTCTCAAGTCTGAATTTACCCGCCACCCCTCGGTGGCAAGCGCCTGCGCCACAGACCGGGCATAGTCGGCCTGGTGTTGCGTAATTGAGGACACGACCACCTGCACCGGCGCCAGCCATAACGGAAACGAGCCGGCGTAATGCTCGATGATGATACCAATGAAGCGTTCCAGCGAGCCCAGGATGGCCCGGTGCAACATGACCGGCGTATTTTTCTCGCTGTTAGCGCCCACATACTGAGCACCCAGCCGACCTGGCATGGAAAAGTCCGCCTGGATAGTGCCGCATTGCCAGATACGGCCGATGCTGTCCTTTAAGGAAAAATCAATCTTGGGTCCGTAAAACGCGCCCTCGCCCGGTTGCAACTCCCAGTCCACGCCCTTGGCCTCAAGCGCCTGCTCCAGGGCCTGTTCGGCCTGGTCCCAGATAGCATCGTCCCCGACGCGGTTATGCGGGCGAGTGGACAGCTTCATGAGCACTTCATGGAAGCCGAAATCGCCATAGACCTCGAACAGAAGATCGATGAAATCGGACACCTCGGCCTGGATTTGTGCTTCCGTGCAGAAGATGTGGGCATCGTCCTGGGTGAACCCTCGTACCCGCATCAGTCCATGCAGGGTGCCGGAGGCTTCGTTACGATGGCAGGAACCAAATTCGGCAAAGCGCAGCGGCAGGTCACGATAGCTTTTCAGACCCTGGTTGAACACCTGGATATGGCCGGGACAGTTCATGGGCTTGATGGCGTAATCGCGGTTTTCCGAACTGGTGGTGAACATGTCACTGTGGAACTTGTCCCAGTGGCCGGATCTTTCCCACAGGCTGCGGTCCAGCACCAGCGGGGTATTGATCTCCCGGTAGTCTCGGGCCGCCAATTTGCTGCGAATATAATCCTTGACGAGGTTGTAAAAGGTCCAGCCATCGGGATGCCAGAACACCAGGCCAGGGGCTTCTTCCTGGAAATGAAACAGATCGAGCTTGCGACCCAGTTTGCGATGATCGCGCTTCTCCGCCTCTGCCAGACGTTGCAAGTGTTGTTTTAACGCCTTGCGGTCCGGCCAGGCCGTGCCATAGATACGTTGCAACATCTCGTTGCGGGAGTCGCCGCGCCAGTACGCCCCCGCCAGCTGAGTCAGCTTGAACGCGTTGAGCTTGCCGGTGGCGGGCACATGCGGACCGCGACACAAGTCGATAAAATCGCCCTGCCGGTAGAGCGATAATTCCTCATCTTCGGGAATGGACTCGATAATCTGCGCCTTGTATTCCTCACCCTGCTCGCGAAAAAACGCGATAGCCTCGTTGCGCGCCATGACCGCGCGGCTCACAGGCAGGTCCTGACGCGCCAGTTCGCCCATTTTTTCCTCGATTGCGATCAGGTCTTCCGGGGTAAAGGAACGCTCAAAGGCGAAGTCATAATAGAACCCGTCTGCAATGACGGGGCCGATGGTCACCTGTGCCTGCGGGAACAACTCCTTGACCGCCTGCGCCAGCAGGTGCGCACAGGAGTGACGCAGGATTTCCACGCCTTCATCGTCGCGCGCGGTAATGATACGCACTCTGGCGTCAGCGTCGAGCAGGTGCGAAGCATCGACCAGTTTGCCGTCCACTTCGCCGGCCAGAGTCGCACGCGCCAGACCCGGACCGATGTCCGCGGCAACATCCAACACCGACAACGGCTGGTCAAAACTGCGCTGACTGCCGTCAGGCAGGGAAATAACGGGCATATCGTCTCCTTGACCCGGGCGTTCAGGAGGTCCGGGTGCAACCAGTGGTGGCCCCCACAACAGGCCACTTGTTATCCCGGCTTGTACCTGTCGGCAGGCGCCGGGGCAAAGATATTCAGGTAACCTCTGATTTCAGAGGCACCCTTCAACGTTGCGGATTTTCGCCTGCGCCCGGGGCGCCGGGACGCAGGCCAAAAGTGGTAGGCGCGATTGGATTCGAACCAACGACCCCTACCGTGTCGAGGTAGTGCTCTAACCCACTGAGCTACGCGCCTGCAGAGCGGATACTCTATAATAAATTAAGCTAGCGGGCAAATATAAAATCAGTGGCATCCAGGTCGGCAGGACTGAACTTACGCAATATGATCCGGCCACCGTTATGGGGAGCGAGGTCGATGACGGTGTCTGCGGCCGCTGCGGAGATTGCCAGGTCAGTGAAAGAGAGGTCAGGGAAAGCGGTAAGATCGATACGGTCTTCGTTATCGGCGAAGTCGGCAATGAAGTCAGCGCTGTTGTCGCCGGGGGTGAAAATAAAGGAGTCGGCGCCGGGGCCGCCGTACAGTTTGTCGGCACCGGGGCCGCCGGAAATTATGTCGTCACCTTCGCCACCTTGCAAGCTATCATCTCCCGCGCCGCCAGCAAGACGGTCCTGGCCGGCAAGACCAGCGATAGAATTATCACGATCATCACCGGTAAAATTGTCATCAAAGTTTGACCCCCAGATCCGTTCGATATTGGTGATTTGATCTCCCTCCGCATGACCAGCACCAGCCGTATTGTCTGTGAAATTTACCACCACCCCGGAATTTGATTCGGTGTAACTGAGGATATCAAAACCATCACCCCCATCAATACTATCTGCTCCCGCCTCACCGGATAATACGTCATCACCTGCTTCACCTGACAGTTCATCATTTCCCTCACCGCCCCAGATACGGTCATTGCCTCCTGCACCCCGTATAATATCTACACCAGCAAGCCCCGATAACAAATCATCCCCTTCAGCGCCTATGAGAATATCGTTAAAAGTAGAACCGATTATGCGCTCAATTCCGGCAATCCTGTCTCCTTCAGCGTGGCCTCCGGAGGCCGTATTGTCTGTGAAATTTACCACTACTCCAGCATCTGATGTGTTGTAACTCAGTATATCAATACCCTCACCACCATCTATATCGTCAGCGCCAGATTCACCCGCCAGTATGTCGTCGCCCGCCTCACCCCGTAATTCGTCATTCCCGTCACCACCTTTCAGGTTGTCATTCCCTTCACCACCGACCAGCAAGTCCATACCTGCTTCCCCTGCGAGCGCATCGTTTTCCGCCCCCCCATGTAACTTATCGTCACCTTCACCACCAGCCAGCCTGTCAGTGCCAGCCCCCCCTTCCAGTAGATCATTCCCCGCATCTCCTCTCAGTATATCTGCGCCTGCCTCACCCCGTAGCTCGTCGTCCCCCGCGCCACCGGCCAGCACATCGGCACCAGAACCACCAGTCAATACATCCGCCCCTGCAAAACCCCAGGCAACATCCGCATCCTCAGCACCGACAAATACATCAGCAAAGTCTGAGCCCATAACGGCTTCCATATCAATAATCCTGTCTCCTTCGGCATGACCCCCTGTAGCCACATTATCCGCAAAATTCACTACTATCCCGGCATCCGACTTGCGATAGTCCAACCTGTCATCACCCTTACCACCATCCAGCAGATCCGCGCCGGCACCGCCGGCCAGCATGTCGTTTCCCGCCCCACCTCGTATCTCATCATCGCCTTCTCCGCCTTGTAAATGGTCGTCTCCCCCCCCACCAGACAACCTGTCGGCGCCCGCGCCACCTGCAAGACTGTCCGCACCCGGGCCACCTGTTAAATGATCATCTCCTTCACCGCCTGACAAACTATCAGGTCCTTCACCACCATCCAACAAGTCTGCCCCTGTCTCGCCCGACAATGAATCTTTGCCAGACTCGCCGCGTAGTTCGTCATCACCCTCACCACCGGCCATTACGTCATCGCCCTCACCACCTGCGAGTATGTCCATCCCCGCTTCACCTGTGAGCACATCGTTCCCAGGCCCACCCAGTAAACCGTCATCTCCTTCCCCTCCCGTCAACCTGTCGGCGCCAGGGCCACCTTCCAGCCTGTCAGCACCTGCTTCCCCAGCCAGCCTGTCATCCCCCGACTCGCCCCGTATCTCATCGTCCCCATCGCCACCGGCCAGCACATCGGCACCAGAACCACCAGTCAATACATCCGCCCCTGCAAAACCCCAGGCAACATCCGCATCCTCAGCACCGACAAATACATCAGCAAAGTCTGAGCCCATAACGGCTTCCATATCAATAATCCTGTCTCCTTCGGCATGACCCCCTGTAGCCACATTATCCACAAAATTCACTACTATCCCGGCATCCGACTTGCGATAGTCCAACCTGTCATCACCCTCACCACCATCCAGCAGATCCGCGCCGGCACCGCCGGCCAGTATGTCATTTCCTGACTCGCCTCGCAGCACATCATCACCTCCACCGCCCTCTAACCGATCATCTCCGGCTCCACCTGTCAATCTGTCGGCGCCAGCATCACCTGCGAGTCCATCCGCACCCGGGCCACCTATTAAATGATCATCTCCTTCACCGCCTGACAAGCTGTCATCGCCTGCACCACCATCGATAACGTCTGCTCCGGCCAATCCTGTAACAGAATTATTTCTCTCATCACCTACAACAGTATCAGCAAACTCCGAGGCCCAGATGCGTTCCATAGAAATGATCCGGTCTCCCTCAGCATGGCCACCCATGGCAGTGGCGTCAATAAGGTTCACCACAATGGCCGCATCGGACTGACTGTAGCTCAAAGTATCCTCACCTGCGCCACCATCCAACACGTCAGCGCCCAGTCCACCTGAAATTACGTTATCGCCGATATCCCCGATAAGATTATCGTCAAACGCAGAACCCAGCATATTCTCCATATTGGAAATTACGTCGCCTTGGGCATGGCCTCTTTTGGCGGTCTTCTCACCCAGATCAACACTGACAGCGGCATCGGAATCCCTGTAGTCAAGAGTATCAGTACCGTCACCACCATCAATAACGTCGGCACCCGCTCCTCCGGCGAGAGTGTCATCACCGGCTTCACCCAGTAGTTTGTCAGTATCCTCGCCCCCTTGCAGGAGGTCATTATCACCGCCGCCGATCAAGGTATCTGCGCCAAAATTACCGATGAGCGTATTGCTGACACCGTTTCCCGTCAGAACGTCACTGAGGTCCGAGCCCCAGATATTTTCAACATTGGTGATAGTATCGCCCCCGGCATGACCGCCAGCGGCGGTGCCATCGGCCAAATTCACCCTGACACCGGCATCCGAACCGCCGTAATCCAAGGTATCGATGCCGTCTCCGCCATCTATGACGTCGGCGCCGGCGCCGCCCCAGATAAGGTTATCGCCGGCATCGCCGATGAGCGTATCGGCATCGGCGCCGCCATACAGGTCATAACCTACCTCAACGCCTCGGTTGGTCAGCAGGATGATGATCACTGCCAGGGTGAGGGCCAGGATCAGCAGGTCGGTGATGGAAATGGGTAGTTTCATGATTGTTTTTTTCGGTTCCAACGGCTTCAGCCGGCTTTGCTGTCGTGGATTTCCAGAGAGAACTCCCGGATGCGGGCGATCTCGTCGCGTAGTTCCGCCGCCTGTTCAAACTCCAGGTCGCGGGCATGTTGATACATCTGTTTTTCCAACTGCCCGATTTTTTTCACCAGCAGGTCGGGCGGCAATTCCGCATAAGCAGCGCGCGGTTCGGCCACCTTGGCATAACGGCGCGGTTGCGTGCGTTGATCGCGGTAAGCGCCTTCCAGAATATCAGTGACCGCCTTGCGAATGCCCTGCGGGATAATGCCGTGCTGCTCATTAAAGCGCTGCTGTTTCTCGCGACGCCGTTCGGTTTCCCGTACCGCCCGTTCGATGGAGCCGGTTACCGTATCAGCATACATAATGGACTGGCCGTTGATGTTGCGGGCGGCGCGGCCGATGGTCTGGATCAAGGTGGTCTCGGAACGCAGAAAACCTTCCTTGTCGGCATCTAGGATGGCTACCAGAGATACCTCCGGCATATCCAGCCCCTCGCGCAACAGGTTAATCCCGACCAGCACATCGAATACGCCCAGGCGCAGGTCACGGATGATCTCCACGCGTTCTACTGTATCGACATCGGAGTGCAGGTAACGTACCTTGACGTCATGCTCGGCCAGATAATCGGTCAGATCCTCGGCCATACGCTTGGTGAGCGTGGTAACCAGCACGCGTTCGTTACGCTGTTCACGCAGGCGAATTTCCGACAACAGGTCGTCCACCTGGGTTGCCACCGGTCGTATTTCCACTGCCGGGTCGATCAGGCCGGTCGGGCGCACCAGTTGTTCGACGATCTCGTCAGAGCGTTCCCGTTCATAAGGTCCGGGCGTTGCGGAGACAAATATTGTCTGCGGCGCCAGATGCTCAAATTCATCAAACCGTAGCGGCCGGTTGTCCAGCGCGCAAGGCAGGCGGAAACCGTATTCCACCAGATTTTCCTTGCGCGAACGGTCACCGCGGTACATGGCGCCCAGTTGTGGAACAGTCACATGGCTTTCATCCACCACCAGCAGAGCATTGTGCGGTAGATAGTCAAACAGTGTCGGCGGCGGCTCCCCCGGGCGGCGGCCGGACAGGTGCCGGGAGTAGTTTTCAATCCCGGTGCAATAACCAATCTCCATCATCATTTCCAGATCAAAGCGGGTGCGCTGCTCCAAGCGCTGCAACTCGACCAGCTTGTTGGCCTGCCGGAACTGCTCCAGGCGTTGCACAAGTTCTTCCTTGATGGCCTCGATGGCATCCAGCACGATCTGGCGCTCGGTGACGTAGTGGGTCTTGGGATGAATGGTGATGCGCGGCACCTGCTTGTGAATCTCGCCGGTGAGCGGGTCGAAGATAGAGATAGAATCGATCTCGTCATCGAACAATTCCACCCGTATGCCCTCGCGCTCGGACTCGGCGGGATAAATGTCGATGATATCACCGCGCACCCGGTAGGTGGCGCGGCGCAGCTCCACCTCGTTGCGGGTGTACTGCATATCGGCCAGACGGCGCAGCATGAAACGCTGTTCCATACGCTCGCCCTGGTCCAGGTGCAACACCATTTTCAGGTAGGCCTGGGGGTCGCCCAGACCGAAGATAGCAGACACGGTGGCAACGATCACAGCATCCGGACGTTCCAGCAGGGCCTTGGTGGCGGACAGGCGCATCTGTTCTATATGTTCGTTGATGGACGCGTCTTTTTCGATATAAGTATCGGAGGAAGGCACGTAGGCTTCCGGCTGGTAATAGTCGTAATACGATACGAAATATTCCACGGCGTTGTCAGGGAAAAACTCGCGCATCTCGCCGTACAGCTGCGCCGCCAGCGTCTTGTTTGGTGCCAACACCAGAGTCGGGCGCTGAATTTTTTCGATCAGGTTGGCAATGGTGAAAGTCTTACCGGAACCGGTGACGCCCAACAGCGTCTGTCGGGCAATACCACCGCAGATCGAATGATATAATTGCGTAATAGCCTCCGGTTGATCGCCCGCCGGGGAAAAATCAGCATGTAATTTGAATTTCTTTGTCACGACTATGCCAACCGACAATTTAACACACACTCCCGGTAATCAAGGGGCCATGAACAGGCTTGTGAACTTACCCAGGCAGGCATTTGATGTATTGCTGTCAAAGCCATGGCTGCCGGGTTACATCCTGATGATTCAAGCCGCATTTCAAGGCGTAATCATAGCCCACTGGGGGATTGTCGGCAACATTCTGACACTTGCTATCTGTTGCCTGTTTCTTGTGGCGACATACATTCAGACCAGGGATATAAGAGGCTTGGCAAATACCGCAGTATTGGGCACCCGGACCCAGCAACTCGCTGCCCTGTTTGTACTCAGCCTGACTATCACCATGGTATGGGGCGATCATTCCTATCCCTCCCTTCTTTCATTGGGGCAGAAAATCACTTTCCTTTTGATCATGGCGGTGGTAATCGACACCATGCGCAGAAAAGCGACGCTCACACTTTTTGCCTGGGTGACCTCGGGTTCGATTGCCCTCCTGTTTATTTTGATGCTGATTGAATATTACTCTGGTATTGACCTGACAATGCTGGACGAGCAATGGCACGTCTCGCATGACTTTTGCAAAGAAATAAACCATTTGCGCATGGGCCATTTAACGATCGACGACCTGTACGGCACCAACAGGCTGGCATTCTACGCTATCCTGCCGATCGCATTAGGCATGGGTCTGATACAAACATCCAAGCGCCTGCTTCCTAAAGCGCTTGCCGCGCTAATGATGATCCTGATTATTTTCTGGGTCATTCTCAGCGGCTCCAGATCAGGAACCTTGGCGGTTCTGATAACATGTCTAACCTTTTTCGTGATCAATACAAGGTCATGGAAAGCTGCCTGCGGTTATGCAGTTACAGGTTCGGCGATTCTGGCAGGGGTATTCCTGCTGCTGTGGCTGCTGCCCGTTGGCGTCACTTCGCTGGAACGAATCGTCCAGAATGATTCCTTGTCACGCATATTATCGTCCCATGCGCTTAACTTCGGCCTGTGCGACAAGAATTCGGCCGCTACCGCCAAGCCCGCAACTGCGGCGATGCCGGATAAAATCATTGCCAGGCGCGCTAATCGCTACAAGGGAATGACCATAGACTCAGGTCGCCAGAGAAATTGGAAAATCGCGCTGGAAGTTTTTCTGGAACATCCATTAGGGGGCAGCGGATTTGGCACTTCTACAAATGAGGTGCTTGCTCGTATTCCTGACGCGAAAATTACCGATCCACACAGCGGTTATCTGATGGTGTTATCCGAGTCAGGATTACTGGGAACCATTCCATTGGCTGCGCTGTTGGCATATACATTCATCCTGCTGTTTCAACGTACCCCGAATATGTCCGGTGAAACCATTATATGGAAGGCTGTATTTTGCAGTGCATTTACAGGTATGTTGGCAGCCAACCTGACTGCATCATATCTGTTTGAGCGTCACCTGTGGGTGGTACTGGCCTTTGCCGCGGTCATCGAGGTTTGGAAGCGGGAAGGTAACGTATAAATTCTTTATTGTCCTTAAAATGGTCCGTCAGCGCCCTGCTCTCGCCGTCACAGGCAAGCGCTGCAGCCAGCATCCGCGCCGGTGTCAGGTATTTCTGTTGTTCCAACCAAGCCTTTGACCCGGCACACAAATTGGATGCATTCAGTAGCGCCAATGCGACAGCATGCCGATCCAGCACGATAAAGCGCCTATCTTCTGTTTCAGTTCGGCTTAACCAAGGGCCGTGGTCACCGGAAATAATAAAAATTGAATCCGGATATTTTCGCCTGAGATGATTTATCTCTTCCACGAGTTGGCGTGCGCGTCGAGTCTGCCTGGTGAAAAACTCCTTATACTTCGCAAACAGATACGGGTCGCCAGTTACATAATCACTGCCGGTATGACCGACCGGGGCATAGATATAAAAAGCGGAAAATACCGGCCCCGGTATGTTTTGCTCTGCCTGCTCGATCATGTTGATGACGACTTCAGGCCATGCCCGTCTTTGCGAGCGCTTGAGTAACTTCCAGAACCAGTTGTTGTAAATCGAACGTGACAGTTCTGAACAAAATCCAAAAAATGGCTCCTGCTCTGCACACACCAGTGATTGCTCCAAATCCGCCACATCAAAGACATAATTGTTAACGTATTGTCCTTGGCTCGCACCAAGATAACTGCCGGAGTACCCGGTCTGGATATAATAGCCATTACTATTCAGCAAATCTGTCAACAGACTCGGAGCATGGCCGGAAAAGGCGCTGTGGTTCCCGCGCCCCCGTTCCAGCTCAAACAAGGCTGCCCAGGAGTTACGGGTGGGTACATACTCAACAAATCCGCGGTTGCCCGCATACACCGCGTCATCCCGCGTAGCCAGATAATCGGCGGCCGGATTACTCACTCCGAGAAAGGATTTCGAATAGTCCGAATGTGTCAGGGAATCCAACATGATGATATGAATACTTATTTTTCTGTCCAGCGTTACCACCCCGGAAGCTGTCAGATTCGGTTGCTCCTCTGGTTCAGCCTCAGCAAAAAACCCTGAGTGCCCCATAAATGACACCACACAAAGTGCCAACATGAGCGTCGAAATCTGAAGGGGATAGTCCACACCAAAACGGAAATAAACGAACAACAAGGGAACGACCCAGATGGCATTCCAGTACAACAAGGGATGGGCACCCAAGCTCTGCAACCAGAGACCAAAACAGAACGGCAGGCTGAGGGCCAGACAAATTACAGGACCAAAGCGCGCCAAGCCAAAATGATTGTTCATTCTCAAAATCAGAATGAGCAACAGGCTCAGTCCGGCAAGCCACGCCCCGAAAAATAAAACCATGTATTCAAACTCGGAACGACTGGACTTCCAGAACCCGAAGGAGAGAATGTTGCAAGCAAAATAAAGCTGTAACGGGACAAAAATAAGCGGGAGTAATTTGCTCTTGCCGGCAGCTACCGGCTCAGTGATTGCCTTGGTTATCCGAGCCGGAATTTTATCTGGCATATTCATAAATTACCCTGTCCGTGGCATGAAGTTTGTGCGTTTTGACCTGCACACAAGCATCACCTAACTTTCTTTCAAAATTATCCCGGGTGTAATCGCGAAATATATCCTCCCGATGAATTAGCAAGCCTTGTACCATGGGGTCAGTTTTTGGGACAAACTCAATCAGACCTCTCGGTGCGAGGGCGCAAACCCAGTCAATCAACTCTTGCATGGGAATATTTCTGCCTATGACCAGGTGATGGATCAAAGCGAAGCAAAACAATCCATCTCGCTGTCCGAGACGCTTTTCCAATGCTGTTCTTTCCCCATGTCCCCAACCTTGGTCAGGCGTGGGATTGGCGATGTCAAAATGCAGGAATTGGGCAGGCCAAGCGCAGTGCCGCGCCTCTCTGGAAGCAATATCAACAGCGCCGCAATCAAGATCGAGGCCAATTATCTGCTTAACACCAGCTCTCAGCGCCGCCTCACAATATTTTCCGGTATTGCAGCCTAGGTCTACAAGCGTCTGTAACTTGTTAGTTTTTACGAAATCCCGGGCGATATGTAGCTTGTCCGCTTGCGAGGTATCTTCGTAAACCTTATGTTCATCATATCTTTGCCAATATGACCTGCGTCTGCGTTGTAGCGCTCCAATAAATTTCCTCAAACCGAGCGCAAGCGCACGTAGGTTCTTGCGCGGCACTACCCTGGGTTTACGGCGCTGAGAGTCATCCGCCGCTGCCTCCATTTTGTACATTGCCCAGGCCTGCAGATGGATGTGTATCAACACCTGTGGACGCAGACAACTGCTTACGGGCAGCGCTGCAGATACTTCCATTATATCAAGCCCGTCCAGACGTCCCCGGAACCATTGGTTGAAATCAATACCGGAAAATGCTGTCAGACACAACGGCGCTAGGAAATGCTCACAAAACTGTTTGTATCCGAGGTACGGTTCGCCTTCCCGGTACTCGCAGAATGAAGGGACATCCATGAATACAGGATTGGAGTGAATGAACTGTACATTATATGCCGACCCGTCTTGTAAGGTGTAACCGTTATCAAGAGCATCAATCAACAACCTCAGCGTCAAACGGGCAGCCGCCTTCAATGCCTCGAAAGACCACTCATAGGGGTACGATATGAAAGGCAACGGCTCATGTTCAACCCACATTCCGTATGCCCAGACGGTTTCCATGGAAATACCCGCTGCAAGCACATCATCAGGAGAAATCTCTCGCGTATTGACAATATGTATCCCGGCACGTTCCCTGAAAAATGATGATTGTAAAAAGCTGCGGAACCAATCGGTCCTATCCCTGGAAATGCCACGAAAAACTCTGTCCGAAGTAGCATAAACATGCGCTTCGGGGTCTCTGAAGGAACCCGGCGCTCTATTCATCAACCGGGTTTGACGGGCTTTGCTCTGAATCGTTTTTCCGCTTTATGCCGAACCAACCGAGAACCTGCCAGAACCAGTATTTTCCCATGAGCATGGCGCCTGCTACAGCCGCGGCAATGGCTTGCAAGGCCAGACTCACGGAGCCAGGGTCCAAGTAAGCGTGAACCTTGCCGGCCGGCAGGTATGACAGTAATAATATACAGATAACGGTGATTGTATTCTGTCGCATCCGGAAAATAGCGATTGCAAAGAACACTTACGACAATTTCAACGATGATACAATAGGGTATTCATATCGAATAACGCTGTCAAGCGGCAGCGTTATTCGCGCTGCTTTGCACAAGAGCGTAATTCACAGTCGATCAGGAGTAAATATTGCCCCTTCATATAGTTATTATTACCAGCAGCTACCCATCTTCCCGTGAGCCGTGGGCGAGTTCATTTGTGCAAAAACTGGCCAGAGACCTGATTAAACTAAGTATAAAAACAACGGTTATTGCTCCGGTGAGGATCTGGCGATGGAAGGATACAGGCCATTATAGTGTGCAAGCCGAGGGGAATGAGCCGGTGGTGATGCGCCCACCGTATTTATCCTGTTCCAGCAAAATGATACCTGGGGTCGGTTCAACTTTTCTGCTCACCATTCGAAATTTCCACGCGGCCGCGCGTAAGGCAATATTAAAATTACCAACATCGCCATCACATATCTACGGACAATTTTTGTTCCCGCCGGGTTACGTTGCGGTACAACTTGCCAAGGAGACGGGTAGTAAATCGGTGGTGGACCTGGGTGAGAGTTTTTTCGATCGTTATGAGCGACAACTTGGGGTCGATAAAATACAACGAACCTTGAATGCCATGGATTTCATAGTCTCCGTTGCCGACCACCTCAAAAATCGGTGTATTAACAACTACGCTATACCGGAACATAAAATCCTCACGGCCCGGAACGCCCATTCGTTTGAATTCAACCCTCTCGAAAAAAGTGAAGCAAGGCAACGACTCAATCTTCCACCGGACCGACCCATTATAGGCTTTGTCGGGGCGTTTGATGCTAACAAACGCCCCTTATTCGTGCTGGATGCCGTCAAGGGAAGACCTGATATCGGTGTCTTTTTCCTGGGCAGACCTGGTGTGCAGAAACCACGAGGCGAGCAAGTGCTTTTTGCCGGCAGTGTTCCTTACGATGAAGTCCCTATCTGGCTCAGCGCTGCTGATGTGTTTGTGCATACCAGCTTGATTGAGATGTCATCGAACGCGCTGGCTGAAGCCAGAGCGTGCGGATTACCCATTATCGCCACGGACATTCCCGGAAACAGCGAGGTTGTGGACTCCAGATACGCGATACTGGTAGACCCATGGGGCCAGCGTATGCTTTCCGAGGCTATTTTCAAACTGGTGGATAACCACGACCTGCGTTTGCAGATGTCCAAGGCAGCGCTAACAGCCGCACAGGAATATACCAGCATAGATCGTGCCCGCAGCATAGTGTCGTGGATTACCTGACCTTAATAAGAACTCTTCCGGAGCGAGTCATCCCGCAGTCAGAGCAGGGGACAGCCGGGCAAATGCTGTGGATGGCGGCGATACTGGCAATCCAGTTCTTGGGCAGCATTGTGCAACTATTACTTGTTACCAGAATTCTGGGGCTGGAAGGATTCGGCATTCTGGCCCTCTTCATTGCTGTCACGTCACTGTCTTACGGCCTGATGTCCATGCCGGGTCATGAAGCGATTACCACCTACGTTACCCGGAGTATGGTCAATGAAGAATGGGAGGAAGCTGCCCGTATCCTGCGATTTATTTTCATGGCATGTTTTATCCTGGCCCTGCTCACGTACAGCTTGTTGACAGTTTTCTCCCATCCCGTCAGCCGTGTGCTCGGCATTGATAACAGCCATGTGAATACGATGCTGATATATGGACTCAGCGGTATTTGTATGGCTGCACATCGTGAATCCATGGCTGTACTCAGGTTGGCCAGTCGGCTGTCCTGGGGGTTTGTCGTTATCTGCACGGCCATTCTCATACAATTTGCCGGACTGTTAATTACGCTGGCCCTTGATGGCAGCCTGGGGATGGTGGTCCTTGCGTTGGTTGCCGGCGCCTGCATAAACGGTTTCGGCATGTTGCTTGTGGCCATTATAGCCACGCGCACACTGGGTATTGACAAGCTCTTCACGTCGTGGTCAGTTAAAATTCCAAAAGATACTATGCGCTATCAGGCCATTTCCTTCTGTCAGGCAAAAATCGGAACATTGGGCGGCAATGTAGACATGCTGTTGCTCGGCGCTTTGACCAGTCCGTCACAAGTTGGTTTGTATCGTGCTGCATCCCGAATTCTGGCTATCACCAGGATGCCTTTCCAGCCGATAGCGCCGGTGCTTCAAGCTGAATACAGCAGGCGCTGGTATGCCCGTGAAGGCGTCGCTCTGCGTACCACTGCGCGCCGCTTTACTTTCCTGGCACTGGGGCTTGCTGTCTCAGGTTACCTGTTACTACTGCTGTTTCACCAGCCCATCATCAGCGTCATGCTTGGGGAAGAGTTTGTTGATACAGGCCGGTTGTTAATAATCATGATCCCAGGCGCGCTGGTTTTTACAAGTATCACCGCGCTCTATATACTGCCGGCAGCGACAGGACATGCTGTGCCATCGCTGATCTGGCACCTGGCCGCCCTGGTGACACAGGTCAGCGTCTTGCTGTTGCTGTTGCCTGAATATGGAGCCGTTGGCGCAGCCTGGGCCAATATGTCATATTTTCTGGTGTGGGGTTTGGTGGCAATCCCTTTTGCAGTCCTGATACTGCGCCGAAGTTACCGGTTGTCGTAGTACAATAGAGGGCCAGCTGGCACCACCAGAACAGAGGAAACCATCTTGAGCATCGACATCGCGCACCGCGCCGCAAGCATTAAACCGTCTCCCACTCTTGCGGTGACCGCCAAGGCCGCGGAGTTGCAAGCGGCGGGGCGGGATATTATCGCGCTCAGCGCCGGGGAGCCTGATTTCGATACGCCGGAGCATATCAAAGAGGCTGCGATCAAAGCTGTCCGGGACGGCAAGACCAAATATACCGCAGCCGGTGGCATGCCTGAACTGAAACAGGCGGTCGCGGACAAGTTCCGGCGGGAAAACAACCTCAACTACCACCCGGACCAAATCCTCGTTTCCTGCGGCGCCAAACACAGTATCTACAACCTGATGCAGGCCCTGCTCAATCCGGGCGATGAGGTCATCATCCCGGCGCCTTACTGGGTTTCCTACCCGGACATGGCGAAACTGGCCGGCGCCGAACCGGTAGTGGTGCCGGCCGGCATTGAACAGCGTTTCAAGATCACCGACCAGCAACTGGAAGGCGCCATCACTGACAACTCGCGCCTGCTGGTACTGAACAGCCCGTCAAACCCGACCGGGGTCAGTTATTCCGAAACAGAACTGAAAGCGCTTGCCGCAGTGCTGAGGAAGCATCCTGACATCGTCATACTCACGGACGATATCTACGAGCACATCCTTTGGGGACAGGACAGTTTCAGCAATATCCTTAATGTCTGTCCGGAACTGGCCAACAGGGCGGTTGTAGTCAATGGCGTGTCCAAGGCCTATTCCATGACCGGGTGGCGTATCGGGTTCCTGGGCGGGCCGCGGGCGCTGGTGCAAGCGGCACAAAAAATTCAGTCGCAAAGCACGTCCAATCCATCTTCGATCTCGCAGTACGCAACCCTCGCGGCGCTGAACGGCGACCAGACCTATATCAGCGAGAGTACGGCAGTTTTCAAACAGCGCCATGACTTCGTCCATGCCGGCCTGAACGCGATCGAAGGCGTGGAATGTACCCCGTCAGACGGCACCTTCTACAGCTTCCCGAATATGCAAGGCGTGATCAACAGACTGGGCGGTGTCAGCAATGACGTACAATTGGGCGAGTTCCTGCTGGAGCGGGCCGAGGTGGCTCTGGTGCCAGGCTCGGCCTTCGGCGCGAAAGGCCACATGCGGCTGTCGTATGCCACCAGTATGGAAAACCTGGAGGCTGCCATAAATCGATTAGGGGATGCGCTGGGTTGATTTTGTGTGTATAATGCCAAGCCTGATTGGAGCGGTGCCAATCAGGAGTACATAACCTACGGAAACTCAGAAGAAAAGCACGATGAATACGGAGTTATACGATGCACTTATCAGCGCCAATGCCCCGGAGGCAAAAGCACGGTAAGGCAGCGATGTCTGTATCAGGCCAGGACCAGGTTGCTACGAAAGCCGATATAGCTGAAATCAAGGCTGAGATTCGTGTGCTTAAGTGGATGGTAGGCGTAAACATGGCGTTGACCATGGGCCTGCTCTGGAACGCCCTGGCGTGAAATTATCTGCAACTATTCCCCGGTAGCTCAGTCGGTAGAGCGGGTGACTGTTAATCACTAGGTCGGCGGTTCGAGCCCGTCCCGGGGAGCCAACTCTGTCCCGGATTTGTCGATGAAATAACCGGCAGATTTTGTCCCTACTTCAACAGACCGGTGATATACGAGCGAAACTCTGCGCCGATGGTCTCATGTTTCAGTGCGTAGTCAACGTTGGCTTGCATGTACCCCACGAGTGAACCGCAATCGTAGCGCCGGCCCTGAAATTCGAACAGATAGACATCTTCCTGGCTCAGTAGCGCGGCGATGGCGTCGGTCAGCTGGATTTCGTCGCCGGCGCCCCTGCGTGTGGTTTTTAACAACGGCATGAGCGCCGGGGTGAAGATATAACGCCCGACCACTGCCAGTGTTGAGGGCGCTGCGTCAGGGGCGGGTTTTTCCACAACGGACTTCATCTTCAACGCGCCGCCCGGCGCCGGGGCGGTCTCGACGATGCCGTAACGGGACACCTGCTCGCGGGCGACATTTTCCACCGCCACTACGCTGGCATTGCGCTCCTGGTAGAGTGTCATCAGTTGTTGCAGGCAGGTCGTGTCGGGGTGACAGACCAGATCATCGGGCAGTATTACCGCAAACGGTTCGCTGCCAACCTTGGATCTTGCACATAGCACCGCGTGCCCCAGACCCAAGGGGCGACGCTGGATCACATAGTGGCAAACGGCGTCCCGGGGAAGTATGTTCTGCACCAACTCCAGCAACTCCTGCTGGCCCCGCCGCGCTAATTCCCGCTCCAGCTGGGGGTCGGCTTGGAAGTGGTCACGGATAATCTGCTTGTTCCTTGCGGTAACAAAAATCAGTTCCCTGACGCCGACACTGAGCGCTTCTTCCACGGCATGCTGGATGATCGGGCGATCTACCAGGGGTAACATCTCCTTGGCCAGCGCTTTGGTCGCCGGCAGAGTGCGTGTGCCCAGACCTGCTATAGGGAAGACGGCTTTATTGATCATGCTGGCCACTGGTCTGCTATGCCCTCGCTGGCAAAATCATCAGGCAACCTTGACGATTTCCGGCGTATCCGCATCCTTGTATTGCGGCACAATCGCGGCCAATGCACGCTTGATATCGTCGTCTCCCAACTTGTCCAGGGATTGTTCCAACCGCGCCAGGGCCTGCCTTATCCGGGGCCAGTCGGCGTTGGCATGTCTTGCCCGGAATACCTTGTCATTTATTGTTGTTTCCTTGGCTTCGTCATTGTAGAACAGTTCCTCATACAATTTCTCGCCGGCTCGCAGGCCTGTATATTGAATTGCAATATCTTTTCCGGGCTCCTTGCCGGACAGACGGATCATTTGCTCTGCCAGATAGTCGATGCTGACCGGCTCGCCCATGTCCAGCACGTAAATCCCCCCTTCCTGTTCCACCACGCTGGCTTGCAGGATCAACTGACAGGCCTCCCTGATGGTCATGAAGTAGCGGGTCATGTCGGGATGGGTTACCGTCAGCGGCCCGCCGGCACGGATTTGTTCCCTGAACAGCGGCACCACGCTACCATCGGAGCCCAGCACGTTACCGAACCTGACGGTGATGAAGCGCGTTGAACAGACCGTATTCATGCCCTCGCAGTAGATCTCGCCGGCGCGCTTGGTGGCGCCGAGGATGTTGGTCGGGTTAACGGCCTTGTCGGTGGAAATGAACACGAACTTGTCGCAGCCACTACGACCTGCCGCGTCAGCGCAAATGCGGGTGCCGATGACGTTGTTCCTGACGGCCTGGGCCGGGTGCGCCTGCAACAGCGGCACCTGCTTGTATGCGGCGGCGTGCAGCACCATGTCGGGCTGATAGCGTTGCAGGACATTTTCAACCAGTCGTTGTTCGCATACGTCACCTAATATCGTAACCAGATTGAGTTGCGGATAACGGCGCTCGATTTCATTCTGGATCCGGTACAGGTTGAACTCGCTACGCTCATAGATAATCAAAGCCTCCGGTGCAAATCCGGCGATCTGGCGGCACAGTTCCGTACCTATGGACCCCCCGCCACCGGTTACCATGATTACTTTGCCGGTCAATCCGTCCCGCATACCGGGCCGATCCAGCTCAACCTTCTCCCGCCCCAGCAAATCTTCGATGGAAACTTCCTGGATGGCATTCACGGTCACCTGGCCGGAAATCAGGTCGCCCAGCCTGGGCAGGGTTTTGAAGTCTGTGCCGGTGTCCTCGCAGAGACTCACAAGATGTTGCATGCGGGCGGAACTCAATGAGGGGATGGCGATGACAATCAGGTCTATGGCATGACGCATGACTACCTCGGGAATATCATCAAACCGGCCCAGTACCTGTATCCCATGAATTTCCCGGTTGATTTTCTCAGGGTTGTCATCGATCATGCCCACGGGCAGGTATTCCCTCCGGGCATGTTGCAGCATGTCCCGCACCAGCATCTGGGCCGACTCGCCGGCGCCGATGATTAACACCCGCTTGCCGTCGCTGGCGCGCAGGCGTTGATCCTTGAAGGCGCGGTACCAGGCCCGGTTCCCACCCAGAAAGATAAACAACAGGATGATGTACAAGGGTATCACCGACCGCGGCACATGCTGCATGCGGGTGAAGGCAAAGATCACCACAGTCGCCAGCAAAGCGCCGACGTAAACCGATTTACCGATGCGCATAAAATCGTACATGGAGGCAAAACGCCAGATGCCGCGATACAAACCGAACGCCACATAACTGCCGGTCTGGCAGACGATCACTACCGGCAACATTACGGTGGCCACATATAAAGAATTCTCCGGTATCGTGCCTAAGTTGAAGCGCAGCCAGTAAGCCAGATACCAGGCCGCGGGGATCATGAGGAGGTCGTGGACAAATACGCCGGTACGAATATACGAGTGTAGGGCTGAAGAATTTATTTTCGGTTTACTGAGCATCAGGTCCTGCAAATTTGCTTATTCGATGTTGGAGTCCGCAGCAATGACTTTACAACAAGATCAAATATGATTCACTTAACGGGATTTTTATCAACTCGATCACCGGCGCCCAGACCCAATGCTGTTAAAACAAGGTATTGGAAATATCTGGCAAGCGAAAAACCACTAATCATCTCAGCATCCGAGCTGGCAAGCAGTTCTGGCATGGACATGTCAATCTTTCTGAGTTGAGACAAACCGGTTATGCCAGGCAGCACCTGGAAAACCCCAAGCCTGTCACGGGCAAGAATAAGTTCCGACTGGTTGAACAAACATGGTCTCGGCCCCACCAGACTCATCTCGCCCCTGAGTACGTTAATCAGTTGCGGCAATTCATCGAATTTGGTTTTTCTCAACAATCTGCCCGTCACCGTCAAAGCACTCTCACTGACCAGATGTGTAGCCAGTGAGGGGGTGTTGGATTTCATGGTGCGAAATTTATAAAGAATGAATGCTCGTTGTTTATAACCGACCCTTTCCTGAACGTATACGGGGTCTCTGGTTTCGGCCATAATCAACAGATAAATCACAACCATGAACGGTGCCAGCAAGATCAGGGCAGTAATGGATAGTAAGATATCAAACAGCCTGATCATCATTTAATGCCTTTCTGATTTCCGCTTCCATAGCATAAGGTGGCCGCCAGCCCAAGGTTTCTTTTGTGTGACTGATGTCCAGAGTCAGTGAACTGTTCAGTTTTCTCAAGGCCTGAGTTTTACCGGTAATCAAACCCGCCAGATACATGAGAGGATAAGGGACGGGGACGAGCCAACAGGACTTATCCAGACTCCTGTAAAGCATCTTAATCATATCTGTCAGAGCTAAACTAATGTCATCACTGACAAGAAATGTCTGGCTATATGATCTCTCATTACCCAAACAATTAATAATCAGATCACATAAATTGTTTACCGAACAAAAGGAGCGTACTGCTTTGATTGAGCCCAGAGGCATAATCGGCACTCTCTGGACCAAATTACTGAGCGTTCTAAAGTTCCCTTTTGCGCCAGTGCCATAAACCAGAGGGGGTCTGATAATTGTCCACTTTACATCAGTACCATGAAAGACCCGTTTTATCGCTTCTTCCGCCTCCATTTTTGAGATCGAATAATCGTTATAAGGATTATATGGGCTATCGGAGTTAAAGGGTGAACTCCCGGAAAACTCTCCCAACACCCCTATGGAACTTATAAAGATGAACTGCCTTACGTTGGAATTGATAGCCTTTTCGGCAAGGTTCAACGTATAGGATAGTTTGGTCTTTTGGCTTTTTTTCTTATGCGCTCTGGCTGCCAGATGGATAATTGAGTCAAATGCCTCCGGGTTCGGCGGATAAATGAAATCATTTTCCGTCCTCCTCATGGTCACAAAATTAAAACCCCGGGTGTCCAAATGCCTGCTCAAGTGCGTTCCAATGAATCCGCCCGCTCCTGTTATAGCTATACGATGCATGCAGATGGGTAAGCCCTTGCCTCAGCTTACAAGTTCGTATTCTTCTGCTTCCTCACGAATCATCATGCCACTGTTCCTGTCTTCAAGGAGATTGCGAACTGCCTCATCCCGGCTGGCATGGAACGCAACGTACTCCGAGCCAAAGGCAGTGCATTGCATGTCCCCCAGTCGCTCACGTAGCCTGTCTTCGATGCTGCGCAAAAAAGGATTAGCCGATAACGCCGTAACGCTGTTCATGTAGCTGCCGTCGTAGTTTGCATAAAACCTAGGTTGAGTATAGCAGAAATGACAAGCGGCGCTTCAGGTTCTTCAGGCGGTGAATGGCGAACAAACAGATGCCTTCTCGCCCTGTTGAAGAGCAAAACTGCGCGCGACTGCCATCTTTTTTCACAAAAATGTGAGTTTTCCCACATTTTTGATGATTTTTTGCTTTTCAGGTTATCCGAAACAGATAGAATCACCACTGCCTGAGGGAACAAGGTCACGGGCCCAGTGGTTGCACCTGGCAACTGCAACCGGGGCTGGTGGATCAGCTGCAAGGAATTGGAACTGCTGATTGCCTGCATGCCCGCAGGCGGGCCCGGTTTCCATTGGCCGTGGCCACGGATCAAGGACAGCCTGCGGGCGCCAAGGGGGTGGTTTGACATCCGGTTGGTGACCTCCTACAAGCCACCCCCTTTGGCATGGGCATGTTGAAGTCGGGAGATACTCCGAGGCAATAAAAATCCTGGCTATCATTCCCGGCAAGCGTGGCTGCCGTAGGACCTGCCAGACATTACAGGTAAGCCCTTGCTTCAGCTTGCGGCCTCGTACTCTTCGGCTTCCTCACGAACCATCATGCCGCTGTTGTCATCTTCAAGGAGTGCGCGAACTGCTTCGATAACCTCATAATGATCCAGTAATTTTCCAGACTGTTCTCGTATGAACCTGGCAACGTGAGCAGGCGTGACATCGGGAAGATTAAGTGACATGTCAATTTCCATCGGCTTCGACTCCGCCTGCAAATCCAAAAAGGTCACTGTCATTATCCTGTGACCCTGCCTGTGAGAACGGGCATTCAACTGCCAGAGCTCGACCACTCCCTTGTCCCGATAACTCAGGTACTTCTGCTTTGATACATGGGTAAGCCCAACCTCAACCACCAGGTCTGGCGGCACCTTGAACGAGTAAGCATCGCCTTCCTCAATACTCATCGAACTCGCTTTTGCGAAACCCCGAGCCTTGTCACCAAAGTAAAAACTGCAATCTGCTTCATTACCGGTGTTCTTCGGTTCATTCTCCTGACGCCAGCGGGTAGCACGCAGTTTTTTTGTCTTAATTTTCTTCAAGGTGGTAACGCTGCCGACAAAATCATCTATTACCCCCGAAACATCATCATGCCCGGCACTCGGCGACATCAGCATCACCAGGCCACGCACCGGATCGAGTACCACCCGCCGGAACGTATTCACCAGGTCTGAGGCCGCCAAGGCAACCACCTCATCCCGGCTGGCATGAAACGCGACGTATCCAGACCCTAAAGATGTACTTTTAACTTCCCTGTCCTGCAAAAGAAGATTGGCAGGCAAGGCCGTAACACTGTTCATATCGCCGTCCCCATACCTTGAATTAAACCTGCGTTAATTGTAGCAGAAATGACCGGGGGACGAATTCGATTCTTGATGCGATGAACGGCGAACAAATGGATGCCCTGTTGTCCCGTTGGAGCCGAAGCTGCACATAATAGCCATCTTTTTTCACAAAAATGTGAGTTTTCCCACATTTTTGATGATTTTTTGCTTTTCAGGATATCCGAAACCGATAGAATCGTCATTGCCTGAGGGAAACAAGGTCACGAGCCCAGTGGTTGCACCTGACAACTGCAACCGGGGCTGGTGGATCAGCTGGAACTGCTGATTGCCTGCATGCCCGCAGGCGGGCCCGGTTTCCATTGGCCGTGGCCACGGATCAAGGACAGCCTGCGGGCGCCAAGGGGGTGGTTTGACATCCGGTTGGTGACCTCCTACAAGCCACCCCCTTTGGCATGGGCATGTTGAAGTCGGGAGATACCCCGAATGGGTAAAAATCGTGGCTGTTACTGACAGTGAACGCGGCTGCCGGAGGACTGACTAGGTATTATGAGTAAGTCCTTGCTTCAGTTTGCAAGTTCATATTCTTCGGCTTCCTCACGAACCATCATGCCGCTGTTGTCATCTTCAAGGAGCGCGCGAACTGCTTCGATAACCTCATAATGATCCAGCAATTTTCCAGACCGCAGGCGAAAAAACCTGCTAACGTGCACCGGAGTGACACTAGGCAAATTAAGTGATGTGTCAATTTTCAATGGCCTCGGCTGTGCCTGTAAATCCAGAAAGGCGACCGTTACCATGCTTCCGCCCTGTTTGCGCGGGTGCGCATTCAACTGCCAGAATTCGGCTACGCCCTTGTCCCGGTAACTCAGATATTTCTCCTTCGATACATGGGTCAGCCCTATCTCCACCACCAGGTCCGGCGGCACTCGAAACGTATATGCATCATCCTCATCCTCACTCCGCGCACGCGCCGCAACATAACCAAGCGCTTTTTCGCCGAAATAAAAACTGCAATCCGCTTCATTGCCGGTGTTCTTCGGATCGCTCTCCCGGCGCCAGCGGGTGGCCCTCAGCTGTTCCATCTTAATCCCCTTCAAGGTACACACACTGCTGGCAAAACGATCTATATCGCCTGAAATCCACTCGTGCCTTCCACTTGGCGCCATCAGCACCACCAGTTCCCGTACCGGATCAAGCACCACACGCCGGAAGGTATTCACCATATCTGATGCAGCCAAGGCAACCACATCGTCCCGGCTGGCATGAAACGCCACATACTCCGACCCCAGTGAAGTCTGTTTTGTTTCCTTCAGTTGCTCGCGCAGCCTGTCTTCGATGCTGTGCAAAAAAGGATTAGACGATAATGCCGTAACGCTATTCATGTGGCCGCCGCACTTTTAACAAAACCTGCGCCGAGTATACCAGAAATGACAAGGGGTGAGATCTGCGGGTTAGTTCTTTAGGTGGTGAACGGCGAACAAATGGATACCCTGTTGTCTTGTCGGAGCCGAAGCTGCGCACAATAGCCATCTTTTTTCGCAAAAATGTGAGTTTTCCCACATTTTTGATGATTTTTTGCTTTTCAGGTTATCCGAAACAGATAGAATCACCACTGCCTGAGGGAACAAGGTCACGGGCCCAGTGGTTGCACCTGGCAACTGCAACCGGGGCTGGTGGATCAGCTGCAAGGAATTGGAACTGCTGATTGCCTGCATGCCCGCAGGCGGGCCCGGTTTCCATTGGCCGTGGCCACGGATCAAGGACAGCCTGCGGGCGCCAAGGGGGTGGTTTGACATCCGGTTGGTGACCTCCTACAAGCCACCCCCTTTGGCATGGGCATGTTGAAGTCGGGAGATACTCTGAAGGCAAGTTAAGAGAGGCATCAAGTTTCCGCCCCCCCCCTGACTCTGCCTGCAAATCCAAGAAGGTTGCCGTCACCCTGCTGCGACCTGAATCGAATTCTATGTCCGTACCCAGGATCATTATATAATGCGTCGCCAGTGCGATTAGAAGCACCCGTGCAGCATAAGGATATGCTGCCAGTAACAGCAAGCACGTAAGTGCTTGAAAATGACAAATCGTCAGGATAGACGATTTGCAAACTACATCCGTGTAGTTTGCCCCGATGGGGCCAGCTGCGCTGTCCAAATTCGTTAAATTTATAGCTGTGAAAAAAGATACTCTCACATTTGCCCTAGTTGGCTGTGGCAGAATAGCTAAGCGCCATTCCGAACTGTTGGGCCACCATCAAATTGACGGCGCCAGTCTGGCTGCCGTTTGTGACACTACGCTTGCCAAAGCGATGAAAACAGCTGGTCAATTCAACGTGCCGGCCTATGAGAATATGCATGACATGATGCAGTCTGAGGAGATCGACGTTGTTGTTGTGTTAACGGAAAGTGGCCGGCACGCACAACATGTCATTGATCTGGCGCGCTATGGCAAACATATCATCGTCGAAAAACCCATGGCTTTGACCCTGGACGATGCCGATGCCATGATAACGGCTTGTGATTCATCTGGCTGCAAGCTGTTTGTTGTCAAACAAAACCGGTTTAATGTACCTGTTGTAAAGACCCGTGAGGCGCTGGAGGCCGGCCGCTTCGGCAAACTGGTACTGGGAACGGCGCGAGTGCGCTGGTGCCGGGCGCAGTCCTACTACGATCAGGATCAATGGCGTGGCACCTGGGCCCTGGATGGCGGTGTGTTGACAAACCAGGCGAGCCACCACATAGACCTGCTTGAGTGGATGATGGGGGATGTAGAGAGTGTCTTTGCCATGAGCGCCACGGCACTGGTTGATATTGAGGCGGAAGATACGGCTGTCGTCGCCCTGAGATTTAACAATGGCGCACTGGGCCTGATCGAAGCTACCACAGCCACAAGGCCAAAAGATCTGGAAGGCTCATTATCCATACTAGGCGAGCGGGGTAGCGTGGAAATTGGTGGTTTTGCGGTTAACCAGTTGAAAACCTGGGAGTTTGTTGAGGCAACTGCCGAAGATCACGAAGTCGTTGAAAAGTATTCGGTAAACCCGCCTGATGTTTACGGATTTGGTCACAAGGCCTATTACAAGCATGTTGTCGATGCTATCATCAACCAGAAACAGCATCTGGTTGACGGACTTGAAGGCAGGCGCAGCCTAGAACTGATCACTGCAATCTACGAATCCGTTGAAACATCCAAGGAAATAAAATTGCGTTTTGCACCTGCAAAGTGTCGTTTGGGCAAATGACAGTACATACCCTGCATCGAAAAATATCGCTATCGCCAGTACTTATGGGAACCTCTAAAAATACCCTCCGTGGTATTTTTAGAGACGGAAATGAAAAAGTATGATTTTTCATTTCCCTCATTGCATCCATCCATGGACGCAACCCAGCGGCATTGAGACGGAAATTGGATGATTAAATTCCTGGATCTGACCGCTCAATACCATAGTATTAAAGCAGCAATAGACGCAGCAGTATTCGAAGTCATTGAAAAAGCAGAATTTATCGGTGGTGAGAAACTGGCAGAGTTTGAAGCCGCGTTTGCTGACTATTGTGAAAGTAACTACTGTATCGGGGTTGGCAATGGCACAGATGCCATCGAAATAGCACTGCAAGCCGCCGATTTACCCCCATGTAGCGAGGTTATCGTCCCCGGCAATACGTTTATTGCCAGCGCCGAGGCGGTTACTCGTACCAATCATACGGTCAGGTTCGCAGATGTTGACCCTGACACATATACTATCAGCGCCGAAACCGCAGAACCCCACCTGAACGCGAAAACAGGGGCGATACTCGCTGTACACCTGTACGGTCATCCGTGTGATATGGACCCGATTATGGAATTGGCAGACAAACATCATCTGGCGGTAATTGAAGATTGTGCGCAAGCTCATGGGGCTGAGTACAAGGGCCGGAAAGTCGGCTCAATGGGGCATTTCGGCGCCTTCAGTTTTTATCCCGGCAAAAATCTGGGCGCTTATGGCGATGCTGGCGCCATCACCGTTAAGGACGAAACACTGGCGGGCAAATTGAGAAAAATTGCCAACCATGGGCGAAGTTCCAAATTCAACCACGAATTTGAAGGCAGGAATTCCAGGCTGGATGGGCTTCAGGCTGCTGTATTATCAGTAAAACTACAACATCTTGAGCGCTGGACCGAGCGCAGGATCGAGATCGCTAGGCAGTATGCAAGCGGGCTTGCCCATATCCCGGGCTGCATCCTGCCCGTTGCAGCGCAGTGGAGCCGGCATGTTTATCACTTGTTTGTCATCCGGGTTGGAGACCGTGACGGGCTGAAATCATATCTGTATGAAAAAGGCATTCAAACTGGCATCCACTACCCGGTGGCCCTGGCAAAACTTGAGGCCTATCGCTATCTGGGACAGGCAGCTGCGGATACATTCTGTAATCACACTGACTCACAGCTGTTAAGTTTACCTATGGGAGAACAGCTGACGGACGACAATGTGCAGTATGTAATAAGCAGTATCAGGACATATTTTGGCGAAAGCCGAAACGATTGCTAGCCCATGTATGTCTGGCTGGTAAAGCTAGAGGAACAGGTTCCGACCGACCCTGTGTTTCGACCCTACAGAATGTCCATGCTGGCCGATGCACTGCACAGCAAGGGCCATCGCGTGACGCGTTGGTGCTCGGACTACGACCATCTTGCCAAGATGCAAAGGTTCGGCAAAGACCATACGGTCAAATATAAGTCGGGCTACGACATCAGGTTCGTGCATACATCTGTGAGTTACCAAAAACCGGTTTCACTCAGGCGCCTGTTGAATAACCAATTGCTTTACCACAAGTTCCATAAACTGGCAGTCAAAGCTGCCGACCAAAACAAACCTGACCTTATTGTTAGCGCCATGCCAACTCCGTCAATAGCTAAGGCCTGCGCCTTGCTTGCGAGACAATTCAAGGTGCCACTGGTGCTGGATGCTAGGGATATGTGGCCTGACATCATAGCCACCGAACTGACCGGAGCAAAGGCACTGCTGGCAAGCCCCGTCATAGCATTGATGAGGAAAGATCTGCGTTTTGCTTGCAGAGCAGCAACCGGTCTGGTTGGTATCACGGATTTTTTTCTGGATTACCTGTTGAGCTATGCTGAGCGGAAAGCAGGCTCGCTTGATTGCGTGTTTGAGCTGGGCTTCCAATCCACAGCAACGAAACTTGATGAAAGTATCTCTGCAAAGTTCTGGCGGGAACAACAGGTAAATTTTTATGACGACGTGATCATTTACTTCGCCGGTAGATTGAACAGCACCATATCCTCAGTGTTTGAGCCTGTAATACAGGCAGCCAGAGCCTTGCAACGGACACATCCGCGGGTAAAGTTTGTATTCTGCGGCAGTGGGCAGCACAGAGATAAAGTTACCGGTATGGCAGAAGGTTGCGGCAATATTATTCTGCCGGGTGAGATTGATCACGATAATCTGTACTGGCTCAGGCAGCACAGTCTGGCGGGCATTCAACCTGTGGCAAGGCGCGAAGATTATCAGAATTCACTGTCCAACAAATTTTTTGAGTATATCAGTAGTGGCTTGCCGGTTATTTCCTGGTTGCAGGGCATATCAAAAGAGCTTATTGAGCAACATAATTGCGGCTACACCTATAATTCTGCCACTGAGTTGTTACAGTGCATTACCAGCCTCATTGAATCTCCATCGACTAGGGAAACACTTTCCAAGAATGCTCTAAACCTGTTTAAAAGCCGTTTCGAGGCCGAGATAATTTACCAGAATTTTGTAAATTACCTAGAAGATGTGGCAAACTTTTCCAGCCGTGGGTCACCTTGATGAATGTCCTGCCAGTACTCCATTGCCCCAGTTGAAAGCGGGAAATACTCCGAACCGATGTAAGGTCACCTCTATTAATTAGAGGTGGCCTAAACATGTTGTGCCTCCGTCCGAACAATATTGTATAATGCGCCGCAATGCGCTTCATTATTCCATAGCCGTCAGTAACAAAATTACAGGGGAGTTGTCATGAACCATGATACTATTATTGTGATAGTTACCATAATCGCTTCTGCCGGTGGCCTTGCCATGTTTATTCATAAGGCAATCGTCGATCTTCGTGAACACATGGCGAAGCTGGAAGGGTTATTTGAGGGGTTTACCAGGGGGCGCAGCAAACAACAGGAGGCGGCCTGACATGCCGACCTTATACTCCAGCCATAGCCATTAATCATCAGGAGAACCAACATCTACGGATGAGTGTTGTCCGTTAAACCGGAATTCTGTAGTCCTTTATGAGTGCCTTGATATGTTAACCGGCTTCCCGCAAATTTCCGGGACCGGGCTGAAAAGTTCACAACTCATTGCGCTCATCAGTTTCTTCTCACTTTTCTCCGGCTTTCTGTTCTACCACCAGTTTCTGGCCATGGGTCTTATTCCACCCTTTGCTGCGGGCTTTTTTGGTTACGTCCGGCTGGGAACATCAGTATGAAAAAAGTGAGAATTGCCCATTTAACTACCGTTCATCCACGCGTTGATGGAAGAATTAGAATAAAACAAGTGGGGTCACTTGCGAATCACTTTAAAGAACCGGTTGCTTTATTCGTCCAGGACGGAAAGGGAGATAGTGTCGAAACAGGCAACATGATAAAGATAATCGATATAGGTTCACCTCCTGTTGGTAGATTGGCAAGAATGGTGCTGGGAGTTTGGCGTATGGGTCGAGCAGTTTTTGCGTTGAAACCAGAGATCGTGCATTTTCATGACCCTGAACTGATCCCGTTGGGGTTTGTTTTCAAAATTTGCGGCCTTAAAGTGGTTTATGATGCACATGAGGATGTACCCCGCGATATCCTGACTAAATTCTGGCTACCGTCGGTTATCCGACATCCTATATCCTGGGCCATGTCAGCTATCGAATGGCTGGCAGGCCAGAGCTTTCATGCTATTGTCCCGGCAGTACCTCATATTGCTGCGCGTTTTCCAGTTCGAAAAACTGTCCTGGTACAGAATTTTCCCATACTTGATGAACTCGTTCGGCCTGGGACTCATGTATATAAACAACGACCACCACACTTTGCGTATGTCGGCGCAATTGAACAAGCCCGAGGTATCCGAGAAATGGTTGAAGCCATGAAATACAGTAGCAGCAAAGATGTCCGTCTGCAACTTGCCGGAAAGTTTCAACCGGTCAGTTTAAGGGCAGAAATGGAAGCACAGGCTGGTTGGCAACGGGTTGAATACACGGGCTGGGCAAATCGAGGCCGCGTATCTGAAATACTGAACAGCGTTCGAGCTGGATTGGTAGTATTGCATCCGATACCTAATTACCTTAATGCCTACCCTACAAAAATATTCGAGTACATGTCTGTCGGCCTGCCTGTCGTCGCGTCGAACTTTCCTGTCTGGCGAAGCATTGTTGACAAAGCCAGGTGTGGGCTATTGGTCGACCCCCTTGACCCATCGGCTATTGCCGAAGCCATACAGTGGATTCTGGATAATCCTGACGAAGCAGAACTTATGGGCCAACGCGGCCGGGAGGCAACGGAAACATCCTATAACTGGAAAACTGAAGAAGAAAAATTAGTTGGACTTTATAAAAAATTGCTTACAGATCAAGTGGAAATATAGAATGTGCGGTGTTTTCGGTGGGGTTTTTCCCTCAGACCGGAACAGGCCTGAGCAACGCCTGGAAGTTGCAGGGGAAGCTTTGGGGCATCGTGGTCCAGATGACGGAGGAACCCTGATTGAAGAACATGCCGGTTCCCTTATTGCATTGGGACATAAACGCCTTTCCATTATAGACCTGTCTGTCGCGGCAAGACAGCCCTTCGTCAGCTCAGATAACCGATATGTAATTTCATATAATGGTGAGATCTACAACTATCTTGAGTTACGCAATGAACTGAGTGAACTGGGACATCACTTCAGCACCTCATCTGATACAGAAGTACTTATAGAGGCCTGGGCCGAATGGGGTGTCGATTGCCTGTCCCGGCTGACCGGCATGTTCGCTTTCGTGATATGGGACAGGGTTGAAGCGTACGTTATGCTGTGTCGAGACGCTTTCGGCATCAAGCCTCTTTTTTACAGTTCTCAAAATGGAACGCTACTGTTTGCATCGGAGATACGCGCGGTACTCGCTCTCCAAAACACCCCTGCCGAAATCAATCACCAACGCGCCTATGAATATCTTGTACGTGAATATTACGACAGGAATGAAGAAACATTTTTTACCGGCATCAATCAACTGCTACCCGGCCATACTTTGCGTTACGATCTTGCTAGTGGCCGGGCAGCAACGCCAGCACCATGGAATCATTTCGATATCAGCGAAAATTCAGGAGTCAGCTTTCAGCAGACCGCGGAGAAGTTTCGAGAGATTTTCCTGAAATCGGTTCGACTACACCTGCGGAGTGACGTTCCATTGGCGGCTATGCTCTCTGGAGGACTGGACTCATCGTCAATCGTATGTGCAATGCGCACACTTGAACCTGACATGGACATACATACTTTCAGTTTCATAGCGCCTGAAAGCGGAAAATCCGAAGAGCCCTGGGTAAACATAATCAATCATCACATCAGTGCTATTCCCCATAAGATAATATTGTCTCCTGATGATTTAATCGCTGACCTTGACCAGCTGATTCTCAGCCAGGGTGAACCCTTCGGCAGCACCAGCCTCTATGCACAGTACGGGGTATGCCGCGCAATCCGTTCTGCGGGCATCAAGGTAATACTTGACGGACAGGGAGCAGACGAAATGCTTGCAGGATATATGGGTTATCCGGTGCCGCGCTTGCATTCACTGTTAGAAACAGGCAAGTTAATTCGGGCTGTGCGTTTTCTCTCAAATTGGTCCAGGTGGCCGGACAGGAACCGGATGACGGAGCTGAAACGAGCAGTGGACGAAATGACGACCGGACGTGTGAATGCATTCGTAAGACGACTTGGAGGCCACCCGTTATACCCGGACTGGGTAGATGCCAAAAAGTTAGATGATCTCGGAGTAACTGTTCCTCACAACAGAATAGCTGCGGCTGATGATGCACGAGGCAGACGCTTAGCGGCATACCAGCGACATGTCGCTACGAGGCGTGGATTGCCATTGTTGTTGCGTCACGTCGATCGTAACTCCATGGCATTTTCAATTGAGACACGCACACCTTTTCTCACAACGGAACTCGCACACTTCGTAATGAGTTTGCCCGAATCCCACCTTGTCTCCGATAAAGGTGAGACAAAGTCCGTATTACGCGCGGCAATGCGCGGGATTGTCCCTGACGCAATCCTAGAGAGAAAGGACAAAATTGGTTTTGAGGCCCCGGAATATGACTGGTTGAAACCACATGCGGAAAAGATAAAACGTTGGTTGTCCCAGGATTTGAACTTGTCTTGGATCGACAATACCCGCGTGGTTAGTAAATTCGATATTTTAATGTCCGGACAACGCGCGCTTTCCTCACAACAAATATGGCGCTGGATCTGTTTTGCCCGTTGGCAGAAACTTCACGGACTATCAGGATAACTGATTAATTCTAAAATAAAAATGGCTCCCGCTCCTTGAACTCCAGCCCGCATATCTCACCAAGTCGCTTGTTGCCCACCTCGTCCTGACCCAAGCGCCGCCGGTATGCGCCCGACGCTGAATACGACCTGTGAGCTTTTTCATCTCTCCGATTTCCTGCAAGGCGCCTTCATGTTATGGCACGTATTGAAATTATGGTACTGAATGTTATTATACCACAGTAGCGACCTCTAATTTTTGGAAGGAGCCTTAGTGTTGCTCAAGCACATATAAAAAAACCATGACTGATAAATTTGAAATTGCCGCCGCCTTATCCGGGCGCGCATTCTCACAATGTGTCCATATCGACCGGGCAGGACGGGTGGTAGTGCCTGCCGGGATGAGAAAGGCCTTGAACATTCGGGAAGAGCAGGACCTGACCGTCACGCTTGAGGATGACTGTATCAGGCTTCGGACTATTGATGCCGGATTGAAGAGAATCAGACAAATAGCAAGGCGCAAGCGCAAACGTAGCGGCAGCATCGTTGATAAATTTATCGCCGCACGCCGGGCTGAAGCGGCGCAAGACTGAAAATGGCGGGAACACTTCTTGATGCCTCCGCCGTGCTGGCGGCGATATTGGAAGAAACAGGCGCCGATGTGGTTGTTGATGCCTTACGTTCCAGCGCGGCGATGTCTGCCGTCAATGCCGCAGAGGTTGCCGCGCGCCTGCATCAGGAGGGTTGGGGAGATGAGGAAGTCTCGCTTGTATTCAGGGAGTTGGGCATTCGGATATTGCCGTTTGATATCGATATTGCGTTGTTGAGCGGCCGCTATCGCGTCGCAACTCAATCCTTGGGATTAGGGCTGGGTGATCGCGCCTGTCTTGCATCGGCATACATTGCATGCCTCCCGGTCCTTACTGCTGACAAGGCCTGGGAGCAACTGAACCTCCCGGGCGTTGATATACGTTGTATTCGCTGAGACCTAAGCGCAGCCTCAATTCGTTTTGCTCCCGACTTCGCCGGTTTAGCCCGCATATCTCACCAACTACCTCCTCGCTCAACTTTTTTCACAAAAATGTGACTTTTCCCACATTTTTGATGATCTTTTGCTTTTCAATCCACCCTGCCTAGGTAATGCTGCAGGTACTTAACCCGCATATCTCACCGGGTGATGCGAAGATCGCGCCGGATTGGTTCTGCCTGCGGGTGCCTGCGACCGAAACCATAGTGGTTCTCTGGTTGAGGAAGCACGTGCCTGCAGGCAGAACCAAGACCAGCGAGGGCGCATCAAGCGCAGTAGGTTAGGTGGAAAGAGCAGCAGTATGATCATAACTTATTGAGAGCCATCATGTTGCACAAAGCAACAAGCGACTGGGTGAGATCTGCGGGTTAAACCTGTGGAGTCCACAGAGCAAACCAATGTATCTACGGAATATGACTTATCAGTTGACCATAAGGAAACGAGCCGTGCAGGCATTACTGGATATGCCGGCAAGGTATGCGAAGCACATACGCCAGTTGCTGGAGCGGCTGGCGGAAGACCCTGACCGGCGGGATCTGGCGCTTAAGCCGTTACCCGGCAATCGGGGCTTCAAGCTGCTCAGCGAAGACCACCGGATAATTTTGGACCGGGATGACGAGGCTCGCCGGATCGAGGTTCTGCACATCGGCGCGCGGGCAGATGTGCGCAAACAGGGCCAGCCGGCATGACAGAACCGCAAATTATTCGTGACAGTACAGGCAGCCCGATGTTCGCAGTGATTCCCTGGCGGGTATATCATTGCCTGAGAATGGGCAGTGCGGTGCAACCACCCACCGATGAAGACCTGTACAACGAAGCCAAATCCAGTATTGATGAAGCTTTTCCCATTGCAGTGGCAGACAGTCTTCTGGCCGGCAACTGCCCACTCAAGGTGTACCGCAAGTTTCGCGGTATGACACAGCAGCAGCTTGCCAGCCTGGTACGGGTTCATTCAGTTTATCTGTCACAGATTGAAACCGGCAGACGTTGCGTTGCCACAAAAACCCTGGCTGCTATCGCCCGCGCGCTCAATGTCGCCGCAGAGGATTTAAGGTACTGAAGGTCACCTCGTGTTTGTGAGAGGTGACCTGAATATTGGCCGCCGCTGAAGCGGGCAAGTTGTGCCTCCATTTCCTGCACTTCCGGGCCCATGATGTAGCGACCATGGTCCAGCACCCGTTGGATTGCCCGCGGAACCCTGTCACCCAGGCGCGCCTGTTGCGTCTTCAGGTCGATAAATTCCAGGGGTTGTCCTGTCAACGTCAGTCATCTTCTGTCAGCACGCCGTTGCGGTCCAGGCGATACCGTTGTCCCGTTGTCGGGCACACCAGATCTTCACTTAACCGCTCGCCGTAATGCCCCACCCAGCCGACTTGTCTTGCCGGTGAGCCCACCATCAGCGCGAACGGCTTTACGTCTTTGGTCACCACGGCGCCAGCTGCGATGAAACAGTACCGCCCCAGCTCGATGCCGCACAGGATGGTCGCATTGGCGCCGATGGTCGCGCCCTGTCTGACCAGGGTCGGAGCAAACTGGTCCTTCTTTTCCAGTTCCGCACGGGGATTATTCACGTTCGTAAATACGCAGGAAGGCCCGCAAAATACGCCGTCTTCCAAGGTAACGTCCTTATAGATACTGACGTTATTCTGTATCTTGCAGCGATTGCCGATGCTGACATCCGGCCCGGCCATGACGTTCTGTCCCAGTATGCAATCTTCCCCGATGCTGGAGTTGGCCAGGATATGACTGAAGTGCCAGATTTTTGTGCCCCTGCCAATCCGGCAATGACTATCAACCACCGCCGTTTCATGGATAAAACAGTCCGTCATTTGTTGGGTCTCCACTTTTACGCCGTCCGTCCCCTGACGAGTGTGCTGTTCCAGTATATCCTGCCCCAGTAACCACAACCGATAACGGCTACCCGTGGCGCTGCTTGTTTTTTCATACTCATTTTATTTTGCCATAGCCGAACGCGCTAGCGCCCCACACAATAATATTCAAACCCGGCGGCGCGCGCCGTATCCGGCTCGTACATGTTGCGCAGGTCCAGGAACACATTGCCGCGCATGAGCGCCCTGACGCGGGTCAGATCCAGGTCACGGTAGGCGTTCCACTCCGTCAGCAACACCACTGCGTCGGCCCCGGACAGGGCGGCGTGGATATCGTCGAAATACAATACTGAGTCAGGCAGCAGGCGCTTGGCTTCGGGCATGGCTTGGGGGTCGTGCGCATGGATGGTAGCCCCGTTTTCGATCAACTTGGGCAGGATGGACAGGGCCGGGGCGTCGCGCATGTCATCGGTTTCCGGCTTGAAGGCCAGACCCAGCACCGCCAGGGTCTTGCTGTTTTCGTTGCCGCCCAGGGCAGTGCGGATCTTGTTGATCATACGCGCCTTCTGTGCCTCGTTGACTTCCATCACCGCCTCTACGATGCGGCTGCTCACGTTATTTTCCTGCGCGATTAGCGCCAGCGCTCGAGTATCCTTGGGGAAACAGGAGCCGCCATAACCGGGGCCCGGGCGCAGGAACTTCCTGCCGATGCGCCCGTCCAGGCCCATCCCCTTGGCCAGCGCCTGCACATCCGCGCCCACTGCTTCACACAGGGCCGACATCTCATTGATAAAACTGATTTTTGTGGCCAGAAACGCATTCGCCGCGTACTTGATGAGTTCGGCGCTTTCTAGGCCGGTTACTACCATGGGTGTTTCAATGAGGTTGAGCGGCCGGTACAATTCGCGCAGCAGTTGTTCCGCGCGCGCCGTCTCCACGCCGATAACTACCCGGTCCGGTCGCATAAAACAGGACAGGGCCGACCCCTGGCGCAGGAACTCAGGATTGGAGGCCACGTCAAAACCGGCTTCAGGATTTTCTTCCTTAATGATACGTTTGACGTTACGGGCAGTGCCGACCGGCACCGTGGATTTATCTACTATCACCGTGTAGCCGCGCAGCCAGGGCGCCAGCTCCCGCGCCGCCTGATATACGTATTTCAGATCAGCATGGCCATCACCGCGGCGGGAGGGCGTACCCACCGCGATAAACATCAGGTCACAGGCGCCGACCGCGGTGTCATAGCCGGCCTTGAACGTCATTCTGCCCTGCTCCAGATTTTTGCTTATCAGGTCTGTCAGGCCAGGCTCATAGATGGGAACAACGCCTTCCCGGAGCTTGTCGATCTTCTCCCGATCATGGTCAATACAGGTCACGTTGGCGCCAAATTCGGCAAAACAGGCACCGGAAACCAGCCCCACATAACCTGCCCCGACCATGGCGACATTCATTGCCGACCACTCCTTGTCGTCAAAAACCGGCCGTTGTTGCAGCGCCAACCTGTGCCGGCGCGCCCGAAGACAGCGGCCGGGCCGGATGCGGTTCTCTTATCCCTAACCCGCATATCTCACCAAGTCGCTTGTTACCTTGTGAAACATGATTTTTCTCAATAAGTTATGGTAATACTGCTACTCTTTCCACATAACCCACTGCGCTTGATGCGCCCTCGCTGGTCTTGGTTCTGCCTGCGGGCACGTGCTTCCTCAACCATAGCTACCGCTATGGTTTCGGGCGCAGGCACCCGCAGGCAGAACCAATCCGGCGCGATCTTCGCATCACCCGGTGAGATCTGCGGGCTAACGGCGCGCTGTCCAAGCGCCTTATGACTGCATGTTACAGCAAAACGCTGTTGGCTTCATTGCCGGGCCGTAGTATGCTTGGCGCATTGCACCCCCTGACCTGTCGATTTCCATGCGCTGCATATATCTGACCACCGCTCTTGTTATTGGGACGTTCGTGTTCGGTGCCGGGGCGCACGCGACGCCGCTGTTGCTCTCATGCCAGGGTGGCCCGAAAACCCGTATCATGATCATCGCCAACCTGTGCGACGCGCTGGCGCAGGAACTGGACCGGCGCCAACCGGGCAGCGTGATCCGCCGCCATGACGCGCAGGATGATTGGCCTGAGCAGGCCTGGGAAGTAACCCTGCAAGTCTCTCGCACCGAAGACTACCACTGGGAAGCACATTTATCCTGGGAAAAAATGCGACCTGGTAGTAACGATCAGCAGACTACCGGGCCTGATATTGAAATATTAGGCATGGACGCGCCGCTGGGAGAAGGGGCTTATCTGCATTTCATTCGCAGTCTGTTGACAGTGAGCGAACCAGCATTTCTGGCGCCTCACAAGGATGCAACTCTGTCATTTTAGCAGACGCATACACCCCTCGGCCGCCGCCGTAGTAGGAATCGAAAACGTGCTGGTACACAGCCCCGACCTTGTGCTGAAAAAGCTCCGGCGGGAAGCTGTCCGGCAATCGCTCGTCCAGCACATCCTCGATGCTGATTTTCACGGCGGCCCGGGACTGCTGGAACTTGCGCCAGTCCAGAACCAGCTTTTCACGCTTCAACGCTTCCAACAGCTCCCTGGCCGCTTTCTTCACCTGCTTGATCTCCTTGTCGGAAAGATCAAGCCGGGGCCTGGTCAGGATGTCGAACAACGCCAGCTCTTCTTCCGATAGTTGCTCCGCGACACTGCGCTGCTGCTCCTCGTTCAGGTTTTCAGCGAAAGTCAGCAAGCGCCGGAAAAACTCGTCGATGTTCAGGCTTCCGGCGTTGTATTCGTCGATCATCTTCTGGAACCGCTCCAGATAGTCCATGCGGGTGCGGTTGAGGCGCAGCATCCGCTTCAATTTGCTGTGCACCTGGCCCTTGAGCTTTTCCGCCTCCGTGCGCTTCCTGCCGTTGGTGAACCGCTCCTTCAAGGCCTCGAAGTCTATCTGCGCGAGATCGACCCAATGCCCCTCAGCACCACCCGCCGCCCCATAGGTCGCAGGCGTTTGCCGAATCATATAACCCTCGGCGGCAATGGACGTATCCAGCAGTTCCTCTACCTGATTCATCACCTCGGAGATGTCTGCCGGAGGAGTAAGTGCACGAATCTTTTTCGCCAGCACGCTAACCAACTGGCACCGCGCGGCGAACGCCTCGGCCTCGCTATCCGGCAATATGGCCTTGTAGAGTCTGCGGACCGTCGCGGCCTGCGCCAGATACCGCTTTTTGCTGTCGTCATTGGCAATCAGGGCCTCCACCGCGTCATCCAACAGCTTGATTTTCCCGAAATCGCTGGCTGCCTCGATGGCGCCCGGATCGACCCCCATTCCCGCGCAGAACCTCTCCGTCTCGGCAATCGACTGCCGCAACAAGGCGACCAGCGCCGCCTTGTCCTTGACCGGAGAATCGCCGCCGGCGCCACGCTCAGTCCCATAGATCGCCAGTGCCTTTTCCAGGTTGCGGAACACCCCGACGTAATCGACGATAAGGCCGTTGACTTTTTCCTTGAACACCCGGTTGGCCCGCGCGATGGTCTGCATCAAGGTGTGGTTGCGCATTGGCTTGTCTAGGTAGAGCGTGGAGCAGGAAGGCGCATCAAAGCCGGTCAGCCACATGGCGCAGACGAAGACGATGCGGAAGGGATCGGCCGGGTCCTTGAACCGGGTCTCCAGGTCTTCGCTGACCATGCGCTTGCGGTGCGGCGCGATGTCCAGCCCCCTGGCTTGCATCTCCTCGATCTCGTTCTGTGACGGGGAGACCACCACCGCCATATCGGTAGATTCCATGAACTGAAGCCGCTCCTTGATGACTTGACGCTGCTCGTCGCCCACCGTCTTGGCCATCTCGTCCATCAGGCGCGATATTTCCACCGTCCAGTGCGCCTTCACTCTGTCGTACATGCGCACTGCCGTGGCTTTGTCGATGCTGATCACCATCGCCTTGCCGCGGAACCCGCGCCCGATGAAATGGCTCACCAGGTCGCCGGCGATGGTCTCCAGCCGCTCCTCGCGCGTGATCAGGTGGTACTGACGGGCGAATTCCCGTTCCAGCTTCTTCTCCTGCTCCTCATCCAGCTCCGCCTCTTCCAGCAGGCGCTCCATGTCCTCGTTGAGATTTTCGTTGGTAAGCTGCAATTCGGGGATGCGGTTTTCGTAGTAGAGCGGAACGGTCGCGCCATCCTCCACCGACTGGCGGAAGTCGTACACGCTCACATAGTTGCCGAAGACCTCCCGCGTTTTCTCCTCGCCGATGATCAGCGGCGTACCGGTGAAGGCGATAAAAGAGGCGTTGGGCAGGGCAGTGCGCATATTCAGTGCTAGGGTGTCGTACTGGCTGCGATGCGCCTCGTCGGTGATAACGATGATGTCGGCGCGCTCCGACAACACCGGATGCCGCTCGCCCCGCTCGGTACGGAACTTGTGGATGAGGGTGAAGACATAGCGGTGATCTTCCGTCAAAAGCTGACGCAGATGATGGCTGGAAGTGGCTCGCGCTTCTTGCTCGGTCACCGCTCCGCTTGCCGCGAAGCTCTTGTAGATCTGCTGATCCAGCTCCTGCCGGTCGGTAATGATGACGAAGGTCCAGTTGCCGGGGATCTTGCGCAGTACCTTCTGCGCGAAACAGATCATCGATACGCTCTTGCCGCTGCCCTGGGTATGCCAGAATACGCCCAGCCGGCCAGCGCGGCGCTCGATGTCCCGCAGTGCCTCGATGGCGTTGTTCACCCCCAGGTACTGGTGATTCTTGCCCAACAGTTTGATGGGGCCACCTTGCACCTCCATGAACAGGGTGAAGTTCTCCACCAGGTCCAGCAGCCGCGCCTTGTCGCAGGCACCCCGGATCATGGTTTCCAGCGAGACCACCCCCTCCTCGCCCTCGCGGTTGATCTTCTTCCACTCGACGAAGTGCTCCCAGTTTGCGGTCATGCTGCCGATGCGGCTTTCGCTGCCGTTGGAGAGCATGATCAGGGCGTTGTACCAAAAGAGCTGGGGAATGGCGTTCTTGTAGTCGCTCAGATTGCCGGTGTAAGCCGTCTCCAGCCGGGCATGGGCCGCCTTCAGCTCGATGAACACCAGCGGAATGCCATTGACGAAGCCCACCAGGTCGGCCCGCCGGGTGTACATCTCCCCGGTCACCCAGAACTGGCTGACCAGCAGGAAATCGTTGTTGGTCGGTGTGTTCCAGTCGATCAGCCTGACCGACTCCACCGTCTCGCCCGTGCCGTCAGGGTCGGAAATCTTTACCCGCGCGCCGTTCTTCAGCAGCAGATGGATTTCTCGGTTGGCCCGCACCGGGGCCATGGCGCTGCGGTCGCGGACCAACTCCTCGATGGCCTGGTCGAAAGCGTCCGCCGGCAAACCGGGATTCAGCCGCTGCAGCGCCGACCGCAACCGCCCTCCAAGCACCACCTCGGATTTCGTCTCCCGCCCCAAGGTACTGCCACCCGTCTGATCAAATTCATGGAAACCATTGGCCGTCTCCCATCCCATCGCCGCGAACAGGGCGATGGCGGGCTGTTCGACCAGCGCGTCTTCGGAGTAGTCGGACATCGGTTTTTCCTTCTATTCCCGGAGCGTTACGCCGCGCCACCCAAGACAAAACGCGCCCGCTCATGGCGCAGCATTTCGAACGGCGTCATCACCTTCACGCCCAGCCCTACACAAACATTGGGGATTTTCACCTTGTTGCGCGTATCCGCGGGTTTCTCGTGGGTGACCACCACCAAACCATGCGCCAGCGCGTGGGACACCAGCCAGTAGTCCGCCACCTGCAAGAAGGTGTTCACCGCCGCGGGGGTATAGTCGTTTTCCGTCACCCACTGGCTGACCTGAGCCATACTTTTCAGGGCTTCCGGGTCCGGCTTGCGAAACAGATGTTTACCGGGCCCTTCAGCCCACCCGGTCAAAGCATCGCCACCAGCCGAGATTTCATCTCCCACTTTCTCGATACTGAACACCTTCCGTTGCGCATTGCCCGCGATCAGCCAGTCCCAGAACGCGGGACAGAAATCCAGGCCATAGTGAAGATTGTTCGCCGCCATGAAGACGTTGGCGTCCAGCAAGTATTTCATCCGTGCAATCCCAAACGCCGGGCCTCCTCGTAGAAAGTGGCGGTTTTCCTGATACCCAGCATCCTGAACGCATCGGTAAACTGGGTTTGCCCCTCCAGCGTGCTGGCTACAAGCGCTTTTACAAACCGCTTTCCGGTTCTGGCAGACAGCGTGTTGTAGAAATCACCGCCACCGCCCTCTCTGGCGGACAGCGCCTTGACGCGCTCAAGCTCCGCGCGATAGGTCGCCCACAGCGTCTCTTGGTCGAACACCCCCAGATCGAACAAGCGGCGGACGATGACCAGCGTGCTGACCTTGAATCGGCGGGCGAGGCGCTGCATTTCTTCATGCAGCTCATTTTCCGGAGCGTAATTCGGGCGAAGCTGTTCAAGCGGAACCAGCAATTCCGCCGCCACCGCGTTGCACCAGCGCTCGATTCGCTCATCCGGCCGGGTCGCGGCCTGGACATTGGAGACGCCGCTCTCTCCCAGCCACAGATGGGCCAGTTCATGGGCCAGGGTGAACATCTGCGCCGTCTTGGAATCCCTGCCGTTGATGAAGATTAGCGGCGCAAGGGGATCAGCTAGGGCAAAACCGCGAAACTCCTCCACATTCAAGGGGCGACGGGTATTGCTGCCCACCACGCCGCTGACCATGACCAAGATCCCGGCCTGTTCGACGCGGGAGATGAAGCGACGCAGCGCTTCGGACCAGTTCGGCGACTGTTGTCGCTCGGCAAGGTCGAAACCAATGGCTTGGGCGATTCCGGCCGCCACCCCGGGCACCTGATCCGCCACCGAGGCGGAACGGACAAAAGTAACCGCCGCCTCGCCTTGCAAGCGTTGATAGTCCCGATACCAGGCCTGGCGCTGCTGGCAGAGGTAGATCATATCCAAAAGATTGGCGCTCGGGCGGGACAACCGCGTCTCGGGCAGCGTGCGAAAGTCTGGTATCGGCAATGGCTCTTCGGGTGGTTGCGGCAGAAACAGCAGACCGATGGCGGTATGGGTCGCCCTGGCAAAGGCTTCCAGTTGCTTGTAAGTGGGCGCAAGCTCGCCCCCCAGCCAGTCGTTCAGTTTCGGAAACTTTTCCGCGAACGCTTCAGTGCTCGCGCCGGCGCGTTCCAGTGCCCAGTGGAGCAAATCGGGATTGACCGGAACCCGGGCGCTCATGCCGCCTCTCTGATGTCGATGTCGAGTTTCGATACATCCAATTCACCGGAGATGAGTTTGGGGAGGAGGAGGTCGCGGGTTTGGCGGAGGGTTTCATTCTTTTTTGTCATATTCTTAATTTGGCTCTCAATCGGTGAAGCGATCTCCTCGAACCGTCTATGAGTTTCATCATCAGCGGAAAGAAGCTCTATGCCCTGCATATCTGCTTTTGTTACTGCTTTGAATATCGTACCTCCCCCTATTGAATCTTCTTCTTTGAATTTCTCCTTAAGCAAGTGAAATGCAAACCACTGATATCCAGCGGAATGCTGAATAGCACTTAAGCCACGACCGATAATCATTTGTGTCGGTGCAATATTGATGCGGCCCACCGGTGCGCGTACTGAGAAGAGAATATCTCCAGCTTCCGCTAACCTGTTTTGAACGGTGCAGTAAAGTCGTGTGATCGGAAATCTGTCACGAAAGTCTGTTACACCCTGATGGAAAGGCAAACCTTCACCTACGTCATTGTAAAATTCAGATTTTGGGGATTGACCCATCACCAGATTGCAGACTTCAGATAGTCTTCTAACCTCCCACCCCTCCGGAATCTTCCCCAGTGGAGAGTCGACCATGCGCACCTGTTCATGGCCGGGAAAGCGGAACTTGACGAACCACTCGCGGTAGAGGTTCTGGGCCATCTCCTCCAGTATCTTGATGCGCCGCAGGTTGTTCTCGATCAGGTCGTCATAGGCGGAGAGGATGGCGGCGATTTTTTGTTGGGATTCGATGACATGAACCCCCACTTCAATTTCATTAAGATGATTTCGGTTGAGCGTGGGCACACCCGCCCCAGAGTTGTAGCGTTCAAGACGAAGGGTTTGTAAGTGATAGCATACGTATCGTGGATTATTGTGCTTAAAATCTTTAACCCAGAGCGTGGTATTCAGCGGCCAAAACGGTTGCTCGATAAAGAGAACATGTCCAAGTGATCCGCTTCGTCCAGTCACAACGCCAGGAGTTTGCACCTTGTATTCATCATGAAATCCTTGAACTGATGCTGATGCAACCACAGGGAAAATACCATTCCGTCGCATCTTCTTTGGAAGATCAAACCCTCTTTGAAGAGTTATAAAATCTCTGAACTTCATTATATGCATCGAATCCACTTCACATCCTCTCCATCACAGCAGTGACATTTTCCGCAATCCGCTCCTCCAACTCCCGCGCCTCGCCATTCAGCACCTCCAGCTCCCCATTCAACTCCCCCAGCCGCTCGAAGAAATCAAAGTCATCCTCCTCCCGCGCCGCCACGCCGACATAGCGGCCGGGGTTGAGGCTCCAGCCCTGGGCCTCGATCTCCTCAATACTCGCCATCTTGCACAGGCCGGGGATGTCCCGATAACCGCCGTCCGGGAATCTCTCGGTCAGCATCCCGGTGCTGTCGTGTCGGTTCTCCGGCTCTTCGTCCCGGTAGAGCCGCACGATGTTGGCGAGAAACTCGATCTGTCGCGGCTCGAAGTCGCGGTGGGCGCGGTCGAGCTGGCGGTAGATGGGGCGGGCATCGATGAACAACACCGCATCCTCGCGCCCGGTGCCGCGCTTGCCCCGGTCCAGGAACCAGAGGGTGCAGGGCAGCGTGACGGTGTAGAAAAAGTTGGAACCGACGGCCACCATCACATCGACCGCTTTGGCCTCGATGAGTCGCTTGCGGAGCTCCAGCTCCGAGGCGCGGGCGTCGGCGGCCGAGTTGGCCATGACGAACCCGGCCCGGCCGTTGGCGCCCAGGGCGCTGTGGAAGTTCTGAATCCACAGGTAGTTGGCGTTATCCACCCGGGGCATGCCGAAGGGGAAGCGCCGGTCGTCCTTGAGGCGCTCCTTGTCCACCCGGTCCACGTTGAAGGGCGGATTGGCCATCACGAAGTCGAACTTGCCGGGGCAGTTGTGCAGGTCTTCGTAGTAGGTGTTGCCCTGGCGGATGTCTCCGGCGAGGCCATGCACCGCCAGGTTCATCTTGCCCAGGCGCACGGTTTCGGCCACCCGCTCCTGGCCGTAAACGCTGATCTCGGCGGCAGCATTGTTCTTGTGCTCCTGCACAAAGCGGGCGGATTGCACGAACATGCCGCCGGAACCGCAGGCCGGGTCGAAGATGCGCCCGTGGAAGGGTTCGATGATCTCGACGATCAGCTTGACGATGCTGGTAGGGGTGTAGAACTCGCCGCCCTTCTGCCCCTCGGTCATGGCGAACTTACCGAGGAAGTACTCGTAGATCCTGCCGAAGGCGTCGCCCTCGATGTCCATGGGGATGGAGCCCATCAACTTGAGCAGTTCCACCAGGGTGGCGTTCTCCAGCCGGTTGTAGGTCTTGGGCAGCACATCCTTGAGGTCGGGATTGTCTTGCTCGATGGCCCGCATGGCGTCGTTGATTGCCCGGCCGACCTTCTCCCCTTCCGGCAGCTTGAGCAGGTTACCGAAGCGCGCCGCCGCGGACAGATAGAGCACGCCCATTGCCTGATAGCGCTCCTTGCCGCCCGTGCGCCGGCGCCGACCGCCACTCTGGTTGCCGATCTGCTTCTCGGCCTCGGCGAACTTCACGTCCGCATAGCGCAGGAAGATCATGCCCAGCACCGGGATGGAGTACTCCGACGCCTTCAGCCTGGAGTTGGCCCGTAGCTCGTCGGCGGCGCTCCAGAGGCGGTTTTCGAGTGGGTTGTTATTTGCGCTCATGCTCTTTTTCGCGCGGGCTAATCCCAATTACTGCCTCTCTAGCAGGCTGCCAGGACAGCCAAAGCCATGACGCTTCGGCTGTCTTTGCCTTAAATGGCGTCCCCTAGGGGAGTCGAACCCCTGTTGCCGCCGTGAAAGGGCGATGTCCTGGGCCTCTAGACGAAGGGGACAGGTGGAAAACTCTGGTGGAGCCAGACGGGATCGAACCGACGACCTCTACAATGCCATTGTAGCGCTCTCCCAACTGAGCTATGGCCCCGCACTGAACAGTTCCAAGGCATCCCTGAAAATGCCACGGAGGGCATTTTCAGAGGTTCTCTCGAGCACACTGACCGGCTAACGTGCGGGCGCAGTATAGACCAGGCATTATTGACTGTCAAATCCGGATGCATCGCTCCGCTTCTGAATCCATGCCAGCGCGCGCGCTAGGCGGGACAGAGTCCGGTTCCGGCCCAGCAACTCCAGGGTGACGTCGATGGCGGGGGAGACGGCGCTGCCGGTGACTGCCACTCGCAATGGTTGGGCGATTTTGCCGAATTTGATATCCAGCTGCTGTGCAACATTGTCAACAGTCCGATGCAGCGCCTCCCGCCCCCAGGTTTCCAGTCCGGCCAATGCCGCGCGCGCCTGCCGCAACGGCTCCAGCGCCACCGGACGCAGGTGTTTTTTTGCAGCCGTTGGCTCATACTCGGCGAACTCCTGGTAGAAAAACCGGCTTTGTTCAGCCATTTCCACAACAGTCTTCACACGCTCTTGCTGTATCCGGGCCACCTCCCTGAGAGCAGGCGGCCCGCTTACGTCAACGCCGAGTCCGACCAGTTTTTCTTCCAGCAGGCCGGCAATCCGTTCGGCCTTGCTATCTTTGAGATAATGCTGGTTCAGCCAGGCCAGCTTGTCGGGGTTCAGCGCGGCGGCGGCTTTGTTCACCCGGCCCAGGTCAAACAGTGCAATCAATTCGTCCACATTGAATAGTTCCTGGTCGCCATGGGACCAGCCCAGGCGCGCCAGATAGTTCAGCAAGGCCTCCGGCAGGTAGCCCTGCTCACGGTATTCCAACACGCTGGCGGCGCCGTGGCGTTTGGACAGTTTTTTGCCTTGCGGGTCCAGGATCAGGGGGATATGGGCGTAGTTCGGCGCCGCAAAGCCCAACGCGTTGAAGATATTCATCTGACGGGGCGTATTATTGAGATGATCGTCCCCGCGCACGACGTGAGTGATGCCCATCTCGGCATCGTCCACTACCACGGTCAGGTTGTAGGTCGGTGACCCGTCGGCGCGGGCGATGATTAAATCATCCAGTTCCCGGTTGCTGATCATCACCCGGCCCTGGATAAGGTCGTCGATGACCACCTCGCCGTGCAGGGGATTTTTGAAACGTACTACGGGTGTCTCACCGGCCACAGGCTGGCGGCCCAGGTCGCGGTACTTGCCGTTATAACGGGGTTTCTCGCCCTTGCTCAGGGCCTCTGCGCGCATGGCGTCGATTTCTTCCTTGCTGCAAAAACAATAATAGGCCCGGTCCAGCTCCAGCAATCGCTGTATCGCATCCTGGTACAGTTGTGTGCGCTGCGACTGATATACGAGGTCCCGGTCATGGGTCAGCCCCAGCCAGTTCATGCCCTCCAGGATAACTTGCAGAGCCGCATCGGTGCTGCGTTCACGGTCGGTGTCTTCTATTCTCAGCAGGAACTCCCCGTCGTGGCGGCGGGCATACAACCAGGAAAACAGCGCCGTGCGAATACCACCGACATGCAGGAAACCGGTGGGACTGGGGGCGAAGCGGGTGACAATTTTGTTGCTGTTCATGGCTAACCCGCAGCTCTCACCAAGTCGCTTGTTGCCTTGTGAAACATCATTGCTCTCAATAAGTTATGATAATATTGCTGCTCTTTCCCCATAACCCACTACGCTTGATGCGCCTTCGCGGGTCTTGGTGCTGCCTGCAGGCAGCCTGTGGCTGTGCACAAATTCGTCCGGAACGAATTTGGACAGCGTAGCTGGCCCCGAGCAGCACATCCCTGTGCTGCTCGGTCACCTCATGTTTGTGAGAGGTGACCTTTAACCTGCTATCGTTTGACAAGGTATTATAACCCTATGAACAGTAAAAAGTCTGGTGCCGGAATACAGCTGCTGCCGCTACCCGGCATACCTGAGGTCATGCCGGGTGATGATCTGGCGGCGCTGTTGACGGCGTGTCTGCAAGCGCACTCTGTCAGTGCCGGCGATATTGTGGTGATCGCCCAGAAGATCGTGTCCAAGGCGGAGAACCGGTACGTGCATCTGGCTATGGTAACGCCTTCGGCACAAGCCTTGCAACTGGCCGCGGCAACAGGCAAGGACGCGCGTCTGGTCGAGCTGATCCTGTCCCAGTCCAAGCGTGTGGTCAGGTATCGGCAGCATGTCTTGATCGTGGAGCACAAACTGGGATTTATTCATGCCAATGCCGGTATCGATCATTCAAATATCCCCCGTAACAACCGTTCGGAACGGGTACTGCTGCTGCCGCAAGACCCCGATGCCAGCGCCGCGCAGCTGCAAACCCGTTTGTCACGAAGTCTGGGCGTCAATCTAGGCGTCATCATCAACGACAGCGCCGGACGCGCCTGGCGCAACGGCGTCACCGGCATTGCCATCGGCGCTGCCGGCCTGCCCTGCCTGCTGGATCTGCGCGGCGCCCAGGACCGGCACGGCAATCCGTTGCGGGTGACCGAGGTGGGTATCGCCGACGAGATTGCCGCCGCAGCCTCGCTGGTGATGGGACAAGCGGCGCAGGGCATTCCCGCGGCGCTGGTCAAGGGCCTGGATTTGGATGGTCCTGCCAGTAACGCGTCGGCTCTGATAAGAGACCCGGTCAAAGACTTGTTCAGGTAATGGTAACCCTGACGACCCCGGCTCTGTGGTGGACTTGGGGCAGCCTTGAAATCCGTTCCTGACTGACACGCAGCCCATGACAACCCGCATCCTTGCTCTGTGCGGTGGCGTCGGTGGCGCCAAGCTGGTGCTTGGCCTCAGCCGGCTACTGCAACCGGCTGAACTGTTGACGGTGGTCAACACCGGCGATGACTTCCGGCATCTGGGCCTGCATATCTCGCCCGACCTGGATACCGTCATGTACACGCTGGCCGGGGTAGCCGACCCGGAACGGGGCTGGGGTCTGGCCGGCGAGACCTGGAACTTCATGCGCGCGCTGTCCCGCCTAGGCGGACCGGACTGGTTCAACCTGGGCGACCAGGACCTCGCCACCCACAGCTACCGCACCTGGGGGCTGCAACGGGGCCTGGGCCTGACCGCAGTCATGCAGTCACTGTGCACTTCCTTCGGGGTTGTGCAGCGGCTCGTACCCATGAGTGATGACCCGGTGCAGACGATTGTCTGCACCGACCAGGGCGAGCTGCCGTTTCAGGATTACTTCGTGCGTCTGGCTTGCCGCCCGCGGGTGCGGGCGCTGCGCTATGCCGGCGCCGACACGGCGCGTCCGCACCCGGACTTTGCCGAGTTGCTGAGCCACGACGCTCCGCACGCGGTGATCCTGTGCCCGTCCAACCCGTTTCTGAGTATCGACCCGATCCTGTCGCTGCCGGGAGTACGCGCCGGCCTGCAATCGACACGGGCGCCGGTCATCGCCGTCTCTCCCATCGTCGGCGGCAAGGCTCTGAAAGGCCCGGCCGCGAAGATCATGGCAGAACTGCACCTGCCGGCAACCAACCTGGCGCTCGCCGGCTACTACCGTGACTTTCTGAACGGTCTCGTCATCGACAACATCGACGCTCACGAAGCGCTGGCCATTGAGAAGTCGGGCATTGAGGTAAGGGTTGCCAATACGGTCATGCGTTCCTTGCAGAACAGAGTTGAGCTGGCGACAACAGCCCTGCAATTCGCAGCCGGGTTAACGCGCAGATGAATTGCGGACAATACTCAAGGCCTCAAACGCAATCTAGGCGTTTCTCCCAGGCTATCTGGTTGCGGCGGGCATCCTGTATGTACGGCGAGTGGCGGATCAGGAACAGGACGATACGATTGAGCAGCGCGCCGGGGAAGTTCAATGGCCGTTTGATGTCCAGGAATAACACCACGCGCCGGGCCTCGGTATTGTTTTCCACCCGGTGCGGATAGGTATCATCGAATACGATACAGCGGCCCTCTTCCCAGGTGGCGGTCGCGCCGCCCACTTCTATCCAGCAATCCTGGCGCGGTTCAGGCACCAGCAACGCCAGGTGGCAGCGCAGCAGCCCCCGATAGGGGCCGCGGTGTACGGGGATGTGTTTACCGGGCGCCAGCACCGAAAAAAAGGCGGTGAACATACCCGGTATGGACTCGATGATACGCGTTGTTTGCGGGCAGGCGCGGCAGTTATTTTCCATCTTGTAGCCATAGCCATAGAGGAAGTAAGACTTCCATTTGTCGTCCCTGCTGAGGTTTATCTGGTCGCGCGAGATGTCCTGGAAATTGGGAATGCGCTCGGGGGCTTCCAGCAATTGTTGCAGTTCCGCGCGTATCGGCTTCCATGCGGCTTCCAGCGCTGCCACCCAGGGAAATTCATCCGGCGCCAGGAACGGCGTGTCGGGGACCCGGGAATACCTGATCAAAGCGCGCTCTATGCGCTTGATGATCCACAAGCCCAGGGTGACGCTGAAGCGCCGTTGTTTTTTGTCATGGTTCACCGTAGCACACCCCGCCTCACTAGTTTCAGGAACACGCCCCAGCCGAACAGCAGCGGATAACGGCGTAGTCGAGGGGTCACCTCTATCTCTACGCCGGTATGACGGCCGATCTTCCAGGCTGCATAATCGACCCCGTTGCTGAAGGTGAACGCAGCCTTGAACAGTCTCAGCATCCACAACAGATGTCCCAGCCGGCGGCGGCGGCGCCATTGCCGGCGGGCGCGATGGGCGCCGGCGGCAGTGGCGCGGCGCGTGTAGCTGTCGTGGCCTTCCCGGTGTAGCACAGCCTCCAGAGCCGGCAGGGAGTCTTCCAGCAGTGCCGCGTAGTCAGCAAGGTGATGGCGCGCCAGTTCCGCCGCCTTGGAGTCGGGCTCAGCCCGAAACTCGGTAGAGTATGACAGGGCCAAGGCATGGGTCCAAATGGTTTCCGCGTTGTTGACCTGCTCGCGCAACGACGGCGCCGTAGTCCTGAGCAAAGTCAGCACCGCGTGCGCCAGCAGCTCATGAAATTCCGCCCGCAACGCCGCATTGCGGGCCTGGAGTATGTGCACCGGTTGGGCAAAGCGCCCCCACAGATAGGAATGAAACCCGTAACGGATACCCTTGGAAAAATCCGTCATACTGATCAGCGCCAGTTTCAGCCTCAGTAATCCGGCCTCAGTGGGGATTTCCCGATATAATATGTTGGGGGGCAGCCAGGCATTGAGCCAGGCCTGCCAGGGCTTAGGATGCGCATTGCGGTAACTGTCGACGACTACAAACGCATCGGCCACACCTTCTGTCAGAGACATACCGCGCACACAGGAACCGTAGAACAATATGCCTTGCAGCGCCGCGCCGTAGGTTTCCTGCAAGGCCCGGGTCATCGCCGCACAGGCCGGCGGCGGCGGCGCGGCGCACTGCCGTTCGATACGCTCGAGCAACGCCGCTGGCAGCGGCGGCCTAGCCCGCATATCTCACCCAGTGATGCGAAGATCGCGCCGGATTTTTTGCGCCTGCGGGCTTCCCTACCGGTTGGTACAAGATGTGACTCATAAGGAATGGATGTGTTTATTTCTCTGCGTACTCTGTGTACTCTGTGGCGTTATGAAAATAGCGCATCTGTCGGACCCGCACCTGACCTCGCTGGCCCCGGTCCGGTGGCGGGAATTACTCAACAAACGTATCCTCGGCTACCTCTCCTGGCGCCTTAAACGGCGCCGGGCGCACAGCAGGGAGATATTATCCCGAACGCTGGCGCACCTGGCAGGACAACAACCCGACCACCTGGCTATCAGCGGCGATCTCACGCACCTAGGCACCGCACGCGAATGCCGGGAAGCCGAAACCTGGTTAACGCGCATCGGCGCGCCCGATTATATCTCAATTGTGCCGGGGAATCATGATCGCTACATTGCCGCCGACCTAGAGCAAACGCTCGGACGTTGGCGCGCGTACATGCAAAGCGACCCCGGCGCGGCGGCGCGCGGGCCACAGTTTCCTTACCTGCGGGTGCGTGGCCCGGTGGCGCTCATTGGCCTGTGCAGCGCCGTGCCCACGCCGCCCTTTTATGCCAGCGGCAGGTTGGGTGAAGAGCAGCTGCAATACCTGGGCCAGCTGCTTGAAGCGACCGCGCAACAGGGCCTGTACCGCATCGTCATACTGCACCACAGCCCGCATTCCATGAGTGCGAGGCGCGGCCTCAGTGATGCCGGCGCGCTGCTGTCAACCCTGGCCGGGCCCGGCGCGGAGCTGGTTATTCACGGTCACGGTCACCGGCAGATGCAGGCCACACTGCAAGCCGGAGCGCGCCGTATCCCCGTGTTCGGCGTACCCTCTGCCTCGGCCAACTACAACGACCCGGCCAAGGCCCCGGGCTACTACATCTATGAAATCAGCCAACTTCCATCAGGCTGGCAGACCCGCGTCAACTCATTCATCCTCAATGAAGAAACGCAGGAATTTGAGCAGCGGCTTATGCCACTCGCCGCAACCACAACAGGCCGACAAACATCAGCATCAGCCCGGGGGTGAGCGCTACCAGGGCGTGGTGCAGGTTGAGCAGCAAGCCGGCGTTGGAGAAGATCTGATCGAGCAGATAGACGCAAATACCGGTGATACCCGCCAGCGCCAGCCGGGCACCGATGCCGGTGCGTATCGAACCGAATACAAACGGCGCCGACAACAGCAACATGGCCAGCATGATCAGCCCGGCCCCGAACTTGCGCCAGAACGCCAAGGATATTTCATCATATTGCTGCCCGGCATTCTTCAGGTATGCAATGTAGTGGTATAACTCCTCGGGGGAAAGACTCTCCGGCGGCCGGGTCAGCGTGTCCATCTGCTCGGCGCTCAAGAAAGGGCGCCAGCTCATGCGGGCGAGCGATCTCGTATCGATCTGTTCGCCGTTGAACTCCTTGATGGCGACATTGTGCAACCGCCACAGATCATTGTTGACGATCTCGGCGTCCTGCGCGTAGATATATTCGCCAAGCAGCCCCTGGTCATCCAGAGTAAAAATTTCCACATCCTGTACCAGAGTCGCCTGGATGGCTTCTCCTAGGCGCATGATGCGGTTCTGATCCCGCGTCCAGATCCCCAGGTCGGCGCCCAGTTCGCCACTCTGGTTCAACACTTCCAGACGATGGGAAATAGCCTTTTTCTGCAGGTAGGGGGCGCCGTACTGCTCCAGCGCGCCCAGCAACAACAGCAGACACAGACCCACCTTGAACGATGCCAGACTGATTTTAGCCGGCGACAAACCGGCTGCGCGCATGGCGATAAGTTCCGAATTCAACGCCAGGCGGCCCAATGCAATGACGTTGCCAATCAGAGCAATGAACGGGAGCAGCTGGATCAGCCGCCGGGGCAACAGCAACAGCACGATGTAAAACGCATCCTGCATACGGAACAGGCCCTCGCCGATATGCTCCATCTGGTCAATCAGGTCGAAAAAACTGAATAATGGCAACAACAACGCCGCGGCAATCAGCAATCCCAAGCCGATCTGGCGCATCAGGTAATTTTCAACCACGGTCACAGGCGCGGCAACAGGCGTTTGCCGGACAGCAACAGCGCGGTCACCAGCGCCAGCAGCGCGTGCAACCACCAGACGCCGGGGATTTCGCCCAGCATGCCGCGCTCCACCCAGGTCTGAGCGACACCGCTCAGGTTGTAATAAACCGCAAACACCAGCGCCGCGGTGAATACCCTTTCATTTTTCCCCTGCCGGGGAGACGAACGGCTCAGCGGGACGGCAATCAGCGCCAGCAGCAGGGTGGCTACGGGGCGGGACAGGCGCCACTGGGCCTCGGCTATATCCTCGGGACTGTCGGAGTCGAGCAGGGCGGATGTCGTTTGCGCCTTGCGCTTGTAGCCGATACTCGCCTGCGGATCCTGATGAAACCTGACCAGCTTTTCATAACTGGCCAGTGCATCTGCCGCCGCCTCCCGCTGCAGGCGGTAGAGCCAGCCGTTATAGAGGTTTACCCGCAAGCGGCCGTCCTCCAGGTCCCGGTCCTGGGTGGCATTACGCGCCACGGTAATCTCGCTGGCGTCTGGCGTGCGGGTATAATAAAAAATTTTGTCCATCTCGCCGCTGGCCTCGTCTTTGGCGCCGATGTAGATGACTGTTCCGGTCTCTTCGTTGCCGTAAAAGCGCCCTGGTTGGAACCGATCGGTATTCAAATCCGCCTTGGCCGTGGCATCCAGACGATAACTGTTCTCATAAGCCCAGGGGCGAGCATACAGGGACAGGTAGCCCGCTAGCAGGGCTATCGGTATGGATACCAGCATAACCGGGCCGACAATATTTTTATCCCCGGCGCCGGCGGCATTCAAGGCAATTATTTCGCGGTCGCGATGTAATCTGCCAAGACCAATCACCACCGACGTATAGAGCGCAATGGGAACCAGCACTTCCAGAGCAATCAACGTCTTCAACAAAATCAGCCTGAGCATGAAGTAGATGCCCAGGGTCTCGGTCACAGCCTGAGCCAGGTATCTGGCGCTGCTGAAACAGGCAAACAGGGTGACCAAGATGAGCAGCACAAAACTGAAGGGCCTGAGCACTTCCCATACAATATAGCGTTGAATATAAGACATGACTGCGGGCGTGTCGAACAGGTTGAGGGTGCTCACATGCGCTTTTCGTAAATGCGGTAGGTCTTGTACAAGCGGCTGCCGACCCGCTCTAAGATGCTGCGCATACCCTTGTTGTCCTCCAGTATCCAGGACATTTCCACGCCCGTGATCCCGCGCTCGATAATCGCTTGCCTGAGATCGTTGATCACCAGCAAGGCCAGCGCAATACCCAATGGCGTATGCTGCCATTTACTGCGCACGCCCATTAACGGGACTCTGCAGCTGCGAATACGCCGGCTACGCAACGCGTGGATGATTTTAAGCAATCCGGTGGGAAATAACCTGCCGTCCAGGCTCTTGGTGACCTCGTTCAGGTTGGGCAGGCCCACAATAAACGCAACCGGTTCGCCCTGGTATTCCGCGATACAGATAAAATCATCCGGCACAAACAGCCTCAGACTGGTACCGAGTTCAGCAAATTCCTTCCGGGTAAACGGCACGAAACCCCAGTTGTGAGACCAGGCATCGTTAAAAATTTCCCGCAGGGTTTCCAGTTCCTGTTTGAACCTGCTGCGCCGCAAGGTGCGCAAGCGCACGGCACCGCCAAACCTGTTCACCAGGTTCTGCATGACCTTGGGGATGACAAAATCGGGCTTAATCCAGTAGGCATACAGCTCTTTTGCGGCGCGGTAGCCCTGTTGCTCCAGCAATTCGGCGTACCAGGGTGGGTTATGCGGGGTCATAATCGCCGGTGGGGTATCGAAACCGTCCACCAGCAGGCCACACTCCTGGTTTATGGAAAAATTGAAGGGTCCGGTAATCACCTCGGTTTGCTGCTGCTGCAGCCAGCGTTCACTGGCCGCCACCAGCGCGCGCATCACGCCCGGGTTGTTTGTGCACTCCAGAAAGCCGAAATGCCCGGATTTCACGTGGTAATGGCGGCGATGCAGGTCATCGACCTGGGCACTGATGCGACCCACGGGCCGGTCGGCCTGCCAGGCAACCCAGCCCTGCCAACGGGCATGGGCAAAATAAGGATTGAACGAAGACAGATGCAGCCGCCGTTCCAGCCGCAACGGCGGCACCCAGCACGGATCCTGCGCGTACAGATGCCAGGGCAGTCGCATGAATTCGGCTAACCGACGCCGATTGTTCACCGCAACAACCCGGATTGAGTCGTTGCCGCCAGCAAAGGGTTTTGATCGTCCGTCTGTCATCGTTTAAGCTATGTATGCTGCTACAGGGCGCCTCTGATTTTTAGCCCGCAGATCTCACCAAGTGATGCGAAGATCGCGCCGGATTGGTTTTGCCTGCGGGTGCCTGCGACCGAAACCATAGCCGTAGCTATGGTTGAAGAGGTTGCCTATAGTAACCTCTAAAAATACACTGTGTGGCATTTTTACAGGTGACTATGAAAAAAAAACTGGAAGTTTTCTTCAGAACATGTAACAATTCGGTAGATTACACCATGGTACTGCCATAAAATGGCCGTGCTTTATGTTTATAATTAACTGCGCCGACATATCAGGGGAACGTTCTATGCTGGCGGAAGGACGCTGTGAGCGAACTCTGAAAATGCCCCCCGTGGCATTTTCAGAGGCGCCCGGTAATGAATCAAAAGCAAGTCTGTCTTTGTCAACCGGCGTTGACAAGAGTAAGACGGGAGTTTATTCATCGTGAGCCGAGAAGCGACGAACACAGGTAATACAATTTCGCAAGATCTTGCCGGTTTCTCCTGTCTGTCAGAGGCGCTGGATTACGCGGCCACGGGTGTCACCGGGTGCAATTTCTACGATGCCAGGGGCCGGCTCAACGCCGTCCTGCCATATAGCGAACTCCGGGAACAAGCCGGAATTGCGGCCCGGCGCCTGCTCAGTATGGACCTGAAGCGCGGCGATCACATCGCGCTGGTGGCCGACACCCACCCGGATTTCATGGTCCTGTTCTTCGCTTGTCAATATGTCGGGCTGGTCCCGTTTGCCATGCCGATACCACTGAACCTCGGCAGCCACGCGGTGTATGTGCAGCAGCTCAACGGGCTGCTCAGCAGCGGCAGGGCCAAAGTGGCCATCGCCCATAAGGAATTTATCAGCTTCCTCGAGGAAGCCAGTGCCGATAACGAACACCTGCAATGGATCGGCACCCCGGAACAACTGGCTGATATCCCCCCGTCTGAGCTACCCATGCAGCCAAGCAGGCCGGAAGAACCGGCCTACCTGCAATTTACTTCGGGCAGCACGCGCGCGCCACAGGGCGTTGTCATTACCGGCAAGGCCGTCATGAGCAACCTGCAAGGGATCACCAGAAGCGGCCTGCAAGTGCATAACGGCGATCGTTGCGCGTCCTGGTTGCCGTTCTACCATGACATGGGGCTGGTTGGCTTCGTGCTCGGGCCGATCGCCTCGCAGCTGTCCGTGGATTACCTGCGCACCAGAGATTTTGCCATACGCCCGTTGCAATGGTTGCGTTTAATCAGTCGCAATCGCTGTACGATTGCCTTCTCGCCGCCGTTCGGTTACGAGCTCTGCACCCGCAGGATTCGTAGCGCGGATCTGGGACAGCTTAATCTGGATTGCTGGCGCATTGCCGGCATTGGCGCAGAGATGTTGCGTTCCAGCACCTTCAAGGCGTTTGCGCAGACTATGGCTGCAACTGGTTTTGACGCCAATGCCTTTCTGCCCTGTTACGGGTTGGCAGAGGCCTCGCTGGCGGCGACCTTCTCAGAACTTGAGTGCGGTCTGGATGTCATGTCAGTAGACGCCCTGACCATGGCGGAACGAGGTATTGCTGTGCGCGTGCAGTCGCACCACCGCAAGATCAACGAGATAGTGAATTGCGGTCGCGCCCTGCCGGAACACGAGATCCGGATTGTCGGCAGCGACGGCGAGTTGTTGCCGGACTTGCGCGTCGGCAGAGTCCTGATAAAGGGCCCCAGTCTGATGGATGGCTATCTGGACGACCAGCAGGCTACCGACCGGGTGATGCTGGAAAACGGTTGGCTCGATACCGGTGACCTGGGCTACCTGTATTGCGATAACCTCTATCTGACCGGTCGGCGCAAAGACATCATCATCGTCAACGGCAGGAACATCCGTGCCCAGGACCTAGAGGAAATAGCCGAAGAGATGGATGGAGTCAGGATGGGCGAATCCTCGGCCTTCGATATAGAACTTGACAACGGTCAACAGATCGTTGTGCTGGTAGTCGAATGCCGCCTGACCGACAGCACGGCCAGACAGTTGTTAATCAAAAAATTGCAACGGAAAGTCTATGAGGGCTTCGGGATTTTCTGTTATGTGGACCTGGTTGACCCGCATACTCTGCCACGTACCTCATCGGGCAAACTGTCCCGGGTTGCAGCGCGCAAAGGCTTTACCAAAAGAGTAGATCTGGCCCAGGCCGCTACTTTACAAGCCGAAACCGCCTGACCGGCTGCAGCCGGACAACGCGGAGGCCGTGAGCGCGCGACCGTCATGGGAACCTCTAAAATACCCTCCGTGGTATTTTTAGAGGTGGCCTCGTGACAGCAACTGTGGCGCTGACCGGAGCCACAGGCTTTGTCGGCAGCAATTTCCTCACTGCGCTGGTTAATTCAGGCTACCTGATCAAGGCGCTCACCCGCCGCCCGCAACCCGGGCGCGAGTGTGTTCGCTGGATCAACGGCGATCTCGACAATCGCGCGGCGCTGGCCGAACTTGTCGATGGCTGCGCCGGCATCATACATTGCGCCGGCATCACCCGCGGGAATTCCCTGGCGCAGTTTCTGCAAGTCAATCTCAACGGCACGGAAAACCTGTTGGCCGCAGCCCGAAAGGTGACACCGGCGCCCCGATTTTTGCTGATTTCATCGCTGGCCGCGAGGTATCCGCACTATTCCTGGTATGCGCGCAGTAAAGCAGACGCGGAAGCACTGCTGCTGTCAGACCGCTACGCGGACCTGTCCCGCACCATTTTTCGTCCCACCGCCGTATATGGGCCGGGCGACAAGGAAATGCGTCCCCTGTTTCGCCTGCTGCGGCGCGGCGTGCTGCTGACGTTCGGTTCGCCGGCGACCCGGATCAGTCTGATCTATGTCCATGATCTGGCGCAAGCCATGCTGATGTGGTTACAGGCAAAGGCAGCACAAGGACTGTTTGAACTGGATGACGGCAACGCCGGCGGGTATCGCTGGGAAGACCTCGCAACCATCAGCCGGGACACCTGGCAACGTAACGTTACCCGGCTACGGGTTCCGGCAACATTGCTGAAATGCGCCGCTCATGCCAACCTGTGGCTGGCCCGTGCCTGCCGTTATCCGGCCATGCTCACCCCGGGCAAGGTCAACGAAGTCACGCACGAAAACTGGGTATGTGATAATGCGCCTTTGACAACCAGCATTGGCTGGCGGCCAACTCTCCGTTTGGCTGAGACCCTTGACTCGGTAGTATAATGGACGTCTCTGAAAATGCCCTCCGTGGCATTTTCACACCTTAAAGCCGGAGAATACTGCATGAGCGCAAGCCACGGTACAAGTTACGGGGAAATTCTGGAAAAAGTGCTCAGCGCACTGGACGGACTGACTGCCGCCGAAGTCCGGTTGACGGAAGATTCCGAACTGGTGACAGAGCTCGGGCTGGATTCATTCAAGGTGCTGGACCTGCTCATGGATATCGAAGATGAGTTTGACATATCCATGCCGGTTAACCTGCTGGCAGATGTGCAGACCGTCAAGGATCTGGCGCACAAGATTCACGCTGTTATCCTTTCCGGGTGTGAGAAATCCGACCCATGACCCTGTTTGCCAAGTTTCAGCCGTTGATGCGGGACCGGCATAACCTGCTGGGACGCGGCATTGATCCGTTCGGCGCGCCCATAGAAGAAATCTACTCGGCAACGGAAGCGCGCATTAACGGCCGCAGAACTATCCTGGCCGGCACCAACAATTACCTAGGGCTCACTTTCGATGCGGCCAGCCTCAGCGCCGCCCATGCTGCGCTGGATGAACTGGGCACCGGCACCACCGGCTCGAGAATGGCCAATGGCAGCTTTGCCGGCCACCGCGCGCTGGAGCAGGAAATTGCTGCGTTCTATGGCTGTGAGCAGGCCATCGTCTTCACCACCGGCTATCAGGCCAACCTGGCAGTGATATCCGGCTTGACCAACAATGAGGACACCATCCTGATCGACGCGGATAGCCACGCCAGCATCTACGACGGTTGCCGTCTGAGTGGCGCCGACATCCTGCGCTTCCGCCATAATAACCCCGCGGATCTGGACCGACGCCTGCGCCGCCTGGGGGCGCGCGCGACGACGACTCTGGTGATCATCGAGGGCATCTACAGTATGCTGGGTGACAAGGCGCGTATCCGGGAGATTATCGAGGTAAAAAATACCCACGGCGCCATGTTGCTGGTGGATGAAGCCCATTCTCTGGGCGTGCTGGGGGAACGCGGCAGGGGTCTGGTGGAGGAAGCCGGTGTTATCCACGACGCGGATTTCATTGCCGGCACTTTCAGTAAAAGTCTGGCCAGTACCGGCGGCTACTGTGTGAGCAACCATCCGCAACTCGAGCTGATACGTTATGCAAGCCGGCCCTATATCTTCACCGCCTCGCCCTGCCCATCCGTCATTGCCTCGACCCGGGCTGCGCTGCGGCGGGTGGCACAGGGCGGCGACCTGCGCGCCCGCCTGTGGCGTCACGCGCGGCGTCTGTATCAACACTTGCATGATGCAGGTTATACACTCGGCCCCGAGCCCTGCCCGGTCATCGCCGCCCTGCTGGACACTCGGGAACAGGCGCTGGCATTATGGCGCAGTCTGCATGAACAAGGCGTCTATGTGAACCTGATCTTTCCCCCGGCAACCCCTGACGGCAAATCTCTGGTACGCATCAGCGTCAGCGCCGCCCATACCGATGAACAGATAGACCGGATCTGTGAGGCTTTCGGTAATCTGGCGCCGGACTTTACAGAATAAATGGCACCGCGCATTACGACCCGTCATTAACATTCCTGTTTGCGCAGGGATGACGAATGGGAAAGGTAACATGAACGACGGTCTCTACCTCCGGATTTTCAAGAACTCCGCCATGCTCACTGCGAGCAAGGTTTATACCGCGTTGGTGGGTCTGGCTTATCTGGCGCTGGCTACCCGCGCCCTGGGTGTTCACAATTTCGGCGTACTCATCCTCATCCACGCCTATACTGCCGCAATCCGTGATCTGGTCACGTTGAAGACCTCGCAGTGCGTAGTGAGGTACGGCGCACTGTGCCGGCAGCGGAACAGCCGCGCAGACTTCCAAAAACTGGTGAAATTCACCCTGCTGCTGGACCTGGGGTTCTGTGTGCTCGGCACACTGGTGGGTGTGCTGGCAATACCGTTGGTCGCCCCCTGGTTCGGTGTCACTCCGGAACTGGCGCCGCTGGCCGCCCTCTACTGCCTGATGATCCTGTTCAACTTCAAGAATACATCCCTGGGCCTGCTGCGCCTGTTCGACCGTTTCGACCTGATTGCGCTCATGCAGATGCTGGTACCCACCCTGCGTCTGGTTGGTGCCTTGGGCGCATTCCTGCTCTACCGGCACGTCGCGGCGTTCCTGCTGGTATGGTTCGGCGCCGGCGTGCTGCAATGTTTTGCCACGGTGTGGCTGGGCTGGCGTGAGTTCGGTCGCAGTGGCTTTGGCAAGGATATGAACCTCAGCCTGCACCAGCTGCTGCGGCCTCACGAAGGGATTCTGTCGTTTATCTGGGCCTCGCACATCAACACAACCCTGCATACCTCCAGTGTGCATATTGCCACCCTCATCGTCGGCGCCCTGACCGGCCCGGCCAGCGCCGGCCTGTTCAAGGTCACCCAGGAATTTGCCAACGCGCTGGTCAAACCGGCGCTGCTGTTCACTGAGACTGTTTACCCGGAAATGACAAAAATTGCGGCACTCGGGAATTTCCGGCGCCTGTGGGATCTGATAATCCATTCCGCCCTGGCCGGCGCGGCCTTGGCCGGCATCATCCTGGCGCTCGTTTTCCTGTTCGGACAGCCGCTGCTGGGGCTGTTCTTCGGCACCGAGTACGTCAGCGCCTATAACGTCCTCATGCTGCTACTGATCGCCGCGGCCCTGGCCCTGGCCAGCTTCGCGCTTGACCCCGCCCTGCATGCCATCGGCCGCCCCGAAATTTCCATGCGCGTGCGGATGTTCGCCACCCTCGTGCAGGTCGCGGCGCTGCTGGCGCTGCTCCCGGAACTCGGCCTGCCCGGCGCCGGCCTCGCTGCCATTGCCGCCAGTCTGGTCACCGCGCTGCTGCTGCTGTGCTGTTGCTATCGCTTGATTAAAGCGAGTGATTGGTCCGCAGATGGCGCAGATTAGCGCAGATTACTTTTCAGTGCATCACGCCTTACGCAGCGTCTGGGTCATCTGTGCCATGATCGATACCGCAATCTCCGCCGGGGAACGGGCACCGATATCCAGTCCTACCGGTGCCTTTAACCGGGCGATTTCAGCCTCCGCGAGGCCGGCCGCGCGCAACCGTTCCCGGCGCGCGGCCTGGGTTTTCCTGCTGCCCAGAGCACCGACATAAAATGCCGGGGAACGCAATGCCAGCTGCAAGGCCGGATCATCCAGTTTCGGATCGTGCGACAGGGTCACCAGGGCGGTACGCCGGTCCGGCGCCAGCAATTCCAAGGCATAATCCGGCCACTCCGTGTTCAGGGCCACTCCGGGAAAACGGGCGACGCTGGCAAACGCCGGTCTTGGGTCAACCACCACCACCTCGTAACCACAGGACAAGGCGTAACCTGCCAGATGCTGGGCGGTATGCACCGCGCCAATGATGAGCAGGCGCAACGGCGTGTTAACGGGTTGAATGAACCAGTCCTGCCCCTGCACCTGGTGCCGCACACAGCGGTCGGTCTGCAACGCTTGCAGGGACAGTTCATGCAACTCTGCATGTTGCTCATCCACATGCAAGCCCGGTTCCAACACCAGACCGTCATGGGTATCGAGGTTCCTGAGCAGGACACAGGACGCGCCCGCGGCGCGGCAGGTATTGAGCTGTTGCAGCAACGTCTGCTGCGCCGCGCTGATAAATTCCAGGTAAATCCTGATATGTCCGCCACAAGCCAGTCCGACCTCCCAGGCCCTTTCATTGGTCACGCCGTATTCAAGCAGGCGCGGCGCCCCATTGCTTATTACCTCCTGCGCCGCGCCAATGACCGCAGTTTCCACGCAGCCTCCGGAAACCGAACCGATAAAGTGGGTCTGCCCGTCCACCAGCAGTTGGCTGCCAGCGGGAACCGGTGCCGAGCCCCAAGTCTCCACCACAGTCGCCAGGGCCAGCTTGCGACCCTCAGCCAGCCACTGCAATGCGGTATCAAGAATGTCCTGGGTTGCCATGAGTGGCAGTATAATTGACAAATGGTAACTACTCACCCCCTGCTCGTCACTCATTGCGGCCCTCCCCCGACTCAACTCCATGCCGGGGCAGGCTCTGGACGGAATTGATCGCAAAGATTTTGATACACTACGTTGCATGCACGAAGTCATCGCCATCCTCTTCGATTTTGACGATACCCTGGCGCCGGACAGCACCTCCGGCTATCTGGCGCGTTGCGGCCTGGATGTGCGCCATTTCTGGACCGAAGAAGTGCGCCCCATGATGGAAACCCGCACCGCAACGGAGGAATGGGACCCGGTGCCGGCTTATCTGTACCAGATGATTGAAAAGTCCGCCAGCGGCGCCATTGACCCCATTACCCGGGACAGTCTGGCGCGCTGGGGCGCGGAACTGCCGTTGTACCGGGGAGTAGAAACCATCTTTACCCGGCTGCGAGAGGCTGCATTCCAGGCCAACCCGCGCGTCACGCTGGAGTTTTATCTCATCAGTTCCGGTATCGGGGAAGTGCTGAGAAATACGTCCATCGCCCATGAATTCAAGGAAATCTGGGCCTCGGACTTTGCCTACGACGAGCAGGGGCGTGTCAGGTTCCCGCGCAAAATTGTCAGTTTTACCGACAAGACCCGCTATATCTTTCACGTGCAGAAAGGGATTTTTGGCGCTGAATACGTGGGCAAACCCTTTGAGGTAAACCGCAAGGTGGACCCGGCGCGCATCCGGGTACCCATCAAACACATGATCATGGTGGGGGATGGTTACACGGACATCCCCTGCTTCTCATTGGTAAAGCAGGGTGAGGGATTCGCATTCGGTGTGCTGGGTGACCCGGACGACCGGGAAAAACGCAGCCGCGCCTGGGGGTTTATCGAGGATGGCCGGGTATCGAACCTGGCGCCGGCGGATTATTCCGAGAACTCCGCGCTGACGCATTCGCTGGTGATGGCGGTCGAGAGTCTGGCTGCGCGCATCTCCCTGACCGGGCATATTTATCAGGGGTAAGGTAAGGCAAATACTTCTGTCATTCCCGCGCCCCGTCCTCCGTCATTCCCGCGCAAGCGGGAATGACGGAGGGGGCAGGAATCGCATTATGAAGCGCGCAACACTCCTTGTAACTCCTCCAAGTCGGAAATCGGCGCCAGGCAGGTAAAGCCGGTGCAGATGAAGGCCGTGCCCGCCTGATCGGTCTGCTTCTCCTTGATCAGGTCCGGCAGGTTGGTTGCCGCGGACGGGATGGCGAACAGCAGGGAGTGCAGACCCAGCCGCGGTTCCAGCTGTTGTTGCCATGCAGTGAGAGTCTGTTCCTCGCCGCGCAGGATGATTACCTGCCGGGGGTTGTTGTACTCCATTAACGCCGTCAACATGGCGGCGCCGGCGTGCGGGGAGCGTTGCAGCAAGCCCCAGGCGCATCTCAGGGTTTGGGCGGCGGCATCAAGGTAATCCTGACGTCCCGTCAGGTGTCCCAGCAACAACAAGGACAGCGCCGCCACGCCATTGCCGGCAGGCAGTGAGTCATCGCTGAAGTCCTTGCGCCGTTGCAACAGGGTTTCGTGGTCGTGCGAAGTAAAAAAGAAACCACCTTGCCCGTCATCGAAAAACTGCTCCAACAAGGTGTCGGCCAGCTGCATGGCAAACTCCAGCCAGCGGCTCGACCACTTGCAGGCGAGCAAATGGATGATGGCGTCGATGAGAAAGGCGTAATCATCCAGGTAGGCGTTCAGGCGCGCCCTGCCGTCCTTGTACGTAGCCGCCAGACGCTTCCCATCCCAGAGGTTGGCATGGATGAAGTCAAGGCAGCGTAATGCGGACTGGTAACAGTCGGGCTCCTGCAGATGCCGCGCGGCGCTGCTCATGCCTTTCAGCATCAGGGCGTTCCAGGACGTCAGCACCTTGTCATCGCAGCCGGGCCGTACCCGTCGTTCCCGTTCCCGGAACAGCTTTTTCCTGGCGCGCTCCAGGTTTTGTGTGACCTCATCCGGGTTGCGCCCTGATTGAGCTGCGATCGCCTCCGCAGTTTGTGCCACATACAGATGCCAGCGACCCTCGAAGTTATCGGGGCGGTCCAGTCCGGAATACTGTACGAAGTCATTGAATTCGGCTTCGCTCAGCAGGCGCTGCGCCTCCCCCGGTTTCCAGGTGTAGAATTTCCCCTCCTCACCTTCCGAATCCGCATCCAGGGAAGAGTAGTAGCCGCCGTCCCGAGCCTGCATCTCGCGCATCACCCAATGCGCGGTAGCCGTGGCCGTCCGGCGGAAGAACTCGCGCCCACTGCTGCGCCAGGCCTGGGCGTACAGCCCCAGCAGCGGCCCGTTGTCATACAGCATTTTCTCAAAATGCGGGATACGCCAGAGGGTATCGACGGAATAGCGGCAGAAGCCACCACCGATCTGATCGTAAATGCCGCCCCGGGCCATCTTCTCCAGCGTCAGCAGCGCCATGTCCCGGGCGCTGGCGTCACCGCTCAGCGCGTGATGGCTGAGCAACAGCTCGATGTTGACCGGATGAGGAAACTTGGGTGCGCCGCCGAAGCCGCCTTCACGCGCATCGAAGGTGCGCGCCAGCAACTCGACGCAACGACTCACCGGGCCGCGGTCCAAAACCGGCTCCGGGCCTGACGCTGCCGGCTCCTGCGTCTGCGCCAGGGCTTGCAGGAACGCGCCGTTTTGCTCGACCAGGGCCGGCCGGTCTTCCTGCCAGACCTGAGCCACCCGGGTCAGCAGCGACTTGAAGCCCGGCAGACCGTGGCGCGGTTGCGGCGGAAAGTAGGTGCCGCCGAAGAACGGTGTCTGATCTTCCGGCATCAGGAACATGGTCAACGGCCAGCCGCCGGTGCGTCCGGTCAGCAGTTGTTGCGCGGTCTGGTAGATTTTATCGATATCCGGGCGCTCCTCCCGGTCCACCTTGATATTGATGAACTCGCGGTTCATCAACTCCGCAGTCTCCTCGTCCTCGAACGACTCATGCGCCATCACGTGGCACCAGTGGCAGGCTGAATAACCGATGGACAACAGAATAGGTTTCCCCTCCTCCTTAGCGCGCGCCAGAGTTGCTTCACTCCAGGGATACCATGCAACCGGGTTGTGCGCGTGTTGCAGCAGGTACGGGCTGGTTTCGTCCGCCAGCTCGTTGGGTGGAAAGGATTGATCGCTCATGGGAGCATTATCCGTTATAATGGCGGCAGTATCCAGCACCAGCGCCTGTAGCTCAGTTGGATAGAGTGCTGCCCTCCGAAGGCAGAAGTCACAGGTTCGAATCCTGTCAGGCGCGCCAGCTGCAACCTCTTTGAGCTTTGTAAAACCCCGAAAATTCACCACGGCGACAGCGTTTGGAAATGATCAGGTTCGATAAATTCACCACTCAGTTGCTCAAAATTGTCATGGCAGAGGCTGTCGCTTTAATCCTGCTGGCCCCGGCTTTGGCGCAGACAGCCCTGGAGGAGATTACAGTCAGTGCCCGCAAACGCGAGGTCTCGCTGCAGGACGCGCCCATTGCGGTATCCGTGCTGTCCGGCGCAGACTTTGACAGGTCCAACGTGGCAAGGCTGGATAACTTCAACGGCTATGTGCCCGGTCTTGTCGTTGCCAAAAATGACGGCGCCGGCCGCGTCGTCACCCTGCGCGGCGTCGGCTGGGAGACGGCGCAGAACCTTGTCACCCAACCCAGCGTGTTGACCTATATCGACGGCATCTACCTTGCCAACCCGCTGTCCCTGGGCCTGGACCTGGGTGATATTGAGCGAGTCGAGGTGTTGCGCGGCCCACAGGGCACAGAGTTCGGTCAGGGCACTACCGGCGGTTCCATCAACATCGTTACCAGAAAACCCCATTTCGAGCAGGTGGACGGTTCTGTGGAACTGAGCTACGGCACTTATGATCATATTCGGGGGCGCGCTTCTATGAACGTGCCGCTGTCCGATACCTGGGCCTTGCGGGTCTCGGCACAGCAATACAAGCGGGATGGTTTTGCGCACATAGCCGGTGGCGAACTGCATGGCTATGACCTGGATGACGCCGATTCCTTCACCGGCAAGGTGGCGCTACTCTGGCAACCAGCGGCTGATTTCTCGGCCCGCGCCCAGGTGTTCGTACATGACGCTGACCACGGCGCGGCGGCGCAGAAGAGCGAGCATGACCCCAACCCTGACCCGCGCCGGTTGTCCCAGGATTACCCCGGCATCTTCGCGCTGGAAAACTACAGCGCCGCGCTGAGCGTGGAATGGGCAACCTCCACGGGCGTAACGGTCAAGTCACTGACCGGCTGGCAGGCGCTCAGCAAGGCGCAGTCAGTCGATGGCGACCGCCTGAATGAAGAGCACACTGCGCTGATCAATTCTGGTTTCTCAGTCAACAACTGGGATGTTTTGCCGTTCTGGGACAACACCTCCGACGCCGTCAGCCAGGAGCTCAACCTCAGCTACCGGGGTGAGCAGCTGGACTGGGTCATCGGCGGCTACTACCTGCATCATAAGAACTTCAATGACTTCCTGGAGGCCACGGGAGCAGCGCCGTTTTCGGCCTCGCCGGCTTCCCTGCCGCGCGCGCAACTGAACGCGCAAACCCTGCCGCCGTTCCAGTCCGATTTGAATTTTACCGAAGTTCGCACCGTCACCCGCAAGGATTACGCCGCCTACGGGCAGGCCACCTTGCGGCTCAACGATATGTTTGCCATCACCGCAGGGGTGCGCTACCAGGACGAGGACCAGCTTGACGAGACCTCTCAGTTCTTCGGCGTTTTCGGAGATGGTCGCCGGGCAACGAACGCCTCGAAAGTGACCTGGAAGGCGGGACTGGATGTGCATCTCACCGAGGACAACCTGCTCTACGGCCTGGTATCCACCGGCTGGAAAAACGGCGGCGCCGGCAGTCCTGGCCTGTTCAAACCCGACCGGTTCGAGCCTGAGCAAGTCACGGCTTATGAGCTGGGGGCGCGCAACACCTTCCTGAACGGGCGTCTGCGTCTGAACGTCACGGCCTTCTACTACGACCACGAACACCTGCAGTTCACCTACGAGGACCCGGAGCCATTCGCCGGCGGCACCTGGACTATCCCCGAGACCGAGGAATATGGCATCGAGTCCGAACTGAGCTGGCTGCCGGCCGACGGCTGGCAACTCGACGCCATGCTGGCCTGGCAGGACGGCAGGATAAAGTCGGACATGTTGGCGCTGGATGTGGAGGATTTTCGCGCCGCGACCCGCCTGTTCGTACTAGGCCTGTTCACCGAAGGCGCGGTGGAAGAGCGCATCCGCATGCGCAACGCCAACAACCTGAAAGGCAACGAACCGCCGAAACTGGTGGACCTCATGGCACGCGTGGCGCTGACCCATACCCACAACTTTGGCAACGGCGCCGTGCTGTACACGCGGGTGGAGTACCTCCACCGGGGCAACTTCCAGGCCCGCGTGTTCAACCATCCCCGAGTGGATACAGTGCCGAGCTATGAGTTGCTCAACTTGCACCTTGACTATGACGCAGGCAAAGCGCCGCTCAACCTCAGCCTGAGCATCACCAATGTCTTCGACAAGAGCGGTGTCAATAACGTCTTCACCAACCCCTACGGCCTGTGGACTACCAGCCGCGAATACATCCCGCCGCGCGAGCTCATCGGCTCGGTAAGGTATAGTTGGGACTGATGCGGGTCGGTCTCACGGCTCTAACAGTATCTTCCCGAAAAAATCGTTGCTGAGGAGTTTTTCCTGGGCCTGTGCGCCGGCGGCCAGGGGGTAGACGCTATCCACTACCGCGCGGAAGTTGCCGGCGCAGTAGCGCGCCCAGACTTCGCCAAATTCCTGGTAGCGGAAGGTGTCTGAGCCAAGAATCTGCAGGCCCATGCCGTACAGGCGGCCCAGGCTGGGGATGCGTACCGTATCGCCGGAGGTGGCGCCACAGGTGACCAGGCGTCCGCGCGGTCTGAGCGCCAGTAACGAGGCTTCCCACAGGGCCTCGCCCACATGATCGAAAACCAGATCGACGCCGGCGCCGTCGGTCAGCTCCCGCGCCCAGGCCGCCACATCTGTGGTACGGTTATTACAGGTGTGAGCGGCGCCGAGTTCCAGCGCGCGCGTGCATTTCTCTGCACTGCCGGCAGTGGCCAGCACCGTCGCCCCTGCCTGTTTCGCCCATTGGATGCCGGCGATGGAGACGCCGCTGCCGGCGGCATGCAGCAGCAAGGTCTCACCGGCCTTGAGTTGCCCCACTTCGAACAGGGCATGATGCGCGGTCATCCAGCAGGTGGGGAACACCACGGCGCGCGCCCACGGCATGGTGTCGGGGATGGCGTACAGGTGCGTCTCCGGTGCCAGACACAGCTGCGCATAGCCACCGGGGAAGGTGCTGCCTATAACGCCCGGCTCACCGTCGCGAGCGTCCATTCCGGCCAGCTTCGAGCCCGCCGGAGCCTCGGCCATGGAGGGGTTGACCAGTACCCGGTCGCCAGATTTTACCCGGGTGACCCGGGCGCCGGTTGCCAGCACGGTGCCGGCGACATCCATCCCGGCAATATGCGGCAGGGTGAAGCCCGGCACGGTGAACCAGCCGTTACGCTGCACCACATCCAGCCGGTTGATGGTCGTCAGCGCGACCTTGAGCACGACATCTCCGGGGCCTGGTTCGGGGTCCGGCATGTCGCGGTACTGCAGCACCTCCGGCCCGCCATGTTGTTCATACAACAACGCTTTCATACAGCTTCCTCCCTTTGGAAGTAAGGCAACAAATGCTTCGTGATACTGCTATGATAGCAGTATGGACACCATCTCCGAACGACCCGGATGCTGACCTTCCCGAATATTGATCCCGTAGCCATAGACCTGGGATTCCTGCAGGTGCGCTGGTATGGGCTCAGCTACATCGCCGGCATCTTGGGGGCCTGGGCGCTGTTACGTTACCGGGCAAAGTCGGGGCGTTGCGGCTGGACTGTAGAACAGGTCGCAGACCTCATGTTCTACGGTGTCCTGGGGGTGATTATCGGCGGACGTCTGGGCTCGGCGCTGTTTTACAACCTGCCCTATTACCTAGAGAACCCGTTGGATGTGCTCAAGGTCTGGCAGGGCGGCATGTCTTTTCACGGCGGCCTCAGCGGCGTGCTGGTCGCGTGCTGGTGGTGCGGGCGCAAGACCCACAAAACCTTTTTTGAGGTGACCGATTTCTTAGCGCCGGCAGTCCCGGTCGGGCTGTTTACCGGTCGCCTGGGTAATTTCATCAATGCGGAACTGTGGGGAAAACCCACCGAGGTGCCCTGGGCGATGATCTTTCCCGGCGCCGGCCCGCTGCCGCGCCACCCGTCACAGATCTATGAAGCGTTGCTGGAAGGGCTGTGCCTGTTCGTCATCTTGTGGTGGTTCTCCGCCCGCCCGCGCCCGTTGATGGCTGTGTCCGGGCTGTTCCTGTCAGGCTATGGCCTGTTCCGTTTTGCGGTGGAATTCGTGCGCGAACCGGATGCTCAGCTGGGCTATATCGGCTATGATTGGGGCTTAGAGTGGCTGACCATGGGGCAGGTATTGTGCCTGCCGATGATTCTGGCCGGTATGGCATTGCTGGTTTTTGCCCGCCGCAGGAAGACATGAAACAATACCTAGAGCTGTTGCGCCACGTGCGCCGCCACGGTGCCCGCAAATCCGACCGCACCGGCACCGGCACGCTCAGCGTGTTCGGCTACCAGATGCGTTTTGATTTGTCGCGGTCGTTCCCGGCGCTGACTACCAAGAAGCTGCATTTCAAGTCCATCATCCACGAACTGCTGTGGTTCCTGCGGGGAGAATCGAACATTCACTACCTGCGCGAGCACGGTGTCACCATCTGGGACGAATGGGCCGATGAGGCGGGTGAGCTGGGGCCGGTCTATGGCGTGCAATGGCGTTCCTGGCCAGCGCCTGATGGGACGACCATAGACCAGATCGCTGGCGTGGTGGACCAGCTCAGGGCCAACCCGGACTCGCGCCGTCTCATCGTCAGCGCCTGGAACCCCGGCGAGCTCGCGCAGATGGCCCTGGCACCCTGTCACGCCTTGTTCCAGCTCTACGTCAACGACGGCGCGCTATCCTGCCAGCTCTACCAGCGCAGCGCGGATGTGTTCCTGGGCGTGCCCTTCAACATCGCCTCGTACTCCCTGCTCACCCTGATGATGGCCCAGGTCACCGACCTGAAACCCGGCGAGTTCATCCACACCCTGGGCGATGCCCACCTGTACCTGAATCACCTGGAACAGGCGGATGAGCAGTTGACCCGGGCACCCCTGCCGCCGCCACAGCTGCAGCTCAACCCCGAGGTCAAGGACATTTTCGCCTTCCGCTATGAGGATTTTGAACTGGTGGGGTATCAGGCGCACCCATCCATCCCGGCGCCGATTGCGGTTTGACCAGACAAACCGTCGAAAATAATGACACTCGACCAAATCTTCAGCATAATTCTGTTAGCAGGAGTTATGTATGTAGCAATCTGGGCACTGAAACGCTTCTGCGCAGGTGTCGCCCGGATGTTCCAATGGGTAAAAAACGATGCTCTGTGTGCCGTAATAATAGTACTGTTGTGGATATCTATCCCCCCAATAATGGTACTTGTCGCGATTATCATGGGTCCTAAGGCACAAGAAGAACCGGATTCTCCAGCCCGGTACATGCGATGATCATCTCCCTTATAGTCGCCATGGACTGTCAGGGTGTCATCGGCAGCGGGGGTGCGTTACCCTGGCGCTTGTCGGCTGACCTCAAGCGCTTCAAGGCCGTCACCATGGGCAAACCCTTGATCATGGGGCGCAAGACGCATGAATCCATCGGCCGCGCGCTGCCCGGACGCCGCAACATTGTCCTCACCCGGCAAGCGGGTTACGTGGCTGAGGGTTGTGTCGTCTGCCACGACCTGGAAGGCGCGCTGGCGGCCGGCGCCGGCTTTGCGGAGATTATGGTCATGGGCGGCGCCACGCTGTACGAGTTGTTTCTGCCCCTTAGCCATCGCATCTACTTAACCCGGGTAGCTGCCACCGTTGCGGGGGATGTATGGTTCCCACCGTTCGACGAGAGCGCCTGGAACGAGGTTGAACGCCAGGACTGTCAGGCTGACGCGCACAATGACTATGCCAGCAGTTACCGGGTGCTGGAAAGAACGGCTTGAAGGCGCCTCTGATTTTTAAGGTCACCTCTATTACCGGCGCGAGCTTCGCATCACTTGGTGAGATATGCGGGCTAAACAGGCACTGCAGACGCTGCCTACTCGCCCTGAATTATTCCCCTCTCCCGCATGCAGGTAAGAATGATCTGCACCTCCTCCGCCAGCGTCATGCGGTCGCTACGCAGATGGATTTCCGGGTTTTCCGGTTCTTCATAAGGGTCGTCAATCCCGGTAAAGTTCCTGATCTCTCCGGCCCGGGCCTGCTTGTACAAGCCCTTGGGGTCGCGCTGCTCCGCAGTCTCCAGCGCACAATCCACATGTATCTCGATAAAGTCAAATCCTGCGTCCCGATGCAGTTCGCGCACCTGCTCACGGTCAGTCCGATAGGGGCTGATAAAAGCGGATAGCACCAGCAGGCCGGCGTCCACAAACAGCTTGGAGAGCTCGCCAATACGGCGGATATTCTCAGCCCGATCCGGTGCGGAAAAACCCAGGTTCCGGTTGATACCCATACGGATATTATCCCCATCCAGACGGTAGCTCAGTTTGCCAAGCTCATACAGCGCCGCCTCCAGCGCTACCGCAATGGTGCTTTTGCCGCTGCCCGACAGGCCGGTAAACCAGAGCGTGGCGCCTTTCTGGCCCAGCAGCCGGTTCCGCTCCACGCGGGTGATGTCGCCGTCATGCCAATGCACATGGGTCGCTTTTTGTTCTGTCATGTCTGAGGCCTATCCGTCATCCCGGATTTATCACTATTTGCTACGTGGATTTTGAAAATTTACATAGCAAAATGCCACGGAGGGCATTTTTAGAAGTTGCCATAATACTACCCCATTTCCCCTTGCAGGTAATTATGGGAACCTCTAAAAATGCCCTCCCTGGTATTTTGTGATGCGTCCCATCCTTGGGACGCCCCCTGCGGGCGTCCTGCGGACGTCCAAATCCGCTCCGGGCGGATTTGTGAGACGGAAATGAAAAAATGTGCTTGCAGTTACTGGCAGCACATCCTTGTGTTGCACGGTCACCTCGTGTTTGTGAGAGGTGCCCTTGTGTTAATATCAAAGTTTGTCATGACAATGTATTGACAGTTTGTCGGATACCTGACATGATGCGGTTATGCCGAAGACCAGCCAGCTTCAAATCCGAATCGATGCGCACCAGAAGGAACGTATCCGGCGGTGCGCGCAAGATGCAGGAATGGACGTATCGAAATGGGTGCTGCGCCGGCTCCTGCCTCCTGTCGGGGAGCGTTTTCAAACACTTTGCATGGAACTTGCAGAAAAGCCTTCGCTACGCAGCCACACTCTTGCGGAGTTGCATGATTTTTTCAAACGCCTTGAACCACAGGAATTTCCCAGGGCGCTGCAATATCCCCCTACCGCGCAACTCGCGCCCTTTGCAGCAAACTATCTGGCGGCGATGATTGAATATACCGCCGCCGTAAGAAATGTGCCTGTCCCCGAGTGGGTAAAAAATATAGAACGGCTTGAGACACCCTGGTTTGCTTCATCTCTGCAGGGATTGCGGCTGTACTTGTTGACACATTCACCGCCTGCTTTTCGGCGGCGCAATCTGTTCATTGACAGCAGTGTCGGGGAGCGAATGTAATGGCGCTGCAACAGGATGAGATTCGGCATTTGCTCGAGCGTCTGAATGATGAACTGGCCCATACCGGTATTACCGGAGAGTTGTACCTGATGGGTGGCGCCGTCATGTGTCTGGCATATAATGCACGCCCATCAACTCGTGATCTGGATGGTTTTTTCAAGCCGGCGGGCGCCGTCCGTTCAGCAGCAAAACGTGTCGCTGCCAGTTTGGGACTGAATGAAAACTGGCTTAACGATGCCGTGAAAGGCTACCTGAGCAGCCGCAACGACTTTCAGGATTACCTTGAACTTTCCAATCTGCGGGTGATGATTGCAGGCCCCGAATACCTGCTGGCCATGAAATGTCTGGCCCTGCGTTTGGGTGAAGAATTTCACGACGAAGCCGATGTGCGTTTCCTGCTACGCTACCTGAATATTACGAATTACCAAAATGCCCTGGATATCATCTGTCAGTATTACCCGTTGGAGCGATTCCCACAAAAGACGCTGTACGCACTGGAAGAGCTGGTAGCTGAACCGGCTCTGAAATAAGCGGGCTGTCCCCATTCTCTCATAATCAGGGGACACTCATTGTAAAGGGTGCCCCTAAACTTACGGCCCGTCGTTAAACCAGAATGCACCCCGATGACCGGTCTGGTATCTGTGTCCGGGTTCAGAAACAAGTGAGACTCTTTAGATAAAGAAATCGTCGAAGTCGGGAACAAGGCCCAGGTGTCGTCGATGTCATCGCCGATGTCGGAAGCGAGGATGACAGGAATGCGGGGACCGGAGAAGGTTCGGTCCGGGCTTGCCGCAGATCCGCGCACTGACCCCAGGGTCGTCAGCAGTGCCAGGGAGTGTTGTATGAAGCGTCTTCTTGTTTGCATGGTGGCTTACCGGACAAATCAACCGCGCAGCACGCGACCGGTAACGGCATCCCGAATGACGCTGGGTCTGGGGTCTCCACCGACGGCGCCGGGCAGATAATAATCCACGCGCCGACCAAAATACGCCCTGGCGCGTCTTAGGGTGCGGGCCGGTCGGCAACGGGACGGGTTGGCGCTGGTGGAAACCAACGGCCCGACCCGCTCGCACAGTTGCCGCACGCGCGGATGTGCCGATACCCGCACTGCTAGGGTATCATGTTGACCGCTAAGCCAGCCCGGCGTGTCGGGATACGTCGGCAGCAGCCAGGTGACCGGGCCCGGCCAGGACGCGGTTATCGTGTCCGGCGCCGGAACCTGCAGGAAATCCACCAGGTCTGCCAACTGCTCCACAGCGGCGGCAACTACGATCAAACCCTTGTCAACCGACCGCTGTTTCAGCCGTAACAGCTGCTGCACTGCTTCCCCATTCCAGGGGTCGCATCCCAAACCCAGCACCGCCTCGGTGGGATAGACGATAACACCGCCGTCCTGCAGGACATTCAGTGCCTTATGAATTTGCCAGCTTTTCAATATGGCTCGATAGCCAGGGTCACAGTTGTTCCTGCAAGGCCGCATCCTTGGCCTGCACCGAGTGGCTCATCTGCGCGCGTTCGGCGCTGATGGCGGCGGCCAGCTCGCGGTCCTGCAACGCCAGAATTTGTGCGGCCAGATAGGCGGCGTTTTTGGCTCCGGCCTTGCCGATGGCAACGGTCCCGACCGGTATGCCGCCTGGCATCTGCACCGTTGACAGCAACGAGTCCATGCCGTTCAGCGGCCCGGCAGCCAAGGGCACACCGATGACCGGCCGGGTAGTGGTTGCCGCCACCGCGCCAGCCAGGTGCGCGGCCAGGCCGGCGGCGGCAATAAACACCTGGCAGCCGCGCGCCTCGGCATCCTTGATGTAGGCCTTAGTGGCTTCGGGGGTACGGTGCGCAGAGGTGATCTTCACCTCCCTGGCAATGGTAAAACTGTCCAGTACCTCAACGGTGGCGCGCATTACCGGCAGGTCGGAATCCGAACCCATTAAAATTGCAACAAACGGTTTGTTTTCAGTCATCGTTATTTCTCATATTCAAGAGATGTACGGGGCCAACAAAACTACTCACTTACGGCGCCGGCGCCCTGCCGGGGCGGCGGCGATCAGGTCTTTGCACTCCTGCAGGGTCAAGTCCTCAGGCGCCTTATCCTTAGGAATTTTGACATTCTTCTTGCCCTCCTTGATATACGGTCCGTAACGTCCGTTGAGAATGGCAATGCCCTCATTTTCAAACACCTTGATGTACTTGTTCGCGTCCGCCGCCTTTTTCTCGCGCACCAGCTCCAGCGCCCGTGCCAGGTCCATCGTATAAGGATCATCCCCATCCTGCAGGGAGGCATACTTGTCGTCATAGCGCACATAAGGGCCGAAGCGACCGATATTTACGCTAATCTGCTCGCCCGCTTCGGAAACACCCAGTTCCCTGGGCAGGTTGAACAGTTCCAGCGCTTCCTCCAACCCGATAGTATCCATGCGCTGCTCGGAACGCAGGCTGGCAAACTTCGGCTTGTCCTCATCGTCCCGGGTGCCTACCTGCACATAAGGCCCGTAACGCCCCATGCGCACGGTAACCGGGCGGCCGCTGGCCGGATCATTACCCAGCATGCGCGCGCTGACCGCCTCGCTGCGGCTCACCCCACCTTCCTTGTCTTTCACTCTGGCAGCAAACGGCTCCCAGAAATCTCGCATCAACGGCACCCATTCCTTCTCCCCGCGGGACACGGCATCGAGATCATCTTCTAGTCTGGCGGTAAAGTTGTAATCGACGTAACTGTCGAAATGCTCGGTGAGAAACTTGTTGACGACGCGCCCCACGTCGGTGGGTTGAAAACGTTTTTTTTCCATTTCCACGTATTCCCGGTTGCGCAAGGTGGAAATAATGGCGGCATAAGTCGAAGGTCGGCCGATGCCGTATTCTTCCAGCGTCTTCACCAGGGTTGCCTCGGAATAGCGCGGCGGCGGTTCGGTAAAATGCTGTTCGGGTCGTATTTGCAGCAATGCCACCACATCATCGGTCGCCATAGCGGGCAAGGTTCTGTCAGTGGCGTTATCCGCCTGTCCCTGCTTGCGGTCGTCCTCACCTTCTGTATATAGCGTCATAAAACCTTGTTTGACCACGGTGGAGCCATTCGCCCGGAACAAGTTACCAGCGCCACACTTCAGATCCACCGCAACCGTGTCGATAACGGCCGCGGCCATCTGACTGGCCAGCGCTCGCTTCCAGATCAACTCGTACAAGCGGAATTGGTCCTTGCTCAGCTTCGAGCGCAGGTCCTGCGGCACGCGCGCCACGGCGGTGGGGCGTATGGCTTCATGGGCCTCCTGCGCGTTTTTTGATTTGGTACGGTAGCGACGGGGCTGCTCCGGCAGGTATTCTGCACCATATCGGGTCTTGATAAACCGACGCATCTCGTTGATGGCTTCCGTTGCCAGATTCACCGAATCAGTCCTCATGTACGTGATCAGGCCCACTTCGCCGGAACCGATGTCAATGCCTTCGTACAACTGTTGCGCAATACGCATAGCATGTTGTGCAGTAAAGCCCAGTTTCCTGACGGCCTCCTGCTGCAACGTGGAGGTGATGAACGGCGGGGCCGGGTTGCGCTTGCGCTGCTTGCGCGTCACCGCATGCACGCGCAGCGCGCCGCGGCAGGCAGCCGGGTCGAAGTCCCCCGCAGTTTCCCCCGCCATGCCGGGCTTGACCCCGGCAGCCATAACTTCCTTGAGTTGCGCCGCGGCATTGTGTTCCAGCGTGCCGGTCACCGCCTGTGCACGCGCTTCATCGGTAATGCTGAATTGCTCTATTTTCTCGTCATCAAAGCGGCTCAGCCGAGCGGGAAACTGCGTCCCTGAGACCGTCAGGTCTGCCTCCACCGTCCAGTACTCGCGGGTTTGGAACTGCTCAATCTCCTCTTCACGCTCGACGATCAAGCGCAGCGCAGGACTTTGCACCCGCCCGGCAGACAGGCCCCGACGAATCTTCTTCCACAACAGCGGCGACAGGTTGAACCCGACCAGATAGTCCAGCGCGCGGCGCGCCTGCTGGGCGTTGATCAAGTCCCAAGATAATTCCCCGGGGTTGCCCAGCGCTTTCAACACTGCCTGCTTGGTGACTTCATGGAACACCACGCGCTTGACCTCCTTGCGTTGCAGCGCGTCGCGCTCTTTGAGCAACTCGTACAGGTGCCAGGAGATGGCCTCACCCTCGCGGTCGGGGTCAGTGGCCAGATACAGCACGTCGGATTTTTTCAAGGCGCGGGCGATCGCGTCCACGGAACGGGCGTTTCTGTCGATGATTTCATAGCGCATGGCAAAGTCCTGTTCCGGATTTACCGCACCGGTTTTCGGCAACAGGTCGCGCACATGCCCGTTGGATGCCAACACCTTGTAACCACTACCCAGGTAGCGTTCCAGGGTTCTGGCTTTTGCAGGAGATTCAACGATAACTAATGCTGATGTCATTTTTTTCACACTTTATTTTAGTTTTAGCCCGCATATCTCACCAAGTGATGCGAAGATCGCGCCGGATTGGTTCTGCCTGCGGGTGCCTGCGCCCGAAACCATAGCGGTAGCTATGGTTGAGGAAGCACGTGCCCGCAGGCAGAACCAAGACCAGCGAGGGCGCATCAAGCGCAGTGGGTTATGCGGAAAGAGCAGCAGTATGATCATAACTTATTGAGAAAAATAATGTTTCACAAGGCAATAAGCGACTGGGTGAGATCTGCGGGCTGGCCCGCATATCTCACCAAGTGATGCGAAGATCGCGCCGGATTGGTTCTGCCTGCGGGTGCCTGCGCCCGAAACCATAGCGGTAGCTATGGTTGAGGAAGCACGTGCCCGCAGGCAGAACCAAGACCAGCGAGGGCGCATCAAGCGCAGTGGGTTATGCGGAAAGAGCAGCAGTATGATCATAACTTATTGAGAAAAATAATGTTTCACAAGGCAATAAGCGACTGGGTGAGATCTGCGGGCTGGCCCGCATATCTCACCAAGTGATGCGAAGCTCGCGCCGGATTGGTGCTGCCTGCGGGTTAGCGCCCGACGCGCATGTACGAGCCCGGCGCCACTGCCGTGATCAACCCGTCCAGTTCCAAGGTTAGCAGTTTGCCCATAATATCCTCGATCCCATTGCCGGTCATATTCACTATCTCATCTAAGCTGGTCGGCTCATAGCCTATATTATCAAGCAGCACTTTCTCCTGTTCGTCAAGTGTAATGTTATGTTCGGCTTGCACGGTCGCCACCGCCGCGGCCTTTTTAAGCTGCTGGAACTGACCTAGGACGGCCAGGATATCCTCGACGTTTTCCACCAGCGCCGCCCCGGCGCGCAACAGGCTGTGACAACCCTGCTTCATGGGATTCCTGATCGAGCCGGGCACGGCCAGCACTTCGCGGTTCTGCTCCAGCGCATGCCTAGCTGTGATCAACGACCCGCTGTTGCGGGTTGCTTCCACCACCAGCGTGGCGGCGCTGAGGCCGCTGATAACACGGTTGCGACGCGGAAAATTACCAGGATATGGACGCCAGCAGAGCGGGAACTCGGATACCAGCGCGCCGCGTTCACAGACCGCCTCGGCCAGCCCGGCATTGGCGCGTGGGTAAATACAGTCGAGGCCGCTGCCCAGCACCGCAACCGTGCGGCCGTGGCGCGCCAGCGCGCCCCGGTGCGCTTCCGTATCTATGCCGTGCGCCAGACCACTGGTTACCGTGATGCCCTCCTGTGCCAGCGCCTCGGCGAGATACCGGGCATCCTTGCGGCCGTCAATAGTGGGCTTGCGGCTCCCGACCAGGGCCACCTGGCAAGTGGCAATAACCCCGGGGTCGCCGCGCATAAACAAACCCGGCGGCGGTGCCGGTATCTGCTTCAATAACGCCGGATAGCACTCGTGGTTGAACGGGATGAAGTGATAACCCGCCTGCTGCAGACGCGCCATTTCACTGTTGATTGCTTCGGCATCGGGTTTTTGCAGTGCTGCCAGCGCCGCGGGCGGCAGGTGGGCGCCACTGATCAACCCGGCCCTTGCCGCCTCCAGCACTGCCGGCGCAGCCCCGAAGTTCTCCAGCAATGGGAACAGGTTATAGTCGGTTGCGACCGCCGCATGCAGCAGCACCAGCCAGTCATACAGATGGGTATCTTGAGAGAGCGTCTCCAATGTCCTGTTGCCATGTGCCGGCTCCTTGCCCGACACTCTCAAGCGATCACAACATTCAGATCGGCGACCTGCCCGCCGTTGCTCACGAAGTCTTCCAGCGTGACGCTGTGGTTGCGGTCGGTGTCGGTATAAATCACCAGGTCATCGCCCTGTTCGGTCACGTAGTTGTCGCGCAGATCTTGCACGCTACGGAACGCCACCCGCCAGAAGATCAGAAATTTGGTGGCACTGTCGAAGTCGGTAATCACATCGTGGCCGTCGTCTGCGTAGATGTAGAAAAAGTCAGTGCCGGTGCCGCCGGTGAGCAGGTCATCGCCGCCGCCGCCGTCGATGCGGTCATCACCCGGCCCGCCGTCCAAGTGGTCATCCCCGTCGCCGCCGTAGAGCCTATCGTGCCCATCGCCGCCGTCGAGGAGGTCATCGCCGCCCTTGCCGACGAGCACGTCGCCCCCGGCGTTACCGTCGAGGCGGTCATTGGCGGCACTACCCATGAGCACCTCACCGAAAGCCGACGTGCTAATGAGCGTCAGGCCGTCGATGACCGGCAGTGGGCGTGTGCCAGAGTCGGGCAACGGGTCAGGATCGGGTTGCGGCTCGGGTTCAGGGTCAGTTGATGGGGTGGAGGGCTCGGTATCGGGCGGCTGTTGCGCCTCGAGCTCGGTCAGGGCGGTCACCACCGGGTCCCAGCGGGCCGCCGTGTAGGTGTCGGCCATGTTCTGCGCTTGCGCCGCGGTCATGGGCGTGAGGCTGGCAAAGGCCGCATCGGTCTCACCCAAGGCTTTGAGCACCCGCTGCCAGCGGAGCACATGCGCATCGCCGTTACCGGTTTCGGCGGCATAGCCGCGCACCTTGGTAATCAGGTCGGCGTAGGGGTTGTCGGATGAGGGTGGCGGCGGGTCGTCGTTGTCAGTAATAGTGGCCTCGCCCCTGGCATCGCCCAAGGTGGTATTGACGGGATTGCTCAAGGTGACGGTGAAAGTCTCATCGGGCTCGTCAATGCTGTCGTCTGTGGTGGCTACCGTAATCATCGCGCGTTGCTGCCCGGCGGCGATGGTGACGCTCTGACCGCTGCGCGCCGTGTAGTCGCTGCTGGCGCTGGCGGTGCCGTCGGTCGTTGCCCAACTCACAGTTACGTCCTTGCCAGAGACGGCGTCAAGAGTAAGGGTAAACTGCGCCGCGCCGCCTTCGGTGACGGTGACATCGCCGATGGACAGCGCTGGCGGGCTGTCATTGTCGGTGACGGTCGCCTCGCCAGTGGCATCGCCTAAGACGGCATTAACGGGATTGCTTAACGTCACCGTGAAGGTCTCATCCGGCTCATCCGTGCTGTCGTCCGTGGTTTGCACGGTAATCGTCGCGCTTGACTGCCCGGCGGCGATAGTCAGGGTTGGCGCCTTGCTGACACCAGCGTAGTCGCTACCGGCCGTCGCCGTGCCGTTAGCGGTGCTGTAGTCCACCGTGACATCGCTGCCCGAAACCCTGTCCAGACTGACGGTGAATTGGGCGTTGCCGCCTTCGGTGATGGTGACATCGTTGATGGATGCCACCGGTGGCGGGGGCGGCGGTTGTTGCGCTTCGATTGCCCTCAAGGCCGTCACCACCGGGTCCCAGCGCGGCCAGCCGTTATTGGCGTAGGTTTGAGCCTCGGCGGCGGTCATCGGCGTGAGGCTGGCAAAGGCCGCGTCGGTCTCGCCCAGGGCTTTCAAAACCCGTTGCCAGCGGGTCACATGCTCGGCCCCGCTGTTGGTCTCAGCGGCATAGCCGCGCACATCGGCAATCAGGTCGTCGTTGTCGGTGAGGGTGGCCGTGCCGATGGCATCACCCAAAGTCGCGTTGGTGGGATTGCTCAAGGCTACGGTAAAAGTCTCGTTGGGCTCGTCGATATTGTCGTCCGTGGTGGCTACTGTAATCGTGGCGTGTTGCTGCCTGGCAGGGATGATCAGGGTTTGCGCCGCGCTCACACCGGTGTAGTCGCGGCCGGCAGTGGCGCTGCCGTCGGCAGTGATGTAGTCCACCGTGACATCGTAGCCCCACGCCTTGTCCAGGCTGACGGTGAATTGGGCGTTGCCGCCTTCGGTGACGGTGACATCGCCGATAGACACCTCCGGCTGCTGTTGCGCTTCGATGTCTGTCAAGACGGTCACCACCGGGTCCCAGCGAGGCCAGCCGTTGTTGGCGTAGGTTTGAGCCTCGGCGGCGGTCATTGGTGTGAGGTTGGCGAAGGCCGCGTCGGTCTCGCCCAGGGCTTTCAAAACCCGTTGCCAGCGGGTCACGCCGTCGGCGCCGGGGTAGGTCTCTGCTGCATAGCCGCGCACATCGGCAATCAGGCCGGCGATTGTAGCCGTGTGAAGAGGAGCGGACCCGAACAGGAAGTCGGCCTGATCGAGAGTAACACCAGCCTGCCTGGTGAGGGTAATGGTATTGCCGGAACCGGCATCGATAATCAGGTCCTTGCCGCTGACACTGAGAGTCAGGTCGGCAAAGCTCAGGCCGGTGTTGCGGAAATCAATCCGGTCCGTGCCGTCGGTGAAGTCAATGATGGTGTCGGCGCCGAACCCGATGAGCGGGTAACGGAAGGTGTCGGCGCCGGCCCCGCCGGTCAGGGTGTCATCCCCAGCACCGCCGTCGAGGATGTCATCTCCCGCCCCGCCGTCCAGAGTATCGTCTCCAGCACCACCGACCAGGGTATCGTCCCCCCCGTTGCCCACGAGCGTGTTGGCCGCGTCGTTGCCGGTCACATCATCATCCCCGGTGCCACCGAGGAAGTTCTCAATCACCGTGTCTTTATAAATCACCATGGCGCCTTTAGCGCCAAATACATCGGACACTGCGCCGGGGCGCAAGTCCACCCGGCTGCCGCGCACAGCGTCGGCATAGTCAAACGTGTCGATACCGCCGTCGTCGATGAGGGTGAAGGCCAGCGTCGCCTGACTCAACGACGGTGTGATGCCCTTCATGATCCCGGCAATCTTGTCAAAGTAGCCGCCGGCATTGGAGTTAAAGCCATACACGGTGTCGCCGGTACGGACGGCGTTGCTGTCGCCGTACAACTTCTCAAGGGCCAGAATGTCTGCCGCCATGGGCGTGACCGGATAGGCCCGGTCGGCATCGAGCCAGGTGTTCTGCTGCTGGTTGAAATAGGACATCACCGTGAGCTGGATGCTGTCGTTCACAAAGTGATTGCCGGTGCCGTAGCCGCCCTTGTAAGGGCCTGGATGCCTCAGGCCGAGCGCATGGCCAACCTCGTGAAGATATGTGTAGAGCGCCCAGTGCTTAGGGCGCGCTGCCTCTGATTTGTAAATGTTAACGAGGACGGTTTTCAACTCGCCGTCAGGAAGCGTGTACACCATCTGCGCGTATCCGCCCGCCTGTTCGTCGTCGAAAATAATGCCGGGCGCACCGATATGGAGACTGGACTCAACGAAGCGCAAACCAGTAGCTTGCGAGTATAAGTCGAGAGTCTCACGCGCCAGAACTTGCCCGGCGGCATCCAAGCGCGAGACATCCACAAGAATGGACTTACTTTGGGAGAACCACTTAAGAGCAGCAAGATAGTCGGCAACCTGATCAAGTGTTCCCACGAATTTATCACGCATGACGCTTCTCCCGTGCGGTTAGAGTTGAACTCTGAGTGTTTTTTCGTGGATAATACCAAAGTGGTGCAGCCGATGTCAAAATTAACCGTGTTACATTTTCCCGACCCCCGTCTGCGTAACAAGGCGCGTCCGGTCGCGGCGGTGGATGCGGGGGTTAGGCAGCTTGCGGCAGATATGCTAGAAACCATGTACGCGGAGAACGGCATCGGTCTGGCCGCCACTCAGGTGAACGTGCAGCAACGGGTGGTCGTGATGGACTTGTCCAAACAAAGAAATGAACCGTTGATCCTGATCAACCCGGAGGTCACGCACAAGACCGGCACGGAGGAAATGGAAGAAGGCTGCCTGTCGGTGCCCGGCTATACCGCTCCGGTGCAACGCGCAGAACAGATCACCTACCGTTATCTTGATACGGACGGCGCAGCAGCCGAAGCCGAAGCCGAGGGCTTGCGCGCAGTCTGCATCCAGCACGAAATCGACCACCTTGACGGCAAGCTGTTTATTGATTATCTGTCCCCGATTAAACGGCAGCGCTTGCGTAAAAAAATCGAGAAACAGAACAAGATTCGCTCGTGAAGCTCTCTTTTGCCGGCACACCGCAGCTTGCGGCCGTCATTCTCCAGGCGCTGCTTGACAGTCCGCAACACCAGGTCCTGCAGGTCTATACCCAACCGGACCGGCCCGCAGGACGCGGCCGGAAAACCCGCCCCAGCCCCGTCAAAGAGCTTGCACAGCGCTATGCAGTCCCGGTCAAACAGCCCGTTACCCCGGCGCAACTGGCGCAGGACGCGGATCGGGACGACATTGAGGCGCTGATCGTCGCCGCCTACGGCATGATCGTTCCGGCAGCGGTGTTATCCAGCCCCCGCCACGGCTGTATCAACGTGCATGCGTCGCTGCTGCCCAGATGGCGCGGTGCCGCGCCCATCCAGCGGGCACTGCAGGTGGGGGATGCACACACCGGCATATCTATTATGCTGATGGATGCCGGCATCGACACCGGCAATATCCTGTTGCAAAAAGCATGCGCTATCGACCCTGCCGATACCGGCTTGTCGCTGGCGGCGCGCCTGGCAACGCTGGGGGCCGACTGCCTGCTTGAGGCGTTGGCGGCACTGGACGCAGGCTCTGGCAAACCGCAGGCGCAGGATGAGGCCCTGGCGACTTACGCCCACAAGGTCACCAAACAGGAGGCCGGCATCGACTGGGGTTTGCCGGCGGCACAGATTGAACGCAACGTGCGTGCCTTCAATCCGGCGCCGGTCGCCCATACCCGCCTGCACAACGTGAAACTACGAGTCTGGCAGGCGCAGACGCTGGCTGCAGGAACGGTACACGGCACGGGGGCACACGGCACGGGCGGGCAAATTATTGCCTACGGCCCGCAGGGGCTGGATGTCGGCACGGGAGATCATCCCTTGCGCATCCTGCGCCTGCAACTAGAAGGAAAAAAGCAACAGGGCATCAAGGAGATTTATAACGGTTACCCGGACCTGTTTGCCCCGGGTCGATGACTGCCGGTGCCGTTCTCGGGACAACACACCAGGGCGCTTGCGGCCGCAGCACTGTGCCGGGTTGTGCAGGACCGCCTCACGCTGGACGCGGCGCTGGAACAATATCTGTACAGAATTGACCGCGCTGACGATCGCAGCTTCGTCAAGGAACTGTGCTTCGGCACCTTGCGCTGGTTCGAGCAACTCGAGTGGATTCTCGACCACTACCTAGACAAGCCGCTCAAGCACAAAGATACCGATCTCAGAATGCTTATCTTGGTCGGACTGTACCAGTTGCACCACCTGAACACGCCCGCTCATGCGGCGGTCTCGGCCACGGTGGCGGCCACGGCCGGGTTGGGCAAGGACTGGGCGAAACCGTTGGTCAATGCCCTGCTGCGCCGTTCCCAACGCGACTATGAGCAGCTCATGGTGGAACTGGAACAGCGCCCGGCGGCGCGCTATGCCCACCCGCCCTGGCTCATCGACCGGCTCAAGGCCGACTGGCCGGCACATTGGCAAGCCGTACTACAGGCTCACAACCGGCGCCCGCCACAACACCTGCGGGTCAACCTGCTACGCACGACCCGGGCAGACTATCTGAACGAGCTGGCGCAGGCCGGTATTCCCGCACAGGCGCTGGCCCTGACACCCGGCGGTATATGGGTACTGGAACCGGTTGACGTGAATCAACTACCCGGCTTTAACCAGGGTCACGTATCGGTACAGGACGCCGGCGCACAGTTGGCCGCAAGCCTGTTGCAGGCGCAACCCGACGACCTGGTACTGGACGCGTGCGCGGCGCCCGGCGGCAAAACCGCCCAGCTCCTTGAGACGCAACCGCAACTCAGCAGTCTGACGGCGCTGGAGGTGGATGAACATCGCATCCGGAGACTCCGTGCCACCCTGAACCGGCTGCACCTGAGCGCAAACGTTATCCGCGCCGATGCCACCGACACGGCTGCCTGGTGGGACGGCCGCCCGTTTGACCGCATCCTGCTGGACGCCCCATGCAGCGCCACCGGCGTCATCCGTCGCCATCCCGACATCAAACGGTTAAAGGCGCCGGCGCAACTCCCCAAACTGCAATCCGCACAGACCGAACTGCTGAACGCCCTGTGGCCGTTATTGAAGCCAGGCGGCCACCTGCTCTATGCCACCTGCTCGCTGCTGCGCGCGGAAAACGACGCAGTGATCAAGACGTTCCTGAACCGACAACCGCAGGCCAACCCTGCAACCATCCGGGCAACATGGGGAACCCCCACAAAGTACGGCCGCCAACTGCTGCCCGGCCCGGACGACACCGACGGGTTTTACTACGCGGCGTTGACCCGGACGGATGTTTAGCCCGCAGATCTCACCCAGTGATGCGAAGATCGCGCCGGATTGGTTCTGCCTGCGGGTGCCTGCGACGATAAGCATAGCGGTAGCTATGGTTGAACAAGCACGTGCCCGCAGGCAGAACCAAGACCAGCGAGGGCGCATCAAGCGCAGTGGGTTATGCGGAAAGAGTAGCAGTATGATCATAACTTATTGAGAGCAATCATGTTTCACAAGGCAATAAGCGACTTAATCAGGTCTGCGGTTCAACCTTCCATTTAACTTAAAACCTACTAGAGGAGATGCCGTCTTAATCCCTTCTTAATCAGGTCTGCGGTTCAAACTTCGGCGGTGAAAAATCACTTGACTTTTCCCATTAATGTCTTAATCCCTTCTTAATCAGGTCTGCGGTTCAAACCTTGTCCGGCAACAACATCAACGGGATCACCAAGTCTTAATCCCTTCTTAATCAGGTCTGCGGTTCAAACAACCCTCACTGGCGCCAACCTGAACGGCGCCGACCTCGTCTTAATCCCTTCTTAATCAGGTCTGCGGTTCAAACGTTGCTGCCCGACTAGAAAACGTAACATTCTGTCGTCTTAATCCCTTCTTAATCAGGTCTGCGGTTCAAACCAATGATCAGGTTGAGGCGCAACAATCAGAGGCGTCTTAATCCCTTCTTAATCAGGTCTGCGGTTCAAACAATAATTACACAAAAAAGGCCTATACATGATGATGAGTCTTAATCCCTTCTTAATCAGGTCTGCGGTTCAAACACCACCATATCAATCGGTGGATCGGCAGCGCTGTGCGTCTTAATCCCTTCTTAATCAGGTCTGCGGTTCAAACTCTTCAGTTTCGGTAGATTTGCGCTTGGCGCTTTTTTGTCTTAATCCCTTCTTAATCAGGTCTGCGGTTCAAACGGCGTCACAGGCAGAAGTAGGGAGCCAACAGCGTACGTCTTAATCCCTTCTTAATCAGGTCTGCGGTTCAAACGACCAAAATCGACGACAGGATGGACTACGAGGAGCGTCTTAATCCCTTCTTAATCAGGTCTGCGGTTCAAACTGATCGTGATTCGCGAGAATCTCCATTGCATTCGGCGCGTCTTAATCCCTTCTTAATCAGGTCTGCGGTTCAAACACAGCAAAAAAGAAGCAAAGAAGATCGTAAAGAAGCGTCTTAATCCCTTCTTAATCAGGTCTGCGGTTCAAACAAGATGGAAGGCACCAACCTCTACTGCGCCAAGTCTTAATCCCTTCTTAATCAGGTCTGCGGTTCAAACCCAAAAATCCGGCGGCCTTAAATTCCGCCCTATTGTCTTAATCCCTTCTTAATCAGGTCTGCGGTTCAAACCAAGTTGGAAGACGCCAAACTCGCCGGCGCCAAGAGTCTTAATCCCTTCTTAATCAGGTCTGCGGTTCAAACTTTAGACTACTTGAGCGATAAATTCGGGAAGCCCATCAGTCTTAATCCCTTCTTAATCAGGTCTGCGGTTCAAACCAAGTTGGAAGGCGCCAACCTGACAGGCGCCGTCTTAATCCCTTCTTAATCAGGTCTGCGGTTCAAACAGCCTGATGTGGGGGAATGTTTTGTTCAAGGAAGTCTTAATCCCTTCTTAATCAGGTCTGCGGTTCAAACCTCGGCGGGAATGGCAAGCCGAGTTAAAGAAGGGTCTTAATCCCTTCTTAATCAGGTCTGCGGTTCAAACGCAGCGCATGATTGAAATAGTCGATCAAGCGCTGCTGGTCTTAATCCCTTCTTAATCAGGTCTGCGGTTCAAACAACCAATACGTCAAAAAGGGAGACAAGCTGTATGGTCTTAATCCCTTCTTAATCAGGTCTGCGGTTCAAACGTCACCATGACTTTTTTCTTAAACCACAAATTAGCGGTCTTAATCCCTTCTTAATCAGGTCTGCGGTTCAAACAGCTAGGCTTTCCGAAGAGCAGCGCATGATTGAAAGTCTTAATCCCTTCTTAATCAGGTCTGCGGTTCAAACAGAAGAACATAACCTGATCACCACAGGTTATGTGAGTCTTAATCCCTTCTTAATCAGGTCTGCGGTTCAAACCTAGATGGCGCCAACCTGAAACGCGCCAACCTCACCGTCTTAATCCCTTCTTAATCAGGTCTGCGGTTCAAACAACTTGGAAGACGCCGACCTCACCGGCGCCAACTTGGTCTTAATCCCTTCTTAATCAGGTCTGCGGTTCAAACATCGCAATTATATCATACCCCCAGCGCACAATGTCTTAATCCCTTCTTAATCAGGTCTGCGGTTCAAACGAACAGCGCATGATCGAAATAGTCGATCATGCGCTGGTCTTAATCCCTTCTTAATCAGGTCTGCGGTTCAAACGACCTGAGCGCCGCCAACCTAGAAGGCGCCAATCTGGGGTCTTAATCCCTTCTTAATCAGGTCTGCGGTTCAAACACTTGAGCCACGCCGACCTCATCGACGCCAACCTTTGTCTTAATCCCTTCTTAATCAGGTCTGCGGTTCAAACCATGATGGGCGAGTTTTGTTTTTCGTGCTCCACCGGGTCTTAATCCCTTCTTAATCAGGTCTGCGGTTCAAACCCCCCGCGCCAAGAAGAACTTTTTCAAACAATCACTTACAAGGGTGATTGCAGAAAAAACAGCCTGCTGCGAGAGCAGCCGCACAGCCAAGCTACCATTTTTCACAGATTGATTCAATCCAATGCCAGATTTTGAAAGAGCAACAAAATCCTCACGTTCACCTATCACGCAAAAGTCAGAGACTATTTCAGGCGACAGGGTCTTCAAGAAGTTCCAATCTACAGGGGCCATTTTGCACCAGTAACGCGCTGGTTGCAAAGAATTGTTGACCCAACAACGTTACCTCACCGCGGGCGGGCAATGGATAGGCGCGGATGTCATCCTGATCCGGGTTTATTATCTCCTCAAGCTCAGAAAGCAAACCCTTTAAGCGGGATTTGCTCAGCTGCGCGGCAAACACTGAATACTGCACCCGGCAGGCGTGTTTGCTCAAGTATCTGGCCACGCGCCCAAGGCGTCCAGGGTCTGAAATATCATAAGCGATGAGATAGAGTCTTTGCTTCATGTAAGGTCAATCAAAAATCCATGTAAGCGGCTGGTCAAGCGCCGGGCAATATTTTCCAGCCTCTTACTGTTTCGCTCAAATAGCGCAACCACATCACGGTCGTCAATACGTTCATTTCGTGATTGCCGCTTCAACCAGTCAATCAGTGGCAACTGCAGGGATAAAGCCAGCAGGTTTGCGAAATCACCCGGTATGTCAAGATGTTGCTCCAAGTAACGGCAGCGTGTTGCGTCAAGACCTGCCTGCTGTAATACCTCATTGACCAAGGCGACACACAAGCCGCGCAGACGGCGTTGCAGGTAGCCCCGTTTACCCGGGTCAATCAGATAATCCATCTGCCTGCTCAGAATCGAAGACAGTCGCCTGCCAGACGACCTGTCTGGCTGCAAGCCCAATTTACGGCACAGCGCACATCGTGCACGACTAGCCGAAGACTCCAGCCAGAGCTGGTAGTGCTCCGGCCAGTCAGGACGGTCCAGCAGGTCGCGCAAGTGGGTGAATAAATCCCCTCGGGTCTTGCTGTTGCCAAATAACTGCGCCCTGACTGCGCCGTCATGTTGCAGGAACGTGATAGTGATCCCTTGTTCGGCACAGGCAAGCAAAGCCGCCACCGAACAGTCAGGCGAACCGGAAACAACGATGCGGGAAATCCGGGAGAGCGGCGTCAACACGGCAGACTGTCCAGGCACGTCGACGCTCAGTGCCGGACCATCCAACCTGATCTGCATACCCTGTTTGCCGTGAATGTAACAAGGTTTCACGAGCTCTCCAGTTCAGGCAAGTCCGGAGCAAGTTGTAACAGGGCGCGTGCCATGCGATAGCTTTGCAAACGAAAGTAACGGCGCCACGGTGTGGCTTCGGTTTCATATCCCTCAAAAAAGATCCTGCGCCCGCTTTTGTTAAGCAGGCAACTCCCACCCTCACGGCTGAAATTATCTTCTCTTAACAAACGCTTGCGAAACAATTGCCAGACCCAATGATCAACCCGTGGGCGCAGGGGTTCAATAATGTCACAGGCCAGGGATTCACGACCGTAAGCCGGTTCATGGTAAAAACCCAGCAAGGGGTCCAGTCCTGCGCCATGACAGGCGCGCACAGCTTCATTGTGGATCATGGTATATACCAAGGACAGGCAGGCATTAACCGGATCTCGTGGCGGGCGTCGGTTACGCCCGGTGAATGTCAGGCCGTCGGCAAAAAGGTTTTGAAAACCAGTGAAGTAAACGGCTGCCGATGAACCTTCCAGGCCGCGCAAAACCTCAATGTCGGTGGCCTTGTCAATAGAAGGCATAATATTGTTCAGACTTTTCAGAGCGGTGGTGAGTCGATGACGCAAGTCCGGGCGGCGTGCACGCGCGTACTCCAGAAGCCTTCGTTGGGCGCAGACTTTCGCATCCACCAGGTGGCGACTCCAGTCGAGGCGGCGTTGCGTATCGTTCCAAAGCGCATACTGGGCAAGTCGACGCCGCGCATCATTGTGTCCCGGACTGAATAATTGCAAATGTTGGCGACCGTTGCGGCCGTACATGATACTCAGACCAATGTTGTGCTGCCCCAAGGCTCCCAACAGGCGACTATCCAAGGCAACCTGACTGCGGATGACAACACGGTCCAGTATATTCAAGGGCAGGCTTTGAACCACAGCGCCGGGTGGGCGCACCAAAAGGCATTTATTATCGAGTTCCAGTTTCAGGTTTTTACGGTCAATGAACAGGGTCAGCATACTGTTCACCCTATGTAGTAATAGGATTCATCTGACGGTGCCACACCCCTGCCTAAAGTTTCGATGCCGGCACCATAAGCCAGCGGTAACAATAAAAAACGATCCTCGTCCGGCTCAATGATGTTACTGATGCCTGTTACCAACTCCTTGCGTTCCGGCATTGTCAGGAAGCACTCAAACACAGACTTCTGGCGACCGCTGGCGAACCCTTTCAGAAAATACAGTGCGGCCCGCAGTCGACTGGCGCTGCTGATGTCGTAGGCTGCAAGGTAGAGTCGGCGTTTCACATTGGGAGTCAATCACAAAAACCGGCGCTCAGGTGGGACGGCAAGCTTGCCGTGAGTAAAGATCAAGTTGCCACACTTGTTCCAATCCACGCCGTTATGGGAGCATTTCCCGGACTCCGTAACTCAGTTGAAACTGTCGGCAATGTTATCCATTTGCTCTATCTCTGGCCAAGTGCGCTGCGGCAGTTGCTGCGGGATTGTTTTTAGCCCGGCTCCCTGCGTTTCCATTTTCAGCATGGGTAGAAAATTTTCTTTCATCCAGTTTCTGAAGGCACGCCAGTCTTCCTCGCTGATGGGACTGAAGCCGTGAGCCAGTATGGAGTAGTTCCGCTTCTCAAGCTGTGTCTGCATCGCCTTCAACTTACACTTACTGAATTGGAAAGCCGCACTATTCTTGTCCGGGTGATGATGGCCGACCAGTTCCCATGCCTTGAGCAGGCCAGCCTGGTATTGGCCTTTCGGGTTTGCTTGTAAGGACATGCTGGAGGGTATTTTGTCTGCTGGAATATCACCAGTCTTGTCGACACCGCAATTGACCTGCAAAATCCACTGTGCAGTCCACTCCAACAGGCGATACAAGCGAGCAACCGCATCATCATAACGTCCCTGCTCAGCGCGGCGCAAAGCGTTGAACCACAAGTCCCACAACAGGCCGAGGGTTTGCCGGTCTGATTTCGTTGTAAGATTTGTTAATGAGTTCAGAAGATGCTGATGGGCCGGTGCGATCAGCTTGCCATAATTGCCGATGATGTTATGTGCCTGCTGATGGTCAAACCGGTCCCAAGCGCCAAAGGCCTTGCTTAAATCCAGTAATACTCTTAGCTTGCGTTTCAACCCGGGCTTGGCAGGTTTAATGTTGACTAGGCCTCGTGCTGCTTCACCATAGGAAAAATAGCGCCAGAACTCGGTGAATTGAGTAAGGGCCCGCTGCACACGAACGGTTTCCATAGGTATTAATCCGGTTGTCCCCATGCCGGATTCCACACCATGCAAGTTGACTCGATTGCCAGTAACCAGTTGCAGGGTAACCTCTCTGTGTTCCACTGCTGCCAGTACCAGAGCAGCGGTCATCGATTTAGTGCCGCCGGTGTAATCGGCAATAAAAGCAGCCCCCGGATGTTGCGATATCAATTTGTGCAAACGCTCGGATATTTTTTTGAATGCTGCATCCGGCTCATCGGCAGGAATGATGACTACCTCGTATTGGTCCTTCTCAAGGCCTGCCAACGTAGGAATATTGGGGAGGCTGGGGCTGTCATCCCCGGGGCTCTTTTTGATAACACTGCCCTCCCGGTAATCTGTTTCTCGGAGCCCGGCTTGCCTGTCGCCAAGTCTTTGCCAGAGCAGAAAAAACAGATAAAATCAGGCTTGTTCTCTTTTATAGACGTAAGAATCGGTTCATGGGAACCGCCGACGGTCTGGACAAGGATTTTCTTGTTCATGGAAACACAGTGTTTCAATTACAAAGAGGTCGGAAAAATATGATCGAGTTCATTGCGCTGGCTGCTGTCATTTGTTTTTTTGTAGGTACGCTGATCTATGGCGTCTTGAAGATAGGCTGAGCGTCGCACCACTAAGGCGGGCCCTGCTTTAACTAGTTTCATCGTCAAGGCTTGGTGTCCTTGTCCGCCATAAGCAACATTGCTTCCGCTGCCTCAGACAAATCTTTCAGATTATGCTCAACTACAGACCATACTGCCTCAAGGTCGAGGCTCAGGTAACTATGGACAAGAACATTGCGGAAACCGGCAATTTTGCGCCAGGGAATATCCTGTTGGGTAGCCTTGATGGCTTCACTGAGTCTCTGGGTGGATTCAGCTAGCACTTGCAGATTACGTACAGTTGCATCCTGCACCATTTGTGAGCCAAAAAACGCCTCCCGGCTGTTTTCAGTATATTCCCAGATCTGCTGTATGCAATCAAGTATGTGCATCAGCATCAATCGATCAGACTCCGAAGTAGGGGTCACAGAGGTACTGCCTCCTTGAGTATGTTCTCTCGCAGCATCGGGTGCAGACCTCGTTCTGATACTACATCTACATGTCGCTTTAACAAATCCTGAACATCCATGAGCAGCCCCCCCAGAGCCAATGCGCTCTGGCCCTTTGGAAGAAAAACCAACAGGTCCACATCGCTGGTATCCCCGGCATCGCCTCTTGCCATAGAACCGAACACGCGCACGTTTTCAATCCCGTACTGCTCAGCCAAAGCGAGTATATCAGCGCGATGCTTCTCGATTAACGGGTGCATCAGCTCAGTCCTTTTAATTGTTGGATTATCGTCTTGCGGTTTTTACCTTTCTTCCCCCGCAACATGCCCAGAGGTTTGTAGATTTCTTCTGCCAAATCGCACAGGGCTGTCCGCTCTCGCTCAGGCCACTGACTTGCCTGTTTGAGCAGCTTGGCTAACTCATCGGGCACTACGCTTTGAGCAGTCAAGGTCTGGGATGCCTGGGCTTTCGTGAACTGCTCCCGTAACTCCTCGATAGCCCGTTTTTCATTACTCATGGAGGCCAAACGCGCTTGTTTTTCCGCATCCACTCTTTGCCGATCAATCTCCGCTTGCTGTTCGGCTTGAGCCTGTTGCTCTTTACGGGTAATTTTGTCCTGTAAATCTGCAATTCGACATTGTTGTTTTTTTAACCAGTTCTGCTTGGAGTCACTGGTTTTACCGGCAAAATTCCTCAATGCTGCCGGCACCGTTTCCGCAGGGTTTATTTCAACCAGAATCCAACCGAACGGAAGCATCTGTGCACGGGCGTCTTGGGCATTGGCCGCCAACCATAAGGTTTGTGGTTTGTCTTTGAACTTCGGTTTCTCTCTTCCCTGCATGATTTTTATGCTCCGCACACCATTCAGAGTTACTGCTTCGGCGCCACTATGGCGTCCTATGCGTAATACCATGGCCTGATTGGATTTGAGCACGGGCCGGATTTTGGGTAGGAGGTCATCCATTTGCTGTTCCCAATCGGGAGATGCATATCGCCTCTCTTTGATAATTTTCAATTCCTGTTCCAGCAACGGGAGATAAAAATCATTGCAGGCCTGCACAATTTGTTTGATTGTCCAACGAAGTTCAACTTTTGGCAAACTGTGGTTTTGTCGTATTTGTTCAACACTATGAACAGTTAATCGACTACGATATTGGCGTGGACCAAACCCGGACAAGATTTCCAACAGTTGATACGGACCTTTAGCTTCCGCCTGCGTTTGCTTTCCCCTTGGCCGTTTCGGTTCCTGCCGGGGGTGGTTGGTTGCAAATCGGATTTCAGTATGAACAATGTCATCACTGTCATGCGTCGTGTCAGCCAAATGCACCAGCCGCATTGGGTCATTTTCAAACTTGTCGTATTGAAACAATCGCCCTTGTAATTTTCTGTTTTTCTCATTGAGCCGGAGCGGGTTGCCTTGGTTTATCGAATTAAGCAAGGCCGTCCGGATGGCTCCTTTCAAACTGCTGCCCGGAATAACAGGTTTCTGGTCGACAGGATTGTAAAACGTGCGTTCCATCTCCAAGCGATTTGCCACTCTTTTTCCCTTACTTTCCAGCTGGGCTGCCTTGCCTATGCTTTTTCGATAAAGCTCGATTATTCCGTCAGCAACGGGAAGATAGTGACTGGCCTTTGCAATCAGAGCTTCGCGCTGCTCATAGAATAATTTTTGAATATTTATCAGAGCATCCGGTTTTACAGCGCCGCTGACCAGCCTTGATAATTGTATTCTGGCCGTTTCCGAAAACGCATTGATGATTCCAGCACTGTCAAAGGCAAACAGGGCATCGTCATCAATCACGTAATCAGTCGGCGTGTAGTCTTCACCACAACCGATATGCACCGGTGTCAGCAGGGTAATTGCCAGATGATGCTCGTCTAAAAATTTCACGTTATCACCTGCTGTGTCTTTGGCGGCAGGTAGATGGGGACGCAGGGCGCATAGCCTTGGTGTACTGTGCCCGGAATCGTCTTTGAGAGTCCGCCAAGAGCCTGGCCGATGCGGGTTTGACCTTCCTTGACTGGGGTAAATACTGCGCCAGTGTCGGCCAATAGTACCGGCGCTTTGAAAGGACCATGCGCCCCATGCACGCCAACATCGCCGTGACGACCGAAACGAGTAACAGTGTTGTAGTAGCTGTGGCGGCCATCCATGCCCATCCCTTGCGGGGCGCATGGCGCCAACGTCAGGCAGGCATTCGCATTTTCAGGCGCGTTAAATTCCGCTTCGACACAATCAGTCAACCTGAATTTTCCAAGCCCGATACTTGCGTCGCGACCATAACCAAAAACACCGATATCACATAGCAACGTCCGGACCTCCTGCAGGGATAATTGCGTCTCATCAAGCAACAGGTACACATTGAGGCTACTGCCTGGCCAATACCAGATTTGCTGCTGACTGTACGGGGCAAACATGCCCTCGCCAGTCGTGCCGGTCAGGCGGTTAATGCTGTTATGTGGTTGGGGCTGATAATGTTCCCATGTCGGTTTTTGCGTATTCTGGCGTTGTGCTTTGCTCACGCCCGGTTTGACTGGCAGTTCACTGTCCGATTTGGCAGTGTGTAACCACTGTGGGACCGGAGCGTCCAATGTATCCATAGGTATCCAGAGTCTTTTCTTGATAGCTTTGTAATCCTCACCTTGCGGGAGACTGAAACAGGAAACAGGCAGGGATGGGCGCGGTAAATAGGCGTTGGGGAAACCGTCCGAACAAACAGCGAAGGGCCGTCTCGAATAATCGCCCAATAATACTTCCAGGTGCTCCTGACCGTGCCGGTTCAAAATCGCCCAACACAGTTGACCAAACAAGGTGTCGCCTTTTAGCGGCGTGCCGAAAGCGGATTCCGGCTCGACGGTGATACAATAGCGCTTCACAGGTATATCGATCAGTCCGTAGAAAGAAACGGATCAATAGTTTTCATATGCTCTTCAAGAGACTCGTTTTCACAGGCCAGCTTATTGAACCTGACCTTGCCGTAACCGCGCGAACCTGACCCTCCGAGTCCGGAAAGCTCTATCAGACGCAGCCCCTTGAGGATTACCTCCATCAGGTTGCCGTCGCCTTCATGCTGACGCAGGCTCAGTTTGAAACAGAATTTCGCGCCGGCGGGCACGCGCTCTGTCTGACGCGGGTTCTCAGCCACACCACGAATACGGTCGATGGAGTTTTCCATCTTGGCCTCCGTTAACAGGAGATTCCTGTCTTCCATTTCCTTGACCCAATCAGTGTCGAGGGAGCAGTCCCAAAAAGCCAGACGGGTGGGGCCGATTTCCTTAACTAGGTGTTGTACATTATTGTCGGGGGCGCCGCCAAAAAGTTTCAGCATGATTTTAGCGCCTTCTTGTTGGTCGTCTTCCAGCTTTTCAACGTGGCTGAAACTGAGTGGCTTCCCCTGCGTATGGCCAACCACTCCCAACTCCCATTCCAGCAGACTGCGCATTTTACCCTTGATACTGGAACCGGGAATATACGGTTGCTGTGTAACCGGATGTTTGATCACTGCGTTATCGATACCACCGATGTGCATATCGGCATCGCCACCACCGATATGTAAGCCGCTGAGTAGCTCTATTTCTCCAGTGATTATTCTGATTGCTGTAAGTTGCATCTTGGTATCTCCCGATTATTTTGGGCCGTAAACCTTGTAAAAACCGGTAAAGGCCTCCATGAATAATTTCAGATTTTGAAGTGTTCGTGGCTCTGCTCTTGCTTGCAGTTGATCCAAGCAACGGTTTAAGACGTTTACATAGGCTTTGTTTACATGTTTACGACCTTCCGAATAAGCAACTTTTGCTTTCAACATCAGTATCAAAGGCAAGTTTTTTTGCAGACACGCGCTATCATCTTGAACCTTGCTGTGCCACATACAAATCTCATCGTAGAACTTACGCAACTGTGTCGATTTGCTGGCTTGCTTCCCTGCTTCCTTGCTCTGCTCATCCCATTCGGCTACGTGTTTTGCGGCATCTTCCGCAACACTGCTGAACATATCCGACATTAATTCATCCTCTGCAAGCGCGATACGCTCTATTTCAAAAGGGAATCCTGACCGGGATTGTGTCCCACCGTGCTGCCTGTGTTGTTGGCTTTCGTTGCTGTGATGTCTCTTACTATTCATGTATTAGAACCTCTTCCCCACGATGTTGATAGAGATAGGTAAACAAGGCAATTTTGTATGCTCGTTTGTGCTTTTGTATCCCATTTTCTGCGATGGTTGCAGCTAATGTACTCTGATATTCCTGTCGTTGCTCCTCATCCAGACCATGGTCACGTTCAAGCATCCGCTTGGTGCGATAAGCAAACCAGGCGCGCCATAAGGCATTTTCCAGTTTTTTATCAATTTCTGCCCGCATGTCCGTTAACTGCAACAGGCCATACAGGTAACCTGTACTGAGCCTTATCTTTTCAGCCAACATCTCCAAGGCGCTGACATTTTCCATCAGCGCCTCGAACTCATTCCAGCCAACGCTGTGTCCGAAACAGGTAACGGCATTCTTTGGCGCCGGTTTTACTGCTCGGAGATTATGCCCTTTGGCTGCTTCTAAAGCATGTTCAGACTGAGCTGCCAAGTGGCGTATTGGCAACCCGGGCTTGGTCATGGTCAGGCCAATCGAAAAATGCACTTCGCGGTTATGGGCAACATACTCACTGAACCAGTATCGCATTTTCCGGGCCAGACCGAGCTGCGAATGCCAAGGCCCGATCAGGAAAAAATCATCCCCACCAGCGAATACCGTATAGGTATCAGGATAATCCTGCCGACATCGATAAGGCAGATATATTGTGAAAAAAGCGTCCATTTGCCGTGACAAAGCTGCCATTTTGGCAAAGGTCATCCCCTCCACGCCCGGATGCACCAGCCCTTCTTTGAATATCTGTCCAAGATTATCCACATCACCTTTCAGAGTCATCAATGCCTCAACTCCTGCATCCTCACAGGCAATGTGACTCAATGTCTTTACCTCGCCAATCCTGGCTGGCTCATCCACTCCCCGGTACTTGTGCGGATGCTCCAGATCGGAATCCTGAAACCTGGGCACGGAACCGTTAATTTGCCTTCTGGCATAGCCGTTCCAGAGAGGCGCGCCCCCGGACTCAGGTAGAGAGAAGTCGAAGGCTTGTAAAAGGTCTCCATCCACCGCCAGTTTACTGAACCTGCCGGTTATCTCTTCGTCCCTAGTGAAGCTGACAAAATACCCGAACACAGGTAGCTGCAGGGTATGGTGGTCGATGTTTGAACGTGTGACCAATATACGCTCGTACCGGGTAAGACATTCTCCAACTCGAATCTGGTCATGCGCCAGATCACTCAGGAACACCTCGCTATCATTCTCGTCCTGGCGCGTGGCCGGTGATTTGCCATCGATCCGACAAACACCCTTGTCAGGTTGAAACTGCTTAAAAAAACTGCTGAAAACAGCCGACTCCTGCGTCTGACTGCACAGGTCAAAACGTTGCAGTTTAGCCTGCTCCAGCTTTGCAAACAGCTTGTCCATCAGTTGCTGAAACGGGGCTGGTTCATTACCTGACCCCGAGCGTTTCAGGAAATCGTTACAACAAGCCGGCAGCGACGCAAGGCCAATCCCTGAGGCAGCCCAGGTGTGTTCCTTGAACCACCGGTCTAACTCCTGTTGGATTTGAGCCAACTCCTCCTGCACGGCTTCGGTATTCGGTGCAACAATCAGGAATTTTCCCGCGGCGTTGATGATCTGGCTGGTCGCCGGCAAGCCCAAAAGATCGAGCACTTTCAATGCCGCACATTCCATCAGTAACGACACATAGAACGACCGCCCTCGCAACAGCTTGGCGGCGCGCTTTTGGGTTTCCCCGCCACTCGCAAAAATGAAATTCTGGATTCCGAAAAAATCCCCCTGGATAAGCAATAACTTTTTCTCATCCCAATCATCTCGCTTACTCGTGCGCCGGACCACTTCAGCTTCATCATGCGCGTGCTCGCGGTGATAACGCCAGATGGCCACTGCCAGGGCTGCCGTAGTACGGGAATGATCGTAAAGTGAGACATCCGGGCGGGTGTTGAACGCCGTGGCAGATGGGATGGCGTGAGTAAAACAGGCCCATAAAGACTCAAAATGTCCCAACCACAACGGCAGATTTTTCCTGTGAGCTTCAGGTATTTTTTTCAGCCCATCGACGAAGCCATCCCAGAGCTCCCGGTACTCCCTTTGCGCCACATCATCATCGACAGGTTCATAATCCCGTGCTGATACAGGCGCCAGCGCGTCAGGACAAAGCGGCTTGAGTTTGTAACGATACTGATATTCCTGTTGTCTGTTCTTGTGTTCCAGCCTTATCTGCTCGAACAAGGTCAACTGGCGGGCTGTGTAATGGTTTTTTCCGGCTTTTGTGCCTTCTCTCGCCTTGTTGTACTGTTCAAACTCATTACGTTCGAAACCTGATGCCACGCGATCAGCGGTGGCAATAACCCACTGCAGAAACGTCTCCGGTTTGTGATGTTTAGCAGCCCCATTGATAAGTGAGTCATCCACCTGAGCTGCGCTCCATGCTGCGAAAGGCGCTACATCATGGCCTTTCAAGGGTGGCAGATAGGATTCAATCTCATCCATAGCAATAGCAGTGTAAGCCGCATGTACGTGAGAGAACCACTTGCCTTCCTGGTGATAGGGACAATAAAGCTGCTTATTATTCTCGATAAGCTCGTCAGAAGCGTCAATTTTTGCCCGCTCAGCAAACTTGCCAAGATCATGCAAAAAAGCAGCCAGCGCTACGCGTGCAGATGGTGTTATGAGAGTGGATGGTTCTGACATAGCAGGCGGTTTTATTATTCACACAGTGATATTACTACAACAACTCTGTCATGTTATCTGTGGCAAGCTTGCCGATAGAATATGCTCTCCCTGCGAATGTACCTGTTCATGTTTCAACGTCAACCCTTTAAGCCGATAACGCGTGCCGGGAACCGTGCCGATATTACTCAGCAGATACGGTCTTGCCGGCCCCTTGCCGAGCATATTTTCAAGCCGACGGTTAATTTTACTGATCTTCGGCTCATAAAACGACTGGTCCATACCCCGCTGCAGGCTTTTACACGCGTTTTCGTAGTCGCCACTGCAATCACCGACCACTCGGGCATATTCGGCAAGGTATTCTTGCGCGGCGTCAGGCTGAGCCCAGTGGACTCCCGGCCTGCCTGCCAGCAGACGGCGTGCAAACCAGGCATAAAACGCAAACAGGCTAGGTGACAGCTCAACGCGACAGCCGCCACAATCTATCAACTTGCTCGCTGTATCCAGTTCCAAGTGTGGCGGATTGACATTGCGCTGGGTGCGGGCGACGGTCTCTGAATAGCTTATGCCCTCACCCAGGATGCTGCTGTCCAAGTGCCCGCGCAAACGCACGAACGGAATATCAGCTAGTGTGATGCTGGCGTCCCCGGTGTGTATGGGCCGGTTGTCCCGGTCACGCAGTACCTTGGGGCTTTGCGGGGGATAGTAAAATTGCGGATGCGCTTCAAATGGGGGCGATACCAGAACGTGAGACAGGCGGTCCTGCTCCCGTCCGAACAGGCTCAGCGTATAGCCCAGGTAGAAACCCATGGTTTTGCGCCCGCCGGCGATGGATGCGTGGATTGCTGCCTCCGGGTCTGCCGTCAGGGTGCGCACGGTACTGGTAATGGCGTCAGCGGCAATTTCATTGTCGGTGATGCTACGGATATCGTCCAGCACTGCGATGTCCGATGCCAGCGCTGTCTGACTGACCCCGATAGCAGGTATACCGACAGATGTAGGGGGGCTGTTTCGACAGATGGTATCAATATGGAACGCGATGCTTTCCGGATCGATATCCAGTTCGGCGCAAAGCCGGTGAAAATGTTGTTCGTTCGGGTCCGGTTCCAGCAAGTTGAGACGTATCCGGTGTGCGCCCTCGCGCGTAGTAATGACGTAAATGCAGGTTGGGATAAACCGGTCCTTGCGCGTGACCAGTTCATACAGCGTTTCCGTAATGACCTGGGGGGACAAACCGGCTACACACAGCAATATGCGTCGTTTGAAATCAGCCGGAGAGCAGGATGGCCTGGTTTTTGTGGCAATATCATTCATCACAGACACCGCTCAGTACCTGTTGGTGATTTTATATTTACCCAGCCCCATGCTGGTGTTTTTACCGGCATGAGTCCATTGTCCCAACCACAGGTAGGGCCAGAAAACGGCCAGCTCGCTGCTTTCGAAGCTTACCGTACCTGACAGGCCTCCCAACTGCATCAGAGTGTCCTGGCGACTGGAATAACGGGTCCAGTCATGCCAGCGTAACTCAGAGTGTGCCGTGGGTATTTCTCCGGCGGCCTGGGTCAGCCCTTTGAAATCGGTTGCCAGCGGGGTATCGGTATGAAACGTGGTGAGCAAGGACAGCCGTCTTAACAAGGAGGAGAACAGCGTCTTAAAGGTAAAACGTTCCGGTGTCACCAAGTGACCTTCAGTCTTGCAGCGCATCGGTGTAAAAAACTCAAGAGTCATGCGCGCCGGACAATCCGGCGTATCCACATAAGTCGCGGCGTGATGCTGTAATTCACCGCCGGGGGTATAGACCCCGCGCCAGTCGTCAGCCTGATATTGTTGCAATTCCAGCAAATCAAATTTGCCTTTATGCTTGCCCAGGCCTCGTTGGGTCGCTCGCTCCAGTGCGTGTATGATATAAGGAAGGTGGTTATTGCCGCGACCGAACAGCGTCAGGTACAAGTTGTGTTCGGTATCCGGGTGCAGATATCCTCTCAGGGTGGTTCCGGGGCGTAGTACAAACGGATGCGGCGCAGCATTGTATTTCCGCAGTTTGCCTGTGCTCGGGTCAGGCGGTGTTTCAAAGACATAAGGATAAATACAGTTGCGATACAGCAAGCAAGGCTCACATTGTGGTTCGCGGGTGATACATACCAGCTTTTTCAAGCTGTTGCCGAACGCCCCCCGCCAAGCGGATCCAGAATAATCCGGCAAGCGCATCGTCTCCCGCGCACGCAACCGGAAACGATAACAGGCCAGAGGCAGTTTAATCTCACCCAACGACGCGGTGTTGCCGGCGGCCTCCCGGTTGCTGCGTGCCTCAGTTCTGTGTCTGGTGGAAACTGTCATAATGGGATATCAGGAAGTATAGGATCCTGATTACCATCCCGATCATACAGCATTGCCCTGATATGGCTACCAACAGCAAGCTTGCCAGTCTGAGTAAACCAGACCTTCCCCCGTGTAGATTAAACCGGGAGAAACAATATATGGTAACCTCTAAAAATGCCCTCCGTGGCATTTTTAGAGACGGAAACGAAAAAATGTGATTTTCCGTTTCCTTCATTTTCAAGCACTTACGTGCTTGCTGTTACTGGCAGCATATCCTTATGCTGCACGGGCACCTCTAATTTTTAGAGGTGCCCATAATAGCGCTTGTTTATGAAAACAGCATACGTCACCCTGTTTTTGCTGGTGCTGCTCAGTGCCGACCTGCACGCGGCGGCGGGCGGGATCGTTGTGGATGCGGTCTCCTCCGAGCGGGTGGCAGGCGATTATTACATCAATGCGCGTATCAATTTTAACCTGGATGAGGACTTGCGGGAGGCACTGGACCACGGTGTGGAACTGGATGTGCGCATTATCATCAGGGTCAGGGAACAGCGCCGGTGGTGGCGCGACCGGCTGTACCGGGAGGCCCGGATAAAATACCGGCTGGACTACTTGCCGTTGTCGGATGTATATATCGTTACCACCGTCAGCAAAGCCGAGCAGCGCCAGTTTGACACCCTGGAAAACGCGCTGAAATACATGGGCAGGCTCGACCGGTACCTGCTGTTGGGCGCTGCGGAACTCAGGCGCGGGACCAGGTTGCGCGCCGCGCTCAAGGGTGTGATAAATGTAACAAACCTGCCGCCGCCGATGAAACCGGTGGCCTTCCTGGTGAACAAGTGGCAAGCGGAGAGCGGCTGGCACAGATGGATGCTCGAGCAATGAAAGCGGGTGGCGGACGTTTGATACTGCTGCTGGGCGTGCTGTTGTTCGTGTGCATGCTGGCATCGTTGTTAATCCTGAGCCAAGCCCTGCAGAACCCGGCGCAGTTCGATGAATTCTATACCGGCCTGTTAATTTTCAACACTCTGGGCCTGCTGGCCCTGGTCATTTTAATCGGCCTGAATATCCGCGGCCTGATCAAACAGGCCCGGCAACGCATTGCCGGTGCCCGTCTGACGGTGCGCATGGTCACTATGTTCGCGATCCTGTCGGTCGCGCCAATCCTCATCCTCTACTACTTCTCCCTGGATTTTCTATACCGGGGCATCGACAGTTGGTTCGATTTGCGCATAGAACAAGCGCTGGAGGACTCGCTGGAATTGAGCCAGCTCGGCCTTGAGAATCGCATGAAGGAACTGCTCAGGCAGTCTGAGGAAATGGCGGAATATATTGCACGCACCCCGGACGCATCGATTCCCCTTGAAGTCGATCGCCTGCGCGGCCGCAGCGGTGCCGATGAACTGACCGTCCTGACCAGACAGGGGATTATTATCGGTTACAGCTCAGCCAACCCGGATAATCTGGTGCCGGAAGCGCCCGCCGACAGCGTCCTGTTCCAGGTTTTGCAAGGCAACAGTTATATCGGCATGGACACCATCAGAAACGCTGGATTGTCCTTCCGGGTCGTAGTCAACCTGCCCAATTACACCTTCGGTGTGGGCCCGCGCATCCTGCATGCCCTGTACCCGGTCACCGCACGGGTTAACGAACTCGCGCAAAGCGTGCAGTCGGCGTTTACCGAGTACGAGGAACTGTCTTACCTGAGAGAACAGCTCAAGTTGAGTTTTATCCTGATCCTGACCATGGTATTCCTGTTCAGCATGTTCTCCGCAGTCTGGGCCGCATTTTATTCCGCCCGGCGGCTGGCGGCGCCGATTCGCGATCTGGCGGAAGGCACCCGCGCCGTGGCCGAAGGCGATTACCACACCAGACTGCCGGTATCAGGCAGTGATGAGCTGGGCTTTCTGGTGGTGTCCTTCAACGACATGACCCGCAAGATTGCCAACGCCAGGGATGCGGCCAGATACAGTCAGGACGAGGCGGAAACCCAGCAAAAATACCTAGAAGCGGTGCTGGAACGGTTATCTTCGGGCGTGCTGGTGCTGGATGCGGCAAACTGCCTGCGCACCATCAACATCAGCGGCGGGCGCATCCTCGGGCTCGATCTCGGCAAGATTATCGGGCAGCCGTTAGAGCAAATCTGCTCACGCTATAACCATCTGGAACCCCTGCATGAACTGATCAACACCCAGTCCGATCAAGTGGAACATGTGTGGGAGCGACAGGTTATCCTGTTCGGTGCCAGCGGGCGCCAGGTGCTTATCTGCAGGGGCACTTCCGTGGTGCCGGCGCAGGAACAGGCACCGGTGCATATCGTCGTATTCGATGACATCACGGCCTTGCTGCAAGGTCAGCGGGATGCGGCCTGGAGCGAGATGGCACGGCGGCTGGCGCACGAAATCAGGAATCCGCTGACCCCCATACAACTGGCCGCGGAACGCCTGCGCCACAAATATCTCGATAGCTCACCCCCGGACCAGGCCAAGACGCTGAACCGGCTCACCAACACCATCATCAACCAAGTGGAAACCATGAAAGGCATGGTGAGCGCCTTTTCCGATTATGCCAGGGCGCCGGTCATGACACCGCGTGCGGTGGATGTCAACAGCCTGCTGGAGGAAGTCGCCGACCTCTATAACAACATGGACAACAACGCCAGCATCAGCCTCAGCCTGAGCCGGGAGCTGGCGGTGCTCAGCGCCGACCCGGAGCGCCTGCGGCAGGTTTTCAACAACGTCATCACGAACGCGCTGGATGCAGGCCGCCCGCAAGAACCTCTATCTGTGTTAATCTCCACCGCCCAGATCAGCCGGACGACCATGGATTATGTGGAAATTCGCATCCGGGATACCGGAAGTGGACTAAACAAGGATATAATGTCGGCTGTGTTTGAACCCTACGTGACGACCAAGCAGAAAGGCACTGGCCTGGGGTTGGCCATTGTGAAGAAAATTATCGAAGAACATGGCGGTCTGGTCATGATTAACAACAATGAAAACGAACCGGGCGCCTGTGTCATCATCAGGTTGCCGGTCAATCGCAGCGATAACGCGCCGGAACGCATGGTTGCCGCAAACAGAGATGCAATGTGAACGGTGAGAAGATTCTCGTTGTTGATGATGAGGCCGAGATCAGGCGGCTGATCCGGGAAATCCTTGTGGATGAGGGTTTTGAGGTAGCCACCGCGGAAAACGCCGCCGCGGCCCGTACCTTGCTGAAGCAATTCCGGCCGCGCCTGGTGTTGCTCGATATCTGGATGCCGGACATGGATGGCATTACCCTGTTAAAGGAATGGCGTGACTCGGGCAAGCTGAGCAGTCCGGTCATCATGATGTCCGGGCATGGCAACATCGGCACCGCGGTGGAGGCCACGCGCCTCGGTGCCTACGATTACCTGGAAAAGCCGTTGTCCCTGGCCAAGTTGATGCTGACTATCAGGAATGCCCTATATGCGTCAAGACTGCAGAAAGAAAACCTGAGGCTACGCCTGGACTCTAATGCGTCCTACCGCATCATCGGTAAAAGCAGCCTGATGTCGAACCTGCGCGAGCGACTGCACAAGGTCGCCGACCTCGATACGCCGGTGTTGATTGTGGGAGAGCCGGGCACCGACAAAGAGGCACTTGCCCGCCACCTGCACACAGCCAGCGCGCGCAGGGACAAGTCTTTTGTCAACGTCAGCGTGTCAGCCCGGGAACCGGACGCGGTCATCAGCGAGTTATATGGTGAACAGATCCAAAATGAAGCCGTCACGGGTCATCTTGATGAGGCGGAAGGCGGCACCCTGTTCATCAAGGATATTGCCGATATGGATCAGGTTGCACAGGCGCGCTTGTGCGACATGCTCAAAAACAGGTCTTACAAGCGGGTTAACGGCTCCACCCCGATTACGCTCAATGCCAGGGTCATCGCCGCGACCCGATACAACCTTGCCAACCAGGTGCAAGAGGGCGCGTTCCTGGACGAACTCTATTTTCAACTCAACGTGGTGCCAATCATCGTGCCGGCACTGCGCGAACATTACGAAGATGTCCCCGCGGTGCTGGAATATTTTGTCAATTTCCTGGTCGAGCAGGAGGGACTTCCGTACCGATCTTTCACTACTGCTGCACAGAACCGGCTGCGCCGCTATCCCTGGCCGGGCAATATCAGGGAACTGAAAAACCTGGTGCAGAGAATGCTGATACTGGGCGGACCCACGGCCATCGACCTGGAGGAAGTCGAAACAACGCTGGGCGATATGCCTGCCAAAAAAGCTGCCGACAGCGTGAAAAACCTCGATTTACCCCTGCGTCAGGCGCGGGAAAACTTTGAACGGGACTACCTGGAGTATCAGTTGAAACTGGCCAACGGCAGTGTCAGTAAAATGGCCCGGAACGTCCACATGGAACGCACTCACCTGTACCGGAAGCTCAAGTCCCTCGGTATTGATATCAAGTCGTGAAGATTATCATTCTGGGGGCAGGCCAGGTCGGTTCATCCGTAGCCGCCAATCTTTGCAGTGAAGCCAATGACATTACCCTCATTGACCACGACCCGGCGCCGTTGCGCAATTTACAGGAACGGCTGGACTTAAAGACCGTGACCGGGGTTGCGTCCTACCCCTCCACGCTGGCACAGGCCGGCGCCCGAGACGCAGACATGATCATCGCGGTCACCAACAGCGATGAAATTAACATGGTCGCCTGCCAGGTGGCCTACACCATGTTCCACACGCCGATGAAAATCGCCCGGGTGCGCAACAACGAATACCTCAACAGCACGGGGTTTTTTGCCCAGGAAGCCATGCCGGTGGACGTATTGATCAGCCCGGAACAGGTGGTGACCGAATATATCGCGCGCCTGATTGGCGTCCCCGGCGCCTTGCAGGTAATGGATTTTGCCTCCGGCCGGGTGCAGATGGTGGCGCTGAAGATAGTGCCGCAAAGCATGCTCGTCGGCAACCGCATAAGCGAGCTCAGCGGACGCCTGCCGACTATCGAATTTCGTATTGTCTCTATCTTCCGCGGCGGGCAGACGATTATCCCCGACGGCGACACGGAAATACTCGCCGGTGATGAAGTCTTCATCATCGGCGCCCCCAAACATATCAGGAACCTGCTGAAATCGACCAAACACACGGATGAACCGGTAAAACGCATCATCATCGCCGGCGGCGGCAATATCGGCCAGCGGCTGGCGAAGTTGCTGGAGAAGAAATACCAAGTCAAGGTCATCGAACTGTCGGCGCACACCGCGCGGCAGGCTGCGGAGGAACTGAGCCACGCCATCGTCTTAAACGGCGATGCCGCCGATGAAGAACTGCTGCTGGAAGAAAATATAGAGAACACCGATGTGTTCTGCGCCCTGACCAATGCCGATGAAGCCAACATCATCTCCTGTATGCTGGCCAAGCGTCTGGGCGCGCACAAGGTCATGGCCTTGATCAACCGGGCAGCCTACGTGGACCTGGTGCAAAGCAACGTCATCGATATCGCCATTTCCCCGCAACAGGCCACCATCGGCAGCCTGCTGGCGCATATCCGCAAGGGCGATGTGGTGGTGGTGCACTCACTGCGACGCGGCGCCGCAGAGGCCATCGAAGCCGTCGCCCACGGCGACCGCAACACCTCCAACGTGGTCGGCAGAACGATCGAGGAACTGACCCTGCCGCCGGACACCAGCATCGGTGCCATCGTACGCGACGACAAGGTGATCATCGCCCACCACGACACCGTCATCGCCTCCGAAGACCACGTCATCCTGCTGGTCGGCGACAAAAGCCGCGTGCCGGAGGTGGAAAAACTGTTCCAGGTAAGGATTACTTTTCTGTAATGCAATTCCTCGCCATCCAGAAAACCCTGGGGTTGCTGCTGATGCTGTTCAGCACGACCCTGTTGCCGCCGCTGGCCCTGGCGATCTTTTATGAAGAAAAAACGATAAAGGCGTTGCTGCTGTGCTTGTTCCTCATCCTCACAGTGGGCGCGTTCCTGTGGTTGCCGGTGTACAAGGTGAAGAAGGAACTGCGTTTGCGGGACGGTTTTATCGTGGTGGTATTGTTCTGGGCCGGGCTGGGCCTGGCCGGGGCCATGCCGTTCCTGCTCACCGGCAAGCCTTATATCTCTTTTACCGATTCGGTCTTTGAATCCGTGTCCGGCCTGACTACCACCGGCGCCACGGTATTGACCGGGCTGGACGAGCTGCCGAGATCCCTGCTGTTCTACCGGCAGCAACTGCAATGGCTGGGCGGCATGGGCATCATCGTGCTGGCGGTGGCTGTGCTACCCATGCTCGGCATCGGCGGTATGCAGCTCTACCGCGCCGAGACCCCGGGGCCGATCAAGGACTCCAAGCTGACGCCCCGCATCACCGAAACCGCTAAGGCGCTGTGGTATATCTACCTGTCGCTGACCATTGCCTGCGCGTTCATGTACTGGCTGGCCGGTATGCCGTTGTTCGACGCCGTCAGCCACAGCTTTTCCACGGTGTCCATCGGTGGCTTCTCCACCCACGACCGCAGTATCGGCCACTTTGACAGTGAGCTGATCAACGCCGTGGCAGTGGTGTTCATGTTGATTGCAGGCATCAATTTCACCCTGCATTTCATGGCCTGGCGCGCCCTGAGCCTGAACACTTACCGCCGGGATTCCGAGGTCAAGGCGTTCATCGGCGTGTTGTGCGGATTATGCGTGATTACCTGTATTTACCTGTGGGCCAAGGCCACTTATGCCGATACCCTAGGGACGCTCAGCCACGGGATTTTTCAGTCCGTATCCATCGCCACCACCACCGGCTTTACCACCGCGGCCTACCAGGACTGGCCCACGTTCCTGCCGGTGCTGCTGCTGTTTGCCAGCTTCATCGGCGCCTGCGCCGGTTCCACCGGCGGCGGCCTGAAAGTGATCCGCATCGTGCTGCTGTACAAGCAGGGCCGACGGGAGATCCGGCGCCTGATTCATCCCAGCGCTATTTTCCGCATTAAACTGGGCGGCAAACCGGTGGATGAAGCCGTTATCAACGCGGTGTGGGGCTTTTTTGCCTCCTATGTGGCCGTGTTTGCGTTGTTGTTGATACTGTTGATGGCAACCGGTCTGGACCAGATCACAGCATTTTCCGCAGTGGCCGCCTGCCTCAACAACTTAGGCCCGGGCCTGGGTGAGGTCAGCGCCAACTACACCGGCATCAACGACGTAGCCAAGTGGCTGCTGTGTCTGGCTATGTTGCTGGGACGACTGGAAATTTTCACCCTGCTGGTACTGCTGACGCCGACCTTCTGGCGCAAGTGAAATGAACGAAACAGCTCAGGTCAAATGGGACCGGATTTACACCGGCGAAGTGGAGCAGTCCGTTGCAGCCTGCCGCGCACTATCTTCCCATATACATTTACTGCCTGCCAGAGGCGATGCCCTGGACCTGGCCTGCGGACGCGGCGGCAACGCCCTGTACCTCGCCGCCTACGGCCTTGCCACCCGCGCCTGGGATATTTCCAGGATAGCTATACAAGCGCTTGCAGAACAGGCCAACCAACGCCGACTGGCACTGATTACCGAACAACGTGACGTCACCATCGACCCTCCCACCCCCGAGTCCTTCGATGTCATCGTGGTCAGCCGCTTCCTGGACCGCACCCTTGCGCCCGCTATCAGCGCCGCGCTGCGTCAGCGGGGCTTGCTGTTCTACCAGACCTTCATCCGGGAAAAAGTCACCGACGCCGGCCCCGACAATCCCGCCTACCGGCTGGCGCCGAACGAGCTGCTGCGGCTGTTCCCTGCCCTGCAAGTGTTGTACTACCATGAGGAAGGCGCGGTGGGCGACACCCGCCGCGGGTTCAGGAATGAGGCGATGCTGGTGGCCCAAAAACGCCGTAGTTGAATGGCAAACTTACCCGACTGATGGACGCCACAACACTGCAATCCATGCTGGAACAAGGCCAGGACAATGCGCTGCTGCGTTTCACCTTAGGCAACCTGCTCTATCAACAACAGGACTACGCCAACGCCGCGCGGCACCTGGCCCGCGCCACCGAGCTGAACCCGCACTACTCCGCCGCCTGGAAACTGTACGGTCGCACCCTGACCGCCGCCGACAAACACCCCGAAGCCATCCGCGCCTTCCAACAAGGCATCACCGTCGCCGAACAACGCGGCGACCTCCAAGCCGCCAGGGAAATGCAGGTATTCCTGCGCCGGGCGGAAAAACAATCCAAGTAACACCCACCGATTACCTGTCCCTTCTTGCGTCCGGGGTCGGGGGCATCCTGCCCCTCCAGCCCGGGTGAAATACCTACAAATATGAGAGAGAAATTGACGAAATTAACAAAAATGCTACAGTTATTAACAACCAGTCTGGTTTTTGGCACATTATGGCGACACTTTTTTTTGTCACTGACGTACTTACGCGGCGCGCGCTGCAACAGCGTTTTCGCCGCGGCGAGCTCACGCGAGTGCGCAGTGGCATTTACATAGACAGTCATGACCCGATAGAGATTACACAGACTATACACACTGGATGGGTAACTATTGCCAATTTTCTTTTCACTGAGCCGGTGGCAGTTTACAGCACCGCTTGTGAGTTACGTCCCATCGACAATCGCGTTTATTTGATGGTGGCTGCGGGCGCGCGCCGCACCGTCAGTGTTGGTCCGCTGCGCTTGAGCATTGAGGCAGGTAACGTAAAACATGGCACGGAACCTTTCTCTGCGGAAATGCAGCGCAGTAATGTGCCGCGCCAACTGTTGGAGAATCTCACCTCGGTGCGTGCCAAAGCAGACTCCCCGAAAAAACTGGGGAGAGCATGGGTCGAGTTACAACTGCTGGACGAACTGGCAGTGCGCGGTGAGGCCGGGATAAACCAACTGAGGGACGAAGCGTCAGCCCTGGCGCCTTTACTTGGCAAGGAGAGACAACAGCAACAACTCAACGAAATGGCGGCCGCAATACTAAAGACCCATCCGGTCGGTGGCACGCTGGTCACACGCGCCGGTATTGCGCGAGCGCAAAGCAAACCCTTTGACCGGGAACGGCTTAAGCGCTTCTCCGCACTGGCGAACTACCTTGCCAAACTCGACCTGACTGAACACAGCTATACCTATGACAATGCCGGCTGGCGCAACCTCGCCTTCTTTGAAAGTTATTTCTCTAATTATATTGAAGGGACACGGTTCACCATGGACGAGGCCGAGCGCATCGTCAGCTCCGGTCAGGCGCTATATCAACGACATGAAGACAGCCACGATTTGCTGTCGCATATCGACCTTAGCCACGACCACGCAGAGATGACGCTGACCCCTGATAGCGCCGAGAGCCTCATCTGCATACTGAAATCACGACATGGCATCCTGCTGGCGCAACGTCCCGAGCAACAGCCGGGCCGGTTCAAACAGGTTCCCAATCAGGCCGGCGCCACACAGTTTGTCCTGCCGGAACTTGTGGAAGGTACGCTATTACAAGGTTTTGAATTCTATCGGCAACTAAGGCCCGGTATTAAACGCGCATTGTTCATGCATTTCATGATCGCTGAAGTGCACCCGTTCAACGACGGTAACGGACGCATGGCACGTATCATGATGAACGCCGAACTGGTGGCGCATGACCAGCACAAGATTGTCATTCCCCCGGTGTGTCGTGAAAATTACCTGAACGGCCTGCGTCAGGCGACACGGCGTGACAGTTTTCGCATCATGGTCAAGGTATTACACCAGTTGCAACAATACAGTGCCGCACAAAACTGGTCTGATTACGGCGATATCAAGGCACAGTTACTTGCCCACGCAACCAACCGGGAAGCCGATGACGGGTTGATGATCTTCAACAAACAGCTAAGTCAATATACAGGGGACTATCAGCCGGGTTGAAATGATCACGTTGCGCAGGGTGGAAAAACGATCTGGTTGATTCGATTACTCGGGAAACTACTGGCCGGGTCTCTCTTTCAGTCCTTCTCAAAGCCGTGGCTGCGGAACTTCAGCGTATTGCTGTTTTCTGTCACAGTCCGCACGATATTATCCGGCGCGCCGTTGGGAATGTTGGCAGCAATTTCCAGCGTAACCGTAACATCGGCGCCGACCAGACCGGAGAGATGTGAAATGACCTCCTCGGCCACCTAGCCGGCATCGCGTCCTACTCTGGCGCTGCGTGGCGTACCAGTAGCGGCTACCGTCACGGTACAGGGCGGTGTTTGTAGGCGTCATTGCCGCTCAAGGGCTGGAACAAGCGACGCCGGACGAGCTCGAACCCTTCCTCGGTGCTGGCCGGACGCCAGGCCGATTCGACCCGGCCAATGACGTTTTGCAAGTGCTTCAATGCATCCGCCCCGCGCTGGCCGCCAACCTCGGCAGCTTCATAATGCGAGGAGGCCGTGTCTGATGCAGGCAAGCTAATGACCAACAAGCAGTTGTCGGCGGCCTTGGCGGCTTCCGTCTCGGCGGGGCGTTGTTTGCGTTCGCAGGCGGTGTACAGGCGGTAGCATAGTTCGCGGGCGACTTCTGCTTTGGCGCCGAGGCGTTTGACGAGGGCGGCGACGAAGTCACGGCGGGAGGCGGTGGGCGCGTCGTCGGGACGGCGGCGGCAGATCAGGACGATGCTGGAGGCAAGGGCGTTGGTGCCTTTCGCTATAATTCTCCCTGCTCCTTCTGTGCGTACTGGCCAAGTGCCAGTAATAGAGAAACCAGCATGGATAACTGCATCAAGGAAGGTTTCCCAACCGGTGCGCCTGAAAACAGGCGATGATTCCGGCAAGGTGTCCGTCCCTCCGGGATCGAGGGCATCCTGCTCTCGTGGAAGGCTGGAAGCCTTCTCCCTGGGATCGAGGGCATCTTGCCCTCGTGGAAGGCTGGAAGCCTTCTCCCTGGGATCGAGGGCATCTTGCCCTCGTGGAAGGCTGGAAGCCTTCTCCCTGGGATCGAGGGCATCCTGCCCTCGTGGAAGGCTGGAAGCCTTCTCCCTGGGATCGAGGGCATCTTGCCCTCGTGGAAAGCTGGAAGCCTTCTCCCTGGGATCGAGGGCATCTTGCCCTCGTGGAAGGCTGGAAGCCTTCTCCCTGGGATCGAGGGCATCTTGCCCTCGTGGAAGGCTGGAAGCCTTCTCCCTGGGATCGAGGGCATCCTGCCCTCGTGGAAAGCTGGAAGCTTTCCCTCCCAGACCCTCCGGGGTATAACTGCTCCACTCCCAATCCTCTGGCTTCTTACACAAGCCCGCCTGTACCGGATTCCAGTGAATGTAATTCAGATTTGTAACAAAATGTTTCTCGGTGCGGATGAACCGATCAAAATAATCTTCGTGCCAAAACTCACCCGAGCGCGCCAGAATTTTGTTGGCCTGATTAGCTGTGTAAGACTTCCATGAATGCACAATGCCAGATAAGGTGTGATTCCCCAGTAGCGTGACCAGCACATGAACATGGTTGGGCATGATTACCCAACCATGTAGTTGATAACGTTTTCCATCGAAGTGATGCAGGGCATCACGTACCATAGCGGCGATCTCGGGACGGCGCAGCCAGCAGGCGCCGAGGCCCTGGTCAAGAGCTTGCTCGATACGGTCGCGCCGTTGCGCTTGCTGCTCGGTCTTCGGGAGGCAATGCAGTTCTTCTTCCCACTCTCTGAGCAGTGGCTGAGGCAGGCTGTCTGCCAATCTGAAGCAAATGTGTTGGGGTATCTCTCCTGCCTCGAAGTGGGGAAGATGGGTACGGTGGAATTGAGTTTCAGGACTCACGCCGGTTGCCTAAGAGGGGAATTGGCAGGAGGGCTTCCAGCCCGGATGCCCCGGGAGGGAAGGCTTCCAGCCTTCCACGAGGGCAGGATGCCCTCGATCCCAAGGGGGCTGGTATCTTCTCCACCACGCGTCTCCGCTGCCAGGTAGTCGGTTTTGACCTTGTCAATGGCGGGGGAATTGGCAGGAGGGCTTCCAGCCCGGATGCCCCGGGAGGGAAGGCTTCCAGCCTTCCACGAGGGCAGGATGCCCTCGATCCCAAGGGGGCTGGTATCTTCTCCACCACGCGTCTCCGCTGCCAGGTAGTCGGTTTTGACCTTATTGATAAGCACCGCCACCGGGTTCAGGTCGCTGGCGTGGGCTTCAAGGCCCAGCCGTTGGGCTTCCAACGGCAGGGCCACTTCGATGAGCTTTTTTCTGTGAGAAATACGCATCAGATAGGCGACCTGTACACACCTTTCCTATGGCCGACTTTGAGAATAATAACCGATAGCCGCTCTGCCTCTACGCTGTAAATTATCCGGTAGTTTCCTTCCCTGATACGAAAAATATTTTTATAACCCCGCAATTTACGGCAGCCTTGAGGATAAGGCATTTGTGCGAGGTTCTGAATGGCGCGTAAGACGCGGACTTGGTCCTGTTTGTTAATCTTCCGAAGCTGTCTCTCTGCGGTCGCTGATATTTCAATATTATAGTTTGCCACTGAGTTCCAAGTCCCTTAAAACTACTTCCAATGGTTTACGTGGTTCACTCTGGATTTTTTTCAGATCCTTGGTATCTTCCAGTTCTTCCAGCTTATCGAGAAGGGCCTCTTCGATGAAGTGGTTCATCTTGAGACCTTGCGACTGACATACTCTCTTCACCGCGCGCTTGATTTTGCCTTCGATGCGTGTTGCAAGTTGGGCTTGCATCTGTAATTCCTGTGTGTCTGTTGAAATGACCTGCAATTTTAGCATATTTCCTTGTCAGGTTTTTGCTCTCCACTCATTTAACTCGGCACCTCCGCTCTGGCCAGCAGTTCCTTGAAATTTGTGTTGTGTGCAACGTCCCCACCAGTTCCGTAACATTGTCTAGGCCGTGCTTATCCAGGTATTGTACGATGCCGGTGTTGATCTTTTGGCATACCAGGGGGTCGTAGAACAGGGCGGTGCCGATACCGACGGCGCTGGCGCCGGCGATGAGGAATTCCAGGGCGTCGGTGGCGGTGGTGATGCCGCCCTGACCGATTATCGGTATGTTCTGTTCCCTGCCCACCTGATACACCTGCCAGGTCTTGAGCAGGGCGATGGGCTTGATGGCCGGGCCCGACAGTCCGCCCTGGCCGGTGGCGATGACGGGTGTGCGCGTGTCCAGGTCCACGGCCATGCCGGTAACGGTGTTGATGACGGCCAGCGCATCGCTGCCGGCGGCGATGCACCGGCGCGCGTTTTCCACAATATCGGTCTGGTTCGGCGACAGCTTGGTGATGAGTGGCTTGTCGGTTGCGCGCCGGCAGGCGGCCACCACCCGCGCCGACATCTCCGGGTAATTGCCGAAACTGACGCCGCCTTCCCTGATGTTGGGACAGGAGATATTGATCTCAATGGCGTCAATAGCCGAATCATTGAAGATACGGGTGATTTCGGCATATTCCTCGATGGTTGAGCCACACACATTGGCGATGAAGCGGGTCTCGGAAAAATCCAGCTTTGGCAAGTAGTCAGCCACCACTGCGCGGGCGCCGGGGTTTTGCAAGCCGATCGAGTTCAGCATACCCGTCCAGGTCTCGGCAATACGGTGCGGCGGGTTGCCGAGGCGCGGCGCCAGTGTGGTGCCCTTCAGGCACACCGCGCCGGTATCCCGATTGGAAAAACCCTGAACTCTGGTGTATTCTTCACCGAAGCCGACACAGCCGGAGAGCAACACCAGCGGTGTATTGAACCGCAGGCCGCAGAAGTCGATAGCCAGTTTGCTGTGGGTTGCTGACATGGATGTACAGGATATACAGGATATACCAGATAAAACAGTAAAAAGTTTGATAATGCAGGCAATAATCCGCGCGTCCATGAATGATGATGCCTTTGTAAAATTCTCGGAAGTCAGCAAGAGCTACGACGGGCACACGTTTTCCGTGCAGGACTTCAGCCTGAGCGTCGCCCGCGGGGAATTTGTTACTCTGCTTGGCCCCTCCGGTTCGGGCAAGACTACCTGCCTGAAGATGCTGGCCGGATTTGAGCAGCCCAACAGCGGCGAAATCTGGCTCAATGGCCGGCCTGTGAACCAGTTAAAGCCCTGGAAACGGAATATCGGGGTCGTGTTCCAGCACTATGCCCTGTTCCCGCACATGACGATTGCCGAAAACCTTGCATTTCCCTTAAGGGCGCGGCGTATCGCCAGGGAAAAGGTAGCGCAGAGCGTCATGCGCGCGCTGGATATGGTGCAGTTGCGGGATTTTGCCAGACGGCGGCCGGCACAGCTGTCCGGTGGTCAACAGCAACGCGTTGCTATCGCCCGGGCGCTGGTGTTTGAACCTGACCTGGTACTGATGGACGAGCCCCTAGGCGCGCTGGACCGGCGTTTGCGCGAAGAAATGCAGTACGAAATCCGCGCCTTGCAACAACGGCTGGGGGTGACTATGATCTACGTCACCCACGACCAAAATGAAGCCATGGTCTTGTCGGACCGGGTAGCAGTGATGGAACAGGGCCGGATCTCCCAGGTTGCCTCGCCGGAAGCCTTGTATGAGGAACCGCAGCGCCTGTTCGTGGCCAGTTTCATCGGCGAGAATAACCGGCTTGAGGGCCGGGTGGTCGCTTACAGACCCGCTGAGTGTCAGGTTGAAGTGGCCGGAGAGATTGTGCGGGCGTTTCCCGTGGCCATCACTGAAAACGACGTGCAAACCAGTGTGACCATCCGCCCCGAGCGAGTGGCGTTGAATCCCGCGCCCGACCGGTATCCGAACTGCTTTAAGGCCAAAGTGGAAGATATTATTTTCATGGGTGACTACCTGCGCATCCATGCCACGCTGCTGGGACAGACTCAGTTTATCGTTAAAATACCCAATACCATCGGCCACGGCGGTATCCTGCCGGGGGACACCGTGACCCTGGGCTGGCTGGTCACCGATTGCCGGGCGCTGGATGTGAGGGTTGAGGAGCAAACCAAGTGAATATCATCAACACATCAATCCGTCTCATTGCAACGCTGGCCGTGGTCGGCGCAACCATTCCGGCCGGCGCCCAGGACCACGACTTCATCACCGTCGTATCCTGGGGCGGCTCTTATGCCCGCGCCTCGGTAAAGGCCTACCATGAACGCTTTGAGCAGGAAACCGGCATTCAAATCAAGCTGGATGAGTATAACGGCGGTCTGGCGCAGGTACGGGCGCAGGCGGAGACCGGCAATGTCTCCTGGGACGTAGTGGACATGGAGGCCGGCGATGCGCTGCTGGGCTGCGACGAAGGGCTGCTGGAAACGGTGGACGAGGACACGCTGCCGGCAGCCCCGGACGGTACGGCGGCGGCGGCGGATTTCCTGGACGTTTATGACGTCGGGTGTGGCGCTAAAAGCATTGTTTACAGCACGGTGTATGCTTACAACGACACCCGATTCCCGGAACAGAAACCGACGACCATGGCAGACTTCTTTGATCTGGATAAATTTCCGGGGCGGCGTGGGATGCGGCGAGTACCCAATGCCAATCTGGAATTTGCCCTGGTAGCGGACGGCGTGCCGGCACACCAGGTGTATGAAGTCCTGTCCGACGAGGAGGGTGTTGCGCGCGCATTCCGCAAACTGGATACCATCAGGAATCAGGTCATCTGGTGGGAAGCCGGCGCGCAGCCACCGCAGATGCTGGCTGATGGCGAAGTGGTCATGAGTACGGCTTATAACGGCCGTATCTTCAATGCCTGGGCGCTGGAAAACCAGCCGTTGACCATCGTCTGGGACGGGCAGGTACTGGCTACCACTTACCAGGTGGTTGTGGCCGGCACCCCCAAACTGGAACTGGCCCGACAATTTGTTGCGTTTGCAACCAGTACTCAGTCGCTGGCTAACGTAACCCGATACATCTCCTACGGCCCCTTGCGCCACTCATCTCTGGCGCTGGTGGATACGCATGAGGTAACCGGCATGGCCATGCAGCCGCACCTGCCCAACGCGCCGCAGAACATGCTCAACGCCGTGCACGAAGACCCGGTATGGTGGGCCGACAACCAGGATGAGATGAATGAACGCTTCGCGGCCTGGCTGATTAAATAAACCCGGATGATTCAACAGATTAAGGGGTCAGAGTAAAATTATCCCCGGCACTGCCAGCGCCTCTGGTGGCAGCAACACTACTCTGACCCCATACAGCCCCGACCAGGATATGGTGAACAAACCCCGCACCACCGCAATATTACTGGCGTTGCCGTTGACGGCGTTTATCCTGGTAACATTTGTTGCGCCCCTGGGCAGTATGTTCATGCGCAGCCTGTACGACCCGCTGGTCGCGGACATCATGCCCGAGACCGTTGCTGCACTGGCCCAATGGGACGGTGGCGGCTTGCCGCCGGAACAGGTTTACGCGCTGGCGGCGCAGGAGCTTGGCAAGGCGCGCGAACAGAAGACTATCGGCAAGCTGGCCACGCGGCTGAACCGGGATACCTCAGGTCTGCGCAGTGCGGTCATGCGCACCGCCAGAGGACTGCAACGCAAGGGCGGCGCGCCTTGGTCTGAGTCCCTGCCGGCCATACATGCGGCCTGGGGGGAAGCGGCAATCTGGCAGGCGTTGGCGCGCACCGGCGCCCGGTTGACGCCCGTGTATTACCTGAACGCTCTGGACCTGACCGTTGGCAGCGACGGCAACATCGTGCGCCAACCCGAGGAGCGCCGTATCTATACCACCTTGTTCATCAAGACCATCCGGGTCAGCCTGACCATCACCCTGCTGTGTCTGGCACTGGGCTACCCGGTGGCGTACCTGATCGCTCAGGCGTCTCCGCGCCGCGCCCGCCTGCTGCTGGTATTGGTGCTGGTGCCGTTCTGGACCTCACTGCTGGTGCGCACCACCTCCTGGATCGTGCTGCTACAGCAACAGGGCGTGCTCAACGAGCTGCTGGTGTGGCTGGGCCTGGTCGCCGATGCACAACGGCTGACGATGATCCACAACATGACCGGCACCCTGGTGGCAATGACGCACGTGCTGCTGCCGTTCATGATCCTGCCGATTTATTCCGTGATGCGCGGTATCCCGGCGGTGCAGATGCAGGCGGCCACCTCGCTGGGCGCGTCCTGGCTCAGAGCGTTTTACCGGGTATATCTGCCGCAGTCCCTGCCGGGGGTGGGCGCCGGCTGCCTGCTGGTGTTCATCCTCGCCATCGGCTATTACATCACGCCGGCGCTGGTGGGCGGGCAGAGCGGCCAGTTGATTTCCAATTTCATCGCCTATCATATCCAGACCTCGCTGAATTGGGGCCTGGCCGCAGCCCTGGGTTGTGTGCTGTTCGTAGCGGTGCTGCTGTTATTCCTGCTCTACGACCGGGTGCTGGGCCTGGATAAAATGAGGCTGGGATGATGATAAAGGAACCCGGGAAACTGACGCTACGGCTGTTCTGTGGCCTGGTGTTCCTGTTTCTGGTGGCGCCGATTCTGGTGATTATCCCGCTGTCCTTCAACGCCGAGCCTTATTTCACCTTTACCAGGGGGATGCTGGAGCTGGACCCGGACGCCTACTCCCTGCGCTGGTACGAGCAGGTCATCTTCGGTGAACAATGGCAACGGGCGGCACTGAACTCGCTCATCATCGGCGTGGCGGCCACGGTTCTGGCCACCGTGCTGGGCACTCTGGCGGCCCTGGGTCTGTGCAGTCCGGCCCTACCCTGGCGGCGCCCGCTGACTGCATTGCTGATTTCCCCTCTCATCGTGCCCATCGTCATCAGCGCTACCGGCATGTTCTTCTTCTACTCCGGCCTGAACCTGACCCATACCTACACCGCGTTGATCCTGTCCCATGCAGCCTTGGGCGCGCCGTTCGTGGTGATCACGGTCACCGCGTCCATGGCCGGCTTCAATCGTGAACTGCTGCTGGCGGCTGCCAGTCTCGGCGCCGGGCCGGTGCGCAGCTTCTTCAAGGTACAGCTGCCCATTATCAGTCCGGGCGTCATTGCCGGCGCCCTGTTCGCGTTCGCGGCGTCGCTGGACGAAGTGGTGGTGGTGCTGTTCATGGGCGGCATCGAGCAACGCACCATCCCCAGGGAGATGTGGTCCGGCATCCGCGAAGAAATCAGCCCGGCCATCCTGGCCGCGGCGACGTTTCTGATACTGATTGCGCTGCTGCTGCTGATAGCCGTGGAGTGGCTACAACGCCCTGCGAGAAAATCGGATAAGTAATCCGCCGGCTTTGCCGGAAGATCTTTACTCTGTCCTGCGAGGCTCATCCTATCTTCAGGATGCCATAGATCAGCGTGCCCACAAAAAAACAGACGACAGCAGCTAGTGCAAGGAACTCGATCATATTTTTCCTATCTCTTCAATGTGATCCTGAATACGCTTAAAAATCACTACGTTCGCGCAGCTTAATACTACCACAAGAGCCATACCCAGCCAAAATACCGCATTCACGTCCCCGGATGTGAATACAGTCACTAATCCACCCACAATGAGCACAATCAAGCCAACGATCACGAAAAATAATTTGCTCAAGAGTGAGATTCTCTCCTTTAATTCATCAAGCTTCGACACGCCAGACACTGTAGCACAAGTTTGATGCTTATGCGCAAAATTTCCGGATGATAGAAAAAATCAGCCTGAGCCAGGAACAAGAGGTGGCCTTAACCTGTTTCCGCCTTCGGTTCTCGCGTCAGCAGTTCATGCACCGCCTGTTGCGGGCTGGCCTTGCCGTCGATGACCTGCAAGACCTGGGCGCTGATGGGCATGTCAACGCCGTGCTTGTCTGCCAGGGCGCAGACTACGCGGGTAGTGTGCAGCCCTTCGACGGCCTGACCGATCTCAGCTAAGGCCTGTGTCGGACTGCTGCCCCGGGCCAGTGCCAGACCGAAGCGGCGGTTGCGGGATTGGTCGTCGGTGCAGGTGAGCACCAGATCACCCAGGCCGGCCAGTCCCATAAAGGTGTCACTCCTGCCGCCCAGCACCTGACCTAAGCGCATGATCTCAGCCAACCCCCGGGCGATCAGCGCGGCGCGCGCGTTGGCACCGAAGCGCAACCCATCGGCAATGCCAGCGGCAATGGCCATGACGTTCTTGACCGCGCCGCCAACCTGCACGCCGACGATATCGTCGTGGGTATAGGTCCTGAACCTCTCGCTGTGGAATAATGCGGCAAAATCCGTGGCAACGGCCGCCTCCCGTGCGGCAATGGTCACTGCGGTGGGCAAACCCGCCGCCACTTCCCGCGCAAACGAGGGGCCGGATAACACCGCCAGCGGTACTTCGGGCAGGTATTTTTCCACCAGCAGGTGATTCAGCTCCAGGGTAGTCGGTTCGATGCCCTTGCAGGCCAGACAGATGCTGAAATCCCGCGCCGGTTGCGACTGCAACTGCGCCAGCGCGTCTGTGAGTCCGGCACAGGGAGTCACCAGCAGGACCTGGCGCACGCCCGCCGGCAGGGGCGTAAACCGGCGCACAACGGTCAACGTCTGCGGAAACTCATGGCCGGGCAGATGGCGGTTGTTACAGCCTTCCGCAAGCAGCCGCTGCAGATGCGCGTCAAGGCAGTCCCAGAGAAAAGTCCTGTGCCCGTTGCGCGCCAGCACCAAAGCCAGTGCGGTGCCCCAGGACCCCGCGCCGACAACCATTACCCGGCGCCGAGGATGTTGCGTCAATGCTGTGTTTCGCTTGCCGCCGCGCGCTGCTGCAGGTGCTGTTGGTACACGGCGTCAAAATTGATCGGCGCCAGCAGCAGTTGCGGGAAACCGGCGCGGGTCACCAGGTCGGATATCATTTCCCGCACAAACGGAAACAGGATGTTGGGACACATGGTCGCCAGCAGCCGCCCGGTTATCTCTTTGGGAAAATCAACCATGCGAAAGATACCGGCCTGTTGCACCTCGGCCAGATAGACCGTTTTTTCCTCGTGCTTCACCGTCGCAGTGACCGATAAGGTGACCTCGTACAGATTATCGCCAAGATTGTCTGTAGAGTTGGCAATGTCCATATGTACGGCCGGCTTCCATTGCTCACGGAATATCTGCGGCGAGCTGGGGGTTTCCAGCGACACGTTCTTGACGTAGATTTTCTGTATTTCAAACTGCCCGCGGGCGCCGGTTTCCTCGGTCGCTACGGGTTGGTTTTCCTGTTCCTCTGTCATTATCTTTTACCTAGTTGTAGTTTGCTGTTTAAGTTTTACCCGCCCCGGCCTGTCGTCAGCCGGGGACCCACGAAGGCCGCCTTACTCGCGGGTGATTGGCAGGTTGGCAGTACGCCACGCCTCCAAGCCACCCTTTAATGAATAGATTTTTTCAAACCCGGCCGGTTTGAGTATGCGTCCCGCCTTGACCCCATCCGAGTTGCGACTGCAACAGAAGATGATCGGGTTGCTCTTGAATTTTTGCAGTTCCTCCTGCCTGTCTGCCAACTCCGCGGCCGGGATATTACGTGCGCTGATGATGTGGCCGGCGGCAAAGTCGGTGCTCGTGCGCAAGTCCAGCAACAGCGCCTTGTCATGGTTGAGCAGGCGCGTGACTTCCACCGGCCCGACCTGGGTCAGACCGGACATGGAGGCTCCGAAGATGTTCCACAATAACAAGGCCAGTAGCGCCACAAACAGGCACACCAGCCACAGGTGATTGGCAATGAATTCGGGTAATTTTTCCATGCCGGCAGCAAACAGGTAACGGGTGATGGGTATTATACAGGGAACCTGTGAAAATACCATCCACAGCAAGCGAGTAAGTATTTTCATTCCCGCTGCAAACGTGTATAGTTACGTATCAGGAACGCTTACGGAAGAAAACACTACAGCTAATGTCAAACGATATGCAATAATAATCAGGGGTACCAGTATGAGCACACTATTTTACAAAGCGATGATTGAAGCGAAGGTATCTGAAGCGACCGCGACAAAGGCCGCAGCAGAGCTTGATAGCTATAAGCGTGACGTAGCCGCGCTCAAAACCAAAGTCGATATGCTGCTCATCGGTGTGGGTCTGCTCATCGCCCTCGGAGTTTTCGATAAACTCCTCTGAACTCACACTGCACCGGAATAGCGGGCGACAACTAGGAGAGCCTCTGCTCGAATCAGGGAAAAATACCATGAGTACACTACTTTACAAGGCGCTGATTGAAGCGAAAGTATCTGAAACCACGGCGACAAATGCCGCAGAAGAGATCGATCACTACAAGGTTGACGTCACTTCGCTGAGACATGATGTCACCGTTCTCAAGGCGAAAGTCGATATGCTGCTTATCGGTGTGGGCCTGCTCATCGCCCTCGGTGTTTTTGATAAACTCCTGTAATTCACACTGCGCCGAAACCGCAGGCGCAAACAAGACTTGTAACTGACCGACCCGCTATGCGCCTGTCTCATCGCCCTATGGTATTGCTCATCCTAGATGGTTGGGGTTATTCCGAAGCCACCGCTTATAACGCCATCCACAGTGCCAGCAAACCGGTGTGGGACCAGTTATGGGACAACTATCCCCATACCCTGCTGAACGCATCCGGCCCGGATGTGGGCCTGCCGACGCGCCAGATGGGGAACTCGGAAACGGGCCACATGAATATCGGCTCCGGGCGTATCGTTGACCAGGAGTTCAGTCGTATTACCAAGGCGATTGAGGACCGGTCTTTTTTTGCAAACCCGGTACTTAAGGAAGCTCTGGGCAGCGCCGCGCGTAACGGGCGCGCAGTACATATCATGGGCCTGCTGTCACCGGGCGGGGTGCACAACCACCAGGAGCATATCTTTGCCCTGCTGGAGTTTGCCGCGCAATATGATGTGCGCGAGCTGTACCTGCATGCGTTCCTAGACGGTCGGGATACGCCACCCAAAAGCGCGGGAGCGTACCTAGATGAGACACACCTGAAAATGCAGGAACTGGGCAAGGGCCGCTTTGCCAGCGTAGTCGGGCGCTATTATGCCATGGACCGCAACCAGCACTGGGAGCGGACTGAGGTCGCCTACCGGCTGATCACCGCGGCGGCGGCCGAGTACCAGGCGGTCGATGCGTTCAGCGCAGTGGAGCTGGCCTACATCCGCGGCGAGACGGACGAGTTTGTGAAGCCGACTGCGATTTTACCCCGAGGCGGCCGCGCGGCGCGGGTCGAGGCCGGCGATGTGGTCATCTTCAGTAACTATCGGGCCGATCGGGCCCGGCAACTGGCCGAGGCGTTCAGCGCCACGCAGTTCGACGCGTTTGAGCGTGGCGCACCGATAGACCTGGGCGCGTTCATCAGCATGACGGAATACCGCGCGGACTTTGATTTTCCGGCGCTGTTCCCCCCGGCCCGCCTGAACAACGTGCTGGGTGAGTATCTGGCCGCAGCGGGCCTGAGGCAGCTGCGCATCGCGGAAACAGAAAAATATGCCCACGTTACGTTCTTCTTTAACGGTGGGGAGGAGCGCGTGTTCAACGGTGAGGAACGCATCCTGGTACCCTCCCCGCACGTGGCTACCTACGACCTGTGTCCGGAGATGAGCGCGCCGGAGGTCACGGCGCGTCTGACTGCGGCAATTGCTTCGGAAAAATTTGACGTGATCATCTGTAACTACGCCAATGCAGACATGGTGGGGCATACCGGCGACTTCGACGCGGCCGTCAAGGCCGTCGAAACCATCGATGCCTGCCTCGGTCAAATCCTTGAGCAGACCCGGCGCGTCGGCGGCGAACTGCTACTCACCTCCGATCACGGCAATGCCGAGCAGATGCGCTCGTTCATCACGGAAAAAAGCAACGGGCAGGCGCATACCGCGCACACGGAAAATCTGGTGCCGTTCCTGTATGTGGGCCGTCCGGCAGAAGTGATGCCCAGCGCCAGCGCAGCCCTGTGCGATGTGGTACCCACCCTGTTGTACCTCATGGACATGGAAAAGCCGCCGGAGATGACCGGCAACGCCTTGTTCAGGCTGAGATGAGATGATATAAGTTGGGTATGAACACGAATCTAATTAGAGCCATTGGCTGCTGCCTGTTGGTCATCGCGCTACCGGCGCGCGCAGAAGTGCCGGCGGCTACCGGGCCGGGAGAACTGCCTGTCGATGAGATCCGGGCGTTTGCGGAGGTATTTGCCAGGATCAAGCAAGACTACGTGGAAGAGGTCGAGGACAAGGCCCTGCTGGAAGATGCTATCCGGGGCATGCTGCAAGGCCTGGACCCGCATTCGAGCTACCTAGATGAGGAAGCCTACCTGGACCTGCAGGAAGGGACTACCGGCGAGTTCGGCGGCCTCGGTATCGAGGTGGGCATGGAAGACGGGTTCATCAAAGTCATCTCACCCATTGACGATACCCCGGCGCAGCAAGCGGGCTTGCAGGCCGGCGACCTGGTCATCCGTCTGGATGAAACGCCGGTAAAAGGAATGTCCCTGAACGACGCGGTGGCGCGCATGAGGGGCGAGCCGGGCACCGACATCACCCTGACCATTATCCGGGACGGCGCGGAAAAACCGCTGAAAGTGACCATTACCAGAGACGTGATCAAGGTCAAAAGCGTCCGCACCAGGACCTTGGAGCCGGGCTTCGGCTACCTGCGCATCTCGCACTTCCAGTCCCGCACCGGGGAAGACGCCAGGGCTGCACTGCAACAACTGAAGCAGGACAACGGCGGCCAACTGCATGGCTTGATTCTGGATATGCGCAACAATCCCGGCGGCATCCTGAGCTCGGCCGTGGGTGTGGCCGACCTGTTCCTGGACTCGGGCCTGATCGTTTACACGGAAGGCCGGGTGGACGATTCAAAACTGAGTTTCGACGCCAAACCCATTGACCTGCTAGACGGCGCGCCCATCGTGGCACTAGTGAACGCCGGCTCGGCGTCCGCCTCAGAGATCGTAGCAGGCGCCCTGCAGGATCACCAGCGCGGCATCATCATGGGACACAAGACCTTCGGCAAAGGTTCGGTACAGACCGTGCTACCGGTTTCCAACGCCGCGCTGAAACTGACTACCGCCCGTTATTACACGCCCTCAGGCCGCTCTATACAGGTTTACGGCATCGAACCCGACATCACCCTGAGCCGGGTGAAGGTCGAATCCCTGGCAGTTGAGGAAGCGCTGCCCGTCACCGAAGACAACCTCAGACAACGCCTGGATAACGAAAACGGGGAAACCCCGGAAGCAACCGACGAGGCCGCGGACACGGCACAGGAAACCACCGCGCTCCTCGCCGAAGACTACGACCTGCAACAAGCCCTGAACCTGCTCAAGGGCTTGCAGATACTGGGCGCTGACACGGAGTAGCAGCTACAAATCCGTCAACAAACGTCGGGCCGCTACGGCACGTATTTTCTCGCCTAAGGGATAGGATTCCTCGCCGGCATGTACCACGACTAATTCCGTAAGTTCGAGATCTGTCATGGCGTGGCGCATTGAGGGGGTGATTATCGGCGCCGAAGATAACTTGATCTCGACGCCCAGCCGCGCCCGTGCCGAGGGCATGAACAGGTCGAGTTCCGCACCGGTATGGGTGCGCCAGTAATAAAATTCCCGGCCCGGCCCCCTGAGTTGGTCCATAACCAACTCCAGCAACAAGCCTTCCCAGGTGCTGCCCCGCGCTGGATGTGCGTCCAGGGTCCCGGCATCGCTGATACCAAGCAGGGAGTGTACCAGTCCCGCATCCCTGAGATAAACTTTTGGCGCTTTGACCTGGCGCTTTTTCAGGTTCGCAAACCAGGGCGCCAGTTGTCTGACGACCAGCGCGTCGGTAAGAATGTCAAGGTAGCGGCGCACAGTTGTGTCGGCAACACCGAAGGAACGGGCAAACTCCGACGAGTTCCAGATTTGACCATGCCGGTGTGCCAGCATCGCCCAGAAACGGCGCAGGGTCGTGCCCGGTGTTTGCACACCGAGTTGTGCCAGATCACGTTCGATGAAAGTCCGGGTAAAGCTCTCCAGCCATTCAAAGCAGTCCCGGTCCGACCTGGCCAGGTAGGCCTTCGGAAAACCGCCGCGCAGCCAACGCCGGTCAAGCCGGTTATGACCCGTTTCATCCAGCCCCAGTCCGCCCAGTTCGTAGTAGTTGATACGGCCGGCAAGCGACTCGGAGGATTGTCTCAACAGGTTCGGTGAGGCGCTGCCCAGAACCAGAAAACGCGCCGGCCCCGGTCTGCGGTCAGACAGCACTCGAAGCACTGGAAACAGGTCGGCCAAGCGCTGTATCTCGTCGATAATGACCAACCCCTTCAGATGTTGCAGTGTGAATTTGGCATCTCCTTCAAGTCGGGAAAGCGCCGCAGGGTCCTCCAAGTCAAAGTGGTGGGTCTGCGTGTGATAGCGTTCGGCCACCTGCCGTGCCAAGGTGGTTTTGCCAATCTGGCGTGGCCCTAAGATAGCGACGACCTCGAAGTTTCCAAGGCGTCTGATAATTTCTTCGGCATGCTTGTCTCGAACTATCATGGTTTTATACTACCATGAAAATTCGGTGATGGCTACCGATATTTCATTTCGAGCTTCGCATCACCTGGCGAGATATGCGGGTTAGGGTTCGCAGACGGTGTGAATGGCGAACTCAAACTCATCCACAACGGCGGTGGGCTTTAACCGCGCCATGTATCCCGGGAATAACGTTCCAGGGCAATGTCGTCCGGCAGCATATCGCGCCGGGTGTCCGGGTGTCCGGGTGGACATTTCCTGATCATTCTGGTACAATTACCGTCAAGTGGCTACTAATTTTCAGGGGTAACCGTTGGCATGCCTCAAAGCTGTTGGCGCTTGGAGAATTTTGATGAAACTAAAACTTTTTTATTTGGTATTTGTCACCTTAATGCTGGTAGGGAGGCCGGCTGCGGCTTGCTCCGAGACGGGAGGTCCCGCGGGCGCATATCATCCCAATGGGGGCGGCTGGGTTGCCGACACAGCACAAGTTGACAGTACCGTCTATGTCGGGCCCGGATCAACTGTTTGCGACAATGCCAGAGTATCCGGCAATGCGGTTATCCGTGGAAACAGCCTCGTTGCGGATACGGCCCGGGTTTATGGCAATGCCAGAGTGGTTAACTCCACAGTAGTCAATGGCGCCCAGGTATCCGGCGATGCGGTCATCCGTGGAAATAGCCTCGTTGCGGATACGGCCCGGGTTTATGGCAATGCCAGAGTGGATTCTGCCTGGGTCGTGGGGGAAGTTTTTGGAACTGCGTTGGTGCGTGGTGGCGCACAGATCAAGGCAAACGGAAAGGTCAACTGCGGGCGCTGGCGCGGAATCGAAGTATTCGACGATCAAACCGGCAAATGCGGCAGGAATGGCCGGGACCGACAAGACAGAAGCGGCAGTTCCGACAGCCTCGGCGATAGGCTGAGTAATCCGATCAACGAAGTCAACACCGAATCGGAATAAAATTGACAGGCAGATAAGAGGCGCCAGCTGATTTTTGCTGTATAAGGGTGCCTCTCACAAACACGAGGTGACCTTATTTTGTCTAACGCCTGGCGTTATAATCCACGAATGATCGGTACCGAATTTGTTTTATCTGGCGACAAGGCAATGCGTACCAGGTTGAAATCGTTGATTATCATTAGGTAAGACAGGTGGCTAAGCAGTGAAAAGTTCTGGCTGGGATTGCAGGACGACTATGATCTGGAAGAAGCCAGACGCAAGACCGGGGCTACAGAGCAGCTACAACTCGTTCAACACCTTCATCACCAGCCAGCCGCCGGCGATGCCGAACAGCAGGGGTAGCAGGGGGAAGCTGCTCAGCAGCCAGGTGCGCGGGCCGATCAGATAGAATGCCAGCGCCACCAGCAGCAGGACACAGCCTATAACCAGACGGGCATTGCTCTTTCCGTACCTGCGGATCTCTTCGCGTAACTCATCGCTGCCATACTTGAGTTCCACCTGCAACCTGCCGTCATGCAGGCGGTCCACCAGCTCCATCACCTTGTGCGGGAACTGGGGCAGGCGGTTGACCCAGTAGGGAACGCTGTCCCGGGCACTTTTCAGCAAGGCGCGGGCACCGATGCGATTGTCCATCCAGCGTTGCATAATGGGTTTGGCCGTAGCCCACAGGTCCAGGTCGGGGTACAGCTGGCGCCCCAGTCCTTCGACGCTGACCAGGGTTTTCTGTAACAGCAACAGTTGCGGCAGGATCCTCATATTGAACCGCTGCGCTGTCTGGAACAAGCGCAACAGCAGAGTGCCGATGGACATCTCCCTCATGGGGCGGTCAAACATGGGTTCGCAGACGGTGCGAATGGCGAACTCAAACTCATCCACGCGGGTATCCGGCGGCACCCAGCCAGACTCGATGTGCAGTTCGGCGACCCGCCGGTAGTCACGGTTCAGAAAAGCCAGGAAGTTATCCGCCAGATACCGCTGGTCGTATTCGCTGAGCGAGCTCATAATGCCGAAATCCACCATCATGATGCGCGCCCGCCCCCCTTCCTGCGGCTGCACGAAGATGTTACCGGGGTGCATATCGGCATGGAAGAAGCTGTCGCGAAACACCTGGGTGAAGAAAGTTTCCACGCCGCGCTCGGCCAGCCACTGCAAATTCACACCCGCCTGTCGCAGCGCCTCCAAGTCGTTGATGGGTATGCCGCTGACGCGTTCCATCACCATCACATCCCGGCCGGTCAACTCCCATACCACATCCGGGACGTATAACACCTCCGAGTTGGCAAAATTACGGCGCAACTGCGACGCCGAAGCCGCTTCCCCCATCAGGTCGAGCTCGTTTACCAGAGTTTTTTCAAACTCATCCACGACGGCGGTGGGCTTTAACCGCCGTGCATCCCGGGAATAACGTTCCAGGGTCTCCGCCAGCAGGTGGATGATACCGAGATCGCTGCTGATGACCTTCTTTATCTGCGGGCGTATCACCTTCACGATCATAGCGCGGCCGTCATGCAGCGTGGCGGCATGTACCTGGGCCACCGAAGCCGATGCCAGCGGCGTTTCATCGAACGCCTGAAATATCTCCTCTATCTTCTTTCCCAGCGAACGTTCGACGATGGCCCGGGCCTGAGAGCCCGGAAACGGCGGCACTTTGTCTTGCAGCTTGGCCAATTCCAGGGCAATGTCGTCCGGCAGCATATCGCGCCGGGTTGATAGCAACTGGCCGAACTTGACGTAAATCGGCCCCAGATCTTCCAGTGCCAGCCGCAGCCTGACACCCCGGGACGCATCCAGCCGCCGCCACCAGTTCCAAGGCAACAGGCGTTGCAACCACCTGACCGATTGGAACAGGCGCAGGGTAAACACCAGCTCATCCAGGCCGTGTTTCACCAGCACGCGCTGGATGGCTAACAATCTGAACAGTTGGCCTATAGTGAGCATAGTCGATCAACTCTTTGCTTGAGACGCTCTACATCATCGCGTAACGTATCCACCGCGTGGTTGAAGCGCTCTATCTCGTCCCGCTCCGGCAGTGTTTCGGTTTCATACAGAGCGTATTCGCCCAAGTCCAGTTCAACCTTGTGCTGCAACTGGCGCAGGAAACCGACGCCGGCGCGCGCCAGATTGGCGGTCTTGCGCGCCAGGGTGTCACCGAGGTAACGCGCCAACTGTTCTTCCAAGTCCGGATCGAAGCCGCGCAGCAGGCGTTGGAAATCCTGCGCCAGGCCCAGATCACCCCTGATCTCCAGGTTGCTGCTGAGTGCCGCGCCGCCGGCTGCGGCGGCGCGCAGGTAGGCCAGCAGATTGAGCGGCGTGCCCCGAATGAGGACATCCCCCTCACCGGCGGCGTCCGTCTCGATGCGGATGCCGTGCGTTTCAAGGTGCAGACTGGTAATGGGCTGTGCCGTATTAAGCAGTTGCAGCCGGATCACCTTGCCGGACAGGCTGGCTAGTTTGTCCAGGGTTTCCGGGTCCCGGCGCAGTAGATTGTTCAGCAGGCGTTCGATGGCTTTCAATGTGTTGGTCCGGGATATGCGGGGTCAGAGTATGTTCAGGATTGACTTTTCCTGGTCATTTTAGTATAATTGCCGCCAAGTGGCATCTGATTTTTAGGAATGCCTCAAACCTGTTGGCACTTGGGGAATTTTAATGAAACTAAAACTTTTACCCGTGGTATTGACCGCCCTGACGCTGGCAAGCGGGCCGGCTGTAGCTTGCTCCGAAACGGGAGGTACCCCAGGCGCATATCATCCCAATGGGGGCGGCTGGGTTGCCGACACAGCAAAGGTTGAAAGTACCGTCTATGTCGAGGCCGGAGCAACTGTTTGTGGCAATGCCAAAGTGTCTGGCACAACCGTGGTATCCAACAGCGCCAGAGTATCCGGCAATGCGGTTGTCCGTGGCTATAGCAACATTCATGGTAGCGCTCATGTTTATGGCAATGCCAGAGTCATTGATTCCACGGTCTGGGGGCAAGTTTACGGTAATGCAAAGATCCTGGATGGCGCGCGCGTCTATGGCCTCAGCGCAAACATTTACGGGAATGCCAAAGTTGTGGGAAGAGATACTTATGTCTTTGAAAATACTGAAGTTTTTGGAAGTGCGGTGGTACGTGGTGGAGCAGTGATTAGAGCCCATGGAAAGGTCAACTGCGGGCGCTGGAGCGGCATCGAAATATTCGACGATCAAACCGGCAAGTGTGGTAAAAATGGCAAACACCGACAAGACCGAAGCGGCAGTTCCGACAGCCTTGGCGACATCGGCGATATGCTGAGCAATCCGATCAGCGAGGTCAATACCCAATCGGATTCATTATAGGTCACCTCTATTAATTAGAGGTGACCGTGCAGCACAGGGATGTGCTGCCATTTTTAGTCACGTAAGTGACTGAAAATGAAGGAAATGAAAAATCATACTTTTTCATTTCCGTCTCTAAAAATACCACGGAGGGTATTTTTAGAGGTTACCTATAGGGCACCTCTATTACACGAGGTTGCCTATAATATTGACGAATAAATAGATGCAATGCCCTGCTATTGCATTCGGAGAATTCTAATGCAATTAAAACTTTTCACCACGATATTTATCGCCTTGACGCTGGCAGGTAGGCTGGCTGCAGCTTGCGATACGGCAGATCAGCTTGCCGGCGGTTGTGCAGGTGGCCATAGTGGACCGGTTGCAGCTTGCGGGACGGAAACTCAGGGCGCGCCTCATCCCAATGGGGGCGGTTGGGTTGCCGGCACGGCACAGGTGGGTAGTGCCGTCTATGTTGGACCCTTGTCAACCGTTTGCGGCAATGCCAGAGTGATTAACTCCCAGGTATCTGATGGCGCCCAGGTATCCGGCAATGCGGTTGTCCGCGGCAATAGCCTCGTTGCGAATGCCCGAGTTTATGGCAATGCCAGAGTGGTTAACTCCACGGTATCCGATGGCGCCCAGGTATCCGGCAATGCGGTTATCCTTGGCAACGGCCTCGTTGCGGATATGGCCCGAGTTTATGGCAATGCCAGAGTGGATTCTGCCTGGGTCAAGGGGGGAGAAGTTTTCGGCAATGCAAAAATCCTGAATGGCGCCCGCATCGACGCAAAGGTTTACGGGGATGCGAAGGTTACGGGTACAGGTAGTTATGTTTCTGACTATGCAGAAGTTTTTGGAACTGCGGTGGTGCGTGGTGGCGCACAGATCAAGGCAAACGGAAAGGTCAACTGCGGGCGCTGGAGCGCAATCACTGTATCAGACGATCAAACCGGCAAGTGCGGCAGGAATGGTCGGGGGAATGGTCAGGACGGGAGCGGCAGTCCCGGCAGCCTCGGCGATGTGCTGAGCAATCCGATCAACGAGGTCAACACGGAATCAAATTGATGGACAAACAAGCTGTATAGAGGCGCCTTAGAGCTTGTATCCCCGGTGCAGCGCGACGATGCCGCCAGACAGGTTCAGGTAATCCACACGGGCGAAACCGGCTTGCTCCAGCATGGTTTTCAGGCGATCCTGGTCCGGGTGCATTCTGATGGACTCGACCAGGTACTGATAGCTGTCCGAGTCCTGCAATACCAGTTTACCCAGGGCCGGGATGGCATGGAATGAGTAGGTGTCATATACCTTCCTGAGTAACCCGGAGCTGACCCGGGAGAATTCTAAAATCAGGAGCTGACCGCCGTATTTTAACCCGCCGTGAATGGCGCGCAGCGCCGCCGGCTTGTCGGTCATATTGCGCAGGCCGAAGGCCAGCGTGGCACAGTCGAAGCTGTTCTCGGCAAATGGCAGCCGCTCTGCATCCGCCTGCACATAGTGGACATCCCGCACCAAGCCGCGATCGGCCAGCTTGTCCCGCCCGGCATTGAGCATGGCCTCGTTGATATCGCAGGCAACCACCTCGTAACCCGACTGCTGCAGCCGCGCGGCCAAATCGCCGGTGCCGGCGGCGAGGTCCAGCACCCTGCTGCCAGACGGTACACCAGCTAGGTGTACACACAGCCGTTTCCACAACCGGTGAATGCCGAACGACATCAGGTCGTTCATCAAATCATAGCGCGCGGCAACCGAACTGAACACTTCTCCCACCCGCCGGGCCTTCTCTTCCGGCGCGACCTTGTGGAAACCGAAATCGACGCGGTCGTTCATGGTGTCTGACGGGTGTAGCCAGCCTTTTCCAACGCCGCCAGATAGGATTGCCAGAGGCGTGCCTGGTCCTGGCCCAGCTGATACAGATAATCCCAGGTATAAATGCCGGAATTGTGCCCGTCGTCAAAGCACAGCTTCAGCGCGTAACTACCCATCGGTTCAACTGAATCGATATTGACGTTTTCCTTACCGGTCTGCAGGATCTCCTGACCGGGGCCATGCCCGCGCACTTCCGCCGAGGGTGAATACACCCGCAACAACTCGCAACTCAGGCTGAAACTGCTGCCGTCTTCGTATTCCAGCACCAGGCAGCGTGACTTCTGCTTCAGGTTGACGGCCACTGGCCTCATAAAATATACCGGGTCAAATCCTCATCCTTGATCAATTCATTCAGGTGTTCGTCCACGTAGCCGGCATCGACGGTGAAGGATTTATCGCGCTGCTCCGGGGCTTCAAAAGATAACGACTCCAGCAATCGCTCCATCACCGTATGCAAGCGCCGGGCGCCGATATTTTCGGTGGACTCGTTCACCTGCCAGGCTATTTCGGCGATACGGGCAATACCGTCTTTGGAAAATGACAGGCGCACCTGCTCGGTCTGCATCAGCGCCTGGTATTGCTGCGTCAGCGACGCGTCCGGTTCCACCAGAATACGGCTGAATTCCTCCACACCCAGGGCCTCGAGTTCCACCCGTATCGGCAGGCGCCCCTGCAATTCCGGGATCAGATCGGAGGGCTTGGAATAATGGAAGGCGCCGGAGGCGATGAACAGGATATGGTCGGTTTTTACCATACCGTAGCGGGTCGTTACCGTGGAACCTTCCACCAGCGGCAACAGGTCGCGCTGCACCCCTTCCCTGGAGACATCGGCGCCGCTGACCTCGGCGCGGCGCGTAACCTTGTCTATCTCATCGAGGAATACCAGGCCATTTTGTTCCACATTTTCCAGCGCGTGCAGTTTGATCTCGTCCTCGTTCACCATTTTGGCGGCTTCTTCCTCCGCCAGGATCTTCAGCGCCTCCCTGATGTGCACTTTTCTGGTGCGCTTTTTTTCGCTGCCCATGCTCTGGAACAAGCCCTGCAACTGGCTGGTCATCTCTTCCATGCCCGGCGGCGCCATAATTTCCACGCCTATTGCCGGCATATTCACTTCTATCTCTATCTCTTTGTCATCCAGCTCACCGTTGTTGAGCAAGACCAGAAATTTGTCTCTGGTGGCATTGGGCTGCTCCTCTTCCTCGGCGCCCGTACGCGGCGGTGGCAACAGAATATCCAGCACCCGATTCTGCGCGGCCTGTTCGGCCCGGTCGCGCACCTTTTCCAGCTCTTCCTCACGGGTCAGTTTTACCGCCACATCTGCCAGATCGCGCACGATGGACTCGACATCCCTGCCGACATAGCCCACTTCGGTAAACTTGGTCGCCTCAACCTTGATGAAGGGCGCGTTGGCGAGTTTAGCCAGGCGGCGCGCGATCTCCGTCTTGCCCACCCCGGTGGGGCCTATCATCAGGATATTCTTGGGCGTGATCTCGTTTCTCAATGTTTCATCGACCCGGGAGCGGCGCCAGCGGTTGCGCAGCGCAATTGCCACGGCCCGCTTGGCGGCATCCTGGCCGATAATATGCTTGTCCAGCTCGGCCACGATCTGCTTGGGTGTGAGCGCTTCCATCCTTTCCCGGGTTTCCATTTTTTTTTGGGCTGGCACTATTTTTTGCGCTTCCATTATTTTTTTGCTCCTGCACAAGGCAATTCTTCTATGGTGAGGTTGCGGTTCGAGTAAATGCAGATGTCGGCGGCAATGTGTAACCCTTTTTCGACAATGGCACGCGCATCCAGTTCCGTATTTTCCAGCAACGCCTGCGCTGCGGCCTTGGCAAAGGCGCCGCCGGAACCGATGGCCATGATGCCGCTCTCCGGTTCTATCACGTCGCCGTTGCCCGAGATCAGCAGTGAATTGGATTTATCGGCGACGCATAGCATGGCTTCCAGACGTCGCAACATGCGGTCTGTGCGCCAGTCCTTGGCCAGTTCCACTGCGGCGCGCACCAGCTGGCCCTGGTAGGATTCCAGCTTGGCCTCAAAGCGTTCAAACAGGGTGAAAGCATCCGCCGTGCCACCGGCAAAGCCGGCCAGGACCTGCTCCCGGTACAGCTTTCTGATCTTGCTGGCATTGCCTTTCATCACGGTATCACCCAGAGATACCTGACCGTCTCCACCCACTACCACTTTATCACCCCGCCGCACCGACAGGATGGTTGTTCCTCGGAATTGTTCCAATGTCTCTCTCTCTCTCAACGTTACAAACAGGGTATTCTATCCGTATCCGGGGTCAGAGTAAAAAATTCCGGGATTATTGTATCCCCTGCATAATATACCCTGCCGCTTGCTTCAACTCCTGATTTATCGCGTCAATCGCGGTTCCATTCACTATGATGGTGAGTACCGGGTGACCCTGCTTGATGTGGGCGCCGGTGGGGGGGATGTCGGCGCCGGAGAAGCCGTGCGGTGGGACTGCCTTGAAAACCAGGTCAGCCGGCGCATACAGGATGGCTTTGCCGATGAGGCGGTGGGGTGGCCGGACTGTTACTTCGATTGGCTGCCCGGCGCAGGCCTGGCAGTGGAGTTGCAACGCTTGCACCTCCAGGGCCAGTTCCAACACTTCCACCGAGGCGGTGTAGCGGGGGTTGACCTCGACCGGATGCACCCTGCCATCGTGCCGGATTGCATCCACGCCGAACAGTCCGCGCAGTTGAAATTCCGCGACCAGTACTGCGCCGATTCGTTCCCATTGCTGTCTTTCTGCTGTGGCCAACTCGACCGGACCGATACTGCCGCAATAGCCGAACTGTGGGGCGTGAAATTCCGGCACACCAACCAGTTGGCGCGTGACGCCGAGTAACCGGCTGCCGTCTCGGGTGCCAACAAACACCGCCGAGTAGCTGTCGCCGGGCAGATACTGTTGCAGATAACAGTCAGGGCCAGATTTGGAGCCCATGCCGGAGACATCTATGCCGGAGCCAGTACCGGAGCCAATGTCGGCCTCCTGGCAGAACCTGATGCCGGCACCACCGGCACCGTGCAAGGGTTTCACCAGCCAGACGCGTGGGTCTATGCCAACGTGGGCATCGGCCCGTACTTCAGGGCTGGAAATCCGGCTTTGCTCGAACAAGTCGTGCAAGCGGAACGGGTCGCTGGTGTTGAGGCAAACCTGCACAGGATTACCCAGCAAGCATCGGTGTCGGCCTAGCGCGTCCAGCACCTCCGGGTAATTTTCCATGGCACCGGTGTAGATGAAGGGCGCCGCTGGCGCCTGCTCAATCAGTTCGGTCGCCTGCTGCGGATAATCAGTGATAGTCTGGCCCGGAAAACGCTGACGCAGGTCTTCATCACCGAACTGGTCCAGCCAGTACGGGCTGTAGCCGGCGCGCCAGGCAGATTCCGCCGCGGCCCTGGCACTGGCACCGATGATGATCAGTGATTTATTGTCCATGGGTTGGCATTATAATTCTCAACTTATGAAACAAATCGTCATATTTTCCGAGAACGACGGCTGGCATGAGCAACAACTGGCAGCTGCCTTTGCGGCTGATGGCGTACGCACCCAAGTCCTGTCCCTGACACAGTGTCGTTTTGACAGCGAACAGTCTCCCACCGGGCTGTACATTCCCGGCTTTACGGATACCCTGCCGGATGCGGCCTTTGTACGCGCCATCGCCGCAGGCACGTTTGAGGAGGTGACGTTCCGGCTCGACCTCCTGCACGCGCTGCACGCGTCGGGGGTGGTGGTGTATAACGACGCGCGCAGCATTGAGCGCACCGTGGACAAAGCCATGACCAGCTTCCTGCTGCGGCAGTGCCGGGTGCCCACGCCGCCGGTGTGGGTATGTGCCAGCGCAGCAACGGCCCATGCAGTGATCCGCACGCAACTGGATAACGGTCATGCTGTGGTGCAGAAGCCCTTGTTCGGCAACTGCGGTCGCGGGCTGCAACTGATCGATGGCCGGAATTACCAACTGGATACGGAGCTCATTAACGGCGTGTATTACCTGCAACGTTTCATCGACCAAGCCGGACGTAACGGCCGGGATTGGCGGGTTTTTGTCATTAACCACCAGGCAGTCGCCGCCATGGAACGCGTCTCGGAACACTGGATCACCAACCGCGCCCGCGGCGGCGAATGCCGCCCGGCCGAACTCACCCCCAAACTACGCAGTCTGGCTGAAAGCGCCGCGCAGGCTACGGGTATTCTTTATGGTGGCGTTGATATCATTCTCGACACGCATGGTAATTACCTAGTGTTAGAGGTGAATAGTGTACCCGCCTGGCGCGGCCTGCAATGGGTCTGTCCCGTAGATATCGCTGACCTGCTGGTTAAAAATTTGCTTGGTCGCAAATCCTTGAATACAAAACCACCTGCCAGCAGGATTTGATCCGGTGATTGAGTTTTTGCTCTGTTACTCTGAGTTAAGCTTGGGTAGAATGTTGCGCTGACTATGAAGCAGAATTTATCACACCTGCAAAGTGACATCGGTAGCCCCAACTACCGAATATATACCGGTGACTGTATTGAAATACTGCATGAGTTATCGGAAGAATCGGTTAAGCTCATCTTTGCAGATCCGCCCTACAACTTGCAACTTAAACAGGAGTTGTACAGGCCCAATCAAACCTTAGTGGACGGTGTTGATGATCTTTGGGATCAATTCTCATCATTCGAAGACTACGATGAATTCACCCGACAATGGCTGCGCGCCTGCCGTAGGGTCCTGGCCAATGACGGCACCATCTGGGTCATCGGCTCATACCATAACATCTTCAGGGTTGGAAAGATCATGATGGACTTGGGCTACTGGATTCTCAATGATGTGCAGTGGCATAAGGCCAACCCTATGCCCAACTTCAGGGGAGTACGTTTTACTAATGCCACAGAAACCCTGATCTGGGCAAAGAAATCAGAAAAACAGAAAAAATATACGTTTAACCACCGAGTAATGAAAAAGCTGAATGACGGGAAACAGATGACTTCTGTCTGGCGGCTTCCACTCTGTACCGGCTCAGAGCGCATAAAAGATGAGCAGGGCAAAAAAGCACACTCGACCCAGAAGCCCGAAGCCCTGCTTGAGCGGGTCATCCTGTCCAGCAGTAATGAAGGGGACACGGTCTTAGACCCATTTCTGGGCAGTGGCACCACCTGTGCGGTCGCAAAAAAACTGAACAGGAGAAGCATCGGCATAGAACAGGAACCCCGTTACGTGGAAATCGCAGCAACCAGATTGAAGTCAATAAACCCCGATCTCTTTACAGGTCACCTCTGCTAATCAGAGGCACCCTCTACGCCCTTTGCCGTACTTATCGCGCCCGGCTTGCCAGCCGACAACTTCCGCAAATCCAACACCAGGCTCAGCATGGCCGGGACGATGAACAGGGTGAATACGGTGGACAACAGCAGGCCGCCGACGACTACGCCGCCGATGCCGCGATACAGTTCGGAACCGGCGCCGGGTGCCAGCACCAGCGGCAGCATGGCGAAGGTGGAGGTGCCGGCACTCATAAAGATGGGACGGATGCGGCTGTGCACTGCGGCACGGATGGCGGCCTGGGCTTCCAGGCCCTCCTTCCTGATGTAGTTCAAGGACTGGTGCACGATCAGGATGGGGTTGTTGACCACCGTACCCAGCAGGATGAAGAAGCCCAGCATGGTCAGCACATCCAGCGGTTGATAGGCAATGGCCGCATTCACCACGGCCAGACCGAGAAAGCCTCCCAACGCCGCTAACGGCAGGCTGAACAGGATGACAAAGGGGTGCAGGAAACTCTCGAACAGCGCCGACATCAGCAGGAAAGTGATGAGCAGCGCCAGTATCAGGTTCCACTTCAGCGCATTGCCGGCACTCACCAGCTTATCGGCGCTGCCGGTCAATGCTATCCGGTACAGCCCGCCGAGCTCTTCCCGTTGTTGCAGCGGCTCGATGATCTGTGCGCGGATAATCTCCATGGCCGCTTCGGTGGTCATCTGCGCCTGTGGCGCGATGCGGATGGTAATGGTGCGCTCGCGTTCGCGGTGGTTGATTTGTACCGGTCCAGAGGTCAAGGTCACCGTGGCGATGGAACCCAGCGTCACCAGCCGCCCGTCCGGCGTCGCCACCGGCAGTTGTTCCAGGGTGTGCGTGTTATAAGCAACGCCTTCTTCGGCTTTCAGTCTTATGTCGATTTCCTTCCCCTTATGCTGGTAGTCACTGACCTTGACGCCATCGACCAGGGCATTCACCGCAAAACCCAGCTCGCGGTTGCTGATGCCCAGTTCCGCCGCGCGGCGCCGGTCCGGCAGCACCTGCACCTCCGGGTTGCCCAGGTCCAGACCCGGAATGGGAAACGCCTGAGCGCCCGGCAACACTTCGGATGCCAAAGCAAAGATCTCCCCACCCAGGGCGATGAGGCGTTCTAGGTCGGGTCCCTTGATCTCCACATCGACGGAACGGCCTTCACCTTCGTCTTCGAAAATACTCCATTGTTGCAGTATCGGTATCGCGCCCGGCACTCCGGCCGTGGCGCCCTGAAAGATGGGGAGCAGTTCAGCAGTACGCAACGGATCATTGGGGGTGACGCCCATGAACACTATTTCACCCATGAACCCGAAAAAAAACGTATCCAGTCCGGCGCCCGGCAGTTGCTCCGCTTCAGGGGTATCGGGCGGATGGGATTTGAGAAATTCCATGGCGTCGGCGAACCGGTCGTGGATCGAGGCGCGCTCGGTGACGGTATATCCTGGCGGCGGCAGCAGCAGGCCGAACAGAAAATCCGTATTCCCGGAGGGCAGGTACTCCGTTTTTGGCACTATCATGATGCTGATCCCCACTGCCAGCACAATCACCACCCCGACCAGCACCAGACGCCGCAGTACCGACTGATTTATCCAGTATGACAGGAACGCGATCCCGTCTTGCAACCTTGCCGCTAGGGACACCGCGCCCCACAGGTTCCGAAAACCGCCGGCGCGGCTATGGTCGGCCACCCGCAGCATACGCGCGGACATAGCCGGGATGACCGTGATGGCAATGATCAGGCTCAGACCCACGGCGCAACTGATAGCCACCGCGATATCGGCAAATAACTGGCCGATTTCCTCCTCAATCAACAGCACCGGGGCAAATACGGCGATGGTGGTCAGGGTGCTGGCCAGCACCGCGCCCCATACTTCGCTGGCACCGTCATAAGCAGCATCGAACAACGACTTGCCCGCCTGCCGGTGCCGGTAGATATTCTCCAACACCACGATGGAATTATCCACTACCATGCCGGTCGCAAACGCCAGCCCGGCCAGACTGATCACGTTCAGCGAGCGGTCGAAAACATCCATCATCAGGAATGTGCCGATAATGCTGATAGGAATGGTCAACGCCGCCACCAGTGTGCTGCCGCCGTTGCGCAGGAACACCAGCAACACCAGAATGGCCAGAGAACCGCCGATCAACAGGTTGCTGCGCACCAGGTCGATGGCGCTGTTGATGTAACTGGTCTGGTCCCAGGCATGTTCGAGGTATAAGCCCATGGGCGCCAGCAGCTCCTTGTTCATCCTGTCAACCCGGCGCTTGACCTCGGCCATAATCTCCAGCTCGTTGGCACCAACCTGACGCTGGACATTCATGGCAAGCGTCTCGTTATTCAGGCTGAAAATGACACCTATGCGTTTTTCGTGGGCCAGTTCCACCCGGGCCACATCGCGCAGATACACCGGTACGTTATTGCGCCGGGCAATCACGATATTTTCCAGGTCTTGCACCGACCGGTACTCACCCACCGTGCGCACGATGTAACGGCGCTTGGCCTCGTCGAAATCGCCGCCGCTGTAGTTGCGATTCTCGCGCTCTATGGCCTCGGCAAGCTGCCTCAGCGTAACCTGACGCAGCGCCAGCCGGGCCGGGTCAACGATGACGTGCACTTCCGCCTTGCGCCCGCCGAGGACATTCACCTTGGAGACCCCTTCCACCCGTTCCAGTTCGGGCATGACGTAATCATCCATGAAATCATACAGCGTGGAGATGTCGCCCTCGTAACCGTTCTCAGGCGTGGGTTCCAGCTGAAACCAGGCTATCGCCCCGGCGACGCCGGCGTCGCCGGTGATGATGGGTTTCTCCACATTGGCCGGATAGTCTTCCACCTGATCGAGCCGGTTGGAAACCTTGAGCCGGGCTGCGTCCTTATCGGTCCCGACCTGGAACTGCAAGGTAATGATGCCCTGCCCGTCCTGACTTTCACTGCGCATCCGTACCAGACCTTCCAGCGATTTCAGTTCCTCTTCCTGCTCGTCGATGATGTCCCGCTCCACCTCCTGCGGGCTGGCGCCGGGCCAGACGGTGGTTACGGTAATTTCCGGCTTGCTCACTTCCGGGGTCAACTGCACCGGCATATTGAACAATGCGACAACGCCGAACAACACCAGGAAAATGACACCAACCGCGGTAGTAACCGGGTAACGGATACAGGCTTGTATGAGGTTCATGGCCGCGGATACGCCAGGGGTTCAGCCGCGATGGGCTGGCCCGGGAACAACCTCTCGTTGCCGCGCGTGACCACCTTGTCGCCCGCTGACACCGCACCGCTTACCACCACCCAGACCCCCATGGCCGCGCCCACCGTCACCGGCGTGAGCAAAGCGCTGCCCTGCTTCACCAGGAATACCAAGGTGTTGTCGCCCTGGCGCACCAGTGCATCCTTGGGCACCAAGGTACCGGGGGTCGGTTCGCCCAGTTGCAAGGCCGCGCGCGCAGCCATGCCGGCACCGATTTCAGCATGGGTTGCGCGGAGCCGGAGCTTCACCGGAAACGTGCGGGCGGCCGGGTCAGCGCGGGGAATGACGGCGCGGATAGAGGCCGGGTATTCCCGCCCGGGGACGGAATCGAACGTGACGGTTACCGGCGCGCCGGTTTGCAATTCACTGAAGTATTGTTCGGGGACATCCACGTGGACTTCCTGGGCTTCGTCGGACAACAGCTCCAGCAACCCGGCGCCGGCGTCGCGCCACTGCCCCACCTCGGTATAGCGGGCAATGATGATGCCGTCGAACGGCGCCCGCAGCGTGCTGCGTTCGATGTCATGCCGGATCGAGGCCGCCTCGGCGCGCAGCGTGTCAATGCGACCCTGCCAGGCCTCGAACTCATAGCGGGCCTCATCTAATTGCTGGCGTGAGATGGTGTTTTTCTCTACCAGTCCCTGCGCCCGCGTCAGGCTGGTTTGCGCCAGCTTGCGCCGCGCCTCGGCCTCCGCCAGACGCGCCTCGGCAGCTTGTAGCTGCAACGCCAGCGCCGTGGTGCGCAGTACGACCAGGGGCTGGCCTCGGGTCACCTGCTGCCCTTCCCGCACCTTAAGTTCGGCCACCAGTCCTTCCACTTCACTCGCCAGCACGCTGACGTAGGGCGCTTCCAGGTAGCCTGGTAACTCCACGGTCTGCTGGACCGGCTGCCGCAGCGCTTCCGTGTACCGGACCGGCGCCGCCTGCTGTGCCTGCCCCTGGCTGTAAACCAGAGTAGTGCAACAAAGCAGGAATAACAGGGTGATGCTTTTCATGGAACGGTTGTCCGGCAACCAGCGAGGGCGCATCAAGCGCAGTGTGTTATGGGGAAAGAGCAGCAGTATTATCATAACTTATTGATAGTAATCATGTTTCACAAGGCAACAAGCGACTGGGTGAGAGCTGCGGGTTAAGTGAGTCGGGAAGTGGTCGCATGCGGTAAGACTCGCTGTATCGGCACAGGTTACAGTTACCCTGACGGTTACCGCTCAGGTTACCTCGTTGAGGCGGCCCGTAGCGCAATCGTAGATGAACCCGCGCACCTGATCCTTATGGGGGAGAAACGGGCTGGCATGTATGCGGGCCAGAGACTGGCGCACATTCTGTTCCAGGTCCCTGAATGCTTCTAAGGCAAACGCCGGACGCAGGCCGGTCTCGGCTTCAATACGGTCTTTGACCTCATCATCACGGAAGGTCAGCATGCCACAGTCGGTGTGCTGAATCAATGCGACTTCCCGAGTGCCCAGCAAGCGCTGGGAAATCACCAGTGAACGAATCACATCTTCGCTGACCACACCGCCGGCATTGCGGATGACGTGGGCATCGCCCTCTTTAAGACCAAGCGCCCGGTGCGGGTCCAGACGCGCATCCATACAGGCCACCACGGCCAGTTGGTAGCCCGGCGGACCGGGCAGGTCGCCCTTGTCAAAATTTTCCGCATAACGGGCGTTGTTAAGCAGCAATTCGTCTATCACGTTCATTATCCGTGGCGGCGCAAAATTTCACGGGATAGAGATTACCACAAAATGCGGCTGTCGATTCAGGAGGATCAGAACGCCAGGTATTCCAGGGCTTCTTCGTGCAACTGTCTGCAGGAGGCGGCAACGATCAGACCGCCGTTCAGCGCGGCTTCGCCCTGCCAGTTGGTAATGATGCCGCCGGCACCTTCCACGATGGGGATCAACGGCATGATGTCGTAGGCCGACAAGCCGCCTTCGAGCACCAGGTCCACGTAACCGCTTGCCAGCATACCGTAGCCCAGGCATTCTGTGCCGTAGCGGGAAAACCGGCAGCTGGCAACCACATCTAGGAATTTCTGCCGCGTCGCCTCAGTCGGGTACATGGCCGGGTGGGTGCAACAAACGATGGCATCTGCCAGCCTTGCCTGATTACGCACCCTGAGCCGGGAACGTTGCCGGTGGCGGATGAAATGCGCAACGCTACCGTCGCCTATCCAGGTTTCCTCGGTGTAGGGTTGGCGCATGGCGCCGGCCAGACATTCATTGCCCTGTTTCAAGCCCACCAGCACCCCCCACATGGGCGTGCCGGAGACAAACCCGCGCGTGCCGTCGATGGGGTCGATCAACCAGGTCAAATCCGCGTCCGCCCGGGTGGTGCCGAACTCCTCGCCGATAATGCCATGCTCGGGATAGGCGGCAGCGATTCTGTCGCGAATGAACTGTTCCGTTTCCCGGTCGGCCCGGGTGACCGGATCGAAAGCCCCGCCCTGCCCCCGTTTGTCCGTAACGACCAGGTCGCTACGGAAATACTCAAGCGGAATCCGCCCGGCCTGTTCGACGAGTTCTTCTAGGAAGGCTATATAGTCGGCGGCTGTTGCGGGGCTGTTCATTCGGGATGCCTGCGTTGACGGTTATTATCTGTTTCGTTCCAAGTCGGAAAGCCATTTCACCCCCGTCCATGGGCTGCCAACCTACCAGTTGCCGCCAGGGCTGTCAACAGCATTTCGCGTATATGTCAGGATGTTTTCAGGGCAAGCCGCGCAGGAGTTCAGATAAACAGGGCGAATAAAACGCCGCCCAGGACCAGGCGGTAAATGACGTAAGGCAGCATCCCGGTGCGCTCGACCAGTTTCAGGAACCCGTGGATGGTGAGATAGGCGCTGATGAACGCTACTGCGCTTACGGTAAGCAGTGCGGCCCAGTCCACTTGCGCTGTGGATAATGAGACCTTGAGCAATTCATTGCCAGAGGCCATCAGGATGGTGGGGATTGCCAGCAGGAAGGAAAAGCGACTGGCGGCTTCCCGGTTCAGGCCCAGCAGCAGTGCGGCAGTCATGGTGACACCGGCGCGGGAGGCGCCGGGAATCATGGCTAATGCCTGGAACAGGCCGATCACGATAGCGTCCCGGACTCCCAAGCGATATAAGCCGCGCTCCCGCTTGCCATAGCGATCCGACCACCACAGTAGCAGCCCGAACAATACCGTCGCGCCGGCGATAACCAGCGGCTCGCGCAGGTGCGCGGTCTCCTGATGCAGCAACAGGCCGGCCAGACCGATCGGCACGGTGGCAATGAGCACTAACCAGACCAGTTCTGCCTCGCGGTCAGGCCCGGCGCTGAATGAAGCGACCCACCCGGCGCTCATGCGCGCCAGGTCTTTTCTGAAATAAAGCAGTAACGCCAGCAGGCTGCCGAAATGCGCGCCGACATCGTACAGCAGGCCCTGATCATCCCAGCCTGCCAGCTCTGGCAGCAGGATCAGGTGGGCGGAACTGCTGATAGGCAGGAACTCGGTGAGCCCCTGCAGCAGGCCCAGGATGATTGCTTGCAGGATGTCCATCAGCTGGCTCGGCGGCGCCCTCTCCATAATTGCTCCTGCTGGTCCATGAATTGAAAGCCCAGCAACGGTTGCGGGAAATCCCGGGTAAAGGCAATGGCCTTGAAGCGTTCGCCCATTTCCCCCGGCAAGGTCAGGCGTTTTACCTGTGCGGCAATGGCGGGGGCGGGTTGCGCGGCACCGTCCTGCGCCGACACGACCAGTTCGTCCAGGCCGCAACCGATGAGGAAATGAGTCTGACTGGTATAACCGGCCAGTTGCAGGCCGCATTCCAGGGCGAACTCGGCGACGGCGGTAAAATCCACTGAGGCGGTGATGTCCTGCAAGCCGGGATAAAGAAACGGGTTGGCATGGGCGCGGTGCCGGTAATGGCAGAGCAGGGTTCCCGTGTTCCGTTGGGGATGGTAATACTCGTGGCGAGGATAACCGTAGTCGATCAATAACATCAGGCCTTGCTGCAACAGGTCACTCAGAGAACGCAGCCAGACGCCGGCGCGCAGGTTTATCTCGGTGCGGTAGGGGGCGGGCAATGGTGCTGGCAGCTCAGCGCTGATACTTGCCCAGGCCGCGCCGATTCGATCATCCCGACACGGCATCTCCAGCCAACAGAAATCAGCGCCGTCATGGCCTACGCGCAGCTCGCGCAACACCCCGTTCGCCGGCGCCACCCGCACCACGGGCAACGCATCCAACACCTCATTAGCGATGATGGCTCCGCGCAATGGTTGCTCGGGCAGCGTCTCCAGCCAGATAATGCGCGGCAACAACTGGGGAATGTCGGCGCAAAACAGCTCCTTTTGGCGTTGGCGCAAGTCTGCGCTGGTTTCCAGGATCAGGTAGTTGGCCGGCAATGCCGCGCATGCTTGCAGTTCCAGCAGCAGATCCCGGGCCATAATCCCGGACCCGGCGCCCAGCTCCAGGATGTCGCCTTCGGGCAGCCCCGCCAGCACCTGCCGGCACTGCCGGGCCAGACAACGGGAAAACAGGGGGGAGACTTCGGGCGCAGTAACGTAATCGCCGTGCGCGCCAAAGCGGGTCGCCCCGGCGCTGTAGTAACCCTGTCCCGGCGCATACAAGGCCAGCTCCATATAGCGCGCAAAGCTGATACTGCCGCCGTTTGCAAGAATCTGCTCCCGGATCATCTCTGCCAAGGCCTGACTGTGCGCCCTGGCAGCCGGCGCCGGCGCTGGCAGGGTCCGCGCAAACTCGTCCCGGGCACTGTCAGCCGCATGCAACAAGCGCCTTATTCCCCTTGCAGGTCACAGGCAACCGGCCACAACGTCTGTCCGGTGGCGTCAAATTCAGCCCACAGCGCAGCAAAGGTTTTGCCGGACACGGGATGGCGCAGGGCCGGCGCCAGTTCTGCCAGCGGGCATAATACGAACGCATAGCGGTCGAGGTCCGCACGGGGCAACCGAAACCCGGTGCGGGTAGTGACCAGGTCATCGTACAGCAACAGGTCCAGGTCCAGGTTGATGGAGGTCGGGCACGGCCCGCTCCGGTCCCGGCCATAAGCATTTTCGATTTGCTGCAATTGCCTGACGACTGCCGGCGCTTCAAGCCCGGTTTCGCACCCGACAACGAAATTGTAGAAGTTTGCGCCGTCGAACCCTACTGCCCGGTTTTCATACACCGTGGAGATGCGCAAATTCATAAACACTGCCCGTAGCGCCCGGATCCCGGCCCGGATATGTTGTTCCCGCTCCCGGTTGCTGCCGACGCCGATAAAAATCTGCGCCATGTCAACCCGCAGCTCTCACCAAGTCGCTTGTTTCCTTGTGAAACATAATTGCTTTCAATAAGTTATGATAATACTGCTGCTCTTTCCACATAACACATCTGCGCTTGATGCGCCCTCGCTGGTCTTGGTGAGATATGCGGGTTAATCCCTGCTGCCTCGCTCAATAATAAGGCCCACCTCGCGCACCCCGCGCACGGCGCCGGGTTTGTTCAGCCGCAACCGGCACCAGCGCACCTTGAACTCATCTAGGAGGATACCGGCCACCTGTTCTGCCAGGGTCTCAATCAATTCAAACTCTGCCGCGCCAACGAAACTTGTCACACGCTTGGCCACCGCCTCATAGCTTACGGTATCGCCGATATGGTCGGATTGCGCCGCCGTGGCAATATCGGCAGCAATTTCAATATCGAAAATTAAGGTCTGTTTTATGGTGCGTTCCCAAGGGTGGATGCCTATTACGGTGTCCACCTTCAGGTCGTTCAGGTAAATTATATCCATCGTCATGGTGATTGGTCAGGCTGTTGCCAGATTAAAGCAGATAAGACCAGGAATACAAGCCGAATATCTCCCGGGAACCGCTGAGTTTCAGGACGAACCTGGAAGTTACCATTATAATGACCCCATGCTCATCCATACTGCGCTGGTAATCATCGCCTATCTGGCCGGCTCGCTGGCCAGCGCCGTGCTCGTGTGCAAGGCGCTGGGACTGGGCGACCCGAGGCAGGGTGGCTCCGGCAACCCCGGCGCCACCAACGTGCTGCGCCTGTACGGCAAAACCGCCGCGCTGCTGACTCTGGCCGGCGACGTATTGAAGGGGCTGCTGCCGGTGCTGTTGCTGCGTTACCTGCACGCGCCCGACCTGATTGTCGCGCTGGGCGGTCTGGCTGCTTTTGGCGGTCACCTGTGCCCGCTGTTCTTCGAGCTGCGCGGCGGCAAAGGCGTGGCCACCTTGATCGGCGCGCTGCTGGGCTTTAACTGGCTATTGGGGGCGGCTTTTATTATTACCTGGCTGCTGGTGGCACTGGCATTCAGGTATGCCTCTCTGGCGGCGCTCACAGCGGCACTGCTGACCCCGCTTTATTGCTGGCTGATACTCCCCGCCGCACCCTACATCACGGTCACCGGCGTGATGGCCGCCTGCCTCATCTGGCGCCACCGCTCCAACATGCAAAATCTGTTGCGCGGCACGGAAACCAGAATCAGGCTTGGGCGTTGAAGGGTGCCGGCAAGTCGGTCCCGGCGTATAGTGAACCGGGGACGAACAACAACCTACAGCGACCAACGCGGGTAGGCGGCAAAAGCCAGCGGCTGGCTGGCGCCGGTGCTGAGTTTGACGTAGCCGGTATAAGCGATCATGGCGCCGTTGTCGGTGCAGAACTCCGGGCGTGGATAGAAGATGCGCCCGCCGCGCTCAGCCGCCATGGCTGTCAACTTCTCCCGCAGTTGCCTGTTGGCACTGACGCCACCGGCGGCCACCAGCCGGGTGATGCCGGTTTGCTTGAAAGCGCGTGCACATTTTATTGCCAGGGTATCCACTACCGCGTCCACAAACGCGTAAGCCACGTCGGCGCGTGCTTGTTCATCTCCGTCGGCAAGTTCTTTTACGACCAGCGCCACTGCGGTCTTTAACCCGCTGAAGCTGAAATCTAGGCCGGGCCGGTCGGTCAGCGGCCGCGGCAAGCGGTAGCGGCCCGCCCGCCCGTGTTGCGCCAGCGCCGACACCTGTGGCCCGCCCGGGTAGCCCAACCCCAACAGTTTCGCGGTTTTATCGAACGCCTCACCGGCTGCGTCATCCAGCGACTCACCCAGCAGCGTGTAGTCACCGGCGGCCCTGACCTGCAGCAACTGGGTATGCCCGCCGGAGACCAGCAGGGCCAGGAACGGGTAGTCGGGCGGATCTTCCTCCAGGTTTACCGCCAGCAGATGCGCCTCCATGTGGTGCACTGCGACCGCAGGCACGCGCCAGGCATAACCCAGGCTCCTGCCAAAGCCGGCACCAACCAGCAAGGCCCCGATTAAACCGGGGCCGGCGGTATAGGCAACCCCGTCAATATCGCCCCGTTGCAGGCCGGCCTCGTCCAGGGCTGCGACCAGTAATGGCGTGATGCGCCGAACATGGTCGCGCGAGGCCAGCTCCGGCACTACCCCCCCATAAGCATCATGCAGACGCGCCTGACTGTGCAGCTGGTTTGCCAATAACCCGAGCTGTGAATCATAGATGGCAACGCCGGTTTCATCGCAGGAAGTTTCTATACCGAGGACACGCATACGCAGTATTGTACCCCACTAACCCGCATATCTCACCCAGTCGCTTGTTGCCTTAGGCAACATAATTGCTCTCAAGGGGTTACAATCCAAACAAGAATCCGCTCATCTCAGCTCCTTCAATGACGAATTAGAAACGGATGCGTTTTTCTCTCTCGCAAATAACTTGAGTAATAACCCTGAAAAGACTATGGCGGACAAGCGTCCGATAGCAGGGCCGGCTTCTATGGTTCTGGCTGCCGGTGGGTCGAGCAGGTACGGCCGCTGTAAACAACTGGTCGAAGTAAACGGCTGCAGTCTGGTTCGGCTTGGCGTTGACAGGCTGAGCGGGCTGTTCGCCCCCGACCGGATCATTGTTGTCGTCGGCGCCGACTCGGAGGCGGTGGCACAGGCTGTCGGTGATTTGCCGGTAAAGGTTGTTCTCAACAAGGATTGGCGACAGGGGCTGGCATCCTCTCTCAAGGCGGGGCTGAACAGTGTTGAGCCGGATTGTGGCGCCGTGCTGGTTACGTTATGCGATCAGGCATTGGTTACCGAGCAACAGCTGCGCCTGCTGCTGGCGCTGTGGAATACCGATCCGTCCGCCATCGTGGCTAGCGCTTATGCAGGCACCGTAGGCACGCCGGCCATTATCCCGGCGCGGTTTTACCCGCAAATCATGGCGCTGGAGGGCGATACGGGGGCAAAATCGATTCTGAAAAATAACGCCGAATGCATCAGGACACTGCCCCTACCCGAAGCCGGGTTTGACCTGGATGTACCCACCGACCTGCCCGAACTGAAAAAGTTGTATTTGGCAACGTAAAGCCGATGCAGGAACCTCTAAAAAATGGCCATATTTCAGCCGAACCAACGCGTCTTGCATGATATTCATTCCATTCTCAATCTGCCGCAGGGGATATTTCCGTTTAATCCCAAATAATTCGGACGAAGTTTTCTCGCTGCCAAAATCGCCAGCAGCCTTTCGGGCTGGTCCGTTTGAATGATATCTGCACCGTTACTTATCAGGCTGTCGGCAGCATTCCTGCTGCCATGCGCAATGAGTGCGTCCACTCTGCCAAGCGCGTTAACCCAGCCGGCGGCGCCGCGTTCGTCAAGAAATCGGGAGAGCTGCCGGTTGATGTATGCATCGCTGAGGTGAACCGCTTCCAGGTCAAGCCTGTCCGTATAAAACCTGGCCTGTGCTTCCGACCGGGCCAGCGGCATCACCAGGGCATCAGGGTTTATCTCTCGAATCCTTGCAAGGACTTCCAAATCAGCGTTGTAGAAAATTACCCGAGTTAACGCTTTTGATGCCGATACCACCGCTAAAATATCCCCTACAGCATCAGTTTTTATGTCCAGGTTCACGATCAAACGGTCGGCAGCTGCCGCCAGCGCCATTTCCAGACTGGGCACTTTCTCCTCCGTGATTTGATTTAAGAAGCGCAGGCGGAATGTCTTCAGCTGACTCCAGATAAACGTTCCTACCGGTCCAGCGCCGGTTGTTGTCCTCGAAATATCCGGATCGTGCATCAACACAGGAATACCGTCAGCCGTGAGCCTCACATCGACCTCCACAATGTCAACGCCCAGCGCAATAGCCGCATTGATTGCCGCGATCGAGTTCTCCGGGGCATTAAGATGGACGCCGCGATGGGCGGCCACGAGAACGCGCTTTGTTTGTCTGTTGCGGAGCGATTGGAAAATAAGATCGGTCAAACAAATAATTGTGTCGGCATCATGGTTTTGACTTGCCTCTATAGTGGTGTGCTCGTTTACTCCTTGCACCGTGATTGAGTACGCAGCGCTCAACATGAGAGCCATTGATACGCAGGCGCCTCTTACAAAAGCGCCTCTAAACGTTGGCTCTGCGGAAAAGTAAAGAGGCAATTTCATCGTCCCTTCGATACACCTGCTCAATCAGCGGCGAAAAGATGCGCCGACAAAGAAAGAACGTCCGAAATCGGACTCCCAGCGGGTGAGTTCCTGAGCCCTCCCGAAAAGTTCATATTGCTCCGCGCCCAACAGGTTTGTTGCGTTTGCATAGAGACTGAACCGGTTTGTTACGTCATAACGTAACTGTGCATCGACCTGCGTGCGCGCCTTATCATACTGATCGCGATAAGAGTCATTGATATTACCGGCGTATAAGTTGTTCAACTTCAGTCCGGTATGATTGATAGCGGCACGCGCCTCGAACCGTCCTCTTTGATAGTAAACAACACCATTTGCGGTAAAGTCTGCTTGTTGGATGAAAGTTCTTGGGGAACGGCTCTCGCCGTCTTCCAATTCCACGTCAAATTTGCTGTCGAGCACGGTCACGTTGAAGTTAAAACCCAGTCCCGGGATGAACTCGTCAAGCTCCTTGGTCAGACCAATTTCAAGCCCCAACAGCTTTGCGTCATCGCCATTGACATACTCGCGAATACGGGCAGACGTGAGCTCTTCTGTGCCGTTACCGTCCTGATCAAACAAAATCTCTGCATCACGTGTGGTACGAAAAATTTCGTTATCAATGATCTTGTAAAATACTGCAACCGACAACAGGCCGGCGCTCTCTCCAAAATACCATTCGACGCCGAGATCAAAATTGTTTGCCTCACGGGGGCGTAAATTCGGGTTGCCGCGAGTAATGACGATTTCCGATCCGTCAAAGTCTTGACTTTCACCTCGCGCCGCTTGCCTTGAAAGCCTCGGACGGGAAATTGACTGCGCGAAAGCTGCACGCAATACGAGTTTCTCGCCCAGGTCGTAACGCAGCGTGGCAGAACCAAGCCAGTTCTCATAATTATTTTTGTTTGAGGTGGGAACAAATTCTCCCAGATTTTTATCTTCGCGACGACCTGTTGAATCGAAGTTGGTGTCCTCATACCGAGCGCCACCGATAAGCAGGTGTTTCTCACCGGCGTGGCGAATAAGCAGGTAACCCGCTGTGACCTCCTCAACCGCGTTGTAATCGCGATTATTGTCGTCGTCTTCGTTGTCACGCAGGTCTGTATCGGCCGAATCAAGAAATGCCTCCGTAAGAGAATCAATGGATCCGGAATCCATTGTTATGAACATATCGCTGTCGCAACTCGGCATTTCATCGGGACAACCGCGCGACCATTCAATGTCCGCTAACGTAAGACCATCCCCAAACCGGTACTCGGTGCGCTCATAGTCGTAGGTTTTTTCCTTGTGCTGGTACTTAAAGCCAGCGCCGAAACCAAGACCGATGTCATCGGCCCGGTTGTTCCAACCGAGGTTCAGGCCGGCGGAAAAAATATCTTCATCCAATTCGTCCGTATTGATTTCATGCTTTTGGTAGTCGAACAGGCTGGCATCAAAGGCATCATCCGACGCAGGCATCCACTGGGTGATTCTTGACGATGTATTGAAATTGAAATCCGCTGATCTTTGCACAAATCGATGCCATTTTTGCGGCTGTTCATAAGTGGAACCCGAATAATTGAGCGTCGGCTCCAGCAGCAATTTATCACCGATGAAATAATCGCCCGAAAGCTTTATGCCGAAAGTTTGCCGTTTGAAATCAAAGCGTCCGAGTTGGGTCGTCCATTCAGTATTTTCCAGGGTTCCGGTGGTCGGCGTGTCGTAGCTGACACGCGCGTTGCGCTCGCGATTCCACATTTTTGTCTCCATACGCGCTTCTTCGTCATCGGCTTGGTTAAAATAGCCGCGTAACCAGGTACGCATACGATCGGACGGTCGGTATTCAAATTTGAAACTGCCCCCGTATCGTTGGCGTAGATTATGGTAATCCAGGGCCTTCCACTCCTCCGGAATATAGAGATCGCTGCCATAGGGCTCAGTTCGATTACTGCGCGCACTTATTGTTTCTCCAAGGGAAGCATCTGCAAACAGGATTTCATCGCCCTGTTCGATTCGACCCAGGTAGGAATCACGCCGGTAGTAGTTGCCCGAAACAACCAGACCGAACTGTTCACCAGGGCCAAATTTGTCTGACCAGACAAAATCCGCATTACCACTTGGCGAACCGCCATTGTACCCGCTGCCGTTTTCGAAGGCGCCGATTGCGCCGGTCACAGCAAAAAAATTATCTTCGTAATCAAAGGGTGAACGGGAAACAAAATTAATCGTACCGCCGATCGCGCTTGCGTCCATGTCCGGTGTCAATGACTTTATAACCTGAACTGAACCGGCTAGCGAAGCCGGAATGACATCCATCTCGATGCGACGCCCATCAACATCCGTTGAAGAAACTTCAACGCCATCCACTGTCGTCTGATTAAAATTTGAATTCAGGCCGCGAATCGTCACGAAGCGTCCCTCGGCCTGGTCATTGGCAACGGTAACACCGGGGATACGCGCTAAGGCCTCAGCGGCGTTAAAGTCGGGAAGATTGCCCATATCATCCTCCGTGAGGACATCAGAGATTTGGTCGAGTTCACGCTTCTCAATGATTGCGTCTCTGAGCTGGCGCCGCGTCCCTCTGACAACGATTTCTTCGACCACATCCTGCACCTGATCGGCACCACCCGTTATGGCATCTTGCGCCCAACTGGCCGGCGGCGTGAGGACCGAGATGACTAACAGGCAAATAGTAGTATTTTTCAGCATGTTTATTTCCTCTTCAGATATCGTACAAAAATTTGATGCACTGGCAGACGAATGACTTTTATTACTCACCATAAGTAAGTAATAAAAGAGAGTCAACAGTTTTGAAAATTTTTACGCTTGGTGAGTAAACAAATTACGCGACTTTTTTGTTATTATCGAAATACCCCATAACAAATAATCGGATGATTAAAGTGACACGCGACGCAATGATTCCGGCGGTTTTCATGATCGACGAGAAACGTCAGACCGTGTTGAAAAGCGAAAAGCTTTTGCTGGGCCAGCTGTTCCGCCGTGGTGTTTGTACACAAGCGGACCTCACCGCGGCGCTACCGCTATCACAACAATCCATCTCCCGGATGGCGACCGCTTTGGAAGCAAGAGGTCTGATTTCACGGCGCGCCCCGAAACTGAAAAATCAGCGCGGACAGCCTAGCTCCATGCTGGGTTTGAACCCGCATTATGCCTACACCTTCGGACTGTCTTTGATGGCCGACGGTATCGCTCTGAATCTGACAGATTTTGCCGGCAACACCGTTGCTTATGAGCAACCGAAACCCAGTGCACTGACAAAAACGGGGGTTGTTTCTGCTGTTTCACAAGCTATGCAGTCACTAACCTCCAAGGCGGGAATCCATCAACAACAGATCTTTGGTATGGGAGTCGCCACCACAGGGTTCCGGATTGGTAATGGAGCAACGTTCAACACGCCACCTTCGCTGGAAGAATTTGCTCTTCTCGATCTTGAGGACTTTTTTTCTTCAGAGCTGAGGTTACCTGTTTGGGCAGGCAATGACGGCAACGCTGCCGCACTAGCGGAAAACATGACGGGTGTCGGGCGCAAGATGAGCAATTTCGCGTACGTCTATTTTGCAGCCGGCATCGGTGGCGGCCTGATAATCGAGGGAAATCTGATGCAAGGCGCGCGCGGAAACGCCGGTGAATTCGCTGGTATTGTGCCGCTGGAGTTATTCGACAAGCGACCGACCCTGGAGTTGTTGAGAAAGTATGTCAATGCAGAGGGCAATGAGATAAAGACCGTCAACGAGCTGGTGACCAAGTTCGATGATTCCTGGATAGGGATCGATACCTGGATTGAAGAAACACGGCCTGCTCTTTCCATAATTGTATCGGCCATTAGCGCGGTCCTTGACACCGAAGCGATTGTGCTGGGCGGCTTTATGCCAAGTGTCCTTGCTGAACGGCTTATTCCAAAAATAAAATTCTTTGACATCAAACGCAGAGCAGTCGAGCGTGAACATGCCACAATCATCCCTGCGGAGTGCCGAGGGGACGCAGCTGCCATCGGCGCGTCTCTTACCCCATTCCAGGATAAATATTTTACATTCTGAAGCCATGACAACTCTCTGCTATGCATGATGGAGCCTCTCCGGTACTTGCAAAGTGTGCGGTTGCCCTAACCGCGGCTTGAATTCTCGCCGCCCTGCGTTTGACGCAGGAGTCGGGTTTTGCAACGCGATCAATAAAACAGATAGCTCGGCGCCCCACCATGTAAAGCCTGAGCGGCATGTCAGATCTTGGAAAAATTAAATCAAAGACTCACTCAGGCAGCTTATTCGACGTCCCATTACGGCAAGAGCCTGTTCTGGTACACGACAGAACTGCTATTCGGTTTTTATCTGGCTGAAGTTTACCGGATCCCGTCAGCTACGCTTGGAATACTCCTGCTTGTTTTTCTTTTGTGGGACGCCACAACCGACCCTTTGATCGGCATGATTTTTGGGAGACGGCAGGCATCCACCAGGGATCTGATCGGCTATCAACTGTGTGGCGCCATCCTAAGCTCGGGCGCTTTCATGTTGGTTTTTTTCAAGCCGGCTCTCGATGTAACCGGCCTCACCGCGTATGCCTTGGTCGTCGGCATACTGTTTCGCACGGCTTACACTCTATTCGATGTCCCGCAAAATACTTTGCTGCGGCGCTTGGCGAATAGCGATGACGAGCGTTTAATACTCTCGTCGATTCGCACCGCATTGAGCGCGCTTGCAACGCTTACGGTTGCGTTTGCCGCTACTCTGGTTCTAAGTGATGCAGATCTGGCGCAACAGGCCCAAGGTTTTACCGCCACTGCGCTAACGTTTGTCGTCGTTGCCGTTGCCACATCCGTAATTTTGTATCTTTTGGCGCGTGATGTTGTCGATGCAGAACGGGGCGAGAGCGCACCTGGCTCGTTCAGGAGCGCCTTTATCGATACCATCAGAAAACGAGACTTAAGAAGCCTTTTTATCGCAATCTTTTTTCTGTCGATTGGGTGGCCGCTCTTCGGAAAACTGCTGCCTTTTTTTACAGCTTACGCTCTTAACGATGTGAGGATAACGGGGTCACTGCTATCGACTATCGCGATTGCGACTCTGCTCAGCCAGCCGGTCGTGATCACTTTGGTGCGTTTTCCCCGTCGGCAGGCACTTCTGGGCATTACGGCTCTGGTGCTCGCGTCGGGTGCGTATTTTGTTTTGACATCGACAAACAGTATGGCGCATGCCACCGTCGGAACCGCGCTCTTAGCCTCGACCACGAGCGCCATGGGGGTTCTGGTCTGGACCATGCTTGCAGACAGTCTCCAGAATGCTTCAGCGCCTGGATCCAATGATTTGATTGCATTTGGTATCTTTACCTTTTCATCCAAGATCGGCCTGGGTCTGGGGGGATGGTTACTGGGATGGATACTTGGCCTTATCGGCTACACGTCCGGCGAGCCGATGCCCGAAGCAAGTCAACTCTGGCTTGTTTGTGCAATGGCTTTCGCCCCCGCCGCCGCCGCAATCGGGGCAACTCTGTGTATCGTGATGAACGGACAGAGCGCCAGGAAAAAACCATGACGGACAAGCGTCAGATAGATGTACCCGCCGATCTGGAAAAACCGCATTGGGAGTAGCAGGCTATATCGATATAATCCCCGTTCCGGCAAGGGCAGTCACGGCATACTTTATGTCGGCGATCAACGCACAGCGGTCAAATATGGTGAACTGGCAACAGATACCTTTCGTAATATGTTGAAGCAACTTGAGGCAACCTCTAAAAATGCCCTCCGTGGCACATAAGCAGAGACGGAAACGGAAAAGTGCGATTTTCCGTTTCCTTCATTTTCAAGCACTTACGTGCTTGCTGTTACTGGCAGCATATCCTTATGCTGCACGGGTGCCTCTAATTTTTAGAGGCGCCCTTGATATTGCAAAGGAAGAATTTTGATGCAATACGCCTACCCATGCATGTTAAAACCGGAAGAAGACGGCGTTTCCGTTTCTTTTCCCGATATCCCCGCAGCCCTTACCTGCGGGAGTGATCGGCGTGATGCGCTGGAGCAGGCTACTGACGCTCTGGTGGCAGCCTTGTGCGCATACGTTTACGCGCGCGAAGGGATACCGGAACCCAGCGCTGCGGTCGATGGTCAGGAACTTGTCACCTTGCCGCTGATTGTTGCAGCCAAACTAGTACTCTTTCCATTTAATTCTGACCGGTTCAGCGGGTCGGGAAGCGGTTGAACGCAAGGCACGCCGCGCAGGGAATGGCGCGCCCTTGCCAAGCGGTGTAACGCCGCGAGCGACCGCTTCCCGGCCCGCCCGCAGGGAGCTAACCAGCGCCGCCAATACGGCGTTACAGCCCTTGGCAAGGGCGCGCCATTCCCTGCGGGCTGCGCCTTGTCCTGGCGGCGCTGGTTAGCTCTGAACCGGTCAGAATTAAATGGAAAGAGTACTAGCGCTGTACACAGCCATGCGCAAACAGGATATAACCACAACCGCGCTTGCCCGAACACTGGGCTTGAGCGCAGGCGCAGTGCGCAAACTGCTTGACCCGGACCACCGCTCTGAAATCGGCCAGATTGAAAACGCCCTCAAAGCCCTTGATCGCAACCTGATGATTGTTGACTGGGCGGCGTGAGCGCCAATAACGGCGACTATCGCTGGGGGCGGATGTGTGCAACCGGAAATTCGTTCGCGTTCAACTATCCTGCGGCGCGTGTTTTTTCCTGTCGTAAGCCGCTTCCCAGTTATCGCCGTCGAACTTTTCTACTGTTATGCAGGTGATGTGCGTTTTGTCCAGGCAGTTGAGGTTGACACTGTAACCCTCGGGGAAGGAGCGCGGCACGTAGAATGACTTGACCCCGCAGACGCGGCAAAAATAGTGTTGCGCGGTACCGGTGTTAAAAGTGTAGGTGGACAGGACGTCCTCACCTCGCAGTAACCGGAAGCGCGCTTTCAGCACCTGCAGGTGCAGGTAGCCACTCATGCGGCAAATGGAGCAGTTACAGTCCAGTACTATGACCGCTGCTGGCGCATCGACCTCAAACCACACTGCGCCGCAATGGCAGCCGCCTTTGTGGGTAAGCAGACTTTTACTCACGACCGGCAGCGTTTTTAAGCGGCAAGCGGCAATCCGCTACATTTGCGCTTGAGCTTGCCTGCGGGTAATTTTTTGAGTTTCTGGTGGCGCGGGTCAACCTCCACGGCTGCCGATTCCAGCGCGGTCACGCCCAGCAGCGGCTCGGCATCAGCGGCGCCAAAAACCAACGTGGTGCCGACGATTTCTCCCATGAATTCGATGACGCCAGGCGTAATGCCCAGCTCTATTTCACTGCCATCTGCCAATTCATACACGCGTTGGCCCATGGGTTTGAGGCCAATTGCTTCCAGGCAAGGCGCCGGCACGAGTGATTCTGTAGCGCCGGTATCGACTAGGAAACGACCCTCCCAACTCTTGTTCCGATCAGCCGGATTGCGAATAACAACGTTTGTATAGATTGCTCCCATGGCTCCTTGATCTCCGTTCAGATAATATTTGATTTGATATGTATTGTTGCAGCGCTCAAGCAAACAGATTACAAATTGGGCCCCCTGGCACCTCTTCGTAATGAAGTTTCGGTTAAACTGTCGCGCATGTCAACCGCTATATTTCATGCGGTTACCGCGGCTTGGTTCAATGGGGAAACAGGGGACTCCTCATCGCCAAACAACTGAATGGCGTCACCACTTTCCTGTCCGACCCGGATCCTAACACCCGCTGGCCCACTCCCTGTCAGTGGATAGTGGACATTCGCCGGGTAGTAGAATCTGTGCAGTTAATCCCCAACCGGCTTGCGGCAGGCGGCGCAGAGAGCGGGGCAGGCGCGCTCGATCATATCCAGCACTTTTTCAAAACCCTGGTCGCCGCCGTAGTAGGGGTCCGGCACTTCGGGGGCTTGTTCCGGGTGTCCCTGATGCTCGGGCAGGAACGAGCCAAGCAGTCTGATACGGGTTTGCGGGCCGCCGGCAAGCTCCTGCAGGTAGTGCAGGTTGTCCCGGTCCATGGCCACGATCAGGTCGAACCGGTGCAGGTCTTCGGGCAGGACCTGGCGCGCGACGGATGTCAGCGGGTAACCGCGCCGGGATGCGGCGGCGCGCATACGCGGGTCTGCAGATTTGTCGCGGTGGTAGTCGGTAGTGCCGGCGGAATCGATGTCAATGTGATCGGCAATGCCCTGTTGTTCGACATAGCACCGGAAGACACCTTCCGCCGCGGGCGAGCGGCAGATGTTGCCCAAGCAGACGAACAGCACGGAGACCTTACGTGGTTGAGACATACGGACAACATGGCCGTCATCAGGCAAGTCAATATCTGTCATGCGACCTCCGATGATTCGAGTTCAAGAGAGAATGCCTGCAGTTGAGCCATCACTCCATCAAGAGTATCGATGCCGACCAGAATGCGGAGGGTAAACATCATTACCGCGCCGCATTCAACCCCAATACATCCTGCATACTGTACAAGCCATTTTCCTTCTCCATCACCCACTGTGCGGCGCGTACGGCGCCGGTGGCGAAGGTTTTGCGGCTGGTGGCGATGTGTCTGATCTCCACCCGTTCGCCTTCGCCAGCGAACATCAGGGTGTGCTCGCCGACGATGTCGCCGGCACGAATGGTCTCAAAACCGATGGCGTCGCGTGGACGCGGGCCGGTGATGCCCCGCCGGCCATATACTGCGCATTGTTTCAGATCGCGGCCCAGGGTTGTAGCTACGATCTCGCCCAAGCGCATTGCGGTGCCTGAAGGGGCATCGATCTTACGGTTATGGTGCGCCTCGATGATCTCGATATCAGCGCTGTCGCCGATGACGCCGGCGGCCAGTTCTGCCAGTTTGAAGCACAGGTTGACGCCCACACTCATGTTGGGGGCGAATACGATGGCGATCTCCTTGCTTGCCGCGCGTAGTGTCCGCTGTTGCCCGGCAGACAGGCCGGTCGTGCCTATCACCACTTTCTTGCCGCCGGCGCGACAGCGCGCCAGGTTTTGCAGCGCCGCAGCGGCGCAGGTGAAGTCTATTAACACGTCGAAGTCGTCCGTGACAGCCTCGAGATCATCAGTTACATTGACACCGAGATTGCCAATACCGGCCTGTGCGCCGGCATCTAGGCCCAGCGCCGGTGAGCCGGGTTGCTCTATGGCCGCGCCGGTGGTGATGCCGTCGGTTTCACCGATCACTGCCAGAATGGTCTTTCCCATCCGGCCCGCGGCGCCGCTTATGGCTGCTTTTATCATGAGTCAATAAGGTGTCTCTTCGGGACTGGCATTGCACTCGATTCCCGCTTACGCGGGAATGACGGTTAGTTCGGGACTGGTATGCTACTGGCTGGCATTATCAAAAAATTTCTTTACGCTGTCGAACCACTTGCCGGCCAACGGCAGGAAATGTCGGTCATCTTCTTCCATGGAATCTTCGAACTGCTCTAACAGTTCTTTTTGCTTTTTGCTCAGATTGACCGGTGTTTCCAGCGCCACCCGACACAACAAATCGCCCCTGGCTGCCGACCGTACCGAGCGCACGCCTTTGCCGCGCAGGCGGAATAATCTGCCGCTCTGGGTTTCCGGCGGGATGCGTAGTTTAACCTTGCCGTCCAGCGTCGGAATTTCGACTTCCCGTCCCAGTGCCGCGGCGGTAAAACTGACGGGCACCTCACAGTACAGGTCTGACCCCTCGCGGGTGAAAATATCGTGCTCCCTGACGATAACATTGACGTAGAGGTCTCCCGCCGGCGCGCCGCGCCCACCGGCCTCCCCTTCTCCGGATAGACGAATCCGGTCGCCGCTATCAACGCCCGGGGGAATCTTGACGGAGATAGTCTTGCTGTCGCGTACGCGCCCCTGGCCCTGGCAGGCGCGGCAGGGGTCACTGATGATTTTCCCCTGCCCGCGACACTTGGGGCAGGTCTGCTGTACCGAGAAAAACCCCTGCTGCATACGCACCTGGCCGGCGCCGTTACAGGTAGGGCATGGGATCGGGCTCGAACCCTTACGGGCACCGCTGCCGGAACACTCACTACAGGCCACCAGCCTCGGCACTCGAATCTTGATGGTAGAACCGGCGATGGCCTGTTCCAGGTCCAGTTCCAAGTCGTAGCGCAGGTTGGCGCCAGACTGGGCGCGCGAGCCGCCACGCCCCTGGGCGCCGAAGATATCACCGAACACGCTGTCGAAGATGTCGCCGAAACCGCTGAACCCCTGGGCGTCGGGCCCGCCGGCCGCGGCGCCGACGCCGGCATGGCCGAACTGGTCATAGGCCGCGCGCTTCTGCTTGTCGCTGAGAATATCGTTGGCTTCCTTGGCTTCTTTGAATTTTTCCTCCGCCTGCTTATTGTCCGGGTTGCGATCCGGATGATACTTCATCGCCAGACGGCGAAAAGCCTTCTTTATATCGGCATCAGACGCATTTTTCGATACGCCGAGAACCTCATAATAATCCCGTTGTGCAGCCATTACTTTCTGTTGTCATCCACTTCCTCAAATTCCGCGTCAACCACGTTCTCGCTGCTTGCCGCGCCGTTGGCTTTACCTTGACCCGCGTCCCCGTCCCCGGCATTGGTATCGGCGTCGGCGCTTGCTGCCTGTTGCTGGTAAGCCTTTTCCGCCAGCTTGCTGGCGGCTTCGGTCAGTTTCCGGGTTTTTTCCTCAATAGCCTCCTTGTCGTTGCCCTTTACGGCCTCCTCGACCTCGGCCACGGCGGCCTCAATGTCTTTGCGCTCCTGCTCCTCGACTTTGTCGCCCAGTTCCTCCAGGGATTTTCTGGACGAATGCACCAGATTCTCGGCCATATTGCGGGCTTCTACCAATTCTCGCGCATGCCGATCTTCTTCTGCGTGAGCTTCCGCGTCCTGCACCATTTTATTGATCTCGTCATCGGACAAACCGCTGGATGCCTTGATGATGATGGACTGCTCCTTGCCGGTGGCCTTGTCCTTGGCCGACACATTGAGAATGCCGTTGGCGTCGATATCGAACGTGACCTCGATCTGGGGCATCCCGCGTGGCGCCGGCGGAATATCCGACAGGTCGAAGCGCCCCAGAGACTTGTTGCCGGTCGCCATCTCGCGCTCACCCTGTAGCACATGCACGGTCACTGCGGTCTGATTGTCGTCCGCAGTGGAGAATACCTGCTGCGCCTTAGTCGGTATGGTCGTATTCTTTTCGATGAGCCGGGTCATCACCCCGCCCAGGGTTTCGATACCCAGTGACAACGGCGTCACGTCGAGCAACAGCACGTCTTTCACGTCGCCGCCCAGCACCCCGGCCTGAATGGTCGCGCCGACGGCGACGGCTTCGTCCGGGTTGACGTCCTTGCGCGGCTCCTTGCCGAAGAACTCTTTAACCTTTTCCTGCACCTTGGGCATACGCGTCTGACCCCCCACCAGAATCACATCGGTGATGTCCGCGGCGGCATGCCCGGCGTCTTCCAGCGCGACCCGGCAAGGCTCGATGGTGCGCTCAACGAGGTCTTCGACCAGCGCTTCAAGTTTGGAGCGGCTCAGCTTGATATTAAGATGCTTGGGGCCACCGGCGTCGGCGGTGATGTAGGGCAGGTTGATGTCGGTCTGCTGGCTGGAGGAAAGCTCGATCTTCGCCTTCTCTGCCGCTTCCTTCAGGCGTTGCAGGGCCAGCGGGTCGCTATGCAGGTCGATGCCCTGATCTTTCTTGAATTCGTCGCAGAGAAAATCGATGATACGCAGGTCAAAGTCCTCGCCGCCCAGGAACGTATCGCCGTTGGTGGACAGCACCTCGAACTGGTGCTCGCCGTCTATCTCGGCTATTTCTATGATGGATACGTCGAAGGTGCCGCCGCCCAGATCATAAACTGCGATGCGGGAATCTCCCTGCTTCTTGTCCATACCGTAGGCCAGCGCCGCGGCGGTAGGCTCATTGATGATGCGCCGCACCTCCAGCCCCGCGATCTTGCCGGCGTCCTTGGTGGCCTGACGCTGCGAATCGTTGAAGTAAGCCGGCACAGTGATCACCGCCTCGGTCACTTGTTCTCCCAGGTAATCTTCTGCGGTCTGCTTCATTTTCATCAACACGCGTGCGGAGATCTCCGGGGGCGCCATCTTTTTGCCTTTGACGTCCACCCAGGCATCGCCGTTGTCCGCCTTGACGATGTTATAGGGCACCATGTTGATATCTTTCTGTACCACGCTGTCTTCATAGCGCCGCCCGATCAGACGCTTCACCGCGAATAAGGTGTTAGTGGGATTGGTCACCGCCTGACGCTTGGCCGACTGCCCCACCAGGACTTCATCGTCGTCGGCAAACGCGACGATGGATGGGGTGGTTCTGCCGCCTTCACTGTTTTCTATGACCCGGGGCTGACCACCTTCCAGTACCGCAACACAGGAATTGGTCGTGCCCAGGTCAATACCGATAATTTTGCTCATGTTTCAAGCCTCGTTTATTCCTGAGTGTGCAACTGGAGATGTATATGAGGGTTGTGCGCGTGAAATTCAAGGGTGCCTCTATTAATTAGAGGCACCCGTACAGCACAGGGATGTGCTGCCATTTTTAAGCACGTAAGTGCTTGAAAATGAAGGAAATGAAAAATCACACTTTTTCATTTCCGTCTCTAAAAATACCACGGAGGGTATTTTTAGAGGTTCCCTCAAGATTTCGCCACTATCACCATTGCCGGCCTGACCAGACGCCCGTTCAGTTCATAGCCCTTTTGCATCACGGTGACAATGTCGCCCGCAGCGGCGCCCTCGAGTTCCTGCATGGAGACGGCTTCATGCCAATCCGGGTCGAATTTCTCACCGACCGGGTCTATGGCTTTCACCCCGAACTTGTCCAGACAGTCGAGCAGCTTTTTCAGGGTGAGGTGCAGGCCTTCGCGCAGACCTTCGAGGTCTTGCGCTGATTGCGAGGCATCAAGGCCCAGTTCCATGCTGTCCAGCACCGGCAAAAACTCGTTGACAAACCGCTCCAGGGCATATTTATGTGCGTTTTCAACGTCGCGGGCGGCGCGTTTGCGGACGTTATCCAGTTCTGCCGTGGCGCGCAGGGCCTTATCGATGTGTTCCTGCCGCTGCAGCTGCAGACGCTCGTTTTCCTGTAACAGGTCGGCATACTCTGCGGCGCTGGCGCTCTCGTGTTCTTGATCCTGCGCGTCGCTGTCTGCCGCCGCGGCCGCCTCAGCGGCAGGTGCTGCTTCTGCGGCTGCCTCCTCCGGCGCGGTTGTTTCAGCGCCATTCCCGGGCTGTTGCTGCTCTTTATCTTTAGCTTTTGCCATGGTGTAACTCGTTTTGCACCTGTGCTTCTGGTGCAGAGTAGATATGCGGGCTAATCGGTAGAATTCAAGGCCGCGCTGAGAATCTTTGCGGTCATGTCCACGACCGGGATGACTCTTTCATAATCCATGCGGGTCGGCCCGATGACGCCCAGTACCCCGAGGATGCGCCCTTCGCTCTGGTACGGGGAAGTAACGATACTGCAATCGTCCAGCACCTCATAGCCCGATTCTTCTCCGATGAATATCTGTATTCCCTTGGCATTGATGGAATTTTCCAGCAGGTGCAGGATGTCGCGCTTCTGGTTGAAACTCTCGAACAAGCGTTTCAATTTGTCCAGGTCGCTCAATTCCGCTACGCCCATCAGGTTGGTCTGCCCGGAAATCACGACATCATCGGCGGCGGTTGGGGAGACAAAAGCCTGCTGCGCCATTTCAATGGCGGCCTGCATCAGCTCGTTCACGTCTTCTTGCAACTTTCTCAGTTCCATGAGTACCTCGGCGCGAATCGTATCTAAGTCCTTGCCGCGCAAGGTGGAGTTAAGATAGTTGGCAGATCGTTGTAATTGCGATTGCGTATAGGTTTTTGCCGTGTGTATGATCCGGTTCTGGATCTCCTTGTTGCTTAACACCAGTATCACGAGAATCCGATTATCAGACAGACTGACAAACTCGATGTGTTCCAGCGAACTGATCTGTCGGCGCGGCAACATGACCACCGCGGCCAGATTAGTGATGTCGGACAACAGGCTGGAGGTGCGCGCAATCAAATGCTGCATGTCAGCTTCCGCAGCCATTTCCTGCGTCATGTGCCGAACCTGCCGTTCTTCCAGTTGTTCGATACTGAGCAGGCTGTCCACAAACAGGCGCAACCCGCGCGCAGTGGGGACGCGTCCGGCGGACGTATGCGGCGAGCGCAACAGGCCGATGTCTTCAAGATCGGCCATCACGTTGCGGATGGTAGCGGGACTCAAGGCCAGACCGGTATCCCTAGACAAGGTGCGCGAACCGACCGGATACCCGTCCTGGATGAAATGTTCCACCAGGGACTTAAACAATAACAGGCTGCGTTCGTCTAAATCTGTTATAAACTGTGGACGATTTTTTGGCATAGTTCGGTTTAATATGGCAAAGTTTCCCGACAGAGGATTTTATACCTGACCTGTCATGTTTGCACAAGACCGCAGGGACTGGCCGGAACGGACACGATGACAGACCGCAACCAATACAACCCATGACCCTGTTCAACACCATAGGCCTTATCGCAAATAATAGCACTTCTGAAATCATTCACACCTTACAGACAGTTATAGAGTACCTGAAGGAACGTGACAAGGAGGTGATCTTAGATGGGTTTTCCACCCGATTGGTGCCCAACATAAAACTGCCCCTGGGAGATGCGGAATATTTCGGCATGAACTGCGATCTCGCCATTGCCATAGGCGGTGACGGCACCATGTTGCGGGCCGCGCACATGCTCGCCAACTACAACGTGCCATTGCTCGGCATCAATCGCGGCCGCCTCGGGTTTCTGGCCGACATCCCTGCCAACGCCGTGGTGGAACGGCTCGATGAAATCCTGCGCGGGAACTTTATCGAGGACGAACGCTTCCAATTACACTGTGAAATCGAGAGTCGGGGCAAGACCCTGCTGGAAAGCCACGCCTTTAATGACGTGATCTTGCAGAAGGGCAATATCGCCAAGCTGATTGAGCTTGAAACCTTTGTGGACGGCAACTTTCTGCATCGCCAGCGCTCGGACGGCATGATCATCTCATCGCCCACCGGTTCGACCGCTTATGCGCTGGCAGGCGGCGGCCCTATTCTGCATGCGGCGCTGAACGCGCTGGTGCTGGTGCCGATCTGTCCACATACCCTGAGTAACCGGCCGGTAGTCATAGACGGCAACAGCGTGGTTGAAGTGATTGTGGGCACCCCGCAAATCGACCGCGCCTACCTGACCTGCGACGGCGAGATCGTGTGTGAACTGATGACCGGCGACAAGGTGAATATACAGAAGAAAGACAAGAAAATCCGGCTGATACATCCTGCAGATCACGATCATTTCAAGATCCTCAGAGATAAGTTGAACTGGGGGTAAGGCCTTGAATCGAAGGGGGTTCAGGTACAGGACCGGTTATGTTGAAGCATCTCGGCATCAACAATCTTGCCGTAATAGCGCAGCTTGAACTGTCGTTCAAGGCTGGTATGACGGTACTCACCGGAGAGACCGGCGCCGGTAAATCCATATTGATCGATGCCCTGGGGCTGGCGCTGGGAGACCGGGCTGATACTGCCGTGATACGCAGCGGCTGCGCGCGCGCCGAGGTCAATGCGGTCTTTGCTGTGGCTGGCAATGCAGACCTGCTACAACTGTTAGGAGAGCAGTCCATCAGCGTTACAGATGACGAACTGCTGCTGCGCCGGGTCATTAACCGGGACGGACGCTCCCGTGCCTATATCAACACCACCGCCGTGCCGCGGCAACTGCTGCGTGAGGTGGGGATATTGCTGCTCGACATCCATGGGCAACATGAGCATCAACGGCTCCTGTACCGGGAGGTGCAAAGACATTTGCTGGATGGTTTCGGGGACTACGACGAGATCGTGGAGCAGGTCAGCCGGGCTTATGGAAAATGGGATGAAGTGAACCGGGAATTACACGCGCTGAGCCCGGAGAGTAGCGGCGGCGCAGAGCAGCTGTCCCTGCTCAGCTACCAGGTGGAAGAACTGGAAGGGCTGGAACCGGGAGAAAATGAAGTGGAGACACTGGAAGATGAATACAAGCGACTGGTCAACCTGAGTAATCTGCAGGAGACAACCCAGCGAGTGCTGAATGGCTTGTGTGCCGACGAACAGGCTATAGACGGCCGCCTTAATACCATCAAAAAGGAATTGGTGTCGCTGGCGCGCGTCGATGCCGGGCTGTCTGCAATCACCGAACTGCTGGACAACGCCTCCATACAGGTCGCCGAGGCGGCGGACGAACTGCGCGCCTACCTGGCGCGACTGGACCAGGACCCGGCGCGGCTGAGCCAGGTGGAGGCGCGCCTGAACCGTCTGCATGACATGGCGCGCAAACATCGGGTGCAGCCACAGCAGTTATACGAACATTGGCAAACCCTGGCGCAGCAACTGGCAGCTCTGGCGCAGGCGCGCACGCGTGCAACTGAACTGGAGCAGCAACAGCAGCAGGCACTGGCACAGTACCGGCTTGCGGCGGCGACCTTGAGTGAGCGCCGCCGCCAGTCTGCGCAAGCGCTGGCAACGACTGTCACCGAGCGGATACGCACCCTGGGGATGCCTGAAGGCAGGGTGCAGCTCGAGGTCACCTCAGACCCGGATGCAAAGCCCCACAACAACGGCAATGATCAGGTCGAATTCCTGATCAGCACCAATCCCGGTCAGGCCTTGCTGCCGTTACGAAAGGTCGCCTCGGGCGGGGAGCTTTCCCGTATCAGCCTGGGCCTGCAGGTCAGCGCCAACCAGGCTGGCGGTGCGGCAACGGTGATATTTGATGAAGTGGACGCGGGGATCTCCGGCGGCATTGCGGAAATCGTCGGCACGCTGTTGCGCACGCTGGCGACAGACCGGCAAGTCCTGTGCGTCACCCACCTGCCACAGGTCGCCGCACAGGGCGACCACCACTTCCGGGTAAGCAAAACCTTCGCTGCAGCATCCACCGAAACGCAGGTGCAGGCACTAGACGACGAGCAACGGGTGGAAGAAATCGCCCGTATGCTGGGTGGTGTCAGAATTTCACAACAGTCGCGTGACCATGCCCGGGAGATGTTGGGCGTCTAATACTCTATCCCCTTTTGCGCCTTGACGCCGTGATTGAAAGCATGGCGAATTTCCTTGACCTCGCTGATGGTATCGGCAATCTCCAGTAATTCCGGAATCGGCTCGCGGCCGGTAATCATCACGTTCTGTTGTGCCGGCCGGGCCTGCAGGACCTCACTGACAGCCGCTACCGACAGGTAGTCATACTGGAACATATAGGTGATCTCATCTAACACAATGATATCGTAAGCAGGGTCCCGGAACAGCGGTGCCGCCTGCTTCCAGACTGCTTCGGCGGCGGCGATATCCTGCTCCCGATCCTGGGTATCCCAGGTAAAACCTGTGGCCATCACTAGGTGTTCCACCCCCAGTTGTCTGAAAATCGCCTGCTCGCCGGTTTTCCATTTGCCCTTGATGAATTGCACCACCGCGCCGCGCTGACCGTGGCCGATACTCCTGATCAGGGTGCCGAACGCGGAACTGCTCTTGCCCTTGCCGTGGCCGTACAGGTAGATGATGATGCCGCGCCGCGTTTTCGCCTGCGCGATTTTGGCGCGCACCTGCTGTTGCTGTTCCTGCATCTTCTGTTTGTGTTCATCCGCGCTGGTCATATTGTTGGACATGTTGCCCTCCGGTTTATCGACTCCGGTAATGAAACGACAGGAAAAAGTTGCGCTCGAAGGAGTTATACGTGTTAATGGTCTGGTATTCCTTGTCAAACAGGTTCGCCACCCTGGCGCGCAGTGCCAGCTGTTTGCCCAGGCGGTATTCCGCCAACAAATCTGCCTGCGCGAAGCCACTAACTCTGAGGGTATTAGCGACATTGTCGTAGCGGCTTCCTTCGGCAAACAGGCGCGCGCCTAGGGTAAACCGGTCGAATGTCCGGCTCAGGTCAAAGGATAACCGCTCCCGGGTCCGGCGCGGCAGGCGCTTGCCGTTGGTGTCATTGTCAGGGTCCAGGTATTCCAGGGCCAGGGTTGCGTCCCAGCCATTCCAGTGTACGAAAAACTCACCTTCGATGCCGGTGATCTGCGCCTCGTTGACGTTTTCCGGCGCGCAGTTGAAAGATCGGTCACAGACAGTGGCAATCAGGTCTTGTGCGTCAATTCGATAGGCGCGGACGCTCCAGCCGACATACTCGTGCCGACCTTCCAGCCCGGCTTCCCAAGATGCGGCAGTCTCCGGCTTCAGTGCCGGGTTGCCGAATGAGGGAAAAAACAATTCGTTGAAGGTGGGGGTCCGGTAGGCGGTCCCGTAAGCGGCATAAACGCGCAGTGCCGCGTTCAGGGCATAACTCCAACCGATGCCGCCGGTGGTTTGCGCGCCGGCCACCTCGTCGTCATCCCGGCGTACCGAGGCGATCAGCTGGTGGTCACGCAAGGTCAAGCCGTACTGCGCGAATACGCCGGTATTATCCCTGCTGGTCAGATCATAGTCAGTGGAACTGCCCACCTGGTCCTGGCGGTAATCGACACCGAAGACCAGCAGATTCACATCCCACAGGGAGACCTGGTTCTGCCATGACAACTGCCGCCGCCGGGTATCGAAACGCGAGGAGAAGTCACCCGAGGGGGCGAAATTATCCGCTTCATCCCGGGACTCACTCAAACGTAGTGACGTGTTCCAGTCCGGTACCGGGTCAAATGACAGCGCGCCTCCAACGACCTGTTGCAGGAAATCGCTTTTATCCTGGAAGTTGCCATCATACTCGGTCGTCCCATGCGCCCGTTTGATAAAGGCTTCCACCCTGCCGCCATCTCCGAACTCGTAGCCTCCCCGGAACTGCGCTGACAGATTGTCATAGCCGTCATGATCGGGTTGATCAACACCAAAGCGGCCCGGCACCGGCCGCCGCGCATCAATCCCGCGACTCTCAAACCAGGACAGCGCGGCGCTGTAGTCGAAATCCCGATACTCACCGCTGACGCCGCCGGTCACCTCGAAAGTATCGTAAGAACCGCTGCCGGCATCCAGACTGTAACGCGGTGTCTGGCCCGAACCTCTGCGGGTGAATATATGGATGACGCCGCCCAGTGCCTCGGAGCCCCACAGGCTGGAACGGGGGCCGCGCACAATCTCGATACGCTCTATCAGGGCCGGCCGTAAATGCCGAAAAGCGGCGAGACCATTAGTTGCCGACCCGACCCGGACACCATCGATCAACACCAGCACCTGCTGACTCTCGCTGCCGCGCAGACGGATCCCGGTGACCTTGCCATAGCCACCGCTCACCGTCACGTCAATTCCTGAGATACCGCGTAGCAGCTCGGGCAGGGATTTAACTTGCAGCGCCTCGATATCTTCCCTGTCAAGCACGGTCACCGCCGCAGCCAATCGGTCGGCCGCAAGCGGCGCACGCGTTGCCGTAACGATAATTTCTTCCTCAGACACAGCCTGTAGCACAGGCCAATAACAACTGGCGCTGACCAGCAGCGCCCGGATAAATACACTTTTCACTTTCTTCACTCCCGCAGGATTAGTATGAATCCAGACAGCAGCAAAGAGGGGATATGGAGCAGGAAAATGCTCTATGCCGCCCTCCGCAACATGTCATAACCAGAGTCAGGCAAGGCCTGGCCTGATACTCACACAGGGCGGTCTCCGGACTGACAGCGCTGACTGGTACTCGTTGCCGAGGTACCGGTAGTCAACATCCCGGACACCTTCCCATGCCTGAGGCACAGTGGTTTACGTCCGGAATCAGGGCTGATCACCGTTGCGGGGGCAGTGCTGGAATCACTCGCAGGAGTTCACCAGGCTTCCCGTTTCCTGTGTACGGCGGATATGATAGCATGAAACGCGGCAATGCTATTAAAAATATGCTACGATTCCGGGAATAATCGGACTGACCTTATAACAGGGACAAGCCTGTAACCCTCACTCACCCACGATGCCACACTCAATCGAAGCACTCGGCTATGACCCTCGCCCGGAGCAGATGGACTGGCACAACACACCCATCCCACGAGTCAACAACCCCCTCCCGGCAACACCGAAATTAACCGCCATCGCAAGTTCAATGTGGTGGAACGGCGATCCCTGGACCATCCTGCGCAACCGCTACGAGTTCCTGCGACACGCCATTGACTATGCCAGACATGAGGATGTGGATTACTTATGGGACGCCATCCCTCGAGAAGACTGGATTGAAATGTTAGAAACCTGCCGGCCCGGCCAGGTATCAACACGCTCCTGGCGTTTGTACAGAATGCTGGCTGGCCTGGACCACGTCAACATAGACAAGGAATGGTTCGAGCCATTACACATGAAAGACCAGTTATACGCCTACGAGAAATCCTGGGAAGAACTCAGAGGCGAGTACAAATAAAATGCTCAAGCCTGACAAAACACAATTTATGGATAAGGACATGCTGTCCTTATGGGAAACCATGAAACCCGACGATTTGCCGGACTATCGGCTTTACGGCGGAACCGCGCTTGCCTTGTACTTAAATCACAGAAAATCCACAGACTTTGATTTTTTCAGAACAGGACCCGTTACACGAGAGGCCTTATCAAGCATCCCCTGGCTCAAATCAGCAGACTTCAAAGGAAGCAGAATGATGGTCGATGCAGTGGTAAAAGGGAAAGAACGAGAGATAAAATTCAATTTCATCAGCATAGAAGAATTTCACGTCATCGCACCGGTGAAAACACCAATAACAGCGCAAAACGGCATAGAGGTTGCTCACCCGATAGATATCCTTGCCAGTAAACTGGCGGCGATTACAAAAAGAAAGGTTATTCGAGACTATATGGACATCGCCTTTGCACACAAAAAACTCCCGGAGGAATTAAATAAAGCCATCCCGCTCTACCTGAAAGATAAGATGACAAAAGACGACCGGCCAAAAGAACTCGCCAAAAGCATCAACAATTTTACCTATGAAATCGAATACGGTCTTCCTGAAGAACTGATGCAAGAAATAAACAAATTAATCAGGCGCCTGAGCAAGGCCAGAGACGTTCAAACCTTCATCAGACAAACCGACCATGACATCACGGAATAACAAGACAACGTTTCAATTTTCCTTACCCATTACCAGTTTTCCATCCTTAAAAACGTGCTTATCAACTTGCGCGCGGTAATCATATTTGTCTTGCCGGGAATTGATATAGTCCCTGATTTCCGTATAACGCCAGAGATGATTGGTGGTCAATCAATCTTGTTTCAGCTTTATCGCAATACTCGGGCGAAATATCAATGCCAAGAAACTGTCGGTGGTTGTGCTGCGCCGCCACACAGGTTGTGCCTACACCGGCGAAAGGGTCCAGTACGGTGTCGCCCCGGAAACTGAACAGCAGCATGACCCTTCTTGCCAGCTCCTCCGGAAACATGGCAGGATGATCAAAGTCCTTCATACGCCGCTCAGGGGCAATGGACCATTTGGCAACCACCCACTCTTTGAAAGAATCAGGGCTGATGTCGGCATCACGCGCATTGCCCGATTTTTTCAGATCGCCCTTGCAGAAGACCTCCAGGAACTCCCAAGTATATTTGAGGGTAACTACTCGCCCCCCTTACCCTGATCTTTTGTTCTGATCTGGTTTTTCTTAACCGTTTTATTTTTGAGCGGTTTTTCCACCATGGTGGCGGCGTCTCCCTTGAGTGCTATCTCGATGGCGGCGAGGGGATTGTAGCCCTTCAGGGTCATAGACTGCAAGTAGCTGGAGATGCGGCAGTAGGTGTCGGCGTAGGCGGTGGTTCGGAAGCAGCCGGAGACTTTTTGTTTGACTTTAGCCATACGGATATCGCGTTCGGCGCGGTTGTTGGTGAACGGCACGTTGGGGTCGCGGGCGAAGCGGAGGACTTCGGTTTCGTACTTGACGAGGGCATCATGGAGGTTTTGTGCCTCACATTGGGCAATCCGTCCGCGTTGGCCGGTGAGCCGTTTCGGGGGTGTGGGGAGTTCCCGTTTGGCTTGTGTCAGGATAGTCCGGTAGCGGGTGCGCAGGGACTGGTAGTCGGTCTCGCTGAGTGCCTTGTTTTTATGTGTGCGCACCTGTCGGCAGGTCTTGAGCAGGAGGCGGCTCATACGTTGGGCCCAGGCATGGCCGTGGGCGTCCTCGATAAAGGCCAAGTTACGCAACAGGTGACTGCCGCACAGGGCATGCTCGCAGTTGTCATAGGCGAAGTAGCTGGCCCAGCGGTCGTGCACGAGAACACCGCCGTAGCGGGGGACGATGCCGATGTCCTTGAGGGCGTCCCCGCCCCGCTTGCGGTGGCAGTGTTTCAGTACCAGGTTCCCGGCACTGGTGCTGTGCAGCCAGTGTTGTGTGCGGTCGATGCGCAAGGAGGTCTCATCGGCGTGCAGCACGGGCTCTGTGAGCAGGCGGGCGATAGCCGCCCGCTCCCACCCGGCCAGGGCCTCATGCACCCGCGTGAGCCAGGCCAGTAAGGTCGCCTCGGCGACGGCGCGCCCGGTCAGTGCATGAAGTGTCTGCGCCGTACGTTTGAGCGAGAGCATTTGGGCCGTTAACAGGTGCGTGGCGAAAGCCACGATGCCAGGGCCGTATTGTAAAGGCCCCGGCATGTCATCGGGAAACGCCCCGTGGGTCTCAGTGCCACAGCGCGGACAGGTTTTTATCTCGGCGTCAATGGTCAACTCGGTCGTCTCGAAGACTATATCGACCTTGACTCGTCGCACATGGCCGGTGGGGGCGGTGCCTTTGAGATCATGCCCGCAGGCCCGGCAGCCGGTCACGGGCACCGTGCGGGTCTGAGCCACCACGCGCCGGGACGCGCTGGGCACCGTCCCGGTCTGCGGCCCCTTGCCCTGCTTGCCGGGCCGTGTGCGCGCACTGTCATCGGGGTCGGTGCGGGAACTGGGCAGGCTGGAGTTGTGCGCCCCCTTCGGTGTGGTCTTCTCTAAGAACACCGCCAGCAGCAACTCGAATAGCAGCAACATCGACTCGAACAGCGCACGCCCTTCGGGACTCAGCGCGCCGTCGGCGCACAACGCCTTAAAACGCATTCGGATGGCCTCGAACTCCGCACGCAATGAGGCCTTGTTCACCGTGGCCATGTGCACTGTGCCTCCACCGCCATCATCGCCGCCAGCACCGCCAGCCGCTCGGCCGGGGGCAAGTCACGATAACGCCGCCCCCAGTTCTCAGCCTTGCGCTTGACCTGCTGGCGGTGCGTGAAGTTGCGCCCCGCATAGCGCACCCAGTGCACCCGGTCCGGCACAAAATTGAACCAGACCCGCTCGGTCACCACCCCGCCCTGATTCATCACCTGCAAGGACACACTGCGCCAGCCCGCCAGCACCTCATCATACAAGGCCGAAGGATACCCCGACACCATCACCGCACAGGGCAGCCCCTGCAGTAACGCCAGCAGCGCCTCATGGTCTGAGTCCTCGTAGTCATACCGGTAACGGTGCCGTGACTTGCGCGTGCTGTGCAGGTAGGGCGGGTCGCTGTACACCAACTCCGTGCCGTCAAACGGAAAAGTCGCCAACCAGCGGTGACAACACCCCTGCACCAACTCCACCGGATACCTACACGTAAACCCCGCCAACGCCCGCACATCAAGATCAATCCCAATGTTGCGCAACGCCGCCGGCTTGCGCTGCATAATCGCCCCGCCGCCTAAGTGTGTCTCAATGTACACACTGTGCGGCGGCATCATCGCAATGAGCGGCTGGCACAGACCCGTCGTGGCTTTCGACCCTCGGTACGCATTCCCCATGACGACCAACATAACGCCATGACGCTATGTTGTCAAGGACGCCTTGACAAAAAATTCAGTAGAATTAGAGGGAGGGGGCGAGTAGTTACATTTGAGGTAAGGAGAAGACGGACTTTTCCAGCTTCCCCAGGCTGTGTACTTGCAGTTGTAGTTGTTTTTCTCCCAGAGAATCTCACCCTTCCAGATCAGCCGTTTTTCCACGAAGTAGTGAGAGATAATGTGATGGCTGGGAATGTAATCGGAGAATAAAGGTTGTACGTTAACAATGATGCGTCCGCCATATTTCAGCACTCGGATACATTCATCAAATACTTGAAAGAGCTTGGCAAAATAGGAGTTCCAGTCAGTCGCGTCACCATCGGCAGAACCGTTGCCTTCCTGATAACCCAGTCCAAAGTTATACGGTGGTGAAGTGAACACCAGATCGACACAATTATCCGGCAGGGCTTTCAGTGTTTGCTCGCTGTCCCCGCAGATGATACGGTTGGCATAGTCGTCTTTCATCTCCCTGCAACCTGTTGCAGCTTGCTTGTTAAAATAACCCCACAAGAATACCATAAACCACCGACAGATTGACGACAAATAGCTGTTATGGGAACCATCTGAAAATGCCCTCCATGGCATTTTTAGGATTTGCTATAAATCGATCCCCGGAAAGATTCCTGCCAGATCGATGTTTTCTTCCACCACATCAGCCAGTCGTTCAAGCTGGCGTTCTCTCAGGTCGTGATAATCCGACGCCTGGGCGGGTGTCAGGCCGGCCCAGCGCAGTAGTGCCGCACAGGCAGTGCCGGCATCGAACAGGCCGTGCAGATAACATCCCAGAATTTGATTGTCTGCGGAGATGGCACCGTCCTGCCGGTCCGGCAGCAGCAGTGCCGGGTTTTCCAATGCTGCTCCTTGCGTGACCCCGGCGTGTATCTCGTAGCCGCAGGCTGGGGTATTATCCAGCGCCAGGCGGGCGCGTACCTGTCGCAGTTGTTTCTGCGGGTGCAGTGTCGTCTCCATGCGCAGCAAGCCAAGCCCCGCGCTGCTGCCCGGTTTGCCTTCGATACCATTAGGGTCGGCGATAACGTCGCCCAGCATCTGATAGCCGCCGCAGATGCCGATGAGTTTGCCGCCATAACGCAGGTGCCGACAGATGGCCGGGAGCCAGTGGTTAGTACGCAGCCATTGCAGGTCGCCGCGTACGTTTTTGGTGCCCGGCAATATAATCAGGTCGGCCGGCGGAGGCGCGGCGCCGGCGCCGATGAATCTGAAATCCACCTGTGGGTGCAGGCGCAATGGGTCGAAGTCGGTATGGTTGCTGAGGCGGGGAAACACTGGCGCGATGACCGTCAGGGCGGGTTCCTGCGGGGGCACATCCGTAGCCGTGGAGATGGCATCTTCCGCATCGAGGTACAAGCCGTGCAGGTAGGGCAACACGCCCAGTACCGGCTTGCCGGTTTCCTGTTCCAGCCAGTCCAGTCCCGGCTGCAACAATGCCATATCGCCGCGAAACTTGTTGATGACAAACCCGATAATCCGGCGCCGTTCGGTTTCGCTGAGCAGGGCCAGGGTGCCGACCAGGTGCGCGAACACGCCGCCCTTGTCAATGTCGGCGATCAATACCACCGGGCAGTCGGCAGGCTCGGCAAAACCCATATTGGCGATGTCCCGGTCGCGCAAGTTGATCTCCGCCGGACTGCCGGCGCCTTCCACCACGATATACTCATAACCCTGCTGCAAGCGCTGCCAGGATTCCATCACCGCCTGCAGCAACGCCGGTTTTCTTTCATGGTACGCCACCGCGTCCAGGGTCGCATCGACCCGACCATGGACAATGACCTGGGCGCCGATATCCGTATTCGGCTTGAGTAACACCGGGTTCATATCATTGGCAGGTTCCAGCCCGCAAGCCTGGGCCTGCAAGGCCTGGGCGCGACCAATTTCCCCACCCTCAACGGTCACTGCGGAATTCAAGGCCATATTCTGCGGCTTGAAGGGCACAACGGACAGCCCGGCGCGGGCCAGCACCCGGCACAATCCGGCCACCAGGATACTTTTCCCGGCATCCGAGGTTGTACCCTGTATCATTATGGTTTCAGCAAGCATTACCAGAGGGAATACGTTTGAGATGCACAGTATAGGGCAGATAGCCGCCATCAGAGAAAAAATACGGCCATTGGTCAATGGCTGTGTTGCAGTTTCAGCAGCCTCTGAAAATGACCTCCGTGACATTTTCAGGGGCGCCTTGTTACTGGCGATTTTTGCTCTGAGCCCGAATATTGCCCCGGGCGCCGCTGCCATTTCGGTGGTTGATGATATCGGCAGGACGGTGACACTGGAACGACCGGCCGCACGCATCGTCAGTCTGGCCCCGCATGTCACCGAGAACCTGTTTGCCGCAGGGGTGGGTGAGCAGGTGGCGGGGGCGGTGAGCTACAGTGACTACCCGGCGGCGGCGCGGCGGCTGCCGTTGGTGGGCGGGTATAACAATATCAGTATCGAAGCGATCCTGGCACTGCAACCGGATCTGGTCATCGCCTGGAAGGAGGGCAACCAATACCAACAGGTCGCGCGCTTGATGAAGCTGGGCGTGACCGTGTTCGTCACTGAGCCAAGCCGGCTTGAAGATGTGGCCGGGGATATCGTCAGGTACGGCATTCTTGGCGGTCGGGAAGCTCACGCCCGGCGGGTTGCACGGCAGTACCGCGCCAGCCTCTCCCGGTTACGAAACCAGTACTCGGGGCTGGAACAAGTCAGCGTGTTCTACCAGGTCTGGCCCAACCCGTTGATTACCGTTACCGACCGGCAGTTGATCGGCAAGGTCATCCGCTTGTGCGGCGGCACAAATATCTTTGCCGCACTGGACACCCCTACACCGCAGGTCAGCAAGGAAGCCGTGCTTACGGCAAACCCCGATGTGATCATCGCCAGTGGCATGAACGAAGCCCGGCCGGACTGGCTGGATGAATGGCAACAATGGTCGTTCCTGAACGCGACTCAACACGCCAACCTGTTTTTCATAGACCCTGACATTATCCAACGCCACACACCCCGCATCCTGCTGGGCGCGCGACAGCTGTGCGAAATCCTGGAACAGGCACGAGGAAAGCTGCCGCTAGGTCTGTGAGTCACCCCCAACCCTCCTTCATGCGCGCCCGTCATTCCTGCGCCCTTATGGTAACCTCTAAAAATACCACGGAGGGTATTTTTAGAGGTTACCATAACTTATTGAGAGTAATCATGTTTCACAAGACAACAAGCGACTTGGTGAGATATGCGGGTTAGCCTGCCTTCGGCTTTACATAGAGTACCAGACTATGGTCGTGTAACTCGTACCCGTGCTGTTCTGCGATTTCCTGTTGCAGCATTTCTATCTTCTCATTTTCAAATTCGATGACCTTGCCGGTCTCAATGCAGACCATGTGATCGTGATGCTTGCCGCAATCCAGTTCAAACACGGAGTGGCCGGTATCGAAGTGGTGACGGATGACCAGTCCGGCGCTTTCGAACTGCGTCAACACCCGGTACACGGTCGCCAAACCAACATCTTCGTTGGCCTCGAGCAGGGCCTTATAGACATCCTCGGCGCTCACGTGCTTTTGGTGTGAGGCTTCCAGGATTTCCAGTATGCGGATGCGCGGCAGCGTCGCCTTCAGGCCCGCTTGTTTGAGTGACATGCTGTCCATGGGAAATTTCCGCGTCGTGATGAGTGAAAATCAAGTATACTCCAAGGAGCTTGAAATGTCTTGACTTTGATTCGCTTTGCCTGACTTTGCTTTTGCGCCGATGAAATTCCTGTTACTGCCACTTGCCATACTGCTCACCGCCTGCACTACCGAGGGCACTTTCAAGTTGCCTGGTGTTTACCGCATCGATATCCAGCAAGGCGCCATCATCGACGGCGATATGCTGGCCCGGCTAAAACCCGGCATGGATAAAAACCAGGTGCAATTTATCATGGGCACGCCACCGCTGGTGGACCCGTTTCATACCAACCGCTGGGACTACGTCTATACCTTCTCCAAAGGCGGCCACCAACGTAAACAACGCCATGTCACGCTGCATTTTGAAGACGACAAGCTGTCGCACATCGACGGTGATGTAGTGCCGGGGCCGGAAAGATCGGATGAACTGGCCACAAAACCTGCAAAAATCGTCGAGGTGCCCATCAGACAATACAAAAAACGCGGGTTTTTCGGCAGACTCATCGACAAGCTGCCGTCTGCGGGTGCCCCCCAGGCCGAAACACCGGATGCTCCCCTCAATGAGGAAGCCGCGGCGGAGCCCGATACCCAGGTGGATGAGGGACTCTGATTCATCCGCAGCTGAATCAAGCAGGAAAATAGTAGTTCCTGCCGCCGTCGGATAGTACGCGGATGGGGTGGCGGTAGAGGTTTTCCAGGTTGCTCCGGTTCATCACTGCTGCCACCTCGCCGCATAGTAATTCACCTTCTCCCGGCATCAGTATGGCGTGGGTGCAGTAACGGCTTATCAGGTTGACGTCATGCAATACCATCAACAGCGAACCGTTGCGGTCGCTCACGCGCTGGCTTAACAGGTCCAAAACCTGGATCTGGTAGTGGTAATCGAGATGGTTGGTGGGTTCATCCAGCAGCCATAGCTCGGGCTCCTGCAGGAGCAGCGTGGCGATAGCCAGACGGCGCCGTTCACCGCCGGACAAGGTGTCCACCTGCCGCTCCCGCAGCGACGCCAAATTCAGTTGCGCCAGCGCAGCAGCTGCCAGATTCAGGTCTGTGCTCGACCCTCCCGGCCACAAGGATTGGTAAGGAAAACGCCCGGTCAATACGGTTTCCATCACCGTAGCCGGAAAGGTATCCTGGCTGTCCTGAAACAAAACGCCGAGCCTGCGCGCCAGGCGCCGGCGCCGGTAGTCGCGCAAGTCTTTGTCATGCAGCATGATCCTGCCGCCGCGCGGCGGCCTCAAACCAGCCAGCGTATGCAACAGGGTGGTTTTTCCTACCCCGTTGCCACCCAGCATCCCCCAGTGCTCACCGGCGCCGAGGTTGAGATCGAGCTCCCGGCAAACCAGGGTCTGGCCCACCTGTACGCTTAATCGTTCAACTACTAACATACCGGCTCACGATCTTTGTCTGGCGCCGGCAGAGCGCAGCAACAACAGGAACACCGGCACGCCTATCAGCGCAGTCAGCACGCCCACCGGCAATTGCCGCGGCGCCAGCAGTGTACGGGCCAGCATGTCGGCGAATACCAGCAGGATGCCTCCTGCCAGCACGGAAGCCGGCATAAGCAGGCGGTTGTCGGTGCCGATCAGCAACCTCATGCCATGGGGAACAATGAGGCCGATAAACCCGATACTACCGGCCTGCATGACTGCCGTTGCCGTCAATATCGAGGCCAGAAAGTAGCTGATGACGCGCACGCGGTTGACGGAGATACCCAACGCCGCGGCCTGTAAGTCGCCGCCACCCAGCACATTCAGCGCCCGTGCATAGTACATGGCCGGCAGCAGGGCCAGCAGCAGTAGCAGGTAATACCAGCTGCCAGACTGACTGAAACTCAGGTCACCCATCAGCCAGAACAGCATATTATGCAGTCTGGCTGCCGGGCTCACCGCCAGCAGCAAGCTGATGACCGCGCCCCACCCAGCCGCAATAACCACTCCGGTCAGGAGTACTCTCAGCGGGTTCCAACCGGCGCTCGAACCGGAACAGACAAATACCATGAACATGGTCAATAACGCGCCCAAGCAGGCGCCCAGGGTCAGCCAGATACCAGCTAGACCCATGCTGATGGCCAACAGCGCAAACACCGACGCGCCGCCGGACACACCCAGAATATACGGCTCTGCCAACGGGTTGCGCAGCAGTATCTGCATCAGTACACCGGCCAGCGCCAGCATCCCGCCGACTGCAAAGCCGGAAATCACCCTGGGTAAACGCAACTCAAGCACGATCTGTGCATTGACCCCCGGCGACCTCTCGACCATGATACCTATCACTTCCCGTAACGGTACCGGCGCCGACCCGCTTGCCAGCGCCAACAGCCCGATGAGCACGGCGGCGGCAGTCAGTGCGCCAAACAACAGTGCTATCTTGCCGCGCGGTGTCGAGTGCAGGTTGATGTTGACTAAGGCCATCAGTCCGCCATTTTTTTTGCGCGGCGGCGGCGCGCCTCTTTGGGGTCCACCTGTAACGGCTGATAAATCTCTATGCGATCACCGGCCCGAACCCGATCGCACAGTTCCTTTTTCCGACTGAATATCCCCACCTTGTTGCGGTCCAGGTCGATGTCCGGGTGGCGGGCCAGGATGCCTGATTGTTCGATGGCTTGCCTGATTGTTGCCTGTTGCGAGACGGTCTGCCTGATGACTCGGGCGGACCCGGCCTTGCCGTATACTATCTCAACTTCAATCTCTGAGCCGCCCGACATAGCTCTAGCAGGTTACCCGAGAAAGCCGAACAATTCCTGTAACAGGATCAAAATCACTCCGGCCGGCGCGATGAACCGGGTCGCCACTTGCCAGGCCAGGTAGGCCCCATTGCCCAGCCCCAGCTCGGCAAACGTGGCTGAGCGGGACATCAACCAGCCGGCAAAAACGGCGATCAACAGACCCCCTAGCGGCAGCAGAATATTGACCGACAGGTATTCCATAAACTCGAAGAAAGTCATCCCGAACAGGGTGATTTCGGACCACAGGTTCAGTGACAGCAGCGAACCCAGGCCCAGTATCCAGGCGACCACGCCGGCACTGACGGCGGCGCGCAGCCTGGAATAACCGGTCTGCTCCACCAGCCAGGCGGTGACCGGTTCTAGGATGGATAACGACGAGGTCCAGGCGGCAAACATCAACAGGGTGAAAAAGATGAAGGCCAAGACGTTGCCGTAAGCCATCTGACCGAAGGCGATGGGGAGTATCTTGAAGATCAGCCCGGGGCCGCCTTCATGCGGATGCAAGCCGACACTGAACATGATGGGAAAGATGGCCAACCCGGCGAGCAGCGCCACCGCGGTATCCATGATGCCAATGGAGACGGCGGTGCGGGGAATATGGGCGCTCCCGGACAGGTACGAACCATACGTCATGATAGCGCCCATACCCAGGCTTAAACTGAAAAATGCCTGCCCCAGGGCTATCAGTACCGTAGAAGCCCCGAGCTGGCTGAAATCCGGCTTGAACAGGTAGGACCAGGCCTCGGCAAAACCCGGGGTGCTCATTGAGTACCCGACCAGCAACAGCAACAGCAGCAACAGCGCCGGCATCAGGTAGCGCACGGCCTGCTCCAGCCCCTGTTTGATGCCCCTGGACACCACAGACACGGTCATGATCATGAAGATGGTATGCCAGGCCAGCAGGCGTTCCGGGTCTGATACTAGGGCATTGAAGAGCTCCCCGGTCTGTTGTGCGCTGGCCCCGGCAAATACGCCGGACACGGCGCGCGTCATGTAGGCCAGCGTCCAGCCGGCCACAATGCTATAGAAGGTCAGGATGAAAAAGCCGGCAAATACACCCATGACTCCCACTAGGCGCCAGTGTTTACTGTGCCCTTCTTCCTCAGCCAGCGCGGCCATGGTATAAATTGGACTGCGGCGGCCGCGCCGCCCCAGCAGGATTTCGGACATCATAATAGGCAGTCCGACCAGCACGATGCAAGCCAGATAAACCAGCACAAACGCGCCGCCGCCATGCTCTGCGGTGATGTACGGAAAGCGCCAGATATTGCCCAGTCCAACGGCGGAACCGGTCGCCGCCAGGATAAATATCCATCTGGACGACCATTGCCCATGAACCGAGGTGCGATTGGCAGACACTTGTTTTATCTCAGTTGAAAAGGTAAGGGGTTACTTTAACACGGAAGGGGGATTGCGGATGATATACTTGGCATTGACAGCTGACAGGCGGTAGCCAATGAGCAAAAAAAAGAGCAAGATCCCGGACCATACCATCGCCCTGAATAAAAAGGCGCGCTTTGAGTACCACATAGAGGACCGGTTCGAGGCCGGCCTGGCGCTGGAGGGATGGGAGGTCAAGAGCCTGCGCGCCGGGAAAGTACAACTCAGTGACGGTTACGTGCTGCTGAAAGACCGCGAGGCCTTCCTGTTCGGCGCCTTGATCACGCCGCTGCCGACCGCCTCGACGCACGTCAAACCCGACCCGCAGCGCACCCGCAAACTACTGCTGCACCGCACCGAGATAAACCGGCTGACCGGCGCGGTGGAACGCCAGGGTTATACCGTGGCGCCGCTGTCCATGTACTGGAAAAACGGCCGCGCCAAGCTCGCTATCGGCGTTGCCAAAGGGAAAAAACTGCACGACAAACGCCGCACGGAACGGGATCGGGACTGGCAGAAGCAGAAGGAGCGGCTGTTGAAGCAACGCTGAAATATCCCCCCCATCAGTTCTTTTTTCTGGCCCGGGGGTGGGTCTGGTCATAGACTTTGGCCAGGTGCTGGAAATCCAGGCTGGTGTAGATTTGCGTGGTGCTGATGTCGGCATGCCCCAGCAGTTCTTGCACGGCCCTGAGGTCGCCGCTGGATTCCAGCAGGTGGGTGGCAAAGGAGTGGCGCAGCATGTGTGGGTGTACATGGATGTCCATGCCCTGTTTCTGCGCCCATTGACGCAGGCGTTGCTGGATGGAGCGGGCGCCAAGGCGTTTGCCGCGGGCGCTGACGAACAAGGCAGTCTCCCCTAGGTCTGCCAGTTGCGGGCGCACTCGCAACCAGACGCGGACCGCATCCAGCGCATATTTCCCCACCGGCACCCGGCGCGTCTTGTTGCCCTTGCCCGTTACCGTTACCAGTGCGTCGCCGAGCTCCACACTATGCTGGTCCAGGCTCACACACTCCGCCAGACGCAGCCCTGAGGAATACATCAGTTCCAGAATGGCTTTATCACGCAACGCAAGTGTCCGGTTATCCTTGATCTCCACCAGCCGGGCAGTCTGGTCCACATCCAGGGTCCTGGGCAGGCGTTTTTCAGCCTTCGGAGTGACGATCCCCTCCGCCGGGTTCTGTGTCACTTCCCCCTGGTCCAACAGGTAGCGGTAGAACGCCCTGATGGAGGACAGATTACGTCGCAGGCTCCTGCCACCCGTTCCCTGCCGGTGTCTTTGGGCAATGTAACCGCGTACCGAGCGACCGTCCAAGTCCCGCCAAGCGCTAATTTTGAGTTGTTTGCAGTACTCCAGAAAGAAGGCGAGATCGCTGGCGTAAGCCTTGCGCGTATGCGGTGAAAGATGTTGCAGGGTTTCTAAAAACCCGTCTATCCTGGCGATTTCGGCTGGTTTCACGCGATCCAGGGTTTGAGGATGAAGCTAAGCGCCTCACCCAGGTTGGCCAACAGCTCAACGCCCATGTCTTTTTGAAAACGCTCCGGGTCGCGGCTGCCTATCGCCAGCACACCGCGCCAATCATTGCCGTGCAGTGGCGCCAGCACCACCGATGTGAGTTCCGCGCCAGCGGCTCCGAATAAAAACGCCTGCTGCTCCAGGGCCAGCGCGCCGACGGTCGGCAGGCGCTTGTCGAACAGTTCCTCGAACAACCTGGCCTCACCTGCATCCTTCCCGACAAATTCTACCGGCGCCGGCGCGCTGTTGTTGACCGGTTGCGCGAACAGTCTTAGCGCCACTTGCTCGGCCCTGAAATTACGTTTCAGGTTTTCATACAAGGTTTTGAATACCTCTTCAGGATTGGCGGCATCTATCAGGGTCAGCACCAGGTGGTGCATCCGGTGCGCCAGATCTTCGTTTGCTCGGGCAATTTCGACCAGTTCATGCAAGCGCTTGCGCGCCTGTTCATTCTGTTCACGCAGCACCTTGACCTGTTTTTCCACTAGGGAAACCGCGGTGCCGGCGCGGTGGGGTATGGCTAATTCTGCCAGCAGTTGCGGGCGGGTGAGAAAAAAATCAGGATATTTTCTCAAATAAGCCTCCACTTCGTCCGCACTTATGGCGGCTTTGTCCGTTGTTTCTTCTGTCATGGTCATCACTCGTTAGCTATGTCAATTCGCCCTTCATAGACGGTTGTGCCGGGGCCTGTCATCCACACCGGTTCACCGGCACCGGCCCAGGCTACGGTCAAACTGCCGCCGGGCAATAATACCTGAACCTTGTCGGCAAGATTATACACCGCAATCCCCACGACCACGGCGGCGCAAGCGCCGGTGCCACAGGCCAGGGTCTCGCCAACGCCGCGTTCATATACTCGCAGCCTGATACGCGAGTGGTCCAGGAGCTGCATGAACCCCGCATTGACGCCGGCGGGAAACAAGGCATGACGCTGCAAGTGCGCCCCGACCCGCGCTACCGGGGCGTGCTCAACGTCATCCACCCGCAGCACGGCGTGGGGGTTGCCCATGGATAAAGCCGCAAACTCCACCTGCCCGCCGTCCAGTTCTGCGCGGTAAAGCTGTTGTGGTTCTGCCACGGCCAGTGGGATGCGCGCCGGCTCAAAGTCCGGACAGCCCATGTTCACCTTGACCAAGTCCCCCTCAAAATAGATTTTCAGCAGTCCGGTCGGGGTCTGGGCCAGCAGTTCATCCTTGCGTATGAGGCCGTTGGCGCGCAGGTACAGGGCGACACAGCGCAGGCCGTTGCCGCAGTGTTCGGCCTCGCTGCCGTCGGCGTTGTAAACGCGGTAGAGGAAATCTGCCGCGCCGTCGGTGCTAGGGCGCAGCACCAGCACTTGGTCACAACCGACGCCCAGACGGCGGTGCGCGATCTTGCGTACCTGTTCAGCATCCAGGTTTACGGCCTGTTCCAGGGCATTGATGACCACGAAATCGTTGCCCAGCCCGTGCATTTTGGTGAACTTCAGCATGGCTCAAGGCCCTTGCTCAGCGTCCGGTTTGACATCTGCTTCGGGGGTGATGTGTATAGTTGAGGTGGGGAAGGCGCATTCGGCGCCATGCCGCTCGATAATTGCCATGACCTTGAGCATCACGTCCTCCTTGATCTCGTGAAACCTGACCCATTGCGTGGTTTTGGTGAAGGTATAGATGAAAAAATCCAGTGAGGAGGGCGCAAACTTGACGAAATTGACGATCATGGTCTGGTTTATGTCAATCTCCGGGTGCTCGCGCAGCATCTGCTTCACGTCCCGGGTGATAGCCGCCATCCTGCCGGCGTCGTCATAGCGTATGCCTATGGTTTCATAGATACGCCGGTTGCTCATGCGTTGCGGGTTTTCCACGGCAATGCTGGCAAATACGGAATTGGGAACATACAGAGGACGCTTATCGAACGTGCGTATGCGCGTCAGGCGCCAGCCGATCTCTTCCACCGTGCCCTCTATCTCCTTGTCCGGGGAGCGGATCCAGTCTCCCACCTCAAACGGTCGGTCCAGGTAGATCATCAGGCCGCCGAAAAAATTGGCGAGCAAGTCCTTGGCGGCCAGACCGGCGATGATGCCGCTGACGCCACCGAAGGCCAGCACCCCGGAGATGCTGTAGCCCAGTGCCTGCAAGCCGACCAGAAACGCGGTGATCAGGATCGATATCCGAATCAGTTTGGCAATGGCGTCGGCGGTGGTGCGGTCAACCGGGGCGCCGGCTTCCTGGCGCAACCTGATAAAATGCAACTCGGCCCGCTTTACGAACCTGACCAAAAACCAAGCGATGAGCGCAATCACGCCTACCTCGCGCACCGGTGCAACCACCTTGAAGATGACCGCGCCGGTTTCACCCTTGGCGATGTCTGCCGCCAGGGTAATGCCGAGCAGCCAGATGAGCACGGTAAGGGGTTTGCCGGCAGCTTCCAGCAAGGCGCTGTCCCAGGCTATGCGGGTCTTGTCAGCCTGGATCATCAATCTGGCAATGGTGCGTTTCTGGAACCAGTCCAGCAACAGAGCCATAAACACCAGCAGGAAAACCTGTAATATCCAGGCCTCATGCAGCAGGTAATGCCACATTGTAATGAGGTAATCGACGCTCACACCAGCGCTCAGAACACCGGAGTTATGACAAAGCCATGTTGTTGCAGCAATGCCAGCACGCCCTCGGCACCGGGCAGGTGCAGCGCGCCGACGGCGATAAAGGCGTTGCCGGTTGCCAGCGCGGTTTGCATTCTTTCGACCATGAGCCGGTTGCGCCGGGTGAGGAGCTTCTCTGTCAGGGTTTCATACAAGGTATTATCAGCAAACGCATAACGTTGCCCGTAAGCAGACAACCCCGCCAGATCGCCGGCCGTATAAAGTGCAATCATTTGCGCAAAATCGCTCTCCATCAGCTGGCGGTGGCAGACGGCATCCGTGAGCAATCGTACCTGCTCCGCCAGTGAAAAATTATTGAACAGTTGGCCTTGCTCCTCTAATGATTCCAGCCCCTCGGCATCGATTCCTGCGGCCTCGGCAAGTTGCAGCAGGCGTTGGTCGAGGATGATACCCAGGTCTGCCGGATAGCTCATGGTCAGGTAGGCAGCCCAAGGTTTCATCCTTGATAATTGCTGTTCGGTGATGTGATACGCGTTCAATATCTCGAGAGTACGTGTGTAAAGATCGGCAGGAATGACCGCGCCCAGCTGTGTATCGCCCTCGAATAACATCATCTTGCGCAGCAGCTCGATACCGTCCGCATCAAACACGGCCTCCATGACCAATACCTCACTGCCGGCCAGCACCTCCTTGACCTGAGCCAGTTGTGCGCTGACGTGGCGTTCCGCAACATGAATGGTGCCGAACACGTGACTGGGTGGGCTGCCTGATTTGCTTAGGCGCCACAACAACCCCTGACCAAACTCCTGCGGGCCCGAATAAGCAACCTCCCTGAGCTGCAACGGGCGGCATTCCGGCTCTGCAGACCGCGCGGCGCCGCTGCAAACCAGCAACAGGCATAGGGTAAAACAACTACGCAGCAATACCATCATCGTCAGGGTTGAGTTCCGGTTCCACATCCAGACTGGAAATATCTGCGGCAACGCGCAGTCGTTGCTCAGCGTTGCATAATTCATTGTATGACACCGAGCCGACGCCATGCATGCGTCTCAGCCGCGCCTGGGAGACCGGGTTGGCGCCGATATCCAACTCATCCAATAAAGCCCGGGCCGCGGTCTGATTATTGCACACCAGCACCATATCACAACCGGCAGCCAGCGCGCCATAGGCCCGTTCCACATAGCTGCCGGCAACCTCGGCGGCGGCCATGCTGATATCGTCACTGAAGATAACACCCTGAAAATTCAGCCGGTTACGCAGAACCTGCTGCAACCATACACTGGAAAAACCAGCCGGTTTGTCATCCACTCGAGAATAAATAACGTGCGCTGGCATCACCGCGGCCAGACCAGCATTGATCATGCGCTCGAACGGGATCAGGTCCTCCATTAAAATTGTGCCGAAACTGCGTTCATCTATTGGTATCTCATGGTGGGAGTCGGCGGTTACGCCGCCATGCCCCGGGAAATGTTTGCCCACCGCCATCATACCGGCCTTGCGCATGCCCTGCATCAGGTGTTGCCCCAGCTGTGCCACCACCTCCGCAGCACGATGGTAGGCACGATCTCCCAGGAACGAACTGACACCGGTATCCAGATCCAGCACGGGGGTAAAGCTGATATCGACGCCCACGGACAGCAACTCGCTGGCCAGCAACCAACCGGTATCTTGCACCAACGCCAGCGCCCGGCCTGCGTCCTGCGCGTAGAGGTCGCCAAAGCCGCGCGCTGCCGGCACACGGGTAAAACCCTGGTGAAAACGTTGCACCCTACCGCCCTCATGGTCCACCGCAATCAATAACATCGGGCTGCGCAACTCGTGAATTTGCGAGGTCAGCGCACACAATGTCTGCGGGTCCCGATAGTTGCGCGCAAACAGGACCACTCCGCCGACCAGCGGGTGTAACAGCAGCTCCCGTTCATCTGCCTGCAATTCAACGCCACGCAGGTCCAGCATTATGGGTCCCAAAGACATAGCTATCTGTCACTACTCAGTGTAAATACGTCACTACTATAACGCAGCCGGATGTTTATAGTAACCTCTAACCCGCAGGCAGCACCAATCCGGCGCGATCTTCGCATCACTGGGTGAGATATGCGGGCTAAAAATGCCCTCCCTGGCATTATTTTCTCAACAAAATGGAAGGGAAGCATAATCTCGCCCGGTTCTGGTGCCTGATAGAAGGAGAAGAAGAGAATTGACAGTTTAACGTTACCAATCACAGTCAACAAATTAGTTGAAATGAAGAGGCCAGAGCATCCCTATCGCTCCTCGGCCTTCAGATTTGCCCTTTTGACGAAGCCATGGCAATCGCAGCAGGCCTGATGCGAAAAACGACGCAGAATACCGGCCTGTCCTTGGGCGATCGCGCCTGTCTCGCCCTGGCAATCCGGGAGCAAACCAGGGTAATCACCGCGGATCGGGCCTGGGCTGCGCTTGAATTGGGTATTGAGGTGAAGTTAATCCGTTAAATGGGCTGTCAGAGAAACACTCGGGGCCGGAAGTCTGTCGGGTTGATGATGCTGGCGCTGCTGCCAGTGGCCCGAATGACGAACAACCCCTGGCGTTGCGCATGCGCCAGCACCGAGGCATCCGTCTTCAGGTAGGCCACCGCGCCTAGGATACGCTTGCCTTTCCATACCGGCTCGTATTCCGTGAACCGCGCCAATTTCGCCAGAAAATGTGTCACGTCCTCAGGTCGCAACGTAGTCTTCACCTCTACCACCACCACTTCCTCACCGTTAATGGCCAGGATGTCAAACTCATAGTGCTCGCCATTGCGGCGACCACTCACGCGCGGATGGGTCGACTCCACCGCAATGCCGCGCGCCTGCAACAGCGCTATCAGGTCTCCTTCCACCAGACTTTCCACCAACTTACCCCATTGGCTGTTAAACAACTCGTCCGTTTTCTTCAGACGCCGGTCGGTATCTTCCATCTGCCGCCGGATTGCCTCCAACTGCCGGTCCATTTTTCGCTGCTGACGATCGTACTCTTGCTGGCGTCGGTCGGCCTCTTGCTGTCGTAGTTTGGCTTCCTTCTCCTGCCTCTCGGTTATGCGATCCAAGGTGGCCCATATTTTTTCGGGGCTGGCGGGGTTTCGATGTAATTCGTTTTCCATGAGGACATTCTCCTTTCTGGTTTCAGTGAGTTGCAGAATAGTCTGCTTGCCGGTTGTTGTCAACTCTGTGTCCAGGTTCAACGCATGTAAGGTCACCTCTATATCCAGACTCGCAATCCCATCGCTACAACGCCCACGGCGGATTTCAGTTCATCTTGAACACCGATTCCGCACTTTGGTAGAAATTTTCATTTTGACAAGCTGATGAGGTACGATAGATAATGCCAGACATGAGGTAGTAGCCCGCACCAACTTGCTATGTAGCGACAAAATCAGGGACACTACGAGACGTGGACGATTTAATCAATCATTTTCAGGAGCGCAGTAATGGCAACCGTTATACAGGAACTGACCATCAGAAAGGAGCATTGTCTCGAATCATGAAGAACGCAATAAGGCTTCTTAGCCAAAGGATACTCATCTTCCTTGTGGAAGACGTCAGCCTGCTGGTATATGGCTTAATATTTATCATAATTGTCATCGGCTTTGGTATTGTTTATACCTACCTTACGCCTGTCGGCCATGGAATTGGACAAAATCTCATGCCGCTCTCTGAAACTACGTTACTCGAAGGCATATATTTCAGTGTCGTTACGGTCTCTTCTCTGGGATACGGTGATATGCATCCGGTGGGAATTTCCAAAGCCCTTGCCGGCTTGGAAGTTCTTTTAGGGCTTGCCGTGATCGGTATAATGGTTGCGAAAGTGACTTCGCAACGCCTCTCATACCATGTTTCACGTCTTTTTAGCTCTGACGCTCAAAAGCGTCTGGAAAGTATCGCAACAGAGATTGACAATGCTGCGAATAAGTTTAAGGAAATCACGCGGGAGTATGGCAGTTATTATCAAAGTACCCCGAATGAGAAATCTACCCTGAATGGAGCGCCATCGATCTCAGAATTTCGGGAACTTTATCGAAAGGACATAGACGAGTTTAAAAGAAATTGCGTTGAGTTACATGATTACTTTTCTTACGAGGTTGCCCAAGGTAACTATTTCCAAAGTGTTCCGGCAAGTGCAATCGTCCGGGTTGGAGATTCCCTTGATGATGCATTCTTCGTACTTAGTCAGTTCATCATAAGCTTATCGCCTCAAACAAGAGGCACTATCCTTGACAGGCTTAACAGGCAAAGTATTTCTGAAGCAATGGACTCGCAGAAGAAGCTGTGTGGCATAGTTTGTCAACACACTACCGATGAAGATACTAAGGCAGTATTTCGTCGCATAGATGAGACATGTCAGCAAGTACCGGTAAGCTATTTTGCGGTTCCAGACATATCTCAGCCTGACCAAATCCTGCAAGACACGAACGAACCCGAAAACCTTCCGAGTTAAAAATGAATAGAAAATTATTCCACAGAAACGACCTACCACAAAAAAACAGGAGACCTTGAATGTTTCTGAACTGGATAAAGTGCCAAGGCGATGTCTGGTGCAAGCTAAATCATGTCAATTTGGACCATGAACATTTCAACGGCAAGAGCGGTGTTTATATAATCTGGCATGGAGGTACAGCTCCTAAGGTGGTGTATGTCGGTCAAGGTAATATCAGGGACCGCCTTAAAGACCACCGGACTGACCCGATGATTCAGAAGTATAAAGACCTTGACCTCTATGTAACCTGGGCAACAGCGTCTGCACAGAAACGTGATGGTGTGGAGGCATATTTGGCGAATTATTGGAACCCAAAGGTAGGTCGACGGCATCCAACTGCTGATCCCATAGATGTAAATTCTCCGTGGGATTAATTTCCAGAATTCATGTAACTACTCGCCCCCTCCCTCTAATTCTACTGAATTTTTTGTCAAGGCGTCCTTGACAACATAGCGTCATGGCGTTATGTTGGTCGTCATGGGGAATGCGTACCGAGGGTCGAAAGCCACGACGGGTCTGTGCCAGCCGCTCATTGCGATGATGCCGCCGCACAGTGTGTACATTGAGACACACTTAGGCGGCGGGGCGATTATGCAGCGCAAGCCGGCGGCGTTGCGCAACATTGGGATTGATCTTGATGTGCGGGCGTTGGCGGGGTTTACGTGTAGGTATCCGGTGGAGTTGGTGCAGGGGTGTTGTCACCGCTGGTTGGCGACTTTTCCGTTTGACGGCACGGAGTTGGTGTACAGCGACCCGCCCTACCTGCACAGCACGCGCAAGTCACGGCACCGTTACCGGTATGACTACGAGGACTCAGACCATGAGGCGCTGCTGGCGTTACTGCAGGGGCTGCCCTGTGCGGTGATGGTGTCGGGGTATCCTTCGGCCTTGTATGATGAGGTGCTGGCGGGCTGGCGCAGTGTGTCCTTGCAGGTGATGAATCAGGGCGGGGTGGTGACCGAGCGGGTCTGGTTCAATTTTGTGCCGGACCGGGTGCACTGGGTGCGCTATGCGGGGCGCAACTTCACGCACCGCCAGCAGGTCAAGCGCAAGGCTGAGAACTGGGGGCGGCGTTATCGTGACTTGCCCCCGGCCGAGCGGCTGGCGGTGCTGGCGGCGATGATGGCGGTGGAGGCACAGTGCACATGGCCACGGTGAACAAGGCCTCATTGCGTGCGGAGTTCGAGGCCATCCGAATGCGTTTTAAGGCGTTGTGCGCCGACGGCGCGCTGAGTCCCGAAGGGCGTGCGCTGTTCGAGTCGATGTTGCTGCTATTCGAGTTGCTGCTGGCGGTGTTCTTAGAGAAGACCACACCGAAGGGGGCGCACAACTCCAGCCTGCCCAGTTCCCGCACCGACCCCGATGACAGTGCGCGCACACGGCCCGGCAAGCAGGGCAAGGGGCCGCAGACCGGGACGGTGCCCAGCGCGTCCCGGCGCGTGGTGGCTCAGACCCGCACGGTGCCCGTGACCGGCTGCCGGGCCTGCGGGCATGATCTCAAAGGCACCGCCCCCACCGGCCATGTGCGACGAGTCAAGGTCGATATAGTCTTCGAGACGACCGAGTTGACCATTGACGCCGAGATAAAAACCTGTCCGCGCTGTGGCACTGAGACCCACGGGGCGTTTCCCGATGACATGCCGGGGCCTTTACAATACGGCCCTGGCATCGTGGCTTTCGCCACGCACCTGTTAACGGCCCAAATGCTCTCGCTCAAACGTACGGCGCAGACACTTCATGCACTGACCGGGCGCGCCGTCGCCGAGGCGACCTTACTGGCCTGGCTCACGCGGGTGCATGAGGCCCTGGCCGGGTGGGAGCGGGCGGCTATCGCCCGCCTGCTCACAGAGCCCGTGCTGCACGCCGATGAGACCTCCTTGCGCATCGACCGCACACAACACTGGCTGCACAGCACCAGTGCCGGGAACCTGGTACTGAAACACTGCCACCGCAAGCGGGGCGGGGACGCCCTCAAGGACATCGGCAGCTGCTCCCGCTAACTCTGGTAAGTGGAGGCATCATCAGGTCGGGCTCATTTTTTTAAGGTCTCCCGGTCATCAGGGGATGCGCGGTCCTCCGGCTGTTCCCGGCAGGTGTTGATGTGGCTTGATTTCCCCTGAAGTCCCCCACCTCGAACCACTCGGTCACGGCGTGGGCTCAGGATGTATCATAGGCCACTAACAGCGTCGGAGCAGGCCCGTAGGCCAGCGCCCGATACAGCGTCTCCCAGTCCGGCAACAACCACGTGAAGAAGAAGCTTCTGAGCTTCTCCCAGAAGTAGCGCTTGCGGCCCTGTTGGGCCAGCGCCGCCTGGAACAGCCCGCAGCACTGCTGCTGCACCTGGTCTATCAGGAACGCCAGCATCATCAGGTAGGCGAACACGGTAGACAGGTGTTGATAACCATGGCCGAAGTTATGCTCGAAGTGGTAGCCTTGGTTCTTCAGGGTATTGAATGTCTCGTTCTCAATTTTCCAGCGCGCCCGCGCCCCGCGCATAATCCGCAGCAGGTTGTCTTGATGCAGGGGAATGTCTGTCACCCAGGTAAAGCGCTGTGTCTTGCCTGAGGGGCGTTGTTCTTCATAATCCAAGACATTCACCGTCAGGTCAAAGTGTGTCTCGTTCAAGGGGGCGCCATGGAGATAACGGAATCGGTGTACGACACCGTCTTTGTCCGTGAACTCAGCCGTGTTCACCCCCGGCGTGGTGGCGAGCCAGTTAAACAGAAAGGTATGGTCACCGGGCTTGACCCCCAGAATATAACGCATCTTCAACGACTGTAACAACCGGATATGCGGCCCGTTCGCCGCCAGCGCATCCTCCACCACTATCAGTTTCAGGTGCGGGTGCTCCCGGCGCACATCGGCCAGCAACCGCTTGGCCGCATTGCGCTCGCAATCGTTCTTCTGAGCCCCGTCCGCACGGGTGATCGGCTCGGGCGCCAACGGCAAGACCACCCGTTGCTCAGGATGTACCAGCACCGCCCCCAGCAGTTGATGGTAATAACTCACCCGACCGTCCCGGTGCTGTGTCTGACAACACTGCTCGCAATGCACCCGGTCTGAATAAAAATACCCCGTGCCATCCACCGACAACAGGTAATGCCCCGCCCACCAGTGAAACGAATCTAACCCCTTGCCCCGCTGCAACAGATGCAACACCCGCCGAAACGCACCCCGCAATGCCGCCGGGTCCACCGCATCGAGCCGCTCTCGTAACGCCGTGTCCGACGGCGCTTTGTCAATCCCATACAACGTCCGCAGGTTCGAGGCCACCACCGCATCTGCGCGGCCTTCGTCAAACTGCAGCAGCGAGGGGTACTTCAACCCGAACACCGCCAGCCCCGACATCAGGTAATCGACCAACGCAAACCCACGCCCCACCGTATCATCCTTGATAGCTTCAAAACAACGGCGGACTTCACTTAACAAACCCGGGGCACTCAGCGACTTACGTAAAGCAGGACGGGACATGGCTCACCTCACCTTTGACGTGAATAATGCCCGGTAGTATACTGAATCCACCCTAAAAGTTTGCGAAAACCTTTTTTCAGATCGCTCAAAAACCCTGTATTTGTAAGGATTTTATGACTGCTCAGGCATTAGCGGGAATTGCTGGGACATCGGCATCGTCCCCCGCTACGGCGGTGTTCTCGTGCACGACCGCTGGGCCAGCTACTTCGCCTATGACAACTGCGAGCATGCCCTGTGCGGCAGTCACCTGTTGCGTAACTTGGCCTTTATCGAGGACGCCCACGGCCATGCCTGGGCCCAACGTATGAGCCGCCTCCTGCTCAAGACCTGCCGACAGGTGCGCACACATAAAAACAAGGCACTCAGCGAGACCGACTACCAGTCCCTGCGCACCCGCTACCGGACTATCCTGACACAAGCCAAACGGGAACTCCCCACACCCCCGAAACGGCTCACCGGCCAACGCGGACGGATTGCCCAATGTGAGGCACAAAACCTCCATGATGCCCTCGTCAAGTACGAAACCGAAGTCCTCCGCTTCGCCCGCGACCCCAACGTGCCGTTCACCAACAACCGCGCCGAACGCGATATCCGTATGGCTAAAGTCAAACAAAAAGTCTCCGGCTGCTTCCGAACCACCGCCTACGCCGACACCTACTGCCGCATCTCCAGCTACTGTCCGGGTTCAGAAACAAGTGAGACTCTTTAGATAAAGAAATCGGGTAGTCTGTGTGTGAATTAATCTCAACTAATTGACACAGGAGGACTACCCGATGCAGATCAAAAGCCTGCGGGTGAAATCATATCGCAGTTGGCGCGTCGATGATACTACCGATGCTGACGCGCTCGGTCGTTTGAAGCAGTTGGAATTGGTTGCGACGTTACGCGAGGATGGGTGTGGTGAGGCGACGGCACTGGCAGCAGTAGGTTGGTCGAGGGCGACCTACTACCGTTGGTTGAAGCGGTATCGTGAACATGGGCTGAAGGGTCTGGGGTGTGGCTCTCGTGCGCCGCGGCGGCGGCGTGTGCCGCAATGGACGCGCCAGCACGAGCAGCAGGTCTTGCACCTTCGCCAACGTTATCCGTTATGGGGTAAGCGTAAGCTCTGGCGGGTGGGGGTGCGCGAGCAGGGCTGGACTTTGAGCGAGAGTACGGTCGGGCGCATCGTGGCGAAGCGGGTGCGGCTAGGTCGGGTCAAGCCGGTGGCGTTTTACTATGGCCGGGTGAAGCCTAAGCGCCGCCGGGCGTTTACCCATCATGCCAAGCGCTGGCGCTACGGGATGAAGGCTAAGGCGCCAGGGGAGTTGATGCAGATAGACCACATGAGTGTCGGCTTCACGGACGGCGTCACGGTGAAGGAGTTCAAGGCCGTCTGTCCGGTGAGCAAATGGAGTGCGCTGCGAGCCTACAGTCGGGCCACCAGTGGCAATGCCCGGCGCTTCTTAAAAGCGCTGCTCGGTGAGGCGCCGTTTCCCATCCGTTCTATCCAGGTCGATGGCGGCTCGGAGTTCCGAGATGAGTTCGAGCAGGCTTGCCAGGACTTAGGAATCCCCCTGTACGTGCTGCCCCCGAAAAAACCCGAATACAACGGCTGTGTAGAACGCGCCAATGCCACCAGCCGCTATGAGTTCTATCCGTTCTACGAGGGTCCACTGACCGTGGCCGCCATCAACCGCAAACTGGCCGAGTATCAGCAATACTACAATACCTACCGCCCGCATGACGGTATTGGTTTATTAACCCCAATGGAGTATTATCAACAACTCACACAGCCTGCCTCTGAGTCTCATATGTATTGAACCTGGACAAGCTACTTGCAGTCTATGACCCTGAAGGGCTACAATCCCCTCGCCGCCATCGAGATAGCACTCAAGGGAGACGCCGCCACCATGGTGGAAAAACCGCTCAAAAATAAAACGGTTAAGAAAAACCAGATCAGAACAAAAGATCAGGGTAAGGGGGGCGAGTAGTTACGAATTCACGAAATCATGATCTAACCAATCATGGAAAGTACGCCGTCAGTCAAGGAGGACGCGTAACTGCTGCTCGATCTCCGATTTTGGGAGGAATACTGCCGCATCATCCTTCCAGATTTTTAATGCTCTTATCAGAAGCGCATTATCACAGACATCGGCTGCTATAAATTCTTTGATGACCCAGAGTACGCCATGGACTTTAATACCGAGTTCAACTGCGACTTTACGCAGAAGACTGTCACCGGTCAGAAGAATTCCTCCCTTGTGACATTGTGTGGCAACCAGACAAAAGCAGTCGTTTGCTGTTAGCCTGCCGTGTTGCCTCTTCAGTGCGAATACATCCGCCATTCGTTCTGGCGGGAGGTCACAGGTTTCCATGCCCCCACCGTCGAGAATTGTCCATTCCTGGGGCGTGAAGTCGAGTAATTCCGACTTGCGTATTGGTAGTGGCACGATGAAGCGATAAGGCAAGTGCGACAACATATGCAGAAGCCGCCCTTTTCGGAGGTCTATCAAACAAGACGCATCATTGACGACGACACAGTTCATTATGCGGCCCTCGAATTTCCTGTTCGATAGCTGAAACGGGTGAGCGCAAGAACTGTGCTGCGCGTACCGGCGCAATCAGGTGTTCTCCCAAGGCCCGCCAAACTAATCGCTCGAAACGCTGTGGCCGTTCAAAGGCGCCAAAGCCTTCATCACGACGGATTGGTTCCGGTTCTTCAACACGCCAAGTGCGCGCATAGCTGCGGAAGGCATATTCAACCACCGGTTTTGACAAAATATCTACCTGCATGAGCCGCATCAATATCGCCACCGCCGAAATGCCATAAAGATGTTTTAACCTGACCAACTCGCGATAAGTCATGCCGTGCCGATGCGCTCCGGCTTCCTCGATTAAGTGTTCGCCTGGTACAAGAAATGCGCCTGCGAAGCGGTTCATGGCTTTTTCAAGATCGATATCCGGATTACCGGTCGAGCGAATGACCCGGTGTGCGAGCTCATGGGCGAGAGTAAACCGTTTGCGTTCTATGTTAGTACGATTGGACGCAACAACGACCGCCGTGTCAGGCCTGCCATCGCTACGCTTTACATCACAAGCCATCCCATCGAAACGGTCTGGTAGATCCGCTTCGATAACTTTAATCCCCTTATCTTCCAGCAGTGCGGACATGCTGGGAATTGGATCCAGTCCCAGTCGCCATTTCTCCCGCAAGGCTTTGGCCATGTCGTCAATGTGCTCCATACTTTCGAGCCTATCGGCCACTAGGTCGCCAAAAGAATCAGCGGGCGGAACCAGTTCCAGAATGTCTTCAATTGCCAGGTAGTCCTCGACCTTTTCGGTCACAATTACTTCGACGCGGGCGCGATCTCGCGCCGAGGTACCGGAATGTTTGCGAAACTCCACCCCTTTCAGGGTTTCAACCTGGCCTGCCACAAGGAAGTCAATGGATACCCCAAGCGTTTTGCTTAGCCCGACCAGCACGGATGCAGACGGCATCATCTTGCTCGCCTCATATTTGCTGATTGCTTGTGCGCTGACTTTAGGTACAACACCAGAGCCAAGGGCCTGCATTGATAAACCTGCCTTCTTTCGCGCTAATCTGAGCCTTTGCCCAAACATGATTTTCTTCTCAATAGTATGGTTGATAAATACATAACGACCACCGTAAAATAAAAACTTCAAGTTGATATTATAAAAGAAATTTGTTGCTATTCAACCAACATTGAAAAAGTCGTAATCGAAACTGAGGCCACTTACATACAGATAAATACAACGGAGAAATCAGCAGCGGTACGGTCGGAGACCGGGGCGAGTTCGAAAACAGTACTGGTGAAGATGAAATACCAAAACGCTGAACCGCAAGCTGAACCACTTGCTCCTTTGTATAATTTTCATCACGGTGCTTGACAAGCCCGTCTCTAAACTGTTCCCGGTCAACGGCATCGTGCCCCGCCTTGTACCCGACGCAGGTCGTCGAGGACGCATAGTAAAATGCGCCGTTTCCCACACGGAAACGAGCCTGCTAACCGTTGACCGCCCGCGACTGCCCCTTACTACACCTGCACTTACTTCGGAGGACGCGTAAGGACAGCCATGTTACAGCCCGGGTTATAGCAGGTGAATTGCGCCTTATCACTCCTGCCGTTGCGGTAACACAGATCCAAAACCGCATGAAGCAATACAAAACGCCAGGGACCAGCATTGTGGATCAATTCCTGAGTGACAGGCGGACGTTATGGGGTGAAACATGAGCGTTGTCTTCGACAGTTCGGCAATACTTGCTATCACATTTGCGGAGCAAGGAGCAGAGGTAGCAACACGGTTCCTGCACGAAGGCTTAATATCGGCAGTTAACGTGTCCGAAGTCATCACCCGATACGTTGACATGGGGGTTAATGAAGAAGAGGCCAGAGCATCCCTATCGCTCCTCGGCCTTCAGATTTGCCCTTTTGACGAAGCCATGGCAATCGCAGCAGGCCTGATGCGAAAAACGACGCAGAATACCGGCCTGTCCTTGGGCGATCGCGCCTGTCTCGCCCTGGCAATCCGGGAGCAAACCAGGGTAATCACCGCGGATCGGGCCTGGACTACGCTTGAATTGGGTATTGAGGTGAAGTTAATCCGTTAAATGGGCTGTCAGAGAAACACTCGGGGCCGGAAGTCTGTCGGGTTGATGATGCTGGCGCTGCTGCCAGTGGCCCGAATGACGAACAACCCCTGGCGTTGCGCATGCGCCAGCACCGAGGCATCCGTCTTCAGGTAGGCCACCGCGCCTAGGATACGCTTGCCTTTCCATACCGGCTCGTATTCCGTGAACCGCGCCAATTTCGCCAGAAAATGTGTCACGTCCTCAGGTCGCAACGTAGTCTTCACCTCTACCACCACCACTTCCTCACCGTTAATGGCCAGGATGTCAAACTCATAGTGCTCGCCATTGCGGCGACCACTCACGCGCGGATGGGTCGACTCCACCGCAATGCCGCGCGCCTGCAACAGCGCTATCAGGTCTCCTTCCACCAGACTTTCCACCAACTTACCCCATTGGCTGTTAAACAACTCGTCCGTTTTCTTCAGACGCCGGTCGGTATCTTCCATCTGCCGCCGGATTGCCTCCAACTGCCGGTCCATTTTTCGCTGCTGACGATCGTACTCTTGCTGGCGTCGGTCGGCCTCTTGCTGTCGTAGTTTGGCTTCCTTCTCCTGCCTCTCGGTTATGCGATCCAAGGTGGCCCATATTTTTTCGGGGCTGGCGGGGTTTCGATGTAATTCGTTTTCCATGAGGACATTCTCCTTTCTGGTTTCAGTGAGTTGCAGAATAGTCTGCTTGCCGGTTGTTGTCAACTCTGTGTCCAGGTTCAACGCATGTAAGGTCACCTCTATATCCAGACTCGCAATCCCATCGCTACAACGCCCACGGCGGATTTCAGTTCATCTTGAACACCGATTCCGCACTTTGGTAGAAATTTTCATTTTGACAAGCTGATGAGGTACGATAGATAATGCCAGACATGAGGTAGTAGCCCGCACCAACTTGCTATGTAGCGACAAAATCAGGGACACTACGAGACGTGGACGATTTAATCAATCATTTCGGGAGCGCAATAACTCAATCCGGTTAAACAGGTTCATCAGGAGAGTTTGACATGATTAAAATACAAGCAAAAGCACAAAAACAATCCAAAACAGACAAAGAAAGCCCTAAGATATACGTTACCCACAGGGGGGCGCGCTACGTCAAAGCAGATGAAGTGTTACGTAGCAAAAAAGCACGAGACCAAATCGATGCGCTGGCAAACATTGACTTCAAACGGCCTTCAACCGTTGCCCCTTCTGAATAATCATCTGAGCAAACCTGTATCATCGTTTGTAGGAACACGCTTTGCCTCTTGAGTGGTTTCTTATCCCAAGTGAATATCCCCTGACAATGCCATTGACCAACGACCGAACTGCGCTGTTCATCCATATACCCAAGTGTGCCGGGACAAGTCTGGAAGTTGCCATGGGCTATGGTTGCCGCTATCCGACGCTTGGGAAGTCAAAGACGATCACAGCGACGAATTACGACGACTTATTCGGTGGCGACCTGCAGCATCTTTCAATACGGGAAGTCGCAGAAAACTATCCGCACTGCTTAACTCAGGTCAAGCTACGATTCGCTGTTATCCGACACCCGGTTGCACGAATCATTTCTGAATACGGTTGGAAAAAATACCGTTTCAACCACTCACGTCAACCCTCTCCCAAGGTTTTGGCCAAGGATTTTGAAAACTGGTTCGATAAAATTCTTCCCTTCCTGGAAAACAACTCAAATCTGGACTGGCCGTATGATGGGCTGTTAAGTGCCGAGCACGCTCTTGATACCCCAAGGTTCGATGAAGGTGGCGAGCGCCACCTTATGCCACAAACCGGGTTCATCTATAATCGTGGCAAAATTGATCTGGACTTACTGATAAATTTCAACTCCGTCTCTGAGGCCGGGAGCATATTGAAAAAACATGGCATTCATATCAAGGCCATCCCTCATAGAATGAAATCTGTCAGTACTTTCGAGGTTGAAAAAAACATCTCTGAGAAATATCGAAAACGGATTGTAGAATTGTATCGCCACGACATTGACCTGTACCAATCTTTACAAGGTCGTGCCTATTTAACAACCACCGGAACCGGTATTCGCATCACTGCGAAAACTCTTCATCATCGTTCAACACAAGAGTCTGGCGCTAATAACCAAATACCCAAAATACTGTTCATGTACTGGCACCAAGGTTGGGCGAATGCCCCGGACATCGTCAAACGCTGTGCTGCAACCTGGCAACGGCACAACCCGGCCTGGGATATCTTCTTTCTGGATTCGGCCTCTGTATTAGAGAGAGTCAAACTTCCACCCGCTGTGGAAACTCTGAACCTGCCACTCCCAGCGCTTTCGGACGTAATCAGAATATGCCTGCTCAAGAAGTACGGTGGTGTCTGGGCAGATGCCACACTCTGGTGCACGCGCCCCTTGGATGACTGGATTGAAACCGTATGTAGCCCCAGCGGTTTTTTCGCCTACGAAAAACCAGGCCCGGGGCGTCCAATCAGCAGTTGGTTCCTGGCCGCAAGCAAAGAATCCCGCATAGTTGATTTTTGGTATTCTTCAGTATGTGAATTATTGGCACAGACCCTCACTGACTCGCAACATGCTTCCGCTTCTGAATGTTCAGCTAATCGTTGGTTTCCAAGAGTGAGCAAACAATGCCGCGCAGTGGATCTCTGGTATTCCAGAATACGCCGGTTATGCACAAAAACTTTGGTATACATCCAACATGTAAGATGGCATAACCGGTTATGCACAAAAACTTTGGTATACATCCAACATGTAAGATGGCATAAAACGAGGCAAAAAAGTTGGCTGCTCGACGCAACTTCCAGTCTTTACAAGAATTGCTTCCTGCCACACCTGAAAAACGGAAATCTGTTGCTCCCAAGCTCTGAAAATCCCCGACGAGGGGACTACTTCTGGTTTCACTACCTTTTCGGAATTCTGCTTGAGAACAATGACGAATTCCGTCGTCTCTGGTTGGCAACTCCCAAAATAAGTGCGGCCGGCCCGCACTTTCTGCAACTTACGGGGCTCCTTAAACCGGTAACGGCACAGGCTGATTTTATTGTAAGAAATAAATTTTTGAACGTGCACAAGCTGAACCACAGAGTACTTGTTCCCGAAGATATATCAGGCACTGTCCTTGATTCGCTCTACAGCACTGATTTTGGTCGGCCACCAACCGAAACTCAAAGATGGTTGGTAAAGTAGGAGGCATTGTCAGATGCTCAAGATAAGGCGTGATAAAAGTGTCGGCCGCTATACGCAAACGTCACTGATTCATATCGGCAAGTGTGGTGGAGGTTCGCTGAAAGCAGCATTACAAAAAGCAGGGATTGCGGGCAGGTACCGCATTTTTCATGTCTCACAACCAGTCTTCCGGAAGAATATGAGGTATATCATCCTTGCCAGAAATCCCCTTGAACGGGCAATTTCGGCATTCAACTAGCGCTACAAGCTAGTGGTGGTTACTGGAGAGCAACGTTATAGCGACCCCGGAGAATTCGAAGCATTGACGCAATACGGCAACATCAATGTGCTGAGCGAAGCGCTGTACGATGATGACGGGATGGCAAAGCCTGATGCAATTAAGGCCATACGAACGATCGGTCATATTCGCATGGATATCAGTTTCTATCTTACGGCTCTTCTGAACCGTTGCCAACCTGACCAAATACAGGCAGTACTAATGCAGGAAACGCTAAATCAGGACATAGCGAAAGTGTTTGGGATTCACAACGAATATCAAATACATGACAACAGCGGGATGCGAGGTTCCCCCCCCCCCCCCCCCCCCACTCTATCATCGAAAGCTCGCAAAAACCTGATGCGATTCCTTCACCGCGATTATGAAGCGTCAGCACGCCTTTACGCTTGGGGTAAAATTAATACAGAAACGTTCATCAAGGCTGTTTCATAGTCGCTTGATGTGATAGAGGCTTGGGAGTTTTGCGCAATGATTCTGGATTATGCCCTCTACTCCGCTTTAGAAAGAAAGTCTAATCTCACTGGAAATCTTTCCAGAATTTCCGTACTGGCAGTCCGGTATATTCCTCAAGCAGCGCAACATCGTCCTGAAACTTCTCCTTGAGCATCTGCCTCGTCTCAGGGGACATTGACCTCTTTTCCAGATTTGTTCCCATTATTTTATCATAAATCTGCTGCGAGCGAAGATATAACGGCGTGGCCTTGACCATATTCTTGATTTTTCTCACAACCAGTTCATCCGTCATCAACCGGTGCAGGATGCGGTTTTTCGGATAACCGGAAACGTTTACGTGTACGTCATCAGGGTCATGATGGAGTGCTTCAAGGCACAGAAAGTCGAGTATTTTCTCCGCCGCCCGGCCAGTTACAATATCCTCCTCAAACAACATCAGCAATACTCGTTCAAAATTATCCAGGTAAGCCTTGACCTGTGCAGCGTACAACCCAACGTCTGTGTAACTCCAACCCCATTTCCATCGTGAGGCGTAGCGAGTCTGTTCCGCATCAAGTGCTGCTTCAAAACTTAGTGTTTCCCATCCGTCGCGTACATGAGCGAGGTAATTGGAATAGGCTCGGTCTATGGGATTTCGCAAAACGATAATAATCGGTATGTGCACGCCCACCTCATTACAAATTTTTGGGATAGCATTTTTATAAAAATACAGGTAATCCGGTGATATATCACCACGTAACGAATCTGATCCTGCTTTCTCAAATAGGGATTTGTACTCTTCCAGGGAACGGGTAATTTCATCCAAGGATATCGGCTTAGGCCCTGCTAGCCTGTCGGACATGCAGGAAAAGTAACGGCATTCCTTACGTGAAGGAATGAAGATTCGAGGATGCTCAGCCAACGCCTTAAACAACATCGTGGTGCCAGACCTTGCTGCGCCAACAATGAGGAAATCTACGGGACTTGTTTGAACCAATGTTACAGGCAGAGATTGATAGTCTAAACGGGTGCCTGCTCACAGAACACTAAAGGAAAACAACCGGCACATCTGTTTGCAGGATAAGCATAGAGGTCTGCTATAGCAGATCGAATTTTCACATCGGCTGAAAATCTTTCCAGAAATTGTAAATGGGTAGCTTGGTATACTCCACTAGGAGAGCAACATCATTCTGGAATCTCTTTTTGAGCAGCCACCTCGTCTGGTTAGACATGGCATCTTTCTTCATATTTGCCTTCATGATTTTTTGGTAGCACCTCCTCAAATAGGTGTATATAGGGCTAGTGTATAGCGAGGTCCCTTTAATGGCATTCTTGGCTTTTCTGATAATTATTTCATCTGTCATAATTCGATATAACCATTGGTTTTGGGGATAGCCCGACACATTCGCATGTATGCCTGCCCAGTTCTTGAGGGGAGTATCAAGGTCTAGGAAATTGAAAACTTTTTCAATCGCCCGTCCTGTTATAATGTCCTCTTCAAAAATAAGTAGCAAAACTCTTTCAAAATTATCAATATAAGCTTTGACCTGCTCGGCATATAACCCAACTTGCGTATATCTCAAACCCCAACTCCAACTTGGCCCTTGACGTGTGGCTTCTGCCGCCAAAGCCGCTTCAAAACTTAATGTCTCTCTGCTTATACGTATATTCTCAAGATAATGCGAATATGCCCTATCTATGGGATTGCGCAAAACAATGATTATCGGCACGCATGAGTCTATTTCGCTCCTGATTTTGGGGATGGCATTTTGATGAAAGTACAGGTAGTCTGGTGAAATATCACCGCACAGCTGATCAGGCATGGCTCCGTCAAACAGGGCCTTATACTCCTCAAGAGAATGAACCATCTGATTCGAGGGCACCAGACCATGCGCGGCAGAATCGCTTGACACATAAGAAAAATAGCGACATTCCTTACGATTGGGAATGAAGATTCTAGGGTGCTCATTCAATGCTTCGAACAAGGTCGTTGTGCCCGATTTCGCGGCTCCAACAACTAGAAAATCAACCGGATTATCTTGGTTCAATGTCTTGCTGAGCGGGTGCCAAAGTGAGACCAGGCTTCCTGTACTACTTCGGGGCGCGAAAAAAGTATGAACTTTCTATCTCGTTAATGCGATGTACGGGGAAGCAGAATTATACTACGACAGATTGCCAAGATAACCATTGCCAATTCAAAACTCAACCGGAAAGTTGATCCCATGTGCAAATATCACAGATTAGCCCAATGACCGGCTGGGGTACGGGATGGTCATAAAAAGGATAGACGCTCGCTGGTGGCGCAAACTGCACGGGCAGTTACGGAAAGCCATGGTATATAATATTCTTGGGTTTGGAAATCCGAAGGTCGTGTTGACCGAATATCCCAAGTCTGGCGGGACTTGGGTATGCCAGATGATTGCGGATTACCTTAACTTACCAGATACTCGTGATCGTTTACCGCCTCTCCAAAGGTGTGTCATTAAAGGCCACTATCTCCATGTTTCCAACGCTCACGATACTATAGTCATGTGGCGCGACGGTCGGGATGTGGTGGTATCCCACTACTACTACCACTTATTCCACAGACGCAAGTCGATGCCAGGTTGGACGGAAATACAAAAGAAACGGCTTGGTATCAAGGATGTACATGATATAAAACGCTACTTGCCGAGATACATCGAATATTGCTTCACTGACGGCCCACCAACAGATATGACGTGGGTCAGCTTCATAGAAACATGGAAAAACAAAACCGGATACATAGAAACCAGTTATGAGGAAATGAGAAGGTGTCCAGAGAGTGAGATGAAAAAAATCCTTCAATACCTGTCACCCTGCGAAATCGACGATGCCAGGCTGAGCTCATGTATCTCCAAGTTCTCATTTGAGAGCCTCACCGGAAGAAAACCGGGCGAAGAAGATGCCACTAGCTTTGTTCGCAAAGGGATTGTCGGAGACTGGAAAAATAATTTCACGCTTGAAGCCAGGGAGGTATTTGACTATTACGCTGGGCAATTTCTGATAGAACTGGGTTATGAAACTGATCGCTCTTGGGTTCGTGGTGATACCGTCAAAACTAAAACGAATAACTTCACATAGGGCAGCCCCCCCGACTCAGTTGATTTTTCGTACACTCAGGCTGTGGTATGGCTTCCGCGTTTACTGCTCATCCTCAATCGCCTTATTTCACGCCGATGCACAAAGCTCACTTACACGCTGCGCCAGCTCTTTGCTGTACCAGGATAGATTAAATGTTTTGTTACGAATGCGACCAGCTTCACCCATAGAGTGCCGTAGCCTCGCATCATTTGCTAACTTTTCTATTCTGTCACAAGCGGTATTTATATCATCGTAAGATACGAGAAAGCCCTCAATTCCGTCCCGAATGGTACTGCCACTATTAGGCGTGGTAACGACGGGTAATGCAGAAGCCATAGCTTCGTTAATTGCTCCGGCAGAGCCTTCACAAGTACTGGGGAAAAAGAATATATCGAAACGTTCAAGCCAACGTCCCACATCAATTCTCGGCACAGAACCAATAATTTCCACTGCACCCTTATTTTGACGCACAATTTGCTCATCCAATCGTACCGGGCCTACCATTACAAAACGGAGCTGTTTTCCAGCAAGCCGCTTGGCAACCTGGAAAAAGTAGGGCGCGCCCTTGCGCAGCTCAACTGCACCCACAAAGCCGACTGTAATCGTCGAGCGGTCTTTGTTGCGCCTTATGCGATGCAAATTTGTATGGTTCGATGGGTAGGGGAGAAGCCAGAGCTTATCGCGGGGAAGACCTTCTTGGATCAAGCCATTCAGAACCCACTCCGACATACAGGTGATAATGTCACAGTACATCCAAGTATCGTGTTCGAGCTCTTCGAATAACCTTAACTCTTCGAGGGACAGGTTTGGTTCCCACCCTGGGAAGCGCTCCGACTGAATCCTTAACTCACGGAGTAGGATTGGAGAGGGAGCGATAATCTGATCGCCTATAACGCATAAATTTTGCCTTTTGGCCTCGTGGCAAACTGCAGGATCAATGGCGCTAACAAAGCCGTACAATGCTGTTGCCTGTCCAAAGCCGCGAGCCAGTGTCTTTTTTGCTGCTTGGGGCAGATACCATTTCATTCCTTTGGCCCAACTACTAAAATCGCGTTGCATTTTGTGATACTTCCATGCAAGGCTAAGGGAAATTTTTATATTTGCATCCCGCAATCCCGGGTGACTCATACCAGCAATACGACGCAAATCAGTCAAACCTGTTTTTCCAAGCCGGGCAAAAGAATTTGCCAACCTCTCGGATCGAACAAATAATTCAGTGTCCATACGTTCCAGCATGCCTGCGGCATGTAGCGCGGCCGGCACAGCGTAGTTTAGACGAACTGTAGGTTGAACAACCAACACCCGGGATTCTGGCTTGGAATTGCTGGGCAAGCCGGTCATCAAAATTCAATTCTCGAATGGTTATTTTTAAGAGGCATGATGGCTCACAAGACTTGTATAAAGCCTGGACATGGCAATAGCGCTGGCTCTCCAAGTATAACGTTCGTCAACCAGTTTACGTCCCTGCTGCCCCATGCTCTTTCGGAGAGACGCATCAGATAACAATTTGACAATCGCGTCCGCAACTTGCATATCATCAATTTCGACAACAAGGCCAGCCCCATTAGCAGCGACCTCTGGGAACTCACAAGCATCAGTAATAATAACAGGCAGGCGCGCAGCCATTGCTTCGAGAACAGCCAAACCTAAAACGTCAGAATGCGAAGGCAGCACAAAAAGATCAGCACAACTCATCGCCGCCAGTTTGTCTTTACCGGTCAGTAGCCCTGTAAATATTACCCTATCGAGCAAGCCGCGTGAACCCCCCCCCCCCAATATGGTTTCCATGCTTTCGCGAGTTCCAGCTTCATTCGGCCCTACCACCAGCAATACGACATCGTCAAAATGTCCTGCCAATTCGATAAAGCTTCGCGCAAGTGTGTCCAATCCTTTCTTCGGGTGTAAGCGGCCTAAAAATAGAACAACGCGTTTGCCTTTTAATTCGGGATAGCGTCGCACAAGCTCTGATGGGTCTGGCAGGTTATTATATTCAGCTGATTTAACTCCGTTTGGAATGACTGCCACCGGTGTTTCAAAACCCAACTTGTTAAGCTGGTACTTTTCCATATTTGTGATTGCATGCAGCGCGCTGGCCTTGCCCAACATTCTGTCCAATATGCACAGCCTGTATATCTTCTTTTTCAGCGCCTTTTGCCGCAGACCCCAATCACTGATTTCCCCATGAATAGTAAATAAATAAGGGAGTTTATATTTTCTGGCAGCACAAAACGCCGCGTATGCCGGGTAATGCCAGATTTCGTGAATGTGAACGAGGTCAAAATCAACTAACTTTGTATCTAGGAAACAAAACAACTCTCTTGAATAACCAGCCCACAACCTCGCCGGCGATTCTGTTCTAAAGCTGAAGATGGGTACACCCGGGGTTGTTATCTGTCCTGCCCCAACCCTATATCCATGAGTCGTGACTATCTCACTATGCACATCTTGCTGCGCAAGCTCTGAAGTGATCTCAGCCACGACGACTGGCGGCCCTCCCCACTCAGGAGACATGCTCGGTACAACATGCAATACATTTAGCATGGGCAATTGTTCCTTTCCTGTGTGCTTTTCCGATGGCAACCAATCCAGCTTCCGTCTGGTAGGTATTGTAGTGATCCTGATACTCTGCCAGTTTCCGGCTGATGGCCGCCACGGTCAGTAGTCCCTCGTAGAACGGATAGAACTCACAGCGGCTGGTACCGTATACAGCCGTATACAGGGCAGTTGATAATCAGTGTCTCGCATTATACCATCGGGTTGAATTAATAGAGGCGCCCTCGTGTGTGAAGTGTCATGAATCGTTTTCAAATATCTACCAATTATTATTTATCCAAGCATACAGACGCTTATTATCATATTCGGTACACAGGCTGGGGTAATCCGGGTAATCCGAACTATCTCAACGATCTTAAAGAATACATATAATAATTTTTCAGAAAACAAGCTACGCTTGGCTGCACAAAAATTGCGAAGCGTTTTACAGACAGATCTACCAGAATTATCCCAATTTCTGACTATCGACCCCATTGTAGTATGCGTCGTACCTCGAGCCAAAGCCGAAAGAAGATACCACGCAAATCAGCAACTATTTCGAGCCGCGGTGCAATCAGTCGTCAATGGACTATCTGGATTCGTTGATGGAACAAGCTATTTACTCCGGCACACCAATACCAAAACGACGCACCTGCGCAAGCCAACCCCAAATAATGATGGACCTAAACCATATCCCGGAATCACTGAAGCTACCTGTGCAATTTCATCCGAGGTTAAGAATAAAAACATCCTGCTCATTGATGACATATACACACCTGGTGTAAATATTGATGAGGACGCGATTGAGGCTATCTTAAATGCGGGCGCCCACACGGTAACTTTTTATTCTGTTGGAAAAGTTCAGAGAGATTAATAGCTATGAAATTCACAGAGAACGCCATTAACGTGATGGCAGCCAGGACATTTAAGGGTATCGGCAGGGCATGGATTATAAAGAATCTCTCTACCCCTAAAAATGAAGCAGACATTGTCGAATCGATAAATAAATCGCTTGAAAAACGTAATGAGCAAATAACAATAGAGCAATTTAATAAGCAGAAGTCTCGGTTGAAGGAAATTTTGGCTGATGCCAAGGGATTGATCGATGGCGTTGTTGCTTTGGGTGATAAAGATTTCCCCTTACATAGGGGGGATGTTAAAAATAGCGAAAAACCGATTTTTATCTTTTATCGCGGCGATTTGTCTCTATTGGCGGCAGGGAGCAAAAACATCTCTGTGATCGGGTTACTGAACCCTGATCAGGAAATAGAAGATGTTGAGAAATTACTCGTAGCCAGACTGGTTGAGCAGGGTGCAGTTATAGTAAGTGGTTTAGCGTTGGGTTGCGACACCATTGCGCATAGGCAGGCATTAGACTCTAATGGGCGGACAGTCGCTATTTTGCCAGGGCCTTTAGATCAGGTATTACCTTCAAAAAACCGTGGATTAGCGGAAGAGATCGTCAAGAAAAACGGGCTGTTGATTTCTGAGTACTTAACTGGTGCAAAGTCAAAAAGAGAATTAATCTCACGATATGCCGAAAGAGATCGATTGCAGGCGCTATTTAGCAATACGATTCTACTGTCAGCCAGCTACGCAAAAAATGATAGTGGCAATGACAGTGGGTCTAGGTTGGCAATGAGGTACGCAAAAGACTACTCAATCCCGAGAGCTGTTATTTACGATGAGGGCGCTGACGCTAACAATCCAAAATTCGACTTGAATCGGCAAATCATCAAGGAAGATTCCGAAACATTAGTGGCTAATCGGCATAACAGTTCAGTTATTTTGCGCGAAATCATGTTGCTAAAGCCCAAAGGACAACCGGTTCAGCAGAGCATGATTTAGCAGGCTGTTGAAAGACGCCTCGCAGATGGAATTACGGTGACACTTTACCATTTACATCCGTAACAACTCCCCTTTCAGTCCGGTCGAATGGCCTTGTTTGTATAAGCTGGGAATATAACTGTTTGCGTGACAGCAAATAACCATGCTTCCGGAAGTAATAGCCCAACCCGGCTGCGTGTTTCCAGAACAGGCTCGAGAGGGGTGAACGGGTTATTCTGCGTTCCTCGTGCACCACAACTGCCTCGGGATTATACACTACCGACCAGCCGGACTGTTGCAGGCGCAGGCAGATATCGACGTCTTCCGGGCCGTAGAAGATGCGCTCGTCAAACAGGCCCACCTGCTCCAGGGCATGGTGGCGAATGGTCTGGCAGGCGCCGATGACATAATCAACCCTGCGCACCGTTGCATGGTCCCAGTCGGCCATTTCCGGCTCTGAGGTCAGTTTGCGGATGAGCGTTTCCGGCAGGGGCAGGCGGCGGGCGAGTTTGTCCATGAGCGTTGGAAAGCGCCGGCAGGACAGCTGCAAGGCGCCATCAGCGCTGGTTAGTTTCGGGCCGCATAATCCGACTTGCGGATGTTGTTCCATGTAACGGATGAGGCAATCGAGCGCATTGGGTTGAACTACCGTGTCGTCATCGAGGATCAGCAGGTATTCACCTTGCGCACGACGAATGCCCTGGTTGCGGGCCGGCGCCACTCCGCGATTTTGTGGGTTGCACAATAACCGTATATCGGGCCGCGTTGCTTTGATAAGGGCGCGGGTCTGGTCGGTTGAGCCGTTGTCAACCACGATGACTTCGCAGGAATATGCCTTCAGACCCTGTTCCAGTGCCGCCAGACACGGGCCGATCTGTTGTTCCGAATTCCAGGTGAGGATGATGATGGAGACCTTGACATTGCGCGCTGGCTTGCCGAGGTTGTCAGAATGCGTTGGCGCTGCCATCAGGCTTTATCTTTTTGCGCGCCACCCTCAGCAACCGCCGCATCCACACCATAAAGGATGCGTTTGATGGCAACCCAGACGGCTAGGAACAGCAGCTTGAGATCCAACCAGGGGCCCATTGTTTCGATGTACTGGTTGTCATAGCGCAGTTTGTACACCGGGTCGGTCCAGTAGCTGCCGCGCACCTGGGCGAGGCCAGCTATGCCCGGCCTGACCCTGAGGCGTTCGGAGAAGCCGGGCACTTCACGGCTGAACCGCTCAGCCAGCGCCGGGCGTTCCGGTCGTGGTCCCACCAGGCTCATCTCACCTTTGATGATGTTGATAACCTGCGGTATCTCATCGAGATGCAGCCGGCGCAGGATTCTGCCGACTCGGGTAAGACGAGGGTCATCTTCTCGCGCCCACACCTGGCCCGTCAGGCTCTCCGCGTTCTGGATCATGGTGCGGAATTTGAGCACCCTGAAATGCCGCCCGCGCCGGCCGACCCGTTCCTGCGCGTAGAATACCGGCCCCCTGTCCTCCAGCCAGATGGCAAGCGGCACGATGAGCCAGACAGTCAGCCACAACGGGAATAACAGGGTGTAAGCGATGATTATTACTGTCAGATCGAAGACGCGCTTGTATCCGTCTCGTCCGTCTGTGCTGTTTTTCACGCTTACTTACCAGGTGGTTCAGGTACGGGCACTTTCCCCGAATTGTGATTGGATGAGGTTTGAAGTATGACTGTTCCGGTATTGATGTCAACAATCATGGAGCCGGTATCAGGCAAGGGCAATTAGTGCCTGACTGAACCCTGCGCTCTTGGTGCCATGCCTGTGCTGCACGGGCACCTCGTGTTTGTGAGAGGTGACCTTATGCAATTAACCAGCATCAATGGGTGTAACAAACAAGGCCCACGCGCATTCTACCTTATGCGATAGCGACTCCCAATGATTTTGAAATCCGCGCCCGGATGGGCTAGGATGCTGGCGATATTCATTCACCTTCCGGCGAAGCAGCTGCCGGCACAGGTTCTCAAGCCATGCACAACGCCATTACATTCCCGGATTTTCGCTTGCCGCCGCAGCGCGTGCCTGAGACGGTGGTTGAGCAGCTCGACCCGGAGCGGCGGGAACAGTTCATCGGTGAGATCAAACACCTGTTGCGAGAGCAGGATGCAACCCTGGTTGCGCACTACTACACCGATGCGGATTTGCAGTTAATCGCCGACGCCACCGGCGGTTACGTCTCCGACTCGCTGGATATGGCGCGCTTCGGCCACGAATCCGAAGCCTCAACCCTGGTTGTGTGCGGGGTGCGCTTCATGGGGGAAACCGCCAAGATCCTGAACCCGGAAAAACGGGTGCTGATGCCGGACCTGGGCGCGGATTGCTCCTTGGATATAGGTTGTCCGGCCGCCGAGTTCGAGGCTTTCTGTAACGATCACCCGGAACGTACCGTGGTAGTCTATGCCAACACCAGCGCCGCGGTTAAGGCGCGCGCCGACTGGATGGTGACCTCCGGCAGTGCCGTGGATGTAGTCAGTCATCTGGCGCAGCAGGGCAAAAAAATCATCTGGGCGCCGGACAAGTATCTGGGTGAGTACGTACAGGCGCAGTCCGGGGCCGATATGCTGTTATGGCAGGGCAGTTGCGTGGTGCACGAAGAGTTCAAGGGCCGGGAACTGGCCGCCTTAAAGCGCCAACACCCGGGCGCTAAGGTGCTGGTGCACCCGGAGTCCCCGGCGCCGGTCATTGCCGAGGCCGATGTAGTCAGCTCCACCACCGGCATCATCAAGGCCGCAACGGAACTGGACGTGGAGACCTTTATCGTGGCCACCGACCGCGGCATCTTCTACAAGATGCAACAGGCGGCGCCGCACAAGACCTTCATCGAGGCGCCCACCGCCGGCCGCGGCGCCACCTGCAAAAGCTGCGGCCACTGCCCATGGATGGCCATGAACAGTCTGACCCAACTACGCCAAACGCTGCACGCCGGCGCCAATGAGATCAGGGTCGATAAAGCCATCATCTCCCGCGCCCGCAAACCCATCCAACGCCTGCTGGAGTTCACCGCCCAACGCGGCCAGCCGGTATGTGGTAATAATGATGCTTGAATCCTCAAGCTAAGGGAAGCTGAGCAGGCGATTGATCAGACTTATAATCTCCTTGCCCGACCCGTCTTGACTCCGATTCTGGATCGGAGTAGTTTAATCGGCAGAGGAACCATGAGGAGCATCAAATGGGCGGCGACAGTCTTGACGATTCTGCACGCGGGAAAGGGCAGTCTCGCAGACTTGAAAGGCAGCATCAGCTGGCAGGAGGGCCGCTTGGTATTTTTGGGGATGAGGCAAAGAAGCACGACCTGTCTATCAGGGAGGTTATGAACGTAATTATGGAAGCATTACAAGCCAGCTATCCTGGTTTATCATTCCGGCACAGGCCGGATGTCTCAAAGCGGGCAATCAACGATAAACTTGCATCCATTGATCCCAATCTTGGACAAGTCCTGTTTGTACAAAAGGCCAGCATTAAGCCCGATGGCGGAATTATTGAGGTGCAAGACAAAACAGGGAATTATCGGGTTTTACTCGTAAGCGAATCGAAGCACCAGGGCAATGATGTTGAAAAAATCCGCGCTGGCGTAAAGCAGGGAAAGAACAAAGACAAGGATTTGATGGTTGCCGGTAATGCAATCGAACGAGTCCATAAGAACATCCAGGAATTACGCAACTATCTGCTGGATGAAGTCCACTTCCCTTATGTCGTTTTTCTCCAGGGTTCCAACTTCGCGACAGAAACCTTTTTTGTCGATTCTGCTGACGGTAGAAAAGTTAAAATCTCACACGATGCGGGCAACTTGAACAGGATTGACAGGGTATCGGCAGGCAGTTATGGCATGGAGATTAACCGCAATTATTGTCGCAATGTGTTTGTTGATCTGGATGATCACATGCAGATGTTACAGGCTGCATCGTTGTACTTTCAGAGTGATGCATGGACGGCAACTGATATGGCAAGGATACTGTGGGAGATCGCCTTAACTTCGCTTGATGTTCTGTCGGAGGATCTGTATGCCTAACAGATCTCACAGAAATTCCGGTTACAAGGCTATGAACGCCATGAATAAAAATGGTGTCTCACACTCATCAACACGGAACCTGAAAATTGAAATACCCAGCGTTACCCGACATATCACGGAAATATCCGACTGTTGCGATCTGCTGGCAAGGCTGCCGGACGAATCCATACAACTGATAATCTGCGATCCGCCTTACAACATCATGCTGGCAGACTGGGACAAGCATGACGACTATATTGATTGGGCCGCGACATGGCTGAAAGAAGCTGAACGAGTATTAAAGCCTACTGGAAATATAGCTATATTCGGCGGCCTTCAATACCAGGGAGAAGCCGGAACCGGCGATCTTATATCAATCATCAACTACCTGAGGCAGTCCAGTAATATGCTGCTGGCAAATCTGATTATATGGAATTACCCGAACGGTATGAGCGCGCAACGGTTTTTTGCAAACAGGCATGAGGAGATAGCCTGGTTTGCCAAGTCGAAAGAGTATTACTTCGATCTGGATGCTGTCAGAGAGCCCTATGATGAAAAGACCAAAGACATTTACAGAAAGGATAAACGCCTTAACCCGGAAAGCATTGAAAAAGGCAGAAACCCTACCAATGTATGGAAGATAAGCAGACTTAACGGCAATTCAAAAGAGAGGGTCGGACATCCCACGCAAAAGCCCAGGCAGGTTATCCAGAGACTTGTTCGGTCGTTATCGTATCCGGGAGCAACCGTGCTTGATTTTTTCGGCGGCAGTGGCATTACCACAAGGGTTGCCATTGAAGAAGGACGACATAGTATCAGTTGTGACAATTCGCAGTCGTTTGCTGGTTATGTCGGGCAACAGATCGGCAATATCCAGCCTGACCTTATATCACCAGTACCGGACCATAAAATCAGTGAAAAACTGGACTTGTCTCACCCGTTATTCGAGGGCATGAAACCATGAGACAAACCATCAGATTTTTTGTCAATTTTTTTATTTTTGATGGTTGTAAGTGATAGAATTGTCCCAATGAGAAGCTGGAATTGATAACGTATGGCAGGACACAGTAAATGGGCGAATATTCAGCATCGCAAGGGTCGGCAAGACGCCAAGCGGGGCAAGTTATTCAGCAAGTTAATCCGGGAGATTACGGTTTCCGCCCGGCTTGGCGGCCCTGACCCGGACGGTAACCCGCGCCTGCGCGCGGCTGTTGACAACGCGCTGGCGGGCAACATGCCCAAGGACACCATCGAGCGGGCCATAAAACGAGGCGGCGGCGGTGCCGAGGGTGAGAGCCTAGAAGAGGTGCGTTATGAAGGTTATGGCCCGGGCGGCGTGGCGGTGATGGTCGATTGCATGACCGACAACCGCAACCGCACCGTAGCCGAAGTGCGCCATACCTTTTCCAAGTGCGGCGGCAACCTGGGCACCGACGGCTCGGTCGCCTACCTGTTTACCAAGGTGGGGTTGCTGTCCTACCCGGCCGCGGTCGATGAGGAGGCGTTGCTGGAAGCGGCGCTGGAGGCCGGCGCCGAGGATGTCGCCGCCAATGACGACGGTTCCCAAGATGTGTTAACCACGCCGGAACAGTTCCTGGACGTCAAGGACCACCTAGCCGCCGCCGGTTACCCGCCGGAGACGGCAGAGGTCACCATGCGCGCGGCGACCGGGCCGGCGCTGGACCTGCACGAGGCACAGACTATGATGCGCCTGCTGGACACACTGGAAGACCTCAATGACGTGCAAAAAGTGTATTCCAACGCAGAGATTGCCGATGACATCCTGGCGCAACTTGACTGATAAGGAAAGTGGGTAACATCAGGATTCTCGGCATCGACCCCGGCTCCCGGCAAACGGGTTACGGCATTATCGACATGGTCGGCAACCGGGCCGTGCCGGTTATTCATGGACGCATAACAATTCCGGGTGGGGAGTTGTCCGACAAGCTGCGCCGGATTTTTCGCGAGCTCAGCGCGCTGCTCGGTGAGTTCCGGCCTGACGAATGCGCCGTGGAGAAAGTCTTCATGTACCGCAATGCCGATTCCGCGTTAAAACTGGGGCAATCCCGGGGCGCCGCCATTACCGCCTGCGCCGAACATGAGCGGCCGGTGTTTGAATACACGGCCAACCAGATCAAACAGGCCACCACCGGCAAGGGCCATGCCGACAAAACCCAGGTGCAATATATGGTCAAGGTATTGTTGTGTCTGGACCAGGTGCCCGAGACAGATGCCGCCGACGCGCTGGCCGTTGCCCTGTGCCACGGGCATTCCCGGGAAAACCTGCTACGGCTGAGGGAATTACAGCCGCATGCGGCAAGGGCGTAATGATCGGCTCTCTGCGCGGCAGGATAACGTATAAACAGCCGCCGGGGCTGGTGCTGGAGGTGCACGGGGTCGGGTACGAGCTGGAAGCCTCCATGAACACGTTTTACCAGCTGCCGGAAGTGGGCGAGGAAGTGCAGCTGCTGACCCATTTGTCGGTGCGGGAAGATGCCCAGGTGCTGTATGGCTTCGCCGCAGCCGAAGAGCGCGGATTGTTTCGCGCCCTGCTGCGAGTCAACGGCGTCGGCGCCAGGATGGCATTGGCAATACTGTCCGGTATCAGCGCGCCGGAATTCGGGCAATGTATCGAAACAGGCGATGCCGCGCGCCTCATGCGCCTGCCGGGAGTCGGTAAAAAAACCGCGCAACGCCTTATCATAGAAATGCGCGATCGCCTAGATGAGGGATTAACTGGCGCCGTCGCCGAGGACCGACAGCCCCAGGCGCGCCCGGCAGACCCGCTCAGTGAAGCCGTGCACGCCATGATCACCCTGGGCTACCGGCCGCAGGAGGCGTCCCGCCTGGTGCATGCGGTCGCCACCGACGGCATGGACAGTGAAGCCCTGATCCGCGCCGCGTTGAAGGCGGCGCTGACCTGAGGTCGCTGAGATGAGTGTGGAGGCGGCCATGAACGAGCGCAACCCGGTCCTGTCCGTGCGCGGCGGCGCCGAGGACCACGTCGCGGAGACTACGCTACGGCCGGGCCGGCTGAGTGACTACCGCGGCCAGCCGGCCGTGTGCGAACAAATGGAAATTTTTATCGGCGCCGCCAGGAAGCGCGCCGAGGCCATGGACCATGTGCTGATTTTCGGCCCGCCCGGCCTGGGCAAGACCACCTTGGCGCATATTATCGCCAATGAACTGGGCGTGAACCTGCGCCAGACCTCAGGGCCGGTGCTGGAACGCCCCGGAGACTTAGCGGCGTTGCTTACCAACCTGGAACCCCGGGATGTATTGTTCATCGACGAGATCCACCGCCTCAGCCCGGTGGTGGAGGAGATCCTGTATCCGGCCATGGAGGATTACCAGATAGATATCATGATCGGGGAGGGGCCGGCTGCGCGCGCCATCAAGCTGGATGTGCCCCGCTTTACCCTGGTTGGCGCCACTACCCGGGCCGGCTTGCTGACCTCGCCGCTGCGCGACCGTTTCGGCATCATCCAGCGCCTGGAGTTTTATTCGACCGCCGACCTGACCGACATCGTGGTGCGGTCCGCCGGCATCCTGGAGGTGCCCATCGCGCCGGCCGGCGCCGAGGCGATTGCCAGCCGCGCGCGCGGCACCCCGCGTATTGCCAACCGCCTGCTGCGGCGGGTGCGCGATTACAGCGAAGTCAAGGAAGACGGCAGCATCAGCGCCGTCATCGCCGCACGCGCCCTGGACTTGCTGAATGTGGACGACACCGGCTTTGATATGATGGACCGCAAGCTGCTGCTCACCATCATCGAGAAATTTGACGGCGGGCCGGTGGGTATCGACAGCATTGCCGCGGCGCTCGGAGAGGTCAAGGACACCATAGAGGACGTCATCGAACCCTACCTGATACAACAGGGCTACCTCACCCGCACTGCGCGCGGGCGGATGGCGACCCGACATGCCTGGGCACATTTCGGACTGCCGGCGCCCAAGGGTGTGGCAGTGGAGCATGATCTGTTTGATCAAATCAGCGCAGACGGCTAACCTTGCCCATTTTACCGGTGGAACTTGCCCATGACCCCTGACATGTCTTTTGTACACCTGATTCTCAACGCCAGCATTCCGGTGCAGGCGGTGATGCTCATGCTGGCGCTGGCATCCGTCATTTCCTGGACTATGATCTTCAAGAAGCGCCTGACGCTGACACAGGCGGGGCGCGCGGCGGCGGCGTTCGAGGATGAGTTCTGGTCGCTGGAAGAGCTGACACCGCTGTACCGGCGCGTCAGCGCTGAGGACTATCAGGCAGAAGGCATGGAGTTGCTGTTTGAGGCCGGCTTCAGGGAGTTTGTGCGCCTGCAAAAACAGGGCGGGATGAGCGCGGATGCGCTCATGGAGGGCTCCATGCGGGCGATGCGGGTGGCACTTAACCGGGAAGTGGAAGCACTGGAGGCACACCTGTCATTTCTGGCCACGGTCGGCTCCACCAGCCCCTACATCGGTCTGTTCGGAACGGTGTGGGGCATCATGAACAGCTTCCGCGCGTTGGGCAATGTGCAGCAGGCCTCGATTGCCATGGTGGCGCCGGGCATTGCCGAAGCCCTGATTGCCACCGCCATGGGCTTGTTTGCCGCGATCCCCGCGGTGATTGCCTACAACCGGTTTGCCAACGATGTGGAACACCTGAGCAACCGCTACGACACATTCATGGAAGAGTTCGCCGCCATCCTGCACCGTCAGGCGCACCGCTGAGTGTGTCGTGATGCAAGCAAGCGGGTGAACCATGCGCGCCAGACTGCGTAAACGGCCGGTGTCGGAAATAAACGTCGTGCCCTATATCGACGTGATGCTGGTGTTGTTGATCATCTTCATGATTACCGCGCCGCTGCTCAGCCAGGGGGTCAAAATCGACTTGCCGCAAGTGCCATCGGAACCGCTGCCGGCGAGTGACAGCGACCCGGTCATCGTCAGCGTGGACGCCGCCGGCAACTTTTTTATCAATTACGGTGAGAACCAGGAGCAGCCGGTCGCACCCGAGGTGCTGGTGAACCGGGTCAGCGCGCTGGTCAGGCACCGCCCCAAACTCCCGGTGCTGGTAAAAGGCGACACGTCGGTCAATTACGGGCGGGTGGTGCAGGCTATGGCCTTGCTGCAAGGCGCCGGCGCGCAGGGCATCGGCCTGATCACCGAGCCCCCCGAGCCATCGAACCGCCCCGGCAATAACGCGCCATGAAGTTGCTCACCCTGCGCGCCTTGTGTTATTCCCTGCTTCTGCATGGCGCGGTCATTGCCGCGCTGGTGGTGACCCTGGACGACACCGCGCGCACACCCGTGTTCAAGCCCAGGCCCCAGGAGAACATCGTCGAGGCGGTGACCGTTGATGACCAGGCGGTCGAACAGGAATTGCAACGCCTGCAGGAGCTGGAACAGGAAAAGCAACGCGCCATGGAGCAAAAATTGAAAGACCTCGAAGCGCTGGCCCAGGCCGAGGAGACCCGGCAGCGCGAAGCGGAGCAAAAGAAACAGGCCGCCGAGCGCCAGCGCCGGGAGGCAGAGCAGCGTCAAGCCGAAGCGGAGCAAAAGCGCAAGGAGGCAGAACGCAAACAAGCCGCCGAGCGCAAACGCATCGAGGCGGAAAAGCGTCAGGCCGAAGCCGAACTGAAACGCATCGAGGAGAAAAAGCGCGCGGCCGAAGCCGAACGCCGACGCATCGAACAGGAACAACGCAAGGCTGAGGCGGAACGGCGACGCTTAGCGGAAGAACAACGCAAAAAAGCGGCAGCGGCCGCCGAACTCGAACGTCAGGCCGAGGCCCAGCGCGCGCAGGACCGGAAGACCCTGCGAAATATTGTTGAGCAGATTTATCTGGTCGTCTCCCGGAACTTTAACAAAACCGGCTTGCCTAAAGGACTGGAAGGCGTATTATCCGTACAAACCATACCTGGCGGCGAAGTGATCAGTGTCACCATCAACAAGTCCAGCGGCAACGAGGTGTTTGACCGGCGCGCCGTGACCGCAGTGGAGAAGGCCTCGCCGCTACCGCTGCCTGCAGACCCGGCGCTGTTCGACCGGCTCGGCCTGAGAAAATTCAACTTCAAATTTGCTCCCAGAGATTAGCGCGCACGTGAACGTCATCAAATACTTTAAGAACCAAGACCCGCGAGGGCGCATCAAGCGCAGTGGGTTAGGTGGAAAGAGCAGCAGTATTACCATCACTTATTGAGAGCCATTATGTTTCATAAGGCAACAAGCGACTGGGTGAGATATGCGGGTTAGCTGCCTGTTGCTCGCCGCGTTATCAATACTGCCGTTGCCGGTGCCGGCGCAGGGTGAGCTGGAAATCATCATTGACACCGGCGTGGAGAAGACCCTGCCCATCGCCGTAGTCCCGTTCGGCTGGGACGGCTCCGCCGCCGGGCCGCCGCTGGATATGCACATCACCATAGCCAATAACCTAGAACGCAGCGGGCGCTTCGCGGCCCTGGCGGCGCCTGAGATGCCGCAGCAACCGGCGCAGTTCGAGCGCGTCAATTTTCGCGACTGGCAAATGTTGCGTATGGAGAACATCGTCATTGGCAGCCTCAAACAAACTGCGGCGGGAGATTTTGAGGTCGAGTTCAGGTTGCTCGATCCCTACAAGGAGACCCAGCTCACCGGGTTTCGCATCCGCGCTACGGCGGCACAACTGCGCCGGGTGGCGCACCGCATCAGCGATATCGTCTTTGAGAAACTGACCGGCGTGCGCGGTGCGTTTGACACCCGCATCGCTTACGTCACGGTGCGGGAAGGCGCGGGCGGCGGCCAGCGTTTCAGCCTGCAAATTGCCGACGCCGATGGCTTCAACCCGCAAACGCTGCTGGAATCGGAACAGGCGCTGCTGTCGCCGACCTGGTCGCCGGACGGGCAATACTTGGCTTATGTTTCTTTCGAGGGCGACAACTCCTCGGTATTCGTGCAGAATGTACGTACCGGCGAGCGGCGCCAGGTGGCGGCCCATGAGGGCATCAACAGCGCCCCGGCGTTCTCCCCGGACGGTACGCGTCTGGCCTTGACTCTGTCCAAGGAAGGCAATCCGGAAATTTTTGCGTTGCACCTGTCCGATAATTCGCTGCAGCGCATTACCCGCAACCGGGCCATTGACACCGAGCCGGCCTGGTCGCCGGATGGCAGCAAACTGGCCTTCACCTCCGATCGCGGCGGTGCCCCGCAGGTGTATCAGATTGACCTGCAAGGCGGCGCCCCGAGCCGGCTGACGTTTGCCGGCAACTATTTTGCCAGACCGCGCTACGCCCCGAACGGCACCGGCATGACTATGGTATATGGACAGGACGGCGCTTACCGCATCGCCTACCTGGACCTGGACAACGGCGCGCTGAGCGTACTGACCCGTAACCGGCTGGATGAATCACCCAGCTTTTCCCCGAACGGCAGCATGATCATCTACGCCACCAATGGTCGCTACGGTTCCGAACTGGCGGCGGTGTCGGCCGATGGCCGGGTACACCAGCGTCTGGCATTGCAGGACGGCGAGGTGCGGGAGCCGGCCTGGGGGCCTTTCCCTGCTGACTGAATTTGACTCACAAACCGCAAATCAATGCTATGCTGTATCTCACAGAAGCTACGGAAAATGCGTTGCATGGGATCTTCCGCAGCGCTCTTACCCAACCGGAGAACAACTATGACTAGACCACTACTGCTGGCACTGATGTTGGGCGTGTTTGTCGCCGCCTGTACTACAACCCCGGAACAATCACAGGACCCGGAGGTGGTGGATGGCACTGACACCGGTGCGCCTGCAGACGAAACCGGCGGCGGCACTGAAGCACAGACCTTTGGCGCCGACGCGCAGCAGGATGCCATTATGCGGCAACTGGACGATCCGGACAGCCTGTTGTCTGAACGTATTATTTATTTTGATTATGACAGCAGCGCTGTGCAGCCCCGGTTTGACGAGATTATCCAGGCCCATGCCGGCTTCCTGCAGGCTAACCCGGGGATGATGGTGACCCTGGAGGGACATGCGGACGAGCGCGGTTCCCGTGAATACAATCTGGCCCTGGGCGAGCGGCGCGCGCAGGCGCTCAAGCAACAGCTGGTGCTGCTGGGCGCGCGGTCGGAGCAGCTCAGAACCGTGAGCTACGGCGAGGAACGCCCCGCAGACCCCGGCCATGACGAGCGCGCCTGGGAGATGAACAGGCGGGTAGAACTGGTTTACCGGTACTGAGCCGACAGCAGATGCGGATCCACAGCCCTCAATACGGTTTGGCAGCGTTCCTGCTGATCGCTGCCCAGGGTGTTGTTGGCGGCGCCGCGGCGCAGGAGCCGGTCGCGCCTGAGCCGACCCTGGAGCAACGCCTGCAGCGCATCGAAGGCGCGCTGTCCAACCAGGGCCTGCTGCAGATGCTGCAACAACTGGAAAGCCTGGAACTGGAACTCAGCCGCTTGCAGGGCACGCTGGAAGTGCACAACCACACGCTGGAGCAACTGAAAAAACGCCAGCGCGACATGTACGTGGATATGGATCGGCGGTTGCAGCGCGTTGAAAGCCCGGTCGCGCCGCCCGGCACGGACGCGCCGCCGTTGCAGACCTTGGCACCGCTGAGTAACGCTGGCGTTGCCGGCAGCGCCCAGGGCGAGGAGACATCCTTAACCCTGGAACTGGTTAATCAGCCCCCCGCGCCCGACGCCGCCGGGCTTGAAGACATAGCGCCCCTGGCCGCCGCCCCGGCGCAGCCCGACGCCGTGCCACCGCAGCCGGGGTTGGACCCGTCGCCAACGCCGGAGCAAGCGGACGCCCGCACCGCCGCTGACTTGTCGGCGTTCGGGCAACAGGACCCGGAACTGATCGCGCAGGAATACCGTCAGGCCTTCAACCTGCTCAAGCAGGCCCGCTACAACGAAGCGGTACTGGCGTTACGCGGCTTTTTGGCGCGCTATCCCGCCAGCGAGCCCGCCGCCAACGCCCGGTTCTGGCTGGCCGAGGCGTATTACGTGAACAGCTTGTTCGAACAAGCGCTGGCGGAATACACCGCGCTGGTGCAACAATACCCCGACAGCCCGAAACAGACCCAGGCGCAACTGAAAGCCGCCTTCTGCCAACACGAACTGGGCCAGGTGGAACCGGCCATACAACAACTCGAAGCCCTCATCCTGCAACACCCCGGCACCACCGCCGCCAGTCTGGCCCAGGACCGCCTGGCACAGATCGCAACAGCGGCAGTTGCCGAGCAGGACCTTACCCCGACCAGATAAACGCCACTTGTTGGTCCTGGGCCTGGTCTTGGGCCAGGCGGCAGCCGGGGCCGGGGGAGTCACGGTCCGATACGAATTTGTGCACAGCCATAGCTGCCCGTAGGGTTGCGTCCACGGATGGACGCATCACAAAATACCACGGAGGGTATTTTTAGAGGTTCCCATAACTTATTGAGAACCATCATGTTGCACAAGGTAACAAGCGACTGGGTGAGATCTGCGGGTTAGTCTCTCTGGAAACCCGCGTGGGTCATATTGAGGCGCGCTTGCCTGCGTCACCGCCCAACTAATCGCTCGGTTTGCGTGGGACGGGGTTCAGGCCCCCGGCGAGTGTAATTCCGTGGGCGAGAGGCTCTGGTGTTGCGCCAGATAGCGCTCAATCTCCGCCAAACGCGCCGGGGTGCCGATATCAAACCAGGCTCCCTGGTATAACTCTCCCGTCACTTGGTGGTTGTCCATGGCGCGGCGTAGCAGTGGGGGCAGGGGGAAGGTGTGTTCCGGTACGGCCTGGAACAGCTCAGGGTGGTAGATACCGATGCCGCTGAAGGTGTGGGCGGGTTGTCCGTTGGCGCGCACCTCGCCGTCGGCCAAGGTAAAATCGCCGTCGGGGTGATGGGCAGGATTGGGCACCAATACCAGATGGGCGAGGCCGGTCGGCGGCGGTTGCAGTGATGCAAAAGGAAAGTCGGTCCAGGTATCGCCGTTGACGACCAGGAACGGGTCATTCCCCAGCAACGGCAGGGCGCGCTTGATGCCGCCCCCGGTTTCCAGCGGGCTGTCACCCTCCGCCGAGTAGCGAAGGTGCACACCGAAAGCGGCGCCGTCGCCGAACCAGGCTTCTATGCGTGCGCCGTAGCGCGCATGGTTAATGACCAGTTCGGTGAAACCGGCCTGCGCTAAGGCCTCCACGTGGTATTGCAGCAACGGTTTGCCGCCTGCGGTCAGCATTGGTTTGGGCAGTTTGTCGGTCAGGGGACGCATACGCTCGCCCCGCCCCGCCGCCAGGATCATGGCTTGCATTGTCGGCAGTCGTGTGTTTTGTGATGTAAAAGGTGCCTCTGCTTATGCGCCATGGAGGACATTCTCAGGGGTGCCTTAAATAATAACATCTCCGTCCATGATGACGAACAAGAGGAACCGTCCCGCCGACGTGATAAACTACGAATATTCCCGAACCAGGAACCTCTTGAAATGCCACGGAGGGCACATAAGCAGAGGTTCACAGGAGTATTGACGTATGTTGATGGCAACACTATTGGTGCTGGGCGGTCTGGCCCTGCTGGTGCTGGGGGCGGACCGGTTCGTGTCCGGGGCCGCAGGGGTTGCGCGCGCGCTGGGGGTCTCGCCGTTGATCATCGGTTTGATCGTAGTGGGCATCGCCACCTCCATGCCGGAGGTGTTTGTCGGCGGCGTGGCCGCCTGGGAAGGCAAGACCCACATCGCCATCGGCAATGCTCTGGGTTCCAATATCGCTAATATCGGCCTGGTGCTGGGAACCACTGCGCTGTTTGCGCCGTTGGTGGTGCGTTCGCAGACCTTGCGGCGCGAGTTTCTGCTCATGCTGGCCGCGATGCTGGTGGCGTTGGCATTGATGCTCGACCTGCGCCTGTCGCGCTTGGACGGCTTGCTGCTGCTGGGCGCGCTGGGCCTGATGCTGGTGTGGATCGTGCGACAGGCAACGCCAAACGCCGCGCCCGCGCAAGACGAGGCCGACCCGGAACAGCCGCCGGTCCTGACAAAGTCCGTTATCTTGCTGCTGCTTGGGCTGCTGGTGTTGCTGGGCGGCGCCGAACTGCTGGTACGCGGCGCGGTGTATATTGCCAGGGCGTTCGGCGTCGGTGATCTGGTTATCGGGTTGACCATTGTTGCGGTCGGCACCAGCCTGCCGGAACTGGCCGCGTCCCTGGCCAGCATTGCCAAACAGGAAATGGATATCGCCATCGGCAACATCATCGGCTCGAACATGTTTAACATGCTGATGGTATTGGGCATACCGTGTATTATTCATCCTGACAGTTTCGGCAGGGAAGTGCTGGTGCGGGATTTTACCGTGATGGGAGGGCTGACCCTGCTGATGGCCTGGATGGTGTTTTATGCCGGCAAGGACCGCTACAGCCGCGGCGAAGGCGCGCTATTGCTGCTGTGTTTCGTCGGCTACCAGTATTTGCTGTTCCGGGGCTGGCAGGCTTGATAAAGCATTGAACATGAACGCGGTTGCAGACAGGTTTTCGACAACGCTTACCAGCGCCGGCGCCGGCAAGCAGGCGGATGCAGAGCGGCTGATAGAAGCCGCGCGCGCGGTGATTGCCACTGAGCAACAGGCGGTGGGCGCGCTCAGCCAACGTATCGACGGCCATTTCGTGCGCGCCTGTCAACTGATGCTGTCGTGCCGGGGGCGGGTGGTGGTGCTGGGCATGGGCAAATCCGGGCATATCGGCCACAAGATCGCGGCCACCCTGGCCAGCACCGGGACTCCGTCCTTCTTCGTGCACCCGGCTGAGGCCGGTCACGGCGACCTGGGGATGATCACCCGGGACGATGTGGTCGTTGCCCTGTCCAACTCGGGAGAGACCGCCGAGCTCATCACCTTGTTGCCGGTGATAACGCGTCTGGGCATCCCGTTCGTGGCGCTCACGGGCCGCCCGGCCTCCACGCTGGGTCAGGCGGCTACGGTGTGCCTTGACGTGAGCGTCACCGAGGAAGCCTGCCCACTGGGTCTGGCGCCCACGGCCAGCACCACAGCCTGCCTGGTGCTGGGCGACGCTCTGGCCATCGCCCTGCTGGAGGCGCGCGGCTTCAGCGCCGCTGATTTTGCCCGCTGCCATCCCGGCGGGTCACTGGGACGACGCCTGGCCGCGGTGCGGGATGTTATGCACACCGGCGCGCAGGCACCGCAGGTGCGGGAGGACGCGCCACTGAGCCGGGCCTTGCTGGAAATGAGCGAAAAAGGGCTGGGTATGACCGCAGTACTGGACCAGCAGGGCCGGGTGACAGGCATCTTTACCGACGGCGACCTGCGCCGCGCGCTGGATGCCGGTTATGACGTGCACACTACCACTACGGCAGAAGTGATGACGAGAGACGCCAAGACCATTGCCGCCGGCAGTCTTGCGGCCGCAGCCCTGCGCATGATGGAACAGCACCGCATTAACGCCTTGCTGGTGCTGGACAATGAGCAGCACCTGGTCGGGGTGCTGAATATGCACGACCTGCTGCGTGCGCAGGTGCTCTGAGCGATGCTACAGCGGTTACTGATCCTGGTACTGCTGATTGGCGCCGCCGTGTTCAGCGCGTGGTTGTTGAGTTGGTTGTCCGCAGATACAGGCAGCACCGTTCAGGCTGATGCGCGCGCGCCGGATTATTACATGGAGGACTTCACCACCCTGACCATGGATCGCGACGGCCAACCCAGAAACAAGCTGTCGGCAGACTATATGGCGCACTACCCGCACGATAACAGCACCAAATTGGTGCGGCCGCGCATGGAAATTTTCCGTGCCGACGAGTTGCCCTTGTATATTGATGCAGAAAAAGGCCGCATAGAGGGAGATAATGATACTATTTCACTCTACGGCATAGTAAAAATGCGGGAATACGATGCGCACGGGGAGCCGCGGCTGGAAGTCAGCACCACCGATGTGAAAATCCTGCTGGAACAGGAATATGCGGAGACAGACAGCCATGCGACGATTGTCACCAGTACCGCGGTAATCACCGGCCGCGGCCTGCGCGCCTACCTGCCTGAAAACAGATTGGAAATCATTAACCATGACAAGACCATACTTAACTAGCCTGACGGGGCTGGTAGTCCTGTTGTCCTGCCTGCTGGGGAGTATGACGGCCTGGTGCCTGTCGACGGACAAGGACCAGCCGATCCAGGTTGAGGCGGACGAGGCGGAACTCGATGACTTAAATGACGTCAGCATCTATCGCGGCAACGTGATTGTCACGCAGGGCTCCATCCGTATGACGGGTGACGTGATGACGGTGCGCAGCAAGGGCGGCGATGAACTGGATTACCTCGTCATCGAAGGCAGCCCGGCCACCTACCGGCAACAGCCGGACAACGCGGCGGCGCCCAACCAGGCCCGGGCCAAACGTATGGAGTACCACGAGACCAGAAATCTGGTGGTGTTGATCGAGGACGCCTGGGTGAAACAGGATACTTCCACCCTGGTCGGGGAGCGGATCGAGTACAACACGGCACTTAGCCGGGTGAAGGCGACGGGCGGGGTGACCGCGGAGGCTGGAGCCGGCGCCGGCGAGTCTGACAGCACCGATCCGGCCAAAAAAAGGGGGCGGGTAAAACTGATCCTGAAAAGGAAAGAGCCCGACTCGTGATGCGCGTATGAGTGTCCTGTCGGTCCAACACGTATCCAAGTCATACCGCTCGCGTCAGGTGGTGGACGATATCAGCCTGACCGTGAACAGCAGTGAAATCGTCGGTTTGCTCGGCCCCAACGGCGCCGGCAAGACTACCAGCTTTCACATGATCGTTGGTCTGATACCCTGTGACAAGGGCGAGATTCTCCTTGACGAACAGGACCTCAGCCTGTTGCCCATGGAAAAACGGGCGCGCCTCGGGCTGGGCTACCTGCCCCAGGAATCATCGATTTTCCGCAAGCTCACGGTGGAGGAAAATATCCTGGCGGTGCTCGAGCTGCGCAAGAACCTGAGCAAGAAAGCCGCGCAGCAACGGGCGGAAGCACTGTTGCATGAATTTCATGTGTCGCACCTGCGCGACAGCCTGGGCCTGAGCCTGTCCGGCGGTGAGCGCAGACGGGTGGAGATAGCCCGGGCGCTGGCTACCGACCCGCAGTTTTTACTGCTTGATGAACCGTTTGCCGGCATTGATCCTATTTCCATCAGCGATATCCAGCGCATCACCAGCTACCTGCGTGAGAAAGGCATTGGCATACTGATCACCGACCACAATGTCTGGGAGACGCTGGGCGCGTGCGATCGCGTGTACATCGTCAATGAAGGCAAAATTCTGGCCGAAGGCACGCCCGATGAAATTCTTGCCAATGAAACCGTGCGCAACGTTTACCTGGGGTTTGAATTCCGCAGGTGAGGCTGCAACAGCATGAAACAATCTCTGGGAATCAAACCAAGTCATGGCTTGACCATGACGCCGCAGTTGCAACAGGCGATCCGGCTGTTGCAGTTGTCCAGCCTGGAATTGGGGCTGGAGATTCAGGGGGCGCTGGATTCCAACATGATGCTGGAGTTGGACGAAGATGAAAACAGCGCCACACAACCTGCAGTCGAACCGCCTGACACAGACCTGAATGGCATGGACTGCGCCCAGGCAACCGCCGCCGAGACGCTGCCGGAAGACTTGCCCGTGGATGTCGCCTGGGACGATATTTACGACAGCGCGGCCTACCACTCCCACAACGGCGCGGCGGCGGAGTTTTACCCGGATGAATATCGCGACCACAGCGCCGAGAATCTGCGCCAGCACCTGCTTGCACAGCTGGATCTGGTCACGTTGTCTGTGACCGACAAGGCCATCGCCATTGCCTTGATCGATGCCATCGACGACGATGGTTACCTGGGCGAGGACTTAGAGGAGATCGGCGCCACCCTGGCAACCGAGTTCGAGGTCGAGACCAACGAGATCACGGCGGTGTTACATCTGGTGCAAACGTTTGATCCGGCGGGGATCGGCGCGCGCGATCTGTCCGAATGTCTACTCCTGCAACTGGCGCAACTGGCGCCGGATACCCCCTGGCTGGCTGAAGCCCGGCTGTTAGTGCAGCGGTGCTTACAGTTGCTGGGCGCCCGCGAGTACAAGCGCCTGATGAAACAGCTGGGGCTCGGTCGCGCGCAACTGGAACAGGTGATTGCCCTGATCCAGTCCCTGCACCCCCGCCCCGGCAGTCAGGTGCAGGAAGCCCGGCAGGAGTACGTGACGCCCGATGTGCTGGTCAAAAAAACCGGCGCGGTGTGGAAGGTGGAACTGAACACCGACACGCTGCCGCGTTTGCGTATCAACCGCAGCTATGCCGGCATGATCCGGCGCGCCGATAACAGCGCCGACAACGTCTCACTGAAAAACCACCTGCAGGAAGCGCGCTGGTTTATCAAAAGCCTGCAAAGCCGCAGCGAAACCCTGTTGCGGGTGGCTTCCTGCATCGTTGAGAAACAACGGGCGTTCTTAGAACATGGCGAGGAAGCGATGCAACCGCTGGTGCTGCACGATGTGGCGCAGGCTCTGGACCTGCACGACTCCACGGTGTCCCGGGTGACTGCGCGCAAGTACCTGCACACGCCCAGGGGCGTGTTTGAACTGAAGTATTTCTTTTCCGTCCAGGTGGGCGCAGACCGGGGCAACGCCTGTTCGGCCACAGCCATCCGCGCGGTTATCAAAAGACATATACAGGCTGAACGGCCGGAAAAACCCCTGAGCGATAACAAAATTGTCGAGTTGCTGGCGCAGCAGGGCATGCAGGTGGCGCGCAGAACGGTGGCAAAATACCGGGAAGCGTTGTCCATTCCCTCTTCCAGCGAGAGAAAGAGAGCGAATTTAACCCTGTCCTGACTCGCAGATCTGACCAAAAAGAGAATATCATGCAAATTAACCTGTCCGGCCATCATCTGGATATCACGCCCGCGTTACGCACCTACGTTGCCACCAAACTGAAGCGCATAGCGCGCCATTTTGATCATGTCCTTACCGTTCATGTCGTCCTGTCGGTGGAGAAAGAGCGAAACCGGGCCGAGGCCAATCTGCAGCTGCAGCGCGGCAACCTGTTCGCCGACGCCGAGCACAACGACATGTACGCAGCCATCGACAAACTGCTGGACAAACTCGATCGGCAGGTTAAAAAACACAAGGAGAAATTATCCGACCACCGCGGCTGAGCGCGGTTTTTCGGTCCGACGCAACGAACATCCATGCGCATTGCAGATATCCTGACCCGCGAGCGTGTTCTGTGCAACGTAAACCTTGCCAGCAAGAAGGCCGCGTTGGAGACCCTTGCCAACCTGATGGCCGCGGCCGACAACACGTTGAGCAGCCACCAGGCGTTCGATAGCCTGCTGGCCCGCGAGCGTCTGGGCGGCACCGGTCTGGGCAACGGGGTGGCGTTGCCGCACGGACGCGTGCAGAACGGCGTCGCCACCACTGCCGCGTTTGTTAAACTGCAACAGGGGGTGGATTACGATGCCGTTGATCGGCAACCGGTAGATTTGATGTTCGCGCTGCTGGTGCCGGAAGACTCGACCCAGGAGCACCTGCAGATCCTAGCGCAGCTGGCCGGCATGTTCGACCAGCCGGCGTTCCTGGCGCGGCTGCGGCAGGAAGACTCCGGCATAACGCTGTATCAGATGTTGACGGAGTAGCGCCCCGTTGCTGCAACGCACCGTCACCATTGTCAACAAACTGGGCCTGCATGCGCGCGCGGCTGCGTCTTTTGTGGAAACGGCGCTGGCCTTTGAGTCTGAGATCCGGGTGAAATCGGGTGAAAAAAGCGTTGACGGCAAAAGCATCATGGGCCTGATGATGCTCGCCGCAGCAACCGGGGCGAGTCTGGAACTGACGGTGTACGGCAACGATGAGGAAACAGCCATGAGGACGCTGGCGCGGTTGATCGAAAACCGCTTCGGGGAACAGCTGTGACCTTGTCCCTGCACGGCATGGGGGTCTCCCGCGGCATTGCCATCGGGCGCGCCCACATCATCGAACGCGACCGCCTTGATATTCCTGAATACCACGTTGACAAGGACCGGATCGACTCAGAAACCCAACGCCTGCTCAGCGCCGTCGATCAGGCCAAGCAGCAGCTGCGCGCCATTCGCGACCATATTCCGGCCGCCGCCGCGCCGGATATTGCGCCGTTTATAGACACCCATCTGCTGATGCTGGACGACGCGGTGTTGACTCAGGAACCGTTACGCTTGATCCGAACCGCACAGCATAACGCAGAGTGGGCCCTGCAACGCCAGCGCGATGCCCTAGTGCAGGTGTTCGATGAAATGCAAGACCCGTACCTGCGCACTCGCAAGAACGACATCGATCACGTTGTCAATCGTATCCAGAGGATACTGTTAAAGCAGGGGCCGTTGCGCCACGAAGAACCGGACAGCCGCCTGAGCGGATATGTGCTGATCGCCGATGATCTGGCGCCGGCGGACACGGTGTTGATGCAGCATCACGGCATCCTTGCCTTTGTGACCGAATACGGCGGCCCCACCTCGCACACCGCCATCCTGGCGCGCAGCTTGATCATCCCCGCCATTGTCGGCTTGCATGAAGCCCGGCGTCGGGTGCGGGAAGACGACCTGCTCATCGTTGACGGCAATGCCGGTGTGATGCTGGTTGACCCGGATGCGCGCAGCCTGCGCCATTACCGGCAACAACAACAGGAAGAGCGGAACTATTACGCCGGCCTGATACGCCTGAAAGAAACGCCAACGCGCACCTTAGACCAAGTTCCCATCAAGCTGCAGGCGAATGTGGAGCTGCCGCAGGACTTTGACATCGCCCGGCAGGTCGGCGCCGGCGGGGTCGGCCTGTACCGCACGGAGTTCCTGTATATGAACCGGGAAGCGCCGCCGGAAGAACAGGAACACTATGAGACCTACCTGTCGGTGCTGGACACCATGGCGGGGTTGCCGTTGACCATACGCACCCTCGACTTGGGCGCCGACAAACAGGTGGACGGGCGCCAGCAAGGCAGCGCCGGGCAGGCCAATCCTGCGCTGGGGTTGCGCGCCGTGCGCTTGTGCCTGAAACAACCGGCCCTGTTCCGCACCCAGTTACGCGCCATCCTGCGCGCTTCGGCACACGGCAACATCCGCCTTATGATCCCTATGCTGTCCAACCTGCAGGAAGCCCGACAGGTGCTGGACCTGGTGGCTGAGATCAAGGCTGAGCTGAGCGGACAAGGGCTGGAGTTTGACGCAAACCTACCCATCGGCGCCATGATCGAGGTGCCGGCGGCTGCGATCTGTGCGGATATTTTCGCCGAGCAATTCGACTTCCTTTCGATCGGCACCAACGACCTGATCCAGTACACGCTGGCGATAGACCGGGTTGACGACGAGGTGAGTTATCTCTACGAACCCTTGCACCCGGCCGTGTTGAGGCTGATACGGATGACGCTCGACGCCGGCGCCGGCGCCGGCATCCCGGTTGCCATGTGCGGGGAGATGGCCGGAGACAGCCAGTACACCCAGCTGCTGCTGGGCCTGGGGCTGCGCGAGTTCAGTGTGCATCCGGCTTATCTGCTGGAAGTCAAAAAGAACATCCTGGAAAGTGACTTGAGCAAGCTGGCCGCAGTCGCAGATACGGCACTGCAAGCCGCCCGCGCGACAGACATACAGAAATTGTTGCAAGCGTTGTAAAACAGCCGTTACGCCCTCTCCGCTTAATTCCGCAAATCCTTAACCGTCATGCAAGCAGCATCCCGACAAGAGCTCTTATTCGAGTGCCTGGAAGACGGTGACTTCGGCCGGGTACGGTCGATGCTGGAGTCGTTCCACCCCTCCGAAATAGCCGACCTGCTGGAGAGCCTGCCGGGCCGCCACCGGCGCGCGCTGTGGCGGCTGGTCGACCCGGCTGTGGAAGGCGACGTGCTGACCGAAGTGCAGGATGCCGTGCGCGCCGGCCTGCTGGCAGCAATGCAGCCGCAGGAAGTGGCGCAGGTGACCCGGGGGTTGGACCCGGACGAGGCCGCCGACATCCTGCAAGACCTGCCCGAAGAGCGGGTGGACAGCGTGTTGTTGTCCATGGACGCGCAAAACCGGGAACGCATCGCCTCGTTGCTGTCCTACCCGGAAGACACGGCCGGCGGCCTCATGGACACGGATGTGGTCTGGGTGCGTGCAGACGTGACGCTGGATGTCGTGACCCGTTACCTGCGGCAACTGGGAGAGCTCCCCGACCATACCGACAGCCTTATCGTCGTGGATCGGCAAAACCGCTACCTAGGCGTGCTGTCATTGGCGGAGGTACTGGTGAACAAGTCGCAGGACAGCGTCGGCGAGCACATGTCCGAGGGCGTGGGCATTCCCGCCGACATGCCCGCTGAGGAGGTGGCGCGCCTATTCGAACAGCGCGACCTGATCTCTGCGCCAGTGCTGGACGAGCGCCGGAAACTGCTCGGACGCATCACCATCGACGACGTTGTGGACGTGATCCAGGGCTTGGCGGAACAATCCGTACGCAACATGGCCGGCCTGGGTGAGGACGACCTGTTCGCGTCGGTCCTGTCCAGTACCCGACGGCGCGCAGTCTGGCTGGGCATCAGCCTGCTCAGCGTATTCCTCGCCGCCTGGGTGATCGGGCGCTTCGAGGCCGCCATTGAGGAACTGGTGGCGCTGGCCATCCTCATGCCCATCGTCGCCGGCCTGGGCGGCAGCGCTGGCAGTCAGGCCTTGACGATCTCCGTGCGCGGTCTGGCATTGGGCCGTATTTCCCGGCAGAACGCCTGCGCGCTGGTGCGCAAGGAGTGCGCCGTCGGCCTGCTCAACGGCGTCCTGTGGGCAGCCGTGGTCGGGGTTGTCGCCACCCTGTGGTTCGGTAATGAAGGACTGGGCCTGGTCATCAGCCTGGCCATGGTCATCAACCTGGTCTGCGCCGCCTTGGCCGGCTCAATGATCCCCCTGGCCCTGAAAAAATTCGGCATAGACCCGGCCATCGCCGGCGGGGTCATCCTGACAACCGTCACCGATGTCATAGGTTTTATGACCTTCCTAGGGTTGGCTACTATTTTTCTGACGTCGTAATGTCCCGATAACCCACTTGCATGAACCAATACCAACAGCAATGACTACAACAAAAAATCGATTTAGTATGGTCGTCCATTGTGACTGGAGTAAGAAGCCAGACAAGCGTTGGATGGCGATTGCTTCCCGTAAAGGCCAACGCTGGAAGTGTAGAGACTCAGGTCGCAGTTCAGACGCTTTTTGATTATCGCAACCAGCACGTACACGGAGACGGCTATCCAAACCTGTGTCTTCACTGCGTTCTCCGACGCACCCGTGTGGCGACCCTCCGACACAGTCACCGGGCGCCGCATGCTTGCGTGGAGGCAGGGACTGGTACATTGTGCCATCGAGCCTCGATAGTATCCGCCGATAAATCTGCTCCACACTCCCATTCTATGAAATAGCCACCATTGGTTACCTGTTTGAAAGCTTGCTCTTCTTTTAAGCCGGAAAATACTTCGGATTCCAAGTAGGGTCGCACATCAAAAAAGCCTGTGCGCCCATCCTCCGCGAGGATTTCCAGCACATAGTCTTGGTGTGGCTTTATCGAAGAAATTATCATTGATCAAGGCCTCTAATCGGAAATAGCTTTTTACCATTGACTGCCAACTCCCAATCCGCAAGCAACTCATCCTGATGGATTTCAATCCACGCAGCAACCAGCTTCAGAACACCGCCCGCATGTAAGCCCGTTGTTCGTCATACCGGCCAGGGATTGGCCGGTATCCGGCGACAGGGACGTAAACGGGCCAGGGCAGGTGAAACCTACATAGCAAAAATTAGAGCCACCCGGAGCGCGTTAGCCCCGCTGCCACGCATGGAACTCTTCCATGCTGACACCATACCGATTCAAGCCCACTGCGTCCATGCTCCGCAACTCATCGTTGACCATCTTGATGAACCTGTTGGTATCGTTGCTGATAACGCGGTCTCGCGCCAGCTCCGCGATGCATGCATCGGTTGCTTCAAGTTTTTGTTTAATGATTTTTCCCGTGACCGAATAAAGCAGTTGCTTGTATTTTGTCCGGTATGGATCTCTGCTGGAGTCCAACCGTTTTATAGTGTTATACCGTCGGCAGGACCGTTCGTACGCCCACAGGTACACGTCCTGCAGCAGGCTGGTGTCATTCAGTTCATACACACCCAGGTTTCCTTCGATATAGTCTTGCTCGGGCACCTCGATGAATGACAACGGACACAGCTTGTTCTTGATCAGCGGGATGTTGGCACCCAGCCTTGCCGTGCGCTTATTGACATCGGTGAAGGGTTGCAGGTACGGCAGGTGTACCATGGTGAAGAACGACTGCTCAAACGGGTCTTCTATGTCCCCGGCCTTATCCAGGAACATCCTGAAATAGTCTTCCACCTGCTGCGGGAACCCGAGTGGACTGTACACGGAACCGCCTATCTCGACTATCTTCTGGCGCAGCCGCCCGCTATCTGCCGGATCGCCCATCAGGTTGTCTGACAACAGTTTGTGCAGGCTCAGGAACGTGTACCTGTTATAGCCCAGGGTATCTGCATTTTCCAGCAACATATCAATGGCGTGCTTGTGGTTCAGGATCATATCGGCCTCAGCCCGGTCTTTTCCTTCGGCAAAGACCCCATCCACGACCAGATTTTGTGTGTCAATGAGCGAGTACGTATTGCCTTCCAGACGGCTGGAGGCCCAGGACAGATCGACCAGTAACCGGTTGACCGTCTCCGGTTGGTAGGTGCTGCCTGCCGGGGTGGGATTGCTGATTTCACCGATCAAGGACAGGTCCCGCCTGATGTGTTCCGGCAGGTAGCAGGTATCGTTGGGGATATAATCTTCTAGGAACTCATGCTCGTACCCGGCAGGTTCCCGTCCCTGAACGGGCCGGCGCACATACTCCTGAACAGCATGGCCCTCGTCTGAGATGGGGATGACGAGTCTGGCTTCATCAACGGCAACCGGCGCCGGCGCGCCGGCGGGACGCCGGTATGTTACGGCCCGGTCCTTGCCGATACGTGCAATTTTTCCTTTTTCAACAAGAATGGCCAGCCGGCGCTTGAATGCTCTGTGACTGGGAACGTCATCCCGCATCCTTTTCTTCAAGGCAGTATAGATGGCAACGCTACTGAGGCCTGCATCGGACGCATTGACAATTTCTGATATAATCGTTACATCGGTTTTTTTCATTCTCCGCCCCGGTTCGTTACGATTTGTGGCCTGACTATGGCCCAATACCGGCCTAGTGACAGGGACATAAACAGGCCAGGGCAGGTGAAACTTACACAGCAAAAATGCCACGGAGGGCATTTTTAGAAGTTCCCATTATTTCTCGATCACCAACTGAATAACACCCACTGTGGCACGGTGAAGTCATCGTAGATTTCGCTCATGCGAGTTTCCATCCGGCCGTCTCCGTCGCGGTCCACCAGATAGTAAGCCGGGCCGACTGCCGGGATGATGCGAGTCATGTAATGCCGGCCGTCCAGGCGGTATTCTTCAATGATCGCGTCGTCCTTGCGGATGATGGTCACCTGCGGTTCAATTGCCTCGCCGCTCTTCAACGGGTCCGGCAGCTCCGGCGGCTTGGGCGCCTCCCCCAGTTCTCCATCCTCATAGTCCTGCGCGCCCGCCCCCGTGATCAGGAGCAGGCTAAGCATACCGGCAAGAACATATTTCATTGACTCTCCCCCACATAGTTCAGGCTACTTGGGACAGACAGATAGTACAGCGAATATTCGGAATTGCCAATAGTCATAATTGTGGCAAGTCAAGTTGACCACGGGAACGAATGACTGCCAATCGTATCAGTTTCATGATCCAATCATCTAAGTTTTGAGACCCAAAAGAGGCGAAAATATGCTAGTATCGCTACCATGATACTGACTGACAGCATGATTCGGCAAGCCTGCTCCGAGGGTAGTGTCGGTATATCACCTTTTAACGATCAGCAAATCCAACCGGCTTCCTACGATTTACGGGTGGGTCCTGAGGCAGCAGTGTCGTCCCGCCGCGGCAAGGTTAATGTTAAAGAGAAAGGGTTTGTCGAACTGGATGCAGGCGATTTTGCGGTGCTGGTTACCGAAGAAGTTATCTCTCTGAATAATCAACACAGCGGCCGCTTCGGCCTGCGCAGCAAATGGGCGCGTAAGGGATTGCTTGCGACTACAGGCCCACAGATCGACCCAGGATTTAAGGGGAGGTTAGGTATCGGACTGACTAATCTGACCAGCAGGAAAATAGCCCTGTCACACTTAGATGATCTTCTCACGGTGGAATTTCACCGCCTCAGCGAACCGGTAGAACGGCCTTATTCCGGCCCCTACCAGGATCAATCATCACTTTCCAACGAAGATTTGGAGGCGGTGCTTGAGCGTGAAATATTGTCTTTGTCAGAAGTGAATACAACACTACGTTCACTTGCCGCCAATGTAAAAAGGCTGGAAGAAAGTGTCTCTGCAATGAAAGAGAGTATCTCTTCAATGAGGTGGTTCATAGGGGGCGGAATCGCAATAATAGGTATCATCGTTGCACTGAAATGACGCTCGTGATGACTGTGCGGGCGTGGCGCCTGTCATTGACGCGAATTTGTCACTCGCTTCTGCCTCCAAGCCGGATCGCATCAGCTATAGGCCCGAGCTGAGATGGCCCGGAAAATGCTCCGTCATCCAGAATTTTGACCTTACAAGAATGGGGGCGACGGAACGCTCCTCCCCAACGATACGGATCAGGTCGGCAAATTCTTTGTTCTGGTGAAGAAATTCATGTGGCATCAGGTATTGCACCTTGAGACAATAATGGCTCAAAGAACTTTTTGGCTTTTGACCCGCCGTACTCGCGGACGGCTTTTTTCAGCGCTTTATGATCGGCGCTCTGTGCCTGCTTCTTCACCATTGCAAGTATCGAAGGTTTGTGCTCGGCCAGACGGTCAGGGTTGTCCACCAGATCGACCAGCAAGAACTCCTTGGAGATCTTCGAGGGAAAATGTGGTTTCATCCGAAAATTAAATGTGCGGTTGCCAAGAGCGAAATTGCCATGGCGCTTGTGGTTGTAAACGATGGTCTCGTTGTAGAGCTGCGTTGAACCAACTCCAAGCGCGTTGTAGGCATTAGGTGAAGTCAGTAAAAAGCGGTGGTCTTTCAGAAACGCTTTGACAAGCTTTTCCTCACTGGCTGGCGTAACTCCGAAGTTTGTATGCTTGGGACAATAGTACAGCCCTCCCGAAAGCTTGGTTAAAGTCCCTTCCCCAACAAGCTGTTGCAGATGCCGATCCACGGCATTTGACCACGGCAGAAGGTCGGCGCGGCGATAAACCTGCCCCGGGCGAAGATGTCGTTTCAGCTTGTTCAATGCACTCATGGTTTCATGGTAAATGACCTCAATCCATAATGCAAGTATTGTAATTAAAAAATCATGCAATTACTGCAATATTCAAGCTGCCACGGACATATTCAGAACATAAACCCTTCATTTTTGACAAAAGGACTGTAAAATCAGCTGAATACCAATACATCGTAAATTTGTGACCGAAAACACTGTAAATCAATATCCCAAAGGCACGGAAGTTTACTTGCGTGACGATCCTGGAAATCGAGGGAATTTAACTGGCAGATCGCGTCCTAGGTCGGATGGGGTCACGTGTCTTGTCCGTTGGCAGGATAACACTACAAGTTATTTCGAAAGGGAACCAGCCGAAACAAGCTATAGAGGAGATAAGTTCATTGGCAAGGATCAAGTCTGACGCCATAGGCCAGATCAAGCAGGTCCCAATAATGTGGAAGATTGTATCCCCCTCGTCCCTGCCCTCTCCCTCCGGGGGAAAGGGAAGTTTTTTGCATCTTTTGCCTGCTTTATTCGCGGGAAAGTCAAAATTGTCTTGAAATGACCACCCCCAAAAAACTCCTCACCTTAGTAGACGGTTCTTATTACCTGTTCCGAGCCTACCACGCCATGCCGGGCCTCACGAATGCGGACAAGGAGCCGACCGGGGCTATTTTCGGGGTGGTGAACATGTTGCGCAAGTTGCTCAAGGCCGAGCGGCCGGATTATTTTGCGGTGGTGTTCGATGCCAAGGGCAAGAGTTTTCGTAACGACATTTATCCCGAGTACAAGGCCAACCGGCCGCCGGCGCCGCCGGACTTAGTGGCACAGATCCGGCCTTTGCATGAGATCATCCGGGCGTTGGGGTGTGAGCATCAGGATTTGGTATTGCAATTTTGGAGAATGAAGCATGAAGAAGATAGTCTCTGGTGATATTGATACTTGCTCTATCGACGTTATCGCTGAGAATACTGAACAGTTGAAGACACTATTCCCTGATACGTTCACTGAGGACAAGGTGGACTTTGATGTGCTTCGGCAACTACTTGGTGGTAACGTCGAAGAAGGTGAGGAGAAATATGGCCTCAGCTGGCACGGCAAACGCCGTGCACGACAGCTCGCACTGACCCCCTCGACCGGGACATTACGCCCCTGCCCTGAAGACAGCGTCGATTGGGACACCACGCAGAACCTGATGATTGAAGGCGACAATCTGGAAGTGCTGAAGCTTCTGCAAAAAAGCTATGCCAGCAAAATCAAGCTAATCTACATCGATCCTCCCTATAACACAGGAAAGGACTTTGTCTATCCGGACAACTACCGTGACAACTTGCGTAACTACTTGGAACTAACCGGCCAGATCGATGGTGAGAATGGCAAACTGTCCTCCAAAACAGAAGCCTCGGGCCGGTTCCATACTGACTGGCTGAACATGATGTATCCCAGATTACTGCTATCAAGACATTTACTTAAATCTGATGGTGTCCTTCTAATCTCCATCGATGACACTGAAATACATAACTTGCGTGCTATTTGCGATGATATATTTGGAGGAGAAAATTTTTGCGGGACGTTTATCTGGGAAAAGAAGAAAAAACCTTCCTTTCTTGACCGTAACATGGGCTCCATTACTGATTATATTATTGCATACGCCAAAACTCGGTCGCTCGCTCCGGCATTTGTCGCAGGCTCAGTCGAAGATGGTAAAAAATATCCGTTTAATAATGCGGGGAATCCTGCCAGCATTCTTTGTTTCCCCCCGCGATCTGTGAAGTTTTCTTGTCAGGATCAATCGATTCGCGCACAGGATATGTCGGAGGGAAACATCGTTACCGAACTCCTTGATGACGTGAAAGTTGAAGGTGGTGTTAATGCTGGCGAATTTCGACTCCGTGGCGAATGGCGTTATTCACAAGCCAAACTAAACGAGTTTATTGCCAATGGCGCTGAGATCGTAATACACAAAATCCCCTTCCGGCCGAATTACATCAATCGTTCCGGCGAAATGAAGAAAATATCCAATCTGTTATCACATCGGACAAATGGAGTGCCAACAAATGAAGATGCTACTCAAGAGATGAGGATGCTGTTCGGAATGGATGTTGTGAGCTACCCAAAACCTTCTGGCCTAATCAAATACCTGATACGGGCAATCTCCTCTGCTGATGACATAGTTCTCGACTTCTTTGCCGGATCCGGGACAACGGCAAGCGGTGTCATGCAGCAAAATCTTGAGGATGGGCTAGCGCGTAGATACATTTTGGTCCAACTACCTGAATGCCTGAATCCTGACAATAAGGAACAGCAAGCGGCAGTGAGCTTTCTTAATTCTCAGAAGAAGGCCAATAATATCGCCGAACTGACAAAGGAATTTCTGCGTCGCACAGGGGTCGGCTTTCGAGATAAAAACCCAATGTTTTCGGGTGACATTGGTTTTCGCGTTTTCAAGCTGGATTCAACAAATATACAAGAATGGGATCCGGAATACGGTAACCTGGAAAACTCACTACAAATGTCTATTGAAAGCTTAAAGGGTGATCGTAGCGAAAGCGATATTCTATTTGAACTGCTAATTAAGCTCGGCTTAGACCTGTGCATACCTATCCAAGAGAGAATGAGATCGAATAAAAGGATCTATTCGGTGGGCGGCGGCGTATTCTTCGCCTGCCTTGATGTAACCATCACGGCTTCTGACGCGGATGAAATTGGCGCAGAAATCATTGCCTGGCGCCAGGAGCTCCCTGCAGTAGAAGAGGTTTCCTGTATCTTTCGAGATAATGCATTTGTGGACGACATTACAAAAATCAACTTGGCAACATTCCTTTGCGAAAGGGGTATTTCTTCAGTCAGGAGCATCTGATGGTGAAAGCTCATAAACATCTCCCGACATGGATAACAGGAAAGTGGAGCGTTACTGCCTTTCGGGACTCTTTAATTTCGACTTTACAAGCTGACCGATCCTGTACGATGCTTTCCATGTACTTTTACGCGGTAACACAGTCAGGTTGGGATCAGGTTCGCCAGTCGATATTGCAATGGAAGGGTGATGACGAGGAACGCTCTGTGCTTCTCTTCGTCGGTACAGATCACGCAATAACTGACCCTGCTGCGCTTGAGCAGATCAGTGAATCCGGGATCGATGTACGCTTGATGATTGACTATAACGGTATATTTCATCCTAAGGTAGTTTGGCTGCAGGGAAGCAAGAGACATATCGTTTGGGTTGGCAGCAATAACCTGACTCGTGACGGCCTGCTTAACAACGTTGAGTTTGCTTTGCTTGTACGAGCGCAGAAAGCTCCTGCAGCGCTTAACCGGTGGGCACGAGAGATTGAGAAAACCAGCACCATTCTTACATCCGATCTTCTCAACTCTTACAAAAGTCAGCGCTTGGAGTTCGAGAGAGAACGTGCATGTGCAGGGATGGTGAATTTCACTTGGAGGGCAAGAAGCAAGCCGGTAACAGAGAAGCCAGTGACTGCGGCGAACTTCGGGAGTCTGATCATCGAAGTAATGCCAAGAGAAACAGGTATCGATGGAAAACAACTCCAGCTTCCAGTCAAAGCTGCCGCCGCTTTTTTTGGCGTTGGAGGAGTCGGATCAAGCAGAACTATTACTATTCAGGCAAAGAATAGCCCATTCACACGAGAACTCACAATCACCGTATTCCGGAATTACACAGTGCGGGTCGTAATCAGCGACTTAGAGTATGGAGACCGCCCCTGCGTGTTGGTATTTCAAAAGGTATCAAATAACCGCTTTGAGTATGAAATCATTCCAGAGAGCGTTTTTCCAAAACGCTACAAGAACCTGTTGGCGCTGTGCACAGAAAAAACCCGTTCCGGTAGCCGAAGATGGGGTAATGTATGAAGCTCCGTTTCGAGAGCGACCTCGATTTTCAGTTGCAGGCGATAGACGCCGTTTGCGATCTGTTCCATGGTCAGGAGGTCTGTCGAACCGAATTTACTGTTTGCCGCGATACCAAGAACCCACAATCCCGATTAAGCTTAGCCGATAATGCTCTCGGCGTTGGTAACCGGCTGAGCTTGTCAGATGATGAAATTCTTGCGAACCTGAACGATATTCAACTCCGCAACGGATTGCCGCCGACCAACTCCCTCGAATCCGGTGATTTTACCGTTGAGATGGAAACGGGAACCGGTAAGACCTATGTTTATCTGCGCACGATTTTCGAACTGAATAAGCGTTTTGGCTTCACCAAGTTCGTCATAGTTGTTCCGTCGTTAGCGATCAAGGAGGGCGTTTACAAATCGCTCCAGATGACCAACGACCATTTTCGAGCGCTCTACTCAGGCACACCATTCGAGTATTTCCTTTACGACTCGGCAAAGCTCGGCCGAGTGCGAAATTTCACCACCAGTCCACAGATCCAGATCATGGTGGTCACCGTCGGCGCCATCAATAAGAAGGAGGTTAACAACCTCTACAAAGACAATGAAAAGACCGGCGGCGAGAAACCCATTGACCTTATCCGGGCTACCCGCCCTATCGTGGTCGTAGATGAGCCGCAGAGCGTGGATGGTGGTCTCGGTGGCCGCGGCAGGGAAGCACTTGGCGCAATGAATCCGCTCTGCACACTACGTTATTCGGCGACGCATGTGGACAAGCATCACATGGTCTATCGACTCGATGCGGTCGATGCCTATGAACGCAAGCTGGTCAAGCAGATTGAAGTGGCATCCGCCACCGTCGAAGGCGCCCATAATCGCCCCTATGTACGGCTGGTCTCGACTGGCAACCAACGCGGCATCATCAGTGCCAAGGTCGAACTCGATATCGAAGTCGCCGGGCGAGTACGGCGCGTTGTGAGAAAGGTACAAGACGGTGACGATCTCGAACAGGAGACAGGTCGAACAATCTATCGAGATTGCCGTATTGGTGAAATACGGGTTGGGGATACGTTTGTTGAGCTCATGATACCGGGTGGTGAGCTTTTTTTACGGGAGGGTGAAAGCTGGGGAGATGTGGATCCTGAGGTTGTTCACCGCCAACTGATACGGCGTACGATTCGCGAACACCTGGACAAAGAGGTGCGCTTACGGCCGCAAGGGATCAAGGTGCTTAGTTTGTTCTTCGTCGATAAGGTGGAGCGTTACCGGCGTTACAACGAGCAAGGCAATGCAATCAAGGGTCCTTATGCGCTGGTCTTTGAACAGGAGTTTCGGCGGCTCGCCCGCCATCCCGACTATTCCTTATTCTTTAACAAGGTAAACATCGAGTTAGATGCCGAGAAGGCCCATGACGGTTACTTTTCCATCGATAAAAAAGGCGGCTGGACGGATACTGCTGAAAACAATCAAGCTAACCGAGACAATGCTGAGCGCGCCTATAACCTCATTATGAAAGAAAAGGAGAAGCTGTTAAGTCTGGACGAGCCACTCAGGTTTATTTTCTCCCATTCGGCGCTGCGTGAAGGATGGGACAACCCGAATGTGTTTCAGATATGTGCGTTACGTGACATCCAAACCGAACGGGAACGCCGACAAACGATCGGGCGCGGACTGCGTCTGTGCGTGAATCAGGATGGCGAACGTTTACGTGATTCCGAAGTAAATATACTGACCGTTGTCGCAAGAGAAAACTATGCGGAGTTTGCCGAGAACCTCCAACACGAGATCGAGAAAGATATCGGCATACGCTTCGGTGTTATTGAGCTGCATCAGTTTGCACAGATGCCGGTTCCTGGGGAAGACGGGGAAGCAATAGCTTTCGGATTTGATAAGTCGCGGATACTGTACGACCATCTACGGGCGGAAGACTATATTGACGCAACGGGGCAGATACAGGACTCGCTCCGTCAGGCAATCAAGGATGATAGTTTTGCTGTGCCCTACGAATTTACTAAGCAACGAGCGAATATCGTTTCCATCTTACGTAAACTCGCCGGCTCCCTGAAAATCGGGAATGCCGACGAGCGCCAGACTGTCCACCCACGCCAGACCGTGCTTAACAGCGCTGAGTTCAGGGCACTGTGGGACCGTATTAAATACAAGACCACCTACCGTGTGGCCTTTGATAACAGAGATCTTCTGGCAGAATGCGTCAAGGCTATACAGGATATACAAGAGATCTCCAAGACCCGTCTGCAATGGCGTAAAGCCAGTATTGCCATTGGTCAGGCCGGGATGGAGGCTACTGAGACCACCGGGTCGGCAACTATCGTCTTCAATGAAACTGACATCGAATTGCCTGATTTGCTGACCGAACTGGAAGACCGGACACAGCTTACACGACGGAGTATTCATCAAGTCCTCACCGCAAGCGGACGCCTTGACGATTTCAAACGGAATCCGCAGCAGTTTATTGAGCTTGCTGCACAGTCTATCAATGGCTGTAAGCGACGGTTGCTAGTGGACGGTATCAAATATCAGCGCATCGGGGATGAAGCCTATTATGCGCAGGAACTGTTCCGGCAGGAAGAGCTAATCGGCTATTTGAGAAATATGCTTGATGCGGAGAAATCGGTTTACGAGAAGGTCATTTACGAGTCGGAGACCGAGCGCCGGTTCGCAGACCAGATGGAAAAGAATGAAGCCGTTAAAGTCTACGCCAAACTGCCCGGTTGGTTTTCTATTTCAACGCCACTCGGAAGCTATCATCCGGATTGGGCTATTTTGGTAGACTCGGATGCTATCGAACGCTTGTATTGGGTCATTGAGACGAAAGGCAGCACATCCTTAGAAGATCTTCGCTTCACCGAGGCTGCCAAGATCGAATGCGGCAGGGCCCACTTTAAGGCGCTTGAAATTCGAGAAGACCCCGCCCGATACGAGGTGATCACCAGTGTTGATGAATTGCTTGCAGGGGCGGGATGACCACCCCCAAAAAACTCCTCACCTTAGTAGACGGTTCTTATTACCTGTTCCGAGCCTACCACGCCATGCCGGGCCTCACGAATGCGGACAAGGAGCCGACCGGGGCTATTTTCGGGGTGGTGAACATGTTGCGCAAGTTGCTCAAGGCCGAGCGGCCGGATTATTTTGCGGTGGTGTTCGATGCCAAGGGCAAGAGTTTTCGTAACGACATTTATCCCGAGTACAAGGCCAACCGGCCGCCGGCGCCGCCGGACTTAGTGGCACAGATCCGGCCTTTGCATGAGATCATCCGGGCGTTGGGGGTGCCGTTATTGCTGATTGATGAGGTGGAAGCCGACGACGTTATCGCCACTCTGGCCGCGCGCGCGCAGCAGGCCGGGCTGAGAACCCTGGTGTCCACTGGCGATAAGGACTTGGCGCAGATCGTCAATGACGATATCCACTTGATCAATACCATGAACAATACCCGCTTTGATCGCGCCGGGGTCATCGAAAAATACGGGGTGCCGCCGGAGCGCATCGTCGATTACCTGACCTTGATCGGTGATACCTCGGACAACGTGCCGGGGATTCCCAAGGTCGGGCCCAAGACTGCGGTCAAGTGGCTCACGCAGCATGGCAGCTTAGCTACCATCGTCGCCAATGCGGACAGCTTTCCCGGTAAGGTCGGGGAATACCTGCGCGCGCACCTGCAGCAGATTCCCATGAGCAAGGATCTGGTAACCCTCAGAGACAACCTGGACCTGCCGGTGCAACCGCAACAACTGGTGATCGCCGCTCAGGACCAGACGGCGCTGCGGGAACATTACCGGCGCTGGGGCTTTCGCAGCTGGTTACCGGAACTCAACAGCACTGGTCAGGCCGAGTCCGGCGCGACTGCGGTCGCGCCGCAGCGCCCCAAACCACAGGACCAGCCGCAGCCCGCGCTCGCATCCGTGCCAGGGTCGTCCGCTGAGTATAGCCACGAGCAGGCCGAGGAGGAGACGCTGGCTGAAACAATGCGTCGCGACGGCGAAGACCTGTTTGGTGAGCCGGCCGGCGCCATGATGCCGGCAGTAGCCGCAACTCCAACGACAGAAAAATATGAAACCGTCCTGACCGTGGAGCAATTAGAGCGCTGGATTGACAAACTGGCCGCGGCCGAGGTGTTCGCATTCGATACGGAAACCACCGATCTGGATTACCTGCGCGCGGAACTGGTGGGGGTGTCTTTTTCCGTGCACCCCGGCGCCGCGGCTTACGTACCCTTAGCGCATGATTACGCCGGCGCGCCGAAGCAGATTTCGCGCCGCAAGGCGCTGGAAAAATTACGTCCACTGCTGGAGGCGCCGCGGCCGCTCACGGTCGGGCAGAACCTGAAGTTCGACCGCAATGTACTTATCGGCTACGGCATTGAATTAAATGGCGCGGCCCACGACACCATGTTGCAATCCTACGTGCTGGACAGTGTGGCCACGCGCCATGATATGGGCAGTCTGGCGCAGAAGTACCTGGATAAATCCGTCACCCGCTATGAAGATGTGGCCGGCAAGGGGGCCAAACAGATTCCGTTTAACCGGGTTCCTGTTGAGCAAGCCGCTGCTTATGCGGCAGCGGACGCAGACATTACCTTGCGCCTGCATCGCACGTTATGGCCGCAACTAGGCGGGGAGCCGGGCCTGCGTGAACTGTATACGCGCGTGGAAATACCCCTCTCTCGAGTGCTTGCGCGCATGGAGCGCAACGGCGTCATGATCGATACTGATATGTTGGCGCACCAAGGCGCAGAACTGGCGCAACAGGCGCAGGCCATAGAACAACAGGCGTACCAGCAGGCAAAACAGGAATTCAATATCGGTTCACCCAAGCAGATACGGGAAATTCTGTTCGACAAGATGGGTTTGCCGGTCAGCGCCACCACGCCTACGGGCGAACCCTCTACCGCTGAAGCCGTGCTGCAGGAACTGGCTGCAGACGGTCACCCGTTGCCGGCGCTGATCCTCAGCCACCGCGAAGTCAGCAAGCTCAAATCCACCTACACAGACCGCTTGCCGCAACAGGTCAACCCGGTCAGCGGTCGCGTGCATACCTCGTATCACCAGGCCGTGGCTGCCACCGGCAGGTTGTCCTCATCAGACCCCAATTTGCAGAACATCCCGATCCGCACCGAGGCCGGCAGGAAGATACGCCAGGCCTTCGTCGCGGCGCCCGGCAAGCGGTTACTGGCGGCGGACTATTCCCAGATTGAACTGCGCATCATGGCGCATTTGTCCGGCGACGCCACCTTGCTGGCGGCGTTTGCGGCCGGCCGCGATATTCACCGGGCCACCGCCGCGGAGGTGTTCGGGGTGGGGCTGGCCGAGGTCAGCGCAGCACAGCGCCGGGCCGCCAAGGCCATCAACTTTGGCCTGATTTACGGCATGTCGGCGTTTGGTCTGGCCCGGCAATTAGGCATTACCCGCCGCGCCGCGCGGCGCTACGTGGAGACGTATTTTGAACGCTACCCCGGCGTCAAGGAATATATGGATAGCACCCGCCTGCGCGCCAGGCAGACCGGTTATGTGGAAACGCTGTTCCGGCGTCGCTTGTACCTGCCGGAAATCAACTCGCGCAGCGCGTCCAGGCGCCAGTACGCAGAGCGCACTGCCATTAACGCGCCGATGCAGGGCAGCGCGGCGGACATTATCAAACGGGCGATGATCGAAATTGATAAAAAACTGTTGCGTTCCGAAAAAAATATCAGGATGATTATGCAGGTTCATGATGAACTGGTGTTTGAAGTGGGGGAAAACGAGGCCGATGACTGCGCGCGCGAGGTAAGCCGCCTTATGTCCGGCGCCGCCGAACTCAGTGTGCCGCTGGTTGTTGAAATCGGCCGCGGTGCCAACTGGGATGTGGCGCATTGACAAACGTTATCTTGTGCTGCACGGTCACCTCGTGTGATAGAGGTGACCTTTACAGATACGGAAGTGATACATGCTGTTGATTCCTGCTATTGATATAAAAAACGGCAAATGTGTCCGCTTGCGCCAGGGAAACCTGGGCGAGGAAACCGTTTACAACAACGACCCGGTGGCAATGGCAGCGCAGTGGATCGAGCTGGGCGCGCAGCGGTTGCACATCATCGACCTTGACGGCGCGGTGTCCGGGCGCCCCGTGAACGCTGACATCATCCACGATATTGCCGAGGAACACCCCGACATCGAAATTCAGGCCGGCGGCGGCATTCGCGATGAAGACACCATCCAGACCTACCTAGATGTGGGGGTCAACTATGTCATCATCGGCACTCGGGCGGTGACTACGCCGCACTTCGTGTCTGATATCTGTCTGGAGTTTCCCGGACACGTCATCGTCGGGCTGGATGCAAAAAACGGCAAGCTGGCCACCAACGGCTGGTCGAAATTGTCGCACCATGACGTCATCGATATTGCTCAACGCTTCGAACAGGACGGCGTGTCCGCGATCATTTTCACCGATATCAGTCGCGACGGCATGTTGAGCAGGGTCAATATAGAGAGCAGCGTGCAGCTTGCCGGAGCGGTGACGATACCGGTGATAGCCTCTGGCGGAGTCAGGGACTTGGAGGATATCAAAGCCCTGTGTTCCGTCGCCAGCGAGGGCATTGCCGGCGCCATCACCGGACGCGCCATCTATGAAGGCACGCTGGACTTAAAGCAGGCGCTCGACCTGGTGCATGAGCTTTGCCAAACAGAACAATCGGCGCCGGTGACCGGGGACGGCAGTTAATTGGGTCTGGCCAAACGTATTATCCCTTGCCTGGACGTGGACGCTGGCCGGGTCGTCAAGGGGGTCAGGTTCGTCGATATCAAGGACGCCGGCGACCCGCTGCATGTGGCGCGCAGGTACGACGAACAGGGGGCCGACGAACTGGCCTTCCTCGACATTACCGCCAGCACTGAGGAGCGGGATACCATGTTGCATCTGGTGGAGGCCGTGGCCGGCCAGGTGTTCATACCGCTGACCGTGGGCGGCGGCATCCGCAGCTTAGATGACATCCGGCGGCTGCTGAATGCCGGCGCCGACAAGATCAGCATCAACACCGCCGCGGTCAACCATCCCGAGTTTGTGCGCGCCGCCACCCGGGAGTTCGGTTCCCAGTGCATTGTGGTGGCGATAGACGCCAAACAGGTGCGCGCACCCGGCGTGCCGTTGGCCTGGCGCGTGTTCACCCATGGCGGGCGCCGGGAAACCGACATCGACGCCGTGGCCTGGGCGCAACGGATGACCCGCTACGGCGCCGGTGAGATTCTCCTGACCAGTATGGACCGGGACGGCACCCGGGACGGCTTCGACCTGCCCCTGACCAGAGCGGTAAGCGCGGCTGTTGCCATCCCCGTAATAGCGTCCGGCGGGGTCGGCACGCTCGACCATCTGGTCGAAGGCATTACCGTAGGCAAGGCCGATGCGGTGCTGGCAGCCAGTATTTTCCATTTCGGCGAATACACGGTAGCCCAGGCCAAACACAAGCTGGCGCAACATGGCATAGAGGTGAGGCATTGAACCATACAGACTGGCTCGATCAGGTTCGCTGGAACGCCGACGGCCTGGCTCCGGCGGTTGCCCAGGATCATGTCACCGGGCGGGTATTGATGCTGGCCTGGATGAACCGGGAAGCCCTGCGCCTGACCTGCGCGGAAGGGCGCGCGGTATATTGGTCCCGCTCAAGAAATAAATTGTGGCGCAAGGGCGAGCAGTCAGGCCATGTGCAGACGATCAAGGAGATACGGCTGGACTGCGACCGTGATGCGCTGTTGTTGCGCGTTGAGCAGCAGGGGGGCATTGCCTGTCACACCGGTCGGGAAAGTTGTTTCTACCTGCGCGCAACAGCCTCGGGCTGGGACGCGGCCGACCCGGTACTCAAAGCTCCCGCAGAGATCTACCAAAAGGACACCGGGTAGCGCCAGGATGGCATTTTCAGAGGTTACCAAACAGTCATGATCAAGCCGCTACACACCCCGCCGGTATATCGTCAGTCGGGGGATGTAAAAAGGCCGGGACCGGTAATACTTGCATAGCAAAAGCAAGGGAGAGAACCACCAATGAACATTATTTATGAATTGACGGATGTGCTGATAGATCGCAAAAAAGCTGATCCGTCAAAGTCTTACGTTGCTTCTTTACATGCGCGGGGCCGGGCTGGCATCCTGGAAAAAATAGAAGAGGAATCATGGGAACTGCTCGAAGCGGCGACCGGCGGCGAGGCACACCGCGTCATCCATGAGACCGCGGATCTATGGTTTCACAGCCTGGTGCTGTTATCCCACCTGAATATCCATCCTGCCGAAGTCCTGTCCGAACTGGAGCGTCGCTTCGGTACCTCCGGGCATGAAGAGAAGGCAAGCAGAACAACAAACAAGGAGAAACCGGCGTGAGTCAGGCGCTTTTAGCGCGTGCTGTGGCATAATCCAAGTAATTACTTTTCCACAGGAGATGAAACATGAGTTTTGGTATCTGGGAACTGGGCATCATTATGGTGATTGTCGCGCTGTTGTTCGGCACCAAAAAGCTGGGCAGTATCGGCGGCGATCTGGGCAATGCCATCAAGGGCTTTCGCAAAGCCATCAAGGATGATGAACCGGACGGCGGCAAAGACCCGGCAGACGGCAAGGTTATTAAAGGCGAGGTGGAAGATGACCGGCAAGGAAAGCCGGCTGCATCTTAACCCGCATATCTCACCAAGTCGCTTATTGCCTTAGGCAACATGATGGCTCTCAATAAGTTATGATAATACTGTTGCTCTTTCCGCATAACACACTACGCTTGATGCGCCCTCGCTGGTCTTTTTTGCGCCTGCGGGCACCTGTTCATTGCGTCCATCCATGGACGCAACCCTACGGGCGGCTGACGCCGTGCAAATCGGCAGTCCTGCCGATTTGTCACTCAAGCAGAGAACCACTATGCTTTCGTTCGCAGTCACCCGCAGGCGCAAAAAATCTGGCGCGATCTTCGCATCACTTGGTGAGATATGCGGGTTAACCCGCAGCTCTTGCAGGTGGTTCGCCCCCATGTTTGATGTCGGCTTCTGGGAACTGCTGGTCATAGCCGTGGTGGCGCTGCTGGTCGCCGGCCCGGAACGGCTGCCGGGACTGGTGCGGGATGTCGGCAGGTGGACGGCGCGGCTGCGCCGTTATGTGATGCGAGCCAAGTACGAGTTCGAGCAGCAGCTGCGGGTGGATGAGGTACGGGAGTTTTCCGAGCAAGTGGAACAAATGGACAAGCTGCTGGACATCGCGCCGGACCAGCACGACCAAACCAAGGTCACCAAGGACCCATGACGGAGAGCGCCGCCGGTCCTGATACCGACACGGAACAGCCTTTAATCGCCCACCTGGCCGAGCTGCGTAACAGGCTGCTGCGTTGTCTGGCTTGCGTGTTGGTCGTGTTCCTCGGTCTCAGCCTGTTCGCCAATGATATTTACTCGCTCATCGCCGGCCCGCTGCTGGCGCAGCTGCCGGAGCACAGCAGCATGATCGCAACCGAAGTGGCGGCGCCGTTCCTGGCGCCGTTCAAACTGGTCTTCTTTGTCGCCGTGTTTATCTCCGTGCCGTACCTGTTATATCAGGCCTGGGCTTTTGTGGCGCCGGGACTGTATGACAATGAACGGCGGCTGGTATTTCCACTCATCTCCAGCAGCGTGTTGCTGTTCTATCTGGGTTGCGCGTTCGCGTTCTTTGTCGTGTTTCCCCTGTTGTTCGCCTTCCTTACTTCAACCGCCCCGGACGGCGTGACGGTAATGACCGACATCAGCCATTACCTGAACTTTATTCTCAAGATGTTCTTTGCCTTCGGCCTCGCCTTTGAAGTGCCCATCGCCATTATCCTGCTCGTATGGACCGGGCTGGCTACGGTGGAAGCACTGGCTAAGAAACGGGCCTATATCATCATCGGCGCGTTTACCGTCGGCATGTTGCTGACCCCGCCGGACATTATCTCCCAGGTGCTGCTGGCAGTGCCGGTGTGGTTGCTGTTCGAACTGGGTCTGCTGCTGGGCCGGTTTGTCAAACGCCGCAGTGAGGATGAAGCACAAGACCGCCCTGCGGCTTCAGCATAAGCCGGGGTCGCGGCGTCATTTCCTGTCCCTCATGGGCTGTCTGGGGCTGGCCGCCTGTGGCTCAGGCCCGCTCCTGTTCAACCCCTGCCGGCCGGCGCGCTTGCCACCGCGCCTGGCTGACCATGAGCTGGTACAACAGGCGTTTACCGGCTTGCGCCCGGAGCAGGTATGGGATGGACATGTACATCTGCTGGGCCTGGGCGATAGTGGCAGCGGCGCCTGGATCAACCCGGCGCTGACCTCGCTTTGGCATTCCCTGCAATATGCCCGCACGCGTTTTTTCCTGAACGCCTCCTGCGCCGTTGCGGATAACGCGGACGAGAGTTTTCTGGCCCGCCTGCTGGCCCTCAGGCAAGGCTTCCCGGCGGCCAGTCGGTTCCTGCTGCTGGCCTTTGATTACAGCTACGACGAGTCCGGCCGGCGGCGCTTGGATCTGAGCGCGTTCCACACCCCTAACGCACTGGCCGCGCGCCTGCACCGGGACTACCCGCAGCAGTTTGAATGGGTGGCCTCGGTGCACCCCTATCGCGAGGATGCCCTCGAGGCCTTAGAGCAGGCCCGCAGCGCCGGCGCCAGGGCGGTAAAGTGGCTGCCCCCGGCCATGGGCATGAACCCCGGCGCCGCCCGCTGTGACGATTTTTATGCCGCGCTGGCCCGTCTGCACCTGCCATTGCTGACGCACGGCGGCGCTGAACACGCAGTGCACGGCAGCAACAGCCAGCAGTACGGTAACCCGTTGCTGTTGCGGCGGCCCTTAGAGCATGGCGTGAAAGTCATCGTGGCGCACTGCGCCTCGCTGGGGCAGGGCCACGATCTCGATCAAGGACCCAACGGCCCCGAGGTAAGCAATTTCAGCCTGTTTGCACGCTTGCTGAACGACCCGCGCTTCGAAGGCCGGTTATTCGGCGACATCTCGGCCGTCACCCAACGCAACCGCACGGCGCCGGTGTTGCAAACCCTGCTTGCAACCGAAACCTGGCACAACCGCCTGGTAAACGGTTCGGATTATCCCATCCCCGGCGTTATCCCGCTGATTTCACTGCGACAACTGCAACACAGGGGCTTGCTGGACAAAGCCGCCGCGCAGGTATTAAACGAAGTGCGCCAGCACAACCCGATACTGTTCGATTTCATGCTCAAGCGTCTGCTGCACCACAACGGTAAACGCTTTCCCGCCAAAGTGTTCGAAAGCCGCAGGGTTTATGGTAGCAAGTAACTTAACCGTTGACACAGACGCGTGCAACTCTGTTAATATGCAGCATGTTCAAAATTATTCAAATTGAATAATTCAGGTATCAGGATGGCAACGACAAGTTTTAGTGTGGGTGAACATTGGGAGGTGTTCATAAAAAATGAAATCGCCAGTGGCCGCTATGGTAGCGCCAGTGAAGTGGTTCAGGATGCGCTGCGAACGCTGGAAGCGCACAAAAGCAAGCTTTCTGCATTACGCACTCATTTAGCCGCAGGCGCGGCCCAGGCCGAGCGTGGTGAATTTGTGACGGAATCGCTTGATCAAGCGCTGGCGGGGTTCAGGGAAGAACAGGATGACAAACTCGTTTAATCTCACTTTCAATGCCAGGGAAGATTTACGCAGGATTTGGAAATACACATCGGCAGTATGGGGTGAAACCCAAGCAGACAGCTATATTGCCGGATTGTACAAGCGTTTTTCGTGGTTAGCTGAGTGGCCTCTTGCAGGTAAGCATCGTCCCGATATCTGCGATGGCTACTATTGTTTCCCGCAAGGTTCCCATCTGGTGTTTTATTTGCTCCGTGGCAATATGATAGATATTATCGGCATTCCTCATAAGGCAATGGATATTGTTGACTATTTTGGTAGTGACGGTTGATACGTTGAGCCGCCATGAACAACACCATCAAACAATTAACCGAAAAGCTGGGGCCGGATGTGATCCTGACCGGCGCTGACGTTTCTGAAAAATACCATGCCGATTGTTCCGGGCTGACTACCCGGGCGCCGCTGGCGGTGGCGCGGCCGGCTGCTGTGGCGCAGGTCTCTGAGATCCTGCGCACTTGCTCTGCCGCCGGACAGAAAGTCGTGGTGCAGGGCGGCCTGACCGGTTTATGCGGTGGCGCTACGCCGCAGGACGACGAGCTGGCGTTGTCGCTGGAGCGGCTTAACGGCATTGAGGAACTGGACCGCGACTCCATGACTATGACGGTGCTGGCCGGCACGCCCTTGCAGACCATACAGGAGGCGGCGGTGGCTGCGGGCTTGCAGTTTCCGCTGGACCTGGGCGCGCGCGGGTCCTGCAACATCGGCGGCAATATCGCCACCAATGCCGGTGGTAATGAAGTGATCCGGTTTGGCATGACCCGCAACCTGATTCTGGGCCTGGAGGTGGTGCTGGCCGACGGCACCATCGTCACCTCGCTTAATAAAATGCTGAAAAATAACGCCGGTTACGACTTAAAGCACCTGTTCATCGGCACCGAAGGCACTTTGGGCATCGTCACCCGGGCGGTGTTGCGTCTGTTCCCTGAACCGGCGGGCTTCAGCACGGCGCTGGTGGCGTTGGCGTCATTTGACGAGGTGGTGCGCTTGCTGCATTTGCTGGGTCGCGAGTTCAGCGGCGCGCTCAATTCGTTTGAAGTGATGTGGGCCGGCTACTACGATTACATCATCGAACACGTGCCGACGGTGAGCAGTCCGTTTGACGCGCGCTACCCCATCTACGTGCTGACCGAGATCGCCAGCAATGCCGGTGCGGACGCCCCGGAGCAGGCACTGGAACAGACCTTGGGGCGGGAACTGGAGGAGGAGCGCCTGCTGGATGCCGTAATCTGCCAATCCGAGCGCGAGCGAGCGGCCGTCTGGGCCATCCGCGACGGCGTGGGCGAGGCCCTGGCCGTGATCCGGGACAATGCCAATTTCGATGTGAGCGTACCCATCAACGCCATGGCTGAATTCCTGGCGCGACTGGAACGGGACGTCAAGGCGCAGCTGCCGGACACGAAAATATTGGCCTTCGGACATATCGGCGACGGCAACCTGCACCTGGTGTTCACGGTTGCGCGCGCGCAAGACAAACCGCTGATCTATGACCTGGTGTATGAACAGGTGGGCGCTTACCGCGGCTCCGTCTCCGCCGAACACGGCATCGGCCTGATGAAACGGGCCTACCTGCCCCAATCCAGGAACAAGGAGGAGCTGGCGCTGATGCAACTGCTGAAACAAGCCCTGGACCCGGGCAATATATTGAATCCGGGACGGGTATTGGGTGCTTGAGCGTCATTCCGGCGCTACATCGACCGGTATGCTGTTCGGAGTTTGCTTAGGCCGCAAGGGTTTCGATGACATCGCCCTTGCGTTGCAGTACGGTCACGCCCTGCGCTAAGGCCGCCTGCTTCAGCTCGTCATGGAAGTGGAAGGCGGCCAGCGCCAAGCGCTGCCGGCGGTCGGCGTGTTCCGGGAATAAGCGCCGGAAGTTGGGCGCCTTCTGGTCCAGCAGGCGCGCCAAGTCGTTCTCATGTGCCTTGTACTTCACTTCCACGACAAACACTTCGCGACCGTTCACTAACAGCAGGTCAAACTCGTCCTCAAGGCCGGCGCGGCTGCGGGTGATGTTCCGGTCGACGAAGTCGAAGCGCACCCCGGCCAGCACCGGATTGGCCTTGAGGCTGTTATGGTAGAACTCCTCGGCTGCCGCCCCTAGGCTGTTGCCGACACCGCCGTACATTTCCGCCAGACGGTTCAGCTTGGCATCGGTCTTCGCCAGCTGGGCATCGGTCTTCGCCTGCTGGGCATCGGTCTTCGCCTGCTGCGCGGCGTTTTCTGCCAGCAGGGCTTCGGTCTTCGCCAGCTTGGCCTCGGTCTTCGCCTGCTGCGCGGCGTTTTTCGCCAGCTGGGCATCAGTACGGTCTTGCGCGACGGCCAAGCCGGCAACCAGTGCTTTCAGTTCCTCATCAGTCATGGCAAAATCCTCTCAGTGAAGCGGCGGCTCAGTCTATCCTGTCGGCGTTCGCGCCGGCATTGATGGCGCCAACAACAGGCTGCCCTGACATCGGGCTGCTCCACCCTGTGCCCCCTGCCTGCGCCGCACACGGTTTACCACCGGTTTTTATCACTGCATACATAACGTTTACATCTGTTAACAGCTCAGGAGAGACATTCTACATCACTCGGGCTTGAAATAAAAAGGCCTTTACTCCCGCAGGCAGAACCAATCCGGCGCGATCTTCGCATCACTTGGTGAGATATGCGGGCTAGCTTCACCTACGAAAGCCACGCTTATACCCTGTGGAATCCGTAACCGGGTCCAGTTCGGGCAGGCTGTTGACGATTTTGATGGTATCCATGCTTACGCATACCACTTTTTGCAGCAGGTTAAGAATGTAACGCGGGTCATCGGACCAGTCGTTGGGGTCGTTGGTGATGCCGCTGTCCTTTATGAGAGTGATTTGAAGAGGACAAATTATTCGCTGGGGACCTGAAGGGCAGGTGTGATTCCGGCGCTACATCGACCGGTATGCTGTTCGGAGTTTGCTTAGGCCGCAAGGGTTTCGATGACATCGCCCTTGCGTTGCAGTACGGTCACGCCCTGCGCTAAGGCCGCCTGCTTCAGCTCGTCATGGAAGTGGAAGGCGGCCAGTGCCAAGCGCTGCCGGCGGTCGGCGTGTTCCGGGAATAAGCGCCGGAAGTTGGGCGCCTTCTGGTCCAGCAGGCGCGCCAAGTCGTTCTCATGTGCCTTGTACTTCACTTCCACGACAAACACTTCGCGACCGTTCACTAACAGCAGGTCAAACTCGTCCTCAAGGCCGGCGCGGCTGCGGGTGATGTTCCGGTCGACGAAGTCGAAGCGCACCCCGGCCAGCACCGGATTGGCCTTGAGGCTGTTATGGTAGAACTCCTCGGCTGCCGCCCCTAGGCTGTTGCCGACACCGCCGTACATTTCCGCCAGACGGTTCAGCTTGGCCTCGGTCTTCGCCTGCTGGGCATCGGTCTTCGCCTGCTGCGCGGCGTTTTCTGCCAGCAGGGCTTCGGTCTTCGCCAGCTTGGCCTCGGTCTTCGCCTGCTGCGCGGCGTTTTTCGCCAGCTGGGCATCAGTACGGTCTTGCGCGACGGCCAAGCCGGCAACCAGTGCTTTCAGTTCCTCATCAGTCATGGCAAAATCCTCTCAGTGAAGCGGCGGCTCAGTCTATCCTGTCGGCGTTCGCGCCGGCATTGATGGCGCCAACAACAGGCTGCCCTGACATCGGGCTGCTCCACCCTGTGCCCCCTGCCTGCGCCGCACACGGTTTACCACCGGTTTTTATCACTGCATACATAACGTTTACATCTGTTAACAGCTCAGGAGAGACATTCTACATCACTCGGGCTTGAAATAAAAAGGCCTTTACTCCCGCAGGCAGAACCAATCCGGCCCGATCTTCGCATCACTTGGTGAGATATGCGGGCTAGCTTCACCTACGAAAGCCACGCTTATACCCTGTGGAATCCGTAACCGGGTCCAGTTCGGGCAGGCTGTTGACGATTTTGATGGTATCCATGCTTACGCATACCACTTTTTGCAGCAGGTTAAGAATGTAACGCGGGTCATCGGACCAGTCGTTGGGGTCGTTGGTGATGCCGCTGTCCTTTATGAGAGTGATTTGAAGAGGACAAATTATTCGCTGGGGACCTGAAGGGCAGGTGTGATTCCGGCGCTACATCGACCGGTATGCTGTTCGGAGTTTGCTTAGGCCGCAAGGGTTTCGATGACATCGCCCTTGCGTTGCAGTACGGTCACGCCCTGCGCTAAGGCCGCCTGCTTCAGCTCGTCATGGAAGTGGAAGGCGGCCAGTGCCAAGCGCTGCCGGCGGTCGGCGTGTTCCGGGAATAAGCGCCGGAAGTTGGGCGCCTTCTGGTCCAGCAGGCGCGCCAAGTCGTTCTCATGTGCCTTGTACTTCACTTCCACGACAAACACTTCGCGACCGTTCACTAACAGCAGGTCAAACTCGTCCTCAAGGCCGGCGCGGCTGCGGGTGATGTTCCGGTCGACGAAGTCGAAGCGCACCCCGGCCAGCACCGGATTGGCCTTGAGGCTGTTATGGTAGAACTCCTCGGCTGCCGCCCCTAGGCTGTTGCCGACACCGCCGTACATTTCCGCCAGACGGTTCAGCTTGGCATCGGTCTTCGCCAGCTGCGCGGCGTTTTTCGCCAGCTGGGCATCAGTACGGTCTTGCGCGACGGCCAAGCCGGCAACCAGTGCTTTCAGTTCTTCGTCGGTCATGGAAAAAGCTTCTCAGTGAAGCGCTGGCTCAGTCTATCCTGAATGTACCAGGACGTACCCATGTTGTCAAATCATTTAATGCGCGCGGTCCCCGTATCACTCAGCCCCCGGGCGCCTGCTTGAATGCCTGGTAGAGCCGGTCCAGTTCGCGCCAGACCGGGCCGGGTTGGCCGTCGCCTACGGGCTGGCCGTCCAGCCTGACTACCGGGGCGATGCCCAGGCCGGAGCTGGTCAGCCATACTTCGTCAGCCTGTAACAGTTGTGCCTTGCTCACGGGCGCGGCCCGGCACGGGTGGCGGGAGGCGCCGGCCAGTTCCACTACCAGGTCGCGGGTAATGCCCGGTAGCAGCCGGTTGCTGCCGGGGGGCGTGCGCACCTCACCGGCAGTGACTACGAAGACGTTGCTCGCCGCGCCTTCGGTGACATACCCGTCACGGTGCATAATCGTCTCAATGGAACCGTCCTGGTCGCGGGCATACTGTTTCATCATCACGTTCGCTAACAGCGCCACGGCCTTGATATGGCAGTATTGCCAGCGGATGTCCTCGTGCAGCACTGCGCTCACGCCGCGACTCACGTCCGTGTGTGGCAGTGGTTTGCAGTACATGAAAACGGTCGGGGTAAGGTCGGGCCCGTAGCAATGGTTTCGCTCAGCCACGCCGCGGGTCACCTGTATGTAAATGGCTGCATCGGTTGCGACCTGATTCAGTTGCAGCAACCGGTCTGTCAACAGCCGCCACTTTTCCCGGTCATAAGCCAGTGGCAGGGCAATCCCGTCCAGGCTGTGGTGCAGTCGTTGCAGGTGTTGGTTCAACCGGAACGGCGCGCCGGCAAATACCGGGATGACCTCATAGACGCCATCGGCAAAGGTGAACCCCCGGTCCAGCGCCGACACCCGGGCCTGTGCCAACGGCAGAAACTCGCCGTTCAGGTAAGCCGTAGTCAATTCCCGCTATTCCAGTGCATCTTGATATGATCCCTGAGCCGAACAAAAAAGCTGCCAGGGGCGATGGCTGCGGCTGCGGTCAGCGGCAAGGTTGCAAGCGCTTCCTCATCCAGCGTCAGCGCCAGTTGCCCCAGCTGCTGGCCGGCTGCAATCGGGGCTACGGGCTTTTCAATGATAGTCATGCTGGTCCCAAGCTGCTCAAATTGCCCCCGTTGCAGGGTTAATACCAGCTCTTCTGCCACAACCAGGTCGAGCCTGTCGCGCGTCCCCTTCCATACCTTGATATTGGTGACCGCCTCACTGTTGCCGTAGAGAGTGCGGGTTTCAAAATGCCGGTAGCCGTAGCTCAGCAACGCCTGCGTGGCCTTGGCTCTGGCCTTGGGGCCGGCGCTGCCGATCACTGCCGAAATCAGGCGCCGACCGTCGCGCACGGCCGAAGCTACCAGGCAGTAGCCCGCGTTTTCGGTATAGCCGGTCTTTATCCCGTCCACGCCGGCCTTCGACCACAGCAACCGGTTGCGGTTGGCTTGCCTGATGTCGTTGTAGGTAAACTCCCGCACGGCATGCAGCGCGTAAATCTCCGGGTGCTCCCGCACCAGCGCCCGCGATAGTATTGCCAGGTCCCTGGCCGTCGTGTAATGGTTGTCATCCGGCCAGCCGGAACTGTTGGTGAAGTGGGTGTTGTCCATCCCCAGCTTGGCTGCATGCCGGTTCATAAGGTCGGCAAAGGCCTCCTCAGTGCCGGAAATATGTTCTGCCAAGGCGACGCTGGCATCATTGCCGGACTGGATGATGATGCCATTCAGCAGATCCGCCACGCTGACCTGGGCGCCGACTTCTATGAACATGCGCGAGCCGCCCATACGCCAGGCCTTTTCACTGACGGTCACCGAGTCGGTCATGGCGATATGGCCGGCGGCAAGCTGGTCTGCCGCCACGTAGCTGGTCATGATTTTGGTCAGACTGGCAGGTTCCACCCGCTGGTCGGCATTGTGTTCCACCAGGTAGGCGCCGCTTTGTGCGTCCAGCATCAGGTAGGCGGTGGCCTCGAGCTCAGGCGGCGGCGGTGTCACTGCGACGGCAGTGGCGACGAAGTTCAGGCAGACAACGGCGAGTGGCGCCAGCAGTAGTTTAACGATCAGGTTTTTCATGGTATTTGCGGCTGTACGTAACGTTATAAGGCCACCTCGTGTTATGGTTTTACGTGTGGTTTCATTCCAGCAGGATGCGGTGTTCGTGGATGCCCAGCGGCGCCAGTTGGTTAACAAGCTCATCTGCGGTCTCGATATTATTCAAGGGGCCGATTTTCACACGGTAGGCGGCGGTTTCGTTGAAGCTGGCCTCGTCCACCCGGATCGGCGCCGCCAATGCCGCCAGCCTGTTCTTCAGGTTCTCGGCGTTGTCATAGTCGGCAAACACGCCTACCTGTATATAGAATTCCGGCGGCGCGCGGTCTTCTGCAACCAAGGCCCGGCCTTCGACCGGGGCGCCGCCACCGCTGTGGGCGCGCGGGTCCAGGGTGCGAATTTTAACCAGGGCCGTCCCCTGGTCCAGCATATCCAGCTTGAGCGCCGCCGTGTAGGACAAATCGACAATGCGGTTGTCGTGAAACGGCCCGCGATCATTCACGCGCACAACGATTTTTCTGCCGTTTTCCAGATTTTTTACCTCCAGGTAACAGGGCAGGGGCAAGGTCTTGTGCGCCGCAGTCATGGCGTACATGTCATAGATCTCGCCGCTGGACGTCTTCTTGCCGTGAAATTTCGGCCCGTACCATGAGGCAATGCCTTGCTGGGTAAAGTCGTCGCTGCTGTCCAGCACGTAGTACCTTTCGCCGAACACCTCGTAGGTTTTCATGTTGCCAAGCTCGCTCTTAGGCTCCACTTTGGGCACCGCGTCAGGTATCTTTATCAGTTCCTCCGGGGCGCGTGCGGGCGGCGCTGCGAGCTTTTTTTCCGGGGCGCCGGCACAGCCCGCCAGCGCTGCGAGCAGCAGCGCCGGGAGCAGCGGGCGTATCCTGTCAAAGCCCGGCTTCATACTCGGCCCTGATGGCCTGAGCGAGCTGATACACTGCCATCGCATACAAGGTACTACGGTTATAGCGGGTAATGACATAGAAGTTCTGACGCGCCAGCCAGTACTCGAAGCCGTCCTTGTTTTCCAGTTGCAGCAGTTTGACCTTTTCCGCAGCATCCACCTCAGCGTCCACGGCGACGCCGGCATCCACGACTTGCTGCATACGCAGTTTCAATTCCAGGCCGCCGGTGAGCAGCGCCGCGATATCGCCCGCGGGCACGCCGGCGGCGCTGACAATGCCCGCATCGGCCTGCCATCCATGCACATCTAAGTAGTTGCCGACACTGCCGATGGCATCCACCGGGTTGTCCCAGATGTCGGTGCGGCCGTCTGCGTCAAAATCGACCGCGTAGGCGCGATAACTGCTGGGCATGAACTGCGGAATGCCCATGGCGCCGGCATAAGAACCGGTCAGTTGATGCGGGTCCAGGGATTGCTCCCGGGTCAGCAGAAAATAATGCTGCAACTCCGAGGTAAAGAACCTGCTGCGTTTCGGGTAGTCAAAGGCCAGGGTGGACAAGGCATTGATGACCTTGAAACCACCGGTATTGCCACCGTATTTTGTTTCAACCCCGATCACGGCAACCATGATCTCGATCGGCACGCCGTAGGTTTGCGCGGCGCGTTCAAGTTGTGCCCGGTGTTGACGCCAGAACGTAGCGCCGCCGTTGATGCGCGCAGATTTCAGGAAGATCGACCGGTAACGGTGCCAGGGCAAGGCCTCAGCCGGCCTGGTGATGGCGGCGATGACTTTTTCCGACAGCTGCACCCGGCTCAGGGCATCTTCGAGCTGTGCGGCATCGTAATCGTGTTCCGCGACCATTTTGTCGATAAACGTGGCGACCTCTGCGCGCTGCAACAGTTCGGCCGCGGCATGACTGCACGCCAGCAGCAGGAATCCGGCAATGGTTATTTTCGATTTCATATCAATCCGACAGTATTCGTTTATGGGTGTGAATAGCCATGAGGATACCGAATCCTGCCATCATCGTCATCATGGAAGTGCCGCCATGGCTGATTAACGGCAGCGGTATGCCGACTACGGGCAATTGCCCCGTCACCATCCCCATATTAACGGCAATATAGACAAAAAATGCCGCGGTAACACCCGTTCCCAGCAACTTTCCATACAGCTGTTGGGACTGTACGGAAATATACAGCCCTCTGGCAATGATGAACAGGTACAGGCTTACCAGGAGGCACACCCCGATCAGTCCGAATTCCTCGCAGAACACCGCAAAAATGAAGTCCGTAGTCCGCTCCGGCAGGAATTCCAGGTGCGACTGGGTCCCGTTCAGCCAGCCTTTGCCGTACAGCCCGCCGGAACCGATGGCGATTTGAGATTGAATAATATGATACCCGGCGCCTAACGGGTCCTGCTCCGGGTCCAGAAACGTCAACACGCGTCGCTTCTGGTAATCATGCATCAGGTTCCATATCACCGGCCCCGACGACAGCGCCAGCAACGCAAATCCCCCCAGCAATTTCCAGCTTATGCCGGCGATGAACAGTACGGCAAAACCGCTGACGGCTATCAGCAGCGCGGTGCCCAGGTCCGGCTGCCTGGCGACCAGCAATACCGGTATGGCGATAAGGACCAGCGCCATGCAGACTTTCGTTATGCTCGGCGGCGGCAGCTGCTTACTCAAATACATGGCGATGACCATGGGCAGGGCCAGTTTCATCAGTTCCGAAGGTTGAAAGCGCACCGGGCCCAGGCCCAGCCAGCGTTGCGCGCCCTTGCCTGTTTCACCAAAAAACAGTACCAGCGTCAGCAGTAACAGGCTGGCCAGGTAGAACAACAGCGACGCCCCGGACAGGCGCGCCGGCGGCGTCTGGGCAATGGCAAACATGACTGCCAGTGCCATGACCAGATGCACGCTACGCCGGATCAGCAAGGCCGTGCTCTGGCCGCCAGCACTGTACAAGGTGATATAGCCAATCAGACACAACGCCAGAATGCCGCCGAGTAACGGCGCGTCGATATGCAGTTTTTCCGTCAGGCTGACTTCTTTCATCCGTGGCGTTCCCGGCGCTTCTTGTGAAAGTAGTGGTCCAGCAGCTCCCTGGCTATCGGCGCCGCGGTGCGGGCGCCGCCGCCGCCGTTTTCAACGATTACCGCCAGCGCGATTTCGGGGGCCTCCACCGGCGCAAATGCAATGAACAAGGCATGGTCCTGCAATTCTTCGGGGATCTTATCCTCATCGTATTCTTCGCCCTGGGCTATGCCAATCACCTGCGCGGTGCCGGTCTTGCCGGCAAACCGGTAGTTGGCGCCGGCGCCTGATGCGCGTGCCGTGCCGCGTTCTCCATGCACGACTTCCTGCATCGAATGAATGATCCGGTCCCAATACTCGGGCTCTGCGAAGACTACCTCGCGCCCGGGTCTGGCAGCCGCCCGAATGACTGACTGTCCCGTCACCGAATCTCGCGCTTCCGCGAGCAGATAGGGGCGCACCTGCCGGCCGCGATTGGCAATCACCGCGGTCGCTGTGGCCAGTTGCATAGGCGTCACCAGGGTCGCGCCCTGTCCTATCCCGACGCTCATGGTCTCTCCGGGATACCAGGGCTGCCCCAGCGCCTCCCGTTTCCAGCGGGTCGAAGGAATCAGTCCGGCACGCTCGCCGCCAATATCAATCCCGGTGGGTTGGCCGAAGCCGAAGCCCGTTAACGTATCGTGCAGGGCATCTACACCCAGGTCCCGGGCCAGCACGTAGAAATACACATCGCAGGACTGGAAAATGGCGCTGGCCGCGTCCAAATGGCCATGGCCTTCCCGTTTCCAGCAGCGGTAGCGGCGGGAACTGCCTTTCAGTGAAAACCAGCCAGGACACCAAGTGGTATCCTCGGGTGCGCGCAGTCCCTGCTGCAGGCCGCCCAGCGCCAGCATGGGTTTGATGGTCGAGCCGGGCGGATAGGTCCCTTGCAGGGTCCGGTTCAACAGCGGGGTGCCCTTTGACCGCAGCAGTCGGGCATAGACCTTACTGTCGATGCCGCCGACAAACAGGTTCGAGTCGAACCCGGGTGTGCTGGCGGCAACCAGCACTGCGCCGCTACGGTTGTCCAGCGCTACAATGGCGCCGCGGCGGTCGTTCAACGCCTGTACCGCAAGCAGCTGCAGGGACGCATCAACGGTGAGGTACAGGTCTTTACTCGGCTCTGGCGGCTTCCGGTAAATGTTGCGGATGACTCTGCCCTGGGCGTTTACTTCCACCTGCTCGTAGCCGGGAGAACCATGCAACAGGCTTTCGTAGGCTTTCTCAATGCCGGACTTGCCGATATGGTTGGTGCCGCGGTAGATGGCCCTGTTCAGTTTTTCAAACTCTGCGGCATCGATCATCCCCACATACCCGACCGTGTGCGCCAGACTCCGGGCCAGCGGATAATACCGCCCTGAACTCGCCACCACATCCACCCCGGGCAGCAGGTGTCGGTTCGCTGAAATGACCGCGACCTCGGCATCATCCAGATGTGACTTCAGGGGCACGCCTTCGAACCGGCGTCGGCCTTTTCTCAGTTCCCGGAAACGCTCAATATCCTGCGCGGAGATGGCAACAAACCGGCTTAATTGCGCCAGCAGCGCGGGCTCGTCCGTCACCCGTTCCGGCACCAGTTCCAGGCTGAAGGAAAGGCGGTTATCGGCCAGCAGCACCTTGTCACTGCTGAAGATGCGCCCTCGGGGCGGCGCCACCGGCACAATTTTGATCTGATTATCCATGGACAAGGCAGTGAAATGCTCATGTCTGATGACTTGCAGGCGCAACACCTGTGCCATAAGCATCAGCATAACCAGCAAGCACAGCGTTGCGGCCAGATAAATGCGCCGGTGCACCAGGACGATACGCTGGTCGGTGCGGATTTTTGCGCTCAATGTTGCCATGGCAGGCCGGTTGCGGACTATTCAGAGGGCTTTATATTTATGGCGCACCGCGTTCATGGCAGAGAAGAACAACGGCCATAATAACATGCTGCTTGCCGCCGGCGCCCAGAATGTCCAGTGCTGTGGGGGCACGCCGGTGATGCCACGGATCCACAGGGTGAAAAACTCCAGCAACAACAGGTAAAAACAGATGACAACCGATTGTTGCAAGAGCGGAAACACCCTGATTTGTTTATGCAGGCGCAACGTCAGATAAGCGATGATGCAAAGCCCCAGGGCATTCTGACCCAGCAAGGCGCCACCCTGCGCATCCAGCAGCAGGCCCAGTACCCAGGCGCTGCCGATGCCGACCCGGTCGGGCAGCACTAGGCACCAGAACATTAGCGTCATGGCAACCCAGGACGGACGCCACGCAGCCAGCGCTGCCGGCAGTGGCACACTGGTCAGGATCAGGGCGACGACAAAGCTGAGCAATATCGCCACACTGCCGCTAGCCCGCATATCTCACCCAGTCGCTTGTTGCTTTGTGAAACATCATTGCTCTCAATAAGTGATGATCATACTGCTACTCTTTCCGCATAACCCACTGCGCTTGATGCGCCCTCGCGGGTCTTGGTTCTGCCTGCGGGCACGTGCTTGTTCAACCATAGCTACCGCTATGGTTTCGGTCGCAGGCACCCGCAGGCAGAACCAATCCGGCGCGATCTTCGCATCACTCGGTGAGATCTGCGGGCCAGGTCCGGCGCGCGGCGTCAAGGTGACATGGCCATATCGGAGGCCGCGGCGTCCGACGGGTCCGGCCACAGCAGCAAAGCCTCGCGGGTCATGCCGATTTTAGCGCTGGGCGTCAACCGGACGCTGGCGAACAACTCGCCCGGCTCGCGCCGGACGCTGGCTACGGCGCCCACCGGATAACCTCTGGGAAATTTCCGCCCCAGACCGGATGAGACGACCAGATCACCTTCCCTGATGTCGGCGCTGAGCGGGATATATTCCAGCGTCAATACGTTGTCTTCACCCAGGCCGGATGCTACCGCGCGCAAACCATTGCGGTTCAGCAGCACCGGTATTGAATGCGCCTGATCGGTGAGCAGCAGCACCGTGCTTGACAACAGCGAAACATGAATAATCTGGCCCATGATCCCGCCGGCATTGACCAGGGCTTGACCGGCAAATACCCCGTGCGCCTGACCCTTGTTGATGAGCGCCTTTTTGCGGAAGGGTTCCAGTTCAACACCGATCAGTTCCGCTACCTGCACCCGCTCATGCAGCGCCACCGGCGCGTCCAGCAAAGCCCGCAGGCGCCGGTTTTCATCTTCCAGCGCAGCCACCTGCTGTAAGCGGGAATGCAGGCTGAGCTGCTCTTCCCGGAGCCGGGCATTTTCTTCCAGCAAGGCCTGCCTCGGGGCCAACGCCGTGACCACCCGGCGCGGCAGTTCGACCACCAGGCTGGCGGTGTACTGGACCGGATACACCATGGTGGAGATACCGCTGCGAAAAACGTCGAGGTGCAGGTACTTGTGATCGGTCACCATCAGGGCTATCGAAACCAGCACAAACAATACCAGCTTGACTTGTGGTAAGAGCCTGTTGACGAATAAGGTGTTAATCGCCTTGTGCTCCGCTACTCAAATACCAGGATTTCCTCACCCAGTTCATCCAGCAGATCAAGAAAGCGGCCGCCGCCGCGCACCACACAGGTCAACGGATCTTCGGCCACCACAACCGCAAGGCCAATCTCCTTCATCAGCAGCTGGTCCAGATCCTGCAACAAGGCGCCGCCACCGGTTAATACGATCCCCCGTTCGATCACGTCGGAGCCGAGTTCGGGCGGTGTTTTTTCCAGGGCGTGTTTCACCGCTTCCACGATCCCGGTCAACGGCTCCTGCAACGCTTCGAGAATTTCGTTGCTGCTGATGGTAAAGCTGCGCGGGATGCCTTCAGCCAGATTGCGCCCCCGGATCTCCATTTCCTTGACCTCATCGGGTGGAAACGCGCAACCGATGGTCTTTTTTATGTTCTCCGCAGTCGCTTCGCCGATCAGCGAACCGTAGTTCCTGCGTATGTAATTGATAATGGCCTCATCGAGCCGGTCGCCACCGATGCGCACCGAAGCCGAATAAACGATACCGTTCAGAGAAATCACGGCAACTTCGGTGGTGCCGCCACCGATATCCAGGATCATGGTACCGCTGGCGTCGCCCACCGGCATGCCGGCGCCCATCGCCGCCGCCATGGGTTCTTCTATCAGGTAAACTTTTCTCGCCCCGGCGCCTAACGCCGATTCACGAATCGCCCGTTTCTCCACCTGTGTCGAGCCGCAGGGGACGCAAATCAACACCTTGGGGCTGGGCTTGAAAAAAGTATCGCCATGCACCGAGTGGATGAAATACTGGAGCATTTTTTCGGTGAGCGTGAAATCTGCGATGACCCCGTCTTTCAGCGGTCTGATCGCCTGGATATGCTCGGGCGTGCGCCCCAGCATATTCTTGGCCGCGGCGCCCACTGCGCGGATAGCCTTCATGTTGGTCGCGCCGTGTTCTGTTTTGCCCACGGCAACCACGGAAGGCTCGTCTAAGACAATACCTTTGCCGCGCACATAGATCAGGGTATTGGCCGTACCCAGGTCTATCGATAGATCGCTGGAGAAATATCCTCGTAACCTGCTGAACATTGCGTCCTTCTCAAATGAAAATAAAGGGAACCTCTCACAAACACGAGGTGACCGTGCAGCACAAGGATGTGCTGCCATTTTTAAGCACGTAAGTGCTTGAAAATGAAGGAAATGAAAAATCATACTTTTTCATTTCCGTCTCTAAAAATACCACGGAGGGTATTTTTAGAGGTTACCTAAAATCTAACTTTATCAGTAGTGCATGGTTTGGGCAAGTACGGAAATGTGATAGATTGCGTTTTTCCCAACGAGAGTGAGCGTATGTCCCTGGAAACGAAGCAGGTGCGTGAGGTCGCCTGGCTGGCCAGATTGGCTATTACTGAGCAAGCCGAGGTCGGATATGCACAAGATATGGCGGCCATCTTGGCTTTGGCAGCGCAGCTGCAGGCCGTCGATACAGCCGCAGTAGAGCCGCTGGCGCACCCGCTGGAACTGGTCACGCCGCTGCGCGCCGACCGGGTGACGGAAGCGGACCGACGCGACGATTTCCAGCGTCACGCGCCGCTGACGCAGGACGGTTATTACCTGGTGCCCAGATTTGTGGAATAAACCTTCATGATTCAGAGTGCTGCACACCCCGTCATTGAGTCATTCCAGACGGAACGACGGTAGTTTCCGCTAACCTCTATGCTTGAACATTCGCTCACGGAACTGGCGCGACGGTTGCGCGCGAGAGAGCTTAGCAGCGTCGAACTCGTGCAGGATTGCCTGCAGCGGGCTGAGCGGGGCCACGCGGCGTTGAACTGTTTCATCTCAATCTGCCCCGACCACGCACTGGCGCAGGCACGCGCTGCGGACCGGCTGCTGGCCGCCGGAGAGGGCGGTCCGTTGACGGGCGTGCCGATTGCACACAAGGATATTTTCTGCACCCGCGGCCTGAAAACCAGTTGTGGCTCGAAAATGCTCGATAACTTCATTGCCCCGTACCAGGCCACGGCCGTGGCCAGACTGGCCGCGGCGGGAACTGTGCTGATCGGTAAAACCAACATGGATGAGTTTGCCATGGGCTCGTCCAGTGAGACCAGTTACTACGGCCCGGTGCGCAATCCCTGGGACCCGGAGCGGGTGCCGGGCGGTTCTTCCGGCGGTTCGGCCTGCGCCGTCAGTGCCGGTATCGTGCCGGGTGCCACCGCCACCGACACCGGCGGTTCGATCCGCCAGCCGGCTGCGATGTGCGGCGTCACCGGACTCAAGCCCACCTACGGACGCGTCTCCCGCTACGGCATGATCGCCTATGCTTCCAGCCTCGACCAGGGCGGCCCCATCGCCCGCAGTGCCGAGGATGCAGCCGTGTTGCTGGCGGCCATGGCCGGGTTCGACCCGAGCGATGCCACCAGCGCCAAGGCGCCGGTGGCAGACTACCAGGAGACCCTGACTGACGGGCTCAAGGGTCTGAAAATCGGCCTGCCCAGGGAGTACTTCACCCCCGACCTGGAGCAACCCGTTGCTGCGGCCGTCACTGCGGCGCTGCACGCGTTGGAACAGGCCGGCGCGGTAGTGGTGGAGATTGAGTTGCCCCATACCCACCTGTCCATCCCGGTGTATTACGTGATAGCTTCTGCCGAGTGTTCCTCCAACCTGTCCCGCTACGACGGCGTGCGTTTCGGTCATCGCTGCGCCGACCCCGCAGATGTCAATGACCTGTTCTGCCGCTCCCGCAGTGAGGGTTTCGGCGCCGAGGTAAAGCGCAGGATAATGATCGGCACCTATGTCCTGTCGGCAGGTTATTACGACGCCTATTATCTCAAGGCGCAACGGCTCCGGCGGCTGCTGCGCGATGAACTGCGCGCGGCACTGGAGCAGGTTGACGTGATCATCACCCCCACCTCACCCACTACCGCGTTTCCCTTAGGCGCACGCACACAGGATCCGGTTGCCATGTACCGGTCCGACATCTATACCGTATCCGTGAACCTCGCCGGCCTGCCGGCGGTGTCGGTCCCGGCCGGGTTCAGCAACGGCCTGCCGGTCGGGATGCAGATCATCGGCAACTACTTCTGCGAAGCCAGACTGCTCAACGTTGCGCACCAGTATCAACAGCTCAGCGACTGGCATACGCAAACGCCGGCAGGCTGGTGCTAGGGCACACAGATTTTTATTGAGGCAACCGCAATGAAGAAGCAATGGGAAGCTGTCATCGGGCTGGAGTTGCATGTGCAGCTGGCAACCCGCAGCAAGATTTTCTCCGGTGCCGCCAACCGTTTCGGCGCGCCCGCCAATACCCAGGCCGGCGCCGTGGATCTGGGCCTGCCCGGCGTGCTGCCGGTGGCCAACGAGGAAGCGATACGCATGGCAGTGATGTTTGGCTTGGCGATTGATGCAAGTATTGCGCAACACTCGGTGTTTGCCAGAAAAAACTATTTCTACCCGGATCTGCCCAAGGGCTACCAGATCAGCCAGTATGAACTGCCCATCGTCAGTACCGGCAAGGTCACGATTCAGACGGACGGGGACGCCCGGGACATCGGCATTACCCGGGCGCACCTAGAGGAAGACGCCGGCAAGTCCGTGCATGAGGGTTTTGCCGGCGCTACCGGCATCGATCTGAACCGTGCCGGGTCGCCGCTGCTTGAGATCGTCTCCGAGCCGGTCTTGCACAGCGCCGCCGAAGCGGTGGCACTTATGAAAAAAATCCATGCGCTGGTACGCTATCTGGCGATCTCCGACGGCAACATGCAGGAGGGATCATTCCGCTGCGATACCAATGTTTCCGTCAGGCCGGTGGGCGCCAGCCGCTTAGGGACGCGCACCGAGACCAAGAACATCAATTCCTTCCGGTTTGTGGAACAGGCCATCAACTATGAGATCGACCGGCAGATCGACCTGCTTGAAGCCGGCCGGGAGGTAGTCCAAGAAACCCGCCTGTATGACCCGGACCGGAATGAAACCCGCTCCATGCGCAGCAAAGAGGAGGCCAACGACTATCGCTACTTCCCCGACCCGGATTTACCTCCGGTTGTGATCGATAATGACTATATCGAAGCAGTTCAACGGGAATTGCCGGAGTTGCCCGAACAAAAACAACAACGTTTCATGGCGCAGTACGGTCTGTCGGCGTATGACAGCAGCCACCTGGTGGCCAGCCCGGAGCTGGCCGACTACTTTGAAGCCGCGCTCGCCGCCGCCCCCGGTCAAGCCAAATCAGTGGCAAACTGGATGCTGGGGGAGCTGAGCGCAGCGCTGAATCGTGAGCCGCGCGCGCGCGCCGAAAGCAAGGTCAACCCTGTGCAGCTGGGCGCGCTGGTGACGCGCATTGCCGACGGCGCCGTCTCCAACAAGCTGGGCAAACAAATTTTCGAGGCCCTTTGGGAGGGCGCCGGCGAGGTTGACGAGATCATTGAACAACGGGGGCTCAAGCAGGTTAGCGACCGCGCCGAGCTCAGCCGGCTGGTGGACGCAGTCATTGCCGGGAACGACGCACAAGTGCAGCAGTATCGCAACGCGGCACCGGAAAAACGCGGCAAAATGATCGGCTATTTCGTCGGTCAGGTCATGCAACAATCCAACGGCAAGGCCAACCCGAAACAGGTTAACGAGTTGTTGTCAGAAAAGTTGGGTTAAGCGACAGAGGATGCAAAGAGCGCAGAGTCGAAGCCAGGGATGACCAAATCAGGTAGCGAGCAGGTTCTCAAGCCAGCGGCCAATGTGGTTGAGTTCCGGCATGCAGACCTCATGGGCCATGGGATAAGTCTGGTATTCGGGTTCAAGCCCTAGGGCTTGCAGGCTCTCGACGCTGGCGCGGCCGAGCGCTTCGGGAACTATGGAGTCCAGCAGACCATGGCAGACGAGTACCGGGAGGCGTTGCTGTGCCGGCTGCATCACGACACTGGTGGCGGTGGGGAAATAGGTGGACAGGGCGATGATCCCACCTAAGGGCGCCGCGCACGACAGCCCCGCCTCGAAGCACACCGCGCCCCCTTGGGAAAAACCGGCCAGCACGATGCGCTCACTATCAACACCACGGTCGAGTTCGCGCCGGATCAGTTCATGGACGGTACCCGCCGAGCCGCGCAGCCCCGCCTCGTCGAGGTTGCGGAGATTATCCAGCTGCAGGATGTCGTACCAGGCCGGCATAACCAGGCCGCCATTGATCGTCACCGGGATCGAAGGCGCATTTGGAAACACAAACCGAACCCCGTAGTCCGCCGGCAGCTGCAGCTGCGGCACGATAGGCACAAAGTCGTGGCCGCTCGCGCCGAGGCCATGCAGCCAGATAACGGCGGCGTTGACCTCGGCCGTTTCACTGGACAGCAATTCAACAACCGGTTTGTTGTTCATGATCAAGCAATGCCTGCGCCTGCTCCAGCACCGTCTGTGTTGCCTGTTCCTGCTTGTCCGGCGGGTAATCATACTTGCGCAGTATGCGCTTCACCAGCCGCCGCAGATGGGCTCGTACATTCTCACGTAGCGTCCAGTCAATGGTAACGTTATTGCGCACAGTCGCTACCAGTTCCCGTGCGATGGTTCTGAGAATCTCATCTCCGAGCACCTGCACCGCGCTGTCATTAGTCTCCAGGGCATCATAGAAAGCCAGTTCGTCTTCCCCCAGACCCAGTTGCTCGCCGCGTGCGTTCGCCGCGTGCAACTCCCGCGCAAGCCGTATCAATTCTTCAATAACCTGCACGGCCGCAACCGCGCGATTCTGGTAACGACGCAGGGTCTGTTCCAGCATCTCCGCAAATGAACGGGCCTGGACGATGTTTTTGCGGCGGCGGGCAAAAATCTCCCCCTGCAACAGCTTTTGTAGTAACTCTACTGCGAGGTTACGTTGCGGCATTCCGCGCACCTCAGCAAGAAACTCATCCGAGAGGATAGAAATATCGGGCTTTTCCAATCCGGCGGCGGCAAAAATATCGACTACTCCCGCCGAGGCCACCGCGCGGGATATAAGCTGCCGAACGGCATGTTCCAGGTCCTCCAGGGGTTGTGCTTCGGTCGAAGCGCGCTTGGACAGTGCCGATTGTACAGCCTGGAGGAACGCCACATCGTCGCGAATACGCAGCGCGTCATCATGCGGCACAGCCAGGGCAAATGCCTGGGACAGTGCGCGCACGGCCTGGACAAGACGTTCCTTGCCGTGCTCCTGTACGAGGATGTGTTCCTGCGCGGCCGGCAGCAGGGACAGTCGTTCTGTTGCGGAACCAGAATGCCATCCGCAACGATCAAAGCCATGGAACAGGCCGCAACAAATTTCGTATTTTTCCAGCATCGCCGCCACCGCTTCCTCCTGGTTGAGCACCGTCTGCCCGGCACCGCCGCTTTCCGTATAGGTTGCGAGCGCCTGTTTGAGTTCCTGGGTAACACCCAGGTAATCGACCACCAGCCCGCCGGGTTTGTCCCTGAACACCCGGTTGACCCGCGCAATGGCCTGCATCAGCCCATGCCCGCGCATTGGCTTATCGATGTACATGGTGTGCAAGCTGGGTGCGTCAAAACCAGTCAACCACATATCGCGTACCAGTACCATGTTGAACGGGTCGTCGGCGTTGCGAAACCGTTTTGCCAGCATCTCGCGTCGGGTCTTGTTGCGTATATGTGCCTGCCACTCCGTCGGATCGGAAGCTGCGCCGGTCATTACCACCTTGAGCGTACCCTGGTCGTCGTCATAGTGATGCCATTCCGGACGCAACCGCACCAGTGCGCGATAAAGCTCGACACAGATACGCCTGCTCATGCAAACGATCATCGCCTTGCCGGCCATAGCCTCGAGGCGATCTTCAAAATGTGCAACGATGTCCTGCGCCACCAGCGCCAGACGCTTATGGGCGCCCACTATCGCTTCGAGTTGCGCCCACTTGGTTTTGAGCTTTTCCTTGCACGCAATTTCTTCCCCTTCGGTAGCTTCCTCGAAACCGGTATCGATATGCGGGCGTTCATGCTCATCAAGTGCGAGTCTGGCAAGCCTGCTCTCGTAGTAGATGGGCACCGTCGCAGTGTCCTGAACCGCCCGCTGAATGTCGTAAACGCTGATGTAGTCACCGAACACGGCCCGGGTGTTCGCATCCTGGAGTTCAATCGGCGTGCCGGTGAAACCGATAAAAGAAGCGTTGGGGAGCGCATCCCGCAGGTGGCGGGCGAAGCCATCAATGAAATCGTACTGGCTGCGATGGGCCTCATCGGCAATGACCACGATATTGCGGCGCTCGGACAGCACCGGGTAGCGACTGCTTTTTTCCTCCGGAAAAAACTTTTGGATAGTGGTAAATACCACGCCACCCGATGTTACCGCCAGTTTCGCCCGCAAATCCGCCCGATCCTCCACCTGTGCAGGTGGTTGTCCCAACAAGTCCCCACACCTGGCAAACATGCCGAACAGTTGGTCGTCCAGATCATTACGGTCGGTCAATACTATGACGGTCGGGTTCCTCAGCGCCGGTTCCCGGACAATTCGTCCCGCATAAAACGCCATGGTCAGGCTCTTGCCTGAACCCTGAGTATGCCAGACGACACCAATACGACGATCGCCGGCGGCGCCACCCGGGTTACGCCTTGTTTCATGCCGCCCCGGTTCCTCAGCCAACCTGAGTTCAGCGGCTCGCAAGGTTTCTGCTACCGCCACTGCCACCGCGTGAAACTGGTGGTAGCCGGCCAACTTCTTCACCAGCGCGCCGCTGCCGTCATCCTCAAAGACAATGAAGTCACGCAACAGGGAGAGCAAGCGGCGCCTTTCCAGCACACCTTCGATCAATACCTGGAGTTCGGGCAGAAACACCGGCGCTGGTTTCTGGCCATCAATTGTGCGCCACGGTTTGAACCATTCCTTACCGGAAGTGAGCGAACCGATACGGGCCTGGACGCCATCCGAGATTATCAGAGCCACATTGAAAGCAAACAGGGTTGGCAACTCGTTCTTGTAGGTCTGGAGTTGTTGCCAGGCGCTCCAGATCGTGGCTTCCTCACTGGCCGGATTCTTGAGTTCAATCAGCGCCAGCGGCAGGCCGTTGACGGACAGCACGAGGTCGGGACGACGCTCATGGCCGTTCTCGGTGACTGTGAACTGGTTGATAGCCAGCCAGTCATTATTATCGGGATCATCAAAATCAAGCACCTGCGCCTGTGCCCACCGGACTGCGCCGTCAGCGTCCCGATACTCCACTGTGACCCCATCCACCAGCATGCGATGAACAGCCCGATTACGAGCCGCCAACGTGGCGCCTTCCGGGCCGAGCAGCTTGCGGCAAGCGTCATCCACGGCCTCATCCGGCAGGTTCGGGTTAATACGCCTCACGGCGCCGCGCAAGGTTGAAGCAAAAACCACCTCGGAATAACTTTCCCGCAGCGCATGAGGCCCCGGCGGCATATCCGGCCCGGCGATGACGTTGTAGCCCAACCCTCGAAGCCAATCGAGGGCGGCGTCTTCTACGACTGACTCCGTAAACACGCTCATGGAGCTACCCTGCCTGTTTCAACGGTTGAACGCTTTCAATGCGTGATAACCACTTGTTAAAATGGCGACATTTATTTCGAATGCACTCAAGGCCAATCCTTGAAGAGATGGCATACCCATGGCTCACCTTTTTGTATGGAGGACGCAGCTGTCGGAGACGCGCCGAAGGATGTGTTTCAGGTCCATCGTTAATGTGCTCAGGGCTTGAGGCGGATTGTGCAAGTGTTTCAAACTGGCTGACGAACGGTTTCCATGTCGGCTCGGCTTGGGCAAACTGCGATACGTCTGAGAAAAGCAGGGACTCAAATTCGTGCGGCTGAATATGTGGTATGAACCGGCCTTCACGACACTCTGCTTCACTAATGACCTCTGCATGGAAACCGACTTCAATTGCTGTAGCCCGAGCCAATGGATCGGTTTCAGAAATAGCAGCCGAAAGGCCGGGAAAGCCGGCGGGCAACCCGTACATATCGAAGAGTGTTGTCACATAAGCATCTTTGCGTTCTCGCAAAGTATTACGGAGAAAGCGTAGCACCCTTTGTCCGGCAAGCGCCCCCCCTTTCGACCGCTTGGATGTTGCAATCAGTCTCGGCTGGATAAATACGTCTCGTGTTAACAGTTCTGGCAGTAGCACCTTATTTACAAAAACCTCTTCAGTCTGGCCTTCGCAGACGACAATGATATTTATCACTGGCCAGGCCTGCCACCAAGGATATTCATCTTCCACATATCGCCCAGCGCATAGTCTTGCAGCCACTCCTCCAGGTTATCAGCATCCAGTCTTCTGAAGCAGGACGCCTCATCTTGGCGGTCGACCACAACGATGTCATCGGGAGCAAGTTCACTAACAAGGTCGGCGGATTGTGTTGAAACAATAAGCTGTCTTGCATCGCAGGCTTGTCTTAACATCTCAGCCAATAAGCTGAGCGCGTAAGGATGCAAGCCCAGCTCAGGTTCATCGACAAGTATCAAGTCCGGCAGCAGGCTTGGTGGTTGCAGAAGTAGAGTCGTGAGGCAGATAAAACGAAGTGTCCCGTCTGAAAGCTGACGCGGTCCCAGTACCGTATCAGGGTCATTCCTGTGGGACCATTCCAGTTCCATCCGCTCATCGGTATTCTTTCGATAAATCGTATCGTCGAAGAATGGCGCTGCCAACCGGACTGTTTCCATGATTTGCCGGTAATGTTCCGGGTGCTGCTCGCGCAAATAGCGCAGAAAAGGCCCCAGGTTGCCTGCATCAGGTTTGAGATACATATTGTCCCGAACTGCCTGTGACTGGCGCATCGGCGCTGTCGCACTGGTGTCATGGAAATGGTACACCCGCCAACTCCTTACCGCAGCCGACACGTAAGAGGCAAAGCTGCTCTGCCCGGTATCTTCTGCATCTTTCAGCCTGGATTCGTCATGACCGCTGCCTAGTGTGTGCGTGGACGTTTTCCAGTCGCCAAAAACACGCATTTTCTCCTGATCGAATATCAGCCGGTTACCTGCCGGAACAAGAGAGAAACCATAAGCGTTTTTGCCAAAGGTGAGCTCGACTTCCATACGCTCAGTCCGCTTCCTGCCGCCAAAAAGCATTGCTTCCGGGCCATCCTGTTCAGCAACAAAAACCTGAAAGCGCCGCTCGACAACACGTGCCAGCATATTGAACAGACTAATGAAATTACTCTTCCCAGCGCCATTTGCCCCGATAAGAACATTAAGAGGCCCGGGTTTGAAGTCCTCCAGTGACCGGATCGATTTGAAGCCGTGAACGGTGAGACTTTCCAGTTTAGCCATGATTTATCATTAGTGTCCCAAGAAAATCATATTGATGTAGTATAACTCATTCATTTTGTTCATAAATCAGAGATTTTTCAGGGGTATCGATTAAAACTGCCGCCGCCGGTTGATGTTACCCTCCCGATGTTCATCATCATCAGGAGAAATCACCATGCCCACCGGCCAATTTGTCTTCTCGCAAGTCATGGACCACCTACCCATGAAAGCATTCCGCCGCTGCGTCCAACGCTACCACGGTAACCGCTACGTCAAGTCTTTTACCTGCCTCGACCAGTTCCTATGCCTGGCCTTCGCCCAACTCACCCACCGCGAGAGCCTGCGCGATATCGAGGTCTGCCTGCGCGCACACCCGGACAAACTCTACCACTTAGGACTACGCGGCAGGGTCGCCCGTAATACCCTGGCCCATGCCAACCAAACCCGCAACTGGCGTTTATGTCCTGGTCGCGATCATCAAAAAACGGCTCGATCTGCCTACCGAGCTCCCGACTTCGACGGTCTGGTGCTTACTTTATCTGAAAATCTCTTGTAAATCAAAACGTTTTTTGGAACAGGCAGTTATAGTGCCTAGTTGATATTTGTAGCTGTCCGGGTTCAGAAACAAGTGAGACTCTTTAGATAAAGAAATCGGGTAGTGAAGTGTGTAAAGTGATTTCGATTAACTTACACAGGAGGACTACCCGATGCAGATCAAAAGGTAAGCGGGTGAAATCATATCGCAGTTGGCGCGTCGATGATACTACCGATGCTGACGCGCGCGGTCGTTTGAAGCAGTTGGAATTAGTTGCGACGTTACGCGAGGATGGGTGTGGTGAGGCGACGGCACTGGCAGCAGTAGGTGGGTCGAGGGCGACCTACTACCGTTGGTTGAAGCGGTATCGTGAACATGGGCTGAAGGGTCTGGGGTGTGGCTCCCGTGCGCCGCGGCGGCGGCGTGTGCCGCAATGGACGCGCCAGCACGAGCAGCAGGTCTTGCACCTTCGCCAACGTTATCCGTTATGGGGCAAGCGCAAGCTCTGGCGGGTGGGGGTGCGCGAGCAGGGCTGGACTTTGAGCGAGAGTACGGTCGGGCGCATCGTGGCGAAGCTGGTGCGGCTAGGTCGGGTCAAGCCGGTGGCGTTTTACTATGGCCGGGTGAAGCCTAAGCGCCGCCGGGCGTTTACCCATCATGCCAAGCGCTGGCGCTACGGGATGAAGGCTAAGGCGCCAGGGGAGTTGATGCAGATAGACCACATGAGTGTCGGCTTCACGGACGGCATCACGGTGAAGGAGTTCAAGGCCGTCTGTCCGGTGAGCAAATGGAGTGCGCTGCGAGCCTACAGTCGGGCCACCAGTGGCAATGCCCGGCGCTTCTTAAAAGCGCTGCTCGGTGAGGCGCCGTTTCCCATCCGTTCTATCCAGGTCGATGGCGGCTCGGAGTTCCGAGATGAGTTCGAGCAGGCTTGCCAGGACTTAGGAATCCCCCTGTACGTGCTGCCCCCGAAAAAACCCGAATACAACGGCTGTGTAGAACGCGCCAATGCCACCAGCCGCTATGAGTTCTATCCGTTCTACGAGGGTCCACTGACCGTGGCCGCCATCAACCGCAAACTGGCCGAGTATCAGCAATACTACAATACCTACCGCCCGCATGACGGTATTGGTTTATTAACCCCAATGGAGTATTATCAACAACTCACACAGCCTGCCTCTGAGTCTCATATGTATTGAACCTGGACACTCCTTGCAATCAGTTGGTCACAAAGATATACTGACCGGCATAGTTACACTTGTCAGCCAACGCATAGGTTGATTCTGACAAAATACAGGAAGATCACATTAACGTCAGGTGACAGACGATGAGAGAAAAGTTTGAAATGCTGAAAGTCGAAACCATAGATTTCGACACGGACAACCCCCGAATAAAAAAAGCCCTCGAAAAATACGGTGATGGGTTGAACGCAGAACGTATTCATTTTGCTTTGCGCTCTGCCACAGAAGAATCCAATGGCGCCTCGTCGTATAACCGCCTCAGAGGCTCAATTCGGGCAAACGGCGGAATCACTGTGCCGATTACCGTCAACCACGATGGAAAGAGAAGGGTTTGCATAGACGGGAATACCCGGCTTGCAATCTATAAGGAACTGTTCAAGGAAGGTGCGCCCGGCAACTGGTATGAGATCAATGCCATAGTGCTTGATAACGCGAGGCAGGAAGACATTGAAGCAATTCGCGTGTCGACGCATCTTGTCGGCACCCGAGAGTGGCCGGCTTACGAAAAAGCGAGGTATCTGCATTATCTACGCAACCAGAAGTTTATGGACTACGACCAGATGATCGCCCTCTGCGGTGGCAATAGAAAGGATATCGAGCGGCAAATTGACGCATACCACGATATGAATGATTACTACCGAGAGCTGGTTGACGATGCCGCGTTCCACATTGACCGTTTCAGCGGTTTCGTTGAGTTACAAAAACCGGGCATCAAGGAAGCTATTTTTGAAGCCGGACTTGAGATGGAGGACTTTGGCGGATGGATTAAGGATGGCAAAATATACCGTCTGGCCGATGTACGTCAGTTACCGAAAGTTTTGCGCGACGAAGAAGCAAAGGAAAAGTTTCTTGACGGTGGGCCTCGTTCAATAGAGGACGCGATCAAAGTATGTGACAACAAGGCCGACAAAAAGAAGGGAGGAGCGCCGAGCAAGGTAACGCTACGGAGTGCATCGATTTACCAGTTGGCGGAGACGCTGGCGCGTCGTATAGACGACATGCCCCTCTCCGAACTGCGTCACCTTATGGATAGAGAACACGATGATGCCAAAGAACAAGTACAAGCACTTGAAGATCTGGAAGAACAGTTGCAACACCTGTTAAGTAATGTCTCAAAGTGATGCCCACAGGAGTCTAGTTCAGTCAATCGTCGAGAAACTTGTGCAACGCTACCCGGGGCTCAAGCTCAACGCTGATTTGCAACAGTCTCCCGGCGACGAACTGCCGCCATTCATTGGTGGTTACAGGCCGGATGTATATGCTCGGCAAGATTGTGAGGGGTTGGTTGTTATCGCAGAGGCTAAAACAGATAATGACATTGACAGCCCGCATACCCGCGCGCAACTGACCTCTTTCATAAGCCATCTGGAAAGGCAAAAACTGGGTTATTTTATTCTCGTGGTAACGGGTGTTGGCGCAACTCGCGCTAAAACTCTGCTCCGGTTTATGCGTATGGAATTGCAAGTCAAGAACACGAAGTTGGAAGTGTTTGACACCTGTGATTTGTGGCTGCTTGACTCTCACGGCGGAATACAGTGGCTTTTAACCTAAGAAAACCCCCGAAGTTAACGCCCAAACTGGATGCCTACCCGTATCAGGTTGACGCTGTAAGGGCGGTTAAATCGCTTTCCTACGCCGCGATATTTCACGAACAAGGATTGGGAAAAACTAAGATAGCGGTCGATTTATTATTACACTGGCTGGAGGCAGATGTTATTGACACGGTGTTTGTTATAACCAAGAAAATGCTGGTACAAAACTGGTTCGAAGAAGTGGTCGCTCATTCACACATAACTCCAAAAATCTTATCCGGTAATCGACGTGAAAACAGCATCGCGTTAAATTCTCCCATACTGGTTTACATTACGAACTATGAACTGGTCTCGGCGAATTTTGAGTTATTAAGGCTGTTCCTTGATACCTGCCGGGTTGGCGCCATTCTGGACGAAAGCCAAAAAATAAAAAATCCAGAAGCCAGGATTACAAAGGACTTTCTCACCATTGCAGATGGTTTTACGCGCCGCATTATTATGACCGGCACACCTGTTGCTAATCGTCCCTACGACATCTGGTCGCAGATCAGATTCCTTGATGATGGGCAAGCGCTCGGCAGTTCCTTCGCCGAATTTGAAAATGATTTTGATCTACCGAAAACACAACATACCGGACATGAGTACGCTGACCGACTCTCCGGTATCCTGCAGAAACTAAAGCCGTTCTCCATACGCAAGACAAAAAAAACTGCGGGATTGGAACTGCCAGACAAAATGATCTTGACACATCCTGTTGAAATGGAGCCTAGACAAGCCGCCATTTATGAGTCTTATAGAGATACTCTTGCACACGAATTTGTGGTTGATGGAGAGGTAGTTATTGATGAGGTGGAAAGTATCCTGAAACAACTTCTGCGGTTGGTGCAATGTGCTTCGAATCCCGCGCTGGTGGACAAAGCGTACAAAAGCGATCCGGGGAAATATACGAAACTGTTCGAGTTGTTTCAGGAAATAGACATTCTTTCGTCAAGCAAAGCTATAGTATGGACCAGTTTTATTGCTAATGTGGAGTGGCTGAGTGACAGGTTGCAACATTACAATCCACAAAAACTGCACGGCAATTTGACTATTGCAGAACGCAATGAAGCGGTCGGGAAATTCAAAACCGATAACGACAATCGAATATTGATTGCCACACCTGGTGCAGCAAAGGAGGGTTTGACGCTCACTGTTGCCAACCATGCGGTATTTTTTGACCGCAGTTTCAGCCTCGACGATTACTTGCAAGCCCAGGACCGCATTCACCGAATTTCCCAAACTGACGACTGTTTCGTGCATAACCTGACAGCGAACAATACTATTGACGAATGGGTGGATACGTTGTTGAATGCGAAGCATCAAGCGGCGCAGCTGGTGCAGGGAGACATATCTGGCACCGAATTTACTCAGATGTTTAACGCTGATCTGTCTGGCGAACTGAAACGTATTCTGGCACCCAGCAAACGCAACCAAAACCAAAACTTTGAGGAGACACCGATCACATGACTCGTTCCATAAAAATAATGGGAGAGAACATCGAAGTTTCTTCTGATTTTCTGGAAATACACAAACTGAAATTCCTGTCCGACAATCCGCGGGTGTATGCGTGTACCCATGGAATATCGGAATTTAACGAATTATCGGAAGAGGAACAGCAAGATCTCATATACGAAAAACTTCTAAAGGAGGCCAGCGTTAAAAATCTGGAGCCTGAGATAAAAAGACACGGGGGCCTCCTGGAAGCGATATTGGTTCGCCACGACACTATGGAAGTTATCGAGGGCAATTCTCGGCTTGCCGTCTATCGTAAACTCCACAAAAAGCAGCCCGAAAAGGATTGGGGACTGATCCAATGCGACATAGTCAGCAAGCTAACGGATGAACAGCAATTTGCATTTCTTAACCAGATTCACGTAAAAGGCAAGACGCAATGGTCAGCGTATGAAAAAGCCAATCTTGCCTATGTAAGGAAAGAGAGGGGTTGGACAGAAACAAATATCGCCAAGTTGTTTGGTGAGACTGAGAAAACTATCAGCAACAGGGTCAGAGTTATTGATCAAATGAAGAGAAATGGGGATGAGGAGCCATCTCACTTCAGCTATTACGAGGTTATGGTCACAACACGGAAAATTGTGCAGGCAACCGAAGAAGATGGACGCTTGAAAAATCTTCTCTTGAAAAGGATCAGGCATGCTGGCCTAGATAATGATGAAAATGATTTCACAGCTCTGGAACTGAGAAACAAGCTCCCAGCAATCATAGGCAAACCCAAGATTCTGAAAAAATATATTGAAGAAGATTTGACTTTTGATGACGCCTATCAAGAAGCAAAAACCAGCAAGGTACAGCAACGGGTCAGACGCGCACTTGGCACCATCGAGACTATTGAAGAAAAAGAGTTGAAAAAATCAGACCAGAACACACTAAATGCAATAAAACAGGATACTCGTAAACTTAAGCGGGAAGTCGACAGAATATACAGTATGATTGAAAAAATAAGCCAATGACCCGCTTCAGAGTCCTCTTGGTAGAACCCGGCTACCGCAATAAATATCCGCCCCTCGGCCTGATGAAGCTAGCGGCGTATCACCGTAAGCGGGGCGATTTCGTCAGACTTGTCAAGGGCGATGACAGGGCAGTGTTGCTTGAGGTGTGGGACCGGGTCTATGTGACCACGCTGTTCAGTTTTGAATGGAAGCGCACCGCGCAAGCTATTGACTTTGCCATACAAGCCGCTGGCAACCAGTCGGAGCGTGTGTTTGTAGGGGGTATCGCAGCTTCCCTTATGCTGCAGGAGTTCATCAACGAACCACGCTGGGCGGGTGTGCGGTTTATTGCGGGCTTGCTGGATGGCCCGCCGGCACAGGCTTTGTCACTGTCCGCCGCCGATGGTGATTTTGGCGCAGAGGACACGACCGGCGTCCCCATTGAAGAACAGACTCCAGATTACAGTGTCCTTGAGCACATTGACTACACTTACCCGGTCCACGATGCCTATTTTTGCTATGCGTCCAGGGGCTGTATTCGCAAATGCCATTTCTGCGGTGTGCCCAAACTGGAAGGTACACAAAGGGAAATGCCGTCGCTGGCTGCTCTGGTGCAAGATATTGCAGACCGACACGGTGAAAAGAAAGATCTGATCCTGATGGACAACAATATAACTGCGTCCAGCCGTTACCGGGAGATCATTGCAGAAATCAGGGCGCTGGGCTTCACTCCGGGCGCTACCCTGACGCGCAACGGCAGGCCGGTAAAACGCCGGGTAGACTTCAACCAAGGGGTGGACGCCCGCATCCTGGCAAAGTCGCCAATGTATCTCAAGGAAATGGCTACTATCTGCCTCAGCCCCCTGCGTATTGCATTCGACCACATCGGCGTGCGCAAGGTATATGAAACGTCGGTGCGCATGGCGGCAGACAACAGGATTACCTCTTTGTCGAACTATATGCTCTACAATTTCAAGGATACCCCGCAGGACTTGTACGAGCGACTGGCATTGAACATAAAGCTGAATGACGAACTGGGCATTCGTATCTGGTCTTTCCCCATGCGCTACCAGCCGGTTACTTTGAAAGATCGGTCGCATGTCGGGCCACGCTGGAACCGCTACTACCTGCGCACGTTCCAGGTTATCCTGCAGGCCACCCACGGCATGGTCAGTGGGAACCCCGCCTTTTTTCAACGCGCGTTTGGTAAAAATAACGAGGAATTTATGCGCCTTCTGAGCTATCCGTCAGGCATGATATTCCACCGGGAGTATTTTGAAAGCGGGGCTGGTCAGCCTGTTAAAGAGGCCTATGATGCCTTGCGTCGGAAGCTGTCAAAAAGCCAGGAAGAAGAATTGCTGACTTACCTTGCAGAACCCACCGGTGGCGAAAAGGCGCGCGCTGACTACTACCTGCGCCTCGCCGGTTCGCTGGGCGTGGATACGCAGGTGCGCGAGGTCATCAGGTACCACGCGCTAGGCACAAAAGATACCACGATCATTGATGATCAACGCGTCGTGGCACTGTTTCCCCGGCTCAATCCAGATCCGGTATTGCCAGACGCGGAAGAGATGGTGGAAGATGCCGGGCTGTACGAACAGGAAGAGTTCGGACAAAGATCAACAGCAGAGCACAACAGACTAGCGCCCAGGAAACAACGCGTTGGCTCCTGACAGGTGCGAGATGCCGGAACACAACAACCTCATCATTACAGACGCCTTCCTGCCCGATAGATTGACAGGGAGTAACCTGTTAAGTCTGCTCACGTCCGGCATACATACTGCGCCGTTGAGCATTTACCGCGAGTACATTCAAAACGCGGCGGACTCTATCGTTGCGTCAGACGCGCCAAATACGGGCAAGGTGGAAATCAACATCGACCCTGCCGACAGGCGCGTAGTCATACGGGATAATGGTCTGGGACTAGCGCGCACGCAAGCGTTGCGGGAACTGACACCTGTTGCAAACAGCACCAAACGTGTCGGGGTTGACCGCGGCTTCAGGGGCATAGGCAGACTGTCTGGATTGGCTTTCAGCGATTCAGTCACCTTCTACACCCGTCAACAGGATGATGAGCCCGTTATTTCTGTGCGTTGGGACGGCAAAGGTTTACGAAAAAAGGTGACTGCTGGTCTGTCTGTGGAACAACTCATTGCGGAATGCGTCAGCACTGAGACCACGTCAGGAAGTGAGTGGCCAGCGCGGTTTTTTCAGGTGGACATTGACGGGATAGCCCGTTTCGCAGCAGGGTCGATCCTGAACGCAAAGGTTGTGCGAGAGTATATTGGAGAAACATGTCCGGTTCCGTTTATTCCGAATTTTCAATACACCGGCAACATCGCCAATATCTTTCCTGAAGAGCATCCTCCGTTGGAACTGAACGTTCACCTCAACGGGGAGGACATGTCGATAACAAGGCCGCATGGCAAAAATGGAGCATTGCCGGAACAGTTCGAGTTTACCGAGTTTGAAAGTATCTCCATACCGGCTGTAGAAACAGACCGGATTGCCGCCATCGGTTGGATTGCACACTCGTCTTATGCTGGCGCGTTGCCGAAAAAGACCGCTGTCAGAGGGATTCGCGCTCGCATCGGTAATATCCAGATTGGCGATGAGACATTGTTCGATCACCTCTTTACAGAAGACCGCTTTAATCGTTGGTGTGTGGCGGAAATTCATGTTCTTGACGCGCGTATTATTCCCAACGCGAAGCGGGATTATTTTGAACCCGGCCCGCATACCCGCAACCTGGAAAATCAGCTTGGTGCTATCACGTGCAATATAGAAAAGCGTTGTCGCGCCGCTTCTGCCGAACGCAACAGAAAGCGAAAATTTCACTCGTTTCTTCAGGAAGTGCAAGCAAGTTCGGAGCTTGCAGCATCCCCTTACCTTGCCGAAGAGACGGTGGAATGGTTCATCGACAAAAAACTGGGCGATATTGCGACGTTGCAAGCGGGTCTTGAAAAATCGGGCGGAAAAAAAAATGAGCTCGGCGCGCTTGAGACATTAGCAGCAAGTCTGCTTGAGTTAAAAAATCTCCCTAGGCGGGACGCGCTACCCGGAAGTGCCACCCCTGAAACACAGATATATCAGAGAGTATTTCAAACACTGATTGAAATTTCCCCGTCTCCAGCAGAGGCGTTAAACATTATTGAAACAATTATAGCCAAGCTGCAAAAATGAACTTCAACCTGGGCGACACCGCCGACATGTTGCGGAGGTGGTTTGCCCCTATTGATAGCAATCATGTTTCGTAACTACTCACCCCCTGGCCGTCACTCATTGCGTCCCTCCCCCGGCTCAACTCCATACCGAGGCAGGCTCTGGACGCAACCCTGCGGGCAGCTGTTGCTGTCCAAATTCGTCTGGAACGAATTTGGACAGCGTAGCTGGCCTCATCGGGGCAAACTACATGGATGTAGTTTGCAATTCGGCTATCCTGCCGATTGGTCCTGCGAATGCAGGAATCCATTCGCTCAAACCGTCGCTCGCGCCGCCCCCGGCATGTTGTCAGCCGGGGACACCTTATAAAGTGTCCCTTCGGGACTTTTTTCCACTGGATTCCCGCCCCGGGCAGCAATCGAGGCTATCGACACAGTACCCTCTTTCATGCCTTCATGCTGACCATTCCAGCCCGCCGGCATCAGGAACGCTTCATGATCCAAACCCCCTGTACGGCGATCCCTCGCAGTAGAGGTAAGAGGGATCATGAAACTGTTTGGCCAGGTTGCTCAGGAACCCCTCACTCGGTGCGGGCGCGGGGGTTGTCCCGTCGTCATCGGTGCCGTATCTCCCATCATCGCCGGGCGTGGGGATGGTTCGATCCAGGGCCCGCCGGACGCTGGGGTGCTGGCTCTGCGCGGCGCAGGTGCAGACGCCCCAGGCCATGCCGCCTTGGGGATGGGGCATATAGAGTTTTTGATTGCCTCGCACCCTGCTGCACTCTTCGCCGGGTCCGTCCCAGATGACGACCTCAGCCATCCGCATATTCGGATTGATGGTGTAGCCCGTTCCGGGCAGCAAGACAACACGGATCACGCTCTCTCCGGTGATGAGGTTGTCGTCCGGGAAACAGGGCGATCCGGTATTGCCGCTGAGGGAATTCAGGTCAACCCATGACGTCGAGTTGCTCGCAAAGGTCGCCGTGGTGCGCGACCGGTAGACGCCTCTGTTGACGTAGGCCGGCACGCCAAGGTCCCGAAACCGGTCATGGCCGGATACGGTATGCGCCATCACGTTGACCGTCACGCCGCTTGCGTCCTGGCTGGCTTTTATCTGGACCGGCATTCCGCCCTCACTTCTCCCGCATGATAGTCCAACAATGCTTTCAGCGGTCCTGCCAGCGTTCCTGGCAAGATCGGTTATCTGCAGACTAATCTCCGGCAGTGCCTGCGCCCCCGCCGGGGTCGCCAGTACTGCCAGCAGCAGGACGGCTGTTAATTTAGCAAGGGGGGGGGGGGGGAATACGTGCTCATTGTGGTTTCCTCCGAATCAGAAAGGTCAGAATAAATCGGCAGTGTAGCATGACTGTATTTCATAGAGCAATCTGAACTGATCAAGCCTTTATTTATTTCAAGGTAACTACTCGCCCCCCTTACCCTGATCTCTTGTTCTGATCTGGTTTTTCTTAACCGTTTTATTTTTGAGCGGTTTTTCCACCATGGTGGCGGCGTCTCCCTTGAGTGCTATCTCGATGGCGGCGAGGGGATTGTAGCCCTTCAGGGTCATAGACTGCAAGTAGCTGGAGATGCGGCAGTAGGTGTCGGCGTAGGCGGTGGTTCGGAAGCAGCCGGAGACTTTTTGTTTGACTTTAGCCATACGGATATCGCGTTCGGCGCGGTTGTTGGTGAACGGCACGTTGGGGTCGCGGGCGAAGCGGAGGACTTCGGTTTCGTACTTGACGAGGGCATCATGGAGGTTTTGTGCCTCACATTGGGCAATCCGTCCGCGTTGGCCGGTGAGCCGTTTCGGGGGTGTGGGGAGTTCCCGTTTGGCTTGTGTCAGGATAGTCCGGTAGCGGGTGCGCAGGGACTGGTAGTCGGTCTCGCTGAGTGCCTTGTTTTTATGTGTGCGCACCTGTCGGCAGGTCTTGAGCAGGAGGCGGCTCATACGTTGGGCCCAGGCATGGCCGTGGGCGTCCTCGATAAAGGCCAAGTTACGCAACAGGTGACTGCCGCACAGGGCATGCTCGCAGTTGTCATAGGCGAAGTAGCTGGCCCAGCGGTCGTGCACGAGAACACCGCCGTAGCGGGGGACGATGCCGATGTCCTTGAGGGCGTCCCCGCCCCGCTTGCGGTGGCAGTGTTTCAGTACCAGGTTCCCGGCACTGGTGCTGTGCAGCCAGTGTTGTGTGCGGTCGATGCGCAAGGAGGTCTCATCGGCGTGCAGCACGGGCTCTGTGAGCAGGCGGGCGATAGCCGCCCGCTCCCACCCGGCCAGGGCCTCATGCACCCGCGTGAGCCAGGCCAGTAAGGTCGCCTCGGCGACGGCGCGCCCGGTCAGTGCATGAAGTGTCTGCGCCGTACGTTTGAGCGAGAGCATTTGGGCCGTTAACAGGTGCGTGGCGAAAGCCACGATGCCAGGGCCGTATTGTAAAGGCCCCGGCATGTCATCGGGAAACGCCCCGTGGGTCTCAGTGCCACAGCGCGGACAGGTTTTTATCTCGGCGTCAATGGTCAACTCGGTCGTCTCGAAGACTATATCGACCTTGACTCGTCGCACATGGCCGGTGGGGGCGGTGCCTTTGAGATCATGCCCGCAGGCCCGGCAGCCGGTCACGGGCACCGTGCGGGTCTGAGCCACCACGCGCCGGGACGCGCTGGGCACCGTCCCGGTCTGCGGCCCCTTGCCCTGCTTGCCGGGCCGTGTGCGCGCACTGTCATCGGGGTCGGTGCGGGAACTGGGCAGGCTGGAGTTGTGCGCCCCCTTCGGTGTGGTCTTCTCTAAGAACACCGCCAGCAGCAACTCGAATAGCAGCAACATCGACTCGAACAGCGCACGCCCTTCGGGACTCAGCGCGCCGTCGGCGCACAACGCCTTAAAACGCATTCGGATGGCCTCGAACTCCGCACGCAATGAGGCCTTGTTCACCGTGGCCATGTGCACTGTGCCTCCACCGCCATCATCGCCGCCAGCACCGCCAGCCGCTCGGCCGGGGGCAAGTCACGATAACGCCGCCCCCAGTTCTCAGCCTTGCGCTTGACCTGCTGGCGGTGCGTGAAGTTGCGCCCCGCATAGCGCACCCAGTGCACCCGGTCCGGCACAAAATTGAACCAGACCCGCTCGGTCACCACCCCGCCCTGATTCATCACCTGCAAGGACACACTGCGCCAGCCCGCCAGCACCTCATCATACAAGGCCGAAGGATACCCCGACACCATCACCGCACAGGGCAGCCCCTGCAGTAACGCCAGCAGCGCCTCATGGTCTGAGTCCTCGTAGTCATACCGGTAACGGTGCCGTGACTTGCGCGTGCTGTGCAGGTAGGGCGGGTCGCTGTACACCAACTCCGTGCCGTCAAACGGAAAAGTCGCCAACCAGCGGTGACAACACCCCTGCACCAACTCCACCGGATACCCACACGTAAACCCCGCCAACGCCCGCACATCAAGATCAATCCCAATGTTGCGCAACGCCGCCGGCTTGCGCTGCATAATCGCCCCGCCGCCTAAGTGTGTCTCAATGTACACACTGTGCGGCGGCATCATCGCAATGAGCGGCTGGCACAGACCCGTCGTGGCTTTCGACCCTCGGTACGCATTCCCCATGACGACCAACATAACGCCATGACGCTATGTTGTCAAGGACGCCTTGACAAAAAATTCAGTAGAATTAGAGGGAGGGGGCGAGTAGTTACATTTCAAGTTGAGCCACTACCAACAGCGACGCGCGTTGTCCGGGTTCAGAAACAAGTGAGACTCTTTAGATAAAAAAATCGGGTAGTTAAGTGTGTGAATTAATCTCAACCGCCAACGCTATCCGTTGTGGGGTAAGCGCAAGCTCTGGCGGGTGGGGGTGCGCGAGCAGGGCTGGACTTTGAGCGAGAGTACGGTCGGGCGCATCGTGGCGAAGCGGGTGCGGCTGGGTCGGGTCAAGCCGGTGGCGTTTTACTATGGCCGGTGATGCGACTGCCGTAGGCCCAGACCTCTACTTCGGGCAGGTGTTCCTGCAGTAATGCTTGCAGTATCCGGCGATGTTTGGGTTGCAGGTACAGCCTGTCAGTCGTCATTGGCTGCCTCGATTATCCCGGCCAACGCCGTGGCATCGGTGATGAACGACGGCAACAGTTTCAGGGTTCCCTCGGCGAAATTTTCACCATAGTTATGCGCGGTGTCGTTGCGATTGTCACGATAAACAAGCCAGCGTTCCACGGCGTCGGGTTCAAGCAGTCCATATTTCTCGGCGTGGCGAAATACATCTTTGAGCGTCAGACGCTCCACTTGCCGCTTGCTGGCAAAGTAGGCCGAGATGCGTTTGCGCAACAACTTGCCGCTCTGTTCCAGCACCAACTCAAATTCCTTGACGCAGGCCGAGCGGTAGATGTCATACAGAATATCGTCCGCTTGTTTACCCTGATTGAGCTCGTGAAAACCCATTTCCAGACTTTGAATACAACGACGTAGAAAAGTTGTGTCAATGTTCATTACTCATCCTGCCAAAAGCCTGGTCCTTTCAGGTTCTCTCTTGTTTCAGTGTCAAGGCGCACCCCTTCGGCTTGTTGGGCTTGCGGTCGTTTTACTGTTGTCAACTGGGGCATTTGCAGTGTATTTTTCATACTGGAATTATGCCTTGACAGGTAAGATAGTCAATAACTCACCTCTAAAAATCAGTTTCCTGTAACATATCAAATGCAGTGGAGGATAATTCAGGTGGAAAAGACAGAACGCGATGATCTTGAATATGCTGGCTTCTGGCTGCGCGCCTGGGCATTTCTCATTGATGGTTTTTTGATTGCGCTGGTTACTACGCCTCTTTCTGCAATCATTTTCGGCGGCGCATACATCGCATCGACAGCTCTCTTTATAGACTTTCTGATCTCGGCACTGCTGCCGGCGGCCTACGTGATTCTGTTCTGGGTATTCAATGGCGCCACTCCGGGCAAGATGGCCATCGCCGCCAAGGTGGTTGATGCCGTGACCGGGGAACAGCCGTCCGCGCCCCGGTATATCGCCAGGTATGTCGGTTATCTGTTATCGATGTTGCCACTTGGGTTGGGTTTTATCTGGATTGCGTTCGACAAGCGCAAACAGGGCTGGCATGACAAGCTGTCGGGGACAGTGGTGGTGCGGAACAAACCCGACAGCGTCGTATTTACCCGCCGCTAGTGGGGCTTCAGGCCACCTCTGAAAATGCCACGGAGGGCATTTTCAGGTTGTTACGCCTGTTGTACCTGACCCTGCGCTTCCACTACCGCGAGCGCGGACATGTTGACGATGCCATGTACGGTGGAGGCGTTAGTGAGGACATGCGCAGGTTTGGCGGCGCCCATCAGCAGCGGGCCAACGGTGACGCCGCCGCCCAGCATCTTGAGCAGGTTGTAGGAGATGTTGGCGGCGTCGATATTGGGCAGGATCAAGGTGTTGGCGCGGCCGCGCAGTCTGGAATGGGGAAACACGTTGGCGCGGATAGTCTCTGAGATGGCGGCATCGGCGTGCATTTCGCCCTCCACCACCAGCTGCGGTTCCCGCTGTTGCAGAATTTGAACCGCCGCGCGCATCTTTTCCGAAGAGCTGTTGGCGCGCGTGCCGAAGTTGGAGTGGGAGACCAGGGCGATGCGGGGTTTGATGCCAAACCGCTGCACCGCCTCGGCGGCCAGCAGGGTCATGGCGACAATTTCATCCGTATCAGGCACCGGGTTGACGTGGGTGTCGCACAGAAAGAACGTGCCGCCCGGTAACACCAGCACGGTGACGGAGGAAAAATCCTCAACCCCGGCGCGTTTGCCGATGATGTCGCGCACATGGGTCAGGTGGTTGATAAACGGCCCGATGGTGCCGCACAACATGGCGTCCACATCGCCGCGCAATAACAGCAGCGCGGCCAGCACCGAGGATTGCGTGCGCACCATGCGCCGCGCCTCGTCCGGCGAAATACCGGTGCGGCCCTTGATACCATGGTACAGCTCGGCCAGTTCCGGGCAGCGGCGGTCCTTGATCGGATTGATGATGTCGAAATCCTGGTCCTTGACCATGGCCAGACCCAGCTCCCGGATACGGCGATCGATAACCTCCGCGCGCCCCACCAGCAACGGCCGCGCCAGGCCCTCATCAAGCACCTGCTGCACGGCTTGCAGGGTGCGGTGTTCTTCACCTTCGGCATAGACAATCCGTTTCGGGTCCCGCGCCGCCTGATCGAACACCGGGTGCATAATGGTGCCGGTCTGGAATACGAACTGGATCAGGCGTTGACGGTAGCTCTTGAAATCGGCGATGGGTCGGGTCGCCACGCCGCTGTCCATGGCGGCCCGGGCCACGGCCGGCGCCAGACGCACCAGCAGGCGCGGGTCGAACGGTTTGGGAATAATATAGTCAGGCCCGAATATCAGGTCGCCACCGCCGTAGGCGCGGCTGACTACCTCGGATGATTCCGCCATGGCCAGGTCGGCGATGGCCTTCACGCAGGCGATCTTCATCGCCTCGTTGATGCGGGTTGCGCCCACATCCAGCGCGCCGCGAAACAGGTACGGGAAGCAGAGCACGTTGTTGACCTGGTTGGGCAAGTCGGAACGTCCGGTGGCGATAATGGCATCGGGCCGGGCCTCTCTGGCCTGTTCCGGCGAGATTTCCGGCACCGGGTTGGCTAGCGCCATGATGACAGGCTTGTCCGCCATGGTTTTGAGCATGGCGGGCTTGAGCACATTGCCCACCGACAGGCCCAGGAACACATCCGCATCCTTGATGGCGGCACCCAGAGTCCGGGCCCGGATATTTCGCGCATAGCGTTTCTTGTACGAGTCCATGGCCTCCTGCCGGTCGGGATAGACCACGCCGGCAATATCGGTGACGATGATATTTTCCTTGCTCAGCCCCATGGCCACCAGCAAATCCAGACAGGCCAGTGCTGCGGCGCCGGCACCGGAAGTGACCAGCTTGATCGATGCCAGCTCCTTGCCGACCAGGCGCAGACCGTTGTTGATGGCGGCGGCCACGATGATGGCGGTGCCATGCTGGTCGTCGTGGATAACGGGGATACTCAGCCGTTGCTGCAATTTGCGCTCGACGATAAAACACTCCGGCGCCTTGATGTCCTCTAGGTTGACGGCACCGAAGGTGGGTTCGAGGCTGGCGATGATCTCCACCAGCCGATCCGGGTCGGTTTCATTGACTTCCAGGTCGAACACATCGATGCCGGCGAATTTCTTGAACAGCACCGCCTTGCCTTCCATGACCGGCTTGGCAGCCAGTGGGCCGATGGCGCCCAGCCCCAGCACCGCAGTGCCGTTGCTGATGACCGCTACCAGATTGCCGCGGGTAGTCAGTGTCGATGCCAGTGCCGGATCACGTACAATTTCCTCACAGGCCGCAGCCACCCCCGGTGAATAAGCCAGGGCCAGATCATACTGGTTGGTCAGCGGCTTGGTGGGGTGGATCGTCAGTTTACCGTGCGGTGGCTTCCTGTGGTAGTCAAGCGCGGCATCACGTACCTCACCGATTTTCTGCCGGATGGTTTTTGACTTTTTCACCGTGCTTTCCTTCACTGGGATTTCCGCAAGGCCTGATTCAGGTCCCATAAAATATCATCAATGGTTTCTAATCCCACCGAGATGCGCACCAGGTCCGGGGTGACGCCAGCAGCGGCCGTAGGTCTCGGCCCAGGTGAAGCGCAGCTCACCGTGCACCACGGCAACATAATCGGGATAAACGGCAGCCGCCCGCTCGATGAAGGTGAGGGGAGACAGTGGCGCGTAGTTGGCCTGGTTTTTGCCCAGCCCGGCCGTATAGATGTGTTCAGTATTCATCCTGGGTTCATCTTACAGGTAAAGCGAATAAATGTTTAACAGGCTTCCGGGTATGTTACCCGATCTGGACACTAATCTCCGGGCAATTGTGCTATAGTCGCGCAATGTTGATTATCCACGATAACACTCAGGTCAGCACATCGGATAGGCCTCGACGTGTCATAGGTATTGACTTGGGCACGACAAATTCCGCAATAGCCGAAATCGTAATGCAGCCAGGCAAGAGCTCCTTGCCTGATGCGCGTTGTATTGAAGTGGAGCAGGAAACCCAGAGGGGGTTGTACACGCATACTCTGGTGCCGTCAATCGTAGCGTTTCACGAAGGTAAATGGTACGTGGGTGAGGGGGCCAGAGAGCTACATCCTCGTCTCAAGGAGTTTGGATTAGTTCGGAATAAGGACATTTTCTGGGACTGCAAGAATGATATAGGAGTGCGAGGCACCTATCGCAAGGCACCGGAAGGTTTCCGCTCAGCCAGTGATATCGGCGGACATGTGCTCAAATCCCTCATGGATGCGGCCTTGACAGACGAGTCCATGCCTGTTGAAACCACTGTCGTTACCGTTCCTGCCTCTTTTCAAGTGGCGCAGAGAGTCGACACAAGAAAGGCCGCGGAAATTGCTGGAATCAGGATTATGGAGGGAGCGCTGCTGGATGAGCCTGTCGCCGCGTTTCTTGATTATTGCTGGACCCACAAAGAACAGATGAAGGTATCATCTCCCCGGAAACTCGCGGTATTTGATTTCGGTGGCGGCACTTGCGATGTTGCCGTATTCCAGCTTTTGCCAACAGGATCCGGTCAGCCGTTCAGAATTGCACCGCTTGCAGTCTCCCGCTATCACAGAATCGGTGGCGGAGATATAGACCGTGCTATTACAGTCGATGTTTTGTTGCCTCAGTTAATGGCTCAGAATGAGATTGCTCCCGATGTCATCGATTACAGGGCAAAAACTGACTTCCTGATCCCTGCTTTGCTAGGCGCAGCGGAGTCCCTGAAAATCGGTCTTTGCAAGGAAATCACCCGCCTCAAAAAACATGATCGCTATGACGAGGAACAACGCGCCCGTCTGGTTCAGAAACTCCCGAGTTCCTATCCCTGCCGCCTTCCTGATGGGAAGGAGACCCATCTGCGAAGCCCGACACTAAGCGCAGTGCAATTTGACAAGGTACTTGAACCTTTTCTGGACCCCGATTTGCTCTATCCCCGAGAGAGCGATTATCTTACGACCTGCTCAATATTTGCCCCTCTGCAAGACGCCTTAGAGCGCGCCAGCCTTGACAAAGGGGACATTGACCTCTGCCTGATGGTGGGTGGCAGCAGTCTGATACCGCAAGTGGCGGAAGCAGTAGCCGGTTACTTCCATAGTGCACAATTCCTGTATTTTGAAGACGCGGAACATATTCAGACCGCCGCCGCTCGCGGTGCGGCGTTGCAGGCGCTTTCCCTGGCTCTGTACGGTCAGGGCATAGTGCCGACAGTGGCGAGTGACAGTATCAGTATTGAAACATCAAAGGGGCCAGTGGAGTTGCTTGGCGCCGGTGTGAAGCTCCCCTTCCCGTCTGCTGAAGGCTGGGAGGAGAATAACAGCCTTACCATTCCCAAGACTATTTTTATGGGTAATGAGCCGATCAGGATCGAACTGCTGAATTCGGTTGGGAAAAATCTCATGTCCGCGCTTTGGCCAATCCATGAAACCGTTAACAAGGGAGAACAGATACAGTTGCGGTACCGCATGGATGAGAATCAGGTGTTGGAGGTTCACCTGAATTTGGTGCATAAGCCAAAGCAGACAGAGTTTAAGGGAAGGATCGAAAATCCACTAACCAACGTCGTAAACCCCAACGCTGATCGTGACAAAATTCTTGAACTGAAAGAACGGATGCATACCGGGGCGATGGACCGGAAGGAGCAACGGGAAACACTTGAAAAGATTGCCGAGTTAGAAAAAAATCTGTCCGGGTTCAGAAACAAGTGAGACTCTTTAGATAAAGAAATCGGGTAGTCTGTGTGTGAATTAATCTCAACTAATTGACACAGGAGGACTACCCGATGCAGATCAAAAGCCTGCGGGTGAAATCATATCGCAGTTGGCGCGTCGATGATACTACCGATGCTGACGCGCGCGGTCGTTTGAAGCAGTTGGAATTGGTTGCGACGTTACGCGAGGATGGGTGTGGTGAGGCGACGGCACTGGCAGCAGTAGGTGGGTCGAGGGCGACCTACTACCGTTGGTTGAAGCGGTATCGTGAACATGGGCTGAAGGGTCTGGGGTGTGGCTCTCGTGCGCCGCGGCGGCGGCGTGTGCCGCAATGGACGCGCCAGCACGAGCAGCAGGTCTTGCACCTTCGCCAACGTTATCCGTTATGGGGTAAGCGTAAGCTCTGGCGGGTGGGGGTGCGCGAGCAGGGCTGGACTTTGAGCGAGAGTACGGTCGGGCGCATCGTGGCGAAGCTGGTGCGGCTGGGTCGGGTCAAGCCGGTGGCGTTTTACTATGGCCGGGTGAAGCCTAAGCGCCGCCGGGCGTTTACCCATCATGCCAAGCGCTGGCGCTACGGGATGAAGGCTAAGGCGCCAGGGGAGTTGATGCAGATAGACCACATGAGTGTCGGCTTCACGGACGGCATCACGGTGAAGGAGTTCAAGGCCGTCTGTCCGGTGAGCAAATGGAGTGCGCTGCGAGCCTACAGTCGGGCCACCAGTGGCAATGCCCGGCGCTTCTTAAAAGCGCTGCTCGGTGAGGCGCCGTTTCCCATCCGTTCTATCCAGGTCGATGGCGGCTCGGAGTTCCGAGATGAGTTCGAGCAGGCTTGCCAGGACTTAGGAATCCCCCTGTACGTGCTGCCCCCGAAAAAACCCGAATACAACGGCTGTGTAGAACGCGCCAATGCCACCAGCCGCTATGAGTTCTATCCGTTCTACGAGGGCCCACTGACCGTGGCCGCCATCAACCGCAAACTGGCAGAGTATCAGCAATACTACAATACCTACCGCCCGCATGACGGTATTGGTTTATTAACCCCAATGGAGTATTATCAACAACTCACACAGCCTGCCTCTGAGTCTCATATGTATTGAACCTGGACAAAAATCTGGGTAATTATGAAAAAGCATTGTATTATCTGTCCGAACTGAACAGACAGTGCAAGGATGCAGAAATTCTCAACCGTATGGGAACTATCAGCGGTGAAATGCGGGACTATAAACGAGAAGAAAAGTTTTACCGGGAAGCTGCCAGAAACTCCCCTCACTCAGGTTCACTGTTTAATCTTGCCCTGTCTCAAGATGGACAGGGAGAATTTCAAACAGCCATGCAAACCATTGATGAGGCAATTGCTGTGGAACGAGAGCCCTCCTATCTTGTGCTCAAAGCCCGCCTCGCTGACAGACTTGGACAGACAGAACAACGTGATGCGTTACTTGCCGAAGCCTTTGAAGATTATGATACACCGTCCGAACTGTGTGATTGGGAACTGAGCTGGTATCGGCACGGTGCTAAATTGGCCGGAGACAAAGACCGTATCCGGCAGGCAGAAGTTGAACAGAACAGACGAAAAACAACAACAGGAACAACATCAGAAGTTGGGCATCTGCCTGACAAGGCTGGTGGGATCACGAAGGTTGGGTGATGAGTTGGCTGATTCCTCGAAATGAACTTACCCCGGCCCAGCTCCGTACGGTTGAATTAAATCCCAGGGAACATCGCGTGGTCGTAGGGTCGCCGGGGTCCGGCAAGACCTTGGTATTGTTGCATCGCGCGCGACATTTGATTGATGAATACGGATCGCCTGATAAACGCTACCGGATCCTTGTATACACAAAAGTGCTGAAGGGCTATATCCGCTCTGCGTTACGTGATCTTGGTCTTCCAGATAACTGTGTCACCACGTTTGACAGTTGGTTTAAAGATTTCCATGAGAAACATATCAATAAACCTTTACCCCGCAAGGAAAACAGGCCCGACTTCGACGCTATTCGGCAGGCGGTATGGGAAAGCGTGACTTCATCCCTGCCTCGCGTTTCCCTGCCTCTTTATGATTTCGTTATGGTTGACGAAGGGCAGGACATGGATACCCGAGCGTATGAAACGCTCAACAGAATGGCTGCCCACGTTACCGTATTCATGGATCACAAACAGCAGTTGTACGATAATGGGGCGGATGAAAAAAACATTTTATTTGCGTTGGGATTGCACAAACGCAATGTTCAACTTCTTGATGCTTACCGTTGTTCACCGTATATCGTGCGGGTTGCTGCTTCCTTTATTCGAGATCCGGCGGAAAGAGAGGCATTTATCAAACAAAATCGACCTGTTGACAGAGGCGAACGACGATCTCCATTATGCTACCTCGCAGATAGTTATGAAGATGAACAAAAAAAACTGGTTGAAGCGCTACGTTCCAGAATCGACAGGGGGGAGCGCATCGCCATCCTGTTTCCCGCCAGAAACCAAATTTCCAACTATGCAAATATCCTGCAAGAATCCGGCTTGGAAGTAGAAGTAGCCAATAGGTACGGCAGTATTGATTTCAGTACCCCAGTCCCAAAACTGATAGCATACCCAAGCGCCAAGGGCATCACTGTTGATTCCGTGTTCATGCCTTGCCTGAACCTCGACCGTTTTCCAAATTGGCTGGAAGATGAGAGGCTGGATAAATGGCTGTTTGTCGGAATTACCCGGGCAACGAAGTGGATTTATTTCAGCGCAACGGACAGCGATAACATCCTTTTTCGTACGTGTTTTGAAAAACTCCAACAGGATGGGAATCTCACTATACAGAGGCAGGCAAAGGAGTCATCCAAGCCTTCCAAGCCAATCCAAGTCGAGGACGAGAATGATCTGACCGATTTGTTTTGAAGTCCGCATATATCACGAAGAACCATCTAAACCCTGATCAGTGCCCAGCTAACTGTGCGGAAGGCAGTCCGCGTTCTGTGCCTCTGTCAGGACTCAGTCACTGCGACTCACTGTTTTTGCCAATGAACGAACGATAGTTTTCGTGACTTTTGAAAACAGCCTGGAAGGCAAAACACCATAACTGTATGTTTTATTGCCTTGCCTGCCAATTGGTCTGATATCAGGACCCGGAAATGGGTCTGGGAATTGGGTCATGCGAGTTTTTCGGTTATTCTTCGCCGAGCAAGTCGTTCAGGTAAGCGTATTCTTCAGGCACCTTTGCCGCAGCTATAGCACGGACCTCGTCCTCGCTTAAGTCCTCAATGCCCAGGACCTGTCTGTCGCGACGTTTGAGGCGCTGGTACTCCTCGGCCGACAGCAAAATATATTTTTCTCGGCCATTTCGGGTGATAGAGACGGGTTCTTTTGCAGCTAAGTCTTGAATATTGCCGATATGACGCTGTAGTTGAGTGATTGTTACGCTATTCATCAGGAAATCCTATTTACTATGCAATCCGCATAATATACGTATTTTACACAAATTTTTAGAGGTAGATGATCTATCACTCCAGCAACGCGCGCAGCGCCACCCCGGGGTCTTCTGCGCGCAACAGGGACTCTCCAATTAAAAAGGCGTGCACGTCATTGTTGCGCATCAGTTCGACCTGCGTGCGGCTGTGGATGCCGCTTTCGGTCACTACGGTGCGATCGGGGAACATGTCCGGCAACAGGTCCAAGGTGGTTTGCAGGGAGGTCTCGAAGGTATGCAGGTTACGGTTGTTGATGCCAACCAGGGGTGTGCGCAGCAGCAGTGCCCGCTCCAGTTCCTCGCGGTTATGCACTTCTACCAGCACCTCCAGGCCACACTCGCCGGCCAGCGCCGCCAGTTCCTGCATGAGCAAGTCCTCCAGGGCGGCTACAATCAGCAGGATACAATCGGCGCCGATGGCCCGGGACTCATAGACCTGATACGGGTCGATGATGAAGTCCTTGCGCAGTACCGGCAGGTGGGTGGCCGCCCGAGCCTGTTGCAGGTGCGCGTCGGCGCCCTGGAAAAATTTCTCATCGGTCAGCACCGACAGGCAGGCGGCCCCGGCTTGTGTATAGGTGCCGGCCAGTGCAGCCGGGTCGAAGTGCGGGCGGATCACGCCTTTACTGGGCGAGGCCTTTTTAAGCTCGGCAATGATTGCAGGTTGGCCGCGGTCAATGGGCTTGCGCAACGCCTGATAAAACCCCCGACAGGGTGCGGCGGCCGCGGCCTGACGCTGCAGCTGCGCCAACGGCACGGCGGCTTGTCGGGCGGCAATCCATTCGCGCTTGCCGGCCAGAATGGTTGCCAGAATGTCGGCTGCGCGCAAAATAAATTCCCGTTCAAGCTGCCAGACTATGGGTCAGGGCTGCCAGTTCCCGCAATTTTTCCAGCGCCGCGCCCGTGGCAACAGCCTGCCGGGCAAGTTCCACGCCCTGCGCCAGGTCCGGCGCCAGACCGGCCACATAAATGGCCGCTCCGGCGTTCAACAATACGATGTCGCGGGCCGGCCCCGGCTGGTCTTCCAGCACTGCCAGCATCAGCTCATGACTGCGTTCGGCACTGGTCACCACCAGCTCGGACAGGTTGCCGGGCTTGATGCCGAATTGCTGCGGCGTTATCTGGTATTTTGTGATGTGACCGTCGCTGAGCTCGACTACGTCAGTCGCCGCGGCATGGCTGATCTCATCTAGGCCGTCCTGGGCCCGCACCACCATGCTGTGTTCGCTGCCAAGCCGTTGCAGCGCCTGGGCAAACACATCCAGCCATTGCGTCTGGCACACGCCAAGCAACTGGCGCTTGACAAAGGCCGGATTGGTCAGCGGCCCGAGCAGGTTGAAGATGCTGCGGGTGGCCAGTTCCCGGCGCGGCCCTGCGGCGTAGCGGGTAGCCGGGTGATGCGCCGGCGCAAACATGTAGCCGATGCCTACCCGCCTGATGCACTCGGCTATGTGTTCCGGCTTCAGACCCAGCTTGACGCCCGCCTGTTCCAGCACATCGGCGCTGCCGGACACGCCGGAAATGGAACGGTTGTTGTGCTTGGCGACCTTGCCGCCCGCGGCGGCAATGACAAACGAGGCCGTGGTGGAAATGTTAAAGGTGCGGGCGCCGTCGCCGCCGGTGCCGACGATATCCACCAGGCCCGGGCTGTCCACCTCCACCCGCACGGCGAAGTCACGCATGACCGCGGCCGCGGCGCTGAGTTCCTCTATGGTTTCGCCTTTCATCCTCAACGCCACCAGCAACCCGCCGATTTGTGCGTCGCTGAGCCGGCCTGACATCAGGTCCTGCATCACTGCCCGCATCGCCTCAGCCGACAGGTCGGCCCGGTTGATGACCTGATTCAGCGCCGTTTGGAAATTCATCAGTGCAACTGCAGGAAGTTCCTGAGCAGGTGATGGCCGAAAGTGGTCAGTATCGACTCGGGATGGAACTGCACGCCGTAAACGGGGTAGTCCTTGTGCCTGACTCCCATGATTTCATCCATGTCCCCGTCTTGTGAGCAGGTCCAGGCGGTGACTTCCAGACAGTCCGGCAGCGAGTCCTGTTCGATGACTAGGGAATGGTAACGGGTCGCCACGAACGGGCTTTCTAGGCCGGCGAACACATCGGTATTGCGATGGTGGATGTCAGAGGTCTTGCCGTGCATGATGCGGCCGGCATGAACGATGCGTCCGCCCAGCGCCTGGCCGATGCTCTGATGCCCCAAGCACACCCCCAAGATCGGGATTTTATCCATAAACCCGTTGATCACGTCAACCGAGATCCCGGCTTCGTTGGGTGTACAGGGCCCGGGGGAGATCACGATATATTCCGGCGCCAGCGCTCGAATCTGTTCCAAGGTGACCTGATCGTTGCGATATACCTCCACCTCCTGACCCAGCTCACCGAAGTATTGCACCAGGTTGTAAGTGAACGAATCGTAATTGTCGATCATTAACAGCATGATTGGCTACCTGCATCCGGGCATAAGCGCCGGGGAGGAGTGGTAATGGTCGAACAGCAACAGCATGGCGTTGTCACCCCGCAGCGGTCAATGCCGTTCTCATTGCCGCAATGGCGCCGGCGTAATCACCACTGCCGAAAATCGCCGAACCTGCGACAAACGTATCCGCGCCAGCCGCAGCAATGGTGGCGATGTTATCCGCGTTCACACCGCCGTCGATCTCCAGCCGGATGTCCCGGCCTGACGCCTCGATGAGTGCCCGCGCCGCTCGCAACTTGTCCAGCGCCGCAGGAATGAAACTCTGGCCACCAAAGCCGGGGTTGACGGACATGATCAATATCATATCCAGCTTGTCGATAACGTGCGGGATAGTATCCAGGGGCGTCGCCGGGTTGAATACCAGGCCGGCGCGACAACCCTGGTCGCGGATCAGTTGCAGGCTGCGGTCCACATGACGACTGGCCTCCGGGTGGAAGGTGATAATGTCGGCCCCGGCGGCGGCAAACTCCGGGATGATCCGGTCCACCGGCTCGAGCATCAGGTGCACATCCATGGGCGCAGTAATGCCGTAATCCCGCAGCGCCCGCACCACCACCGGACCAAACGTCAGATTCGGCACGTAATGGTTATCCATCACATCCACGTGAATATAATCCGCGCCCGCGTCGAGCACAGCCGCCACTTCCTGCCCTAAGCGGGCCATGTCGGCGGCGAGTATCGACGGCGCAATGAGGTAATCGGGCACGGTAGTGAATTATGTAGGTGTAAACACGGTCACGACTGGAAGTGGAGCGATATTACGTCATCAAAAAAGCGTTGCCCGATTTTTTCAATCTTATCTATTTTGCCCTGTCTGGATTTTGCTCTTGAAACAAAATTTTCACCGCGAGCATGGTATCCAATCTCAACGATGTTTGGGATGTTTGGAGCCCCGATATGGTCCAATTTTTCGTAATTAAATGAGCCCGGAGGTTCCTCACGACATAAATGAAGCGTGACGTCAGATTTGCCTTTCAGATACTTGGTTGGCGAACCGAAAAAGAAAAGGTAGCGGGCTGATTTGTCTCCACTCTTGAAATCCACTTTGAAAAACCATGTTTTCTTGGCGGATTCCCCCACCCTGAGGCTGAGATATTTTTCATATTCCAATACGCCGAAATCTCTAAAATGGACACTTGCCAGAGGAGTGGCTTCATTAACTAATTCTGCAGATTGTCGGAAATAGCTTCTCAGCAATTCCATTGCACTTCTCCACACTTCATAGTCGTTTTTTATCCGAACATGCTCTGACTGTGAAAATCTGGAGGCCAGTGCTGTCGCCCACTCTATTTTTTCGATCTGCTTTTTGGCTGCTTCCTCATACTCCTCCAGACTTTCGTTTATACATTCTGTGACAAGAGCGATAAATGGTGACAAGTCCGAGCTTTGAGAAATTTCCAGAGCATCGTAATATCTCAGTCTGTCATCTTTTGTGATAATGGCTATGGGGTAACCATATCTCATTAACATGAGGTTCATGATCAGTCTGGCTACTCTTCCGTTCCCATCGATAAAAGGGTGAATAGATACAAACCAAGTATGAGCAACTGCGGCATAAAGCACCGCATCGAGCCATCCATAGTTCTCAGTTACAGACGAAACCGATGATAACCAATTTCCAAATTCGTTCATTTGTGGCGGCACTGATTCCGGCGGAGGAGGTATAAATTCAGAGCCACTAATTTCTACCGAAACGCTTCGATACTGTCCTGCGTTATCATTGTCTATGTCTTTCAGCACTAAATTGTGAATTTGTCTAATATCAGTTTCAGTAATTGGATTATTTGATGAACCCGCCAATTCCTCCAAAAAATCCAATGCGTCCTTCAAATTCTTTGCTTCTGCTTGATCTTTAAGAGGTTTGCCTGTTATTGTCAGCCCGTACTCGACCACTTGCCTAGTCTCTCCAACATCCAAATTATTACCCTCGATTGCATTTGAATGATAGATACTCTTTATCCTGAAGTGTTTTCTTATATTACCAAGCACCTCCGAAGTCAGCTTTCCCGCTTTTCTCATATCCCGCACACGCTCTGACAATTTCTCCAGAAGCGGTTTCTGGGATTCTTCAAAACTATACGGTGTACCACAAATATCTTTAGTGGGTGTGGATTCGGTCATCGGCATTTCTAAGTGAGGCGTAATTGTGTAATTAAGGCGAAGGTTAACAGGGAATCCTTAATATCGAATTTTCAAAAATACAATAGGCGACCACTTAATCCTTGAGCAAGATTTTCGAGACAAAAGTTGAGCGTCGATTGTACCATTCAAACTGGCTGAGTGTTTGAAATTACGGGACTCATTTGCCACTCGGCTGATTTTGTTTTCCAAATAAAGGTCTTGCTGAACCTGATTAGCGGGACTCTTGCAATACCAGACAATTAAATTTATGCTTTCAAAAGCAAATTAAAAAACATAAAATGCTATTAAGATACTATGCCAATGCAAAACACACTGACGGCGTCCCCGCCTTACCCGGTTGAGCAGACCATCAAGCGGATTGGCGCCAACCTGCGCGCCGCGCGTTTGCGACGCAACCTCACCCTAGAACAGGTGGCAGCAAAAATCGGTGCAGGAGTGCGCGCCGTCCGTGCCGCCGAACAAGGTAAGGTTGCAACCGGAGTCGGCGTCTATGTTGCCCTGCTATGGGCGTATGACTTGCTGGAACCCGCAGTAGAACTGGCAGACCCCAGCTCAGACACCACCGGCCTTGCCGGCCTGAGTGAGAACGCGCGCGAACGCGCCCGCCACGCAAGAAAGTTGGACAATGATTTCTGAACGGAACTGTTCCGGCGCATGTGTTTCAATGCGTTAATATCGAACATCGATGACCATCCGCGCAACCACGCCGTCATCGCTAGGGAGCATGATTGGCAGCTATCCCCCGCCTATGACCTGACACCTTTCACACCGATCAGTATTGAGCGGCGCGACCTGGCGCTGATTTGCGGGGACCAAGGCCGCCACGCCAATGCAGCAAACCTGTTGTCCCAAGCAAACCGCTTTTTGCTTGATAAAGCTGCCGCGACCAGACTCCTAGATGATATGCGGGAACAAATCGCGAATACCTGGCAAGGCGCGGCCCACAGAGCAGGCGTATCGAAAACCGACCGTGAAAGCATCAGTGGCGCATTTGTCTATGCAGGGTTTTTGTATGATTGACAAGGGAGCATTCAGTCCGCCGTCTGGGCGTTCTCCGGATCGGCCGGATTCGACAGAAGGCCGAGGTCCGGTCCGCCGCCCCCGTCACGGCGCCCGTTCCTGCCACACTGGCCCGTGCGGTCAGTGGTGACGGTGATGATCGACAAGTGAGGAAGATCGCGCCGGATTGGTCCTGCCTGCGGGCATCTGCGACGATGAGCATAGCGGTAGCTATGATCGAGAAAGCACTTGCCCGTAGGCAGGGCAAGACCAGTGAGGGTGCAGCGGTCGCTCAGCTTATCAGCGCGTCGTCCCCGGCGAGGATAACATCGGCGTCGGTGAGCAGGTCGGCGCTCACACCGGCGAGGGTGAGGCTATCGTCGGGATAGCCGGGGACGCTCAGGCGCAGTCCTTGCGGGTCGGGGGTCTGGGTCAAATCGGCTAGCGTGGTCAGCCCGGTAAAGGCGCTCAGGTCAATACGGTCTTGTCCGCGCTCAAAGTCGGTGATGGTATCGCTGCCGGCGCCGGGGGCGAAGATGAAGGTGTCATCGCCGTCCCCGCCGGTGAGGGTGTCAGTGCCCGCCCCGCCGTTGAGGCGGTCATTCCCGGGGCCGCCGTGGAGCGTGTCGTCCCCCGCCCCGCCGTTCAGGGTGTCGTTGTCGGCATTGCCACGCAAGGTGTCATTGCCGTCCCCGCCGTTGAGCGTATCGTCCCCCTTGCCGCCGAATATCCGGTCATTGCCGTCCCCGCCGTTGAGGGTATCATCGCCGCCGTCGGGGCCGCCGTAGAGGGTGTCGTTCCCGGCCCCGCCGTCTAATACATTATTGCGCCCATCGCCGGCTAAGATGTCATTATGGTCCGAGCCGTACAGATGCTCAATGTCGGTCACAGCCACGGTCATGTCCCCGTCGGGGCCGGGCACGGTGAGGGTGTCGGTAAAGGCGAAGCTATCGCCCTGAGCATCCCCGCCGGCGGCTTGCCCGCTGTGCAGGCGCACCACCACCCCGGTCGGGGAGGTGCGATACGAGGCGGCATCCTGACCGGCACCGCCCATGAGGACATCGCCGCCGCCTTCACCTTCGAGCCAGTCGTCGCCCTCGCCACCGCTCAGGGTATCGTCCCCGTCCCGCCCGGCCAGACGGTTCGCCCCACTATCGCCACTGAGGGTATCGGCATAGGCTGAGCCGTCTAAGTATTCAATGTCAGCGGCCACCGCCCGTTGGGTACGCCCGGCAGCATCGAGCACCACCACGACCTTACGCCCGGGGAAGGTGTCACCGGCGGCATCCCCGCCGTGACCCTGCCCGGTGCTCAGATTGACCACTACCCCGGCCGGGGAGTCGGCATAACTCACCGCATCGACCCCCGCCCCGCCCACGAGCACATCGCCACCCGCCCCGCCCACCAGCCAGTCATTACCGCCCTGCCCGCGCAAGGTATCATCCCCGGCATCGCCGTTAAGGGTATTGGGCAAGGCATTGCCGGTTAAGCTATCGGCATGCGCCGAGCCGTGCAGGTTTTCAATGTCGGGCAGCACCCGGATGCGCCCTGCTCCATCGGTCTGCGTATGCGGACCGGGGGTGAAGGTATCCCCGCCGGCCGCCCCGCCGGTCTGCCCGGTGGTCAGGTTCACCACCACGCCAGCACCACCATAGCCGTACCAGGCGGTATCACGGCCCGGCCCGCCCGACAGAGTATCGCCCCCCGGCCCGCCGTCTAAGACGTCATCGCCCGCCCCGCCCACCAGCGTATCGTCCCCCGGCCCGCCGGCCAGATAAGCATCCGCACCGGGCGTGCCGGTGACAGTGCGCCCGGCAGCCTCGGTCGCCTCATAGATGCGCAGCTCATAGTGGCCGGTGGCTTGGTCTCGTTGCGCCCCGGCATAAGCACCGGCACTGAGGGTATAGAGCCCATCGGCGGGCGGGATAAACACACCGTGTGCATACAACTGCCGGGTGCTCACATCGACATCGTCATACACGGCCAGCTGAGTGCCGGTGGCATCATAGATGCGCAACACCGGGTCTGTGACCGGGTCCGGCCCGATGCCGTGCAAGGTGAAGGTATAGGGCTGCCCGGCGCTGAGTTCCACGTGCACACGGTCGGTCTCGCCGGCGGTGCTGAGCTGCCCGCGAAAGCGCCCGCCGGGCACTAAAGTGTCGGGCGTCTGTACCGCAGTGGGGACATCAGTGTTGGGAGTCTCGGTGCGTATCGCCATGTCAGTGCTCCGGGTGGGCCGTAGCGGCGGGCGGGTGAGCCATGACGCCGGCGGGCGGGTGGGCTGTGGGCGGTGTCGGGCGGGCGGCGGTCGCAGCGGCGCTGACCGGCGGGACGCTGGCGCGCCCCGGGCTCAGGGCGCTCGGTGCGCCCGAGGCCGCCGGCGTGCTGCCGGAGGTGGCCGGGCGCAGCTCGAACGTCCACAGGGCACCGGCCCCAGTGGTATCGTGGCGCAGCTGCACGGCGCTGTCTAAGCGCAGCGTGGGCGTGAGCGCCCAGCCATAACCGCCGCGCGCCTCGAACGTCCAAGCCCGGGCGGTGGCGGTGGTGTGGGCGCGATAGTCAAAGCGCTCGCCCCACAGGGACTCACCGCCCCCGGCATGGTCGCCCCAACGGGCCGTGACACTGACGAAGGGTCCCACCTGCCCGGCCTGACCGTGGGCAACCGTAGCACGGGCGCCCTGCTCACGCCCCCCACGCACACTGCGCCGGGTGAGCCAGTGACCACCGAGCGTGAGGCGCCAGGGCGCATAGCGGGCATCGAGGGCACCATCGAGCGCCAAGGCGCGCCCGGACACATCCGCACCGGCATCCTCGCGCAGGCGCACGGCGAACGTCGGGCTGAGCGCTAAGCCCGACACGGCCGGCAGTGTCACCTGCGTCCCGGTGGCACTGAGCCCGGCACGCACGGTGCGCACGGTCTCACCCTGAAAGGCGCGCCCGGCCTCATTAAGACGCACTAGGCGCGCCCAGGCAGCATCTACGCGGGCATCGACCGTCAAACCGGCAACGGTGGCTAACGGGTGAGCCACATCCACCCGCCCGAAGTGCAGCCGTAACGGCGCGGCACGCAAGGTTTCATGCCACGCCGGGGAGGCCGCCCGGCGGGCCGTATCAGACCCACTCGGGCGGCGGGCAGGGGTTGCCGTCCCGGTGCTGTGCCCGACCCCGCCCAGCACGGCTATGCGGGTAGCACCGTGGGTGATAGACAGATACGGGTGTACCGTGCGTAAGGCACTGGCATCGAAGCTGTGCGAGAGTGCCAGCCCGACCCGACCCCGCTCGCCTAAGGCGGTGTCCAACCCCAGATAGCCGGTGCGCTGGGCACCAGCACCCCCTAACTCTGCGGGTAAATCCGTTAAGCCCTGCACCTGACCTTGTCCCCACAGCGTCCAACGCCGCCCGGGCGGGGTCCCATCGGTGCCGTCACCGCCGGCACTGAGGTCCAAAGCAAACCCACTGTCCTGCCACAGTGCCGCGCTGAGACCCGCACTGCGTAACTGGCCGCTTAAGAATTGATAGACCAACGTCTCCCACATCCCGGCCGGGGCGCCGGTGTGGGGCGACTCGGTACCCTCCCCGGTCGGGGTGGCGCAATCAGTCTGTGTCCAGGAGGCGCACTGCCCGGTGGCCTGCGCCCAGGACAAGCCCGGCACACCGGGGACGGCTAAGGTCGTCAAATCACGGGGCGCGGCGGTGTCAAGACCGGCGGTGTCGCTCCCGAGCAGTGCTGCTAACGACAGCGTGCGCCCGGCTACAGTGAGGCGCTCGGCACCGGGGGCGGCGCTCAGGCGGGCGCCCAGTACGGCCTGGGCGGCGCTGAGCTGCCCACGCGCCAAGGTGGCCAAAGTCCCGGCCGGCAGCAACGCTGGGGTGGGGGCGGCGGCGGGGGCGGGGGGTTGCGTGTCGGACTCAGTGACCGGGGTGGCGGGGGCGGCGGGTGCGTCGGTGTCGGCGGAGTCATCGTCGCTAGGCGTATCGTCGCCATCACCGTCAGCGGAGTCACCGTCGGTAGGTGCCTCGGCGCCATCGCCATCGGCGGAGTCACTATCGGCGGAGTCACCGTCCGCCGGCGCATCGTCGCGGTCGGTACCCTCGGCGGGGGCTGCGGGGGACTCCTCGTTGACAATGCCCAGCGCGGCGGCCGGGTCGGCGTTGCGCGGGGAGTCTTTGCGCGGGTCCGTGCCGCCATCACCGACGCGCACGATCAGCTCAGGGAGCGTCTGCCCGTCATAACCGCCGCCTTGCAGGCGATGGGTAATGCCCACCCAGCCCGGGGACAAGGCGGTAACGGTAATGCCCTGCGGCACCGTCCAGTCGGCCACCGTGAACTGCACGGCAGCACTGACGGTGGCAATGTTCGGATCTGAGCTGGTTGCCACTAAGGTGACCGGACCGCTCGGGCGGGTCGCTAACCGCACGTCATAGCGGCGCTGCGGCGGGGCCATGGCCGGGACCGGGGCCGGTGCCGGGACGGCATCGTCCATATCGCCGGTATCATCGCCGGTGTCCTCACCCGGCGCGTCCTCGCCGGGGTCGTCCGGGGTCTTTATTGCTTCCATCGGCGCGGCTAAGGTCAACAGCAAGTTGGGCGTCGGGGCCGTCGTGCCGGGGGCGGTGAGCGGCGCGCCGGCAGTGAGCGTTAAGGCGGCATCGGTGGCCGGGGTGGACACGGGTGTGGGTGCCGGCGGCGGTGTTGTCGGCGGTGTCGGTGTTGCCGGTGTTGCCGGTGTTGTCGGCGTTGTCGGCGTTGCCGGCGGTGTCGGCGGTGTCGGCTCAGGCTGCGGCTCGGGCTGCGGCTCGGGCTGCTGGGGGGTGACGCCACCCCCGCCGGCGCTGATGGTCACCGTAAACGTAGCAGTGGCTTCGTTGTAGTTGGCGTTGGCCGCGGCCGTGGCGGTAATGACACAGGTACCGGCGCCGACTAAGGTCAGCGTCCCATCGGTGGCGACGGTGCAGATAGTGCCGGCGCTGGTGGTTCTGTAGCTCAGTGCGCCCCGGTTGCCGGTGGGCGCGGTCAGCGTCGGCGCACTGCCGCCCACGGTGGCCGTGGCTGAGCTGTAGGCAAAGCCCGTTAAGGTTTGTGTGCCCTTAGCCACCGCCGGGAAGGTAATCCCCACGGTGGCGGGGTTACCGGCGGTGTCTTGGACGGTCACCGTGGCGGCGGCAGTGGCAGTATTAGCCGTGGTCGGTGTGCCGCTGATGGCACCGGTATTGGCGTTTATCGTCAGGCCGGCGGGCTGCCCGGTGATGCTATAGCCGTCCGTGGACTTAATATCACTGCCGCCGGAGGGGGCAATGGCCGTGAGTGCTACGCCCACCTGCAAGCTGCCCGGCGCGGTGTAGCTCGGTGCGGTGGGGGCGCTGAGATCGACGGTCAGCGTGCGGGTCTGTTGTGTCGCAGCAGTAAAGCCGTTCTTGGTGGCATTGACGGTGACGGTCACCGAGGTTTCGGTGATGTAGTCGGCAGCGGGCGGCACACTCACCGACCAGGCACCGGTGCTGTCGGAGGTCACAGCCGTGAAGGTCTGTGTCCCCACAACCACCGTGACGGATGCGCCGGACTCACTGCCGGTGGTGCCGGTAATGGTAAAGCCGGCGGCCTTCTCGGCGAGGTTGATGGTATTGTCTGTGGCGATGGTGGCTAAGGTCAATGCCAGCGCGCCGGCGGCGGGCGGGTCATTGATAGTGAAGGTGTCTAAGTTGTCCGTGCCGGCAGCACCGCCGCCTAAGTTCGTGCCGGAGCTGGCATTAAGTGTGCCCAAACCAATATCCACGGTCTCACCGCCGCTCTCGGTGGTACTGTCCGTGGTGCTCGTCAGCGTGACGGTCACGGCCATAGCGGCCGGGCCGGTGAAGGTCACGGTGGGGGTGGCGGCAGTATTGAGGTTGTTACAGCTCACCCCGGTGGGCAGGGTGTCCGGACAAGCTACGGTGTAGTCGGTGTTGCGGGTGGCCGTACCGGTGAAGGTCAGCGGCACCGGCAGCACCTCGCCGGCGACTAGGGCGCGCGCTGAGGTGACGGTGAAGGTCTTCGTGGCGCCTTCGGTGATATCCCCGGCGGTGGCGGCTAGCGTCACGGTGGTGGGGTTGTTGTCAATGAGGGTGACGGTCACCTCGGCGGGACTGCCCTTGTTGGTGCCGGCGGGCGGCGTGCCTAATTCGATGACTACGGCCTCGGTGTTATACGGCTCATCGGTACTGTCGGTCGTGGCCGTCAGGGTGGTCGTGCCGGTGGTGGCGTTATTGGGGAGACTAATCGTGGTGGCGGCTAACGTATAATCCTCGGCCCCGGCGGTGGTGTCGGCGGTCTTCACGGCAATGGGAATACTCAGCGCGCTGCCCGAGGTGTTCGCTGCGCTGCGGGTGGCGGTAATAGTCACAGCACTGCCGCCTTCGGTGACCGTAGTGGCCGAGGCCGACAGCGCCACCGTGGGGGTGGCCGCCGGCGTGGCGGTCACAGTACCGGAGGCCGTGCCATTGACCGTGCCGGCTTTGGCGCGCAGCTCAAAGCTGTAAGCCGTGCCGTTGGTTAAGCCGGTGACGGTGTGCGTCGTGGTCGTGGCCGTACTGCCGGCAATTTCCGTCCAGCTACCCCAGCTCAGCGGGCTGCCACTGCCCTGGCGTACTTCCCAAGCGGTGATGTCGGCGTTGGACGGATCCGTCCAGGTGAGTACCACTTGCGTATCGCCGGCGGCGGCGCTCAAGCCGGCGGGCGCACCCGGTGCCGCCGGCGGGTCGTCATCATCGGTGATGGTCACGGTCACCTCGCGCGGGCTGCCTAAGGTGACGCCGGTCGGCAGTCGATCAGGGAGCAGGCGCACTAAGAAGGTCTCGGTGGACTCGGTGGCATCATCGTTGGTAATGGGGATGGTCAGCGTGGCGCTAGTGTCCCCGGCGGGGACGGTCACCGAGTTCGGGCTGCCGGTGTAGTCGGCATTGCCGACGCGTGTGGCGGTGATGTTCTGGTATTGAACAAAAACCGTCGTCGCCGCACTGCGCGCCGAGGTCAGCGTGACGGTCAGGGACACCTCGGCATTGGCCGCTTCGGTGACGCTGGCGGTCCCTGAGGCAAAGGCGACATCCACATCCCAGCTCGCGGTCTCAGTCTCGGCACTGGCCGGGCCGGTGTTAATACCGTCACTGGCGGCATCGGCGGCGACCGTGACGGTCACATCGGCGTTGGCGTTGGGGGTGACGGTGAGGGTGTAACTGCTGCCACTGCCGGCGAAGTTGCTCTTAGCTGCGTTGGTGACGGTGATGTCGTCGGCAGCAAAGCCGGTGACGTCTTCGGAGAAGGTAAACGTCACCGTGAAGGCGTCGCGGGTGAGAATCTCAGCGGGCACGCCGGTGATGTCCAGCGTCGGGGCGGTGGAGTCCCAAGTGGCGGTCGCAACCTCATCACTGGCCGGGCCGGTGTTCGCGCCATCGGTGGCGGCATCGGCGGCGACCGTGACCGTCACATCATCGCTGGCGTTGGGGGTGACGGTGAGGGTGTAGCTATCGCCACTGCCGGCGAAGTTGCTTTTGTCGGCGTTGGTGACGCTGACATCGCCGGTGACGAAGTCGGTGACGTCTTCGGAGAAGGTGAACGTCACCGTGAAGGCGGCGCGGGTCTTAATCTTCTCCGGCACGCCGGTAATCTCAACCGTCGGGGCGGTGGTGTCCCAGGTGGCGGTCTTAGCCTCGGCACTGGCCGGGCCGGTGTTCACGCCATCGGTGGCGGCATTGGCGGCGACCGTGACCGTCACATCATCGCTGGCGTTGGGGGTGACGGTGAGGGTGTAGCTATCGCCACTGCCGGCGAAGTTGCTTTTGTCGGCGTTGGTGACGCTGACATCGCCGGTGACGAAGTCGGTGACGTCTTCGGAGAAGGTGAACGTCACCGTGAAGGCGGCGCGGGTCTTAATCTTCTCCGGCACGCCGGTAATCTCAACCGTCGGGGCGGTGGTGTCCCAGGTGGCGGTCTTAGCCTCGGCACTGGCCGGGCCGGTGTTCACGCCATCGGTGGCGGCATTGGCGGCGACCGTGACCGTCACATCATCGCTGGCGTTGGGGGTGACGGTGAGGGTGTAGCTATCGCCACTGCCGGCGAAGTTGCTTTTGTCGGCGTTGGTGACGCTGACATCGCCGGTGACGAAGTCGGTGACGTCTTCGGAGAAGGTGAACGTCACCGTGAAGGCGGCGCGGGTCTTAATCTTCTCCGGCACGCCGGTAATCTCAACCGTCGGGGCGGTGGTGTCCCAGGTGGCGGTCTTAGCCTCGGCACTGGCCGGGCCGGTGTTCACGCCATCGGTGGCGGCATTGGCGGCGACCGTGACCGTCACATCATCGCTGGCGTTGGGGGTGACGGTGAGGGTGTAGCTATCGCCACTGCCGGCGAAGTTGCTTTTGTCGGCGTTGGTGACGCTGACATCGCCGGTGACGAAGTCGGTGACGTCTTCGGAGAAGGTGAACGTCACCGTGAAGGCGGCGCGGGTCTTAATCTTCTCCGGCACGCCGGTAATCTCAACCGTCGGGGCGGTGGTGTCCCAGGTGGCGGTCTTAGCCTCGGCACTGGCCGGGCCGGTGTTCACGCCATCGGTGGCGGCATTGGCGGCGACCGTGACCGTCACATCATCGCTGGCGTTGGGGGTGACGGTGAGGGTGTAGCTATCGCCACTGCCGGCGAAGTTGCTTTTGTCGGCGTTGGTGACGCTGACATCGCCGGTGACGAAGTCGGTGACGTCTTCGGAGAAGGTGAACGTCACCGTGAACGGGTCGCGGTCGTTAATTTTCTCAGGTACGCCGGCAATCGTTACGGTCGGGGCGGTGGTGTCCGGATCGGTAATCTTAAAGTCCGCCAGGCTGTCGGTGGTGCTCGTGCCGCCCTCTAAGCCGGTGGCCGACAGCGTGCCTAAGCCAATGACGACTGTCTCGCCGCCCGTCTCGGCGGTGCTGTCGGTGGTCGCAGTTAAGGTCAGCGTCACCGTGGCGTCCGTCGTGCTCCCGCTCGCCCCGGTGAAGGTCACCGTGGGGGTCAGGCTCGTATCGTCGAGGTCGTTGCAGGTCACCCCGGTCGGCAGCGTGGTCGGACACGCCGTCATGTAGTCTGTGCCCCGCGTCGCGGTGCCGGTAAAAGCCAGCGGTACCGCCAGCGTCTCGCCGTTCACCAGGCCGCGCCCTAAGGTCACCGTGAAGGTCTTCGTGTTGCCCTCGGTCACATCCCCGGCACTACCGGCCAAGGTCACTGTGGTGGCGTCATTATCCGTGACGGTGACGGTGGCGGCCATGCCGGTCAGGTTACCGTAGTCGCTGTCGGTCGAGGCGGTGGCGTAGGTGACGGTCAGTTCCCGACCGCTGGGGCTGTCGGTGCTGTCATCAGGTGCGCGCACGGTGACGGTCTGGGCGGTGCTCCAGGTGCTGTCGGTGAAGGTCAGCGCCTCGCTGGAGGTGAAGGCGGTGGCGCTGTCCGGGCCGTCGAGGGTTAAACCGGTGGGCGCGGTGACGGTGACGGTGACGTTGTGCGACGGCTGCGTGTCGAGTACCACCGTGAAGGTGGCTGTGGCCGTGGTGCTGCCCTCGGTGGCGGTGGTGTCGGTGGCGGCGGTGGTGACACCGGCGCTGTCGTCATCGGTGACGGTAACGGTCAGACTGCCGGTGACACTGCCGTAACCGCCGCCACTGGCCGTGTGCGTGAGCGTGGCGGTGTCGTTGGTGGTGTCGTTGTCATGGCCGGCGGTGACGATGACGGTTTGGGCCGTACTCCAGTTGGTGGTGGTAAAGGTCAGGGTATTCTGGTCGCCGTTCATGCCAGTGTTGGTATCGACCGTGACATCGCTGTTGTCACTGGCGATGGTCACCGTGACGCTGGCTGTGGGCACGGCGTTGAGGACGACGGTGTAGGTGGCGTTGTTCCCTTCGGTGACGGTCAGCGCGGTGGGGTCGAAGGTCAGACCGGCGGGGGTGGCCGGCGTGGCAGTGACGGTGTCTGAGGTGGCACCGAGCACCGCATTGTTCACGGCACGGATTTGGAAGCTGTAGGTGGTGGCGTTGGTCAGGTTGGTCACGGTGTAGGTGGCGGTGCTCGAGGTGCTGCCGGGCATGGCGCCCCACGTGCCCCAAGTGACCGGGTCGTCGCCGGTGCCCCGGCGGATTTGATAGCCGGTAATCGTGCCGGACGGGGCGGTCCAGCTCAAGGTGGCCTCGGTGTCGCCCGCCGTGGCCGTCAGCGCGGTGGGCTTGGCCGGGGCGTTCGTGGCCAGCGGGGTGGCGGTCACAGACGACCACGGGCCGTCCCCCGTCGCGTTGACCGCGCGCAGCCGGAACTCGTAGTCCGTGCCGTTGGTCAGGCCGGTGCGAAGGGTAGAGAGCCAAGTGCGGAGGATAGGCACCGTAGCGCCCCAGTTACCGCCGACTGCGCGTTGCTGGAGCTCGTACCTGGTGATGCTGGGATCACCCGGATCGGTCCACATGACATTGACCTCTTCAGAGCGCAGCGTGACGGACAGGGTCAGGGCGGCCGGGAGGGGGGACGTGGGCGTCGCGGTCATCGCGGCCGAGGCCGCGCCGAACACCGAAGTCCCGGTCACCGCGCGCACCTGAAAAGCGTAACGCGTAGCGCCGGTCAGGCCGGTCACCGTGTGGGAGGCGGTGGTCGCGCTGCTGCTCGAGATGTCCGCCCACGCCCCCCAGGTGGTGCTGCCCCCCGACGGACTCGGCCCGTAACGGACCTGCCATTTGGTAATGGCGCTGTTGGACGGATCCGTCCAGCTCAAGTCCACCTCCCCACTGGATGATCCTGTGGCCGCGCTGAAACCGGCCGGCGCCGCCGCGGCGTTCGCGTCCAAAGGCGTCGCGGTCACGACGGCCGAGGCCGGGCTGTTACCTGAGCCATTCGCGGCGGAGATCCGGAAACCGTACTCCGTGCCGTTCGTCAGCCCCGTCACCGTGTGGGTCGTGGTACTGTCGGAGCCGAAGAGCTGGATATCCCCCCAGCTGCTGCCCGTACGGACCTGGTAGAAGTAGTAGTCGATGGTGCTGTCGGACGGGTCGTTCCAGCTCAGGGCGACCTGCCCGTCGCCCGGCGCGGCACTCAGCCCGGCGGGCTGATCCGGAACGGGGACCGGTGTCCCGAGCACATAGCTCGTTGCCACACCGTTCACCGTCCCCGCCACCGCGCGCACCTCGAACAAGTACCGCGCACCGTTGGTCAGCCCGGTCACCGTGTATTCGGTGGTGTTCGCGTTGCTCGACGGAATGTCCGTCCAGTTCCCCCAGGTGATCATAAGAAGGCTGGACGTCCCCTGCCGGTACTGGTACTTCGTGATGGCGCTGTTGGACGGATCGGCCCATTCGAGATCTATCTCGGTATCGCCCGAAGAGCTGGCGAAATTCCTCGGCGCGTCGGGCGCGCCCGCCGGGCGCGGGGTTGCGCCCACACTTTGCGACGCGGTGCCGTTCCCCGACAAGCCCACCGCGCGCAGCTGGAACTGGTATCGCGTGTAGTTCGTCAGACCCGTCACTGCGTGGGAGATGGTGTCGTCATCGCTGTTCGCGATGGCCATCCAGTTCCCCCAATCCCCCAGGAGAGTGGAGTCGGGGTTGAGTGCGCGTTGGCGGTACTCATAGCCGGTGATGGTGGCGTTGCCGGGGTTGCTCCAGCTCAGGGTCACTGCGGTGGCGCCCCCTGCGGCTTTGAGGTTCGTCGGGGCGGCGGGTTTGTCCACGGGGGTGATCGCGGTGGGGGCCGTGGCGGTGCCGAGCGTCGTGCCGACCACGGCGCGTACCTGGAAGTAATAGGGCGTGCCGTTGGTCAGGCTGGTCACCGTGTGCTCGGTGGTGTCCTCGTCGCTCGCCGGAATGTCCGTCCACTCTCCCCAGGAGATGCTGCCCAGCGAGCCCGTGCCCTGCCGGTACTGGTACTTCGTGATGGCATCGTTATTCGGGTCGGTCCATTTCAGGGTGATCTCAGTATCGCCCGTGTCGATGGTGAAACCCATCGGGGCCGCCGGGGCGGTGGTGGCCGTGGGCGTGGCGCTCACCGTGGCCGAGGTCGCGCCCAGCACCGTCCCGCCCGTCGCGGCTGTCGCGCGCACCTCGAAGTCGTACGCCGTGCCGTTCGTCAGCCCCGTCACCGTGCCGCTGGTCGAGGTCGCGGTGGTGCCGCCCGTGAAGTCCGTCCAGGTTCCCCAGGTACTGGCGCTGCTCAACTTCTGGCGGTACTGGTACTTGGTGATGTCGCTGTTCGACGGGTCGCCCCAGCTCAGCGTGACCTGGGCGTTGCCCGCCGTCGCCGTCACGCCCGTCGGGGCGGCCGGGGCCGCTACCGCCGTGGCCGGCACGATGACCGACAACACGCCGTTTACGCTCCCGTTCCTCGCGCGCATCTGAAATTCCAGCGGCTCGTTGCCCACGGATGCGACGAAGGTGGTGCGGGTGTCGCCCCTTATGTTCGCCCAAGGGAACCAGTCCTGGCCCGGTCTGCGGGCCCGGTACTCGTACCTCGTAATCGTACCGCTCGGACGCGTCCAGCTCAGCGTCACCTCCCCGCCGCCCGGGCCCGCTACCGCCGTGAAGTCGGTCGGTGGCCCCGGTGCATTGGCCGGGCGCGGCGTCGCCGACACGGGCTCCGAATTCGTGCCCCCGGCCGGGTTGATGGCCCGCAGCCGGAACTCATATTCTGTGTAGTTCGTCAGACCCGTTACCGTGTGGGTGATGGTGGTGGCAGTGCTGTTGGGAATCGCCGTCTCGTTCCCCCAGGTGCTCGAACCCGCTGTACGCTGCTGGTACGCATACCCGGTGATGGTGGCGTTGCCGGGGTTGGTCCAGCTCAGGACCACCTGCTGGCTGCCCGCCGTGGCTGTGAGGCCGGTCGGGGCGGCCGGCCGGGGGACGGGTGTGGCACTCACCGTGGCCGCCGTGCCGTTCGTGCTCCCCGCCACCGCACGCACCTCGAAGTCGTACTCCGTGCCGTCCGTCAACCCCGTCACCGTGGCGAACAAGGTACTGCCGAGCTTGCTGGTCGTCAGGTCCGTCCACGCACCCCAGGTGCCGGGGTCGCCGTCCCGCCGACGGTACTGCCACTTCGTGATCGTGTTGTCCGACGGGTCATCCCACGTCAACTCCACCTGGCCGCTGCTCACCACCGCCTGCAGGTTCATGGGGGCGGCGGGGGCGGTGGGGGCGGTCTTGACGGTGCCGCGGAGGTCGATCTGGAGCAACTTCTCATCCTCTGCACCTTCCCAAAGACCATCAGTGAAGCCGCGTGCGTCGTCGGCGATCGACCAGTCGGACAGGGAAGCGTTGTCCTCGTCTCCTTTGCCTGTGCCAGACCTGGTCCGAAAAGTTCCACGACGACTAGCTCCACCCCCGACAGCGAACTGGACGAAGTAGGTGGTGCTGGCCGCGAGGTCAATGCCGCCGGCCGGGGCGTTGAAGGTGACCAGCCCGGCGGAGATGGAGTTGGGATTGGTGAAGGTGCCGAGCACCGTGCTGCCCGGGTTCTGGCCGCTGACGTTCCGGATGGTGACCGTTAGGCCGCTCAGGTGCTGGGCTGCGGGCGAGTCATGGTATCGGACCTGAAGGCTGGTGATGTTGTAGCCAGCACTATTGGCGCCGGTGGTGAATGCCTGGGCGATCCTTTCACTCCCGAAAACTCGAATATTGCTTGCGTTTCCAGCACCGGTGTTGCTCACCAGCACCCGTGCGGTCTGCGCCTCGGCGGCGGGGGCGAAGAGCAGCGACAGGACCAGCAGGGGTAAGGCGAGCAGGGCAAACCATGCGGCGGTGAGTAGGCGGCCGCTGGCGCGGCGGTGCGCAGTGGGCTTACGCGGGGTGAGGCGGCCTCGTTGCGCCGACTGGCTTGCGCGCGCGTAGCTCATGCGGCTGTGCGGCTGTGCGGCTGTGCGGCTGTGCGGCTGTGCGGCTGTGCGGCTGTGCGGCTGTGCGGCTGTGCGGCTGTGCGGCTGTGCGGCTGTGCGGCTGTGCGGCTGTTCATTATGGCATTCCCCCTCAAGATTGTCAAGTAGTTTTTGGCTTTTTTTGTACTTTTTTCAGTGATATAGCAATGCTGTTTTAACCATCCGTGCCGGTCCGGCGCTGCTCAACCGGGGGCGAGGAATCCGTGGAAGAATCCGGCGGGGGAACCAACGGGTCGACGCGCACCCGGAAGAAAGTCTCCACCGTGGCCTTGAGCGCCGCCAGACCTTGTTCGACCCGCCCCAGCCGGCCATTGGTCTTGCCAACCCGCTCATTAGTCTTGTCAATTTTTTCGCTCAGCGCGGCAACTGACTTGTCTATCTTTTCGTTCAGCTCGGCACGTGTCTTGTCAATCTTCTCGATCAGCGCGGCAACTGATTTGTCTATCTTTTCGTTCAGCTCGGCACGTATCTTGTCAATTTTTTCATTAGTCTTGTCAATCCTTTCGTTCAGCTCGGCACGTGTCTTGTCAATCTTCTCGATCAGCGCGGCAACTGATTTGTCAATCTTTTCGCTCAGCCCGTCGATACGCGTGGCTAATCTCAGAATCAGCCCGGCCAAGGCGACACCGACGCCAATGATTGCAGTCAGAATTTGAACGTGAGGTTCCATGGCACCAGTATAGCACAGAGAACTCTGCGGTTTTTGGTTTTTCTTTTCATTTTTAAGAAGCAAGCGTTGCCTGCTGTTTCAAGCCTCCGCACCGACACCAGGCAAACCCAAATGCCCTTCAATCCGATGCACCTGACCCGATAGAGTATCCACTTTTTGGCTCAGCGCTTTGATGTCATCTTTCTGATCATCGATACGCTTGTTGACGTCATCGATACGCTTGTTGACGTCATCGATACGCTTGTTGACGCCATCGAAGCGTTTGTTGATGCTTTCTTTCAAATCATGAAAACGGGCGTTGATATCATCAAAACGAGTGTTGATGCCGTCGATTTTTTGTTCGATGAGCTTGATGTCCTTACGATTCAGAAGGTACAAGACAACGATAGCCAGCAGCAGCGGCGATTGGGTCAGCAGGGCATGGATAACAGGGGCCATGGTGGTTTCCTCAGTACTTTAAGTGCAGGTCAGGAGGCTATACTACTCGTCGTTGGCGACGATGTCAATACTTAGTATTTTCCAATATGAAATGAGCCTGAAGGGCGGGTGTGATTCCAACATGAAATGAGCCTGAACGAGCCGGTATTCCCGTTCATGATACGAGGATGAAAACGATCATGAATGCGAATGACTTAACGCGTATTGAGCAGGTGCGCGATTTTCTGGCCGGGACCCAGCGGGTGATGTTTGAGGTTGCCAGCGACAAGCAGAGTCGGTATGACTGGATACGGCGCACCCTGGTGACGTTTGATTACCTGGGCTGCAGCAAGGCGGACAAAGGGGCGCTCACGGCGTACCTGATGAAGGTGAGCGGGTATTCCCGGGCACAGGTCAAGCGGCTGATTGGGCGCTACCGGGAGACCGGTACGTTAGCGGTGCGCCAGTGTACGGCGCGGGGCTTTGTCCGACGCTACACGAAGGCCGATATCCGCCTGCTAGCGGCCATGGACGAGCGCCACAATACCCCGAATGGGTTGACCCTAAAGAAGCTCTGTGAGCGAGCCTATCAGGTGTTCGGTCAGGTCGAGTATGAACGCTTGGCCGGGATCTCGGTCTCGCACCTGTACAACTTACGGCGCTCGAAGACCTACCAACGTCAGCGCCACACGATAGACAAGACCCGCCCGGTGGTGCGTGAGATCGGTGTACGGCGCAAACCGCAGCCGGACGGGCGCTGCGGTTATATCCGCATCGATACCGTGCATCAGGGCGATTTAGACGGTGAAAAAGGGGTCTATCACATCAATGCGGTCGATGAGGTGACCCAGTTTGAAGTGGTCGTCAGCGTCGAGCGCATCACCGAGGTCTACCTCATCCCGGCACTTGAATACCTGCTTGATGCGTTCCCCTTTGTCCTCCTGGGCTTCCATGCCGACAACGGCTCGGAGTACATCAATAAACAGGTGGCCCAACTGTTAGAGAAGCTGCGTATCGAACTGACCAAGTCCCGCCCCCGGCACAGCAACGACAACGCCCTGGTGGAATGCAAAAACGGACACGTGGTGCGCAAGCTCTTAGGCCACGCCCACATCCCGCGCCGCTGGGCCGGCCCGTTGAACGACTTCCACCGCCAGCACCTCAACCCCTATGTCAACTACCACCGACCCTGCCTGTTTCCACAAACCATCACCGACAACAAAGGGAAACAACGCAAGCGTTACCCCTACAAGAACCTCATGACCCCCTATGAAAAACTTAAATCCTTGGATGATGCCCAGACCTGTTTGAAACCGGACTTAAGCTTTGAGATACTGGATAAGGTCGCTTACCGAGTCAGCGACAACGCGGCCGCGGACGCCCTACAACAGGCGCGCCGGGCCCTCTTTACCACCATCCATGAACAGGAATACAAACGGGCTTGAGATCGGGGCAGACTCTCTCTACTTCAGGCTCATTCCAGTATTGGAAAATACTTACTTTGAATGGGCTGCGCTTATCGACACGCTACGTTTTCAGGCAGAGCAAATTATCAGCGGCTACAATTTACCCACGACATGATAAATCGCACTCGTCAATCGGGTCAGATCTGCGGCGTTTATGATGTAAGGCGGCATAACATAAATAAGTCTGCCGAAGGGCCTGATCCAGACCCCTTGTTCCACAAACCAATGCGGAACCGTGTGCATATCTACGGGCCGGTCAACCTCCACTACGCCAATGGCGCCCAGCGCCCGCACCTCTGTCACGTTATCTAGGTCGCGGCAGCGGGCCAGTTCGGTCTGAAGCTGGTTTTGTATGTTTTGCACCCGTTGCTGCCAGCCGCTCTGCTCCAGCAGTTTGATACTGGCCAACGCCACCGAACAGGCCAGGGGGTTGGCCATGAAGGTGGGGCCGTGCATGAACACGCCCTGGCCGCCGGCAGAGATGGTCTCGGCGACCGGTATTGACGTCAGGGTGGCCGCCAGGGTCATGTAGCCGCCGGTCAAGGCCTTGCCCAGGCATAAAATGTCGGGCGCGACACGGCTGTGTTCGCAGGCGAACAATTTGCCGCTGCGGCCGAAGCCGGTGGCGATCTCATCGAAAATCAGCAGCAGGTCATAGCGGTCGCAGATTTCCCGCAACCGGTTGAGGTACTCGGGCGAGTAAAACCACATGCCCCCGGCCCCCTGCACCACCGGCTCAATGATGACTGCGGCGAGGTCCTGGTGGTGATTTTCTGCCAGTGTTGCCAAGGTGGCAATATCGTTTTCCTGCCAGGCCGCGCCGAAACGGGTGGCGGGCTGGTCGGCGAAATAATGGGCGGGCAGCACCTCCCGGAACAGTGAGTGCATTCCGGTGACCGGGTCACACACCGCCATGGCACCAAAGGTATCGCCATGATAGCCGCCGCGTACGGTGAGCAGTTTCTGCTTGCCCGGGCGTCCTGCCGCAGCCCAGTACTGGATGGCCATCTTGAGGGCAACTTCCACGGCGACGGAACCGGAGTCGGCAAAGAACACCGTCTGCAATGCGCTCGGGGTCATGTCCACCAGCTTCTGCGCCAGCCGCACCGCCGGTTCGTGGGTAAGCCCGCCGAACATGACATGAGCCATATCCTGCAGCTGTACGCTGACCGCTGCATTCAGCACCGGATGGTTGTAGCCGTGGATGGCGCACCACCAGGATGCCATACCGTCGATCAGTTCCCTCCCGTCCGCAAGCCTGAGCCGCACGCCCTGCGCGGACACCACCGGGAATACCGGCGGCGGGTTCACCATCGAGGTATATGGATGCCATAGCAGCGCGCGGTCGATCTGAAGTAAGGGGCTGTTCATGGTGAACGAGTGCGCGCTACGTCCATCAGCATCGTTTGATTCAGTAAAAGCTGCGCTGGTAGCGCATGAACAGGGCCAAGTCGTGGGCGCCGCGAGTATGTCCGTGCTGATGTGTGGCAAGTGCGCCGAGGTGGGCGCGCCCCGCTTTCCAGGGGCGGCTGTAGGCGAATTCCAGGTCCAGCTGGCGACCGGAGGGCTCTAGGTTCAAGGCCGTATATTCGAGCAGCGCGTGCCGTTGCCGAGTGCGGCCTGAGACCCAGACCAAGCGGGCGTCTCCCCGCTCCACGCGTAGGGGTTGCGACAGGCGCAGGGCCAGCCGGTCCTGTTTATGGGCAAGGTCGGTGCCGATGATGCCGAGGCTGAAGGCACTGCTCCACAATACCGACAGGTCTTGCAGCATACCCGGTTGCGCCAGCCGCGGCCGGCTCAGCCCGGCATGGACGCTGCCCAAGGCGGTCCAACGGTCACTCAGCGGATAGCGTCCGGCAACACCTATGAAACCGCTGGCACTGCCGAGTTCACCGAAAGCGCCGCGGGAACGGCTGCCGGCCAGTTGGCGCGGTTCCATCAACCAGCCGGCCTGTACGGCAGTGCCGGCAAGGAAGCCATTATCAAAGCGGTATTCAGCCAGCGCCCCGGCGGCGTGGCTGGAATCGGGATCGCGCCGTTCGCCGTATTGCGTGGCGCCGTGGAACCCGGCGATGCTGAACGCGCCGTTACCGCCAGCCACGGACAACCCGGCGCTGACACCATCGCGCACAAAGTTGAGATATGGGTTGGCAAAGGCTGCATCATCGGAGAACAGCCCGGGGGTGAGCGCGGCATGGCCGGTGCCGGCGGCGCGCGCCAACCCATGCAAGCCAAACTGCCAGCCAGGATGGCTGCGTACGCCGAAATAGAACTCTCCAGCCGCAACGCGGCGGGTCAGTGACAAGGACTCCAGTTGCGGGCCGCCCGGAAGCTGGCCCAAAACCTGCCCCGGGAACAGGCGCGCAGCGCTGCGCGCGGCGTCGGGTAAACCAGCGGGCCAACCATACTGCCCCGCCCGGCGCCAGACCGGAAACGCGTTGAACCTTGCGCGGCCATGCTCTAGGCGGGCACGTAACTGGTACTCCCCAGTCTCCCACAAGGCACCGCGCGGGTCATTGCCCAGGGTGTGGAGACGCTCCTCCAGGCGCGCCGGCACCACGGCTGGCTGGATATACTCACCCAGTGCGTGGAAGAACGGCGCATTCAAGGTATCAAAAGCGGCCACTGCGTAGCCGTCCAGCGCGCGCGCCAGTGCATCGCCGAAAGCCGGCGCTGCGGCCAGGGCGCTGAGTTGAACCGGGGCGGCGGGGCCGCCCAGGGATTGGCCCATAAGCAATCTGGTTTCCCCTACGGGCCGGGTGGCGGCGTCCAGGTCAAGCAAGCCCTGGCCGTACAGGTCTGCGTCTGCGTAGATGCCTTCCTTGTTGGCCGTGTGCAGCAGGCGCGCCACGAGCTCGTCATGACCCAGTTGCTCACGGTAGTGCTGCGCCAGCAATGCGACACTGCCGCTGACGATGGGGGCGGCCGCGGAGGTGCCCGAAGCACTGGTGTAACATTCTGCCGTGCCGGTCGGGCAATAGTTGTTGGGGGACGGGCCATGCACCTCTATTCCCGGTGCGGCCAGACAGTAATCAGCGGCAATGCCGCAACGGTTGGAAAAGCCCGCGATGTCACCGCCCGGGCCGGTGGCAACCACAGCCAGAGAGTGGCCGCGCAGTTCCGGGATGCGGGCGGCGAGCCCCGACAAGACCTCCACCGAGTCAGCCTGTTCGATAGTGCCGTCAGACCGCCGCTCACCGCGGGCGTTGCCGGCAGCCCAGACGTAGACGGTGCGCGCCGCGGCCGGCGTGTCTGCCTGCGCCATGGTGTTTATCAAGCGCGGCAACGCCGCGCGCAGTTCCGCGGCGGAATACTCCTCAATATTGCCGGGAAATCCTATGCTCAGATTGAGCACAGTCACGGCGCTGGGGACTCCCGCAACAAGATCGGCCAGATCCGGGCCGTAAACGCCAAGACCGGTAAGCGTCACGGGTTCATATACCTCCGACGCTTCACTCAGAGCAATACCCACCGAGAACAGTTCGGCGTCGAAGGCAACGCCGTGTACAGCCTGGGAGTCACCGGTGACGGCAGCCGCATTTTCGTTGCGGCGCGCGGCCATGATGCCGGCCACATAAGTGCCGTGTGACAGGCCACCGTCGAGGCAGGCACCATCTGCCGCGCGCATGTTGCAAGCGCTGAAGTCCGGGTCGTAGCCATCGGCATAAAACGAATCCGGGTGGATTTTTCCGGTCAACGCCGGGTGTTCCGCATCGACGCCGTCGTCAATGATGCCGATGGTAATGCCGGCACCGGTGGCACCGCGCGCGTACGCATAATGCGCGTTGACCTGCTCCAGCGCCGGCTGGTTCCGAAACTGCGGATGCTCGGCAAACTCCGCCCGCAGCTCGCTTTCCGACGGCGCTGGCTCGGTCGGTAGCGATGGCTGCGGCGCCACCACCGGCGGCGCCGGCCTGACATTGCCACCGCCGCCGCCACCGCCACAACCAGCCAGCGCTAACGCCAGCCCGGCCACAAATATCAGGGCACCGCCGCGCAGGGTATTTTCAGAGGTTAGCAGCGAGGATTTTGCTGGGTTTTTCATGCTGGCGCCAAACCGTGCTGATACGGCCGTTTCAGGAATTTACCCATAGGTTCACCGATGACGTTGCCGTCATAGATGAGGCGACCGCGCAGCCAGGTTTGTTTGACCCGGGCGGTTAGCTCGATGCCTTCAAACGGGGTGTAACCCTGGTTGGAGGGAGAGTTCTGTGCCTGCACGACCCAGGTTTCGTTGGGGTCGACCAGTACCAGGTCGGCGTCACAGCCGGGGGCGATATCGCCCTTGCCGTTGAGGCCGTAGCGGCGGGCCGGGTTGTAGCTGGTGAGCTCGGCAATGCGATTCAGACTCAGGCCGCGCCGGGTGCCTTCAGTGAGCAATGCCGGCAGCAGGTATTCGGTGCCGCCAAAGCCGGACTTGGCCAAGAACACGTTTTCGGGCGTCTCGGCGTTGACCTTGAGTTCATGCTTGCAGCAGGCATGGTCGCTGACTACCCAGTCAACTTTTCCTTCCAGCAGCTTTTCCCACAGGTATTCCACATCCGCGCGCGGGCGGATGGGCGGGTTGACCTTGGCCAGCGCCCCGGTCGGCGCGTCGATATCCAGCACCAGGTGGCCGATGGTGACCTCGCGGCGAAAATCGATATGGGGGAACGCTTCGGCCATCAGCAGCGCCGCTTCCACGGCCTTGCGCGAGGTCAGATGCAACAGGTTGATATTCACGCAATCCGTTTCATGGGCCAGATAAGAGGCAATGAATATCGCCAGCCCTTCCGAATGTGGCGGGCGCGAGGCATGGTAGGCGGGCAGGCCGCTGAGGCGGCCTTCCTCCTCGACCAGGCGCGTGTAAGCGCGCATGATCTCCGCCGTCTCACAGTGCATGCTCAGACTGATTTGCTGCGCCTTGTCAGGGAAGCGGTCCATGGCTCGACGGATGCCGCGCATGATGAACTCGAAGTGGGCGAAATCATAATGCTCGTCACTGTCGATCATAAGGAAGCCGCTCTGGTCTTCGGATTTGCCATGCAGGCCGTGGGAGCCGTAGAACATGAAAATTTTGAACGAAGTGACGCCGAAGCGTTCCACTAGGTCGTCAATCTCATCGATGTGGGCCGCCATCATCGGCGCCAGGTGGTAGGCGTAATCCACATGGAAGCGCCCGGCGGACTGTTCCAGCACTTCGGGAAAAAACTCCCGGTAAGGGCCGCTCTTGTTCAGGTAGTACTTGCCGGTGCGCATGTAATTCAGGCTGGTAGTCACGCCGCCCATGGCCGCCGCCCGGCTTTCGCTAACCGCATCTTCGGGTAGCGGCGAGTAAATGCCGGTGTGCATGTGGGCATCGACTACGCCGGGGAAGGCCAGATATTGCTTGCCGTCCACCACCTGGCGCGCGCCGGTCGGGTCGATGGTCGGGGCAATACGACTGAATTTACCCTGGTCTATCGCAATGTCCATGGTCTCAACCAGACTGACGCCCGGCCTGACCACTCTCGCGTTCTTGATCAACAAGTCAACTGTCATAGCGCTACCCGTGCAATATCGATAAAGTTCTAATGCTATACTTTTATGGTATACGATGCCAAACACAATATTTGAAAAAATCTGGGATGACCACCTGATCGCCGACTTAGGAGACGGTTCCTGCCTGCTGCATATCGACCGGGTCTTCCTGCATGAGCGCACCGGCAGCATTGCCCTGAGCTGCATGGCAGAACAAGGCCGCCGGGTAAAAAATCCGCAACAGGTGTTCGCCACCATGGACCACATCGTCGATACCTTTCCCGGCCGTGGTGACCGTACTACCATGCCCGGCGGTGAGGAGTTCATCACCCGTCTGCGCGGGGAGGCCCGGCGCGCCGGCATTACCCTGTTCGACCTCGACGACCGGCGCCAGGGTATCTCCCACGTGATTGCCGCAGAACAGGGGATCGCGCTGCCCGGCCTGACCCTGGTTTGTCCCGACAGCCATACCTGCACGCTGGGCGCGCTGGGCGCATTGGCTTGGGGCATCGGTTCCGGCGACTGCGAACATGCGCTGGTCACCGAAACCTTAAGGGTCGTCAAACCGGGGCAGTTGGGGGTGTGCCTGGAAGGCCAGCTGCTGCCGGGGGTCACGGCCAAGGACGTGATACTGCAACTGACGGGACAGTACACGGCAGCCGGCGCCGGCGGTTGCGTGCTTGAGTTCCATGGGCCGGGCCTCGGGCAACTCTCCGTGGAAGCCCGTATGACCTTGTGCAACATGGCCGTGGAGTTTTCCGCATTCAGCGCGCTGATTGCACCTGATCAGGCCACGCTGAACTATGTTGCCGGACGGCCCTACACACCGACCGGCCGCGCCTGGGACGCGGCGCAGGATTACTGGCGCAAACTGCATACTGACGCCGGCGCCGTCTATGACAGGGCGCTGAGCCTGGACCTGACGCAGGTTGCGCCTGGTGTTACCTGGGGCACCAGCCCGCAACATACGATAGGCGTGTGTGAGCAGATACCGGACCCGGGCGCGGAGACGGATGCGCTCACCCGCAACGGCATGGAGCGGGCGCTGGAGTACATGGACTTGCAGGCCGGGCGCGCCATTGCTTCGGTGCCGGTGGACGCGGCGTTTATCGGCTCCTGCACCAACAGCCGACTCAGTGACCTGCGCGCGGCCGCCGCGGTACTCAAAGGCAACAGAATTGCAGCGGGGGTGAAGGCGATCTGTGTGCCCGGCTCCACTCAGGTCAAACATGCGGCCGAACAGGAGGGACTGCACGAGATCTTCTTGGAGGCTGGCTTTGAGTGGCGCGAGGCGGGCTGTTCGCTGTGTTTCTATGCCGGTGGTGAGGGCTTCCCGGTCGGCGCCCGCGTGATCACCAGCACCAATCGCAACTTTGAAGGGCGCCAGGGTCCCGGCGTGCGCTCGCACCTAGCGAGTCCGGCGACCGTGGCGGCCTCGGCGCTTAAAGGTCGTATCGCGGATGCGCGTGATTTTGCCGCCAGCTGAGCGGGTGCCGAACACGGCGCGTGAGAACCCATGAGCAACTGCTCATGAAACCCTTCGGCACCTATGAAGGCGTCGCCGTGCCGTTACTGCGCAATAATATCGACACCGACGCCATTATCCCGTCCCGGGAGATGCGCCTGGTATCAAAACGGGGTTTGGGCGCCGGTCTGTTTGCCGGCTGGCGTTACCTGAACACGGCGCGCGAGGCGCGCGCCCTTAATCCTGATTTTGTGCTCAACCAACCGCAGTACGCCAACGCCGGCATCTTGCTGGCTGGCGCCAACTTCGGCTGCGGTTCTTCCCGCGAGCACGCGGTGTGGGCGTTGCTGGAATACGGTTTCAGGGCGGTCATCGCCCCGGGCTTCGGCTCAATTTTTTACCATAACGCCATGCGCAACGGCCTGTTGCCGGTAAGGCTGCCGGAGGCGACCATCCTCAACCTATGCCATGCTGACGCGGCGCGCATTACTATCGACTTGCACAACACCACGGTTGCCACTGCCACCGGCTTGAGTTACCGCTTCCGGATCGAGCCGCTTTACCGGGAGCTGCTGCTACAGGGCATGGACGCCATAGACCTGACCCTGCAACGCCAAGATGCGATAGAGAAGTTTCAGGCCAGAGACCGACAGCAGCGCAGCTGGGCTTATTTAAGGTTTCCTTAAGGTCACCTCTAAAAATACCCTCCGTGGTATTTTTAGAGGTGACCTTAAGCTAACACCCCATCGTTGACCAGCGCCTCGATAGCGGCATCCGTCAGCCCCAGTTCCCGCATTACCTCGCGGGTGTGCTCGCCCTGTCTCGGCACGTCGCGCCGCAAGCCCGGACGTTTTCCGTCCAGCTGCACCGGCAGTGCCGGCAGCCGGGTGGCTTTGCCGTCCGGCGTAGTCACGTCCAACAGGCCGCCAGAGGCCAGCAGGTGCGGGTCTGCAGACAGGTCTTCCGGCCTAGACACCGGCGCATAGGGCAGGCCGCACCGGTTGAGTTGCGTCATGAGCTGTGCTGAGTTCAATTCAAGAAACAATGCGCGTACCCGCGGCAGAATCAGGTCGCGCTGTTGCACGCGGCTGTTGTTTTCGGCCAGCGTGTCATCACGGGCGAACTCATCCAAGGCAAACTCAGCGCAGAATTTGCGCCATTGGGTATCGCTGACCACAGCCACAAACACCTGCTGCTCGTCCTTGCAGGTGAAGATGTCATAAACTGCCCAGGCCGACACCCGCACCGGCATGGGCGGGGCCGGCGTCCCGGTGACGGCATGTTGCGCCATGTGCTGGCCGACCAGGAAGGCCGTGCTTTCAAACAAGGCGCTGTTGACGTGCTGACCGCGCCCGGTGCGGCGGCGCAGCTCCAGGGCCGAGAGCAGCCCGATCACCCCAAACATGCCACCGACCACATCGATAACCGAAGTGCCGGCGCGGAGCGGTTGCCCCGGCGGGCCGGTCATGTAGGCCAGGCCACCCATCATCTGCGCCACCTCGTCCAGCGCAGTGCGGTGCTCATAAGGCCCGGCCAGGAAGCCCCTAGCGGAGTAATACAGTAACCCGGGATTATCCGCGGCCAGTTCATCGTAACTAAAACCGGCCGCGTCCATGGCGCCGGGCCTGAAATTTTCGATAAAGACATCCGCCGCGCTGAGCAAACGTTTAGCCAAATCCCGGCCGCGAGCAGATTTGAGGTCGATACAGACACTGCGCTTGTTGCGGTTGTACATGGAAAAGTAGCCGGCGCCCGACCCGCGCAAACGGCGGGTGTTGTCACCCGTCAACGGTTCTACCTTGATGACGTCAGCGCCCAGATCAGCCAGTAACAATCCGGCGCTGGGCCCCATGACCATGTGTGAAAATTCAACTACCTTGATCCCGGCGAGGGGCAGTTCCTGATTCGTCATTGTTACAGTTTTCAGGGCATTTTGAGAGGTTGCTATGAGACTATAACATTTTAGCCCGCAGATCTCACCAAGATGGGGGCAGGGGTCGTCCGGTCAGGAATAGATCAATTCCAGCAGTTCCCCGGAGGGACCGGTGCAGAAACCTGTCGGGCGGCCATGGTATGGAGGTTCGGACAGGGTGACGGTGGTGTTATGGTGCGGATGCCCGGTACAGTTGAAACTTACCATGGCAATGCCAGACGGCAACAGCCCGGGGCGGCGCTGGCGGGGGGCGCAGTCGGGCGGCAGTTCATCCATTTCCAGCAGGTAAGCGGGGTCGCCCAGCGTCAGCGCCGCGAGCCGGTGCAGGCGCTCGCGCGGCAGGTCAAAGGCTGCGGACATCAAGGTGATGCGCGCCTCAATAACCGGCGCCTCGGCCACACCGAAGCGCGCCCGGTAATAAGCCATGCTGGTCGACAGAGAAGCCGTGGCCAGGATGGTAACAAAACAGTGCTCCACGGCCTGACGGGCGCGGGGCAAATCAAAACCCGGAATATCACCCTTGATCTGCGTCAGGTAGAGCGCTTCTGCCGCCGGCCCGAGCACCTGGCAGGCGCGGATCTTATCGGTAAACGACAGGTCGGCAGGCGCGCCGACAAGGGTAAACGGCGAACCGTCCAGCGCGCGCGCCAGACGATCCACATCGTTGACGAGTATCTCGGCCGCGCTCCACCCGGCTGCGCTGAAGGGCTGATATTCCGGGTCGGCGTCAACTTGAATCAACCGCACGAAGTGCCGCCCAGCGGCAGCCGGCGCCAGCAGCAGGCACGGTGCGCCGGCCAGCGCATCTCGCTGCCACAACTGCGCCAGTTGCGTGGAAACCTGACCCGCCGCCACCTGCCGGTAATGCAAGTAGCACTGATACGCGTACGCCACCGCGCCCGGTTCGGCGCAAGCTACTGTTACCATCTCAATCCGGTCCAATGCACTCACCACGGTATCTCCGATAAGGCCACCTCTAACCCGCATATCTCACCAGGTCGCTTGTTGCCTTGTGAAACATGATTGCTCTCAATAAGTTATGACAATACTCCTACTCTTTCCACATAACACACTGCGCTTGATGCGCTCTCGCTGGTCTTGGTTCTGCCTGTCAGTTTACTGATAGATAAAATAATTTCCGTAGTTTTTACGTGAAATATTTTCTATTGATTAGCCTAGTATCGCTCCTAGAATTTATTGAAGATGGGGTCTAAAAGATTAATTTTCGCGCTTCGATGAATTGAGTCAACCTCAGGCTGAACTATCGAAGCCGGTCCTCAGTTTTTCAAAAAACTATCATCAGGGGGATTGTATATGAAGGCGTTATTGAGTCCGCTGCTCTCGTTGGTAGCAATGGGGTTATTTTTGAGTGGCGCTGTTATTGCGGACGTAAATTCAAGCAAGAAGGTGTCCGTCTCAGGTGTTTCTTCCGGAGCATATATGGCAGTGCAGTTGCAAGTGGCTTATTCCGAAACCTTTATGGGGGTGGGTTCCGTCGCAGGAGGTCCCTATTTTTGTGCAGAGAATATGACGGATATTAACGCGATTAAACTGAAGTGCATGGGTGGCGCTGCTATCGTGCCTGATAATTACGAACCATACAAGGATAAGGCTATTGAGCTATCCAAAGACGGCAAGATTGATAATGTCTCCAATTTGAAACAAACCAAAGTGTTCATATTTAACTCTGCTACGGATCAAGTTATAAATCCCGGATTAGGCTATCTGTCGGTTCTATTTTTTCAATATTTTTCAGCCAATCCGGCCTCTAATGTTCTTGCCTGGAACGCGATTCCTGGATACTTCGATTACGCGATTGCACATGGGTTGCCAACCAAACTGGAGAAATATGATGCATATATAGATTACGCCGATCAAGGAACCCCTTGTGCACCTGCTAATTCTCAAAGCTACCCTTGGTTCCCCAATGAACTGTACCGTGGAAATGATCCATGGCTGTATCACTGCCCTTATCCCAATGAATATACCCCCGTTAAAGGTGGATACTCCATGGCGCAAGATATTTTGGGCCACATATATGGAAATATTAAAGATGCTGTTGAACCATCCGGGGAAATTACTTCGTATGAACAACTGCAATTCGTAGATAATCCGGAAATAAAGACGGTCGATGATTTACACAAACATGGCATAGGTGAGACGCTTTATGTTTATACACCGAGTGTTTGTAAGAGCAACCCCGAACAGTGCGACAAGTTGCATGTCGCGCTTCACGGTTGCCAACAATTCCCTGAATGGACATTTACAGGCAAAGTCGGCAGCCCAAAGGCAGGTAAAAAAATACAGTTCGATGACCTGTTTTATAACGGACCCTTTAATGGAGTTGCAGAAGCTAATGGGATAGTCGTTTTATACCCTCAAGCATACAACATTGGGACTGGCCAAGATGACATAAATCCGTATGGCTGCTGGGAGTTCTGGCCCTTCTACGAAGAAGATAAAGAAAACTATTACACCCAGGAGGGGACTGAAATGCGCATGATAAAAGCGATCGTCGATCATTTTAGCAGCGAGGATTGATCATGAAAAAAATACTGGTTTGCCTTTTGTCTATTGGTTTTTTCTCACCGCCTGTTACATCAGTAGCTCTGGCTGATGGCTTGCTGGAAGAGGTAGTGGTAACGGCGCGTAAGCGAGAGGAGAGCATCATGGATGCACCGCTTTCCGTCAGTGCACTCTCTGCATCGGAGCTGGCCCGTTTTCAGGTTGATGATTTGGGTGATATACAGAATATCGTTCCCAACCTGAGCCTGAACATGGGTGACGCGGCAAACGCTATCATTTATATCCGCGGTGTGGGGCAAAGAGATTCCTTGTCTTTTGCAGATCCGGGGGTCGGAGTCTATCTTGACGATGTCTATATGGGCCGGGCGCAGGGTTCGTTTCTGGATGTGATCGATGTCGAGCGAATCGAGGTATTGCGAGGGCCACAGGGCACTTTGTACGGACGCAATACCATCGGAGGGGCCATAAAATATGTGTCGGCAGGGCCGACGGATACCCCGTTCCTTGAGGGCGAAGCCTCGATTGGGAATTACAGTGAATATATGCTAAGAGCGACTTGGAGCGGCCCGCTCAGTGCCGACGGAAGTCTGCTTGGGCGCCTCTCCCTTGCTCACGTGGCGCACGACGGTTATAACGACAACACCTTTACCGGAGCCGCAGCAGGGAACGGCGCCGACGGCGATAAACGAACGTTCGCAGGGCGCCTGCACCTGCAGTACTTCCCGAATGATAACCTGAGTTTCAACTTGACCCTCGACCGGTCGGTTAATGACCCTGAACGCTCTATCACTCCTGCAAGGGTGACTCCCGGGCCGACGCTGGTTCAGAATACTGCGGGTTATCAGGCCACGGATGATCCCTTTGAGGTCGAAGCGGATTTCAATGATGTGGAGCGGCTGAAAGTGGAAGGCATAGGGCTCACCGTGGATTATCAGGCTGCAGATGCCATCAGCCTGAAATCCATTACTTCGTTCAGACAGCTTGAACATAAAACGAATATTGACCTTGATGGCACTGGATTCAATATTTTCGGGGTTTTCGTTGACCAGGATCAGGAACAGTTCAGCCAGGAGTTGCAGTTGTCTTATGACGCGGGGGGCGCTCTTAAGGCCTTGGCGGGCGCCTATTATTTTTCCGAGGATGATGTAACCCCGGATGGGATCAACAATACCGAACCAGTCGATTTCACAGGAGGGGCGGGGCTGTTCTTTTCACCTTATGAAACGGTCAGCGAAAATGACCAGTCTGTGGAAGCGGTTGCCGTTTTTGGTGAGGCATCCTGGTTTATCACAGCCGCGCTGGAGCTTACTGTCGGCGCGCGCTATACGCATGAATCGAAGGAACTGAAACGCAGGGCGTGTCAGGCCCTCGGGGCGCCTTTGTCCAGCATAGACGAATGCAACCCTCCCTTGAACTCCACCAATCCGTTTGCGCTTAATCTCGATTTGAATGAGGATTTCAGTAAGGTTACGCCGAAAGCCGGCATCAGCTACAGGTTTAACGATGTCAGCATGGCCTACTTCACTTATGCGCGGGGTTTCAAGAGTGGCGGGTTTGATGGCCGCATCGGGTATAACGGCGCCAGTGACGGCGGCGCGGTCAACACTCAGGCGCTGCCGTATGATCCTGAAATTGCCGATACCTATGAAATTGGCTGGAAATCCAGCCTTGCGGATGGCAGACTGCGCCTTAGCGCGGCTGCGTTTTATAATGACTATCAGGACTTACAGCTAAGCAGTTTTTCGGCGACCTCAACAGGAGGTTTTGCAACCGTATTCACGAACGCCGGCAAGGCGGAAAACTGGGGGTTGGAAGCGGAGCTGCTCGCCAATCCGGCGCCGAATTTTCTGGTAAGTCTGAACGTCGGTTACCTCGAAGCTGAGTACAAAGAATTCATCAACAGCGCCAATCAGGACGTGAGTGGCGCTTTGACTCCTATCAACTCGCCCGAACTAACGGGCAACCTAGGCTTTCAGTACCGACACTCTCTGGGCTTTGCATATTTACTTGTGGGCGCCGATGTCAGTTACAGATCGGATTATTTCGTCGATATCAACAATCTGGAAGCCCTGTGGCAGGACGATTTTACCCTTGTCAATGCCTCTATCGGCCTGGAAGCTGAAAATGGCAAGTGGGATGCGTCTTTCGGTGTGAAGAACCTGACGGATGAGGAATACATTACCCACGGTTTTGACCTGACGGCATTTCCAGGTGTAGGCTTGGCTTATTATGGTCAACCCCTGACCTACCGGTTTCAGGTACGCTACCGGTTTTTCTAGGACATTACACCAGCAGAAGGAGCTTCCGGTCCATGGGCTTTCCATGCATCATCGCTACGGGAAAATATGTTCCCGAACGACTGGTGACCAATCAAGAGATAGAAACATTGGTTGGTCAACCCGTTGATGAGTGGCTGCAAAGAAATGTTGGCATCAAACAACGCTATTTTATCGAAGAGGATCAAACGACATCCGATCTTGTGGTAGAAGCAGTGAAGATTGCTTTAGATCGGGCAGGACTTTCTGCAAATCAAATGGACTTATTGATTTGCTCGACTGACACGCCCGACTGGTTCTCGCCGGCAACGGCCTGTGCAACTCTGTCAAAACTCGGAGCCAACAACATACCTGGATTCGACATAAACAGCGCTTGCTCTGGTTGGGTCAATGCCTTGGACCTTGCAGCGCGCCGCATAGTGACTGATAACTCGATTCGGTATATTGTGGTTGCTGGAGCCTACGCCATGTCTAGGTTTTTGGATATGCGAGACAAATATACAGCGACTTTATTTGCTGATGGCGCTGGCGCGGTTATTTTGTCGAGGGCAGACAAACAACATTGGCTGGGTTCGAGTTTCAAATCATTTAATGAGAACTATGATGCGCTGGGGATATTTTATGGCGGCGCGAACTGCCCGGCAACCAGTGAAAATATAGCAAATTTCGGCGCCCCCGCGGTGAAATTTGCCAAAAAGATACCCGCGGAATTTAACCGCTTACACTGGCCGGCTTTAATAGATAGCACTTGTGAGCAAGCGGGTGTTTCCTTGGAACAGGTGGACCATTTTTATTTCACTCAATTAAACCTGCATACGATTAGACATGTAATGCGCGATATGCGTCAACCATTAGCCAAAGCTCATTACATCATGGACAAATACGGTTACACCGGGTCTGCCTGTCTGCCAATGACTTTGGATGATGCCATAGAACAAGGTATTGGACCCAAGTCTGGAGACCTGCTTCTCTTTACTGCCAGCGGTGGCGGCATCACTATGGCCTCATCCTTGTGGAAATGGCTGTAATTTGATCGTTTGTATTGCACGGTACTCCGGTGGAAGTTTTCGGCGCCACTCTGACAGACCTCGCTGCGCGTCGGGCGACTTACTCGCCGCAGCGGACTGCGTTTGTTGACTTTCAGGACGGCAAGCGTTTTGAATACAGTTATCGGCATTTCAATGAAAGGGCCAGCAGGCTTGCGGGATTCCTGCACGAGGTGGGTGTTGGGCCGGGAGACCGGGTGGGGATTTTGGCAGATAATGGAATAGAGCAGCTGGAATGTTGTTTTGCAAGCTGGAAGATCGGCGCAATTCACGTTCCGCTTAATTGGCGATGCAGCGCTTCTGAATTGTTGCACCTGCTGCAAATCACTACCCCGAAAGTCATAATTATCCAGAAGAAATTCAAAGACTTGCTGTATGGGGCATCAACGGCTTTGAAATCGTCTCAAAAGATGCGAATCCTGACAATCGGAGGCAGCAAAGAGTGCGAGTATGACGCTATCATCGCCGGTGCGCCGGTAACCCCCCCTAGGGCGGCTACAGTTAAAACAAGCCCAAGGGATACCGCCGTCATCCTGTTCACTGGCGGCACCACGGGGTGCCCGAAAGCGGTGTGTATCAGCCATGAGAACATTGCCTGGAATACACTGAATACCACTATTCACGACCTCGGGGAGGATGACAGGTTTTTGAATGTGTTGCCGCTGTTTCATACAGGTGGGCTTCTGGTTTATACAGTGCCGCTATTTATCCTGGGCGGCGCTACCGTATTGTTGAGGAGTTTTGATGCAGACGTAACCTTGAAAAAATTAGATGAAGAAAAGATAACAGTATTTCTGTCGGTGCCAACAATTTATCGCTTGCTTTTGGAGTGTGCCGATTGGGACCGGGCCAAGCTGAATCACTTACGGTTTTGCACTTCCGGAGGGGCTGCTCTGCCGCTGGCTCTGATAAGGCGTTACGAAGAAGAAAAAGGGGTCTGTTTCAAGCAAGGTTTCGGCATGACGGAATTTGGGCCCGGAGTATTTGCTTTGTCTCCTCAGGACGCGCAACGTAAGGCAGGTTCCATTGGCAGGCCAAATTTTTTCGTCCAGGTACGGATAGATAATGAAGGCCGGGAATGTAAGGCCGGCCAGGAAGGCGAGTTATTTCTGCAAGGGCCATCCTGCTGCAGCGGTTACTTTACTCCTGAGGGCGGAAGGTCCGAAGCAGTTGATGAGAACGGCTGGTTTCATACAGGTGATATAGCCGTCCATGATGAAGAAGGATTTTATTATATTGTGGGACGCAAGAAAGATATGTATATCAGCGGCGGCGAGAATGTCTATCCGCACGAAATTGAAGACATCGCGCTGGGTTATGAAGGTGTACGATACTGTGCCGTGATCGGCCTCCCTGACAAACAATGGGGCGAGGCAGGTCATTTGGCGCTGGTGCCGGAAAATCTCACGAAGAATTTCAACATTGACGGTCTGTTAGACTTGCTGCGGCAGCGGCTGGCGCACTATAAAGTACCCAGGCAGATTCATGTTCTGCCGGATTTACCCATGTCTGCTGCGGGGAAAGTCATGAAACAGGAATTGAAACGCAAGCTCCGGGAGATGCAAACTGATGCCAACGGCGAGAATTATTAGCACGCCACGTATAACCGTCAACGCCTTGACTTGCGGCGACCCGGCAGCCGAGGTGATCCTGTTTATTCACGGCAACCTCTCCTCATCCGTTTTCTGGGAGCGGGCGATGGCGGTGTTGCAGGATGATTTTTTCTGCGTTGCGCCCGACCTTCGAGGGTTCGGCGCAACGGAACCTTTGAAAATAGATGCCACCTTGGGCCTCAACGATATGGTGGAAGACATTCTTGCCCTGATCGCCGCACTTAAAATATCTCGTTTTCACCTTGTTGGACACAGTATGGGCGGCGGCGTGGCAATGAAGATGATGTTATTGCGTCCCGATATTCTGGGCAGTGTAACTCTGGTAAACACTATTTCTCCCTATGGCTACGCCGGCTCAGTCGATGAGCGGGGAACCCCTTGTCACCCGGATGGCTCCCCCGGAGGCGCCGGGTATGTCGATGCCGAATTTATTCGGCGTTTGGCTGCAGGGGACCGTAGCAGGGAACATGCTCTGTCGCCTCGTAACGTTCTTGAGCGATTATACTTCAAGCCCCCTTTTGTTCCCGACAATATTGATCAGTTAGTCGATGCAATGCTTGCCACCCATGTCGGTAATGACTGGTACCCGGGAAACGCGGTCACATCACCTTTTTGGCAGGGTTCAGCTCCGGGAGAACGCGGCGTCGTCAATGCGTTTTCCGCCCGTTATTTTGATGCCTCAGGGATAGTAAACATCCAACCCAAGCCCCCTCTCCTCTGGATGCGCGGTGTTGATGACCTGATAATTTGTAATGGGGACGAACTGCAACACCCTTGCCCCGAGGAAACAAGCGGGGGGGGAAGTCATTCATGTCCTCCACAACCCATGCTGAGACAAATTCGCCATGTCCTTGAAGGCTACCGCAACAACGGCGGCGTTTTTAAGGAGCGGGGCATTGAGGACGCGGGACACACGCCCTTTCTGGAGAAACCCGCAGAATTCAATCAAGCGCTTCTGAATTTTTTGTCATCAGTCTGGCAAACCAGCGCTTAACGCCTGTTGTCGCTCCAGCAAACCTCGTGTCAGGCTCAACAGGTTGTTGAGCGTTCTGCCGAAATGGCTGATAAGTAATTCTTCCAACACGCTGCTCGTCAAAATATACGTTGTTCTGAGGTCACAACTGCTTTTTTGTTTTACCAACATGCCACGACTCACTGCCAAAGAGACTCGTTTCTCCTTGGTCCTGCCCGAACCGGTGCGCATACACTGACACACTTCACTGGTAGTCAGCCGTTGTCCTCTCCAACAAGCCAGCAGGCAATAGACAAAAGGATACCAGTATTCCTCAGTATGAAATCTTTTGCTGAAGGTGTTATTCCAGTCATTGGTGTAACCAATCAGAAACTCCGCCCACGGCAACAGGTAATTTTTATCAATGTGTTCACCGTCACTTAGAATTCCATCCAGCAGGGGTTGGGGATTGGATGCCAGCAATCGTGCATCATCCAGAAACTGAATAGCCCTTCCCAGGCTGCCACTGAAATGTTTGCGTCCTCCCAACAACATTTCAGTGGTTGGTTCAAGATAGGTTCTGCGTAAGTCCGTCTGGTTTTTTATCTTGATGAAAAAGTGTTCTGTGATGAGTTTTTTGAGACGATTTTCCCGAGTTTTGGAGGACCCGGTTTTCATGGAGTCACATGCTTCGCTTACGCTGAGAGGGGTCTGACGCCAGTGGTAAACCAGCGTGATAGTAAACAGATACCAATATTCCTGAGAGAAGTAGTCCTTGCCGATATCGTCGAGCCAGCTTTGTCCATAGTTTTCCATACACCCGATCCATTTTGTCAGCAACTCCCGGTCCGGACCGGGAACAGGTTCAGGTGATGAGCCGAAATTCAGCATTTCTCATTGTTGTGTCTGGCCGTTTCTTACGGCATTGTGCCATATAGTAACCTCTAAAAATACCCTCTGTGGTATTTTGTGATGCGTCCCATCCTTGGGACGCCCCCTGCGGGCGTCCTGCGGACGTCCAAATCCGCTCCGGGCGGATTTGTGAGACGGAAACGAAAAAATGCGATTTTTCATTTCCCTCATTGCGTCCCTCCGTGGACGCAACCCTACGGGCCGCTATCGCTGTGCCAATCGGCTATCCTGCCGATTGGTCATTTTCAAGCACTTACGTGCTTGCAGTTACTGGCAGCACATCCCTGTACTGCACGGCCACCTCGTGTTTGTGAGAGGTGACCATAAAAGTCACCTTGAACGCGCCCATGTTATCCACAAGCGCCGATAAACAGGTTATGGTAACCTCTGATTTTCAGAGACGCCCTTATGATGCAAAGATGCTGAGGAAGCTCCATGTTGAATAACATCAATGCCATCGACGCCGTGGTCAATATCTGGACGGAGGAAGCGCTGGCGCACCGTCCCGGCTGGCGCGATGAGTTCTTCGCCGGCAAGATGAGGGCGCCGCGCGGCCTGATGCAGGGTTTGTCGCTGGAACAGATGATCGAGCTGATGCAGGAGGCCGGCATCGGGCATGGTTTTCTGGTCGCCGCCAAGTCCGGCCGGCCCGGGTTGCCGGGGTGTTACCACCTGCCGCCGGCAATCGTGGCTAAGGCCGTGGACAAATATCCCGAACATTTCTCCGGACTGCTGGGTATCGACCCGTTCATGGGCATGGCTGGCGTGCAGGAACTGGAAGACGCGGTGCGTAACATGGGCTTTATCGGCGCGCACCTGTACCCGCACTGGTTTGAACTGGCGCCCGACCATGCCAAATACTATCCCTTCTATGCCAAGTGTTGCGAACTGGATATCCCGATACAGTTACAGGTCGGGCAATCCATGATCTACTCGAAAGAGTTTCCCTGCAAAAGCGTGGGACGACCCATCAGTCTGGACCCGGTGGCCTGTGACTTCCCGGAGCTCAGACTGGTTGGCATCCATGTCGGCATCCCGTGGGCGGACGAGATGATCGCCATGGCCTGGAAGCACGAGAACGTCTATATCGGCGCCGATGCCCACAGTCCGAAATACTGGCCGGCGAGCTTCGTCAACTATATCAACAGTTACGGTCAGGACAAGGTGATCTTCGGTACCGACTTTCCGGTGCTCAATTTCAAACGCACCCGGCAGGAGATTGACGCGCTGGAATTAAAACCGACCGCGCTGCAAAAATTTCTGCGCGACAATGTGCGTCGCATCTACCGGCTCGACTGACCCGCAGGCGGGAGCAATCCGGCGCCATCTTCGCAGCAACGGGTGAGCTATGAATCTGGCGTCCATCCTGCAGTGCCACGCGTATAGCCATGGCGATAAAACGGCTCTGGAATTTGGCCCGGAGCGGCTCAGTTATCTGGCGCTGTGGCAACGCCTGCAGGGCTATGCCGCGTGCCTGCATGAGCATGGCATCGGACCGGGTGACCGGGTGGGTCTGGCCCTGAAGGAGCATCCGGGGCACCTGATCCTGCATTATGCCCTGGCGCGCCTGGGCGCGGTCATCCTGCCCATCGATCAGCGCTGGACGACCGCTGAGAAGACCGCCGCGGCAACCACTTTCAAGGCAAAGCTGCTCATTTTGGAGGAACACGCCAGCAGGTCGGAGGGGGCAAAATGCCTGACGCTGGACCAGGTTCACCATGACGCCGACCCCGGCCCGCTGCCGCCGCTGCCGGAGGGCCCCGACCTGACCCTGCTTATTTCGCTGTCATCTGGCACCACGGGTCGGCCCAAGGGCGCGCTGGTGACCCACGAGCAGCTGTACCAGCGCTTTATCAGCCAGTGGGTGAGCATCGGTTTTAACTCACAGGATCGGTTTATCGGGTTGACGCCGCTCTATTTCGGCGCCGGGCGCGCGTTTGCCATGTCCTTTCTGGCTGCCGGCGCCACAGTCATACTCGACCCGCCCCCCCACAAGCCTGAGCAACTGGTCAGTGCCATCAACGCCGCCGGCGCCACGGCGACCTTTCTGGTGCCAACGCAATTACGCGAGCTGCTGCCTCTGCACCGGGACGGGTTAGTGCTGCCGAGCCTGCACAAGTTGCTGGTCAGCGGTGCCGCACTGCACCCGCCGGAAGCGGCGGCTGTATGCAAAAAAATCAGCCCCGGGCTGGTCGGCTACTACGCCTCCAGCGAAGGTGGTGGCATCTCCGTCTTGACGGCGGCGGAGTTCGATGACTACGCCCACACAGCCGGCCGCCCCACTTTCAGAACCGAAGTCCAGGTCGTGGATGACCGGGACCGACCCGTGGCAACCGGAGCAACCGGGCGCCTGCGCTATCGCGGCCCGGGCGTCGCCGCACGCTTCATCGACGCCGACGGCACCGAGCAGACGACCGGTCCGCAAGGCTGGTTCTACCCCGGCGATCTGGCCGCAAAACTGGAGCACGGACACATCATCCTGCGCGGGCGCGACAAGGACGTGATCAATCGCGGCGGCGTCAACATCTACCCGGCAGAAATCGAGGCTGTGCTGGTGCAGCTACCGGCCATCAGGGAAGCAGCCGTCATCGGCGAACCCTCGGAAAAATTCGGGGAGTCCGTCACGGCGTTCATCGCTACGAGCGACGACCTCCCCCAAAACGTCTTAGATGAGCATTGCCGAAAACAACTGGCACCCTACAAAATCCCGACCCGTTACGTGGCGCTTGCTGAGTTGCCGAAAACATCCTCAGGCAAATTGGATAAACCTGCACTGCTGCAACAACTCACAGCGAATTTGCAAACCTGATGTTGCTGGTTGGCAGGCGGCGTGGTATTTGGTGATGCGTCCCATCCTTGGGACGCCCCCTGCGGGCGTCCTGCGGACGTCCAAATCCGCTAAAGCTTGAAAAGCGGGGTCAGAAAGTCGTCTTGGTAAGCATTCAGTCCGCATCGGTAGAGCTGTCAGGTGCGCCTCGCTGGTCCCCGACGGCTGTGTTAGCGGGACCGTACGGCAGGTTCAAGACATAGTTTTTTGTAGCAAGCCTATGCTTCAGGTGGCATTCTGTTGCGTATGGGGATACTATTACAGCTATGTCGTTCAGATTCACCAGGCCCGCCGCCATAAACGCTGTTTGTAGTGCAGCGACTACGCACCGAGGTAGCTCATGCAGTTCAATAACCTGACCAACCAGTTTCTCATTGCTATGCCCAGTCTGAGAGACCCCAACTTTTCTCAGACAGTCACCTACATCTGCGCGCATAATGATGAGGGCGCCATGGGGCTGGTGCTCAACCGTCCGGCGAATTGCGAGCTGGGTGAAATTCTCACGCAGATGGAGCTGACGCCGGACGATCAGGCCATTGCCAGGCTGCCTGTGTATCAGGGCGGGCCGGTTCACACCGACCGGGGATTTGTACTGCATGAACCCGATAGCGGGTGGGACTCCTCGATTCGTGTCAGCGATGTGCTGGGCATTACCACATCCCGGGACATATTGCATGCCATCGCCGAAAACGCCGGGCCGCAGCAGTTCCTCATTGCGCTGGGCTACGCCGGTTGGACCGCCGGACAACTGGAAGAGGAAATCAAGGAAAACTCCTGGCTGAATGTGTCCGCAGACCCGGAGATCATCTTCAATACACCGTGTGAGTTGCGCTGGTCTGCGGCCACGGCGCTGCTGGGCATTCATCACCATCAACTTTCGGCCAGTTGCGGACACGCCTGACCTGAAACAACACCAGGTGTCGCGCCCCACTACCTTGTTGTGCTTTGATTTCGGCATCAAACGCATCGGCGTGGCAGTAGGGCAGACGCTGACTGCCACGGCCACGCCGCTGGAAATCATCCCGGCGCGCAACGGCCGTCCGGACTGGAACCGCATCGGCGCGCTGCTCGGCGAATGGCAACCGCAGGCGCTGGTGGTGGGCGAGCCGCTGAATATGGACGGCAGCCGGCAGCGCCTCGGTGATGCCGCCGACGCCTTCGCACGCAAGCTCCGCGGTCGTTATCGGCTGCCGGTGCTGCGCGCCGACGAGCGACTGACTACCATCGAAGCCAGGTCCCGACAACAGCGCCGGGTGCATACAGACCATATCGCCGCCCAGGTGATCCTAGAAGGCTGGTTGCGGGATGTCGGGAACATCTGATGATGCTATAATGGCCAGCCCGCAGATCTCACCGGGTGATGCGAAGATCGCACCGGATTGGTGCTGCCTGCGGGTGCCTGCGACGATGAGCATAGTGGTTCTCTGGTTGAACAAGCACGTGCCCGCAGGCAGCACCAAGACCCGCGAGGGCGCATCAAGCGCAGTGGGTTAGGTGGAAAGAGCAGCAGTATGATCATCACTTATTGAGAGCAATGATGTTTCACAAGGCAACAAGCGACTGGGTGAGATCTGCGGGCTAGGATATGCCGGTGGAAAAAGTGCCAGACGTAGAATCCCTGATCCGGAGCATGAAAACCGGCCTGGATCGATATTTACGGGAACATAACAGAACCAACCCCTTGTTTGTCGGCATTCATACCGGCGGAGTGCGGGTGGCGCAACAGTTGCTTGGCCTGTATCAAACTACCCAGCCTTTGGGTAAACTCAATATTGCCTTTTACCGGGATGATTTCAGCCGCATTGGCCTGCATCCCCGGGTCACGCCATCGAGCTTGCCCTTTGACGTGACCGACCGCCACGTTATCCTGATCGATGACGTGCTTTACACCGGCCGTACCGTGCGCGCGGCAATGAATGAACTGTTCGACTACGGACGGGCCGCGAGCATCTGTCTGGCGGTGCTGGTAGATCGTGGCGGCAGGGAGCTACCCGTGCAGGCGGACGTGACGGGCACACGCTTGGAGCTGGCGGCAAACCAGCATCTCAAGTTGTCAGGCGCGGCGCCGCTGGCGCTGGAAATCTCCACAGTGACATGAGCGCCCACTCCATGCAACTGGACCGGCACGGGTGTCTTAAACACTTCCTGACGACGGAGGGTTTGAGCCGTGATATCCTCACCAGCATCCTCGACTATGCCGAATCCTTTGCCGGCGTGAGCGGGCGCGCAGTGAAGAAAGTACCCCTGTTACGCGGTAAAACCGTGGCCAACCTGTTTTTTGAGTCCAGCACCCGCACTCGCACCACTTTCGAGCTGGCAGCCAAACGCCTGTCCGCGGATGTGCTCAATATCAACATTGCCACTTCGGCCACCAGCAAGGGCGAATCGCTACGAGATACCTTGCACACCTTAGAAGCCATGCACTGCGACCTGTTTGTGGTGCGCCACGGCAACAGCGGCGCGGCGCATTTCATCGCCGGCCAGGTGGCGGACGATGTCCATGTCATCAACGCCGGGGATGGCCGCCATGCCCACCCCACCCAGGCCATGCTGGATGTTTTTACCATCCGCCGGCACAAGCCGGATTTCGAGGCGCTGCGGGTAGCCATCGTCGGCGACATTGCGCACTCGCGGGTGGCCCGCTCCAAGATCCACGCGCTGAGTACCCTGGGAGTGAGCGATATTCGCGTCATCGCGCCGAAAACCCTGCTGCCAGTAGCTATTGAAAGCCTGGGGGTACAGGTCTTCCATGATTTGCAGGAGGGGCTGCGCGAGGTGGATGTCATCACCATGTTGCGCTTGCAGCGGGAGCGCATCGGCAATGCGGTGCTGCCCAGCGAAGAGGAGTATTTCCAGTGTTTCGGCCTGACCGAGGCGCGCCTCAGCGTGGCCAGCCCGGACGTGATGGTGATGCATCCGGGCCCGATCAACCGCGGCATTGAAATTGATTCGCAGGTGGCGGACGGCGCGCGCTCGGTCATCCTGCAACAGGTCAGCCACGGTATCGCGGTACGCATGGCGGTCATGGCCATGGTCACGGGCGCTGCGTCCGGCGCCAGAGCCGGCACAGACTGATGCGTATCCTGATCCGTAACGGGCGCCTGATCTGTCCCTTGCAACAACTTGATGACGCCGGTGACTTGTGCATTGCAGACGGCCGGATCGTTGCCGTGGGCGCACCTGCCGATGGCTTCCGCGCCGATCTGGAGATCACGCTGGAGGGTGAGTTTGTCTGCCCCGGCATTGTGGATCTGAGCGTACATACCCGCGAGCCGGGCTTTGAACACAAGGCCAGCATCGCCTCGGAAAGCGCGGCGGCGTTACGCGCCGGGGTCACTGCAATGGTGTGCCCGCCCAACACCCGGCCGGTGACAGACAACCCGGCGGTAGTGGAGCTGGTGCACCAGCGTCAGGCGCGTACCAAACAGACGCGCATCCACCCCTTGGGCGCGTTGACCCGGGGCCTAGAAGGACGCCAGTTAACGGCCGTGGCGGCGCTCAAGCAGGCCGGTTGCATAGGCTTGTCCAATGCCGACAGCCCGATCGTTGACACGGAAGTGCTGCGCCGTGCGTTTGAATATGCCGCCAGTTTTGAGCTGCCCGTGTTCATTCACCCGGAAGACAGTTACCTGAGAAACCAAGGGGTTATGCACGAGGGCAAAATCAGCACGCGCCTGGGCCTGCCCGGCATCCCGGCAACCGCCGAGACCAGCGCCATCAGCCGCGCCTTGTTGCTGATCGAACAGACCGGGGTCAGGGCGCATTTCTGCCGTCTGTCCTGCGCCCGCAGTGTGGAACTGGTCGGCGCCGCAAAGCAGCAGGGGTTGCCGGTGAGCGCTGATGTGGGCATCTGTCACCTGTACCTGACCGAGACCGATGTGGACGGTTTCAATGCCCAGTGCCACCTGTGGCCGCCGCTGCGCACCGACCGCGACCGGCTGGCGTTGCTGGACGGGCTGCGCAACGGTGTCATTGACGCCGTCTGCTCGGACCACCAGCCGCATGATGAAGACGCCAAGGCGGCGCCGTTCAGCAGCACCGAAGCCGGCGCTTCCACCCTGGAAGCACTGGCGCCGCTGGCATTCAATCTGGTTGCCACCCGCGCCTTCACCCCGACGCAAATCGTCGCAGCGCTGACCTGTCATCCGGCTGCGGTTATCGGCATTAACGCCGGCAGCCTGACGCCGGGGGCGCCGGGCGACCTGTTTATCTTCGATGATCGGCAACAGTGGACGCTCAGCGCCGCAGCCTTGACCAGCGCCGGCAAGAACACGCCTTTCGATGGTTGGGAGATGTGCGGCCGGGTCACGCATACCCTCATTGACGGCAAGCCGGCTTTTAGCCATGACTGAGTCGGTACGCCATCCGGCCACCCGCGCCACTATTTTTGTTGAAGATGCGGCGGTAGTGCTGCAGCAGCCGCTGGCTGCCGAGCAGTACCTGCTGCGTCTGGCTGCCGGCGCCTGCGCGGCCCGGGCGCGGCCCGGCAGCTTCGTGCACCTGCGCTGCCATGAGGCTCTGCCCATGCGCCGGCCCATGTCGATCATGCGCGCCGACCGCAACGCCGGCTGGATAGACATTCTCTACAAAGTGCATGGGCAGGGCACGCAAAAACTGGCCGGCGCCCGGCCTGGCGATCATATCAACCTGCTCGGACCTGTCGGCACACCGTTCAAGCTGCAGGGCTACCGGCGTTTCCCCTTGCTCATCGGCGGTGGCGTGGGTATCCCGCCCATGGTATTTTTGGCCGAGCATATCGCAACACAAGCCACAGATGTGCGGCCTTTGGTGATCATGGGTTCGGAGATTCCCTTTCCGTTCCAGCCCCGACCGTCGCAGATCATGGTGGACGGCGTTCCCCCCGAGGCGCTGGCCTGCATGCCCTTGCTGGAAGACTGGGGCATCCCCAGCCGCCTCACCAGCAAACAGGGTTATCCCGGCTGTTACCATGGTTTCGTCACCGATCTGGCGCGCCTCTGGCTGAGCCACCTCGCCCCCTCGCAACGGCAGCAGGTGGAGCTCTTCAGTTGTGGTCCCACCCCCATGCTGCAGGCCGTGGCCGCACTGGCCGCGGAATTTTCCCTGCCCTGTCAGGTCTCGGTGGAAGAGTACATGGCCTGTGCAACCGGCGGCTGCGCCGGCTGTGCGATACCCGTTTACCGCAACGGGGAAACCACCATGCAGCGGGTCTGTGTGGACGGCCCGGTATTCGAAGCCGCAGAAGTGTACAATGAGCACATGACCGACTGAATGACGCCGCCCAACGCCGCCTAGCGCACCAATCGGCAGGATAGCCGATTTGCACGGCCACAGGCTGCCCGAAGGGTTGCGCCCAGGGATGGGCGCAATGAAAAAAGACAACAAAGGGTTTTAACGCAGGATTTTTTGTGTCAGGCAAGGCGGGCAAGGAATGAAGGAGGGAGTGTACATCAAGTACATGACCGACTGAATGACGCCGCCCAACGCCGCCTGGCGCAACAAAGACAAGTTAAATGGTTGTAGGCAACCAGAAAAGTGAAGCATAACAACCAGTTTTTTTGTACTATGAGCCGCTTCAGAATTTTTTACCGAATGGATGGTTTTTCAATAACCGTTTGATTTATAATAATTTTTATTAGATTTCAAGAAATATTCACGATTTTGGCACGGAACCTGCAAAATACAGGGCAAGCACGATAACCCTTACCATTAACCCAACCGGAGAGACATAATGAATTGGCAAACTCCTGAATACAGCGACATCCGCTTCGGTTTCGAAGTTACGATGTACATCAACAACAAGTAATAGTTTTATTACGAGTTGCGAAAAAGGGGCGTAAGCCCCTTTTTTGTTGCCTGCGATTTGGCTCTTCTGCGCCAGACCAGATTCTCTCTTTCTCTGTCCGGGTTCAGAAACAAGTGAGACTCTTACTGTATTGAACCTGGACACCTGGACATTTCTCTGGACAATCGCTGCAAGAGCATTTACTATCCATCCGTAGTGCCTCATAGGAACCTCTAAACCCTCATATAAAAATTCATTTGGAGTGCCGGCAAGTTCGGAAATTAAAGGAATGACGACTACCAACCAAAATCAGGAAAAATTCCAACAACTTCTGCGGGAACTGTTCCAGTTCGATTGTGCTGACCTGGATTTCGGCATCTACCGCATCATGAATCACAAGCGGGATGTAGTCGAAAAATTCATCTCTGAAGATCTGGTTAAAGCTGTCAATGAAGAACTGGATCAAGGCATCCTGCACGATCAGGAACTGGCCCTCAGCGAGTTGCAGGACACGACCCGGCTTATCAGAGAAACGCTGGGCAACAAGGCGCTGGATGCTGCGGGTACTCTGAATGACAGCTACCACGATATTCCCATAGGAGAAAAATATCTGAAGTTGCAACGGCGCACGCGCGGCGCACGCAGCCGGGCCACCCTAGAGCGGGACATCTTCAACCACTTGTTTGCCTTTTTCAGCCGCTACTACCAGGATGGCGATTTCATCTCCAAGCGACGCTACTCCAGGCAACAACGCTACGCGATTCCCTACAACGGGGAAGAGGTTTACCTGCACTGGGCGAATGCCGATCAGTACTACATCAAGACGGCCGAACACTTTCACGACTACTCCTATCGGGCGCACGGTGCCACCATATATTTCAAGCTACGGGCCGCCGATGTAGAGCACAACAACATCAAGGGCGACAAGCGGTTTTTCCTGCCGCTTGTTCATGACATTGCCGTCGATGAAAACACAAAAAAGCTGATACTTCCTTTTGAGTACCGTCCCTTGAATGAACAGGAGCAGGAACGTTACGGCAATGCCAATCAACAGGAGGCTATTATTGATGAAGGTGTTGCGGAGTTGGGCAGTCGCCCCGGACTGGCAAACGAAATTCATCTTGCGCTAACCGCCGAACGCCGGCGCAGTGCGGAAAACGAACCGGTTACACACCTGGAACACCACCTGCGACAATATACCCGCCGCAACACTTCTGACTTTTTTATCCACAAGAACCTTAAGGCGTTCTTATCCCGGGAACTGGAGTTCTATATCAAGAGCGAGGTTTTGAACCTGGATGATTTCGAACTTGCCGGCGAGGGCTTTGCGGAAGGCTGGTTCCAGGTGGCCAGGGTAATCAGGACGATGGGTGAACGCATCATCGACTTGCTGGAGCAGATCGAAGGATTTCAAAGATTACTGTGGGAGAAACGCAAGTTCATTACCGACACACAGTATTGCATCACCCTTGCCCATGTCCATGAACGCTTCTACCCGGAGATTGCCGCCTGTGAACCACAATGGACGGAATGGCAGGAGTTATTCCACATTGATGAGAATGAGACCGACCTGTTTAATTCCAGTAGCGAGGTGCCGGCACGGCGCACCGGCTTCATGCGCGACCACCCAACGCTGGTGTTGGATACCCGACACTTCTCAGAGACATTCAAGGATGAGCTGCTGGCGTCTTTGGAAAATATCGACGAGCTTTGTGATGGGTTGTTGGTGCATAGCGAGAACTGGCAGGCATTGTCTTTTCTGAGCGCAGGCTACGCGCAGTCGATTGACTGTATATACATCGACCCACCCTACAATACCAGTTTGAATGACTTTGCATATAAAGACGATTACCAGCATAGTTCCTGGATGTCGATGATGTGGGACAGGTTGAGGCAAAGCAGGGTTCTGGCCAAGGATACTGCCGGTATTTTTGTCAGCACCGACGATGGTGAGTACGCAAATCTCAAACCTGTCATGGACCAGACCTGGGGCACTTCAAATTTTGTTGCTGATATTATCTGGCAAAGTCGTAAATCCGTTTCCAGCGATACACTGATTTCACTCTCCACCAACCATACTACTTTTTTTGCCGCAGACAAGGTACGACTGGATACCGAGAAATCAAAATTTCGCCTACCTCAGGCAATACAAAATTTCAGTAATCCTGATAACGATCCCAAAGGACCTTGGACTTTGGACCCCATGGATGCCCCCAACATCCGTGAGAACCTGACATATCCCATCGTTAACCCAAAAAACGGCAGGGAGTTTTGGCCGCCGGAAGGTCGGTGCTGGCGTTTTGAAAAGGATGTGGTTGACAAATTGATGTCAGAGGGGCGCATTTTATTCGGAATGAGTGGCAACGGACGGCCGCAATACAAGCGCTATCTTGCCGAAGCACAGGAGCGCGGTCTGGCCCCTACAACCTTGTGGGATGACGTTAAAACTACCACTGACGCTACAAAATTGCTGTTACGCATGTTTGGCAATGGTTATTTCCGTACTTTGATCGATAAGCTGAAACCCAAACCTTCCGAGCTGGTTGAGCGTTGCGCACTACTGCTATCAGGCACTCAGGGAACCATTCTGGATTTCTTTGCGGGCTCTGGAACAACAGGTCATGCGGTTATTAATATCAATCGAGAATACGCGAAGAGACACAAATTCATTGTCGTTGAAAGTGCCGACTACTTCGACTCGGTGCTCCTGCCACGCCTCAAAAAAGTCACCTTCACCCCGGAATGGAAGGACGGCAAACCCAAACGCATGGCCACTCAGGAAGAAGCCGCGCGCGGCCCGCGCATCATCAAGTACCTGCGCCTGGAAAGCTACGAGGACGCGCTGAACAATATCGAAGTAGACGACTCGGCCAGCCAGCAGGCCATGAAATTCGATGACTACCTGCTCAGCTACATGCTGCGGACGGAAACCCGGCACAGCGCGACGTTGCTGAACGTAGAACAACTGGCCCGACCCTTCGACTACAAACTCGCCATCCGCAACAACGGAGCGACCCGGGAACAGCGCATAGACCTCCCGGAAACCTTCAACTACCTGCTGGGGCTGCAAGTACAAACCCGCCGAACTTACCACGATGAGCAACGCCGCTATCTGGTCGTGCGCGGCCTGCTCGGCGGACGCCAAACCACAGTCTTATGGCGTGACACTGAAGGCTGGGAAAAGCCGGAACTGGAACGGGACAAACAGTTCGTCCTGGAACAAAAACTCACCGCAGATGCAGACGAGATCTATGTCAACGGCGATTCGTTCATCCCCGGCGCCAAATCCTTAGACCCGGTCTTCAAGGCCCGCATGTTTGCGGCTGACGCAGAATAATGCAGTTGTACGGGCGCGAACAACCCAACTACCTCAAACTTGAGCAACAACTGGTGTTGCTTACCTGGTTGTATCACCAGTTCGGCTACCAGAACAACCGCGAGTTGTTGCAAGACACCAGTGGCGCCGCGGAAGGGTTTGATGCTGATGGCTACAGCTTTGCTTTGCGCCGACTGACCTCGCGCGGCAACCGGGTAAAAATCCCGTTTGCAGACCTTGAGCGTTATGACGGCAATATCCTTGCCCATTTACGCGCCATCAGCACGCGCCGCCCCGGCCTTAAACTGAAATACTTCCAGCAGGTGGCGTTGTTGTTTGCCGAAGTTTTCCTGGACCGGTATTTCAACAGTCCGGCAGTGTTGCTTGAGGATTTGAACCATTTTCTGCGCAGTCACAGCTCCATGAGCTATGTTTCGTTCGAGGAGGGCTTCACCCGGGGTGACTTGAAGAAGCTGGCTTTCTGGATGGCCACCGGTAGTGGCAAGACCTTGATCATGCACCTTAACTACCACCAGTTTTTGCACTACAGCAAGGCCGCGCCGGATAATATCCTGCTGATCACCCCGAATGAGGGTTTAAGCGAACAGCACCTCAGGGAATTTTCATTATCCGGCATCCCGGCCAAACGCTTTGCCTTGAATGAAAGCGGCCTGACGCTGGCGCGACAGAACACCGTGCGCGTGCTGGAGATTACCAAGCTGGCGGAGAAAAAACGCGGTTCCGGCGAGCGCGTGCCGGTGGAGGCTTTCGTCGGCAACAATCTGGTATTGGTTGATGAAGGCCACAAGGGGGCCGGAGGCAAGGCCTGGTTGAAGTTACGTAACGTGCTGGGTGAGAGTGGCTTTACCTTTGAATACAGCGCCACCTTTGGTCAGGCCCTGACGGCGACACGTAAGGATGCGCTGACCAGGGAGTACGGCAAGGCCATCGTCTTCGACTATTCCTACCGTTACTTTTACGACGACGGCTACGGCAAGGATTTCCGTATCCTCAATCTGACTGATGAAACCACCGAAGCCACAACCGACTTGTTGCTGTTGGGCAACCTGCTGTCGTTTTACCAGCAAAAACGGATATTTGTCGAACAGACCTCGACCCTGCGCCCGTATAACCTGGAAAAGCCGCTGTGGGTGTTTGTCGGCAGCACCGTCAACGCGGTTTATACCAAAGACCGCCGGGCACGCAGCGACGTGCTGGTTGTTGCCCGCTTCCTGCACCGGGTTCTGACCGAGCGTCACTGGGCCACTGCGGCACTGGGAAAGATCCTGAACGGAAGCAGTGGCCTGACGGCGCCCAATGGTGAGGATGTGTTCAAGGGCAAATTTGACAACCTGCACGGTGGCGGTATGGATTGCGGACAAATATACGAGGACATTCTGAGCAAGGTGTTTCATGCGCCCGGCGGCGGCGGTTTGCACCTTTGCAGCATTCGCAACTGTAGAGGAGAAATCGGGCTGAAAGCGGGCTCTGCCGAAGCCTATTTCGGGTTGATCTATATCGGCGACGTGGGCAAATTCAAAAAACTGGTAGCACAAGACGCCGCCGGGATTACCCTGGAAGAAGACGCGATGGCCGATTCTCTGTTCAACAGTATTGCCGCGCACGACACCAGCATCGATGTGCTCATCGGTGCCAAAAAATTCATGGAGGGATGGAATTCCTGGCGCGTATCGAACATGGGACTGCTGAATATCGGGCGCAAGGAAGGCTCGGAAATCATCCAGTTATTTGGGCGCGGCGTGCGGCTACAGGGGTACGAACACGGACTGAAACGCAGCTCGGCCCTGACCGGCAACCACCCGAATGATTTGAAGCTGCTGGAAACGCTGAACATTTTCGCAGTGCGCGCCAACTATATGGCGCAGTTTCGTAATTACCTGGAGCGGGAAGGCGTCGCCAGCGCCGGCTTTCGTGAATGGGCCCTTCCCATTCGGCCCAACGCCGAATTAATCGGCAAGGGACTCATCGCCCCGCGCCCGCCGGCAGGGCGGCATTTTGCAGAGGAAGAAAATGTGTTTTTGCAGGTTGACCATGCGGCCCGGGTGAGCCTGGATTTGTCAACAAAAATCCACCTGCTGGAAAGCAAGGCCGCTGGAGTCAAGGAGGTGGAATTTCAATCCGGACAGGACCGGCCTGTTGCCGAGGCCACGCTGGCGTTGCTGGACTGGCAGCAGATTTACCTGGAGTTGTTGGCGTACAAGGAACAGAAAGGCTTGAATAATTTTGCGCTGAAGCCACAGACAGCCCGTGAAATTATGAGCAACGCCGACCCGGTCAGGCTGTATGCCCTGACCGCGGATGACGCCATTTTGTATCCGCACAACTACCGCGGTGTCATGCGCTTGCAGGAAATTGTGGTGTCCATACTCAGAAAATACATGGACCGGTATTATCGGGTGCAACAGGAACGCTGGGATGCAGAGAACATGGTTTATACGGAAATTGATGATCAGGACGAGAACTTTCAGGATTACAGAATCAGAGTACGCGATGATGAAACCAAGCTGATAACAGCCATTGAGAACCTGCTGCAAGAGGGAGAACGCATTATCGGAACCATCCTAGAGTCGGGAGAGGCTGCCTTAACCCGAGAGTAGCACCAGACAGTGCTTCCACTGCGCAATGTCGGCAATATTTGTCGTCAATATACTTTTCCCTGGCATGTCTGACTCCAAACATCATGCCACTTGCAGCTTGGCGCGCCGGCTGGCGGCTATTATTTATGACTGCTGCCTGTTGTTTTCTGTGTTGTTCTTTGCAACCCTAGCCGCGTTGACCGTGAGTGGCGGTGTAGCCTTCAGCGCCGGCCACCCGTTATATTCTGCCTACCTGCTGGTTATTGCCTGGTTGTATTTCGTCTGGCAGTGGAAAACGGGGCGCCAAACTCTGGGCATGCGCGCCTGGCGTATCTACCTGGTCAGCGCGGATGGCCGTGTGCCGGACTGGAAAAGCCTCAGCGCAAGGTTTTTTCTTGCCGGCGTATCCTGGGTTGTATTGGGCGCCGGATTTCTTTGGTGCTTGTTCGATAAGGAGCGTCGGGCCTTACATGACCGCGGCTCCGGGACACTGCTGGTTTACGTCGGTAAAGCCTGAACAATATCAGGTACAGCAGCAGGGTGGGCGCGGTCGCGCTGATAAGCGGGTGTGCCCCGTAAACGATGCCGATATGGCCGGCGGCGGAGTTAACAAAGTAGAAGATCACTCCGATCAGGGCGCCTGTAAAGACCTGTTGTCCGGGGCCGCCGTCGTGCCTGCGTGCGGCAACCAGCGGGGCAGACAGCAGGATCATGGCGAGGATGGTAAACGGGCGCGTCAGCTTGCCATAGAGCGCCTGTTCGTAAACAGCCGTGCTCTGCGCATTGGCTTGCAGCGCCCGAATACTGTCCCGGAGGTTCCATACCGACATGTACAAGGGGTTGATGATGATCAAGTCGATTAAATCATCGTCCATCCAGGATGCCCAGGCCGCGCGATCATGTCGTTCCAGGCTGACTCCATCGTTATCAATGATCGTCCTTTCCACACCTTCCAGCACCCAGTGGTCGTCGTTATAACGGGCGTTTTCGGCGCTGATACTGCTGCGTAACCGGGCCTCCTCATCGAATTCGTAAATATAGACTTCCTCGACGCGGTTGCCGGGCAGTATCTTGCGGATATTGATGAAACTGTTGCCGTCCCGGGCCCAGAAACCGTACCGGGTTTGCATGGCAATTTGTTCCTGCAAGGCAATGGAACGTTGATACCTGGCTTTTATTTCGGTTGCGGGCACCACGAACTCGCCGAGCAGGATATAAAATACGATGATGAGCAGAGCTGCGTTGCCAAGAAACCAGGCGACGGAAGATTCCGAGCCGCCGGCCAGCCTGATAATGTCGAGTTCGCGGTTGCGGGTGAGCAGCGCCAGACAGGCCATGCCCCCGATCATCGCTGCCACAGGCATGATCTCATAAGCCAGCCGGGGCAAGGTCAACAGCACGTAAATAACGGCTTCGTAGGCGCCGAAATTTGCTTGCCCGGCGTCTTCCAGTTGGTCGATTAAGGATAGAAACGCAAAAATGCCAACCAGCACTAACAGCGCCAGCGCGGTCGGCCAGACCAGGTTGACAATGAAATAGCGTTGTATGATCTTCATGCCGTCGCGCCGTGCCCGGCAGCCTGCGGCCGCGGTGTCCCCTGCTTCAGCCGCCGCCGCAGCCGCGGCCACGCAAAGGCACAGATAATCAATGCGAGCAAGGCCAGATGCACCCACCAGAGGCCGATGAAAGCCGGTATCTCATCCCGTTTTAACATGGTTTTCGCAATGCTCAGTAGATTGCTGTAGATAATGTAGATCAGCACGGCCACGAACGCCGCGAAGTATTTCTGCTCGCTGAATGAATAACGGCTCAGGGCCAACGCCAGCACGGGCAGCAACAATGAGGCAATCACAAAAGACAGGCGCCACTGTAATTCAGCCTGGTGTTGTGGGTTGTCTGAGCCGAGCAGAGTTGCCGTCGGCACTGCCTCCAGTTTGATATAGTTGCGTTGCGCATCGCTCTGTTCAACCAATACCGCGTAAGTGCGGTAGCGGGTTATCTGGTAGTCCAGCGCGTCGCGGCTGCTGGTGTAACGCCGTCCGTGTTCGAATAACAGGAACTTGCCGCCCAGGTCATCAATAGTTCGGTAGCTGGCGCTACGTGAGTTGATCACACTGGTTTGCTGGTCGCGCCGGGCTTGCAGGAAAATGTTCTCCATGCGCGTCCTGTCACTTGAGGCACGTTCAATATATATGACCTGCTCTCCCCTGCTCATTTCGTTGAATTTGCCGGCCGCGACAGCGGCGGTCTCCGCTTCCACTTCAGCCTGGGCGCGCAAGGTCGCGGTATTCTGCGCGGCCCAGGGCGCGACATAAAAACTGGTAGCGAACACGATCAGGGAAAACAGCAGGGACAACTGCAGGATCGCGACCAGTTGTACCCGATAGCCACTGCCGGATGCCGACACCACGGTCAGTTCCCGGTCGCGCGCCAGTCTGGACAGGCCGAGCAGGACCGCCAGAAAAATGGCAATGGGCATCAGCTTCGGCAAGGTCGCCAGCATTTTCATCAGCAGCGACTGCAACACCAGGTCGGCGGGAAAGACCCCGGCGGCGGCATCTGCCAGATACCTGACAAAGCGATTACTCATGATAATCAACGCCAGCAGGCCGATGATCCAGCCGAGTTTCTCAGCTATTTCTCTGTGAATGTAGCGGCGCAGGATCATTAGATAGGATTATTGGATAGCTGGTGTTAACGCCGGTTATCAGATAGAATCCGAGACAAAGGCGCCTCTAAAAATCAGAGGTTACTATTCTCATCATAACCAGTGAAAGAATATCATGGAATACAATATTAAGAGCGGCAGTCCCGTAAAACAGCGTAGTGCCTGCGTACTGGCCGGCGTGTACGAATCCCGCAAATTAACCCCCGCCGCCCAGGCTTTGGACGACGCGGGTGCCGGCTTCCTCTCCGGCTTGTTACGCAACGGCGATATGGACGGAAAAATCGGCCAGTCACTGCTCTTGCACAAGGTGCCCGGCTGCGCCGCCGAACGCCTGTTGCTGCTCGGCTGCGGCAAGCAGGCTGACCTCGATGACCGGCAATACCGGAAAATTATCACTGCTGGCGTCAAACAACTGCAACAGACCGGCGCCACCGAAGCCATGAGTTTTTTGCCGGAACTGGAGGTCAAGGAGCGGGATTACCCCTGGAAGATACAAAACGCGGTGCAATGGGCCGACCATGAACTCTACCGCTTCAATGAATTCAAGAGCAAGAAAAATGAACCCAAAAAAAGCCTGCGTAAAATTACCCTGGTGGTGCCCACGCGCCGGGAGCTGGCGCAATGCCATACCGCGCTGACGCGCGGCATGGCCTTGGCCGCAGGCGTGAAACTGACCCGTGACTTGGCCAATCGCCCGGCCAACGCCTGCACGCCGACTCATCTCGCCGAACAAGCGCTGGCGTTGGGCAAGACCTATCCCGCAGTGGACGTAAAGGTACTGGATGAGGCGGAAATGAAGGAGCTGGGCATGCATTCCCTGCTGTCGGTATCCCAAGGCAGCGCGCAACCGGGGAAATTGATCGTCTTCCGTTACCAGGGCGCGGGGGATGACAGCAAGCCGGTGGCGCTGATAGGGAAAGGTGTGACCTTTGACACCGGCGGCATATCGATCAAGCCCGCGGCGGCGATGGATGAGATGAAATTCGACATGTGTGGTGCCGCCTCGGTGTTTGGCGCGGTGGCTGCCGTCGCCGGGATGGAACTCCCGATCAATCTGGTGGGACTGACGCCGGCGGTGGAGAATATGCCCAGCAGCACTGCAACCAAGCCTGGCGACATTTTTACCAGCATGTCTGGCCAGACTGTGGAAGTGCTGAATACGGATGCGGAGGGCCGCCTGATATTGTGCGATGCTCTGACTTACAGCGAGCGCTTTGCTCCGGTCGCAGTGGTTGACATTGCCACGCTCACCGGCGCCTGCATAGTCGCCCTGGGCAAACATGCTTCGGGCCTGATGAGTAACCACGAACCGCTGGCGGCAGAGTTGTTGCAGGCCGGGCTGAACGCCGGCGACCGGGCCTGGCAGCTGCCGTTGTGGGAGGAATACGAGAAACAGCTGGACAGCCCGTTCGCGGACATGGCCAACATCGGCGGGCGCGAGGCCGGCACTATCACCGCCGCCTGTTTCCTGTCCAAGTTTGCCAGAAAATTCCACTGGGCGCACCTGGATATCGCCGGCACCGCCTGGGTCAGCGGCAAAAACAAGTGTGCGACCGGACGTCCCGTGCCCTTGCTGGTGGAATACCTGATTCAGCAATGTGAGAAAAACACCTGAGCATGTCAAAATCCGCTGGAAAGAGTGCCGTCAGGCAGCGCGCCGGCTAGCGTGAGCAGAGCGGACTTTTATATCGTTGCTGAGCAGACGATGCCTCATCGTTTCGTCTGCCAGCTGGTGGAGAAGGCCAGACAGGGAGGGTATGATGTCTATATCCACGCCGCATCCCGGGAGGAGGCCGAAACCTTGGATACCTTGCTTTGGACTTTCCGGGATATCAGCTTCCTGCCACATGCCGCCATAGATGCCGCCGAGGACCTGGACAACTATCCGGTCGTCATCGGCTGGGCCGGACAGACCCCCCCGGCGCGGCGGGTGTTCATTAACCTGTGCGACGCGGTGCCGGCGGCTGTGAACGGCTATGAACGCATTGTCGAAGTCGTGCCGTCCGACCCGGCTGCGCGCCGGCAGGCGCGGGCGCGCTACCAGGAGTACCGTGACCGAGGGCTGGAACTGCACAGCCACAATATCGGGGCTGCTCGTGCCTGATTCGGAGCCTGATCCGGGAGCTGCGGTAATGTTGGACAAAACCTACAATCCCCAAACCATCGAAGCCCGCTGGTATGAACAGTGGGAGCGACAGGGGTATTTTCATCCCCGCGGCGGGCCCCGAGACGGGCGCGCCTCCTACAGCATCGCCCTGCCGCCGCCCAACGTCACCGGCAGCCTGCACATGGGGCATGCCTTCCAGCAGACGCTGATGGACATATTGATCCGCTACCGACGCATGCGGGGCGATGACACCTTGTGGCAGTGCGGAACCGACCATGCCGGCATCGCCACGCAGATGGTGGTGGAGCGGCAGTTGGAGGCTAAGGGCCAATCCCGGCATGATCTGGGGCGGGAGCAGTTCATGCAGGCGGTGTGGGACTGGAAAGCCCATTCCGGCAATACCATCAGCCGCCAGTCGCGGCGCCTGGGCGCGTCCATGGACTGGAGCCGGGAACGTTTTACCATGGACGAGGGTCTCTCGCAAGCCGTGCAGGAGGTATTTATCCGCCTCTATGACGAGGGGTTGATCTATCGCGGCAAGCGCCTGGTGAACTGGGACCCGGTGCTGCACACGGCCGTTTCCGACTTAGAGGTGCTGGCGGAGGAGGAAAAAAGCCACCTCTGGCATATTCGCTACCCGCGCACGGATGGTCACGGCGCGCTGGTGGTGGCGACGACACGTCCTGAAACGATGCTGGGTGATGCTGCGGTGGCGGTGCATCCCGATGACGCGCGCTACCGCAAACTGGTAGGGGCAACGGTAGAGCTGCCCCTGACCGGCCGCAGCATCCCGGTGATTGCCGATGACCATGTGGACCCGGCCTTCGGCAGCGGCTGCGTCAAAATCACGCCGGCGCACGATTTCAATGATTACGACATGGGGCAGCGTCACAACCTGCCGTTGCTGAACATCTTCACTATTGACGCGGCGCTCAACGACAACGCTCCCGCCGCTTACCAGGGCCTGGATCGCTATCAGGCGCGCCACCGGATCATTGAAGACCTGACTGCGCTGGGCTTGCTGGAGAAAATCGAAGAGCACACCCTGATGGCACCGCGCGGTGATCGCTCCGGCGCCATCATCGAGCCTTATCTCACCGACCAGTGGTACGTAAGGATTCAGCCGCTGGCCGACCCGGCTATTGCCGCAGTGGCACGCGGGGACATCCGTTTTGTGCCGGAGAACTGGTCGAAAACCTACTTCGAGTGGATGCGCAACATCAACGACTGGTGCATCTCGCGCCAGCTCTGGTGGGGGCACCGCATCCCGGCCTGGTACGATGCCGACGGCAATATCTACGTAGCCAGGGACGAAGCCCAGGCGCGCCGCAAATACCGGCTGCCCGAAGCCGTGGCGCTGACCCGTGACCCGGATGTGCTGGACACCTGGTTTTCCTCGGCGTTATGGCCTTTTTCCACCCTGGGCTGGCCGCAACAGACCAGTGAGCTGGAACGCTTTTACCCCACCAGTGTGTTGGTAACCGGTTTTGACATCATCTTTTTCTGGGTTGCCAGGATGATCATGATGGGACTGAAGTTCATGGGCGACGTACCGTTCCGGGAGGTCTATGTGACCGGCCTGGTGCGCGACTCGCAAGGCCGCAAGATGTCCAAGTCCAAGGGCAATGTCCTGGACCCGCTGGACCTGATCGACGGTATAGAGCTCGAGGCGCTGGTATCCAAACAGACAGCCAACCTGATGCAGCCGCAGTTGCAGGCCGGCATTGAGCAAGCGACGCGCAAGCAATTCCCGCAGGGCATTCCCGCGTTCGGTGCCGATGCCTTGCGTTTTACCTTCGCCCAGCTGGCCACCCAAGGGCGCGACATCCGTTTTGACACGGGGCGCATCCAGGGTTATCGCAACTTCTGCAACAAGCTCTGGAACGCCACCCGGTATGTGCTGCTAAGTGTCGAGCAGCAGGGTTTGGAAGTCAATACCGGTACCGTGCAGTACGGTAGCGCCGAATGCTGGATCAGCATCCGCCTGGGGCAGGCCCTGGCACAGGTTGAACACAGCCTGGCCGGGTATCGCTTCGATCTGGCAGCCCAGGCCTTATACGAGTTCACCTGGGATGAGTATTGCGATTGGTATGTGGAGCTGTCGAAACCCGTGCTGAACGACCCGCAAGCAACGGCGGCACAGAAACGTGGCGTGCTGCACACCCTGGTGCATAACCTGGAACTGTTGCTGCGCTTGTTACACCCGTTCATGCCTTTTATCACCGAGGAGTTGTGGCAAAAGGTAGTGCCGTTGCTGGGGCGGGGCGGGGAGACCGTGATGTTGCAGTCTTACCCTGTTGCCGCGGAGATTGCCGGCATAATCGGCCCCGTTTCTAACGCGCAAGGAAATGATGCCAGCGGGGTAGTTGGAAATGTTTCCATAGCGGTGGACTCGACACAGGCGGTGACGGCGGATTATTCCACGTCGGCGGACTGGCAGCAGGTGGTCGAGAGTCATGCTGAGACGCTGGCTGAGGTGGAATGGCTGAAGTCATTCATCCTGGGGGTGCGGCGTATCCGCGCCGAACGTGATATCGCGCCGGGAAAGCCGCTGGACCTGAAGGTCAACCGCGGCAGCGAACAGGAACAGGCCTGGCTGCGGGCCAATCTCAGACCAATCCGGTCGCTGACCCGCGTCACCGGTGTTGAACGTTTGGCTAAGGTGCCCGACGATGCAATCACCGCCGAAGCCGGTTCCATGACCCTCATGGTGCCCTTGGCCGACCTCATCGACCCCGCCGAGGAGCTGGAAAAACTGGGCAAACAACTGGCCCGGCTTGAGGCCGAACGGCAACGACTGAGCGGCAAACTGCAAAACCGGAACTTTATCGACAAGGCACCCGCCCAAGTGGTAGCGAAGGAACGTGATAAACTTGCGGAGGTGGAAGCTACCACTACCAGACTAGTTGCAGAGGTTGAGCGCATAAGCAAGTTGGTACGGTAAGTCCAGGCGCAACCCCGTCATTCCTGCGCACGCGGGAATCCAGTGAAATACAGGTCCCGAAGGGACAAGACCGCAACACCATGTTCAACACCCTCAAAGAAGACATACAAGTAGTGTTCGAGCGCGACCCCGCCGCCCGCAGCGCGCTGGAAACCCTGCTCACCTGCCCCGGCCTGCATGCGATCCTGCTGCATCGCGTGAACCACTGGCTGTGGAACAAGAAACTCTATCTGCTTGCGCGCCTCAGCTCGCACCTGTCGCGCTTTCTCACCGGTGTGGAGATTCACCCCGGCGCCGGCATCGGCCGCCGCCTGTTTATCGACCACGGCATGGGCATCGTCATCGGTGAGACTTCGGAGATCGGCGATGACTGCTCCATCTACCACGGTGTCACCTTAGGCGGCACCACCTGGCAGAAAGGCAAACGCCACCCGACCCTGAAAAACGGCGTCATCATCGGCGCCGGCGCCAAGGTCTTAGGCCCCATCACCCTAGGTGCCAACGCCAGGATTGGCTCTAACGCAGTGGTTATCAAGGATGTCCCCGACCACGCCACCGTAGTCGGCATCCCCGGCCGCATCATGGCTCGGGAGTCCGGCGCCGAGGAGGAATTGAAAAAAGCCCAGCGCGCCGCCATGGCCAGAAAAATCGGCTTCGACGCCTACGGCGGCAGCAAAGACATGCCCGACCCGGTACAAAACACCCTCGACGCCCTGCTCGACCACCTGCACAAGGTGGACGAGGAAATGGAGGAGTTGAAGAAAAAGATTGAGCAGGATAAATCCGCAGACTAAACTTCGATGATTGATTTTCAAGGCGCCCGATCTGACAAACGCCCTATTCCTTCATGATTTCGGTTTAATACGACGCGGTGGCAGCCTGATATACGTCCGGCCGCTTGCCCGTTCCTGCTCTTTGAGGTCTTTCACTATCAAGTCCAAATCGTATTTGAATCTTGCCGCATGTTCATCTCTGATTCTACGTACTTCTTCCACAATAGGGTCGTTCTTCATGTTGCTTCCTCCAAAAGGTCCTCTGGTGTGCAGATTATCACCGCTTCATAGCCTTTGTCTCGACAAAATGTCTCGATTCGCGCCCGCACCCCAGCGCTGACCAGATGACGGTAGTTCCAAGTAGCCAGATAGTTACATCCATTAACGGCAGCGATAGCGACATGTAAAGCGTCATCAAGCGAAGTTTCAGGAATTATTCCGCTTTCTATCAACTCACGCGCCAAGGTCGTTGCGTCATCATTGATCTCCAATAACTCCACAATCCTTAAAATATCCAGCCTGGATTGCGCTGCCTGATTGTCTCCTCTACTTGCCTCTTGCAATACAAGTGGTGATGCAACAACCCTGAAATCGCTTTGTCTGTCTTCCCACCATTCCCGGGTTGATTGCTGATGTCCTGCTATGACCACATCGCGACTCGGCCTGGCGGTCAGGTAGCTCACCACTGTCGTCTCCATATATACAATGGGACGATCGGTCGAAGTTTCATTATCAGTACTTTTGTCCAAATCTGATTCTCTCAACAAAAGCTAATGCCATGCGTCTTTGGCTAAAAAGGGCGTTGCTTAGCCTGCTTGGTCTTAGCCCTCGGCCCGTCCTTTCTATATTGCCCGTAATCCGATCTAGCCCCCGGATTAGCCCTCGCCGCCCACTGTTTAATTTTGCTCTGTTTCTCGCCGTTTTCAACATCCGGCTGTGCCTTAACCGCCCCCTTTTTCACTAACTCTGATTTCTGCTTTGCCATTGAATTACCATCGGCTTTTTTCAACTTATCGGTGGCATACTGTTCTTTTCCTTTTCCGGTTTTTTTCTTTGGCTTGGACAACCGACTTAACAGATAAACCGCACCCCCACCAATACCCAAAGAGACAAGGTTGGTCACCGTCCAGATTTCTTTGGTCAAATGAACCGGAATAAAGGGATTGTATAAAATTGCACAAAACGCCGTCAAAAACCAAAGAAAACTCCAACCACCCAATTTAGAATTATCAGTATTAACCAAAAGCCGAACCGTTAAATCGACAAACAGGGCGCAACATATCAATCTGACTAGCGTGTAATAACCGTAGGGCATTGGCAGGATAGCAACAAGCAAGACCGGCACAATAATAAGCTGATAAGGCAGCATAACAGACAGCCCTTCATTAGAATTATCAGATAGATTGCTCATAGACTCCGGCCCTCCGGCACGATGTGGTAATAAGACGAAAATCAACCCGCCGCGAACGTTCTTTATTTTCAATCCCATCACTGGTTAAAATCGGATCACTCGATGACATCCCGTCTGCACTGACATATTTTTTAGCCCAATCAAAATAATACACACTGGTCGGCAATGTCATAATGTAGCGCAGGATATTCCAGGTACGAGCTTGTGAAAGTTGCATATTCAAAAAATAAGCATCTTTTTCATTCACTGCGTCCTTCCATTCCGACGACGTATGACCCTCTATCCGTATTTTACGAATATCAGAGCGGTATTTATCTTGCAGGATAACCGCCAGATAACGCGGGAAAAAGTCCTGTAGAATGATTGCAAAACGGGGGCTGATACGACTTTCATTCGATTTGAACAGCAATTCCGGGTTATTAAAACGAATCGTCAGGTCGTCTAACAAAGCAATATCCCATTTTTCAAAATCCTGATCGAATTCAGCCACCAAAGAATCATAAATCTTATTACATTCCAACTCATTGATTTCTCGCTCATCGATCACATGCCGCACTGTCAACAACGATATAAACATGAAAATTAACATTAGGACGGCCATTAAATCCGACACCGGCGCCCATTGCTCATCAGTCTTTTTTTTCATTCCCGCCGTTCTGTTTATTACCTGTTGTTTGACCCACTTGCGCCAATTGCTCTTTGATAATATTCCGCATATCCTCTAACGTCGCACCACCTTTCTTCGGCTGATGAGCTGAACTTTGAAGATGGATAAGTTTATCAACCGACTCAACTAAAGAATTAATTTTTTTAGCGTCAAATTTAGACAACAACAAATTAACCCGCCTGATTTCATTCAAAAGATCGACGGACTTAACTCGGGTGTCAACAGAATCCTCTTGATTAGACTGCAAAGCAATTTTATCTAACGCATCGGTGTATTGATGCTGGCTTTCAATAAGCCACCGCCTGAGTTCAGTCAATGACTCAACCAACTTACCCTGATTATCAATAAACTTACTTTGATTATCTAACCGGGTATCGGTTTTTTCCAGCAACTCACTTTGACTCTTAACCAACTTTTCCAACACGTCATAAATATTGTAGCCAGCATCTTCATCCGAATTTTTACTGCTTCGCTCAACGCCAATTAAAGCCCACCGCATCTCAGCCAATTCAAAAATCAGATTATGTACCCCCCGATCACCTTCCTGACCGATTAGATCCCGCGTATTTGCCATCATCCCTTCTATGCTTTCAAGCCATTTAAGTTCATGCGCATGCTGACCCAACAAGGTGTATTCGGTTTCATCCCCCACCAACGCCTTGCGAATCGACTCCAGTTGCCCTGAATTTGTCACCGCCAGATGTTCCTTAATCTCGTTGAGCAAACGCACCGTTTCCATCGGATACACCGCTTCACTCTCAGTCAGTTCATCTTCCTTGAACCGAAATGAAGCAATTACCTTAAAAACAATCGAGGCCAATATCCCGAGCAAACTGGTAGCGAAAGCAATTTTCATCCCACCAAGCAAATTATTGACGCTATCGCTCATATCACTGGACGGATCAAAGCCAGACAGGGCTATAAACGTTCCCAAGAAGGTGCCAAATATACCCAACGAGGTCAGCAACCCAGGCGCAGATTCTCGCAACGGCTGCCAAAACAACCCGATAACGAACAAAACTACAATGAAAAAAGCAACAACCAGTGTAACAGGATCGACCAAAGCATCGGCAAACATATTCATATTTCCACCACCGGATTCAATAATTTCATCATGACAGTGATAGGACTCAGCGCCGGCGTGACAACCGTCCGCATCGGTTCGCCCGGGATGACCCTGAGCGCCATTGACAACCAAAAGAACAACAACGAAAACACCCCTAGCAATCATTTCTTTTATTCACTGACCCAATTATCGAGTTCGAGCTCCTCAACTCGCATGAATTCGCGAAGCTTCCCGGAGCTAGATGACATGGCGGCCTACGCGACGTATTGCAACCGTATCGCAGTTCAAATCTCACGCCCCTTCCATATCAAAATCGTCCAGGTTCACCGCGCACATGGTGGCTCGGTGGTACTTGTCCTGCCGCGGCAACGGCACAGTGGCGTCAATGCCCAGGCGCGTCCATTTGTCGTCTTCCACCATGGGGTTGAGGCGATGGCCGATGCCGTCGGGTATCGGCAGCAGGTCCTTATCGAAGCGGCAGCGAGTCTGCACGGCCCAGTCCACATCGGCGAGGCTGTAGATATCCACATCCGTGTCCACCACGGTGACAGTTTTTACGAACGCCAGGGAGACAAACGCGGCCATGATGGCGTTGCGCTGGCTGCCTTCGTGTTTCTTGTCTATCTGCACGACCAGATGGTAGGGCACACTGCCGTCGGAGAAGTGCACCGCGGTCACCTCCGGCACCAGACTATGGATCTTGTCGAACGCGCCGGCGCCGGCGCTGAGGCCATAGGCGTTATACACCTCCTTGCCGGACAGGATGGAATGGAAGATCGGTTCCCGCCGCCGGGTGATGGCGGTCACCTCAAACACCCAGCGTGGAGCCATGGCGGCGTAGTAGCCGGTGACCTCGGCGTAGGGGCCTTCCGGCTCTCTTACATTGGGGAGTATTCTCCCTTCTATGACGAACTGCGCGTCGGCCCAGGCCTCTACGGCCACGGTTTGGGCTTCAATCAAGCGCACCGGCGCGCCGTGCATCTGACAGGCGATGCCGATCTCATCCAAGTCCATGGGCGCAGCGGAGGCGGGTGATGCTGCGGCCATGGTCAGGGCATAATCGGCGCCGTTGTTGACGGTGAGCTCCAGCGCTTGCCCCCTGGCTTCGGCCCGTTTGAAGTAGTCCATCAGGTGGCCCAGTTCTTCCAGTAACAGGGTGCAGCGGTTTTTGCCGGTGACCATCATGCGGTGAATGGACAGGTTGCGCACTCCCGTGTCCGGGTCCTTGGCGATGACCACGCTAGAAGTCAGGTAGCGCCCGCCGTCGCCTTCGGCGTGGTGGGGAATTGGCAGGGTATGCAAGTCAGGATCGGTCTCAACCACCTCATTGGCCGGCCCTTGTTGTACTATCACGGGTTCAATGGGGTGCTTGCGCCAGGCCCGGATATCATCAGCCAGCACGAAGGGCAGCCTGACGCTGGTAGTCTGAAAAAACTTCGCCATGAAATTACGGTTCCAGTACAACCCGGTCAGCGCCGGGAAGTCACTGCCCTTGACATTTTCGAACAGCAGCGCCTTGCCGCCCTCAAATTGTTTGGCGATACCGGCCAGTTCGAACACGGGGTCCACCTCACTTTTTACACGTACCAAGTGGTTGTGCTGTTCCAGCAAGGCGATATAAGACTGCAAGTCAATAAGTTTACGTTCGGCAAGGTTCATGGCAATATCAAAGAGTGTCTCAGTGGGGCGTCAGTGTAGGTCAGGTTTCCATGTGTCTGGCTTTTATCCTGACATAATGTTCCGCAGAGAGGTCCAGGTAAGCCAGTTCTGCGTCGGTTAATTTGCGTATCTGGCGCGCCGGCGTGCCGACATAGAGATAACCGCTTGCCAGCACCTTGCCCGGCGCCACCAGACTGCCGGCGCCGAGCATGGTATTGGATTCAATTACGGCCTTGTCCAGAATGGTCGAAGACATGCCGATCAGACAGCGATCGTGGATGGTGCAGCCGTGCAGCATAACCTTATGGCCTACGGTAACGTTGCTGCCGACATGCAGCGGGTCGCCGCCGGGGTTGTCTGCATCGTCATGATTGACGTGCAGCACCGAGCCGTCCTGAATGCTGGTGCGGCTGCCGATGGTGATGGTGTTGACATCCCCGCGAATGACGGCCGCCGGCCAGACCGAGGAATCCTCGCCGATACTGACGTTGCCGATCACCACGGCCAGCTCGTCAATATAAGTGGATGCAGCTATAACAGGTGTGATACCCTCGAACGTTCTGATCATACGCAACATTCTACCTGTACGGAGTCCCTTCGGGACGTTTTTCCACTGGATTCCTGCTTGCACAGGAATGAAGAAATAAAGTAATAAGGGTGCCTCTAAAAATTAGAGTTACCATAATACCATGTCTGCAACAACCATCGGTCAGCTTATTGATGAGCGCCCCGTCAGTGGCCTGCAACTGCGGGTGGTGCTGATATGCTTCGCCCTGAACATGCTGGACGGCTTTGACGTACTGGCCATTGCTTTCACCGCGCCCACTATCTCTCAGGAATGGCAACTGACGCCGTACATGCTGGGCATCATTTTCAGCGCCGGACTGGTGGGCATGACTTTGGGCGCAGCGTTTATCGCCCCTTATACGGACGTGATCGGGCGGCGGGCGATGATTCTGTTGTCGCTGACTACCATTGCCTTCAGCATGGCGTTGACCGGCCTGACGACCAATGCCACCCAGATGATTATTATGAGGATGATCACCGGCCTTGGCATCGGCAGCATTCTGGCCAGCCTCACCAGCCTGGTGGCGGAATACACCCCGGCCAGGAAGCGCAACTTAGCGGTGGGCTTTATGCAGGTGGGCTACCCGTTAGGCGCCACGGTCGGCGGCTTTGTTGCGGTCTGGTTAATCCAGTCTCATGGGTGGTCGGCGGTATTTTATTGTGGCGGCCTGCTGTCGCTGGCCGGAGTTATCCTCACCTGGTTGTTCCTGCCGGAATCCCTGGAGTTCCTTTCTTCCAGGCGCCCGGCGGGGGCGCTGGATAAGATGAACCGGATACTGGTCCGTATGGGCTGGCCGCTGTTGCGGGAGCTGCCGGAGACCCTGGCCGCCGCCGCAAAACCGTCCGTCAAGCGCCTGTTGACCCCCGAGTACAGAAACTGGACCCTGCTGTTATGGTGCGGTTTTTTTATGGCGTTCCTGACTCTGTATTTCCTGTTCAGTTGGGTGCCCAAGATTACCGTTGATGCGGGTCTGGCGGTGGACAAGGGTATTTACATCGGTACCGCGTTGAATTTCGGAGCTTTCTTAGGCGGCGCCATCCTGGGGTATTTGTCCGACCGACTGGGAGTGCGGCCGTTGATCATCGTCTTTTTTATCGGCGGTATTATTTCCATGGTGGCATTCGGGTTTGCGCCGGCACAGGTGGGCCTGTTGCTGGCGTTGGCGTTCGTGCTCGGTTTTTGTGTATTGGGCGGGTTTGTGGGTTTTTATATCTCGGCGGCGCGCCTGTATCCCACGGCAATCCGCACCACCGGCGTCGGCTGGAGCATCGGCGCCGGCCGCACCGGCGCCATTATGGGTCCCTACCTGGGCGGCGTATTGATCAATATGGGCTATTCCACCAGCGTCAATTTTATCGTGTTCGCAGTGCCCCTGCTGCTGGCCTGTGTCGCCATTTACCTGCTACGCGCGCCACAGTTGGAGCCGGGTTAACCCGCGATTATCGGGAATTGTCTGCGTTTTTAACAGTTCGAAAGCCGATGTGCGCAGCCCCTAAGGTGGCTTCCTGTGCATGTCTGGCCGCAGGACGGTAACGCCGGCAGTAATTCTCCGCGCACAGGTAGGAGCCGCCCTTGATGACCTTAACCGGCAAGCCCGGCTGGCGCGGGTCGTGGCCGCCCTCTTCCAGCGTGCCGTAAACCGGGTAATACCAGTCATCGACCCATTCCCACACGTTGCCGATCATGTCATGCAGGCCGTAGCCGTTGGCGGGGAAGCAACCGACCGGGGCGCTGCCGGTGTAGCCGTCTTCCCGCTCGTTCAGCAGCGGGAACATCCCCTGCCAGGTATTGGCCTGGTGCTTGCCCGCAACCAGAAATTCATCGCCCCAGGCATACACGGCCTGCTCCAGGCCGCCCCGCGCCGCGTACTCCCATTGCGCCTCCGTGGGCAGGTCATGGCCATGCCACTCGGCGAAAGCCTGCGCATCCTCGTGGGTGACATGCACGACCGGATGTTGCTCCAGACCTTCGATGGAACTGCCCGGCCCGGCGGGCTGGCGCCAATGCGCGCCGGGGACGAAGCGCCACCACTGGGTCAGCTTGCCGTCCGCGGCCGTCGGCATGGTGAACACGACCGACCCGGCTTGCAGCAAGGCCGGATCGATGCCGGGGAAATCCGCCGGTTGCAGTGGGCGCTCTGCCACGGTGACGTAGCCGGTGGCGGCCACAAACTCGGCGAAGCGGGCGTTGGTGACTTCAAACCGGTCGATCCAGAAGCCCTCGACCTGCACTTCTCGTAGCGGGCTTTCCTCCGTGTAGAAACCGGTTGCGCCGCCGGTATAAACGCCGCCTTCGATCCAGACCATGCCATCGTGTTCGGAGGTCGTGCTGCAGTCTGCCGAAGACATGACGGTTGCGCGCCTTCCCGACTCGTTGTCCCTGGCGACCAGGTAGCCCAGCATGGCGGCGATCCCGAGTGCCAGCGTAATAAACAAGGCTTTTTTCATGCGGCTATTTTATCATTCAATTTGTCATTCCTGTTTCCCTGCTCAGCCATTCCCGCCAAATGCCGACTCTGCACTGCGCTTGTCATTCCCGCTCTCGCCCGGTAGTATGGCCTCGTACAAACCTTCAGCATTAACCCTCTTTGCCCTATCATGCCCTACAAGCTCGTCCTATTGGAAACGGCCAGGAAACTTGCCGAACAACATGACTTTGACGGGAACGCCCTGCGGCAGGCCATTCCTTACCTGGAGGCCTTTCAGGGTAAGAAGTTCGTACTCAAGATAGGCGGCTCGATCCTGCAGGATGAGCGTTTAATCCCGGCGCTGGTCAGTGATGTTGCATTCCTGAAACGCTTGGACATTAACGTCATTTTAGTGCATGGCGGCGCCCGCCAACTGGACCGGCGCATGCAGGCGCTGGGCCTGCAGCCGAGTAAGCAGAACGGACTGCGGGTCACTTCCCGGGAGGTGCTGGAACTGGCCAACGAAGTGTTCCTGGAGATCAGCCGCATGGTGCGGGATGCGGTGGCGCACCGCGGCTACCAGGGCGTTATCTTTGACAGAACCAGTGGCCTGGTGCGTTCCCGACAAAAGCAGGCCGAACTCGGTTATGTGGGCGAACCGGTGCGCGTGGATGCTGCCTCCTTGGCGCAACAGCCTGCCGCAGCTGTGCCCATCGTTACCGCGATTACCTCGGGGCTGGAAGATGGTGAGCCCGGTTACAATGTCAACGCCGATGAAGTCGCCAGCGCCATTGCCGGGGCGATGCGGGCGGAAAAACTGATCCTGATGACCGACGAGGACGGCGTGCAAGATGCCGACGGCGTGTTGTTGCCGACCCTCACCGAGCAGCAGGCCGAGGCGCTGATCAAAACGGGGGTCATCCACGGTGGTATGATTCCCAAGGTACAGGCTTGCCTGCAACCCCTGCAACACGGCGTCAGCAAGTCTCATATCATTCGCGGCGACGCCGATTCCTTCATTAACGAGATCCTCACCGACACCGGAGTCGGAACTCAATTTGTCAAGTAATTGTTTCGGGCGGATAGTCCGCCGGGTCGAACTGCGGCGCAGGAAATTGCGGGTTCATGTCTTCTAGGTTATCGAGCAGCAGTTGGCTGATAATCAGGTTGCGCAACCAGCGGTTTTCTGCGGGAATGACATACCAGGGCGCATAAGGCGTGGAGCAGCGTTGCAGCATAATGTCGTAGGCTGCCATGTAATCGTCCCAGCGTTCCCGGTCGCGTAAGTCATCCGGCAGGAATTTCCAGTGTTTGTCCGCCCGCTGCAGCCGCCGCTGTAGCCGTTTTAACTGGTACTCCTTGGAGATGTGCAGCATCACCTTGACGATGCGGGTGCTGTGGTCGGTCAACATCCTTTCAAAGTCATTGATATGGTCGTAACGTTTTTCAACCAGTTCGAGCGGGGCCAGACCGTGCACGCGGGCGATGAGCACATCTTCATAATGGGAGCGGTTGAACACACCGATAGAGCCCTTGCGCGGCACGTGCGAGTGCACGCGCCAGAGAAAATCCCGCGCCCGTTCGGCGCCGCTCGGTGACTTGAAGTTCGTCACCCGACAGGCCATGGGATTCAGCGGCGCCATCACGCGGCGGATAGTATTATCCTTGCCGGCGGTATCCATGGCCTGCAACACCAGCAACAACGCCTGTTTGGACTCGGCAAATAACCGATGCTGCAACTCGTCAAGCCGCACCTGAACCTCGGCCAATCGCGCCTTCACCTGCGCCCCATCCCGTTCCCGCACCAGGCCCTGACTGTCTCCCGGGTCGATATCAGTCAGTGCAAAGTGACCCTCCGTCGGCACGCAATAACGTGAATAATCCAATACAAACCCGGCCATGTGTTTCCCCGCGTGTGATTTGTAAACGACCGTAACGGTATCATCAAAACGGCTGTTTAACTACAAGATACCTCTGTATCAGATGATATCTGATACAGATATTTTTATTTATTGCTTCCATTCCAGTCGTACCTTCAAACCATTCATATGAGACCAGGGAATATATCCTTCATGTTGAAGCGCACCCACAACTATGCCAGGGGCAATACCTTGTTCCTCCGCAAAAGATTGAATTGCTGTCTTGCTGAACAGAGAAGTCGCGATAAAACGATTCCAGTTCGAACGTGGAATGAGTTTATTTGATGCCCAGTTGTCTGCTTCTACTTCGATCTCTGTACTCCCACCATTTCTGGAGTCTGTGAAAATGGTCTTTTTACTGTGGAGGAGAAGGTGAGCCGCTTCGTGGAACAGGCTGAACCAGAGGTGGTCATCTGTCTTATGGCGCGCGCTGAGTTGTATCATAGCTTTTTTAGGGGAAAGCCACCAGGCGGCGCCACTAAGTGCAATTTTAGGTAATGGTTTAACAAGAGTAAGCGCGACTCCTGCCTCATTACAGAGATGCATTGCCTGCATTAGTGCATCTTCTATTGGTGCACGCGTCTGTCTCCGGATTTTCTTGAGCGAGCGCTTGAACTTTGTCTCGTTGTAATCAACACACTCCTGTCCTTCAGCGTCCAGCTCTCCAAGTCGAAGCCATGTTGCTAAAGCAGCCTGATCACTCTCGAATCTCCGCGAGTGCCGATAAACTACATTAGCCAATCCATACTTCATGCTCCACGCCTTAATCGAAGCTACTCCAAAGAACGAAAGCAGTTTTGACATCTTATCTGTATCCGACTCCGGTTTATCAAAAATTCCCCGCTTTACAAGTTCCCTTATCGGAAATTGCTCCAGCCAAGCGGCAGCATCAACTGCTTCGCGTGCTTCTGCTTTACGGGCCATATACAATCTGTAATCCGTTTCTATATTGAGCCAGATACTGGCGTCAACACTCAGTACCTTCTCAAACTCCAGTGCCAGACGTGGATTGAGCGGTGCTTTACCGTTAATGATTTCGCTGATCAGTTTTGCAGAGTGACCACAACGCCGGGCAAGTTCGGCTTGCGAGATTCCTTGCGCGACGATGCGCTCATTCAGGATCTCACCCGGCGACACTGTATAGTCCGGTGTGTATTGATTGGTTGCCGTCAGCATATCTCTATCTCCGGTCAGTGATAGTCAACTATTTCAATGATTGTGATTGCGGTTACTTGTTCCGTGTCTATCCCACCGTCTTGCTTTCTCAGAACAGGCTCGTGGTTCGGTTTGAAAATCAGCCGGTACGGATGAATAAGATCGACAGCGTATTGCCCCTTTCGATCACTCCCCAGCTGGTGCCTCCTCTCAGGGGGAGTTGTTGGCACCAATGCCAGTGAACCGGCAGCTTTTAGAACAGCAAGGCGTCTCATGATAGTTCTCGCCATACGTTTCCCGTATTGCTTTTGAAGATCTCCCGTCGAATTAAATATTTTCTCAAGTTTTCGGTTCTGAAAATCGATTTTCACTATGACGTATTATCGTTACGGGACAGGTAATATTTTATCATATTTTATTGGTTGCCTGCAAGGTGAAAACAGCGCTTAATAAAGCCGGTATGAAAATTCATACCGGCTTGGCCACATTAGGGTGGCTTTCGGAGCCGCGTTTGAAGATGAACCCCAACCAGCCTGAGCACCGCAAATGCGTCCCGGCTGCTTATTGACATTTTACTTGCTGTGTAACTTATCTGGTCTCTGTGCACGCGGCGGGGTTGGGTCTGCACCGTGTGAGACCGTGAAGGAGACGGCGCATTTTGCTGTGCGTCCTCGGCGACGTGCGCCGGGTACAAGGCGGGGCGCGAAGCCGTTGACCGGGAACAGTTTAAGGACCTATTACGTCCTCAGTACAAACGAGACCGTTCCGTCAGGCGAGATGGCTGAAATCACAAAGCTATTGCTTGTTATTCGTCAGAACTACGGCTGCCAGGTAATCGTAAATGGCGTTGCCACAACTATCAAATATTACCTTCGGCTGGTGGCTGATACAGACAGGTTTGTTAATGAGTACGTATCTCTGGTAGAGAAGGATGGCGAGGTTCCGTTCGAGTTGAAACGATACTGGAATGATGTTGTGGGTTGAACAATGGAAGCAGAACAAGCTAAAAATGTCATTGAGATGACCACCGCAACATGGATTTTTATTTGCCTACTGATAGCTGTCGGATGTGGTCTTATAGGAGCGTATCTGCAACAGCTTAAATCGAGGCATGACGGCAGACCGATCTACTGGAATCTGATATTCTTTTTGGGTAAGTAGTTGATACAATGAGACTTTTTCAAACAGGGTCAGGCTCAAAATCTGTAATATTGTGTAGAGTTCGGTAGGCAGATCGAGCCGTTTTTTAGGGTGAGTAACGAGCCCGTGTGATCCTTCTGGTGTCAGTACCAGTAATCCAATCGCAAAGATATTACAAATTTTGACAATACTCCAAATTTATAATATAAAAATGGAGTATGTACCAGAGGAAACTGAATCTTGCCGAACTGCTGAAGCATAACAAGTCGGCTTTTCTGTTTGGGCCCAGGGGGGTGGGCAAGACTGTGTTGGCGCAGGGTTGGTTGGGGCGGGCGCGGTATGCTGTGAGTGTTGACTTGTTAAGCTTGGAAACCTGCAGGCGTTATAGCGCTGAGCCTGGATTGTTTCGCCTTGAGCTTGAGCAACGGCTTCGGGATATTCCGGCTGCGGACATGTTGATGGTGCTGGTTGACGAAGTGCAGAAGATGCCGGCGTTGCTGGATGAGGTGCATTACTTCATTGAGTGCCATCAAGGCAGGGTCCAGTTCCTGTTAACGGGTTCCAGCGCCAGGAAGTTGAAACGTTCCGGGGCCAATCTTCTGGCTGGGCGGGCCTGGACGCTGAAGTTACACCCGCTCAGTGTGCAGGAGGTGGGGCCGGACCTGCACAAGGCGCTGACTGTTGGCACTTTGCCAGGGTTTTACCAGGAAAGTTTTGCTGCCGCCAGCCGCTCACTGAAAGCCTATGTGGAAACCTATCTCAGGGAAGAGGTCATGCAGGAATTACTGGTGCGCAAGGTTGCTCAGTTCATGCGCTTGCTGGATTTGGCCGGGCAGGTCAACGGCGAACCTGTGAATTATTCAGCCATTGCCCGGGACAGCGGTGTCAGCGTGAAAACCGCGCAGGAGTATTTTGACATCCTAGTCGATACCCTGATTGTTTTCCGCATTGACGGCTGGAGCCGTTCGGTACGCAAACAGTTGCGCCAAAGCCCGAAGTACTACTTCTTTGACTGCGGCGTACTGAACGCCATCAGAGGAGAGTTGCGGACGGAATTAAGGCCCGGCAGTTATCGTTATGGAAGGCTGTTTGAGACGTTTGTTGTGAACGAGTTAATCAGGGCCAATGACTATAACGAAGCGGGTTACCGTTTCCATTACTGGCGCACCAACAGCGGCATGGAGGTCGATTTGGTGTTGACGCGCGGCCTGCAGGATGCGCCTGTGGCGATTGAAATCAAATCCCAACCGGCGCCAAGGGAGTCTGATTTGAAGGGGCTCAGCGCGTTTGCAGCGGAGAATGAGGCGGCAAAGCAAATATGTCTGTGTCAGGCTGCCCACAAATATTCGCTCGGGCCCATTCAGGTTATGCCCTGGCAACAGGGTATTGAGACAATAGTTGCCGGATAGGTTTTTAGAGGCGCCTTAACCGCTTTGCGACACGTTGGATCGGGTGTTGCCGGAGGGGAACGGACCGGCGTGGCGCGCCCCGAAACTTCAGTCCCAGGCCGATATTGTCCCTTTCGATCACTTCCCAGCTGGTGCCTCCTCTCAGGGGGAGTTGTTGGCACCAATGCCAGTGAACCGGCAGCTTTTAGAATAGCAAGGCGCCTCATGATAGTTCTCGCCATGCGTTTCCCGTCATACTAAAGCAGGAGGATACCGTATTTAACGGCGATGTCGTATTTGAAAACACACAATATAAAACGTATACTATGCTACCATTGACCTCTCTTTGATGGAGGACGGCGCAGTATGCAACTATCACTCACCAACCTACGCTCGGGTACTTATGAACTACGTCAGGCTATCGAACGTGGAGAAGTTGTCGAATTGACCTTTCACGGCAAAGTCATCGGACACGTCAATCCTGCCGGAATGAAGAATGATAAATTTGATCAACGAGTCGTCAATGCCTATTTTAATCGCAGGCGGGGAGATGACCCTTATGCTGCAATAGAGCAACTGAAACAGGCAAGAAAAGGACGCGGGATCAGATGATATTTGATACGGATATTTTTATTTTCGCAGAAAGAGGCGACGAAAAAGCGCAGGACACTATTCTTGCAGAGAAGGATCTGAGAATCTCAGTAGTTTCGCGTATGGAACTTGTACAGGGTTGCCGGGACAAAAAGGAACTCGCTGACCTGGAGAGCTTCTTACGGACGGCAAGATGTCAAGTTATCCACTGCTCCAATGAAATAAGCGTCACTGCCGACGTTTTAATCCGGCAGTATGCACTCAGTAATAACCTCAGTCTGGGTGATGCGTTTATTGCAGCAACAGCACTCCATCATCAGGAAACCCTGTACACCGCCAATTACAAGGATTTCCGTTTTATTGACGGGCTGCACGTCAAACGTTTCAGGCCATCGTCGTAGTGGGTTTGACCGGAGCAAGCGAGGAGAACTATGAGACTGCATGTTGACTGCGTATTCCAGAGTGGTAGTTCAGATAGGTTCCGTCATAAGATCCGAGCAGCCTTTTCAATTATCTTCATGTGTTTTTGCCCACTCTCCAGCGAGACGCTGAGCTTCGGCGATTTGGGTCGGAGTCATTAGTTGGGCAACACTCTCGCGTGCTTCAGACGCTCGCTCATGCAAGTCACCTGTTGAGCGCGAGGCGGCGAGATTGTGCCATTTGTGGGATTCAACATAATCTTGTGTCACACCTTGTCCTAAACGATATACCAAGCCAAGATTGAACTGTGCACCGGCATAACCCTGCTCCGCCGCCAGACGATACCACTTCACTGCCTCTGTAGGGTCTTGAGGTACGCCTTTACCCTGCTCATACATCACGCCAAGATTGAACTGTGCACCGGCATCACCCTGCTCCGCCGCCAGACGATACCACTTCACTGCCTCTGTAGGGTCTTGAGGTACGCCTTCACCCTGCCTATACATCACGCCAAGAGTGAACTGTGCATCGGCATCACCCTGTTCTGCAGCCTGTTCTGCAGATTGGAGGAGTTGGTCAATCTTTTCCTGTTGCGTACATGCATTCGTTGCTATCACGGACAACCCAACGATAACCACGGCACAGACCAGAGAATTGAAAGTACAATTTGGGTTAATCATCATCATACGAATATACTATCAAAAAAAGGTAACTACTCGCCCCCTTACCCTGATCTCTTGTTCTGATCTGGTTTTTCTTAACCGTTTTATTTTTGAGCGGTTTTTCCACCATGGTGGCGGCGTCTCCCTTGAGTGCTATCTCGATGGCGGCGAGGGGATTGTAGCCCTTCAGGGTCATAGACTGCAAGTAGCTGGAGATGCGGCAGTAGGTGTCGGCGTAGGCGGTGGTTCGGAAGCAGCCGGAGACTTTTTGTTTGACTTTAGCCATACGGATATCGCGTTCGGCGCGGTTGTTGGTGAACGGCACGTTGGGGTCGCGGGCGAAGCGGAGGACTTCGGTTTCGTACTTGACGAGGGCATCATGGAGGTTTTGTGCCTCACATTGGGCAATCCGTCCGCGTTGGCCGGTGAGCCGTTTCGGGGGTGTGGGGAGTTCCCGTTTGGCTTGTGTCAGGATAGTCCGGTAGCGGGTGCGCAGGGACTGGTAGTCGGTCTCGCTGAGTGCCTTGTTTTTATGTGTGCGCACCTGTCGGCAGGTCTTGAGCAGGAGGCGGCTCATACGTTGGGCCCAGGCATGGCCGTGGGCGTCCTCGATAAAGGCCAAGTTACGCAACAGGTGACTGCCGCACAGGGCATGCTCGCAGTTGTCATAGGCGAAGTAGCTGGCCCAGCGGTCGTGCACGAGAACACCGCCGTAGCGGGGGACGATGCCGATGTCCTTGAGGGCGTCCCCGCCCCGCTTGCGGTGGCAGTGTTTCAGTACCAGGTTCCCGGCACTGGTGCTGTGCAGCCAGTGTTGTGTGCGGTCGATGCGCAAGGAGGTCTCATCGGCGTGCAGCACGGGCTCTGTGAGCAGGCGGGCGATAGCCGCCCGCTCCCACCCGGCCAGGGCCTCATGCACCCGCGTGAGCCAGGCCAGTAAGGTCGCCTCGGCGACGGCGCGCCCGGTCAGTGCATGAAGTGTCTGCGCCGTACGTTTGAGCGAGAGCATTTGGGCCGTTAACAGGTGCGTGGCGAAAGCCACGATGCCAGGGCCGTATTGTAAAGGCCCCGGCATGTCATCGGGAAACGCCCCGTGGGTCTCAGTGCCACAGCGCGGACAGGTTTTTATCTCGGCGTCAATGGTCAACTCGGTCGTCTCGAAGACTATATCGACCTTGACTCGTCGCACATGGCCGGTGGGGGCGGTGCCTTTGAGATCATGCCCGCAGGCCCGGCAGCCGGTCACGGGCACCGTGCGGGTCTGAGCCACCACGCGCCGGGACGCGCTGGGCACCGTCCCGGTCTGCGGCCCCTTGCCCTGCTTGCCGGGCCGTGTGCGCGCACTGTCATCGGGGTCGGTGCGGGAACTGGGCAGGCTGGAGTTGTGCGCCCCCTTCGGTGTGGTCTTCTCTAAGAACACCGCCAGCAGCAACTCGAATAGCAGCAACATCGACTCGAACAGCGCACGCCCTTCGGGACTCAGCGCGCCGTCGGCGCACAACGCCTTAAAACGCATTCGGATGGCCTCGAACTCCGCACGCAATGAGGCCTTGTTCACCGTGGCCATGTGCACTGTGCCTCCACCGCCATCATCGCCGCCAGCACCGCCAGCCGCTCGGCCGGGGGCAAGTCACGATAACGCCGCCCCCAGTTCTCAGCCTTGCGCTTGACCTGCTGGCGGTGCGTGAAGTTGCGCCCCGCATAGCGCACCCAGTGCACCCGGTCCGGCACAAAATTGAACCAGACCCGCTCGGTCACCACCCCGCCCTGATTCATCACCTGCAAGGACACACTGCGCCAGCCCGCCAGCACCTCATCATACAAGGCCGAAGGATACCCCGACACCATCACCGCACAGGGCAGCCCCTGCAGTAACGCCAGCAGCGCCTCATGGTCTGAGTCCTCGTAGTCATACCGGTAACGGTGCCGTGACTTGCGCGTGCTGTGCAGGTAGGGCGGGTCGCTGTACACCAACTCCGTGCCGTCAAACGGAAAAGTCGCCAACCAGCGGTGACAACACCCCTGCACCAACTCCACCGGATACCTACACGTAAACCCCGCCAACGCCCGCACATCAAGATCAATCCCAATGTTGCGCAACGCCGCCGGCTTGCGCTGCATAATCGCCCCGCCGCCTAAGTGTGTCTCAATGTACACACTGTGCGGCGGCATCATCGCAATGAGCGGCTGGCACAGACCCGTCGTGGCTTTCGACCCTCGGTACGCATTCCCCATGACGACCAACATAACGCCATGACGCTATGTTGTCAAGGACGCCTTGACAAAAAATTCAGTAGAATTAGAGGGAGGGGGCGAGTAGTTACCCATTTCATATTGGAAAATTCTGCTTGCGTTGGTTGGCAATAGTGTTTATCATGCGCTTTCCAGTATCAATTTATCTGATAAGGAGGGATTAAAGTGAATTACGAGTTGATCACCATTGTTTTAACCATCATCACTACGCAATGCGCGCTGGCCGCCATGATCTGGTCGGTGCACAAGGACATCGCCGGGTTAAAAGAGAGGATAGCTCACCTGGAAGGTTCCATGGGTATGCTTAAAGATCTGTTTCAGTCGTTCGTTACCAGCAAGGCTCAATAACGACCGCGCAAAGCTGTTGCTGACAAAGCCGGTTGCCGGCGCTGGCCTATTTAATCGCCAGGAAGCCCTCGAAGCTGACGTATTTCATCACCGTCATCACGTCGGTGAAACCGGCCCGGTGCAGCAGGCCTGAGTTGCCGGCGCTGGAGAAGGGTTTGAGCACACCTTTTAAGCTTAACTCCTTGTTCAGTATTTCCTCGGCGCTGAAGCCGTTGCGCTGTTTGAACTCCCGGTACAGGCAGGACATCATGTCCTGAAAACGGGAGTCCGGCGCGCCGACCTTCTCGAACAGGACGAACGCGCCACCCCAGTTCAAGGCCTGGTGGATTTTGTCGAACAGCGCCTGGCGCTGTCGTTCCTCGATGAACTGTATGGTGTAATAGGCGATGATCATGTCGGTCTGCCCGAGCTCGCCGGCGCCGATGTCCTCACAACGTAACTCCACATTGTCCAGCCCGGCGCAGGTGTTGGCGGCCTGTTCAATCATGGCCTGTTCCCGGTCCAGCCCGACCCAGCGCACGCCGGGTTTGTGTGCATGGCGCCTTGCCAGTTGTTGCAGCAGGAGGCCGGTGGCACAGCCCAGATCATATACGGTACTGTCCGGCGCCACGAAGAAGTCACTCAGGTAACAGATGAGCTCGTGCCCGTCTGCGTAATAGGGAATGGAACGCCTGGCATGGTCGGGAAACGCTGCCGCCACCGCGCCGTCGAACGACCAGGCGGAGCGTTGGGCGCGGATGCCGGTGTCGACTTTCATATCCTCATAGCGCAGGGCGGTTGTGCCGCGCCTCGCCGCCCAAGCGTAAAATTGCCGCCACCAGCGCCGCCGCCGCCGCCTTCAGGCGCGCCGCATCGGTGCCGCGCAGCACCAGGTTCACCCCCAGCTTGCCTTTTCTGAAGTAGGGATAACTGCCCATAATGATATCGGGATATTGTTCCTGCAATGCACCCAGGTCGGCGGCGAGCTCGCTTTCCGGCAGGTTGGTGGTGACGTTGTCCGTGATGATGGGGTCGCCGCCCACGAGCCGGTCGGTCAGTCCGTCGAACATGGCTTCCATAATGGCCGGCACGCCGGGCAGCACAAACACGTTCTCCAGTTGAAACCCCGGCGCGCCGCTGACGGGGTTGTCGATCAGGCGGGCACCGGCCGGGATATCCGCCATTTTCAGCCGGGCCTCGGTCAGGCGTTTGGGTTCGTAGTAGCGATCCAGTGCTTGGCGCGCGTCTTCATTACGCAACAGTTCCACGTTGAAGGCGCTGGCCACGGCCGCGGCGGTGATATCGTCATGGGTGGGCCCGATGCCGCCGGTGGTGAACACGTAGGTAAACCGCGCGCGGCAGGTATTGACCGCCTCGACAATAGCCGTTTCGGTGTCTGCAATAACCCGCGCCTCGGTCAGCCGGATACCTAGGGCATCGCATTTCCCGCCGATGAGGGCCAGGTTGGCATCCTGGGTGCGGCCGGACAGGATTTCATTGCCGATGATGATCAGGCCGGCGCTAACCCGCATATCTCACCCAGTCGCTTGTTGCATTGTGGAACATTTTTGCTCTCAATAAGTGATGATCATACTGCTGCTCTTTCCGCATAACCCACTGCGCTTGATGCGCCCTCGCGGGTCTTGGTTCTGCCTGCGGGTGCCTGCGCCCGAAACCATAGCGGTAGCTATGGTTGAACAAGCACGTGCCCGCAGGCAGAACCAAGACCCGCGAGGGCGCATCAAGCGCAGTGGGTTAGGTGGAAAGAACAGCAGTATTATCATAACTTGTTGAGAGTAATCATGTTTCATAAGGCAACAAGCGACTTGGTGAGATATGCGGGCTAGGGTAATATGCAATATCACCATGCTCAACAACCTGAAATACCTGTTGCTGGTCCGCTTTATTGCCATGGGCGGGCAGGTGCTGGCCTTGCTGTTCCTGCAACGGGTCTTTGCCATTGACCTGCCGGCCGCGCCGGCGCTGTGGGTCATCGTCGCCCTGGCCCTGTTTACTCTGGCATCCTGGCTGCGCTTGCGGGCGCGCGCCGAACTGTCCGATTGGGTGTTCCTGGGACAGTTGCTGGTGGATGTGGTGGCATTGACCCTGCTGGTTTATTTCACCGGCGGTTCCGCCAACCCGTTTATCTTCCTGTTCATCCTGCCGGTTATCTTTGCCGCCGCCAGCATTCGCCCGGCGTTGGCCGCCCTGATCGCCCTGGCCGCGGCCTGCGGATATACCCTGCTGATGTTCTTTCACGTGCCGGTGGCCGAGCAGGCTATGGGTCAGCATGGGGCGCAGTTACATGTGTGGGGCATGTGGTACGGGTTTATCCTGAGCGCCGGGCTGGTGACATTTTTTGTTTCCCGTATCGCCGCGGCGCTGCGGCAACGGGATCGCGCCTTGGCCGCGGCGCGGGAAGAGGCGTTGCGTGCCGAGCAGGTTGTGACCCTGGGCGCGCTGGCTGCGGGTACCGCGCATGAATTGGGCACGCCGCTATCGACTATGGCGGTGCTGGCGCAGGCGCTGCAGGAACAATATGCCGACCAACCGCGCCTGCACAAAGATCTGGAACTTATGCGGGAACAGTTGGGCCGGTGCAAGACTATCCTGGCGGAAATGGCCTCCGATGCCGGGCAGTTGCAGGCCGACTCCGGCTATATCGTCTCTGTCGAGGAATTTCTGCTGGACCTGTTTGCACAATGGCAACAGGCTCGCGGCGATATTCCTGTTGACATCGACTGCCAGGGTCAGCAACCGGCGCCGTTGATCATTGCGGACAAGTCCCTGAGACAGGCCATCACCAATATCCTCAACAATGCGGCCGACGCGTCCCGGGCGCACATTCAGTTGACCGGGAACTGGACTGCCGAGCGCCTGACGATTGGCGTCATCGACGACGGGCAAGGCATCCCGGAGGCGTATCAGGCTGAACTCGGCAACAGGATACTGGAGAGCACATCATCCGGTCAGGGCATCGGCCTGTTCCTGGCCCAGACTACGCTGAAACGGCTGGGCGGGGGCCTGGCGTTTACCAACCTGCCGGGTGGCGGCTTGCGCACCCGGATTGAACTGCCATTGCAACGGCTACTGGCGCGCAATGCCGGCTGATAACAGACTGTTGCTGGTGGACGATGATGAGGTCTATTGCAATCTGTTGGCGCGGGCGCTGGCGCGGCGCGGGATGGAGGTGGTCAGCACCTATAACCGACAGGACGCGCTAGCGCAGGCCCGGGACAACTGCCCCGGGGTGGCCGTGGTGGACTTGCGCATCGGTGCTGATTCAGGCCTGGAACTGCTCCCGGCGTTGTTAGATACCAACCCGGCTATGCGTATCATCGTCTTAACCGGCTATGCCAGCATTGCCACTGCGGTAGCGGCCATCAAGCTGGGCGCGCGGCAATACCTGACCAAGCCCGCGGATGCAGACGCCGTCATGGCAGCCATCCGGCAGGAAACGGGCCGCGCGGATGCTGCCCTGCGGGACACGCCGGTGCCTTTGGCCAGGCTGGAATGGGAACACATACAGAAAACCCTGGCGGAATGCGACGGCAACATCTCTGCCGCGGCGCGGCGGCTCGGTATGCACCGGCGCACCCTGCAAAGAAAATTGCAAAAGCGCCCGGTCAGGATGGGCTAACCCGCAGATCTCACCCAGTGATGCGAAGATCGCGCCAGATTGGTTCTGCCTGCGGGTGCCTGCGCCCGAAAGCATAGCGGTAGCTATGGTTGAACAAGCACGTGCCCGCAGGCAGGACCAAGACCAGCGAGGGCGCATCAAGCGCAGTGTGTTATGTGGAAAGAACAGCAGTATTATCATAACTTGTTGAGAGCAATCATGTTTCACAAGGCAACAAGCGACTTGGTGAGAGATGCGGGTTAACCCGCATATCTCACCGAGTGATGCGAAGATCGCGCCGGATTGGTTCTGCCTGCGGGTGCCTGCGACCGAAACCATAGTGGTTCTCTGGTTGAGGAAGCACGTGCCCGCAGGCAGGACCAAGACCAGCGAGGGCGCATCAAGCGCAGTGTGTTATGTGGAAAGAACAGCAGTATTATCATAACTTGTTGAGAGCAATCATGTTTCACAAGGCAACAAGCGACTTGGTGAGATATGCGGGTTAACCCGCATATCTCACCGAGTGATGCGAAGATCGCGCCGGATTGGTTCTGCCTGCGGGTGCCTGCGACCGAAACCATAGTGGTTCTCTGGTTGAGGAAGCACGTGCCCGCAGGCAGGACCAAGACCAGCGAGGGCGCATCAAGCGCAGTGTGTTATGTGGAAAGAACAGCAGTATTATCATAACTTGTTGAGAGCAATCATGTTTCACAAGGCAACAAGCGACTTGGTGAGATATGCGGGTTAACCCCGCACCTGTACGTTGTCAATCAGGCGCGCTGGCCCCAGCCAGGCTGCGGCCAGAATGGACAGGCGGGTGTCTGCCGGTGTCGGCGCGCGCAGATCTTCACTGCGGCGGACGCTGACGTATTCGGGCCGGAACCCGGCCTGCTCCAGCTTGTGCATGGCCTCCCGTTCAATGGCTTTCAGGTCGGCGCCCTGACGCAAACTGGCGGCTGCGGCTTGCAGGGTATGGTAGATCGCCGGCGCCTGACGCCGTTCCGCCGGCGCCAGATAGGCATTGCGGGAACTCATCGCCAGCCCGTCCGCCTCGCGCACGATGGGCATGCCGACGATCTCCACCGGCAGGCATAAGTCCCGCACCATACGCTTGATGACCAGCAACTGCTGGTAGTCCTTCTCGCCGAACAGGGCCACATCCGGTTGCGCGTTGGCGAACAGCTTGGCGACTACGGTGGCGACCCCGGAGAAGTGGCCGGGCCTGAATTCCCCGCACAGTATGTTGGATAATTCCGGCACGTTGACGCGGGTGTCGGCATCGGTGCCGCCCGGGTAAAGCTGGTCCAGGTCCGGCGTGAACAGCAGGTCCAGGCCATACTTTTCCAGTTTATTCTTGTCCTCGGCCAGGGTGCTGGGATACTTTTCGTAATCTTCCCCCCTGCCGAATTGTATCGGGTTCACAAAAATACTGACTACGGTGCGCGCCGCGCACGCGCGGGCCTGGCGCAGCAACGACAGGTGCCCGTCATGCAGGTTGCCCATGGTAGGGACTAAGGCGATGCTGTGTCCGGCCTGGCGCCAGCTGCCGATGCGCGCACGCAAATCGGCCAGACTCGATACCGTTTCCATGATCGGTGCCCCGGTCAACGGCGCGGTGATGTGTGGGTCTTTAGCCCGCATAATCATACTCTCACTTGAAGGAATTTTCCGGCCCCGGGAATTCACCGGCTTTGACTGCGCGCACATATTCCTGCACGGCAGCCGCTACGCCGCCGCTCCCTGCCAGAAAGTTTTTGGCCAGGTGCGGGCGGTATGGGGAGATGCCGAGCATGTCATAGCTGACCAGCACCTGACCGTCGCAGTGTTCACCGGCACCGATGCCGATGGTGGGGATGGTAAGTGCGTCACTGATGCGTGCGGCCAGGCTGGCGGGGATACATTCCAGCACCACCATGGCGGCGCCGGCGCTCTGCAGGGCCTGCGCGCCAGCCATGATGCGCCGGGCCTGGTGTTGCTCCCGGCCCTGCACCTTGAAACCGCCATACTCGCGCACCGACTGAGGCTGCATCCCCACATGGCCGCAGACCGGAATACCCTGTTCAACAAGACCGGCCACGGTTTGCGCCTGCTCCTCGCCGCCTTCCAGTTTCACCACCTCGGCGCCGCCCTCCGCTACCAGCCGGCGCGCATTCTCACCAGCCAGGGCCGGCGTCTCGTAGCTCAGATACGGCATATCGACGACCACCAGCGCCCGCCGGCAGGCGCGGCTGACCAGGCCGCTGTGGTAAACCATGTCGTCCATGGTCACGCTCAAGGTGTCTTCCCGGCCCTGCAGGACCATGCCCAGCGAGTCGCCCACCAGGGCGATGTCCATACCGGCCGCGTCCAGGATCGCAGCGAAACTGGTATCGTAGGCAGTGAGGGCGGCGATTTTCTCCCCGGCCTGTTTCATCCCCTGCACGCGTGCAATGCTCAGCTTGTCATTCATGCTGGCGCGATACCCGCATGACCGACGCGCGCCAGCCACTCCGCGGCCCGACCAAGGCCGGGCAGGTCCAGGTCCGGCGCCAGCTCGAGCAACGGCATCAGCACAAAATTCCGATGTTTAAGCTGTGGGTGCGGCACCACCAGTTCGGGCTCATCAATAATCTCATCACCGTACAGCAGTATATCAAGATCCAGGGTGCGCGCCCCCCATCTGGGCCCGTTCCGCACCCGTCCCTGGTCGTTTTCAATGGCTTGCAGTTGCCCCAACAGTTGCCGCGCCGGCAGGCCACAAGCAAGCCGCGCCACTGCGTTCAGGTAATCCGGCTGGCCGCTCGGCCCCAGCGGCTTACTGCGATAATACGAGGAATGCTGCACCAGCTTTGTATCCGGGATAGTATCCAGCGCCACCAGCGCCGCGTCCAACCGGGCCGCGGGGTTATCAAGGTTGCTGCCCAGGCCGATGTAGCATTCCACGCTGTGTGGCAGCTGTTTATGCCTCATCCCTGTGTAACAGTATTATCACCGGCGGCGGCGGCGGTTGCGCCGGTTACGGGTGGGGCTTTTTGTTTCCGGCTGGTCCTGTTGAAACTGTGTCCACCACTTCGCCAGCTCGGCCACATCCTCCCCGGATTGCGCGCGCAGCAACAGAAAATCATAGCCGGCCCGGAACCGGGGGTTTTCCATTAACCGCTGCGGGCGGCGGTTGCTGCGCCGGGTCAGGCGTGGCTGTAACTGCCAGATCTCGCGCGCCATGCCGGTAAAGCGGCGCGGCACGGCGATGGCGCGGGTTTGCCGGGAGACAACGATATCCCCGGCCAGCATGAGGGCGTCCATTTCATTCATGCCCCGGGCGATATGTTCCCGGATCAGTTTCTCCATGGGCAGCCATAACAGCGCGGCGATGAGAAACCCCGGCGTCACCGGCTTGTTCTGCGTCAGCCGCTCGTCGGTGTTGCGCAGCGCGTTGGTCAGGAACGTGTGGGGAAAGCCGCCTTGTTGCTCTGTCAGCGTGTCCTCGGTTTGTGGAAATAATTGCTTGAACAGGTCATAACGGCGCAGTTGTTCAAAGGTTTGCAAGGCATAGCCATTAAAAAACAGTTTCAGGCATTCCTCGAACAGGCGCGCCGGCGCAATGTCACCCAGCGCTGAGGCCAGCTCCGGGATGCGGCTGCCGGTCTCCGGGCTGATCTTAAAGCCCAGCTTGGTTGCAAACCGCACCGCCCGCAGCAGCCGCACCGGGTCTTCGGTAAAACGCCGGCGCGGGTCACCAATCAACCTGATGCAGCCGGATTTTATGTCGTCCATGCCCTGTACATAGTCCACCACCGACTCGTCTGCAATATTGTAGAACAAGGCATTAACGGTGAAGTCGCGGCGCCAGACGTCTTCATCAATGCTGCCATAGACATTGTCGCGGATGATGCGTCCGTCCAAAACATGGCCGGCGTCGCCGCTGTCGTGATGCGGGGCGCGGAAGGTGGATACCTCCACAATCTCAGCGCCAAAGCGCACATGGGCGAGCCGGAACCGACGTCCGATCAGGCGGCTGTTGCGAAACAATTCCCTTATCTGCTCCGGCGTGGCGTCCGTGACCACATCGAAGTCCTTGGGCTCGCGCCCGAGCAGCAGGTCGCGCACCCCGCCACCGACCAGATAACCGGCATAACCGGCATTCTTCAAGCGGTACAATACCTTCAGCGCGCCCTGACTGATGTTGCTGGTGGAGATGTTGTGCCCGGCACGAGGAATAATGTCGGGCGTCGGGCGCAGGTAAGAAACTTTATCGTGGTTTTTTCTCATAGACTGCTATTATACTACAAAACCACACCCGCTCCCTTCGTCTAGTGGCCCAGGACGCTGGCCTCTCACGCCGGAAACAGGGGTTCGATTCCCCTAGGGAGCGCCATTTCACGCCGAGGATAAGCCCTGTTACAGGGGCTTAATGAACAGAGATATTTCCTTACTACCCGGTGAACTGCCTGCCTTTCCCAAGCGCCTTACAATTCGGACTCATTTGTTAAATCGCATATATCGGCGGGTTATCAACCGAAGTTCCCACCAAGAAACTTATCCAGGGTAAGCTCAATATCCTTTGCGACCTGTCGTAGTAAAATTGGAGAAATATCACGACCTTTGTGGAATGGGATGGTTGTTGCCCTGCCGTCAGGGTGACGAAACTGCCTGTGGGAGCCACGGCGTCTTGTTTCCTTAAAACCCGCAGAGATTAGCAGGCGCATTACCTCTTGCGGTTTGAGAACCGGAACTTTTGACACTTTTCAGGCTATAGCGATTTGTTGCGTTCCTACAAACTCGGTTCCCAGTTCAGGTGTACCGTCTTCCAGCAACAGGGCCATGACTTCATGCAGGTTCTTATTCAGTTCATCGAGGGTTTTTCCCTGAGAATGAGCGCCTGTAAAACCCGGCACATAGCCTACATAAAGCCCCGTTTCCTTGCAGCGCTCAACAACTGCCGTAAAATTCATGTTAATACCTCATGACTTTCAAAGACGAGTCGGACAATATTCAAGTGACCGCGCACAGGGTATATCAACCAAATGCTTTCATCAACATACGTGTCCAGGTTCAATACATATGAGACTCAGAGGCAGGCTGTGTGAGTTGTTGATAATACTCCATTGGGGTTAATAAACCAATACCGTCATGCGGGCGGTAGGTATTGTAGTATTGCTGATACTCTGCCAGTTTGCGGTTGATGGCGGCCACGGTCAGTGGGCCCTCGTAGAACGGATAGAACTCATAGCGGCTGGTGGCATTGGCGCGTTCTACACAGCCGTTGTATTCGGGTTTTTTCGGGGGCAGCACGTACAGGGGGATTCCTAAGTCCTGGCAAGCCTGCTCGAACTCATCTCGGAACTCCGAGCCGCCATCGACCTGGATAGAACGGATGGGAAACGGCGCCTCACCGAGCAGCGCTTTTAAGAAGCGCCGGGCATTGCCACTGGTGGCCCGACTGTAGGCTCGCAGCGCACTCCATTTGCTCACCGGACAGACGGCCTTGAACTCCTTCACCGTGATGCCGTCCGTGAAGCCGACACTCATGTGGTCTATCTGCATCAACTCCCCTGGCGCCTTAGCCTTCATCCCGTAGCGCCAGCGCTTGGCATGATGGGTAAACGCCCGGCGGCGCTTAGGCTTCACCCGGCCATAGTAAAACGCCACCGGCTTGACCCGACCCAGCCGCACCAGCTTCGCCACGATGCGCCCGACCGTACTCTCGCTCAAAGTCCAGCCCTGCTCGCGCACCCCCACCCGCCAGAGCTTACGCTTACCCCATAACGGATAACGTTGGCGAAGGTGCAAGACCTGCTGCTCGTGCTGGCGCGTCCATTGCGGCACACGCCGCCGCCGCGGCGCACGAGAGCCACACCCCAGACCCTTCAGCCCATGTTCACGATACCGCTTCAACCAACGGTAGTAGGTCGCCCTCGACCAACCTACTGCTGCCAGTGCCGTCGCCTCACCACACCCATCCTCGCGTAACGTCGCAACCAATTCCAACTGCTTCAAACGACCGCGCGCGTCAGCATCGGTAGTATCATCGACGCGCCAACTGCGATATGATTTCACCCGCAGGCTTTTGATCTGCATCGGGTAGTCCTCCTGTGTCAATTAGTTGAGATTAATTCACACACAGACTACCCGATTTCTTTATCTAAAGAGTCTCACTTGTTTCTGAACCCGGACAATACGAAGCTTCATCTGATTAACCCGCATATCTCACCAAGTCGCTTGTTGCCTTGTGGAATCATGATGCAGAGCAGGAACGGTCGTTCATCGTTCAACCTGATTGCGAACTGGGAGTCCGCCCCGGGCAGGCAGAACGATCTGCTAATATCTGGGAACACTCTGTTTCTCGACTTCATCTGACACTGGACTTTCAGTTAAATTCCCAAAGCCTTGCAGCCTGTTTCACACCGGAAAAATCTGTCGGAGGAACAGCCTGGCCGAACTTCATCCCAGCGGATGATGCTTCACAAAGCGTGATTCTGCTCTGGTTCAACTCGACCCTGGGGTTGATGAGTTACTGGTGGGGCGGCACTCGACAACAACTGGGTAGAACTCGCGTAACAATAAGCGCCCTACCGTCACTTCTCATACTGGATACACGGCAATTCGACCAGACCCGTTTCAATTCATGGAATGAGCTGTGCAAACGATTCGAAAAAACAACATTCTTACCCGCAAATGAAGCCTGCCAGGACCACAACCGCATCGTCCTGGATAACGCAATATTCAACCTGCTTGGAATTGCTCCCCCGGTTACAGAAGGCTTCGACTTAATCCGCCGCCAATGGTGCAACGAGCCGAGCGTGCATGGTGGGAAAGGTGGCAGGTAAGGCTTAACAGTCCTGCCGCCCGAACAACCTCAGCGGAATCCGTTGCAAACGGGCCTGCTGTTTCTCATTTGACTCCGTCGGTAGCAGCGGAATTTTTTCCAATATTGCCTCCATTTTATGCCACTCGTTAATCAATTCCATATCGATGTTCGGATTATTCTGAATTACAGTTTCAACCTCTTGGATAAAGCGGTTTTCTTGGTGTGTGCTCATATAAATATCCGGCTATGTATGATGAATCCCCCGGCACCCGCATATTCCGCAAGAGACCAGAAATAACTCCAAACTAACTGCTTCAGCCGAGTGTCTTCGCCATAATCATTAATTCTCAAACGGAGGTCCCGCTCCAGAATGTCTTTGTGAATACTTGAACCATGAGTATACCACCTTTGGTGATCATTCAACTTTTCTGCAATCTCTTTAGCCCTTTCTTGTTTGTGGGATTCGCTCTTTTCCCAGTTCTTGAATTTATATTTTGTCAACCAATCTCCAATGAGTGACACGGAAAGTTTTGCCGCTAATTCAAACTGGTGCAGCTGTGCCAGGTCCAGCTTGTTCAGTAGAATTAGCTCGGCGGATGATAGCTCTCCTTTTTTAGAGCTTTCTATCAATTTCCCCCGCCAATGAGCGGTGGGCAAACAGCAGGCAGGCTTGGATGTCTTCCGTTTCCAGGAACGGGTATTCCTTGAGCAGGCTTTCGACTGTTTCCCCTGCGGCCAGATTGGCTAGGATGTGCTCTACGGCGATGCGCATGTCGCGGATGATTGGTTTGCCACCGAAGACATCCGGCCGCATGGTGATGCGCTGTAGTAGTTCGCTTTCCTGGGACATGGTTTTCTTCTTTCAGTATGCCGCTATAACACCCTGACAACAGCCATCACTTCCCGGAAAAATTTGCGTCCAGCATGGTTTCCATGGCGGTGATGACGATGTCGGGTTGGTCCAAGTGGATGACGTGGCCGCTGCGTTGGGCGATCAGGTGTACCGGGTTGGAGCCGAGTTCTGACAGTTCGGTCTGGAGTTCCAGCCAGATGCGTTCCGTTTCGTCGCCGTTGGCGTAGTTGGGCCAGAAGCTGCGGCCGCGGGTGAGCACCACCACCGGCACTTCCGGCATCGGCCTGGAAGTCTGCACCTGTTTGGCGCTGACTGAGAATACCGTCATTTCCTCGCGCCAGGTAGTCTTGTGTTGCCAGCCCTGCATGATGCGTTGGGCCATCAGTGCATTTTCATCGGGAAAGTTAGGGTGCGGGAAAAACCAGGACACGACATGGCTGCTTGACCTCGGTCTGGCCTTTTTGGTCGTGCCCGGGTTGCGCTTTGGCAAGCGCTCGATCTGTTCCGGGTGGGAGGCGTCTATCAGCACCAGTCCGGCCGTCTCGTCCGGGTAATTTCTGGCAAATAACTGCGCGTTGTAACCGCCGAATGAATGTCCGGCCAGAATATAGGGGCCGGCCACATCGGCTTTTTGCAGCAAGGTATGCAGTTCCCGGGCGATACGTTTGCTGGTTCTGGGCAACGGCCCGAGATCACTCCAGCCGTAGCCGGCCCGGTCGTAGGAGCAGACTCGGGTGCGGCGCCCCAGCGCATCCTGGATACGGGTCCATTCCAGGGAAAAACCGCCGACCCCCGAATCAAGAATGATCGCCGGCGCGCCCTGGCCGACACAGTGGATATGCAGGCGAAAACCGCCCACATCCACCAGTTTGCCGGGGATGGAGGTGAGTTGTGCGGCCGGCGAGGCCATGACTACTAAGGCGCCGCTCAGCCCGGTCGCAGCCAGCGCGCCGGCAAGCAGCAATCGGGGCAACAATTTTACCGACATGACATTATAATGATCCGGTGAATAGTACGGTGACCTCTAACTTTAGAGGCGCCTTTATGGGGCCGGGTGATGCCCGACCTCGAAGCCGAACCGCAGGAACCTCCGGTTTTCAGAGGCACCCTGATGATACTCCCGCGTATAGTATAGCCAAATGCGAACACCAAGTGGTAATTATCGGCGGCGGACCGCTACGACGAACGGCGAGGTGTGCAGTGGACTGAGCATGAAAGTTCAGCTGGCGCCGCTAACGGTTTAGACTGACACCATGAATGATTTACCTGAGCGTTTGCAACGGGTGCGCCGGGAGATAGCAAAAGCAGAGCGGGAGTTCGGGCGGGAAGCCGGGAGTGTGAAATTGCTGGCGGTAAGCAAGACCCGGGGCGCCGACGCAGTGCGGGCGCTGGCGCAGCTGGGGGTGACGGACTTCGGGGAGAACTATGTACAGGAGGCGCAGGGCAAGCTCAAACAACTGTCTGAGCAGTCGCTTGGTTGGCATTTTATCGGCCCGGCGCAGTCCAACAAGACCGGCGCCATCGCCGCCTGTTTCGATTGGGTACACTCGCTGGCGCGCGGGCGCATTGCCACGCGACTAGATACCGCGCGTGCGCCCGGCCTGCCGCCGCTGAACGTGTGCATACAGGTTAATATTGACGCCGAGACGAGCAAGTCCGGCGTCGCCCCGGACGCGCTGGAAGCGTTGGCGGAGCAGATTTGCGCGTTGCCCCGGTTGCGGCTGAGGGGGCTGATGGCGCTGCCGGCGCCGGCGGCTGATTTTACTGTGCAGCGGCGCGCCTTTGCGCAGCTGCGGCAGGCGCAGGAACGGCTCATCGACCGGGGTTTCACTCTCGATACCTTATCCATGGGGACCACCAACGACATGCGCGCCGCCATTGCCGAGGGCGCAACCCTGGTGCGGATCGGTACCGCGCTGTTCGGGCCGCGCAAGTGAGCCACGGCTGTAACTACTCGCCCCCTGGTCGTCATTCCGGCACTATTTCTGTCGCTACGTATAAATCCTGCTATGATGTTTCCTCATGCAGGATCAGAATGTCACCTTTCTTGGCTGTGGCAATATGGGGGCCAGTCTTGTCGGCGGTCTCATTGCGAACGGGTATCCTGCGTCCTCTCTGTGTGGCGTTGACCCGGATGAAGCCCAGCGGCGCCGGCTGGCACAGCGTTGCGCGATACGCACGGTGGCGGCGCTAGCCGAAGGGGTCGCCGACGCCGACATTATCGTGCTGGCGGTGAAGCCGCAGACGCTCCCGGCGGCGCTGGCCGAACTGCAACAAGCTCTGCAAAACAGGTCGCCGCTGGTGTTGTCCATCGTTGCCGGGGTGCGCTGCGCGACCATCCGGGCGGCCTTGGGCGGAGTCTGTCCGGTAGTGCGCGCCATGCCCAATACGCCGGCATTGTTGCGCGCCGGCGCCACCGGCCTGTACGCCGGCACCGATGTCAGTGCCGCGCCGCGCGATAGTGCCGCGCGCATTATGCAGGCGGTCGGCGTCACGGTCTGGCTGGCCGAGGAAGCGTTGCTCGACAGCGTCACTGCCGTCTCCGGCAGCGGGCCTGCTTATTTTTTCCTGATCGTGGAACTGCTGGAAAAAATTGCCGGCGAGCTGGGCCTGTCCGAACAACAGGCGCGCCTGCTGAGCGTGGAAACCGCGCTGGGGGCGGCGCGGATGCTGAAGGAAACCGGCGAACCGGCGGCCACCCTCCGGCAGCGGGTCACTTCCCCCGGCGGCACTACGGAACAGGCCTTGCAGGTATTTCAGGAACAAGGGTTGGAGGCGTTGCTGCGGCAGGCGCTGACGGCCGCGCGGCAACGCTCGCTGGAGCTGGCCGGCCCGCTGGCTTGAACCATGGTTAACTCATATACGTCCGAGGCCCTGCTGTATCTGGTCAATACCGTGTTTGCCTTGTACATCCTGCTGGTCACGTTGCGCTTTTTGTTGCAGACGGTGCGGGCCGATGCCCGCAACCCCCTCTCGCAATTCCTGTTACGGGTGACTGACCCGCCGTTGCGCCCGCTGCGCCGCGTGGCGCCGGGGTTTGGTGGGGTTGACTGGTCCTGCATCATCCTCATGGTCGCGCTACAGTGCCTCAAGCTGTTTGTTGCCGGTCTGCTTGCTTATGGAACATTCCTAGCCCCATCCGGCCTGCTGCTGCTCAGCGTGGCCGAACTCATGCGGCTGATCATCTACATCTTCATGTTCGTCATTTTCGTGCAGATTATTCTCAGCTGGGTCAACCCCGGCGCCTATAACCCCATGACCGCGCTGCTGAGCCAGCTCTCCGAGCCCTTGCTGGGCCCTGCGCGCAGGGTGTTACCGGCCGTTCAGGGTATCGATTTCTCCCCGGTCCTGGTGTTTGTCTTCCTGCAGCTGTCGTTGATACTGCTGGTGCGGCCGCTGGCCGACTTGGGACGGGCGCTGGCCCTGTGAGCAGTGTATTCGCCGGTTTTGTCCGGGTTCAGAAACAAGTGAGACTCTTTAGATAAAGAAATCGGGTAGTTAAGTGTGTAAAGTGATTTCGATTAACTTACACAGGAGGACTACCCGATGCAGATCAAAAGGTAAGCGGGTGAAATCATATCGCAGTTGGCGCGTGGATGATACTACCGATGCTGACGCGCGCGGTCGTTTGAAGCAGTTGGAATTGGTTGCGACGTTACGCGAGGATGGGTGTGGTGAGGCGACGGCACTGGCAGCAGTAGGTGGGTCGAGGGCGACCTACTACCGTTGGTTGAAGCGGTATCGTGAACATGGGCTGAAGGGTCTGGGGTGTGGCTCTCGTGCGCCGCGGCGGCGGCGTGTGCCGCAATGGACGCGCCAGCACGAGCAGCAGGTCTTGCACCTTCGCCAACGTTATCCGTTGTGGGGTAAGCGTAAGCTCTGGCGGGTGGGGGTGCGCGAGCAGGGCTGGACTTTGAGCGAGAGTACGGTCGGGCGCATCGTGGCGAAGCTGGTGCGGCTAGGTCGGGTCAAGCCGGTGGCGTTTTACTATGGCCGGGTGAAGCCTAAGCGCCGCCGGGCGTTTACCCATCATGCCAAGCGCTGGCGCTACGGGATGAAGGCTAAGGCGCCAGGGGAGTTGATGCAGATAGACCCCATGAGTGTCGGCTTCACGGACGGCGTGACCGTACCTACCGCCCGCATGACGGTATGGGTCTATTAACCCCAATGGAGTATTATCAACAACTCACACAGCACAGTCTCATAGGTATTGAACCTGGACACAAGTGTTGAAACTGTCGCGCATTTGCACTATAATCCAACTAACACAGCCGTCACGCCTCTGAACGCAGCAATCAGCTTCAATCGTTGAAGCTGCTGTTTATGCGCAACCTTGGCGGCTTTTTTTTGCCTGTATTTCGAGACCCTCTGGTGGCAGAAGTCTACAAAAAATCTCCCCTCACGTTTGCACAGCAACTACAACAGCTGAAAAACCGGGGACTGATCATTGATGATGATAGTCGGACGTTATCCCATCTGAGGACCATCGGTTATTACCGTCTGAGTGCCTACTGGCACCCCCTCCGCAAGAAGACGCGGGACGGCACCATTACAGATGATTTTGAGGAAGGCTCTCAATTCGATGAGGTCATCAGTTTATACGAGTTTGATCGCCGGTTGCGCCTCCTGGTGATGGATGCTATTGAACGCATTGAGGTATGCGCGCGCGCATTATTTACCTATCAGGTAGGTCACAGGTACGGTACGTTTGGACATACCAGACCTGCGAACTTTTATCCTAAATTCGATCATGCTCTCTGGCTACAAAAACTTGAGAAAGATACTGCCGGATCCAAGGATGTGTTTATTGCTCACTATAAAGATAATTACACCGGATTTCCCACTCTGCCGATTTGGATGGCCACGGAGGTGATGTCGCTTGGCAGCTTATCCAGAGGTTATTGGGGGTTGAAAAATGACGATAAGAGAAGTATCTCTGATGAATTTTCACTCCATCATAAGTGTCTGGCTGACTGGCTTCATGCCCTCACCTATATTCGCAATATCTGCTCACACCACGGACGCCTGTGGAACAGGGAACTCGCAATTCGCCCAGGCAAAATGCGCGCGATAGACTGGAATCCACCCTTGACCCCTCGTAATAACAGGCTTTTTTTTGTTCTTTTAATGCTTCGACACTTGCTACGAAGGGCTCACGATAGCAATGAGTGGAAACACCAATGTGACCACCTGCTTAAGCCCATCGCGGAGGACAAGAAATGGCGGGCAGCTATGGGAGTACCTGAAAACTGGATGGAGCATCCGGTATGGCAATGATGAATGTTCACTCAATACCCAGTTTCGGCAAGGTGTCCAGGTTCAGAAACAAGTGAGACTCTTTAGATAAAGAAATCGGGTAGTTAAGTGTGTGAATTAATCTCAACTAATTGACACAGGAGGACTACCCGATGCAGATCAAAAGGTAAGCGGGTGAAATCATATCGCAGTTGGCGCGTCGATGATACTACCGATGCTGACGCGCTCGGTCGTTTGAAGCAGTTGGAATTAGTTGCGACGTTACGCGAGGATGGGTGTGGTGAGGCGACGGCACTGGCAGCAGTAGGTTGGTCGAGGGCGACCTACTACCGTTGGTTGAAGCGGTATCGTGAACATGGGCTGAAGGGTCTGGGGTGTGGCTCTCGTGCGCCGCGGCGGCGGCGTGTGCCGCAATGGACGCGCCAGCACGAGCAGCAGGTCTTGCACCTTCGCCAACGTTATCCGTTATGGGGTAAGCGTAAGCTCTGGCGGGTGGGGGTGCGCGAGCAGGGCTGGACTTTGAGCGAGAGTACGGTCGGGCGCATCGTGGCGAAGCGGGTGCGGCTGGGTCGGGTCAAGCCGGTGGCGTTTTACTATGGCCGGGTGAAGCCTAAGCGCCGCCGGGCGTTTACCCATCATGCCAAGCGCTGGCGCTACGGGATGAAGGCTAAGGCGCCAGGGGAGTTGATGCAGATAGACCACATGAGTGTCGGCTTCACGGACGGCATCACGGTGAAGGAGTTCAAGGCCGTCTGTCCGGTGAGCAAATGGAGTGCGCTGCGAGCCTACAGTCGGGCCACCAGTGGCAATGCCCGGCGCTTCTTAAAAGCGCTGTGCCAAGAGGCGCCGTTTCCCATCCGTTCTATCCAGGTCGATGGCGGCTCGGAGTTCCGAGATGAGTTCGAGCAGGCTTGCCAGGACTTAGGAATCCCCCTGTACGTGCTGCCCCCGAAAAAACCCGAATACAACGGCTGTGTAGAACGCGCCAATGCCACCAGCCGCTATGAGTTCTATCCGTTCTACGAGGGTCCACTGACCGTGGCCGCCATCAACCGCAAACTGGCAGAGTATCAGCAATACTACAATACCTACCGCCCGCATAACGGTATTGGTTTATTAACCCCAATGGAGTATTATCAACAACTCACACAGCCTGCCTCTGAGTCTCATAGGTATTGAACCTGGACAGCCTGTTGCCAGTGGTGCCTCGGGTGTAGTATGCTTGAGGTTCCAGTAACACGGAGCATCCCATGTCTCGCATTATCGTTGCCCTGATCACAACCCTGGTAATGATCGGCGGCCCGGCTGCCAATGCCGAGCAGTCAAAATCATTCGGCGATTACACCATCCACTACGCGGCCTTTACCACGGACATGTTATCGCCTGAGGTGGCCCGGCTGTACAAGATTCGTCGCAGTAAAAATCGCGCGATCCTCAACGTCAGCGTGCTGAAAAAAGTGCTGGGCACCACCGGACAGCCGGTGCCGGCGCAGGTGCAGGCCACGGCCACCAATCTGAACCGGCAGCTGAAAACCCTGAACACCCGCGAGTTAAGCAGCAACGGGGCCCTCTACTACATCGCCGAAACGTCCGTGAGTAACGAGGAGACGCTGAACTTCGAGCTGAGCATCATCCCCGAGGGCGAGTCCGTCGCCTTGAGCTTCTCGTTTCAGCAGCAGTTTTTTACGGAGTAGGTGAACCGGGCAGGGGGAATTAGGCGTGCCGCTCAAATATCGTATTCAATAACGAGCGGTGCGTGGTCGGAGAAGCGTTGCGCCTTGTAAATGGACGCGGCCCGCACCCGGTCGGCCAGACCCGGGGTGATGACCTGGTAATCTATGCGCCAGCCCACGTTTTTGGCCCAGGACTGGCCCCGGTTTGACCACCAGGTATATTGTTCCGGCTGCGGGTTTACCACCCGGAACGCATCAACCAGCCCCAGCTCGCCGAACACCTTGTCCAGCCAGGCGCGCTCCTCCGGTAAAAACCCGGAGTTTTTCTGGTTGCTGCGCCAGTTTTTCAAGTCGAGCTGCCGGTGCGCGATGTTCCAGTCGCCACAGATGATAAATTCATGGTCCTGTTGCAGCATCGCCGCCAGCACCGGCTCGAAACGCGCCATGAAGTCGTACTTGACCGCCTGACGTTCCTCCCCCGAAGTGCCGGACGGCAGATATACTGAGATAACGCTGAACCCGGCATAGTCGGCCTGCAAAAAACGCCCCTCCCGGTCGGCCTGAGCCCAGCCCAGGGTGGCATTGACGCGCGCCGGCGGGCGGCGCGAATACAAGGCAACGCCGCTGTAGCCTTTTTTCTCGGCGCTGTTGAAGTAACCGAAATACCCGTCCGGTTGCAGCACGTGGGCCGCCAGTTGTTCGGTCTGCGCCTTGATTTCCTGCAGGCAGATCACATCGGCCTGCTGTTGCAGCATCCAGTCCAGAAACCCCTTGCTGCAGGCGGCGCGGATACCATTGGCGTTTAAGGTGATTATCTTCATGTTATACTCTGTCCGCAGTGGTTGCCGGAGGAACAACGATGCCCGCTAATGATAACACCGACCCCGCATCCATGCAGGGGCTACACCCGCATCACTACTCCTGCGCCTGCCGCGCCTGACGCAGCTTATGGAGACCTATCAGGCCGAATTTATCGAGTTTGCAATCCGCAATGAGGCGTTGCAATTCGGCCGTTTTACCCTCAAGTCGGGCCGTGTCAGTCCGTATTTTTTCAACAGCGGGCTGTTTAACGACGGTGCCAGCCTCGGGCAGCTGGGCACCTTCTACCTGCGCGCCATAGACCATGCCGGGCTGTCCTTCGATATGCTGTTCGGCCCGGCCTACAAGGGTATCCCGCTGGTGACGGCGGTTGCTATTGCCTACGCGCAGACATATCACCGCGCGCTGCCCTACAGCTTTGACCGCAAGGAGGAAAAAGACCACGGCGAGGGCGGCATGGTGGCCGGCGCGGCCCTGCGCGGCGAGGTGCTGATTGTTGATGACGTGATTACCGCCGGCACCTCCGTGCACCACTGCATTGACCTGATACGGCGCCACGGCGCCCGGCCCGCAGCCGTGGCCATCGCCCTGGACCGGCAGGAACGCGCGGGCGACGGTAGCGACCTGTCTGCCATTGAGGAAATTCAGCAGCGCTACCGGATTCCCGTGCTCCCCATCATCAACTTCGACCACCTGCTCGAATACCTGCGCCGGCAACCGCAGCAGGCAACGCAACTGCAAGCCATGGCGCGTTACCGCAAGCAATACGGAGTCTGAGACCACTGGGAACCATGCTCCGGGAGCATTGCGCCCCGCCCGCCATTCCGGCACCCCCGTTACTGGTTGGTACCGTCGGTCTGTCCCGCATAGTTGACCGTCGCGCAGCCCTTGCCGCCCATGAACATGAAGTAGGCGCTGCCTGATTCCGTCCATTGACTGGTGTTCACAGGCGGGCTTAAAACCGGTATCACCATCTCGCCGGGGCCCTGATTGGGATTGCTGGGATTTCGGTTGCTCCAGACATGGGCATATGCGGGCTAAAACGGCAACTCCATGGCATAATCGGCGCTGTTCTGCAACAGGGTACGGAACTGCGCCTGTATGCGCTTTAAGGCCGCGTCATGGTCCGCCTCGAAGCGCACGGTCAGCGCCGGTGAGGTATTGGAAGAACGCACCAGACCCCAGCCGTCTGCAAATTCCACCCGGATGCCGTCGGTATCGATAATTTCCGCATCGGGAAAATCTGCCTTGGCGCGCAGCTTGTGCATGTAAGACCGATGCTCCGTCTCCGGCAACTGCACCCGCAATTCGGGCGTGGAGACACCCTCCGGGATCCCGGCGAACAGCGCGGCGGAGCTCATTTTGCTTTGCGCCAGCAGCTCCAACAGGCGGGCGCCGGCGTACAGAGCATCGTCAAACCCGTACCAGCGTTCCTTGAAAAAGATGTGGCCGCTTAACTCACCGGCGAGTGGCGCCTGCTCCGCTTCCATTTTGCTCTTGATTAACGAGTGCCCGGTCTTCCACATCAGCGGCACGCCGCCGGCAGCCTCGATCACGGTCTTTAAGTAGCGCGAACATTTCACGTCATAGACAATACTGGCACCCTGGTTGCGGCTCAGCACATCCTTGGCAAACACCATCAACTGTCGATCCGGCCAGATAACGTGGCCGTTGCTGTCAACCACGCCCAGGCGGTCGCCGTCACCGTCAAAGGCCAACCCAAGGTCGGCACCCCGAGTGACTACCGCGTCAATCAGCGCCTCCAGGTTTTGCGGCTGGCTGGGGTCGGGATGGTGGTTGGGAAACGCGCCGTCCACCTCGCAGTACAGCTCCTCGACCCGATGGCCCAGGGCGCGGAACAGTGCAGGCGCCACCGCGCCGGCCACGCCGTTGCCGCAGTCGATAACGAGGTTCAGCGCGCTGGCGTTGCCGGCCGGGGGCATGTCGCGGGTAACCCGCGTGAGATAATCATCCCGCACTTCAGCAGCTGACAAGGCACCGTAACCACAGACGAAATCACCGGCAAGGATGCGCTGGTAAATGCTCTGCAAGGCTTCCCCGAACAGGGTTCGCCCGGCCATAATCAGCTTCATGCCGTTGTATTCCGGCCCGTTATGACTGCCGGTGACCATGACCCCGCTGTGGGTCGGGAGGTGGCGCGTGGCAAAATACAGCAATGGCGTCGGTACCATGCCGATATCGATAACATCGCGACCGGCGGCGCGCAAACCCTCGATCAAGGCCGCGACCAGAGCCGGGCTGGAGCACCGGCCGTCGCGCCCGACGATGATAACCTGCTCAGCCTGATCGGCGGCAATCGTGCCGATGCCCTGCCCGATAAGCCGGGCCACGTCAACGGTCAAAGTATCGCCTACCACGCCGCGAATATCGTAGGCGCGAAAAATAGATGCGGGAACGGCGGGGTCAGTCATCAGGTTATCAGTCACTACGCGGTCAACCCGATACGTCCTGTGCTACGGCAGCTTCCCCAGCCTGAGCAAGGTGTGCGCGATAGCGCGCAGCAACAAGGTCCAGCAGTTGCCGGGCCAGTGTGTCCTTGGGCGCGGTGGCAAGCGACTCTGACCCGCCCGGCCAGAATACCTCCAGCGCGTTCTCGTCACTGTCAAACCCCAGGCCGTCCCCAACCCGGTTAGCGGCGATCATGTTCAGTTTTTTGCGCGCCAGTTTTTGTTGTGCGTTGGCATGAAGGTTGTCGGTCTCCGCGGCGAAGCCGACGGTAAACGGCGGCGCCGGCAGCGCCGCCACTTCGGCCAGAATATCGGGCGTCTGCTCCAGCGGCAGCAGCAGTTCGGCTTGCTGTTTTTTCAGCTTCTGCAACGCCGGTGTGCGCGCCCGGTAATCCGCCACTGCGGCGGTGGCAATAAATATGTCGCTGGTGCCGGCGCAACGCAGAATCTCGCCCTGCATCTGCGCGGCGGTAGTTACGTTAATGCGTTGCACCTGCGCCGGCGGCGCCAGGGAGACGGGGCCCGACACCAGGGTGACGGTGGCGCCGGCGGCGACTGCGGCCACGGCCACGGCATAGCCCATGCGCCCTGAGCTGCGATTGCTGAGATAGCGCACCGGGTCGATAAACTCGCGGGTCGGCCCGGCGCTGACCAGCACCTTGACCCCGGCAAGCTGGCACCTCCCGCCGACGGCGGCTAACGCCTGCACCAACTCCTCGGGCTCCGGCAACCGGCCCGGCCCGGTCTCGCCACAGGCCTGGGCGCCACTGGCGGGCCCCAGCAGGGTCGCGCCGCGGGCTTGCAGGCGGGTGATATTCTCCTGCGTGGCCGGGTGTTGCCACATCTGCCGGTTCATGGCCGGGGCCAGAAACAGCGGCGCCTCACTGGCCAGACACAAGGTGGTTAACAGATCATCGGCCAGCCCATTGCTTAACCGGGCGATGCAGTTCGCCGTGGCCGGGGCAATCAGGATCAGGTCGGCCCAGCGGGCCAGTTCAATATGCCCCATGGCGGCCTCGGCCGCGTGCTCCAGCAGTCTGGTGTGTACGCTGTTGCCGGATACGGCCTGCAAGGTCAGGGGGGTAATGAACTCCGTGGCGGCGGGAGTCATCACCACCCGCACCTCGGCGCCGCACTCGCGCAAGCGCCGGGTCAGCTCCGCGCTCTTGTAGGCGGCGATGCTGCCGCTGATACCCAGCAGGATGCGTTGATCGGCCAGTGTCTGCATGGTGCCAGTGTAACCCATATCAGGCGCCGGCGCAGGTTTTACGGTCACGCCCGTTACGCGCCGGCCTTGACATGAATAACGCTTGTTATATACTGGTGTCGTAATTTCACCCTTTACCGAACAGGGAGGTTCAGATATGGCAATTCGCCATTGGCCCCAAACCGAGCAGCCGCGTTACAAGTTGCTGCATAACGGCTCACACAGTCTTTCCGACGCGGAACTGCTTGCCATCTTCCTGGGCTCCGGCTACAGCGGCCACAGCGCGGTGGATATGGCCCGGGACATGCTCGGCAAGGCGCAGGGGTTGCGGCCACTGCTGGAACAGAACCGCAATGTGCTGCTCAAGACCAAGGGGCTGGGCGAGGCCAAGTGGGTGTTGTTGCAGGCGGCGCTGGAACTAGGGCGGCGTTACCTGGAAGCGGAGGTGCGCGCGATGCCGATCCTGAGCGACCCGGACAAGACCAAAACCTACGTCAAGGCCTGGCTCTGCCGCTATCCGCACGAGGTGTTCGCCTGCATGTTCCTGGACAGCCGCCACCGCATCATCAATAGTGAAATCCTGTTCACCGGCACCATCGACGGTGCCAGCGTTTATCCGCGCGAGGTGGTAAAACGCTGTATGGAACTGAATGCCTCGGCCCTCATCTTCGCCCACAACCACCCATCCGGCATCGCCGAACCCTCAGAGGCCGACCGCAACATCACTATCAAGCTGACCCAGGCCCTGGCCCTGCTGGATGTGCGCGTGCTGGACCATCTGGTAGTCGGCGACCGGCTGGTAACGTCCATGGCCGAGCGGGGGTTGATGTAAAACCCCCGCCTCCGTGCGTCACTCCCGCCTCTGCTCACTTTGTCCAGGTTCAATCAGGGCCATCCTGAAGTGACTTTTTGAGGCAAGGGTATCATGCCGGGTCATGACACAGAACTGTCGGATTGTGTTGTCCGGACCTTCCGGCATTACGTCGACCGGTATGTTGTTCGGAGTTTGCTCAGGCCGCAAGGGTTTCGATGACATCGCCCTTGCGTTGCAGTACGGTCACGCCGCGCGCTAAGGCCGCCTGCTTCAGCTCGTCATGGAAGTGGAAGGCGGCCAGTGCCAAGCGCTGCCGGCGGTCGGCATGTTCCGGGAATAAGCGCCGGAAGTTGGGCGCCTTCTGGTCCAGCAGGCGCGCCAAGTCGTTCTCATGTGCCTTGTACTTCACTTCCACGACAAACACTTCGCGACCGTTCACTAACAGCAGGTCAAACTCGTCCTCAAGGCCGGCGCGGCTGCGGGTGATGTTCCGGTCGACGAAGTCGAAGCGCACCCCGGCCAGCACCGGATTGGCCTTGAGGCTGTTGTGGTAGAACTCCTCGGCTGCCGCCCCTAGGCTGTTGCCGACACCGCCGTACATTTCCGCCAGACGGTTCAGCTTGGCATCGGTCTTCGCCAGCTGGGCATCGGTCCTCGCCTGCTGCGCGGCGTTTTTTTCAATCAGGGCTTCGGTCTTCGCCAGCTTGGCCTCGGTCTTCGCCTGCTGGGCATCAGTACGGTCTTGCGCGACGGCCAAGCCGGCAACCAGTGCTTTCAGTTCTTCGTCGGTCATGGCAAAATCCTCTCAGTGAAGCGGCGGCTCAGTCTATCCTGTCGGCGTTCGCGCCAGCATTCACATCCGTTAACAGCTCAGGAGAGACATTCTACATGACTCAGGTTTGAAATAAAAACGCCTGTCCAGGTTCAATACAGTAAGAGTCTCACTTGTTTCTGAACCCGGACAACGCCAAGATGGCCCTGTTGAACCAGGGCAACCTAACCCGCAGGCAGAACCAATCCGGCGCGATCTTCGCATCACTTGGTGAGATATGCGGGCTAATACTTTTATATGTCAATAGAAAAACATAGTTGGTGTCAGACTAACCCGGAAAAGTTTGTCACCCGCGCGGGATATGTGTATAATCCGCTTCCCTTTGCAGCATTGAGAGAACACAGCCATGTCACGGGTCTGTCAGGTAACCGGAAAGAAACCCTTGTCGGGAAACCATGTTTCCCACGCCAACAACAAGAGCAAGCGGCGCTTCCTGCCCAACCTGCACCAGCGCCGGTTCTGGGTGGAAAGCGAAAACCGTTGGGTGCGGCTGCGGGTCAGCAGCAAGGGCTTGCGTATCATCGACAAGCTGGGCATCGACCGGGTGTTAGCCAATGTGCGCGCCCGTGGCGGCAAAGTATAGGAGACCAACATGGCTAACAGCGCCCGCGACAAAATCCGCCTGAATTCATCCGCCGGCACCGGACACTTCTACACCACCACCAAAAACAAACGCAACATGCCGGACAAAATGGAAATCATGAAATTCGACCCGGTGATACGCAAATACGTGCTTTACAAGGAAGGCAAGATCAAGTAACTGCGCCCTTCCGGGCGGCATATCCTTATGCCGCACGGGTGCCTCTAATTTTTAGAGGCGCCCTTATCATTAACCGGCCGCAGCGGGTTGCAGCCTGTCCCAAGCCATACGTCATCGGTTGGTTAAAAACGGTTTTATTTCCGATAAATATAAAGTACACTTTGTACTTATCGGAAATAAATCATAAAATATCTCCGTTTTGAATGATTTTCTCGACAAATCAGAAATTATCCCGGTGCTCCACGGGTTTAACCCCTGGTGGGGTGGACAGCAGGCTCCGGTGCCTGATTTCCGGCGCCTTGCGTTTGCGGCTGTCCGCAGCTACCTGGAGAATGTCTCGTTGCGGCGGGCGGTGCTGTTGTCAGGGCCACGCCAGGTGGGCAAGACCACCATACTTCGGCAAATGGCCGTTGATTTGGTTGCGCGCGGCGCCGACCCAAGGAGTATTCTTTACCTGAGTCTGGACCACCCGTTGCTGAAACTGGTTTCCCTGCGCGATATTCTGAAGGTTTATCACGAAACGCGCTACGGGGAAGGACAGGAGGTGATACTTCTGCTGGATGAAATACAGTATTCCTCCGGCTGGGAAACTGAAGTCAAGTTGCTGGTTGACCACCAGCCCCATTACCGTATCGTCGCCACCGGTTCGACCAGCGTTATTCACCGCGAACGGCTGGCGGAGAGCGGGGTGGGACGCTGGATAACGGTGCCGGTCCCTACTTTGTCCTTCTATGAGTACCTGCATATCCGCGCAGCGCCGGCGCCGGCTGTTCCCGACAACTATCGGCTTGATAATCTGTTTTCAATGACGCCGGCCGAGCTCGTCGGGCTGGCGGCACAACTGCGGCCGTTGCAGCCGTTGTTTCAGCGTTATCTCCTGGTTGGCGGGTTCCCGGAAACCGCAAGGCTGGAGAATATCGAGCTGTGTCAAAGACTGTTACGCGAGGACGTGTTTGAGCGCGTGCTTAAACGTGACATGGTGGCGCTGTCTGGTGTCCGTAATATCAATGAATTGGAGCGATTGTTTACCTACCTGTGCCTGAACACGGGTGGCATCCTGGCGCATAATACCTGCGCCAAGGCCTTGCAGACCTCCGCCGGTACGGTTGCCAACCATCTTGCGTTACTGGAGCAGGCCAATCTCATTTACAAACTGCCCCCTGCGAGGCTGGGGGGCAAGAAAGCGCTGAAGGCGCGCAACAAGTATTATCTGGTCGATGCCGCGTTACGTAACGCCATGCTTTTGCGCGGTGAGGAAATATTTTCCAATGCCGAGGAGCTGGGGCTGATCGTGGAAACCACGGTACTAAGACACCTGTATGCTTACTACTATCACGATACGCCCGAAATCGCCTACTGGCGCGACGCCGCAACAGGCAGGGAGGTGGATATTATTGTCCGCAGTCCGGCTTACGCACTGCCCTTTGAGATCAAATACCGGGAAAAACCTGAACTGGAGGAAAATGGCGGGCTGGTCACCTGGTGTCGCGCGGAAAAACCACCTTGGGCTTGCCTCATCACCCGGCGTGACGACGATTTCAGCGTATCACAACGCCGGGGGCTGCCCACCCGCTTTCTCAAAGTCCCGGCGCATGTCCTGTGCTATTTGCTGGGACAGGATGGCGACGCCGGTTGTAGATTTACCTGAAAAAATCGGCTATGTTGCAAGGGCTGCTGATAGAACTACCCGGAACCATATTATGCTGATTGTCATCTCCCCTGCCAAAACGCTGGATTTTGAGACCCCGCCACAGGGGTCGGCATTTACCCTGCCTGATTTTCTGGATGATTCGGCGGCGCTGATCGATGAACTGCGGGCGTTTGAGCCCTATCAACTGAGCGACCTGATGGGCATCAGCCCGAAACTGGCTGAGTTGAACTCGAATCGCTACCACAACTGGTCGCTGCCGTTTACCGCCGACAACGCCAAGCAGGCCGTGCTGGCGTTCAAGGGCGATGTATATACCGGGCTTGGTGCCGACAGCCTGACCCCGGACGATCTGGCGTTTGCACAACAACACCTGCGCATCCTGTCCGGGCTGTACGGCGTGCTCAAGCCGCTGGACCTGATGCAGCCGTACCGGCTGGAGATGGGCACGAAACTGCAGAACCGGCGCGGCAAAGACCTGTATGCCTTTTGGGATGACCGCATCAATCAGGCCCTGGGCCGGGAACTGGCCGCACAGGACCGGCCGGTACTGGTGAATCTGGCGTCTAATGAGTATTTCAAATCTGTGCGCGCCGACAAGCTGGCCGCGCGCATCGTTACCCCGGTGTTCAAAGAGGAACGCAACGGGCAGCTTAAGTTGGTCTCGTTTTATGCAAAGAAAGCACGCGGGCTGATGAGCCGCTATATCATCCGCAACCGGCTGTCAGACCCGGCAGACCTCAACGGCTTTGACCTGGAGGGGTACTGCTATAATGGCACCTTGTCCACTGCCGACAGCCTGGTGTTTACGCGGTCTGGCAGCTAGTACGCTGTCCAAATTCGTTCCGGACGAATTTGTGCACAGCCATAGCTGCCCGTAGGGTTGCGTCCACGGAGGGTATTTTTAGAGGTTACCATAAGGTTGCAACGCCGGGGTAAACGCTTCCTTGAAATCACTATCGTCGTGCATGATGAAATAGGCCGCCAGTTCGTACTGCACAGCTAGTGCATAGCCGGCTTCCGGGCCCAGCACCAGCAGGGCGGTGGCCCAGGCGTCGGCGTGCATGGCGGCGGGATGCAGCACCGTGACCGAGGCGAGGTTGTGGCTGACCGGGTAGCCGTTGCGGGGGTCGATGGTGTGTGAGTAACGGCGTCCGTCCTGCTCGAAGAAATTCCGGTAATCGCCGGAGGTTGCCATGGCCATGTTATGCAGCCGGATGACTTGCCGCACCTGGTGTTGGCCGGCCAGGGGTTGTTCTATCCCGATTTGCCAGGGTTGGTGTTTGTCATTTACGCCGCGAGCGCGGATTTCGCCGCCGATTTCCACCAGGTAGTTTGCCACCTGTAGTTGTTCCAGGTAATCGGCAAGCTGGTCCACCGCGTAACCTTTGGCGATGGCAGAGAGTTCCAGAGACAGGTTGCCATGGGCTTTTTGCAGACTGGAAGTTTCAGTGTCCAGTTGCAGTTTTTCATAGCCGACCCGGTGCAAGGCGCGGGTGATCTGAGCGGCCTCCGGCAGCGTGAAGTCCTGGCCCGGCGCGAAGCCCCATAACTCGAGCAACGGAGCAACCGTGACGTCGAACGCGCCTTGCGTTTGCCGGCTTATTTGCCGGGCTGCCAGTAGCACTTCCATCAGGGGGGCACTGACGGGAAGCCAGGTGTTGTTATTGGTGGCGTTTATCCGTGACAGTTCCGACTCAGGCAGATAGGTGGACATCTGCCCGTTGACCCGCTCCAGCATGGCGTCGAACTGCGCTTGCAGTGATTGCCTGGGCAACGGCAGGGACTCGGCGTTGACCAGCACGGAATAGCTGGTGCCCATGGTCAGGCCGGTAAACTTGTGCAGGGACGGAGCGCGAAGGGCGGGCGACAGAAAAAACAGCGTCGCCAGCAAGACGAGAGTGGCTGCAAGACCCATACACAAGCTTTGTTTTAACCGCATTCCCGCACCCCATGCCCCCTACTCAATGGGAGCGAAAACGCAGCACGAACGATTGCGCCGGTCGTCGCTCGTGCAAGGGTAGCGCCTGCTCCCCGCTACTTCGCACCCGCTGCCCGTCGCCGGGTGGGCGCCGTGAACGGTAGCTCGTGGCGGAAATAGGGAATGACCAGCTCAATATCACCCTTCAGGTGTTTGTGCTTCACACGGTTCCAGTAGTCAGCTGTGAGCAGGTCGCCGTGCACCTCCAGGAACAGCGCCCGCAACTCTGCGTCCATAGACAGGAACTTGATGAATTCTTCCGGAAAAATATCGTTCTTGTTGACGTGAAACCAGACATCTGAGCGCAGCAGGTCTTCATCATCGTCGCTGTCCGGGATGTCGCGGAAATCGCATTCCGTGACCAGCGCCACCTCGTCGTAATCGTAGAACACCAGGCGCCGGTGGCGGGTGACACCGAAGTTTTTCAACAGCAGGTCGCCGGGAAAAATGTTGGTGTTGGCCAGGTCCTTGATGGTTTGCCCGTAATCTAGGATGGCCTCCCTGGCCTGCGTGCGTTCGACCTCCTTCAGGTACAGGTTTAACGGCCGCACCCGGCGCTCGATATAGACGTGGTCGATGATGACTTGAGCGCCGTCAACACGCACTGTCTCTGCCGCTTCACTGAGCAATTCATCCAGCAACGCCTGGTCGAAGCGGTTGACCGGAAATTCCAGGTTGCGAAATTCCTGGGTATCGATCAAGCGGCCGGCGCGGTCATGCCGGGATACCAGGCGGTACTTGTCCTGCACCTCAGCGCGGCTGATGGTCTTGGGATAGCCGAACTGGTCGCGGATAACCTTGAACACCAGGTCGTAGGAAGGCAGGTTGAACACCAGCATCACCAATCCTTTGTCACCTTCTGCATGAGTGAACTTGTCATCCGTACTTTGCAGATGGTGTGAAAAAACCCGGTGGCGCTCGGTCTTGCCCTGGCGCAGCCTGCCCAGCACCGTGTAGAGCTCATCAATAGGCTTGCCCGGCAGGATGGAATGCAGAAAATGTACCGCGCCGATGACGGAATGCGGGTTGGCGAAGTAATAGGAGCGGGTGTAACTGAATACGATGCTGACTTCTTCTTCGGACAACAGCGTTGCATCCACCTCAATGCCGCGCCGGGTGTTTTTCAGGGCGATGACGATGGGGTTGGTATGGCCGTGCTGGATGGTGCGCCCGATCAGGTAGGCGCGGGCTGACTGAAAAAAAGCCGAATTGATAAATTCAAACCTGAGGAACTCGCCGTGCTGTTTCAGGTGGGTCTGAAAATAGCGCTGTATCAACTGGGCGATGGTTTTGGTATCGGTATCGATATCCCGGTAAGACACCTTGAAGGCGAAGTCCTCGAGAATGGTTTTGAAGGTTTTGTCCAGTGCGCCCCAGTACGGGTAGCGGCTCAGGGTCAGGGTTTCAAACGGATTGAAACCTTCGTCCGGGGGGGACGACACGAACTCAATTTCCGGGTCTATACCCACCGTGTCAAAAATACGCCGGGTAATGGAATTGAAGAATGTTTTCATAAACCCGGCATCGGGCACGTTAACCAGACGGTCGCCGTAATAGCGGCGGGCGCGGTGCCAGAGCCGGCGGTCGAGCACCCTGGGGCCGAGGTCCTTGCGCAGGGAAACGACGATGCGGCGCACGGATTTTTCGTAGAGTTCAACCCGTTCGATAATATCCTGCTGATGCCCGCCCCAGTCCTGCTGCTCGAAACGGCGCCGGGCGCGCTCCGTAACACGCGCAAAGTTCTCGTTGTATTTCAGGAAGCCTTCGTAGATGAACTCCGAGATGCGGGCGATAGTCTGTTTGCGTTGCTCGGACATTAGGGCTGGTCAACCTGAAGCCGGTTTACATGTTGGCAATCATGGCCTGGCCGAACTCGCTGCAACTGACCTTATTGGCCCCCTCCATCAAGCGGGCGAAATCATAAGTGACGGTTTTTGATGAAATCGTATTGTCCATGCCGGATATGACCAGGTCCGCCGCTTCCGTCCAGCCGAGATAACGCAGCATCATCTCGCCGGACAGCACCAGGGAACCCGGGTTGACCTTGTCCTGATTGGCGTACTTGGGCGCGGTGCCGTGCGTCGCCTCGAACACCGCGTGACCGGTGTCGTAGTTGATATTGCCGCCCGGCGCAATGCCGATGCCGCCGACCTGCGCCGCCAGCGCATCCGACAGGTAATCACCGTTGAGGTTCATGGTGGCGATCACGTCAAACTCCCGCGGGCGCGTCAACACCTGTTGCAGGGTGATGTCGGCAATGGTGTCCTTGATGAGTATTTTGCCGCCGGCCAGCGCCTCGGCCTGTTCCTTGTTGGCCGCCTCAGAGCCCTTGGCGGCGCGGGTGCGTTCCCATTGATCCCAGCTGTAGGTCTGCTGCGGGAACGAGGTTTCCGCCAGTTCGTAACCCCAGTTGCGGAACGCGCCCTCGGTGTATTTCATAATATTGCCCTTATGCACGAAGGTCACGCTGTTGCGTTTGTTGTCCAGGGCATAGCGGATGGCGGCCTGCACCAGACGCCCGGTGCCTTCCTGCGAGATTGGCTTGATGCCGATGCCGGTGGTATCCGGGAAGCGGATTTTGCGGTAGTAATTGGGGAAGGCCTCCTGCAACAGCGCCAGAAATTTTCGGTTGTCTTCCGTGCCTTGCTCGAACTCAATGCCGGCATAAATGTCCTCGGTGTTTTCCCGGAAGATCACCATGTCCACATCCTGCGGGTTTTTAGTGGGCGAGGGCACGCCCTGAAACCACCGTACCGGCCGCAGGCACACATACAGGTCGAGAATCTGGCGCAGCGCAACGTTCAGGGAACGGATGCCGCCGCCAATGGGCGTAGTCAGCGGGCCTTTGATGGCAACCAGATATTCCCGACAGCGATCCAGGGTTTCATCCGGCAGCCAGGAACCGGTCAGTTCATTAGCCTTCTCCCCGGCATACACCTCCAGCCAGCAGATCTCACGCGTGCCGTTGTAGGCCTTGGCCACGGCGGCATCCAACACTTGTTTTGATGCCCGCCAGACATCGGGCCCGATACCGTCCCCTTCGATGAACGGTATCACCGGGTTATCGGGAACTTGCAACCTCCCGCTGTCAATAGTGATCTTGTCCCCAGCGGGGTGTAGCGAGGTAGCTGCTTCGGCCACGTTAAATCTCCTTGGATAGTAAGTTCTGAAAAACCGGTAGTTTACCACATAAGCTGCTTGTGGTGGGGCATAATTAAGTCACATGCACAGTCAGACTTTCATTCGGAAAAATATCACGGAGGACATTTTCAGATGGCTCCTTCAATCCGGCACAAGGTAAGCTACACGAGAATTGCCGAATATGGGCACGAACTGGTCAATATCTATTATAATCGTGGTTTACACGTTGCCGGCCTCGGACTATTGGTCGAGCCCAAAATTCATGGAGTTGCTACAAACGAAGGTAGACGAAAAACTTGATAACGCGCCTGTCAATCAAACTATAGCAAGCCCCTTCGGAGAAGTATGATGCAGAGATTGCTCTTCAGTGATGAATTGGAATCTTTGAAAATTGTTAATGTGGCTTCGGTTCCGCAGCGTAGCCCGTTTCGCTATCCCGGTGGTAAAACATGGTTTATATCAAAATTGCGGCAATGGCTACACAGCCAACACTTTAACCCAAAACTGTTAATTGAACCGTTTGCCGGTGGTGGTATTGTTTCGCTGACCGCACTGTTTGAAGATTTGGTAGAAGAAGCGCTTATGGTTGAATTGGACGAAGAAATCGCAGCAGTCTGGAAAACCATAGTCGACGGCGATGCCGAATGGCTTGCAAACAGAATACTTGCTTTTGATATGACAAAAAATAATGCTACGGCGGAACTCCAAAAAAAAAGCAAGTGTCATAGGGAAAAGGCATTCCAGACAATCATAAAAAAACAGAACATATCACGGTGGCATTCTTGCCGCGGGCTCAGGCCTTTTGAAAAATGGAGAAAGTGGAAAGGGGATACTTTCCAGATGGTATCCTGGTACTTTGGCAAAGCGATTAAGGAATATCAATTATGTTGCTAACAAACTCCAATTTAAGCACGATGATGCCTTCAATGTAATTTGCCAATACAAGGATGTCGCTGGCGTCGCGTTTTTTATTGACCCTCCCTATACCGCAGGCGGCAAAAAAGCGGGGAGTCGTCTGTACACGCACTATGATCTGGACCACGAGGCATTGTTTGACTTGTGCGCCTCAATCCGTAGCGATTTTATTATGACCTATGACAATGCACATGAGGTAAAGGACCTGGCTAAACAATATGGGTTTCAAGCTAAACCTGTTCCAATGAAAAATACTCATCACGCAGCAATGACTGAACTGGTTATTGGTAAGGATCTGGCTTGGATGACAGGAGTTGACAGGGTGCTCGAAGAACAAGCCAGATACAATCCGGAACGGTAATACTGGTGGATAAGCAGCGATGGCCCGCAGTTGGGAGTTGGAACCGAAGATTAAATCGACGCGGGTGCTTTCAGTGCTTGACCACAACATCTGCTAGCGGTAGCTTCTGTGTAATTTAATGTGTGAGTGGTAACGCAATGACAACCAACTTGGCAATAGACCCGGAATTACTCAATAAAATATTGAAAGTCAGTAGTGAAAGAACGAAGAAAATGATTCTCATCCCGGATCCCTGATGACATCAAACAGCCACATACTGGACAACCAAGACGGCCGTCGTGTCGTTGATTATCTGAAACAACGGCTGACTCATGCCGGCCAACTACGCATTGTCTCCGCATACTTCAGTATTTACGGCTACCAGCTGCTTCAGGATGAGTTAAAACGTATTGGGAAAATACGATTTTTATTCGGCGACCCTGCCTCTGTCGGCGAGGTGGACCCGGGCGAGAAGGAACAAAAATGTTTCATCCTTAATGAAGACGGTTTGGCACCAAACCACCAATTACAGCAGAAAGCTTTGGCGCGTCAATGTCAAGACTGGGTGTCCGGCCACGGCGTGGAAATCAGGTCTGTCAGCCGCTCCAACTTTCTGCATGGAAAGATGTATCTCAGCGCTGTCGATGAGAACATTGACACAACCGACAGTGCTACTTCAGCGGTGGTAGGCAGTTCCAACTTCACCCAGCGTGGGCTTGGGGGTAGCGAAAACGCTAATCTCGAGCTCAATCTGGTTACGGAAAATGAAGCGGCTTGTGCCGAACTGCAAGACTGGTTTGACAAGATCTGGGAAAGCAAGACCTTAACTGAGGACGTGAAACAGAAAGTGCTGGAAGCGTTGAATCGATTGGGAAGGGACTATGCGCCAGAGCTTATCTACTTCAAGACCCTCTATGAGATATTTCGGGAGGACATCGAAGCAAAACGAGATGGCGATAGCCAACTGGAAGAAGTGCACTTGTACGATACCCGGATCTGGCAAGTGTTATACGCCTTTCAAAAAGACGGAGTGAAAAGCGTTATTTCAAGGCTGCGGCGACATGGAGGCTGCATTCTGGCAGACAGCGTTGGTCTGGGCAAAACATACACAGCGTTGGCAGTGATCAAATACTTTGAATTACGCAATGAGCGAGTGTTGGTGTTGTGTCCTAAGAAACTGCGAGAAAACTGGTCGCTGTATCCGGTCATCAACAATAACAGTAATAACCCTTTCCTTGAGGATCGCTTCGGCTACAATTTACTGTCGCATACGGACTTATCCCGGGACCGGGGCAAGGTAGGCGACATCGACCTCAGCAACTTCAACTGGCACAATTTCGACCTGCTCGTTATCGATGAGTCGCATAATTTTCGTAATGAGGCCAAACCTCTGCGTGAAGATGATGGCAGCATTATCCGCCATAGCCGCTACTCAAGACTATTGGAGGAAGTCATCAAGCAGGGCGCCAGAACCAAGGTATTAATGCTGTCGGCGACACCAGTGAATACCTCGCTGATTGACCTGCGCAACCAGATTTATCTGATGACAGAAAAACGTGAGGACATTTTCAGAGAAAGTCTGGGCATAGGCCATATTGGCAACCTGCTCAGCCAAGCGCAAAAGCAGTTCAAGTTATGGGAGACTAAGGCCAGACAAGATGGAAAAAAAGAGAAGACAACGTTGCTGGAGGCATTGGGAGCCGATTTTTTCAAGCTGCTAACCGGCGTATCCATTGCAAGGTCGCGCCGCCAGATTGAAAAATTCTATGCAGATGAAATGGATAAAATCGGTAAATTCCCTACACGGCGCAAGCCGGAAAATCACTATCCGTCAACTGATGCAGAGGATCAGCTGTCATATCGGAAGCTGGCCGAACAAATCGAACAATTCGCGTTGTCCATTTACCGCCCTTCCAGCTATGTGAGCAGCGCTGAAGCCGAGAGACGATTGGAGGAGGAAAAACGGGAAAGACGGTTTAATCAACGCGACCGCGAGCATTTCCTCATCGGTATGATACGGGTCAACTTCCTCAAACGCCTGGAGAGTTCGGCACATTCGCTGACGGTAACGCTGGCGCGCACCATCGGTAAAATTGATGAACTGCTGGAAAAAATAGCCCGCTATGAGCAAAACCAGAGCTTGGATGAGCGGACGGACATCGAACCGGATGATGACGACGACGATGAAGAGTTTCTCATCAACAAAGCGCGCACTCCTTACCATTTGCGTGAATTGGATCTGCCGCGTTGGAAGAAAGACTTGTTAGAGGATCGCGACCTGTTAAGTCAAGCACGGAGCCAAGTGCAGATGGTCACACCTGAACGAGACGGGAAACTGATCAAGCTTAAAGAACAGGTTCGATACAAAGCGCAGCATCCGGTAACAGACAAGGACGGACATACTAATCGCAAATTGCTGGTATTCACGACTTTCAAGGATACCGCGGTCTATCTGTACGAGAAACTGACGGATTTAGCCAAGGAGTTGGGGCTGAACATGGCCATGGTTTCCGGTGATCAGACTTACACGACATTCGGCGCAAATGATTTCAACGCCATACTCACAAATTTTGCGCCGCAGGCGCGCCAACGCAACGACAATATCGATGGCGAGATTGACCTGTTGATTGCCACTGATTGCATCTCGGAAGGACAAAACCTGCAAGACTGCGACACAACCATTAACTATGACATCCATTGGAATCCGGTTCGCATCATCCAGCGTTTCGGGCGTATAGATCGTATCGGCAGCCGTAACAAATCAGTGGGAATGATCAACTACTGGCCGACCAAAGACATGGATGCCTATTTGCGATTAAAAGGCCGTGTAGAAGCGCGTATGGCTCTTGTGGATGCAACGGCCAGCGCTGATGAAGACCTGTTGGATGGAGAGCTGGCAGAGGGGCTCCAGACTGAACTTAACTTCCGGGACGAGCAACTGAAAAAAATGTCTGAGGAAGTACTGGATTTGGACGAACTATCTGATGGCATCGTCATGAGTGACTTTACCTTGGATTACTTTTTTACCCAGTTGCTACGCTACCTGGAAAAAAACAAGGATTTATTGGAGGCAACGCCCAAAGGAGCTTATGCCGTGAGCAATGTTGAAGGAGAGAATGCACAATCCGGCGTAATCTTTGTGCTCCGCCAGAAAGAGGCAGGCAATGACAGGAGAGAAAAGGTCGCCAGCCCTATTTATCCGTACTATACCGTTTACATTCGTGCAAATGGCGATGTTCGCTATAGCTGCGCTAACGCCCGCCAGATACTGGAATTGTTTGAAGCGGTGGCCGTCGGCAAGCCCGATCCATTACAGGAGCTCTGTGACCGATTTGACCGCGAAACCCGGCACGGAAGGGATATGGCCCATTATGATAAGCTGCTGAGTGAAGCTTTGCGGCATATCAACCACGCAAACACTCAAACCCAAATAGCAGGCTTGGGGATGGGGGCAAACCGTAATATAAGGATACCGGCTAAATCAAAAAGCTCCGACAGGAATTTCGAGTTAGTGACCTGGTTGATAATTTTCGATGATTGACAGCTTCTGGCGAACATTACAAAATGTCGATTATGGATGACTCTATTACTCCCGGCGAAATTCTCATTGAAGAGTACCTTAAACCCATGGGCATTTCACAGACTGCCATGGCCCGTGCCATCGGTGTCACGCCAAAGACAATTTATGAAATTGCTCATGCCCGGAGATCGATTACACCGGCTATGTCGATCCGCTTTGGTACGTTTTTTAATCAGTCCGATGAATTCTGGCATGGTCTTCAAGTCGAATGCGATTTTCGCAAGCTGACTCAGGAAAAACAACGACTGACTGCAGGTATTCGCCCGGCTTCGGCTCTGCTACGGGCATCTTGACCCTGATTTCAAAATGCTGTGTCTGACAATATACATGCACTCAAAGATGATTGCCTGTTCCCATTTCGTCCCTATACGCAGACCAATTTCCCATCAGAGTTCAAGTCAGTCTCAGAAAAAATGTGAATACTGACAACATCCGGAATCAGCTCAGCGCTGCGTTGTCATCGGCTTCCAAGGCAGATTTCACGGCAACGGCCACAGACCTGTTGGCCGTACTCGGCTACCGTAGCGAGCGCACCCTGGAGCTTTCAGGAGGCGTTGATGATTTTTTTCAGGCGTTTCCTGCTGCAACCGATAATACCAACACGGAGTTGATATTTCGTAAGCAGGTCAATTCCGTGCGGATTATCTTTCAAGTTACCAGCGAGGAGATTGCAGGGAGTGATCAGTCAATGCTGGAATTTGCTCATGCCAACCCGTTTGACGAGGAGCGGCAGCAGAGCTTTATATTTTTCGCTGTGGAACTGACAGAGCCCAGCTATGCTCGCGGCGACTATGCCACGTTTACCAGGGAGATCAACAAGCGCTTGAACCAGCCCTCTGTGGTACTGTTCAAAACCGCCGACAACCTGCTCACCTTCGCTTTTGTTCACCGCCGCAAGCACAATCGTGACCCCAGTCGCGATGTGCTCGGCCAGGTATCGCTGATACGGGAAATTCATCCGGCTGCCCCCCACCGCGCCCACTTGGATATTCTGAGCGAATTATCGCTTGCCAAGTGCATTGACTCGATAAACACTCACAACAAGACACCGAATTTCGACAGCCTGTTGGCCGCCTGGTTGGACAAACTCGATACCGAACAACTGAATCGAAGGTTCTATAGGGAATTGTTTGACTGGTTTAACCGCGCAGTTGCAGAAGCGCGCTTTCCCAGCGATGAAGCACGCACTTTGTCTGCTGAAGAACACGTTATTCGTCTCATTACCCGTTTGTTGTTTATCTGGTTCATCAAGGAGAAGGGGTTGATTGCCAGTGAGCTGTTTATCGAAGCAAAAATTGTCGGGCTGCTCAAGAATTACTGTCAGGAGACGGGTGATTCCTACTATCGCTCAGTGTTGCAAAATCTGTTTTTCGCCACGTTGAACACGGAAATTGATAAACGGGGGTTCAGCAAGGCGCAAAACACCACGCACCGTAACTTTTCGCTGTATCGCTACAAACACGAGATGGGTGACCCGGACGCGTTGCTGACCTTATTCGGTAAAACCCCGTTTATCAACGGCGGTTTATTCGATTGTCTTGACAGTGAAGAGTCTACCACTCATGGCGGCTGGCGCATTGACTGCTTTTCTGATGTGCATTATAAAAAATTGAGTATCCCTGACCGGCTGTTTTTTGACAATGACGGCCTGTTTCCCCTGCTCAATCGATACAGGTTTACGGTGGAGGAGAATACTCCTGTTGAACAGGAAGTAGCGCTGGACCCGGAATTGCTCGGTAAAGTATTTGAAAATCTACTGGCGGCTTATAACCCGGAGACCAAGGATACGGTACGCAAACAGACTGGTTCGTACTACACGCCTCGCGAAGTAGTGGACTATATGGTTAATGAAGCGTTGGTGGCGACATTGGCTGAAAGGGCACATCCAAATGATGATGACATGGAGTTCTGGCGAGAACGTTTACACTACCTGCTGGATTACGCCGATGCCTTCAATGATGCCGATGAGCTGTTTGAAGAAAGCGAGAAAAAAGGCATTGTTCAGGCAATAGCAGCCATTAAAATTTTGGACCCGGCAGTAGGTTCCGGCGCATTCCCAATGGGCGTGCTACACAAACTGACTCTGGCGTTACAGCGGCTTGACCCCAAGAACCAGCTCTGGGAGAAATTACAAAAGGAGCGAGCCAAAACCAAAGCAGATATGGCCTTTGAGAACCGGGACCAACAGGAACGCGATGCGGAATTGTTGGAAATCAGCGAAACCTTTGAGCGTTACTCAGGTAACTTCGGTCGCAAACTCTACCTGATCCAGAACAGCATCTTCGGCGTGGATATTCAACCGGTCGCTTGCCAGATCGCAAAGTTGCGTTTTTTCATTTCGCTGGCCATTGAGCAGGAGCCTGATGCGAATGTTGACAACTTCGGTATCAAGCCACTACCCAACCTGGAGACGCGCTTTGTGGCAGCGAATACGCTGATTGCCACCAAGGAAAAGCCACGACAGGATGATTGGATTTTTAATCAGATCGAGATACTGAAAACAAAACTATCCGGCAACCGAGAAAAACATTTCCACGCAACTACTCGACAGAAAAAACTGGATTGCTGGCGCGAGGACAAAAAACTGCGCAAAGAACTGTCAGAAGCGTTACATTCAGCCGGTCTCTCGGAAGATGATGCCAGAAAAATCGCCGAGTGGGACCCATACGATCAGAACGCGTCGGCAGAGTGGTTTGACGCTGGATATATGTTCGGTATCGCTGACGGGTTTGATGTGGTTATTGGAAACCCGCCTTACGTTGAGTCCAGAAACAATTTGCTGACTGGTGAAATTAAGGATGCATACCGTAGGCAAGTGAAGTTGGACTGGAATGAAACCTTACCTCTTGGCAGTGACCTGTTGATATATTTTCTCGCTCGTGCGTCAAAATTACTATCAGAGTCAGGAAACGGTTGCCTCATAACGCAGAACGCTTGGTTAAGCACTAATTATGGAAAAAATTTTCAGGATTTCTCTTTAGGCAAATTTTCATTCCAGAGAATCGTTGATACATCAGCAAAATTCTTTTCCGACAGCAGTGGCCCCCAAATCAATGCGGTTATCGCTATCTTCGACAAGAGTTTGCGGGATAATATAGCGTACGAAGTTGTTAATGACCGCATGGAAACCGAATCGACCAGAACCATTACAGCACGGCAGGCGATGAAGTGGGGACATGCGGCGTACATGCCTCAGTTTTTCATAGACATGCTCTCTGAAATAGCAAAAAGAGCAGACAGTGGAATAAATATCACATTTGGACAAGGGCTGAACTTTCCACCACAAGAACTGAATCAACCGAATAGCAGAGAACCCGTTATTTTTAAGGATGTCCGGTTTGTTGCTGTCGCAGCAAACGGGAAAATTCGGAGTGAGCACATTACTGCAAACCGCAGAGGAAAAGTGCCTGCACTTATTATGCCCCGAGGCATTGGCGACCGATATTATTGTACCTTCAATGTTTGCAAAGCATTTTCGTATAGTGGTGTTGAATTGTATCTTGCGGATGATTTGTGGGGGTCTGGTTTGCACTACTGTCTTTGGGCCTATCTGAACTCCTCTTTTGTGTGGCTATTTCGGGAGCTCACGGGGAGGAAAAATCTTGGGGGCGGTTTACTCAAGGCCGAAGCAACAGATATGAATATGCTCCCGATTGACTTTGAATTTGACTTTGCTGAACAAGCTAAAGCCGTATTTTCAAAGCTGAAGCACCGCTGCCCGTTACCCTTGGCTCGAGAAATTCGAACTGAAGAGCATTTGACAATTGATAAAATGGTATTTGACTACTTCGGGTATGAAGGGATATTGGAAAATGTTCGGGCTGAGTTGTTGGCTCAGGTGACCTCCCGAACGAGACACTCGCGATAACAATATGAGGTCTGATTGGTATCAAATAATTGAAGTTTTGCTTGACTGGGTAAAGAATCCGGAAGATATGGGTAGCAAGAAGAAATTCTGGTATCTGTCACCCGGGGAGGAGGAAGGATACTGGCTATTTAAATATCCCAAAGCAGGCACAGGGGAACATTGGGCGGAGAAGATTGCCGCTGAGATAGCCCAGTTAATGAATATTCAACATGCAAAGGTGGAATTAGCAGAGTTTGAAGGACAGCACGGGTCCGCATCAGAAACTTTTATGGGTATTGAGTGGGAGTTGACCCATGGTAATCAGATGTTAGCGATGTTCGTCCACAACTACGATCCTGATGTGACATTTCACCATTCGAGGCACACACTGGAGAATATCTGGAAGGTGATGGAAAAGGTTTTTGCAGAAAACACGGCAGTTTTAGAAGCAAAGGGCCGTATGGCAGAGTATATAATCCTGGACGCGTTAATTGGTAATACAGACCGGCATCATGAGAATTGGGGACTGCTTAGCAAGGGGTCGGGTGATCGCTGGGAAGGATTTTTGGCACCCTCCTTCGATCACGCTTCCTCTCTGGGACGCGAGCTTCTGGATGAGAGGCGTGAAATGTTGCTATTGGAAAATCGCGTTGGTGAATATGCCGAAAAAGGCCGAGGTGCAATATATTGGTCAGATGGTGACCGACATGGCCTGAGCCCGTTGGAATTGGTACGACGAAGTACCAATTCGTATCCGGAGATTTTCCATATATCTGGAAACAATCTAAAAAGAGTCAGTGAAAACGCCCTCGAAGACATCGTTTACCGTATTCCTGATAATTGGATGTCAATATCGGCAAGGAAATTTGCTATTGCGTTGCTGTGTTACAATCTGAGTTGTTTACGGAAAATATTCCAGTGAATGAACGAACCTTATTTCTGGCCTGGCAGGACAAGGGGCATAGCAAGGCGTGGTTTCCGATTGGACGTCTTGATGCCGACCTTGAACGTCCCTCCTACCGTTTCCGCTACATTGGTGGGGCCAGACACGCGCAGGAGCAAGCGGGTTTTCCTTTGCTGATTGAGTTTCCCTCGCTGGAGCGGGACTACCAGTCCTCGTATTTATTTCCGTTGTTTCAGAATCGGGTTATGAATCAGAAAAGACCGGACTTTTCCGATTATCTTCACAATCTTGGTTACCCGGACAAGGCTGATCCCATCCAGATTCTGTCGGTAAATGGAGGACGGCGGGTAACAGACGCTTACGAAGTGTTCCCGAAAATCAGCAAGGATGATACCGGCCAGTTCACCTGTCGGTTCTTTTTGCACAGTTGGTTGCGCGCCAGTGATGCTGCTCAAGCTCGCGTTAACAAATTAGAGCCGGATGAAGAGCTTTACCTGACCTTGGAACTGACCAATCCGGCGACCAGGCTGGCGGTACAGATTCAGACAACTGACTATCACATGATCGGGTGGGCGCCGCGTTATCTGGTAGGGGACTTGGCTGCGGCCATGAACGAATCCCCGGAATATTCAGCGCGGGTTGTAAGGGTCAACCCCCAACCTGCGCCGTCCAGTCAACGGGTTTTGATCGAAGTGCGCGGCCGTTGGGAACACCACGAGCCTATGAGCGGTGAGGATTTTTCCCCCCTGACGGGGTAGAGCTTCAGGCCAATATTGACACGCAGACATCCAATGTCCTCGGGCAGGCCTGCCCGAGGAACCCTCCTATTGCACTCAGTCGATATCAAACCGGTCGAGGTCCATTACCTTGTTCCATGCCGCTACGAAGTCGTGGACCGTGCCTACCTCGACTTCGAACGACTGCATGGCCTCACCTTAGCCTCGGCCTTGTTCGTAATCCGAGCCAAGTCCAACCTCAAGTTTGCGCGCCGCTACTCCCGCCGCATCGACCAGACCGGCGTGCTGACCGGCCAACGCTCCGCACCGCGCTATCCCGACACCCTGCGTCGTATCCGCTATCACGATGCCAACACCGGCAAAACACGGGTGTTCCTCACCCACAACTTGACCCTGCCGGCCGTCACCATTGCCGATTTGTATCGTTGCCGGTGGCAGGTCGAGTTGTTCTTCAAATGGATCAAACAACACCTGCGTATCAAGGCCTTCTTCGGCACCTCTGAGAATGCTGTGAAAACCCAAATCCGGACCGCTATTGGCGTTTATGTCCTGGTCGCCATCATCAAAAAACGGCTCGATCTGCCTACCGAACTCTACACAATATTACAGATATTAAGCCTGACCCTGTTTGAAAAAGTCTGACTGTATCAAATACTTACCCAAACTGACCACAAAACAGACCGCCGTGATATACTTAACCAACTGAATCTATTCGATTAATTCTTGGGACACTAATGGAAAAGTATATGAAATTTATGGTCTGACAAATGAGGAAATTAAAACTGTTGAATCTGCTTAGAAATCAGGGGTATTTGTAATCTGTGATTGTTTCTCTTGTTTTATTTTTTCGTATCAAACTCTTTGAGTTTGGTAATTTTTGTGAGTAGTTACATGCCGATGCGGGACCCGGCGTAGCCACGGTCCCAGCGCGGGCGGGGATCTCCGATGTCGGACCAACTGTCGATGTAGTGCACCACGATGTCACTGTACGCGCCGGTCTCGTGTATCAGGTGCGCAAAACCCCGGATGGAGGCGCCACAGTTCTGTCGGAACACCATCAGGTCCCGCCCTGTCATTTTAGCGGCTATGTCTTGAACTGTTTCATGATACTTATGAGCAACTGGCGTTTCGTTGTTCATCCAGTCTCGCAACTGTTCTGCGGTGGGGCGGTTAGCCAGCCCGGCAGCGTATTTGTCGATCATAAAACTGATCGGAGCAGGGTTGAATGGCGCTATGTCCCGAGCTGTCTCGGAGGTGAAACAGTCAAGCGGCAAGGGCGGGTCGCGTGGCGGGAAAAAACCGGCGTTCATAGTTCAATGTCATCATCAGGATTATTTCGACCATTTCAATTTCGATTCGTTCTGGAATAGCTCGGCTGCTCGATCCCAGAGTTGTTCGGCAATGTCGGGATAAGTTGGGTTTAATAATGGCGCGCTGTTTTCTGCTTCTTTTATCGACTCGGAACGGTATTTATTTTCCAGTTCTGCGTGGATCATTTCCTTGCCGTTGCCGAGGTTGTTTATGACGGCATTAAGTGCTTCAGGCTCGCGTAGATTAGCGATGCAGAAGTCATAAAAGTCCCGTTTGGTAAATTCGCCATTACCGATGATTCGTCCGTGTAATTTCTTGGCGAGTATTTCTTCGGTAGGCTCCAGCAAAATGCGGGTTGAATGCTCGCGTTGCATGGATGGTACGTTGGTGAGCGGGGGCGTGGTAAACAGACTGGTTTGGGTGCCTTGCAGTTTGAAACTGAGATGGTGTCCCGCTATTTGAATCTGAGTCAGCGAATGGGTATCAGCGTGTGCTTGTATGGTTCTGCTGATGGTAGATAACAGTACGGCGACGCTGGCTTGATTGTCACCGTGGAGAAAGAAATCCAAGTCTGTACTGGTGCGGTGTTGCCAGCGCGATGCCAGGACCGTGCCGCCGCCGAGCTGGAGTTTGTCGATATTGGGACCCAGCGCTTTTTGAAACAATGGGGCAACCTGTTCCAAGGCAGGTTGTACGTTGGCAGCGATGACAAGCGTGGGTTGGGTGTTTATCCGGTACATTTCCCATAACCTATTACGAATACCCGAAATTAGCAACGATATTTCTTTCATCATTTGTCAGACCGTATAGATCATACACAAGCGTATCTATTTGACGTTCAATTTGAGCAGTATCAGAGTTTTCACTTTTGGCGATCTGAATCTTACCCACAAGATTTTCTATTTCGAATATGATCGGGGAATTCTGGCATGTTTTTTCAGGGATATGAATTTGTTCTACAAAGATTTTTTTGTATTCCATGTATCCCTGTTCTCTGCTGTACGCTAATTGTCTCATTTCCCAATAACAACACCTGCTGTTTAGAATTCCTGCGATATATTTGATATGTCGTATGCCAGTAAGAAGATTGGTTGGCGCGGATATATAGCTGGCATCGGTATCCACACAAAATCTCGGAATGACCGAAAGATTCCCCCAGATAATCTTCTCCCGCTCAAATTCTGCGTGATAAGCACAATAACCATGTTTTAATCAAGCGCTCTTGAAAACGAGTTATCAGGGGCTCCAAAATGATGCAAAATCAAAATAATCAATCAGTTACAGATTACAGACATGGATAGATGCCGCCGGAATCACCCACGGTTACCTGTTTCAGACCATGCGACGTGGAGGTGCAATAAGAGGTAATCCCTTGCACCATTCCGATATTCCCCGTTTGATTAAACGCTATGCTGAAGCTATAGGGTTGAATCCAAAAGAGGTATGAGGAACCCTCCTATTGCACTCAGTCGATATCAAACCGGTCGAGGTTCATTACCTTGTTCCATGCCGCTACGAAGTCGTGGACAAAACGCTGCTGGCCGTCTGCTGAGCCGTACACCTCGGCGATGGCCCGTAGTTGGGAGTTGGAACCGAAGATTAAATCGACGCGGGTGCCGGTCCATTTGCGCGCGCCGGTGGCGCGGTCGCGCCCTTCAAACACGCCTTCGCTACTGTTTACCGCCTGCCACTCCGTGCCCAGGTCGAGCAGGTTGACAAAAAAGTCATTGCTGAGCGTCTCCGGTTGCTGTGTGAACACGCCGTGGGCGGCTTGTTTGAAGTTGGTATTCAAAACTCTTAAGCCGCCGACCAGAACCGTCAGCTCCGGCGCGGTCAGGCCGAGCAGTTGTGCCCGGTCCACCAGAGCCTCCTCGGCCGGCATGGTGCAGGATGTCTTTATATAGTTGCGAAACCCATCCGCAACGGGTTCGAGCACTGCGAATGATTCGACATCGGTTTGCGCCTGCGTCGCATCCGTGCGCCCGGGGGTGAACGGCACTGTTACATCGTGTCCGGCATTGCGCGCGGCCTGTTCGATGGCAGCGCAACCGCCCAGTACAATCAGATCCGCAAGCGAGACTCTAATCCCATTGATATGCGTTCCGTTGGTCTGCGTCTCATTGAACGCCTTCTGAATACCCTCAAGGACATCAAGTACGGTTGCCAGTTGCTTAGGATCGTTGACTTCCCAGTCTTTCTGCGGCGCCAGGCGGATGCGCGCGCCGTTCGCCCCGCCGCGCAAGTCGGAGCCGCGGAACGTGGATGCCGAGGCCCAGGCGGTCGCAACTAGTTGCGCTACGGACAGACCCGAGGCCAGGATGTCGGCCTTCAGTGTGGCGATATCGGCGTCTCCGATCAGGTTATGTGTGACAGCCGGCAGCGGGTCCTGCCAGAGCAACTCTTCGCCGGGGACTTCCGTGCCCAGATAGCGCGCCAGCGGCCCCATGTCACGGTGCGTCAGCTTGAACCAGGCGCGGGCGAAAGCCTCTGCAAATTCATCCGGATTGGCATGAAAGCGCCGCGCGATGGGTTCATAGATGGGGTCCATCCGTAGCGCCATGTCCGCCGTAGTCATCATCGGCGCGTGCCGTTTGGACGGATCGTGGGCATCCGGCACCTGGTCTGCGCCGGCGCTGTCCTTGGGCGCCCACTGCCAGGCGCCGGCAGGGCTCTTCACCTGTTCCCATTCATAGCCAAACAGCGTGTCGAAATAGCTGTTGTCCCAGGTTGTCGGGGTCGGGGTCCAGGCGCCTTCGATGCCACTGGTGATGGTATCGCTGCCCTTGCCGCTGCCAAAACTGCTGCGCCAGCCTTGGCCCTGCTGCTCAATGGGGGCGCCCTCCGGTTCCGGGCCCACGTGCGCCGGGGCGCCGGCGCCGTGCGCCTTGCCGAAGGTGTGTCCGCCGGCGACGAGCGCTACCGTCTCCTCGTCGTTCATCGCCATCCGGGCAAAAGTTGCGCGTATGTCGCGCCCCGAAGCAACCGGATCCGGGGCGCCGTTGGGCCCCTCCGGATTGACGTAGATAAGACCCATCTGCACCGCGCCGAGCGGTGTGTCCAGCTCCCGGTCGCCGGTGTAGCGGGCGTCTCCCAGCCATTCGTTCTCAACGCCCCAGTTGATGTCAGCTTCCGGCTCCCACACATCCTCGCGCCCGCCGGCGAAGCCGAAGGTCTTGCATCCCATTGATTCCAATGCGCAGTTGCCGGCCAGAATCATCAGGTCGGCCCAGGAGATTTTCTGGCCGTACTTCTTTTTAACCGGCCACAGCAACCTGCGCGCCTTGTCGAGGTTGCCGTTATCAGGCCAACTGTTCAGTGGCGCAAAGCGCTGCGTGCCGCTGCGGGCACCGCCGCGCCCGTCGCCGATGCGATAGGTGCCGGCACTGTGCCAGGCCATGCGGATGAATAGCGGCCCGTAGTGGCCGTAGTCGGCCGGCCACCACTCCTGTGACGTGGTCATCAGCTCCATAATGTCCTGTTTTAGCGCGTCAAGGTCAAGCGAGTTAAACTCTCTGGCGTAATTGAAGTCCTGGTCCAGCGGATTGGACAAGGCGGAATGCTGGTGCAATACCTCTAACCGCAACTGTTGCGGCCACCAGTCGCGGTTTGATGTGCCACCGCGCCGCGCCTTGTCACCGCCGCCGTGTAATACCGGGCACTTGTCTTCGTTCATAATGATCTCCTCTTTAGTGAGCAGCCAGACTGGCCGTTTAGTAAAAAGCAATTTTGGCAATAATAATGCTTGCTTTTCTTCGTGTATAACGGTTATTTTATGATATAATAAGCGCAATATCCGATTACTTGACTTTTGGACGCTCAATGAAACATTTACCTACAATGAAGCAATTGCAGTATCTGGTGGCGCTGGCTGAGACGCAACACTTTGGTCGCGCCGCGGCGCGTTGTTTTGTCACTCAATCGACACTCAGCGCCGGGATTCGCGATCTTGAGGCGGCGCTGGAAACGACAGTTGCCGAGCGCTCGAACCGTAATGTGCGTATGACCCGGATGGGGATGCAGGTTACCGAGCGCGCGCGAACCTTGTTACGCGCCGCCGAAGAAATCGTGGACTTGGCGAAAGCCGCGGCGTCGCCAATGACGGGGGACATACGCCTGGGGGTGATCCCGACGATTGGTCCGTTCCTGCTGCCGCGCGTGCTGCCGGCACTGCGGGAACAATTCCCGGCGCTGACGATCTACTTAAGTGAGGAACAAACGGACACGTTACTTGCACAGTTGGATGGCGGCGAGCTGGACGCAGTGCTGATAGCATTGCCGTACGAAACAGGCACCCTCGATATCGAAATTATCCAGGAAGATGAATTTCTGTTCGCCTGCTACCGCAAACATGCGCTGTTCGAACGCGCAGAGGTGCCGCGCGCCGCGCTGGCGCGTGAAAATTTGCTGCTGTTGAAGGAAGGTCACTGTCTGCGCGGCCATGCGCTGGCTGAGTGCGGCAGTGGTGACCGCAGGGTGCGGTCACAGTTCGAGGCCAGCAGCCTGCATACGCTGGTGCAGCTGGTGGCGATGGGGATCGGCGTTACGCTCATACCACGGCTTGCCGTGGATGCCGGGATCGCCGCTAACACGGGCATCTCCCTGGCGCGGCTGACGCCCATGGCCGCGCGCCAAATCGGTTTGGTCTGGCGCCATTCGTCATTACGCGCCAGTGATTTTCGAACCCTGGCGGGCGCGCTGCGGTCATTGACCGCAGGGGAATGACGGGCACCGGTGGTGTATGATTAACATCGTTGTGTACAGGCTACCTCACAAATGATCACAGGTGACCCCAACCGAGCGCCAAACAATGCCAGACACCCCCGAAAAAAACAGCAGCGAACCGGCGGTCTATCACCATCAGGCGGACAACCTGCCGGCACCCGGTGCCCATGACGATGAGGCGCTGACGGAGGCCCACGCCAAGGCTTATTGGCGCGCCAACGTGCGCTTGCTGCTGACGTTGCTGGCGGTCTGGTTCACCGTCTCCTACGGCTTCGGCATCCTGTTGGTGGATTGGTTGAATCGCTTCAGCCTGTTCGGGTTCAAGCTGGGCTTCTGGTGGGCGCAACAGGGTTCCATCTACGTGTTCGTGATCCTGATTTTCGTGTATGTGGCTGTTATCGGCAGGATCGACCGCCGCTTTGGCGTGGACGATGATAATACCAACAACAAGCAGCAGGGGGAGCAGCGATGACCCCGCAAATGCTGATCTATATCGTAGTCGCGCTGACGTTTGCGCTCTACATCGGTATTGCGATCGGGTCCCGGGCCGGGTCAACTAGGGACTTCTACGTGGCCGGCGGCGGGGTGCATCCGTTGACCAACGGTATGGCGACTGCGGCGGACTGGATGAGCGCTGCTTCCTTCATCTCCATTGCCGGCATGATCGCCTTCGCCGGTTATGACGGTTCGGTCTATCTGATGGGCTGGACCGGCGGCTACGTGTTGCTGGCGCTGCTGCTGGCGCCCTATCTGCGCAAATTCGGCCAATATACCGTGCCGGACTTTATCGGCGAGCGCTATTACTCCGGCGCGGCGCGCGTGGTGGCCGTAGTCTGCCTGATTTTTATCTGTTTTACCTATGTGGCCGGGCAAATGCGCGGGGTCGGCGTGGTGTTCTCCCGGTTCCTAGAAGTGGAGATCACGACCGGGGTGATCATCGGCATGGCGGTGGTGTTCTGCTACGCCGTGCTGGGTGGTATGAAAGGCATCACCTACACCCAGGTGGCACAGTATTGCGTCATGATCTGCGCCTATCTTACCCCGGCCATCTTTGTTTCGCTGCTGGTCACGGGCAACCCGGTGCCGCAACTGGGGCTGGCCGCCGAGGTCCAGGACGGCTCCGGTCTGCGCGTGCTGGAAAAACTGGACCAGGTACTGGTGGAGCTGGGGTTTGCGCCCTACACCGACGGCAGCAAAAGCATGATCGACATGTTTACCATCACCCTGGTGCTGATGGCCGGCACCGCCGGCCTGCCGCACGTCATCGTGCGTTTCTTTACCGTACCCAAGGTGTCCGATGCGCGCAAGTCCGCAGGCTACGCGCTGGTCTTCATTGCCCTGTTATACACCACGGCGCCGGCGCTGGCCGCGTTCGCCCGGCTGAACTTCATCGACACGGTCAACAACACTGCCTACCAGCAAGCGCCGTCCTGGGTGAAGACCTGGGAAGATATCGGCCTGATTGCCTGGCTGGACAAAAATGAGGATGGCCGGATTCAATATGCCGCCGGCGCCCCGTTTGAGGGCGCGCCGGAGTTCGCCGCCGGACGCGGTGAGCACGGCCAGAAACTGGTGGACAACACGCCGCTGGACAACGCCAATGAGGTGTATGTGGACCGCGACATCATCATGCTGGCCAGCCCGGAGCTGGCCGACTTGCCCCCCTGGGTGTTGGCACTGGTGGCGGCCGGGGCCTTGGCTGCGGCCTTGTCCACGGCGGCAGGACTGCTGCTGGTGGTGTCCACATCCATCTCCCATGACCTGCTCAAAAAGACCCTGATGCCGGCCATCAATGAAAAGCAGGAACTGTCCTATGCCCGCATTGCCGCGGCGCTGGCGGTGTGCTTTGCCGGCTACCTGGGCATCAATCCACCGGGATTCGTTGCCCAGGTGATCGCGTTCGCGTTCGGGCTGGCCGCGGCGTCGCTGTTCCCCGCCATTTTCTTAGGGATATTCGTGCGCAACATGAATCGTGAAGGCGCCATTGCCGGTATGTTGAGCGGCCTGTTGTTCACCGCCGGGTATATCATCTGGTTCAAGTTCATCAACCCCGCCGCCAGCACCCCGGACAACTGGTGGCTGGGCATCTCGCCGGAGGGTATCGGCAGCATCGGTATGGCGGTCAACTTCGCGGTTGCGTTCAGCGTCAGCCGGTTCACTGCGCAACCGCCGGAACACGTCAAGGCCCTGGTCGATGATGTGCGCATCCCAGCCGGCGCCGGGGTAGCCCATGGGCATTGAATGTCGTCCGCAGATGACGCAGATGACGCAGATTAACGCAGATAGCAACTTTGTCGTCGCCGCGCTGTACAAGTTCGTCAGCCTGCCGGACTTCAGGGCATTGCGGCAACCGTTGCTGGCGCGTTGCCGTACACTGGCGCTCAAGGGCACCTTCCTGCTGGCGCCCGAAGGCATTAACGGTACCATTGCCGGCAGCAGGGATGCTATCGACGCCATCCTCGACTATCTGCGCGCGCAACCCCGCTTTGCCGACCTGGCGCACCAGCAAGCGCCGGCGCACGAGTGTCCGTTCCATCGGATGAAGGTGAAACTCAGGCAGGAGCTCGTCGCTATGGGCGTTAAGGGTATCGACCCGGAACAGCACAGCGGCAGGCACATCGAACCGGCGCAATGGAATGAGGTGATCAGCCAACCCGACACCCTGGTGCTGGATGTGCGCAACCGCTATGAATCAGATATCGGCAGCTTCCGCAACGCGCTGGCGCCACAGACGGAAACGTTCCGGGAGTTCCCGGCTTACGTGGAAAAACACCTAGACTCCGGTAAGCATACCCGCATCGCCATGTTCTGCACCGGCGGCATACGTTGTGAGAAGGCTTCTGCATACCTGTTGTCTCAGGGCTTCGAGGAGGTCGTACAGTTGCAGGGCGGCATCCTCAACTACCTGCAGCAGACCGACAGGGAAACCAGCCTGTGGGACGGCGAATGTTTTGTATTCGACGGCCGGGTTGCGGTCAACCATGAGCTTGCCGAAGGCGGCTATGAGCAATGTTTTGCCTGCCGTCACCCGATTACCGAGGCCGACATGGCCTCGGCACAATACCAGCCGGGCGTTTCCTGTCCCCATTGCCACGACCGGCTGACGCCACAACAGCGTCAGCGTTTCCGTGAGCGGCAGCGTCAGGTACAACTGGCTGAGCGTCGCGGGGAGAGACACATTGGCGGGTCTGGAAACGGTTAGTTTCTTGTTGGTGCAACTCTGTTCGTCATTCCTGCACAAGCAGGAATGACGAACAGAGTTGGTTGTGACTTGACCGGACCGGAGGAAACGACATGGACATTCTTCCATACCTGCGGCGCCACGGCGACTACCCGTCCTGGCAGGACGCCATCGACAAACTCCCGCAGCTCAGCCCGGCGCGGATCAGGCTGGATACCGACACGGTGCAAATCGGCTGCCCCGATGACTGCAGCCCGGCCCAGCGCGCGATCATCCGGCAACAACTGCAACGGCTGCTGCCCTGGCGCAAGGGGCCGTTCAACCTGTTTGGTGTGGACCTCGACGCGGAGTGGCGCGCCGATCTGAAATGGCGGCGGTTGCAGCGCCGGATAACGCCGTTATCCGGTCGCGCCGTGCTCGATGTCGGTTGCGGTAACGGCTACTACGGCTGGCGTATGCTGGGCGCCGGCGCCGCGCGGGTACTGGGAGCTGACCCCACTCTGCGTTACGTCATGCAGCAGCGCGCCGTAGCCAAATACCTGCCGGATGCGCCTTTCCAAATCCTGCCATTTTCCCTAGAAGACCTACCGGAGCAGGCCGCGCGCATCCGCCAACCACCCTGCACCGCAGACGGTACCGCAACAACGCCGCTGCTTCCCCATGAGGGCTTCGACACCGTGTTCTCCATGGGTGTCATATATCACCGCCGCGACCCGGAAAACCACCTGCGCGAGCTACGGCAATGGCTGCGCCCCGGCGGCGAACTGGTGCTGGAATCGTTGATCATCGACACCCGGCACGGCGCAGTCCTGCACCCGCAAGGACGCTACGCCAAAATGCGCAATATCCGGGCTATCCCGTCAGTCAACACCTTGCAGGGCTGGCTGTCTGACGCCGGCTTCACAACTATCGACATTGCCGACATCTCCCGCACCACCTCCGCCGAACAGCGCGTCACCGAGTGGACTTTCGAGCAATCCCTGGCCGACTTCCTGGACCCGCAAAACCCTACCCTCACCATCGAAGGCCACCCGGCCCCGCAGCGGGCCATGCTGATTTGTCGGAGGTGTTGAAGTAAACCGTCAGGCCAGTTTCCGTTACCATCGACATTCGGACTCTGCTATAATCGTTGCCAAAGCAGAAACCCGCCGGAGAAATGACATGCCTTTAAGAATTGGTGACGAAGCGCCTGACTTCACCGTGGAAACGACTGAAGGGACGCTTAATTTTCATGACTGGATCGGCGACGGCTACGCCATCCTGTTCTCTCATCCCAAGGATTTCACGCCCGTGTGTACCACGGAACTGGGTTACATGGCCGGGCTCAAGCCGGAATTTGACAAACGCAACACCAAGGTGATCGGCCTGAGCATCGACTCAGTTGCAGATCACAATGCCTGGTTGAACGATATTGAGGAAACCCAGGGCCATGCGGTGAATTACCCGTTGATCGGCGACAGCGACCTGCAGGTCGCCAAGCTCTACGACATGATCCACCCCAACGCCAGCGGTCAGGCCAAACAGCGCAGCGCCACGGATAATGCCACCATCCGTTCCGTGTTCATCATCGGCCCGGACAAACTGATCAAGCTGATCATCACCTATCCCATGAGCACCGGCAGGAACTTTGACGAAGTGCTGCGGGTGCTGGATTCCATTCAGCTGACAGCGCAGCACAAGGTCGCAACTCCGGTCAACTGGCGCCAGGGCGAGGACGTGATCATCGTGCCCGCAGTTTCCGACGAGGCCGCCAGAGAAAAATTCCCGCACGGCTGGAAGGCACCCAAACCCTATCTGAGGATAGTGCCGCAGCCGGAATAGCAGTTATGGGAACCTCTAAAATACCACAGAGGGTATTTTTAGAGGTTCCCTAAATTTACCCTTCGGGCGGCCGGGAAGCGGTCGCTCGCGGCGTTACGCCGCTTGGCAAGGGCGCGGGCCATTCCCTGCGCGGCGTCGGTCAAAAACCCTCCGTCGTTAACGCTAAGGCCTGGCGCATGACTGCGCTTTTGGCCAGCACTTCGTCGTGCTCCGTGGCCGGGTCGCTGTCGGCCACGATGCCAGCGCCGGCGTGATAGCTGTAGCCACCGTTTTCGAACACGATGGTGCGTATGGCAATGGCCTGGTCCATGTTGCCGTAATGGTCGAAATAACCTACCGTGCCGCCGTACAGGCCGCGTGGCACCGGTTCATAGCCGTTCAACAACTCGATGGCGCGAATCTTGGGCGCGCCGACCAGGGTGCCGGCGGGGAAGGATGCCGCGAACAGATCGAAGGCATCCTGGCCCGGCCGCGGCCTGCCGCAGACACCGCTGACAATGTGCATGACATGGCTGTAACGTTCGATGGACAGCCACGGATCAACCTGAATGGAACCCGTGGCCGCTACGCGCCCTAAGTCATTGCGCGCCAGATCCACCAGCATAACGTGTTCGGCCACTTCCTTGGGATCGTTGAGCAAACCCTGTTCCAGTTGCTGGTCCTCCTCGGGGGTTTGCCCGCGTGGGCGCGTGCCGGCGATAGGCCGCAATGCGGCTGTACCCCCTTGCAGCTTCACCATGGCCTCGGGTGAAGAACCGGCGATGATGCGGTCGCCGAGCTCCAGATAGTACATGTAGGGAGACGGGTTAATCAGGCGCAGGGCGCGGTAAGCCGTGAACGGCGTCAGCTCACATTCACCGTAAAAGCGGTTGGCCAGCACCACCTGGAAGATATCTCCGTCACGTATTTTTTGCTTGGCCTCATATACCAGTTGCATATAGTCATTGCGGGACAGGCCGGCTTTCGCAATGGCACAGGTGTCAGGCGCGGCGCACGCAGGAATGGAGCCGCGTAAGGCTGCGCTGATTTCCTTTTGGAAGGCCAGCCGTTCCGCCTCAGCACCGGCATGGAGCAACGCCACCCGCCGGGTCAGGTGGTCGAATACCAGCAGCGAGCGGGGGGCCATGTATGCCGCTCGAGGCTGATAACCCGTGGCACAGGTATTGTGCGGGAATTGTTCAAGTGCATGAACCAGGTCGAAATCCGCATAGCCGACCAGACCACCCTGGAACGGTATCTCATCCACCTGCGGGGATAACTGCGGCGCAGTCCGTAATCCGTCCCGCAGCGCCGCCAATAAGGCCGCGCGGCCGGCGGGCAGGGATTGGGTCAAACCATTGTGCGTCAGGGTTCGGGACTCAAGGTGCAGGTCGAGTACGCTGCCCATGCCCAGGAAGGAAAAACGGGCGACCTGCTCCCCCCGCTCCACGCTTTCCAGCAGGAAGCGCGCGCCCAACGGCTTCAGTTTCAGGAATGCCGATACCGGCGTATCGAGATCGGCGGCGATGTCAAAAGGTGGTTTCACCGGTTCTCCTCGCCGCGCGTCAACAACATGATCAGCGCCCTCCTGTCAGGGTATTGTTGCAGCAGCGTTGCCCGGTCGCCGGGGATATAATCTCCCTCGATAAAACCCGGTGCCATGGTCGTGCCAAGCAGGGCAAACCTGCCCCCCGGCACCAGCCGCGACCCTTGCCAGATACCGGCCGGGACTGCGCACTGTACCCGTTGCCCGTTGCAAATATCCTGCCCCAGGGTGATAATTTCACTGGCGCCACGCGGCTTCAGCAACAGCAGTTCCACCGGGTCGCCCAGGTAGAAGTGGTAGATTTCGTCGGTCGGTAGGCGGTGCAGCGCCGAGAAGGAGTCCGGCTCATCCGCAAGCAGGTAGAAGATCGCCGTGGCGCGCGGCTTCAGCAGGGGTTGGTCTCGGCCCGGTACGGTCACAGACACCGCTTCATTCGCCTGGTAGGTTTGCCGAAAATGCCCGCCCTCAACAGGCAACGGTGCAAGACCCAGGGCCTGGATCAGCGTGCGCGCGGTGATTTTTTTTCGTCCGCCCTCTTTTGCTTCCGGGGTTTGTGAGGTACTGTATTTCCTAGCAGGCATAGATGAACCGTTAAGCAACAGGCCCCTCCAATTTTGAGGCGCCCATGAGGGCGCGCGGGGACGGCGTTTGCGGGTGGCACTATAGCATTATCAACGCATTATGTCAGCGACAACACACCATCATTTACTCAGTCTGAATGGCAAGACCGCGCTGGTTACCGGTGGCGCCGGCGGCATCGGCTCGGCGCTGTGTCAAACCCTGGCTGGCGCCGGCGCGCATGTTGGCATTCATTACCATACCAGTGAGGCGGCGGCGCTGGCTCTGCACGCACAGCTCCGCGACGCCGGTGGCAGTGCCAGCGCCTTGCGCGCCGATGTCACCAACAAGGTAGAAGTTGACGCGCTGTTCGACGCCGTGTGCGCGGCAACCGGCGGTGTGGATATACTGATCAACAATGCCGGCGTGTATCCGCTCTCACCGTTTCTTGACATCAGCGAGGCCGAGTACGACCTGATGATGGACGCCAACGTGCGTTCCGTCATGTTATGCACCCAGGCCTTCGCGCACCGCAACATCGCGCAGGGAGGCGGCGGCGCGGTGGTCAATATCGCCTCGATTGCCGCCCGCGGCGTGCTCGATGCGCACAGCCATTACTGCGCCGCCAAGAGTGCGGTGATAATGTTCACCCGCGCCGCCGCCAGGGAGCTGGGCGAGCACAATATCCGCGTAAACGCGGTATCCCCGGGCCTGATATGGCGGCAAGGACTGGACGAAGGCTGGCCGGAGGGGGTAGCCAGATACCAACAGGCCGCGGCCCTGGGCCGCGTAGGCCGGGCCGAAGACGTCGCCAATGCCTGCCTGTTCCTGGTTGCAGATGCAAGCAAGTGGATTACCGGCATCGACCTGGTGGTTGACGGTGGCGCGTTGACGGACAGATTATTTTGATTTGCCAAATAGAGCCATCAAGGATGAATTTTTTACAGTAACAGGATAGAGTATTCCCGGCACCTGTTTCACGTTGGGGGAAATACCGGGATGAAGTTTGAATGGGATGATACTAAAGCAGCGCAGAATACAAAGAAGCATGGAGTCACGTTTAATGAGGCATCAACTGTATTCGGTGATCCTTTGGCAATAACTTATGCTGACCCGGAGCATTCAATTGGGGAATATTACCATCTGACTTTTGGCCGTTCCATAGTAAACCGGCCGATTGTCGTAGCGCATTCTGACAGAAATGATAGAGTCAGGCTCATATCCGCAAGGCAAATGACCCGGGGCGAGAGGAGAGACTATGAAGAAATCTGATGAATTAAAAGCGGAATATGATTTAAGACGCTTGGGACAAGGAGTTCGTGGAAAGTATTATGATGAGTACCGAAGAGGGAGCAATATAGTCGTTATTGACCCTGATCTGACAGCAACATTCCCTAATACCCAGGCGGTTAACGATGCGTTGCGAAAATTACTTCAAAGCAGCGAACAACCGGTAATTTGACAGATATTCCTGGCCCGCATATCTCACCTAGCGAGGACGCATCAAGCGCAGTCTGTCAGGTGGAAAGAGCAGCAGTATTATCGTAACTTATTGATAGCACAAATTTTTCATAAAGCAACAAGCGACTTGGTGAGATATGCGGGCTAGCACTATCGATCACACCCTGCTGGCGCCGGAGGCGACGCCGGAGAGGGTGACGCAGCTGTGCCGGGAAGCGCATGAACATGGTTTTTACTCCGTTTGCATTGCGCCGGTTTTCGTCAGTCTGGCCAGCAAGGAACTGGCTGGCTCGTCGGTGCAGGTTTGCACGGTAGTCGGTTTTCCCACCGGCATGAGTGAGCCGGAGGTGAAGGCTTATGAGACCGAACTGGCGATACGGCGCGGCGCTGCTGAGGTGGATATGGTCATGAACATCGGCGCGGCCCGGGCCGGAGACTGGCAGCAGGTGCGCTTCGATATTGCGCAGGTGGTGGCCCGGGCCGAAGGCCGCCCGGTCAAGGTCATCCTGGAGACCTGCCTGTTGACCGACGAAGAAAAACAACAGGCTTGCAAGGTCTGCGTTGACGCCGGCGCCGCGTTCGTCAAAACCTCTACCGGCTTCAGCCACGGCGGCGCCACCGAGGCCGACGTCAGGCTGATGCGCGCCGCAGTAGGGCCGGACCCGGGCGTGAAAGCCAGCGGCGGGATCAGGGATTACGCGACCGCATGCAGGATGCTCGAAGCAGGCGCCACCCGCCTGGGCACAAGTTCGGGGCTGAAAATTGTGGCAGGGGAGAAGGATTTATCCGCCGCGGGCGCGTATTAACGCAGAGACGGGTCAAAGGCAGCCAACCGCCGTCTCCAACGCCACTTCGATCATGTCCTTAAAGCCGGACTGCCGCTCCTCCGGGCTTAACCTTTGTTTTAGAGTGATATGGTCGCTGACGGTGCAGAGGGTCAGCGCTTTGGCGCCAAATTCCGCGGCGAGGCCGTAAATGCCGGCGGCCTCCATTTCCACGCCCAGCACGTTATATTTTTCCATCAGTCTGAACATCTCCGGGTTCGGCATATAGAACAGGTCGCTGGAGAAGAGGTTACCCACATGAAAGGAAAGCCCCCGCTGAGCGGTGGCGTTCACCGCCGTTTGCAATAGCCGGTAATCCGCAATCGCGGCAAAGTCATGGTTCCCGAAACGAATGCGGTTTACCTTGGAGTCAGTGCAGGCGCCCATGGCAATAATCACGTCGCGCAAGTGCACCGATTCCAGCACCGCGCCGCAACTGCCGGCCCGGATCAGGCGTTTGACCCCGAACTCGTTGACCAGTTCGGTGCAATAAATCGAGCAGGAGGGGATGCCCATGCCATGGCCCATGACGGACAAGGGTTGCCCCCGGTAGCTGCCGGTGAAGCCCAGCATATTCCTGATGTCTGTCACCAGGCGCGGTTTGTCCAGAAATGTCTCCGCAATGAATTTTGCCCGCAACGGGTCCCCAGGCATGATCACGGTTTCGGCAAAGTCACCGGGTTTGGCATTGATATGTGGTGTGGTCATAACGAACCTTACATCTGCAGAGAAACAAACAAACCGGCCAGCACTGCGCTCATCAGGTTGGACAAAGTGCCGGCCAGTACGGATTTGAAGCCCAACGCGGCAATGTCCTGGCGCCGTTCCGGCACCAGGCTGCCCATGCCACCCAGCAGGATGGCGATGGAGGTCAGGTTGGCAAAACCGCACAGAGCGAAGGTAACGACTACCTGGGTGTGCGGGCTCAGGGTCTCTCTGAGCTCGGTGAAGCTGAGGTAGGCGATGAATTCGCTCATAATGAACTTCTGACCGATCAAGCTGCCGGCTGCGCTCGCCTCATGCCACGGCACGCCAATCAGAAACGCCAGCGGCGCCAGCAGTTTGCCGAGCAGCCCTTGCAGCGTCAGTTCTTCGATACCGAACCAGCCACCGAGCCCGCCCAGCAGGCCGTTGAGCAGGGCGATCATGGCCACGAACGCAATCAGCATGGCGCCGACATTGGCCGCCAGTTTCAAGCCGTCCAAGGTGCCGTTGCCGATGGCCTCGAAGATATTCACCACTTTTTGCGGCCCGCCGAACTGTACGCGCGCTATGTCCTGTTCGGCACGCTCGGTCTCCGGCTTGATCAGCTTGGCCATGAGCAAACCGCCGGGCGCGGCCATGAAGCTGGCCGCAATCAGGTAGCCCAGATTAATCCCCATGGCGGCATAAGCGGCCATGATAGCGCCGGAAATAGCCGCCATGCCGCCCGTCATCACCGCAAACAGTTCTGATTGAGTCAACTGCTTCAGATAGGGGCGGATGACCAGCGGCGATTCACTGTGGCCGATGAAGATGTTAGCGACCGCGCACATGGATTCGGTCTTGCTGGTGCCCAGCAACTTGTGTATGCCGCCGCCCAGGATCGTCACCAGCTTTTGCATGATGCCCAGATAATACAAGGTGGACATCAGCGCCGAGAAGAAGATGATCACCGGCAACAGGTGAAAGGCGATGGAAAAGCCGCCCTCCTGTTTAGCCAGATCGCCGAACACAAATTCGCTGCCCACCCGGCCATAATCAATGACGTTCTGCACACCCGCCACCATGGTGTTGAGAAATGCCTGCCCCAAGGGGAAATACAGGATCAGGCCGGCGATGGCGGCCTGGGTCAGCAACGCCGGCACAACGGTCTGCAACCGGATTGCACGCCGGTTTTCAGATAACAGCAAGGCCAGGCAGATAATCACCACCATGCCGACAAAACTCATTAGAATAGTCATGTAAAGGTCACCTCGTGTAATAGAGGCAACCTTATTATAGGGTACGAGGCTGATAGAGGTTAAGCAAAATGAAATTAACACGATTCTGGACTATGGCAACCCTGGTGTTGTTCAGCGCCTGTGGCAATGGCGTTATCCGGGCCGCGGAACTGGACGCGCGCTTGCACTTTCAGCAGGTGCGGCACGAGCCGGCGCTGCTGCGAGGTTTCCTGTACGCGTTTCCCAAAGGCGGCGAGTTGCATAACCATTTGGACGGCGCCATCTATGCGGAGAGTTACATTCGCTGGGGCGCCGAGGATGGCAAATGCATAGACCTGGAAAACCACATGGTCATGCTCCCGCCCTGCGACACGGCCGCCGGCCGGCCGCCGCTGCGCGAGGTGCAGTTCGACGGTGACGTGGTGAACCGGATTATCGACGCGTTCTCGATACGCAACTATGAACGCCGCCCGGTCTCCGGTCATAACCAGTTTTTCTCCACCTTCGGGCGTTTCTACCCTGCCAGCTTCGGGCGCGAGGGCTACATGCTGGCGGAATCCAGCGCCCGCTCGGCCCGCCAGAATATGGTTTATCTGGAATTGCTGCAGTCCTGGGGCATGACCGAAGCGCGGCAACTGGCCGCAGACGGAGACGAGTTCAACCCGGAGCGTCCGCTGGCGGAGTTGCTCCGCCATCCGGGCCTCGAGCAACTGGCTGCGGCAACGATAACCCGGCTGGACGCGATTGAACAACAGTGGCGCGACACTCTGGCTTGTGGGCAGGAACACGCGGATCCCGGCTGCGGCGTGACGGTGCGTTATCTGGCCCAGGTGATCCGTACCTTCCCGCGTGCACAGGTGCTGGCCCAGACCCTGCTCGCTTACCATCTTATCGAAAAAGACCCGCGCTACGTGGGCCTGAACTTTGTGGCGCCGGAAGATGACCCCATTGCCCTGCGCGACTACCGCTGGCAAATGGCCATGATCGGGGAGCTGGCCGGCCATTTTCCCGCAGCAAAGGACGGCATTACGCTGCACGCCGGTGAACTGGACCTGGGTCTGGTAGCGCCTGAACACCTGGGCTGGCATGTGCGTGCAGCGCTGGATCTTGCCGGCGCCAGACGCATCGGCCACGGCACCGACATACTGCACGACCCGCAGGCCACACAACTGCTGGAACGCATGGCTGAGCAGGGCATCCTGGTCGAGATCAACCTGACCAGCAGCGAGGCTATCCTGGGAATAACGGGCGCGGCACACCCCTTCGAGACCTATCTCAAACATAATGTTCCCATCGCCCTGTCCACAGACGATGAAGGTGTCGCCCGTATCGACCTCACCCATGAATACCAGCGTGCGGTGGAAACCTACAACCTCAGCTACGACGATCTGAAATACCTGTCGCGCAACGCCCTGGCCTACAGTTTCCTGCCAGGCCAAAGCTTGCTGGAATCGACCCGGACCGGCCAGGTGACGAATGCGTGCGACTACGACCAGAGTGCCGCCGACGTCTCGGAAGATGCAGTCAGCGCCTGCCTGGCCTTCATGTTCCAGAACGAGAAAGCGCAGTTACAGGCAGAGCTGGAACGGCGTTTTGACGAGTTTGAGGCAGGCTATCCGCAGCAAAGATAAGCCACGGCTAAGGCCACCTCGTTCAACACCCGAAAAACCCATGCACAAATTGCTACTCATGGGCACCCTCATATTGGCCCTTGCTGCCGCCCTGCTGAACCCGTTCGCTGGGGCGGCCGCCTGTGCGCGGTCCGGGTTTGCGGCGCATTACGTGCAGGTGTACCGGTCACAGGGCATGGTTGATGACTGTTATTACCCGCTGGTCGATGACTTGGGTACGGCTCGCGCGCTGCAGTTGCAAGTGGTGGCGTTACTGGCGCAAGACTGGCAGCGCGCCGGTTACAAGGTCGGCCTCACCGACAGCAAGGCCAGGGACATGTTTGGCATACCCCAACCTCTGGTCGGGGTTTTGTTCAAGGAGATGCTGTTGCCGGACGGCGCCGTTGTTGAGCTGGATTCTGCGACTTCCTTACTGGTGGAGCTGGATCTGCTGGCGCGGGTCAAATCGGCGGAAATCAATCAGGCCGAGTCAGTTGAGGAAATGGCCCGGCATATCGATGCTATTATCCCGTTCATTGAATTACCCGATGTATTATTCACACTCGATGGCGACAACCCGGCGGCGCTGTTGATGGCGGGCAATGTGGGCGCCAGGTGGGGTGTGGCCGGCGCGCCTGTCTCAGTAGCCAACGCCCGGGAGCTGGTTGAAGACCTTCCCAGCATGACTGTTCAATTAACAGATGATAGGGGAGCGGTTCTGCGCGCCGGTCAAGGCAGTCAGATTCTGCAGCATCCATTGAACTCCATACTGTTTCTGCAGCGGGAACTTGCCCTCAGCAATGAAACAATGAAGCCGGGACAACTGCTCAGCCTAGGCGCCATCGGCGGGCCGGTGAAAGCAGAGCGCGGACGGCGCTACACGGCGGAATATACCGGCTTTGGCACCGGGAATGTCAGTGTTTCCGTGCTGGTACAGTAAGGTAGTCAGGGTTTCCCGACCTGGAAAGAGCGCCACCCTGGCCGTCATTCCTGCGAAAGCAGGAATGACAAACGGGGGGCGAGTAGTTACATGACACCTGAATTGCAGCGATTGGATCTGGTTGCCGCCGCCGCCGGCATTGCCGCGGGTGAGTTCACCTCGGCAGAGCTGGTGACGGCCTGTCTGGCGCGTATCCGTGCGCGCGAGCCACAGGTCGGCGCCTGGGTCTGGCTGCACCCGGAGCAGGCACTGGCGCAGGCCCGGGACTGCGATCAGCGCACTGCCAGCACGCCCTTGCACGGCGTACCCATTGCCGTCAAGGACATTATCAACACGGCGGACATGCCCACCTGTTATGGTTCCCGGATTTATGACGGGTATATGCCTGAACAGGATGCACAGTGCATCCGCCTGTTGCGCGCAGCCGGTGCCGTCATCCTGGGGAAGACAGTCTCCACGGAATTTGCTTTTTTTGCGCCGGGCAAGACTGCCAACCCCCACAATTTGGAACATACCCCGGGCGGGTCGTCCAGCGGTTCCGCCGCGGCAGTTGCCGATTTTCATGTGCCGGTTGCCCTGGGCACGCAAACCTCCGGTTCCATCATCCGGCCGGCGAGTTATAACGGGGTGTTGGGTTACAAACCCACCTACGGGGCTTACTCGCTTGACGGCATTCATCCGCTGGCGCCGGCGCTCGATACCCTGGGCGCGTTCAGCCGTTCGCCGACAGACCTGGCGCTGCTACACGGTATCTTAGCTGGTGAGCAAAGCAAGACGCCCGGCACCGACCAACCGGCTACGGTAGCCCTGGTGCGCACTCCGGCCTGGACTGAGGCCGAAGCACAGACGCAACAAGCCGTTCTTGACTTTGCCCGGCGGCTGCAAAAGGCGGGCATAGAGGTCATCGAACCGGCAGAAGACCTGTTGCAAGGGCTGCTGGAAGTCCAGCAGGCCTGTCTGGCCCGAGGCGCCGCCGCCTCGCTGGGGCCCGTCACTGAGCGCTACCCGGACCAGGTGCGGCCGCAAACCAGGGAGCTGGTGGCAGAAGGCCGCGCAGTGGCTGAGTCCTTCAAGTCCAGACTGCACGAGGCACAGGCTAAGGGAGAGCGCTTCCTGTCCGGGGTTTTTTCAAAAGCAGACTTGATCATCACCCCCAGCGCCGCCGGCGCCGCGCCGGCCGGCCTGCACCACACCGGCGACCCCCTGTTCAACCGCATCTGGACTTTCCTGCAGACCCCCTGCATGAACCTGCCGTTGACCCGAGGCGCACACGGCTTGCCCGTTGGCCTGCAACTGGTCTGCAACAGGCAGGAGGATGAGCAATTATTTGGCTATGCGGCGTACCTTCGGAATTTCACGAGCTACGAGATAGAACAGCCCTGACCGGGAATACCACTCCGAAAATCATTAACGGGACGGGCCTGAGAGAAAACTGCTTCGGGCGGTTATTCAAAAGGCCACGTAAATATACCCGTCCTCCCCCAGCCGGGTTTCATACTTTTCCAGCGGGATCACACAGGGCGGGTCAACGGGTTCCCCCGTTCTGACATCAAAGGTTCCGGCATGAAACGGGCAGACGATCTCATCCCCCTTCAGTTCGCCCTCGGACAGGTAGGCCTGGCCATGGGTACAAACGTCGCTGGTGGCAAAATATTCACCCCCCAGATTGTAGAGGGCAATGGCCGTATCGTCTTTCAGGTAGAACTGTTTAACGGAGTTGGGTTCCAGTTCGGTGTGTCTTATGGTTTTTTCTTCCGGCATGTCAGTTGAGATTTGTGGCCAACAGTGCCAGTATAATATCAGGCTGGTAGCCTTATAAAGCCGTTATGTCTGAAGTCAAACATGCAAGAGTATTGATCCTGGGTTCCGGCCCGGCCGGCTATGCGGCGGCCGTGTATGCGGCGCGGGCCAATCTGAAGCCGGTATTGATCACCGGTGTGGAGATGGGCGGGCAGTTGACGACTACCACCGATGTGGACAACTGGCCCGGTGACGTGGAAGGGCTGCAGGGGCCGGAATTGATGGAGCGGATGCGCCGTCATGCCGAACGCTTCGCAACCGAGGTTATTTTTGATCACGTCAATCAGGTTGACCTCAGCGTCAAGCCCTTCAGCTTGCAGGGCGATTCAGGCGGTTACAGTTGCGATGCCCTGATTATTGCCACCGGCGCCTCCGCCCGTTACCTGGGCCTGCCCTCGGAGCAGGCGTACATGGGCAAAGGTGTCAGCGCCTGCGCCACCTGTGACGGGTTTTTCTACCGGGGTGAGAAAGTCGCGGTAATCGGTGGTGGCAATACGGCAGTCGAAGAGGCCTTATACCTTGCCAATATCGCCAGCGAAGTCATACTGGTTCATCGCCGGGATAAACTCCGGGCAGAGAAAATACTGCAAGACCGGCTGTTTGAGAAAGAGCGAACAGGTCATGTCACCATTTACTGGGAGCATGTACTACAAGAGGTCATAGGCGACGACAGTGGCGTGACCGGGATATGTATCAACCACGTGAAGTCCGATAAAAAAACCCACCTAGGCATCAAGGGCGTATTCATTGCCATCGGCCATACGCCCAACACGGGAATTTTTGCCGGCCAGCTGGAAATGAACAACGGTTATATCGTGATTAACAGCGGGCTGGGCGGCAATGCCACCGCCACCAGCGTCCCCGGCGTGTTTGCGGCCGGCGATGTCTCCGACCAGATTTATCGCCAGGCGGTCACCTCAGCCGGTTTCGGTTGCATGGCCGCGCTGGATGCGGAGAAATTTCTGGAATCATGAGAAGCCGGGCGATAAGCAAGCCCCGGCGCGGGCCTGCCCCGACTATGCCACCGACAATCCCCCTCTGGCCCGAAGTCTTTATTATGAATACCGTCCGCCCCGGTATGCCCAGCCATAAACCGGAAATTTACCGAGTTGTATAACGTGCAACGGCTGAACTCCGGCTACATCGCCGCTGGCTCACAGGTATGTATCTCCACCATACAACGCCTGTATTCCATCCTGAAAGGGGAAACTCTGGAAGAAAGCGCGGAAGAAAGCAACCCGAATGAGTCAAACTGGCAGAAAAAAGAGCCCCTGCCGATGGCATACTCGCCCGAAAACCCCATTGAACAGTTCGATTTCATCATCATTGACGAATGCCACCGATCCATCTACAACCTATGGAAACAGGTACTGGACTACTACGACGCTTTTTTAATCGGTCTCACGGCCACTCCTGACCGGCGCATTTAAGGGGAACCTGCACAACAACTTTTGCAACGTATTCAGGCACAAACAATTCAGGGCCGAAGGCTGAAAAAACCTGCCAGGCTGTCTTGAAGCAGGTTGGCCCTCGACGGCGTGGTTGATAAAGTCTGATATAATCAGCGAATAATTTCAGCAATAGTGGTGCAGATACCGACAGGTAGAACCACGTAGGGGTATTCGCAATGGCCAGAGCAGATTTATTGGTTAACCTGATCAAAGCCGGCAGGAGAGGTGACCTATCCGGTTTTCAGGAAGTTACCGAAAATATCATCGCTGAAGAACGGGACAAGAGGCATTATGTTCTGGCTGATCGCCTTACCGCAGTCATGCGTGAAAATGGCGCCGCTGTTACTCGCCCAAGCCGCGTTCTGGATAACGGCATTGCTCACCTGCTCTACAATCGTATCCCCGAACGCAAGCTATCGGAAGTTATTCTTAAGGACTCAAGTCGTGCACTTATTCAGGAGATTGCCGAAGAGCAACATCGAGCCGATCTGCTGAAGAGTTATGGCCTGTCACCCCGAAACAGGCTCATGTTTATTGGCCCACCCGGAAATGGTAAAACGACGCTGGCAGAGGCGTTAGCCCATGAAATAATGGTTCCCTTGCTGATGGTCCGCTATGAGGGATTGATCGGGAGCTTCCTCGGTGAAACAGCTTCCCGTTTGCAGAAAATTTTTGATTATGCCCGACAGCAGAAGTGTGTCCTTTTTTTCGATGAATTCGATGTGGTGGGTAAAGAACGCGGTGATGCGCATGAGACCGGAGAGATCAAACGCGTGGTCAGTTCCCTGTTGTTGCAAATCGACTCGTTGCCCAGCTATACCGTAGTAGTTGTAGCAAGCAATCATGCTGAACTGTTGGATACGGCAGTTTGGCGTCGTTTTCAGGTCCGTTTGGAAATGCCGCGCCCAACCAAAGAACAGTTTGTTGGATTTATTCGTAATTATGAGAAACAGATGTCTGTCAAGTTTTGTGTGCCGGCCCAATCCATAGTTGAAAAGGCTGGCTTTGACTCCTTCTCATCGGTGGAGGACTTTTGTCGGGACGTCTATCGACGCGCGGTTCTGGAGAGGCAACAGGATAACACCAAAGAAATTATCAAGACCAAGATTCGCCAGTGGCGTGAGCAACAGACAACAACCTCACAGGCGGCCTCGGTAAATTATGCCTGAAAGGCCACTGCTTATTTTTCCCAGCGCGGAACCGGTAGATAGGACGCCCAGCACTCCTGGATTTCCGCGCGTACCTCAGCCAACCAATGTTGAAAGGCAGGCGCAGCGTGTCGAAGAACAGTTTGCCCAGGTTCAAGCAGCGTTTGTGTCCGATGAAGCGGGAGACATAGAACGGGTGCTTGTTATGGAAACATCCAGCCGTATAGAGGGACTGCAAAAGGCGGTTGTGAAAATGCCGGGCTTGGAATGGCTGGCAGAAATGGATGTAGATGATATAGATCTGCACGACCTCTACGACGAAAATGCCGGAAAAAAAGTAAAAGGAGGACGTTTCTATCTGTTATCCAGCAATAAGCAGGCAACGGATAGACTATTGGGGCTCTGGAATGAATATCAATCGGGGAAGCCACTACCTCGTGGCTACGGAAAGTTCAAAGACATATTTTCATACTTGATCACCTTGCGTCTTTGGGATGCACGAGACCGGTTGAGAGACACTGGGATTTGGGAAAGGTGGAAAAACGAGTACGAGGTGAAAAAAGGAACGGCTTCATTTCTGGATTTTGAAATCGAATTGCATTACCGAAAAGCCGAGAACAAACGTAATGACTCGATAGACAAAATTCGTCAGAAAATCGAAGATGCCGGGGGTCAAGCAAACCAGTCAGTTTGCATTGGGGATATCGCCTTTCACGCGCTAAAAGTCAAATTGCCTGTGAGTTGCTTGGATGAAATAGCCAACCTTGAGTGGAAGATGGAAGCATCTGTCATCGGCCTGCCCCCGATATTTGATGATGAAGGAATCAGATACATCCGCCCTGTCGGACAGCACATTGAGGCACAGGGAGAGTTACCGGAATATCCGGTTACCAGGCAACCTGAACCCGTTAGAGGCCTCCCTCCGGTCATAGCATTGCTGGATGGCGTTCCTCTTTTGCGACATGTTCAGTTGGATAATCGTCTGGAGTTGTCGGATCCCGAAAATTATTCAAGTGACTATGAGCCCGACCAACAGAGGCACGGTACTGCCATGGCCTCACTGATATGTCATGGAGATTTAAGCAGACCTCCTGCTGAAATTAAATCGCTATCACGTTGCATTTACGTGCGCCCTGTAATGAAACCTAATGGCAAAGGGGAAGAGCAAATACCCGGTGAGCGCTTCCAGGAGGACATCATAGAACTATCAGTCAGGGAAATGTTTGAAGGTGAGCCTCCCCAGGCGCCGGATATCCGGGTCATTAATCTTTCGCTCGGTAATATTGACCAAATCTACTTACAAGAAATGTCACCCTGGGCAAGACTTTTGGATTGGATCTCATTCAAGTACAGGGTGTTATTTGTTGTCAGCGCAGGCAACTACATCGAATCCATTCAACTCGCTGATACTGCAAACAATGATCGTTTATCACCTGACAATGAAAAAGTGATATCAGGAATAGACAAAAACCAGCGCAATCATCGTTTATTTTCTCCTGCAGAATCCATGAACTCAATCACGGTTGGCTCCCTGCAAAATGATTCCTCTGGGGAGCTGAACAGTAATATCTCCGCTTTTGACCCGATAGATGACCAGAGCTTACCGGCGCCCTACAGCCGCGTGGGCCCTGGCTATCGCGGCACCATTAAACCGGATATTTTCACGTCCGGCGGCAGATTGTTGTATGACAAAAACCTCACGGATGACAAAATTCTCGACCCGGTAATCGCAAATGCACCTCCGGGGATACAAACGGCCTCTCCTGGCCCTCTTCCTGAATCTCTTACAAATACCACTTTTCAGGCAGGAACCAGTCATGCCGCGGCAATAGTCAGCCATGCTGCCGGGCATATCTATGAGATGTTGGAAGTGCTTCGGGAGGAAAACTCCGATGAGCTATCGAGCGATTTTGATGCAGTGTTGCTAAAAACATTGCTGGTTCACAGCGCCTCGCGAGGAGAAAGCAGCGCCAGATATGAAATTCTGAAAAGTTCGACGAATAGCTTAAAGCTCAAGAGGTACCTGTCCCGGTATCTCGGTTATGGAGCGATGAATTATGAGCGAGTGCTTGAATGCACGCAAAGCAGGGCGACTGTGATCGGGTGCGGAATTATCAATGACCAGCAAAGGCATCGTTACAAGTTTCCACTGCCGGCGGTCTCCCCCATTGACGGTTACGTGCGATTAACAATTACTCTGGCATGGTTCACGCCCATCAACCCTTTTCACATCGGCATGCGTCGCGCAAAATTGTGGTTTGAGGCGGACGGTTTGAAAGGTAAAGGTGGGTGTAAACGCTCGGAAAGCGATTGGCAACAAGTCCGCAAAGGAACCGTTCAACACGAGATCTTCGAATTGAATAAAATAAATCCGCCAAGAGATGCTCTCGAACTTTTTGTGGAATGCGCCGGTGATGCCGGTGATCTTGATGAAGAAATCCCCTACGGCCTGGCTGTCACTCTGGAAGTTGCGCAGCAGGAACAGATCGATCTTTATCAGGTTGTAAAAGATAGAATACGGCAACCTGTTGAAGTGCACAGATAGTAAACAGGGTTCCGTTGTACGAAGCGAAAAGCTTAAATGAATGACGAAGCAAGCATTGTCTCCAAAGTCTGGAACCTTGCCAATGTTCTGCGCGATGACGGCGTCAGCTACGGCGATTATCTGGAGCAGTTGACCTACCTGCTATTTTTGAAAATGGTGGAGGAGTTTGCCAGACCGCCTTACAATCGCCCGCTTGCTGTACCTGAAGGCTATGACTGGGGCGCGTTAACATCCAGGCGAGGCGCTGATTTGGAAAGCCACTATGCACAATCCCTGCGCAAGTTGGCCGACTATCGAACCAATATCCACCACACCCTGAAGAAAAAGCCCATGCGACTGGCCGACCTTGAGGATTTTATCACTTGTTACAATCCCGCCAACCGGCATCAGAGAAAAGAAACCTGGTCGGAAGATGATGCAGACGGGCGTTGGCGTAAATTCACCTATGAGGCGATCAGCGCACGCGACAAAACCAATCTCGATATCTTTTGGCTGAAAGACGAAACCCTTACCGACCTCGACAATTTACCCGACCCGGACATTCTCGCCGGCGAAATCATCGACCATATTGAAGCGGGACTTGCGAGTTTTAAGGAGATTGTGTACAAAGTGGACGATGCCCGGGCGAAAAAGGCCATAATCAGTGATGGGACGCACACAAAACGGTGACCTGGAATAAATTTCAAGACAACCACCCATGTTTTATAAACATCACACTACACAAAACGAAGTGCGCCAGACGGCTATGCAGCAAGACGGCAGTATTGTCTGGCAGCTGCTGGAGGGGTTCTGGAAGGGCCACTATAACGACCCGTCTGCCGGTCGCCGCAAGTTTGACGTGGCACCGGGTGGTACGCTTACGGTCAATATTACCGGCCTGACCAGTGAGGGAAAATTTCTGGCGCGCCATGCGCTGGCTGCCTGGACAGAGGTGAGCGGCATCACCTTCCGGGAAACCAACAGTGTCAATGCCCATATTATATTCGATGACATTGCTCATCCCGTAACGCGGGAAGCATTTGCCGGGTCCTGGTTCGATTCGATGGTCAGCGGCACTGTTTCGGGGGGTGGCATTATCAGGCAGTCGGAAGTCAATGTGTCCGTCGGCTGGCTGGATAAGTATGGGACGGGCTTGAACAGCTACTCTTTGACCACCTACATCCATGAGATTGGGCACGCCTTGGGACTAGGCCACCCGGGCGACTACAACGGAGAATTGGGTCGCCACAATGTGGGCAAGCAATTTGCACTGGATGCCAGGCTGTTCACCGTTATGTCTTACGCCAGTGAGGAAACGGACAACCCCATCACAGCCGAGTTTGCCTTGGACGTTATCCCGGCAACACCCATGTTGTTTGATGTGGCAGCCATTTGGGAACTCTACGGTGAGCCAGCCGCCGGCATCAACCCGGGAGACACCGTATATACCTGGCGAAATGTGCCGAACGTTGATTTTTACCAACAGCTGGGATGGTCTCCGACCAGCACCGTGACAATCGTTGATACCGGCGGCAAGGATACGCTGTATCTTGGCGATACCTCAGACCGACTTGGATTTGACGAACTCGAAGGGGTCATCATCGGGGTGGGAAATGTCAATGACGCGCCGATAGATTTTATTAACCAGAGGGCGGCCTGGAATCTCATCTTCCTCGGTGAAATTGAAAATATATACGGTGGCGGCGGCGATGATGTCCTGAGCGGAGGCTCTGCCGACAACATATTGGTTGGTGAGTCCGGTGATGACGAGCTGACTGGCGGCGGCGGCGCCGACACGTTTGTGTTTCTGCCGAGTGATGAGCCCTCTCGCTACACCGATAAAATCATGGATTTCAATCCGGGGCAAGGAGACCGGATTGACCTGAGCGCCTACAGAAACATCACCGGCATTCCCGGAAACTGGCTCGAGCAAGTGTCAGGCTTTTCAGGTTCACGAGTCATGGATTTGGATGGAGACGGCTACTATGACATCGTCCTTGAGGGCTACACAGGCCGCTTGGCTGATGCTCATTTCATCTTTGCCGGCGGCAATACCGGCACGATGACTATTACGGGTACCGCCGGCGATGACAACGCGCTCATCGGCACGGATGGCAACGATAACCTATCCGGCCTGGCCGGCGATGACCGGCTGACCGGAGGCCGGGGCGATGATGTTCTGGACGGTGGTAATGGCAACGACATCCTGACCGGCGGCCCGGGTGCCGATACCCTCAACGGCGGCGCTGGCTACGACACCCTCTCCTATTTTGCCTCTGGTGCCGCTGTTACCGTCAACCTAGAAGCCGGCACAGCCCGCGGCGGGGAAGCCGAAGGCGATGTTTTGGGGGATGACCTCGAAGGCGTCTGGGGTTCGGCTTATGATGATTATCTCACCGGCACGAACTCGCTTTTTGTTGGCAACGTTCTGTGGGGCTTGGATGGAAATGACCGGTTGGATGGTGGATGGGGCGATGACTGGCTGTACGGTGGTCAGGGCGTTGACATCTTGTTCGGCGGTGATGAAGACGATGTCCTGGAAGGCGGCCCTGGCGCGGATATGCTCGTCGGTGGTCACGGTGACGATACTGCGTCATATATCGACTCCAGCGCCGGTGTTACCGTCAGACTGCATAGCTTCCAGGCCCGAGGCGGGGATGCCGAAGGCGATATATTTAGCGATGTGGTGACAGTGAGGTACATCAGGGACGGTCTGCTATTTGAAGAGACGGTGCCCGATATTATCAACCTGTACGGCTCCGATTATGATGATGTGCTGGCCGGCGACAGCAGGGATAACGTCTTGTATGGTGGGAACGGTGATGACAAGCTCTACGGCGGACCTGGTGGCGGTGATGACATTCTGTACGGCCAGGAGGGAGACGACACCTTGTACGGCGGGTTGGGGAATGACTACCTCGCCGGCGGCCCCGGCGCCGACCGACTGGTCGGCGGCAGAGGCGCTGACGCGTTCAGGTTCGAACCCGGCGATACGTTGGATTTCAATGACATCATTGCGGACTTCAACCCGACGGAAGGTGATCGAATTGTCCTGTCGGGCTACCAATCCGCCAGTTTTCAGGACCGGTATTGGATACCGGACGGAGCAACCGACACTTACGTGGACTTAGATGGCGATGACTGGTCCGATATTGTCCTGACGGGTTACACCGGGCCTCTGCCTGACCATTATTTCATATTCCTATAATGAGGTATGGGCGGCGTGATGGGTTCATCGGCATCTATTCCCCCAAAACTTCAGTTGCTCCGATCAAAGGCAGCAACCTCAGCAAGGTTTCCCGGAACTCGTCCTGACTGGCAGTCATGATTTTTTTCACCCTTCTCTCTCTCCAGGAAAGGGTTTGAACCAGTCCCGCTGTGACGACAGAGGGTTTTTCAAGGTTTGATATTCGCACCTCCGTGGCGCCACCGCGTATGCTGGTGCTGATCGGGCAGCAAATCAGTAATCCGGTCTTGCGATTATATGCCTGATTACTTAACACCAGCGCCGGCCGATATTTTCCGATCTCTTTCCCTTTGGAGGGTTCAAAATCAAGCCATACGACATCTCTGCGGCCAGGGATATACGGCGCAGGTTCCATTTAATCGCCGAATTCGTGAGCCGCGACCTTTGCCAGTTCATCAGCATGCACTGTTTCCGGTGTCAGGTCGGCCAGCAATTCATCTTCGGTATAGGGAAAATGAATTCTATCTTTTTTCCTGGCAGCAGGTTTGACAACGAGGCCTTCGTCGGTGACATCTACAACAACTCTGGCGCCAGCTTTGAATCCGGGTAGCGTCGCCATTACACCGGTGACGCGCAAGGCTAGACTGTTACCCCATTTTTTGATTTCTGTTTGAACTTTCATTATTTCTTGAGATTATACGATGTATCTGACGAAGTATATCCAATGTAGATACTTTATCAAGTCACAGTACTTGCTACTCACCAAGTGATGCGAAGATCGCGCCGGATTGGTGCTGCCTGCGGGCGCCTGCGACGATGAGCATAGCGGTAGCTATGGTTTTTTCTGATGCTGCGGCTGATTGAAGTACGCTCCTTCATTTGTGAGTTTGCAACATTCCCCTTGCATTTTTCTCCATCATCGCTATATTGAACTCATGGCTTCATTTCAGCGCCCAAGTCCTGTCTCAGCTGCCCTGCCGGCAGTTGCTTCCCTGCGCCTGCTGCTGCCCTATTAGTACTCTTTCAACAAGACTTTTCTCATTTTTACAGGCAAGATTTATCCTGATTCAGGAGCAGGGCCATGAAAGACAAATTAATTATTTTTGATACCACGTTGCGAGACGGTGAGCAGAGTCCCGGCGCGTCCATGACTCGCGGTGAGAAAATGCGTATCGCCAAGGCGCTGGAGAAGATGCGGGTAGATGTGATTGAAGCGGGTTTTCCAATCGCCAGCGGTGGGGATTTTGAGGCGGTCAGGGCGGTGGCGGAGATCATCAAAGACAGCACGGTGTGCGGTCTGGCGCGCACGGGTTATGCAGACATTGATGCCGCAGCCGAGGCCTTGAAGCCGGCGCGTGCCGCCCGCATCCATACGTTTATCGCCACCTCGCCCATACACATGGAGCGTAAGTTGAAAATGCAGCCGGAGGAGGTGGTCGAGGCCGCAGTGAAGGCGGTAAAGAGGGCAAAGAAATACACGGATGATGTGGAGTTCTCACCGGAGGACGCAGGTCGCTCGGAGTTGGATTTTCTGTGCCGGATCATCGAGGCGGTGATTGCCGCCGGCGCCACCACCATCAACATCCCGGATACGGTGGGCTACAGTATCCCCACGCAGTTCGGGGAGACTATCGGCAATATCATTGCGCGGGTGCCCAACTCCGATCAGGCAGTGTTCTCGGTGCATTGCCACAATGACCTGGGTCTGGCTGTCGCCAATTCTTTAGCTGCGGTCATGCACGGCGCGCGTCAGGTGGAATGCACCGTCAACGGGTTGGGTGAGCGCGCCGGCAACGCCTCGCTGGAAGAGATCGTGATGGCGGTGCGCACGCGCTCCGACTATTTCCCCTGCGCTACAGACCTCGATACTACCGAGATCGTGAACTGCTCCAAGCTGGTGTCGAACGTGACCGGCTTTCAGGTGCAGCCGAACAAGGCCGTAGTGGGCGCCAATGCTTTTGCGCATGAGGCTGGCATCCACCAGGACGGCGTGCTCAAGAGCAGGGAAACTTACGAGATCATGCGCGCCCAGGATGTGGGCTGGTCCACCAACCGTCTGGTGCTGGGCAAACATTCGGGCCGCAATGCCTTCCGCACCCGGCTGCGGGAACTCGGCTTTGAGTTCCCCAGTGAGGAAGAATTGAATAACGCTTTTGTCAGGTTCAAGGAGCTGGCGGACAAGAAACATGAGATTTATGACGAAGACTTGCAGGCCATCGTTACCGACAACATGCAGGCCGGCGAGGAAAAGATCAAACTGGTCTCACTCAAGGTGATAACGGAAACCGGTGAGACGCCCTCAGCTGAGCTGACGCTGGCGATAGACGGCGAGGAGATACCGGGCAAGTCTCCGGGAGACGGTCCTGTGGATGCGGTGTTCAAGGCCATAGAGAGCCTGGTGTCCAGTGGTTGTGAACTGCAACTGTTCTCCGTGAACAATATTACCGGCGGCACCGACTCGCAGGGAGAGGTAACGGTGCGCGTGCTCAAGGACGGACACGTGATCAATGGCCGGGGCTCAGATACGGATATCGTCGCGGCCTCAGCAAAAGCGTACATCAATGCGATCAACCGGGCCCATTCCATCAGCAGCAAAATACATCCTCAGGTGTGAGACCGGGTATGCGGCTGGCGCCCCGACAATACCAATACCTGGAAGCTCTCGGCATCGAGGTGTACCGGGTGCGCGAGCGAGCAGGTCTGAAAGGGACGGATTCTGTGCCGGTCTCCGGCCATGAAAGTACGGCGGGGACAGGCTCTCGCCTGCTGCTTGAAGAGGCCGACCTGAAAGTTGTTGCCGGCAATGTATTGGCTGCTGACGTGGTTGATCCGGCTGCTCCCGTTGGCGCCAGGGCGCTTACCGCGCAACCGGGCGACGGGGCGACACCTGACTGGGAGGCGTTGCAGCGTCAGGTAGCGGGCTGTCGCCTGTGTCCTTTGCATGAAGGCAGGACACAGACCGTATTCGGCGTTGGCGACGTCAATGCCGAGCTGATGTTGATCGGCGAGGCGCCGGGCGCCGAGGAAGATCGGCGCGGCGAACCTTTTGTCGGTCGCGCCGGCAAGCTGCTCGATGCCATGTTGCAAGCGCTGGGTCTGGCCCGGCAACAGGTATTCATCGCCAACATCCTGAAATGCCGCCCGCCCAATAATCGCGATCCCAGACCCGAGGAGGTTCTGGCCTGCGAGAATTATCTGGCGCAACAGATAAATACCGTCAAGCCCAGGCTCATCCTGGCGCTGGGCCGGGTGGCCGCGCAGAACCTGCTGAAGACGGAAACCCCCATCGGCAAAATGCGCGGCCAACGCTTCCAGTACGGTGACCCGCCGGTGCCGGTCGTGGTAACATACCACCCTGCTTATCTGCTGCGTTCGCCCCGGGAGAAGAGGAAATCCTGGCAGGATTTGCAGTTGGCGATGACGATCTACAACGAACAGACATGAAGGCCGCGACGCCGGATGAGATGCGAATGAACCTGCGCCCTATGCTGGAGGCGGATTTGGGTGAGATATTGCAAATTGAAATTGCAGCGTACGCGTTTCCCTGGAACAGGAATATCTTCAAGGGCTGTCTGCGTGACAACTATTGTTGCCGGGTGCTGGAATTGAAAGGAAAAATCGCCGCGTATGCGATCATGACCCTGGGCGCGCACGAAGCGCACCTGTTGAATTTATGCGTAGATCCGGAGCGGCAGAGTATGGGGCTGGGTGATCATTTATTGAAGTCCATGCTGGATTATGCCGGAAAGCGTGAGGCAGCCGCCACGTTTCTGGAGGTGAGAACATCCAATGCCGGCGCACGCAGCTTTTATGAACGGCGCGGGTTTGTGGAAGTGGGCCTGCGCGCCGGTTATTATCCCGCCGGATTCGGACGGGAAGATGCCATCATCATGGCCAGGGAAATGATGTGAAGAAATGGCGTGAAGCAGTGGCGCAAGGCAAGCTCTGTGCTGACGCCGGCTGACTATCCGACCGTCGATGCCAGCGTCGGCAATACCCCGCTGGTGAGGCTGCAACGCCTGCCCGGCGAGACTTCCAATACCATCCTGGCCAAGCTGGAGGGCAATAACCCCGCAGGGTCGGTGAAGGACCGGCCGGCATTGAGTATGATCCGGCGGGCGGAGGCGCGCGGGGAGCTCAAGCCCGGCGAGGTGCTGCTCGAAGCGACCAGCGGCAACACCGGTATCGCCCTGGCGATGGCGGCCGCCATGCGCGGTTACCGGATGATCCTGATCATGCCGGACAACCTGAGTGTTGAACGGCGCCGCACCATGCGTGCCTTTGGCGCAGAACTGGTGCTGGTTACCAAAGCAGAAGGCATGGAAGGCGCGCGCGACCTGGCTGAGGCAATGGAACGGGCAGGCAAGGGCAAGATCCTGGACCAGTTTGCCAACCCGGATAATCCGCTGGCCCATTATGAAGGTACGGGGCCGGAAATCTGGCGCGACACGCAGGGCCGCGTGACTCATTTTGTCAGCGCCATGGGCACCACCGGAACAATCATGGGCGTCTCGAAATATTTGAAGGAAAAGAATGATCAGGTACAGATTATCGGGGTGCAGCCTGCCGGTGATGAAAGTATCCCCGGTATCCGGCGTTGGCCGAAGGAATATCTGCCCAGGATCTTCCAGCGGGAACGGGTGGATCGAGTCATTGACGTGACGCCCGAGGAAGCCGAAGACATGACCCGACAGCTGGCGGCTGAGGAGGGTATCTTTGCCGGCATTTCCTCCGGCGGCGCGGTGTCAGCGGCGCTGCGTCTGGCCGAGGGGCTGGAAAACGCCACTATTGTCGTGATCATCTGCGACCGCGGCGACCGTTATCTTTCCTCCGGTGTCTTCCCGGACTGACCCCGGATTAACTGAACACGATGAATATCCTGGTCTTTGACATAGAAACCATACCCGATGTCGAAAGCGGACGGTGCCTGCACGGATTTGAGGGTCTTTCCGACCAGGACGCAGCTGCGGCCATGTTCAAACTACGGCGCCAGGAGACCGACAACGCGTCCGACCTGCTGCGCTTGCACCTGCACCGGGTGGTGGCGATCTCAGTGGTACTGGCAACTCGTGATGGGGTCAGTGTCTGGTCACTGGGGACGCCGGAGTCGCCCGAAGCAGAACTGCTGCAACGTTTTTTTGACGGCATAGAAAGATACACGCCCACGCTGGTATCCTGGAACGGGCGCGGCTTCGACCTGCCGGTGCTGCATTACCGCTCACTGTTGCATGGTGTCCAGGCGCCCAGGTATTGGGAAACCGGCGCTGATGACCAGAGCTTCCGCTGGAACAACTACATCAACCGTTTTCACCAGCGCCATACCGATTTGATGGATGTGCTGGCCGGCTATGAACTGCGCGCGGCGGCGCCACTGGACGCGATTGCCACCATGCTGGGCTTCCCGGGCAAGATGGGCATGGCCGGCAACAAGGTATGGGAGCGCTATCTGGCGGGTGACATTGAAGCCATCCGGGATTACTGTGAGACAGATGTGCTCAATACTTACCTGGTCTATCTGCGCTACTTGCTTATCAGTGGGCGGCATTCAGAGCAAGGTTACCGGGATGCGTGTGAGTTACTGCGGCACAAGCTGGCGCAGGAGGACAAGCCACACCTGCGGGCGTTTCTTGAGGCGTGGAATGATGATGCCGGTTAATACCGCGGTTTTCTCTCCCAGTCATAGCTGCTGCGAACCATAAACTCCAAATCGTCATAACGCGGCTGCCAGTCCAGAGCCTCCTGCGCCAAGCTGGGGTCTGCGATCAGGGTGGGCGGGTCGCCGCGGCGCCGTTCCGACTCAACAACGGGGATGGGGCTGCCATGCACCTGCTCCACCGCCCGCACCACTTCCCAAACGCTGTAACCGTGACCATAGCCGCAATTCAGGGTGATGGACTCGCCGCCACCCTGCAGGCGCTGCAGCGCCAGAACATGCGCGGCGGCCAGATCGCTGACGTGGATATAGTCTCTGATACCGGTGCCGTCCGGGGTCGGATAATCCGTGCCGTAGATGTGCAGTTGCCGGCGGCGGCCCAAGGCGGTGGCACAGGCAACCTTGATTAACAGGGTGCAATCCGGGGTGGACTGCCCAATGCGGCCTTGCGGGTCGGCGCCGGCCACGTTGAAGTAGCGCAAGGTAGTGTAGGTCAGGGGCGCGATAGCGGCTACGTCCCGGAGCATGAGCTCGGTCATGAGCTTGGACCGCCCATAAGGGTTCACGGGTTCGGTGGGGGTTTGCAGGGTAGCCTGACCGGATTCCGGGATGCCATATACCGCCGCGGTGGAGGAGAACACGAAGTGTTTGACACCGGTCTGCACGCACACCTCTATCAGAGCGCGCGACTTGACGGTGTTGTTTGCGTAGTATTGCAGCGGGTTGGCAACAGACTCCGGCACGATGGTAGAGCCGGCAAAGTGCATCACCGCGCCGATCTGGCGTTTGTCCAGCAGCAGCCCCAACAGCTCCTTGTTGCCGGTGTCGCCCTGAATCAGTTCACAACCGCTAACCGCTGCGGCAAAACCCCGGGACAAGTCATCTAAGACAATGACCTCGTAGCCTTCCTGCAGCAGGTCCAGGGCAACGTGGCTGCCGATATAACCGGCCCCACCGGTCAGCAGCACCGTTTTGTCACCCATGACCGGACTCGAACAGGTTTACTTCACCCCCTTCACTGACCAGGCCGAATAATTCCATCACGTCATGGTTGCGCATGCGTATGCACCCGGCGGAACCGGGCACGCCCATCGGCGCCTCGTCGGGCGCGCCATGGATGTAAATATAGCGGTGGTAAGTATCTACCGCGCCCCCCTGATTAAATCCCGGTTCCTCACCGCGCAACCAGATGATGCGGGTGAGAATCCAATCCCGGTCGGGGTAACGTCGGCGTAGTGTCGGGTCATACAGCTCCCCGGTTGGCGTCCTGCCGACAAACACCGTATTGGGCCGGCAGCCGGCGCCGATCAGCGCCGCGATGCGGTGTCGGCCACGTGGCGTGCAACCGCTGTCAAGCTGTTCGCCGATACCGTTTTTTCCGGTCGATACCGGGTACTCGCGCACCACGCCAGCCGCTCCCAGCAGCTGTAACGCCTGCCGGGTCAGGTCAATGTCGATCTTGTAATTTTGGGCGCTCATGGGCCTTACCCTACGCAAACAAGGCGATGGATTCAACATGGGCAGTGTGGGGAAACATGTCCATAACCCCGGCCGCGACCAGTTTTAATCCTCCTTTATTGACCAGGATGCCGGCGTCCCGGGCCAGGGTCGCCGGGTTGCAGGAAACATATACCAGCTTTTCCACCTGCCGCAGGTCCAGCTGTTCGATCACCTCGCGCGCGCCGCTGCGCGGCGGGTCCAGCAGCACCTTGTTGTGCTCAAACCTGTTCAGCTCAGCGCACCGGTCGGGTTTGGACAGGTCGCACACGCTGAAATCGACATTGGCGAGCCTGTTGTTACGTGCGTTCTCCTGCGCCCGGCGCACCAGTTCCGGCGCACCCTCCAGCCCGATGGCGCGCCGCGCATATCTGGCACCGGCAAGGGTAAAGTTGCCCAGTCCACAGAACAGGTCCAGCAGCGTGTCCGTGGCGCCCGGCTCCAGCAGTTCGATAACCCGATCGACCAGCAGGGCGTTGAGCTCGAAATTTACCTGGGTGAAATCCATGGGCAGGAACTCCACGGTGAGGTCGTGATTATCCAGCCGGTAATACAAACTCTGTTCGGGCCGCTCAGACAGACTGTGCACACTGTCAGGCCCGCTAGGTTGCAGGTAAAACCTGAGCGGGCGCCCGGCCTCATAGTCGGCCAGGATGCTTCTGTCAGCGTCGGTCAAGGGCGCCAGATGCCGTATTACGACGGCGGCCACCGTATCGCTCACAGCCACTTCCAACTGCGGTATCTGTCGGTACACCGACAGCTTGTGCAGCAGTTCCTTGAGTTGCCCGATAGTCTTGCCAAGCAACGGGTGCAGGACTTCGCAGGAATCAATGTCGGCAATAAAACTGCTGTGTTTCTCTCTGAAACCGACCAGCACCTTGCCCTTGCCGGCGACGTATTTCACCCCCAGCCGGGCCTTGCGCCGATAGCCCCAGCGTGCCGCCGACATTGGCGGCAGCACCTGTTCTGGCTCCAGCCCGCCGCAGTGCCGCAGTTGTTCCAGCAACACTGCTTGCTTATGCAAAATCTGCTCGTCACCGTCCAGGTGCATCAGGCTGCAACCGCCGCATAAGCCATAGTGGGGGCAGCGCGGCGCCACCCGCAAGGCCGACGGCTTCAGCACTTCAACCGTACGCCCCTCAGCAAACTGCCCGCGCTTTCTGGTGTAGAGAAACCGCACCTGTTCCCCCGCCAGCGCACCGTCAATCAATACGGTCTTGCCGTTGATACGGGCAATGCCCCGGCCTTCGTGGGCGAGGGATGTTATGGACGCCGGGAGGGGGATGGCTGCACGTTGCTTACGCCGGTTGGACATTGGCCGATTTTATCAGGCATTGAGTAGCCCAGCCAATTACCCAAACGATTATAATGGCTCCGTTAATACGATAATTCGTTAAATTATGCGCCAGAAAACCGAGGAGAAGTTGAAGGTACTTCACGTTACGCCGAGTATGTCACCGGCATGGGGCGGGCCGGCGCCTGCGGTGGCGGAACTGGCTGCGGCGCTTGCCGGGCAAGAGATGCTGGGCATTGCCGTACTGGAAGCATTGGCGGCGCGCGTGCCGGTGGTCATCACCACGGGATGCGAGTTCCCGGAGATCTCGGAATACGGGGCGGGGCTCAGCGCCGAAGCTGATACAGCATCCATTGCCCACGCCATGGAGCAACTGCTGACCGATAAGGAGCTGCGCCGGAGCATGGGCGAGCAGGGACACAAACTGGTTACCGAGCGTTATACCTAGCAGGCCGCGGCGGCGACGATGAGCGACCTCTATCGGACTCTTGTCACTTGATGCACATCGACCCATTGCCGGGCCGCGCTGGCGCCGGGCCGCAACAAGGCCTGAGCGCACGCACGCTCAGCGGACTGGGATGGTCCTATCTGGCTGCCTTTATCAAGGTGCTCCTGTCTTTACTGGTGCTGGTACTCCTGGCCCGGCTGCTCACACCGGTTGAATTCGGGCTGTTCGGCATTGCCTGGATTTTCATCACCATGGGCAGCAGGTTGGGCCAGTCATTTGTGGGCCCGGCAATTATCCAGCGGTCTGAGCTGAGCTCGGGTCATATCCAAACCGGCTGCACGCTATCGCTCACAATCGGCGCTGCGCTCACCGGGCTGGTTTGGTTGTCTGCGCCGGTTATCGGGGAATTTTTCCAGCAGCCAACCGCAACACATATCCTGCAGACCTTGTCGGCGATATTCGTTATCAACGGCATTGGCAGTGTCCCTGCTCACTTGTTACGTCGTGACCTGCGCTTCGGCGCTCTGATGATTGTGGATGTCAGCGCCTACTGTATCGGTTACGGATTTACTGCCGTCGTGCTTGCTTACCAGGGCTATGGCGTGTGGTCACTGGTCTGGGGGGAGCTCAGCTACCGGGTGATCCACACGGTCATGGCGCTTTGCTATACACGCCATCGTCTTTACCCACGTTGGTCAGGGAGAGAAGCGACAGAGCTGATGTCCACCGGCGCAGGTTTTTCTCTGGCAAGGATGTTTGAGTTCATCGCCCGTCAGGGTAGCCACTTCATCATCGGGCGCTGGCTGGGCGCGGCGGCGCTAGGCTACTATACACGCGCTGATAGACTTATTTTGGCGCCGAAAAACTACGTCGGTCAGAATTTGCTGCGAGTATTGTTTCCGGCCATGGCACAGCGACAGCATGGGACTGAGCGCCTTACAACGGTTTACCGGCATGGTCTGGAGATATTGTCACTGCTGGCATTGCCTTTGAGCGTCATGCTGTTCCTGGCCGCACCGGAGATCGTTCTGGTCATTCTGGGGGAACAATGGGAACCGGTTATTGTGCTGCTGCAGATGCTTGCGATTGCCATGCCGTTTCAGCTGTGTGATGTGTTAAATCATGCCTGCATCAGCGCCGTCGGCGCGGTGTATCGTCTGGCTTGGCGTCAGGGCTTGCAGGCCGTGCTGGTCGTGCTTGGTGCCTGGTATGCCAGCCACTGGGGTCTGGAGCAGGTAGTCATGGTCGTGGTCAGCACCCAGATTATCGCTTACCTGCTATTGACGCAGTTATCGGTTTCATTGTTGAAACTTGGCGCGCGCCGTTTCATGCACTGCTGCGTGCCGGCCTTATGGGTAGCGCTCTGCACCGCCATGGTGTTATTGCTGACAACAGAACTGACTCGTACCCTGGCCTTGCCGGATTTCCCGGCGCTTGTTATCAAGGTATTGGTCTGGCTGGCAACGTTAATCGCAGCGATATACTTCGCCCCACCCGCGGTGCGTCCGGCATCACTGGGCTGGGTAAGCACCGACCTGCCTCTCGAAGCACTCGGGCCGCCGGGGCATTACTTGAGAACAGGGCTGAAATGGTTGGCAAGAGCGCAGGGTTCAGCCAAGCGCTAGCAGGATACGAAGCGAACACTTTTAATGTCCCGTCCGACATCTGCTGCGCGTAGAATGGGTCCTGGAAACCCTTGTCGTTGAACCGAAGTAGTAATCGCCCGTCGTTGGTCCCCTCCGTATCGATCTTGTCAATACCGGGAATCTTTTCTGCGCTCCCGTTCAGTACCGCGCGAAATCGTTTGGGATGTTCCCGCTCCATATATTGAACGACATTACCGAGAACGAATCCAAGCACTACCAGCTGTAACCGGCCCGCACGTACCAGGAGCCGCCTTCGTAGTTAGCCGCGGCGCGGCGGGCGTAGGGCATGCCTTGACTCCAGCGGTTGGCGCAGGTCAGACCTTCGCTGCCGCAGGTGTCGGTGGGGCGGATCTTGTCGACGAACGCATCGAAGATGTTGGAACCACCCACCACGAAGCGCAGGTTGTCGTTGAAGTTGTAACCCAGTTCCAGGTCAACGAAGACTTCCGCGCCCAGCAGGGCGGAGGGGGGCGTGCCGTGAATGCGGCCATTCTGGTCGTAGTGGGAACCGTAGTAATTGGCGCGCACCATCAGGTCGGCTTTATCGCTGAACGTGGTGAAGGCGGTAATGACGAAACGCTCGTTGGGATAACTGTGTTCGATATCTTCCACCGCCGCCGCGGACACGGGCAGTTGGCCGTTGATTGCGTTCTGGCCGGTCACATCGACTTCGTTGTAGCTAAAGGCAAAGCTGAGGTCGGTGCTGACTGCAGCACTCCAATTAAGGGCAGAGGTCAGCACTATGTCCACCCCCTGGGACTCCATATCTAGGGCGTTGGTGAAAAATGAAATGTTGGTGCACAACGCTCTTACGTCGTTGCAATCCGGCGTGACGCTGTCAGGATGGGGCGCCGGAAAGGCGCTACTGGTTTTGTAGATACGGTCGTCGATTTTTATCTCGTAAAAATCCACGGTCAGGGTGGTATAGGCGCCACCGAAGACCTCCGTGAGGTCGGCGGCAAAGCCCATGCTGAGGTTGACGGATTGTTCCTCCTTTAACGGCGCGCCGCCGGCCGCCTGCACCAACGGATGGCCGGGGGGAAGCGTGCCCTCTTCCACCGAAACGTTCAGGTTGGCATCGAAGGTCGTGGTCACTTTACGCACGTTGGACTGGCCGGGCGTGGGCGCATGGAAGCCGGTGGACACGGCGCCGCGCAGGGTCAGGAAATCAAACAGGTCGTAACGCGCCGCCAGTTTGCCGTTGATGGTGCTGCCAAAGTCCGAGAAGTCCTCGTAGCGCACTGCGTATTGCATCAACATCCTGTCGGTCAGCTCTACTTCCAGTTCACCGTAAAGTGCATAATTATCCCGCGCAAAAGAGCCCGAATCGCTGGGCACGAACCCCTTGAAGCCGCTGGCGCCGGCACCGGACCAGGAGGCGGGCTCACCGGGGGTGATGATGAAGGTTTCCTCGCGCCATTCAAAACCCGTGGCAAAGTGCACACGCTCGGTGAGCTGTCGGGACAGGTCCAGGTTCACGCTCACTTCTTCCTGACTCCAAGCGCCGACATCGAAACCACGCTGACCGGCGCTGCCATCGGCGTTCACAGCTAGGGCCGGATCGCGACTGATGGTATTGTGCAGGTAAAAGTCCAGATCGTCCTCACCGTAGCCGACGCTGAGATCGTAGAACAAACCATTGAAGTCGCCCTTGACGCCGCCGACTACGCTGAAGTCGGTATGGTCGCCATCGAAATACGGCGTGAACCCCGCCGGTACGCCGGTCAGACCCGCCGCCCGCAGCGGGCGCAGGTGTGAATGGGGCTCAACGACACAAGGCGTGGTACTGGTGCTGAGGCTGCAACCCGCCGGAAACTCGGGGTTGCGAAAAAAGAAACGGTAGCGCCCATCGGTCTCGGCGTAATTCCCGTGCAGATAGAGTTCGGCATGGTCGCTGACAGCCAAGCCGGCGTTCACGAACAGCAACATGTTCGCGGACGCCGGACGCCCCCAGGTCTGGGCCAGCGGCGCATCGTCGAACGGGGTGTCCTGACCCACGGCGACGCCGTTATCGATCAGGGTCTGGGCATTGGGACGCTGGTGGCCGCGGGACAGGGCCTCATTATCGGAGTATTCCATGCTGGCATTGATGAAACCGTTTGCGCCCAGCGGCAGGCCGATATTGCCCTCCACCCTATAACTCTGTTCATCCTGGTAAAACTCGCCGTATTGTACCCGCAATGCGCCGCCTTCTGCGGCGTCCTTCATCTGGAAGTTGACGACCCCGGCGATGGCATCGGCGCCATACTGGGCGGCGGCGCCGTCCCGCAGGATTTCCACGTTCTTAATCGCTATGCTCGGGATCATGCCGATATTGGGCCCGTGCGCGCCCTTGCCGGCGCCGGGGGTGAATTCGGCTACCAGCGCCGCGCGGTGGCGGCGTTTGCCGTTGATCATCACTAAGGTCTGGTCCGGCGCCAGCCCGCGCAAGGAGACGGGTCGCACGAAGGTATCCTGATCTCCGGAGGCCGTGGTGGCGTTAAAGGAAGGTGTCAACGCCCTCAGGTTGTCGGTGATGTCGGCGGCATTGCCGATGCGGTTGAAATCCGCTGCGGAAAATACGTCTATGGGCGCGGTTGAGGTCACGGCCGAACGCGGCTTCTGGCTGCGGCTGCCGATGGTAATAATTTCCTCAATGATCAGTTCCTCGCCCTTCTGTGCCAGCGCCGGCTGGGTGGATATGGCGCCGGCAAGCGTCAGGCCGACAGCCACGAGCGCGCGCGTAAAGTTGGCGGTTATCACAGACATTATATGCTCCCGATGAATGTAACAGGGGGAGAATACCAGATTCAGCGCCGGGAGGCATAAAGTCCTGTCCTAATTCTGTCATATTACCGCCTTAATCCTGTCACATTACCGCTATAGACTTCCTTGCAAATTTACCGCAGAGGTATGAGGAACAGCCAATGAGCAAGCCAACGTCAGTCTTTCTCGCAAGGCCCATCTTGCGCTTTTTTTTCCTGCCCGGTCTGCTTGCACTGGCGCTGACGTCCTGCGAGGAGGCCTCAGCCCCGCCGCCGCAGGACGCCGCCGTGGTCCATGCCGTGACCGAGACTGATCCGGTGCGCAGTGGTGATGATGCGGCCGATGATCCGGCGATCTGGGTCAATGTGCGGAATCCTTCGGCCAGCCTTGTTATTGGCACCGACAAACAGAGTGGGATCGAGGTTTATGATCTGAATGGGGGACGCGTGCAATTCATTCCGGCCGGTCTCACCAACAATATCGATTTGCGCGCATTTACTCAAGATAGCAACTGGTCGGCCCTTGCCGCAGCCAGCAATCGCTCCGCTAACACCATCAGCCTTTTTCTGGTTGACCGGGAAGGCACGTTAACCTGGCTGCGGGATTCCGAAATAGCCACCGGATTGGCGGAAGTCTATGGCCTTTGCATGTTCCGGAATGACCAGGGCCTGCAGGTATTCGTTAACGATACGGATGGCAGATTTCAGCAGTGGGGTCTGTCACCGGCGGCTGCCGGGAAGTCAACAGAACCTGTGCAATTTCATGCAGAATTGTTACGGGAATTTGTCGTGCCCAGCCAGCCTGAGGGCTGTGTGGCTGATGACACCGAACAGCGGTTGTTCCTGGGCGTGGAGGAAGAGGGCATTCGCACGATGTCTGCACGGCATGATGCGCCGGCGGATTTGCAGTCGGTCATGGACATAGACGGGACTATCCTGTCAGCCGATGTCGAGGGCATGTCGCTTTATGTGTCAGACAACGGCGGCTACCTGGTGGTGTCCAGCCAGGGCAGCAACAGCTATGCGATCTTTGATCACCTGCCGCCGTTTTCCTATCGGGGAAGTTTTGTGGTGGCGGATCGTGAAGATGGGCTGATTGACGGCACACAAGAGACAGACGGTCTGGATGTCGCCAGTGTCGGCCTGGGGCCGGACTATCCCGAGGGTATCGTCGTGGTTCAGGATGGAAGCAATCAACTGCCGGCAGAGCGCCAGGATTTTAAGTACCTGTCCTGGCGCGATATTGCAGCCTCACTGGGCTTGCACTGACCCGAATTTTCAATCTACTGGGGGGATGCCTCATGCAAACACTGAGCAAGTGGAAGTTACTGGCTGCGGCCATTGGGCTGGCGCTCTGCGCACAGGCGTACAGTCAGGAATCCATTGATGAGATAGTCGTTGTCGGCAGCCGGGCCAGCCTGCAGAGCGCGATGCAGAAGCAGCGGGATTCAGACAAGGTCGCCGGTGTGATTGACTCCGATGCCATTGGCAATTTCGCTGACATAAATGTCGCTGAATCCTTGCGCCGTATCTCTGGCATCATGGTGGAAAACGATCAGGGTGAAGGACGTTATGTCACCGTGCGGGGCATGAATACGGACCTTAACGCCATGACGATCAATGGCGTAAGTACGGCCTCGCCGGAAGACAGACGCGGCATTATCCTCGACGGGGTGCCCTCCGATCTGCTGGACAGCATGACGGTGTACAAGACACTCACGCCAAATCTTGATGCCGACACCATTGGCGGCGCTATTGATCTTGAGACCATCACCGCGTTTTCCTTTGACGGAATGTTGGTTCGACTGAAGGCCGAAACCACTTACAATGAGCTGACCGATGATGCGGATAATCCAAAACTGGCGGCTACCTTCGCCAATCGTTGGGAAGTGGGCGAGGGCGAGCTTGGCGCGGCGCTGGTTTTGAGTCACAAGTCGCGTCGAATCATTGCTCACAATAACGAAAACGGCGGTTGGGGTGATACTGCCCCGAATGATGACTACGAGGCGCGCTATTACGACTTGACCCGAAAACGGGAAGGTGTGGTGCTTGCACTGGATTACCGCGCCGACTCCGGAAACAGCTATTTCGCCCATCTCTTTCACAACGAGTATGACGACAGTGAGTGGCGGGCCAAGTGGGAGGTACGCGACTCAATTGAGGAAGAACAGCCAGTCATCAATGGCAACACCTTCAGTTATGCCAATGCCCGGGTAGATACGGAAAGCCGCAACCGCACCGAGAAGCGTGAAATCAGCTCGATCCGGCTTGGCGCGAACCTGCAATTCGGTGACCGCAATCGTGGTGAGTTTGAGATTTTCGCTTCGCAAGCCGAGCAGGATGACCGCGATCGCCAGGCTGTGATTTTTCGTTCCGATGCCATTGACGACTCTATCGTCTATGACAATACTGACCCGCGGCGTCCCACAGTAACTTTCCCTGCCGCTTTCTACGAACCCTCCAGTTTTCCTATGAAAATATTCGAGCGGGAATTTTCATTGAATACTGATGAAGACCTCGGCGCCAAGGCTGATTTTTTCACTGACCTCAACGCCGGCACTCAGTTGCAGTACGGGGCAAAAATACGCCAGCGGAAAAAACTCAATGACTATGTTTACTGCGGCTACGAGCCGGTTGATGACATACTGCTTACATCGGTGGACTTTGTTACCCCGCAGCAGTTTCTGAACACAGTCGAAGGACCAACCGCCTCTTATGATCAGGTGAAGCAATTTATCTCGGGTCTGGGCTCAGGCTCGGTTGAGCTGTCTGATGGCAGCTCCTGTCAGGCCCCCGGCGCCGCCTATGAGTTAAGTGGTGATGAAGATGAAGAATCAATCCCGGCAGATTGGGTCACCGAGGAAGACATCCTGGCAGCCTATATTATGGGCACCACGGTCACCGGCAATGCTACCTGGGTTTATGGCCTGCGCTATGAAGACACGCAGACCACCTATCGGGGCAAAGCCTTCGATGATGGTTTTGCAGGGCCAACTGCCTTTGAGAACAACTACGATTTTCTTGCCCCTTCACTGAACGTCAAGTTTGATCTGAGTGAAGACCAGGTCGTGCGATTTGGTGTATTCCGCTCGCTGGTGCGGCCGGGCTTTAGAGAGGCAAGGGCCGGCGCTGTAATTGACACTGAAGACAATGAGATAAAAGGCGGTAACCCGGAACTGAAGCCCACTACCGCGTGGAATTTGGATCTCGCTTACGAGTATTATCTGGGCAGGGCAACCTTTTTTGGCGCCGGTCTCTTCTACAAGCAGATCGAGAATACCATTGTGGAAGTTGAAGCCAACGATGTGGTTTTTCGCGGCCAGCTTTGGGACCGGGCAGCGACTTACATCAATACAGACGATGCCAGTATTGCCGGTTTCGAGTTATCTTTCCAGACTGCCTGGGATAACGGCGTGTTGCTGGTGACCAACTACACCTATTCCGATGGGGAGACTGACCTCCCGGCAGACAGTGTGTACGGTCAACGCTCGGTGCCGTTCTTCAAGCAGGCCAAACATACGGCCAATCTGACGCTCGGCTATGATCTGGGTCGGTGGGATGTGCGACTGGCGGCCAACTATCGCAGCGATTTTCTGGATGAGATCGGCGATCAGGCCGAAAATGACCGTTTCGCCGATGACTTCCTGCAGATCGATCTCACTGCCCGCTATGAGTTAAATGACAACATCACGATAACGGCGGAAGCCATCAACCTGAACGATCAGCCTGAGTACTATTACTTCGGCGACCCTTCCCGCCTGTCGCAATATGACGAGTACGGCACGACCTATGGTATGGGCGTGCGGATGAAGTTCTAAATTCGGCTCAAGCTGAGGCGGGGAAGCAAAGGCGCCTTCAACGTTCACAATGAACCGGAATCCGCGCTAGAACAAAGTCTGTTGCGGGCTGGCCGCACGGGGGGGTGTAAACAAGCCGGTATTCAACGCCCAGTTATGCCGGTTCAAACCGAATTTTTTGCAGACCTTGTTGAAGCGGCTGCGGATCAGGTCGGCATAAACACCCTGGCCGCGCATGCGAGTGAAATAGTCCGGGTCGTTTTCGCGCCCGGCTCTCAGCTCACGAATGATGCTGAACACATGTTCCGTTTTGCCCGGCTCATGGGTCTCCAGCCACTCGCGGAATAACTGTTTGACCTCGTTCGGTAGCCGCAACATGACGTAACCCGTAGTTTTGGCGCCGGCCGCCGCGGCCTGTTCCAGCACGTTTTCCATTTCCGCGTCGTTAATAAAAGGGATGACCGGCGCAAACATGACACCGGTGGGTATGCCGGCATCATTGAGGGTCTGTACGGTTTGCAGGCGCCGCGTCGGCGCGGTGGCGCGCGGCTCCAGACGCCGGGCCAGATCATGCTTGAGCGATGTTATGGATACAAATACCTTGACCAGGCCGTGCGCGGCCATGGGCGCAAGCAAATCCAGGTCTCGTTCAACCAACCAGGATTTGGTGACGATGGACAACGGATGGTGGCAATCATGCAACACCTCGATGAGGTCCCGGGTGATGCGCAGTTGCCGTTCCGCAGGCTGGTAGGGGTCGGTGTTGGTGCCCATGGCAATGGGTTTGCACACATAGCGGGGCTTGGCCAGTTCTTTGCTTAATACCTGCGCCGCATTGCTCTTGGCAAATATCTTTGTTTCAAAGTCGATGCCCGGTGATAAATCCACGTAAGCATGGCTGGGGCGGGCGTAGCAATAGACACAACCGTGCTCGCAACCGCGATAGGGATTGATGGAGGTTTCAAACGGAATATCCGGGGACTGGTTGCGGCTGATGACCGTACGCGGGGTTTCCTGAAAAATTTCCGTAGGCACGGTTTTTTCTTCATCTTCCAGGTCCCAGCCGTCATCGAACCCGCTGCGTTCATATTGCAGGAACCGGGCATCGACCCGGGAGGAGGTGCCCCGGCCTTTAAGGATTTTCCGTTGTATATTCATGCCTGCCATTTATGCGGGCTATGGAACCGTGTCAATTAAATGGGCAATTGTTCTTCGGTATGATGAGTTCAAAGAATTAACTAAAAGGCGAGCAATACGAACACGCTCAGCATATCACGGAGGCTGCGGGGCAGTTGCTCGTTGACAAAAATACGCGAGTGATGTCGACCCGCGTCGTTTATTTCCTCCGTATCCTTGCCAGAATACCATCCAGTTGTGCTAGGGAGCTGTAGGTGATGCGTAGGGCGCCGTTGCCTTTTTTTCGCTGTTGGATGGTGACGGTGGCGCCTAAGTTGTCGGAGAGTTCGGTTTCCAGCAGGCGGATGTTGGGGTCAGTTCGGTCCGGCTTGGGTGTGAATACGTTCTTGGTCTTTTGCAGGCGGCGTACCAGGGCTTCGGTGGCGCGTACCGACAGGCCTGATTGGGTGATCTGCTGCGCCGCCCAGCGTTGCTGCTGCTCGCTCAGGGTGAGCAGGGCGCGAGCGTGACCCATCTCCAGTTGCCGGGTTTCCAGCAGCTGTTTGACTTCCGCGCACAACTCCAGCAGGCGCAGCATGTTGGTAACGGCCGAGCGTGAGCGCCCGACTGCTTCGGCAATGGCGTCGTGGGTCAGCGCAAACTCTTCCGACAGGCGTGCCAGGCCGCGGGCCTGTTCCAACGGGTTCAGGTCTGCGCGTTGGATATTCTCTATCAGCGCGATGCACGTGGCCTGCTTATCATCGAATGCACGCACGACGGCGGGAATTTCATACAAACCGGCCAGTTGCGCGGCGCGCCAGCGCCGCTCGCCGGCGATGATCTCGTAGTTATCCGAAGCAGCCAGGGGTCTGACCAGAACCGGCTGCAATACCCCTTGCGCGCGGATGGAGTCGGCCAGTTCCTGCAACGCCGCCGCGTCAAATTCCAGGCGCGGCTGGTGTGCGCCCCGCTGCAACAAGTCCACCGGCAGGGTGCGCAATTCCCCCGGCGTGGTGTCGTTTTCGGTTTTGGGCACAGGCACCGGGCCCAGTAAGGCCTCCAGACCCCTGCCCAGTCCTCGTTTTTTTGCGTTCATTCGTGTTTCACTGAAAGGCCTGCTTTGCTGTGTAAGTGTCCCGATCTGTTATTCACGGTTTATCACTTCGCCGGCCAGACTGAGGTAGGCGACGGCGCCCCGTGAGGTTCTGTCATATTTTATAACAGGCAGGCCATGACTGGGCGCCTCTGCCAGGCGCACATTGCGTGGGATGATGGTGCGGAACACCTGGTCGCCGAAATGCTCCAGCAGTTGCTCTGAAACCTGCGACGCCAGCTTGTTACGGGCATCATACATAGTACGCAGCAGCCCGGCAATTTTCAGGCGCGGGTTGTAATGGCTGCGAATTTGCTCCACGGTGTCCAGCAGTGCGCTCAGGCCTTCCAAGGCATAGTACTCGCACTGGACGGGGATGATCACGCGGTCAGCGGCGACCAGGGCATTTACCGTCAACATGTTCAATGAGGGCGGACAGTCGATGAAAATATACTGGTAGCGATGACGCAACGGCAGCAGCGCCTGCTGCAACCGCTTGCCCCGGCCCTGTTCCTGTAACAATACCACTTCGGCACCGGTCAGGTCGGCGTTGCCGGGCGCTAAGTCATAGTCGCCCGACGGCGACTGCAGCAACACTTCCGCCAGGCTGGCCTCGCCTGCCAGGACGTCATAGACACTTGTTTCCAGTGTGGTTTTGTCGATGCCACTGCCCATAGTAGCGTTGCCTTGAGGATCGAGGTCAATGAGCAACACCTTGCGTTTTGCGGAGGCCAGGGACGCCGCCAGATTGACGCCGGTTGTGGTTTTACCCACACCGCCCTTCTGGTTGGTGATGGCCACGATGCTGGCGTTTTGTCTTTTGAACAGGCCCATCAGGCGGTTATTTTGTTAAGCCCGCAAGCACATTGCATGATTACCATACTCCGCTGTGTGTCGATACCGGGGACCTGCATTGGCTCCACCGAGACGGATACGTCCAATGCAGCCACTTCCCGCAATTCTCCAACCGGCGGCCGGCCTTTCAGCGCCAGCAGACGGGTGTCCGGCCGCAATAAATGCGCCACAGCCCGGTAGTAATCGGCCAGGGAACCGAACGCTCTGGAAATAATGGATGAATAAGGCGCGGATGACAAGAACTTCTCGGCCCGGGAGTGGACGATGACCACATTTTCAGTCTTCAGCTCGAACACAAGTTGTTGCAGGAAACGGGTTTTCTTGCCATTTGCATCCAGCAAAGTCCATTCCACCTCCGGCTGCGCCAACGCCAGGATGAAACCCGGCAGTCCGGCGCCGGTGCCTATGTCGAGACAACGGCTGCCGCGGACATACGGCAGCGCGGCAAGACTGTCGAGCAGATGCGTATGAACCATACGCCGTTTATCGCGCACCCCGGTCAGGTTGTAGGCGCGATTCCATTTGGCAAGCAGCTCAAGGTATTGGAGATACGCGGCACAGGAGCAGGACTGCGGCTCCAGCCCCAGCGCCGTCAGGCCCTGGCGCAAGCTCAGAAGTAGCTGGTCTTCGTGCAATGGGATGAACCGGGCTGCTGCCACACGCTCACGGGCCCAGGGCGCCGATTGGCAGCACGCTTATGCCGTCTGCGCGCACATATCCATAGCCGTCCGATACGATCACGCCAAGCGTTGACGGTTTGCCGCACCGATTCAGATCCACCCGTTCGGCGAACTTCAGCAGGTTGGCAGCGCCCTCATCGACACGAGCCGCTCCCAGCTTGACTTCAAAGGCCGCCCAGCGCCCGTCTCCGGCCTGGATGATGGCATCCACTTCCAATCCGGTATTGTCACGGTATTGCAGCACTTCAGCCTCGGCGGCCTGGGCGTAAATGCGCAAATCGCGGATCACCATGGATTCGAACAGCAAGCCGAGCAGGTTGAGATCTTTTAATAATCGCTCGGGGCGCGTGCGCAGGGCCGCCACTGCCAGGGAGGGGTCGACGAAATGCCGCTTGGGCGTGCCCCGTAACTTCGACTTTGAACGCAAGTGAGGCGCCCATGCCGGTTGGTCCTCGACGATCATCAGCCGTCCAAGGGCCGCCAGGTATTCATGTGCTGTGTTCTCTCGCAAAATGTTGTCGGCGCCACCCACATCCCTGGCTAAGGTTGATACTGTTGCCTGGGTCGCCACGTTGCGTGCCAGGGACTGCAGCAAGCGACCGACCCTCACCGGATCCCGCCGTATGCCATCCACTCGTTCGATGTCACTTCGGCAAATCTCGGCGAGGTAATGCCGGTTGGCCTGTTGCGCGGACTTTGGAGAACGACCCAGGTGGCTCGGCCAGCCTCCGATCGACACCAGTTCAGCCACCTTCCTGACGGGCAATTCGGCCCTTGGACTGCGCGGCGGCGCGCCGTCAAGCAGGGCCGCCAGTGACAGCGCGCCGGATGAGTATCCGGCCTCAAACAGGGACATCGGCCGCATCTGCAGGCGCGCCAGACGCCCCGCTCCCGTGTGTCGGGTAACATCATCCGCCGGCACCGCCGAGCCCGTAAGGATGAACTGGCCGGAATGTACGCGCGCATCCACGGCTCTGCGGATATGGTTCCAGATGTCGGGTTCGAGTTGCCACTCATCAATCAAGCGCGGTGTTGCGCCATCCAGAACCAAAGCAGCATCGATTGCAATTGTGCGTCGGGCCTCTTTATCTACATCCAGCAGTACTTCACTGGCAGCGCTCTGTCTGGCGGTAGCCGTTTTTCCGCAGGCTTTAGGGCCTTCAATAACGACCCCTCCCGCGGCAGCAAGTTGCTGCTCCAGCTCGGCATCGACAATGCGGGGATGATAAGTCATATAACTGGTAAAATATCTCTATGCCAATAATCAGCGATAGAATTGTAACGCATACAGCGATAGAATTGTAACGCACATAGCGATAGAAATGCAACGAGTTCAGCGATAGAATTGTAACGCATACAGCGATAGAATTGTAACGAGTTCAGCGATAGCAATACAACGTATTCAACAAGTCAGGACTGGGCGGAAAGAGGTACAGGCCACTCCTGAAAATGCCACTGCGGGCACTTTCAGATGGTTCCCTGCGGCTACTACGGGGGCTTGGCAGCCGCTGCCCGACCTCAGCAAGCCTGCTTCAACAGGGAGCGCTTCTTCAGGTACACCCGCAACAGGGACACGGCCGCGGGGGTTACGCCGGGGATGCGGGAGGCCTGGCCCAGGGTATCGGGCCGTTGTGTCGAGAGTGTCTGCGCCACTTCGTTGGACAGGCCGGTGACTCCAAGATAGTCGATGTGCTCGGGCAGGCGCGCCTGTTCGTCGCGGCGGTTGCGGGCAATCTCCTGCTGCTGGCGCTCGATATAGCCGTGGTACTTGGCCTGCACTTCCACCTGTGCGGCTACTTGCGGCGTTATGTCGGCGGGCTCAAACCCGGGCAGGCGGGCCAGCTCGGCATAGCCGATACCGGGACGGCGTAACAGTTGCAACAGGCTGACGTCCTTGCGCAAGGGTTGTCCGAGGGTGTCTGCGGTAATGTCTGCGGGCAGGGTATCCGCAGCCAGACGAGTGGCAGCGAGGCGCTGTTGTTCCGTATCAATAGCCGCGCGCTTGGCCTCGAAACTGCGCCAACGCGCATCATCCACCAGGCCCAGTTCACGACCGGTTTCAGTCAGGCGCAGGTCGGCGTTATCTTCCCGCAGCAACAGGCGGTATTCCGCCCGGCTGGTGAACATGCGGTAAGGCTCGGTGACGCCGCGGGTGGTCAAATCGTCGATGAGTACGCCGATGTAGGCTTGATCACGGCGCGGGCTCCAAGGGTCGCGCTGTTGGCTCCGTAGCGCCGCGTTGATGCCGGCCACCAGTCCCTGACAGGCTGCCTCCTCGTAGCCGGTGGTGCCGTTGATCTGCCCTGCAAAAAACAGCCCGGCGACGGCCTTGGTCTCCAGCCACGGGTGCAGGTCGCGCGGGTCGAAATAATCGTACTCAATGGCATACCCGGGGCGGGTAATGCGGGCCTGCTCAAAGCCTTTGATCGAGCGCACCAGCTCATGTTGCACATCGTAGGGCAGGCTGGTGGAAATACCGTTCGGATACACTTCCGTCGTGGTCAATCCCTCCGGTTCGATAAAGATCTGGTGGGAAGTACGGTCGGCAAAGCGCACGACCTTGTCTTCCACCGACGGGCAATAGCGCGGCCCGACGCTGTCAATCCTGCCGCTGTACATGGGCGAGCGGTCCAGGCCGGCGCGAATGATGTCGTGGGTGCGCTCGTTGGTATGGGTGATGTGGCAGGAAACCTGACGCGGGTGTTGCGCCGCCGTGCCCATGAATGAGAACACCGGTAGCGGCTCATCGCCCGGCTGTTCGGTGAGACGGCTGTAGTCAATGCTGCGCCCGTCGATGCGCGGCGGGGTGCCGGTCTTCAGCCGCCCAGTGCGCAACGGCAGGTCGCGCAGACGTTGCGCCAGGGTGTTTGCCGGCGGCTCGCCGGCGCGTCCGCCCTGGTAGCCGGACTCGCCCATGTGAATCTGCCCGGCCAGGAAGGTGCCTACGGTCAACACCACGCAAGGAGCGCAGAAGCGCAACCCGGCCTGGGTTACCACGCCGGTGACGCGCTCGCCCGCAAGCACCAGGTCGTCCACGGGTTGCTGGAACAGGTGCAGGTTATCTGCGCCCTCCAGCAGCGGGCGGATGACCCCTTTGTACAGGCTGCGGTCAATCTGCGCCCGGGTGGCGCGCACCGCCGGCCCCTTGCGCGCGTTGAGAGTGCGAAACTGTATCCCGCTGCGATCCGCAGCCCCGGCCATGACCCCGCCCAGGGCATCGAGCTCCTTCACCAGGTGCCCCTTGCCGATGCCGCCGATGGCCGGGTTGCACGACATCTGCCCCAGGGTATCGATACTGTGAGTCAACAACAGAGTACTGGCGCCCATGCGCGCCGCGGCCAGCGCCGCCTCAGTCCCGGCATGGCCGCCACCGACAACAATTACATCATATTTCTGGTCGCTTGATATCATCAGGGCTGGAATTGTAGCAAAGAAGGGGCGACGCTGCGATGCACCTTTACCGCATCGGGTAGCTCCAGAGGATAATGCGTAAACTGCTTGTATGTTGATAATAGCATATACATATCCCGTATTGTCTGTCATAATTCCAGCCTATGATTCGTAGTTTCAAGGATTCAAAAACGGAACGGTTTTTCAGTGGTCAGCGAACGAACACTTTTCAGGGGTTTGCTGCTCAGGCAACGCGGCGGTTGACATTTTTGGACAACGCGGAATCATTGCGGGATTTAGCGGGCCTGCGAAGTAATCGGCTGGAATCGTTATCCGGCAACCGGGCTGGACAGTACAGTATCCGCATCAACCGACGCTGGCGAATTTGTTTTCGTTGGGAAGACGATGGTCCCTACGATGTTGAAATAGTAGATTATCACTGACGAGTGTGAAGATATGACAAATAATGGTATGCAAGCGGTGCACCCTGGTGAGATTTTGTGTGAAGAATTAGCGGAGTTGGGCATGTCAGCCAAGGCGGTTGCTCGTGAGTTGGGCGTGCCGCAAAACCGTATCTCGGATATTTTGAGAGGCCGGCGGGGCATTACTGCCGACACGGCGCTGCGGCTCGCCCGCTATTTTAATACAACCCCGCAAGTTTGGCTGAACTTACAGAAAACCTACGAACTGCGGGTAGTCGAACTCAAATCGGGCAAGGATATTGTCAAGCAAGTGAAACCAAGGCGGCAAGCTGCCTGATGCCTTCTTGACAGCCAGATTGCGAGACAACCTGACTATGCCGCCACAAAAAGTGATGTCGGCATCCCTGTTTCCAACCCCTTTCACGACTTCCTTTACAGCTTAAAACCAACGACATTACCACCATGACAGCAGCACAGAAGCAAGCGCTGGAAAGACAACTCTGGAATATCGCCAATGACCTGCGCGGCAAGATGGATGCAGATGAGTTCAAGGATTACATCCTCGGGTTCATTTTCTACAAATATCTGTCGGAAAGGCAATATGCGTTAGCCAATGAACTGCTGGAAACCGAGGAGGTAAAGGATTATTACCAGGTCACAGATGCCGAGGATATTGCGGCCATCAAGGATGAATCGCTGCAACGGCTGGGCTATTTTCTGGCACCTGATGAGACATTTTCCGCAGTCATAGCGAAAGGCCAGGGGGCCGCTGAGGAACGGGACACCCATATCATCGGCGATCTGAAAGCGATCTTCAAAAACATCGAGGCCTCCGCCAGTCAAACGGGCAGCGCCGACGATTTCAACAACCTGTTTGAAGACCTGAACCTAGACAGCAGCAAGCTGGGTCGGGAGGTCGATGACCGCAATAAACTGGTCGTTAACATCATGGCGAATCTGAACCGTATCGATTTCGGCCCTGAGCAAGCCAATGCAGACATTCTGGGCGACGCCTATGAATACCTGATCGGTCAGTTTGCATCCGGCGCCGGCAAGAAGGCCGGGGAATTCTATACGCCGCAACAGGTGTCGAAGATACTTGCCAGGCTCGTCACCTCAGGCCGGGAGCGCATCCGCAATGCCTATGACCCCACTTGTGGTTCCGGCTCACTGCTGCTGCGCATCGAAAAGGAGGCCAGAGCACAAGCCCGGGCGGGTGATGAGGTCCTGATTGAGCTGTACGGACAGGAACTCAACCGCACCACCTACAACCTGGCGCGCATGAACATGATCCTCCATGGCGTGCATTTTGACCGGTTTGACATCCGTCAGGAGGATACCCTGGACAAACCTCAGCACCAGGATATGCGCTTTGAGGCGGTGGTTGCCAACCCACCGTTTTCCGCCAAGTGGCGAGGCGACAGCAATCCGCTGCACGCGCACGATGAACGTTTCAGCCAATACGGTAAACTGGCGCCGCAAGGCAAAGCTGATTTCGCCTTTGTGCAGCACATGATTTACCAGCTTGCAGAGCACGGCGCCATGGCCGTGGTGCTGCCACACGGCGTACTGTTCCGAGGCGCGGCGGAAGGCACAATCCGGCGCTATATCATTGAACAACTGAACTATCTCGATGCTGTCATCGGCCTGCCGGCCAATTTGTTTTATGGCACCGGTATCCCAACCTGTATCCTGGTACTGAAAAAATGCCGCAAACAGGATGACCATATCCTCTTTATCGACGCCTCACAGCATTATGACAAGGCGGGCAACCAGAATGTGCTGACCGATGCGCATGTGGACCGGATCATTGAGTCTTACAAAAACCGTGAAGCCATCGACAAGTATGCCAGTGTCGCCACTTTAGGCCAGGTCAGGGAGAACGACTTCAACCTGAACATTCCACGCTACGTGGATACTTTTGAGGAAGAGGAGCCGGTTGATATCACCGCCGTGTCCAAACAACTGAAAACCCTGGAGCAAGCTATGCAGGCAACAGATGGTACTATCGCAGGATACTGCCGGGAACTGGGGATAGACAGCCCGTTTTAACCGGTTGGCTCGGTTCTGACCCGATCCTCCGCTCGATTATTTCCCGAGGCTTACTGGGTCTTGTAACTGATTTATAGTTGCAAATAAGGCTTTGCTACATCATAATTCAGGCCATGGGAAAGCGTGATAAATTGAAAGCTAAATTGCTGCATGGCAGGCAGGCTGTTACCTGGAATGAACTGGTAACGTTATTGAAAGCACTGGACTACAAGGAGATTAAGGGGGACGGCTCAAGGGTGAAATTCGATAATGGCAACCCGGACGATACAATCAACTTGCATCGCCCGCACCCTGACAACGAGCTGAAACGATATGCAATCAAATTGGTCGTAAACAAACTGACTCGAGCGAAAATGTTATGAGTTTATTCAGTTACAAGGGCTTTTACGGTTCCGTACAAGCCAGCATAGAGGATAATTGTCTTTTCGGGAAGTTGGAATTTATTGAACCGTTGGTCAGCTATGAAGGTCAAAACGTAGAACAACTTGAACAGGCCTTCAAGGAAGCGGTAGATGATTATCTGCTGGACTGTGAACAGCTTGGCAGGGAGCCTGCCAAGCCATGCAGAGGCTCATTTAATGTGCGTATCAGCCCGGAATTGCACAGGCATGCGCTCATCACCGCAAAAGAAAACAATCTCAACCTGAACGAATTCGTCAAGCTGTCCATTGAACGAGCCGTAGAACAGCGCTAGCGCGTTGGCCGGATCATTCTCCCGACTTCGACGGTTTATTTCACTAACTGATTGATTTTATTGAAGGCGCGTTGACCCGTAGGCACTACAATTGCCTTGTTTCGGCGTTCTCAGCGACCGGCTATTTGAGCTCGTAGGGGGTAGTGGAGTGACTTAACCCCATGATTTTGTAGAGGCGCCGGGCGGTTTCACTGATGGCGGAGGGAATCACGTAGCGGCGGTGTGTCTGTTGATGTGTCAGGACACTGTGCTGCACGTGGGCCAGCGCGTTGCGGATGACTTCGGGGGATGCGGGCTTGGCTTGCAGGGTCATGCGGTATTGCAGGTGTCGGACACAGAGCAGGGACATAAAGGCGATGGCGATGTGCGCTTCGATGCGTCGGGGGGTCCAGTGGTAGATGGGTCTGACCTTGAGGTCGTGTTTACTTACCCGGAAGGTGTCTTCGACCTGCCACAGGCCGCGGTACTGGCTTAAGATGGCGGTCGTGTCGGTGGATGTCGGCAGGTTGGTGATGACGCCGTGCCGGCCGTCCCAGCGTTGTGCCTGGGCAATTTTATCGGGGTTGACGCTGAGGGTACTGCTGCACGGCCACCTCTAATTTTTTAGAGGTGGCCTTTAATTACCAGGCCGGGAAGGCTGCTTAATCAACGATTCGGCGGGGATGCCCAACTGCTCATGCAGACGCCAGATCATTTTCAGCGTGAGGGAACGTTTCCCGTTCAACACTTCATAAACGCGGTTTCGCTTCCCAATCATCGGTTCCAAGTCTTTTGCCTTCAATCCCTGTTGTTCCATTTCAAATCTGATAGCCGCTATCGCATCGGGCATCTCCAAAGGATAATGCTTGCGTTCATACGCTTCAACCAGTGTCGTCAACACATCCAGTTTTTCACCCTCGGGCGAATCCAGCCGGGCCGTCATCAGGGTTTCTATTTCCCGCAGTGCCGCCTGGTAGTCGGTATCTGTTCTGATAGGTTTGACATCCATCAACTGTTTTTCCAAGGATTAAATCGCCTGTGCATCGATTTGGTTATATTGGTTATGGGTACCGATAAACCTTATGTAAACCACACGGTAGGCGTAATTGATCCATACCACCAATCGATACTTGTTGCCTGCTATGTTAAACACCACCCGTCCATCCTTCAGGATGCTGGCATTGCCAAAATCCCGTTTGACGTCAGAAGGAGACGCCCAATCAGCCCGTAACACGCGCCGATACCAGACCCGGACCGGCTCCGCAGCATCCATGTATGCAACATTCCGCTCCCAGAACTGCTTTAGTGTGGAGAGCGCAATAATTCTCATAATCCAATATGTCCTAAATCGGGACTATTCTAACCAGCGATACCGGAAATTACAACAGTAACTCATTTGTAGTTGCAAATAAGGTTGTGCCACATCATAATTCAGACCATCTTATTCGAGCGAAAATGTTATGAGGGTGCCTCTCACAAACACGAGGCGCCCGTGCAGCACAGGGATGTGCTGCCAGTAACAGCAAGCACGTAAGTGCTTGAAAATGAAGGAAACGAAAAATCATACTTTTTCGTTTCCGTCTCTAAACCCTCATGATCAGAGCGCTGCACACCCCGCCAGTATGTAAATCTTCAAAATTTACACAGCAAAAATACCACGGAGGGTATTTTTAGAGGTTCCCATGAGTTTATTCAGTTACAAGGGCTTTTACGGTTCCGTACAAGCCAGCATAGAGGATAATTGTCTTTTCGGGAAGTTGGAATTTATTGAACCGCTGGTCAGCTATGAAGGTCAAAACGTAGAACAACTTGAACAGGCCTTCAAGGAAGCGGTAGATGATTATCTGCTGGACTGCGAACAGCGCTAGCGCGGCAGTTCATTATCGGGTAGCTCCAGAGGATAATGCCTGCGCTCGTATGCTTCGACCAGTGTCGTCAACACATCCAGTTTTCCACCCTCGGGCGAATCCGGCCGGGCCGTCATCAGGGTTTCTATTTCCCGCAATGCCACCTGATAGTCGGTATGACCGGGGAGCGCAACCAGGACTCACAGGTGTCTCCACTACCATTTATCTAAAGGCATCGATGAGGCAGGCACCATATCATTGCTGCATTCGGGCAGCTCTTGAAGTTGCCTCACCAATTCAGGCAGGCTATTTTGTATCGTATTCCAGATAACGCCGTAGTTAATGTCGAAATAGTCGTGGACAAGCCGATGACGCATTTTGATGATCTTTTCAAACTCAATTTGATCAAGTTCAAGTCTTTTTTCCTGTGACACCTTATACGCAGCCTCTCCAACAGTCTCCAAAAGCTTCACCAATGCTAAGGACAGCTTACGATCATTGGCCAAATCATTTCGACTTTTACCCTTACTCATTTCAATAGCTTCACATCCTGCGTCCAGCATGTGCCGTAACCGGGTATTGTCATCAATGATGGACATGGGTTATCACATCGGCCGCGCTGGAATGGTCATGCCTTACTTTACTCCCTTCGTCTTCCGACGCAGCAATATCTACCAGTAATATTGCGTCGTTAAGTACTCTACCTCTGATGTAGGGACTCAGCTCCTCCAGCGTGCGCAGGTCGATACTGCGTCCGCCAAACAATGGAGAAAGGGCAATTTCAATTCCAGCCATTTTGAACAAGTCAGCAGCGGCCTCAGGCCTGAACTTGACCAACAGGTCAATATCACTTTCCGCGTTGAAATCCTCGCGCAGGGCTGAGCCGAAAACAGCCAGCTTTATGATACCGTTCTCTAGGCAAAAAGCCGCCAACGCCTTGCTCTCAGGAATAGTCACATGCAGGTTCATATCTCTTTAATGCTTATTGAGGGTAGATTTACTATACCGTTACCGGCCTGAAAATCAAAGGGATGGTAGATTTGCATATCGCAATCCCATTCGCCATAATGGCAGCGATTTCAGCGTTAGCCCGATCATCAGAGGAAAAACATGATTGAAATTATCATGCGCCCACTGATTGTCATCACGTCCGTAATAATGAGCATATTGATTCTGAGTAATCCTGTCCATGCGCCACCTGCCCGATGTCCTGATTAACGTGAGCGAATGATTACAGCACAACAACAACGCGTGCCGGCGTTGCGGTTTAAGGATGAGGATGGGGGGGATTATCCGGATTGGGAGATGAAAAAGTTGGATCATGTCGGAGATATTGTTGGGGGTGGCACCCCCAGCACTGGCAAGAGGAGCTTATGGGACGGTGATATAAACTGGTTCACTCCGACAGAAATCAAGACGAAATATGCTACTGGCAGTATCCGCAAAATAACCAGGGAAGGTATTGCTCAATCCTCTGCTGCCTTACTGCCTGTTGGGACAATTTTATTCACCAGCAGGGCAACAATAGGCGAGGTCAGCATTGCTCGTGAAGTCTGCACAACAAACCAGGGGTTTCAGTCGTTTATTGTAAATGACTCAATGTTCTCAAATGAGTATCTTTACTATTGGCTTCTTGCAAACAAAAAGCATTTTTTGCGTAGAGCAAATGGTTCTACCTTCCTTGAAATAAGCAAGAGTGAGATCAAAAAGATCCCACTATGTATTCCGGCTATAAGAGAACAACAAAAAATCGCTGCTTTCCTGTCGGCGGTTGATATCAAAATTGAGCAACTGAGCCGGAAGCAGTCGCTGCTGGAACAGTACAAGCAAGGCATGATGCAAAAACTGTTCAGTCAGGAAATTCGGTTCAAGGATGAGGATGGGAGGGATTATCCGGATTGGGAGGAGAAATCATTGGGTGATATTTCAAAGATAAGTAAGGGTAAAGGAATTTCAAAGAGCGATGTCGTAACAAATGGAGAATTAAAGTGTATCAGGTATGGGGAACTCTACACCCACTATGGAACTACAATTTCCCTGGTAATTTCGAGCACTAATATCCCACCTTCTCAGCTGGAATTGAGCAACAAAAACGATGTCATTATTCCCTCATCCGGCGAGATTGCATCAGACATAGCAACCGCCGCTTGTGTAAGGCTTGACGGGGTTGCGCTGGGAGGTGACATAAACATAATTCGCTGCCAGGAAAACGGGGTGTTTCTTGCGTATTATTTGAATTATAAGAAGGCTGATATAGCCAGATTGGCGCAGGGAATATCGGTTATTCATTTATATGCTTCTCATCTCAGATTCCTCAAATTAAGCATACCCTCAAAATGTGAACAACAAAAAATCGCCAATTTCCTCTCCGCCATCGACCGGAAAATAGAACTGGTAGCGAAACAGGTCGAACAGGCCTGCTTCTTCAAGCAGGGGCTGTTGCAGCAAATGTTTATTTAACGCGGGTCATCTGTATGGCCACCCAATCAGAAGCGGTTCTGGAACAGAAACTGGTTGTCCAGCTGCAAGCCCTGGGTTACGAGCATGTCCTTCTCCGCAATGAGGACGACTTGGTCGGCAACCTGAAAACACAACTGCAGCAGCACAACGGCATCACCCTGTCCGACAAGGAATTTCAAAACATCCTGGTAGCGCTCTCCGGAGGCAATATCTTCGACAAAGCCAAAAAGCTCAGGGCCAAGCTGGACTACCACAGGGACGACGGCGAGGTCGGGTATCTGGAACTGGTCGATCAGATCAACTGGTGCAAGAACGAGTTTCAGGTGGCCCAACAGCTGGAGATGGCGGGCAGCTACCGGAATCGCTATGACGTGACCTTGCTCATCAATGGCCTGCCGCTGGCACAGATAGAGTTAAAACGCCGCGGCCTGGCGCTCAAGGAGGCCTTTAACCAGACCAACCGTTACCAGCGTCATTCCTATTCGGCAGGATGGCGGTTGTTCGAATACATTCAGGTGTTTGTGCTCAGCAACGGCGTCAATACCAAATATTACGCCAACAACCCGATCAAACAGCGCGACTTCAAGCAAACGTTTTTCTGGGCCGACCGGGAGAACCGGCGTATCACGCAACTCAGCGAGTTTGCCGATACTTTCCTGGAGCCGTGCCAGCTGTCCAAGCTCGTTACAAAATACGTGGTGTTGAACGAAACCGACCAGCTGCTGCTGGCGCTGCGCCAGTATCAGTATCATGCGGTGGAGGCGATTGTCGAGCGGGTCAGGACTTCCGACCGGTTCGGCTATATCTGGCATACTACCGGGTCCGGCAAAACACTGACGTCGTTCAAGGCGGCGCAAATCCTCACCGGCACCTCCGGCATCCACAAGGTGGTGTTCGTGGTGGACCGGAAGGATCTGGACTACAAGACCATCCAGGACTTCAACAGCTATAAAAAAGGCAGCGTTGACGGGACCGACAATACCACCAGGCTGGTAGAACAATTCGGCGATGATACCAGGTTGATTGTCACCACCTTGCAGAAGTTAAACAACGCCATTCACAAGCGCCGCCATGCAACCACCATGACACCGTTGCGGGACAAGCGCATGGTATTCATTTTTGACGAATGCCACCGCAGCCAGTTTGGCGACACCCATAAGCGTATCCGCGACCACTTCCCCAAAGCGCAGCTGTTCGGCTTCACCGGCACCCCCATCTTTGCCGAGAATGCGCTGGGCAATGAGTATGGCAAGCGCACCACCACAGATCTGTTTGGCGAGTGTCTGCACAAGTACGTCATCACGGATGCGATTAACGATGAGAATGTACTGCGGTTTTCCATTGAATATATCGGCACTTTCAAAGACCGGCAGCACAACCGGGCGGATATCCGGGTGGAGGCGATAGACACCGCCGAGGCGCTGGCCGCGGCAGAACGTCTTGAGGCCATCGTCGATCACATCATCGCCCACCATGACGGCAAGACTCATGGCCGCGTGTTCAACGCGCTATTTTGCGTTGCCGATATCAGGACTTTGCTCAAGTATTACGACCTGTTCAGGCGCAAACGGGAGGCCGGCACGCATGACCTCAACATAGCAACCATATTTTCCTGGCAGGCCAATGAGGAAGACCGCGAGGTGAGCGATGTTGCCGATACGTACTTCGCCGGCATGGCGGCGGGGTCGGGGAGTGTACCAGGCCGGGCCGAGGATGAGAACCGGGTGCGAGACCAGGAAGCAGCCTACGGCGCCGATGATCCCGCCGACAGTTCCCGCCAGTACACCGACCGGCACAGCCGGGCGCGGCTGGAGCACTGCATCAGGGATTACAACAAGGCGTACGGCACGAACTATAAAACCGACACCTTCTACGACTATTACAGAGACATCGGTAAACGAGTCCGGTATCGGGACAAAAACCGACGCACGGGCGCCGGCATTGATATCCTGCTGGTGGTGAATATGTTTCTGACCGGGTTTGACAGCAAGTGGCTCAATACCATCTACGTGGACAAAAACCTGAAATACCACGGCCTGGTGCAAGCGTTCTCCCGTACCAATCGCATCCTGGGTTCGAAAAAGTCACACGGCAATGTCGTCTGTTATCGGAACCTGAAACCGGCCACGGACGAAGCCATCGCGCTGTTTGCCGACAAGGAGGCGGTTGACACCATCACCCTTGAACCTTACCAGGCATACCTTAAACGGTTCAATGACGCCGTGGCGGCGCTGCTTGGCATCGCGGCCACGCCAGATTGTGTTGACACACTACAACAGGAGGCAGAGCAGCTTGCCTTTATTAAGGCGTTCAGGAATCTCTTGCGTCTTATGAACGTACTGACTGGCTTCACCGAATTTGATTTTGCTGAGCTGGCCCTGGAGCAACAGACCTTTGCGGACTACAAGAGCAAATACCTGGATTTGAACGACAAGGTAAAGACCGACCGGCAGAAGGAAACAGTATCCATACTGGACGATATCGACTTTGAGGTGGAGCTGATCCACAGAGATAACATCAACGTCAGCTACATCCTCGAGCTGGTCATCAGACTGCGCCAAGCCAAACCGGACGCATACCACCGACAGGTGCAGGCGATTATCAGCACGTTGGAGAATGAACCCGAACTGCGCAGCAAGCAAGAACTGATACAACGCTTCATTGAAGAACAGGTGCCGACACTGCCGCAGAATGGAGACGTTAACCACGCGTTTGCACAATACCTGTCAGCACAACGGCAACAAGCCCTGCAGTCGCTATGCGCGGAGGAGGGACTAGACCGGGATGGATTAGACAAGGTGATCGCTAATTGCCTGTACACCAGCAGAAGGCCTTTACCGGCTGACGTCATCCGGATTATGGACCAACAACCCAGGCTCCGGGAAAGACGTACAGTTGGCGAGCGTATCGTCAGCCGGATTATGTCATATATTGATACGTTTATTGATGGGATAGATTAACGGGAACCTCTAAAAATGCCACGGAATGAACCCCAGGCAAGGTGCCGGCAGCTGGTCGCGCAGATAGTCCAGGGTGGCCTGCTGCTCGGCATAGTCACGGCAGATGCTGTTGCCCAGCCACCCGGCGCAAGGCGCCCCGGCGGCGCTTATGGCCTCCATGGTAAGTAAAGCATGGTTGATGCAGCCCAGACGCAGCCCGACCACCAGCACTACAGCCAGGTCCAGAGACCGCACCAGATCTTCAGTTTGTAGCCCCGGTGCCAGCGGCACCCGCCAGCCGCCGACCCCTTCCACCACCACCCGGTCGGCCCCGGCCGTCAGGCAACGGTAGGCCGCAACCAAGGTGTCCGGTTCAACCTCGATCCCGGCCTTGGTTGCGGCAATATGCGGGGCGATTGGCTCGGCCAACGCGTACGGATTCACCTGTTCGTAGCTAACCGGCAGGCTGCACTGCGCGTGAATCAGGCGCGCGTCCTCGTTTTCCAGACGCCCGTGGCGCCACTCGCTGCCGCTGGCAACCGGCTTCATGCCGTTCACCACCCACCCGCGCGCCTGCCAGGCCGCCATCAGCGCCAACGTGACCCGGGTTTTGCCGACGCCGGTATCAGTGCCGGTGATGAATATATTCGTCACGACGAGCGCCTAGCAGCTTGGCGGTCAAGTCCGACAGGCTGCTAGAGGTCGAGAAAGTAATCGGAAAAACCCCGGGCTCCAGCCCTGCCTGCCGTGGCTGCTTTACCTCCGGTACCCAGGCGTGGCCGTAGATGGCCTCGAAGGTGGCCGGCACGCCCTCTGCATGCGCGTAGCGGCGCCGGTACTCGGCCTGCATGGCACGGAACGCGCCGGCGCCGGTCAGGGTCTTGCGCCGGCCGGCGTTGACATTGCCGGCGCCCAGACTCTTGAGTTCCCGACACAGTGTTGGTACGTCATCATAAACCAGGGTAAAGGACTCCGTTTCCATCACCGGTTCAACAAAACCGGCCCGTACCAGGGCATCACCCACGTCGTGCATATCGGTGAAGGCGTTGACGTGCACATAATCATCCACGCGGGCCCAGCTTGCCCGCAACTCCGCCAAGGAATCCGGCCCGAACGTGGCAAACAGCAGCAGGCCGCCGGGGCGCAACACCCGGTACACCTCTGCCAGCGTTCTATCGAGTTGCGTGACCCATTGCAACATGAGGTTGGAGAAGGCGAACTCCACGCACTCCCCGGCGAGTGGCAAGTGCTCGGCATCGGCGCACAGCAGCGACTGCCGAGCGGAAAAATCCGGCCCTTGGCCGGCCTGTTGCAACATTCCCAAGGCCAGATCCAGTTGCACCAGCCGGGCGCGGTGGTAACGTTGCGCCAGTTGCACCGACAGGCGACCGGCGCCAGCCCCCAGGTCCAGTATGCGCTGCGGCGTCAGCTTGATCACTTCTAGGCGCTCCAGCAGGCGTTGCCCGATGGTCTGTTGCAACACGGCCACGCGCTCGTAATCAGGCGCGGCGCGGCTGAAGTTGCGCCGCACGCCAGTTTTATCACGCTGGTAGGCAGGATCGTTCATGGCGCCAGCCGCCGCGCCAGTTGCGCCAGGTGTTCCAGCAGCCGGTCCACCTGCTGTTCGCTGTGACCGGCGCTCAATGTGATCCTGAGGCGCTCGGTATTTCGCGCAACCGTGGGCGCCCGGATGGCGCTGACCCGGATGCCGGCGGCGCGCAGATATTCGCTGCCGCTGAGCGCCAGCGCCGCGTTGCCTACCATAAAGCTCTGGATCGGCGTAGTGGAGGGTAATACCGGCAAGTCCAGTTGCCGCGCCCCTTGCGTAAAGCGTTGCACCAGCGCCTGCAACTTATCCCGGCGCCAGCTTTCCCGGACGCTGAGATGCAGTGCCGTAGTCGCGGCGGCGGCCAGGGCCGGCGGCATGGCGGTGCTGTAAATGCAGGTGCGTCCGGTCTGGATCAGGGTTTCTATCACGTCTTCCGACCCGGCCACGAACGCGCCCATAACGCCACAGGCCTTGCCGAAGGTGGCCATGAGGATGGGAACCTGATTTTGGTCTAGGGAAAAATGCTCCGGTGAGCCGGCGCCGGTCGCGCCCAGCACCCCGAAACCGTGGGCATCGTCCACGGCCAGCAGGGCACCATGGCGGGCGCACAAGGCGACCAGGTCCGGTAATGCGGCGATGCTGCCGTCCATGCTGAACACCCCGTCGGTGGCCACCAGGGTGCGGCCCTTGCCAAGCAGGTTTTCCAGCCCGGCCAGATCATGGTGCGCATAACGGCGCAGGCCGGCGCGCGCCAGCAAGGCACCATCTATGAGCGAGGCGTGATTGTCCCGATCCATCACCACCCGGTCCTCCCGACGCCTGGCAAAGCTGGTGACTACGGCCAGGTTGGCCAGGTAACCGCTGGAAAAGAGCAGCGCGCGGGCGCGCCCTAAGTGTGCGGCAACCGCCTCTTCGAGCTGCGCGTGCATGCGGTTGTAGCCGGATAGCAGTTGCGAGGCGCCGCTGCCCACCCCGTAACGGGCGGCGGCGGTTTGAAACGCCTGCGCCAAACGCGCGTCGCCGGCAAGGCCGAGGTAATCGTTGCCGGAAAAGTTGACATAGCTGCGCCCTTCGACCTGTATCGTGGCACCCTGCGCAGCAGTCAGCATATACCGGCGGCGGAATTGTCCCGCAGCCCTGATCCGGTCCAGCCCGGTTGCCAGTGAAAACGGATCCGGCGGCGGCGCTTGGACCATTAACCGCCCGGCGCGGTCGCGCATGCTGCGGAGACCGGGTCCGTATCAGGGGTCAACCCCAGGCGTTCAAACAGGGACTGATCCTCATTGAATTGCGGGTTATCCGTGGTCAGCAGCTTCTCACCGTAGAAGATGGAGTTGGCGCCGGCAAAAAAACACAGGACCTGAGTCGAATCGCTCAAGTCGGTGCGCCCGGCAGACAGACGCAGGTATGCGTTCGGCATCAGGATGCGGGCACAGGCGACGGTGCGCACCAGTTCCAGCGGGTCGATATCGTCCTGTGCGTCCAGCGGGGTGCCAGACACCTTGACCAGGGTATTGATGGGCACGCTCTCCGGCTGTTGCGGCAGGTTGGCCAGGGTCTGCAACAGCGCGGCCCGATCGGTCACCGACTCGCCCATGCCGATAATGCCGCCGCAGCAGACATTGATACCGGCATCACGCACCTGTTGCAAGGTATCAAGGCGGTCCTGGTAGCTGCGGGTGGTGATGACCTGATCGTAAAATTCTTCGGAGGTATCGAGATTATGGTTGTAGTAATCCAGGCCGGCCTGGCGCAGGCGCGCGGCCTGCCCGTCTTTCAGCATTCCCAGCGTTACACAGGTTTCAAGGCCCAGTTGTTTGACCCCGGCGACCATCGCCACAACCTGATCGAGGTCCCGGTCTTTCGGGCTGCGCCAGGCCGCGCCCATACAAAACCGGCTGGCGCCCGAGTCGCGCGCGCGCCGCGCCGCGTCCAGCACTTGTTCACAGGACATCAAAGTCTCATTTTCCAGTCCGGTGTTATAGCGCACGCTCTGCGGGCAATAGGCGCAGTCTTCCGGGCAACCACCGCTCTTGATATTAAGTAAGGTACTCAACTGGATGCGATTCGGGTCAAAGTTGCGGCGGTGGACGGTGTGTGCGCGCTGCAATAAATCGTTCAAGGGCTGCCGGTAAAGTGTTATGATCTCATCCAGGCTCCAGTCATGCTTGGGCTCCGGCCCGGGAGCTGTTCTGGTCGTTGTTTGCGCGGCTGCCGTTTTTCCGGCTACTGTCTTCGGGGCTACTGCCTCTGCGGACTTGGACGCTGTTGGTTCGTTCAACATGGATGAATATGTTAACCTCGAATCGAATCCTGTCAACACCTGTAGTTTCCAGGGGTTGACCCGATGATGTTCATTGACCCTGTCTGTGTCTTGTGCGGCGCGCGCGCTGGCGCCAGCGCGGACGGCTTTTGCCGCGCCTGCCGGGAGGATTTGCTGCCGTTGCCGAGCGCAATATGTCCCGGTTGCGGCGCGCAGTCGGAACAGGCCGCGGTCTGCGTCCGTTGTCTCGCCAGGCCGCCTGCGTTCGATGTCTGCATCGCCGCGCACAGCTACCACTATCCGGTGGACCGGATGATCAGGAAGCTGAAATATCAGGCCCGCCTGGACCTGGCGCGCGCCCTGGCCGGGCCGCTTATCGAACTGCTTGAGCCGGCGCGTCAGGCGCCACCGGAGTGCCTGCTGCCGATCCCGTTACACCGCGCCCGGCAACGGCGGCGCGGTTTTAATCAGGCCCGGGAAATCGCGCAGCTGCTGGCGCGCGCCCTGTCGGTCCCCGTCGATGAGCAGCTGGTGCGCCGGCATAAACCCACGGCACAACAATTCGACCTGCGTCCCGAACACCGGGCGCGCAACGTTAAGAATGCTTTTTCTCTGGTGAAGACCATGAGTTACAAACATATCGCCCTCATCGACGATGTCCTGACCACCGGCGCCACCGCTAACGAGCTGGCGCGTTTGCTGAAAGCCCACGGCGCCGAACAGGTACAAGTCTGGTGTCTGGCCCGGGCGGTGTTGGAGGGGTAGGGAAAACCATTCTCGCATACGACCCATCAGGCGCCAAAAACCAGTGGGTAATCGAAAGAATCTTCAGCATGTTTCAATTTGGCTTGTTGGTGGCGCTCCGCTTTTGCTTCCAGCAGCTTCTTTGCCACATCGCGGGCGGTTTCCAGTATTTCGGTAATTGTACGTCCCTGAGCAACTAGGCCCGGGATATCCTCACTGGTAACCAGATACACCCCCTCCGGCAGTTTTTCGATATGAACGGTAGCAATTTGTTCCACAATTATATTATCCCCGGGGTTGTTGAAGAGCGTTACACAGGAGTACAGGAGGCTGAATTCTATATTGGTTCTGTTCCGTATTCAAATAAACTGAAGTCGGATTGTCGCTGATGAGGTGCGTGCTTGCTGTTACTGGCAGCATATCCATAATGCTGTAAAGGCACCTCTGATTTTTAGAGGCGCCCTTATGTATCCAAATTCTGCACCGTCAGGGCGTGGGCTTCGATAAATTCCCGGCGCGGTTCGACCTGGTCGCCCATCAGGGTTGTGAACATTTCATCGGCGGCGACTGCGTCTTCGATATTTACCTGATACAGGTAGCGCGTGGCGGCGTCCATGGTGGTCTCCCAGAGCTGCTCCGGGTTCATCTCTCCCAGCCCCTTGTAACGCTGCACATGCAGACCCTGGCTCGCTTCCGTCAACAACCAGTCCACGGCTCGGACGACTGAAGGGGAAGCATGCTGTTTGTCCTTGACCCGCACGCGCAGACCGCCGGCGCCGAACTGTTCCTCGGGCGCCAGCAAGCGCTGGTAGGCGGCGGCGGCGAAGAAGCCGGGGTTGAAGACATTAGCGGAAATAACGCCGTGAATGTCGATGTCGATGCGGCCGCCATAGCCGTCAGCGGCGGCGGTAAATACCTCGGCCCGGTAGTGGGCGCGATCGGCGCCGGCGGCGGCAAGACCGTCGCGCAAGTCGTTGAACCAGGCTTGTACCCGCGCGCGGTCGGCACAGTCTTCGGTCAGTAGCCGCGGCCGCACACACATTGCGGCAACGACCTCAGGGTGGTAGTGTCGGGCGAGGCGCGCCTGTTCCTGTTTCATGCTCAGGTAGCTGCTGCACAACGCCTGTTTCTGTGCGGCAGCGGCTATGTCTCCGGCGGCGTTCTCCAGCTCCGCGTCGGCCATGGCCAGTTCCAGCAGGTAGGCTTCCTTCTCCAGCTCGTCTTTTAAGTAGCGCTCTTTCTTGCCTTTCTTGATCTTGAACAGGGGCGGTTGCGCGATGTAAATGTGGCCGCGCTCCAGCAGTTCCGGCATCTGCCGGTAGAAGAACGTCAGCAGCAGCGTCCTGATGTGCGATCCGTCCACATCGGCGTCGGTCATGATGATCACCCGATGGTAGCGTAACTTGCTGAGGTCAAATTCATCCTTGCCGATGCCGCAACCCAGCGCCGTGATCAAGGTGCCCACCTCGGAGGAGGACAACATCTTGTCAAAGCGCGCCTTCTCAACGTTCAGGATCTTGCCCTTCAACGGCAGAATCGCCTGGTAACGGCGGTCCCGGCCTTGTTTGGCGGAGCCACCGGCAGAATCGCCCTCCACCAGGAATAACTCCGAGGCGGACGGGTCTTTTTCCTGGCAGTCGGCCAGCTTGCCTGGCAGGCCGGCAATGTCCAGCGCGGTCTTGCGGCGCGTCAGCTCGCGCGCTTTGCGCGCAGCTTCTCTTGCACGCGCCGCATCGACAATCTTCTCGCAGATGGTTTTCGCTTCGCCCGGGCGTTCCAGCAGGAATTCCCGGAGCTTCTCATGCACCGATGATTCCACCACCGGGCGCACTTCACTGGACACCAGTTTGTCCTTGGTCTGCGAAGAAAACTTCGGATCGGGCGCCTTGATGGACAGCACCGCAGTCAGGCCCTCGCGCACATCATCGCCAGCCACTGCCACTTTTGACTTGGCAGTCAGGCCGATTTGCTCCATGTGCGCGTTGAGGCTGCGCGTCAGGGCGCCGCGGAAACCGGCCAGGTGCGTGCCGCCGTCCCGTTGCGGGATATTGTTGGTGAAACAGAAGATATTTTCCTGGTAGGAATCGTTCCACTGCATGGCCAGTTGCACGACGATGTCGTCCCGCTGTGCGTCAATGTTGATCACCGTTTCATGCAACGGGGTCTTGTTGCGGTTCAGGTGCTGCACAAATTCCGCAATGCCGCCCTGGTACTCGAACCGGTCGTGGCGGCTGCTGCGCTCATCGTGCAGCTCGATCCTGACCCCCGAATTCAGGAATGACAACTCGCGCAACCGTTTCGCCAGGATGTCGTAATGGAACTCGATATTGGTAAACACCTCGCCGCTGGGCAGAAAGCGGATTTCCGTGCCGGTGCGGTCGGTGGGGGTAGTCTGCCGCAGGGGTGCCAGCGGCTTGCCCTCGCGGTATTCCTGCTTGAACAGATAGCCGTCGCGGCTGATCAGCAACTCCAACGTGTGCGACAACGCATTCACCACCGACACGCCCACCCCATGCAGGCCGCCGGACACCTTGTAGGAGTTATCGTCAAACTTACCGCCGGAATGCAGCGTGGTCATGATCACTTCCGCCGCAGAAACACCCTCTTCCTCATGGGTGCCGACCGGGATCCCCCGACCGTTATCGGTCACGGTGACCGATTCATCCGCATGGATAACCACCTTTATCTCGGAACAATAACCGGCTAAGGCCTCGTCGATGCTGTTATCGACCACCTCAAACACCATGTGATGCAGACCGGTGCCGTCGTCGGTGTCGCCGATGTACATGCCGGGGCGTTTCTTGACCGCTTCGAGCCCCTTTAAGACCTTGATTTTCGATGAGTCGTAATTGTTGTCGTCCACTGCTTTTGCCCTGTCGGAAAATGGCGTATTGTAGCACTTCAACGTTGTTCGGCGCCAGCCTTCATCTTCTCAGTTTCAGCTCCCGCTCAAGCTGTAATTCCTGTTCTAGGAACGCCATGCGCGCCTTGATGCGTTCGGTCTGGTAATAATCCGGACGCGGCGTCTGTTGGCGCAGGACATGCCTGAGTTGCTCAACGGCCACCTGGGTCTCGCCGGTGAGGAAATAGTATTCGGCGTTGGCAATGCCGGATTCCACCTCATCACCCGCCTCGGCCTCGGCCCGGGTCAGGTAATCGTAATAAGTGATGTCCGGCGACCGGAACTTACCGAACTCGCGCAATTTGTTGCGGGCCAGGTGCGGTTGGCCGGCCTTCAGCAAGGCGTTGCTGTAGTTCAGCACCAGTGGGCGGTAGTCCGGGTACAGCCGTTCGGCATTTGAAAAAATTGCGAATGCCTCATCGTAATTACCCCGCCGCACTTCCATGTCCGCGGCGGCCAGCAGGTAGGTGATGTTTTCCGGCTCTTTGGTCAGCAACAACCGCACCTGCTGCTGTGCTGGCCGGTACTGGTCATCCTCGGTCAAGGCGATAACATAGCCGTAGCGGTCGGCGTCGCGGTCGGCGCCGGGTTCCGCCTCGGCCAGCTGGCGCGCAAACAGTTCCACCGCGTCCGACGTGTTTTTCTGCGACCTGGCAATCAGTTTTGCCCGCACCAGCGGAAAAGTCGCGCTTTCCTGATACCCGCCTTCATTGGCATAGTAGGCCGCCCGCGCCGCGGCGTCGGCAATGCGGCGAGTGGTGAGCGGATGGGTGCGCAGAAACTCCGGCGCCTGTGCGGCAAAACGCGAATTCTGCTGCAAACGTCGGAAAAACCCCGCCATGCCGTGCGGGTCAAAGCCGGCGCGCACCAGCAGTTGTATGCCGATGCGGTCCGCCTCCTGTTCGTTAGCGCGGGTGAAATTGATGCGCGCCTGCGCCGAGGCACCCTGCACCGCCAGCAGCGCGGCCTGACCAGCCTCCGGGTTCTGGGTGGCAACTAGGATGGCACCCAGCATGGCCGCCAGAGTCGGGATGCTCATCTGCTTGGACATCTCCACGGAGCGGGCCATGTGTTTCTGGGTCACATGGGCGATTTCATGGGCCACCACGCCGGCCAGTTCGCTCTCGCTGCGGGCGTTCATGATCACGCCGCTGTTAATGCCGACAATCCCGCCGGGCGCGGCAAAGGCGTTGATTAAGGGGTCGTTGATGACGAAGAACGTGAACTGCTGCTCGTTGTTGTCGCTCTGGGAAACCAGCCGGTAGCCGATTGCCTCGATGTAGTTGTTAATCTCCGGATCGGAGACAATATCCGCCTGCTTGCGCACCTGACTGAGAAACGCCTGCCCTAGGCGCCGTTCAAACTCCGGGCTCAGGATACCGCCGGTGGAATCGCCGATATCCGGCAAGTCCAGACTGGTGACATCGGGCCAGACCGGGACGCACAGGACTGTGAGCAGGAGGCAGAGACCGGTCTGCTTCATGCGGGTGAAAAATGTGATGCAAGTGTGTAACATACCGGAACCATTTGAAAATGCCCTCCGTGGTATTTTCAGAGCTAACCATATCGCATTTTCAAGCCTATTTCATGGGCCTGGGGGAGTTTTTTTGATGACCGAGACAAAAAATGCCTTTTACGCGCAATCCGGCGGGGTGACCGCCGTTATCAATGTCAGCGCCGGTGCCGTGATTGAGACCGCGCGCCGCCATGCCGACAAAATCGCCAACGTTTATGCCGGGCGCGACGGCATTATCGGTGCCCTCACCGAAGACCTGATCGATACCGGCAAGGAGCCGGCGGCAGCCATTGCCGCGTTACGACACACGCCCTCCGGGGCGTTCGGCTCGTGCCGCTACAAACTCAAGGGGCTGGAACAGAACCGGGTCGAATACGAACGTCTGGTGGAGGTCTTCAAGGCTCACAATATCGGCTATTTTTTCTACAATGGCGGCGGCGATTCGGCTGATACCTGCCACAAGGTGGCGCAACTGTCGCAACAATGGGGATTCCCGATCCAGGCCATACATATTCCCAAGACGGTGGATAACGACCTGCCCGTCACCGACAACTGTCCCGGTTTCGGCTCGGTGGCGAAATACATCGCAGTCTCGGTGCGCGAGGCCTGTTACGATGTGCGCGCCATGGCCAGGACCTCTACCAGGGTGTTCGTCATCGAGGTGATGGGGCGGCACGCCGGCTGGATTGCCGCGGCCGGCGGGCTGGCTGCCGACGAGCACAACGACATCCCGGTGGTGATCCTGTTCCCGGAAATCCCGTTCGAGCAGGAACGCTTTATCGCCCGCGTGCAGGACTGCGTTGCGCGCGACGGTTACTGTGCCGTGGTGGTGTCGGAGGGCGCGCGCACGGCTGATGGCCGGTTCCTGGCGGAACAGGGCACCCGCGACGCCTTCGGTCATGCCCAGTTAGGTGGCGTGGCACCGGTAGTGGCCAATCTGGTCAAGCAGGAATTGGGCTACAAGTACCACTGGGCCGTGGCTGATTACCTGCAACGCGCGGCGCGCCACCTTGCCTCACAGACGGATGTTGAGCAGGCTTATGCCCTAGGTCAGGCTGCGGTGGAACTGGCACTGGCCGGGCACAGTGCCATCATGCCCACTATCGTGCGCACCTCGGACAATCCGTATCGCTGGGAAATAGGTCAGGCCGATCTGGCTCAGGTAGCCAACACGGAAAAATTCATGCCCCGGGACTACATCAGTGCCGACGGCTTTGGCATTACGCCAGCCTGTCGTAACTACCTGCAACCCCTGATCCAGGGCGAGGATTACCCTCCCTACCGGGACGGCCTGCCCGACTATGTGCGCCTGCAAAATGCGCCGGTGACAAAAAAACTGGCGAACGGGTTTGAGCTGCCATGAGCGTTTGGATGATGGCGGCGGTTACTGATGAATCAGCGGCGGCGTTCCTGCTCAATGAGTTCGTCCATGGTCTTTATCATCCCTTCATGGGAGCCGGCTGAGGTGGCAGAGATCAGGTATCTGCCGTTGACGATGACTGCGGGGACGCCGGTGATTTTGGCGTCGCGGGCCATGAGGAAGGCCTGTTTCATTTTTACTTCGGTTTCGTTGGAGTCGTAGTGTCTGACAAACTCTTTCTTGTCCAGCCCTATCTCCGCGGCAAAGTCTATGAGGGTATCCCGGGTGAAAATATTGCGTTGTTTTACGTGCAGAGCCTTGAACAGCGGAGTGTGGAACTGCTCCAGCGCGCCCATTTTCTCCGCCGCAAAGTAACCGCGACCGTGGATCGCCCAGCGACTGTTGAGTACCGCGGGCACTAAGCGGAACTCTACATCCTCGGGCTTGGTTTTGAGCCAGGATTTGATGTGTGGTTCAAATGAGAAGCAGTGGGAACAGCCGTACCAGAAAATCTCCGCCACCTCGATCCTGTCGCCTGACATAGTAGGCAACGCGGGTTTGATTTCGGTGTAGGCAGGGCCGCTGTGGTCGTGGGAGTGATCCTGAGCCAAAGCCGGGACGACCGCCGCCCACAGCAAGCATGAAACCAGTAAGTGTATTATGCGCATCTAAAGTTCACCATAGGAATGTAAGCCGGAAAGAAACATGTTGACGCCTAAGAACGCGAACAGGGTCACGAACAGGCCGACAATGGCCCAGGCCGCCATGGCCGCACCCTGCCAGTTTTTGCTGATACGCACATGCAGCCAGGCGGCGTAGTTCAGCCACACGATCAGCGCCCAAGTTTCCTTAGGGTCCCAGGACCAATACCCGCCCCAGGCTTCGGCCGCCCATAACGAACCTAAGATGGTGGCGAGGGTAAAAAAGGCAAAGCCCAAAGCAATGGCCTTGTACATCATGTCGTCTATCTCGGCGCGGGCCGGCAGGCGCGCCAGCAACGGGCGCGGGCTGGCATCGTCACCCTTGGCCAGGTAAGCCAGACCCAGCATGGCGGCGATGCTGAAACAGCCGTAGCCGACGAAATTGGCCGGTACGTGGATCTTCATCCAGTAACTCTGTAAGGCCGGCACCAGCGGTTGTATTTCGTGGGCGCCCTGGTCGAAGGTGTACCACAGCAGAAAACCGATGGCGGCGGCGATCACCAGCAACACAAAGCCGCCCAGTGCGCGCGTGCGGTAGCGTTTTTCATAATGCAGGTAGATGATGGCAGTGGTGACGCAGAACAGGATAAACACTTCATACAGGTTGCTGACCGGGATATGACCCACCTCCGGGCTGAGCAGGTAGGATTCATGCCAGCGCACCAGCATCCCGACCAGGCCCATGCCGGCGCCGCACCAGGTCAGCCCGGTTGCGACCGCGCCGGGAAATTCCGAACCGCTAAACAGGGCCAGGAAATAACTCAAAGTTGCCAGCACGAACAGCGCGCTCATCCACATAATGGCGGACTGGCTGGCGAGAAAATACTGTAACAGGAACCGCTCTTCACCCCGCCCCAGGTCGGCGCCGTACAAATGGATGGCGAGCAGCGCCAGCGTGACCACGACCAGCAGCAGGCGCCGGAGCTGCGGCCAGACGCTGCCGGCGTAACCCAGTGCCAGCGTAGTGCCAGCGAATATCACCCACTCATAGCCGTTCATGGCATGCCGGTAACTGGCATAGACAAAAACTACCCCGACCAGCAACAGCGCGCCCCACAGGTAATCGGCTGCCTGCAGGGCGCCTCTAAACATTAGAGGCGCCCGTGCAGCATAAGGATGTGCTGCCATTTTTAAGCACGTCAGTGCTTGAAAATGAAGGAAACGAAAAATCATACTTTTTCGTTTCCGTCTCTAAAAATGCCACGGAGGGCATTTTTAGAGGTTGCCTGAAATGAACGCCGCCTGTTTGCCACAAGGGCGGCGTGGTCAGTGAGGGTATGGGCACTCATGGTTTCTGTGGCGCGGTTCATGACATGACGCGTATTCAGCTCAACGTTGCCGCTATTGTACGCGAAATCTGCTTGAAGTAACGACTGAAATCGCGGGCATGGCGTGTGCGCGTCCCGGCCAGCGTTATTTCGGTGCCGGCGGCGCCGGGTTTGACCCACGCCCACAGGCGTTGGTGGGGTACGTAGAACAGCAGGAATACGCCGATGCTGAGCAGGGTGAAGCCCAGATAGACCCACTTGGCGCCGGGGGCGCGGGCAATTTGCAGCCCTGAGGATTCCACATGTTCGAAACCGGTCAGTTGCAGGTAGTAGGGGGAGCCGTACTGGTGCAGGGCCGACAGGGTGACAATGGCATCATTGAGGAACTGCAAGTCCCGGTCGGACAGCTCTGCAGTGCCCAGGCCGGCAGCGGCCAGCAGGGTCAGGTATGCCTGTTCCAAGCCGAAACGCAGGATTTTCATGGATGCGCTGTTCACGGCATCGGCGGCCTCCTCGTCCATGGCCGGGTCGATTTGCTGTTGCAGTGTTGCAAACCCCCCAGCTAAGAACAGGCGCACAATCCGCAAGGTAACGTGGGCGACATCTTGCGCGGTGACGTTGTCGTCCAGGGTATTGCCCGCTAGCAGCAATGCCTGTTGTTCGGCATAAATGCGCGCCAGCCGGGGCTCATCCTGCAGCAGGTTCAGCAGTGCCAGGAACCGCTCCGGTGAACCGTCGTCAGCGGCGGGGATATGCAGGTAGCGAAATTCCTCCTCCGGCGGCGCACGCACCCCACTCAACAGGAATTCCCGGCCTTCCAGGGTGATCGGGTACATGTAGTTGAGGTACTCATGGGCGCGCCCGTCGGCGCGGCGCAGTTTGTAGTTGATGCTGGGGCCGAAGTCACGGAATTCCTTGTCTATGGCCGGCTCTTCGTTGGGGAAGATGTTGAACTTGCGAAATTCCTCCGCTTCCAGGTTCAAGGTCTCCCCGCCGTGCTCCAAGGCAAGCGCCTCATTGACCCGCAGCGAATGTACCTGAGTGCCCGGCGCAGTCAGGTCGTGCAGCGTGAAATCCAGCTTCGAGCCGCCGTCGCCGAAGCTGGCCTGGTAGATGGTATAGCCCTGGTAAGTGAGCGGGTGGTTGACCGCGATGGTGTGCTCGACGCGCTGATTCCCGTGGCGGATGACCAGGTCGCTTTCGAAGGATTTGGGTTGACCGCTCGGGTAGTGTTCCACCCGGAAATCCTCCAGCAGGATCACAAACGGCAGCGGCTGCACTAGGTAGCCGGCACCCAGGTTGACAAAGGCCGCCCCTGCGGCGCGCCCCTCCGGTATGGAAACGCTGGCGCGGAACGAGGTATTGGTGACCGGCAACTTGCTGTGTGCGGGAATCTGACTGACGGGCAGATTCCGGGTTTCTGCCTGCAATTCACCGCGCAAGGTCTTGAGTTTAAGCGGCACGTTGCTGTCGAGAAAGCCGCCGATACAGATAATCACCACCGCGCAATGGGTAAACAAATAACCGAAACGGTTGCCGGCACCCTTCATCGCCGCCACCGTCGCGCCCGTTTCCCGCGCTTTGATCCGCACCTTGAAACCCAGGTCCCGGAAGCAACCCGCCAGCTTTGCAACCGTCTCATCAGGGTCAAGCCGGGTCTGGTGACGGCTGTGATCCGGCAGCTTCAGCAGCTGCGCTTCCTGCATATCCTCCTGATAGCGGCGCGCGCTGGCGATGATCCTGGGGCCGTTACGGTACAGGCAAATACTGGTGCTGGCTACCAGAAAGGCGAGGATCAGGATGAACCAGCTGCTGGAGTAAATATCGTACAAACCCAGCCGCTCGAACAGGCTGTGCCAGAATGGACCAAACTTGACAATATAATTCTGGTAGGGCTCGTTCTGTTTGAGAATGGTGCCGATCACAGAAGCCAGCGCCAGCGCCACCAGCAAGGTGACGGCCAGATTCATGGAACCGAGGAAGCGCAACCCCGATTTAACCCGCATATCTCACCAAGTCGCTTGTTTCAGTGGGTTTTCGCTCTGACCCCGGCGTTCAGGCTGGTACTGACCGTCAGTGCAACCCTTGCAGGTAATCGGCGACGGCCTTGATACTGTCGTTGGACATGCGGCCGGCGATATCACGCATGACGCCGTTGAGATCATTGGCGCGCGCTTCGGCCTTGAACGCCTTCAGTTGCAGTTCCGTATAGGCGGCATGCTGGGCGTTGATTCTGGGATAGTTCGCAGCAGGGTTGCCGGTGCCGGCCGGGCCGTGGCAGGCCATACAGGCCGCCATACCCTTGGCGGCATCGCCGGCGCGATACAGGCGCGCGCCTGCTTCTAGGTATTGCAGTTGCGCGTGCCCGATTTTGGGTGTCAGACTGGCATAATACACTGCGAGGTCAGCGATATCCTGATCGCTCAGCGCCGCCGCGAAAGGCGACATCTGGTCATTTTTTCTGCGCCCTTCGCGAAAATCATGCAGTTGTTTACGGATGTATTCGGCGTGCTGGCCGGCCAGGTTGGGCCAGGTCGGGTTGCCGCTGTTGCCATCAGGTCCATGGCAGGCAATACAGGTCGCTGCTTTTTGCTTGCCGGCCTGTACGTCGCCGGCGGCGACCAGCGGCAGCGGCAGCGATAGCAGGACCAAGCCACAAACCAGTTTGTTTAACATCCGGGGCGACCTCAAGTGTTATAGTTGCAGGAACATCCAAAAATGTCCCCGCGACAGCGTTGCCGAAACTTATGAATCACAGTCGCTATCATAACATGGTTTACCTGCAAAGCGCGCACCTGTTGACGCAACTGCCAGCCGATGCCGGGAAGGAAGTGGTCTTTGCCGGCCGTTCCAACGCCGGCAAGTCCAGCGTGCTGAATGCGCTTGCGCGCCGCAAAAATCTGGCCCACACCAGCCGCCAGCCAGGCCGCACCCGGCAGCTTAATTTTTTTGTCGTTGACGCCCACACGCGCCTGGTGGATTTGCCGGGCTACGGCTACGCCAAAGCGCCGCATGACCTGCGCCAACACTGGGGGCAGCTTATCAATACCTACCTGACGCAACGCCAATGCCTGACCGGGCTGGTGCTTATCGTCGATATCCGGCGCGGCCTAGGCGAACCCGATCGGCAACTGCTGAGCTGGTGCACAGACCGGGCGCTACCGGCGCAGGTGGTGCTCAACAAGGCCGACAAGCTGCCCCGCAGCGCGGCCGCGCAGGCGTTGACGGTGGTCGCACGCGAACTTGGAGACAACACCGGCATACAGTTGTTCTCAGCCACAAAAAAACGGGGATTGGATGAATTGTACCAGACGCTGGATGAGTGGTTATAGCCCGCAGGCAGAACCAATCCGGCGCGACCTTCGCATCACCTGGAGATATGCGGGCCAGCGGCCAGGAAAAGGTTGGCCCCGGAGTCGTGAGGGGGAGGAGTCCACCGGGGCCAGATAACCCGGTTGGGAAGACCGGGGTTCGCTTGCCATCACCTGTCGAGGATAGCCAAGAGTAAATTCCTGATTACTGGTATGACCGCGACCGTAAAAAAAAGTTCCACTCCCGCACAAAACGGAATTTTATGCACAGATCAGGGCAACTGGCGGGGTTTTTGCCGCAACGCGGCAGCCACTGCGCCAAAAGCGTCTAGCTTTGTTGCTAACTATTTGAAAGATAAAAACTTTATCGAAGTGTCTAAAATTTAACAGTTTTGTTACATAGCCAGTAATTATCAGTACTTCAAGGCGTGCTCTGCTACGGTATCCACAAAGTTATCCACAGAAAATGTGGATAACAAATTAAATTCAACTCTGACAAGCAGTTATCTTTTTTATCTTAGAATAAAAATCAAAAAATCATGCTAACTTGGATAGCGCCATGGCCTGCATCCGCGCCCGTCGTCACATACTGTACTTACGGTTAAACTTGTCCACGCGTCCGGCCGTATCCAGGATTTTCTGCTTGCCCGAATAAAACGGATGGCACAGCGAGCACACCTCAATATGCAAATCGCCCGAATACGTTGACTGCGTAAGGAACGTATTACCGCAACTGCATGTCACCTTGATTTTATGATAGGAGGGATGGATATTGACTTTCATCGTTAGCCCTTGTTTCATTGCCGGGTGCTGATTGTAGAAGAAACAATCAGGCTCTGCAAGCAGCTGTTCAGGTTCAATACAGAGGAAGAGCGACGCGGGCGCGCAGGCGCTCTTGCACGTGGGTCATCAGCGACGGAATGCCCGGCTCGAAGTCATCGTTCGCCGTGGTCTTGCGCCAGAGATAACCCAACGCCGCCATCTCATCGAGCGCTGCCGTGGCCGCCTTGGCGTCTAACTCGAGCCCCTTGCGCAACGCGGCCTCGAGCGCGGCTTCATGCACCTGCTCGGACTGCTCGAAACACCCAGCGACGAGCGCGCCAGCCTCGAGCAGGCCACGCTCTTTGAGCTCCTCATAGCGCTCGCCGTAATAACGTTCGCAGCGCGCGGCGACTGCGGGGGCGGCCTGCTCGACGAGCGCTGCCGTGACCGTATGGCTGTGCAACTGCTCGACCAAGACACCACACAACGCTCGCCCCCAAAGCTGAATAAAATACGGGTAACACTGTGAGTCATCGACCACCTTACCCAAGGCATCGGGCTCGATAGTCACCGACCAATCACCGAGCGGCTCGGTTAAGGCCTGCGCGGTGGCCGCAGCGCTCAACCGGCCAATGGGCTGGATCTCAGAGCGGCTCCAGAAGGTGGCGCTCATCTTGCCCAGATGCGCTTCAAGATTAGGCGTGCCGGCCAAGATGAGAACGAATGGGACCCCGTCCGCGCGCAGCTGCTCACTGAGATTCAGCAGCCGCCGGCCGATCTCAATATCGAGCGTATGCGCCTCATCCACGGTCACTAACAACGGTTGTGCGCGACAGCGCGCGCTCAGATAGTGCTGAGCATGCACTTTGAGCTCATCATCCGAGATTGCGCTGAGGTCGGCTCGGAGCCCGGGCGCGCCCACGCGCAGGCGCTCGAGCACCAAGCCACCTCGGCGCAGAGGGTTTTTCCATCGCGACAGCCAACGGTTCGGCACGGCGGGATCGGGCAATGTCGGGGCGGCCTGTAACAGTGTCCTGAGCAGCACCTCCAGCGAGTCGAGCTGAGCCGGGCGCAACGCGAGCACGCCGATCCCGGCCCCACCCGCGCGCCGCTCTAAGTCTTTGAGCAACACCGTCTTGCCGTTGCCGCGCGGCCCGAAGAGCACCAAGTCCCCTGCCGGGGCGCATCCCCTGCGCAAGTCGATCAACAGCTGGCGCTCAAAGACCTTCGTCTCGTCACCGCGCCCGGCGAGCTTGGGCGGGGCCACGCCGGTGCCGGGCTTGAACAGGCCCAACAGTGCCTCGGTGTAGCGTTCGTCACTGAAATCATGCGGGAACGGTGTGGTCATGACCGACCTCTCGATAGGACAGTGGATGTGAGTTTGAAGTGTCCTTGCTATGTTCAACAGCGTACATTGCGGCGCGCCCTAAGTCAACTACCTCCCTGCAGTTTGCCCCGTTGGGGCCAGCTGCGCTGTCCAAATTCGTTCCAGACGAATTTGTGCACGGCGGCGGCCCGCAGGGTTGCATCCGGAGCCTGCCCCGGTATGGAGTTGAGCCGGGGGATGGATGCAATGAATATGTGCCCGCAGGCGCAAAAAAGAGCAGCAGTATTATCATAACTTATTGAAAGCAATCATGTTTCACAAGGCAACAAGCGACTGGGTGAGATCTGTGGGTTAACCCGCATATCTCACCCAGTGATGCGAAGATCGCGCCGGATTGGTGCTGCCTGCGGGTGCCTGCGACCGAAACCATAGCGGTAGCTATGGTTGAGCAAGCACGTGCCCGCAGGCAGCACCAAGACCAGCGAGGGCGCATCAAGCGCAGTGGGTTAGGTGGAAAGAGCAGCAGTATTATCATAACTTATTGAAAGCAATCATGTTTCACAAGGCAACAAGCGACTGGGTGAGATCTGCGGGTTAACCCGCAGATCTCACCCAGTGATGCGAAGATCGCGCCGGATTGGTGCTGCCTGCGGGTGCCTGCGACCGAAACCATAGCGGTAGCTATGGTTGAGCAAGCACGTGCCCGCAGGCAGCACCAAGACCAGCGAGGGCGCATCAAGCGCAGTGGGTTAGGTGGAAAGAGCAGCAGTATTATCATAACTTATTGAAAGCAATCATGTTTCACAAGGCAACAAGCGACTGGGTGAGATCTGCGGGTTAAGGCCACCTCAAAAAAATATTAGCACTCCGACAAAAAGAGTGCTAAAATGGGCTTGACCATGTCGTTAGAGTAGCGCCGGTGCCCTTAAAAACCTGTGCCAACGCGCTTAACGATTAACGGCCGGCGTTGCCGGTGGCTGTGCAGCATAACGATGTGCTGGCATTTTTAGAGGTTCCTTAAACTCTCTGTGGAGGCGCTGTTATGAACAACATGATGGCATTACAACCGGCCTTGACCGCTGGTTCCATTGAAGCGTACATACACTCGGTGAACGAGATTCCCATGCTCAGCGCCGAGGAGGAGCAGGCTTTGGCCCGGCGCCTGCGCGAATTGGACGATCTTGATGCGGCGCGCCAACTGGTTATGTCGCACCTGCGTTTTGTCGTGCGGGTCGCGCGCGGCTATCGCGGCTATGGTCTGGCCCTGGCGGACCTGATCCAGGAGGGCAACATCGGCCTGATGAAGGCGGTAAAACGTTTCGATCCGGAGCAGGGGGTGCGGCTGGTTTCTTTCGCAGTGCACTGGGTGCGGGCGGAAATCCACGAATTCATTCTGCGTAACTGGCGTATCGTCAAGGTCGCCACGACTAAAGCGCAACGCAAATTGTTCTTTAACCTGCGCTCCAGCAAGAAGCGTCTGGGCTGGATGAATCGCGACGAGGTGGACGCCGTGGCGCGCGAGCTGGGCGTGAGCGCGGCAGACGTGATGGAGATGGAACAGCGCCTCAATGCCGCCGATGCCCCCTATGATGGCGCGGCGCGGGAAGAATCGGAACATGACAACTTCAGCCCGGCCGCCTATTTGACCGATGAGCGTGCCTCGCCGGAGGAACAGCTGGCGCTGACGCAGACCGACCGGATTAACCGGCAACAGCTGACCTCGGCCCTGCGCGCCCTAGACGAGCGCAGCCGGGACATTATCCGCCAACGCTGGTTAAATGATGACAAGGCGACACTGCATACCCTGGCCGCGCACTACGGCGTGTCCGCAGAACGCATTCGGCAACTGGAGCAGAATGCCATGAAAAAGCTGCGGCTGGCGTTTGCCGCCTGACCCGGTGCGCTATGCGAGCAGACGCGCCAATGCGGGTATGTAGTGGTCTATCAGCAACACCGCGAACAGCGCCATCAGGTACCATATCGAATAACTGAACGTGTGCATGGCTGTGGTCTCATCTTCGCTACGCAGCAGTTTGCCGGCAACATAAAGAAACCCGCCCCCCAGACCCAGCGCAGCCAACAGGTAGGTAATGCCGCTCATGCCCGTGAGGTAGGGCAGCAAGGTGACGATGAACAGTAACAAGGTATATAGCAGGATGTGCAAGCGGGTGAAGGCCAGCCCGTGGGTGACCGGCAGCATGGGAATCTCCGCATTTTCATAGTCTTTGCGCCGGGCGATGGCCAACGCCCAGAAATGCGGCGGCGTCCAGGCGAAAATAATCAGGAACAGCAGCAGCGCATGAGGGTCCAGGCTGTTGCTTACCGAACTCCAGCCCAGCACCGGCGGTGCCGCGCCGGCGGCGCCGCCGATGACGATATTCTGCGGCGTGGCGCGCTTTAAAAACATGGAGTAGATCACGCCGTAGCCGATCAGCGAGATAAAGGTCAAAGCTGCGGTCAGCGCGTTAACCCAAAGGCCCAAGATGAGCATGGACAGGCCCCCGAGCAGCGCGGCGAATGCCAGCGCCTGGCGCGTGGACAAGTTGCCCTTGGGCAGGGGTCGTTGCAGTGTGCGTGCCATCACCGCGTCGATGTTCTGATCAACCACATGGTTCAACGCCGCCGCCGCCGCCGCGGCCAGCGCGATGCCGGCGACGGCGCTGAGCAGTAGCGGCAAAGCCACCATGCCGGGGGCCGCGAGTAACATGCCTACCAGCGCCGTGAACACGATCAGGCCGACGATTCTCGGTTTGCACAATGCCAAGTAATCCCGCCATGGAAACATCTCAGCTCTCCGGCGACGGGCGCCGCGCGGTGCGCCAGTACAAGGTCAATAAAGACAGCATTAACAGCGCCGCCACCGCATTGTGGGCGACGGCGACGGGCAACGGCAGGCGCAGTAGCACGTTGGCGATGCCCAAGCCGATTTGCAGGCACAGGGCCAGCGCCACGGCCAGCGCCGGCGCGCGCGCCGCAGGGCCGGCGTGGCGCCAGGCATACAGCGCCGCGCTCAGCACCACCAGCAACGTCAGCAGTGCGCCTAGGCGATGGGTCAGGTGGACGGCCGTACGCGCCGGGGCCTCCAAGATGCCGCCCTCGTAGTCAATCTCCCCGCTGCGCCAGACCACAAATGCTTCCCTGAAATCCGTCTGCGGCCAGTAGGCGCCGTCCCGGCAGGTGGGAAATTCCGGGCATACCAACGCCGCATAGTTGGCGCTGGTCCAGCCGCCGGTGAACAGCTGCACGCCGAGCACGACCAGCGCGGCCAGCGCCAGTCTGGCACTGCGCCGGTTTTCCGCATGGGCGGCGCGCGGCCACTGCTGCAACACCAGCCAGAACAGCAGACCCAGGATCAGCATGCCTCCCAACAGGTGAGCGGCAACGATAAGCGGCTTGAGCAGCTCGGTGACCGTCCACATTCCCAGCAAGGCTTGCAGCACCACCAGCGCCAGCAGCATGCCACACAGGGCTTTTTCCGGGCGCCGGCGGCGCCAGGCCAGCAGCGCCAACGCCAAGATCAACAGACCCAACAGTGCCGCGCCATAGCGGTGCACCATTTCCTTCACGGCCTTGTCCCTGTTAAAGGGGCGCGTCGCGTCGGCCTGTTGTGCTGCCACCACTTGTGTTTGTTCCGTCACGAACAGGTCGCCGTAACAACCAGGCCAGTCCGGGCAGCCCAGGCCAGCGTCAGACAGCCGCACATAAGCGCCCAGAATGACTACGCAATAGGCCAGCAGGAACGCGCCGAGCGACAGCGCCCACAACGCCCGCGCCGGCGCCCGGTTTTTGTCAGGCTGCGTGTTGTTCATCCGCCCCGGGAATACTTCAGCAGGCGGGTCAGGTCCTTGATGATACCCTTGGGTTCGGTGGCGTCGGCATAACTCATCATCAGGTTACCCTGCGGGTCGATCAGGTACAGCCGGCCCGGCGTAAACGGGTTGTCTGCGTCCGACAGAGCAAACCAAGTGGTGATGTCAGCTGCCCCCGGCAGCAACAGCAGTTGGCCGGGATATTCCTGCAGTTGGGTCGGGCTCAGGGCGTTCGGGTCACCATTGGCCGGCAGCAGCGCGCGCTGTACGCGCCGGGCGTGTTTGCCGGTTGCCAGCCGCAGCTGGCGCATCTTGTACAGACTGCGCGCACAGCTTTGCGCGCAGTCGCCCTCGAGCAGGGACAGCAACGTCCATTTACCGTGCAGCCCGAGCGCGACCGGGTCGCTGGCCGGCTCGCTGGCCGGGTTGATCAGCGGCCAGTCAGGCAGTGGGCGCGGCGGCACAATCAGAACTCCATGCTGCCCGCCACCGGTGGCGTTCTGGCCCAGATCCGTATAGTTGAACAAGTACCAAGACAACAACGGCGGCAGGGCAAACACCGCGCACAGGATGATGATTAACGGCTTTGCTCGCAGCTTCATTGGCTATCCCCCGCTGAGCCGGCGCGCCTCCCTGCAACCGGACTCCAGGCCAGCCCGGTCTGGTCGATGCGGTGTACAGTATTGGCTTCAATCATTTTTTGAGGTTATGATAAAGTTTAAGGTCACCTCGTGTTTGTGAGAGGTGGCCTTAAGGCTGACAGGAAATACCTATGTTCGACTTTTTCAGTAACTGGTACCGGCGCTATTTTACCCATCCACAGGCTGCCGTGCTAGTTGTTTTGCTGGTAGGTGGGTTCATCATCTTTTATTTCATGGGCAGCATGCTGGCGCCGCTGCTGGCTGCGGTTGTGTTGGCCTACCTGTTGGAAGCCCCGATACAGAAACTCACCACCCACAATGTGCCCAGATTCGGCGCGGTAGTGCTGGTGTTCCTGCTGTTTGTACTGGTGATGGGATTCATCACGGTTGGCCTGCTGCCCATCCTGTCCGGACAGACCAGCCAGTTTTTCCAGGAATTGCCTGGTATGCTGAACCGCGGGCAGGAGCTGCTGTTGCGCCTGCCAGAGCGCTATCCGGGTATTTTTTCTGCCGAGCTGGTGACTGAGATCAGTCTGGCCCTGCGCCGCGGCGCCAGTGATTTCGGCCAGGAACTGGTAACCGTGTCGGTGGCGTCGATTCCGGCTATCATCACCGTGCTGGTTTACCTGGTCCTGGTGCCGTTGATGATTTTCTTTTTTCTCAAGGACAAAGACAGCATCCGCGGCTGGCTGAGCCGTTTTCTGCCCAGCGACCGCAGTCTGGTCAGCCACCTGTGGCGGGAGATGGATGCACAAATCGGCAATTATATCCGCGGCAAGGTGTATGAAATCGCCATCGTCGGCGCGACTTCGTATATCGTTTTCAAGCTGTTCGGGCTCAATTATGCTTCCCTGCTCTCTATCACTGTGGGACTGTCGGTCCTGATTCCCTACATCGGCGCCGCCGTGGTGACCCTGCCTGTAGCACTGGTTGCCTATTTCCAGTGGGGCTTTGAGCCGGTCTTTGTCTGGCTGGTTGTGGCCTACTTCATCATCCAGTTCTTAGACGGCAACATCCTGGTGCCGCTGCTGTTTTCAGACGCCGTCAACCTGCATCCGTTGGCGATCATCATCGCCATCTTGGTGTTCGGCGGACTCTGGGGTTTCTGGGGGGTGTTTTTTGCCATCCCGCTGGCTACCCTAGTAAAAGCCTTGATCAACGTCTGGCCGACGCAGGAGCAGGAGCCGGCCTCCTGAAGGTTCGGGCTAACCCGCCAATTCCATCACGCTGTTCAGCACCTCCTGCACATGTCCTGCTACCTTCACCTTGCGCCATTCCTTGCGCAGGACGCCGGTTTTGTCGATCAGGAAGGTACTGCGCTCAATACCCAGGTATTTCTTGCCGTACATGCTTTTTTCCTTGATGACGTCGAACAGCGCGCATAGGTGTTCGTCCTCGTCGGATAACAGGTCGAACGGAAACGCCTGTTTGGCCTTGAAGTTTTCGTGAGACTTCATGCTGTCCCTAGAGGCACCGAGGATGACTGTGTCGTGCGCGTTGAAAGCCTCAATGTTGTCACGGAAATCTGCCCCTTCTCTGGTACACCCCGAGGTGCTGTCTTTGGGGTAGAAATAAATAACCACGTTTTTACCCTTAAGATCGGACAGCCTGATAGTCTGGCCGCCGGTGGCCGGCAGCTCGAAATCCGGCGCCTTGGCGCCGGTCTTAATTGTGCTCATAGTCGCGTCACCCTTAGCCCGCAGATCTCACCCAGTCGCTTGTTGCCTTGTGAAACATGATGGCTCTCAATAAGTGATGATCATACTGCTACTCTTTCCCCATAACCCACTGCGCTTGATGCGCCCTCGCGGGTCTTGGTTCTGCCTGCAGGCACGTGCTTCCTCAACCAGAGAACCACTATGGTTTCGGTCGCAGGCACCCGCAGGCAGAACCAATCCGGCGCGATCTTCGCATCACTCGGTGAGATATGCGGGCTATCCCGCAGATCTCACCCAGTCGCTTGTTGCCTTGTGAAACATGATGGCTCTCAATAAGTGATGGGAACCTCTAAAAATACCACGGAGGGTATTTTTAGAGGTTCCCAGAAATAGTGCCGTGTTCGTCATTTCACCGGTTCAATAATCGCGTCCAGGTTCAACTGGTCGCAAAACTCCAGAAAGTCGTTGCGTAATGAGGAAATGGATATCTCCACCGGCACGTGAATGGTCAGGTGCAGGGAAAACATCTCGGTGCCGGTATGCGAGGCTTCGTAGGTGGTTGTGGATAAATCCCGAATCTGGATGCCATTGTCCAGGATAAAACGGGTTATCCGGTTGACCACGCCAACACGATCGCTGCATACTACGTCGATGGCATAAGGCATGAGATTCTTTTCCGCCTTGTCCAATTCCGTGCGGCGCATACTGACGGATAAATCCTGTTCCTGCCCCAGCCGGCCCAGCGCGTCCTCAACCTTGACCACCGCGTTCCAGTTCCCGGCGAGCAGCAACAGCATGGAAAACTCCTGTCCGAGTATGGTGATCCGACTTTCCCGGATATTGCATCCTGATTCTGCGATAACGCCGGTCAACCGTTCCGGCAGGGCAAGGTCATACTTACCAATAACGGTCAGCGCAAGGAATTGTATCATTATTGAAATCCGGATCAGGCAGTCAAACAGGGCCAATGCACGGCGGCTTAAACTGGTGTATTATACACGGATTCCGCTATAGGGGCACTTAACAGGCCACTGACATGATTGCAGTTACTGGCAACACATCCCTGTGCTGCACAGTCACCTCGTGTTTGTGAGAGGTGATCTTATGCAATATCAAAGAATATGAAAGATCTGTTCTCAGGCTGCCTAGTTGCCATCATCACCCCCATGCAGGGGGGCGTCGCCCCGGATGCGCCGCTGGACCTCAACGCCTTGGCGCAGCTGGTCGAATTCCACATTGACAACGGGTCGGACGGTATTGTTGCCGTAGGCACAACAGGCGAATCAGCAACGTTGATGCCGGATGAACACTGCCGGGTCATCAAACAGGTTGTGGAGGTCGTCAACGGGCGCGTGCCGGTCATCGCCGGTACCGGCGCAAACTCAACGATCGAGGCTATCGAGTTGACGGCCTATGCACAACAAGCCGGCGCCGACGCCTGTTTGCTGGTGACGCCGTACTACAACAAACCGACCCAGGCCGGTATGTATGCACACTTCAAGGTGATTGCCGATAGTGTCTCCATTCCCCAGCTGCTCTACAATGTGCCGGCGCGCACGGCTTGCGACCTGCTGCCTGAAACCGTGTCCCGGCTGGCGCAGGTCGATAACATCATCGGGGTCAAGGAAGCAACCGGCGAGGTGGACCGGGTCTGCGCGCTGCGCGCAACCTGTGGCGAGGACTTTCTGCTGCTCAGCGGCGATGATGAGACGGCTTGTGATTTTATGCTGATGGGTGGCGATGGGGTGATTTCCGTCACGGCCAATGTGGCGCCGGCGGCAATGCACGAACTGTGTCGGCTGGCGCGCGCCGGTAACCGGGACGCAGCCAAGGCTTTAGACACCAAACTGCTGGGCTTGCACCAATCGCTGTTTCTTGAATCCAACCCGATACCGACCAAGTGGGCCATGCAACGGCTCGGCCTGATCGAAAACGGCATCCGCCTGCCCATGACCTGGCTTTCCGAAGAGCTCCATGCTCGGGTTGAAGCGGCCATGCAACAAGCAGAGGTGATTTGACAGGGCCGCTCCTGAGCGGGATGCCCCTTGTATGAACACGCAATACCAACCAGAGGTCTGTTATGAAAACACCTGTTTTAACTCTTGCAACCATCCTGTCGGGCCTGTCTCTGCTAGCGTCTTGCGCGTACCTGCCCGACAAAAAGAGCGAGTACAAGAAAAGCGAGAGCATGCCGGATTTGGAAATCCCGCCGGATTTGACCGCCAATGCTATCAATGATTCCATGAACATACCGGGCGAGGCACCGGTCACGTTGTCCAGTTATAAAAATCCGCGCGCGCCCGGCGGCCCCGATATTGCTTCGGGCAGCACCGAAACAGGCGAACAGTGGTTGACCCTGCCGATGTCAACACAACAGCTGTGGCCGCGCTTGCTTGAGTTTATTGCCTCGGAAAATTACTCTGTTGAGCTTGACGATAGTGAGCTGGGGGTGCTGGAGACCGGTTGGTCTGCGACCGAACAACAGGCTGGCTTGCAGTATCGTTACAAATACAAAATTTTTGCCGAAGCCGGCGGCACGCCGGACAGCTCAACGCTGGTCATCAGCCAACTGCGCCAAACCCGAATTGATGACAATGCCGACTGGCTCGAGCAAGACCAAGACCAGGAACAGGAAAGACTATTTGCTGCCGAGCTCGCCCGGTTCCTTGGCGCCGGTGAACCTGCCGCAACACCGGCGCCGGCCGCGCCTGTCGATGAGCCGGGGGCAGGTGCTTCCCAAACTGGCGCTGATGGTGCCTTACGGGTAGTCGATGCCGGTGACGGCAAAATGTATCTGGCCATTCCCGAAGCCTTTGAACAGGCCTGGAAGAACACCGGAATTGCCTTACAAAACAGTGGTCTGCAGGTAACCGGCAGCGACTCGGAACAGGGTGCCTATCAGCTCGGCGCAAGTGGACAAACGCGTGAGAAAAATGCCAGCAACGCGTCCGGTTCATGGCAAATCAGCCTGACTGGTGTCGGTAACAAAACCGAGCTGATTGTGGTCAATGAGGATAATGAATGGGAGGCAACAGATGATGCCACCCGCTTGTTATCACTGATTCGAGACCACTACCCGCAGTCGCGTTGAAGCAACGCGCCCTGAATTATGAGAACCTGATCGCATGAGAAACCACCTTTACACGGGCGACTGTGTGAAAATTATGGCCGCCATGGATGAGGGCATGGTTGATTTAACTGTCACATCGCCGCCGTATGACAATTTGAGGAATTACCAGGGTTATTCATTTCCATTTGAAGATATAGCGGCAGGACTGTTTCGTGTCACGAAGGAAGGAGGCGTGGTTGTTTGGGTCGTGGGTGACAAGATAAATGGTCATGGCGGCAGGACGCTGACCAGTATGAAGCAAGCGCTGTTTTTCCAGGCTTTGGGATTCCGCGTCCATGACGTGATGATTTACCAGAAGAAAAATACACCTTTCATGCGCAGCAACGCTTACACTAACTGTCACGAGTTCATGTTTGTATTTTCCAAAGGGTCACCTGATACATTCAATCCGATTAAGGAAAAAACAGTCCGCAACGGCTACGAAATGATGGTTCACAACAAGGGCCCGGATGCGGTCAATAACAAAGTGCTGAAAGAATTAAAGAAAGAAAAGACCAGGACCAATATATGGGCTTATGCGGTTGGTCTGGGAGGAACCACAAGGGACAAAATAGCATTTAATCATCCGGCAGTATTTCCAGAAAAGCTGGCCGAAGATCATATCCTTTCGTGGACGAATCCCGGCGATCTGGTATTTGATCCGATGTGCGGGTCAGGCACAACTTGCAAAATGGCAGCTTATAACGGTCGTGATTGGATCGGCATTGATATATCCGAGGAATACATTGACATTGCAAAAACCAGGCTGGGAAACCAGATCATGGCAGCAACCGCATGACATCAAATGAACCGCCAGAGCAGCCCCCTGAATGGGTTGTCATTGTTGCTGATGGGCGGTTGGCAATGGTGCAAAAACGCACAGACCGAGGGGTCGAAGTTAAAATTCCATTGGGTGGACGCGTGCAAGTTTTACCGACAGATGCGGTTAAGCCTTTTGCTCCAGAGGAATATCCTATTCAAATCAGCGCCCGTCAGCGCGAGTTTATGAAGCATGTAGGATTGAAGCCAAAAGATCAAATTGAAAAAGTCTGTAATCAGTGTTTTACCCTTAAAGCGTTAAAACATTTCGATGCAAACCAAACTCGGAAGGATGGTTCAACGATATATCGTCCTACCTGCGTAGATTGCAGAAGGGGCATTGACGGCGTGCGCAATCATGCGAAGCGTAAAGATGGCTCTGTTCCTTATAAGCCCCCAATAGGAGTGTTCTGGCGTTGTCCTATATGTGAAAAAGACGGCATAGTGGGGGTAACCGTCAAGATTGTTTTAGATCATGGACATTTAACTGGAGATGCAAGGGATTATGTTTGCGATAGTTGCAATACAGGGTTGGGGAGATTCCGCAATGGCAAGGACTTTTTGAAAAATGCGCTTGCATTCCTGCAAAGATTTGAGCCGGAGTAACCAATATCGGTCTTGATAGCGGTTCGGCGCTATCGTATATAATTCCCTGATTTTTAGAGGCCGCCTCACTAGTGTCCCAAGAAAACCTTGTTCGTGCATCATAACTCATTGATACAACTTAATAAACAGTCGTTTTATGCCTGTCATCGACTTGAACTCCACCGACCCTGACTGCCATGCTGTGACTCCCATTCATAACCAAGGAGTGCAGCCCCATGTATACCGGCAATTTCGTCTTCTCACAACTCATGGCCCACTTGCCCATGCACACTTTCCGCCGCTGCGTCCAACGCTACCACGGCAATCGCTACGTCAAGTCTTTTACCTGTCTTGACCAGTTCCTATGCCTGGCCTTCGCCCAACTCACCCACCGCGAGAGCCTGCGCGATATCGAGGTCGACCTGTGCCTGTCCGTATTCCCCTGGGCGCACTTCCGACAGACCAAGGCCGCCATCAAACTGCATACCTTACTGGACTTACAAGGCAGTATCCCCGCCTTTATCCATGTCTCCGACGGTAAACTGCACGATGTCAATGCCCTCGACCTGCTTATCCCCGAGCCCGGCGCCTTCTACGTCATGGACCGTGCCTACCTCGACTTCGAACGACTGCATGGCCTCACCTTAGCCTCGGCCTTGTTCGTAATCCGAGCCAAGTCCAACCTCAAGTTTGCGCGCCGCTACTCCCGCCGCATCGACCAGACCGGCGTGCTGACCGGCCAACGCTCCGCACCGCGCTATCCCGACACCCTGCGTCGTATCCGCTATCACGATGCCAACACCGGCAAAACACGGGTGTTCCTCACCCACAACTTGACCCTGCCGGCCGTCACCATTGCCGATTTGTATCGTTGCCGGTGGCAGGTCGAGTTGTTCTTCAAATGGATCAAACAACACCTGCGTATCAAGGCCTTCTTCGGCACCTCTGAGAATGCTGTGAAAACCCAAATCCGGACCGCTATTGGCGTTTATGTCTTGGTCGCCATCATCAAAAAACGGCTCGATCTGCCTACCGAACTCTACACAATATTACAGATATTAAGCCTGACCCTGTTTGAAAAAGTCTGACTGTATCAAATACTTACCCAAACTGACCACAAAACAGACCGCCGTGATATACTTACTGGTATGAATTGTTCTGTTGTAACTACTCGCCCCCTCCCTCTAATTCTACTGAATTTTTTGTCAAGGCGTCCTTGACAACATAGCGTCATGGCGTTATGTTGGTCGTCATGGGGAATGCGTACCGAGGGTCGAAAGCCACGACGGGTCTGTGCCAGCCGCTCATTGCGATGATGCCGCCGCACAGTGTGTACATTGAGACACACTTAGGCGGCGGGGCGATTATGCAGCGCAAGCCGGCGGCGTTGCGCAACATTGGGATTGATCTTGATGTGCGGGCGTTGGCGGGGTTTACGTGTGGGTATCCGGTGGAGTTGGTGCAGGGGTGTTGTCACCGCTGGTTGGCGACTTTTCCGTTTGACGGCACGGAGTTGGTGTACAGCGACCCGCCCTACCTGCACAGCACGCGCAAGTCACGGCACCGTTACCGGTATGACTACGAGGACTCAGACCATGAGGCGCTGCTGGCGTTACTGCAGGGGCTGCCCTGTGCGGTGATGGTGTCGGGGTATCCTTCGGCCTTGTATGATGAGGTGCTGGCGGGCTGGCGCAGTGTGTCCTTGCAGGTGATGAATCAGGGCGGGGTGGTGACCGAGCGGGTCTGGTTCAATTTTGTGCCGGACCGGGTGCACTGGGTGCGCTATGCGGGGCGCAACTTCACGCACCGCCAGCAGGTCAAGCGCAAGGCTGAGAACTGGGGGCGGCGTTATCGTGACTTGCCCCCGGCCGAGCGGCTGGCGGTGCTGGCGGCGATGATGGCGGTGGAGGCACAGTGCACATGGCCACGGTGAACAAGGCCTCATTGCGTGCGGAGTTCGAGGCCATCCGAATGCGTTTTAAGGCGTTGTGCGCCGACGGCGCGCTGAGTCCCGAAGGGCGTGCGCTGTTCGAGTCGATGTTGCTGCTATTCGAGTTGCTGCTGGCGGTGTTCTTAGAGAAGACCACACCGAAGGGGGCGCACAACTCCAGCCTGCCCAGTTCCCGCACCGACCCCGATGACAGTGCGCGCACACGGCCCGGCAAGCAGGGCAAGGGGCCGCAGACCGGGACGGTGCCCAGCGCGTCCCGGCGCGTGGTGGCTCAGACCCGCACGGTGCCCGTGACCGGCTGCCGGGCCTGCGGGCATGATCTCAAAGGCACCGCCCCCACCGGCCATGTGCGACGAGTCAAGGTCGATATAGTCTTCGAGACGACCGAGTTGACCATTGACGCCGAGATAAAAACCTGTCCGCGCTGTGGCACTGAGACCCACGGGGCGTTTCCCGATGACATGCCGGGGCCTTTACAATACGGCCCTGGCATCGTGGCTTTCGCCACGCACCTGTTAACGGCCCAAATGCTCTCGCTCAAACGTACGGCGCAGACACTTCATGCACTGACCGGGCGCGCCGTCGCCGAGGCGACCTTACTGGCCTGGCTCACGCGGGTGCATGAGGCCCTGGCCGGGTGGGAGCGGGCGGCTATCGCCCGCCTGCTCACAGAGCCCGTGCTGCACGCCGATGAGACCTCCTTGCGCATCGACCGCACACAACACTGGCTGCACAGCACCAGTGCCGGGAACCTGGTACTGAAACACTGCCACCGCAAGCGGGGCGGGGACGCCCTCAAGGACATCGGCATCGTCCCCCGCTACGGCGGTGTTCTCGTGCACGACCGCTGGGCCAGCTACTTCGCCTATGACAACTGCGAGCATGCCCTGTGCGGCAGTCACCTGTTGCGTAACTTGGCCTTTATCGAGGACGCCCACGGCCATGCCTGGGCCCAACGTATGAGCCGCCTCCTGCTCAAGACCTGCCGACAGGTGCGCACACATAAAAACAAGGCACTCAGCGAGACCGACTACCAGTCCCTGCGCACCCGCTACCGGACTATCCTGACACAAGCCAAACGGGAACTCCCCACACCCCCGAAACGGCTCACCGGCCAACGCGGACGGATTGCCCAATGTGAGGCACAAAACCTCCATGATGCCCTCGTCAAGTACGAAACCGAAGTCCTCCGCTTCGCCCGCGACCCCAACGTGCCGTTCACCAACAACCGCGCCGAACGCGATATCCGTATGGCTAAAGTCAAACAAAAAGTCTCCGGCTGCTTCCGAACCACCGCCTACGCCGACACCTACTGCCGCATCTCCAGCTACTTGCAGTCTATGACCCTGAAGGGCTACAATCCCCTCGCCGCCATCGAGATAGCACTCAAGGGAGACGCCGCCACCATGGTGGAAAAACCGCTCAAAAATAAAACGGTTAAGAAAAACCAGATCAGAACAAGAGATCAGGGTAAGGGGGGCGAGTAGTTACGTTCTGTTTTCATTTTGTGTTATACTGCACTCTGGGAAGTGAGGTAGAGTACAGATTTACCGTAGAACCCGGCTATCCATAGCGGATTGTGCCGGGGAGCCCGTGGAGATATTCGCCTTCCATGCTTCACTTCCCACTCTCTTTCGGTCTGTCCCGCCAGCGGTTCTCGTCCCAGTCTCTCACGGTCACCAGGCCCGGGCGGCGCAGTACATCCTCGGTGCGTATATCAGAATATTCGTCTCGAAATGCTGTCAGCAGCAGCAGTTGCTTGTGCCGCACTTCGATGACGTGTCGCCACCAGCCGTCATCCTCGTAATAGGCGATCAGCGTGTGACGTTTGCCTTGCCTTTCATAAGATTCCGGCTGGTCAATCAACACCTCGCCATAATCCAGCGCGTCCTGCACGTGCGGGCGGGCGATAGCCGGTGGCGCCCCTTCCAGTTTGGGGACACTGATCTTGCCCAGCTCGTCGGCTGCGGCAGCCGAACCCGTTCGGCGGGTAGTGGGTTTTCCAGATCGGATCGTCGGCCCGGAACACTTTGCCGGCGTGGTGTGGTACGGCCAACGCTATCAGAGCGAACGACTGTTACAGAGCCACCCGACCTAGGAGACACACTATGAGCTTAGCCACAGACAAACATGGCAAATCGAACATCATCATCGGCGCCGGCGAGTTCTACCTCGTTGACCTGAGCGACGCCGATGCGCCCATCGGCGAGCGCTACTTGGGCGATTCCATCGGCGGCGAGCAAGATGGCCAAGGCCGGTGACGATTACACCTTAGACGCTGCGCGCGCCCGGCTGTACATTGAGCCGGGCGGCAAGATTAAGGCCGACAATGTGCTGAAAGTGACCTACACGCCGGTGGCGGGTACCGTCGAGCAGGCCATCACCGGCGAGGTGCGCCAAATCCGGCGCGGGGTGCGCTATCTTGAGACCGCCGCCTTCGGGCGCGGCAATGACTATTATGCGCCGCTGTGCGCCATCTCGCCCGCCGGCGAGGCGGCCATGAAAGCCGCCGGGCGTAGCGCCGAGCAGCAGCTGCAACTCAATGCCGAGATTTTACAGCCGCCCAGCGGCCCGGCCTTGATCATCAACGGCCAGGCGACATAACGCACCGCCGCCGGGACGGCTTCGGGGCCATGGGAGGAACAACGAATAAGACCCGGCGGTCTAGCGGTGCGGATGCAGGTGGTGGCGGTAGTCGGGGTTGTAAGCGTACCACCCCGCCAGCCGGTCCAGCCAGTAACGCTCTTGCGTGGTGTCCTGGCGCCGTTGCGCTAAGACCAGATTATCATGGATATTGATCAGTGCCAGCGGGCACCGCACCCGGGGCAGATCACAAGGATTCACACCCCAGGGCGCCGGCGGCAACCAGTGGGGCTCGTGCGCCAGCGCCACTACGGGCAGCGTGAGCAGAGCGGTGAGTATCAGAGCACGACACATAATCAGGAGTATAGCACATGACATTAAAATTATTGACACCCGAGCAGAGCAGCGAGTTCACCATGCCGGTGAGCGTGTCCGCGCCGGGCGGCAGTGGTCACGACAAGCAGACCTTTACCGCCCGCTTTGTCGAGCTCACGCAAGCTGAGCTCGATGCGCTGCTCGATGCGCCGCGCGCGGATATTGCCCTGGTCAACCGGGTGCTGATTGGTTGGGACGATGTAACCGACTCCGCCGGCAAGGCGCTGGCGTTCAATGAGACGAATCGCGACCTGCTCACCGCCCGTCCGCGGGTGCGCACGGCGGTGGTCACGGCGTATATCGGAGCGGTACTCGGTGAGGCGCGCGCCCTGGGAAACTGACGGCGGCGGTGCAGGCCTGGTGGGGAGGCGAGGATTGCGATGTGCTGCCGGTCAATCACGATGCCATCCGCATCCTGATACAGGGCGCCCCCGCCGTCATCCACACCTTACCGCTGGGCGGCGTGGCCGGTCTGGACTACGAGCAGGCGTTAGCGCTGTGTCGCTGGCTGCACATCCGCCCGGGCCCGCGCCTGCTCGGTCAACTCAACGTGGTGTCACGGGAGCTCGTGCGGCTGGCCGAGGGCTGAGGGGCCGTCCACCAGCAACCGCCACCAGAGATACAGCAGCCGCAACAGGATGATCGGCAAGATGATATATCCCCACACCAACAGCACAATCAGGAACAGCGCCGGCCAGACCACCACCAGGGCCACGCTGATCCACAGCAGTATTTGGGTTACTCGTCCCATCTGTGTAGTATGTTGTCCAGCAATCGCGCTAAGTCATTGATGGCAATGAGCGGACAAATAATGAAACCCCACACCAGCAAGAACGCGCCGATCTTGCCCGTCACGGCCCAAACCGGCGAGATTGAGCCAGATAAACTTAGCGGACATAGTACGGCCAGTATGGACTGCGGCTGATGCTGTGTCAACCGGATTGTCCAGGTTCAATACATATGAGACTCAGAGGCAGGCTGTGTGAGTTGTTGATAATACTCCATTGGGGTTAATAAACCAATACCGTCATGCGGGCGGTAGGTATTGTAGTATTGCTGATACTCGGCCAGTTTGCGGTTGATGGCCGCCACGGTCAGTGGACCCTCGTAGAACGGATAGAACTCATAGCGGCTGGTGGCATTGGCGCGTTCTACACAGCCGTTGTAGGTCGCCCTCGACCCACCTACTGCTGCCAGTGCCGTCGCCTCACCACACCCATCCTCGCGTAACGTCGCAACCCATTCCAACTGCTTCAAACGACCGCGCGCGTCAGCATCGGTAGTATCATCCACGCGCCAACTGCGATATGATTTCACCCGCTTACCTTTTGATCTGCATCGGGTAGTCCTCCTGTGTAAGTTAATCGAAATCACTTTACACACTTCACTACCCGATTTTTTGTCTATTCGAGTCTCACTTGTTTCTGAACCCGGACAACACCGAGTCGGTAATCTGCCCCTGTTCCACGTGAAACAATTTTAGCGGATGCTGTGAAACTGCCGGAATCGAGTCTGTTGAAGTGATGAAAACCTGACTCCCCTGCCCGGCCAATCCATCCACAACGCGCAGCAAGCTGTTCTGATCCAACTCCGCCGGCAGGTCGTCCGCCAAGATCAGCGGGATGCGCCCGGTGCGCTTCCTGAACACACTATCCAGGGCCAGCGACAGTGCAATAATGCACAGCTTAATCTGCCCGCGTGAATAAAAATGCCCGACTTCCCTCCCCTCGTGGTGGATGGTCATATCGCTGCGGTGCAGTCCTTGTCGCGTTGTGCCTCTTTCCTGATCGCCTTTGCGTTGCTCTGCGAGGAATGAGGCTAACTCAGTGTCTGCCTGCCAACCACACTCATATTCCAGCGTAGTTTGTGCAATCTGCAAGCGCCGGGCGGCTGCGCTCATAGCCACCGCCAGTTCGTCGATAAAGCCGGTACGCTGTGCGGTCATAGCTTCTGCGGCACGCGCCATGGCTTGTTCCCATGCACCCAGTTGTTCGACCCTGTTCGAGCGAAGCAAGCTGTTGCGCTGTTTTAACGCCTTGTAATAGTCCCGCCAGAGATTGATATAGTGTGGTTCCACGTGAAACATGGCCCAGTCCAACCAGCGTCTGCGGTATATCGGGCTGCCAGAAACCAGTCTGTGGCTTTCCGGAATAATTGTAATAACGGGGAGCTGCGCTGCCTGTTCGGACACCTTGTGCACAGTGGTGTTGTTGTAACGGATATCGAGCGCCGTCCGGCTGCGCTCCACCCCCGTAACAATTCGACGCTGATCGGTAAGCAGCAATCCGGCGCTGACCTGCAATGCGCGTTGCTGGTTGCGGATAACCCGCTGTATGGCGGCAGTGCGAAATGAGCGACAGCGCCCCAGAAAATAGATAGCTTCCAACAGCGCCGTCTTGCCGCTACCGTTCGGGCCACAGATCAGGTTAAGCCCGGCGGCCGGCTCTAACCTCAGTTCCGACAGGTTACGAACGTTTCGGATGTGCAGCCATTCAATGCGCATCGGCTGCGATAGCAGTGTTAAAACAAGTGACTTGGTGAGATATGCGGGTTAAAGCATCAACGGCATGACGATGTACTTGCACCCTTCGCCTTCCTCAGGCAATACCAGACAGCCGCTTTTCGGAGATGAGATGGAAAGTTTTACCTTGTCGGTCTGAATAATACTGACTGCGTCAAGCAGATAACTCACGTTGAAGCCGACTTCCAGCTTCTCTCCCGAATACTCGACGTCAATCTCGTCCTCGGCCTGTTCCTGTTCAGGATTGTGGACGTTTGCGCTGAGTTTGTTTTCTTCCAGCGTTATTCTCACCCCCCGGTATTTGTCGGTGGATAGTATTGAGGCGCGGCCGAGACTCCGCTTCAATATCTCCCGTTGGGCCAGCACGGGCTGTTGGGCCGGGGCCGGGATGACCCGGTTGTAATCCGGGTATTTGCCGTCTATCAGTTTACTGGTGAAGATCAGGTCGCCCCTGACAATGCGGATATGATTTCCGCTCATGACGATTTCCACCTCGTCTTCCGAGTCATGCAGCAAGCGCAGCAGCTCCATGACGCCTTTCCTTGGCATGATTAACTGTTTTTTCTCCTCCGCGGGAAACGTAATGTCAACTTCACACAGGGCCAGCCGGTGTCCGTCCGTGGCGACCGCGCGCAGCTGCCCTGCCTCCGCCTCCAACAGGACTCCATTCAGGTAATAGCGCACATCCTGCCTAGCCATGGCAAAGGCGGTACGCTCCAGCAACGACTTGAACACCGCCTGCGATAACGAAAAACTGACGTCGGTCTGGCCGGGTTCCACTCTCGGAAACTCCTGTGCCGGCAGTGACAACAAGGAGAATCGGCTTCTGCCAGAGGCCACATTTACCCGTTCGTCCTCAACTGTCAGTGCGATCTCGGCGGCTTCCGGCAAAGTCCGGCAAATGTCCAAGAGCTTGCGCGCCGGAACAGTAATTTCCCCCGTTTCTCCAAACTCGCCTGGGATAGCTTCGGAAAGTTCAACTTCCATATCTGTTGTCGTCAGCCTGATTTCCTGGGGCGAAATATTGATCAGGACATTGGCCAGAATTGCCAAGGCCGGCCTGGATTCAACAACACCATTCAGATCAGACAAGGCAGGTAACAGTTGTTCTCTATTTAAGGTTATATTCATAGTATTGTGTTTATAGGGCAACAGTAGTTCTGGATTATGTTTTTTTTACTTATAAATCAAAAGTTTATATTTTATTTACGGTGTTTGTCCATGTTGACATGCGCTTGACTGCCTGTGCATAACCGCAACACCCCGGCGCCATACCGGAAAACAAACAGGTTGTACACAGCATACCTCAGCGTTATAACACAATCGTGTACAGACTGGAAGCCCCCTGATTACTCCGGTCGCCTGATAAACCCGTCCTGTGTTGTCAGGGTCAGCGCCAACCTTTACCGTGATGCGCCGTAGCACCGGTTCATTGGTATTACTGATCTGTTCCGGCCTGATGCAGGACGATTGCGGGTTAGGGGCAGGGATGTAAACAGCCCGTGGCAGGTGAAACTTGCGCCGCAAATAAATGCTTGCTATTTTTGCTCCCACGGCTATACTTTGAAACAAGATCGGCGGTGAGGCACCGCTGGACAGGAACCGAATAACACCATGGAGGTAAAACTCATGGAAACGACTATGAACGGCATGCGCCCCGATACATCCAATCCTGCAGATGATGTCCGCCAACAGGGCGTAACGTCCCGCCCCGCCGGTCGCCCGGACGATGATGTGGTGCGCTGGCGTGAATTCCGGCAGGCGCAATGGCTGGTGGGTATTGCGCTGGCAGCCATTCTCTCCAGCCAGGGGTTTTTGTATGCGGCTATCATGGGTTTGCAGCGCGATATACAAATACAGATCAGCGACTTGCGCACCGACTTGCGCACCGAGCTGCACACCGAGATCAACAAGCTGCGCGCGGAAATGCAAGCCCAATTTGCCGACATCAGGGACGAGATCGATATTCTGCGAGAAGAGATCGCCGTTCTGCGAGAACAGGTGTACGCACTAAGCGAACGCGTAGCCAGGATAGAAACCCGCTTGGACATGGACGCCGTTCCCGCGGATCCGGCCGGCTGACCGTTGCGTTATGTCGCCTGCCCAGGAAGATAACGCTCGCCAGTATGCGCTCGATAGGTCCGCAAAGCGGATTACAACTGTCGCATCAGCATCATTGTGGATGGCAAAATCGACCCACAAAGGGTGCGAGACGAACAACGTCACAAAAATTTTCGCAAAAATGTGACTTTTCCCACATTTTTGCCAATTTTTTCCTGTGCAACCGGCGCGCTGTTGCTAGACTTCAGGTCGCCTCTGGCAATCAGAGGTTCTTTTTACTGCGTGGTTATAAGGATCACGGAACTTAAACCTGTTAACTGAAGGAGACCATTATGCAACTATTCAGGAAACTCACAGCCCTTGTCTTGCTCTGCCTGCCCCTCGCGCTGTTTGCCGAGGGGATGATTGATATCAACACGGCAGACAGGGATACACTGATGACCTTGCGCGGTATCGGCGCGTCCTACGCCGAGCGGATCATCGACTACCGGGAACAGCACGGCGGATTCAGGTCGGTACAGGAATTGACTGACATAAGAGGTATAGGGCCGAAGCTGATAGAAAAGAACAAGGATGTGCTGACTGTCGGCGAACTGCCGGAATAGGCGGGAGGGGGAAACTGCGGCGGGGGACGGTGGTCACTGTTCCCCGCTCCCTGTTTGCGGTATCCTTCACGTTTTCATACACCGGCGCGCAGACTACGTGGATACCGCATACCAGCCCCAAACCATCGAACGGGAAGTACAGGCCAACTGGAAGGCCACGCGCGCATTTAAGGCCACCGAGGACCCCGACCGGGAAAAGTTCTACTGCCTGTCCATGTTTCCCTACCCCAGCGGCAAACTGCATATAGGGCATGTGCGCAATTACACCATCGGCGACGTGATTGCGCGCTACCAGCGCCTGCAGGGCAAGAATGTGCTGCAACCCATGGGCTGGGATGCCTTCGGCCTGCCGGCGGAGAACGCCGCCATAGAAAATCAGGTAGCCCCGGCGCGCTGGACCGAGCAGAATATCGATTACATGCGCGCTCAGTTACAACGACTGGGGTTTGCCTACGACTGGGAGCGGGAGCTGGCCACCTGCAAGCCGGACTATTACCGCTGGGAGCAGTGGTTTTTTACCGAGTTGTACCGCAAGGGACTGGTGTACAAGAAGACCGCGCCGGTCAACTGGGACCCTGTCGACCAGACGGTGCTGGCTAATGAACAGGTCATCGACGGCCGCGGCTGGCGCTCCGGCGCGCCGGTGGAAAGGAAGGAGATTTCCCAGTGGTTTCTGAAGATCACAGACTACAGCGAAGAGTTGCTGGCCGAGCTGGACAACCTGCACGGCTGGCCCGAATCAGTGCGCACCATGCAGCGCAACTGGATTGGACGCTCGGAAGGGGTGGAGATAGATTTCCCCTTCAATGACGGCGGCGTCCTGACGGTGTTCACCACCCGCCCGGACACACTGTTCGGCGTCAGTTACATGGCGGTGGCGATAGAGCATCCGCTTGCGGTGGCGGCTGCGGCGAGCAACCCGGAGGTGGCCGCGTTTCTGCAACGCTACCGTAATGCCGCGACCTCCGAGGCCGAACTGGAAACCATGGAAAAAGCCGGCGCGCCGTTGGGGATACATGTCACCCACCCGCTCAGCGGGGAAACCGTGCCGGTGTGGGTAGCGAATTTCATCCTCATGGGTTACGGTGCCGGCGCGGTGATGGGGGTGCCGGCGCATGATGCCCGCGACTGGCAGTTCGCACGCCAATACCGGCTGCCGATCAAGCCGGTCATTCGCCCGGTAGCCGCCGCCACTGATGCCGCCGCTGATCCGGAGCGCGGCGCGTTTGTTGAAAAAGGCCTGCTGGAAAACTCCGGTGAATTTGACGGTCTGAGTTCCAGCCAGGCCGTTGCCGCGATTGCACAACGCCTGCAAGACCTGGGCCGGGGCCGGCGCAAGGTCAATTACCGACTGCGCGACTGGGGTATCTCCCGACAACGTTACTGGGGTTGCCCCATCCCCGTGGTGACGGCTGAGGACGGCGCCGAGGCAGCAGTGCCGGCTGCCGACCTGCCCGTGCTGCTGCCGGAGGAGGTGGAGTTGTCCGGGGTGCGTTCGCCGCTGCACGAACTGGAACACTTTCTGCAAACCACCCACCCGGACAGCGGCTTGCCGGCGCGCCGCGAGACCGACACGTTTGATACGTTTTTCGAGTCCTCCTGGTATTTCATGCGCTTTTGCTGCCCGGATAGCCGGCAGGCCATGCTCGACGAACGGGCCGATTATTGGCTGCCGGTGGACCAGTACGTGGGCGGTATTGAGCACGCAGTGCTGCATTTGCTGTATTCGAGATTTTTTCAGAAACTGGCTCGTGATCAAGGCCTTACCCGCTATGGTGAGCCGTTCACAAACCTGCTGACGCAAGGCATGGTGGTAGCGGAAACGTTTTACCGGGAGGTACAGGGGCACAGGACTTACTACAACTTCAGTGAACTGGAGTTTGCCCGTGATGAGAAGGGTCGTATTACTGCCGCAACCCTGAAGGCGGACGGCAAGCCGGTCACCATCGGTAAACGCGAGAAAATGTCGAAATCGAAAAACAACGGCATCGACCCGCAGGACATCATCGACCAATACGGTGCTGATACCGTGCGCCTGTTCATCATGTTTGCTGCCCCCCCCGAGCAAAGCCTGGAATGGTCGGACGCGGGGATTGAGGGCGCCTTCCGGTTCCTCAAGCGGCTGTGGAAATTCGCCTGTGACAATTACCGCAACGCCTCGACCGGGACGCACGCGTATACCCGGGAACAACGGCAGGTGCGGCGCAAGATTCATCAGACCATTGTCAAGGTTAATGACGATATTGGCCGGCGCTATACGTTCAACACGGCCATCGCCGCAGTCATGGAGTTATTGAACGCCCTGAACCGGCTGGGTGAGCAGCCCGATAATACCCGCTCCGACGACACCCAATCCGACAACAATCAGGCGCTGCGGCGCGAGGGGCTGGAAGTCATGACCGTGCTGTTATCTCCCATTATCCCACACATCACCGACGCCATCTGGCGCGCTATGGGCAAGGACACCCCACTTGTCGACGCGCGCTGGCCGCAGGTGGATGAGGCCGCGCTCAGTGCCGACGAGCTCCGCTTGGTGGTGCAGGTAAACGGCAGGAAACGGGCACAGCTGCTGGTCTCGCCGCAAGCCACCGAGGACGACATCAAGGCCCTGGCGCTGGCCGATGAAAACGTGCAACGGCACCTAGCCGGCAAGCCCATAGACAGAATCATTGTCGTGCCGCAACGCCTGGTCAACATCGTAGTCGGCGGCTGAGGCGCCGTCTGGCCTTGTATCGAACGCCATAACACCGTATCCTTTGAGGCAATGAGAATCCCGTTCTGGCATGTTGTCCTGCTCGCCATAATCCTGGCCCAGGGTTGCGGCTATCACCTGCGCGGTCAGAATTTGAGTGCCGCCAAGGGCGCCCCCGCCCCGGCTGCTTACCGCGTCCACGTTATTGGTGCCGCCGGCCCGCTTGCCGATGCGCTACGGGCGCGTCTGGTTACGGCCGGGGCCACCCTCAGCGCCGGCCGTAAGGACGCCGACTACACGCTGACCTTGCACGGCGAGGAATTTGTGCGGCAGGTGGCCAGTGTATCGCCCGCCACCGGCAAGGTGGAAGAGTACCTGATCGTGTTCAACACCCACATCAGTATCAGCAATGCCGACGGCGAGGCGCTGGTGGCCCGGCAGCCGCTGCGGGTCAGCGGCGACTACGCCTTAGACGAAGATGCGGCGCTGGGGAAATTTGCCGAGGAGGAGACTATCAAGGAAGAACTGCTCGAACAGGCTGCGGCCCGCATTGCAGAACGGCTCAATACGCTGGCGCAGTAAGCCCGCTGCCTGAACATGTCAAAATCAGGTTACAAGAGTAGCAGGTAGCAGGAACACCCGATGCGACTGAAGCCAGAGCAACTCCCGGCGCACCTGAGTAAACCCGAGCTACTGCCGGTCTATTACCTCAGCGGCGATGAGCCGTTGCAAATGCTGGAAGCCAGCGACCGCATCCGCACGCGCGCCCGCGCGCTGGGTTACGAAGAACGTGTGGTGCTGGATGCCGCCAACGGATTTGACTGGCGCGAGCTGCGTGAGGCCGGCGCCAACCTGTCGCTGTTTTCCAGTCGTCGCATCATCGAGTTGCGGCTGGGTAGCAGCAAGCCCGGCCGGGAAGGTGGCGCGGCCCTGACCGATTACGCAGCCGGGTGTGCTGCGGATAACCTGTTGCTGTTGACCACGGCGCGTATTGACCGCAAGACTCAGCAGACGAAATGGTTCAAGGCACTGGAACAACAAGGCTGTTGCATGCAGATCTGGCCGGTTGAGGGAGCCAGATTGCCGGGCTGGATTATGGACCGCTGCCGGGCGCAGGGGAAACAGATGACCCGGGAGGCCGCACAGCTGGTGGCGCAACGGGTGGAGGGCAACCTGCTGGCGGCACAGCAGGAAATTGATAAACTGGCGTTGCTGGTGGAACAGGCGGATATCGACCGTGACGCGGTGTTGAACATGGTGGTGGACAGTGCCCGTTACCAGGTGTTCGACCTGATTGAGAACGTCTTTCTGGGGCGCTCCGAACGCGTCGCTAGGATGTTGCGCGGACTTAAACACGAAGGCGCCGAGCCGCTCAGTGTGTATGGCGCGCTGATGTGGGGCTTGCGGCGCGCCGGCGCGATCGCCCATGAGGTGGCGCGCGGCAAACCGCAAGAGCAGGTATATCAGGCCCAGCGGGTGTTGGAGCGCGACCGGAAGGGGCTTAAAATGCTGTTGGCGCGCCTCAGTCCGGCAGCTATGTCGGCGCTGCTGGTTGACGCCCTAGAGGTGGACAAGGCTCTGAAAGGCGCGCTGCCGGCGGATGGCTGGCAACTGCTGGAGCGCTTCCTGTTCAGCCTGAGCGGGCACCGGCTGGAGCGTAAAAGAGCATGACAACCGCATGACTATTCGGGATTATATGCAGTCACTGGGGCGCGCCGCGCGGGACGCGGCGCGGGCTATGGCGCGCGCCGACACGGGCGCAAAAAACGCTGCGCTGGCGGCCGTGGCCGAACATCTGCGAGCGCGCCGCGAAACCATTTTCGCAGCGAATGCCACCGACCTTGCCGCGGCGCGGGAACAACAGCTGGCGGCGCCATTGCTGGACCGGTTGGAGTTGACCCCGGCGCGCCTCGAGGCCATGGCTGACGGCTTGCAACAGGTGGCGGCGTTGCCGGATCCTATCGGCGCGGTCACGGATCTGAACTATCGGCCGACCGGGATTCAGGTGGGGCGGATGCGCGTGCCGCTGGGGGTGGTGGGCATTATCTACGAGTCCCGCCCCAACGTCACCGCCGACGCCGCCGGCCTGTGCATAAAATCCGGCAATGCGACCGTCCTGAGAGGCGGCTCCGAGGCGATCAATTCTAATCAGGCCGTTGCCGCCGCCATTGCCGCCGGCTTGCAGGACGCCAGCCTGCCGGGCGCGGCGGTGCAGGTGGTAGAGACTACCGACCGCGCCGCGGTGGGCGAGCTGCTGACCCTGAGCGAGTATATCGACGTGATTATCCCGCGCGGCGGCAAGGGGCTCATCGAACGCATCAGCAAGGAGGCCAGAATGCCGGTGATCAAGCATCTGGACGGGGTCTGCCATGTCTATGTGGATACGCATGCGGATGTGGACAAGGCCGTCACCATCGCCTATAACGCCAAGACCCAGCGTTACGGCACCTGCTGCACCATGGAGTGCCTGCTGTTGGCAGAGGCGCAAGCCGAAGCCGTGCTGGCGCGCCTCGGCCCCATGCTGGCTGAGGCCGGCGTGGAGATACGCGGCGATGCCCGGGCCCGGCAAATCCTGCCGCAGATAACGGCTGCGACCGACGCGGATTACTATACGGAGTATCTGGCACCGATCATGTCGTTGCGGGTCGTCAGCGGCCTCGATGAAGCGCTGCAACATATCGCGCGCTACGGCTCGAGGCACACCGACGCCATTGTCACCGAAAACCTGGCCCACGCCCGGCGCTTCCTAGCCGAGGTCGATTCCAGTTCGGTCATGGTGAATGCCTCGACCCGCTTCGCCGACGGTTATGAGTACGGCCTGGGCGCGGAGATCGGCATCAGCACCGACAAGTTCCATGCGCGCGGCCCGGTGGGGCTGGAAGGGTTGACCTCGCAGAAGTTCATCGTTATCGGTGATGGTCATATCAGAGAGTAAGGAACCCCTGAAAGCGCCGCTCACAGCACCTTCGAGACGCCCGGCAGTGAGTGAAGGGAAGCCCATCGGTTTGCTTGGTGGCGCCTTTGATCCGGTGCATAGCGTTCATATTCAGATTGCACGGGCCTGTCTCGACATCCTGGATCTGCAGGAAGTGCGTTTTATCCCGGCTCATATCCCACCCCATAAAGTCGTTGCCAGCGCCGGGCCGCAGCCGCGGCTGGCCATGCTGGAACTGGCGTTGCGGCCCTATCCGCAACTGACCTCCAGTGCCATCGAGATCGACCGGGGCGGGATGTCCTACACTATCGACACCTTGCTCAGCCTGCGCGCCGCCGCGCCGCAGCAATCATTCTGTTTCATCCTGGGCGCGGACGCGTTTGCCACCCTGCCCAGCTGGCGCCGCTGGCGCGAGCTCACCGACCATGCACACCTGGTGATCATCGACCGGGGCGCGGCGCGGCCAACGACCTGGCGCGAACCGTTGCGCGAGTATTATGACGCGCGCGCCTGCCCTGACGCGGCGCGCCTGCATGAGCGCCGGGCCGGCTGTATCCACCGCGCCGCGCTCACAGTCCCGGATATTTCATCGTCACAGGCGCGCGCATTGCTGCACGAAGCGGGGCCTGCAGAGCGTCTCCTGCCCCCCGGCGTCCACGCTTACATCAAGGAGCGCCAGTTATACACATGAACAGCCTCACCCGTCTGCTCGCCGCCACCATGGACGACCTTAAAGCCCGGGACATACAGACCTTCGATGTACGCGCATCGAGCCCCATGACCGATTACATGATCATCGCTAGCGGCGCTTCCGACCGTCAGGTCAAGGCCATTGCGGACAAGGTGATAGAGGTGGCGCGGGCCCGGCAGATCAGACCGCTGGGTGTGGAAGGCCGGCAGCAGGCAGAGTGGATTCTGATCGACTTCGGCGACGTCATTGCCCACGTCATGCACCCCGATACCAGAGACTATTACCAACTGGAAAAACTCTGGTCGGCACCCGCACAAGGGCATAAATCCGCTTGAATGGCCACCTCTAGTGTGCTGTCCCGGAAATAACTGTGCATAATCTTTCTACTTTGTTCCCGACTTCGACGGTTTATTTCTCTAACTGATTGATTTTATTGAAGGCGCGTTGACCCGTAGGCACTACAATTGCCTTGTTTCGGCGTTCTCAGGGGCGGGCTATTTGAGCTCGTAGGGGGTGGTGGAGTGACTCAATCCCATGATTTTGTAGAGGCGCCGGGCGGTTTCACTGATGGCGGAGGGAATCACGTAGCGGCGGTGTGTCTGTTGATGTGTCAGGACACTGTGCTGCACGTGGGCCAGCGCGTTGCGGATGACTTCGGGGGAGACCGGCTTGGCTTGCAGGGTCATGCGGTATTGCAGGTGTCGGACACAGAGCAGGGACATAAAGGCGATGGCGATGTGGGCTTCGATGCGTCGGGGGGTCCAGTGGTAGATGGGTCTTATCTTGAGATCGTGCTTACTTACCCGGAAGGTATCTTCGACCTGCCACAGGCCGCGATACTGGCTTAAGATGGCGGGGGCGGTGGTAGATGTTGGCAGGTTGGTGATAACCCCGTGCAGGCCGTCCCAGCGTTGTGCTTGGGCAATTTTATCGGGGTTGACGCTGAGGGTACTGTTGCCGTCTACCTTGAGGTATTTCTTATAACCGTAGTTGTTGAGCAGGTCTTTGGGGTTTTGGCTTTTGGCCAGTTTCTCACGGAGCTTGGCGATGGCCTGGTCGCGGTCATGCCGGTCTTTCTCGGCACGCACTGGGGAGTAGCCCACCACCAGACGGCGGGAGTCGTGGGGTAGGTCCGCCACCCGCAGTCCGTCGCTATCTGTCAGGGTCTCATAGCGGTCTTCATCGAGCACTTGGGTTTGCAGGGCGTGCGGCAGGGACTTGAGTCGGGCACCGACGATGTAGTGCAGGCCGGCGTCCTCTAAGGCGCTGAGGTTATCCCTGCTCAGCAGCCCCCGGTCGGCAACGACCACGGCGTTGTCGGCCTGACAGTCGGTTTGTAAGGCTTTGACCACCGGGATGAGGCTGTGTCCCTCGAAGGTGGCGCCGGGCAGCACGGTGTAGCGCACGGGCAGGCCGGTGTCGGTGACGGCCAGGGCCAGCAGCACCTGGCATTCTTTGAACTTGGCGTCTTTGCTGTAGCCGGGTTGTTTGAGCTCATCGTCGGTGAATGATTCAAAGTACAAGGTGGTGCAATCGAAGAACAGCACGCGTAGCGGCCCGCCGAGCAGCGCCCGGGCTTGGGTCTCGGCCAGGGTATTGAGGCGTTCGATACAGGCCGCATCGAGCAAGTCCATCATGCGGTAGATTTGGGGCAGGGACACTTGCACGCCGAAGTCGGCTGTCAGGGCGCGCACACTGGCCCGTTTGCTGTCCGGGTTGGCTAGGCGCGCCATCACCGTATGGAACAGCGCTTTGTGCGAGGCCCGGTAGCGCCAGGCTGGCAGCAACCGGGACAGCCCTAAGTCCTCGTACACGGCGCCGTACACCGCATGGATGCCGCTGATGACACGCTGGGTTTCCCGCAGGGCTTTGAGCTCGACTTTCAGCGGTGAGTCGTCCTGCCGGGCGCGGGCGGCGCTGAGTTGCTCGGCGACATCTTCGGGCGGGAACAGCTCGGGCTGGGTCTCGGCCTGAAGTTTGGCTTTGACCACTTCGGCTAAGTCTTTGAGCCGGACGAGCTCGTCTTCATCGAAGGCAATACCGATATGGCGCACAATGCGCTGGCGCACGGCCTTGCCGTCACGCACTGACTCGACGAGTTGTACGGATTGACGCGGGCTGTTGGGGGTGGTTTTGACGCGCACGAACATAGCCCGGAGGATACCACGCGCCGCCCACAATGTCAAGCTACAAATATCAACTAGGCACTACAACTGCCTGCTCCAAAACACGTTTTGATTTACAAGAGATTTTCAGATAAAGTAAGCACCAGACCGTCGAAGTCGGGACCGATTACATGATCATCGCTAGCGGCGCTTCCGACCGTCAGGTCAAGGCCATTGCGGACAAGGTGATAGAGGTGGCGCGGGCCCGGCAGATCAGACCGCTGGGTGTGGAAGGCCGGCAGCAGGCAGAGTGGATTCTGATCGACTTCGGCGACGTCATTGCCCACGTCATGCACCCCGATACCAGAGACTATTACCAACTGGAAAAACTCTGGTCGGCACCCGCACAAGGGCATAAATCCGCTTGAATGGCCACCTCTAGTGTGCTGTCCCGGAAATAACTGTGCATAATCTTTCTACTTTGTTGAGGATGGATTCAGCCGTGGCAGTCCAGACGAAGGGGCGAGAGTTATCATTGTAGTGGTTCACAAATTGGTTGATTTTGTTGACAAGTTGTTTCACTGAGGAGAAGGAGCCGCGTCGGATAGCCTGTTGCGTGATGAGTCCGAACCATCGCTCCACTTGGTTGAGCCACGAGGCATAAAAGAACGGGTCGGTGGAGAGCTTGAAGGTGTCGTGCCCGCCGCCGCCAATGAGAAAGTTATCACGCCGGTCACCTGCCAGGATGTCGTCATGTTCCGAACCCGTCAGATTTTCTAAGGGGATTCCTCTGTCCCCCAAAGTTGTTCGGTGGTCATTTTCTTTGTGTAATTTTATCTTCTGGGCGGATGAGCTGAGTCAATGGTACTGTTATTGCCCTTGCCCGGCAACTTTTCACGATAAACTGCTTTTGACCGCTCAAAGCGCGCGCGTGGGCGCTGGCGATAGAATTCGCTCAGGCGCGTATAAACGGCCGGATACTCGTCGGCAAGCACACCGGGGGCGTCAAAGAAATACTCGCTGGTCACGGCAAAGAACTCACCGGGGTCGGTGGTTGCGTAGTCATCGATTGCCGATTTCTCACCGGCATCGATACGACGTTTCAGGTCGTCGAAGGCGGCGCGGAAGTCGCGGCGCCAGAGCTCTGCGTCCATCTCCCGGTGCAGTGGCGGGCGGCCGTTGGCCTCGCCGTCGAGCATATCGAGCTTGTGCGCCATCTCGTGGATGACGACGTTATAACCCTCGCCTTGTCCTGAGGCCAGAACGTCCTCCCAGGACAGGATGACCGGGCCGCGCAACCAGGACTCGCCGGCGCGTGCCTCATCCCATTCGTGTTCGACCCCGGCTTCGTCCACCTCGCGTTCACGCGCAACAAACCCGCCGGGATAAACCACAACACTCTGCCACGAGGCGTAAGCCTCAAGACCCAGGGCCAGTACCGGCAGGCAGGCTTGCGCGGCCAACACAACAAGATCAGCCGTATCGAGGCGCTGTCCGCGCACCGGTTCAATGGATTTGCTGGCGATAAAACGCGCAGACAGTTCCCTGAGTTGTAAGCGCTCAGCGTCAGCAAGCGGGGCAAGCATGGGAACAGCGTCCAGCGCGGCCACCCAATCGGCGTCACTGATAGACTTGCGACGACGCCACATGCAGGTTTCTATCTCCCGGCCTCGGAACTGGTGCTTGCCATTATCTCAATGGCACGCTAGACTTGCGCTACCCAAATAAAGGAGGCTGTTATGTACAAACTAACGGATGTTACCAGCATCATTATCAGTATTTTTGCAGTAGGCGCATTGTTGGCTGGCTTGATCTTGTCCGGGCAGAGTGGAATAAAGGGGGAGATTGCCGGAATCAGAGGAGATGTAGTGGATTTACAGCAGCGCACGGCGCGTATTGAGGGACAGTTGGCATTGTTGATGGAGGCATGGAACATTGATATGCCATCCGCCCCGGATAGTGTGAATTAAAACCTGCTGCTGATTTCCCCGGTCAACCCTAACCCGGCGTCTGTGGTGGTGGCAGGTGGGTTTCTGCCAGCGCGCGGGCCTTGATGTCCTCGATGGTTCCGCCGAAGTTGAACATCGGCGTTGCGCCTCTGTCGGCGCTCAGTTGCGCGCGCAGGGCGTCCGTGGCCGCTGCATCGACGCTACCGTCATCGTGTAGTACAACGCCGTAGCGCCGGGCGCCGGCGGCACTGACCAGGCCGCGTTCCACGTCCAGCCGCACGATTTCGGGATCGCGCTGGTACGGGTCGCCCCAGCCGCCGCCGCCCCAGGTGTTGAAATACAGGATGTCGCCGACTTTTACTGCTACCCCCTCGCACTTGGCGGGCAGCCATTGCTCGGTGCCGTCGGCGCGTACCAGCTGTTTGCTGGAACGCTGTCCCGGCTCGCCGCCGTTCACACCCCAGGGATAGGTGAGCCAGCGTTCATCGTGGATGGCAATGGCACCGTCACACAGGAAGCGGTAAGCCACGCTCAGGCCGTTGCCGCCGCGGTGCAGGCCGGCGCCGCCGGAATCGGCTATGGGTTCGTATTTTTCAATGCGCAACGGGAAGTAGGCTTCGATAAACTCATTCGGCACGTTGGTAAAGCTCGGCCACAGCGAATGGCCGTCCGGGCCGTCGCCAGCGGGGCGGCCGGGGATGCCGCCGAAGCCGATCTGGAACAGCTGGAACCACTCGCCGTTGTCGTCATAGCCGGAATAGAACAGGTGTGGGCTGTCGGAGAAGCCGGCTGCGTTCAGGGCTTCCGGCGCGCCCTGGCCGAGCAGGCCGCCCATCACATCAAAAATCCGCCCCAAGGCATGGGTACGGCCGGACAGGGCCGCGGGGTAGTTCGGTTTCAGCAGCGAACCTTGGGGGATGCGCACCTCGACCAGGTCGTAGAACCCGTCATTGAACAGGATCTGCGGGTCGAACAGGTTGATGGTGAAGGCGCCAAAGAACATCCTGAACATGTCCTCACTCAGGAAGAAATTGATCGAGCTGTTCGCTTGCGGGTCGGTGCCGGCAAAGTCAAAAATGGCGCGCGAGCCTTCGCGCCAGAGGGTGCACTTGATCTTGTAGGGGCCGTTGCCCACGCCATCATCACACACGTAGTCCTCAAAACTGCGGGGTTGTTCCGGCACGATCATCTCGATGATCTGCTGCATGGCGCTATGGTTGCGCTCCAGCATCACTTCCATGGTGGAGTAGAACACGTCATCGCCGAAGCGTTCGGCCAGTTCCGCGCAGCGCCGCGCAGCGGTATTGCAAGCCGCCACCAGGGCATTTAAGTCAAAGCGGTTCCATTGCGGGGTGCGCACATTGTGCAGAATCAGTTCGAGCATGTCGGCTTGCAATTCCCCGTTGCGATACAGCTTGGTCGGCGGGATGCGAATGCCTTCCTGGAAGATGTTGGTCGCTTGTACCGGAATGCTGCCCGGAGTCATGCCGCCGTTATCCGACATGTGGCCGAACATGGCAGACCAGGCGATATGCCGATGGTCCTTGAAGATGGGCACCAGTACGATCCAGTCCGGCAGGTGGGAGACTGCCGCGCCACACATGTACGGGTCATTGGTGAGCAGCACATCACCTTCTTCCAGCTCCCCCTGGTAGGCGTCCATCAAGCCATGAATGAAGGAGCCGAACTGCCCGACTACCATCTTGCCGGCCCGATTTGCGACCATGGGGAAGCAGTCGCCCTGCTCGCGGATGCCGGGCGACATGGCGGTGCGGAATAATACCGCGTCCATCTCCACGCGCACATTGCGCAGGGCATTTTCGATGATGTCCACGGTGACGGTATCGACCGGGACGCGTTGCAGCGGGGTGGTGTTCTGTTCGATCACTTTACCGGCCATGTCCTGTTACTCCGGGTTAAGAATCAGATTGCCCAGGGCGTCCACGCGTGCCTGGTAGCCCGGCAGGATCAAGGTGGTCGAATCCATTTCGCAGATGATGGCCGGGCCCGGCGCTACCAGCCCTTCACGCAGTTTTTCCCGCGCATAGATCACGGCATCATGCCAGGTGCCTTCATAATAATAGCGGCTGTCCTGCACCTTGCAGTCTTCCAGCCGGGCGTCGGCGCTGCCGGTCTCAAGTTCGGCCAGGGCTTTCTGCCTGACGCGGACGATAGCCCGTATCATCACAATCTCATGGCCCTCGCCCAGATCGAAGGTGAACAGATGCTTGTGCTCGGCGTCAAAACGCCGGGTCAGGCCGGCAATGCCGTGCTCCAGCAGCTCCTCTGCGGTGAAATCCAGTGTGATCTGGTAGGCTTGCCCGGTGTAGCGCAGGTCGGCCTGGTACACCGCGTCCAAGTCCTGCTGGGCTACCCCGTCTGCGGTCAGCGACTCCGATGCTCGTTGGCGCAGTGCCGCTAAGTCTTGCAGCAACGCTTCGGCGTCGGTGTCCTCGGCCATGGTGATATAGGTGCGCGCCGCCTCGTCCTGCACCTGCGTGGTGGCATCGCCGTAGGCGCACAGGACACCGGGGCCGGGTGGGATGATTACCGGCCAGGACCCGGTCAGGATCCCCAGGGCGTTGGCATGTAAAGGGCCGGCGCCGCCAAAACCGACCAGGGAGAAATCCCTGGGGTCGTAGCCCTGTTCCACCGATACCAGACGCAACGCGCCGAACATGGATTCGTTCACGATCCTGATGATGCCCTCGGCCGCTTCCATCAGACTGATAGCCGTGGCATCGGCCAGTTTTTGCACCGCGGCCTCGGCCGCCGCCTTGTCAATCGCCATGGCGCCGCCCAGTTGCACCGCTGCGGGCAGATAGCCCAGCACCACGTTGGCATCGCATACCGTGGGTTCGACGCCGCCTTTCATGTAGGCCGCCGGGCCGGGCACGGCGCCGGCGGATTGCGGGCCCACGCGCAGGGCGCGGGTCAGTTCCGGCACGAAGGCGATGGAGCCGCCGCCAGCGCCAACGGTGCGCACATCCACCGACGGCGCCCGCACGCGCACATCGCCGACGATGGTCTCCCGCCGCACCCGGGCCTTGCCGTTCTGGATCAGGGCCACATCGGTGGAGGTGCCGCCCATGTCGAAGGTGAGGATGTTGTCATAACCGGCGCGGCTGCAGAAATACAAGGCGCCGGTCACTCCACCGGCCGGGCCCGACATGAGCATGTTCACCGGCGATTGCGCCGAGGCGCGACCCGAGGCCAGACCGCCGTCGGAGCGCAGGATGGACAGGACTACATCCTCGCCCATCTGCTCGGCCAGCGCAGCTTGCAGGTTGGTGATGTAGTTCGCGACTTCCGGTCGCACGTAAGCGTTCACCACCGTGGTCTCGGTGCGCTCGTACTCCTGCATCTCCGGCACCACCTTGCTGGAGATGGAGATGGGGACATCGGTGAAAATCTCGCCGGCGATGGCTTCGGCGCGGCGTTCATTCTCGTCGTTGATATAAGCGTTGATGAAGCAGATGGTCAGGGACTCCACTTCACCCCTGGCGCGCAGCGTTTGCAGGTCGCGTCGCAACGCCTCCTCATCCAGTGCCCGGATAATATTGCCGCGGGCGTCGATACGCTCATCCGCTTCTATGGTCAGTTCCAATGGCGCCAACAGCGGCTTTTTGACAAAACTGACCCAGCCGCCCAGACCGCCCGGGCAGAAGGAACGGGCCACCTGCAAAACCTGCCGGAAACCGCCGGTGGTAACCAAGCCGACCCGGGCGCCGCGCCCGGTCAGCACCGCGTTGGTGGCCACAGTGGTGCCGTGCATGACCCGGGAGATGCCGGCCGGGTCGATGTTGCCGGTGTCACAGATACGGGCGATGCCGTTCAGTACGCCGATGGATGAGTCTTCAGGCGTCGACGGCACCTTGGCGGTGAAGGTGGCGCCGCGCTGCTCATCGATCAGTAACAGGTCGGTAAAGGTACCGCCCACATCGACACCTAAGCGGTAACTCATACGGGTTGCTCCGCCGTGGCAACCCCGTCCGCGGCCGGGTGATAACGGGGAATCTCCGGTGCCGGGTGCAGCCTCAGGCTGCCGCCCGCGCCTTGTGCTGACTTTGTTTTCTGCGGCAGGATTGCATGCCTGCTCTGTTCCTGTTCACTGGTCTGCATGGCTTTGACCTCGCATGTTATAAGTGATTACCTTATGTCCACAGATTACACAGATTGCATGGAAAATCAAAGGAGAATTTCGCTGGCAAAAATCGGCTGGTGGAACATATCAAATGAATCGTTTATACTGACTGAAAAGGTTGATTTGAGGTCGGTCAAATGAAAGCGGTAACGGGCGAATAGTATGGCAACATACCGTCTCACCAGGGACGCCAGACGGGATTTGTCGGCAATACGCGAATTTACCAAAAGCCAGTAGGGTACGGAGTTGGGGAAATGCCAAAAATTACTTATATCGCGTTCGACGGGGAAGAAACGACGGTAGCTGCCAAAGAAGGTATGAGTGTCATGCAAACTGCCGTGAACAACGGGGTGGACGGCATCGTTGCCGAATGCGGCGGCGCCTGCAGTTGCGCCACCTGTCATGTCTTTGTGGACCCGGAATGGTTCGATAAACTGCCCGAAGCCCAGACCATGGAGAAGGAAATGCTCGATTTTGTCATGAATCCACAACCCAACAGCCGGCTCAGTTGCCAGATAAAACTGACCCCGGAACTGGACGGCTTGATCGTAAGGACGCCCGAATCTCAGTACTGAGATTGTTTGCGGGTTAGTCCTTAAGGTCAAAACTGCATGGGGGCTCCTACATTTTAGATTGCTGATAATTCTCCAGGCCGACTTTTTCTATCAGTCCGAGCTGGGTCTCCAGCCAGTCCACATGCTCTTCCTCGTCTTCGAGAATATCCTCCAGCAGTTCGCGGCTCACGTAATCCTGTTCGGCCTCACAGCAGACGATGGCCTCACGCAGCAGCGGGATGGCCAGATGTTCCTGTTTCAGGTCGCATTCCAGCATCTCTCTGGTATTCTCCCCGATGAATAGCTTGCCCAGATCTTGCAGGTTCGGCAGCCCTTCCAGGAACAGGATTCGCTGAATGAGCCTGTCGGCGTGTTTCATCTCATCTACTGATTCGTGGTGTTCATACTCGTCCAGCTCTTTCAGTCCCCAGTCTCTCCACATGCGTGCATGCAGGAAATATTGGTTAATCACCGTCAGTTCGTTCTTCAGCACCTGATTCAGGTACTCGATTATTTTGTTGTTGCCTTGCATAATAGTTCTCCGAAAATAAACTGTGTGTCACGCGCCTCTGAAAATTAAAGGCACCTTTGCAGCATATCAGCATAAATTCGGCATGTAAAGTATAACTTGTTGATTTATAATTGAAAATCATTCTTATTACCAGTATCAGAACATGTCTAACCCGCATATCTCACCCAGCGCGGGCGCATCAAGCGCAGTGGGTTAGGTGGAAAGAGCAGCAGTATTACCATAACTTATTGAGAGCCATCATGTTTCACAAGGCAACAAGCGACTAGGTGAGATATGCGGGTTAACCCATTACTTGAAAACCTGACCCTGCCGGCTTTCGACCGGATCCGGCCGGAACATATTGAGCCGGCTATCGAGCAACTGCTGGAAGAACACCGCGCGCTGTTGAACGCCCTGCTGCAAAAACCGGGGGAACACACCTGGGAAACCCTGTTGCAGCCCCTGGAAGAAAAAGACGACCAACTGCACCGCGCCTGGTCTGCGGTGCGTCACCTGCATTCGGTTGCTGATAATGAACAGTTGCGTGATGCCTATAACGCCTGCATCCCGAAAATGTCCGACCATGAAACGGCGCTGGGTCAGAATAAAGACTTGTTCCGCGCCTGTCAGGCCCTGGCCGAAGGTGAGGCTTATGCCCGGCTGGATGTCGCCCGCAAGAAGATCATCGACAACATCTTGCGCGACTTTCGCCTGTCCGGCATAGACCTGGGGCCACAGAAAAAAGATCGGTACCGGGCGCTGCAACGGCAGCTGTCAAAGCTGCACACGCGCTTTGAGGAAAACCTGCTGGATGCCACCCACGGTTGGACCCGGCTGGTCACAGATGAGTCCTTGCTCAGCGGCCTGCCGGACACTGCGCTGGAGCTGGCCGCACAGAGCGCGCGTCGGCAGGACCGCACCGGCTGGCTGTTCACGCTGGAATATCCCTCCTACTCCCCGGTGATGATCTATGCCGACGAGCGGGCACTGCGCCGCGAGCTGTACACTGCCTACACTACCCGCGCCTCGGAACTGGGACCCAACGGCGGGCAATGGGACAACGGGCCGTTGATGGTGGAAATACTGGCGTTACGGCAGGAGTTGGCAGCACTGCTGGGCTACCGTGACTATGCCGAGTACTCGCTGGTAAAGAAGATGGCTGACACGCCGCAGGAAGTCATCGCGTTCCTGCATGAGCTGGCTGCGCGCAGCAAGACGGCGGCGCAGCGCGAATTAGCCACCCTAGAAAAATTTGCGGCCGAGGAATACGGCGTTGAGGACTTGCGCGCCTGGGACATCCCCTACTATTCAGAGCAGCTCAGACAGCAGCAGTTCGACTTCTCCCAGGAAGACTTGCGCCCCTACTTTCCCGCAGATCAGGTCGTAGCAGGACTGTTCGCCGTAGTCAGCCGCTTGTATGGCCTTAATATCAGTGCCCGGCAAGGTGTTGAAGCTTGGCATCCTGAGGTGCGTTTTTTTGAAGTCCGGGACGAGCGCGGCGAACTGCGCGGTGCATTCTATCTGGACCTGTACGCGCGTCCGCACAAGCGCGGCGGCGCCTGGATGGACGAATGCGTGGTGCGCCGGCTGGGGCGCGACGCGCTGCAAACGCCGGTAGCCTACCTGACCTGCAACTTCACCCCGCCGCTGGCGCAACAACCGGCCCTGCTCACCCATGACGAGGTGCTGACGCTGTTCCACGAGTTCGGCCACGGCTTGCATCATATCCTGACGCAGGTCGATTATGCCGGCGTGTCCGGCATCAACGGCGTGCCCTGGGACGCGGTGGAACTGCCCAGCCAGTTCCTGGAAAACTGGTGCTGGGAACGGGACGCGCTGGACCTGTGTGCGCGCCATTACCAGACCGGGGAGCCGCTTCCCGCCGACCTGTTCGACAGAATGCAGCAGGCGCGCACCTTCCAGGCCGGCATGCAGATGGTGCGGCAACTGGAACTGGCCTTGTTTGACTTCCGTCTGCACCATGAACGGCGCGGGCAGGATACCCGCGACATCCAGTCCCTGCTCGATGAAGTGCGGCATGCGGTGGCGGTAGTCAAGGTGCCGCCGGATAACCGTTTTCAACACAGTTTCGGCCATATCTTCGCCGGTGGCTACGCGGCCGGTTACTACAGCTACAAGTGGGCCGAGGTGTTGTCCGCCGATGCCTTCTCGCGCTTTGAGGAAAACGGTATCTTCGATGCCGCCACCGGCAGAGATTTTCTCCGTACCATCTTAGAACAGGGCGGTGCCCGGGAACCTATGGACTTGTTTGTGGAGTTCCGCGGGCGCAAGCCCGAAATAGACGCGCTGTTACGGCATTGTGGCATGACGCCGGCTACACCGGCACAGCAATGAGACACTTTCCATGTGGACTGTTGCAAGCTGGAACGTCAATTCGCTGAAAGTGCGTCTGCCGCAGCTGTTGCACTGGCTGGCAACCCACCAGCCAGATGTGCTGGCCTTGCAGGAGACCAAGACCCAGGATGAGAATTTCCCGGCTCAGGCCTTTACCGAAGCCGGCTACCAGGTGGCATTTGCCGGACAAAAATCCTACAACGGCGTCGCCATCGCCAGCCGGCGCCAGTGCCAGGTATTGCACACCGCCCTGCCCGGATTAGATGACCCGCAGCGGCGCGTGCTGTGCGCCCTAGTGGATGAGGTCTGCGTGCTCAACCTGTATGTGCCCAACGGTTCCGAAGTGGGATCGGACAAATATGCCTACAAACTGGACTGGCTGGCGCGCCTGCACGAGTTCACCGGTGAACTGCTGCAATCCTATGACAAACTCATTGTGCTGGGTGACTTCAACATCACCCCCACGGATGAGGACGTACACGACCCGGCGCAGTGGCGCGACAAGATTCATTGCAGCCCGGCGGAACGGGGGGCATTGTCCGACCTGCTGGCTTGCGGCCTCACAGACACCTTCCGGCAGTTCGAGCAGGAACGGCATTCCTTCTCCTGGTGGGATTACCGCGCCGGCGACTTCGCCCGCAACCGCGGCCTGCGCATCGACCTGATACTGGCCTCAAGTGCACTCAGCCGCCACTGCGCCGACAGTTGGATAGACACCCAACCCCGGCAACAACCGCGCCCCTCCGACCACGCCCCGGTGGTCGCGGAATTCAGACCGTTCCCGGCGCGTCTGACCGACTCTGATTCAAGCTCAAGCTGCTCCTTGTCTTGATTGCATTCGTATGGGAACCTCTGCCGTAGCCCCGGGCCTGCAGTTTCCCGGTAACCATGCCGACATCCCGGACGCGGACCTGCCGGTCATGTCCTTCAGCGGCGCACATCGACCACGACATCGCACCATTCGGCATAGGCCGGACCGCCCGCCGCCTGCATTTCTGGCGTGGGCCAGGTCGCCGGGCCGCAATTGGAGCCGGGCCTGAAGGTGGCCACATAGCCGAATTGATTTACAGCACCCAAAAACGGGCTGTTTACATCCTGCAATGAGCGACAGGGTTGACCGCCTGGATAACAAATGTTGCCCCAGATGCGGACGGTGAACAGGCCGTTGTGGGTCCTTTCTGAACGTTCGGCGCCCTCAGCAATGGCAGGGGCCCCAACATGAACACCATTCTCGACCCACGCATTGGGGCACGGCGGGTACCCGCGATTGGCTGTGTAAGATATTCCCCTAACCGTAACTGTGCGCGAGCATTTTGCAGGTCCCCAACTAGGGCAGGCGCGAGCGATGGGTTGGCCGCGGGAATAGGTCCCGGTCGCATTGTGGAATTCGACCAGCCGCGTCGCGGCTCCCGCACCGTAGGCGCATCGGGAGTCGGATCCCACACCGAAAGCCGTCGTGCTCGAAAGAGTGGGCACGGCTTCGATCGTCAGGTTTTGGGTCAAACCCCCTAAGCGAGCAGGAGGGGCGGCGACCAAGGGGGTTGTCAGACTACTGACGCGGGAGGGGGCATCGCCCAGAACCCTTGAAAATCGGACCGCCGACTCCGGCACCTGTGCCGACACCGGCAGGGAAAGGGCCGTCAGCAGAACGGCGGCGAAAGCCTTAAGAAAGGTGCGCAGCGGGGGCGGGGGGGGGGTAAAGAATGCGTCATGATAAAACCTCCAACCATGTGGTTGATTTTCTCTACGGCTTTTATATCTGTAAGGGAAGAACGATTTGCAAAGCGAGAGACACCACCGAAACCTGTTCTTGGTGTCATGTTCGGGCGTCGTCTTTTCGCGACGCTCAATACTACCACATCCAACGGGGCAAGATAGTGTCCAGGTTCAATACATATGAGACTCAGAGGCAGGCTGTGTGAGTTGTTGATAATACTCCATTGGGGTTAATAAACCAATACCGTTATGCGGGCGGTAGGTATTGTAGTATTGCTGATACTCTGCCAGTTTGCGGTTGATGGCGGCCACGGTCAGTGGACCCTCGTAGAACGGATAGAACTCATAGCGGCTGGTGGCGTTGGCGCGTTCTACACAGCCGTTGTATTCGGGTTTTTTCGGGGGCAGCACGTACAGGGGGATTCCTAAGTCCTGGCAAGCCTGCTCGAACTCATCTCGGAACTCCGAGCCGCCATCGACCTGGATAGAACGGATGGGAAACGGCGCCTCTTGGCACAGCGCTTTTAAGAAGCGCCGGGCATTGCCACTGGTGGCCCGACTGTAGGCTCGCAGCGCACTCCATTTGCTCACCGGACAGACGGCCTTGAACTCCTTCACCGTGATGCCGTCCGTGAAGCCGACACTCATGTGGTCTATCTGCATCAACTCCCCTGGCGCCTTAGCCTTCATCCCGTAGCGCCAGCGCTTGGCATGATGGGTAAACGCCCGGCGGCGCTTAGGCTTCACCCGGCCATAGTAAAACGCCACCGGCTTGACCCGACCTAGCCGCACCAGCTTCGCCACGATGCGCCCGACCGTACTCTCGCTCAAAGTCCAGCCCTGCTCGCGCACCCCCACCCGCCAGAGCTTACGCTTGCCCCATAACGGATAACGTTGGCGAAGGTGCAAGACCTGCTGCTCGTGCTGGCGCGTCCATTGCGGCACACGCCGCCGCCGCGGCGCACGAGAGCCACACCCCAGACCCTTCAGCCCATGTTCACGATACCGCTTCAACCAACGGTAGTAGGTCGCCCTCGACCAACCTACTGCTGCCAGTGCCGTCGCCTCACCACACCCATCCTCGCGTAACGTCGCAACCAATTCCAACTGCTGCAAACGACCGAGCGCGTCAGCATCGGTAGTATCATCCACGCGCCAACTGCGATATGATTTCACCCGCAGGCTTTTGATCTGCATCGGGTAGTCCTCCTGTGTCAATTAGTTGAGATTAATTCACACACAGACTACCCGATTTCTTTATCTAAAGAGTCTCACTTGTTTCTGAACCCGGACAGATAGTACTTTATTAAAATCAGCCTGCCAAGTGTTTTTTTGAACAGATACAAGAGGTGGCCGCAACAGCGGAACCTTACGATAGCGGCTGGTCTGACTTAGGGCCTGCATAAAGGTATAATGGTGACCTCTATTAAATAGAGGTCACCATAACAGGTCTTGAATTGAGGTCGCCACTGTGGGAAATCGCACTGATAGCATCTGGCGCATCGTGATTGAACCCATCCAATGTCTGTTCAATTTGATTTGTTTCTGCACAGCGCCGATGTAGTCGCTGAGAGCGAACTGCGCGAGGCCCTGCTTGAGCGCAGAGCCAGCGCGGCGCAGCAAAAGTTGAAAGAACTCAAGGCGCGCAACTCCGACCACAGAGTGCTGCAACCTGCTTGTGCAATGATTGATGCGTTGCAAGCGCCGCCGCCGCATGATCCGAACACTGCCCTGGAGCACCTGGAACGGCTGGAAGTGGTATGGAGTCCGGCGGCAAAGACCTTGTTCGGCGTTGATAAAGGGCGAGACCTCCTGGCGCCACTCTGGCGCGCGGCCGGGGTGGCGTTGGACGGTATCCGCTTTGATCCCGACCACCCCGACCACCATGCAAGCCGCGCCTACCTGATGTACGAGGACTGGACCGCCGTGTTGCGCGTGATAGAAACCGAACAGGACTATGAACATCAACCCGTTTTACTTGAACGGATGGCACAGGCATTGTGGCAACTCAACCGGACCGTAGAGGCTTTTGAGATCTGGTTCACTTTATGCTGGCTGGCGCCGGCGTATTTTGAAAGAATGATCAGGACTGAGCGTATTCCCGCTTCCGTATTGGCGGAGTACTGGAATCAGGCCATGGACGCTGAGATAGAACCCGAACTATCCATTGAATGGTATCCCGCCTGGGTGTTGTTACACGAACCGGGACTGGCTAAATCCATAACGCGCCGCGCTCCTGCGGCCGACCCGGAACGGGCGTTTCATCTGATTAAAGAGTTGCTATCGGGCAAGGGCGAACAACTGGCGTCACGCCGGGAGCTCAGGGACATTCATCCGGGATTATTCGATTATTACCTGCACCACCGCAGGCAGCTGTTAGATGTTGTCCCTTGAATATCCATGAGGGCATACCTCTAAAAATACCCTCCGTGGTATTTTAGAGGTCCCCTTCAAACCCTGTCGGCTCGTTGTAGCCGGACGGCTGCTAGGCACTAATTGGCCGCCGCCGTCTCAAAGCAGCTTCTTGCGAGCGTAAACCTGTACCTCTCATCCTGACCGCGAATCGGGAGGTGACTCACATAAATCGTTGCGGCGTAGCGGGTGTTCGCTTTCAGATTATAGAAGGTGGTGGTTGATGCTGGAACGGCACGGCCCGCGCGGGGTTCCCCCAGGACAGGATACGCGCCATGGAGGTCGTTCTCACCGTCGAACAGCCCGACAACGACCCGGGGGTTAAATGCGGCGAGGGCAGGTAAGGTAAACCCTGATGCTGTGTTCGCTCTGATATTTTCTAGGCTCACTGCGGAGTTCGTCACTTTGACTGTGGCCGTGTCACTGCATTTTTCCATTGTTTGTCTCTGTTCGGGTATCCATTCCATGATGCAGTCATTGGCCACCGACTCCCCCACCTCGACGCTGACGCTCACGCCAACGGCCAGCTTTTGAAAAGTCCTGTCCGGGCAGTATGCGCCTCCAACATTCTGCGCCTTCACCGTCGCGGGCAGGGCCAGGGCCACCAGCAGGGTGGCCGGTGCCGTCAGGCGGCTAGGGCGTGGGGGGGGGGGGGGGGGGGGTAACCGTAAGTTTCATTTTCATTCTCGTTCTCCTCAGTAAATGGGTGATTGTGTGGGAAGTCGAACGACATCGCAGCTTTAACACAATTCCACTCTACAGTCAAGACTTTTTTGATTCTTGGACTTTCTAAAGCGGGATTAGGGGGATACTACCTGCCTTGCCAGCGCGCCAAGAGACTGCTAGACTGGGCGACCTGTCAAGAGGGCAGCTATGACCACGCCATTCCCACACGATTTCAGTGAGGTCCGCTACTGCAAGGCCTTAAAGGAGTTATTTAAGCCCGGCACGGGCACCCGCCCGCCGACCCTCGCTGGGCGCGACACTGAGAAAGAGTTCGCCTCCGATGTCCTGTTAGGCCCCTTGGCAGGGAGCCACGCCCCGGCAGGGGACTTGGTGCTCTTCGGCCCGCGCGGCAACGGCAAGACGGTGTTGCTCAAAGACTTAGAGCGCCGGGCACTGAGTGCTGGGATTGGCGTACTCTCGCTAACCCCACGCGCGCTCAAAACCCCAGCGGCGCTCGGCGCCGTGTTGCTCAGGCCCGCGTCGCCCCCTGAGGATTCCCCCGCCAAGCCGGGCTTGGCCGCCCGCGCCGCCACTAAGGCCCTCGACACCGCCGAACGCGGCACCGGCCAGCCGCTCAGCGTGGACAGCGTCAGCGTCGGTGCAAGCGGCCTCGGCACGGTGTCATTGAGCGTCCCCGACTCAGCGGTGCTCATGGTTGAGTTGACCGAGCGCTTAACGAAGCGTTGTCGCGATAAGCCACTGTTAGTGACCGTGGACGAGGCGCATACGCTCGATATTGAGACCGGCTGCGATCTGCTCAACCTCAGTCAGCAGCTGCGCGCGGGCGGGGTCCCATTCGTTCTCATCTTGGCCGGCACGCCTAATCTTGAAGCGCATCTGGGCAAGATGAGCGCCACCTTCTGGAGCCGCTCTGAGATCCAGCCCATTGGCCGGTTGAGCGCTGCGGCCACCGCGCAGGCCTTAACCGAGCCGCTCGGTGATTGGTCGGTGACTATCGAGCCCGATGCCTTGGGTAAGGTGGTCGATGACTCACAGTGTTACCCGTATTTTATTCAGCTTTGGGGGCGAGCGTTGTGTGGTGTCTTGGTCGAGCAGTTGCACAGCCATACGGTCACGGCAGCGCTCGTCGAGCAGGCCGCCCCCGCAGTCGCCGCGCGCTGCGAACGTTATTACGGCGAGCGCTATGAGGAGCTCAAAGAGCGTGGCCTGCTCGAGGCTGGCGCGCTCGTCGCTGGGTGTTTCGAGCAGTCCGAGCAGGTGCATGAAGCCGCGCTCGAGGCCGCGTTGCGCAAGGGGCTCGAGTTAGACGCCAAGGCGGCCACGGCAGCGCTCGATGAGATGGCGGCGTTGGGTTATCTCTGGCGCAAGACCACGGCGAACGATGACTTCGAGCCGGGCATTCCGTCGCTGATGACCCACGTGCAAGAGCGCCTGCGCGCCCGCGTCGCTCTTCCTCAACCATAGCTGCCGCTATGGTTTCGGTCGCAGGCACCCGCAGGCGAGACCTACGTCATGTTCATGGGCGGCAAGGGCTGCGCGACGGTCAACCATGCGGGCCAGACCGACGGTACTAACCAGTAACCGCACACAAGCCGCACATCCGGCCAATAAACTGACAGGGACGGCCCGCAGCACAAGGACGTGCTGCTACTGATCAGTCGGGCAAATCCAGCAATGCCCGCACAAAATCATCCGCGTTGAAGGGCTGCAGGTCGTCGGCCCCCTCACCGACACCGAGGTAACGGATGGGCAGGGCCAGTTGCTGTGCCAGCGCCAACGCCGTGCCGCCTTTGGCGGTGCCGTCGAGTTTGGTCAGGGCTATACCGGTGACCGGCACCGCCTGTTGAAACTGCTGTGCCTGCACCATGGCGTTCATGCCGGCGCCGGCATCCACGACCAGCAGGGTTTCCACCTCGAGGCGGGCGTCAAACTTGTGCATGACGCGGTGAATTTTCTTCAACTCTTCCATGAGGTTGTCCTTGTTGTGCAAGCGTCCGGCGGTATCGGCAATAACGACATCGGTGCGCCGCGCCACGGCGGCCTGCAAGGCGTTATACAGCACCGCGCCGGCGTCGGCGCCGGGTTGCTGGGCTATCACCGGCGCCCCGAGGCGTTCCCCCCAGCGTTGTAACTGGTCAATGGCTGCGGCCCTGAACGTATCCCCGGCGGCCAGTAACACCGAATGGCGCTGCTGTTGCAGCTGCCGGGCAAGTTTGGCGATGGTCGTAGTCTTGCCCGCCCCGTTAACACCGACTACCAGGATCACAAACGGTTTTTGTTCGGGAATGCGCAACGCCTGTTCACAAGGTTTGAGCAGAGCTACCAGCACCTCTCGCAAGACCGGCAGCAGCTCAGGTTGCCGGTCTTGCGCGCGTTGGCAGGCGGCCTCCAACTCGGCTCGGATAACGGCCGTGGCCGCCACCCCCACATCCGCGCCAAGCAGTTGATTTTCAAGTTCTTCCAGCAGCGTAGCGTCTAATTCCCGGGGTCCTTTGAACAGCCCCGCCGCCTCCCCGAAAAGACGCGTGCGGGTCTTGTCCAGCCCGGTGACCAGACGCTGAAAAAAATTCTCGGGGGTTGCCATGTTTATCAGAATAAGATGTCGGTAACGCTACGCCGGGCCAGCAGGACGCCGCTGACTTTTACCGGCGCCCTGATTATGAAGGTTTAGAGGCACCCATAATACACGCAAGACTAGCCGGGATAAACCAATCCTGGCGTGAGCGTTTGGCACCGACGTGTTATAGTGCTAATAATGAAACGCATTGAAATGTTTTGGTGCCGTAGCGTCCTGCTGCTGGTGCTGTTGGTGCCGCCGTTGCTGCACGCCGAGGTGCATGAGTATCAACTCGATAACGGTCTGAAGTTGTTGGTTAAGGAAGATCGGCGGGCGCCGGTGGTGGTGTCGCAGGTCTGGTACCGCATCGGGTCGAGTTACGAGCATAACGGCATCACCGGGGTTTCCCACGCGCTGGAGCACATGATGTTCCAGGGTACGGAAAAATATCCCGGCGGCGAGTTCTCCCGCATCATTGCGGCCAACGGCGGCAGTGAAAACGCGTTCACCGGCAGGGATTACACCGCGTATTTCCAGACGCTGGAAAAGTCCCGGCTGGAAATCAGCTTCGAGCTGGAGGCGGATCGCATGCGCAACCTGCTGCTGGCGCCACAGGAATTCGACAAGGAAATCGAGGTGGTGAAAGAAGAACGGCGCCTGCGCACGGATGACAACCCGGTCGCCTACCTGTATGAAAGCGCGCTGGCCGTGGCATTTCAGACTTCTCCTTACCGACACCCGATCATCGGCTGGATGGCGGACCTGGAGACCATGACCGTTGCCGACCTGCGCGCCTGGTACCGGCGTTGGTACCGGCCCGGCAATGCCGTGGTAGTGGTGGCCGGGGATGTCGATCATGACGCAGTCCGGCGGCTGGCGCAACGGCATTTCGGGCCCATCAAGGCCGACCCGCCGGTAGCTGTACGCACGCCCCCGGAGGTGGCGCAACAAGGCTTAAAGCGGGTGACGGTGAAACGTCCGGCCGAGCTGCCACACCTGCTCATGGCGTATAAAACGCCGGCGCTACGCACTGCGCTTGCGGCGTCGGCGGCCTGGGAGCCGTATGCCCTGGAGGTGCTGGCCGGGGTGCTGGACGGCGGCTACAGCGCCAGACTGGAAACCAATCTGGTACGCGGCCAAGAAGTGGCTGCCAGCGTTAGCGCGTCCTACAACCTGAGCGGCCGCCTTGATGGTTTGTTTACCTTACAGGCGGTGCCGGCCCGGGGCAAAACCATGGCCGAGTTGGAACAGGCCATGCGGGAACAGTTACAGCAACTGCAACAAGGAGAGATCAGCGCCGCGGAACTCGAGCGGGTCAAGGCACAGGTAGTCTCTGGCGATGTGTACGAACGCGATTCTCTGTTCTACCAGGCGATGAAACTGGGCCTGTATGAAACCGTGGGGCTGTCCTGGCGCCTCACCGAAGACTATGTGCCGCAAATCCAGGCGATCCGGGCCGAGCAGGTACAGGAAGTCGCCAACAAGTATTTCCATGATGATGGCCTGACGGTGGCGGCGCTGGAGCCAATACGCCGCAGCTCAGAGCCGCAACAGCAGGCGGCTGTTGTCACCGATGGATAGCCACTCGCGAGTCACACCTTGAAGCAGGCAAGCAACCCGGTGCGTCCTTCATTGCGTCCCTGCCTGTACGCAAACCTACGGGCAACCTTGTCCCGCGCAAGCAGGAATCCGGTGAAAAAAAATATCCTCAACGGGCGGCTGTTAGCGATTCCGGCCCTGTTACTGTCCATGTTGCAGATAACCTGGGCCGCTCCCGCTATCGTGCAATGGCAGACCCAAGCCGGTAGCCCGGTCTGGTTTGTCGAAGCCCGGGAATTACCCATGGTGGATGTGCGCCTGCTGTTCGATGCCGGCGCAGTGCGGGAACCCGACGGCAAATACGGTCTGGCACAACTGGTGAACGGCTTGCTGGACCAGGGCGCCGGCGAGTTGGATGCCACCGCAGTCAGTTATGAATTCGAGCGACTCGGGGCGCGCTATGGCGCCGATTCAGGGTACGATTTTGCTTCCGTCAGCCTGCGCAGCCGCGCCGCCCCGGCCGTACTGGAAGCGGCCCTGCACAACCTGCGCCGGGTGCTCACCGCGCCGACCTTTCCCGAACCGGCGGTGGCGCGCCACAAACAACGCATGCAGGTCGGGTTGCAGCGCAAACAGCAATCCCCGGCGGAAATCGCGCGCGACGCCTACCGCGCCGCCCTGTACCGGACGCACCCTTATGCCCGACCCGGTGACGGTACTGAAGCCAGCATCGCCATGCTCAGCCGTGCCGAGGTGGTGGACTTCCACCGGCAATACTACCATGCCGGCAATGTGCGCCTGGTGATTGTCGGCGACCTGGACCGGAGCCGCGCGGCGGCGCTGGCCGAGGACCTGAGCGCGGCGCTGCCACGCGGCCAGCCGCCGCCGCCGCTACCCGCGGTAGCACCATTGCCGCGCAGCGAGGAGATCCGCATCGAACACCCGTCATCGCAGGTGCATATACTGGTCGGGCAACTCGGCATCAAGCGCGGTGATGCAGATTATTTTCCGCTGTACGTGGGCAACCATATCCTCGGCGGTGGCGGCTTTGTGGCGCGGCTGTTCCAAGAGATCCGGGAACGGCGCGGCCTGTCCTATGGTGCCTACAGCTACTTCTCGCCGCGACGGCAGCTGGGGCCATTCACGGCCAGCCTGCAAACCCAGGGCGGACAACAGCAACAGGCCTGGCAGGTGTTGCGCGCAATGCTGCAAACATTCATTGAACAAGGCCCCACCGAAGCCGAGCTGGTGGCGGCGAAACAGAATATCACCGGCGGTTTCCCCCTGCGCCTAGACAGCAATGGCAAGATCCTCGGCCTCGTTGCCATGATCGCGTTCTACGACCTGCCGGCGGATTACCTGGACACCTTTACAGACGAGGTGAACGCAGTAAGCGTCGCACAAATCCGGGATGCGTTCCAGCGGCATCTGCACCCCGAGCGCTTTGTGACCGTCATGGTCGGGCCGGTGTCAGCCACAGATTGACCGTTGCCGGCGGTGGTGGGAAAGGTCAGGATCATCGGCGGAACCTGGCGTGGGCGCCGCCTCGCCGTGGCAGATTACCCCGGCCTGCGCCCGACCCCGGATCGGGTGCGGGAAACCCTGTTTAACTGGCTGGCGGACACAGTCGGCGGCGCGCGTTGCCTGGACTTGTTCGCCGGCGCCGGCGCCCTGGGTTTTGAAGCCCTGTCGCGCGGCGCCCGCAGCGCTACGTTGGTGGAACGGAATAACCAACTGGTGCGACAACTGCACGCCGCGCGCGCGGCGCTGGATGCACAACAGGCGGAGATTATCTGCGCCGAAGCCCTGAGCTGGCTGCAACAAGCGCATGAACCGTTCGATATCGTGTTCTTGGACCCGCCGTTCCGCCAGGATTACGTGAAAAAAACTTGTGCCCTGCTGTCAAACAGGGGACACTTGACGCCGGCCGCGCAGATCTACACCGAAACCGAGCGCGGCGCGGCGCCCCCCGGTGCCGGTTTGCAAGTACTGAAACAGGCGCGCGCCGGCCAGCTGGAATACAGCCTGTATCGCTACACAGGAGCAATGAATGAATTTGACGGCGCTCTATCCGGGCACCTTTGATCCGATTACCAACGGTCATACGGACATCGTCGAGCGCGCCGCCAGCATATTTGACCTGGTGATCGTCGGCGTCGCCCGCAGCACCGGCAAAACCACCACTTTTTCGACTACAGAACGTGTGGCCCTGGCGCGCGCGTCCCTAGCCCACGTCAGCAATGTGGAAGTGGTCAGCTTCTCCGGGCTGATGACCGCTTATGCCAAACAGCGGCAGGCAAGGATTATCGTGCGCGGCTTGCGCGCCGTGTCCGACTTCGAGTACGAATTCCAGATGGCGAGCATGAACCGGCAGCTCTACAATCAGGCTGAAACCCTGTTCCTGACCCCATCTGAGCACCTGAGTTACATTTCCTCCAGCCTGGTGCGCGAGATCGCAGCGCTGGGCGGCGAGGTCACCCGCTTCGTGCCCGCCGCTGTCAACGCGGCCTTGCAGGACAAGTTTTCCGGCTGAGGGCCAGTTGGCTACCATGATGAACAGAAAAACCGTCATGGACAGGCCCGGGAGACCCCCTCCGGGCCGCCACTGCTTGCTGCCGCCCCAACACCTCGTCCGGCCGCGACACCTCAGCACAACCTGCCTGCTCACCCTGCTGCTGTTCGGGTTCGCCCCGGCCGCTGCCGAACCGGCCCCGGCCCATGCCGTCGCCAGTGCCCATCCGCTGGCGACACAGGCCGGGGTGGAAGTGCTGCAGCAGGGCGGCAACGCCTTCGACGCGGCCATTGCCGTCAGCGCCGCGCTGGGCGTGGTCGAGCCGTTCAGTTCCGGCTTCGGCGGCGGCGGCTTCTGGCTGTTGCACCGCGCCAGTGACGGTAAGCAGGTGATGCTGGACGGGCGCGAAACCGCGCCGTCGCTGGCACACGAGCGCATGTATCGCGACAGGCAGGACAACGTGATCAAGGATGCCTCCATGCAGGGCCCGCTGGCCGCCGGCATTCCCGGTTTGGTGGCCGGTCTGGCGCATCTCGCTGAACACTACGGCCGCCTGCCGTTGCGCCAATCCTTGGCGCCGGCCATACGTTACGCCGAGGAAGGTTTCAAGGTGACATCCCGCTACCACCGTCTGGCGGCGTACATGACGGATACCTTGAACCGGTATCCGCACGCCGCCGGAATTTTCCTGCAAGACGGTGAGCCGCCGCGCATCGGCTATCGGATCCGCCAGCAGGAGCTGGCGCGCACCATCGAAGCCATCGCCGAGCACGGTCGGGACGGGTTCTACCGCGGCCCGGTAGCGCAACAGCTGGTGCAGGGCGCGCGCCGGCACGGCGGTGTCTGGCGTTTGCAGGACCTGGAATCCTACCAGGTCGTGGAACGCGCGCCGATCATCTTCCAGTACCGGGACATGCGCGTGGTGTCGGCGCCGTTGCCGTCCTCAGGCGGCATCGTCATAGCCCAGACCCTGCGCATGCTGGAGCAGTTCAACCTAGACGAGATGAGCAACGTGCAGCGCAAACATTACCTCGTTGAGGCCATGCGCCGGGCGTTCCGCGACCGCGCCTTGTTCCTGGGCGACCCGGACTTCGTGGACGCGCCGCGGCAACGCCTGCTGCACCCGTCTTACCTGGAAGGGCTGGCGTTGACCATCGACGCGCAGCGCGCCACCCCCAGCGAGATTCTCGGCGAGGGCCCCGCGCTGACACAGACCGGCACCCAGACTACGCACTTTTCCATCCTCGACCGGGAGGGCAACCGCGTGGCCGGCACCCTCAGCATCAATACCCTGTTCGGTGCCTGCTTCGTGGCAGCCGGCACCGGGGTGCTGTTCAATAACGAAATGGATGACTTCTCCAGCAAGCGCCTGACCCCCAACGCCTACGGCCTGATTGGCGATGAAGCCAACGCCATCGCGCCCGGCAAGCGCCCGCTGTCGAGCATGACCCCCACTTTCCTGGAAGCACCCGACCGGGTCGGCATCGTCGGCACCCCCGGCGGCAGCCGCATCATCAGCATGGTGCTACTCGCCGCGCTGGATTTTGAGGCGGGCCGGTTACCGGACTCCTGGGTCAGCCTACGCCGTTTCCACCACCAGTACCAGCCGGACCAGCTACAGTTCGAACTGCACGGCCTGACCGAATTTGAACAACAACGCCTCACCGAACTGGGCCACGAGCTAAAGGAGATCGCCCGCCGCTACGGCAACATGCAGGCGATTTTATGGGACCAAAAGGAAAACCGGGTCTATAGCGCCAGCGACCCCAGAGGTGAGGGCCTGGCGGTGGTGGTGGAATAGTGGCCCACCATCTCAAGAATCAAGGGGGAAAACCTGTGTCGATGGCCGGGACGGACACGCAAGAAAAACCATGACGATGCAAAACCTGGCTCTGGCGATTGAAGAAAACAAGGCATCTCCGGGCCGCCCCATTTCACAATTTGATCCCGATCGCAAGCCGGGACAGACTATGAAAATGCCGTTTACCAAAGGGGAGCGCGCCAAGGCCATTGAGGTTGCTTTCCCGGTTGAAGAAATAAGCCAACTGGCAGAGCGTGAAAGCTACCGAAAAGAAATTTTCAGGCCGCCTTACCATATTCATAAGTGGTGGGCTAACCGTTTGGGTTCCGTCTTCCGGGGAATCGTATTAGGCGCCGTTTCAGGGAGCGATTTTGATATATGGAAGGAATTTTATAAAAAACATGCCTTGCAGGATGTCTGTGTCTTGGACCCGTTTATGGGAAGTGGCACCACTCTGGGCGAGGCGGCGAAACTGGGCGTTAAACCGGTTGGCTGTGACATTAACCCCGTCAGTACGTTCGCGGTCAGGCAGGCGTTGACCAATGTGGATATTGATGAGTTGGAACGTGCGTTTCATAAGCTCGAACAGGAAGTACAGCCAGAAGTTCAACAATACTACACAACCCTCGACCGGGAAACCAATAAACCCATTCCCGTACTGTATTATTTTTGGGTAAAGCTGGTTGACACGCCCAGCGGGGAAACCGTGCCGCTGTTTAATTCATATATATTCAGCAAGAATGCTTGTCCGAAGAGGAAGCCATCAGCCCGGATAATTTGTCCTGCTTGCTGGTCCGTGAATCCAGGCAGGTATGATGCAACCTCTCTCAAGTGCCATCAATGCAACCACGAGTTCAATCCGCAGAACGGTCCGGCAAATGCCCAATATGTGGCGGACAGCAAGGGCAACAAGTTCAGAATCAAGGAGCTGTTACCTGAACAGGGCCGGCCTCTGCAGCACCGGCTGTATGCAATCATGGCGTTAACCAAAGAAGGCGAAAAAGTTTACCTGTCGCCGAATGCGTAATTCGCGCCCGGAAGGTTGGTCGGCAATCTACAAGGCGTTACGTGAGGCCAGTTTCTCTGTAGTAACTTCTTATCCCGTTCACGCAGAGATGAGGGTGGCAAGCCCCAAAACGAATACCAAGGAGCCAATCTCCCTTGATATGATCCTGGTTTGTAAAAAACAGGAGCAGGCCGTTTCGGGTATATCCGCAGACGATATGGAAGAAGCACTGTCCAGGAAAATCAGGCAAGTAGAAAATGGAGGCAATCCAGTCTCAAAATCAGACCGGTTTAACATCCGGGCGTCGCTGCTCCTGGTCGTTGCATCTGGAAAGTCTTTGTCCTGCGAAGGATTTGAAAAGCTGGTAGAGGGAGAGTTTATGGGAGCGGGCGGAAGACAAAGTCTACAGCAATTCCCGCTAATGCCTGAGCAGTCATAAAATCCTTACAAATACAGGGTTTTTGAGCGATCTGAAAAAAGGTTTTCGCAAACTTTTAGGGTGGATTCAGTATACTACCGGGCATTATTCACGTCAAAGGTGAGGTGAGCCATGTCCCGTCCTGCTTTACGTAAGTCGCTGAGTGCCCCGGGTTTGTTAAGTGAAGTCCGCCGTTGTTTTGAAGCTATCAAGGATGATACGGTGGGGCGTGGGTTTGCGTTGGTCGATTACCTGATGTCGGGGCTGGCGGTGTTCGGGTTGAAGTACCCCTCGCTGCTGCAGTTTGACGAAGGCCGCGCAGATGCGGTGGTGGCCTCGAACCTGCGGACGTTGTATGGGATTGACAAAGCGCCGTCGGACACGGCGTTACGAGAGCGGCTCGATGCGGTGGACCCGGCGGCATTGCGGGGTGCGTTTCGGCGGGTGTTGCATCTGTTGCAGCGGGGCAAGGGGTTAGATTCGTTTCACTGGTGGGCGGGGCATTACCTGTTGTCGGTGGATGGCACGGGGTATTTTTATTCAGACCGGGTGCATTGCGAGCAGTGTTGTCAGACACAGCACCGGGACGGTCGGGTGAGTTATTACCATCAACTGCTGGGGGCGGTGCTGGTACATCCTGAGCAACGGGTGGTCTTGCCGTTGGCGCCCGAGCCGATCACCCGTGCGGACGGGGCTCAGAAGAACGATTGCGAGCGCAATGCGGCCAAGCGGTTGCTGGCCGATGTGCGCCGGGAGCACCCGCACCTGAAACTGATAGTGGTGGAGGATGCGCTGGCGGCGAACGGGCCGCATATCCGGTTGTTACAGTCGTTGAAGATGCGTTATATTCTGGGGGTCAAGCCCGGTGACCATACCTTTCTGTTTAACTGGCTCGCCACCACGCCGGGGGTGAACACGGCTGAGTTCACGGACAAAGACGGTGTCGTACACCGATTCCGTTATCTCCATGGCGCCCCCTTGAACGAGACACACTTTGACCTGACGGTGAATGTCTTGGATTATGAAGAACAACGCCCCTCAGGCAAGACACAGCGCTTTACCTGGGTGACAGACATTCCCCTGCATCAAGACAACCTGCTGCGGATTATGCGCGGGGCGCGGGCGCGCTGGAAAATTGAGAACGAGACATTCAATACCCTGAAGAACCAAGGCTACCACTTCGAGCATAACTTCGGCCATGGTTATCAACACCTGTCTACCGTGTTCGCCTACCTGATGATGCTGGCGTTCCTGATAGACCAGGTGCAGCAGCAGTGCTGCGGGCTGTTCCAGGCGGCGCTGGCCCAACAGGGCCGCAAGCGCTACTTCTGGGAGAAGCTCAGAAGCTTCTTCTTCACGTGGTTGTTGCCGGACTGGGAGACGCTGTATCGGGCGCTGGCCTACGGGCCTGCTCCGACGCTGTTAGTGGCCTATGATACATCCTGAGCCCACGCCGTGACCGAGTGGTTCGAGGTGGGGGACTTCAGGGGAAATCAAGCCACATCAACACCTGCCGGGAACAGCCGGAGGACCGCGCATCCCCTGATGACCGGGAGACCTTAAAAAAATGAGCCCGACCTGATGATGCCTCCACTTACCAGAGTTAGCGGGAGCAGCTGCAAAGTCTATAGCGCCAGCACCCCATTCTGATACAACCGTTCTGGGTGAGCGGGCAGGAGGCCCAGCCATGGCCTATATTGTCTTCCAGCCACTCTGAAGCTGCGATGTGGTGTGTATGGTCTTCATCAAACAGGGCAATGAGCACATTGACGTCCAGTAATGCTCTCATTTGCTCAGTCGCCTGACTCATCCCGAAGCTGGTTGACATGCTGGTTGGTCACCACGCCACCACGGGATGCAACAGGCAGGAAACCATGAATATCCCTGCCCGATGACTTTTGCTTCGGTGCCGCGCGCGCGCGCAAAGCCTGACGCAGTAATTCCGATACGACTTGTCCGGCTGTTTTGCGATCTCGTTCGGCCAGTTCTTTTGCCGCAACCAGCAATTCTGTGTCAATATTCAACGTAGTGCGCATCGTGTTTCCCCACTGACTGCACAATGATATATCATCAAGCATCAAGCATCAAGGGTCGGCTGCAGAGCAGGATCATACTTCTGGTCACCTCTAACCCGCATATCTCACCAACTCGCTTGTTGCCTTGTGAAACATGATGGCTTTCAATAAGTTGTGATAATACTGCTGTTCTTTCCACATAACACACTGCGCTTGATGCGCCCTCGCTGGTCTTTTTTGCGCCTGCGGGCGCCTGCCGCCGTGCACAAATTCGTCTGGAACGAATTTGGACAGCGTAGCTGGCCCCGAAGGGGCAAACCCCCTGTTCAACGCTGGCAACGCGGGCAGTAATAGGTTGAACGCTGGCCCTGGCGTATCTGTCTGATGCTGCCGGCACACACCCGGCAGGGTGCGCCGGCGCGGTCATAGACGTTCAGGTCCAGCTTGAAATAGCCCGGTGCGCCGTCGCTGCCGACAAAGTTCCGCAAGGTGGTGCCGCCGCTCGCCAGCGCCGCTTGCAGCACCTCTTTGATAGCCCCGGCCAGCGCCAGATAACGCTTGCGCGAGATGTTCCCGGCCTTGCGCAGGGGATGGATGCCGGCTCGGAACAGCGCCTCACTGGCGTAAATGTTGCCCACGCCGACGACGATGCGGCCGTCCATGATGAAAGTCTTCACCGCCTGCGTGCGGTTGCGGGACAAGCCGTACAGGTGCGCGCCGCTAAAGTCCGACGCCAGCGGCTCCGGCCCCAGGTGGCGCAACAGCGGATGCCGCTGCGGGTCCTGGTCGGTCCAGTGGATAGAGCCGAAACGCCGGGGATCGCGCAGGCGCAGGCAGGTGTGGTCATGAAATACGATGTCAACATGGTCGTGTTGGTCGGGCGGGACCGCCGCGTCCAGCACGCGCAAGCTGCCGGACATACCCAGATGCAGCAACAAACAACCCTGCTCCAGATAGCAGAGCAGGTACTTGGCCCGGCGCCCGACCCGGGTAATACGCCGGCCGGTCAGGATAGTTTCGAGCTGCGCCGGCAGCGGCCAGCGTAACCGCTGTTGCCGAATCGCCACAGCTCGTATGGTTTTATTGACAACATGCGGCGCAATGCCGCGCCGCGTCGTTTCAACCTCAGGCAGTTCCGGCATAAGCACAGTATGGAGGGCGGGGGATGCCGAGGGAAACAGTTGAGAAATTAAAGTCTGTCTGTGGTAGAATCAACACGTTATTTCCGCCGTTCAAACTTCAGGAGCATCTGATGGTAAAGTCCAAAGTCCAAAGTCCAAAGTCCAAACCCCTTCTATACCTGTTTGCCACAGTTTTGGCAATACCGCCACTGACTATGACCAGCGTCTCAGCACAACAGTCCGAGGCCACGGTCATCGAAGAAATCGTCATCATCGGCAGCCGCCGCCAAGATGGGCGCTCGCAGACCGAGTCGCTGGTGCCGGTGGATGTGTTCGGCGGTGAAGAGTTGGCCAACATGGGTTCCACCGATATGGACCAGGTGCTGTCCAACCTGATTCCGTCCTACAAAGTGGATACGCAAGCCATCAACGACGCCGCCACCCTGGTGCGTCCGGCCACCTTGCGCGGGTTGCCGCCGGACTCCACCCTGGTGTTGGTGAACGGCAAACGTCGCCACCGCGCGGCGGTGATTACCTTCCTGGGCAACGGCGTGGCGGACGGCTCGCAAGGGCCGGATGTCTCGGTCATCCCCTCGGTGGCACTAAAGCGGGTGGAAGTGCTGCGTGACGGCGCCGCTGCCCAGTACGGCTCCGATGCCATCGCCGGAGTCATCAACTTTGAACTGAAAGACGATGCCGAAGGCGGCACGGTCGAGGCGCGCTGGGGCCAGTTTTACGAAGGCGACGGCGATGGCTTCAACTTCGCCGGCAACATCGGCTTGCCCATGACCGGCAACGGCTTTCTTAACCTGAGCATGGAGTACAAGGAGGCCGACCCGACCAGTCGGGCGCGGCAACGCACCGACGCGCAGGCGCTGGTGGACGCTGGCAATCCGTATATCGAAGATCCCGACTACGATAGCGTGTTCCACCCCACCGTCATGGTCTGGGGCGCCCCGGAGTTCGAGTATGATTACAAGTTCTTCGGCAACATGGGCATCGACCTCAGCGATAACTTTGAAGCCTACGGCTACGGCAACTACGCCAAGCGCAAGGTGGAAGGCGGCTTCTACTTTCGTAACCCGCACACCCGCGGCGGTGTTTTCGATGGCCCGGAAGTTACCATTGACGGGATGACTTATGACACCGTCAAGGTCGCGGATGTTAACGGCACGGGCGTAGGAGAAAACTGTCCTGTGATCCGGATTATGAACGATGTGGCTAATGCCGCAGACATTGCCGCAGTGGAGGCCGATCCCAACTGCGAATCCTTCATCACCCGTTTCCCCGGCGGTTTTGTGCCGCGTTTCGGCGGCACCATGGAAGATTACAGCTTTGCGCTGGGCGTGCGCGGTGAGTTGGGCAACGACTGGAACGTGGACGTGAGTGGCGTGTATGGTCGCCACCGGGCCGATTTCTTCATGCGTCATACGTTGAACCCGCAGTTGCTGGCCATGCCGGACGTTACCGTCGCCAATATCCCGACGGATTATATCCCCGGTTCTTACACTGAAACGGATTACACCTTGAACCTGGACGTAACAAAACTGCTGCACCTACCGCTGTTTGCCGCACCGGTGAATGTGGCGTTCGGCGCGGAACATCGGCAGGAGGAATTCAAGGTGACTCCGGGCGGCATGAACTCCTGGTTCATTGATGCTCGGTCCGGTGGTCTGGCCGAACAGGGTTTTGGCATCGGCTCCAATGGCTTTGCCGGGTTCAGCCCGCGCATTGCCGGGACCTGGTCACGTAACAGCTACGCCGGTTATATCGATGTAGAGGCCGAGGTGACCGACCGCATTGTGCTGGGCGCGGCGGGTCGCTACGAAGACCACAAAGGCGTGGGCGAGACCTGGGATTTCAAGATCAGCGCGCGCGCGGATGTAACCGACACACTGGCATTGCGCGGCGCCGTGAGCACCGGCTTCCGGGCGCCGACGGTAGGTCAGGCCAACGTGCAGAACGTCACCACGGCATTTACCGGCGGCATGTTGGCTGATGAAGCCACGTTACCACCCACTCACCCGGCCTCGACGCTAGTGGGGGGCAAGGCGTTGACACCGGAGGAATCCACCAACTTCACCCTCGGTGCGGTATTCAATGTGGGGGACATGGACGTGACCATCGACTATTTCAACATCAATGTAGAAGATCGCATCGCCCGCAGCAGTGACCGGGCGCTGACCGACGCCGACCGCCAAACGCTGTTATCCCAGGGCGTGGCGGATGCACTCAGTTTCACGAACATACGCTTTTACGTCAATGATTTCGAAACCACTACCCAAGGGATAGACATCGTTGCGACGCTGCCGTTTGCAATGGCCGGCGGCGACTCCAGCCTCAGTTTCGCCGGCAACTGGACCGACACGGAAGTGGATAAGCGCAATCCTGAGTTGATTGACGACAAGAGAGTGACACAACTGGAGAAAAACAACCCCGAGTTCCGCTTCACCACCACGTTGAATCACACCCAGGGACCATGGCGAGCAATGTTACGGGGCCGTTTCTATGACGGTTTCGTGGAGTTCTCCACCGATGACGCCAGCGCCCGGCTGAACGCCGGTTCACGCTTCCTCATGGACGCCGAACTGGGCTATTCGCTTAACGACAACATCACCCTGATAGCGGGCGCCGAGAACTTTATCGACACCACCCCCACCAACCAGAGCAAAAACGCCTCGCCCTACCCGTCCGGGATGCAATACGCCGAAACCTCACCCTACGGTTTCAACGGTGGTTTCTACTACTTCCGGGCGCTGTATAACTGGTAACGGGTCGGCACCGGCTACGGGAAGCGGCGCGTCACTTGGTGAGTAGCAGCAAACTGACAGGGACGGCCCGCAGCACAAGGAGGTGCTGCCAGTAACTGCAGTCACGTAAGTGACTGAAAATGAAGGAAACGGAATGTCCCACTTTTTCGGGCATTTTTCTGTTTCCGTGTCTAAAAATTAGAGGCACCCTCCAGTTCCTTGAGTAGAATCTTGGAATTACGCCGGTAGTTGTACAAGTCCTGCCTTGCCATGGGCAGGCTTGCCAAAGCGGCTTCCTTAAAGCCTCGTTCCAGAAACCAGTGTTGGGCCTGGGTGGTCAGTACAAACACGCTGTGCAGGCCCTGACGCTGTGCTTCCTGTTCGACTTTATCCAGCAGGCGGTTGCCGTGGCCGGCATCCTGGTAATCCGGGTGTACCGCCAAGCCGGCAATCTCTCCCATACCGTCTTCAGGATAAGGATACAAACCGGCACAGCCAATGATGACTCCATCCCGGGTGAGAATGGTAAAACGTTCGGCTTCCAGTTCCAGTTTCTCCCGGGAACGCTTCACCAGGGCGCCCTGCTGTTCATGGGGTTCGATCAGGTCCAGTATGCCGTTGATGTCGTTGCCGTCGGCGGTGCGCGCCACATCATAAGGAGAAGTGGTAATCATCAACCCCGACCCATCCCGGGTGAACAGCTCATTGAGAATGGCGCCGTCCTCTTCCCGGTTCAGCAGGTGTACCCGCTCGACCCCGCGGTCACTGACTTCCAGGGCATGTTGCAGGTATTGATAACTGTCCGCCTGCTCATCAAGCCGGCGCAACAACTGCTGCGCGTCATCCCGGCTCAACTGCCTGGTGGGGGGCGCGCTGGTCAAGGTGGACAGGAGGTCTGCTTCGGTCAGGTAAATCAGCTTGTCTGCACGCAGGGCCACCGCCACCTCCGCCGCCAGCGCTGGCGCCGACAGGTTATAAGCCTCCCCCGTTACGGAATAGCCCAGCGGTGGCAGAACAATGATTTCACCGTTATCCAGCTTGGCAGTCATGGCCCCGGTATCGACCGCGCGGGTTGTGCCGGTCAGCTCGTAGTCCACTCCGTCTATAACTCCCAAAGGTTTTGCAGACACGTAATTGCCGGTGCTCACCCTGATGGCGGCATTGGACATGGGAGTGTTGCCGAGCCCTGTGGACAGTCTGGCCTGTATCTCCAGTAACAGGCGCCCGACCACCTCCTTGACGACGCCGATGGTCTTTGCATCGGTGACCCGGATCCCGGCGTGGTACCTGGAAGCCAGCTTTTTTTCATCCAGGCCGGCTTCAATAGTCGTGCGCGCGCCGAACACCAGCGCCAGCCTGACCCCCAGGCTGGTGAGCAGGGCCAGATCATGCACCAGCGCGGTGAAGCCGTCGCTGTGTAACGTCTGGTCACCGACCTGGATGACGAAAGTCCTGCCGCGGTGGATACGGATATAGGGCGAGGCCGACCGGAACCAGCTGACGAATTGGGCGTTATTCATATCATTAACCCGCACAAAAATGCACGATCATTTTTTCCAGCAGGTCCTGCATGGGGCGTATGCGTTTCTGCTCAATGTATTCGTTGGCCTGATGCGCCTGCTCAATGTCTCCCGGCCCCAATACCACGGTGTCCATGCCCATGGCATTCAGGTAAGGTCCTTCGGTGCCAAAATTGACTGTTCCGGCGGCATGGCCGGTCAGCTTTTCTGCGACTTTAACCAGTTCACTGGCGGGGTCGGTTTCCATGGCCGGCATCCCCGGCAGGACCTCGTCGAACTCAAGGGTAAGGCCGCTGCCGGCGACGGCCGCCTGCACTGCCCGGCGCAAGTTGCCGCGCACTTCATCCACCTGCATACCGGGCAACACTCTGATATCGATCTTAAGTTCACATTCGGCACAAATCCGGTTGGGGTTATCGCCACCGTGGATCATGCCCAGGTTCATGGTTGGCACGGGCACCTCGAATTGGTCGTTGGCGAACTGCTCCTGTATGGCCGCGCGCCACTGCAGTAAAGCCTTCATCACCTCATACATGCCTTCCATGGCGCTGTTGCCCAGGGCCGGGTTGCTGGCATGTCCGGACTGTCCCTTGAGGGTAATGGTCTCAAGCATCACCCCCTTGTGCATGATGATCGGTTTTAAGCCGGTGGGTTCGCCGATGAGCGCATAGCGTCCCAGGCCCCGGTTGGCAGCCACCAGTGCCCTAGCGCCGGCCATGGTGCATTCCTCATCACAGGTTGCCAGCAGGATGATGGGACGTTTGGGCTGCTGCAGCTGCAAGGATTGCAACACCTGCATGACGATGGGGAAAAAGCACTTCATATCCGAGGTGCCCAGGCCGTAATAGCGATTGTCTTTCTCCGTGAGCCGGAACGGGTCCTGATGCCAGGCGGACTCGGTGTAAGGCACGGTGTCGGTATGTCCGGATAATACCAGGCCGCCACCGCCTGTACCCAGGCTGGCCACCAGGTTGACCTTGCCCGGCCGCTCCGCAACCGGCATGATCTCAATAGCAAAACCTAAGTCGGCAAACCAGTTGGCCAGCAAATCCACCACGGGCAGGTTGCTTTGATCATGGCGCGGGTCAATGCTGCTCACGGTCGGCGCCCCGATGAGCGCCGCAAATGACTCCTTGAAGGCGGGTAGTGTTATCATGTATGGCCTTTGATTATCTGCAAGCCGACGCAGATTAGTGTATATGAGATCATGAAAAAAGCATTAAACCGTTACAGTACAAGGATAACACAGGAGAAATCGCAGGGGGCGTCACAAGCCATGCTGTACGCCACCGGCATGACCGACCAGGACATGGCTAAACCCCAGGTGGGTATTGCCAGTGTCTGGTTTGAAGGCAATCCCTGTAATATGCACCTGCTGGACTTGGCGGCCAAGGTCAAGGAAGGGGTGGACGGTCAGGACTTGGTCGGGATGCGCTGTAACACCGTGGGTGTCAGCGACGGCATCTCCATGGGCACCGAGGGCATGAGCTTTTCTCTGCAATCCCGCGACCTGATCGCAGATTCCATCGAAACCATCATGTGCGCCCAATGGTACGACGCCAATATCTCGATCCCGGGTTGCGACAAGAACATGCCCGGCTGCATCATGGCCATGGGGCGCCTGAACCGCCCGGCGCTGATGCTCTACGGCGGCACCATCAAGCCGGGCTACCGCAACGGCGACAAGGTGGACATCGTCTCCGCCTTCCAGAGCTACGGCGAGTTCATCTCGGGACGGATCAACGAACAGGGCCGCCGCGCCATCGTGCGCGCCGCTTGCCCCGGCGCCGGCGCCTGCGGTGGCATGTACACCGCCAACACCATGGCCTCGGCGATTGAGGCGCTGGGCATGTCCCTGCCCTACAGTTCTTCGACCCCCGCGGTTGACCCGCAAAAGCTGGAGGAATGCGTGCAGGCTGGCGCCGCTATAAAAAAACTGTTGGAGCTGGACTTGAAACCACGCGCTATCATGACGCGCGCAGCATTTGAGAACGCCATGGTCATGGTCACCGTGCTGGGCGGTTCCACCAACGCGGTGCTGCACCTGATCGCCATGGCCCGCGCCGTCGAGGTGGCGCTGACGGTCGATGACTTTGCGGCCGTGAGCGACCGCACCCCGTACCTAGCAGACCTCAGACCCAGCGGGCGTTACGTGATGGAAGACCTGCACCAGGTGGGCGGCGTGCCGGCGGTGATGAAGTACCTGCTGGAACACGACATGATCGACGGTAGTTGCATGACGGTCACAGGCCGCACCGTTGCCGAAAATCTGGCCGACCTGCCGGGGCTGAGCGAGGGGCAGGAGGTGCTCAGGCCGCTGGCCAAGCCGTTCAAAAGCAGTGGTCACATCCGCATCCTCAAGGGCAATCTGGCACCGGGCGGCGCCGTGGCCAAGATCACCGGCAAGGAAGGGGAGCAATTCAGCGGCCCGGCTAAGGTTTTCGACTCCGAGGAGGAGATGTTGGCCGCGCTGGAGCAGGATCAAATCAAACAAGGTGATGTCGTGGTCATCCGTTACGAGGGACCCAAAGGCGGTCCCGGTATGCCGGAAATGCTGACCCCGACCTCAGCCCTGATGGGCGCCGGCCTGGGCGACAGTGTCGCCATGATCACCGATGGCCGTTTCTCCGGCGGCTCCCATGGGTTTATCATCGGCCATGTCGTGCCGGAAGCTCAGGAAGGCGGCCCCATCGCCCTAGTCAAAAACGGGGATCATGTCATCATCAATGCAAAGACCAACCTGATAAACCTAGATCTGAGCGACGAAGAACTGGCGCAACGCAAGGCCGACTGGGTGATGCCGCCCTACAAGGCGACGCGTGGCACCTTGTTCAAATACATCCGCAACGTCAAGTCAGCCTCGCTGGGTTGTGTTACGGACGAATAACGTCGTCAGTCCGGCACCATGTCTGAATTAAAAAACTATCACATGTCGATGGAAGATTTCCGTCGGCATGGCAAGGAGATGATCGACCGGATCGCCGATTATTACGAAAACGTGGCGCAGTATCCGGTGCAGTCACAGGTTAAACCCGGGGAGATAGCGGCCTCCCTGCCGGCCGCGGTACCGTCACAGGGGGAGGATTTTACGGCTATCGTTGCGGATGTTGAACAGAAAATCCTGCCCGGCATCACCCACTGGCAATCGCCCCACTTTCACGCGTATTTCCCGGCCAATACTTCAGGCCCGGCGATACTGGGCGACCTATTGTCTTCGGGCCTGGGGGTGCAGGGTATGTTGTGGTCCACCAGCCCGGCCTGCACTGAGGTCGAAACCCGGGTCATGGACTGGCTGGCAGACCTGCTGGCATTGCCGGACAAATACCGGTCCACGGCCAGCGGCGGCGGCGTGCTCCAGGATACCGCTTCCAGCGCCGTCCTGTGCGCGCTGCTGGCGGCGCGCGAGCGGGACTCCAGCCAGCGCAGCAACCGGGAAGGTTGCGACGGCAGGCAGGTGGCTTACTGTTCCACCCAGACCCATTCCTCGCTGGAAAAAGCCATGGGCATCGCCGGCCTGGGGCGCGCTAACCTGCGCCAGATTGCGACGGATGAGAACTTTGCCCTAGATGCAGACCGGCTGGCGGCGCAAATCAAGACCGACAAAGCCGCAGGGTTGCGGCCCATCTTTGTGTGCGCCACCCTGGGTACAACCTCATCCAATGCGCTCGACCCCATCGCCGCCATCGGCCGGCTTTGCAACGAGGAAGGACTGTGGTTCCATGTGGACGCAGCCATGTCCGGCACCGCGGTGTTATGCCCTGAATACCGCTACCTGCATGACGGCATTGAGTACAGCGACAGCTATTGTTTCAACCCGCATAAATGGATGTTCACCAATTTCGACTGCTCCTGCTTCTGGGTGGCTGACCGCACGGCGCTGCTCAATGCCTTGTCGATCCTGCCGGAATATCTGCTGAACGAGGCCACGCAGAGCGGCGCCGTGTTTGACTACCGCGACTGGCAGGTGCCATTAGGACGCCGGTTTCGGGCGCTTAAACTCTGGTTCGTGCTACGCTACTACGGCGTCGAAGGCTTGCAATACCATATCCGTCGGCACATCGAGCTGACGCGGCTGTTGGCTGAATGGATTACCGCCGATGACAATTTCGAGATGGTGGCGCCGGCACCGTTCAACCTGATTTGTTTCCGCCACCGGGGCGGCGACGAGTTGAACAAGCGGCTTATGGATGAACTGAACGGCAGCGGCAAAATTTTCCTGACCCACACCAAACTCAACAACCGCTTCGTACTACGCCTTTGCATCGGCCAGTCCCACACCGAACTCGAACATGTGGAACAGGCATGGCGGCTGATTAAGGCCACCGCGCAGACAGTGCGCGACGGTTAGTCAGGTTTTTCCCGAAAATCCTCCCAACGATACCCCCACGGTGATGATTCCAATTAATTCCGGGCTCATGATAAATCACTCCTTAAGTTAACGTTTGACCTCGGCACAGTAATCCTATCCGGGAGGATTGTCAATTAAACAGTGACCCGTTACACTAAAATCTATGATTGGGTGCGCCGCGTACCGGCGGGAAAAGTCGCCACTTACGGCCAGATAGCCAAGCTGGCAGGCGCATGTTCGGCCAGGCAGGTGGGCTATGCGATGGCGGCACTGCGGGATGGCGACGATACACCCTGGCACAGGATTATCAACAGTCAGGGACGAATCAGCTTGCGCGTTGGCTCTGAGGGGCATCATCTGCAACGGATGCTGCTGGAAGCCGAGGGTATCGTTTTCTCGACAGATGGTATAATTGACCTGATAACTTACCGATGGGCTGCTCCGGCAAAGTTTCAACTGCCGAAAATATGAGCAGCAGACCACTTACAGGAGAAAAAATCATGCGTAAACTACTCTGTGTCCTGTTGCTCACAGTAGCCACCTCAGGCTGTGCCGACAATGGTCCGGACCCGTTGGCGGCGGCTGTTTCCGGGGCGCAGCGGGAGGCGCAGAACGTGGCCCGGGACGGTTACCGTCATCCGCAGGAAACCTTGTCGTTCTTCGGCATCAGGCCCGACCTGCAAGTGCTGGAAATTCTCCCCGGCGGCGGCTGGTACACGGAGATACTGGCGCCGTACCTGAAAGATGACGGCCTGCTGGCAGTGGCCAGCTTCGGCGCTGAGCACCCGGCTGAGTACCTGCGCGGCATCCATCTCAAGCTGATGGAAAAATTCGACGCGGCGCCGGAAGTTTATGGCAAGGTGGCAGTGGGACTGTTCCAGGGCGAAGGCTACCTGGATGATTTTGAAGATGAAAGTTTCGACATGGCGCTGACGTTCCGCAACACCCACAACTGGATACGCTTCGGTGGTATTGAGGAGGTCTATCAGGCCATTTACCGGGTGTTGAAGCCCGGCGGTATCTTAGGTGTGGTGCAGCACCGTGCGGCCGCTGGCAGCGACGTCAAGGCCAGCGCCGAACAGGGCTATGTGCCAGAGGCTTACCTGATCCGGTTATTGGAAGACGCCGGCTTCGAGCTGGTCGATAAGTCCGAGCTCAACGCCAACCCCAAGGATACCAAAGACTACCAGGAAGGCGTCTGGAGCTTGCCGCCCTCGTACCGCCTGGGTGATCAGGACCGAGCTAAGTACACCGAAATAGGTGAAAGCGACCGGATGACGATGAAGTTTGTCAAGCTGTGAAGATTTTTGGGCAATAGTCCCCCTTCTACATTGTCGGACTGTCAGGCGTGTGCACTGGAATGGCCTGTTTACTCATGGCGTTATATCCCCAGATCAAGTGTTGCGACTTGCGTATGTTCATGTGTTCCAACCAGCTTCCCCTGCAAGTGGCTGAGGCGCACTACGGCCCCGAATCGAATAAATATGCTTTCAAAGCGATTATATTCGTTTCCCCAGTAAATCATCGCGCATGACATAGGCGCGCCCTTGCCACCACAGTTCCCGTTTTCCATGAATCGAAGACGCGTGTCGTACAGGAAAGCCACTGCCGCAGCTTCGGCAAACACATAATCCTTCCAGTGCCGCGTATTTGTTGCAACAGGCACGAGCGCGAGAACTTCCGCTCCGTGTTGTGTGTATGCCTGCGCGCATCTGTGCAACCAGTTTTTAATAGACGTGTTTCTATTCTTGTCCCTGCCATAAGGCGGGTTGACGAAAATAGTCGGGAAGTCCCACGTATCATACAGGCCATTGCAGTCAGGCAGGGTATATTCCGTGTCGGCCTGGACGATGGAATATTCATTAGAACATGGATCAAGCGCAATGGACCCGCCGAAAAACTCGCGTATCGCATCAACATACTTCGGCGGCGTACACCAATGTTGACTCAGTGCTTCTGAATTAGTCCTGCCGGCGGTCATGTTGATGCCCTTTTGTCGGCAAGGGTTCTCAGATCATGGCGCAGGATGCTGATTGTCCCCTTGCGGGGTGCGATGATATTAAACCATGATTCAATACTCCCTGCCTCATCTGCAAAGTAGTCTTGCAATGCGTGCTCTGCTTCTGCATCCATGCGCACTTTTGTAAATCGGTTTGTACCCCGCTTTCCTGAATAACTGCTATGGAACGCGTTACTTATCGGTTTAAGTTCCGGCAAGGGATTGAGAATGACACTTTCAATAAATAGTGACAATCCTTCATCCGTCAGGAACAGCAACCAGTCATAGGACTGGGCAAGTACGCTCATTTCCTTGTTAGGATTGTCAGAGGTAAACCAGTTTCCGTGATTGCTGACGATACCGACAGTCAGGGTAAAGCCCGGATAATCATGGACAGATGCCGTATTGATAACCGTATGCAGCATGTCCGCATACGGGCCCGCTTCAAGTTTTCCGTCTGATTTTTCGATGACCCCTTGCAGTTCCCCATTACGAAGTCGGATCTTCTGCAATGACGACACTGTACGCGCTACATAAGCTCCTTGCTTCGCCTTCTCAATGGTTTGTGGGCCTTTCTTCATTCCCTCTTCAACACCAACCCGTTTACATTCGAAAATAGCAAAGGGATGTATCTCAAGCGCACAGACCGCAACGTCACATGCTGCCTGGTCCAGTGTATCTATATTGGCAATAATGATCTCCGTTTCACTTTCTGCCAGTACAGCACAATTCCGCTTTAACAGGTCACGGGTAAGGATGGTATTGGTTTTGCAGTCGTACTTATTGAGCAACGGCAGATCGCGTTTCAGCTTCGCTGTTGTCAAGGGAAGTTGCAGTGATGGGATGTGCAAGTTATATCGGCCGTTGATGCGGTGCAAAGAAAACTCGACATTGTGGACAATATCGGGATTTGCAAACTCCGGCACGCGGCGCTCAATGCAGATATGACTTGATAAACCCCAGGTGCGCAAGGTATAGAACGTGATAATTTCAACCAGCGTCCCCAATGCGCGACCAGCTGCCTTTTTTCGATCACTGGCATAGCCGAATACCCGATCGGCCAATGCACGCTGTAGCGCATCAATAGATGGAAAACTCATAATTTCCCCGGCCAGCCTTTTGCGCTTCCCCATGCTAACCCGCAGATCTCACCAAGTCGCTTGTTGCCTTGTGAAACATGATTTCTCTCAATAAGTTATGGTAATGCTGCTGCTCTTTCCGCATAACCCACTGCGCTTGATGCGCCCTCGCTTGGTGAGATATTCGGGCTAAAATGATAGTGCTTATGTTTGTTGTGTCAAGGGGGGATAAACACGAAAAATTTTCCAATATATAATGCTTCACCGTCTTGTTGGGCAAGCATGAAAAACTTCAATTACGTTAGCCCGCATATTATTGTAGGGCTCGTTACAAACGGTATAGCGGTTCCAGTTCCCCGTGCGCCGGGGTAGCTGCGACGGCGGATGCTTGCTCTTCCTGCAAAAACGCTTGCCAGAGCGGTTCGCCGCGCCAGGATTCTGCGCTGCGGGCATAGAGACAGCGCGACAGGTTGCGTAACTCGGCAGCCAGATGCTCGTTGCTGTGCTGCGCCAGGTCGCCGAGACTGGTGATCGGCGGCCCCTGCGGGCGCGCTCTTGCCCATTGCAACAGGGCGGTTTTGACCTGTTCCGGGTCATTGTCGCGGCATGCGCGGGCAAGTTTTCTGCGCGCTTGCCCAAGCTTTGCTGGCGGCGCCGGCGGGGTTGGCCCAGGCGCCGACCGGCGAGTTTTCAGCAGATAACCCAGCGTGCTCAGCCAAGCCACGGCCAGCAGGCCGGTCAGCCATTGCCATAAGGTAAGGTCCGGGCTTACCGGCGCGCCGGCTTCGCCTATTAGCGGCGCCGCCTGCTGCGCGCCCGCTGCCTCCCCGGTCGGAGCCGTTGATGCCGGCGCCTCGAGCCCTGCTCCTGACGCAGCAACGGCGCCAGCCGTGACCTGTATCGAACGCGCCGGCAACACCGCATATTCCAGGCTTTGGGTCTGCGTGTTCCACCACGGCAGGGACACCTCCGGCAAGGTATAGGCGCCAGCCTGCACCGGGATGATGGCGTTTTTCTGCTGCCTGCTGCCCGTGATCCCGTCGGCGCCGTTGCGATTGTCCAACGCCGGCTGGTCGGGGTACTGCTTGAAGCTTTCGGGAAACAGTTCCGGCAGCTCCGGCAGCTGGCTGGCCGTCAACCCCTGCACCGTTAGCGTGAGGGTGCGAGTGACCGGCTCGTTGGACACCAAACCATTCGGATCTGTTGACCATGTCTCACTGACCTTCACGTCGGTTGCGGGCAACCAATGCTGGCCCTGGTAAGCGACAGGGACCGGTTTGACCTGTAACTGCACCGGCTCCGATTGCCGCACTACCGTGCTGGCACCGGCGCCGAATGGGTCCAGGCTGAAGTGCGCTCCCGAGGATAACTGTGCCTGAAATCGTACCGGTTGGATCAACAGGTCGCCACTGACCTGGGGATAGATGCCGTAACTCCGTTCAAACACGGAGTAAGGCTGGCCCTGGATAAAGGTATTGTAGCTGCGGTCTGCATCGAGCAGTTCAATGATTGCCTCACCCTGATCCACCACCGGTTCGGACAAGGCCTCATTGGAGGTGGATAGCGCCCGATACAGCTTGACGGTGTAAATGACCTGTTGCTGAACATGGACGATTTGCGGCTCTGCCTGCACGTTAAGGAATATTGTGTCGCGCCCGCTGGCGTCACTGCGCGCCGGGGTGACCGTCAGGGTGGCTGGCGGGCTTTGCTCGTTGCCGAACGAGATAGCGGGGATGAGCAACTCCCCGGCCCGCAACGGCATCAGGGCCAGACGCCATTGCCTGGTGCTGGTAATTTTCGCGTTGACGATGCTCATGCTGGTACTGGCGCTGGTGGAGAGCACTTGGAAATCCTGTTCCAACGGTGAGAAATCAGGGTCGCCTTCCACATCCCCCGTGGCCTCGAAGGTCAACTGGAAGGATTCCTGTAACACGGCCGGGTCGCGATCCGTGTAAACGGTAATGGTGGCGGCGGCGCCTAGAGGGGGAAACAACAACAGCGCGGCGGCCAGAATGAGCAGCAAGGTGGGAGCAATGAGCCACTCCCGCACAAGCGGCAGTCCGACGCAGGATTGCAGCGCAGCAACGACCAGCCTTGGCATTACCGCGTTCCGATCCATGCCGGAATGGTCCGGATTTGTATTACCAGGTCTGATCATCGCGACTCTCTTCATATTCACGCTGCTGGTATTGATAGCGGAACTTTCTGCGCAGCAGTGCGGACGGGTCGTCAGGAATGCGGCGCAGCCACTGTTCGGTGGCCTGTTGCTGTTCGGCAGTCTTTTGCTCAGCGGCCTGGGCCTGGGCCAAGGCTTGCTCAGCGTCCTGTTGCCGGGCCTGTTGCTGAGCCTGTTCACCCTGTTGCCGCCGTTCTTCTTGTTGTTGCTCCTGGTCGGCCGCAGATGCTTCATTTTGCTCCGCCGCTTCCTGTTGCGGTTGGTCGGGCTGTTGCCGCGCTTCATTTTCTGCCTGCTGCTGCTGCCCGCCCTCAGTGTGCTGTTCGCCGCCGTCCCCTGCCTCTTGTTCATGCGGCTGTTGCTGCTCGGGCTGCGCGTCCTGTTCCTGTTCACCTTGCTGTTGCTGCTGCTGCTGTTGCTGTTTGAGAGCTTGTTCCAGCAACTCCTTATTGAATTTGGCGTCGGCGTGCTCGGGTTGCGCAGCCAGCGTGTGCTGGTATGCCGCAATGGCCTCGGGGTAACGCCCCAGACGCGCCAGCGCGTTGCCCCGGTTGTAGCTGCTTTGCGCGTCGACCAGTGGCTCTAGGCTGTCAACCGCGCCCTGATAATCCCCGGCGCGGTGCTGCGCGGCGGCTTTCCAGGCCGGATCATCGAACAGTACCGCCGCGCCCGTGTAATCCTGAGCAGCCATCGCCCGCTGCGCCTGTTGGTCCTGGCGCAGCCATAGCCTCTCCCAGTCCAGGGCCTGCGCGGTATCGGCCAGGGGCAACAACAGCAGCCCCAGCACATAGCCGCGCCGGAACAGCAACGCGGCCAGGGGCAGCAGGCATAATACCAGCCACGGGCCTTGTTCGCGCCATACATCCGCGCTGATTTCGGCGCCGGCCTGCTCACCTTGTGGCTGCGCGCCGGCAAAAAACTGGTTCAGGCGCTCGACATCCGCATCATCCTTGCTCACGCGAACGTACATGCCGCCACCGGCGCCAGCCAGTTCGCGCAACTCATCCTCAGCCAGAATGGGGAGCACGATGGCGCCGTCGCGGCCTTGCAGGAAACCGCCGTCCGGCAACAGTACCGGCGCCCCATGCTGCGTGCCCACCCCCAGTACGGATAGTCGGTAGCCCTCGCCGCGCAAGCGCGCCACGCTGGCGCCGGCAAGATCCGGGTTCACTTCATCGGTGATCAACAGAACCTGACCATGCTCCATCCCGCCTTGCCTGAGCAGGTCCAGTGCCAGAGTAATGGCCTTGTCGGTACGATTGCCGGTCGCCGGCATGATACCGGTATCCAGCGCGTTCAACTGCGCTCTGATGGTCTCGACGTCATCGGTCAACGGAGTTACGGTAAATGCGTCCCCGGCATATACCAGCAGTGCAGTCTGTCCTTCCTGGCGTTGCTCTAGGAGGTCGCTGATCTTGTAACGCGCCCGCTGCAGCCGGCTGGGCGAGATGTCGTTGGCGTCCATGGAACGAGTAAGATCCAGGGCGATTACCAAAGCCTCCTGCGTAGTGAATACAGGTTGTGGCAGTTTCTCCCAGACCGGACCCGCCAGCGCCAGAATGCCCAGCAGTCCGGCGCCGGCGCTGAGCAGGAGCGCCGCGCGCCGCGGCCCGGAGGCGCCCTTGCTCAGGATATGCGGCAACAGCGGCTCATCGACTACCGTTTCCCAGTTGCTCTGCGCGCCCTTACGGAAAAACAGGAACCACAGCAACAGCACCAGCGGCAACAGCGCAATAAACCAGTGCGGGCGCAGGAAGTGAAACAGTTCTATGTCAATCATGGCCGGTGTTCGGGATAGCTGTTCGTCATTCCCCACGTCTCACTAGGGCAAGTAACGCGCCCAGTAACAAAGCCGCGGCCAGGGGCCAATAATACAGGGAGGTGCGCGGTCGATACTTCTTTGGCTCCTGTTCTATCGGCTCCAGCTCGTCTATCAGGGCGTAAATGCGTTCCAGTTCCCCCAGGTCGCGGGCGCGGAAATAGGCGCCGCCGGTGAGGTTGGCAATCTCGGTCAAGGCAGCCTCATCCAGGTCAGCCGAGGGGTTGATCCGGCGGGTTCCGAACAGGCTGCGTTCCAGCAGCTCCGTAGCGCCGATACCGATAGTATAAATTTTCAGTCCCTCTTGGCTTGCCAGTTGTGCGGCCGGGATCGGCTCCACCACCCCGGCGGTATTGGCGCCGTCGGTCAACAGCACCAGCACCCGCTGGCTGGCATCCCGTTCGCGCAGACGTTTCACCGCCAGACCGATAGCGTCTCCAATTGCAGTGGCCTTGCCGGCCAGCCCGATCACGGCCTCGGACAGCAAGGTCTTGACCGTCTCCCGATCAAACGTCAACGGCGCTTGCAGGTAAGCCTGTTCACCGAACAGTATCAGGCCGATGCGGTCACCGACCCGGCGCTCGATAAAGTCACCGGCAACCAGCTTGGTCGCAGTCAGGCGGTCGATGCGCTTGTTGCGTAAGGCAAAGTCGCGCTGTTCCATACTGCCGGACAGGTCCACCGCCAGCATCAGTTCACGGCCGCTAACGGGCACTTCAACCAGCTCGCCCAGCCATTGCGGGCGCATTGCGGCAAGTACCAGCAAGATCCAGGCCGCCAGCGCCAGCCACAGCGGCCAGTTGCGCGACGAGGGTACGGCGCCCTGCTCAGCTTCGATAAAATCATCTGCAAACGGCACTTGTAACGCCGAACCCGCAGCCACCTTGCGGGGTCGCGCGTAGCGGTAGATGAAATACGGCAAGGGCAGCAACAGTGCCAGCCAGGGCCACTCAAAGCCAATCATCATTTGCTCCGGCATAAGCTGCCCCGGCAGGGCTTGCTTCGGGACCGCCGGTCGAGCCAGTCCGCGCAGAAACCGAGCAGGGACTCGACCTCTGCTGCGGCAACCTGGCGCCGGTAGGGGGCTTCGAGCAGTAAGGTGTGAATATCTTCGAGTATAACGCCCCCGGCGGGTTCTTCCTTGCCTGTTTTTTGCTGAATGTTACCTGACCGCAACAACGCCAACCAGTCGGCGCCGGTCAAGCCGGCGCTTGCAGCTCTGGGAAACAGGCTGATGCTGACGCGTCGTAACAGGGCAGAAACAGCGCGCACACATTGCACCGCGTCGCCATCAATGTTATAACGGGCACGGATCCCGGCAAGCTCCTGTTTTGCCATGTTCACGGCAGAGTAGCGGCGGCGGCGGTACAGCCGGCGCGCGTACCATGCTGCCGCAAGCGCCAGTACTGCCAGCGCCGGCAACAGCCACCATCCGGGCGCCGGCGGCCACCAGCCGACATTCTCCGGGAGATGGATATCCCGTAGCGGTAAGGTTGACGGATCCAATGCAGGAGACTGCATGTCGGCAAGTCAAGCGCCTGCGGCAAGGCGGTTATGACTGCTCTTTTCCGGTCTCAGGCCGCCGTGCAACAGGGACAGCGGTTCGGCCTCAGTCCGGCACGGGATCAACAGCATTCGATTCGCTGCGGACAGTTGTTGCAGGCGTTGCCGGCGCGCCTGGAAACGCTGCCGGTACTGCTTGCTTAACCGGTTGTCTGAACTGTCTACCAGGAAGTCCCTGCGGCCATCGCTGAGCCGGTAACGGCCGGGTGGCGGCAGTTCCTGTTCCAGCCGGTCATGGACGAACAACATCGCCACCTCGTTGTGCTGGCATAACCTTGTCAGTGGTATCTCCGCTTGGGTATCCATAAGACGGAAATCACTGATCAGGAAAATCAGGCTGCCCGGTCGCGCCACCCGGCGCAAGCGTTCCAAAGCAGGTTCCAGGGAGTGTGTGTCTGCCGCAGAAGACGGCGCGGCGGTCCAGGATGGGTTGTGAACGATACGGTTGAGCAGGCGCAGTACCGCAGCCTTGCCGCGCTTGGGTTTCAACTCATGGTGTTCCTGTTCGGAAAATATCACCCCGCCCACCCGGTCTCCATTGTGTAAGGCGCTCCAGGCAACCAGCGCGGCCAGCTGCGCGGCCAGCGCCGATTTGTACCTGCCGCGGGTGGCAAAGTGCATGGGTCTGCGCAAGTCCAGCCACACGAATACCGGTCGCTCGCGCTCTTCACGGAACAGTTTGGTATGGGCCTTGCCGGTCCTGGCCGTCACCCGCCAGTCGATGTTGCGGACATCGTCCCCCGGCTGGTATAACCTGGATTCATCGAATTCCATGCCGCGCCCCCGGAACGGCGACTGGTAATCACCGCTACGGCGGGACAGTATCCTGCCGCGTCCCAACCGGATGGAAGCTGCGGCGCGGCTCAGGGCCACCAGGTCCGGGACCGATACCCGGGTCGGATCAACGCTGGCTGCCACGGTGGGCATTGTTGCAGGTTCCTTTAACTCTGTTCTCAGGGCACCGCGATGCGGTTGATCAACTCACCGATGACATGGTCGGTGGTGACCCCTTCAGCCTCGGCTTCATAATTCAGGATCAGGCGATGGCGCAGCACGTCATAGACCACTGCCTGCACATCTTCCGGCCCCACGAAATCGCGGTCGTTGAGCCAGGCCTGGACGCGTGCGCAACGATCCAAGGCAATGGTGGCGCGCGGGCTGCCGCCGTACTGCAACCACTGGGCCAGATCGTCACCGTAGGCAGCCGGATTGCGGGTGGCCAGCACCAGTTGGATCAGGTATTGCTGCAGGTTTTCCGCCATGTAGGTGTCCAGCGCTTCGTTACGCGCGGCAAAAATCACCTCCTGCGTCACCGCCGCCGCTTGCGCCTGCCCAGCTTCCTGCCCAAGTTCTTGCTTGGACTCCTGCCCAAGCTCTTGCCCGGCCTCCTGTCCAGGCCCTTGTCTGGCTTCCTGCCGGGCCAGCGCCAGGATGTCCTGCTCTTCCTGGGCGTCCGGGTAAGTGACTTGTACGTGTAGCAGGAAGCGGTCAAGCTGTGCTTCGGGTAACGGGTAAGTGCCTTCCTGCTCGATGGGATTTTGGGTTGCCATCACCAGGTACAACTGCGGCAAGCGGTAGGTTTCCCTGCCGACGGTGATCTGCCGCTCGGCCATGGCTTCCAGCAACGCCGACTGCACCTTGGCCGGCGCCCGGTTTACTTCATCAGCCAGGACCAGATTGTGGAACAACGGGCCACGCTGGAACTGAAAGGAACCGTCCTGAGGCCGGTAGATCTCGGTGCCGGTCAGGTCGGCGGGCAGCAAGTCGGGCGTGAACTGCACGCGGTGAAAGTCGGCGTCGATGCCGTCACCCAGCACCTTGACGGCGCGGGTCTTGGCCAGCCCCGGCGCACCCTCCACCAGCAGATGCCCATCCGCCAGCAAGGCCAGCAGCAACCGCTCCACCAGCTTGTGCTGGCCGATGATATGGCGGGAGATGAACGACTTGAGCCGGAGTATCTCGGATTTATTTGACATTTTCTGAGACGGATATTCCCATGCTGCAAGGATACCTCTGATTGTCAGAGGTGTCCTTCAGGAAATACTGATCGAGCGCGGCTTGTCCTGCTCGGCGCGCGGCAGGGACAACGCCAGGATACCGTCACGGTATTCAGCCCGCACCTGTTCCGCGTCTATCTCGAACGGCATGGCAAAAGTGCGCTCGAACGCACCGGTCTGCTGTTCCTGCCGGCACACGCTCACGCCTGCACCGTAATCCAGCTCCTTTTTCCCGGAAATCCTGATACGGTTGCGCTGCACATCGATATCAATATCGTCCCGCTTCACACCCGGCAGTTCAGCCTTGATGGTGTATTCGCCGTCCTGCTGGAATATGTCGATGGCGGGGAACCTGCCGCGGCCGGCGGGTTCAGAATCAAACCAGTCACTCAGTATCGTATCCGACAGAGCGTTTGGCAAGGTCAACAGGTTGCCGACCGGATTTGAATATAATCTGACCATGTGTCACCTCCAAAATGGTTATAGGGTTCAGTGTGTGGTAGATCGTGCTACTGGTACAAAAGATGGGGATACGTTAGAATTTTTCAAGCGCAGCTGCGCGGTTCCATTTCCTGTAGAGCACCATGCTAAAAAAGTTTATGAACCCGTTTACCATCGGCACCATCCTCAATTCCGCGCCCATGATCATCCAGGCGGCGGGTAAGTTAATCGATATGGTCAAGGAGCGTGAGCAGGTCGACTCCGGCCGTACCGAGAGCGTCCCGATCACGCCGGATAATCTGGAGGAAGTGGTGGTCAGGCTGGAACGGCGCTTAGATACCATGGATGAAGCCAGCGTTGAACAACTCAAGCTCATCAAGCAACTGGCGAGCCAGAATGAGGCGCTGGTCGCATCGCTGCGGCGGCAACAGCAACGTTCCACGTTTGCCTTCGTGCTGGCGCTGATCGCGTTGCTGCTGGCTATCCTGGGAGTGGCAGCCGGCTAGCGCAGCCCGGCCTGGGCCATGGATTATTTCTCCACGGCGTTCGGCGCGGCGCTGGCGCTCATTTTCAGTTTTGACAGGGAAATCTATACGGTCGTCTGGACTTCCCTGTCTATTTCCCTGCTTGCAGTGACGCTGGCGGCGTTGCCGGGCATCCCTCTGGGCATGCTGGTGGCGCTGCGCGATTTTGCGGGAAAACGCCTGCTGTTGCAGACGCTGAATACGCTGATGGCGCTACCCACGGTGGTGGTGGGGCTGTTGCTGTACGGGCTGCTGACCCGGCAAGGGTTGCTCGGGCAGCTGGGGCTGTTATATACCACCGGCGCCATTATCATCGGTCAGATGCTGTTAATATTGCCCATTATCTGGAACCTCTCCATTGCCGCAGCCGCCGGCGCCGACCCGCGCCTGCTACCCACCAGCCAGGCCCTGGGCGCATCGCTTTGGCAACAGGGCGCCATGTATGTGCACGAGGTAAAGTTTGCCCTAGCCGCAGCCTTAGTCGCTGGCTTTGGTCGCGCCATCGGCGAGGTGGGCGTGGCCATGATGGTGGGCGGCAATATCGAGGGCTTCACCCGCACCATGACCACCGCCATTGCCCTGGAAACCAGCAAGGGTGAATTCGAGTTCGCCCTAGCTTTAGGCATCTTGCTGCTGGCCACGGCCTTCCTGGTGAACTTCGCGGTGCAGCGCTTCCAGGCCATGGATTAGCAAGGGAAGCCCGGATTTGATCAGAGGTTCCTGTGGACGCTATGTCGGTGACTCACTTATACCAAATCTGCAACCTGTCCTTCTCCTACCAGGACCGCAACGCGCTGGAGCTGGACGAGTTGCTTATCGAGCAAAACCGGGTCACCGCAGTGGTTGGACCGAACGGTTCCGGCAAGAGCACCTTGTTCGACTTGCTGGCTTTTCTGCGCGCGCCCCGGGCCGGTACGATACTGTTCCGCGGGACACTGGTTGCGGGGGGTGGTCGCGCGCAGTTACGGCGTCAGGTCGGTTACGTGCAGCAAAAACCGTACCTGATGAAGATGTCGGTGCGGGACAATATCGGCCTGGGACTGAAGTTTCGGGGCGCGCCGCGCCGCGTCATCGACGCAACCGTGAATGCCGTGGCCGGAGAACTGGGGCTCACTGCGTTGCTGGGCCGCGATGCCAACCAGCTGTCCGGCGGCGAGCTACAGAAAGTGGCGCTGGCCCGGGCGCTGGCGCTGCAACCCGAAGTAGTGATCATGGACGAACCGTTCACCTACCTAGATGAGGCAACCGTACATGAAATAGAACAGTGGCTCAACGGGCAACGGCAAGCTCGCACAAAAACCGTCATCTTCAGCACCCACGACCGACTGCGGGCGCAGTCACTGTCGGATAACATAGTGAACCTAGACACTCATCGTGAACACTTGAGGTAAAAAGACACAACACGCCATGCGTGGGAAAAAACCGCGTTCACGATGAACCGGAATCAGTGTTCACGTTCGCCAGAATACGCAGTCGAACCTGTATAACTATTTCCGATTGCGACAAATCCCATGTTTTTTTGATATGTCCGGGTTCAGAAACAAGTGAGACTCTTTAGATAAAGAAATCGGGTAGTTAAGTGTGTAAAGTGATTTCGATTAACTTACACAGGAGGACTACCCGATGCAGATCAAAAGGTAAGCGGGTGAAATCATATCGCAGTTGGCGCGTGGATGATACTACCGATGCTGACGCGCGCGGTCGTTTGCAGCAGTTGGAATGGGTTGCGACGTTACGCGAATGAGTGTCGGCTTCACGGACGGCGTGACCGTACCTACCGGCCGCATGACGGTATTGGTTTATTAACCCCAATGGAGTATTATCAACAACTCACACAGCACACCCCTGAGTCTCATATGTATTGAACCTGGACAAGCTTATTGACTTAAGGGCGCGCCGCAATGTACGCTGTTGAACATAGATAAGGATATTTCAAACTTACATCCACTGTCTTATCGAGAGATCGGCCATGACCACACCGTTCCCGCATGATTTCAGTGACGAACGTTACACCGAGGCGCTGCTAGGCCTGTTCCAGCCTGGCACGGGCGTGACCCCGCCCAAGCTCGCCGGGCGCGGTGACGAGACGAAGGTCTTTGAGCGCCGGCTGTTGCTCGCCTTGCGCAAGGGACGCGGCCCGGCGGCGGACCTGGTGCTCTTCGGGCCGCGCGGCAACGGCAAGACGGTGTTGCTTAAAAAGCTCGGGGCCACCGCCGCTGAGGCCGGGGTCGGCGTGCTCTCGCTGACGCCTGATGATATTGATTCCCCAGCACAGCTAATCAGAAACTTATTGCAGCGTCCGCCATCGACGCTGGCGTCGGGCGGGCCCTGGCTCGGGCGCTTGTTGGGGCGGTGCGCGGCGCGTACACAGAAGGCCTCGGCGGCGAGCTTACGCGTGGGAGCGGGCGATCTCAGCGCGGAGCTCAGTGCTGAGCTCAGCGCCGTCTCAGACGATGAGCTGCGGGTGTATGGCGAGGCCAAGCTGACCGCGCGTTGTCGCGCCCAACCGCTGTTGGTCGCCGTGGACGAAGCGCATACGCTCGATATCGATATCGGTCGGCGCCTGCTCAACCTCAGTCAGCAGCTGCGCGCATCGAAGGTCCCGTTCGTGCTCATCTTAGCTGGCACGCCGCAGCTCGAGGCGCATTTGGGCAAGATGAGCGCCACCTTCTGGAGCCGCTCTGAGATCCAGCCCATTGGCCGGTTGAGCGCTGCGGCCACCGCGCAGGCCTTAACCGAGCCGCTCGGTGATTGGTCGGTGACTATCGAGCCCGATGCCTTGGGTAAGGTGGTCGATGACTCACAGTGTTACCCGTATTTTATTCAGCTTTGGGGGCGAGCGTTGTGTGGTGTCTTGGTCGAGCAGTTGCACAGCCATACGGTCACGGCAGAGCTCGTCGAGCAGGCCACCCCCGCAGTCGCCGCGCGCCGCGAACGTTATTACGGCGAGCGCTATGAGGAGCTCGAAGAGCGTGGCCTGCTCGAGGCCGGCGCATCGGTGGGCGAGGCCTTCGAGGGCGAGGGCGCTACGCGCGTGCATAAGGCAACGCTCAAGGCGGTGTTGTGTGAGGAGGTCGGCTTAGACGCCAAGGCGGCCGAGGCGGCGCTCGGGCAACTCGCCGATGTGGGCTACACCTGGGCGCCTGAGGGCGGGCGGGAGATCGAGCCGGGTATTCCCTCGCTGATGACCTATGTGCGCGAGGCGCTCGCTGAGGACCTGGACGCAACGCCGCCAACGCTGAGGCCCTGACAAACCCTTAAGGTGTCCTCGGCTAGGGGCGCTACAGTGAAGATTTGGATTTTGCCGGCGGTAAGGACTTCACATCGTCGGCGTTAGCTGAGCTCAGAGGCTGCATTGAATCGTATCTGGAAGGCGGCGCTTGTTCATTTGCAGATGGAGCATGATCAACTATTCACACAGCACATCCCTGAGTCTCACAGGTATTGAACCTGGACACACACAGAACACCTCTGAGTCTCATATGTATTGAACCTGGACACTCATCGTGAACACTTGAGGTAAAAAGACACAACACGCCATGAACCGGAATCAGTGTTCACGTTCGCCAGAATACGCAGTCGAACCTGTATAACTATTTCCGATTGCGACAAATCCCATGTTTTTTTGTAACTACTCGCCCCCTCCCTCTCATCGCAATGAGCGGCTGGCACAGACCCGTCGTGGCTTTCGACCCTCGGTACGCATTCCCCATGACGACCAACATAACGCCATGACGCTATGTTGTCAAGGACGCCTTGACAAAAAATTCAGTAGAATTAGAGGGAGGGGGCGAGTAGTTACAAAAATTGATAGAAAGCTCTAAAAAAGGAGAGCTATCATCCGCCGAGCTAATTCTACTGAACAAGCTGGACCTGGCACAGCTGCACCAGTTTGAATTAGCGGCAAAACTTTCCGTGTCACTCATTGGAGATTGGTTGACAAAGTATAAATTCAAGAACTGGGAAAAGAGCGAATCCCACAAACAAGAAAGGGCTAAAGAGATTGCAGAAAAGTTGAATGATCACCAAAGGTGGTATACTCATGGTTCAAGTATTCACAAAGACATTCTGGAGCGGGACCTCCGTTTGAGAATTAATGATTATGGCGAAGACACTCGGCTGAAGCAGTTAGTTTGGAGTTATTTCTGGTCTCTTGCGGAATATGCGGGTGCCGGGGGATTCATCATACATAGCCGGATATTTATATGAGCACACACCAAGAAAACCGCTTTATCCAAGAGGTTGAAACTGTAATTCAGAATAATCCGAACATCGATATGGAATTGATTAACGAGTGGCATAAAATGGAGGCAATATTGGAAAAAATTCCGCTGCTACCGACGGAGTCAAATGAGAAACAGCAGGCCCGTTTGCAACGGATTCCGCTGAGGTTGTTCGGGCGGCAGGACTGTTAAGCCTTACCTGCCACCTTTCCCACCATGCACGCTCGGCTCGTTGCACCATTGGCGGCGGATTAAGTCGAAGCCTTCTGTAACCGAGGCAGCAATTCCAAGCAGGTCCAATATTGCGTTATCCAGGGCGATGCGGTTGTGGTCCTGGCAGGCTTCATTTGCGGGTAAGAATGTTGTTTTTTCGAATCGTTTGCACAGCTCATTCCATGAATTGAAACGGGTCTGGTCGAATTGCCGTGTATCCAGTGTGAGAAGTGACGGTAGGGCGCTTATTGTTACGCGAGTTCTACCCAGTTGTTGTCGAGTGCCGCCCCACCAGTAACTCATCAACCCCAGGGTCGAATTGAACCAGAGCAGAATCACGCTTTGTGAAGCATCATCCGCTGGGATGAAGTTCGGCCAAGCTGTTCCTCCGACAGATTTTTCCGGGGTAAAACAGGCTGCAAGGCTTTGGGAGTTTAACCGAAAGTCCAGTGTCAGATGAAGTCGAGAAACAGAGTGTTCCCAGATATTAGCAGATCGTTCTGCCTGCCCGGGGCGGACTCGCAGCTCGCAATCAGGTTGAACGATGAACGACCGTTCCTGCTCTGCATCATGATTCCACAATGCCGGGTAGGTTGGTGTGGATGTCTGTAACGGGATCTTGTCGAATGGCCCGCGGGGAGGGTCTCCAATAATATCTCTATGAACCAGCCCTCTGTTACCGAGGCTGCCCAGTGTGGTAATCGGCAGGTTGCCAATTTGATTTGTTCTTGGATGTGAAAAGACCCCTTGCGCGAGCGATAGCATGAATTGTGCAAGCACCGGCTCCACCAGACCGGCGCAACCGCCTTCAAAATGATCCGCGCTGATACACCCACCGTTACTGTACTCATCTCCCAGCCTGATATGACCCATGCCGGAATCTTTGCGGATGGTTTCAATCGACTTTGCTGCCTCCGTTGCGGCCACGTGATGCACAGGTCGGCGTACCAGATTGGCGAATTGGATCGTGTTTTTGCTATCTTCTTCGCTGTTAGCCGGAGTGTCGTCTGCTCGCTTTTTCGCAACCACCAGCACTTCCGCCATACCCGTGTCTGCGGAAAATGCTTGGTCGTTTTTACCTGTATTGGCAATGGAGACGATCAGCATGTCCTGATAATGCCTGCATAACAGCCGGCGCGCATCGCTCCATGATTCACCTTGCGCGAAAGACGCCGGCAGCACCAGCGCCAATACACCGCCAGGCTTCAGCTTGACATGGGCAAGGTCGAGGAAATTTGACGCCAACCCGGCGTTGCCGTTCCCCGCCGGTTCCGAAAGTGAACGGCGCATGACTTTCAACCGTTCGCTCATCGCCCTCTGTTCGCGATGCCCGGCGCCAAATCCGGCGAATGAGGGCACCGGTACGGTGGTGGACTCATGGTTGGTCGGACGGGTAAACGGCGGGTTCATAATGACGACATCCATGGATTGGTGGGGAACGCTGATACTCGAAGTAGCCCCCTCACCCACCCTGCCTTGCAACTGTTCTCGCCCCAAGCTGAATAACGGCATGGTTTCCTCCTGGGCAATCAATTCCAATGACCCGATGTGCGGGACGTTATCTTCATCATGTCCGTAGGGCATGGTGATGATCCTGGTGCTGCCGAAAGTCGCTCCGGGATGCGCATTGGACAATGTCGATGCCGTAAGATGGGTAGCGGCCGGCATGATGTCGCAGGCATACAGGGAGGCTTCGATCAGCGCGGCATGGATGCTTGCATCGTCGTGGCCGGCGCGCCGAAAGCGCGCTCGAATCGAATGATAGGCGGCATTCAATAACGCGCCCGTGCCGCAGGCCAGATCGCCGATCCGCAAGGCTTTGACCGCGTTCTCATCGCTCCAGTCGAGCGCCAGCCGCGCCATGGCAAGCTCTGCCAGTAAGGTTGCAGAAACGGGCAAGGTGTAGAAGGTTGCCAGAAATTTTCTGTCCGATATAAGCGTCTGGAACATTCGCCCCGACAGGTCGTTAATGCCGGTTGCGCCAATTTCCGTCAGTCTGTCGGAAGTTTCCACGAGCCGTTTCAGGATAGGGCCTGCCTGTTGGGTGGGAATCAGTCTCAGCAGGTCTGAGGCAATCCTGAATATCGGGTGATAGTTGATTTCCTCTACAATCCAATGCCAGCATTCAACCAGCCCGTTGCGGCTCAACGCGCCGGTCTCTGACTGTAGTTCGGACAGGGTGGGAATTCCCTGCTGGCCTTCTATCCGGGTGTGAAAAATGATGGCATTGGCGATAATCGCCGTGGCCATACGCGCGGTTTGCTCTCCTGTTTCCTGGCGCAGTTCCCGGGCAATTTTTTCCCCGGTATGGGTCGGCGCCTGTTGCAGGATATTGGCTGCCTGCGCGACGCCACGTTCAAGTTCATCGGTGCTGGTTGCCAACAGTGACTCAGAGATGGAAACCGACTCAATGCTGCTGGCAAGATCATTGATATCGCCCTTCAGCCAACCCCTTTCCGGCCAGCGTTCGATGGTCGGTTTCGTGGTTAAATCCATCTTCAGGGAAAAAATACAGTAGTCAAAAACAGTGGTTTTAATATCGGACCTGAGGTCTCCCTGTGGCGCAGTTTTCATGTTCTCGGGGATACGTACTGCGAACGTGTGTTCAATAGTTCTACCGGTGCTTGTCAGCGCTTCATTCAGCCGGGCGCGAGCATCTTGCTCGACGGTAACAGCCGGAAAATATTCTGTTTCAATAACAACCGGCGTGCTATTGGGCACCGCAATAACAATATCGGGTTGTTTCCCCGGCGCCCGCTCCATCACCCGGGTTTGCTCGGCGCCGAGATACTGCGTCCAAAGCGGGTGCTTGTTACGCAGCGCCTCTCCCAGTATGACGTTGAATGCCGGTTCTGTCGTGGATGCTCTTGTCATGGTCTTGAGGGATCTTTAATCAGATGAAGCTTCGTATGTTGATGAAAGCACTTGGTTGATATACCCTGTGTGCGGTCATTTGAATATTGTCCGACTCGTCTTTGAAAGTCATGAGGTATTAACATGAATTTTACGGCAGTTGTTGAGCACTGCAAGGAAACAGGACTTTATGTAGGCTATGTGCCGGGTTTTACAGGCGCTCATTCTCAAGGAAAAACCCTTGATGAACTGAATAAGAACCTGCATGAAGTCATGGCCCTGTTGCTGGAAGACGGTACACCTGAACTGGGAACCGAGTTTGTAGGAACGCAACAAATCGCTATAGCCTGAAAAGTGTCAAAAGTTCCGGTTCTTAAGCCGCAAGAGGTAATGCGCCTGCTAATCTCTGCGGGTTTCAAAGAAGCAAGACGCCGTGGCTCCCACAGGCAGTTTCGTCACCCTGACGGCAGGGCAACAACCATCCCATTCCACAAAGGTCGTGATATTTCTCCAATTTTACTACGACAGGTCGCAAAGGATATTGAGCTTACCCTGGATAAGTTTCTTGGTGGGAACTTCGATTGATAATCTGCCGATATATGCGATTTAGCAAATGAGTCCGAATTATAGGGCGCTTGGGAAAGGCAGGCAGTTCACCGGGTGGTAAGGAAATATCTCTGTTCATTAAGCCCCTGTAACAGGGCTTATCCTCGGCGTGAAATGGCGCTCCCTAGGGGAATCGAACCCCTGTTTCCGGCGTGAGAGGCCAGCGTCCTGGGCCACTAGACGAAGGGAGCGGGTGTGGTTTTGTAGTATAATAGCAGTCTATGAGAAAAAACCACGATAAAGTTTCTTACCTGCGCCCGACGCCCGACATTATTCCTCGTGCCAGACACAACATCTCCACCAGCAACATCAGTCAGGGCGCGCTGAAGGTATTGTACCGCTTGAAGAATGCCGGTTATGCCGGTTATCTGGTCGGTGGCGGGGTGCGCGACCTGCTGCTCGGGCGCGAGCCCAAGGACTTCGATGTGGTCACGGACGCCACGCCGGAGCAGATAAGGGAATTGTTTCGCAACAGCCGCCTGATCGGACGTCGGTTCCGGCTCGCCCATGTGCGCTTTGGCGCTGAGATTGTGGAGGTATCCACCTTCCGCGCCCCGCATCACGACAGCGGCGACGCCGGCCATGTTTTGGACGGACGCATCATCCGCGACAATGTCTATGGCAGCATTGATGAAGACGTCTGGCGCCGCGACTTCACCGTTAATGCCTTGTTCTACAATATTGCAGACGAGTCGGTGGTGGACTATGTACAGGGCATGGACGACATAAAATCCGGCTGCATCAGGTTGATTGGTGACCCGCGCCGGCGTTTTACCGAAGACCCGGTGCGGCTGCTGCGGGCGGTGCGGTTTGCAACCAAGCTGGGCTTTAAGATCAGCCCGGAGACCGGCAGCCGCATCCCGGAGCTGGCCTCAGCGCTGGGTGACATTGCGCCGGCGCGCCTGTTCGAGGAATGCCTGAAACTGTTTTTTAATGGCTATGCCTTGCAAACCTTTGAACAACTGCGCCGTTATGACCTGTTCAAGCAATTATTTCCACAAACCGAGGACACGCTGACAGAGCAACAAGGCGGCTTTCCCCACACGTTCCTGACCAACGCGCTGCGCAACACCGACGAGCGGCTGACGCAGAACAAGCCGGTGACGCCGGGGTTTCTCATCGCCGCGCTGTTATGGCTGCCCATGGAGAAACTGATCCGGGAACATATCGCCCGGGGCATGAATGAAATGGACGCCCTCATGCTGGCCGGGGATATCGTTGTCTCCCGGCAAACCCGCGCCATCGCCGTGCCGCGCCGCTTTACCGGCATGGCGCGCGAGATCTGGCAGTTACAGCCACGCCTGACCCGGCGCAGCAACCGCCGCCCGCAGCGGTTAATGGAAAACCCCCGGTTCCGGGCCGGCTATGATTTTCTGTTGCTGCGCGCGCAATCCGGGGAGGATGTGGCCGAGCTGGCGAAGTGGTGGACACAGTTTCAACAGGACCAGCCGGAAACAAAAAGCCCCACCCGTAACCGGCGCAACCGCCGCCGCCGCCGGTGATAATACTGTTACACAGGGATGAGGCATAAACAGCTGCCACACAGCGTGGAATGCTACATCGGCCTGGGCAGCAACCTTGATAACCCCGCGGCCCGGTTGGACGCGGCGCTGGTGGCGCTGGATACTATCCCGGATACAAAGCTGGTGCAGCATTCCTCGTATTATCGCAGTAAGCCGCTGGGGCCGAGCGGCCAGCCGGATTACCTGAACGCAGTGGCGCGGCTTGCTTGTGGCCTGCCGGCGCGGCAACTGTTGGGGCAACTGCAAGCCATTGAAAACGACCAGGGACGGGTGCGGAACGGGCCCAGATGGGGGGCGCGCACCCTGGATCTTGATATACTGCTGTACGGTGATGAGATTATTGATGAGCCCGAACTGGTGGTGCCGCACCCACAGCTTAAACATCGGAATTTTGTGCTGATGCCGTTGCTCGAGCTGGCGCCGGACCTGGACCTGCCCGGCCTTGGTCGGGCCGCGGAGTGGCTGGCGCGCGTCGGTCATGCGGGTATCGCGCCAGCATGAATGACAAGCTGAGCATTGCACGCGTGCAGGGGATGAAACAGGCCGGGGAGAAAATCGCCGCCCTCACTGCCTACGATACCAGTTTCGCTGCGATCCTGGACGCGGCCGGTATGGACATCGCCCTGGTGGGCGACTCGCTGGGCATGGTCCTGCAGGGCCGGGAAGACACCTTGAGCGTGACCATGGACGACATGGTTTACCACAGCGGCCTGGTCAGCCGCGCCTGCCGGCGGGCGCTGGTGGTCGTCGATATGCCGTATCTGAGCTACGAGACGCCGGCCCTGGCTGGTGAGAATGCGCGCCGGCTGGTAGCGGAGGGCGGCGCCGAGGTGGTGAAACTGGAAGGCGGCGAGGAGCAGGCGCAAACCGTGGCCGGTCTTGTTGAACAGGGTATTCCGGTCTGCGGCCATGTGGGGATGCAGCCTCAGTCGGTGCGCGAGTATGGCGGTTTCAAGGTGCAGGGCCGGGAGCAACACCAGGCCCGGCGCATCATGGCTGGCGCGCAGGCCCTGCAGAGCGCCGGCGCCGCCATGGTGGTGCTGGAATGTATCCCCGCCAGCCTGGCCGCACGCATCAGTGACGCACTTACCATCCCCACCATCGGCATCGGTGCCGGTGAACACTGCGACGGTCAGGTGCTGGTCAGCTATGACATGCTCGGCATCTCCCCATACCGCCCGCACCTGGCCAAAAACTTTCTGGCAGGGAGCGGCGGCGTAGCGGCTGCCGTGCAGGAATATGTGCGCGCAGTCAAAGCCGGTGAATTCCCGGGGCCGGAAAATTCCTTCAAGTGAGAGTATGATTATGCGGGCTAAAGACCCACACATCACCGCGCCGTTGACCGGGACACCGATCATGGAAACGGTATCGAGTCTGGCCGATTTGCGTGCGCGCATCGGCAGCTGGCGCCAGGCCGGACACAGCATCGCCTTAGTCCCTACCATGGGCAACCTGCATGACGGGCACCTGTCGTTGCTGCGCCAGGCCCGCGCGTGCGCGGCGCGCACCGTAGTCAGTATTTTTGTGAACCCGATACAATTCGGCAGGGGGGAAGATTACGAAAAGTATCCCAGCACCCTGGCCGAGGACAAGAAAAACCTGGAAAAGTATGGCCTGGACCTGCTGTTCACGCCGGACCTGGACCAGCTTTACCCGGGCGGCACCGATGCCGACACCCGCGTCAACGTGCCGGAATTATCCAACATACTGTGCGGGGAATTCAGGCCCGGCCACTTCTCCGGGGTCGCCACCGTAGTCGCCAAGCTGTTCGCCAACGCGCAACCGGATGTGGCCCTGTTCGGCGAGAAGGACTACCAGCAGTTGCTGGTCATCAAGCGTATGGTGCGGGACTTATGCCTGCCGGTGGAGATCGTCGGCATGCCCATCGTGCGCGAGGCGGACGGGCTGGCGATGAGTTCCCGCAATGCCTATCTGGCGCCGGCGGAACGGCGTCAGGCGCCAGCGATCTACCATACCCTGCAAGCCGCAGCCGCCAGTTTGCGTCAGGGCGCCGACCTGAAAGCCATTGAACGGGAGGCCATGCACAAGCTGGAGCAGGCCGGGTTCCGGCCCGAATACGTCAGCGTCCGCCGCAGTGAAGACCTGCGCGCGCCGGCGCCGGCAGACACCCGCCTGTCCATTCTGGCCGCAGCCTGGCTGGGGCCAGCGCGCCTGATTGACAACGTACAGGTGCGGGTTAGCCCATCCTGACCGGGCGCTTTTGCAATTTTCTTTGCAGGGTGCGCCGGTGCATACCGAGCCGCCGCGCCGCGGCAGAGATGTTGCCGTCGCATTCCGCCAGGGTTTTCTGTATGTGTTCCCATTCCAGCCTGGCCAAAGGCACCGGCGTGTCCCGCAGGGCAACATCCGCGCGGCCCGTTTCCTGCCGGATGGCTGCCATGACGGCGTCTGCATCCGCGGGCTTGGTCAGGTATTGCCGCGCGCCCAGCTTGATGGCCGCTACCGCAGTGGCAATGCTGGCATAGCCGGTTAAGACGATGATACGCATAGCCGGGTTGGTATCTAACAACGCCGGGAGCAGTTCCAGGCCTGAATCAGCACCGATGCGCAAGTCCACCACGGCCACCCCGGGGCAGTTGTCCCGGGCCTGCGCCAGCGCGTCCTGTCGGTTATAGGCGCTGACCACCTCCATCCCGCGCCGCGCCAGCGCCCGCGCCAACAGATTGCAATAGACCTCATCATCGTCCACCAGCAACAGTCTGTTGTCAGCCGGCATTGCGCGCCAGTAGCCGTTGCAATGGCAGTTCAATCCGGGTGCGCAAGCCGCCACCCGGCAGGTTGGTAAACGCCAGGCCCCCGCCCAGCCGTTTCAGCGTAGTCTGGGCCAGGAACAGGCCGATGCCCTGACCGGATGATGTGCTCTCCAGTATCCTGTTGCCGAGTTCAGCCTGATACGCCTCCGGGATGCCTTGCCCGTCGTCGATGACGCCAATCGTCAGGCGCTCGGCAGTCCAGTTCCCGGTCAACTGAATGTGCGCCCGGGACGCGTCGGCCGCATTGTTGAGGATATTGGTGATGGCCTGTCTCAGGGACTTGTCCGCAATGATCAACGGCGCCGGTTGCTGACCCTGGCAGTCGATGTCAACAGGAATATCGCCGCGAGCCTGTTGCCATTGTGCAAACAGGTCCAGCAGAAATTCCTCGACAGAGACGATATAGCCGGAGTCGGCCTGCAACTGCCCGGCATCGGAGGCCATTTCCGCCAGGATAGTCTTGCACCGGCCCAACTGTTCCCGCATAAGTTCCAGATCTTTGTGCAGGCGCGGTTGGTCGGCATATTGTTCCTGCAGCGCCTGCGCCAGCACCGCCATAGTCGATAGCGGCGTGCCCAATTCATGCGCGGTGCCCGCAGCCAGGGCGCCCAGGGTCACAACCTGCTCGGCACGCAACGCCTCTTCCCGCGCCGCGGCCAGGGCGCGATCCCGTTGCCGCAGCGCCGCGGCGATACGGGAAACAAAAAATGTCACCAGCCCGGCGCTCAGGATAAACCCGTACCACATGCCCCACACATGTAACTGCGCCCCGTGCTGACCCGTAGCCTGCTCGGCCACCGGCACGTGAAAGAACATCAGCAGGGTATATCCGCAGGCCGCGGCCAGGGCGATCAGGGCAGCCAACGCCGGGCGAATGCTGGCGGCGGCAAAGATAACCGGCAGGATGAACAGGAAGATAAACGGGTTGGCGGAACCGCCGGTGAAATAAACCAGCAGGGTCAATGCCACCACATCCACCAGCAACTGTCCCAGGAACACCCAATCGGACAGTTCGGCGCGCGCCCGCAAGCGCAGCCAGGATGCCAGAGTAAACAGGGCCAGGGCGAGGATGACCCACAGCGCCGGCGCGGCCGGCAGGTCAATGGCAAAGACCCGTTGCAGGAACAGCAAGGCCAGCACCTGCCCGCCCATGGCAATAAAGCGGACCAGCAACAGGTATTTCAGGTTGTTGAGCATGGTGATATTGCATATTACCCTAATCCAACCCAACCGGGACCCAATCGAACCTGCGACAATTTGTCGCATTCCCGCCCTGCCGCATAGTCATTAGAATGACCCGCTTGTTACGAACCTGAGAGCATTTATGAGTCATCGTTTACGGTCAACCGGTGCAGTGGTAGTGCTGGCGGCAAGTCTTTTTCTCATGCACGCGCACGCAGCTGCGCCCGGCACCTCCTTAAACAATGCCGCCGACCATGCTCCCATTGGCGTCATGGGCGACCACCTGCACCAGCAGGGCGAATTCATGCTCAGCTACCGCTTCATGCACATGGACATGCAGGGCAACCGCGACGCTACCGACAGCATTGATGCAGACACCATCGCAACTGCCATTCCCAACCGGTTTTTCGGTCGGCCCATGCAGCCGCCGACCTTGCGTATCGTGCCCACGCAAATGAGCATGGACATGCACATGGTCGGTGCCATGTACGCGCCCACGGACTGGCTGACGTTGATGGCCATGGGCATGTATATCGAAAAGGACATGGAACACACCACCTACATGGGCGGCATGGGCACGAATGTGCGCGGCAGCTTCAGGGTCAACACCGCCGGCATTGGCGATACCCGCCTGTCCGGCCTGCTGCGGTTGTACGACGGCACCGGGCAACGCCTGCACCTGAACGCCGGGGTCAGTTTGCCCACCGCTTCCACCACCAGGACGCACGAGATCCTGACCCCCGGGGGGGCGCGCCCGACGCTGCGCGTGCCCTACGCCATGCAGCTGGGTTCGGGCACCTATGACCTGCTGCCGGGTATCACTTACAACGGCAACAGGCAGCGCTGGTACTGGGGCGGCCAGTACCTGGGAACGTTGCGACTGCACCGGGACCAGGGCTATGCCCTGGGCGACAAGCACAGCTTGAGCGGTTGGCTGAACTACCAGTGGCGCCCCTTCATCAGTACCTCGCTACGCCTGCAATACCACACACTGGGTCGGATCGACGGTATCGACGCACGCATCGCCGGCCCGGTGCAGACCGCCAACCCCGACTACTACGGCGGGGATGAGCTGAACCTGAATCTCGGCATGAACCTGATGGGCCAGCGCGGCGCCCTGGCCGGCCAGCGCCTGGCTGTGGAACTGAGCCTGCCGCTGCACCGCGACCTCAACGGCCCGCAAATGGAAACCGACTGGACCATTAGCGCCGGCTGGCAGTACGCGTTTTAGCCGAAAAATGTGATAAGGTGGCGGCCTGTTTCCCAACCCCTGACCAACCACCGTGTCACAACCCTTGACCAACCACCGTGTCACAACCTGACCCGATTAGCCCGCAGATCTCACCAAGTGATGCGAAGATCGCGCCGGATTGGTTCTGCCTGCGGGTGCCTGCGCCCGAAACCATAGCGGTAGCTATGGTTGAACAAGCACGTGCCCGCAGGCAGAACCAAGACCCGCGAGGGCGCATCAAGCGCAGTGGGTTATGCGGAAAGAGCAGCAGTATGATCATCACTTATTGAGAGCAAAAATGTTCCACAATGCAACAAGCGACTGGGTGAGATATGCGGGTTAGCGCCGGCCTGATCATCATCGGCAATGAAATCCTGTCCGGCCGCACCCAGGATGCCAACCTGGCCCTCATCGGCGGGAAATGCGATGCCCTAGGTATCCGGCTGACCGAGGCGCGGGTTATTGCAGACACCGAAACGGCTATTGTCGAGGCGGTCAATACCTGCCGCGCGCGGTTTACCTACGTGTTCACCACCGGCGGCATCGGGCCCACCCATGACGATATCACCGCCGCGGCCGTGGCCAGCGCCTTCAACGTGGAACTGTTGCGTAATGAAGACGCGCGCCAAGCACTGGATCGCTACTACGAACCCAAACGCCTGACCGAGGCCCGGCTGAAAATGGCGGACATCCCGGCCGGTGCCCGCCTGATTGACAACCCCGTCAGCGGCGCGCCGGGGTTTCAGCTGGAGAACGTGTTTGTGCTGCCCGGCGTGCCGGCCATTATGGAAGCCATGTTCGACGGACTGACCGACCGGCTCGTGGGCGGCGACCCCATCATCACGGACAACGTCACCACCAACCTGCCGGAAAGCGAGCTCGCCGCCGACCTGGGTGCATTGCAGGAACAATATCCCGACATCAGTATGGGCAGTTATCCCTACTTCAGAAAAGGCAAACTGGGGGTGAACCTGGTGCTGCGCGGCACCGATGCGGCGCGCCTGAAGGCGGCGACGGCGGCGCTGGTGGCGGCAATTTTACGCTTGGGCGGCGAGGCGCGGCACAACCGCCCTGCGCTATGAGGATATGAAAGTCGACGCCGGCATCCGCGCCCAACGCTCCGCCTGGTCGTTCGACGGTGCGGTGGCGGCCGCGTTTCCCGACCATGCCAGGCGTTCCATTCCCTATTACGCAGACGGGCACGAGCTCATCTGTTACCTGAGTGACTTCTTCGTGGCGCCAGACAGTACCGTATATGATCTGGGCTGTGCCACCGGCCTCCTGCTGCAACAACTGGCAAGGCGCCATGCACACAAACCCGGCGTGCGCTGGGTCGGGCTGGACCGGGAACAGGCCATGATTGAACAGGCCACCAACACCTGCGCCGGGCTGGACAATGTGGAGTTACGTTGTGAGGACATCGGCACCGGCGAGCTCGGGCAGGCCGACATGATCATCGCCTATTACACCATACAGTTCATCGAGGAACGACAGCGCCAGGCGCTGTTCGACAAAATCCACCAGGCCTTGAACTGGGGTGGCGCGTTCGTCCTGTTTGAGAAAGTCGGCGCGCCGGACTCCCGTTTTCAGGACATGATGTCCTGCCTGTACCGGGAGTTCAAACAGCGCAACGGCTTCAGCGCCGAGGAAATACTGAACAAGGAGTTAAGCTTAAAAGGTGTGCTCAAACCCTTCTCCAGCGCCGGCAACTCAGGCCTGCTGCACCGGGCCGGTTTCACCGATGTGATGACGGTGATGAAATACGTCAGCTTCGAGGGTTTCCTGGCGATTAAATAGGCCAGTGCCGACAACCGGCTTCGTCAGCAACAGTTTTGCGCGGTCGTTATTGAGCCTTGCTGGTAACGAACGACTGATGCTCTTTCCGCATAACACACTGCGCTTGATACGCCCTCGCTGGTCTTTTGTGCGCCTGCGGGCACCTGTTCATTGCGTCCATCCATGGACGCAACCCTACGGGCGGCTGACGCCGTGCAAATCGGCAGTCCTGCCGATTTGTCACTCAACCAGAGAACCACTATGCTTTCGTTCGCCGGCACCCGCAAGCGCACAAAATCCGGCGCGATCTTCGCATCACTTGGTGAGATATGCGGGTTAACCCGTGAGTTTGCCCAGAAATTGCTTGATTTTCTTCTTGGTGTGCGGCGAGGAAAACAGTCCGGCGCGGACTCTTTGAAATGGTTCATCATCCATTGGCTGTTTGGGGATAAGATTGCCCTGTGACACGCCATACATGAGTTTCTGAACAGACTCGATCCGCGCCTTTCCATAATCTACAAAGCTGTCGCGTTTGATAAATTCATGGCAACCAGCACTCAGTAAGCAGGTTTGGTCATAATAGGATTGCGCCTTCACAGTGCTTACAGACACCAGTAAAACTTCTCCCTCTCCGCTATGCGGAACAGGGTCGTTAATGACAATGAAAAGGTGATAGCGATCGGGATCAGAAATGGGGCCGGACGGTATAAGGATTGTGGCCCGAGAATAGGGTATGAACAGACTCACAAATTACTGAAGATAGCATCTACTCTTCGATGAGTCTTAAACTCATCCAACAATTCCGATATGGCTTCGGGCGTGTAACCCACTGCTTTGTACAAGTCCTCGTTAGTGATTGGATTTGACGATCCTCCAGGATCTTTCCATTCAGGGCAGTTTTCATGGGCCCAATCTCGAATTTGCCAACGGTCCATGTGGCCGAATTTTTGCCAGACTGCCTCGAGCACTTCCAGGTCAGAGACGCTCAGCTCATCTAAGTCATCAATTTCGGGTTCGTTCAGGAGAGAAACCTTGTGGTCGGCTTTCGCTGATATCCAAGTGCCCCAACCGTCAGGCTCCGGATCGCAGTTGCCGCTCATCAGGTCTAAAGTCATCGACAGTACCGGGCCATGGGGCATTGCTACAGCATAGTCTTCTGATATGGATCGGCCATAACGCTTAACTGCTTCGCGATCTGCAAGATACAACAGTTTCATCAGCTTCAAGTGGGACATTTGTCCACCACACCGAAGCAACATGAAAGCTGCCATTTGAGCAGTTCTACGTTCGCTGTACATAGTTGGATATCCTCATATTGATGAATATATTCCTTGTTCTGCATCCATAGGACGCTACAGACAAACACCCTATACGGGCGTTTCCAACTCGTTCGAAGGGCGCAACTCGTGCACGCATCCATCCTCAATGCTGACATGAAGATAATGCCAATGGCCTGTAGGGTCAACCTTTTTTGGGCCACTGGATAACATCATAGCCATGATGGGCACCTCTATTAATTAGAGGTGCCCGTGCAGCACAGGGATGTGCTGCCATTTTTAGTCACGTAAGTGCTTGAAAATGAAGGAAATGAAAAATCACACTTTTTCATTTCCGCTTCTAAAAATACCACGGAGGGTATTTTTAGAGGTTGCCCTAAGAAAGTTTCATTTATTTACCACCAAACATCTGGCCATCATGTCATGCCAACCCAGCGAGTGACCATGCGTAAACTACGAGAGACCTTACGGCTCCGGCTGCAAGCCGGCCTGTCCATCCGCGCCATCAGCCGCAGTACCAAGCTCAGTGTCGGCGGGGTGCAGAAGCTGCTCAACCGGGCGGCAACCCTGTTCAGTACCGCCAGCATTACTACTCCGTGCCGCACCACTTAGTCGGCGAGCGGCTCGAACTGCACGCTACCAGCACCTTGATTAAACCCTACATCCGCCAACGCTGCATCGCTACCCATCCCCGCCGGGACGGCTACGGCTTTACCACCTGTCCGGCTCACATGCCCGAGCGCCACCGGGCCCAGAAACAGTGGTCGCCCCAGCGCCTCAAACGCTGGGCCGCAGACCTCGGCCCGGAGGTGCTCATCCGGGTCACCGGCCAACTCGAGCGCCGCGCAGGGAATGGCGTGTCCTTGCCAAGCGGTGTAACGCCGCGCGCGACCGCTTCCCGGCCCGCCCGCAGGGAGCTGACCAGCGCCGCCAATACGGCGTTACAGCCCTTGATAAGGGCGCGCCATTCCCTGCGGGCTGCGCCTTGTCCTGGCAGCGCTGGTTAGCTCTGAACCGGTCAGAATTAAATGGAAAGAGTACTAGGCCCGCATTGAACGGTAGAAAAATGGTGCCGGGAGAGAGACTCGAACTCTCACTCTGTTGCCAGAACCGGATTTTGAGTCCGGCGCGTCTACCAGTTCCGCCACCCCGGCGGGTGATGAAAAGCCGGGGAAGTATAGCAGAAAGCACACTTGCGCACTGGTTTCTTGTTAAACTCTGCGGCCATGTTGCGCCAGGATTTCCACTTTGACCTGCCGGAGGAATTGATTGCTCAGTATCCGGCGTCGGTACGGGATGCTTCCCGGTTGCTGGCGCTGGACGGTGTAACCGGCGAGTATGCCGATCGGCAGTTCCGTGAGGTTCTCTCGCTGGTGGACGCAGGCGACCTGTTGGTATTCAACGACACCCGGGTGCTCCCGGCCCGGCTATTTGCACGCAAGGCCACCGGCGGGCGGGTTGAGATCATGTTAGAGCGCCTGCTCGATGGGTACAAATGCCTGGCCCAGGTGCAGGCCAGCAAGGCGCCCAAACAGGATGACCTGCTGAGTCTGGACGGTGGCATTGAACTGCGAGTCTGCGGCCGCCGGGATGGCCTGTTTGAACTGGAACGGGCGGACGGCGGCGGTCTGGCTGAGGTGCTGGAACAACAGGGACACATACCCTTGCCGCCTTACATCCGGCGCCGCGCTGAAGCGCTTGATGCACAGCGCTACCAGACCGTGTACGCGCGCCGGCCCGGCGCGGTGGCGGCGCCGACTGCGGGCCTGCACTTTACCCGCGCGCTGCTCGGGGAACTGCAGGGCAAGGGAGTACAATGCGCTTATGTTACCCTGCACATCGGGGCCGGGACTTTTCAGCCCATCCGGGCAGATGTTATTGAAAACCACCGCATGCACAGCGAGTGGTTTGAGGTCAGTAAACAGGTGTGTGAGCAGGTGCGCGCGGCGCGGCAGGCCGGCCGTCGGGTCATCGCCGTAGGCACCACCTCGGTGCGCTGTTTGGAAGCGGCCACGGTGGCGGGTCGGCTGCAACCGTTTCAGGGAGAGACCGACATCTTTATCTACCCCGGCTATGAGTTCGGCACCGTGGATGCCATGATTACCAACTTCCACCTGCCCGGCTCCACGTTGTTGCTGCTGGTGTGCGCGTTTGCGGGACCGGAGAATATTTTGCGCGCCTACCGGCACGCGGTGGCGACAAGCTACCGGTTTTTCAGTTATGGTGACGCCATGTTTATCTCCCGGCGCGACCTGTGAAGCCATGCATTCATGAAATTTGAACTGCTCACACAGGACGGCACCGCCCGGCGCGGCCGCATCACCTGCGCGCGCGGCGTGATCGAAACCCCGGTGTTCATGCCGGTCGGCACCTATGGTACGGTCAAGGGCATGACGCCGGAGGAATTGGAGACGCTGGGCAGCCAGATTATCCTCGGCAACACGTTTCACCTGATGTTACGCCCCGGCACGGACATCATCGAGCGGCACGGCGGCTTGCACGGTTTCATGCACTGGGAGCAACCGATTTTGACCGATTCCGGCGGCTTCCAAGTGTTCAGTCTGGCGGACGCACGCAAAATTACGCCAGAAGGGGTACATTTCCGTTCACCGGTGGACGGCAGCAAGGTTTTCCTGGGTCCGGAAGAATCGATCCGGGTGCAGCACAGCCTAGCCTCTGACATCATCATGATCTTCGACGACTGCACCCCGTATCCGGCCACTCTTGAACAGGCGCGCGCGTCCATGGAACTGTCCCTGACCTGGGCCGAACGCTGCAAGCGCACGCATGGCGAGCATCCCTCCGCCCTGTTCGGTATCATCCAGGGCGGCATGTACAAGGCGTTGCGGGAACGCTCCGCTGCGGCTCTGGTGGCGCTGGAATTTGACGGCTACGCGGTCGGCGGGCTATCGGTGGGAGAGCCGACTGCCATGATGCTGGAGATGCTGCAACATACCACGCAGTACCTGCCGACGCACAAGCCCCGTTACCTGATGGGCGTAGGCACGCCGGAAGACCTGGTGGCGGGGGTACAGCGCGGCATCGACATGTTCGATTGCGTAATGCCAACGCGTAACGCACGCAATGGACATTTGTTCACCACAACCGGCGATATTCGCATTCGTAATGCCAAACACCGTAACAGCGAAAAGCCACTGGATGAACAGTGCGCCTGCTATACCTGCAAACATTACAGCCGCGCCTACCTGCACCACCTGGACAAGACCAACGAGATCCTCGGTGCCCGGCTTAATAGCTGGCATAACCTGTATTATTATCACGAGTTGATGCGCGGCCTGCGCGCGGCCGTAGAGAACGGCTGTCTGACAGATTTTGCGGCTGAGTTCAAGGCGAAACGGTGCTGATGACAATATCCGCATTCAATTACCGTGTTGTTATCCGGTGCATTAAAGATAACCAGGCCTGGATACTGGTCGCCGCTGCGTTGCTGCTGCTGTCAGCCGAAACTCTGTTCCTCATCCCGCTGGGCATCATGGCGGCACTGGGCATGTACCGGCTCGGTCGGGCGCCGCACCGACTCTACCGGGAGCGGGCGCTGCAGGTATTGCTGTGGCTGTTCCTGTGCCTGTGGGTGCCGCAACTTGCGTCCCTGGTCGGCGCTGTGAACCTGGAGCGTTCGGGCAAGCTCGCCTTGCTCTACCCGCTGTACCTGTTTTGCGGGGTCTTCATCCTGCAGGAACTGCGGCGGCCCGGCCACCTCGCCCGCCTGTCTCTGGCACTGCTGCTCATCGTGATTTTCTGGTGCGTGGACGGACTGATCCAGTACGCCACCGGGACCAACCTGCTCGGCTACCCCCACCAGGATGGGATGTTGAGCGGGATGTTTTATCCGAAACTGCGCTTGGGAATCATTCTCGCGGTGCTGGTCCCCGTGGCCTTGGAAGCTGTCAGGAACCTGAACCGTGACAGTCCCTACCCCTGGTTACTGCTGATTCCGTTTGCCGTGGTGGTGGTGCTGGGCGGCCGGCGCAGCGCCTGGCTGATGTTGCTGATTGGCTTGTCCGCCTACCTGCCGCTGGTGTTTGTAACACTGTCGGCCCGCGCCCGGTATATCATCGCCGGTGCCTTGTGCGGCGCCGTGGCACTGGTGGGCAGCCTATATTTCAAGAGCCCGGACCTCAACCGCCGCATGGTGTTACTGACCGGCATTGTCAGCAGTGAATACCAGGCCGAACGGGCAACCTCCATGCGCACGCCGATCTGGGACACGGCGCTGAACATGTTTCAGGACAACTGGCTGAATGGGGTCGGCCCCAGGGGGTTCCGCTATGCCTACGGCAGGTATGCGGACGCAGACAACCACTTCATGCGCCAGGGGCAGGATGGCCAGACCCATCCGCACCTGGTTTTTCTGGAAATCGCAGTCGAAACCGGGGTGCCAGGGCTGCTCGGGTTTATCCTGTTTTACCTTACCATACTGCGCTATTGGTGGCGCTCCAGGCACGCCACCGGCAGCGGCGCCTGGGCTGCGGCTTTACTGGCCGCAACCTTCCCGCTGAATGCGCACCTGGCGTTTTACGGTTCCTATTGGAGTGGTTTTTTATGGCTGCTCACGGCCTGCGTATTGGCTGCAAACTCTCATATAACCGCTCAAACCTCGGCACCACCTGCTCGGCGGCATAACGCTCCTGGAACACTGCCCATGCCGCCCGTGCGCGCTGCGCGCGCGCCTCAGGGTGGTCAATAGCCGCCTGCAACGCCGCAGTCAACGACTCCTCCTGCGCCTCACAAAGCCAGGCACTGGCCTCAGCCAGAATTTCCACCGGGCCGTGGCAGCGGGTGGCGATGATGGGGAGGCCGCAGGCCATCGCTTCCAGCACGGCGATACCGAACGGCTCATACCTGGAGGGCAGCACGAACAGATCGCCCTGCAGCAGGAAATCGCGTATATCGTCCTGCCAGCCAACAAAACAAACCCTGTTGCCCAGCTTCAGGCGCTTTGCTAACTGCGTCAGCCGGCGCCGTTCCACACCGTCTCCGGCGATATACAAGCGTACATCGGCCGCCACCAACCGGCTGAAGCTGCGCAACAACAGGTCGAAACCTTTTTTCTGCACAAACCTGCCGTGGGCGACAATTTTTGTCACTGTCGGGCGGCAGCGAACCTCGGTGACCGGAGGGAAATCGGAGAAATTGGGGATCAATCGTATCCTTTCGGCGGCAATGCCCTGCCCGACAAGGTAGTCCCGTTGCGCCCGGGTGGTGGGCGTGAACATGCGGGTATGCCGGAAATATTTCAGGTCCACAAAATCATGCGTGTGCGCCACCAGCGGGATGTTGAGTTGCCGCGCCGCCGTGCCGGCCAGGTGCGCGGCGCGTCCCAGCGAGGTCTGGATGATGTCCGGGGCAAACTCCCTGACCCATCTGAGGATTTTCCGCGCCGCCAGCAGGTCCCAGGGACCCAGCGTCCGCAGCGTTGCACACTTGAGGTTGTGCCGCGCTTCGATGCGCTTTGCTGCGTTTGAGCGGACATTGGCAATGGCAAGAACCTCATGGCCGCGGCGCGCCAGGTCATTGGTCAAATCGACAAAAAAACGTTCCGCCCCGCCAAATTTTTTGGCGAGCATAATCACGCAGATCTTCATCCTGTGCCGGTCAGCGTCCGGTGAAATCGGGGAATACCCCATCGGGGTCATAGTTGTCAGTTACCATCTTGAGCAGGAAGTGAATGACGGCCTCATGGTCGATGGTGTATTATAGCCGCCCTGAAAGCATTTAACCCGCATATCTCACTAGCCCGTATATCTCACCAAGTGATGCGATATGCGGGTTAAGGAACCTCAGAAGAGACCAGTCATGTCGAAATGCGTTGAAATCGTCGATGTCAGTCCCCGCGACGGCCTGCAAAGCCAGCCGGTGCTATTGAGCGTCGAGCACAAACTGGAATTGATCCGCCGGCTCATAGACGCCGGTATCCGACGCATGGAGGTGGCCAGTTTCGTCAATCCCAAGCGGGTTCCGCAGATGGCGGATGCAGAAGAGGTGGTGCGCGGCCTGCCGCAACGCGCGGACGTATCATACATCGGGCTGGCGCTGAACCTGCGCGGCTTCGAACGCGCCCTGGCCTGCAAGGTCGATGAGGTAAAATGTGCGGTGGTGGCCTCGGACACCTTCAGTACCCGTAACCAGGGCGCCACCACGGAACAGACCATGGCACTGGTCGGGCAGCTAACCCGGGAAGTTGAAGCCGCCGGCATCGGCAAGGCAGTGACTATCAGCGCCGCCTTCGGTTGCCCTTTCGAGGGTGAAATGCCGATGGAGAGGGTAGTCAATCTGGTGCAGCGTCTGGCGGCAATGGGGTATCACGAAATTTCCCTGGCAGACACCATCGGCGCCGCCGGCCCGTCGGATGTTGCCGCCATGATAAGCCGCATCAGCAGCCTTGAGCCCGACCTGGTCCTGGGCTGCCATTTCCATAACACCCGCAATACTGCGGTGGCAAACACCTACGCGGCCATACAGGAAGGCGTCCGCTCCTTCGATGCCAGCTGCGGCGGCGTCGGCGGCTGTCCGTTCGCCCCGGCCGCAACCGGCAACGTGGCGACCGAAGACCTGCTATACATGATCCGGCGCATGGGTTTTGAGACCGGTATCGACATCAATAAAATCATCGACACTGCGAAGTGGCTGGAAGGGCCTCTGAACGCCCCCATGCCCGCCATGCTCACTCGCGCCGGGGTGTTTCCCGCCGCCAAGGCGGCATAGGCGGCAACACAACTGACGGGCCGACGCTGAATGAAAGGTTTTGCTGCAGTCGCGCTGGACAATATAAAAGATCCGGAGAACGTCGGCGGAGCATTGCGGGCAGCAGGCATATTCGGGGCATCGTTGGTAGTAATCAGCGGAAATCGAATCGCGAAGTACATGAATCATCCAACCGATACCATGAAAGCCTATCGAACCATTCCTACGGTCATTGCGAACGATGTCTTTGAAGCGCTGCCATACAGCTGTGTGCCCGTAGCGGTGGATATTCTTGACGGGGCTGTCCCGTTACCTGATTTCAAACATCCGCAACGGGCATTCTATATCTTTGGCGCTGAGGACCATACGCTTGGCAAGCGTATTGTGGATAGGTGCCCTCAGTCAGTTATTATCCCATCAAGCGGTAGTCTTAATCTGGCCGCAGCCGTGAATGTGGTTCTATACGACAGGATTGCGAAATGGATGAGCAGCGTATTGTGAAGGTGTCAGAGTAAACCGTCCGGGACTTGTGTTTGGGAAACCCCGATGGATACCATAACCACAGGAGAAACACGATCATTGCTATGGCGCTCACGAGCCAACCACAACGCGCCAGTTTTCCACTAACCTACAAACTTGAAATTGACGGCTTACCCCGGCAGTCATGGGTGAAAATCAGCCAAATACGCACGCTTGCTGTTGCAAGAATAGGCAAACGACCTTACATGCCAGCGGGGTGTGCAGCGTCCTGAGCATGGGGTTTAGAGGTTACCTATAGCGCCTTGGTGGCGCCCAGGAAGGCCACTGAGGCAATGCCAACCCAGTAAATATAAGCCAACATGCGCGCCTGGCGGATGGATTGGTCCAGCACAGCTTCTATCTGTGGCGAATCGCCCTCCGTAGCGAGGCGTCTGAACATTACCGTCCACTCACGCATGACAAAACGCAGTTTCAGGCCGATCACCAGTAATAAGGCATAGAGCAGCAGCTTGGTTGCAAACCAGGCATTGCCGGCTCCGGCGAGGAACGGCCCGTAACCCAGCAGTGAACTGATGCTGGCAATCAGCAGTAAGGGGATAACGACAAAGCGAATGGCTTCGTCGATCTTTGTCAAGCGGATGCCGGCATCGGTTTCACGTTTAACGAAGGCCATCAAGGTCAGGGACAGCCAGGCGGCGAACGCCAGCCACATAACCACCAGCCAGCTGCCGCCATAGTCGTGCATATACAATAAAGACCCCATGTGCAGGCCCAGCGGCAACAACAGGATGATGCCGGTGCGGGCAAGAATGTCGATGCGGTAGGCGGTCTCCATGTGCCGGCGCCGTTCAGCCATGGGCAAGTCACGATTGATGACATTGTAAGAGGTCTGAAAAACCCCCCATTCACCGCCGAGCCAATAGACCATAGCCAGGATGTGCAGCCAGCGTAATACGTCAAGTTCGTTAATGCCCATGGATGTATAACCTCTACGTGAGTTGGGACCTGAAACAGTTGATATAATGGGAGCCTCTATTAATAGAGGCACCCTAATGCTATAACATTTCGGGCAGGATGCAACCCGAGCATCTGCACCGTCACGCTTGCATCGGTCTCTCCAGTCGTGGACGGCTGCGGCTGCGGCGACCACGCCACGCCCGGCCGCATGAAGCTGATCCTCTCGTCCACTAACCCCAATGTGACGCGGGACAGCTTTAATTATGTATTGAACCTGGACAATTTTCTTGACAAGTTCATCTAATTCTCCTTACACTGGTTTGGTAACTTGGTCTCGACAGCCACTGCCCCCGGCCGAAAACTCGCGTTGACCCGCCCAATCGCTGACATGGACTATAAAGAAGCTTTCGTCGGTTATTCAACGCTATAGAGAAAACGATGAACACTTACACCCAAATAACAGATATTGCCACCAGCAACCCGAATATTCTCGGAGGAACACCGGTCTTTGCCGGAACCCGAGTCCCCATTACTCATTTGCTTCAATATATTGAAGACGGTGGCAGCTTGGATGGCTTCACAGACAGCTTCCCAACCGTAACACGTGAACAAGCTCTTAATTTTATTAAGTTGCTTAAGGGAACTTCTAAAAATGCTCTCCGTGGTATTTAGCCCGCATATCTCACCAAGACCAGCGAGGGCGCATCAAGCGCAGTGTGTTAGGTGGAAAGAGCAGCAGTGTTATCATAAGGCCACCTCTAAAAATTAGAGGTGGCCTTAATCAAAAGGTAAAGAAGATGAAAGAAAATGAAATTGTTGCTTGATGAGTCTGTAGATCGAAAAATAATCAAATATTTACCAGAACATATCACGGCGATAACCACACAACGCGCAGGACTGGAGAGGAACAGAAAACGGTGAACTTCTAAGAAAAGCAGCAACAGCAGGTTTCGACGCTCTTATCACTGTTGATAAAAGTATGGAACATCAACAAAACCTGAACACATTACCCATTACAATCGTTGTTCTATCAGCCCGAGAAGTTAAAGCTGAATATCTCGAACCACTAGTCCCCAAAATGATATCAAAACTTGCAAAAAGCAAAAGCAAAACGCTCATCAAAATATCCCCGGACAAAAATAAAAGCCAAGAGAACTACGAAACAGGGCCTAGGCATCATCGCGCTATTAACCGGATGTCTTGATGAGGAAAATAACCAATGGACGACCGCCGGCAGCGCCTACCTCCTGTTCATGGGCGGCAAGGGCTGCGCGACGGTCAACCTGTCGGGCCAGACCGACGGTACTATCTAGCAGTAACCGCACACACCCCGCATATCTGGTAGCGGACTAACAGGGACGCCCGCGGCACAAGGAAGTGCTGCGGGGTACGCGACGGCCTCGTACAGCCGCATAACCCCTCATTAGAACACTACAATACCTACCCGCCCGCATGACGGTATGGGTTTATTGACCCCGATGGAGTATTATCAACAACTCACACAGCACACCCCTGAGTCTCATATGCATTGAACTTGGACAGAACCTGGACACCCTCCGGCCAGACTACGGGCAGCCAGGAAGCAAGGCGACGTTGGGGGTGCGCTGACCTCTCCAGCTGATGCTTGTGTCGGGTGAAGGCCGGCAGCGGCAAGGTGCCGATCAGTCACGCTCCCCGTTAGCCGGCAACTGAAATGTCTTGAGGAAATCCACCGGGATGGGGAAGGGGCGCATCAAAAAATCCGGCGCGATCTTCGCATCACCTGGTGAGATATGCGGGCTAAAATAAATACTGCTTCAGAATAGTCTTGACCAAAATAAGTTGTTATTTATAATGGTCGGATGCGCTACCTGTTGCCCAAGCTGCGCGCGGACCTGGATAAAAAAATGGTCATCCTGGCCGGGCCGCGTCAGTGTGGTAAAACGACTCTGGCCAAATCGTTGCTGGACCAGGAGGGTCAATATCTGAACTGGGACATCGTCAGGGACCGCAGGATTATTCGGGAGGTAGCCTGGCCCAAGGATGCGTCGCTGGTGGTGCTGGATGAATTGCACAAGGCGCCCAAGTGGAAAAATCTGCTGAAAGGGGTGGTTGATGAATTCGGCAATACACCTCCCGTGCTTGTCACCGGCAGTGCCCGTCTTGATGCGTTGCGCAGAACCGGGGATGCCTTGACCGGCAGGCATTATTTCTACCGGCTGCATCCTGTTGACATCGCCGAAGCGAAATACTTCCTGCCTGATGTTCCCCTCGCCGAACGCGTGCTGCGATTGCTGCAAACAGGGGGGTTCCCGGAAGCCTTGCTGAATCCGGATGAAGCGCAGCGACTGCTTAATGATCGGCTGGATCTGGTTGTCAGGGAAGACAGTCGCGACCTGTCTCGTCTCAATGCCTGGCGCGGCGCTGCCGACCTGGTGGAATTGCTGCGCGATGGCGTGGGCAAACCGGTCAAGTATGACGGTCTTGCACGCAACCTGGGGGTATCCCCGCCAACAGTCAGAAGCTGGGTGGAACTGTTGGAGAAACTTTACCTCGTGTTTCTGCTGCCGCCCTATTCAAGCCGCGTCGCCCGCAGCATCCGTAAGGAAAAGCGGGTGTTTTTTTACGATTGCGCGGCGGCGTATGATGAGACGCAGGGCGCACAACTGGAAAACCTGGTCGCTTGTTGTCTGTTGAAGCATATCCAGTTCAGAAAAGATTCCACCGGGGAGAACTGGGGCCTGTTTTACCTACGCGATAAGGAAAAACGGGAAGTGGATTTTGTGGTCACGCGCAACCGGCGGGTGCATACCCTGATTGAGGTGAAAAAATCGGATACCACCATCAGTAACAGCCTCAGGTATTACTCCGACAAGTTGCAACCTGAACGGTCTATACAACTTGTACTACAATTGGACCGCGCCGAAGAGCAAGACGGAATTAACACCTTGCCGCTGGGAAAATGGCTTGACAGGCTTGGCTGAGGCTGTCTTCAGAGACGCTGCTCACAGCATCTGCTTCTGCAAATCGATCAGGTAGTCAATCTCTTCCTCGGTGTTGAAGAAATGCGTGCTGACGCGCAGGTTGCCGATACCGCCTAAGGTGCGCATGGAGATTTTAATGGGCCTCCGGCAGCGGCCGGGGGCGGCGCAGCGCTCGAAAAAGGCCTGATCCTTGTCGTAATCGCCGCTGGTGTAGGTGATCAGGCCGTGGCGTTTATTCGGGGCGGTGGGGCAGGTGACCCGGCAGCCGATGTCCTGTAACCGCTCGATGGTATAGGTACCGAGGCGTCGCACCCGTTCCTCCACGTTTTTGATGCCGATCTTCTCGTAAAACTTGAGCGTGGCCACCCAGCCGAACAGGGAGGAGCCGATGGTGGTGTCCTGCGAGAAGCGGTTGGCGTTGTTGACCGGGGGACAGGTCCAGCTTTCGATGTTGTCGTGGTCGCGGTGCGAAAACGGCATGGAACCGGGGACATCGGCCCAGATATAGTTGCGGTAGCGGGCGTCGATGCGGTCCATCACGGCGCGCTTGATATAGAAAATGCCGGCGCCCTCCGGGCCGCACTGCCACTTGTAGGCGCCCGATACCAGGAAGTCCACATCGTCGGCTTTCACGTCTATATTCACCGCGCCCAGGCTTTGTATGGCATCGTCCAGCACCAGCGCGCCCTGTGCATGGGCGATGCGGCAGACTTCCTGCATATCGAAGGTGAAGCCGCAGAACGCCGTAGTGCGATCCACGATCACCATGCGGGTGTTGCCATCCACCAGCTGTTCCAGGTCTTCCATGAGAATCTCGCCGTTGACGTTACGCGCCACCCGGAGCTCGAGGCCGTAACGGCGCCGCAGGTCCTGCAGGATGTAGGGGATAGACGGGTAGGACAGGTCGGTAATCACCACATTGTCACCGGCTTCCCACTCCATCATGTTGTACAGGATCAGGTTCGTGGTGATGGCCGGACGGTAGGCGTTGGTGACCTCGTCCGGGTCGGCGTTGATGAATTTGGCGCTCAGGCGCACGCTCTCATCCCACTTGGGCAACAGGAACGGATGGGTGGCGATGTCGGCAACCGGAATGTCCTCCATGCGGCCGTACTCGACATAGTTATAAAATTCCCGCACTGCGTGCAGCCAGTAATTGCCCGGCACCATCTGGTCGGCTGCGTTCAGGTACACCCAGTGCTCCAGCAGTTTGAATTCGGCGCGTACCTCATCCAAGTGTTCGTCTATGTAATTGACGCTCATGGTCCTGTTCTCTTGCAAAAAAGGTGGTTAGAAGCACCCATTATATGAAAATAACCGCAACGGCGCGCGCTGTTTTTGTCAGCCACCGGATTCCTGTTTGCTATTGCTGCTATACTGGCGACAAAGCGTGCGTTCGATAGCAAGTAACCTCTGCTTATGTGCCCTCCTTCAAGAGGTTTATTGATATGAAAATTTTCTACGGGTGGTGGGTGCTGTTGGGCCTGTTTCTGATTTACGCGGCCAACAACGGCATACTGATGTACACCTTGCCGTTATTTTATCCCGAACTCATCGCCGAGTTTGGCTGGAGCAGTGCCGAGGTGACGCGCCCGGCCGCGCTGTTTTATGTGGTGGCAGCCTTGCTCACGCCGTTCATCGGGGCCTTGTTTGACCGCTATTCCACGCGCATGATCATGCTGCTCGGAATTGTTGCCCTGATCGCGGCGCTGTGTTTTTATCCGGCCATCACCTCCCTGCACCAGCTGACTGCGATTTACATTGTCTTTGCCCTGGGTCTGGCCGCTTGTGGCCTGGTGCCCAACATGCTGATACTGACGCGCTGGTTCAAACGTCATCGAGGGCTGGCCCTGGGGCTGTTGCTGACCGGGTCCACCGTCGGCGGCGCCATATTTCCGTTAGTCGCCAGGGAGACGCTGATCACCCAGGGCTGGCGTCAGGCGGCACTGATGATTGCGATTTTGGGCAGCGTGATGATGGTAGGCGCAGTCTTGCTGCTGGTGCGCAACCGCCCCGAGGAACTGGGGCTCAATGTGGACGGCGATGCCTTGCCGGCCGCAACCGCGGGCGTCGCGGTGACGGCAAGTGCAGGGCCGACTCTGGGACAAGCTGTGAAAATGCCGGTGTTTTATATGCTGGCGTTTGTCACCGGCGCGCTCTGGTTCGCCACGATGAGCATGATCCAGCACCAGTCCATCTTCATCGGTAAAGACCTGGGCGTGGACGCAGCCCGGTTGCCGTTGATATTCAGCCTGTTCTTCTGGTGCGCCATCATCGGTAAACTGCTGCTCGGCTGGCTCAGCGACAAACTTCCCAAGCTCTGGGTCATGTTCTGCACGGTCCTGAGCCTGATACTGGGGCTGGCATTGCTGCGCCTCGTCGCCGCCGACAAGCTCTTCATGCTGTATGCATACTCGGTGGTGTTCGGTATGGGTTTCGGCGGGACGTTCAGCATGATCCAGCAGGTTCTGGCAGAATATTTCGCCGGTGCCTCCTACGGCAAGATCCTGGCGCTGATGACCGCCGTGGACTCCCTTGCCGGTGCCGCCGGCATAAAATACCTGGGCACTGTGCGCGACGCCCAGGGGTCGTACCTGCCGGCTTTCGATTTGCTGATAACCCTGTGTGCCGTGTCGGCGCTGCTCATCGTCGTATTGATACGCCGGAATCGGAATGCTGTATTGAGGTAGCCTCTAAACCCTCATGATCAGGGTGTTGCACGCCCCGACTGTATGTAAATTTGCAAAATTTACATAGCAAAAATGCCCTCCATCTTAAAATTTTTGCTATAATTGCCAGCACACTTTGGGAGGGACGACAACCATGATTGAACCGTTGAATAAGGAGAAAATTATGTCACCTGAACTTATTGCGATCATCGGCTCGGCTATCGCACTGGCGGGGCTCATCTTGCGTCAAGGGAGCCGGTTGGATGATCTTGCCGACCGGGTCAGCCGTATTGAAGGTTTACTGGCGCCGCGACCCTAGCATTCGGGTGAGCAACCGGACAAGCCCCTGGATTGACCCAAGGGAACCTCTACCGGCTACTCGGCGGCATCCTTGATTTTCTTGAAGTAAGTCCAACTGGTTTCGTTCGGTCTGGCGTCGTCACCCGGGGGCGGGCTGGTATAGTCCGGGTAGTTGGCCTTGATTTCATCCTTCATCAAGGCCGGCAGCTCGTCCCAGCTGTTCAGCTTGGCACCAACTGCGTTGAAATACGTCAACCCGGCGCGGCTGCCCATTTTCATCCACGGCAGCCAGGGGGCCATACGTACCCAGGCGACATTGACCTGGGCGGTATCTTCAGACAGGTCGGCAATATCGTTGATGTCGGCGGTAAAATCGAAGATCTCTGTGGCGTGGTAGCGGTTGCCCACATACTTTTGGTAGTCTCCGCCCAGCGGGTTGGTATAAAACAGTGGAATTTCATACGCCAAAAACGCGGTGTCGCCTATCATCATAGGCTCAAACCGGCGTTGCTTGCCGTCCCTGCCCACCGCGAAATGCGGCGGTTGGTTCACCGGGTCATTGGCGACATGCAGTACTGCCACGGTCTCCCCGGTCCAGGGGTTGTCCCACTCGCGCAATATCTCTCCGGTTTGCGGGTCCAGGTACAACATGATTTCCCGTGACACCATACGGTATCCTTCGCCCTTCTCCGCATCGTTGACGGTGACGCACTGGCGCACGTTCATGCCCAGCACCTTGAACAGCAGCTTGTCCCGTTCCCCCGGCACCCGCGCATAGCCCCTGCCCTGCCACATATAGGTCACCGGGTCGTTGTCTTTTAAGGAGCAATGAATTTTACGCTGCGCCTGGATGTAACCTGTGCCGGTGGCAAAATCTATCTGAGCAAACAGGCTGGCGCTGGCGAGCAGGGCAGCGCCAGCCCATGCGAGGGTGAAGGTAATTTTCATAAGTACTCGTCGGTGGTGGTGTGAATAAAGTGGTGTATCTGTTTTTGCACAGGTCAGTCGTTGTCAATAGATATGATGCCGCGCGCGCAATACCTGATTAACTACCTCATGCCACTCATGCCTGGACGTGACATTCAGCTTGTTCAGGCATTCAACAAGCAGAGCCGGGGTGACCTCGGGCAACAGGCCGGAGACGGCGATAGCCGTATCGGATTGCACCTCCATGAGCAGCACATCGGCTTCTTTCAGCAGGTCTTCCCGTTTATCCGCTTTTATCTGCCAGTACTCGGTCACACCTAGGCGTTTATATGCTTCCAGCTTGTAGGCATCATAGTGCGTGACGGTGGCTTCGACGACCAGATCCGGCACATGCTCGCGGGTAAACCGCTCTCCGGCCTGAAGCCCGACCCTCTTCGCGGCAAGATAAGCATCCGCCTTGGCGCCGATATAATAGCTTTCGTCGGCTTCCACCATGCCCTGATTGTCATCGCCCCAACGCGTCGCTCTCAACGGTGTACAACCGATACGCATGACTCGGGTTATCGCTTCGACCAGACCATCGGTGGCAATGGCAAGGTCCTCGTGCCGAGAGCTCGGTGACATCAACATCACCAGCCCGCGCAGGGGATCGAGCAGCACCCGACGGAACGTGTTAATGAGAGAGTCTTCAGCTAGGCGGGTGACGGTGGCGCCATCGGTTTCGATCGTCACATACGGGCTGCCCAGGCTGTTGTAACGCAACGGTAAATGCAACGGTTCCGGGAAACGCTCCAGATCGGCGCGTATCGCGTCAATGCTCATACTCTCTGTTATTCTTGAAATCAAGTATGTGCCCGGGTCCAACTGGCCAATACAGCACCGCCCACTAGAGCGGCAAGAGCTGTCAGTAAATTCAAAGTCATCGAAAAAAAACACTGCGGGCGGTTTCAGCGAAACCACCCGCAGGTAAAGCCCCGACAAGTATCGGAGGAAACTGCTGTATCCTGCTCAGAACCGGTAGCGGGCGGTGACGCCGATGCGCCGTTTTTCCGGCAGGGTCACGCCGATGACCCTGGTGGTCGAGAAAAACGCTCCAAACTCGGCGTAGCGGATCAGTGCTGGCGGAGTTTCATTGTCGAAAAGATTGTCTACCCAGACCTCAACATCAAAGTTACCACTTTTGATGCCACCGCGTAGATTGACCCTTTCCCTGCTGCCGGTGTGAGCCAGATTATATACTTGGTCATAACGCCTTGAGTTATAGTTGAAATCGCCGCGCAGGAACCATGACCAACTATCCGCGACGTTACCATGCAACGTACTGGACAGGCTCAGCTGGTGCTTGGAGGTTTGAGGCAGTTCCGTCCCACTGATTAACACGTTGCCATCAGGTGTATAGCCGAAAATCAAGGCTGCCTCTTTGAAAGTGCCCGGCACACTTTGTGCACCCTCATCCACCGCATAAAGCAATTCGTCAATTTCGGTATCGGTCCAAGCATAACCAATGCGAGCGTCCCAGAAGTCTGTCAACTGCACAGCAAGATCAAGCTCGATGCCGGTGACGGTGGATTTACCTATGTTTTCCAAGATAGAGAACTGTTCATTATTGATAAAACGCGTGGTGGTAAGCTGTTGGTCGCTCCAGTCGATATGGTACACCGCAGCATTGGCGATGACACGGTTGTCCATCCAAGCGGATTTTATACCAAACTCAAAGTTCCAAGCGTCTTCTTCATCTACCGGTCTTTCAGAGTCAGGGAGATTTTCTTGGATATTCACGTCGCCCGGCTTGTTGCCTTTGGAGATGTTAGCGTAGAGCATAAAGTCGTCGTTTGCCTTATAGCTCGCAGTGAACTTGGGCAAGAAAGCATCAAAAGAGCGTTTTATGGTATCGCCACCCCCACCTTTCTCTATATCATCTTCATTATAGCGGAACTCAGCACCAACCGTCATTTTTTCCATGAAATCAAACTCCACTGAACCGAACACCGACCAACTCTGAATGTACTCTTGCTCAGTAAGAGTTGATGGAGCAGAGGTCTCCTTTATTGCCCCAGAAAATGCGGAAGTTCCTCCATCCAGATTTTTGAAATCGGATTCGTAATAGTAGAATCCAAACACAGAACGGAAGGCGTTCCCGCCGTCAAAGCTCAGACGCAGTTCCTGTGAAAAGTCATCGAAATCACCATCATCCGAGTCGAGAAACCCTACTCTGACAAAGCCACGGGGACCAAAAAAGATCAGATCCTCAGTGCCCCAGGATAAATCCCACCTGGACTGTGTCTCGACATTATTGTAACCGGTCACTGATGTAAGAGTAACCGCATCGGTCACGTCCATATCAGCCCTCAAGCCCAAGCGCGTAGTTTTATACTCAGTGCCCGGGTCATTGAAGTAACTGGTCTCCAATTTGGTATTGCCCTCGTTGTATGCCAGCACATCGTCCACATCAATACGCCCACAATAATAACCACTACCGCCATAATGAGGCGAGCCTATGCGTGGCACACTCGCTACAGGGGTTCCTGCAGGCGGCATCGGCTGCGTACCCGGAGGCACCCGATAGCAATTATTGGCGCTGGCGGGTTGCACGGCAAAGGCGTAGTGGTCATCGTCAGTTTCCTCGTACATGAAGTGACCTTGCAGGCTGATACGATCAGTGGGATCGAAAGTCAGGACTGCTGTCAAACTGTCGGTCTCTTCGCCGCCTACTTCGTTTTCGTATTCGGGCGTTCCCAGTACGTTACCCGGATAGTAATTATCATACTCACCACCCCGTTCGTAGTGACTCAGAGTGATGGCGAGCCCGGCAGCCTCACCTATAGGGCCACTGGCGTGTAAATCAACCTGAACATGGTCACGCTCGCCATACTCGGCGGTCACTTCACCTGTAAATTCATCGCCGGGCTTTTTCAACACATAGTTGACGGCGCCGGCTAGGGTCGAGCGCCCGTACAGAGTGCTCTGTGGCCCTTTCACTACTTCGACCCGTTCCAATGCGCTAAGCGGGATCGTAGCGTTGCCCTGTTCAATGATAATCCCCTCCAAAAACAGGCCGGCATTGGCGCGCCCCTCAATATTGGACTGGCCCCTCATGACCGGACGAAAATCATTCCTGCCGAAGGCCTGAGCAAAGTCGAAGCCTGGCGTGGAATCGGCAATATCCTGCAACGAGGTGATGCCGCGCGCCTCCAGTGCCGCTTCGGTAAACGCATTCACCGTCAACGGAATCTCCTGCAGGTTTTCCTCCCGCTTTCTTGCGGTGACGATGATCTCTTCCAGCGCACCCTGACCGTAGGAATACTGCGGAACAAAGGATGTCAATGCGAACGCAAAGGCCGCTACCAGCCCCCCCGCACGAATATTGGTGTGGTGTAACTTATTCGTTAACATAATGGTCGCCCCTCTCGCTCAAGGTACATGGGCAGGCTCGCCCAAGTTTGCAACAGATAGGAATGTCATAACCTTATGACATTTAAGACTACAGTTTGCAACATGTCAACACAATTTTTCTGACGTTGTTTTCTAAGGTAACCTCTAAAAATCCGCTCCGGGCGGATTTGTGAGACGGAAATGAAAAAGTGTGATTTTTCATTTCCTTCATTTTCAAGCACTTACGTGCTTGCAGTGACTGGCAGCACATCCCTGTGCTGCACGGGCGCCTCGTGTTTGTGAGAGGCACCCTTAAGACATCTGTCCGTGCCAGGAACTATTCGGAGTTCTGACGCCGGGCTGCCCACGACATGACCAGGCCGGTGACCACCACCAGGCTGATATTCATCGATCTTCCTCCTCCGGCTCGTCATCCTGTTGCATGGCATGATACCAGGCACCCAGCAATATCGTAGAGGATATGAACGTGCCCACTATCAGAGGATGGGTCAGTACTTCAATCATGCTTTTTCTCCAAAGTGCCGATGTATGCGATTATGGCGCCCGCTCCAAACAAGACTACTGTTATGGTTAAGCTGCCGCCGTCCAAAGTGCCGTAAAACAGACCGCCCAGAGTAACAGCCAAACCAAAGTTTCTCAGCAGAGCCTTAATTTGTTCTTTGTTCGACCGATATTTCAAGTTCTTTGTTTCTCCGAGCGGCTCATTGCACCAAGTATAGCAAAACAGGATGCTTGTAACCAAACGCAGAATTTTCCGGTATAAAATCAGCCTGAAGGGCGGACGCTCATGCTACGGGATTGGCGCTTTTTCCATCGCCAGAGAGTTCCCCCCGCCCTGCCAACACATAGCCCATGAGGCTGGGAATGCCGGGTTCGTAGTAAATGCTGGCCGGTGGTTTCCAGATAAACCCGAGATGAGAGAGTTTTCTGAGCAGGTCGAGCGCGCCCTGTGAATCCAGAGACAGGGCGGCAACCAGATTCTCTTTTAACACATCACTGTCAACGACCTGTGCGTCCTCAAATCCCGCAGACACGGCCTTGGCGGCTTCAAGCAAGTCCTGCCGGATTAGCTCCTCATAACGTTTTTCGTAGTAATCGATCCTTCTCTCCGCAAAGATCGGACGGGCCGCGTCAACCAGCAACGTATCAATATGTGTGGCCTTCCGGTCCCGTAACGCCAGACACAGGGCTTTGCCCCAGGCCTGGATGAAGTACGGGTATTGTTGGCTCTCGGTGCTGACCACCTCCAGCGCCTCATGCTCAACGCTGACTCCGGACGCCTTAAGAGGCTCCAATAACGCGGCGCGGGTGGCTGCACTATCCAGTCTGCCTACGCTGATGATTTCTGCGCGATCCCAGAAGGTGGCGCTCATAAGGTCCAGGTGATCGCGCAGGTTGGGCGTCCCGGCCAGCGCAAGCAGGAATGGGGCGCCGGTTTCTCGTACTGCCTGGCTGGTGTTCAGCAGCAGACGCCCGGTCTCGACATCCAGTGTATGCGCCTCGTCAATGGTCACCATCAATGGCCTGTTGCGGCAGCGGGCCGCCAGGAGGTCAAACAGGTGGGTGGTCATGTGGGCTTCCCGGTCCTCCCGGTTCATCCTGCTCAATTCTCCTGACACGAAATTCAAGCCCACTTTTCCCTTGTCAAGTTTGAGCGCCTCAGCATCTTTCATCGAGACTTCGCGTTGACGGAGCAGATATATCGCAAGCCTGACCTCGTCACTAACCTGTTTTGCTTTCAACGACAGAATATCGATATCCTTGCCGTCTGACTGCTGTCTGAACGCGTTCAACAATACCGTTTTACCATTGCCGCGCGGCCCCAACAGCACGACATCTCCGGGCGCAGCGCTGCCGCCTTCCTGCAGGTAGCCAACCAGATCGGCGAGTTTTTGCAGAGGTCCTTCCCTGCCGGCCAGCAAGGGCGGCGTCACACCCGAGCCGGGGACGAACAACCTGACCAGTTTATCCCAGTCTATCGTCTTGTTTGCGCTCACACTCATGGCGCGAGTATAGCCTGCCTGCGGTAAAAAATCCCCGCCACCGAGCCTGTACCCGGTGTTGAAGGGCACCTCTCACAAACACGAGGTGCCCGTGCAGCACAGGGATGTGCTGCCAGTCACTGCAAGCACGTCAGTGCTTGAAAATTAAGGAAATGAAAAATTACACTTTTTCATTTCCGTGTCTAAACCCTCATGATCAGGGTGCGCAGCACCCTGATCATGAGGGTTTAGAGGTTACCTGAAGTAATCTGGACAAGGGCTGTCAGGATAAGCGCTCGATGATTTCCTGTGCGCCCCGGTTGCCGGACTTGACGGCTGCCTCCATGCCCGAGGCGGACGGTTCGGTGTGGGCGCCGATGAAGTGTAACGGCCCTTCCGGGCTGCTCACCGCGCGGCTGAACTGCCCGACACCGCCGGCCAGGTAATGGGAGAACGCGCCTTGGCTGAAAGGATATTTGCCCCAGGAGATGATCCATTCCACCTCCAGTTGCGATTTTGCCGCCGGCCGTGCCTGTTCCAGCTGCGCCACGATATGCCTGCCAAGCTCTGCGTCTGACATGCCGTGCAGTCGTTGCGCCGTGGCGCCCTGGATCCAGGCGCGCAGACGCAGCACTTCGCCCTGTTCGTCGGTATGGGTGAATACCCGGCCCAGGTCGGTGTCGGTCCACATATTCGGGCTCAGTTCATCGGCCAGCCAGAACGGGCTGCGCGGCCGCAGATAGACTTGGGTGACAGGGGTATAGCCCATGCGCGAAATGGCCTGTTGCTTGGGTTCGGATAACGGCATCTGCACCTGCAACCGCCGCAACACACTGAACGGCAGCGCCACCAGACACCGCCGGCAGGTAAAACTGTCCGAGTCGGCAGTGCGCAGCCGCACCCCTGCATTCGCAGAGTCAATACTCGTGACCTGTTTACCCATCATCACAGCCGCCTTGAGCGCGTCATACATGGCCTCGGGCAAGCGTTGCATACCGACGCGGACTTCCTGCGGCGCGCCGGCGTTTTGCAACACTGCCAGCTTGCGCAGCAGGTCCAAGGCCGACAGCGTCTCAATGCTTTCACCATTGAGGTTGGCATCTATCAGGCGGATGGCCTCAGCGTCAGCGCCCAGCTGTTGCAGGTACGCCTGCAACGGGATATCCAGCTCGCTAAATTCCGGTTGCCACCAGTCCAACGGCGCCGACAGGAAGTTACCGTTGCGCAGCAGCGTTGACAATAACCGGTATGGCGGCACCTCTTTCGCCGTTTCCGGCAGCCGATTGCCAGGGCTGGCGGGCCAGTTTTCGGCAGCGCTGAGGCTGCCGTTGACCAGCAGCGTCATCCCCGGCGCGCCCGTTGTGGGGTTGGTCGCGGCGATATTCAATTCCGCCAGTGCCTGGTTCAGCGCCTGGTAATTCGTGCCCAGCCGGGCACCCCCGGCTTCCGGCCGGCCGGGCAAGTGATCCAGCGTGTAAACCCGCCCGCCGACACGTTCGGAGCCTTCCAGCAACAAAAAATCCACCCCTTGGTGTTGTAACATGCGTCCCGCCTGTAATCCGGCCAGACCGGCGCCGATGATAATGACGTCATAATGCTTGCGGGCGGCGAACACCGGGCGGTACAGGGCGGCCAGCATGGCGGCGCTGCCGGCCTGCAGGAAGTGACGGCGAGTGAGGGCTTGCAGGCTCAATTATTCACCCTCACCAGTTCAAATTCGGTTGTCGGTGGGGTCATAACAAGCGGCTGCTCTAGGATTTGCCAGGTGACCCCGTCCGGGCCGGTGAACAGGAATGAGCGTTCGGAGAATTCGTTGTGCATGATGGCTGAGGGCTGCAAACCGTGTTCGACGGCAAGCCCATGCACATACTCCGGCACGGGTGTGTACAGGCTGTGCAGGGTGATGCCCAACTCGCCGAGGCGCTGGTGGTGGCGGCGATCGCGTTCATGCGCCGGGTCGCGCGCAGCGAAAAACTTGAGTTTACCGCAGATGTTGTTTGGTGACACAAAGCCGCGGTACCAGTGGCTCTCTCCCGGCTCCATCAGGAACACTCGCCCCGGGCCGGGCTGCCAGTCGCCGCTAACGACCGGCTCAGTCTCGGCGCGCAACCCCAACACGGACTCATAATACGCCGTCACCACCGTCAGGTCGCCGGCGATAATAAAGTCATGGTGAGTAAACTCACTGGTCTGCAACGGCGCCGCCGGGTTGACGGTGCCGTAGCCGGGGATGGTGTAGCCGTAACGCTGGAAGAAAACATGGTTGAAAAAGCGCCCGTACACCGCGTTCTCGCGCACACCGACGCGCCGTTGCGTTATGGAAACATTATCCGTGCCCAGGTCATACAAATCATCAAAGATCGGTTCCACGGGAAGCCAGGGTTCCCTGGCCTTATGACGCAGGTCGGAAAACGTGTCGTACAGGCGGACAATATCGCGGGTGCGCATGACCGACATGCGCTGCCCCACGGTTTCCGGCGGCGCATAGCCGACGCCCGGCCCTAACGGTTGTTCCCATTCCAGGATACGCAGCAGCCCATGGCTGTCGACGGCGCCGTTCTGCAGGCGGATGGAACGCAGGGCAGAATTGACGCCATAGAGTTCTTGCGCCACCGCCGCGTCCAGCACCGCTTCGTTTTTGATACTGAAGCCGAACTCGCCGAAGTACTCAAGCAACGGCCCGGCATCGTCGGCGCCAACCATCACCTCATAGACACCACTGATCCCCGTGCCGGGAAGCTCGCTTGCCATGGCCGGCGCCGGGCTGCGGGAGGTGGATGTAAACGGATTTTCCGGATGAGCGCGATCCGCCGCCGGGGCTGGCCCCATGCACAGCAACATGCTGAGCAGCAATATAATGCTTGTCGTTTTCATAATGGATGAAATAATGCCAAAGTACGCGGATTAATACCAGCACGAAAATGAAACAGACGACGACCTATTCCGTGAGGTAACCTCTCAAAATGCCCTCCGTGGCATTTTGAGAGGTTACCATGTCTTGCCATTGACATATAAAAGTATGCGGTTGCCCTGCTGCTACTCTTGAATTCAGGGGATTAGACATGGCCCGGGTCGGAGAGGTGTTTGATGGCCCTACATTGACTGTGGAAGACGACAGGCGTAACTATGGCGAGACACGGTTTATAACCGTTGGGTTTCTTGATGGCACGATGGTAGTTATTGTCTGGACGCCGCGCAATGATAGCTACAGGATCATAAGCATGAGAAAAGCCAATGAACGTGAGAGAAAACACTACAAGCCAAGACTTTGATCCAGACACTGCCCCCGATCTTTCCAAAGATGGCTGGCCGGAGAAATTTGCCCAGGTACCAGTTCGTCGAGGACGCCCCCCCGTTGCCAGTCCGAGGGTATCGACCACTATCCGTTTGTCGAAAGAAGTGCTGGATTACTTCAAGGCTGATGGGCGCGGTTGGCAGACGCGGATCGACAAGGCACTACGCGAATGGATCGGCAGGCAGGGTGTGACGTAACACAAACTGAAGCCATGGTGATTCCCGCTGAATGCCGGACATCAGCCCTCGGCGCGCATTTCCGCGCAGGTGTGGGCGTACAGCCGTAGCGTCACGGGAACCAGCAGCAGCACCGGTACGCCATAGACGAACGGCAGCAGTGCCATGGAGTATTTCAGGCCGGCCTCGCCGAACATCTGGTCGTTGAGAATGCCGATGGTGGTCGGCCCCAGCATGAAGCGGTCGATGAAGGAGCAGATATACGCCAGGGTGAGCAGGATCACCATGTACTAAGCGTAGCCGGCGGCGGGGTATCCGCTGTGGTTGCCGGCGCCGGTAGCAGAGCTATTCATGATGTTCCTCGTCGATACGCGTCATGCCGGCCTGGAACCAGCGCACGTTCAGCCCCACCCGATGTGACCCCGGGTCGGCCCAGGAATACGCCAGAGTGTAACCGGTGCGGTCTTCGATCACGCCGATTTTCAGCACCGGCACCTGGGTTTCCTCGTAGGTCAGGCTTTCCAGCGACAGGGTGTAGCCGGTGTTGTTGCCGGCCTCATCCGTCAGCGGTATTTTCTGCCCCTGGTTGTGCATGCGCTCAATTCTGGCGAAGATCCACTCGGACAGGTCTGCATCAGGGTCCACCTTATGCTTTTTCACGGCCATCCAGCCTTTGTACCAGGTGGCATTGTCGAGCTCGGACGGCAGCGCGCCCACCGGCGCGAGCAACAGCAGCGGTGCCAGCATGAGCGTCAGGACAACTCTGCAAATGCCAGACCGGGCATTTTTGGGGATCACTCCAAGAATATCCCGATAGATTTTCAATGGCGTTTCAATGTCGTTTACCAGCATGGTAACACGCCGAAAATCGGTGGGCGCCTTGCTCATATCAGTGTACTCTCTTCGGCAACCCGCACTATTGCCTTACCGAAATTCTCGCCGCGCATCAGCCGGCAGAACAGCCCGGGCGCGGCCTGCAAACCCTCTGCCAGATCTTCCTTGTAGCTGAGCTGTCCCTGCTGCAACCACTGGCTGACCTGTTGCTCAAATTCCGGCCGCAGGTCTTCATGGTCATAGACGACCAGACCGCGCACGGTGGCCCTGGCTCTGATGATGAGACCCGGATTGGGTCCGGGGGGTATGTCGTCCGTATTGTACTGCGCCATCAGTCCGCACAGGATGACCGTGGCGCCCGCCGCCAGTTGTTCCATGCAGGCCTGCAAGGTGTCGCCGCCGACGTTATCGAAGTAAACGTTTATGCCATCAGGGCAGGCGCGCTTGAGGCCGTCTCTAAGCGTTTCTGTTTTGTAGTTGATGCAGTGTTCAAAGCCGGCCTGCTCCACCGTCCAGCGGCATTTCTCCTCGGACCCGGCAATACCGACGCTACGGCAACCATGCCGTTTGGCAATCTGCCCGACCATGGACCCCACCGGCCCGGACGCCGCCGAGACGACCACCGTGTCGCCGGCCTGCAAATCGGCCAGACGGGTCATGCCGGCATAGGCAGTAAGCCCCGGCATACCAAGAATACCCAGCAGGGTGGACAGCGGCCCCAGCGCCGGGTTCAGCTTTCTTGCGGTCGCGGCCGGCACCACGGGGTGGCTCTGCCAACCGCTGTGCGCGGCGATGATGTCGCCTCGTTCAAACCCGTCCGACTTCGACTCGATGACCCTGCTGAGCGCTTCCCCGCCCATGAGCTCGCCGACATTAACGGCGCCGGAAATGTGCCGCCCGCTGATCTGGCCGCGCAGGTACGGGTCCAGCGACAGATACCGGGTCTCACACAGCAGTTCCCCTGCGCCCGGGCGCGCTGCGGGCGCGTGCAGCAATTCAAAATCCTGTTCCCGGGGGATGCCGGCGGCTCGTTGTTTTAATATGACCCGTGTATTGTTCACGATGTGCGGGCTAACGCAGAAGTTTACCTGGCAATGATATAATGCTATGAGGTCACCTCTATCAGTTAGAGGTTACCATAACTTAAATACAACTCCAATCGCATCGCATTTCTTTTTCACAGCCCATGGCGTCAAATACAGCAACGCTGCTTGAGACGATCACCGCGCAGGTCGGCGCCGACGCGGTGCTCACCGATGCCCACAGTTGCGCCTTCCATGCCCAGGATATTTATACCAAGGCCCTGCCGGCCCTGGCCGTAGTGCGCCCCGGCGCCACCGCGCAGGTCGCCGAGGTGGTGGCCGCGGCGACGCAGCGGGGTCATGCGGTGGTGGCCCGCGGCGGCGGCATGTCCTACAGCAGTGGTTACGTGCCGTCGGAGGCCGATACCATCCTGCTTGACCTGAGCCGTCTTAACCGGGTGGTGGAGTGCAACACCGAAGACATGTACGTGACCGTGGAAAGCGGCTGCACCTGGAACGACTTGCACCAGGCCTTACGCGGCAGCGGTTGCCGTACCCCGTACTGGGGCCCGCTGTCCGGCATCAGGGCCACGGTGGGCGGCGGCCTGTCGCAGAACAGCATCTTCTGGGGCTCCGGGCGTTACGGCAGCGCCGCGGATTCCGTACTGAGCCTAGAGGTGGTGCTGGCGGACGGGACGATCCTGGATACCGGGTCAAACGCGCAGCGCCACGGCGCCCCGTTTTTCCGCCACTATGGCCCCGACCTGACCGGCCTGTTCTGCTGTGATACCGGCGCGCTGGGCATAAAAACCCGGGCCACCCTGCCACTGGTGCCGGAATTGCGCGCGCGCCGCTTTGCCTCTTTCGACTTTGACAGTTACCGCGCCCTGGCCGGCGCCATGAGCGCCATCGCGCGCGCCGGTCTGGCCATGGAGTGTTTCGGCTTTGATCCCTTTTTGCAGAAACAACGCCTGCAACGCGAGAGCCTGCTCAAGGACGTGAAAGCCCTGGCCGGCGTAGTGAAAGCAAGCGGCAGCGTGCTGGCCGCGGTGAAGGATGGTTTGCAAACGGCAGTCGCCGGCAGGGGGTTTATGGACGCGGTGGCTTACTCCTTGCACGTCATGGTGGAGGAGAGCGGCGCCGCCGCAGCCGACGAAGGGCTGGCGCGCACCCGGCAGCTTTGTTCGGAGCACGGCGGGCGCGAGCTTGAAAACAGCATCCCGAAAATTCTCAGGGCGAACCCGTTTACTCCTCTCAACAACATCGTCGGGCCCAGTGGCGAGCGCTGGGCGCCGCTGCACGCGCTGGCGCCCCACTCCCGGGCCGTGGCTATAATCGATGGCGTGGAAAAGATATTGTCCGGTCACCGGGAGCTCATGGAACGTGAGGGCATTGGCGTCGGCTACCTGTTAGCCACCGTCTCGACCCACTGCTTCGTGGTGGAACCGGTGTTCTTCTGGCCCGATGCCATGACGGAAATTCACCGGGACACCGTGCAACCGGGCGTGCTGAAAAAACTGCCCGGCTTTGCGGAAAACCCGGCCGCGCGTCAGGCCGTGGCGCAAATCAGACAGAAATTGCTGGACTTTTTCTGTGACGCCGGCACCGTACACCTGCAGGTCGGCAAGGCTTACCCTTATAAACAAGGGCTGAAACCGGCAAACTGGGAATTGCTGCGGCAACTGAAACAGGCCGTGGACCCCGACAACCGCATCAACCCCGGCAGCTTGGGGTTGTGAGGCGCAATGGGTCTGCATGGCGCTGAAGTATGGTCACCCATTGCATCTCATCCGTCATTCCTGCTTGCGCAGGAATGACGGACATTATGGCGACTGAGGTTACTGAGAGTTGAACGTGAATATCACTCAGGACTACGTCAACATCGGCAGTGCGGAACAGCCGCAACAGGTCCATTTCCGCCGCGCCGGAGCAGGACCGCCGCTGGTCATGCTGCATGCCTCGCCCATGTCGTCTGCGGCCGTGCTGCCGTTCCTCGAGGTGGCGGCGGAGTTTTGTACCGTGCTGGCCCCCGATACGCCCGGTTACGGCTGGTCTGAGCCGCTGCCGCAACCCGGCAGTGATTTGACCGGTTATGTCGCTGCCCTGCATGAATTTACCCAAGGCCTGGGCCTGCACAGCTTCGGGCTGTACGGCACGGCCACGGGCGCACAAATCGCGATTGAATTCAGCAAAATCCATAGCGCGCGGGTCGATTACCTGATCCTGGACAACGCCGCGCACTTCACCGACGCAGAACGGGACCGTATCGTCTGTGGCTACTTCCCGGACCTGACGCCGGACCCAACCGGCAGCCACCTGACCCGCCTCTGGTCGATGGCCCGGGATCAGTGCGTCTTTTTCCCCTGGCACCAGACCGGCCCGGCAACCCGCTTGCCCGGTGGCGGCGTCAATACCGAGGTGGTGCAGCAGCTGGCTATGGACTTCCTGCGCGCCGGCAAGGATTACGACCGGGCCTACCGGGCCGCGTTTGCCAACGAAACAATGGAGCGGGTACAACCCATTACCGTACCCACCATCATCATGCGCTGGCAGGGCAGCATTTTGAAACCCTACACCGACCGCTTCGACTCGGTGCAGTGGCCGGACCATTTCACCATGCTGCATTGCGGCCCGACCCGGGCACAGCGGACCCAGGGCTTCCGGCGTATTTTTACCGAACAGAGGGCCCAGGCGCACAGCCGGGATTGCCGCATTGACCGCACCGACCCGCGCCGGCGCGCCGGCAGAGGCTTTATCGAGCTGGATTCCGGGCGCTGCCATTATCAGGCCGCAGGCGCTGCCCAACAGCCTCCCGTATTGGCCTTGCATGATGTCGGCAGCTCCCAGCGCGCCCTGTCTGCCGCAACCCTTGCTCGCTCCGGGTCCTGCCACGTCATCGCCCCGGACCTGCCGGGGCACGGGCTATCACAGCCGGTGCCAGCCGGACGGGGCGGCATCAGCGGGGTCGTCGATAATCTGGCAGAACTGGTCGAGACTCTGGGCTGGAGCAGCTTGCAGATTCAGGCCGAGCAGGACAGCGCGGCCCTTGCCGTGGAGCTGGCGCGGCGGCTGGGCGCGGCGGTCACGGCGCTCAAGCTGGTCGAGCCACTGGATTATGTGGCGCTGGCCGCAGAGTGGGATTGGCCGCGGCTGCGCCCCGATTTTATGCCGGACAGCGCCAGCGCGCACCTGCTGCAAACCTGGCACTGGTTACGCGACCGGCAGTTGTACTGGCCCTGGTATGCTCGCGACGCCACCCATGCCCTGCCCGGAGAGCCGCGCCTGGAGGCGCACTACCTCAACGCCCGCCTCACTGAGTTCTGGCAGGCCGCCCCGGGTCTGGATGAACTGCGGCGAGAGATAGTAAACTACCCATTGACAACAAATTCGGGTAAACTCAACTGCACGGTGGAACTATGCCGGACAACCGAACATCCGTTAGCGGCGGTTGGCCGGCGCAGTATGGCGGGTTAGAAGTGGCCTTTTGACATTGACACTTTGAGAGAAGCAAACCATGACTTTCAAAAATTTTTTTATCGACCACGAACGCACCAGTGAGGAAGAACAATGGGTGCGCGAGGAACTGGCCGAGCAGGAACAGCGCTTTGCAAAGATCGACCGGCAGATGCACGAGCTGGCACCCACGCGGGCCAAGTGGTACGAGGAATTTTTCGACCGGATTTCACTGCGCGGCTTTAATGCCGACGGCGACCAGAAGGTAAAGATAGCACGCGAGAACCTGCCGGCCAAACCGCAAGACCGGGAAGACCAGGTGATCTGGAAGTACGGCGTTGACAGTGACGACAACGGTTAAACTGGCATACCCCGATAATACGTAAGTTGTTCGTCATCGTCATATCGGCCAGGAATTAGAGGTTCCTCGAATTTAACCCGGGACACTCCGGCGTAAACAAGCCTCCGATTTTTGGAGACGCCGGGTATCCCCCGAAATCCGGGGGTACAATGCAGTTTCGCCCCCGCAATGATCAATGGAGAAACAATATGGCGCGCCCACACATAGAACCCTTTGTCGATCGCGACGTAACCTTTAAAAACATGCGCCTGCCGGGCTTTGGCCGGGGCCTGCATTACAAGATGTTGAGCATGGACACCGACACCGGCGCCTGCACCATGACCGTGCAACTGGACGGCGGCTACAGCCAGACACCGGGGTTTTCCTGGTCGGAATGGGAGCTGATCGTCATCGAGGGAGAGCTGCAACTGGACGGCCGCACAGTGCGCAAGGGGCATTACTTCTACGTCCCGGCGGGTTATGCCATGCCGGCCATTCAATCCGCACAGGGCGCCCTGGTATTGATGATGTACAACACCGGCGAACCCAGTCTGGTCGAGACCACCGAACACCACCCCCTGGCCCAGACCGACCTCTACCACGATGTCGATTCTTACCTGGACATCACCTGGGCGCCCGGCAACATCGTCAAGCCGGCGACGGCCACCGGCATCCTGATTAAGCTGCTTAACTACAACCCGATTTCACACGCGATGACATTCCTGTACTGCATGTCGCCGGCCTGTTACCAGGACAATATCTCCTACCATGACTGCGCCGAGGAATCCTACCACCTGTGGGGCACCTCCTGGATGATGCAGTTCGGCGAGATTCCCACCGGCGGCTACTTCTGGCGCCCGGCCTACATCAACCACGGCGCATTCGCCTCGGAATTCGGCTGCATCGCCCTCGGCCGGGTCGACTCGAAACTGTTCAACCACTTCCACTACAACCCCTGGTCCACACCGAAGCAGAACCAACGCCGCGCCGCCGCCCGGGTTTACCAGCGCGACCCGCTACTGTACAAGTGGATGGTCAGCTATTCCCACAACCACCCGCACGGCCCGGAAGACTTCGAGCAAACCCAAGCCGTACGCGGCCCGGACTACCCGAACAACGAACCGACCACCGACGGCCACAAACAAAGCCACTGGCATACCCACAAGCACCATCACCATTCCCATGACTGAGTTTTAGCTCGCAATTTCATGACCATTCAACGTTATTCAGTAAATTCCCACTCTATAGAGGTTTTACTGGCTTGGCTGAATGCCGACCAGATTGCAATTCCTGAAATCCAGCGCCCTTTTGTGTGGAACTCTGCAAAGGTGCGCGACCTGATAGATTCTCTTTATTGGGGCTATCCTGTTGGGTACATCATTGCCTGGCAGAGTCCCGATATTCGCTTAAAGGATGGTACTACATCTTCAGGCAAGCGGGTCCTGATCGATGGGCAGCAACGCGTGACCGCGCTCCTGGCAGCATTACAAGGGAAGCAGATCATAAACAAAGACTACAGACAGGTATCGATTGCCATCGCATTCCATCCTAAAAACGAGCGATTTGAGGTACGCAATCCAGCAATAAGTCGAGACCGGGAATGGATCGCAGATATTTCCAGGATATTCGCGCCAGAGACTAAAATTAATCGTTTAGTTGACGAATACTGCGAGAAAAATCCCGATATGAACAAGGACGAAATCTTCGAACGTATGAATAAACTTCAGGCAATTGTTTTTAATACCATTGGCCTGATTGACCTGAACCATGACCTGGACGTGGAAACTGTCGCTGAAATTTTTATTCGTATTAATTCAAAGGGGGTCACGCTGAATGCAGCGGACTTTGCTATGTCGAAAATGGCATCAAGTGAAAAATACAATGGTCATCAACTGCGCAAATGTATTGACTATTTTTGCCACTTGGCTATTGCGCCAGAGGCATACAACCAACTATCGTAACTACTCGCCCCCCTTACCCTGATCTCTTGTTCTGATCTGGTTTTTCTTAACCGTTTTATTTTTGAGCGGTTTTTCCACCATGGTGGCGGCGTCTCCCTTGAGTGCTATCTCGATGGCGGCGAGGGGATTGTAGCCCTTCAGGGTCATAGACTGCAAGTAGCTGGAGATGCGGCAGTAGGTGTCGGCGTAGGCGGTGGTTCGGAAGCAGCCGGAGACTTTTTGTTTGACTTTAGCCATACGGATATCGCGTTCGGCGCGGTTGTTGGTGAACGGCACGTTGGGGTCGCGGGCGAAGCGGAGGACTTCGGTTTCGTACTTGACGAGGGCATCATGGAGGTTTTGTGCCTCACATTGGGCAATCCGTCCGCGTTGGCCGGTGAGCCGTTTCGGGGGTGTGGGGAGTTCCCGTTTGGCTTGTGTCAGGATAGTCCGGTAGCGGGTGCGCAGGGACTGGTAGTCGGTCTCGCTGAGTGCCTTGTTTTTATGTGTGCGCACCTGTCGGCAGGTCTTGAGCAGGAGGCGGCTCATACGTTGGGCCCAGGCATGGCCGTGGGCGTCCTCGATAAAGGCCAAGTTACGCAACAGGTGACTGCCGCACAGGGCATGCTCGCAGTTGTCATAGGCGAAGTAGCTGGCCCAGCGGTCGTGCACGAGAACACCGCCGTAGCGGGGGACGATGCCGATGTCCTTGAGGGCGTCCCCGCCCCGCTTGCGGTGGCAGTGTTTCAGTACCAGGTTCCCGGCACTGGTGCTGTGCAGCCAGTGTTGTGTGCGGTCGATGCGCAAGGAGGTCTCATCGGCGTGCAGCACGGGCTCTGTGAGCAGGCGGGCGATAGCCGCCCGCTCCCACCCGGCCAGGGCCTCATGCACCCGCGTGAGCCAGGCCAGTAAGGTCGCCTCGGCGACGGCGCGCCCGGTCAGTGCATGAAGTGTCTGCGCCGTACGTTTGAGCGAGAGCATTTGGGCCGTTAACAGGTGCGTGGCGAAAGCCACGATGCCAGGGCCGTATTGTAAAGGCCCCGGCATGTCATCGGGAAACGCCCCGTGGGTCTCAGTGCCACAGCGCGGACAGGTTTTTATCTCGGCGTCAATGGTCAACTCGGTCGTCTCGAAGACTATATCGACCTTGACTCGTCGCACATGGCCGGTGGGGGCGGTGCCTTTGAGATCATGCCCGCAGGCCCGGCAGCCGGTCACGGGCACCGTGCGGGTCTGAGCCACCACGCGCCGGGACGCGCTGGGCACCGTCCCGGTCTGCGGCCCCTTGCCCTGCTTGCCGGGCCGTGTGCGCGCACTGTCATCGGGGTCGGTGCGGGAACTGGGCAGGCTGGAGTTGTGCGCCCCCTTCGGTGTGGTCTTCTCTAAGAACACCGCCAGCAGCAACTCGAATAGCAGCAACATCGACTCGAACAGCGCACGCCCTTCGGGACTCAGCGCGCCGTCGGCGCACAACGCCTTAAAACGCATTCGGATGGCCTCGAACTCCGCACGCAATGAGGCCTTGTTCACCGTGGCCATGTGCACTGTGCCTCCACCGCCATCATCGCCGCCAGCACCGCCAGCCGCTCGGCCGGGGGCAAGTCACGATAACGCCGCCCCCAGTTCTCAGCCTTGCGCTTGACCTGCTGGCGGTGCGTGAAGTTGCGCCCCGCATAGCGCACCCAGTGCACCCGGTCCGGCACAAAATTGAACCAGACCCGCTCGGTCACCACCCCGCCCTGATTCATCACCTGCAAGGACACACTGCGCCAGCCCGCCAGCACCTCATCATACAAGGCCGAAGGATACCCCGACACCATCACCGCACAGGGCAGCCCCTGCAGTAACGCCAGCAGCGCCTCATGGTCTGAGTCCTCGTAGTCATACCGGTAACGGTGCCGTGACTTGCGCGTGCTGTGCAGGTAGGGCGGGTCGCTGTACACCAACTCCGTGCCGTCAAACGGAAAAGTCGCCAACCAGCGGTGACAACACCCCTGCACCAACTCCACCGGATACCTACACGTAAACCCCGCCAACGCCCGCACATCAAGATCAATCCCAATGTTGCGCAACGCCGCCGGCTTGCGCTGCATAATCGCCCCGCCGCCTAAGTGTGTCTCAATGTACACACTGTGCGGCGGCATCATCGCAATGAGCGGCTGGCACAGACCCGTCGTGGCTTTCGACCCTCGGTACGCATTCCCCATGACGACCAACATAACGCCATGACGCTATGTTGTCAAGGACGCCTTGACAAAAAATTCAGTAGAATTAGAGGGAGGGGGCGAGTAGTTACCAACTATCAAAGGATCAGGATTTCGTCAGAACGGATTATTTTCAGGCAATGAAGTGGCTGAAGGATGAGAAAGAAGATTTGTATGACCCCTCTTATACAGACATGCTCCGCGTGGCGTTTACTTCGGAATTTAAGCGCGGGCGCCTAGAGGATCTGGTCGCATTATTATCAGGCCGTAACTTTGAGACACGCACATTTGAAGAAGTCATCGCAGAAAACAGTTTCTTTAAGCTGGGAGAAGCGGTCAAACGTTACATGAACGAAACCCACTTCAAACGCTTTATTATGATCCTTCGCTCTGCGGGGTTTGTAAATGCTCCAATGATAAGGTCACAGAACACGGTTAATTTTGCTTATATTCTCTATCTGACGTTGCGTGCTCAGGGTGTAGAACCTGAGACTTTAGTTCGTCGCTGGTTTGTGATGTCGGTATTGACTGCCAGATATACCGGCTCTCCGGAAACCGCATTCGGTGAGGATATTCGCTATATTGATGAGCAGGGCGCACCCTCTTACCTTGATATGTTGGAGCAAGCGGAGCTTTCGGATGCCTTCTGGGATGTGGGATTGCCACAGCAAATGGATACATCGGTGGCGAGCAGCCCGTATTACAATGTTTTTCTGGCCAGTCAGGTGAAGGCCAATGATAGAGGTTTTCTCTCGAGTGACATCTGCGTGCGCGATCTCTTGGAAGGTCAAGCACATATCCATCATATTTTTCCAAAGAACTATCTGAAGAAAGAAGGTTTACAGCGTGGTCGCTACAACCAGATTGCCAATTATGTTGTGATGCAGGGTGAGATCAACATTGCCATCGGGGACACGGAACCAGCGGTTTACTTCGAGCGATTGTGGGAGCAATGCAAGACTGGGAAAACCTGCTACGGCAGCATAAAAAATGCTGATAACCTGCGGGATAACCTTGCACAGCATTGCATCCCTCAGCAAGACACTGATTTACGTATCGATGGTTTCGATGAATTTCTGCAAGCGCGTAGAAAAATGATGTCTGTTAAAATCCGGGATTATTACAAAAAATTATGACCTGATGCTCATGACTGAGTGTCACCCTGAATCACAAATAAGCAAACGGCAGCGCGGTCACACCTGAGCGCAGGGGGAAACACGCGTCTCCCGGGTGTACTACGTATCCCGGGAGTGCGGTGTTCCTGAAATCGTCATGAAAAATCCCGATGGCAGAGCCCATTGCCGGGCGGGGTGAGGCTGACAGCTTGACTTCAACAGGCACCAGTTTTTCGCCCTCTGCCACCACAAAGTCCACCTCCGTCCCGGCGCTGGTTCGCCAGAAGTAGAGTTGCGGGTCGGCGCCCCGGTGGGTCAGCGTCTTGATAAGTTCCATCAGCACTGCCGTTTCCAGGATGGCGCCGCCCATGGGTCCGGCAGCCGCATGGTCGGGGTCTTTGAGGCCCGCTAAGTGGCAGAGAATTCCGGTGTCCGTGAAATATACTTTAGCGGTTTTGACAAGCCGTTTGCCAACGTTGGCGAAGTAGGGACGCAGGACGATAATCTGGTAGGTCGCTTCGAGCACGGAGAGCCAGGCCTTGATGGTATTCACTGCAACGCCCAGGTCGCGGGCGACATCACTCAGGTTCAGGAGTTGCGCGCTGCGCGCCGCCAGTACCCGCAGAAAATTCTGGTATTGCGTCAGGTCGCCCACCTGCCTGAGTGTCCGCACATCGCGTTCCAGGTAGGTCTGGATATAACTGGCATGCCATAACCGGAGGTTCCGGCGCGGCTGTGTCACCGGTTCTGGGTAACCGCCTCTCAGCAATGCCCGCCACAGACTGCCGAACGCGTCTGACACTTTAGGGGACCGATTCCATCCGGATTCCCAGGGCAAGCCAAGCTGCGGATTACCCTCCCTTTCCCGGCGCGACAAGGGCCACAGGCGCAACATGGCCGCGCGCCCGGCCAGCGACTCGGTCACCTTTTCCGCCAGCAGCAGGTTCTGTGAGCCGGTGAGCAGGTATTGACCGCTCTTGTGCCGGTCGCCGTCTATCTTCTCCTTGATATACGGCAGCAGGTTTGGCACGTACTGCACTTCATCGAAGATGACCGGCGGACGGTACATTTCCAGGAAGGCGCGCGGGTCATCAGTAGCGGCCAGCCGAATATCCGGTGGTTCCAGAGAGACATACCGGTAATCCTCCCCGAACAGGTGTCGCAACAGCGTGGTTTTGCCGGACTGGCGCGGCCCGGTCAGGACTACAGCGGGAAACTCGGCGGCGGCCTGACGTAACACCGGCTCCAGCGAGCGCTCGATATAAGAGGTATGGTTACTCTTCATTGACTTAATATTTTGCATTCAAAATGCAAAATATTAAGTCCAAGACTGGTTGTTGTCAACCGCTCAGGCGGCCTTCTTAAACTGACTGACTGTTGCAGCATGCAATATCAAGGGCTATACTTGACCTATATAAAGTACAAGTATGGTGATATTTAATGCGCGTCATCAATTTTTCCGAAGCAAGGAATCAGTTCAAAAAAGTCCTCGATCAAGTCGCTGAAGACTCCGATTGTACCATCATTACGCGCAGGGATGCTGAGGATGCCGTGGTCATGTCACTCGATCATTTCAACGGGTTGATGGAAACCGTTTACCTGTTAAAAAGTCCGCCAACTGCGATATGATTTCACCCGCTTACCTTTTGATCTGCATCGGGTAGTCCTCCTGTGTCAATTAGTTGAGATTAATTCACACACTTAACTACCCGATTTCTTTATCTAAAGAGTCTCACTTGTTTCTGAACCCGGACAAAGCTTTTGCTTTTTGCGCATGGATTCGCCCGTTAATGTCAATCGGTGTGCGTTGTGTATCAGCCGGTCGAGGACGCGGTGCTCGTCGCCGACCGGGGTATCCTGAGCGAGGATAACCTCAGCGCCTTAGAGGGCGCCGGCCTGCACTACATCGTCGGCGCCTGGCTCAAAGCCCTGCCGCACGTCCTGCAGACCCAAGTGCTCGATGAAAACCGGATCGATTTGACATTCGAATGAATTGCGCTTATACTTATGACCATTAACCAGAGGAGCAAATCATGAAACATACGCTTTCAATTTTCACAATATCCATTCTGACGACACTCGCCGCCGCGCTGGTGGCCCTGACGCTGACCGCGCCGGCCTTAGCGCAGACGCAGACGGAGTGCAGCATCACTGTCGGTAACGTCTGGTCGGGGGAGGGAACCTACAGTTTTCAGGGAAACAAGCTGAGCCCCGAGGAGGGCCACTTCGTTAGTTTCCCGCTGACGTACAAATGCACTAGTCTTTCCACTGGCGCACGGCCGTCCATCAGCATCATCAAACCGAGCGGGCATCGCATTGACACCGTGGATTTTCGAGGTGGGTATTCGGAAAGAGACGGTTTCGGTGATGGTGATGAGATGACCGGCAAATGTCTGGAGAGCAGTGGCTGTGAGATCGAATTCAATATCTCCAGCAAGGACAATAACTGCCGCAATGTGGGGGCCACGGTGCAACGGATGACTATTTCAACGCGGATTACCAACATTGGTCCCGGCGACCTGAATCTCACTGACCAACTTGACTTAATAATCGAGGTTACGGATGACGATACGCTCCCCCAACGATACCTCGACATGGGATATACCCAATGGAAGCCCACATGCTAGTGCCAGGCACTGGCGCAAATCACTGAATTAATTCGATTATTGATGCACATTTGTTGGACACGGAAAAGCGATATGAAACACTCATTATTCACCGATTACGAGGTTCATTTCGACGGATCATGGCGCGATCCTGATGGCACGGACTTTCATCAGGCGGCTTTGGCGACGTGAACGAATGGAGAGAATCATGAAATATCTGATTGCGGCGATCGTGCTGGCACTCATGGCCGGGCAGGCGGGCGCAACGGCAAGGAAAGACGCAACCCGGGGCAGAACCTGATCGGCGATCCGTTGACGGTGATTAACCCCTCAAACACGCAGACAAGCGAGTAAATCCCGGAAATTCACCAACGAGAAGGCCCCGTACAGTGGCCGATTGGTTTTTATCCCGACTTCGCCGGTTTAGTGCTTGATCTAAACCTTCACGAAAATCTCAAATTCAAGACCAAGCAGCGCCGCCAGTTTATACAACTGGGGCAGATTTTTATTCCTGAGCCGGGGGTTGAACAGCCTTTGGATATGGTTATCTGAGGTCTTCAACTGTTGCGCCAGATATTTCCTGGAAATTTTTTTTCGGTCCATTTCCTCGTTAATTCGCGCAACAATGTTCTCAATATGGTCGCGCAGCATGTATTCAGGATCCTTCACAAGAAACAGAGGCTGATCGTAAGGCACGTAATCCGTTTTTCCATTGGCAAATTCAATTTTCAGGGTTCTACCTGAAGTCTCCTCGTCCACCTGGATTTGTGCTATCGGGTCGGCAATGCCGAGGGACCCATAATGGACCACCACTTTTTTGCCCGAGGCATAAACGATGTGAATTTCTTTTTTCCTGTTGGAGAAGGTAGCTGATTTGAATTTCATATTTTGCCTTCCGCAATGAGTTCCTCTATAACTTTCCTCAATTTACGGTTTACTTTTCCACCTAACACCCTCATGTCAGGGACAACTATTTTTGCTACTTGCCGCCTGTCCTTGTAAACATGCACATGTTTTGGAGAATGGTCGCCAATCCACCATTCAATAATGTATCCGTCCCTTTTTTCCCGTCCCATGGGTAAATGCTACTCTATTCAGTAGCGTTTGTCTGTTTTATTTGCTTTATTTCCGCTACGACATCACCTGCTTCACGGCCTTGGATTTTATCTGCTTAAACGTAGATCAAGCTCAGTCCTTTGTTCATCAGTCAGTGGCAAGTTGTCCTAGTCTGCGGCTATATGGTATATTAAGCCACATGGATGCGGTATTACTCTATCGGGATAAATATATCTATCAGGATGGCGCGATCCGTGAGATGGTGATATGGCAATTGGTGGAAGCTGATTCCCAGCGTCCGCACGGATTGAAATATCGGTTGTTCTATGGCTACCCTAGCAGGTGTCTGGTTCGATATGACAATGAGCGCGGAAAAGGAGACCATCGCCATTATCACGAGCGGGAAGAAATGTATGAATGGGTGTCAATAACGCAGTTGGTGGTTGACTTCATGGCTGACATTGAAAAGCTACGGGGTGAAAATGATACGTAAACAGCATATTCATGTTGGCATAGAAGATCCCAGGCGCGGGTTTGAACGGTTTGTGGAGGTATGGGAACGCGCGCGGCAAGGTCAGATAACAGAGCCAGAGATACATCTGAATTTTGAGGACTTGCCCATGTTCTTGTCCATATTGTCACCCAAGCGACTGGAAGTCCTGCAAACGTTACGCCAGCAAAGCCTGTGCAGCATCCGCGCCTTGTCCAAAAAACTCAAGCGTGACTATAAAAACGTTCACGCCGATGTCCGCGCGCTTGAACAAGTTGGCTTGTTGGAAAGAGGCACCAAAGGAGAATTACAGGTGCCTTGGGATGTGATTGATGCACACATGAAATTGGTCGCGTGAAGATGTTCAGGCAATAACTCCATGCAGACATCGCGATGTCATCAGAACTGGTGACAACCTGAACTGACTGACTGTTGCGGTGCCTGATATCAAGGGCGGCCCGAACGAACGATTGACTTTATCCACAATATTGTGTACAACACCCGGTGAAGAAAAAAGAGTTGGAAAAAGTTCTTGGGAAGCTCGGGTGCAAACTTGAAAGAGAGGGCCGGAGGCATGAAATATGGGGCAAGGGAAGTTATAAATTCCCCGTCCCAAGACACCGGGAAATCAGGGAAGGCACGGCAAGGGCTATCATTAATCAGGTCAGAAAAATTATCGGGAGTAGCGCTGATGAAGATTGAAGGAAAACTGGAAAAAAAAGCAGGTGAAAAGATATGGGGGGTTGATATTCCCGAAATTGGCATATTTACTCAGGGGAGAACTAAAAAAGAAGCCTATGAAATGGCACAAGAGGCCATTGAACTCGTTGTCGAGCTTGAGGGGTTCAAGGTCACTATCGAACCGGGGCAAAATAACAGTTTTTTTGTTATTCCTAATAAGATAGGGCCGATACTCGCTATGGTCCTACGGCAAAAGAGGGTTGATAATGGCCTCAGCATCAGGCAGGTCGCCGACCGGCTGGGGCAGTCATCTCCCAATGCTTATGGCCGTTATGAAACCGGAAAAAGTATTCCCACGATAGAGAAATTCGATGAACTGCTTGCCGCCATTGACCCGGGTTCGTCAAGCATATTGAGAGTTGCATGAAATGCCCCTTTTTAGGGGTTACCTTATCGTAGCCTTATTCTGTTAAAGGATGTCTTGCTCGATGCCGCTTCGAATTATCGTTCACACTAACTTCCGGCGGCACCCGCATTTTCTCATAAAGCATGAACAGGTGTTCGACGCGTTCGCGTTCGGAGGCGAAGCCTGAGTGACGGTAGAGGCGGTCTATGGCGCGGTCGAGGGTCTGGTGTGCCCGGCGCAGGTTCGGCGGCATTCAGTTCAAGTTGTTTAATGAGCAAGTTAAAAAGCTTGATAGTGGCATAGCGACGCTGAAAGTCATTATGGAACAACACCGACTCGGCATGGCGGATCTGCCTGAAATTGGCAGCAAATCGCTGGTATCCAGGATATTACGCGGTGAGCGTCGTCTTACACGCGATCACATTGAAGCCTTGAGCAAGCGATTTAACCTCAGTCCGGCCTTGTTTTTCCAATACAGATAAATCGACAGGGGGCATCATGCTGGTATCTGTTTATTGCAAAGATGTACAAGGAGGCGCTGACATCCGCCGGCGCGGGTTGCAAGAGCATCTGCGGCATATTGAAACCATTGAGGACCGGATCAAGGTGGCCGGGCCGGTCATGGGAGCCGCTGGTGCAGAGCCGGTGGCCAGCTTGCTGATCTTCGAGGTGGACAGTGTTGCCGAGGCGACCGCCATGCTCCAGGCCGACCCCTACTACCAGGCCGGTCTCTGGCAGGAAGTCCGCATACAGGAGTTCAAAGGCGTAGTCGGTAGCTGGGTGGGCGGTAGGCAGTGGTGAGGCTTGCACAACGCTAAGTGGGGAACCACCACGGGTCCCAAGCCCCTTGAGTATTCTCAAGCAGCGCCTTGGCCCGCAGAAAACGGTTGATGGAAGCCGGCCCCATGCGTGAGCCGCCCATGCCGGAGGCCTTGAATGCCTGCTTCTCACCTTCGTGCATAACGCTGGTCAAAGCTGCGTCGTTAATACTGACTGCGCCGGCCTCCAGTCTGGCGGCGATACCCCGGGCGCGCTCGGCCTCGTTGGCAAACACGGCCGCAGACAGGCCGAAGATCGTATCATTGGCCAGTTCCACAGCCTGCTCATCGGTGTCGAAGGCCATCACCGGCAATATCGGCGCAAAGGTTTCTTCGGTCATGATCAGCATGTCATGATGTCCGGGTTCAGAAACAAGTGAGACTCTTTAGATAAAGAAATCGGGTAGTCTGTGTGTGAATTAATCTCAACTAATTGACACAGGAGGACTACCCGATGCAGATCAAAAGCCTGCGGGTGAAATCATATCGCAGTTGGCGCGTCGATGATACTACCGATGCTGACGCGCGCGGTCGTTTGAAGCAGTTGGAATTGGTTGCGACGTTACGCGAGGATGGGTGTGGTGAGGCGACGGCACTGGCAGCAGTAGGTTGGTCGAGGGCGACCTACTACCGTTGGTTGAAGCGGTATCGTGAACATGGGCTGAAGGGTCTGGGGTGTGGCTCTCGTGCGCCGCGGCGGCGGCGTGTGCCGCAATGGACGCGCCAGCACGAGCAGCAGGTCTTGCACCTTCGCCAACGTTATCCGTTATGGGGTAAGCGTAAGCTCTGGCGGGTGGGGGTGCGCGAGCAGGGCTGGACTTTGAGCGAGAGTACGGTCGGGCGCATCGTGGCGAAGCTGGTGCGGCTGGGTCGGGTCAAGCCGGTGGCGTTTTACTATGGCCGGGTGAAGCCTAAGCGCCGCCGGGCGTTTACCCATCATGCCAAGCGCTGGCGCTACGGGATGAAGGCTAAGGCGCCAGGGGAGTTGATGCAGATAGACCACATGAGTGTCGGCTTCACGGACGGCATCACGGTGAAGGAGTTCAAGGCCGTCTGTCCGGTGAGCAAATGGAGTGCGCTGCGAGCCTACAGTCGGGCCACCAGTGGCAATGCCCGGCGCTTCTTAAAAGCGCTGCTCGGTGAGGCGCCGTTTCCCATCCGTTCTATCCAGGTCGATGGCGGCTCGGAGTTCCGAGATGAGTTCGAGCAGGCTTGCCAGGACTTAGGAATCCCCCTGTACGTGCTGCCCCCGAAAAAACCCGAATACAACGGCTGTGTAGAACGCGCCAACGCCACCAGCCGCTATGAGTTCTATCCGTTCTACGAGGGTCCACTGACCGTGGCCGCCATCAACCGCAAACTGGCAGAGTATCAGCAATACTACAATACCTACCGCCCGCATAACGGTATTGGTTTATTAACCCCAATGGAGTATTATCAACAACTCACACAGCCTGCCTCTGAGTCTCATATGTATTGAACCTGGACATCCCTTTGCTTTTTCACCCCGTGTACATTAGTATTGTTACGAGCCGGCTGTCCATGGCCGGCTGCTGCTGTTAACTATCAACCAAACCGATAAGGAGGAATCTGTCATGGAAAAACAATTGCCGCGTAAACCCGCTACGTTTGAAACGGTCTGGGCCAGCTTGCAGGAATTGGCCGAGATGCAGAAGGAGACTGAGCGGGTGGTGAAGGAGACCAGCCAGCAGATGAAGGACACTGACCGGCGCATGAAGGACACTGACCGGCTGGTGAAGGAAACCGACCGGCTGGTGAAGGAGACCAGCCAGCAGATGAAAGAGACCAGCCAGCAGATGAAAGAGACCAGCCAGCAGATGAAAGAGACCAGCCAGCAGATGAAAGAGACCAGCCAGCAGATGAAAGAGACCAGCCAGCAGATGAAAGAGACCGACCGGCGCCTGGACAAAATGACCCGTGACTCCGACCGGCAGATGAAAGAGACCGACCGGCGCCTGGACAAAATGACCCGTGACTCCGACCGGCAGATGAAAGAGGCTGATCAGCGCCTGGACAAAAGCCTGAACAGGATGCAAGGCCGGTTTGACAACCGTTGGGGTGACTTCATGGAAAGCCTGGTCGAGGGTGACCTCGTAGCCCTGCTGCAACGCCGGGATATTCTGGTAGATCGCATCCATCCCAGGCCTTATGGCAAGCGCAACGGCGAGGACTTCGAGTTTGACATTGTGGCGATTAACGGGGTAGAAGTGGTGGTGGTGGAAGTGAAGACCACCTTGTGTGCGGCGGACATCAAGCACTTTCTGAAAAAACTGCTCAAATACACGTATTACGAACCGGAACATCGGGGCAAGACGATTTACGGGGCGATGGCCTACCTCAAAACCAGCAAGGCTGCCAAAACACATGCAGAACGCCAGGGCCTGTTCGTCATCCGCGCCACCGGCGACAGCGCCAGTATCGTTAATGAGGAGGGGTTTGTGCCGCGGGTGTTTGAGTGAGCGCTGTATTTGTAAATTTCCTCTTTACCTCGCCACCCCGTGTACATTAGTATTGTTACGAGCCGGCTGTCCATGGCCGGCTGCTGCTGTTAACTATCAACCAAATTCGATAAGGAGGAATCTGTCATGGAAAAACAATTGCCGCGTAAACCCGCTACGTTTGAAACGGTCTGGGCCAGCTTGCAGGAATTGGCCGAGATGCAGAAGGAGACTGAGCGGCTTATAAAAGAGAATGCCCGGGAAACTGACCGGCGCATGAAAGAAAATGCCCGGGAAACTGACCGGCGCATGAAGGAGACTGAGCAACTGATGAAGGAAACCTACCAGGAGATGAAATATACCGACCGGCGCATGAAGCAGTTGCAAGGCACGTTCGATAACCAGTGGGGGGCGTTCATGGAAAGCCTGGTGGAAGGCGACTTGGTCGCCATGCTGCAAGACCGGGGCATCCCTGTGCAAAAGACCAAAAGCCGCCGCCTCGGTCGTATCAATCGTCTCAATGACGGCAAAAACTATGAGTACGACATCTTGGCGATTAACGGTGAACAGGTGGTGGTCGTGGAAGTCAAAACCACGCTGCACCCGGAGGGGGTCAAGGACTTCCTTGAAGACCTGACGGAATTTACCACCTGTTTCCCGGACTACAAGGGCAAGGTCATTCATGGCGCCATGGCGTATCTCAAGACCGATGAGAGCGTGCAACGGAATGTCATCCGCCAGGGCTTGTTTGCCATCCGCGCCACCGGCGACAGTGCCAGTATCGTTAATGAGGAGGGGTTTGTGCCGCGGGTGTTTGGGTGAGCATTACGCAGCCGTTAACGTTGATCCGGCGCAGCAGGGCGCGCAATCAAGTAAGCAACGGCCTGACTTCTTATTGGTGCTTGATATGCTTATACAACGTCGAAACGCACTTTATTGAGAGGCGGAACAGCAGGACTTTCGGACTCTGGAGTTTCCCTTTGCTTTTTCACCCCGTGTACATTAGTATTGTTACGAGCCGGCTGTCCATGGCCGGCTGCTGCTGTTAACTATCAACCAAACCGATAAGGAGGAATCTGTCATGGAAAAACAATTACCGCGTAAACCCGCTACGTTTGAAACGGTCTGGGCCAGCTTGCAGGAATTGGCCGAGATGCAGAAGGAGACTGAGCGGCTTATAAAAGAGAATGCCCGGGAAACTGAGCGGCTTATAAAAGAGAATGCCCGGGAAGCCGATCGGCGCATGAAGGAAAATGCCCGGGAAGCCGATCGGCGCATGAAGGAGACTGAGCAACTGATGCAGGAAACTTACCAGGAGATGAAATATACCGACCGGCGCATGAAGCAGTTGCAAGGCACGTTCGATAACCAGTGGGGGGCGTTCATGGAAAGCCTGGTGGAAGGCGACTTGGTCGCCATGCTGCAAGACCGGGGCATCCCTGTGCAAAAGACCAAAAGCCGCCGCCTCGGTCGTATCAATCGTCTCAATGACGGCAAAAACTATGAGTACGACATCTTGGCGATTAACGGTGAACAGGTGGTGGTCGTGGAAGTCAAAACCACGCTGCACCCGGAGGGGGTCAAGGACTTCCTTGAAGACCTGACGGAATTTACCACCTGTTTCCCGGACTACAAGGGCAAGGTCATTCATGGTGCCATGGCGTATCTCAAGGCCGATGAGAGCGTGCAACGGAATGTCATCCGCCAGGGCTTGTTTGCCATCCGCGCCACCGGCGACAGCGCCAGTATCGTTAATGAGGAGGGGTTTGTGCCGCGGGTGTTTGGGTGAGTGCTGCCTGTTTGCGGTGAACGGTTACGGTAAACAGGCAAGCGTCCCGGTCATCCGTGAAATCGATATGCGGCCATGCTTCTAGGGCGCGTTTGATACCGGAACCAAGGCCGTGATACGGGAGCAGGCCCTTGGCTACATAGGAAACAAGAATCGGATTGCGAATGTTGGAATTACCCGCGCGAATCTTTTCCTTATTTCGATGGAGGGGAGCATGCCTGTCTTACTATCTGGTAATTTTCGGACCGACATATACAACATAAACCGGTTCACGGAACCGGATGGGCCAGGAAAAATGTAACCGCAAAACTTTGTGGCGTTCCTTGCCATGCCACGGACAAAACAAGGATTTTTCAGGGTCGTCCGGATGCTTGAAGGTCAACTCATTACGAAAATCCCTTTTCTCTCGATCAGTCGAATCGGAAAACAACGCGTTCTCGCCCCCTGTGAAGAAGTTCTGGTAAGTCTGTTGACCTTCGGGGGTGCGTTTGCCAGCCGCATCAAAGGCGCTTGCATAGCGATTTAGTGTCTTGAAAAGTTCAAGTATGCGTTCCATCGAACTCTTCGCGAACGGAACTCCGGAAAGTGGCTCAAAGCAATCGCCAGCAAAAGTCAGCCTTTGAAAGCGGCTGATTGAGGCCGATTGCAAATCATCCCACGACCTGATCGGTAGCGGGGCATTCTGCAAATTGTTTTCCAGTGCAGTGACATCCCACCAATTTTCGAGTGCTGTGTTTTGGTCTTCGAACCCCTCGCCCTCCCGCCTCCAAATTACTTCCACGGGAGAGGAATTCCATTTGGATGGGGTTACGCTGACCAAACCACTCTCAGCATCATTGTGAAGTTTGCGATACGCTGCTTCTCCTATGGCTGAGTCAGTTACCACTTCCCCTCGGCATTCCAACCAGTCGTCGCCGCTGTGGAGACGATAATCATCCCAAAAGGGACCACCACGCGTCAGCCAATTGATCGTGGCTCGCCGTTCGCTTTCGCGAAGTTGCCCCAAGGCTTGTTGCATCGGCACTCCAGGCAATGGCTCAGCATTCAAGAACGCCCGATGGCAATATACCTCCCGGCTGAAACGCTTCGCAGTGGCACGCATATCCATAAGTCCCTGCAACGATTTACGAAACGATGATATGTCACGAAATTGTCGGTGAATTGAAAGATCATTTGCGAACAGCTCCATGTCAACCCCACCCAGCGAAGTAGTTCATGTCCTTGTCGAACTGGTCAAAAAAACCATCCGGCCAAGTATCGATATTTCCATCTGTGTCCATAACCGGACTTTGTACCTGTGCAGCGCCTTTTTCTTCACACTCCTGGCGCGGCAGGAAAAAATGCAGGGCAACGGCGTCGGGGGATAATTTTTTCTTCCTCACTGCTTTTCTGACCCCATTCAATATATGGTCGCTATGGGTTTCCAGAATGACCTGCGCGCCGGCCGCGGCTACTTCGGCCAGAAATTCACCCATCATTGCTTGTCCTGCGGGGTGGAGGTGTACTTCTGGGTTCTCGATTAACAGCAAATTATCCTTCCCTGCGGACAGGGCCGCTACAATAATCGGGAGTACTTGGGTCAACCCGAATCCCGTATGAACAGGCCGATGGAAATCCGCATCACCGGAGGTGCGAAGTCCTAACGTTACAGCATTGGCGTTTGGAACCTTGTTTATCATTAAATCACAACCTGGGAAGAAATGGTTCATTCTTGCTACTGTCTGACGCAACCGCGTCGGCGGTTGCTCCTCGACCACTAACTCATCAAGAACGTGTTCATCACCACCAGAATAGAGCGCGCTCACGGCATACTCACCTCTTGGTCCGACAACAGGCGCAAGTTGGAAGTCTTCTAGCGGATAATATTCACGCGGGCCCAACCTCTCTGCAGTGAGATAAGTAAGCCCGAGCAGACTCTCGATTAACCCGTGAGTATATTGACGCGCCGTCTCAGGCAACAGGTGGTGCAGCATTTCTGGCTCCGGTTCTTCAATGACTTCGACGCCACTGACACCGACATATTTTACTGCCATCGACATAGCGTGCCGCTCCCCGGCAAATTCCCACCTGCAATATGCTGCGCGATCCAGCAGGGCAAGAGCGCAGGAGTTGCGTCCGTAAACCTTGTCTATTACATCGACTACGGCGCCAAGCCTTACTGTGTCGCCATTGAGCATTAGACGCTTGGACCACTCATGTCCCCGCATGGTCTGATGCAGCAGTGCCAAGGCCTGGATGATCGATGACTTGCCAGAGGCGTTGGCGCCGGTAAGCAAGGTCAGGGGGGTTAACGGCAGCTTCAATAACTTGAAGCATTTGAAATGTTTCAGGTCTATCCCTGTAAGCATGTTTAACCTCCTTAAGAAAAATTTGAATCTGAATCAGCGACCAGGTCGGTTGCAAAACCGGTTGTTTGGGGACCGAGAATATCCTCGAGAATTTCACGCGTCATATCGAACCGGGTCTTCACCCTTCTGGTATCGTTTGTGCCAATGGAGATTGCGTCATTGAATCGCTCATCTTTAGACAGATCACGAACAGCCTCCTTCAAGCGTTTCGCATGAGTGCTTACGCTTGCTTCCGGGTAACGGGACAGGCCGGTGGACATAACGTCCCAGAGCGACGCGTTGAGCACGCCTCTTCGCCAAAGCAATTCCGAAGGGTGCTTTCTGAAAGCTCGTAGTCTGAATAACAAATAGTTATTGGCAAGGCTCCTGCGCAATTCTGTGGATAACCGGGCCAAATCGGTTTCACTTATGCTGTTCATGTAGCGCAGGCAGCGCGCAAGAAAGACATCCATATCGCCACGGTACTTATCCGGTCCCAATAGCTGGAAAGCACAGAAGCGGTTGACAAATTCCCGGTCGCGCATGGTTTTTGTATTCAGGCTCCCGCCTGTCGCCTTCAGGAATATATCGGTTTTTGCCTCATTTTTGAGAAAAAGAGTTGCGGGCCCCATGAACAAACTGTTGCGCATCTGTTGTGGCTTGAGCGGCACACCGCTGTTGACCCTATCAAAGATATCCAAGCGCGCGCGTTCAGGGGCTTTGGAATCAATGATGTAAAAAATCAGGTTACAGTCTTCGATGCGATTTTGGAATTTGGGCTCTAGGTCGGTGAACTTTTTGCCATTCAGGTCGGGGCGGTCCGGGAGGCGTAGTCTCAGACCGTCGGATGTGAAGTTCCTGAATGTCGCCAGACGTTGCAGGCCATCTACGACTATCATACGCCCTTCCCCGTCCTCCGCCAAGTAGAAGACCGGCAGAGGAATCCGCATAAGCACAGATTCGATGAGTTTGCTTTGCTTATCCTCAGGCCAGATGAAATCTCGCTGGAAGTCAGGGTCCATGACGTAACTGCCTTTGTCGATCCGCCGTATAACATCGAAGACAGTTCGTGTTTCATGCCGGATCAAGAGCGCATCAATGGGGTAATCCCCCCAAGAGCCGCCTTGGGTGTCCAAACCTTCAACATCCTGCTCGTCAACAGGGATATTTGGCTGCTGCGCTTCCATGATTACAACTTACCGGGGAATTTTTAAGTATGCAAATTTTTCTTTACCTTCTATTGCATATGCGTTAATTTTGGTGTTGTTAAGCGCCAGTGGGAGGAATAGTGTATGAAAAAAATTGAGAGACATTTCAAGACGAGTGATTTGGGGGTGAAACCAACCTATTACGAGCGGAGAATATGTAATTATCCGGCCGAGATAGATCTGTTGAGAGAAAGCCTGAGGGAAGGAGACCTCGAGGCTTTGATGGCTACCCGTGGCATGTTTCTGCCTAGAGGCATAGGTGGCATGCACGGTTCATCCGGCGGGGTCAGTTTTGGATACGATGACCCCATAGCCTATGGCGACAAAGAAGTGGTGGTAACACAACTGTTCTTCGATTCGTGCGCCGAGCTATTGGCACTCTTTATTGAGAGCATGGAGAAGTTCCCGCCCCATGCGACACCCTTCGTTGGAAAGAAGATCCACGGGGCAGTGGCGTACCTCAACGTGGACGAGGTCATACAGGCACATGCGGAACAGCAAGGGTTGTTTGTCATCCACGCCACAGACGACGCTATCGGCATCGTTAATGATGCGAGGTTTGTGCCGCGGGATTTTTCTTCCACAAGGCCAGTTCTGTCTTGAATTCCTTTTCTTCCGGATGCAGTTCTATTGCGTGTTCGTAAGCGGCGGTTACCTCGTGTGTGGGATGTTTCAGCCATTTTTTAACCCTGCCTAAATCTCTCCACGCCCAAGCATGACGCACTCGGCCGGCATCCATCTGCACAGCACGTTCCAGCAACTCTTTTGCTTCGCGTAACAGGCGCAAGTATGGCTGACGCCCTTGGCGGTTTCTCGGTGTTTTCTGCGCCAGTTTGATTTTTGCTTGAGCAAATTCGTGTAATGCGCGAATGTCGTTGAATACGACATCGCCGGCGCGTTCAAAGTAGCGGTGGGCTTTTTCCTCGTTGCGGAGCCGCCGAGCGAGGATGGCCGCGTCCATGGCATCGGCACTCGCCAGATACGCGGGCTGGCGATCCAGCAATTTTTTTGCCTCATCTTTGCGCCCGGCATCCAACAGGATATCTATCAGGACATTGGAAACAAAATGGTGAAAGTTGTCCGGCGCCTGTTGCTTAAATTCCGAGAATGCTGTTTGCGCGGCCTCAAGTTGTTCATTTGCGCCAAGCAGGCGGATGTATTCCGCAGTGAGCGAAGGTGAAGCAGGAAGGGATTTCCACGCATTTTCGATGCGCCTGAAGGCATCGGCATCATTGCCCAGAGCCTTGAGGTGGGCGGCATCTCTCAGGGCGGAAATGGCGATATATTCCGGGTGTGCGGGAAGCGTTACCCGAAAGTAGCTTCTCCCCTGGTCGAAGTCGAACGAGGGAGCCTGCGATCCGTTTTCCTGCATTGCCCGGTAAATTCTTGGCAACCCTGTGCCGCGGCCTTCAGCAAGACGCAGTTCCTTCAGAAACTCACCTATGCGCCTGTTCCTGGCAGGTGCAGAAGGCACCGAAGAATTCGGATGAAAGTGTGCAGGTTCTATGCCGTGTACCGGTCCCGGGTAACTGGTAATTTCCATACGGCCCGGATACAAATAGACTTTGACCGGCTCCTGTAGCGATGGCTCATAGCTTTTATGATAAACGGCATTCACAAGCGCCTCGCGCAGAGCCTGGACCGGATAACTGACCCACCCTTTCACTCTGAAAGAACGTTCCTGTTTCTCCAGGTGCGGACTGGAAATGGTTTCCAGGAAAGTCAAGGCATTTTTTAATTGTTCATGTATGCCACCGCGAAATATTTTTTCCTCTATGATGTTTCCCGACGCATCACCGGCAAATTGAACGACCTCAATACGCGTGCCCGGGAACCAGATATCCGGGTCTTCACTGAACAGCAGCAGGCCTATATTCTTGGGGACATCATGGCCATTCGCAGATGAAGTAATGCGGAGTTTTCGGTAAATTTCTCTCGTATTCTCCTCTTCCAACAGACCGCTGCGGATATCGTTGAGAAACTCCCTGACCCTGCTTTCTCGCAGGTCATCTGTGGTTGCCTGAAGCGCTCTACGGTCGTCGAAGGGTACTTTGGCGGTAAGCTGCATCAGCTCATCAAGGACGCCATTTTTATCCGCATCCACTGTTTCGGAACCAATGCGCACAAAGTATTTTCTTTCCCCTCCCCTGTTAGCTTCCGGCGCTCTGTGGGGCCGTACATTACTCCCTGGCACCCGGATAATCAGGATATGCTTACCCGACACAACTTCCAGCGACATCACCGGCTGAAATTCCGGGTCAATACGATTTGAATTGCCTCTGATCCATTTCTGTATGTAATCTATTTTTCCCGGTGCTATGCCCTTGGGAGGAAGAACTGCGCGGCCCTCACGTTCCTCAACGCCGATGATGATATACCCGCCATTCAGGTTTTGCAGGTCATTGGCAAACGCGCATATCGTTTTCAAAACCTGAACACCCGTTGTTTCGTCATCCCAGCCTGCCTTGAATTCAATGCGGGAAGACTCTACGCCCTGACAGTGCAGCAGGTCTTCTATATTGATTGGAAGAATAATACTCATATCATGCGCAGGTGGAAGGCAAGACTATTCGCACCTTGTTTCCCACACCGGAATTGAAGTTGCATGGTACCGAATTATAACAATATCCGCCAAACGCAGGAAACGGGTTTTTACCCTTCTGGTATCGTCTTAAGATAATGGGACCCCGGCATTCAAAAGTCTGGATTTCATCGATGCGGCGTAAGAGACTAAAATGAAGTTTCCCTTTGCTTTTTCACCCCGTGTACATTAGTATTGTTACGAGCCGGCTGTCCATGGCCGGCTGCTGCTGTTAACTATCAACCAAACCGATAAGGAGGAATCTGTCATGGAAAAACAATTGCCGCGTAAACCCGCTACGTTTGAAACGGTCTGGGCCAGCTTGCAGGAATTGGCCGAGGCACAGAAGGAAACTGACCGGCGCATGAAGGAGACTGACCGGCAGATGAAGGAAACTTACCAGGAGATGAAGCATACCGACCGGCGCATGAAGCAGTTGCAAGGCACGTTCGATAACCAGTGGGGGGCGTTCATGGAAAGCCTGGTGGAAGGCGACTTGGTCGCCATGCTGCAAGACCGGGGCATCCCTGTGCAAAAGACCAAAAGCCGCCGCCTCGGTCGTATCAATCGTCTCAATGACGGCAAAAACTATGAGTACGACATCTTGGCGATTAACGGTGAACAGGTGGTGGTCGTGGAAGTCAAAACCACGCTGCACCCGGAGGGGGTCAAGGACTTCCTTGAAGACCTGACGGAATTTACCACCTGTTTCCCGGACTACAAGGGCAAGGTCATTCATGGCGCCATGGCGTATCTCAAGGCCGATGAGAGCGTGCAACGGAATGTCATCCGCCAGGGCTTGTTTGCCATCCGCGCCACCGGCGACAGTGCCAGTATCGTTAATGAGGAGGGGTTTGTGCCGCGAGATTTTTCTTCCACAAGGCCAGCTCTTTCTTGAATTCCTTTTCTTCCGGATGCAATTCTATTGCGTGTTCGTAAGCAGCAGTTACCGAAAATCTTCCCGTTGCTGCCGGGGTTGTGCGTCTGCCTGTTACTGTCGGGCTGTGCTGAGGAAAAATCTCAACTGGAGTTGATCCGTGCGCGTGGCGCCCTGCAGGTTGCCACTGTGGTAAGTCCGACGACTTATGAGCGTAATGGCGCCGGCGTACAACGCGGCCTGGAATATCAACTGGCAAGTCTGTTCGCTGACTGGCTGGAAGTTGACCTGAAACTCAATCTGGCCGATGACAGCAAGCAGGTCACGGAACTGCTGCTGTCCGGGCAGGCCGACCTGGCCGCGGCCGGGCTGCACCGGACTTTGGCGCCGGGCGATCCGCTGGCTTATGGGCCAGGTTTCCAGTGGGTGACCTGGCAGGTCGTGTACCGTTACGGTTACATACGCCCCTCCAGGCTGGATGATGTCGCTCCGCACAAGCTGCACCTCGCCGGCGAGGCCCTGCTGCCGGGGGATCTGGAACGCCTGCGCTCCCATTCCCCGGACCTAGAACTGGTAGTGCATGAGGAGCAGGACAGCTTCGGCCTGCTGGAAATGGTAGAGCACGGTCAAATCCTCTACGCGGTAGCGGGTTCCCACGAAGTGGCCCGGGCGCGCATCTCCCTGCCGGAACTGCGGGTGGCCTTTAATCTGAGCGCCCCGGAGCCGCTGGGCTGGGCGGTCAGACGCGCGCCGGGTGACGACTCGCTTATGACGGCAATCCGACAGTTTCATCAACAGCTCAGGGACAACGGCCAACTGGCGGTACTGCTGGAACAGGACCATGAATTTGCGGACTCGCTGGATTACGTTGAGACGCGCAGTTTCATCGATCGCTACAACGAGGTATTGCCGGAGCTGAGGCCTTATTTTATGAGCGCGGGGAACGAGCTTGGCTTTGACTGGCGGCTGTTGGCTGCCATCAGTTATCAGGAGTCCCATTGGAAAAAAAACGCGCGTTCACCCACCGGCGTGCGCGGCCTGATGATGTTGACACTGCAAACGGCGCAACAGGTTGGTATCAGCGACCGTCTCGACCCGGTGCTGAGTATCCACGGTGGTGCCAGATATTTAGCTACCCTGATGGATAAAATGCCGGCGCGCATACCGCAACCGGAACGCATCTGGTTCGCTTTGGCCTCCTACAATGTCGGCTTCGGCCACCTCGAAGATGCCAGAACAATTACCGAAAAGAACGGCGGCAACCCTGATGCCTGGGTCGATGTGAAACAGAACCTGCCGCTGTTGAGGCAACGTAAGTGGTATTCACAGACGCGCTTCGGCTTTGCCAGGGGCGATGAACCGGTGCGGTTTGTGGAAAATATCCGCAATTATTACGCCCTGCTCAAACACTTGAGCTTTGCAGATACGATGGCGGTGTCCGGGTTCAGCAACAAGTGAGACTCGAATAGACAAAAAATCGGGTAGTGAAGTGTGTAAAGTGATTTCGATTAACTCACACAGCCTGCCTCTGAGTCTCATATGTATTGAACCTGGACACCACCTTTACAATTTAGTATAACTAAGGTTATACTTGATGCATGAAGACAGCAATTTCCATTCCTGATCCATTATTTGATAGCGTCGAAGCACTGGCCAAACGCTTGGATATGTCGAGAAGCGAACTGTTTCGTCATGCACTGGAAAAGTACATTGAGGCGCACAAACAAGACAGGGTGCGAGATACTCTTGATATGGTTTATGTCAAAGAGACCTCCCGCGTTGATGATACTTTGGCTGAGATGCAGTGGGCATCATTGCCGCAGGAAGATTGGTAGTGCGTCGAGGCGAGGTATGGTGGGCCTCACTCCCCACTCCGCAAGGCGCCGGGCCAGGCTATCGGCGACCAGTTGCAATAGTTCAGAGCAACCAGTTTAATGAAAGCCTCATCAACACAGTGGTCATTGCCACTATTACCTCAAATCTGCGTTTGGCAGCAGCGCCAGGCAATGTGCGACTAAAACAGCGCGAAGCCGGACTGCCGAGAGACTCTGTGCTCAATCTGTCGCAAGTGCTCACCGTTGATAAATCCTTCCTGACCGAGCGAGTCGGCATGTTATCCGCCCGGAATATTGCAGCGATGGATGCGGGGCTGAGGCTGGTCATGGGCTTGTAATTCGGTTTGATCATTAATCTATCCCATGGCGGATGCGACACAGGCCGAAATCCGGTAACATGATGCCGTTATCCTGTCTGCTTGCACAGGGGTATAACTATGTCCGAGACAGTCAAAATTGCAAAAACCGAGCAGGAATGGCTGCAGGAACTGACGCCGGAGCAGTTCGAGGTGTGCCGGCGCAAGGGCACCGAGCGTCCTTTTTCCGGCAAGTATAACCACTGCAAGGATACCGGCATGTATCGTTGCGCCTGTTGCGGACAACCTTTATTCAACTCCTCAGCCAAGTTCGATTCCGGCAGCGGTTGGCCCAGCTTTTTCGAACCGGAAAGCGACGCTGTGGTAAGGACTGAGACCGACCACAGCCTGTTCGGCCGGCCACGCACGGAAGTGCTGTGCAGCGCTTGCGACGCCCACTTAGGCCATGTATTTGCCGATGGCCCGCGACCGACCGGCTTGCGCTACTGCATCAACTCCGTGGCGTTGCAGCTGCACCGGGAGGGGTAAGTTCATGACTGTGATACAATGCGCCTATTTGGGCAAGTAGCGGAACGATGAGCGATTTCTTTATCAATGACGCGTGGGCACAGGGCGCTGGAGCCGGAGGCGGCGGTTCGTTTCTGGTGATGATGGTGCTGTTCTTTGTCATATTCTATTTCTTCCTGATCCGCCCGCAGATGAAGCAGGCGAAGGAACACCGGCAACTAGTCGGCAATCTGGCCAAGGGGGACGAGGTAGCCACCAACGGCGGGGTGCTGGGGAAGGTCAATCAGGTAGGGGATAATTTTATCGTCCTAGAAATTGCCCAGGGGACGGAGGTCAAGGTGCAAAAGCAGGCTGTGTCCGCAGTTCTGCCCAAAGGGACCTTAAAGACACTTTAACCCGCATACCTCGCCAAGTCGCTTGTTGCCTTATGAAACATTTCTGCTATCAATAAGTTATGAACCGCTATCCGCTCTGGAAATACCTGCTGATCCTGATCATCGTGGCGGTCGGCGGTCTGTATGCGTTACCCAATATCTACGGCAAGGACCCGGCCTTGCAGGTGTCCGCGGCGCGTGGCGCCGAGGTCAGTGACATCACCCGCTACTCGGTGGAAGACGCCTTGGATACGGCCGGCATCGGCTACGGCGATATTACCGTAGCAGAGGGCAATCTGGTAGTCAGGTTCGAGGATGAAGAAACCCAGCTCAAGGCCCAGGATGTGGTGAAGGAAGCGCTGGGACGTTCCTATACCGTGGCCCTGAATCTGGCGCCGGCAACGCCGGAGTGGTTGCGCGCACTGCGCGCGGAGCCCATGTTCCTGGGCCTGGATTTGCGCGGCGGCGTGCATTTCCTGATGGAAGTCGATATGGAAGCGGCCGTCGCCAAGGCGGAAGAACGTTATGTCTCGGATATCAGGACGCAGCTGCGGGATGAGCGGATCCGTTACAAAACCATTACCCGGCGCCGGGATGAGGGTCTGTTGATAAGATTCCGGGATGCCGAACAGCGGCGGTTGGGTATCACCGGGATAGAGGACGGCTTTCCCGATCTGGAGCTTGAACAACCCACGGCGGAGAGTGACGAATTTCCCGTCATTGCACGGCTCAGCGAGGCGGCCGTGAAGGAAACCCGCCGCCTCGCTCTGCAACAGAACATCACCACCTTGCGCAAGCGGGTGAACGAACTGGGGGTAGCTGAGCCGATCATCCAGCAACAGGGACTGGAACGGGTGGTCGTGCAGTTGCCTGGCGTACAGGACACCGCCCGGGCCAAAACCATCCTTGGCGCCACCGCCACGCTGGAGTTTCGCATGACCGATGAAGACAACTCCGCGCAAGATGCCCTGGACGGCCGGGTACCGGCAGGGGCGCGACTGTATTACGACCGGGGCGGCAACCCGGTGCTGCTGAAGAAGCAGGTCATGCTCACCGGCGACTACATCATTGATGCCGCATCCGGTTTCGACGCCACCTCCGGCAGCCCCAACGTTTCCATCACCCTGGACGGCAAGGGCGCCAAACGCTTCAGCGATGCCACCGCGGAGGAAGTGGGGCGGAACATGGCAGTGGTATTCATTGAAAACAAGGCGGAAACCGTCGAAGTGGATGGGGAACTGCAAAAACGCAGGGAAACCATAGAGGAAGTGATCAATATCGCCACGATCCGCGAGCAACTGGGCAAGCGCTTCCAGATCACCGGCCTGGACTCCACCGAGGAAGCCCGCAATCTGGCCCTGCTGCTGCGGGCCGGCGCCTTGGCCGCGCCCATTGAGATCATCGAGGAGCGCACGGTGGGGCCGAGTCTTGGTCAGGACAATATCGACAGGGGTTTCCTGTCGGTCCAGATCGGCTTTGTCCTAGTGCTGATCTTCATGGCGGTCTGGTACAAGGCTTTCGGTCTGGCCGCCGATGTGGCCCTGGCCTTGAATCTGGTGCTGATCATTGCCCTGCTGTCCATGCTGCAGGCTACCTTGACCCTGCCGGGTATCGCCGGCATTGTGCTCACCGTGGGGATGGCGGTGGACGCCAATGTGCTCATTTTTCAGCGTATCCGCGAGGAATTAAATAACGGCAACTCTCCCCAGGCCAGCATCCACGCCGGCTATGAAAAAGCGTTTACCACCATTGCCGATGCCAACATCACCACCTTGTTCGCTGCGATTGTGTTGTTCAGTTTCGGCACCGGGCCCATCAAGGGATTTGCGGTGACTCTGTCCTTGGGGATAGTCTGCTCCATGTTCACCGCGATCATGGTGACGCGCAGTATCGTCAACCTGATCTACGGTGGCCGAAAACTGCGCAAGCTGGTGATTTAGTCGATGGCAACCCAACGCTTCAATTTCAATTTTATGGGCAAGCGCAAGCAGGCCGCCGTCTTCTCTGGCCTGCTGCTTGGCATTTCCCTGTTCTCCCTGGTCACACAACAGCTGAATTTCGGCATCGATTTCACCGGCGGCACGCTGGTGGAAGTCGGTTATCAACAAACCGTGGAACTGGAACAGGTGCGGGAACTGCTGTCTGCCACCGAGTTCAGTGATGCGGCAGTCCAGTATTTCGGTTCTGCCAGAGACGTGTTGATCCGGGTGGCCGAAGTCGAGGGCAAGAACAGCGCCGACCTCAGCGGCGAGCTTATAGACGTGCTGAAACAGTCTGGCCAGACCGTTGAAGTCCGGCGCGTGGAGTTTGTCGGCCCCCAGGTCGGTGAAGACTTGCAGGAAGACGGCGGCCTGGCACTGATCTACGCGTTGATCATGATCTTCATTTATGTCGCATTCCGCTTCCAGCGCCGGTTCTCCGTGGGTGCTATCGCGGCGCTGGCGCATGATATTATCATCACCATCGGTTTCTTTTCCGTCCTGCAACTGGACTTCGACCTCACCGTGCTGGCGGCGCTGCTGGCGGTCATCGGTTATTCGCTCAACGATACCATTGTGGTGTTTGATCGCATCAGGGAAAATTTTCAGCGGATGCGCAAGGGCACGCCGGTAGAGGTGGTCAATACGTCGTTAAACCAGACCCTGACCCGTACCCTGATCACCTCCCTGACCACCTTGCTGGTGTTGACCGCCCTGTTCTTCCTGGGGGGCGAACTCATCCGCCCGTTCTCAACCGCACTGATTTTCGGGGTTATCATCGGCACCTATTCCTCCATTTACGTTGCCAGCCCGGTGACTCTGGCGCTGGGCATCAGCCGACAGGACTTGATGCCGGTGGAGAAAGAGGAGTAGAATGCACAGGCCGATACAAGGTGAATTGTCATGTCACAGATTGAATTGAGTGAAACTACGCTAAAACGGCTTTTCAAGGAGGCGTTGACCGAAGCGTTCCGTGAGCAACGCGCATTACTGCATGAGGCGCTTGCAGAAGTGTTGGAAGATCTGGCGTTTGCGGAAGCTGTCCGCGCGGGCCAACAAACCGAAATCGTATCAAGAGAAACCGTGTTTGAATCTCTTGAGAGTTAAGAGTGAGAGTAGTATTCCGCAAGAGTTTTGAACGTGACCTGAAGGGAATTAAAGATCGAAATATCCTGAAAAAAATCAGGCGGTCCATTGAGGAAACAGAGGCCGATGAAAATCGTTATCGATAAGGCCATTCCCTGGGCCGGGCGGCTTTTTTCGACTTTGGGTGAGGTGGCGTTGACGGACAGGTTTACGGTTGACGACCTGCGCGACGCCGATTGCTTGGTAGTCAGGTCAGTCACCCGGGTGGACCAAAACCTGCTGGAGGACACACGTGTAGGCTGCGTTGCCAGCGCCTCCAGTGGTGTCGAGCATGTGGATGCAGACTACCTCGAGGCCCGCAACATCCCCTGGTTTGACGCCAAAGGCTGCAATGCGCGGGCGGTGGCCGAGTATGTGTTGAGCTGTCTGTTTGTGTTGTCCGAACAAGACGGTGCGGAGCTGGCAGACAGCACTGTGGGCATTATCGGTTGCGGTTGCGTCGGCGGGCAGTTACAACGCTTGTTGCGGCTGCTCGGCATACCGACGCGGGTTTATGATCCGTTTATCAGGGACGCCGACGGCCGTTTCCCTTATCGCGACCTTGACCCGATACTGGCTGCGGATATTATCACCTTGCAGGTGCCGCTGACCACGGGCGGTGAGTATCCCACTGTGGGTATGGTTGACCGGGAGTTTCTGCAACGGCTGCAACCAGACGTTATACTCGTCAACACCTCCAGGGGCGCGGTCATGGACGAGCGCGCACTGTTGGAGTTTGCAGCCCGTAACCCGCACCGCCGGCTGGCGCTGGATGTGTGGGATAATGAACCTGATATCAACCCCGAACTGCTCGGGCGGGTGGCGCTGGCTACCCCGCACATCGCCGGTTACAGCGCCCGGGCCAAACTCAATGCCACGCGCAGGGTTTATGAACAGGTCTGCGCCTGGGCCGGCGTGACCCCGGCCAAGACGGACGGGATGGGATTCGAGGGGGAACCCTCAGAGTTGTACCTGTCCGGATTCAGCAACCCTATGGAGGCCGTCAGGACGGCGGCGCTGGCCTGTTACGATGTGCGCACAGATTGCGCGGCCCTCAAGGAAATTAGCACCCTGGAAGCCGCTGCGCGCAGTGATTATTTTACGTCGTTACGGGCTGGTTATCCGTTGCGGCGGGAGTTTGCCGATATGCGGTTGGTGTTGCCCGATGCCGATGAGGGCTTGCCGGCGACACTGTCCGGCCTGGGGTTTGCCGTTGCCGGGTGAGTGACAGTATGCGCCTGGGTTTCCTCGCTTCCCACAATGGCAGTAATATGCAGGCCATTATTGATGCCTGTCGCGCCGGCCGGCTGGCAGCTAGCCCCGTTGTGGTCATCAGCAACAATGCGGATTCCGGCGCGCTGGAACGCGCCCGCAATGAAGGCATCCCCTGTTATCACTTGAGCGGGCGCACCCACCCCGACCCCGAAGATCTGGATCGGGAAATAGTCGATGTGCTGCTCAAACACGGGGTCAACCTGACGCTGCTGGCGGGTTATATGAAAAAGGTCGGCCCGGTCACGCTGGCAACCTTCCCCGGTCATGTGCTCAATATCCATCCCGGCTTGTTGCCGGACTACGGCGGCCCCGGCATGTACGGCCGGCGCGTGCACGAGGCGGTGCTGGCCGCCGGTGCTAGGACTACCGGTGCCACCGTGCATGTGGTGGACGCGATCTACGACAACGGCCCGGTGCTGGCAGTGCGGAAGACGGCGGTAAAAAAGTCAGACACGGTGGAGACGCTGGCGCGGCGCGTACTGGCACTGGAGCATGAACTGTACACGGAAACCATCAGCCGTATCATTTGCGGGGAGATACGGCTTGCCTGATAGCTGCCGGCAGTTCAGTTGCTATCCGGCGGCTGTTTGTTGTCTTGTTTCTCCGCAATGATCAGGGCTACGATCAGAATACTCACCACTATGGACGCAAGAACAATCAATGGGTGTGTGATGATTTCAATCATATTTTTTCTCCAGCGATCCGGCTAACGCCGATATTATCCCTACTGTAGCGAATGGAATTGCAACATGCAAATCACCCTCTTCAAGTACTGCGTAAAACAAACTGCCGATAATAATGGCCAGACCGATGTGCCGCAGCATTGCCTGTATATGCTCCTTGTTTAACCGGTATATCATTCAATCGCTCGCTCCATGTCTTGCGTGAACGGGAGTTGCTCACTCAACCGTTATCGTAATCTGCTCCGACAGCACCGGCGGGTCATGGGGGATGTGGGCGAAGTCGCCTAGCAGCAGTTGCAAGGTGTGCTCGCCGGGTGGCAGTTCCAGGGTGGTTTCCGTCTGCCCGCCACCGAAGTGCAAGTGGTTGTCGTCGCTGATAATGGGAAAGTCAAGGCGCGGCAAGTCGGTATTCAGTAGCAGGTGGTGGTGCCCGGTGTTGTCCATCAGCACCCCGGCCGGCGCCACCCCCATGTGCCTGAGACCAAAGCGCACAGTGACCGGGCTTGACACGGTGGCACCGGCGGCGGGCGAGATGAAATACAGCTCGGCATTTTCCGGCGCCGGCGTGCGTTGTTGCGCAGTCACGGAAAACGCGCAGGCAGCCAGGATGAGGAAGCCAAGAGCAGGTCTGAAAATGCCCGAAGGAGAGTTTTCAGAGGTTGCGGTAAATTGACGCATCGGTAAACCTCTTTACGTGGATTGCCCGCTAGTTTAGCATAGCGCTTATGATGCTTGCCAGTATTTACGACAGGTATATCCTCGGCCGGCCGCGACTGGTGTTGTCGGCGCTGTTGGCCGTGTTTGCTTTCTTTTCCTGGCACGCCAAGGATTTCAAGCTGGATGCCTCTACCGATACTCTGATCCTGGAGAGCGATCGGGATTTACGCACGTTACGCGAGGTGAACAAGCGCTACGCCACCGAAGAGTTTCTGGTGGTTACCTTCACGCCCCATGCAGACCTGTTTGCTGATACCTCTCTGGACACTATCCGCCGGTTGCGGGACGACCTAGAACAGCTACCGGGCGTCGCTTCGGTGTTCTCATTGATCGACGCGCCGTTGGTAAAAATTGTCGGTGGGAAACTGGCAGAGGTGGCCACCAACTATCGTACCCTGGAAGACCCCGAGGTGGACCGGCAACGGGCGCGGGAAGAACTGCTGGCCAGCCCGGTATTTCTTGACTTGCTCATCAGCCAGGATGCCGGTACCACGGCGTTGCAGGTCAACCTGAAAAACAACGTGCTCTTCACGGATATCCAGAAAAGAAAAAATGAACTGCTGGGGCCGCGCGACGGCGCCGGCTTAAGCGCCGCAGAGCAACAGGAACTGGCGCACCTGCTGCAACGCTACGAGTCGATCAAGGCGGAAGTGACCCGCATCAATCACGAAACCGTGGCGGCCACCCGTGCGGTAATGGAGCGGTATCGCGACCGGGGCGTTCTCTATCTGGGCGGCATTCCCATGATCGCGGACGACATGATTACCTTTATCAGGAACGACCTGCTGGCGTTCGGCGCCGGCGTGTTTGCCTTTTTGGTCATCATGTTGTCGATTATCTTTCGCCAGGCCCGGTTTGTGCTGCTGCCGCTGTGCAGTTGCATCTTCGCAGTAGTCATTATGATGGGGCTGCTGGGCCTGACCGGCTGGCCGGTGACGGTGATCTCGTCCAACTTCATCTCCCTGATGCTCATCCTTACCATGTCGATGAATGTGCACCTGTGCGTGCGCTACCGGCAGCTGAGCCGGGATTTTGCCGAGCAGGAGCAGGCGCAGCTGGTGTCGAATACCGTGCGCCGTATGGCGCTGCCCTGCCTGTACACCGCGTTGACCACCATGATCGGCTTTGGCTCGCTGGTAGTCAGCGATATCAAGCCCGTTATCGATTTTGGCTGGATGATGACCCTGGGCCTGGCCGTTACCTTTATGACGTCATTCCTGTTGTTTCCGTCCATCCTGGTATCCCTGAACAAAAAGATCACCGCGCCGGGTAGGGAACAGGTGCCGTTTACCGCAAGTCTGGCACGCATCACCGAAAAGTCCGGCGCCGTTGTGCTGGTCATCGCGCTGCTGCTGGGCGCGCTCAGTGTTTACGGCATTTCCCGGTTGAAGGTGGAAAACAGCTTTGTCAACTACTTCAGAGACTCCACGGAAATCTACCAAGGCTTAAAACTCATCGACGATAAACTGGGCGGTACCGCGCCGCTGGATATAGTCTTAAAATTCGACCCGGCGCGGGAATACGGAGAAGGACAGGAAGAAGACGCTGAGTTGGCCGACCTGGACGACCTGTTCGGCGGCTTTGATACGGAACCTGCAGACCCGGCGGCCACCTGGTTTACCGCCTACAAGGTGGATCGCATCAAGGCCGTGCATGACTACTTAGAGCGCCAGCCGGAAATCGGCAAGGTACTGTCGCTGGCTTCGGTGCTGCGTATTGCCGAAGACCTGAACGAAGGCGAAGAGTTCGATGCCTTTGAACTGGCGGTGATCAACAAGAAACTGCCGCAGGAGCTAAAGGAGCAACTGCTCGACCCGTATATTTCCATTGACCACAACGAAGCCCGCATCAATGTGCGCGTCCTGGACTCCCTGCCCGACCTGCGCCGCAAGCAGTTCCTGGAAAAAATCGACGCCGACCTGCGCACCGAACTCGGTCTGGACGAGGACGAGTTTCAGGTGAGCGGCATGATGGTGCTGTATAACAACATGCTGCAAAGCCTGTTTACGTCGCAGATCGAGACCTTAGGTGTGGTGATGCTGGGTATTGCCCTGATGCTGCTGGTGCTGTTCCGCTCGGTAGCCCTGACCATCATCGGCATTCTGCCCAACATTCTGGCCGCCGGCATCATTCTGGGGCTCATGGGCATCTTCAATATCCCGTTGGACATGATGACCATTACCATCGCCGCCATCGCCATCGGCATCGCGGTGGACAACAGCATCCATTACATCTATCGGTTCCGCGAGGAATATCCGAGCCAGTCCGATTATGTAGCCACGCTGTACTACTGCCATGCCAACATCGGGCGCGCGGTGTTTTATACTGCGCTCACCATCATTATCGGTTTTTCCATCCTGGTGCTGTCCAATTTCATTCCGACCATCTATTTCGGCCTGCTCACCGCGCTGGCCATGTTCATCGCGCTGTTAGCAGCGCTTACCCTGCTGCCCAGGCTGATTCTGATGTTCCGGCCTTTCTAACTCGCATATGAACAAGTGGGGTCAACGAGAACTACTGAACTTTTTCAAATTAACCCTTTCTCAATTACCAGGTTCAAATATAATACGGGGTTACGTTACCGACCCATTAAATTCGGAGATACCAGATCATGAAACGGAAACTTTGCCTTTTAGCGGTGTTCCTGCTGCCGACACTGACCATGGCGCCGCAGGCACAGGAACCTGACAAACCGGAAGACGTCATCCTCACTACGGTGGATACCGTGATTGCGCGTATCACCGCGGAACGGGAAATGCTGGACGCGCAACCGGAGACGGTGTATGAGCTGATCAATGACCTGATCCTGCCCGTGTTCGATTTCAACAACATGTCGCGGTGGATCCTGGGCAAGTACTGGAAGGAGGCCAGCGCCGAACAACGCACAGTCTTTACCACTGAATTCCAAAACCTGCTGGTGCGCACCTACGCCAAGGCCGTGCTGGGATTTTCCAACGAGCAGGTCAACTACCTGGAAACACTGACCGGGTCCAAACCCAATATCGTGATGGTGAAGACCGAGATCGTCTCAGATGGCGGCGTTACGCCGGTCCATTACACCATGCACAACAATGGTGACGGCTGGAAGGTAGTGAATGTCGCCTTTGAAGGAATCAGTCTGGTTGAGACCTACCGCAAATCATTCGCCTCGGAGATTCGCAATAACGGTCTGGAAACCCTGATACAGAAACTCGTGGACAAGAACGACAAGCTGGAACAGTCGTTATTGGCTGACGAACGCTGAGCCGCCCGGCAGAGTACGTTATGCAGATCGAAGCTATTGCCAACCTGATTAAGGCTGGCGTCCCGCACTGTGAGGTCGAAGTGGACGGTGACGGCACCCACTTTACCGCAGTCATAGTCAGTGAGGTGTTTGCCGGAAAAAATATGGTGCAGCAACACCAACTGGTGTATAAGGCCTTAGGCGACAAGATGGGAACCGACATACACGCGCTGTCGATACAGACCTTGACACCGGAAGAATGGCAGAAAAAGAGCGAACTGCGGGTCATAGCCTAGCCCGCATATCTTGGCGCTCTTTCATTACAGAGGGTTTTTCTATCTACTCGATTCCGGCCGGCGCCAGCATGACGACAGCCTTTCGCTGCAAGAGCCCTTGTGGATAAACTGACTATCCGGGGCGGTGTTCCCCTGCGCGGCGAGATCAGTATTTCCGGCGCCAAAAATGCCGCCCTGCCTATTCTGGCCGCCACCCTGCTGACGGACAAGCCGGTGCTGATCGGCAATCTCCCGCACCTGCATGACATCACCACCACCATGGAATTGCTGGGCCTGATGGGTTCGGACCTGATGCTGGACGAACGCATGATGATCGAGGTCAATAATCACAACCTGACCCGGTTGTACGCGCCTCACGAGCTGGTGAAGACTATGCGCGCCTCGATCCTGGTGCTGGGGCCACTGGTCAGCCGTTACGGCCGGGCGCAGGTGTCTCTGCCCGGCGGCTGCTCCATCGGTTCGCGGCCGGTTGACCTGCACCTGCAAGGATTGGCCGCCATGGGCGCGGATATTACCGTGAACGATGGTTATATTGAGGCGCGCGCCAAGCGTTTGCACGGAGCTTGTATCAACTTCGATACGGTGACCGTGACCGGCACGGAAAACCTGATGATGGCGGCGGTGTTGGCAGACGGCGTCACCGTTATCGAAAATGCGGCGCTGGAGCCTGAGGTGGCCGACCTGGCCTCCTGCCTGAACAGCATGGGCGCGCATATCTCCGGCGCCGGCAGCGGCCGGATCGAAATTGAAGGAGTGGATGAATTGGGCGGCGCCCGCTATGACATCCTGCCCGATCGGATAGAAACCGGCACCTATCTGGTTGCGGCAGCCATGACCGGCGGCAGGGTCAAACTGAAAAACACCGACCCCGGCTTATTGGAGGCGGTACTGGAGAAGCTGGTGGAGGCTGGCGCTGCGATCGACTGTGGTGAGGCGAGCATATCTCTGGCAATGGAGAGCGGCGCCAGACCCAAGGCGGTTGATATTACTACCGCGCCTTTTCCTGACTTTCCCACGGATATGCAGGCGCAGTTTACCGCCATGAACTGTATTGCCGAAGGCCGCGCCGTGATTACGGAAAACATCTTCAATAACCGTTTCATGCACGTGACGGAATTACAAAAAATGGGCGCAAACCTGACCCTATCCGGCAGCCAGGTCGAGGTGAACGGGGTCGCGCAACTGACCGGCAGCACGATTACCGCACGCGACCTGCGCGCCTCAGCCTGCCTCATTCTCGCCGGTCTGGTGGCACAAGGAGAGACCCTGGTCGAACAGGTCTATCATATTGATCGCGGCTATGAGACCATTGAAGAAAAACTGATGCAGCTGGGCGCAAGCATCAGACGACTGCCTTAAGGCAACCCGGTGTTATGAAAGACGGCATGACCCTTGCGGTATCCAAGGGGCGCATCCTGGCGGAGGCGCTGCCGCTGCTGGCGCGCGCTGGCGTGCAACCGCTGGATGAGCCCGGCGCCACCCGTAAACTGGTGCTCGAAACCAATCAGGCCGGGATACGACTGCTCGTGATCCGGGCCACCGACGTGCCGACCTACGTGCTCAACGGCGGCGCCGACCTCGGCATTGCCGGCAAGGATGTACTGCTGGAATGTGTCAGCGACAACCTGTACGAGCCGCTGGATTTGAACATAGGCCGCTGCCGCCTGATGCTGGCCGGCCGCAACAACGCCCCGGCGCCGGCGGGCCGGTTGCGCGTCGCCACCAAGTACGTTACCACCACGCGCAACTATTTTGCCGAGAAAGGACAACAGGTGGAGATCATCAAGCTGTACGGCTCCATGGAACTGGCGCCGGTACTGGGCCTGGCAGACCTGATCGTCGATCTGGTCGATACCGGCAATACCTTAAAAGAAAATGGTCTGGCGCCGTTGGCGAACATCGCCGCCATCAGTTCTCGCCTGATCGTGAACAAGGCCTCCATGAAGATGAAGCGGAAACAGATCAAGCCGTTCATCAACCGTCTGGCGGAGGCCATCCGGGAATGAAAAATCATACCTTTTCATTTTCCGTCTCTGCTTATGTGCCATGGGGGGCATTTTCAGAGATTGCTTTCAGTTCCGATCCGGCCAGGTCAGACGCATGATCGACATGACCAGACTGTCGGCTGCCGAGCCTGACTTTGAGGGCCGCTTCTCGCAACTGCTGGCCGGCAGTGAGGTCCTCGATCCGGCGCTGACGGAGACGGTCTCGGCCATCCTCCACGACGTCAGGGAAAACGGCATTGCCGCCCTGGTGGAATATACCAACCGTTTCGATCGGCGCAGTGTCGGCGCGAACGATCTGGAGGTAACGGCAGCGCAGCTGGAACAGGCCCTGGCAACCCTGGCGCCTGACCTGCGCGGCGCGCTGGAGGACGCCGCAGCGCGCATCCGCGCTTATCACCGGCATCAAATCAGCCAGTCCTGGAGCTACCAGGACCAGGACGGCTCCACCCTGGGGCAACGCGTCACGCCCCTGGAGCGGGTGGGCATTTACGTGCCTGGCGGCAAGGCGGCGTATCCCTCGTCTGTATTGATGAATGCGCTACCGGCCCGGGTCGCCGGCGTCGGGGAAATCATTATGGTAGCCCCGGCCCCGGACAACCGCCTCAACCCGGCGCTGCTGGCGGCGGCGCGCATCGCCGGGGTCGATCGGTTCTTCTCCATCGGCGGCGCGCAAGCGGTGGCGGCGCTGGCCTACGGCGCGGCGCCGGTGCCTGCCGTTGACAAGATCGTCGGGCCGGGCAACCGCTATGTGGCTGCGGCCAAACGCCTAGTGTTCGGCGCGGTCGGCATAGACCTGATCGCCGGCCCCTCCGAAGTGGTGGTGGTGGCCGATAACAGTGCCGACCCGGACTGGATCGCCATGGACTTATTCGCCCAGGCCGAACACGATGAGGACGCCCGCGCCATTCTGATCACCACCGACCCGGCCCTGCCTACCAGAGTGGCAGCCGCCATCAACCGCCACCTGGACGGCATGGCACGCGCCGGCATCATCCGCACGGCATTGCAGCGCAACGGCGCCATGATCCTGGCCGCAGACCCGGCGCAGGTCTGTGACCTGGTCAACCGGCTGGCGCCGGAACATCTGGAACTCGCGGTGGCAAACCCGCACGATTATCTTACCGACATTCGCCATGCCGGCGCCATCTTCCTCGGGCATCATGCCGCCGAAGCGCTGGGTGATTATTGCGCCGGACCGAACCATGTCCTGCCCACCGGCAGAACGGCGCGGTTTTCATCCCCACTGGGAGTCTATGATTTCCAGAAGCGCAGCTCCCTGATCGAATGCACCCCTGCTTCCGCCGCCCGTCTGGCTGAAACTGCCAGGATACTGGCCGACGCGGAAGGGCTGACGGCTCACGCCGGCGCCGCGGCGCTGCGCGGCAAAAAAATATGAACAATTCAGCGCCTGAAGGAGGGGCGCTCGGCGACCTGCAGGGTGACTGTATCTTTTTTCCAGCCGCGCAGGATTTCGGCCTTGATGGTAGCGCCCGGCGCTATCTGTGAGATCAGGTTGATGGCATATTGCGGGTTGTACAGGGGTTGGTCGTCGATACTGAGCAGGAGGTCGCCGGGTACCATCCCGGCATGGTCGGCAGGACTTCTGTTCAGCACTGCCACGATCAGCACCCCGCCCTGGTCCAGGCTCATGGCATCAATGACGTCCTGCGGGATAATCTGCGCTTCGATGCCGATCCAGCCGCGGATCACCTGCCCGTGTTCCAGGATTTGGCGCATCACGTCCAGGGCCAGTTCTACCGGTATGGTCAGGCCGATGCCCTGCGAGCCGCCGCTGTTGGAAATGATCGCAGTATTGATGCCGAGCAGCTCCCCCGCCGCTGACACCAGCGCGCCGCCGGAGTTGCCGGGGTTGATATCGGCGTCGGTCTGGATGAAATTCTCAAATGTGGTGATGCCTACCCGGTTACGCCCCTTGGCGCTGATAATGCCCTGGGTAACCGTCTGGCCGAAATCATAGGGATTGCCTATGGCCAGCACCACGTCTCCCACTCTTATCCTGCTGGAATCGCCATGCGGTGCGATATGGAGGTTGTCCAAATCCGTTTTCAGGACGGCAAGGTCGGTTTCCGCGTCCATCCCCACCACCTGTGCACGTGATTGGCGCCCGTCATACAAGGTAATGAGAATCTCATCGGCGTTGTTGATGACATGGGCATTGGTGAGCAGGTAGCCCCGCTCGTCCATAATCACGCCGGAGCCGAGATTACTTTCACGCCGTTCACTCGGCCGGACCGGCCCGAAAAACCGCCGGAACAAGGGGTCGCGAAACAACGGATGCAGCGTCTGCCGGTGGATGTGGGTGGCATACACATTCACCACCGCCGGCGCCACTGCCGCTACCGCGTCACTGTAGGAAGCAACACCCTCCCCGGACCCATCGCCCCACCGCGCCGAATACAAGCCGGGAAACAGGTACAATAAAACCAACGCACCGGCCAAACCGAGGACAACAGACTGGATAAGGAATTTCACGATACTGCTCACGAACAAAACACAAGGAGCCGCTACTGTTCAGAGCTGCCCCACAACACAGAGGGTACAGACTAACACAGAATTTTTATGGATAACTGCAATCGACAGGAAATTTTTTCGGTAATTGTGCCAGAGCAGCATCATGGCAAGCGGTTGGACCAGGCGCTGGCGTTGTTGTGTCCGCGCCATTCGCGCGCGCGGTTGCAGGGCTGGATCAGGGATGGTTTTGTCAGTGTGGACGGTGTCGGGCTCAGGCAGAAGGAGCGCGTCGGCGCCGGGCAGTTGATTGAGGTCAAGGCGACCCTGGATGATCGGCATGAAAACTGGGTTGAGCAGGCCATCCCCATTGACATCATCTTCGAGGATGAGGCCATTCTGGTACTCAACAAAGCGCCGGGCCTGGTGGTGCACCCTGGCGCCGGCAACCCGGACGGCACCCTGGTCAATGCCTTGCTGCACCACGCGCCGCCGCTGGCAAAAGTGCCTCGGGCCGGCATCGTGCACCGGCTGGACAAGGATACTTCCGGGATTATGGTGGTGGCGAAGACCCCGGCGGCGCATACCAGGCTGGTGCGCGACCTGCACGAGCGCAAGGTCACCCGGGAATATCGGGCGCTGGTGCATGGAACGCTGATCAGCGGCGGTACGGTTGAGGCACCATTAGGTCGGCACCCGACCCTGCGCACGCGCATGGCCGTCACCGACAGGGGCAAACCGGCAACAACCCATTACCGCATCGTCGGTAAATTCCCCACCTGCACCGACCTGCGGATAAAGCTGGAAACGGGACGCACGCACCAGATCCGGGTACATCTGGCGCACCTAGGTCATCCTGTGGTCGGCGACCCGGTGTACGGCGGCAGGAAGCGCTTTGCAAAAAACGCCGCCGCAGAGATCAGGGAGGCGCTTGCCGCGTTTCCCAGACAGGCGCTGCACGCTTTGCGGCTCGAATTGCGGCATCCCGTGAGCGATCACCCCCTGGCGCTGGAAGCGCCCCTGGCCGAAGATATGGCCGCCTTGCTGACCCTGATACAGTGTTGAGGGAACCTCTGCCGTTATTTTCTCACCGGAGAATTGAACCGGATGGAATTGAAAGGGGCTGTGTTTTCCAAAAGCGGTATAATGGTACATGGTTAAGAACAGCGTGTACCTGGAAACAAGTTTTATCAGCTACCTGACCAACCGACCGAGCCGGGATATTGTCACAGCAGGACATCAGGTGATTACCCGTGATTGGTGGGAGACGCGTCGGGGCCACTTTGAATTATTTGCCTCTGAAGTCGTCAAGGACGAGGTTTCGCAAGGTGCTCCGGATGCCGCTGCTGCACGGCTGACTGCATTGGAGGGTATCCGGTTCCTCGACGTTTGCGTATGACGTGGAAAGATCCAATCGTTGAAGAAGTTCGGGAAATACGAGACCGGACGGCGTCACGCTTTGATTATGATGTCAAAGCGATAGGCCGCTATTACCAACAAAAGCAACGCAAGGGCAAGCGCAACCCATGTCGGCCGGGCATATCGACAGCCAAGTCTTCTACCTGAGCAGTGGGGCAGCACAGGGATGTGCTGCACGGTCACCTCTAACCTGCATATCTCACCAAGTCGCTTGTTGCCTCGTGAAACATGATTGTTCTCAATAAGTAGCGTTTCGATGGTTTTTATATCCGTTATTGAGGGGTATCCTGACCGTCTCTGCGGACCGGGACGGTGCCGTGTTCAGACAAGGCCTGCCGAATAGCCAAAGCATAATCCCTGGGCCGCGCCCGACGCCTTGCTTGCAAGCAGTCTTGCACAGCCGCCACCGTCAACCCCGGTAGCGCCTTGGACGTTGATAACAGCCTGGGGCTGTTGTTTGTCTGAAGGTCGATAAAATCAACTTCCGGGAGAGCATTTCGTTGTGCCTTTATCTGCCAGTATTCGGGTACGCCCCGCTCCTGATAAGCCACCTGCTTTTCGTTATCAAAGTGACTGACGGTGACCTCTACAACCAGATCCGGAGGATGCACATCGATAAACTCCTCACTCTGGCCTTTATCTATGGCATTGAGATAATTCACCGCATTGTCGCCTAAGTAAAAACACGAATCCGGTTCTATGCCGGTATTTTCCTGATCACCTCGCCGCCGCCAGCGCGTAGCCCGCAGATCTTCGCTATCCAGATTCAGCACCGAGGCCGCAATGCGCACTACATCAGAAATATGCACCGCCAGCGATTCATGCTCAGCGCTGGGCGCCATCAGTAGAATAAAACCCCGCACCGGATCCAGCACCACCCGCCGAAAAGCATTGATTACAGGGTGTTTGACCAAAGCATCAACGACTTCCGGACGGGCAGCAAAAGCCACATAAGGACTGCCCAGATTGTTATAACGCAACGGCAGGCACATCGTCCTGGGGAAGTATTCCAGATCTGCCAGAATATCATCAGCAGTCAGGTGTTGCATTGAGCGACTCGCGTTTTGGAGAAGAACTGTAGTTATAACACGAACGGGGAGGGATGGGGAAGAAACAGAGCTATGGCACTTTGATACATAATCACCCCGCCGCCCAGGCGTGTCTCAATGTACACACTGTGCGGCAGGGCGCCCTGCTCATGCAAGGTTCAGAGGTGCCTTTCAGCTTCAAGCTAAAAACATAAAATCTGCATGATCCAGGTTGAACTCGCTGAAATCCGACAGGTTGATAGCGGGCGAATAGTCAGCATCCGACGATTCAGCGCGCACGTCGTACCCGTAGACATCAAGTTCTTCCGGCATAGCATCACCTTCAACATTCAAGCTGCCATCATCGCTCAAACTCCCCAGGTACAGGACAGCAGAATCGGTGTCCGAGGCCGGAAAGTCGCCCTTAATGTCAGTGACTGTCGGCGCCGGCGCCAACCCGTCAATAAAGGGGAACTCAACGCTCACGCTGGTGGCCGAGGTGAACTTGAGGTTAATGTTGTAGCTGTCGCCATTGTCGAGGTGCAGCTCCAATGCTGCCGTACCCCCTTCGGTCTTCTCAAAGGTATAGCTTCCCGATACTGTGTTGCCGTCATCGGTAAAGTCCACCCTGTTGGCGGAAGTGAATTGCAGGGTGGCTTCTCTACCCAGAAGCTCTGCCGTTATTTTCTCACCGGAGAATAACTCAAATAAACCATTCGAGTCGGCCGGAGCAACACCTGTGTTGTCCTCATTCGAGGCTTGAAGGTCGGCCAGTTGCGGGACGACCGGGTTCAAAAAACTGAAGTTGTCGATCATTGTTATGCCCTCCATAAGAGCTTTCACCTGCCGGATACAACGCCTATTGGCGTTCGCAACCAGCAGAGCCCACTGAGGAACTCAGCGGTAATAACAATCATAGCAGCGTATTATCATAATTACAAGCCCCCTGTCCAGGTTCAATACATATGAGACTCAGAGGCAGGCTGTGTGAGTTGTTGATAATACTCCATTGGGGTTAATAAACCAATACCGTTATGCGGGCGGTAGGTATTGTAGTATTGCTGATACTCTGCCAGTTTGCGGTTGATGGCGGCCACGGTCAGTGGACCCTCGTAGAACGGATAGAACTCATAGCGGCTGGTGGCGTTGGCGCGTTCTACACAGCCGTTGTATTCGGGTTTTTTCGGGGGCAGCACGTACAGGGGGATTCCTAAGTCCTGGCAAGCCTGCTCGAACTCATCTCGGAACTCCGAGCCGCCATCGACCTGGATAGAACGGATGGGAAACGGCGCCTCACCGAGCAGCGCTTTTAAGAAGCGCCGGGCATTGCCACTGGTGGCCCGACTGTAGGCTCGCAGCGCACTCCATTTGCTCACCGGACAGACGGCCTTGAACTCCTTCACCGTGATGCCGTCCGTGAAGCCGACACTCATGTGGTCTATCTGCATCAACTCCCCTGGCGCCTTAGCCTTCATCCCGTAGCGCCAGCGCTTGGCATGATGGGTAAACGCCCGGCGGCGCTTAGGCTTCACCCGGCCATAGTAAAACGCCACCGGCTTGACCCGACCCAGCCGCACCAGCTTCGCCACGATGCGCCCGACCGTACTCTCGCTCAAAGTCCAGCCCTGCTCGCGCACCCCCACCCGCCAGAGCTTACGCTTACCCCATAACGGATAACGTTGGCGAAGGTGCAAGACCTGCTGCTCGTGCTGGCGCGTCCATTGCGGCACACGCCGCCGCCGCGGCGCACGAGAGCCACACCCCAGACCCTTCAGCCCATGTTCACGATACCGCTTCAACCAACGGTAGTAGGTCGCCCTCGACCAACCTACTGCTGCCAGTGCCGTCGCCTCACCACACCCATCCTCGCGTAACGTCGCAACCAATTCCAACTGCTTCAAACGACCGCGCGCGTCAGCATCGGTAGTATCATCGACGCGCCAACTGCGATATGATTTCACCCGCAGGCTTTTGATCTGCATCGGGTAGTCCTCCTGTGTCAATTAGTTGAGATTAATTCACACACAGACTACCCGATTTCTTTATCTAAAGAGTCTCACTTGTTTCTGAACCCGGACATGCAAGTACAGAGCAAATTTACTGGAGGCAAATATGAGCATTACAAGTATCCGGCTGCAACCTGAGAGAGAAGGATATCTGAAAAAGAGGTGCGCGGTCGTTTGAGCGGATAGTTACCCGATTATTGAAACCAAAGGAAGCAGAGCCGCAGTGTATTCAACTTTAGCAGATAACAATATCTATCAGGGTGACTCCCTGAAACTGATTGAGCAAGTTGATAGTGAATCTGTCCACCTGATATTGAGTGATATTCCCTACGGCATCGGCTCAGATGATTGGGATGTTCTGCATGAAAATACCAACTCGGCTTATCTTGGTTCCAGTCCGGCGCAGAAAACCACGGGGGCAGTATTCAAGCGGCGCGGGAAGCCCATTAATGGGTGGTCTAAGGCTGACAGGGATATTCCGAAGCAATACCAGGATTGGTGTTCTCAATGGGCGCCAGACTGGTTCCGTGTATTGACGCCTGGTGCGAATGTGTTGGTGTTTGCCGGAAGGCGACTGGCTCATCGCTGCATCTGCGCAATGGAAGATGCCGGATTTAACCTGAAAGATAATCTTGCCTGGATACGGGATCGCGCGGCACATAGGGCGCAACGGATAAGTGTTGTCTATTCCCGGCGCGGCGATACGGAATCAGCTGAACAATGGCAGGGGTGGAAAGTGGGTAACTTGCGCCCTACTTATGAGCCTATCCTGTGGTTTACCAAGCCGTACAAAATCGGGACAACAATCGCTGACAATGCGCTCAAGCATGGTGTCGGCGCGTACAACGAAAATGCCTATTTGAGATATGTTGAGGAGCCTGAAAATATAATCCGGTGCGGACTGGATAAGCGCGAAGGCGGACAACATCCAACCCAAAAATCAGTTCGCCTGATGCAAGCACTGATCGAACTGACAACACGTTCCGGGCACCTCGTTTTGGACCCGTTTGCCGGGAGTGGGTCAACGCTTGTGGCAGCTAAAAAGCTTGGTAGGCGATACATAGGCTTTGAAGCCAAGCCGGAATATGTCGTGACCTGTAAAAGTCGCCTGATGTCTGAGATTGCCTTTTAGCCCGCATATCTCACCCGGTGATGCGAAGATCGCGCCGGATTGGTTCTGTCTGCGGGTTAGGACAACTCCATTATTGAGTTGCCCGTTATGGACTTGATGATCTCTATCCGGCTGTCTATCTTGCTCATCTTGATCAGCTGACCAATCGCCTGTTTATGGCTAAGCTTCAGAATCTGCTCACGCTGTGACGCGTAATACTGCATGGCTGCATCTTTCGCGATGTCAATGCTTTCCAGTGTCGCTATCTTCTCATCCCGCCATAGTCCGCTTATAATGCCTCCATACCTGTGCATGGTACGATTTACGGCCTGCCAATAGACGCTTGCGTCTTTTGAGGGATTCATGGCTTGGATGGTTTTGAAAACCTCGTGCAAAAGGCCAACAGCATCACCGTTACTATCAGCGAAGCCGGACAAAACTGCCAGGTGGGAATATGAAAAAATGCAGACATTCCTGGCTACCGCCTGTGAATAAATCTGACTGTTGCGCACTGGGAGTTGATAAAGTAGACAAACAATCATGGCAAACGGCTTTCCTCGCTTCCAGTTATCCATAGCTTGAACTTTGAAATCCTTCTGATTCTTTGCTGTTCGACTGAGTCTGAAAGCCTTTGCGTCCGCGATAAAACTATAGTCCTGTGCTACCGCTTCCACGTCAGCCGAGTCGCTTCTTTCGGTCAATACTGTGCTGTTCAGTCCAATATGGGAATAACTGGCAGATAAGATCGCATCAGTGTATTTTGAGTACAGCTTTTCTTCACTGGAATTAATGCCGTATGATTCAGGAATAGCAGAGCATAGACGGAGGTGATCAATCAACGCAGGCGCGCCTTCCTTCTCAATTTCGCTCAACAGTCTGTCTTCAACCTGTGAAGAATCAGAGACAAAATCACCGCTGAGATCGGCCAACTCTCTAACCCAACAATTCCGTCTATCAATAGCACTGTCTGAAATCACTTCGTTCATTCCTGAGATTATCAGGAAAAAAACAGCCGAAGTTCAATGACTGGGATGAATTACGAATACGGGTTATGAGTTCCTGTTATGTCAGCTATTATTCTGGATATCCTTGAATCGGCTTTGATTGACCATACCTTATAAGGTCACACACTACCGGAGTTTATTGATGCGTGTAGACAAACTGACCAGCAAATTCCAGCAGGCCCTGGGGCAGGCGCAGAGTCTGGCACTGGGGCGTGATAATCAGTTTATCGAGCCGCTGCACCTGATGGCGGCGTTGCTGGATCAGGAAGGTGGCGCCACCACCCATTTGCTGGGGCTGGCCGGGGTGGATGTTGCGCGCTTGCATCAGGGGCTCGGGCGGGCGTTGGAGAACCTGCCGCAGATCCAGGGTCACGATGGCGAGGTGTACTTGTCCAAGGAGCTGGAGCGGTTGCTCAACCTCAGCGATAAATTCGCGCAACAGCGCCAGGATCAATATATTTCCAGCGAACTGTTCTCGCTGGCGGCGGCGGACGATAAATCCGAACTGGGCCGGCTGTTACGGGAATGCGGCGCGGAAAAACGCAAGATAGAGGCTGCCATAGACAAGGTGCGCGGTGGCGAGCAGGTGAACGACCCGAACAGCGAACATAACCGCGGTGCGCTAGGCAAATTCACCATTGATTTAACCGGGCAGGCCCTGCAGGGGAAACTGGACCCGGTGATCGGCCGCGATGAGGAAATCCGCCGCACCATACAGGTGTTGCAGCGGCGCACGAAAAACAACCCGGTGCTGATCGGCGAGCCCGGCGTGGGCAAGACCGCGATTGTCGAGGGGCTGGCGCAACGCATCATCAACGGCGAGGTGCCCGATTCCCTGAAGGGCAAGCAATTGCTGGCGCTGGACCTGGGCGCGCTCATCGCCGGGGCGAAGTTTCGCGGCGAGTTTGAAGAGCGCCTGAAGGCCGTGCTGAGCGACCTGAAAAAACAGGAGGGCGGCATCGTGCTGTTCATCGACGAAGTGCACACCATGGTCGGCGCTGGCAAGGCGGAGGGCGCCATGGACGCCGGCAACATGCTGAAACCGGCCCTGGCCCGGGGCGAATTGCACTGCATCGGCGCCACCACCCTGGACGAATACCGCCAGCATATCGAAAAAGACGCGGCGCTGGAACGGCGCTTCCAGAAAGTGTTCATCGACGAGCCGAACGTGAATGACACCATCGCCATCCTGCGCGGTCTGAAAGAACGCTATGAAGTGCATCACAATGTGCAGATTACCGACCCGGCCATTATCTCCGCAGCCACGCTGGGGCAGCGCTACATCACCGACCGGCAGCTGCCTGACAAGGCCATCGACCTGATCGATGAAGCCGCCAGCCGTATCAGCATTGAAATCGACTCCAAGCCGGAGGCTATGGACCGGCTGGAACGGCGGCTGATCCAGATGAAGATCGAACAGGCGGCGCTGAACAAAGAGACCGATGATGCATCCAGACAACGTCTGGCTGACCTGGAGCAGGACATCGACCAGGTTGAACTCGAATTTGCCGACCTGGAGGAAATCTGGAAAGCGGAGAAAGCCGCGCTGCAAGGCGCGCATGAGGTCAAGGAACGGCTGGAACAGGCGCGCATGGAGTTCGAAACCGCGCAACGGGGCGGCGACCTGAACCGCATGTCGGAGTTACAGTATGGCATTATTCCCGAGCTGGCGAAGCAACTGGAAAGCGCTGAACAAGCCGAAACCGAACCCCTGCAACTGCTGCGCAACAAGGTCACGGAAAACGAGATTGCGGAGGTTGTCTCGAAATGGACCGGGATACCGGTGGCGAAGATGTTGCAGGGTGAAAAGGACAAGCTGCTGCACATGGAGGACGCGTTACGCCAGCGGGTGGTCGGACAGGAGGAAGCGATCGTTGCCGTGGCCGATGCCATCCGCCGCGCCCGCGCCGGCCTGGCCGACCCGAACCGGCCAAACGGCTCGTTTCTGTTCCTCGGCCCGACTGGCGTGGGCAAGACCGAACTGTGCAAGGCGCTGGCGGATTTCCTGTTCGACAGTGAAGACGCCATCGTGCGTATCGACATGTCCGAATACATGGAGAAACACTCGGTATCCAGAATGCTCGGGGCGCCGCCGGGCTATGTTGGTTATGATGAGGGCGGCCAGCTGACCGAGCAGGTACGGCGCCGGCCGTACAGTCTGGTGCTGCTGGACGAGGTGGAAAAGGCCCATCCCGATGTGTTCAATGTATTGTTACAAACGCTGGACGACGGACGCCTGACCGACGGTCAGGGCCGCACCGTGGACTTCCGTAATACCGTTATCATTATGACCTCGAATCTGGGTTCGGAACAAATCAGGGAGTTGTCCGGTGATGCCGACTACGAGACCATGAAGACTACCGTGCTGGAGATCGTGTCCACCTGCTTCCGACCGGAATTTCTCAACCGCATAGACGACCTGGTGGTGTTCCACACCCTCAAGCGCGCACACCTGAATGCCATCACCGATATTCAGGTGCGGCGGCTGCAACAACGGCTGGCTGAGCAGGATATTGACATTACCCTTTCGGAGCAGGCCAAAGAGACCCTGGCAAATATCGGTTATGACCCGGTGTACGGCGCCCGCCCGCTGAAACGGGCGGTGCAGACCCAGCTGGAGACGCCGCTGGCCAAGCAGCTGCTGGCGGGCAAATTTCATAATACGGATACCATTTATGTGGATGCCGAAGCCGGCGCTTTGACTTTCTCTGCCGCATAAACAAGGTGTCGCCTGTGTGGCGACCTATCGCTGTGCCGGATGCCTGCTTGCGCGGGAATGGTGGGGACCGGCGCTTGTTATTCCCGCGTACCAGCCACTGCTGCGCCGGCGGGAGTCCGGTCAGGCGCCATGTCGCCCGGAGGGCAACTTTCTGTATAATGGTGACCTCTAAAAATACCCTCCGTGGTATTTTTAGAGACGGAAATGAAAAAGTATGATTTTTCATTTCCTTCATTTTCAAGCACTTACGTGCTTAAAAATGGCAGCACATCCTTATGCTGCACGGGTGCCTCTAATTTTTAGAGGCACCCTGATTATTGTGTCCCCACAATTACCATGAACACCTTACAGCAAATTCCCCCTCCCCTCTTTTACAGCGCCGCTGGCATCCTCGGGCTGCTCATCGGCAGCTTCCTGAACGTGGTCATCCTGCGCCTGCCGTGCATGCTCGAGGAAACCTGGCGCCGGGAGTGTTGCGAGTTTCTTCAATTGCCCGCCGCCACGCACGTCGTGACACAGCCCTACAACCTGCTGCGACCGGGTTCCACCTGCCCGCACTGTGCGCGCCGGCTTACGGTAATGGAAAATATCCCCGTGCTCAGCTACCTCTTGCTGCGCGGCAGGTGCAGCGCCTGTCGTAACCGGATTTCCCTGCGCTACCCCCTGGTGGAACTGTTGTGCGCGGCGCTGACGCTGCTCGTTGCAATCAGGTTCGGTCTCGGCCCCCAAGCGTTTTTTGCCTGCCTGTTCACCTGGGCACTCATCGTCCTGACCTTCATCGACATTGACCGGCAACTGCTGCCGGACAATATCACTCTGCCGTTACTCTGGCTGGGCTTGTTGTGCAACGGGTTCGGTCTGTTTACCGACCTGCATTCGGCTCTGATCGGCGCGGTGGCAGGTTATGGCATACTGTGGCTGATCTACCAGCTTTACCGGCTCATAGCCGGCAGGGAAGGTCTGGGACGGGGCGATATGAAGTTGCTGGCCATGCTGGGCGCCTGGTGCGGCTGGGAAGCACTGATTCCCATCATTTTCCTGTCCTCCCTGACGGGCGCGCTGGTGGGACTTTATCTGGTAGTGCGGCGGCGCCAGCCACGCACTGCGCCTATATGTTTCGGTCCGTTCTTGGCCCTGGCGGGATGGCTGAACCTGGTATGGGGGCTGGACGCGCTGGCTCACTTCTACGCGATCGCAGGGAAAGCGCTATGAACCCCCCGTTGCGCGTGGGTTTGACCGGCGGCATAGGCAGCGGCAAGTCAACCGTTAAAACCTGTTTTGACGAGTTGGGTGTGCCCACTATCGACGCGGACGAAATTTCCCATCGAATTACAAAACCCGGTCAGGCAGCTTTCAACGAGGTGGTTGCCCTGTTCGGTACACAGAGCCTGGATAAAGCGGGCAACTTGGACCGGCACCGACTACGTGAGCTGATCTTCTGCGAACCGACCCTGAAAAAACGCTTAGAAGCGATTATTCATCCGCGGGTACGTGAAGAAATTCAAGCATTTATAAAACAAATAGATTATCCTTACTGTGTTATTTGCATTCCGCTGTTGCTGGAAACCGGCGCCCAAACAACCGTCGATCGCGTGTTGGTGGTGGACGCGCCCGAGGCGCTGCAAGTGGCGCGGGTCGGCTTGCGGGACCACGCCGAGGAACAACAGACCAGGAGTATAATCAGCGCCCAGGTCAGCCGGGAGCAGCGACTGCACGCCGCGCATGATATTATCGTGAACGATGGTAGTATTAACACTGTGAAAACCCAGGTGGAACGCCTGCATGAGAAATACCGGAACCTCTGAACGGGTTCATTTGAACCGTCCGGGGTATTCTCTGATTTTTTGATACGTCCCATCCTTGGGGCGCCCCCTGCGGGCATCCTGCGGATGTCCAAATCTGTTCCGGACAGATTTGTGAGGCGACCTCGACGTTTGACAGAATTACCATGACAAATAGTCTGATCTACGAACATCCGCTGAATGAAAGCATCAGAGCCTTGTTAAGGATCGAGGATTTATTCAGCCGGTTGGACTATTATTCGGGCTCCACGGATGCTATTGATATGCGCCTGCTCGTCTCCCTGCTGATCGACCTGAATGAATTACTGAAGTGGGCCGACATCAAAACCGACCTGCTCAGGGAGCTGGAACGTTGCCAGACCATGTTGAAGGGGCTGGCAGACAACCCTGACGTGGACTCCTACAAACTCAAACAGATTCTCGGGGATCTGAGTGAATGCCTGACAGGTTTACGGGCTAATGCCTACCAACCGGGCGCGGCGCTGGAGAATGACGAACTGATTACCTCCATCAGACAGAAAGATTCCCTGGCGGGCGGCGCCTGCAACTTTGACCTGCCGGCTTATCATTACTGGCTGAATCTGCCCTTGCGTGATCGGCAACAGTGCCTGCGCGCATGGCAGGAGGACCTGTCGCTCATCCACAAGAGCGTCAAGCTGGCGCTGGATATGATCAGGAATAACGCCAGAGCGCAGAAAGAAGTTGCCAAGAACGGTTTTTTTCAGCAATCAGTTGAAGCCGGCGCCACCAACAAGTTAATCAGAGTCATCACCAAACGTTCACTGAAATGTTTTCCTGAAGTCAGCGGCGGCAAACATCGCCTTACGGTGCGCTTCCTAGAACAACCGGACCTGAAAACCCGACCGGCGCAAACCGAGAAAGATGTAGAGTTCGAGCTGCACTTCTGTGTTTAACCCGCATATCTCCCGACTTCGACGGTTTATTTCTCTAACTGATTGATTTTATTGAAGGCGCGTTGGCCCGAAGGCACTACAACAGCCTGTTCCAAAACACGTTTTGATTTACAAGAGATTTTCAGGGGGGGTGGTATAATGTTTGCGTACTACAGTGCCTGCGTATTAAATCGGGAGTCATATCTGTGAAAATCACCTTGGAAACTTTGAAAGGGGCAGTAAGTGGAAACGCTGCAGCATTTCGTTGTGTAACTGACTATCAACCCGCGGGGGGTGTGGGCGACAAGGTTTTTCCGCCGACTTATGAGGGCGGAAAGTACGCAACCGAAGAACGTATCGACCCGGAAACCGGGGAGGTTAAAAAGTGCGTGCTGCTGGATTCAGTGCAATCGCAGGCTAACCGTATGGAGTTGGCCCTGCTTGAGGCTCATCGCACCGGCAAAGTAAAGCTTCCATTGCTGATTGCCCGTTTTGTTGACCCGGATTTGGACAAGAAATTCACAGTTACCAGCCTCGAAGCGCCGCATCGCATAGCGGACGCGTTATTTCGCGACAGCCTTCTGGACGGCACCATTTTTCGCAAGTCAGATAGGGGCAGGCTGCTTGACACGGCGGATATACGCGATGCCACCGGTTTATTCGGACTTTGTCCTACTGCTCTGGTGTTCGGGCTGTGGGATTCGACAGGGCCACGCGGCGGGCTCGGATGTAAATTTCAGAGGGCGATCGTATCTGAAATTGTGGGGTATGATGCCATTTCGGGAAAGAAAACATCCAGTCGTCTTGACCCGGCTCAAATCCGGCTTGACGCAGGGCCACTGTACCCGCGAGGAATTGCGGTAACCGATGCCCCGCATTGGACTCTGGAAGATGGGGCTGGCAAAACCGAAAAATCCAAGCCCAAAAAGCTAGGTAAAGATGGAAAGCCATCAGAAGTAAACCACGGAAATATCCGCCCAAGCATTTCTGACGATGGAGGTGGATTTACCATAACAAAAGCAAAACAGACAACGACCTTATCCTTGGCGGTCTTGCGCCGCCTGCGCTTTCCCGTTAACGATGCGGCGGACTCCAGCCATGGGATAAACTTGGCAGCCCGCACTACCTTGGCTGCCTTAGGTCTGGCTGCAGGCAGTTTAGCGCGGGTCGATACTGACCTTCGTTCCCGCTGCCAGTTATTTGCAGAACAAGGGCCAGTTTGGGAATTGCTCGATCGTCCGGGAGAAACTCCCCAAGAATATGAATTGGGCACGGATGACGCTCTTAATCTTCTGCAGGCGGCTATTGTCGAAGCTAAAGCTGCTGGTCTCCCATGGGAGGGAGAAATCGAATTGACACCGGCATCTGAGCTGGTAGAACTGGTTCGGCGTAGTCAGAAGCTGGCAAGCGCTCAGGGAACCGACTAAACCTCATGTTCGCCCTTGGCATCCACTACCTTAACGGGTGGTCGATGGCTGCTGCCGATGGCGCCAGCAAAGAGCAGGCCGAGTGGCCACCACATCCAGACCGGGTATTCATGGCATTGGCGGCAGCTTGGTTCGAAACCGGTGAAGACCCGGCTGAGGGTGAGGCTCTGCGTTGGTTGGAAAGTTTGCCTCCGCCTGCCATTGCCGCCTCGGATTATACAACCCGCTCCAATGTAGTCAGTTACGTACCGGTTAACGACCGGGAACGCAAAAAAACAGTAACGGCCTCCAGCAGCTTGAAAAAGCTGTCCCCAAAGGAATTTGTGGAGAAACTCAAGGAAGATGGTCTGGTTCTGTTGCCGGAATACAGGCCGCGACAACCTCGTGGCTTTCCGGTGGCTATCCCTCAAGACCCCACAGTGCGCCTTATCTGGAACGATACGGAGTCGTTGCTCTCAAATTACGCGGCATTAAAGCAACTAGCTGCAAAAGTCACTCACATAGGACACTCCGCCTCTTTTACACAAGTGTGGCTGGAAAATGATGCTGAGATAAGGGCACATTGGATACCGACCGATAAAATTGCCGAACGCCGATTACGCGTTCCCTTCGAGGGCAGACTCGCCCAACTTGCTCAGTCATGCAACCAGAGTGAATGGTTTGCCTACCATGATCTGGATAATGAAATAGCGCGAGCAAAAGCAGACCTTAAGTCTATGAAGCATCCGCCCAGGGTCGCCTGGGGAGATTTTCCGGACGTAGTCATATTAGCTGGCGAGTCTCAAACCAAGCAGCACCCGGAGTATCACGATGCCAAAACAGGAGATGCCGTTGCTGCAACTAATCTTGTCAACGACTTGGTTGATGATAATGGCATTGCATCAGTAGAAATGCTGGTTTCAGAATTCTGTAATAACGGCAAGCCAGTGCTGGTCAGTGCGCATTCCCGTGAACGAGAGGGCATCAATGCGATTCCAATCGCCCTGGCAAGATTGCTAAGTGAGAGACTCGGAGTAGAATACGAAGCAAATGTGGTACAAGCAAATGTGGTATCACACACAGGCGCAGATGGTTATGGACGTCTTAGCCGTCAGGCCAACTTTACTGGTGAACTCAACCATGCATGTGAATATATCATGGTGGATGACTTCATAGGCCAAGGCGGAACACTGGCAAATTTGCGTGGTTGGGTTGAGAAAAAGGGCGGAAAAGTTATAGGCGCTGTAGCACTTACCGGCAAGCCTTACTCCGCTGTATTAACGCCTTCACAGGAGCAATTACATGAACTTAAACAACGACACGGATCAATCCTTGAAAAATGGTGGCGAGAGCACTTCGGCCATGCCTTCGACTGCCTTACTCAATCGGAGGCTCGGTACCTCAGTCGCTCCCCGGATATTGACACCATACGAAATCGAATTGCTGCAGCAAAGCAAACAGGAAATGGCGCAAGTGGTGGGCGAAGCCCTCGCGAGCAAAAACAGCACATAAAACAGCTTGAGAACCGTTTGCAAGAACGATTCCCCAGCGGGCAACGGCCTGTAACACAGCGTCCCGGACCGGGGCGCTGGCAGGGTTACAGCAAATCTCAGGGTGAGCCATCATCCACAATAACGCAGGGTTCCGTCTTCGATCCTCGCTTTATCGTCTTGAGCATAAGAGGCAAACGCGTCTCACTACCGGCAACTCTTAAACTTACCATGGCCCTGCGCGGCCTGCTCATGGTCTGTTGCTCTGACCAGCCACCACCGGAGTGGTTCAGTGGTCATCGCACAGACGGATCACCTTCTAAGACGCCGCACACTGCACTGATTCCACTGCCTTTTGTTGGTGCCGAACACGCGGAAGGACGAATTATGGGTTTGGGCTTGGTCTTGCCCGTAAACCTGGACCCGCAAGCAGCCAGACACTCTCTTGAGACTTTTCTGTATGACCCTGCTACAGGTCTGCCGCGCCAACATACCCTATTTGACGGCCAATGGTTTGAGTGCAGCCTCGAACTGGAAACCCGAGAGCGCCCGCCGCAGAATCTTCGTGCGCGCACCTGGACTAGGCCCTCTCGAGTCTGGGCAAGCGTAACGCCGGTAGCCCTGAACAGACATTTTGATGGGAAAGATAAATGGGAACAGGCAGCGGACAGCGTAAAAGACGCTTGCAGACATACAGGATTGCTGGAGCCTCGTGAAGTAGTGCTGTCTTCCGTTTCTATGGTAGAGGGCGTCCCCCACGCCAGGGACTATCCGAAGTTGATTCGTAAAAAAGATAATGGGAAACAAAGCCATAGCCATGCGCTCATCGTATTTGACGAACCCGTGAACGGGCCGGTGATTATCGGGGCCGGACGGTTCAAGGGATACGGGCTGTGTCGTCCCATGGATTAACAACCCGCGAATGTCCCCTGCAGAGTTAAATCCGGCAGATTTCCCCGAATTTTTTACTGCCCTCTGGGGAGAGGACAAGCCGCCGTTCGCCTGGCAGCAACAACTGGCTAACAGAGTGTTGGGAGATGTGCCGGAAAGGGCGGAAGACAAACCTAATTCCCCCGCCTCTGAAAAACAAACTCCAGAGATGCCCTGGCCCGGCGCCATTGCACTGCCAACCGCATCCGGTAAAACGGCTTGTATGGATATAGCGTTATTCTCACTGGCAAGCCAGGCAGGACGAATGGTGAACAAGCAGATTTTAACCGCACCGCGCCGGATATTCTTTGTAGTGGACCGGCGTGTGATCGTCGATGAAGCATACGCACGCGCCCAAAGGCTAGCAGGAAAACTGGAGCAGGCCAAAGAGGGGATACTCAAACGTGTAGCGGATAACCTGCGAATTATTGCCAGCGGACAAGTCTTTGATGCTGAAAAAGAAAGACCCTTGCAGGCTCACCTTTTGCGCGGGGGGATGTATCGATCAGAGGCATGGGCGCGTAACCCCCTGCAACCCATGATAGTTGCATCGACCGTTGATCAAGTAGGTTCCCGCTTGTTGTTCCGGGCTTATGGCAGAGGCTCGGAAATCTGCCCCATCTACGCGGCGCTTGTTGCTAACGACAGTTTAATTCTGCTGGACGAGGCCCATTGCGCCCGTCCGTTTTTGCAAACATTACAGGCAATACAACGCTATCAGACCTGGGCGCATGAACCCCTGTCACGGCCTTTCTACCCTGTCGTCATGTCCGCCACTCCGCCCCCGGGGATTACTGATGTATTTGAAGATTTGTCAGAGGAAAAAAGCGATCCCGAACATCCGTTGGGGCGTCGTTACAGAGCTTCCAAACCTGCGAAACTTGGCGTGGTTAAAGGTGCCAGCAGGGCACAGGCTATAACGAAATTAGCCAAAGCTCTGACTGAGGCAGCAATAGAATTGATCAATGAAGAACGACGCGCTGTTGTCGTGTTTGTAAATAGAGTAGCCACCGCGCGTGAAGTCGCCCGATTGCTATGCTGTCGCCCGGACCGCAAAGAATGCGTGACCCTGCTGACAGGTCGTATGCGTCCTGTTGATAAAGAAGTTGTGCAGCAGTATTTAGAGATTTTGCGGTCTGACCAATCCGCGCAACGAGCATTGCCGGAACCTTATATTGTCGTGGCTACCCAAACTCTTGAAGTAGGCGCGGACCTCGACTTTGACGGTCTCGTGAGCGAATGTGCCAGCCTGGACGCACTGCGCCAGCGCTTTGGCCGTTTGAACCGCACCGGTAGAGACATTGAAGCGAAGGCGGCGATACTTGTGCAAGCCGATCAAGCCGAAACTAAAAAAAATGAGGGTGACCCTGTATATGGCGCGGCCCTGAGCAAAACCTGGCAATGGCTGCAGGAAAATAAGAATGAAAACGATACCGTCGATTTTGGTATTGCTTTTCTTGAAAAAAAATTACCGGCGGATGACGCCTTGGCTGAGTTGAATGCTCCGTCCGTGAACGCTCCCGTCATGCTGCCCGCCCATGTTGATTGCTGGGCGCAGACCTCTCCGGCACCAAATCCATCACCTGACGTTGCCTTGTTCTTGCATGGGCCTCGTGAGGGGGCAGCGGATGTGCAAGTGTGTTGGCGCGCTGACCTTAACTTAACAGATGACGCGGGTCAAAAAGAGGCTACTGATGTACTGGTTCTATGTCCGCCGAGCAGCAGCGAATCATTGCCTGTACCGTTCAAGGTCTTTAAGCACTGGTTGGCCGGGAGTGGCGAGGAGGATAATAGCGCTGACCTGGAGGGAGCGCAGGCGGGCGCTTACGTAGAAGAGGCAATCTCGCCAGTTCATGGAGCCAATATAATCCGATGGCGCGGGCGCGAAACAAAACAGGAACATATCACGGCAGACCCCGCAGACATACACCCTGGAGACGTGATCGTTATTCCGGTTGGGCACCCACACCCGCGGGACCAGCTTGGTGACTTGCCCGAAGGCGCCAACCCAGATGTCGGAGACAGGGCTTACAGATTAAACCGGGCAAAGCCCATTCTGCGGCTGCATCGTGAACTGGTCAACGACTGGCCTGTCTCCGATCAGATCAAAGAAAGCGCATGCTCACTACTGAACAATCTGCAACAGCGGTATGATGAAGACCCGGATGAAATAATCGAGGCATTGCGCGAGCTGTTATCTGTGCTTATCAATGCCCCGGAACCCTCTTGGGTGTCTAGTGTCGCCGCTGAACTCATTGAGGAGTTTCCAGCTCAAAAACTGGAGCAGGCCTGCCATATTATTAGCGACCATCAGATCGTAATCCGTGGCCGTCGCTTGATTCCTGAACTCACCTCCGAAGCTGATAGCTTCAGCGATGAGGATGACGTCAGCGCATCCGGTATTTCGCACAAAAACGGCCAGCCTGTACGGCTCCGTACACATCTCCCCGGTGTTGAAAGTTTTGCCCGCCATCACGCGATGGCTTGCGGCCTTGACGGTGAACTGGTTGAAGCCGTTGCCTGTGCTGGCTTGCTGCATGATGTGGGCAAGGCAGACCCCCGGTTTCAATCGTTGTTGCATGGTGGGTCTTCCTTGCCGCCGGGCGAGCCACTAGCCAAGTCCGCGAGGATGTCCAGAGATAGAAATGCCCGTAAAAACTCCGAATATCCAATAGGCGGCCGCCATGAGCTACTCTCCGTGCGCATGGCAGAAAGTGCCCCCACACTGCTGCCGGAAAATCAGGAGTTACGCGATTTGGTTCTCCATTTGGTTGCCAGCCACCATGGATATTGTCGCCCTTTCGCCCCGGTTGTCATTGATAAGCAGGAGGTAGAAGCTGGCTTTGAATTGCGTGGTCATCACCTGCAATGGCGCGGAGCTACTGGTCTGGAACGTCTGGACTCCGGTATTGCGGATCGTTACTGGCGCATGGTGCGGCGTTACGGCTGGTGGGGGTTGGCATGGCTCGAAGCCTTGCTACGACTGGCAGACTGGAGGCGTAGTGAATGGGAGGAGACACATAATGATGCCGATGAATGATGCAGGTTCAGGACTGCTTTTGAACGGACTCGATGGAGCCAACCCGTTGGCGTTTCTTGCAGCTTTGGGTACATTGCGAGTTGTGAATGAATGTGAAACGGATTCACCACGTGAGTGGCGTCTGCTTTGGCAACAGAACCAAGGTTGCTGGTCTCCTGTGATATCCGGGGATATTTCACTTACAGAGGAAAAACTGATACAGATGATCGCATTCGGGTCAGGAGCTATAGAGAAACATCCCGCCAAATTATTCCCGCATGATGATCTTACAATCTCTTGTGAGGAGTTCTACCGGATAACCCATGATGCTCAGAACAAGGCAATTTTTACGGATCATCGGTACGCCGATTTTATTTCTGCCCTTGGCTGTGAAAGTCTGCCTGTGTCGCAAAGAGACAAAAATATTCAGGATACTGCCCTGCGGACCATGAGTGGGGCAGGACACCAACATTTTATCGGTTCTATGCGAAAACTTGTCGAACATACCGAACCGGAACATTTACAGTCTTCGCTTTTTGAACCTTGGCAATATCTAGACCCCAAGCCAAGCCTACGCTGGGATCCATTTGATGATCGCAGGTACGCACTGTGCTGGAAGGAGCCAGCAGGAGACCCGATACGAGCTATGCGTGGCGCAAATCGTCTTGCCATCGAAGCCCTGCCTTTTTTTCCCACACTGCCAATGGGACAAAAACTTCATACGACAGGCTTTTCAAAGAGTCGAGACAAAGGTGTTTTATTTACTTGGCCAATCTGGAAAACGCCGTTGAGCATTGATGCTATAACATCTCTAATTAGCCTTGATGAATTACAAAGGCCTCAGCCGAACCGTGAAAATCTTTCAGCCAGAGGGATCGTTGAAATTTACAGAAGCCGGAGAATTACAACTGGCAAGTATAGAAATTTCAAACCGGCAAATCCTGTATGAAATAGTTTCCGTTAACTGTGCAAATACTCCGCAATGAACTCATCAGTATTCACACAGGCAGACAGTTTGCGATAAATATTCACAAACATGATTCTCCAACACCAACTCAGCCCCTTCAACCCCGGCGACGGCATCATTCCCCCTGAGCTGACGGGCCGGGAGCAGGAGCAACGGGTACTGAAAACTTGCTTGGCCCGCCTGCAACAAAAAATCGCGCCCAGCAACAACGTGATTGTCTGCTCTCCCCGAGGCAACGGTAAAACTGCGCTGCTGCGCTGGTTTGAACGCTTTATCAAGGAAGGCGACGCAAGGACTATCGACACGCTCTGGCTGACGCCGGATGAAATTCCGACTACTGAGTTACTGCTGGACCAGCTTGTCAGGCATGACTGGCGCACGAAATTCGCAAAAGACCTGCAAATCTCCCTAGACGCAACAGTCTCCCCGGAAGCGTTGGGAATGTCTCTCGGTGAGGCGAGTCTGACGTTGCAGGCGGGAGGCGCGCAGCAGCAAAAATTCCGCAATCTGGTGGCTAAGGAATTAACGGCCCGGTGCATGAAAAAACCGTTGGTTGTCATCGTTGACGAGGCTCACACGCTGGATATTGAGACCGGTAGAACGCTCCTGAACGCAAGCCAGAAAACACGGGCGGCGGCGCCTTTTCTGCTTATCCTGGCCGGCACGCCGGGGCTGCAAAAGCAGTTGCAGCGCATGGGCGCCACTTTCTGGGAGCGCAGTGAGCGGTTTTACCCGAACCTGTTATCGTATCGGGATACGGCAGACGCCCTGATTAAGCCTCTGGAAAAATACCCTATCACCTGTGAAGAAGACTGTCTGCAAGCCATTATGCGGGATACGCAAGGCTACCCTTATTTTGTACAGTTATGGGGCGATAGGCTGTTTGGTGCGCTCAAACAACGCGGTCGGACGCGCATAGACCAGCACATAACGGCGCTGGCACACAATGAAGTCGAGACCCGGAAAAAATATTTCTACAGGGACCGCTACAACGAGATCAAGGAAGCTCGGCTCGCTCCGCTTGCCACGATTCTCGGCTCAGCCTTCTCAGGCAACTCATCACTCTCTGAACACCAGTTGGAACAACTTTTGCGCAAAGCCGATTTGCCGCCAGAGATGACGCCGGAAGAGGTTGAAACAATACTGCATGAACTCGGCTATATCTGGCAGGGCGACCCCGATAACGAGAGCAACTGGACTCCGGGCATCCCCTCGCTGATGAAGTATATTGAGCAGCAGGTGACGCAGCCTGAATAGCTGTCTCGTTTCAAGCCGGACGGCAGATAACCAAATGGCGCTGCCGGCTACAGCGCGCCGACAAGCTGTTTTTTTACCGCATTCGATGGGCGGACATGTTCTGTAACACTAAAACAGTGTACACTATACCCGTGTAATCACACATCGGTCGTTGCACATGAAAAATATCACCTTAAGCGCCAGTGAACAGTTGATTGAAACTGCGCGCCGGCGCGCGCTGCTCGAACACACGACATTGAACCAGCAATTCCGGTTGTGGTTGCAAGAGTATGTCTGCTCTCCCCAACAAAGCAGAGCGGCGCTGGAGACCATCCGGACATTGCGTAAGGGCCTCACAACAGGAGGGCGAAAGTTCAGCAGGGATAAAATGAATGAGCGTTGACAGGTTTATCGACACCATGCAACTTACTTATTCAACGTATGAAGCCAAGGCGCGTTTCTCTGAGGTATTGCGCCATGTTCGGGATGGTAGAACGGTCACCGTATCTTATCGCGGGGAGCCAGTTGCCGAGATTCGTCCCACGCAACCTCCTCCTCAGACTATCGAAGACCGGCTGGATGAACTTAAAAAACAGGGTATTATTGTCGCGTCCGGCCAGCCCGAACCGCGTTTTGCAGCCATTACACACCGCCCCGGCGCGTTGCATCGGTTCTTGGATGAGCGCAACGGAGGAAATGTGGTTCATCACGCTGGATAAGCGACAGCGTTCGGTGGCCAAGGCAATCGGGTTCAAGGTCTGACCGGCGCGCCCGCGCCCCTCGAACCCGCCCGGCGGCGCCTGAGCGATGATACCTGAACAGATCATTCAGCAGGAATTACCCCTGCCGTTGCCGGTCTTTGATGCCGATATGCCGCTGTTGCCGGCGCGCATGGTCAATGAATTTGAATATTGCCCCCGGCTTGCGTACCTAGAGTGGGTGCAGGGGGAGTGGGCGGATTCCTTCGATACGGTGCAGGGCAAATATCAACACCGCCGCGTTGATAAGCCGGGAGGGAAACTGCCGGAGCCAGACGCTACGGAAGCTGAAGACACATTTCACGCGCGTTCCATCACGCTATCATCCGTCAAGCTCGGGGTTATCGCAAAACTGGATCTGGTGGAAGGGGAAGGGAATCAGGTCAAGCCCGTGGACTACAAAAAGGGCAAGCGTCCCCATGTGGCCCGGGGTGCATACAGCCCGGAACGGGTGCAACTGTGTCTGCAAGGCATGTTGCTGGCGGAACACGGCTACCAGTGCGATGAGGGTATCTTGTATTACGCAGAGTCTAGGGAGCGGGTGCGCGTGGTCTTCGACGAGGAATTGAAAGCACAGACCCTGTCAGCAGTATCCGGGCTACGCCTCATCGCCGCCGGCGGGCAGATGCCGCCGCCACTGGAAGACAGCCCGAAATGCCCGCGTTGTTCCCTGGTCGGCATCTGTCTACCCGATGAGGTAAATTTCCTGAAACATGCGCAAACACCACCCAGGCCATTGAGCGTTGCGCGTGATGATGCGCTGCCTGTTTATGTGCAGGCCAACAAGGCCAAGGTCGCGAAAGTAGGGGAAACCCTGGAGATTTCAGTTGAGGATAAAAAAGTGCGCAGGGCGCGTCTGGCGGAAGTTTCACAACTGGCGCTGATGGGAAACGTTTACCTGACTACTCCCAGCTTGCATGAATTGATGCGCCGGGGCATACCGATAACCTGGCATTCTTACGGCGGTTGGTTTCTGGGACATACCGTCGGCACCGGGCACAAAAACGTTGAACTACGCATCGCGCAATTCAAAGCCAGTTTCGATGAACAAATCTGTCTGTCGTTATCGAAGGGGTTGGTGCGCGCCAAGATTCTCAATTCTCACACTATCATGCGCAGGAATTGGAAACGCGGGGAGCGTCCGGGGAACCTTTCCGCCTTGTTCAGACGTGACGCCGAGCGCACCCGCCGGGTCGCGTCCATGCCTGAGTTGCTGGGCGTTGAAGGCAATGCGGCAAGCCGGTATTTCAGCGCCTTTCAAAACCTGCTTGCACAGAGAAAAAACCCGGATGAGTTTGCCTTTCAGTTCCATAAACGCAACCGCCGCCCACCGACAGACCCCATCAATGCTTTGCTTTCTTACGCTTACAGTCTGCTGACCCGCACCTGGACGGTGACCCTGAGCGCCGTCGGTTTTGACGTGTATTGTGGGTTTTTCCATCAACCACGCTACGGCCGTCCGGCCCTGTCGCTGGACATGATGGAACCGTTCAGGCCGCTGGTGGCCGACTCTACGGTGCTGATGGCAATCAACAACGGCGAGGTAAGCCCCGACGATTTCAAATACGCTGCCGGTAGCGTCAACCTGACGCCGGATGGAAGAAAGCGCTTCATCAGCGCCTATGAACGCCGGCTGAGTCAGGAGATTACCCATCCCCTGTTCGGTTACAAGATCAGCTATCGCCGCTTGTTCGAGGTACAGGCCCGATTGCTGGGCCGGTTTCTTCTCGGCGAATTGATCGAGTTTCCGCAATTCACGACGAGATAGCCCGCAGATCTCACCCAGTGATGCGAAGATCGCGCCGGACCTATTGAGAACCATCATGTTTCACAAGGCAACAAGCGACTTGGTGAGATCTGCGGGTTAGCATCGTGGATGAACATTTATACATCATCGCCTACGACATTGCCGACCAGAAAAGATGGCGCAAGATATTCAGGCTGCTGCACGGCTACGGAGAATGGTTGCAGCTTTCCGTCTTCCAATGCCGGCTGTCGCGCTTGCGTCATGCAGAACTGGTCGCCACGCTGGATGAAATAATCCACCATAAGGAAGACCATGTTATACTTGTGGACCTGGGTCAGGCGGATATGGTGAAGCCCAAGGTTGTAAGTCTGGGCAAGGAGTTTCAAGCGGTGCAGAAAGAACCCATCGTTGTCTGAACGCCGCCTGCGCCGAACGAGTGCTGGAGTGGTCACCGCTTCCCCGGGCAGTTCTCGAATGGTAAAATGTTCTTTAACAATAAATGCTTATAAGCAATAACATCCGCTTGGGACAGAGCTGTAACGGAGCCGGTTTATGATTTATCGAAACCTCTCGAAATGGTACTCCATACCTTTTGTGAATCAACAGGTTATGAACAGCGTATATTCCGCAGCATCGATGCTGCGGCCTCATTGAAGCGCGGCGCTCAGGTCGGCGCCGCTCAGATTGGCGCCTTATATTCCGCAGCATCGATGCTGCGGCCTCATTGAAGCTTGAGATTCCCGACTATGACAGTGCGCTTATCTCGGATATTCCGCAGCATCGATGCTGCGGCCTCATTGAAGCGGCACCTACTGGGTGGTTGCCGGGGCTGCTGTGGAGTATATTCCGCAGCATCGATGCTGCGGCCTCATTGAAGCTCGGAAACGGTGCAAGTGAATGCAGCTCCCGTAATGGTATATTCCGCAGCATCGATGCTGCGGCCTCATTGAAGCATGAGAGTATGGCTAAACAAGATTCAGCGCGGAACGCCGATATTCCGCAGCATCGATGCTGCGGCCTCATTGAAGCGCGGGTTACGGGTTCTTGTAATTCGATGGCTTGCTGTTATATTCCGCAGCATCGATGCTGCGGCCTCATTGAAGCGCACCTTCCATCCTGACACATTCCATCATGGCACCAAATATTCCGCAGCATCGATGCTGCGGCCTCATTGAAGCGGCGGACCCGGATGGGTAGCGCTGATAAACCAGTTACACATATTCCGCAGCATCGATGCTGCGGCCTCATTGAAGCCGGTCCTGGCGATATTGGCGGATTGTTGCGCGCGATAGATATTCCGCAGCATCGATGCTGCGGCCTCATTGAAGCGTTTTCAGGATTGTCAAAATTAATCGGTCTGCTGACATATTCCGCAGCATCGATGCTGCGGCCTCATTGAAGCTGTGGCAGTGTAAGGCACGTCAGGCGGGCAATTCAGGATATTCCGCAGCATCGATGCTGCGGCCTCATTGAAGCAATTTAAGCCGACGACGGAGCGTGTTGAAAGCGATGATATTCCGCAGCATCGATGCTGCGGCCTCATTGAAGCATCCGTAACGCCAAGTCCTGCTAGCCAGTCCGCGACTATATTCCGCAGCATCGATGCTGCGGCCTCATTGAAGCTATAAAAATCACTTACGAAGATTCGGGGCATCACTTCATATTCCGCAGCATCGATGCTGCGGCCTCATTGAAGCTGCCTGCTTTTGTCGGCGCCGATTTGCCTGTCGGACATATTCCGCAGCATCGATGCTGCGGCCTCATTGAAGCGTGCGGTCGTAATAGACCAGATCCCCCGGCCTCGGAATATTCCGCAGCATCGATGCTGCGGCCTCATTGAAGCAAGTGGACGGTGATTAATCGTGACTGTTACTTTGACGTATATTCCGCAGCATCGATGCTGCGGCCTCATTGAAGCCGATCAACTGAGGCGCCGTCCTCAATGATCGCAGCATATTCCGCAGCATCGATGCTGCGGCCTCATTGAAGCTTATAAGTAAAAAAAACATAATCCAGAACTACTGTTATATTCCGCAGCATCGATGCTGCGGCCTCATTGAAGCAGCGCTGGATTCGATTACTCGCTAGCCGAGTCGCGCTGATATTCCGCAGCATCGATGCTGCGGCCTCATTGAAGCGCGCCGACCAAGTTGGCGCCGGCTAGGTCAGCGTCATATTCCGCAGCATCGATGCTGCGGCCTCATTGAAGCGGATCGGTCGGTGCATTATCATCGCTATCCGGCGCATATATTCCGCAGCATCGATGCTGCGGCCTCATTGAAGCGGCGAAGTGCTTAACGCGCATGATGAGATTAGCAGTTATATTCCGCAGCATCGATGCTGCGGCCTCATTGAAGCCCACGAACGATCCAACGGTTCAGCCAGTCGATGTGATATTCCGCAGCATCGATGCTGCGGCCTCATTGAAGCCGATTTTGTTTTGGCGCGAAACTTAGGCGTAAAATATATATTCCGCAGCATCGATGCTGCGGCCTCATTGAAGCTTGCCAGGAGCTAACTCTGAGAGACTGCCATGACTGATATTCCGCAGCATCGATGCTGCGGCCTCATTGAAGCGTTCCGCTGTGACTCGGTCAGGGGATCAGCGGTAAAATATTCCGCAGCATCGATGCTGCGGCCTCATTGAAGCAACCCGGCATCGCTGACCGGATATTGCTGTTATTTGTGATATTCCGCAGCATCGATGCTGCGGCCTCATTGAAGCCATATGCGCATGTAACCAGCGTTTCGCCAGAGTGGAATATTCCGCAGCATCGATGCTGCGGCCTCATTGAAGCAAGTACCCCGTCCAACTTACCTTTAACATAAGCTACTTCATATTCCGCAGCATCGATGCTGCGGCCTCATTGAAGCATATCTTTTTAATCATCATCTCCACGCTCATTGCCACATATTCCGCAGCATCGATGCTGCGGCCTCATTGAAGCTGCGGTTCTCTTGCATCGTGCAATGTACAGGCCTGATATTCCGCAGCATCGATGCTGCGGCCTCATTGAAGCATATAATATCCGCACCAGACAAATCGCCGAAAGCCCATATTCCGCAGCATCGATGCTGCGGCCTCATTGAAGCTACACTGGCCTTTGGCGTGATCCCTCTATCCCCGGCATATTCCGCAGCATCGATGCTGCGGCCTCATTGAAGCAGAATCTTTGAAAGTCTGCTTGTCTGTCGTACTGGACATATTCCGCAGCATCGATGCTGCGGCCTCATTGAAGCACTAGCAGCGCGTCAGTGTCGCAGATAATCTCCTTGCATATTCCGCAGCATCGATGCTGCGGCCTCATTGAAGCACGTGTAAATTCCCAAATCCGCTCATGCTATCATTGCAGCATGATCGCGCTGTTTACCGATTACGGTTGGGCGGGGCCTTATCTGGGGCAGGTGCAGGCGGTGTTGCACCGGTTGGCACCGGGCGAGAAAGTTATCAATCTACTGGCTGATGCACCCCGTAACGATCCCAGGGCCGCAGCGTACCTGCTGGCTTCGTGCAGCCGCGCCTGTGAGGCACCGCCGGGGACGATCTTCTTTGCCGTGGTAGATCCTGGCGTCGGTAATTTTCAGCATCAGCCCGTCATCATCAGCGCGGACGGACAATGGTACGTCGGACCGGACAACGGCCTGTTCGACATCGTCTGCCGGCGTAGTCCCGGGGTGCAATGCTGGCATGTTGACTGTGAACCGCAAACGTTATCTGCCAGCTTCCACGGCCGCGATTTGTACGCCCCGATCGCGGCCAGACTCAGCAGCAATGAGATACCCGGTGTGAAAACACTCTGGAAAGACCGGCACGACTGGCCGGACGACCTTGCGGAGATTATCTACATCGACCACTTCGGCAACTGCATGACCGGGATCAGGGCTGAGATACCGGAACATAACAGGGTAATACGAGTGAACGGTTTTACGGTTTCCCACGCACACACTTTTTCATCCGTCCCGCCGGGTACAGCCTTTTGGTATTGCAACTCTCAAAGGCTGGTGGAGATTGCCGTGAACGGCGGCAGCGCGGCAGCATTGCTGGGCCTCGATCTCGGAACCGGGTTGGCGTTCTGACTGGTAAGTCAGTTGGTATTAAGGCCACCTCTATTAATTAGAGGTGGCCTTATGGTGATTGGGTGGCTTTCACTGGAACTTGTGTATCTTGTTTCAGCTGGAGTTGGCTTCTCTATTCGCCAGCGATAAGCCCTCAGGCAGAACAGCGTCTTTGAGATTGGTATCTCCTATTCTATTGACCTGTTCTTGAGTGATGGATGATTCTTTCAGATTGGACGCGACAAAATTGGATTCTGATAAATCTGTCTTGTCAAAAACACAATTGATCAAAACACTATCGGAAAAATTGACTCTTGAAAGCTTGGTGTTACTGAAATCAGCGCTAAATATATATGAGGATACTACTACTGAAAAAATAGCCTACAAAAACATACAACTAGATGACAAGCCCCATATCAACCAACTTGGGTCTTCTCTCATCAAAAACAGGCCGGTTTATGTGCCCACTGTCTCCTCTGCTGGAACGACGTCCGCAGTTAGGACAACGATTGGACTTAGGCCATAGATCGGAAGGCGCGGATTTACCGAATGTTGATTCATATAACTCCAGCGTTTTCTCCCATGCTTGTCGTAGATTTTTCGCATCTTCCTCGCCCCTCATCCCGAAATAAGGAAAGTGATGCAGCATGTAACCAAGATATTGGTGGCAGTCCTCCATGTACTTTTGTGTATCAAGTATATGCAGGTGCCAGAAGTCATCGACAAAACTGGAAGGGACAACGGGTTCATCCGGATTCTCAAAACAGAGAATAAGAAACTTACGGTATTCTTCCGCAATACGACAAGCAAGGCCAAGAGACCATCCGCTACCCTCATCCTCGTCCATGGCCTTGATGATGATGGGCTCGAGGTCCAATTTCAGTAAAATTTGCTGTTTGTTCATCTTAACGCTACTCAACGGTTGATTATAGTCACGATGTTTGATCTTGTAAAATGCTATTCTAACGATAGATTATAGTCACGATGTTTGATCTTGTAAAACGCTACTCAAGCACGTTTCTGGAATATATCACTGGCTCGCCAACCAGAAACAGTGTCCAGACAGCCTCAGGTATCACTATGCTCCTAACTTTTTGATAGCAAAAATGTTTCATAAGGCAACAAGCGACTTGGTGAGCTCTGCGGGTTAACCGAGGTGTAACCGGCCAAGCCTTGCGGCAGCATCCGCCCGGCTCCAAACGTCGCTGATCAAGGCGATGCCCTGGGCGCCGTATTGTCGGGCCTGCTCGAGGTCGGACAGCTTCATTCCACCCAGCGCATAAACGGGTATCGGCAACTTGCCGACCAGGTCGGAAAACCGCTCCCAGCCCAGCGCCATGCCGTCCTTGCCGGTGGGCTTGCGCACCGGGGACAGCACACAGAAGTCAACGCCGATTAGTGCCGCATGACGCAATTCGTCAAGGTCGTGGCAGGAGGCGGCAACCCAGGACGCGGCAGGCAGCGGGCGTGTTAAGGTTTGCCGCAGGCGCTGACTGTTGAGGTGGACGCCGGCCGCACCGGCGCGCAGGGCCAACTCCGGGGTGGCATTGACCAGCAACTCAGCGCCGGCGCTGGTGCACGCGTCGATCATTTGCGCCAGCGCGGAGTCGGGGTGAGGCGCTGTTTTACTCCTGAATTGCACCAGTTTTACGCCAGCGGCCAGATATTCCTGCAACTGCTTTACAGCAGCCGCCGGGTCACGCTGCAGGGGCGGGGTGATAAGATACAGCGGCGGTAGCCGGCAGGCGTTGATAATGCCTCTGTTGGCAGGAGGAAAATCCCGCACCGATAGCGCCGAGAGGTCCAGCCAGCGAGTTTCCTGTCCTGCCTTGCCGGTTGCGGCGCCGGCCCAGTCGTGGATCTTCCATACCTTGAAGTGCAATGACCGGTCCGGGTAGTCGTAATCGAACGAGAGCAGCGGGGTGCAGCCGCCAACCTCTATATTCACCTCTTCATGAAGTTCGCGCTTGAGGGCTGCCAGCGCAGCTTCGCCGGGCCGCACCTTGCCGCCGGGGAATTCCCAAAAACCGCCAAGATGCGAACCCGGCGCGCGCCGGGCGACCAGCGCCTTGCTGCCGCTGGGGTCGCAGATGACACCCAGCACAACCTGCTGTCTGCTACCCATCGGCCTGGCGGGTTAGCCGCCCTCAGGTCCGGTACTCTGCGTTAATGGTGACGTAATCATGGGACAAGTCACAGGTCCAGTAGCAGGCGCTGGCAACGCCCTGATTTAAGTCGATGCGAATATCGATTTCTTCCTGCTGCATGGCGGCGGCACCTTGCTCCTCGGTATAGTCTGCGGCCCTGGCACCGTTGGTTACGATACACACCTGGTTCAAGTATATGGACACCTTGTTGATATCCAGTCTGGCGGCTTTGCTGCGGCCCAACGCAGCCAGGATCCTGCCCCAGTTGGGGTCGCTTGCGTAGAGCGCAGTTTTGACCAGTGGCGAGGTGGTTATGGCTGCCGCCAGCGCGTCGCAGTCAGCTGCACTGGCGGCATTATCCACCTGGACGGTGACGAATTTTGTCGCGCCCTCGGCATCCCGAACAAGATCCTGGGCCAGACCGATACAGAGCGCCGTGACCTGCTGCTGCAGTTGTTGGTAAGCCGGGCTGTGTTCGGTGATGGGTGGGTGGCCGGCCTGCCCCTGACCGGTGGCTACCAGTACACAGGCGTCATTGGTGGAGGTGTCGCCGTCCACACAGATGCGGTTGAATGACTGCTGCACGGCCGCGGCCAGAATGCGCTCCAGCACCGGTTGCTGCAACGCCGCGTCCGTGGCGATAAACGCCAGCATGGTGGCCATATCCGGTTTGATCATCCCGGCGCCTTTGGCGATGCCGGTTACGGTCGCCGTATTACCGTCAAGGTTGAACTGTACTGAGCGCGCCTTGGGGCGCGTATCGGTAGTCATGATGGCCCGGGCGCAGTCGTGCCAGGCCTCAGCGGTCAGTTTGTCGAGCAAAGTCGGCAGCGCCCGACAGATTTTATCGACCGGCAGATACTCCCCGATCACCCCGGTGGAAAACGGCAACACTGCCTCCGGCTCAGACCCGGCGCAAGACGCCAGTGCGCGGCACACCTGCACGGCATCGGTAACCCCTCGGGCGCCGGTGCCGGCATTGGCATTACCGGCGTTCACCAGCAGGTAACGCGCCGCCCGCTGGCGCAGATGCTCTCTGGCAACCCTCACCGGCGCCGCGCAAAACCGGTTGCGGGTAAACACTGCGCTGAGGCGAGCGCCGTCACAGAGCTCGAACAGGGCCAGATCATCACGCACCTGGCCGTAGCTACCCGCCGAAGCCGCGGCCAGCCGGATACCGTTAACAGGATACAGAGCTTTGTTCAAATTGATTTCGCTTCCTGGTACTCGTGCAAAGCTAACTCAGCTTGCCATGACAAAGTTTGTATTTCTTCCCGGAACCGCACGGACAGGGCTCATTGCGGCCGATCTTTCTCTGCTCACGGATAAACGGCTTTTGTTGAGGCGGCTGTTCCCGTTTGCCCAGAGTGTCGGGCGCGGCCGGATGATTGAATTGCATGGCCGCAGGCTGGGCGCGGCGCGGCAACAGTTGCGCCTCCTGCCCTTCCCGGAGCTGTATCTTGGCGAGCAGGGTCACAACATCGTACTTGATATTTTCCAGCATCGCGCTAAACATGGCGAAGGCCTCTTTTTTGTATTCCTGCTTGGGATTCCGGGCTGCGTAACCGCGCAGCCCGATGCCCTGGCGCAGGTGGTCCATGGCCACCAGATGCTCTTTCCAATGCCGGTCCAGGGTATCGAGCATCAGCCCTTTTTCCACCCGGCGCACCATTTCTTCCGGCAGCGCGTGATGCTTGTGTTCCACCTCAGCGGCCACGTTTGCAGTAACCTTTGCCAGCAACGCCTCCTCATCCAAGTTGTCGTCCTGGTCCAACCACTCTTGCAACGGCAGCTGCACGTTCAATTCATTGCTGAGCGCCTCCGTTAAGTCTGCGACATTCCACAGCTCCTCCACACTGCCGGGAGGAATGTGGGTTGTAAAAATACCTTTGATAACATCTGCGCGCATGGTAAGGATATCCGTGGAGATGTCATCCCCGCCCAGCAGCTCCTTGCGCCATTCATAAATGACCTTGCGCTGGTCGTTGGCGACATCGTCATATTCCAGCAAATGCTTACGAATATCGAAGTTGTGGGCTTCCACTTTTCGTTGCGCGTTTTCTATGGCCCGGGTCACCAGGTTGGATTCGATGGCCTCTCCCTCTTCCATGCCCAGTTTCTGCATAATGGCCGACACCCGTTCCGATGCAAAAATACGCATCAGGTCATCCTCCAGCGAGATATAGAACCGGCTTGAACCCGGGTCGCCCTGGCGTCCCGCACGCCCCCGCAACTGGTTGTCGATACGCCTGGATTCATGCCGTTCAGTGCCGATAATGCGCAACCCGCCGACGCCGACCACCTGGTCATGGCGCGTCTGCCACGCCGCGCGCGCCTGTTCCAGCGTCGCTGCGTCAACCTCTCCTAAGCTCTTGAGCTCTGCGTCCAGGTTGCCGCCCAGTACGATGTCAGTGCCGCGTCCGGCCATATTTGTGGCAATTGTCACCGTACCCGGACGACCGGCCTGAGCGATGATTTCGGCTTCTTTTTCATGGTACTTGGCGTTCAACACCTGGTGTTTGATCTTCTGCTTTTGCAACTGGCCGGACAGGTACTCCGATACTTCTATGGACACGGTGCCGACCAGCACCGGTTGCCCCTGCGTCTGGCAGGACTTGATATCGTCGATGATGGCACTGAACTTCTCGCGCGCGCTCAGGTAGATCATGTCCGCCTGGTCATCCCTGATCATGGGCAGGTGCGTGGGCGCCACCACCACTTCCAGGCCGTAGATCTGCTGAAACTCATACGCCTCGGTGTCTGCGGTGCCGGTCATGCCGGCCAGCTTTTCATAGAGGCGGAAATAATTCTGGTAGGTGATGGTGGCCAGGGTCTGGTTTTCATTCTGAATGGTGACATTTTCCTTGGCCTCGATAGCCTGGTGCAAACCGTCAGACCAGCGCCGCCCCGGCATAGTCCTGCCGGTGAACTCATCGACAATCACCACTTCATTATTCTGCACAATATAATCCACATCGTTGTGGAACAGGGCGTGGGCGCGCAGCGCCGCGTTCAGATGATGCAGGATAGGGATATTTACCGGATCGTACAAGCTCATGCCGGGCTGCATGATCTTGTGCTCCAGCAACAGCTGTTCCACCCGGTCGTGCCCCGTTTCCGTCAAGTAGGCCTGCTTGCTCTTTTCGTCCAGCACATAATCACCCTCAGCGCCTTCATCCTGCTGCAGCGTCAGGCGCGGCACTATCCTGTTCATGCTCAGGTACAGGTCGGAACGGTCATCGACTGTGCCGGAGATAATCAGCGGCGTGCGCGCTTCGTCAACCAGGATGGAATCAACTTCATCCACTATCGCGTACTTCAGGCTGCCTTGTACCTGATCGTCGCGTTGGAACTTCATGTTATCGCGCAGATAATCGAAACCGAACTCATTGTTGGTTCCATAGGTAATATCCGCGCTGTATGCGCGCCGGCGCTCCTCGTTGTTGAGGCCGGATACAATCACCCCGACCGTCATTCCTAAGAACGCGTAGATGGCACCCATCCATTGTGCATCGCGCTGCGCCAGATAATCGTTGACCGTGATGATATGCACGCCAGCACCGGTGAGGGCATTCAGATACGCGGGCAAGGTTGCCACCAGGGTCTTGCCCTCACCGGTGCGCATTTCGGCGATGTTGCCTTGATGCAGCACCATCCCGCCCAGCAGTTGCACATCGAAATGGCGCATGTTCAGGGTTCTCCTGCCGGCTTCACGCACCAGCGCAAAGGCCTCCGGCAGGAGCTCTTCCAGAGTCTCGCCGCGTTCGAACCTAGACTTCAGGTGCGCAGTCCGGTGCGGGAACTCTGCGTCGGACAGCGCGGCTATTTCCGCTTCCAGCGCGTTGATGCGCGCCACAGCCTTGTGCATCCTCTTTAAGACGCGGGCGTTTCTGCTGCCGAAAATTTTTGTGAAAAAAGTTCTGAACATCCTAACCTTGGGTGACGAGCCAGAGCCGAATAGTGTGTTCCCGCGTTCGTCATTCCAGCGCGGGCCGGCCCTGGCCTTGAGGCAGTGCCCGGAATGACGAACGAGATTCTTTACCAGACAAACGTGCGCTGATTAAAACAGAACAGCAAAGAAAAATAAAGGACTGCGCGGTCTATGATATAGCAGGCGCGGGATCGAGGCTGAACAAGTCAATGACCTTGACATCGTGGAGTGTACCGTCGGAGACATGGAAAGAGTACTAGTAAGGTATGCAGTTTCACGGCGGACTTGGTCTGGCGGAAGTGCGCCTAGGTGAGTTGGGCGAAGGCCAGGCATAGGAACTGGTCGAGGCAGGTGAAAGACTTGACGTAGCGATTGCCGCGGTAGAGTTGGACGCGACGGCGGAAGGTGTGCATGGGCAGGTGGGTCATGAGTTGTGATGCACAAACAAGGTCTGGTGACTCGTGGTAAACTCTCACAGTCTGAATGTCCCGCAAATTAGCGGTGACAGATCATATTCGGGTAACCGCGATGGCACTTTTGGCTTTTGGTCTCAATCACACGACTGCTCCCCTGGAGGTACGCGAAAAGGTGACCTTCGGCGCCGACGCGTTGTCCGGAGCGTTGACCGAGTTGATCGGGGACTGCGCCGTTGCTGAGGCGGCCATTCTCTCTACCTGTAATCGCACCGAAATTTACTGCAACCTGAACGCGGCTGACCCGAGCCGGCCCATCGACTGGTTCGCCGGGTTTCACGGTTGTCGGAATAACGAATTGCGCAGCTACCTCTATACCCACCCCGGCGCCGGCGCTGTCAAACACATGTTGAGGGTGGCCAGCGGGCTGGATTCGATGGTGCTTGGAGAGCCGCAGGTGCTGGGGCAGCTGAAACAGGCATACCAGACCGCCATTGCCGCCGGTAGTATCGGCAAGTTGCTGAATCGGTTGTTTCAGCATTCGTTCAAGGTCGCCAAGGAGGTGCGCAGCAATACCCTGATCGGGAACCACCCGGTGTCCGTGGCCTATGCCGCAGTGCGTCTGGCGCGGCATATCTTCGGCGACCTGTCCCGGCAAACGGTGTTGCTCATCGGCGCCGGCGAGACCATTGAGCTGGCCGCAAAACACCTGCATGAGAATGGCCTGCAAAAGATGATCGTTGCCAACCGCACCCGGGACCGGGCGCAGCGTCTGGCGCGACAGTATTCCGCCTATACCATAACGCCGGAGGAACTGCCGCAGCACTTGGACGAGGCCGATATCATCATCTCAGCCACCGCCAGCCCGGCGCCGTTGCTGCGCCGGGACATGATGGAACGCGCGTTGTTGAAGCGCAAACACAGGCCGGTGTTCATCCTCGACATGGCGGTGCCGCGCGATGTGGACGCTGAGGTGGGCGAGCTGGAAGATGTCTATCTGTACACGGTGGACGACCTGCAAGGCATTATCGACGATAACATCAAAACCCGGCGGGCGGCGGCGCGGCAGGCGGAACAGATTATCGACACCGAGGTGACCCATTTCATGGATTGGGTCAACTCGCAGGACGCGGTGGCCACCATCCGGGCGTTGCGGCGGCAGGCACAGCAGGCGCGCGCGGAGGCGCTGGAAACGGCGCTGCAAAAACTGCGCGGCGGCGCCAAACCCGAAGACCTGTTGCATGAGATTACCCACACCCTGACCAATAAATTGATGCACCCCCCCAGCGCCCGGCTGCACCGGCTTGAAGCCGGAGAAAAACAGGCCATGTTGCGGGCTGTGCAGGATTTGTACGACCTGACGCCGGAAGATTTGCAAGCCGAGGAGCAGGGATAACGAGCTGCCGCCGCCCGGCGCTCGTCATTCCTGTGCAATGCGTGACGCGGCCGCCTCAATTCAGCTCGCTACCGGTAATACGCCATGAAAGACAGCCTGCAACAGAAACTGGAAAAGCTGGGCGCGCGCCAGCAGGAGATTTACGCGTTGCTGGCCCAGCCTGAGGTGATCAATGACCAGAACCGTTTTCGCGACCTGAGCAAAGAAGCGGCGGAACTCAGCCCCATCGTCGATTGTTTCAGCAACTACCGTTCCAGTCAGCAGGCCCTGGACAGTGCCCGGGCCATGCTCAAGGACTGCGACCAGGACATCCGTGAGCTGGCCGCAGAAGAAACAGAGATTGCCCGGCAACGGCTTGAGGCATTGGAACTGGAGTTACAAAAATTGCTGCTGCCGACAGACCCGGCGGATCACAGCAACATCTTTCTGGAAATCCGCGCCGGCACGGGCGGGGAAGAAGCAGCCCTGTTTGCAGCAGACCTGATGCGCATGTATGCCCGTTATGCGGAACAATGCAACTGGCAGCTTGAACTGCTGAATACCACCGAAAGCGATCTGGCCGGTTACAAGGCGATTATCATGCGCATTATCGGCAAGGGCGCCTATTCGCAGCTGAAATTCGAATCCGGCGCGCACCGGGTGCAGCGGGTGCCGGAAACAGAATCCCAGGGTCGCATACACACCTCGGCCTGCACCGTCGCAGTGTTGCCCGAGGCGGACGAGATCAGCACTATTGATCTCAACCCCAGCGATATCAGGACGGATACCTTCCGCGCCTCCGGCGCTGGCGGGCAACATGTCAACAAAACAGACTCTGCCATTCGTCTCACGCACCTGCCCAGCGGCCTCGTCGTGGAGTGCCAGGACGAGCGTTCCCAACATAAAAACCGGGCGCGGGCCATGGCCTTGCTGCGGGCGAAGCTGCTGGCCGCCGAACAAGCGAAACAGGCCTCGGAAATTGCCGAAACCCGGCGCAACCTGGTCGGCTCCGGCGACCGCTCCGAGCGCATCAGGACTTATAACTTCCCGCAGGGCCGGGTCACCGACCACCGCATCAGTCTCACCCTGTACCGGCTCGAAGAGATCATGCAGGGGCAGCTGGACCTGGTCATCGACCCGCTCATCAGTGAACACCAGGCCGACCAGCTGGCGGCGCTGGCAGAGTAGCGCGGTTTGACCAAATACCGGGAAACGATGCAGACCATCAGGCAGTTATTGCGCGTTGGCGGCAACCGTCTGCGGCGGTCGGACAGCCCCGGCCTCGACGCTGAGCTGTTACTGGCCGCGGCACTGGGCACCGAGCGCAGTTTTCTGTATGCCCATCCGCAACTGGCGCCGCCGCCGGGCCCGGTCGGCGACTTTCTGCGTTTGCTCGACAGCCGCCGCGCCGGCTGTCCCGTGGCCTATCTGACCGGCCACAAAGAGTTCCGTTCACTCAACTTCCGGGTCAACCGCAACACGTTAGTGCCGCGCCCGGAAACGGAATTACTGGTGGAAGCGGCACTCGAACGCATCCCCGAGGCAAGCCGCGCCGCAATCCTGGACCTGGGAACCGGCAGCGGCGCGCTGGCCGTTGCGCTCGCCGCCGCGCGCCGCAACTGCACGCTGACGGCCACCGACCTGAGCCGGGAGGCGCTGGCTGTGGCGCGGGAAAACGCCGCGGCAAATGGTGTTGTCAATGTCTCCTTCCGGCACTCAGACTGGTTCGGGAACCTGCACAACAGCCGCTTCGATGCAATTTTATGCAACCCCCCTTACGTGCATTATTCCCGCACGCGGCTGCCGGCGGAACTGCGCCATGAACCCCGCCTCGCCCTGGATGGCGGTCATAACGGCACAGCCTGCCTGCGCCTCGTTATTGCCGGTGGGCTGCACCACCTCAAGCCGGGCGGTTTCATGCTGGTGGAGCACGGTTATGACCAGGGTGGGTTCGTGCGCGCGCAATACCGGCTTAACGGTTACCGCAACATCGATACCAGGTCGGATTACGCCGGCCATGAACGCTACACCTGCGCGCAACGGCCATGAACGACGAACAGCTGTTACGCTACAGCCGCCAGCTTATGTTGCCGGAGATCGATGCCGCCGGACAACTGCGGCTGGCGCAGGCCACCGCGCTGCTGATAGGCACCGGCGGGCTGGGTTCGGCTTGCGCCATCTATCTGGCCGCCGGCGGGGTCGGGCACCTCATTCTCACCGACTTCGACCATGTTGACCTGTCCAACCTGCAACGCCAGATACTCTATGACACCGCCGATATCGGGCGCCCCAAGGTGGAAGCCGCCGCCGACCGTCTGCGCGCGCTCAACCCGGACGTGCAGCTGACCCTGCTGGCGCAGGCGCTGACGGAAGATGAGTTGACCGACTATGCCGCACAGGCGGATGTCATTATCGACGGCAGCGACAATTTCACCACGCGCTTCGCCGTGAACCGGGCTTCCGTTGCCACCCGTACCCCGCTGGTCTCCGCCGCCGCTATCCGCTTTGAGGCACAGCTCAGCGTGTTTAACCCGCAGGATGAAACTTCGCCCTGTTACCGCTGTCTGTACCAGGAAGACTCCCAGGTCGAGGCGACCTGCACCGCCAACGGTGTGCTGGCGCCGTTGCTGGGCATCGCCGGCAGCATCCAGGCGACGGAAGCCATGAAACTGATCATGGGCCTGGGTCACACCTTGCAGGGACGCCTGCTGCTGCTCGACGTCATGGCCATGGACTGGCACAGCGCGGTACTACCGAAGGACCCCGGTTGCCCCGTGTGTGGTAAAATGGGTATCCATGCAGATCAGTAAATTGAAAATGCGCTTTGTCACGATAACAGCCGGCACCCTGCTGCTATGCTTATGCCAGATTACCGTGGCCCAGGAGGGGGGGCAGGAGGGCGCGCAGGAAGAGACGCAGATATCAAGGGAGTTCACCAAGACTTACCGCGCCTATAACGCCGCCTATTCGCAGCGCAACTACCCGCGCGCAGCGGAGCTGGCGCGCAAGACGTTGGACCTGGCCGTGGCGGAACTGGGCGCTGAACACGAAAAGATTCCCGTACTGCAGATCAATCTGGCGCATGTCCTCATCATCACCGGCGCCATGGAGGAGGCCGAACCCATGCTGCTGGAAGCGAAGGACAAAATGATCAGGCAACTCGGCCCGGACAGTCCGGACCTGATTACCATCCATGAAGATCATGCCAAAATTTATGTTGGCAAAAAGGAGCTGGACCAGGCGCAGGCGGAACTGGACCGGATCATCGCCATCATTACCAAAGCTTCGGGCGCGCGCGTAGCGGCTATCGCCAACGTGCTGGTGCAACAGGCGGCCATACATATTGCCCAGAAAGACCCGGATGCCGGCGCCGCGGCCTATCGCGAGGCGCTGGCCATTTACGAGGAGAATTTCGGCAAGGACAATGTGCGCGCGGCTGACGTTATCTCCCTGCTCGGCGATGTTGACCTGACTCGTCGGCAATATGAGCAGGCAGAGCAGAAATACCTGGAAGCGCTACGCATCTACGAGGCCAATCTGCTTGAAGATGACCCCATTGTGCTGGCAAACCATAACCGTCTGGCAAAATTGTACGTGGCGCGACGCGACGACAAGTTCGCCGAGCATGCCGATAAGGTCATCCGTCATACGCCCGACCAGGACGGCCCGGCCGTGCCGTTATTCGTGATGCAGCCCAAGTACCCGGTGTTCGAGGACGGCGTCAGACCCACGGGCTGGGCACTGGTGGAATTTACCGTTACCACCGACGGCAGCGTGCTCAATCCCACTATCGTCGAATCAAAACCGGGCCGGCTGTTCGACCAAGTGACCCTGGAGGTCGCCCCCAAGTGGCGTTTCCGGCCCAAAGTCGTGGAGGGGCAGCGGGTAGAGCAGCCCAACACCCGGGTGCGTCTGGTATTCGTGCAGGACAATATCGAAGTATATTTCGGGGAATTGAAGCTGTAACAAGTCAAGTTTGACGCAGGATTTTTTGTGTCAGGCAAGGCGGGCAATGAATGAGGGAGGGAGTGTACATCAGTACATGACCGACTGAATGAAGCAGCCCAACGCCGCCTGACGCACAAAAGACAAAGCAAGTTTGACGCAGGATTTTTTGTGTCAGGCAAGGCGGGCAATGAATGAGGGAGGGAGTGTACATCAGTACATGACCGACTGAATGAAGCAGCCCAACGCCGCCTGACGCACAAAAGACAAAGCAAGTTTGACGCAGGATTTTTTGTGTCAGGCAAGGCGGGCAATGAATGAGGGAGGGAGTGTACATCAGTACATGACCGACTGAGTGAAGCAGCCCAACGCCGCCTGACGCACAAAAGACAAAGCAAGTTTGACGCAGGATTTTTTGTGTCAGGCAAGGCGGGCAATGAATGAGGGAGGGAGTGTACATCAGTACATGACCGACTGAGTGAAGCAGCCCAACGCCGCCTGACGCACAAAAGACAAGTCAAAAGAGTATTAGTACCCACACCAGAGCTAAGTTCACCAGCGCCAGAAATACCGCGGCAGAGGCAATGTCCTTGGCCTTGCCGGATAACTCATGGTATTCGGCGCCGATACGATCGACCACGTATTCAACCCCGGTATTGATCAATTCGACGATCAACACCAGCAGCACACTGCCTGCCAACAACGCCCGCTCAATGCCGTTATCACCCAGCCACAGGCCCAGCGGCAACAGCACTACGGCCAACGCCAACTCCTGCCGAAACGCCGCCTCGGTTTTATAGCAGGTAACCAGCCCCTGCCACGAATACCGCGCAGCCCTGATGATCCGGGCAAGCCCGATCGGTTTTTTCTCTTCAGTCATTAAAGTAAAAATGCCACGGATGGCATTTTTAGCCCGCATATCGTTACTTCCATACTACGCTAACACGGAATAGATTCATAGCTTGTGATCCAAAACCCTGTGTTCTGTGGCAGAATGAGCAGATGACTGAGAACTTCATCATCGCCGGTGCTAGCCATGCTGCGGCCATGTTGGCGCCGTCTTTGCGGCAGCAGGGTTGGCAGGGGCGGATCGTGGTGGTGGGCGCCGAGTCGTCCATCCCTTACCACCGTCCGCCGCTGTCCAAGGAATATCTGGCCAGCGCCAAGACCCTGGATGAAATCCTGATCCGGCCGGCTACGGTGTACGAGCAGGCGGAGGTTGAATTTATTCTTGACACCACGGTGGAGGCTATCGGCAGGAGCAGCAAGACGGTGCGGCTGAGCAACAACGAAACCCTGCCGTACCGTAAGCTGGCCTTGACCGTGGGCGCAAAAGTCAGGCGGGTCAACCTGCCGGGGGCAGACCTGGACGGCGTGTTTTACCTGCGCGATCTCAACGATGTGGCGCGCATACAGCCGTATATCGAAGCGGGCGCGCAGGCCGTTATTGTGGGCGGTGGTTACATCGGCCTGGAGACGGCGGCGGTGCTGAACAAAAAAGGGATGCAGGTGACGGTGCTGGAGCTGATGGAGCGGGTGTTGCAGCGGGTTACCGCGCCCGTCATGTCGGAGTTTTTTACCCGCATCCACACGGAACAGGGAGTTACTATCCGTTGCGGCGTCGAGGTGACCGGTTGCAAGGGCAACGGCAGGGTCGCCAAGGTGCAGTGCCGCGATGGCAGTGAAGTGCCGGCCGACCTGGTCATCATCGGTGTCGGCATAGCGCCGAATACGGAACTGGCCGCGGCGGCGGGGCTGCAAGTCGATAACGGCATCGTAGTCGATGCCCGGGCGCAGACTACGGACGCGGATATTTACGCCGCCGGGGATTGCGCCTGCCACCACAACCCCATCTATGAGCGCTGGCTGCGGCTGGAATCGGTGCAAAACGCCACCGACCAGGCACGGGTCGCGGCCGGCGCGGCCTGCGGCAAGGAGGTCAGTTATAACGCCGTACCCTGGTTCTGGTCGGACCAGTACGACCTGATGTTGCAGATCGCCGGCCTGTCCCAGGGTTACGATGAGATCGTGACCCGCGGCGACCCGGGCGAAGAACGCAGTTTTGCCGCGTTCTACCTGCGGCAAGGCCAGATCATTGCCGTTGACGCGGTGAACAAGCCGCAGGAGTTCATGTTCAGCAAGAAACTGATCCCGCTGCACAAGCCGGTGGATAGAACACGGCTGGCCGACGCCGCCGTGCCGGTCAAGGAATTGCTGTAAGACGCCTGTTTTTCGGCCCGCTCTGAAAGTGATGAAAGTCACCGCAGCAGGAACCTCTAATAATGCCCTCCATGGCATTTTCGTCCGGATACTGCTGTTGCTGCTGCTCGTTGTGCCGCCGGCATCAGGTGCAGAAAATGCCGTGGCCGTGCAGACCGCGCCGGTCAGGGAGCTGGCGATTTATCTCTGGCAATCGGCGCCGGCGACTGTGGTGAGCCTCAATGACGCGGCCGTGGCCGCGCAACTCAAGGCGCGTATTGTTGAGATCCCGGTCAAGGTCGGGGAGGTGGTCGAAGCCGGCAGCGTGCTGGCACGACTGGATTGCACCGACTACCGTATCGCCGAACAGCGGGTCGAGGCCGACCTGGTCGCGCTGGAGGCGCGCATCCGGCTGGCTGAACGACGCCTGCAACGCACGCGCAAGCTGGAGCGGCAACAGACGGCTTCGGCAGAGTTGCTGGACCAGCGCGAGGCAGATCTGGCTGTACTGCAGGCACAGCGGCGCGGTGCCCTGGCACAACTGGAGACTGCTCAGGTCGATGTTTCCCGCTGTGCCGTTCACAGTCCGTACCGGGCTGTAGTCACCGGACGTCTGGCCGCAGTGGGGGAATTTGCCGACTTCGGGACCAGGTTGGTGAACGTCATCGATATCGAAAGACTGGAGATTTCGGCCCAGGTGCCGATGGGGGATATCGATACACTGCGGCAGTCCGAACAGGTCTATTTTGAAGATAGCGCCGGTCGTTACCCGCTACGCTTGCGCGCGCTGACGCCGACGGTGAATACGCAAACCCGCAACCGCGAAGTACGGCTGCTGTTCGACCAGCAGCCGGCCCTGCCGGGCGCGGCCGGCAAGCTGGTCTGGCGTGACCACCGCCCGCATCTTTCCGCCCGCTTGCTGGTGCGCCGCGACACCGCGTTCGGTATCTTTCTCAACGATAACGGCACGGCACGGTTTCACGCCCTGCCCGGCGCGCAACAGGGCCGCAATATGCCGGTGGCGCTGCCGCCGGACACGGTGGTAGTGACAGCAGGACACCACAGTTTGCAAGACGGGCAACTACTCCTGCCGCACGACCTGCAATGAAGTTTTTCGAGCGCTTCTTAGCCAACCACGTTCTTGCCAACCTGACCTTCGGCCTGATGCTCGCGCTGGGCCTGGTGGCCTACCAGCAAATGCCCCGGGCCAAGGACCCGGAGCTTAACTTCAACTGGGTAAACATCGTCACGTTATTCCCGGGCGCCGCCGCCATTGATGTCGAACAGCGCGTGACCGATCCCCTGGAAGACGCCCTGCGCCGCAGCGTCAAGGATATCAAGTTTGTGAACAGCACCAGCCGCGATGGTATCTCCATGGTGCTGGTACGTTTCCAGCAAATCGAGCAGGATGTATTTGACAAACACATGATCGACCTGCGCCGGGAGGTGCAGAACACCGAAGTCGATGAGTTTCCGGAAGGCGCAGAAGTCCTGCTGGTGTTTGAGTTAAGCACCTCCAACGCCTTCCCCAGCGCCATGGTGGTCGTCACCAGCGCCGGTGACGATGAAAATCTCCGGCGCCAGACCCAGTTCGTCAAAAAGGATCTGGAGCGCATCAAGGGCGTGGACCGGGTGGAAGACACCGGCATGACCGATCCGGAGTTGCAAGTGGCATTTTTCCCCGAGCGCCTGGAAGGGTTGGGCCTGACCCCGGCTGCTATTGCCGACACCTTACGCACTTATTTTCAGGATGTGTCCGCCGGTGACCTGGAAACCGGGGACGGCAAATGGGTGGTGCGCTTGCAGGGCGCCAGCGCCGATATTGCCGCGCTCAAGGATGTCCCAATCGTCACTGCGGCCGGCGTGGTGCCGCTCGGCAGTGTCGCGGAACTGGTTCGCACCCGCGAGGAGCCGGGAGAAATTGTCAGGCACAATGGCAAACCGGCCATGCTCCTGTCGATTACCAAGACCGCGGACGCCAATGTGCTGGAACTGGTGGATACCTTAAATGAGTATCTTGACGAGCGCAACCGTTTCAAGGACACGACCGGCGTTGAACTGACCCTGGCCGACGACCAGACCGTCAGTACCCGCGCCGCGATTGCCATCATGCAGTCCAATGCCCTGGTCGGCCTGTTTCTGGTGTTGCTGGTGACCTTGTTGTTCCTGGGCACGCGCATTGCCTTGCTGACTACCATCGGCATTCCTTTTACCCTGTGCGGCACCTTCCTGGCGCTGAACGCCACCGGTTTTACCCTGAACAATTCCGTACTGCTCGGTGTGGTGATCGTACTGGGCATGATCGTTGATGACGCTGTAGTCGTGGTTGAGGCCATTTACTACCGCTTGCAGCGCGGCGCGCAGGCCATGGCTGCGGTAGTCGCCTCATTTCGGGAAGTGTTCGCCCCGGTCACCAGTTCGGTGCTGACTACCATTGCCGCGTTCCTGCCGCTGGTAGTGTTGCCGGGCATCCTGGGAGAGTTTATGAAAGTCATTCCCCTGGTGGTCACCATCGCCCTGCTCATCAGCCTGCTCGAAGCGTACTGGATTTTACCGGCGCATGTACTGGCATCCGGGGTCAACTTCAGCAAAGCCGGGTCGGTCGGCAGAAAAAGAGAAGCGCTCAATTACTGGTTGCGCTTGCGCTATACCCGCGCCCTGGCAACCTCCCTGCGCCACCCGTTCATCACTGTGGCCGGCATTATCCTGGCTGTTACGCTGGCTGCGGGCGCCCTGGCCTCCGGCCTGATCCGCTTTAATTTCTTTGAGTTCGACTCCGAACGGCTGTTCTATCTGAACGTCGAAATGCCGCAGGGCGTTACCCTGGAGCAGACCGATCGCGCCTTGCTCGGTCTGGAACAACAGGCCCGGAAAGAGTTCCTGCCGGGGGAACTGCGCGCCGCAGTCAGCGTTGCCGGGTACCAGATCACAGAGGCCGAGCCGTTGTTCGGCGATACCAAAGGCCAGATCCTGTTCAGCCTGCACCCACAGGGCGCCGTCGGCCGTCAGGTCTCGGTGATTGCCGACGCGGTATTGCAGCGGGTACAGGGAATACCGGGGCCGGTGCGCATGTCGATCCTGGAATTGCAGGGCGGCCCGCCGGCGAGCCGGGCTGTCGTCGCCAAAATACTGGGCAGCGACTACCCGACCATGCTCCGCGCCACCAACGACCTGCGGGATTTTCTCGAACAGCAGGGGGTGTATAAAAATATCACCACGGACTACCGCCCCGGCAACCCGGAACTGGTGCTGCGCCTGGACGGCGAGGCGATACAGCGCGCCGGGCTCAATCCTGGCTTGATCGGGCCGGCCCTGCGGGCTTATGTGGACGGGGAGATTGTCACCGACTTCCAGGATCAGGGCGAGGAGGTAAAAGTGCGGTTGCTGGCAAAACAGGACCGCCATACCAACATCGACAACCTGATGCGCCAGACGCTGTCCCTGCCGGACGGCCGTTCTGTCGCCCTGGCTGAGCTGCTAATCGTCAGCTCCGAAATCGGGCGCCAGAATATCCGGCATTATAACTTCCGTCGGGCCATTACCATCGAGGCCGATATCGATCGGGAGCAGATCAACACCATAGAGGCTAACAACCTCATCACCAAACAGTGGCGCACCCTGCAAGGCCGGTATCCCCAGATCACCTTGGACCAGACCGGCGAACTGGACGACATTCAGGAGAGCCTCGACGCCATCTGGTTGCTGATGCTGCTGGGCCTGGGCCTCATCTATATCATCCTGGGGACGCAATTTCGCAGCTATTTCCAGCCCTTTATGGTGCTGGCGACGGTGCCGTTGACCTTCACCGGCGTGACCCTAGGGCTGCTGGTCACCGGCAACCCCTTGAGCCTGTTTACCATCTACGGGGTGGTGGCCCTGGTCGGCATTTCCGTGAATGCCGCCATCGTGCTGATCTCCGCCGCCAATATGCGTCTGGCCAGCGGCATGGGTCTGCTGCATGCCACGGTGTATGCCGCCAGACGCCGCGTGATCCCCATCCTTATCACCTCCATGACCACCATAGCCGGGCTGCTGTCACTAGCTACCGGTCTGGCCGGGGAGTCGGTGGTCTGGGGCCCTGTGGCCACCGCCATCGTCTGGGGGCTGATGTTTTCCACATTGTTGACCTTATTTGTTATCCCCTTACTGTACCGGACGTTTATGGCCCTTGGCTCGAAGCCGGCCGGGACTGTCGGCAGGCAGAACCAAGACCAGCGAGGGCGCATCAAGCGCAGTGGGTTATGCGGAAAGAGTAGCAGTATGATCATCACTTATTGAGAGCAATTATGTTTCACAAGGCAACAAGCGACCGGGTGAGATCTGCGGGTTAGCGCGCAGATCTCACCAAAAATGCCACAAAGTGCGTTTTACAGGTTATTATATCCCCGTCTCGATAAAATCGCTGTCAATTTGCAGCATCAATTTGCAGCAGAGATGCAGCCTGATGAGTATGCAAAGAGAATATAAAAGAAGCTCTGAGAATGCCCTCCGTGGCGTTGTTGGGGATTGTTGCAGGTTATTTCCGCCGCGGGCGCGCGCGGGTGGGATGATGAGCGCGCTCGCCGCAGCGCTGCTGTTGATGCTTGCGCTGTCGCCGCCGGCAGCGGCTCAGGACGCCGGCGTCAGGACCTACGATGTAACCTTCACCGGGAAGTGGAACAGCAGCAGCACACCTGGCGGCGTCGCCGGGGGCGCGCACTTCACCACCCTCATCGGCGCCGTGCACAACAGCAGCCACAGATTCTGGGCGCCGGGCGGGACCGCTACGGCGGGAGTCGAAGGCGTTGCCGAGCTCGGCGCCACCGGAGGGTTCATTAGCGAGTACAACGCGGTTGCGGACGCCCGCAAGAGAGCACTGATCAGCGCCGGCGGGACCGGCGCCACCGGCACGCGCAGTTTCACCATAACAGTGACCCCGGCGCACCCGCTGGTGACACTGCTATCCATGATCGGGCCCAGTCCGGACTGGTTCGTCGGTATTTCCGGGCATTCGCTACGCAGCGGGGATGGGTGGAAGACGACCGAACGTATCAGTCTGTACGCCTGGGACGCGGGCACGGAGGACGGTACCGGGTTCTCCCTCAGTAACCCGGATACGACCCCGCAAGGGACGATCACCAGCCTGCGCGGACGCGGGAGGTTCTCAAATGCGCCGATGGCCGAACTGACCTTCACGCTCCGGGCGCTGCCGCAGCCGCAACAACCGCAGCAGCCGCAACAACCGCAGCAGCCCCAACAACCGCAGCAACCGCAGCAGCCACAGCAACCGCAGCAGCCACAGCAACCGCAGCAGCCCACAGACGGCGGTGGCGGCGGTGGTGGCGGCGGTGGTGGCGGTGGTGGTGGTGGTGGGACTCCCGCCCCTTCAAGCGATGCCACCCTGTCCACCCTGCGCGTCACCGGTAGCAACGAGGCACGCGTGGCCCTGAGCCCGGCCTTCGCCCTCGACACCACGGCCTACACCGCGCAGGTAGCCCATGAGGTCACGGCCGTCACCCTCAACCCCGTTACCCGGCACCGCAACGCTACCGCCACCGTCGCCACGCAGACCCTTGCACGCGGCCAGGCCAGCGCCGCCATTGCCCTGAATGTGGGGCGGAACGTCATTGAGATTGTCATCACCGCCGAGAACGGCGCCGCCACCCGCGCCTACACCCTCACCCTCGACCGCGCCGCGCCGCCGGCGCCGGTGGCAGCGCTGCCGGCGCTGGTAGTGATGGGCAACGATGCGTCCCCCATCACGTTGTCTCCGGTGTTTGGCGCCGCTGCCACCCGCTACACAGGCGTGGTGCCCAACCATGTCACTGAGGTCACCGTCACCCCCATGAGCCATGACCACAACGCCCGCATTGCCATCGCCGGGAGGACTGTTGCCAACGGCACGGCCGCCGCCCCGGTAGCCCTGCATGTCGGCAGCAATCCCGTTCCCATCACGGTCAGTGCCGGCGGCACCACCCGCACCTATACCGTGACCCTGACTCGCGCGGCCGCCCCGCCCCTTGCGGCGGACCACCGCAGCTTGCCGGATCTGGCCCGCACCTTGGCAGACGACACCCAGGGCAGCATTGCCGCGCGCCTTGAGGCTACGCGCCGGGCGCCGGCACCCGGCGCCGGCACGCCGACCCTGGCCCGACTGCGACAGGCGCTCGCCGGCGTTCTGCCCGGCTCTACCTTGAACGCGCCGGCCGCGGACGCGTTCGACCCGGCCCGGGCGGCGGCGCGGGTGGACTCCGGTTGGGTCACGCCGGCGGCACCGGTCAACTGGCAGGCGCTGCTGGATAACGCCGACTTTGTGCTACCCCTCGCGCAGGATACCGACGCCACCCGCACCGGCCTTGCCTCCCTGGCCTTATGGAGCGACGGCGCCTACCGCAATGTCGGCGGCCATAGTGATGGCCTTGACTGGGACGGCGACCTGCTGGGGGCGCGTCTCGGCGCCGAGTTGCGCCTCACCGAGGCGCTTACGGCGGGGTCAGCCGTGGGCTGGCAACGCGCCGGTTGGGACGAACGGGATAGCGCTGGCAACAAGCGCCACACACTGTCCCTGCTTGGCGTCCATCCCTACGCCGGCTGGACGCGTGCGCGCCTGAGCGCCTGGATCAGCGGCGGCCTGGGCTGGGGCCATCTCAACAGCCGCCGCGCTGACCTCAGCTACCGCGCAGATATTAACACCCGCACCCTGGGCGGTGGCCTCGAAGGCCGGCTTTGGGACACGGCAGCCCTGACCTTGCGCGTCAAGGCCGAGGGCCTGCTCACGGGGCTGGAGACTGAGTCTGCTACGACCAACGCCCGGCGCCTGCGTCTGGCCGTTGAGGCCGGCCACACCCGGCGCCTGACCGACGGCGCAGTATTCACTCCAACCCTGCAACTGGGCCTGCGCCATGACGGCGGCGATGGACAGGGAGGGCTGGGCGCGGAGCTGGGTGGCACGCTGCATTACACGGCCGGCCCCCTCGCCCTGCATGGCCAGGCGCGTACTCTGGTCGGGCGCGACGGCTACCAGGAGTGGGGGCTGCAAGGCCACGCCGAATGGCAAAGCTGGCGCGACGGGCGCGGCCTGACGCTCAGCCTGACACCCGGCTACGGCCAAGCCGACAGCGGCGTACAGCAACTGTGGACGCAAGGCTTGCGCCGGGAGACGCCCACCCGGGCGGCACCCAACTACCGCGCCCGCCTGAACATGAAACTGAGTTACGGTTGGGACGCCCGCCAACGCGGTCGTTTCACCTCCTACCTGGAGACGCAATGGCAATACGCCGCGCGTTACCGCGCCGGCCTGCGTTGGCGCGCAGCCGAGACGCTGGAACTGCACCTGGTCAGCGAGCGCAACGGTGCTGACGGCGGCGGCGAGGCCGACCATGCTCTGCTGCTGGAAGGGAGGGCGCGGTTTTGACGACAGCAACCCCTTACCAGGGTGAAGCCATGGTAACGATAACAGAAGTCCCGGCCCTGGATGCCGCAGCCGACGCCGGCACCCGGTACTTTATGCCGTACTTTGCCGACCGCCTCGAAGGTGTCCTGGCAGACCGTAAGGATGAGGACTGGATAGCCATCGAGCTCACGGCCGGGGAGACTTACGACATTGCCCTCGCCGGTCACGGCGAAACCCCTTCCGCAGATACCATTCTCACCCTGTACAACAGCGCCGGCGAGCGGCTGGCTTTCAACGACGACATTGATCTGGCTGCGGGGAACCGTTACTCCATGCTCAGCTTCACCGCGCCGCGCGATGACACTTACTATCTCAGCGCCGCCGCGTACGCGCGCAACCCGGCGCAGGACAACTCCGGCGGGTATGTGCTGACGGTTTCGGCGCGCCGCGGCGAGGGCCTGATTGAAAGTTACCGGGATGCAGAGCGCGGCGTGGAGGTGACTCTGGCCGCAGAGGCCGTGGCCTGGGCGCTGGAAGGCTCCGCATACGATGATACACTGACCGGCAACGATCAGGTGAACTGGCTGTTCGGGCATGGCGGCCAGAACAACATGCTGCGCGGCGGCGGGGGGGATGACTGGCTGTATGCGGGCGCCGGCTTTAATACCCTGGAAGGCGGCGCTGGCGCCGATGTGCTGGTGGGGCACATCGACCCGAACCCTGACTACGGCACCCGCTTCGAGTGGGCCGCCTACACCGCCTCGCCGGCCGGCGTGACCGTGCACCTCTACGACGGCACCGCTCAAGGCGGGGACGCGGCCGGGGATACCCTGCACGGCATCGACGGAATTATCGGCTCGGCCCACGCCGATACGCTGAGCGGCAATCGCTTCGGCAACGAACTGTGGGGTGGCGCGGGCAATGATGTCCTGGCTGGCGGCGGTCTCAGCCGCGGCCACTGGGATTACCTGGAAGGCGGTGCCGGCGCCGACCGGCTGCTCGGCAGTGCCAGAGTCGATGCCAGTGCCACCACCTTCGCCGGCTACCGGCACTCGCCTGAAGGCGTGACCGTACACCTACATGACGGTACGGCCCAAGGCGGGGACGCCGCCGGTGACACGTTCGAGGCCATTAACAGCCTGATGGGCTCGGCCCACGCCGACAGTCTGGCCGGTGATGACGAGGCCAACGTGCTGGCCGGCGGGGACGGCCCGGACCGGCTGGCCGGGCGCGGCGGTGCCGATGTGCTGCACGGCGACTACCTCTCCGGCGCCGCTGGCGGCAATGATGTGCTGGACGGCGGCCGGGGCGATGACTGGCTGCGCGGTGGGCCGGGCGCGGATACCCTCAGCGGCGGCGACGGCCAGGATACGGCCAGCTATCAGGGCTCGTCTGCCGGGGTGGTGGTGCGCCTGCATACCGCCACGGCCCGGGGCGGGGACGCCGACGGCGACCGCTTCGGACAGCTGCTGGCCGTCGACTACCGGGACGCGGCCGGTCACACACAGACCGAGCAGGTCCCGGACATTGAAGCCCTGCACGGCTCCGACCACGATGACATTCTGGCCGGCGACAGCCGCGCCAACACCCTGCTGGGGCGGGCCGGTAACGACAAATTGTATGGCGGCCCCGGCGGCGGCGATGATACCTTGCACGGCGGCGGCGGCGATGATGCCCTGTACGGTGGCCGCGGTAACGATCTCCTGTCCGGAGAGGCCGGCACCGACAGCCTGGTCGGCGGTACCGGCAACGACACGCTGTACGGCGGGGCGGGGGCGGATACGTTTGTATTCAAACCCGGCCATGGCGACGATACCATCGGTGATTTCGAGCGCGGCGCCGACCGCATCGACCTCTCGGCATTCGCGGAGCTTGACGCGTTCGCGGACCTCACCCTGACGCAGACTGACCGCGGCCTGATCATTGACCTCAGCGCCCAGGGCGGGGTAACGATTACCCTGGAAGGCTATCAATCGGCGACTCTGACCGAGGCTGATTTTATCTTCTGACCTCTTTTAGCCCGCATATCTCACCAACGCAGTGTGTTACGTGGAAAGAGCAGAAGTATTACCATAACTTATTGAGAGCAATCATGTTGCATAAGGCAACAAGTGATTTGGTGAGATATGCGGGCTAAAGGTTATCCGTCGGCATGAACGAGGGACAACACATCGAATGGAAACCTTCTTGGCGGGATGAATACCTGAAATGGATTTGCGGTTTTGCCAACGCTCAGGGCGGTGTGCTGGAAATCGGCAAGGACGACAACGGAAAAGTTCTTGGATTGAAGAACATTGAACGGCTGCTCGAGGAGATTCCGAACAAGGTCGTGTCAACGCTCGGGATTGTGGTTGACGTCAATTTGGAAGCGTCGAATACGGTTCCCTTTCTTTCCATCACGGTCAAGCCATACCCCAGACCCATCAGCTATAAAGGCCAATACCATTATCGTAGCGGGAGCACTAAACAGGTACTGAAAGGCGCGGCGCTGGAACGCTTCTTATTGGAAAAGGTGGGACGTGCCTGGGATGGCTCACCTATACCCGGCCCCGGAGTGGAAGATTTGGATGAACGCGCGCTGGCAACGTTTCGTCGTGCGGGTGTGGAAAGTCAACGCCTGCCCCCGGAAACCTTGAATGTTTCCGACAAATTCATGCTGGACAAGCTGAATTTAATCGACGGAGGCTACCTGAAACGGGCGGGCGTTTTGTTATTTCACCCCGAGCCACACAGGTTGATCAGTGGCGCTTATGTAAAAATCGGCTACTTCCGCGACGATGCTACACTTTCTTATCAGGATGAGGTGCGCGGCTCGATTCTGGCACAGGTAGAACTTATCGTTGATATATTGCTAACTAAATACTTAAAAGCAGCTATCTCATACCAGGGCATCCGCCGTAAAGAGACATTTCCGGTCGCAGAGTATGCCTTGCGCGAAGCGCTGCTCAATGCAGTCACCCACAAGGATTACAGCAGTTCCATCCCCATTCAAATCAAAGTCTACGACGATAAGTTGGTTATATGGAATCCCGGACAGCTTCCGCCTGGGTGGACCATAGATAACCTTGTCCGGCTGCATACGTCCATTCCGTTTAACCCCGACATTGCTGAGGCATTTTTCCGGGCGGGAATGATCGAGGCATGGGGAAGAGGTATCGGTGAAATACTTAAATCGTGTCGGCTGAATGGTTTCCCCGAACCTGTATTACGCGTAGATGGGGGTATGTGGGTGGAATTTCCATTCAGACCGGACTTGGTGATTCACAGCGATAATGTAAGAGACCAAGTCAGAGATCTGCCAAAGTCGCAGCCAGAGTCGCAGCCAGAGTCACAGCCAGAGTCGCAGCCAGAGTCGCAGCCAGAGTCACAGCCAGAGTCACAGCCAGAGTCGCAGCCAGAGTCACAGCCAGAGTCGCAGCCAGAGTCGCAGCCAGAGTCGCAGCCAGAGTCGCAGCCAGAGTCGCAGCCAGAGTCGCAGCCAGAGTCACAGCCAGAGTCGCAGCCAGAGTCACAGCCAGAGTCGCAGCCAGAGTCGCAGCCAGAGTCGCAGCCAGAGTCGCAGCCAGAGTCGCAGCCAGAGTCGCAGCCAGAGTCGCAGCCAGAGTCGCAGCCAGAGTCGCAGCCAGAGTCGCAGCCAGAGTCGCAGCCAGAGTCACAGCCAGAGTCGCAGCCAGAGTCACAGCCAGAGTCGCAGCCAGAGTCACAGCCAGAGTCGCAGCTAGAGTCGCAGCTAGAGTCGCTGGAAGCTACCATAGTCGGTTTTCTGACTGAAGGTCCCATGTCGAAAGTAGAAATATCCAGAAAACTGGGACAAAAACAGGTTTCTGGTCAACTTAACAGAATCATTCGGTTGCTGGTTGAAAAACGAATTATAGAGTACACGCTACCCGATAAACCACAAAGCAGGCTGCAGCAATATCGATTGAGAACCAGATAGCAGACCATGTTGGCAAGCAGTGACCTCAGGGTTGTCGGGAATAGCGTCAGGCATACTCCCGTACTTGCACGGCGCGCCTTGCGCTCAGCCGCTTCCCGACCCGCTACATGGCAATATCAGATCGAAAGAGTACCAAGTGGTCCAGCTGCGGCCGAATGCCAATATCCTCACCAATGGCGTGGTCGTGGTGGCTGGGGACCAGGCTCAGGATGCGGGCGCCGCTGGGCAGGGCGAGGGTGTAGAGAAACGCGGCGCCGCGGAACACCTTGTCGCGCACGGTGGCGGTTTGTTTGCTGCTGTCGTCATGCACGATGTCGTCCGGGCGCAGCAGTACCGAAACTCGTGTTTGCGGCGCGTGGCCATGGGCGGCGGCGCCGGTCAGCACGCCCAGTTCGGTGCTGACCTGCTTAGGGCTGATGGCGAGGCCGTCCAGCAATACGCCTTCACCGATAAAATCCGCAACCTGTGGGCCGGCCGGACGGTGGTACAGGTTAAAAGCGTTATCCCATTGCAGCAACCTGCCATCGCGGATGACGCCGATCTCATCGGCCATGGCAAAGGCCTCCAACTGGTTATGGGTGACCAGCATGGCGGTCATGCCGTCCTGTTTGAGGATGGCGCGCAACTCGCGGGCGATCTGCTCTCTTAACTCAACATCCATATTGGAAAAAGGCTCATCTAGCAGCAGCAGCTGCGGGCGCGGGGCCAAGGCGCGGGCGATGGCAACCCGCTGTTGCTGGCCGCCCGATAACTGGTGCGGATGTTTATGACGAAAATCGGCGATCGCCAGCAGCTGCACCACCTCAGCTATGCGGGCCCGGCGCGCAGACTCAGGCAGACGCTGCAAACCGAACGCGATGTTGTCCTGCGCGCTCAGGTGTGGAAACAGGGCAAAGTCCTGGAACACCATGCCCACGCCTCTTTGCTCTACCTGCAGTAGCGCAGTGGGGCTGCTTGCCACCCGGTCATTGAGCCGGACCTCGCCGGCGCCGGGCTGCTCAAACCCGGCAATAGTGCGTAACAAGGTCGTCTTGCCGCAGCCGCTGGGACCCAGCAGGCAACCGATGTTGCCCTGCTCCAGGCGCAGGGACACAGCTGCGATGACCGTCTTGTCATCGAAGGCTACCGTCAGGTTTTTGACTTCAAGCATAAGCGGCGCGGGAACGGGAGATGGCCCGGCTCAGTATGATAACCGGAATGATGCCGGCCAGCACGATGGCCAGGGCCGGCAGCGCAGCCTCGGCCAGACGCTCTTCGTTAGCCAGCTCGTAGGCGCGCACCGCCAGCGTGTTGAAATTGAACGGCCGCAGTATCAGCGTCGCCGGCAGTTCTTTCAGCACGTCCACAAACACCAGCAGCAAGCCGGTGAGCAGGCTGGGGCGCAGGATGGGAATGTGCACGCGGCGTAACAGGCTGACACCACTGACCCCCAGACTGCGTCCGGCCTCGTCCATGGACGGTTTGACCTTCGCCAGCCCTGCTTCGACCGCATTCAGCGACAGCGCCAGGAACCGCACCAGATAGGCAAATATCAGGATGACAACAGTGCCGCTCAGCAGCAAGCCGGTACTGGCGCCGAACAGCGCGTCATACCAGCCCAGCAGGTGTCGGTCCAGCCAGGTGAAGGGGATCAGCACCCCCACTGCGATGACCGTACCTGGCACGGCGTAGCCCATACCGAGCAAGCGGCTGGCTGCGTTTGCGACCAGCCCCGCATGGCGACGCCTGGTGTAGCACACTGCCAGCGCCAGCAGCAGTGCCAGCAGCGCGGTAATAAGCGCCAGCTCCATGCTGTTCCACACCAGCGCCGCAAAGCTGCTATCCGGTGCGCGGTGCCAGGTCTGCATGACCCAGAACAGCAACTGGCTGGCAGGAATGATAAACCCGAACAATACCGGCGCCGCGCACAAGCAAAAAGCGGCCAGGGACTCAGGCCGGCGCAGGGTCAGCTGTTCCAAGCGGGTGTTGCGGGCGCTGGTGTGATGGTAGCGCGCGCGCCGCCGCGCGCGTTGCTCCAGTACCATCAGGCACAGCACGAAGCACAGCAACAGCGCCGACAACTGCGCCGCGGCAATGCTGCTGCCCAGACCAAACCAGGTTTTGAAGATGCCGGTGGTAAACGTCGCCACCCCGAAATACTGCACGGTGCCGTAATCGGCCAGGGTTTCCATCAGCACCAGCGCCAGACCGGCGCTGAGGGCCGGGCGCGCCAGTGGCAATACCACCTTGAAGAATGCTTGCGTCGGCCCCATGCCCAAGGTGCGGGCCACCTCGACCACGCACGCAGACTGTTCCAGAAACGCGGCCCGGGCCAGCAGATAGATGTAGGGATACAGCACCAACGATAACATTAAGATAGCGCCGGGCAGCGAGCGCACCTCGGGAAACCAGTAATCGCCGTACTGCCAGACAAACGCGGCGCGCAACCACGACTGCAACGGGCCGGCCACATCCAGCATCCCCGTATAGGTGTAGGCGATGATGTACGCGGGCATGGCCAGCGGCAACAGCAAGGCCCATTCCAGCTGGCGACTGCCGGGGAAGCGATACCGCGTGACCAGCCAGGCCGGCAGCACGCCCAACGGCAGCGACAGGCAACCCACACCCAGAGCCAGCAACAGGGAGTTGCTCAGGTATTCTGCCAACACCGTGTCATACAGGTGCCGCCAGATATCCCCACTGGGCAGCAACACCGATGCGGCGATGACAAACACAGGCAGCAGCAGCGTTGCGCCGGCCACAACGGTGACGGCTGTCCACGGGGAAATATAAGTTAAACCACCGCGTCTCGGCGGAAGTTTTGCTTCAGGCATACAGGCTTATCATGGCAACCACAGACATTCAGAATACATGATAAGGCATGAGGCCATGGTATATCTGCCTTTTGTCAGGCAACATGCCTGCCCGGAGTGACGAGCAGAGGGCAGGCAGAAAACTCTTACTTCCAGCCGGCCCGGTCCATGGCGCGTACGGCGGCATGGTTTTTCTCTCCCAGCGCCGTCAGGTTCAGGTCATCGGCCTTGAACTCGCCCCAGGATTGCAGTATCTCGCCCCGAGGCACACCGGCACGGACAGGAAATTCATGGTTCGTTTTACCATACCATTCCTGCGCTGGTACGCTCACCAGATATTCCAGCAGACGCACTGCGCGGTCCTTGTGCGGTGCCGAACGAGTGACCCCGGCACCGCTGATGTTCACGTGCACGCCCCGGTCGGTCTGGTTCGGCCAGAACAGCGCCACCTGGCGCGCCGCGTCGACTTCCGCGCCGATATTGGCACTGAGCATACCCGCCAGATAATAGCTATTAACCAGCGCCAGCCGGCACTGCCCGGCTGCCACCGCCCTGACCTGGTCGCGGTCACCACCTTTCGGAGCCCTGGCAAAATTGGCGACCAGCCGGCGCAGCCATCGCTGTGTGGCTTCCTGGCCGTGGTGCACAAGCATAGCGGCAACCAGCGATTGGTTATAGATATTGGCCGCTGAACGCACACAAAGCTGCCCGCGCCAGACGGGGTCGGCCAAGGCTTCGTAAGTGGAAAGCTGCGCCGGGTTTACCCGCGCCCTGGCGTACACGATCACGCGCGCCCTGATTGACAGGCCGTACCAATAGCCCTGCGGGTCGCGATACACCTCCGGCACTGTGCGTTCCAGTTGCGCCGACGAGACCGGCTGCAACAGGCCCAGCGCCTGCGCCCGGTACAGGCGTCCGGCGTCCACAGTAATCAACAGGTCGGCCGGGGAGCGTTCGCCTTCAAGCTGCAGACGCTTGATCAAAGCATCCGCCTTGCCGGTGACCAGGTTGACCCTGATCCCCGTCTCCTGGGTAAACCTATCGAACAGCGGTTTAATCAGCGCTTCCTTGCGACCGGAGTAAACGTTGACTTGCTCAGCCGGCGCCGTTGGTAAAACAAGGAGCAGGGAAAACAAAAGGGGTAGGTATTTCATACTGTTTTTCCTGTTGTTCCGATGCTTCGGCAAGATACTCCTCCAGACAATCATCACAAGAACCACACACGCGCGCGGCATCCAGCCGTTGCCGAAGCTGGGCATTGGTCCGGGCGCCGTCAGTGATGGCTTGCCGGATCTGTCGTTCTGTTACTGCGTTACATGCACACACGTACATCTGGACACACTCCTCACCTGCGAATTCATCAGTGTCAGGAATAATAGAATAAATGAGAATTATTTGCAACAAAATTTTTTATGAGCAATGTCCCGTTCAAGGGAACCTCAAAAAATTTCAAAAAAATTCTTGACATATTATTTTCAAAAGGTAAGCTGAATGATAATAATTCTTATTTACAGGAGATACAGAATGTATAATCATCGTTTGTTCGGGCTCTTGGTCGTCTGGTACGGATTGTCGTTTACGGCGTTGGCGCAACAGCAACAGGAAGAGATCATCGTCACCGGGAAGTATCTGTACACAGACCAGGTGAACGCCTTAAAAACGCCGACGCCTATCATTGATGTGCCGCAGAGTCTGTCCATTGTCACCGCCGACCAGATTACCCTGCAGGGCTTCACCAGTGTCGGCGACATTATCGACTACACCCCCGGCGTCAACACCTCACAGGGCGAGGGTCACCGTGACGCAGTGGTATTTCGGGGGGTGCGCTCAACGGCTGATTTCTTCATTGACGGCGTCCGTGATGACGTTCAGTATTACCGCCCGCTGTATAACCTGGAACAGGTGGAAATACTGCGTGGCCCGAATGCGCTCTTTTTCGGGCGTGGCGGTACTGGCGGCATCCTCAACCGCGTCACCAAGAGAGGCGTGATCGGCGAAAATTTCACCGGCTACAAGACAAGTTCAAATACCTTCGGCGAATTTGATGTTCAGGTCGATGGTAATTTTTCGGCCAGCGCGCACTCGGCCTTTCGCATCAATGCGTTTTATGAAGGGCTGAACAACCATCGCGATTTCTATGACGGTGATCGGTTTGGCGTCAACCCGACCGCTAAATTTGAACCGGGCATGAATACCACTATTGATCTGAGTTATGAATACATCGATCACGACCGCGTGATTGATCGCGGCATTCCAACCGGGTCGGATGGCCGCCCGGTCAAAGACTTTCACGAGATTGTTTTCGGCGACCCTGAACGCAACTATCAACAGCTTCAAGCCCATGTACTGCGCGCCGCGCTGCAACATGACTTCTCAGAACAACTCAAAGCGAATGTCAGCCTGTTTTATGGGGATTACGACAAGCTGTACCAGAACTTCTATGCCTCCGGCTATAATCAGGCAGCGACGCCGGAGGTGGTGACGCTCGATGGCTATATCGATACGACCCAGCGCGCAAGCCTGATGTTCTCCGGCAACCTGATCGGGGGCTTCGGCACCGGCGCTATCAATCACACCGTCGTCGTCGGCGCTGAATATATTGATACCTCGTCCAATCAGGATCGCTTTAACTCGTTCTGGGACACCACCTCGGATGACAATGAAGTGTTCACCGTCAGCCGCCCTCTCAACCTGCGCGCAGACAGCGGTGTCAACGCCGCCGGTGTCACCACAACAAACAGTTTCAGCGCCGATCTCAATGACGATACGCATGTGGATATTGAGGTGTTTTCCGTCTATATCCAAGACGAGATTGAGGTGTCGGAGCGGCTGGATGTGATCGTTGGCGCGCGCTTTGACAGCTTCGACATCAAGGTGTTCAATGTCCCGGCGGCTGAAACCCGCAGCCGCAAGGATGAAGAAGTGACACCGCGGGTCGGCCTGGTCTTCAAGCCGCGAGAAAACATTTCATTGTACGGGAGTTACAGTGAATCCTTCCTGCCGCGCAGTGGCGAGCAGTACGCCAACATCAATGGCAGCAATAACCAGTTGGACCCGAACACGTTCACCAACCTGGAAGCGGGTATAAAATGGGATTTCGCCCAGGACCTGAGCCTGACGGCCGCGGTGTTCGAGATTGAGCAAAGCTCGCCGCAGGTTGCCGATAATGATCCGGCCACCCTGGATGTCATTGATACAAAAATTGAAGGGGTCGAGGTGCAGCTCAAGGGGCTGCTCACAGACCGATGGTTCGTGTCAGCCGGATACAGCTATCTTGACGGTGAGCAGGTCAATCGGGCCGGCCCGACCGGACTGCGCCCGCGCGAGCTGCCGGAAAATATGTTCTCACTGTGGAACAGCTTTCAGGTCACCGATAAGCTGGGCCTGGGCCTGGGTCTGACTTACCAGGATGAAAGTTTCATCAATAATGGCAATAGCGCGACGCTGCCGAGCTATACCCGCCTTGACGCCTCGGCCTACTATGACGTGTCTGACCAGCTGCGTGTTCAGGTCAATGTCGAGAACCTGACTGACAAGCTCTACTTCCCGAACGCGCACAGTACACACCAGGCCACCGTAGGCGCGCCGCTGAACGCACGCGTGACAATCAGCGGGCGGTTTTAGCCCGCATATCTCACCTAGCCCGCATATCTCACCAAGTGATGCGAAGCTCGCGCCGGCAGTGCTTGGCACTGGCTGCCTTCCACTTCCATGACGAGCTGAAGCAGGCGGCCCTGGCGCGGGGTGTGACCGTACTGCAACGCAAGGGCGATGTCATCGAAACCCTTGCGGCCTGAGAAAACTCCGAACAACCGGCCCGGCGCCCGCCACCACAACCGTCCCTGAAAAATCCCTCACAGAGGCCCTCCTTGCCCTGGATTCGGTGGTTTTAGGCGTTTTACCGGCTTTCCGGACGGCCAACTACATTATCGCTATTCCATCAATAGCCGCCGCAAGTTCCAATCGCTCCAGTCGCCAGGCTCTTGTACTGGTTGACCTTGATTTCGGGGGTGTCAATCTCCACCCATAGTTGATCTCCTCGACCATAACCTTTTGGCTGCATCGCCTTGAACGTACCTGAGCCTGTGGTCGAAGCACTCGATATCCAGTACACATTCCCAATATGGTCCTCGCCATCCGCAACAGTGACACCGCGGAAGACGTTGGTAGTATTCCCAGAGAAGTCCTTGTATCTATTGCCCGGGTATCCTGTGGTGTCTTTTTTGATGGACCATGCGTTAATATTTTCTGTTCTAGGTACGGGAGGAGTATTAGGATCATCATCATCATCAGTTGTTATACCAAACCCGATAGATGCGACACCAGTCCCGTCTGAGTTCAGAGTAGCACTGATACAGACGCGCTGGCCCCATTTCTCTATCGCCTGCGATTCGTTCTTGGCAACCGCGGTGGTGTCAATATTTGTAGAAAAATCCTGCGCCATTACTGAAGTCAGCGGAGACAGCATCAGTGCCGCAAGCACGATGGCGAGAGCCGTCAGTCGTTTATAGTGATGGGGAGGGGGGCAAATAGTCAAATTAAGCATTTTTAATCTCCGGATGGTTACAAATTGAGTTATTGTATACCGGCCTGAGCGGAATGTCAATACAGTCAAGCCGTATGGCTGGAGAAGCAGAACATGTTTGGGGAATGGGATAGGACTACGGTTTTTTTTGGTTACTACAATAATTCCTCTGCCTGCATGGACTTTATGGACACATACACGAAGAAGTACTATGCGGATGAATATCGTTGCAGAGAGGTAAAATGACACGGTGAGTGAAGCAATATCTCATTCACTGCCCACCGTAACATAAGGCGCGACAGCCTCCACTGTCTTCGGCCCGATGCCGGGAATTTTCAGCAAATCATCCACTGACTTATACGGCCTTCCATCGGTGATCTTGATGGCCTTAACCGGGCCGATGCCGGGGATTTGTTCGAGTTCTTTCCTTGAGGCGCTGTTTAAGTTGAGGGGCTGCTCAGTACGGCTGCGTACCTGCGCCACCTGTTGGCGGAATGTTTTCAGTTCCTCGGCCTCCTCGCGTTGGCGTTTGCGCATTGCAGCGAGCATATCGGGTTGGGTCGATTGCCAGATTCCGGCGCGGTTCAGCAGGGCGATGGTGCGTAAGTCCTGGAGCTCTTCGAGTACGCTGTGGCTGGGCCTGCCATCGGCGGGCGGGCGGGTCTTGCCGTGTATCCTGGCCAGGCCCTGTTCGATGAGCAGGTGTCCTAGATCATGGCCGTCGTGAGTCTCCACGAAGGCGTAGTAACGCACCGCGGCGGAACGTCCCGGCGCCTGGGCGTAACTGGTGTGAACCGTGAACGGCTGTGATAGCGCCTGCCTGACGTATGCAGTAGCCAGTTCGCCGTAGCGCACTACATCGTGGGGGTCGGCAAGGCCGAAGTGGCGTTGTTGGGTGCGGATTCTCTCCAGCATAGAGTTGCTGTTGTACGTCGTCTCCGGGCAATCGACATAGTACAAACGCAGGTGCAGTTCACGGCCGTCGGCATTCACCTTGAAACTGTCGCCATCGTTCTGGCGCGCGTCAACGAGTGTGACATTTTCGATGCTGACCAGCTCTGCTGCGGCCAGGGGCAGGGCGCTGCAACCGGCAATAGCCAGAGCGTGTAACAGGTACAGTTTTATGGTTTTCATCGGTCCGTAACGACTGGCGCGCCCAAGGCGCCGCCTGCGGCTGTGAGTAACAGGATTTTCATTCTGGCCTGACCGGTTCTGGTTTGACCCGTCACACGGCCAGATTGAAGACCCGGCGGTCGCTTGCGACCAGCAACACGTCGGCGCGGCGGGCGGCGAACAGGCCGTTGGTGACGACGCCGGTTATCTGGTTGAGTTGCTGTTCCAGTTCGGTCGGGTTGACGATAGTGAGATTGTGTACATCCAGGATGTGGTTGCCATTGTCCGTGGTGCGACCGTCTCTTAATACCGGCTGGCCGCCCAGCTTGACGATTTCCCGGGCGACGTAGCTGCGTGCCATGGGAATCACCTCAACCGGCAACGGGAAGGCGCCGAGCACATCCACCAGTTTGGTATCGTCCACAATACAGACAAATTTCTCGCTCACCGCCGCGCTGATCTTCTCCCGGGTCAAGGCGCCGCCGCCGCCCTTGAGCAGTTGCAGGTGACGGGTGGCTTCATCGGCGCCGTCCACATACAGCGGCAGCTCGCGCACGCCGTTCAGGTCGATGAGGGGAATACCGTGCTGCCGCAACTGCACTTCGGTGGCGACCGAGCTGGCCACGGCGCCGTCGATACGATGTTTGATTTGCGCCAGCTCGTCGATGAAGCAGTTCACCGTGCTGCCGGTGCCGACGCCCACGATCATGTCATCTTCAATGTAATCGAGCGCGGCCTTGGCGGCGCGCCGCTTTTTTTCCTGGCTCATTCAGGTAACCTGTGAGTTCCTCGGAGAATTACAGTCGCTTGCGACACCCTGTAAAGTGTCCCTGCGGGACTTTTTTCCACTGGACTCCCACCTGCGCGGGAATGACGACCAGGGGGTGAGTAGTTACGTGCTATCTTATTACGCATGTTTGCAGAATACCAACCCTTAATTCAGGCGGCGGCGGCGCGGGTCTATGATGTTGCCCGGCGCTCATCGCTGGATTATGCCACACAGGCGTCGCAGGCGTTGGGTAACCGGGTGTGGCTGAAAAGGGAAGACCAGCAGTCGGTGTTTTCCTACAAGTTGCGCGGCGCCTATAACCTGATTGCCACGCTGGATGAGGAGCAGAAAGGCAACGGTGTCATCGCTGCTTCTGCCGGGAATCACGCCCAGGGTGTTGCCCTGGCCGCCGCCAGGATGAATATCAGCACCACCATCGTGATGCCCAAGACCGCGCCGGAGATCAAGGTCAACGCGGTAAGGCGGCTGGGCGCCAGGGTCGCGCTGCACGGCAATACCTACGATGAGGCATACCAGCACGCGGAAGAACTCGCCGTTACCGAAGGCCGCACCTTTATTCCGCCCTATGACCACCCGCTGGTCATTGCCGGGCAGGCTACCGTAGGGGTGGAACTGCTACAGCAATGTGAACGGCAACCGGACTGCATCTTCGTCCCGGTTGGCGGCGGCGGTCTGATTGCCGGGATTGCCCTGCACGTACAAGCGCACAGCCCCGACACCCGGATTATCGGCGTCGAGCATGACGGCGCGGCCAGTATGTATCGGGCCTTGCAAGCCGGGGCCAGGGTGATACTGGAGCATATCGATATCTTCGCCGATGGCGCCGCAGTGCGTCAGGCCGGGGAGGAAACATTCAGGATCTGCCGGGAACTGGTCGATGAGGTGCTCACAGTCAACGTCGATGAAATCTGCGCGGCGGTGAAGGACATTTACGAGGATACCCGCGCCATGCCGGAACCGGCCGGAGCGCTGGCGCTGACCGGATTGAAACAATATGTACAACGGCAACAACTACAAGACCGGGAGCTGGTCGCCATCGTCAGCGGTGCCAATGTCAACTTTGACCGCCTGCGTTACATTGCCGAACTCGCGGCACTGGGTGAACAACGGGAGGCCTTGCTGTGCACTACGATTGCCGAGCGTCCCGGCAGTTTTCGTACCTTGTGCCATGACCTAGGTGCGCGTCAGATCACGGAATTCAACTATCGTTACTGCGACCGCGAGGTGGCGCGTATTTTCGTGGGCGTACAGTTGCGCCATGGTATCCGGGAGAAGCACCAGTTACTGGCTAACCTGCGCGACAAGGGCTACCAGGTCACCGACCTGAGCAACGACGAAGTGGCAAAAATGCACATCCGCTATATGGTGGGCGGCCATGCCCCGGCACTCAGTGATGAGCTGCTGTACCGGTTTGAATTTCCCGAGCGCTCCGGGGCGTTGCTGCATTTTCTTACGCAACTGAGCAGTCGCTGGAATATCAGCCTGTTTCATTACCGCAACCACGGGGCCGCCTACGGGCGCGTGCTGATGGGCCTGCAGGTGCCGCCAAAACTGACGGGTGAATTCCAGCAATTCCTGGACGGGCTGGGTATCAAATATTCGGAGGAGACCAACAACCCCGCCTATCGACTTTTTCTGAGCTGAGGTGCAGGGGCGTCGCCGCCCTTGACAATGAGCCCGCTGTATTCAGGCAGGCGCCCCTGCTTAGGTGCCGTGGAGGGCATTTTCAGGTTACTAAGCGGGTATCAACCGTCGTGCCGTTACAGGCAATAAACTTGAACCAGGGGTTCAAGTGGGAACAGCGAGCACCGTATCAGGCTTCCCGCCTCAAGTGGGCTTGCACACAACGGCGCAGTTCAGTTCCCTTTCTACACGAAATAAGCTCAAGTTTTTGCAGGCCCGTGAGCGCACACGACAGAAGATACCCTAAACCGAAACAGCTGCCAGATAAAGTTTGCAGGGCAGCCTGTAACATTCACCCGATAAATCAATCCTCCTCAACCAGTACATCATCAATTTTTGCTTGCAGGCGTTTTACCATCGAATCCACAGATTCAGTATAGTGCTTGTTTTTTTGCTTGTATGCAAGTAACTCGTTGGCGATATTCAGCGCCGCCATGACTACAACGCGTTCGGTGCCAATGACCTTGCCGCTGTTTTTCACCTCAAGCAACTTGTCATTCAAAAATTCCACTACGGAATATAATTGCTCGCGCTCGTCATCCGTGCACGATATCAGGTATTCCTTGTCGAGAATCGATACCCGCACCGGTTTGGCTGGCGTCATGAGCGGGTTTCCATCGCCTTCAGGCGCGCAATCATGGACTCGATACGAAACCTTGCCTGCTCGGTTTTTTCAATGAGCACGGCGCGTTCGCTGATCAGGTTTTTTTGCTGGTGGCGTAATGCGGAATTCTCGTCCTTCAAAGCGTCAACCGTTTTGATCAGATCGTCAACCCGCGCCTCCAGCACTGCCAGATCTACGTTGTCCGGATTTTGCTCTGACATGGTTTTGCCCCCGTCATGAATTTTCCCCCACGAAGTATGCTACCAATATAAAACGCAGTTGTATCACGGTCAAGAGTGATTGCTTTTAACCATGTATAACGGTACGGTAACGCTTTTAACCCGCACTGCCATATATGAAACACAGCGAATACGGCAAGCGCCGCAAGAAGTTTATGGATATGCTGGGGGACGACAGCATTGCCATCCTGCCGGCCGCGCCGGAGAAAATTCGCAATCGGGACATATCCTTCCGCTATCGTCCCGACAGCGACTTTTATTACCTGACCGGTTTTGCCGAGCCGGAAGCCATGATCGCGCTGATCCCCGGTCGGGAACAGGGGGAGTTTATCCTGTTCTGTCGCGAGCGTGACCCGGAAAAAGAAATCTGGCACGGCGCGCGCGCCGGGCTGGAGGGCGCGCGTAACGATTATGGCGCAGATGATGCCTATCCCTTTGCCGATATGGATGACATCCTGCCCGGTTTGTTGGAGAACCGGGAGCGCATCTATTACACCATGGGTAATGACGCCGCATTTGACCAGCGCGTGCTGGGCTGGGTCAACCAGGTGCGCAGCAAGGCGCGTAGCGGGGTGCATGCGCCGGAGGAATATGTTTCCCTGAACCACATCCTGCACGATATGCGTCTGTACAAGAGCCGCGCAGAACTCGGCAAGCTGCGTAAAGCGGCGGCAATAACGGCTGCTGCCCACAGACGCGCCATGCAGGTATGCCGACCGGGCCTGATGGAGTACCAGATCGAAGCCGAACTGTTGCATGAGTTCATGCGCCAGGGCGCCCACAGCGCGGCCTATCCCTGCATCGTTGGCAGCGGTGCCAACAGTTGTGTGCTGCATTACAGCGATAACACCAGGGAAATGCAGGATGGGGACATCCTGTTAATTGACGCCGGTGCCGAGTACGACTGTTACGCCAGCGACGTGACCCGCAGCTTTCCCGTCAACGGCCGCTTCAGCAGCCGCCAGCAGGCCGTGTATGAGCTGGTGCTGGCCGCGCAGCTGGCCGCCATTGATGCGGTGCGGCCGGGAAACCACTGGGACCAGCCGCACAAGGCAGCGGTGGCGGTGCTCACTGACGGGCTGGTTGACCTGGGGATTCTCAAGGGGTCCCCGGAGGCCTTGCAGGAACAGGAAGCCTACAAGCCCTATTTCATGCACAAGACCGGGCACTGGCTGGGTATGGATGTGCACGATGTGGGTGATTACAAGATCGGCGAGGAATGGCGTTTGCTGGAACCGGGTATGACGCTGACTATCGAACCGGGGTTGTATCTCCAGCCGCAGGAGGAGCTGGCCGAGGCCTGGTGGAACATCGGCGTGCGCATCGAGGATGACGTGCTGGTGACAAAAACCGGCCACGAGGTGCTGAGCAAGGACACGCCGAAAACCATCACAGAGATCGAGGCGGTGATGGCGACCAACTGATTCTGTGCCTCTGCATATCGATGAAATGCCGTGACATACAATTACGACATCGTAATTATTGGCGGCGGTTTGGCGGGGGCCGGGCTTGCCTGTGCCCTGGCCGGGGAGAATGTGCATATTGCGTTGGTTGAGGCGCAGCCGGCGCGTAGCGTACATCCCCATGATGCCGGGCCCCATGACACCCGGCCCCACGGTGATGACGCCAGGGGTATCGCCCTGGCACAGTCCTCGCGAAAAATACTAGATGAGCTGGGATTATGGCGGCAACTGCAGCCACTCGCAGGTCCTGTTGAACAGGTGCACATCAGTGCCCGCGGCCGTCTCGGTTGTGTGCGGCTGACTGCCGCCATGCTCGACCTGGAGGCACTGGGGTACGTGGTTCCCGCGCCGGCACTGGGGCGGGTGTTGTTCGAGCAACTAGGGGGGCGCGCCAACATCGACCTGCTCTGTCCTGCGACGGCGCAAGCAGTGGAGCATAATCCTGCTTCCATTTCAGTACAGGTGCGGCAGGCCGGTGCCGAGATTGCGCTCAGCTGCCGGCTGCTGGTAATCGCCGACGGCGCCCGCTCCCAGCTCAGAGCGGCGGTCGGGATTCAGACCAGGACGCATGACTACCGGCAGACCGCTATCGTCGCCAACGTCACTGTGGCACGGGAACACCGTAACACAGCCTACGAGCGCGTTATTCCCGGCGGGCTGATAGCCCTGTTGCCGTTACCCGGCGGCCGGCGTTGTGTCACGGTACTGGTGGCGCCGGCGGCCACCGCCGCACATCACCTGCAACTGGATGATGATGGCTATCTGCGCTTACTGCAACAGACTTTCGGCAAGCGCCTGGGCGCCTTCTCCGAGGCGGGCTCCAGGCAGTCCTGGCCGCTGTTTTTGTTGCAGCCCGAACGACAGGTGGCGGCACGGGTCGTACTGCTGGGTAACGCAGCCCATACCATCCACCCCAACGGTGCCCAGGGGCTGAATCTGGCACTGCGGGACACGGCGACGCTGGCCAGGTTGGTGCGGGAGACGCTACGGGATGGCGGCGATGTGGGCGCGCCGGCGCTGCTGGACAACTACGCCTCATGCCGGCAGGTCGACCAGCACCGCATTGTCCGTTTTACCGACACGCTGCAAAAAATCTCCGCTACGGGACGCCCGCTGCCGACCGCGTTACGCGCCGGCGCAATGCTGGCGCTGGACACCTTGCCTGGCTTTAAGCAGGCGTTCATACGCCGTGCCACGGGCCTGCACTTCCCGGGCGTGGAGTTGCGCGGTACAGGACTGCAAGCTGCGGACCGGAAACCGGCCGCAATTACCGCCGGGCAACGGCTGGCGCGGGGAACGGCGGGCCCGAGCCCGCAGGTTCCGACCGGCAACCGCAACGCCGCGCTGTCTCACACCGTGCCATCAGGCGAACCACTATCCCGCTCCTCATCATCTCGGCTCTCATCATCTCGGCCCCCGGATACGGAACTTCTCATCGTCGGCGGTGGCGTCATCGGCAGCGTCATGGCGTTACTGGCGGCGGCGCACGGTATGGACTGTATCCTGGTCGAACGCAGCGCCCGGCCGGCAACCGCAACGCCGGTACAAGGCGCGCGCACCCAAGACGTGCCGGCCCAAGATGCCCGGGCGCTGGCGCTGACTCCGGCATCCAGGCAAATTCTCAACACGGTGCAGGTCTGGCCGTTACTGGCAGAGCAGGATCTCGGTCGCTTCCGGCAAATGCAGGTGTGGGATGCGAACGGTGCCGGCGCGTTGTGCTTTGACAGCGCCGCTATCGGCCTGCCGACTCTGGGGTATATCGTCGTGCAGAGTGTACTGGCGGCCGCGCTGGAGGCAGTTCGGGCAACACAGCCTGGTATTTCGATACATGCCGGCGCCGAACCGACTCGGCTCAGTGAGGTGGGCAATGCCGTGCGCGTGGCGCTGAGTGACGGTCGCCAGCTGTCAGCAAAACTGCTGGTGGCCGCCGATGGCGCCCGCTCGCAGGTGCGGCAGCTTGCCGGTATCGGGTATCCTGTGCGCCGCTATCGGCAAACAGCCGTGGCCGGTATTGTGCAGACAGAGTTGCAGCACGCGCAGGTTGCCCGCCAGCGCTTCCTGACGAACGGCCCGTTGGCCTTCCTGCCTATGGCCGACCGCAACCGTTGTGGAGTGGTCTGGTCCACCGCACCCGACCATGCACAAGCGTTGCTGAGCATGCACGCGGCGACGTTTCAGCGCGCGTTGGCAGAGGCATTCGAGCATACCCTGGGCGCGGTCTGTGGGGTCGAGCTCAGACAGAGTTTTCCGCTGCAAAGAGCGCAGGCACAACGCTACTGTGCCGAGCGTGTTGCCCTGGTCGGCGACGCCGCGCATTGCGTTCACCCATTGGCCGGCATGGGCGCCAACCTGGGGCTGCTGGATGTGGCCGCCTTGTGCCAGGTCATCGGCGCGGCCAGGCGCGCCGGGCGTGACCCCGGCGGCAGGGTGGCGCTGAGAAAGTACGAGCGTTGGCGCAAGGGTGAAAATGTTATGGTCATGATGACCCTAGAAGGGTTAAAATATCTGTTTGAAAACCAGATCGTGCCCGTCCCGGCGTTGAGGAATGCCGGAATGAAATTGTATAACTCCTTGCCGGTGCTGAAAAATCTGACCATGCGCCGCGCCGCTGGCATGGCGGGTGATTTGCCCGATTTATGACACTGATGTTCAGGTTCGTCATAGTGGACAATGAATAATTCGACTCCCACACACTTTATCCGCAAGATCATCGAGGATGACATCGCCCAAGGCCGTTGTCCCGCCGGCATCCACACGCGTTTCCCCCCGGAACCCAACGGCTACCTGCATATCGGTCATGCCAAGGCCATCTGCCTGAATTTCGGTATGGCCACAGAATATCAGGGCAAGTGCAACCTGCGCCTGGACGACACCAACCCGGAAAAAGAAGACCTGAAATACGTCGAAGCGATACAGGAAGATGTGCGCTGGCTGGGGTTCGACTGGGAGGACCGGCTGTTTTTTGCCTCGGACTATTTCACCCGCTTATTTGAGTTTGCCGTTGCACTGATCGAGCAGGGCAAGGCCTATGTGGACGCGCTGAGCGCCGAGCAGATGCGAGAGTACCGCGGCACCTTGACCGAACCGGGCCTGGACAGCCCCTACCGGGAACGGCCGGTAGCCGAAAACCTGGACCTGTTCCGGCGGATGAAAGCCGGGGAGTTTGCCGACGGCGAACTGTCGCTGCGAGCAAAGATCGATATGCGCGCGCCCAACCTGAACCTGCGCGACCCGGTGATTTACCGCATTCGCAAGACCCCGCACTACCGCGCCGGCGCGGCCTGGTGCATTTACCCCATGTACGATTTTACCCATTGCCTGTCGGATGCGCTGGAACATGTGACCCACTCCCTGTGCAGCCTGGAATTTGAGGATCACCGGCCATTGTACGACTGGTTTATCGACAACCTGGATACGCCGGCCCGCCCGCGCCAGTATGAGTTTGCCCGCCTTAACCTAGAGTACACGGTGCTGAGCAAGCGCAAGCTGGTCGAACTGGTGGAGGACGGCCACGTACGCGGCTGGGACGACCCGCGTATGCCCACCCTGTCCGGTCTGCGCCGGCGCGGGTTTACCCCGCATTCCTTGCGCACCTTCTGTGCGCGCATCGGCCTGACCAAAAATGACACCTGGATAGACGCCAGTATGTTAGAGCATGCCATCCGCGAGGAGCTGGGCGTTACCGCACCGCGCCGCATGGCGGTGTTACGCCCGCTGAAAGTGGTCATCGAAAACTATCCGGACGACCAGGAAGAACTGCTGGACGCCGCCAACCATCCGCAGGACCCGGCCCTGGGCACGCGTCAGGTACCGTTCGGCAAAGTACTCTATATTGAACAGGATGATTTCATGGAGGATGCGCCGAAGAAGTTCTTCCGTCTGGCGCCAGGCCGGGAAGTGCGGCTGCGCTATGCCTATTTCATCACCTGTAACGAGGTCATCAGGGATGCGGCTAGCGGCGCCGTGCTGGAGTTGCGTTGCAGCTATGATCCGGCCACGCGCGGCGGCAACGCCCCCGACGGCCGCAAAGTCAAGGGCACGCTGCACTGGGTGTCGGCCCGGCACGCGCAGCCGGCGCAGGTGCGGCTGTATGACCGGCTGTTTGCCGTTGCCAATCCCGACCAGGGCGAGCAGGACTGGAAATCCTGTCTTAACCCGGCTTCCCTGGAGATACTGGATGATTGCTTGCTCGAACCCGACTTGGCCCGAGCCGCGCCGGAACAGCGCTTCCAGTTTGAGCGACTGGGCTACTTCTGTGCCGATCGGCAGGACTGGCAGCCAGAGCAGCCGGTGTTTAACCGCATCGTTACGCTACGCGATAGCTGGGTGAAGATGGGTAAGGGATGACCGATATATTCCACTCCGCTCGTCATTCCGGGCTTGACCCGGAATCAAGAATTAGGGGACGAGCAAGGCCGACACAGCCACAAAACAGTAAACACTTTATCAGGAGCCAGGATGTCAAACTCAAACACATCTCTTTATCAATCCGAAATCAGCGGCCTGTCGCTGTTGAACCAGGGCAAGGTGCGTGACATCTACGCGGTGGACGATGACCACCTGCTGATCGTCACCAGCGACCGTATCTCCGCCTTCGATGTGGTGTTGCCCGACCCGATTCCGGGCAAGGGCAGGGTGCTGACTACGGTGTCCAATTTCTGGTTTGCGCGCACGCGGCAGCTGCTTGACAACCACCTCACCGGCCGCGGCCTAGATGCCATCGGCCTCGGCGCAGACGAAGCTAGGCAGCTTGCCGGGCGCGCCATTGTGGTGAAAAGGCTGTCGCCGTTGCCGGTGGAAGCCATCGTGCGCGGCTATATCATCGGCTCCGGCTGGAAAGACTACCAGCGTACCGGCGCAGTCTGTGGCATCGAGTTGCCGGCGGGCCTGCAACAGGCGCAGCAACTGTCGGAACCCATATTCACGCCTTCCACCAAAGCCGCAGCTGGCGCCCACGATGAAAATATCAGCTTTGCACAAGCCGTCGAACTGCTGGGCGCCGAGCTGGCCGAAAAGGTGCGCAGGCTCAGTCTGACCATCTATCAACAGGCCGCGCAGTATGCCGCGCAAAGAGGCATCATCATCGCCGACACCAAACTGGAATTCGGCCTCGACGCCAACAACGATCTATACCTGATCGATGAGGTATTGACGCCGGATTCATCTCGTTTCTGGCCGGCGGCCTCCTACCGCGTCGGCATCAGCCCGCCCAGCTTCGACAAGCAATACTTGAGGGATTATCTTGAAACCCGGGACTGGAACAAACAAGCCCCCGGCCCGGCCCTGCCGCAGGAAGTCATCGACCGCACCGCAGCCAAGTACCGGGAAGCGCAAGATCGACTGCTGGACGGATAAATCGCCACAGTGAAAGCGCTGAAATCATCACCTTTGCCGCACCGGTTATCAATGCCACACCCGTCATTCCTGCGCAAGCAGGAATCCGGTAGAAAACGGATTCCCTTTGCCCCATGATCCCGCTCCACGACGACAATCCCACTCAAATCTTCCCGGCGTTGACCGTCACCTTCATCGCCGCCTGCGTGCTGGTGTTCCTGTGGCAGATGTCGCTGGGCACGCAGGGCTACCAGGCCGCAGTCTATGCCTTAGGCGTCATCCCGGCGGTGTTATTGGACCAGGCGGCGCTGCCCCCGGAACTGTCCGTGGTGCCGCCCACCCTGACCGTATTCACTTCCATGTTTCTGCACGGCGGCTTCATGCATCTGGCCGGTAACATGCTGTTTTTGTGGATCTTCGGGAATAACGTGGAAGATGCGATGGGGCATGGCCGCTTCATCGTGTTCTACCTGCTGTGCGGTATCGCCGCCGTGTTCGGTCAGGTCATGCAAAACCCGGCCTCCGAGATCCCCATGATTGGCGCCAGCGGCGCCATTTCCGGTGTGTTGGGTGCGTACCTGTTGCTCTATCCCCAGGCCCGGGTGCTGGTGCTGATCCCCCTGGGTTTTTTCATGCAGCTGGTAAGACTGCCGGCGCTGTGGGTACTGGGCCTGTGGTTTGCCATGCAGCTCATCAGCTCGGCGCTCACCTCATCAGAAGGCGGCGGCGTAGCCTGGTTCGCCCACATCGGCGGCTTCCTCGCCGGCATGGCGCTGATCCCGTTCTTCAAACGCGGTAACGTCACCTTGCTGCACAAAGCCCACGGCTCCAAACGCTGGAGCAAACGCGTCACCCGCTGGCCGCAAGGCCACGACACACAACTGGAAAACGCCGCCCGCCGCTGGTCGGGGCGGGGCAGGTAGCACTATGAATGTCTCCATACTGCAAACCAAAGAGCTGGCAATCTGACCTACTGCCTTTTGTCTGGTTATGTCCCACATCCATCAATCCACTCGCCAGGTTCGTACTGCCTGATCAGCAAGCCAAGACTGATAATGGTTCAGGCTGGTCGGATCCCAGCGCTCATACTCGGCTACCTTTTTGGCAAGTTTGAAAGGTGTCTTGAGATAGTGCATTTTCTTAGTGGTGAAATCCATGCGTTCAAGTTCATCCCGGTTCAATAGAACCATGTTGCCCAACCTGTCAGCAATATCATTTGCTGCTTCACCAAAATGCTGATACCACTCCTGGTCGGGGTTGTAAGGACAGATATGCTCAAGCGTTGTATCTAAGTATCCCACGTTACCACCCTCATTATTTTCTATCTCCGCTAATAAAAAACGGATTTTTTTGGATGAACGACGACTTGGCAATTTGCAGTACTCGAAGATATTCCTGAATACTTCGTCGGCAGGATAGAGCGCTCGAAAATCAGGGCTTTTTTTTACGTGACTTGCGCGTTGGTATTCTCCCTGGGCTATTTTCATGGCTATGTTGTTATAGCGTTTTTCCTGCTCGCTGGGTGAATAGCTGCAAATGACGTTATAACGAATGGACAGGATATAGATGTATTTCAGCGTTTTGACAAATTCTTCCGGTGAAAATTTGTTGGTGAACGCCGCCATCAATATCGTGTAAGGTTGCCGGATGCCAAACAGTTTCAGGCCATCCAGGAAATGAACGGCATCCCGATATTTGCCGGTTTCCTGTTGCCACCATTCATCATAAGGATTGGACAATGATGCGTAGACCGGAACAGCTTCCGTTAGCGATCTCAGGTACTCATGCGCCGCGGCGGGGGCCGAATAAAGTTGCCTGACCGATTTGAATAACTCTTTTTTGCTTATCAGTGGCTTATGAGAATTATGGTGGTAGCGCACGAAATCAGTAAAATCATTTTCACCGAGTTGGGTCAGGATGCCAGACCATGTTTCATCAAGATCATCCAGAGTCTCGTCGGAGACGTCATCATTTTGGGTAACCACCGAAAAAATATAGTTTTTCAATAAGTCGGGAGTGGAAAGCTGTACTCCTCTGGCATTGAGGGTTGCAAATACCTTGTACGCGTTCAGGTTGTCTTGCACTACAATTTTTGTAAAAATTAGCCCGGATGAAAACCTGTTAATAAATTCAGCAATTTCCTCGCCACTACCGCCTACATTTTTATCGTAGAAAAATTTGAATGCTCGCCTGAGAAGATTATTAGTTGCGGTAATGCCCCGCTGTTGAGGGGGATGCAGGTTGGAACAAATGTCTTTGAAGAAGCGGCCATTATTGCGATTCAGCGTCAACCTGTTACTGACTCTTAACGATACAATATCCTTCGAACCAATATACCGGTTCGTTATTTCTTCCAAACGCTCCTGGTTTTTATCAGCGTCTTCACCGTTCTCAATCAATCCCTGAATATGTCGCATTGTGGCCAGGGTCAGCAAAGATAGCGTAACCAGACGCTGTTGACCGTCTATCACTTCAAAATCCTGCTGGTTTTTCCGTTGTAATACGATGTAGCCCATGTAGTGGAAGCCTTCCTGTTCCAGACCTTCAATATCCGCCCATAAGTCTTCCCACTGTTCCTGTTCCCATGAGTAATCGCGTTGGAAACGCGGCACGGTGTATTTAACGCCGTTACTCAGCAGTTCGGAAAAGGTCTGGTTGGCAGGTTCCATTAGCATAAACTCACTCATGCGGACACCTCCTAGGTTGGTAATCCCGGCACTTTAATCTTGCCTGTCATTGCCTCGGAAATCAACTCGGTTCGGTATTCTTTTTGCAGTTCGATGATGCGTGGCTATCTTTGCAGACCATCTTTCAGCCCCTTTTATTGTGGCAAGGCGCACTGCATCGGAGGCTAGTCGCTCCCGCTGAACTAGTCAGAGGTGTCAGAGAATATCTCCGCCCCAGAGTCGTTCAACAAAATCTGCTGCTGGCATCACCTCTATACCGTCGCTGGTTTTACGCGCCCGGGCTTCTCGGCTGACGACCATCCTGCGCTGGATGCGGGGGTAGTCCGCAATGATACTGCGTAAGCCCTTGAGGTGGCCGTCGTGGCTGCGGGCGGTGGATTTCGCTTCAATGGCGACTTGCATATCACCAAGTATAAAGTCCACTTCGACGCCGCTGGCGAGGCGCCAGTAGGAAAGTCTTGCATTGGACTCATGGTAGCTGAGATAAGTGGATAGCTCGTGGAAGACCCAGTTCTCGAAGGCCTTGCCGTAGTTTTCCGAGCCAGCCAACAACTCGCCACGCCGGGCCAGGCGGTTGACAACCCCGACATCAGAGAAATAAAACTTGGGCGCGCTGATCACGCGCCGTTTGGGTCGTGTCCGGTAAGCAGGCAGCCAGCTGGCGAGCAGTGTGTCTTCCAGAATCCGGAAATAGTTTTTTACCGTATGACTCGATACGCCACAGTCACGGGCAATGTTCGAGAAGTTGACTATCTGACCATCACTGAATGCCGCGATATCCAGGAAGTCTGAGAATGTCGGCAGATTTCGAACCAGTCCTTCTGCGGCGACTTCCTCTTTAAGATAATCGGCAATGTACGCATCGAGCATTCGACTGGGTCGGTCAGCCTGATAGATGCGGGGGAGGTAGCCATGGTTGAGTAGTCGATCCAGTTCAAAGTCAGGCCCGAGTTCGCCGGCGCAAAGTCCGTGTAACTCGTAACGAATGGCTCTTCCTCCCAGCAGGTTGGCGGCGCCCCGCTTTACCTTGCGGGCGCTGGAACCACAAAGCGCAAAGTGTAATCCGTGATTCTCGATTAGCCAATGAACCTCATCCAGCAGCGCCGGCGCCTTTTGGATCTCGTCGATAACAATCTGCTGCCCCGGGTCTGTTGCCGTTGCTTCAATTTCTTCGCGCAGCGCCTCGGGATGAGCGATGTACCTGCGAAATTCCTCAGACTTTAACAGGTCAACCCAGCGCGCATCTTTGTAAGTATGCCGAAGTAACGTGCTCTTTCCCGTTTGGCGAGGGCCCCAGAGAAAAAATGACTCGACCCCAGCTGCCGGCAGTATGAGGTTGCGATTGAACATAAAGTTCAATCTATCATGATAATTTGAATAATCAAGTTGATTTGTTTATCAATAGAATGCGTCAGTGCTCCATTTATCAATGGCTGGTGACAGTATTCGCCGTATCCTTCAGCAGTTCCACCAGTTGCTGCTTGGCGCCGGGGTTGGTGATGGCTAATAGCGCCTGATTGAACGCTTTTACCTTCCGGTCGTGTTCGCCCAGCAGCTGTTCCAGCTTCAGGTTTTCGGCGATGGTGGGGTTGCCGCCGTGGCGGTATTTTTCGTCTAGGGCTTGCAGCAGGGAGAAGTAGGCGTCCTTGCCGGTGCTCATGGACTGGTACGCTTGCCAAGCGGCGACAGTTTCCGGGTTGAGTTCAAGTTCAGTCACGCTGCTTGTTCAAGCGCGTCCGTATATTGTCCCAGGCAGGCCAGACTGTTGCATTTTTCCCGGTGCAGCAGTACGGTCTGTGCGGCACTGAGGTTGGCCGGGTTGCCGGCCCAGGTCTTCAGGCACGCCTCTTGCAGGGCGCGGCCGTAGGAGAAGCTGAGCGGCCAGGGCAGGTCGCGGTAGCGTCGGTTCATTTCATTGAGGTGGGCCGTGGCCAGAGTGGCACTTTGACCGCCGGACAGGAAGACGATTCCCGGCAGCGCTGCCGGCACCGTGCTCAGCAGGCAGCGCACGGTTTTTTCAGCGACTTCCTGCACGCCGGCTTGCACCGGGCACTTTTTCCCGGAGATCACCATGTTGGTTTTCAGAATGGTGTGTTCCAGTGCCACGCGCTGTTCGTACAAGGCGTTGAACACCGTCCTCAGGGTTTTTTCCGTGGCCCGGTAGCAGATGTCGATGTCATTATCCGCGTCCATCAGCACTTCCGGTTCCACCATGGGGACGATGCCGGCTTCCTGGCACAGCGCCGCGTAGCGCGCCAGGGCGTGAGCGTTGGCTTCGATGCAGCCGTGGCTGGGGATGTGATCGCCGATGGTAATGACTGCCCGCCACTTGGCAAACCGGGCACCCAGTGCGCGATATTCGGCAAGCCGATCGCGCAAACCGTCCAGACCTTCGGTGACCTTCTCGCCGGGGTGGCGCGCCAGCTCCTTGGCGCCCGTGTCCACCTTGATGCCGGGCATGATGCCTTTTGCTATCAACGCCTGCGGGAACGGCACGCCGTCCCGGGTCTGCTGGCGCAGGGTCTCGTCGAACAGGATCATGCCGCTGATGAACTCCTCGCCACCGGCGGCGGTGATCAACAGCTCCCGGTAGGCGCGCCGATTCTCCTCGGTGGACTCAATATCAATGGTATCGAAGCGTTTTTTAATGCTCGGCAGGCTCTCGTCTATAGCAAGAATGCCCTTGCCCGTTGCTACCATGGCGGCGGCCGTCTGCGTCATCTGTTCAGTTATGTTACTCATTTTTGCTTACTCTCGCAGTGAAAAATAAAATTAAAAATCAGAGGATATACTACCATTTTCAGGTTGTCTGCCGCAAGCCAAAACCTGGTTTTGCAGCTGCTATGCAGCGGTATCACCCACCCGAATGATTTTCAGATTATTGGTGCCGCCGCGCCGTCCGCGCAGGTCGCCCTTGGTGATCAGCACAATATCGCCGGCGCTGACCAGTTGCCGCCGCAACAGCACCTCGATGATTTCTGCATTGGCCTCCAGCGGATCCGTGTGGGTAATATCAAACTGTACCGGATAAACGCCCCGGTATAATCTTACCTTGCGCATGGTGGCCGTGTGGCGGGTAAACGCCAGAATCGGAATACCGGAGCTGATGCGGGACATCCACAGGCAGGTCGAACCGGTTTCTGTCAAGGCCGCAATGGCCTGCGCCTTGATGTGGTTGGCCGCGTACATGGTGGACATGGCGATGGCTTCGTCGATACGTCCGAATTCCTGGCTGATGCGGTGGTGCGACTCGCGGGTTTCCTTCTGTTTTTCTGTTTCTTCACAGATGCGGGCCATGGCCTGCACCACCCGGTCGGGATATTTGCCGATGCTGGTTTCGCCGGACAGCATGACTGCGTCGGTACCGTCCAGGATGGCGTTGGCCACATCGAACACCTCGGCCCGGGTGGGGATGGTGTTGTCGATCATGGACTCCATCATCTGGGTTGCGGTGATCACCGGTCGATCCAGGTTCTGCGCCTGTTTGATGAGCTTTTTCTGCACCGGCGGCAGGGCCGCGTCACCGATTTCCACGCCCAGGTCACCGCGCGCAATCATGATGGCATCTGCGGCCCGGATGATGGCTGTCGCGTCCTGCAACGCTTCGGCCCGTTCAAACTTGGCGATAATGCCGGCATTTGACCCGGCTTGCTCCAGCAACGCGCGCGCCTGCTCAATATCGGCGACGCTGCTGACGAACGAGATGGCGAAATAATCGGCCCCGATTTCAACCCCGTGCAGCAGATCCTTGCGGTCTTTTCGGGTGAGCGCCCCGGTGGAGAGACCGCCGCCTTTGAGGTTGATACCTTTGTTGTCCGACAATTTCCCCCCCGTGATGACCCGGCAGCGCACCTGTGTCTTGACCACCTGCACCACCTCCATGGTGATACGGCCGTCGTCAATGAGCAAGGTCGCGCCGGGTTTCACATCCCGGGCCAGTGCCGGGTAGGTCACGCCTACCCGGGTGTCGTCGCCGGCTGTGTCCGGCAGGGACGGATCCAAGGTAAATTCCGCACCTTCCCGAAGCAGGGTTACGCCGTTTTGAAAGCGCCGCAAGCGGATCTTGGGGCCCTGCAAATCGGCTATCAGGCCAATCTCCAACCCGCGCTTGAGACTGATCTCCTGGAGCGTCCGCGACCGTTCCTTGTGTTTTAGGTGGGTCTGGTGGGAATAGTTGATGCGAAACAAGTCCACACCGGCTGTAATCAGATTGTCCAGCATCTCCGGCTTGTCGGTGGCCGGCCCCATGGTGGCGATAATTTTTGTTCTACGCATTTATTTTTGCTACAATGAGCGCATGTCTTTGATGATTACCGAACTATACGACGCTTTGACAGAAGCTGGCGCAAGCGAGGAAACCGCGCGCAAAGCTTCACAAGCCGTCGCGGATAGTGGACAGCGTCTGGTTAATATCGACGCTGAAATGAAGGTGGTAAAAGCGGAAATCAGGACAATAAAATGGGTCTTAGTGCTACTGGTCGCGTCCCATCTCGCCTTGTTTGCAAAAATCTGGTAGCCCGCCATGCGGGTGTGAATTTCCAACTTCACGCCTGAGCCACCTTCCTTAATTGCGCGATAGCCGGCAACGTTTTTCCCTCCAGCAATTCCAGGAAGGCGCCGCCGCCGGTTGAAATACAGGAAATTCCGTCAGTCACTCCGAAGCGGCTGATGGCCGCTACGGTATCGCCGCCGCCGGCCACAGACAGAGCCGGGCTGGCGGCAATAGCCCGGGCCAGCGCCGCAGTGCCGGTTGCAAACTGCTCGATCTCAAAGACTCCCAATGGCCCATTCCACAGGATTGTGGCAGAGGAATTGATAATCTGCTCATTTAAGGCGATAGTCTGCGGCCCCACATCTAGGATGAAGTCGTCGGCGGCTATGTCTGCCGGATATTTGACCTGGGCCAGCGCCTCCGCCGCCAGGTTTTTGGCGCAGACCACATCTTCCGGCAACGGGATCTGCTTGCCGTGCTCGCGGGCATAGCCAAGGATGCCGGCTGCGGCGTCGATCAGGTCTTCTTCACAGAGCGAGCCGCCTATCGGCTGACCGGCGGCCTTCAGGAACGTGTTGGCAATCCCGCCGCCGACGATCAGGCGATCCACCTTTTTGATCAGGTTCTCCAGCACCAGCAGCTTGCCGGATACCTTGGCGCCGCCGACGATCGCAGTCAGTGGGCGGCCGGGTTGCTCCAGGGCAGTTGTGAGCGTTGCTATTTCATCCAGCAGTAACGGACCGGCACAGGCGACCGGGGCATATCGGGCGACGCCATGGGTGGAGGCCTGGGCGCGGTGGGCGGTGGCAAAGGCGTCGTTGACGTAGATGTCGCACAGACCCGCCAGACGTTGAGCCAGTTCGTCACTGTTGTCCGTTTCGCCCGGCAGAAAACGGATATTCTCCAGCATTGCCACTTCCCCCGGCTGTAAGGAAACGCCCTGTTCCCAATCGGACACTAGGCGTACGTCCCGTTGCAACAAGGCAGCGACATGCGCGGCGACCGGGGCCAGACTGAATCGGGCTTCGTATTGTCCTGCTTGCGGGCGTCCCAGGTGTGACACCAAGATGATCGCAGCCGGCGCGTCCAGCAGGCGTTTCAGAGTGGGCAGGCCGGCACGGATGCGCGTGTCGTCCTGTATCACTCCGGCGTCTACCGGCACGTTGTAATCCGCGCGTATCAGCACGGTCTTGCGCGCCGGGTCCAGCTCATCCAGGGTAAGCAAGTCGGTGGTCATCATGCGCAGCTCTTGTCAGCTCGCATTCATCAACGCGCAGGTAGTATCCAGCATACGGTTGGAAAATCCCCATTCGTTGTCATACCAGGCCACCACTTTCACCATCGTGCCTTCAATCACCTTGGTCAACGAAGAGTCATAGGTTGCAGAGGCCGGGTCGTGGTTGAAGTCGATGGACACCAGCGGTGCCTTGTTGCAGGCCAAAACGCCATGCAGCGGGCCGTCCGCGGCGGTTTGCATCAGCGCATCGATCTCTTCTTTCGAGGTCGGACGTGCGGCCTGCAAGGACAGGTCCACCAGTGAGACGTTAATCGTCGGCACGCGCACTGCATAACCGTCCAGCTTGCCGTTCAGTTCCGGCAACACCAGACCGACTGCGGCCGCGGCACCGGTTTTTGTCGGGATCATGGACATGGTGGCGGAACGGGCACGCCGCAAATCGGAGTGATATACATCGGTCAGTACCTGATCGTTGGTATATGCGTGAACCGTGGTCATAACGCCGTTGACCACGCCTATATGGTCATGCAGCACCTTTACCAGCGGGGCCAGGCAGTTAGTGGTGCAGGACGCGTTGGAGATCACGGTATCCGTTTTTTTCAGGACACCGTGGTTCACGCCGTAAACAATGGTTGCATCCACATCGTTACCGCCCGGCGCGGAGATGATGACTTTTTGGGCACCGCCTTGCAGGTGCGCGCCGGCTTTGGCCTTGCTGGCAAAAAAGCCGGTGGATTCATGCACGACATCCACGCCCAGTTCGCCCCAAGGCAGTTGTGCCGGGTCGCGTTCGGATAACACCCGTATGCGGTCGCCGTTGACCAGCATGTAGTCACCGTCCACTTCGACCGTGCCGGGGAACTTGCCGTGTGCAGTATCATAGCGGGTCAGGTGCGCGTTGGTTTCGGCATTACCCAAGTCGTTGACCGCGACGATGCGAAGCTCGTCGGTGCGGCCACTTTCATACAGCGCCCGCAAGATGTTTCTGCCAATCCTGCCGTAGCCGTTAATTCCTATGTTTATCGTCATTTTGTGTAACTCCAGGTTTTGGTGTTTATGAGGCGCCTGTGCAGTATTACGGATATACTGCCATTTTCAGAGGATTCCTTAAAGTGCCTCAATCAGTTGTATGAGGCCGTCCGTGTTGATGCCGAAATGCTCGAACACGACGGCGCCGGGTGCCGACTCGCCGAAGCTCGGCACGCCCAGAATCCTGCCGTCAAGACCGACATACTTGCGCCAGTAATCCGGTATGCCGGCTTCCACGGCAATGCGCCGCCGGCAGGCGCCGGGCAACACCTGTTCACGGTACGCTTGCGGCTGGCTGTCGAACACATCGGTCGAGGGCATGGACACCACTCGCGCCCGTCCGCCGTTGCCGTTCAGTTGTTGTGCGGCTGCCACGGCAATGGCGACTTCCGAACCGGTGGCGATGATAATCAGGTCCGGCCCGCCGTCAGGCTCGACCAGAATATAGCCGCCTCGTTCAATCTCAGCAAGCTGCTCTGCGCTTCTGGCCAGGGCCGGCAGGGATTGCCGTGACAACAACAGGCAGGTGGGCTTATCCCGGTTTTCCAGCGCGGCTTTCCAGGCCACCGCAGTCTCCACCGCGTCACACGGGCGCCAGACCGACATGTTCGGAATCAGGCGCAGCGTTGCGGTCTGTTCCACTGCCTGGTGGCTGGGGCCGTCTTCACCTAGGCCGATTGAGTCATGGGTGAGCACGAAGATATTGCGTTGCTTCATCAAGGCCGCCATACGCAAGGCATTGCGGGCGTACTCGGTGAAGATGAGAAAGGTGCCGCCATAAGGGATAAAACCGCCATGCAGAGCTACGCCGTTGTTGATGGCGGCCATGCCGAATTCGCGCACGCCGTAGTACAGGTAATTGCCGTCCGCGACAGTCGCACTGATGACGCCGGAGTCCTGGCGCAGGGTCAGGTTGGAGCCGGTCAGGTCTGCCGAACCGCCGACCAGTTCCGGCAGCGCCGGGCCGTAGGCGTTCAAGGCATTCTGTGAGGCCTTGCGCGAAGCGATACTTTCGCCCTGTTGTTGGGTAGTCTCAATGTAGGCGCGGCTGATTTCCTGCCAGCTTTGAGGCAAGTCACCCCGGAGCCGGCGCCCGAACTCGGCTGCCTGCTCGGGGTAATGCTTCCGGTAAGCGGAAAATTTCTCGTCCCATTCTGTTTCCAGCGCCGCGCCCCGGGCCCGGGCGTCCCAACCCTGGTAGATCTCTTCAGGTATCGTAAACGCCGGCCAGGGCCAGCCTATGGTTTCCCGTACCAGCGCCACCTCAGCCGCGCCCAGCGGCGCGCCGTGGCTTGAGGCCTTGCCCTGCTTGTTGGGCGAACCCAGGCCGATGGTGGTGTGGCAGCACAACAGGCTGGGCCTGCCAGTCTCCGCCTGTGCCGCGCCGAGCGCCTCACGCACTGCCTCCGGGTCATGCCCGTCAAGGTCCGCAAGCACCTGCCAGCGATAGGCCTCGAAACGTTTGGGTATGTCTTCGGTAAACCAGCCTTCCACCTCGCCGTCGATGGAGATGCGGTTGCTGTCGTAAATGACGATGAGCTTGCCCAGGCCCAGGGTGCCGGCCAGCGAGCAGGCTTCATGGGAGATGCCTTCCATCAGGCAACCGTCACCGACTGAGGCATAGGTGTGGTGGTTGACGATATCCAGACCAGGACGGTTGAACTGTGCGGCCAGGGTGCGTTCGGCGAGGGCCATGCCGACGGCATTGGCCAGGCCCTGTCCTAGCGGCCCGGTGGTAGTCTCTATGCCAGGGGTGTAGCCGTACTCCGGGTGGCCGGGTGTTTTCGAATGCAGTTGGCGGAAATTCTGCAGCTCCTCCATGGGCAGGTCGTAACCGCTCAGGTGCAGGATGGAGTACAACAGCATGGAACCGTGACCGTTGGACATGACGAAGCGATCGCGATCCGCCCAGCCGGGGTTGGCCGGGTTGTGCCTGAAGAAATCATTCCACAGCACTTCAGCGATATCCGCCATGCCCATAGGGGTGCCCGGATGCCCGGAGTGCGCGCGCTGCACCGCGTCCATGCTCAAAGCCCGGATGGCATTGGCAAGCTGGCGTCTGGAAGAAATGATTGGTCTCCTTATGGCAAACGGACAACACCGGCATGAGAAAAGAAGCGGGTTCTCTCTCATTTAGGCTATTATGCGGCTTAATATATCATACTATCCGCTTGTCAGCGACACACTTACGCCCAGGAAAGTTTCCTCTATCTGCTCATCCAACTCAGTTCGATCAGTACTGATTGCAACTGCCTTTTCCAGTTGGTGCAGCACTTTGTCGGTGAGCTTGTCGTTGTGACCTTGACGTTTCAGCCAGTTGGCAAGTATCTCTTTTTCGACATTGCTGTTATCGGGACGGTTAATCCAGTCGCCGAGGTAAGTGTAGCCGAGCTCATCCTGAAAGAACCTGACCACACGCTGCTGCGCCAGAGTTTCTAATTCACCGACTACGCTCATTGTTCTTCGGCGCTCGATTTAAGGTTTTCGATAACGGCACGACCTTTTCCCGTCAAGCGGTACTTCTGCAAACGGCTTGTCGGTTTTTCAGGGATAGTCATCTCAATCAGATCTCGGGTAACCGCAGGTTGCTGATAGAACTTCCGGAAATGCTTCTCATCCTTGATGCCCAATTCAGCCTGAATTTCCTGGCGACTCATTGTCCCCTTGATCACTGACAAGAACCGCACGACTTCGGGGGTGACTTCGGGGGTGACTTCGGGGGTGACTTCGGGGGTGACTTCGGGGGTAGTCACCGGTTTACCCTCTATTTCACTCACTGCACTATCCTGACTGATGAGAGAATCTGGCTGCCCGGTGGATACTTTGCGCCAGATCTTCGTTACAAAACTACCGGTAATCTCAAATTCCGGTTCCGGCAATCCTGCATCCGTGCAGCGCCGAATCATATCCAGCGTTCCCGTCCCCATCCGCTCTATGTATTCAACCAGATACATAGCATTTGCAAGCAAAGGGTTGCCGGGCACGGACTGGTGAGGAACACGCAGTTCCTCCAGTGTCAGGGACGCTGGAAGACGACCGGGATTCCACACCTCCAGGCGGTCTGCAAAGAGCATAACCTGAACACTACCGTTGTCCGTGTAGTCGCGATGAACCACCGCGTTGACGATTGCCTCGGTGATGACTTCTTCTGGGATTTCATAGATTCGGGGCGCTTGAACACCCTCCGCCCGTGTGCCTATCCACCGGTTAATCTTGCTTAATACGAAGTCGGCAGCCTGATCAACCAAATCGAACACTGTGCCTTTGTAAACTTGGTAAGACGGGATCGGTTTGGCTACCTCTTGAGCCTTCTTAACCAAGGTCAGCATCTTCGGATGTCGGGCAGCATCATCTGTACCCTTTACAAAAATCAGACGATGTTTCCCAAGCACTGTCGCATGATCAAACTCCCGTTCTGTAGGTGATACCCCATCTTGATCCTCATTTCCGTAGTCGTTGCCGAACAAGCCCACGTACAGATCACATCGATCAACTTCGTCCAGGTAAAGCTCAGCAAACTGACGGTCCGATGCGGGGACATCCTCGAACAGAAATACATTGAAGAAGCGCCTCATCAATGGGTCACCGCGCAGGTAGTCGCGCAATGCCTCGCGCCCTTGAGCAAATTCCGTCTGGACGCTACTGATGAAGATGCGGATAGGCGTCATCTTTCAGTTTTTCTCTTTGCCTGATGTAGCAGGCCTGAGTAATCGAATGCGACCTGTGAGGAGTTGCTGCATCATGCCCTGCTTGATGGCTTGGGTTTTGTTCAAGCGTTGTTTCTACGTCATCGTCAAGGACGAAGTCGTTCACATAATCAAGGACCCCGTTGGCGCCACAATACGGATAGGGGCCTGACATGCTTGATCGCTGAGATTCGTTTAAGGGTACACGAACATGTGGAAGAAATGATTGGTCTCCTTATGGCAAACGGACAACACTGGTATGAGAAAAGCAGCGGGCCCTTTCTCATTCAAACAATTTGCCCGGCAATATACCATACTAATTACTTCCCGGCGATAGATTAGATTTTGGCTAAGCAGGTATTGTTTCCATTGTCTCGCCGTCAAGCCTTCTGTTCAAGCATGCTCGGTCCGGTTCACGTAGCTGTGGCGCACGATGTAGATGCCGCTGGCGACGATGATGGCGATGCCGGTCCAGGTGTAGGAGTCCGGCAGTTCCTGCCAGATCAGGTAGCCGACGATGATAGTCCAGATCATGCGCAGGTAGTCCAGCGGGGCTATGACTGCGGCGCGGGCCAGCCGCAGGGCTTCTATGTAGCAGCCCAGCGCGATAGTTTGTGACACGCCCAGCATGGCGAATAACACCCAGTCCAGGTTGCTGGGGTCGATCCAGTAAACCAGAGTGGGATAGCCGAGTAGGGCGATGGCGGCAACAGGCAAGTAGAAATTAAGCGACCAGCCGCTCTCGGTGGTGGACAGGTAGCGCGCGCTGAGCAGCATCAGGCTGATTACCAGGGACAGGCCCAGGGTCGTCAGGTGTGCAATATGGAAGTGGTCCGGGGTGGGTCTTAATACGAACAGCACCCCGATGAACCCCAGAGTGATGGCAATCCAGGACTGTTTTGCGACCTGTTCTTTCAGCAACCGGGGGGAAAACACGGCAATAAAAAAAGGCACGGAGAACGTGATCGCTACAAACTCAGCCAGGGGAATATTCTTCAAGCCGTAAAAGACGCCCAGCACCATAACACCGCTGGCGATGCTGCGGCCAACATGCCAGGCCGGCCGGCGGGTCTTTAGCGCCCGCAAGTTAGACGTCAACGCCGCGGCCAGCAGCAGCGCCGCGGCGCCGAAAATGCTACGCATCCAGGTGATCTGCACCACCGGGTAAATTGCCGTCAACCACTTGCCCAGCGCGTCGGACAGGCAGAAGAATACTGTCGCCATGAGCATGAAGGCCGTGGCCCGATAGGGATGGTGTTGACGTTCCATTGCGGTCCCGGACGCCGGGCCATAGTTGTTTTCAGGGGCGGCTATTCCGGCTTGTCCAGCGCCGCGGAGAGTTCCGGCAGGGCCTGGAATAGGTCTGCGACCAAACCGTAATCCGCGACCTCGAAGATGGGCGCTTCCTCATCTTTATTGATGGCGACGATCACCTTGCTCTCTTTCATGCCGGCCAGATGCTGTATCGCGCCGGAGATACCAACCGCCAGATACAGGTCGGGCGCCACGACCTTGCCGGTCTGCCCCACCTGATAATCATTCGACACATAGCCCGAGTCGACTGCGGCGCGGGACGCGCCGATGGCGGCGCCCAGTTTGTCGGCCACCTCTTCCAGCAAACGGAAATTCTCACCGCTGCCAAAACCGCGCCCGCCGGACACGATGACCTTGGCGCTGGTCAGTTCGGGTCGTTCCGATTCAGGACTGTCCAGGCTGACGAAGCCGGACTGCCCGACCGGCTCCGGCAGGTTGTCGGCAGCCGCAACTGCGGCCGCGCCACCCTCAGCCGCTACTGCGTCAAAATTGGTGGCGCGCACGGTAATGACCTTGAGCGCGTCATGACTCTTCACCGTGGCCAGGGCATTGCCGGCATAAATGGGGCGCACGAAGGTATCGGCGGTTTCAATGCCGACAATGTCCGCCACCATGCCTACGTCAAGCAGCGCCGCCACCCGCGGCATCAGGTTCTTGCCGAAGGTGTCCGCCGGCGCCAGCGCGTGGGTCATGCCACCACAGCAGGCCGCTACCAACGGCGCCAGCTCCTCCGCCAGACCATGTTCATAATGCGGCGCGTCGGCATGCAGCACCCGGCTGACCCCGGCAAGACGCGCGCCGGCATCAGCCGCCGCCCGGCAATCGCTACCGGCCACCAGCAGTGTTATCTCTGCGCCCAGCTGTGCGGCCGCGCCCAGGGTGTTCAGCGTGGCTGCCTTGATCGAGTGATTATCGTGTTCCGCTATAACCAGAATGCTCATCTCAGATCACCTTTGCTTCATTACGCAGTTTATCGATCAGTTCCGCTACGTCAGCCACTCGCACGCCGGCGGCGCGGGCGGGCGGGTCGGTCACCTTGAGCACTTCGATACTTGGGGTCACGTCTATGCCCAATTCCCCTGGCGTGAGCACGTCAAGCGGCTTTTTCTTAGCTTTCATAATGTTCGGCAGTTTCACGTATCGGGGCTCATTCAGGCGCAGGTCGGTGGTGACGACTGCGGGCAGTTTCAGCGCTACCGTTTCCAGACCGTCATCCACCTCACGGGCGACCCGGAGGCCGCCGTCGGTAAACTCGATATTGGATGCAAACGTGCCCTGCGGCCAGCCCAGCAGGGCCGACAGCATCTGCCCGGTCTGGTTGTTGTCATCGTCAATCGCCTGTTTGCCGGTGATGATGAGGCCCGGTTGTTGCCGTTGCGCGATGGCTTGCAGCAGCTTGGCAACTGCCAGGGGTTGCACCATCACGTTTGTTTCGACCAATATGGCGCGGTCGGCGCCCATCGCTAGGGCGGTGCGCAGGGTCTCCTGACACGGGCGGGCACCAATGGTGACGACTACAATCTCATGCGCGTGGCCGGCTTCCACGATCCGCACCGCCTCTTCCACAGCAATTTCGCAGAACGGGTTCATGGACATCTTCACATTGGCCGTTTCCACGCCGCTGCCGTCTTTTTTCACCCGGATGCGGACGTTATAGTCCACCACGCGTTTTATCGGCACCAGTATTTTCATGGGTTTACTCTGGGCAGGAACAACATAAGGCCGACAAGGATACATCGAAAACGTTCAATTAGCCAATCCTGGGGAGGCGCCTAGTATTGGAAAAAGAAAAGCCGATCCGGAGATCGGCTTTTCGGTGCAGCAGACCGAATGCAGGCTACTGGGTCAGTTTTTTGTACGTCAGCATCGTGTCGATCGTTTTGATAATGCAGCCAAGGTTGCTGCGTACCAAAGCGTCTTCGAGGCTTTCGTCCTTATCCACTTTGCTGCTCCTGCGCTTGGTATTGCCGGTCACCTCGTAGGCACGATAGACGACCTGTGGCTTTACGTCCGACAGGGCGCACTTGAGCATCACGTCGCGTGCCTCGGCCAGATAAGGGCTGGCAACGGCGTGACTGCCGACGATAAGGAGCAAAAAAACAATCACCAGATATTTCAGCTTGATTTTCATCGCATTTCTCCTGTGGTTGGACCACAAGGGGAATACGCCCAAGGGCGTATTGCAGCCCTCGGGTCGGTTGCTGTGACATGTCCGCGAAGGACACGATCACCCCGCAGAACGGGTATGATTCTTTACCGCGTTTACAGTTACACATAAAGGCGCCCCCTAGAGGCGCTTGTGCAGCATTGTGGGTGTGCTGCCATTTTGAGGTTCCCGTGAGGTTACGACCCTGTTCATGAATTGTCAGGGATGAAGCAGTGTGGAGGTTCCTGGTACACAACTCCATGATGATAATATACCGCCTCCGGAGTTATATCTTCTACAACAGTACACTCCCATGGCCCATTCCCCCCAGCCGCTACCTGCAGGACAACTGCTCTGACAACGCTTCGTTCCCGTAGCCGCGCGCGTCTGCGACTGGCTATTCCTGCCGTTACAGGAGTAAAAACTGACTTGCGTAAATGGTCGGCCGGTACACACCGTACCGGTGGCCGGGGTATAAGGGCTCCAGGTGCACCCGCACCAGGAAGCGGTCCCTTTTGCCGCCCGCGTCTCGGTCTTGCCGCAGGCATTGGTGCGGGACTGGGTGAAACTGCCGCACTGACCGGCCGGCGTAGGGCTCCAGGTCGTCGCTGTGCCGCAGCACTTGGCGCCGCTGGCGCTACGACTGGCCGTATTACAGTTTTCCAGAGTGCGGGTCTGGGTGAAGCTGCTCCCCGAGCAGACGGTACTGGCAGAGGGTTGCCACCCGCTCGCCGCACAGGTTCTGGGACAGGATTTGCTGCCGCTGGCGCTACGGCTGGCGCTGCTGCAATCACTCAGCTTACGGGTCTGGGTAAACGGCGTGCCGCGGCAAACCGTACTGGTTGCCGGACTCCAGGAACTGGCGCGGCAACTTGGCGGGCAGTGTTTGGTACCGGTGGCGCCGCGGCTATCGCCGGCGCAGTTACTCAGAGTGCGGGTCTGGGTCAATGACTGGCCACTGCATACCGTGTTGGCGGCAGGCGTCCAGGCCGTGACCCTGCAACCGGACGGACAGGAGCGCGTGCCATTGATTGTGCGCCTGCCAGTGCTGCAATCGCTAAGGGTACGGGTCTGGGTCAGACTATCCCTGCTGCAGGCGCTATCCCGACCGGGTGTCCAGGCTGTGACCGTGCAGGTGCGGGGACAGGATTGACTCCCGCTCGCGGCACGCCGTTCGGTACTGCAATCGGCCCGGGTGCGGGTCTGGGTGAAGCTGTTGCCGGCGCAGACGCTGGCAGCGCTTGGCGTCCAGGCGCTGGTCGAGCATTTTTTCACCGGCGGCGGTGGCGGCGTTGATGGCGGCGGTGGCGGCGGTGGCGGCGGTGGCGGCGCGCAGGCGCCGTTATCGACGCTGCGAGTGCGGGTCTGCACTGCGGGTCGGCACAGTTCGGGGCAGGGTTTTGTCGCATTGGCGGCGACGGTGCAGGTACGTCGTTGGCCATACCTGTGAGTGCCACAAGTGCTGGGCGGGTTGCCCTGCCAGTGGCTCCAGGTTTCCGCGAGCTGGCACCAGTTCTTGTCGGCGTTGGCCTTGATGTGTTGCAGAAAGTTATTGAACGTCGATGCGTTTTTTAACACCACCGGGAAGCCGCCGGCGCGGCCGGGGTCCACCCACAAGCGGTACGGGTAGGGGTGTTGCGCGTTGCCGCTAAAACGTTTAACGATATTCTGCCGGTCCTGCGGCCACAGGATCATGACGTCCGGCTGGCCGGCCTGCCAATAGCCATAGTCGCCATGCGCATTGATGCGCTTGTCAGTGTCGCTGATAGTCTGCGCGCCGGCCGGCTGGCAGAGCAAAATGGCGAGCAGCAGCAGTTTGCTGAGAGTGAATAATTTGCCTGGACATTTCATGTTCAAATTCCTTCTTGTTGAGCGATCAGGGGTTGATGAGGATGTCGTTGAAGGTGGCGGTGGTGCCGATGATGATGTCTGCTTCCACCGTGCCGGTCGCGCCGGGGTTGCGCGCGCTCAGGCGTAATACATCGGTCAGGGTATTCTGGTTCAGGTCGATGGCGGCGCCAATACTGCTGTTGAAACTCAAGGTGCCGCTCATCCGGTCCCCGGCTCGTTTGACGAATTCGTCTTCGGCATCATCCCGGCTGATAAAGGTATCCAGCAAGGCTAGATCGGTGGGGTCGGCGAAGCCGACGGTGACCGTGTTGGCGTTGACCTGCGCCACCGCGCCTAGGCGCGCGGCAATGCGTCCGGCTTCGGCGTTGTCGGCGGCACGGTAGCGGATGGTAAAGCCGCCGCTTGCGGGAAACGCGAACACCGGCGCGGCAAAGCCCGGGTCGGCTTCCCAGATCGGCAGGTAGTCGCGTAACGTGGCAAGATCGCCAGCATAGCTGCCGGACGCGGGGTTGTCCGGGTCGGAGATGTAGCGATGTTGCGCCAGGGCCAGTTGCACGATGGCGTTCTGCACCCGATCCGGGACTAACGAACGGGCGCGTTCTTCGATGCGGAAACTCAGTCCCAGCGATAGCAGGCTGAACACCAGCATGAAGTAAACAGTGGGCAGGACATTCATAATGGGTTACAGGAAAAGTCGTTGCCGGCATAAGCAAACAGGTTGTAGCCGTTGTTGGCGGCGCGCAATCCGGTGGCGTCATAGTGCGGGATGAAGGTGTAAGCGCCGTCCGCCTCGAACCCGCCCAGCGTGTGCCGGGGCAGGAAGGCCAGATAGTCGGCCGCGCCGCTGACGTTGACAGTGACTACCGGATGCTCTGCCGTGCGCCAGGTAAACGTGGCGCCGTGGCTGTCGAAGTGGTCGGGCAGGTTGCCCGCAGCCTGCAACATAGCCTGGGTGATGCTCCCCGGCAGGGCCTGGCAGTGCGCGCCGATATAATCAATACCGGCGCGCTGCACGGCCTGCAAGGTCTGCATCCGGGCCTGTGTGTGCCGGTGCGGTTGCAGCAACGTCACCAACCCCGCAACAACGGCCAGCGACAGCGCCACCTGATAGAAGACGGCCGGCATGGCTTATTTGATGACTACGGTGATGACGCTGGTGGAGCAGGCGGTGGTGGCCGACTCAGCATCCACCTTGGCCCACTTGCCGGCCTTCGCCCGTTGCAGCAACCAGTTGCAACTTTGCGCATCTCCGGCATCGTAGGTGACAGTCGGAGTTCCGGCGCCGGGCGAGGCGGTGATGTCCGTTTCAATCACGCTTTCATCGTCACCGTCCTCATACAACTCGGAATCCAGATAACCGTTAGTTACCAAGGCCGTAAAGGTGGCGCTTGCCAGACCGCTGTCGTTACGATTCACCCAGCGATACTCTGAGGCGGCGTTGATGATATTGGCGATTTCCGCCTCCATATTGCGGTTCTCTGACTGGGTGACCAGTGGCGCCAGCGCAGTGTAGGCGCCGAAACCGACGACGCTGGTGATAATAAGCCCGAACACGATTGCGACTTGATTCATGGTTTTTTCCTCCGTTACAGTTGAATTCCCATACCCATGGACACCAGGGCAAACGGGATGGTGATGGCGATGCTGCCGGACAAAAACAGCATCGTGTAGAAACTCTGCCAGGCCTTGATGACGCGCTTCAGTTTCAGATCCAGCATGCGGGCCGCCATGTTGAAGCCTCTGGCGATCTCGTCCTGGGTCTGGTTGGGCGTACAAGCCAGGACCTGGGTGTAGGTATATGGCGACAGGATGTCTCCCAGTACTTGCAACAGGGAGGCCTCTTTCAGGCGCGTCCTGCTGTGCTGTAGCGCCTGCTCCAGTAACCGCTGCCGGGAAAACGTGGTTTGCATCAGGCGCAGGTACTCGGCGGGCGGCAGGCGCGTGGCGATCAGGGCGCCGCCGATTTTCAGGAAACGCCGCTCAGTCAACATGGCATGAACCTGGAAACAGCCACAGGCCATCAACGCCTTGCGCAACGGCCCGGTCAGGCGCAACATGCACCAGTGGTAGAGGACGAATGCAATCAGCGCCAGCGCCGCCAGCTGCGGCCACCAAGATTTGGCAAAGTTGACGTAATCAAAGAACAGCGTATAGCCACTGGTATAATTCTTCAGGTACGGCAGCGTGTAAATGGACATGGCGGTCATGATCAGGCTCATAAAGATCCACTGGACGCTGCCAGAGAGGATTTGCAGCAGGGCCGGCGCCTGTTCATCCTGGTCCAGTAACAACCCGGTAACGGTATCCATGCAGTCGTAGCGTTCTCCCAGCATCAACAGTTTGCTTTCCTGCTCGGTGAACAGCCCGGTCGCGTGGTAATGGGTGGCGAATGGTTGGTTATTGCGAATCGCGCGTTTGCTGAGCCGGGCGATTGCCAGAATGGCCGCGTTATTGCCGTGCTGCTGCAGCTGATCGAAGATCCCGAGCAGAGGGAAATGGCTGCTCAGATATTCCCGCAAGGTGGCGTAGAAATACGCGCGGGTCTCGCTGTTGAACAGCAGGGTGCGCAAGTAGAGCGATTTGAGCGGGTGCAGCCGCAGCAGTTCAGTTATGCCAGGCATCGTACAGGTTCCCTTTGTTGAAATTGCCTATCTTGCGCTGGGTGAGTAACGGGTCCAGCTCGCCGTTGAGTATCTTCGAGCAGGCGTGCTGGTGGATGTTCAGGACGCCGTTGGCCTGCATCCAGTCGCGCATGGCCTGCGGATTGGTGGTATCTTTCAGTAAGTGCCTGTTACCCTCGATGATCGGGATGCACTCGGCCACCAGGGTAAGACTGCCGATACCGGTATGCCGGCAGGTGCTGCAACCGTACCTGTTTTGAAAGCGGATATATTGGCCGGCGGCGCCGAACCCGGCGCGGTAATAGTCCTGCCAGAACGGGTCGGAATGTTGTGCCAGTTTGCACCGATCGCAGAGCACGCCGATGAGGGACTGGACGATGATCAGGCTTAAAAAGGATTCGGAAAACAGAATGTCGGGGCTGATGCCGAGGTCGGCCTTCGATACCAGCCGGTTGATGGCGTCCACCCAGCCGGAACCGTGGATGGAGGCGATGCCCGTGGTACCCTGCAACATCATGGAGGAAGCCATGACCGCGGTTTCCTTGTCGCGGATTTCGTTGATGGCGATGAAATCGACATCGTGGCGGGTGGAGATACGCCGCAGCCGTTCCTTGTTGTCCCGGATAATGTCATCAGTGCCTTCGATCGGCAACTGGATTTGCACAAAGTTGTCCAGTTCCACCTCGATCTGGTCGGAGATCTCCAGGTTTTTCTCCAGCGCCGGTCGGGTTTTCATAATGGCAGTCTGAGTGGTGGACTTGCCGGAGTTGACCGCACCGATGATCAAGGTGATGCCTTTGTTGGCGGCCACCTGTTTCAGGGTTTGCAGTTGGGTGTCGTGGTAGCCCAGGGCACTGAGCTCGGGGATGTATTTCATGTCCCGCAGGCGGATCGCCAGACTGCGCTCGTCGGTCACCTTGGAATACCCGTAGGACACCCGGCACAACCATTTCTGCCCGTTGTAATCGAAATTAAAGCGCCCGTCCTTGGCCACATCGCCGTTGCTGAACGGCTGGTTCACGTAAATATTCCAGATCGCGGCGATGATCTTGATACCCTGGCTCTGGTCGAATGACTGGCTGGTTGCCAGCTGGCCATAGATGCGTTGATAGACGGTAGTCCTGTTATGCTTGATTTCCAGATGGATATCCGTGGCCTGGTTGTTAATGGCCTGCACCAGCAACTCGTTGACCTGATTGGAGCTTTCCCGGGTTTGCTGTTGCAGGGACAGTTCCTGGTTCCTGTTCATCCAGGATTCGAATACCGAGCGGGTGGTTTGGCGGATCACCGGCTCCTGCTGCAATGCGTCCCGGCCCAGGTTGATCAACTGGTTCAGCGCCAGTGCCTCGTGTCTGTTCAGGTCGCTGCGGTCAATACAATACAGCTGCTGGTCCTCGGCAATAAAGCCGGGGCAGGCGCCGTTCATTTTCCGGGTCTCGGTGAGGATATCGGCGTTGGTCGTAGGCTGGATGTTTTCCAGTTCCTCGTACTTGGTGATCAGCGGCGTCTCGCACACCCTATTCTCCGCCTGCGCCTGTGCAAAAGACGGTAACGGCGGCGCCTTATGCTGTTTTTTGAGGGTCTTAAACATAGATCATTGCCCAAGGATTATTGCCTAGGGATTATTGCCCAGGGATCATTGCCACGGCACCACGTAAACCTGCTTACTGACCTGGTCCTGCAGATGCACCTCATGCCGGTTGCCGGCGCGCCGGTCTTCGACATAATCCACCTTGATGATCCGGAACTTGCGCCGGTTATGCTCGATGACGCCGTCCAGATTCAAGGAACGAGGCCGGCCGTTGCTGACTAGCACCACGCTGGCCGCGAGCCCCAACTCCCGGTTGGCGCCGTTGACATGCCCGACTACCAGACCGTCTATGCCTTGCGACGCCGGCTTAGGCCTGGGCTTGGGTGGCGCCGGCTTTTTGGCAGGGCGCGGCTTTGCCGCGACCGGAGCCGGGGCTGGCACCGGCGCTTTGTCTGTTTTTAACAAGGCCGCCAGCTCGGGTCTGAGCTTGACCAGTTCGGCGTGGGTGGCGCGCAACAAGCCGGTATTGATCTGTGCCCGCTGCCGGTCTATCTCCCCCAGCAGGTCCAGGATTTGCTTGTAGAAAATGAGGTCCACCACCAGTTGTTCAGCCGGCTGGCAATGCCGGCAGGAGCCGTCTGCCGCAGCCGGCGGCGGCGAGGTGGCCGGGTTTGCGGCTGCCGGTGTGGTCGGCCCGTCGGTGCCGCCGGTCGCCGCTGTGGTCGGCCCGTCAACAGCGGCGGCTGCCGGTGCAGTCGGCGCGTCGATAGGGGCGGTCGGCGGCGGCACCGCCGGTTGTCCCACTGGCGCCGGCTGCGTTGCCGGCTCGATGCCAGCCTCAGGTTGGTCTGCTTCGGCGCTGACCGGCTGCGCGCCGCCGACTATGAACAGCAGGAAAATCAGGTATTTCATCTCAGGTTCCGGTTATTTCGATGACGATGTTGACGCTATCCCACCCTGCATGCCGGCGGGCGCTCAGAGTGGCCTCTTGCAGGTGGCCGTGCAGCGCTGACTGCCGTAATTGTCGGGCCCATCGACTCAGGGTGGCGGGCGCGGGATGCTCGTGATTGATGCGCACCACACCTTGCGCGGCATCATGCTTACGGTTGACGCTGACAATGGTGAAGCGGGCATTGTTGGCTTGGGCAAATTGCCGGTAGTGCTCAAAGCTGCTTGCCAGGGGAACCAAATCCCCGGTTTCTCCTGCGAGCGGGCGGAAGCGGGAAGAAGTTAAGGTCCACCTGCCTTGTTGCACGGAAAACCGGCCGTGCAGGCGTTCTGCAAGGCTATGCAGGCGTTGTAGTGAAAAAGACTGCACATAACTGCCGGCGGCGCGCAGCTGGTAGCCGCCGCCGGCTTTTTTGACGTTGACGGTTTCCAGCTGATAGGCCAACAATACCGAGAAGTCCGTGAGCAGGGCGGCCAGGGCATCGAGGTCTTCGTCGAGCTGCCGGGCGCTTTCCGGTTTGGGCGGTGGTGGCGGCGCTGCCGGGTGCGGTAGCTGCGGCGTCTCCATGTTGGTGATGAACAGGTACAGCAGCCCGGCAACCAGGGTCGGCGCAAGCGTCAGCAGCAGCAGTTCCGGCAGGCTGTAACCGCGGCGCAGCAGGTAGGGGTTACGCGTGCCCGGTTCAAGATTGATATACAAATCCTTGAGCGCGATATGGTGTTGGGTGAAGGCCTTGCTGAGCTCGCCCAGCGCTGCGACCTGACACTCCAGCGGGTTGTTTTTAATGAGTTCGATGCAGTCTTCAAACGGCAACAGGTCTTCTTTTTCCACCAGGATATAATCCGCCTGCACCCGTATCGTCGCCAGATAGACGGTGTTGTCGAACGGCAGGAAAATATAATGCCGACCGGGACGTATATCCGTATGAATCCACTGCACCAGCTGCGCGGCGATGGAAATAGCCTGGCCGTCATCGAAAAAAATGAAACCCTCGGATTCCAGGTAGTATTTTTTCTTCAGCGCGCCCAGGCGTTTATTCACGTACAGCCAGCCGCGATGCTCCTCCGGCAGCGTGCGGCTGTCTGCGTTCAGGCACAGGTCGAGGTCACGCGTGCCCAGGGTGACAGTCTCGATCATGACCGGAAGCTCCCCTGGATCAGGAACAGCGTTTGTGTCAGGCGCTTGCCGCCGGCTGCAGAATTGCCGGTCAGGCGGCTGAACGGCCACACCGGCAGCAGCCCGGAGCGGTCGGTTTTCACTTCCACTTCTTCCCGGTGGGTGGAGGCCAGCAACACCGTCTCGCCGTCTTCAATGCTCACGTCAAAGATGTTGTCGTTGCCGGAACTGAGCGGCAACACGCCGGAGGTGCCGGCAATCTGGTAGGTGTCCATGGTGTCGATCTGAGCCTCATTGATGACAACATGCAGGGCAATCAGGTTATCGGTCAGGGTCGGCAGAATGTTGATCGCCTGCCCGGTTTCCAGTTCGCCGATTTCCACGGTGGGCGTGGACAGGCTGGTGCCGCCGGCATCGGTCTGCTGGATGCTGGTGCGCTCCACATAGCGGTGCACGCGGTAGTTGCGGAGGGTCACCAGACGGTTGTTATAGACCAGTATTTCCTTGCTGTCGTCGATGGAGATATTGCCGACCTGCGCCAGCGCCCGGAGTATCAGTTCCGATGAATTCCAGCGGCTGTTGCGGTCGTCGATTTTAAGGCTGAATACACCGCCGCCGGTATTGACCCGGGCGCCGCTCAGGTTTTGCGTCAGGTTGCTGAGGTTGGCGGCGATGCTGGCATTGCGCACCACGGACAAATCCACGTGCTGTTGCGCCAGATCGGTGACATCCAGGCGCACCACGGTGATCTTGATATTAGCCTGCCGAGTGACGGTTTGCAGCCACTTGCGGTAGGCTTTATCGAACAGCACAATGCGCTGTGGGCGCGCGGTGATGGCAAGCAGGTTGCCGGTGGCACTGATGCTGTAGCATTCCTGGTCGTTCCAGGTATGGGTGTCCAAGTCCTTGGCAAGGTCGTCCGCGGCGCCGCGGTCCTGTTCACAGTAACGAATGCCCAGCACCGTGTTCACCAGTTGATGAATATCGTTCTCCGCGGACAACTGGCTGCTGATGTTGTTTTCATAGCCACTGGCCTTGTTCTGCTCCCGGCCCAGGTTGTTGCTGCTGACGTTGATGATGTTGTTGCCGCCGCCGTACAGGGGCACCTCATACTCCCGGGTGATCATGGGTGTAATCAGCAAAATACCCTGGCGGAATTCGTAACCCACGTTGGCTTGCAGGCTGATGGCTTGCAAGTGGTCTTGCACGGTCACCGCCAGCGGGGTGGAACTGACCGGCGGGTTGTACGAGTCCGGCAACGCGTAGGCGACCGGATAACCCGGCGTCAGACGCTTGAGGGTTGCGCGCAGACTCTGGTTGCTGTAGGTGGCGCGGTACGGCCGGTATAGCCAGGCCTGTTCGCGGGGTACATCCACCCGTTGCGCGCGGGTGTTAATCGCGCGCAGGGTTTGCTGTTCTGCCAAAATCTGGCGGTGGCGCTCCCGGGCGTCGTCGAATTCCTGTTCCCGCTGCCTGATATTTTCGCTACAGGCTGACACGACCAACAGGGTCAGCAGCAGCGCAGGTCTGCCGCACCCGAACAGGGCGAGTAATCGAGCCGGTTTACGGTGTGCTGTCTTCATCATGGAATTCGACCTGATTGTTGTCATGGATGAGGGTCTTGATCCCGAAGCGTGCGTGCAGCAGTTTGATCAAGTCCTGGTGGCCGCCGGGCAATGGCGCCTTGAGGCTGTGCGTGAGGCGGTAATCGGCATATCTGCCGGGCGCGCCAAGGCGCCAGGAAACCTCGTCAAAACCGCAGTTCAGAAAGTATTCCCGCACGGTCGCGGATAACATGGCCCGGTTGCTGAATTGGATGGAGCGGCAGCGTTCCTCGGCCTCCACAGACCGCGCTGCATCCGCTGCCGGAACGGCTTCGATGACGCGCCAGGTTGTCGGACTGCCGGTGTCAGCGTTGCGGTCGCTGCCGGCGACTGGCAGGTCGGGTAGTTGCTGCGCCTCCGTGTCGGGCTCAGCCGCGCTACCTGACTGGCAGGCGCCTTCATGGCAGTGTGGTGTGCTCGGGTCGGGGTCAGCGGGTTGCGCCGGCGCGACAGTCCGCGCCGGTATCGTCGCCACAGACCGTTCGGCCAGGACTACGCCCGGTTCATCCGCGCTTTTCGGTCGGTAGCTATAGCGCTTGCTGCCACGGTCCAGGATGATTTGGCTGGTTGGCCCCAGCAGTCGCTGCAGGGCCAGGCGCAGGGTCACGGGTTCGGCACTAAAGTTGTTGATGAAGCGGTGCTGCGCAATTTTGTTGCCGTCGGTATGCCGGTGTGCCGGATGGTAGTTGTGAGGTTCGAGCAGGTAACTCACCGCCTCCCCCGTAGTCTGTGTCCCCTGCGGGAAGAGCATGCGCACCGGCACTTCAGTGACGGGTAACGGCACGGCCGGCGCCGCGTCGCCAGCCGGTGTTGTTTTGAAGTTGTCCTGCCAGGCCTGGAGCCAAGAACAGCCGCTACACAACAGTGGCAACAGGCCGGCGACAAGCGCCGGCAAGCCGCGTCGCCGTAGCGTCCTGAATGAGGTTGCCATAATCACTCGCATAGCTGCTTGTCGAACGTGGTTCATTGAGCCTGACTCAACAGGTGTTGATAGACTGTTCGCCAGGGCCTGATGTAGATGTCTTCGGAGACGAACAGTCTCAGCTTCTGGCCGTAATCCAGGGTTTGAGTAGGTATCAGGCCGGCGTAGGGAGAGACCAGTTCGGCGCCGGAGTCGCGCAGGGACTGGCCGATATCCGCCTCAAACGTGGCGCCAGAGCCGCCGCTGCTGTAGTCCGCCCGCGCGGTCTCGCTGGACAGCAGGGCAAACGCGGCGGCACCGCCCAATCTGGTCATAAAGTGGTAATCAGTCCTGCCCTTCACGGCACCGATCCCCTCGTGATCCAGGGCCTGGCTGAGAAACTTGATCTTGCTCCCGTCCGGGCGCACTATCCAGCGCACCGACAAAGCCATGCGGTTATTGATGATGCGGTTGGGCTGGGTCGAGCCGGTCTGGATCACCTCCCCGGTACACAGCGAGCCGGCCGGAATCAAAACCTGTCGCTGGGTGATGTCCAGCACGTTTTGTTCGATCCGGCAGCGATAGGGGCCGGCAAAGTCAGAGATGATCTTCTGGTCCAGCTTGGCGTACATGACCGAGCCGATGGACAGCAGGGCGTAGTCGGTGTCCGGTACCTCGTTCAGGTCTGATTCAGGATGGCCAGCCAGATTGAAGTAGCGGGTGCTGCTTGATGCGGCCTGCTCCGGACCCAGCTGTTCCGGGGTCGCCTGAGCCGGGTTTGGATTGCTCATCAGCAAGGCCAACGCGTCCGGCCCTGCGTTTTGTGAATCCGGTACATAGCTGTCGTTGTCGTGCGCCAGGGTCAGACCCGCCGTCAGCGGGCCGGGCTGGCGTTCAAGGTTCTGCCGCAACGCCGCCAGCACCGCCTGTTCCTGCTGTAGAAAACCAGGGGTTAGCGCGTCTGTGTGGTCGCGTACTGCGGTCGGTGCCTCGGCGAGGAATTCGAAGGCAAAATCCGCCTGTCGCGACTGGCGCACCCGCACGGTTTCATTTTCATCCCAGGACTCCAGTGCCGATTTAGTGCCGCTCAGCAACTCCTGCAACACCTGTTCGTTGTTCTGCATCAGCGCCTCCGTTTGCTCATTGATGTAGTCCTGTTGCTCGGTTAAATCCTGCTGCCGTTGTTGCAACAGGCGTTGCTCCTGGCTCTTGATGCGGGCGCGGAACTCCTGTTCCGGGTCGGAGACCGCCTGCTTTCTGAGCTCCCGCTGCACCTGCGCTTCTATTTCCCGGTCGTCCGGCCCGGAACGGAACAGCGAGGCATACACCATGACGATGACGACGAACACCAGGCCGGCGATCAGCATGACCTGGAAGTTGCGGTTGTAGGTCGCCGGCTGCTCCTCGACCTGATTCGTCTCGTTGATATTGGTGGCCATGGGTTACGTCTCTTCTCACCCGTGCGCGGCGCCCCGGCGGGTAATGACGATGCGCGTTTTCTCGTCCGCCTTCATGTGGATGCGGTTGAACACCCCGGTTACGACATAAATCCGCCTGTCTGCGTCATAGCGGTAGTCGATGAACTGTTCCTGGCCGTTATTGTCGGCAAATAGCGACATGGCGCCGGCCCGATTGTGGCGCACCCGGATGTAGGTAAAGCGGCCGTCGTCATAGACATCACTGACCAGCTCCTTCCCGTAAGGGGAACGGCCGCCGTGCCACTGGTAGCCGGTGAACAGTTGCAGGCGGTACTCGTCCAGTGCTGCGCCAAGCTGCTCGGTGCCGGCCTGCTGCGCTTCATCTAGGCGCAGTTGCAGCGTGTCCAGTTGCTGCTGGTACAGGGTGCGCTGCTGCTCGGCGTGCCGGGCAAAACCGCTGAACGAACCTTGCGGCAGGAATTCGCCGTCATGCGTTATCACTACGCACAGGTCAAACTCGTCTGTCGAGCGTTCCACCAGGAAATGGTAGGAGCGGTTGCTGTGCGACACCGCGGTGACGGTGGTGCTGCCGCCTTCGCGGGTGTCGGCGTCGTTGGGTTTGACAAAGATATGTTTGTTATCACCCTCCACATCCCACAGGTCGCGGTTGCCCGTGACCGGGCGCGCGACCAGCAGTTCCGGCAGCTCGATATGTGTGCCGTGGTGCAACCGGGACTTGATGCGCACGAACTTGTGCGGCTCATGCTTGACGATACGGCAGGATTCGCCGGCGGCAGACACGGGTATCGATAACACCGCGCACAGCATTGCCAGAACGACAATGCGCTCCGGTTTATCTAGGTTAAGCCGGGTCATCAAGCGCCTTCTCCTCAATAATTTTCAAGCCAATGGGGTTGGCCATCAGCACATTCCGGTCTCTGGACAGGGCCGCTCTGGGTGTCAGGCGCCAGCGCAGCGTGACAATGGCCCTGCGGGTGCTCAGCACACTGTGGTCTGCGCTGGCGCGCAGCAATTCGTTGATATACACGTTGGTGCGATAACTGGTCTCATCGGGGTCGCCGTCGGCGAGCCGATCCATGTCGAAGTGGTAGATGTTGCGGACCTCCACCTCCCTGATATCGCACCCCGCGCAAGCCCTGACCCGGGCCGCTTTGCCGGCGGCGTCATAACCGGTGGGTGACTTAAAGTGCTGTGCCAGCCCGGAGTCCATCAGTGCCAGCGCGTAGCCGTAGTCATTCCTGATGGTGGCCGGGTCCTCGCGGTAGCGGCGCCTGACGTAGTTGCTGAGCAGGTGATCGATAGTGGCGGGGAAAAAATCTATCTCGTTTTTGTGCGCGAAGCGGGTATCGATAAACCAGGTGCCGTCCGGCGCCAGTTTGACGTAGATGAGTTTTTCATTATGTTGCGCCATGACTGTCATGGCGATGCCGTAGCCCAGCGCGCACAGGAACGCCAGCAACAGCACCAGATTAGTGATCAACAGTCGGTTATTGGTGACTATCAGGCCCGGAATATTGTCCGGGTTCAGGCGTCGGGCCAGTCCCTCAGGGATGTTGTCGATGGTGTGGTTCATGGTGTCACCTCACCAGCCTTGTGGACATCATCGCGGCGGCCTGGCCGATAGCCCCGGAGGCGCTGACACCGCCCTGGATCAGGTCGCTGACGACCCGGTCGGTGCGAAACATGGCATACACCGCCACCAGCAGCAGGCCGGTATAGCTGAACAAGCGTAACAGGTCATCCGGGGTCAGGCTCAGGACCTTGCCGGCCATGATGGTCGAATCGAACAGCTCCAGCATGACCAGGGTGGTCAGGGCAATGTTGAGCTGCGCAACGACGAAATACACCACCCCGCCCAGCATGAAGTTGAGCCAGTTGTCGAAATAACCGCTGGCGCGCTTGAAAATCAGGAATGGGATGAATACCGGCCCCAACACTTTACCGAGCATCAGGCTCCAGATACCGATTACCGAGATGATCCAGGACACGGCAAACACGGCAAACAGCACCACGATAAACAGGAACAGGAACACTGAATCGCGCAGGTTCACGGCGAAATTGCTGAATATGGAGAAAAAGCCGGCATTCTCAGGCGCCGGTTCAAAGGTAAATCGTTCCATAACGTGGTTGAGCATGTCCAGCAGGAAGACTCCGGTTGAATCGATACCCGTGGCGCCCAGATTCAACGCCTGATAGGTGTTCAGGTTGATATCATCGGATAACACCGAGGCAATTTCCCAGAGCAGCGCCAGCACATAGTCGTAGGATTGCAACAGCGACTGGGCAATGAGGATCATCAGCACCACGAACAGCACATCCTTGACTGCCGCGGCGCCGATAGTCCACTTGATCAGCACGATGACCAGGGCAAACACGGTAAACACCGTCCATTCCAGCTCGGAGAAACGGTACAGCTCCGTGGAGACGCCGATCAACGCGTCGGTCAGGCGGCTGGCCTGATTGAAGAACTCTCCCAGAAAGCTGGCGGGGTCGATCGGCGCCGCCCGCGCCGCCGGCGCCGGGAGCGATATGAGCAAGGCTGTGAGATAACGTTTTTTCATCAGCGCTCTTGTAACCGCAGGTCGCGCCAGCGGAATGCACGCGCCGTCCGGGTCCGGTCGGCTACCTGTTGCAGGCGCTCAGCCTCGGCCCGGCGCTGCGCCTCCGCCGCCGACAGCGCCTGGATATAGCCGTGGTTGGCATGCAGCAACTGCTGGTTGTGGATTTTGTTCAGGGCTTGCAGTTCATCAATAATATGGAAGTCGGCGGTCACGCCGGTCTGCAATGCGTTCAAGTCGCTCTTGTCGCCTAAGTTGAAATTATCCCTGGTGACCCTGACGTTGCGATAGCGTTGCAGCAGCTCCCGGTTGCCGTCCCGGGCCAGTTCCAGCTGGTCCCGGTAGGCCTCGTAGCGCGCCCGCTGGCGCTGCGCTTGCCGCGCCCAGGGTTCCGGGTCAAGACCGCTGGCGGCAAGCTGTCCCCGCACCTGCTCAACCGCGGCCGGGAGCGGGTAGAGCCGCTGCACCTCGGCGTCGATGGCATCCCTGCCGGCATGACCCGAGGCGCGCTGCGTCACGATGCGAGCATAAGGGCTGATGCCGTATTGATTTTTCAAGGCCTGGAACAGCCCCTCCCAGTCCTTGCGCGAGATCACCCGTTGCAAGCCCCGCACCTGTTGCAGGTAGTCATCGTATTCCTTCAGGGTCTGGCCGAACTGGCGGTTGAGCAGGGTCAACTGCTCGGCATCCAGCCCGACCTGCTGTAACTGGATTTCAAAATCCCGTAATAACTGCTGGTAGGCGCGCAGCTGCTGGGCAATCACGCCGACATCGACGGTCGGGATACCGGCACCGTGCACCGCACTGCTGAGCCAGCAGCAGAGCGCCGGTATAAGGAATAGTGTTCTCATTGCTGTTCCGCCTGCTCTTGTCGGCCCAGCGCTGCCACCGTCTTTTTGACCCCGACCTCAAAACCGTAACGTTCAACATTGTCAAAATACAAGGTCTGTTCCGCCGGACTGGAGGTCGATAACACATACTGTTCCGGCTCCACCGACAGGGTGCACTTCTTGGAGACGTTCAGGTCGCGCTGGATCAGGTAAAACTCCCGTTTCGGGATCATGCCGCGGATGGTGTCCAGCTCCCCCTCCGTCAGGTTGAAGATGTTGCGGTAGGTGTCCTTGTTCAGTTCCGGGTCGGCGGTGAAGATAAAGGTCGAGGCGGCGCTGCGCAGCGCTTCCCAATTCTCCATGTTGCCGAGTTCGATGCCGGACTGCGTCCATAAGCCGATACCGGCCAGCATCTTGCCCCAGGTGCGCACCCGCTCCAGCAACAGGGTGCGGGTCAGCTCCGGATCGGCCAGGATATGGTGGCATTCATCCACATCCAGCCACTTCGGGCAGGTGCGCCGCGCCGGGTTTTCATAAAAACGCAATACCCGGTAGGCAATCTCTGCCATCACCAACGGCTTGGCGACGGCATCGTCTCTGAGGTCGGCCAGATTGTACACCGCCACCTTCCGGTCCGGGTTGCCGATGGCATCGTGTTGCGCGTCGAACAGCGGCGCGTACGGTCCGGCGCCGGTCATACGCGCCAGTTTCTGCTGCACCGCTGCCGGACAGTGCTTGACCAGGGTCGTCAGCGTTTGCAGTGCGCATGGCAATCTCAACACCTGGCGCACGGCCCGGTCCAGCGCCAGTTGCTCGGCGCCAGACAGTTGGCGCAATTCCGCCGAGTCGTTGCTCTTGATCATCGCTACCAGCTGCCGGTTCAGGTGCGCAATGAAGTGGGTGTCGTCGGGCCCTTGCGCCTGGGAGAACAGGTTAAAACCGCGCGCCGGCCCGGCGCCAAAGCGCACGATGCCGGCATCCGCGCCAAACGCATGGGCGATGGGTTCGGAGCCGGGATCGATATCAATGGCGCGATAGAACCCGCCATACTTGAGCCAGTGGATGCCGATGCAGGTGCGCAGGAAAGACTTGCCGCTGCGCACCGGCCCGACCCCGATCAGGAAGCCGCGTCCGCCGCAAAACGGCGAAAAATAATACGGTGAGGCATCTGCGGATGTGAATACGTATTGCGCTTCCTCGTTACCTAAGTCGGCCACCGTTGTTGCCCCCTGGGCCGCCTTGTGGAACAGCGACAAGGTGGAAAACTGTGAGGTGTTCAGGGGAATATCCCGGAAAAAGCGGCCGTGATGGTCGGCGCAGGGTTGCAGGTCGAAGAACACATCCGTTTGCGCCACCGTCTCCCACAGGATGCTGAGCTGGTTCTGTTGCAGGGCCGCTTGCACGCGTGCGGTGGTCTGCTCTAGTTCCTTCACATCCGTGTCGAACACCACTGCGTGGGTGGCGACCAATCCCAGGTTGTCCTGCAGGGACGCGGCCTCGTCGAGCTCCTGGAATTTCCGTATCAGTGACGGTCGGAACACCTGCAACTCGCGCGGCTGTGCGCGGCTGTTGTCGAGACCCTTGATGAAGTCGGCAAAGCTCAGCGTCTCCCGCTCCAGCTCTTTCTTGCGGTTGAAGAAGAACAGGCTCCGGGATGCCTCACTCATACCCTTGTAACGGGTAGTCAGTACGTAGTTGCCCGGTGCCTTGATCGGTCCCCGGGCAAACAGTCCCGGTGTGAACCGGTCAAAATTGAATTGCTTTACCGACAACACGCGCGTATAGGTATTGTGGCGGTTCTGCAGGCGCAACAAATCCATGCCGTTGCGGGTCACCGGTGTCACCTGCCCGTCGCTCAGATCGGTATCGAGAAACTGCGGGCAGCGCAGGTCGCTATCCAGGTAGCTCACTTCCAGCGTCGCCAGGAATTTCATGACCCGGTAGGTCTCGTCCAGATCCAGTTGCCGGGCACCGAACAAGCCGTTGCAATAATTGATAATGTCGCCGATCCGGGTTGCCAGCGCCGGCGCCAGCTTGGCCAGGGCGGCGGCGGAAACGCTGCGGGCCCGGCCATACAGGATAAAACGCCGCACATAGTCCCTGGACTGCGCGTGGCGCCGGCTGCGGTACAAGTGGCGCAGGAACAGCATGAGGCTGGCTTCGTCCTGACGTTCGGGAAACATCTCAACGAACAGCACGCAGCGGGCGCCGGCCAGACGCAGCCCGTTCAGGTGCCGTTCCCGGTAGCGGTTCAGCGCATTGCAGACCGGGTTCTGCCGTGCGGCAAATGCCACCTTCAGATCACGGTAATGCACGTAATACTGCTGCAGAACTATAGACTGGGGCAGGATATTCAGCAGGTTCCTGAGGACGATGGAAAAAGCCTGCAAATCCTGTTGCGACATGCCGTCCGGGTCGATGCCATCGATCTCAATGGCGCCGAGCAGGGAGCCGCTATAGGACAGCACAAACCCGTGACAGGGCCTGAACGCGCCATGATAGGTGTTAACGGGTTCTCCGTTCATCAAATCCATGCCTTTAGCTATCCGTAAAGGAAGTGGTAATCAAGGCCGCCGCCGCGTCGCCTGACGCTACTGCGACCCATTATGGGTTATAGCTTACAACATAAAATCAGTCCGTCAAGTGTTTTTTTGAATTTTTTTTTCGGCCACCTCAGCCCAGCAGCGAGGCATCGGCACCGGCGAAGACAAAACTGGCGTCGGTGAGGTCGTCCTGTGCTATGCCGGTGAGAGTGAGCGTGCCGCCGCCGTGCCCGGTGAAGTCGATGACGAGGCCCTGCGGGCCGGGTTGTAAGGTTAAGTCGCTGACGGTACTGAGGTCGGCGAAGGCGCTCAGGTCAATGCGGTCGTCCCCGCGCCCGAAGTCGGTGACGGTGTCGTGGCCGGCGCCGGGGGTGAAGATGAAGGTATCGTTGCCGTCCCCGCCGGTGAGGGTGTCAGCGCCGTCCCCGCCGTGCAAAGTATCATTACCATCCCCGCCGCGCAGGGTATCCTCGCCGAGGTTGCCGCGCAGGGTGTCGTGGCCGGCCCCGCCATGCAGGGTATCGTTGCCCTTGCCGCCGAACAGCCGGTCATTGCCAGCCCCGCCGTGCAGGGTGTCATCGCCGCCCGCCGGGCCGCCGTAGAGGGTGTCGTTGCCGCCGCCGCCGGTTAAGGTGTTGTCACGCCCGTCCCCGGCTAAGATGTCGTGGTAGTCCGAGCCGTGTAAGTGCTCGATGTCCAACAGCGCCTCGCCCTCCGTCCTCCCCGCCACCGGGGTGAAGGTATCGCCCTCGGCATGACCGCCGTGCGCCTGCCCGCTGTGCAGGCGCACGATGACACCGGCATCGGAGTAGCGATACGAGGCGGTGTCCTGACCCTCACCCCCGCTGAGCACATCCGCCCCGGCCTCGCCTTCAAGGCGGTCGTCCCCGGCGCGCCCTGCAAGGCGGTCGTCCCCGCCCCGCCCTTCAAGGCGATCGGCCCCGGAGGCGCCGATTAGAATGTCGTCATGCTCCGAGCCGTCTAAGTATTCAATGTCGGCCACCCGACCACTGCGCACCCCCCCGGCGGCATCCGTCCAGGTGACGAGCTGACGCCCGGGAAAGGTATCACCCTCGGCGTCCCCGCCGACAGCCTGCCCGCTGGTGAGGTTCACCGTCACCCCGGCCGGGGAGGCAGCGTAGCTCACCGCATCGAAGCCCGGCCCGCCGCGCAGTACATCAGCGCCAGGGCCGCCGGTGAGCCAGTCATTGCCATCCCGACCGTCTAAGGTATCAGCGCCCTCGCCCCCGTCTAAGTCATTGGGCAAGGCATTACCGATGAGCACATCACTATGTGCTGAGCCAATGAGGTTCTCAACATCCGGGACATTGCGCACGCGGGTCTGCCCGACGGCATCGATAACGGTGATGCGTTGCACCCCGAAGCTGTCACCGGTCGCGTGCCCGCCCTGTGCGCGGCCGGTCTCTAAGCGTATGCTCACCCCAGCGCCGGAGTCACCGTACCAGGCGGTGTCACTGCCGGGCCCGCCAATGAGCCTGTCACCGCCGGGGCCGCCGGCTAAGGTGTCATCGCCACCGCCGCCGTCCAAGGTGTCGTCGCCGGGGCCGGCACTGTCGCCGGCCGGCAGGCGGTCGTCCTCAGCACTGCCGGTGAGCCGGCGTGCCGTGAAGGCGCCGCTATCATACAGGCGCAGCTCATAGCGCCCGGCATGGTCGTGGGTCGGGTTACGGGTATAGACTGCGGCTTGCAGGTAATATATCCCATCGGTATTGGGCCTAAACGTCAGCTGCGAGTGGGTCTCCCCGGCGCTGAAGTTGACATCATCGTTACGGGCTACCTGCGCGCCGGTGTTATCGTACAGCGTGAGCACCGTATCGCCGGCCGGCCCCGGGCCAATGCCGCCTAAGGTCATGGTGTAGGTCTCCCCGGCGGTTAACTCTACCCGTACCCAGTCGGCATCGGTGCGCGTGGCAATCAGGCCGCGAAAGCGTGCGCCCACGGCCAGGGTGTAAGGAGTGTCAACGCCAGCCGGGGCATCCTGCCCGGGACGTTCGTAGGCAATCGTCATAGCCTGCCTCCTGCTGCGGTGGGTGCCGGCGCCCCGGCGGGGCGCTCGGAGATTGGGGGCGGTGGCGCTGCGCCGGGGCTCAGTTGCAAGGTCAGCAGGGCATCGGCGCCGCGCCCGGCGTGTCCTAAGCTGAGCGCACCGCGCAGCTGAGCGCCGCCGGGCAAGTGCCAGCCGTGCCCGGCGCGCACTTCCAGCGCCCAGGTGGGGCGGGTGCTCAGGGCGCGCCGCTCGTGCAGACGCTCGGCCCACAGCGTATCGGTGGCACCGGCATCATCGCCCCAGCGGGACTCGACACTGAAGCTCGTGCCCGCCGGGCCGGGGGTGCGCCGGGATACCGCTAAGCGCAACCCCCGTTCGCGATAGCCGGTCGCGCCCGGCATGGCCAGCAGGCGCCCCTTGACCGTCAGCTGCCACAGACCGTGGGTACTGTCCAGTCCGCCGGCGAGCTCCAACGCCTGCCCGGACTGCCCGGTGCCGGTGTCGGTGCGCCCGTGCAGTGCCAATGACGGGCTTAAGGTGAGCTCGGGGTGCGCCGACCAGGATGGCAACTGCCCACCGCCGGCCAGCCCGATACGCACGGTGCGCACCGTCTCGACTTGCAAGGTGTGGCCGGCATCGTCTAAGCGCGCTAAGCGCGCCCAGGACGAATCGGCGCGCGCAGCTAAGGTCATGCCGGCGAAGTGACCTAACGGGTGTGCCACTTCCACGACGCCCATAGTCAGCCCCAGCGGGTAGGAATCCGGCACTATGCTACCGTCTTGTGCCGGCGCCGGTGCTGCGCCCGGGCTCGGGCTATCATACCCGGTGCTGCGCCCGAAGCCGCCCAGCGCGCTGATGCGGGTGGCACCGTGAGACCAGGACAGGTACGGATGCACGGCGGTCAACCCGTTGGGGTCTTGTTGCCGTGATAAGGCCAGACCCAGTCGGGCGCTGTCACCGATAGGGGTGTCTAAGCCCAGCCAGGCGGTGCGCAGCTCGGTATTTAAGCCGGAGTGCGCCGGCAGGGCGGCGACCGCGTGGACGTGACCTTGCCCCCACAGCGTCCAACGGCGCCCGGCGCCGGCACCGTCCTCATCCGGCCGGCTTAAAGTCAGGGCAAAGCCACTGTCCTGCCATAAGGCACGGTCTAACCCGCCGGCGCGTAACTGCCCGCTCAGCAACTGGTAGGTCAGCGTCTCCCACAGACCCGCACCGCCGGTATTCGTGGCACTGCCCTGTGCGCTTAAGTCCATGCCGCAGGCGGCCGTGGTCCAGGAGGCACAGCGCCCGGTGGCATCAACCCAGGGGCGCGCGTGGGCCAGTGCCGGGCTCAGTGCTATCGGGTCGACCGCATGACCGAGAGCACCAGCGCCGTCAGCACCCCACAGTGCCTCCCACGACAAGGTGCGCCCGGCTAAGGTGAGGTGGTCGCGGGCGTGCGCCTCGGCGTCTGAACGCGCGCCCAGCACGGCGCGCGCGCCATTTAAGTGACTGCGCGCCAGCGCTGCTAACGCCCCGCTCGGCAGTGGCGCCGGGGCGACCGGCTCGGCGGTCGTCTCAGGTGTTGGCGCGGGCGCGGCCTCAGCAGCAGTCGCCGGGGTCGCAGCTGCGTCCGGGGTGACGGCGGCGGTCGCAGCTGGTGTCGTATCCGCTGCCGGGGTGGTGTCGGCGCCGGCCTCAGCGGCGGTCGCAGGCGTGGTTTCGATCGCCGCCGGGGTGGCGTCAGCGCCCGCCTCAGGGGGTGTCTCAGTGGCCGCGGCCGGGGCGGGCTCGGAGTCGGCGCCCGGCGCCGAATCGGTCTCAGCCGCCGGCGCGCTCGCCGCCGGTCGGCGTTTGCGCGGGTCAGCACCGCCATCGCCGACGATGACCGTCACCTCCGGGATGGGGACGCCGTCATAGCCGCCGCCGCGCAGGCGGTGAGTAATGCCCACCCGCCCGGCGCGCACGCCGGTCACGGTCACGAGGTGCGGTGCGGTCCAGTTGGCCGGAGTGATTTGCAGCGGCGCGCTGACCGTGGCGATGGTCGAATCTGAGCTCACCGGCGTGATGAGCACCGTACCGGCAGGGCGGCGCGACAGTCTGAGCTGATAGCTGACACGGTGCGCATCGGTATCCGGCGTGGCCACAGCGTCCGCCACCGCCACGCGCAGTGCGCCGGGCGGGGTGATGGTCACCGCCGCCGTGCCGGGTGCGGCCGGTGCCGGGCTGGGGCTGCCGCCGCCGCCACTGCTGCTGCCGCTGCCGTTATTGTTGTTGTTGTTGTTGTTGTTATTGTTGTTGTTATTGTTGTTGTTGTTATTGTTGTTGGCAGGGGGCGTAGCCGGCGTCGTAGGTGTGGTGGGCGTGTTGGGTGTGGCGGGGGGCGTAGCCGGGGTGTTGGGTGTGGCGGGGGGCGGGACGGCTCCGGTCTCCGTGACGGTCACGGCCAGCGTCACGCCGCTGCCCTCTTGGCGCCCCCCGGTTGGCGTGTGGGTGAGCGTGGCGCGGTCGTTCGCGGTGTCCTCGTCTTGGGCAGCCGTGACGGTGACCGTCTGCGGCGCGTTCCAGTTGGTGCGAGTGAAGTCGAGCGCCGCCGGGGAGACGGTCACGTCGGGATTGTCCGAGGTGATGGCAACAACGGTCCCGCCGATGCCAGCGGGGGGCTGGGAACCTAGCGCCACCGTGTAGGTGCTCTGCCCGCCTTCTGCCAGCGTCAGTGAGTCGACCGACAGCTGCAGCGGCGGCGCCATGGGCGTGACCCGCTGCGGGTCTGAGGGTGTCCCCTTAGTTGAGCCTGCCAGCGCCCGCACCCGGAAGGTATAAGCCACATTGTTGCTCAGACCGGTCACCACATAACCGACCGTGTCGGCATCGCTGTTGGGGATGGGGCGCCAGTCACCGAGGTGCCAGTACTCCCAGCCGGTGATGACGGCGTTGTTGGGGTTCGTCCATGACAGAGTCACCCGGGTATGGCCGGGCGTGGCGGTGAAGCCGGCGGGCTTGGCCGGCGGGGTGTCATTATCAGTGACGGTGACGGCCACCGTGGCGGTGACACTGCCATAGCCGCCGCCGCTGGCGCTGTGGGTGAGGGTGGCACTGTCGTTGTCTGTGTCGGCGTCCTCATCGGCCGCCACGGTGACGGTTTGCGCGGTACTCCAGTTGGTCGTCGTGAAGGTCAGCGTGGACTGGTTGCCGGCCGCTGTGCTATTGGTATCGACCGTCACCTCGCCGCTGGCGCCTGAGACCGTGACCGTCACGCTCCCGGTGGGCTGCGTGGTCAGCGCCACGGTGTAGGTGGCGCTCTCGCCTTCGGTCACCGTCAGAGCGGTCGGATTGAGCACCAGGCCGGTGGCGGTGGCGGCCGGCGTGGCGGACACCGTGACCGACACAGCGCTTACCTGCCGGTCGCCGCTGCCGCTGCGGGCGCGCAGCTGGAAGCTGTACTCCGTGCCGTTGGTCAGGCCCGTGACCGTGTAGGTGGTGAGGGCGGCACTGTTGGGGATGGCAGTCCAGCTGCCCCAGTTGTTGCCGGTGGCCCTGTACCGGTATTCATATCCGGTGAGGGTGCCGGATGGGGCGGCCCAGCTCAAAACGACCCGCCCGTCGCCCGCCGCGGCCGCAAGGCCGGACGGGCGCGCCGGTGCCGTGGTGGCGCTCACGGTGTCCGACGCCACCCCGAGCACCGTCCCCGCCACCGCGCGCACCTCGAAGTGGTACGTCGTGGCCCAGTCCAAGCCCGTGATGTTCTGCCTCCGGACAGCGCCGCCGCCGCTGATGTTCGTCCACATGCCCCAGGCCACGGCGTCCGACGGGCCCGTCCCCCGGCGGAGCTGAAACCCGGTGATGGCGCTGCCGGACGTGGTCCAAAACAGCGTGATTTGATTGCCGGTCACTACGGCGTTGACGTTGAATTTGGCGGGCCGCGGCGCCTGCGGCGTGGCGGACACGGCGTCCGAGGCGGGGCCTCGCCTCAGCCCGGCCAGGGCGCGGACCTGGAATTCGTAGGCGGTGCCGTTGGTCAGGCCGGTCACCGTGTGGGTGGTGGTGGTGGCGGTGCTGGGGGTGATGGGTATCCAGTCGCCCCAGCTGCCGCCGCCCGGCGGGGTGCGCCGGCGGAACTGCCAAGCGGTGATGGCGGCGTTGCTCGGATCCGTCCAGTTGAGCGTGACCTGGCCGCTGCCCGCCGTGGCGGTGAGGCCGGCGGGCTTGGCGGGCGGCGGCGCCGGCGCCAACGGCGTCGCGGACACCGTGTCCGAGGCGGTGCCTTGCACCGTCCCGGCCAGGGCGCGGACCTGGAAGCTGTACTCGGTGCCGCTCGTGAGTCCGGCGATGTCGCGTTCGATAGTGGTCCCGATAAAGGGTCCCGAGAAGTTCGTCCAGCTGCCCCAGCTGACGGGATCGCCCGTCCCCTGGCGGTACTGCCAGCCGGTGATGGCGGCGTTGTTCGGGTTAGTCCAGCTCAGCCGGACACTCCGGGGTTGCGCCGTGGCGGTGAGGCCGGTGGGGGCGGCCGGTGGGGGGTTGGGCGTCGCGGTCGCCTCGGCCGAGGCCGCGCCGTTCAGCGTCCCGTCCACGGCGCGCACCTGGAAGCCGTAGGCCGTGCCGTTGGTCAGGCCCGTGACCGTGTGCGTGGTGGTGGTGGCGGTGCTGCTGGCGATGGCCGTCCAGGTTCCCCAGCTGCCGGTGTCCGGCGGGGTGCGCTGGCGGAACTGGTAGCCGCTGATCGCGGCGTCGGACGGGTCGGTCCAGCTCAGGACCACTTGGCCGTCGCCCGCCGCGGCGGCGAAGCCGGCGGGCGCCAGCGGCGGGTCGTCGTCCTCGATGGTCAGCGTGTACGTGGTCCGGCCGCCGAGGTCGTAGCCGGCGCCGTCGGCCAGGGTCAGGATGACCGTCTCGTCGGGCTCGCGCAGGGCGTCCTCGAGCAAGACGATTTGGATAAACACCGCGCCCCTGCCCGGGGGCACGGCCACGCTGTCGCTGTCCGGCAGCGCGAAGTCCCCGCCCGACCCCCGGGTCGCGGTGCCGGTCACCGTGTAGGCCAGCGTGATCGCCGCCGACGGGGCCGGGGCGATATCGAAGAAAATGCGGCCCAGAGTGTTTTCCTCGGGAGTCGATGCCGAGGCGAATCTGAACTGCGCCACCGGCGTCCCCTGCGGCGTGGCGGACACGGTGTCCGAGTCGGGGCTGAACCGCGTCCCGGCGCGGGCGCGGATCTGGAAGTCGTAGGCGGTGCCGTTGGTCAGGCCGCCCCTCGTTAGCCTAGTGGTGTTCGCGTCACTGGTGCCGATGGCCACCCAGCCCCCCCAGCTGCCGCCGCTTGCCCGCTGCCGGACCTGGTACAGGGAGATTCTGCTGTCGCGGGGGTTGTCCCAGCTCAGCATGACCTGGCCGTCGCCCGGCGTCGCCGTGAGGCCGGTCGGCTTGGCCGGCGGCGGGTTGGCGGCCGGCGTGGCGGTGGCGGCGTCCGAGGCGGCGCCTTGCAGCGCCCCGGCGCGGGCGCGGACGCGGAAGCCGTACTGGTCGCCGTTGACCAGGCCGGAGATGCGGCCGCCGGTGGCGCCGGGGCCGGCCCCGGGGCTGAAGTTGCGCCAGCCGCCCCAGTTGCCGGGGGTGCCGCGCCAGTTGTCGTACTGGTACGAGGTGATGCGGCTGTCGCCCGAGGCCGTCCAGCGCAGCGTCACCTGGCCGCTGCCCGGGCCCGGCGTCGCGGTGAGGCCGGTCGGCGCGGCGGGGCCGTTGGGGGCGCCCTTGACGGCGAAGCGGATGTGAATGCCGCTGCCTATGGCAAAAGGTTGACCAGAACCGGTTACGCGAGACTCATCGCCAATCGACCATCCGGTAGCCCCATTCTGTTGATTAGAACTGGTGACTTGCATACCCGCATTTTGGGCCGAAACATTTGCCCTCCTGCCGTCATTGAACACCAACCAGTAGGTCGTGTTCGCCGCGAGCGTGGTGTTGGCGGGGGCGGCGAAGATGTTCAGGGCGTTGGCTGTTACGCTCGACGGATTGGTGAGCCTCGCCACCAGGTCGCCCGGTCTTGAAGAACTGTTCTCGCGGATGGCGACAGACAGCGTGCGGTTGGCGTTGGAGCCCACTCCTATGTCTACCGCCAAGAGCGTGTAGCCGTAGGCGTTGGAACCGGTGGTGAAGGACGAGGCGCGTTCGTTCGGCGAGCCTCCGCCTGAGACCGTCTGCGCCGTGTTGCTGACCAGCGTCTGCGCCTGGGCGGACGGCGCGAGGCCGACCAGCAGCGGCAGGGCGAGCAGCGCGGCGGTGAGGGTGCGCCAGGCTGAACGGCGGCGCGGGGCGGGCTTACGCGGGGAGAGGTAACGCCATACCGCCGACGGGCTTACGCGCGACCGTGGCATCTGCGGTCTGCGGTCTGCGGTCTGCGGTCTGCGGTCTGCGGTCTGCGGTCTGCGGTCTGCGGTCTGCGGTCTGCGGTCTGCGGTCAACATTATGTCGATTTCCTCAGCGTTTGTCAAGCAGTTTTTTGGCTTTTTTGGTATTTTTTTCAGTGAGATAAAAATAAGAGTTTGCCTGCTGTTTCAACCGTCCGTACCGGTGCTAGGCAGACCCAAATGCCCTTCAATCCGATGCACCTGACCCGACAGAGTATCTACTTTTTGGCTCAAAGTATCCACCCTTTGACCCAGTGCGTTGATGTTATCTTTCTGATCATCGATACGCTTGTTTACGTCATCGATACGCTTGTTTACGTCATCGATACGCTTGTTTACACCATCGAAGCGTTTGTCGATGCTTTCTTTCAAATCATGGAAGCGTTTGTCGATGCTTTCTTTCAAATCATGGAAGCGTTTGTTCATATCATCGAAGCGTTTGTCAATGCTGTCCTTTAAGTCGCCGATGCGGGTGAACAGAACGCAGACAATGATAAGTACAGCCAGATTGATGAGGTCGGGCAGGCGGTCGAACAGCATGCTGATAATGGCGTTCATGGTTGTATTCCCTCTGCTTCAAGTGGAGGCAAGGTCATGCTACTTGTCGTTGGAGCAGATGTCAATAAAAATACGATGTAGCGATTTTCATAAGTCCTGTCAAGCAGTTTTTGGCTTTTTTGGTAATTTTTTTCACAGTGAGATAGGAAGAAAAAGTGGCCTGTCGGGTGGCGACTCAGGACACCCCTGGCTTAGAGGCAGGTCCCGGCATCACTAACAGGTTTGTTCAGCACCCGGTTACACCCCCGCAAACAGCTTCATAAAACCCAACAGCAGTCCTGCGAGCAATCCGGTCTGCGCAATCAACGCGCCGATCATCCATTTCAGCAAGTCAGCCTTGAGCTCGGTCAACTGCCGCTCCAGGTCGGTCTTGACTTTGGTCAACTTCCGATCCAAGTTGCCCTCGAGCTCGGTCATCTGCTGCTGCAGTTTGCCCTCGAGTTTGGTCATCTGCCGCTCCAGGTCGCTCTTGAGCTCGGTCATCTGCTGCTGCAGTTTGCCCTCGAGTTTGGCTAGTTGCTCCTTTTGGACTCTCTCGAGTTTGGCTAGTTGCTCCTTTTGGACTCCCTCGAGTCTCAGCAGATTTTCCTTAGTGGCCAGGTTGCTGTTCAGTAAGGTCACCTGCTCGTCCGCCAACGCCTCGGCTTGCGCCTCGGTGAACCCGGTCTGCGTCAGGCGCTTGATAAAGCGGTGGGTATCAAATGCAATGGCTTGGCTCATAATGGCACTGTACAAGGATGAGGCGGGTTATGCAAGCAAAAAAATGCTGAGAATCGTGGTAGCTTCTACCATCTTATTGCGGCGGGCTCCATCAGGTCCACAACCCCTTGCAAGGCTGTCAGTATGGAGCGTTCCCTGACCTGTTGCCGGTCTCCGTTGAATGCCCTGCGCGCCGTCCTGGCCGCGGCGCCGCGCCGCGCCCAGCCGAAACAGACGGTGCCGACCGGTTTGGCCGGCGTGCCTCCATCCGGCCCGGCGATGCCGGTAGTCGCCACGCTGAAATCAGCCCGGCTGTGCTGTAACGCGCCCAACGCCATGGCCGCGGCCACCTGCTCGCTGACGGCCCCGAAGCGGGCGAGCAGCTCCGCGGTAACGCCCAACTGTTCCTGCTTGGCCAGGTCGGAGTAGGTGACAAACCCGCGCTCGAACCAGACCGAACTGCCCGGCATGGCCGTGAGCGTACAGGCCACACCGCCGCCGGTGCAGGACTCGGCCGTAGTCAGCATTTTTTGCTGTTGTGTCAGTTGACTAGCGAGCTGCCGGAGCAGGGTTTCACATTCAGTTTCGGCCATGTCGTTCAACGCCGTTCCCGAAAAAATGCCTGCAACAGGTTGGCGGCTTCGTCTTGCAGTATGCCGGAGCACAGTTCGACGCGGTGGTTTAACTGTTCGGATTGCAGTATGTTGAACACGCTGCCGGCGGCGCCGGTGCGGGGGTCGGCGGCGGCATACACCAGGCGTTTGAGGCGGGCCAGGATAATGGCCCCGGCGCACATGGCGCAGGGCTCCAGGCTGACGTATAAGGTGGCATCGGGCAGGCGGTAGTTCTGCAGGTGCCGGGCGCCGGCGCGCAAGGCCATGATCTCGGCGTGGGCAGTCGGGTCAGACGCGGCGATGGAACGGTTCCAGCCCTCACCGATGCAGTCTCCGTCCATGACCAGCGCCGCGCCGACCGGGACTTCTCCTTGCCTGCGGGCATGTTCGGCCAGCTCCAGCGCGCGCCGCATCCAATATTCGTCATCGTGGCTCATCAGGTCGGCAGTTGCTGCGCGCCGTTCACAGTGGTGTCAGTCACAGGGCCGGTCATCGCGATGCCAAGACTTGCGCTACCGGGGTTCATGACCCTTGCAAAGTCTGCGGCCGTGGCAATCGCCGCGTCGATACCCGGCCTGCTCCTGCCACGATGGTAACCTTGCCGTGTAACCTGTTGTTCCGCACGGCGAGTTAATTGGCCGGTTTCAACTTACCGGTAACGAATTTGTGAAGTGTGCTCGATATGAGCGTCTGATAAGGCAGACCTTCCGCTGCCGCTTGCTTTTGCAGGTTTTCCAGATCACGGGAAGAAATCCTGATATTGATACGTTGATCCTTCTTGAAAAATCCGCGCGCGGCTGCTTCCATACGACGCTTCTCTTGCTCGAAATTCTTGATGCCTGACAACTCTCCACGCTCAAAACTCCGGAGAATTTCTACTTCATACTGGTTAAGATCGAGGCGATTGGTCATGTGAGATACTCCTTGGTTGCCTTTCTACTCGGGATAATCGTCTTCAAAAACCACTTTTGCTCTTGTTCCACAAACGGAATCAGGTATGCATAGCCTTCCACATTAAGAACGATGATCCGTTGCTGCGGATAACGTGATGGATTGGGGTGTGGTACGATGTCAAGGATATCGCCATTCTGTATATGGAAGACAACCTCTTCGAAACTCACGCCACGGGTTCTTTCAAGCAGTCTGTTTTTCTCATCGTCCCAGTCAAAATTATCCATGGCGCTGACCGTCGCATACTGTATGCCTTTTGTCAACTGTTTTTGCTTCTGGGGCCGTGCCTCAAAGTGTGGTCAAAACCCTTGGCAACTTTATTCTTTAACCTGTTGTTCCGCGCCGCGCTTACCCCCTGTCCACCGCAATGGTGGCATCGACAGTTCGAGTCATGTATATTCATCCCCGGTCAGAATTAAACGCGGTCAGATAAAGCAACGAGGTGTTTGAGTACGTTGAAAACGATCTCTCCGTCTGATTTGTGGCTCTGAGCATGGCAATCTCAGGTTGAAAGAGTACTAGCCCGTAACAGGAGGGTTGATGACCGACACGCACGAACAGGCAGTGTATGACCGTCAGGGCTTTGGCAACAGCTTGGAGCTGCAGGCGCCGGCGGGGCTGCTGCTGGTGGATTTTATCAATGGTTTTGCCGACCCGGAAGTGTTCGGCGGTGGCAATATCGACTCTGCGATTCAGCAGACTGTTAAGTTACTGGCACTGGCGCGTGCGCGTGGCTGGCTGGTCAGCTACACCCGCGTGGTGTATGCGGATGACGGTTCCGACGCCAATGTGTTCACCGACAAGGTGCCGGGCTGTCTGGCCTTTACCGAAGCCTCTGAGCTCAGCCACATAGTGCCGCAACTGCCTCCGGCGCCGGGCGACCTGATTATCCGCAAACGCTATCCCTCTGCGTTTTTCGGCACCCACCTGGCCTCGGCGCTGACCCTGCGCGGCATCAAAACCCTGTTCATCACCGGCGCCACCACCAGCGGTTGCGTGCGCGCCTCCGCGGTCGATGCCGTATGCCACGGTTTCCGGCCCGTCATCGTCGAAGATTGCGTAGGCGACCGCTCCATCGCCCAGCACCAGGCCAACCTGTTCGACTTGAAGATGAAATACACGGAAGTGATGAAACTGGAGGATGTGGAAGCATTGACGTCAGTGTGAGCAAACTTGAGAAGATTGGTCATGAAACCTGAGCAAATCAAGGAGGTTGACACGGAACGCTTCGGATGAAGCAATAGTTGGATTCGCGAAGATGGGACGGAATTAGACTTATCGGAACTGGATGGTATACTTATAAACGCTGAAGATGTTCAATGGGTAGAATTTGTTAAACCGGGTGAAAGATATGACCGAAAAAGTACCACTTAGAAGAGGCTCAAATCCGTTTCCAGATCCAGCGCAATTCAGTCCTTCCCTGCAAACCGAGGACAGTAACCCAAACCCTCTTCCCGTTGCCACTTTGAAGCCGGCGCCCCCTCCTAATCCGCCTGCGCCACCTGCTTCGTCTAAACAGCAGTAACCATTCGCCCCTGAGAAACCCACCCTTCAGACATCGGCAGCCAGTTCCCTCGGCTTATCCACGCCGCCGGCAACCGGGCACAAACGCTGGAAGAGCCACATTCGTAAAACGTCAATACTTGAACAGAGGGGATGAGTATCAAAAAGCGGTTAAAACCCTGGTACAAGGTAGTCACGCCACGGGCCGACCTGCGCGAGGGCAAGCCTTTGGATGCGGCGGAGCTTGCTGTGCACCTGGGCAAGGTGCGGGACGGCGCGGCGCCGGAAGATTACCAGGACCCGGCACGGTTTTTTGAAAAGACATTTCTGACCACGACATTGCTGGAACTTGCCGGGCAGGTGGCGCGGCGATTAAACGGAGTGAAAACCGAGACCTCCGCAGTGTTCAACCTCGCAACACAGTTCGGGAGAGTTGAATTTTTATTACCCTGTATTTTTGACAAATTCTGTCAATAATTACCTTGTATTTTTGACAAATCTGTAGTATAGTGCCTTCTTATTTGCCGGAGGCGCCGATCGTGAAGCGTTCCATTGATGCTGTTCTGCGGGCTTGGCGTGATGCTCCTAGGCGCAAGCCCTTGTTGATCCGGGGTGCGCGTCAGGTGGGGAAATCCTGGTCTGTGCAACGCTTTGGTGAGCAGGAATTTGCTGCTATGGCGGTCATCAATCTTGAATCGGAACCGCAGGTTGCGGAACTGTTCCGGAGTATGAAGCCCAGGGAGATACTCAACAAAATCGAAATACTCACCGGGCAAAAAGTCGTTCCCGGCAGAACACTGTTGTTTATAGACGAGATCCAGGCATTTCCCAAGGCTGTTTCGGTGTTGCGCTACTTCTATGAGGAAACGCCGGAACTGCACGTGATTGCGGCGGGTTCATTGCTGGAGCTGACCCTGAGCACGAGTGGTTTGCCCATGCCGGTGGGGCGTGTCCAGTACCTGTACATGAAGCCCATGGGTTTTGAGGAGTTCCTGCTTGCCCGGGGGCAGGAGACGGTAGTCGAAGCGCTCAAAAATGACCGTAGTTTGTTCGCAGAACCGGTGGTTCACAACACTCTGCTTGACCGGGTAAGGGAATACCTGCTGCTCGGAGGTATGCCTGAAGTGGTGGCGGAATACCTGGAGTCCGGGAACTATGAGCAATGTCGCCAAATCCAGACCTCCCTGCTACAGACTTATCGGGATGATTTCAACAAATACGTAAAATTCGGACGCCACGAAAACGTCGGCAGGGTATTCGAGTCCGCCGTGCAACAGGTGGGAAGCAAGTTCAAATATGCCAGGGTTGACCCTGATGAACTTTCCAGAAACATAAAAACCGCCTTGGAATTACTGGCGCTGGCCGGGGTATATCACAAAGTCATCAAGTCATCCGCTGAGGGCTTGCCCCTGGGAGCCAATATCAACGAGCGTTTTTTCAAAGTGCTTTTTCTTGATGTCGGGCTGATGCAAAACCTTTGTGGTCTGGCGACAGACATCATCCGGGAGAAAGAGCTGATGGCGCTCTATCATGGCGCGTTAATGGAGCAATTTGTCGGGCAGGAACTGCTTGCCTGCCAGGATTGTTTCACTAGGCCGGCGCTGTATTACTGGGCCAGAGAGGCCAGAAACAGCAGCGCTGAAATTGATTATGTATGCCAATCCGGTACTGACCTCGTGCCGATAGAGGTAAAAGCAGGGAAAACCGGGCGCTTGAGAAGCCTGCACCAGTTTCTCTCGGAAAGACAACAACGATGGGGTATTAAAATATCGGCCGCGCCGTTGCAATATCAACCCCCCGTTGTTTCCATACCCTTTTACATGGTCAATCATTGGCAGGAATTGTGGGATGCCCGGGAGAGTGAGAATTGAGCTTGTCGGCCAATCCGGCAAGCTCACTGTTCTAGGCCGCGCACAAGATGATTACGCAAGCTGTTTAACCCGCATATCTCACCAAGCGACGCGAACATCGCGCCGGATTTTTTTAAGGTATAATATCCCTCATAAACGAGGACTTCGACCCATGATACAAGCACTCAGTTCAAACAACCTGTCGGCGCCGCTGTTCCGCTACAGTCCGCTGGTCAAGGCTGGCCCGTTCTACAAAACCGCGGGCATGCTCGCCTTGAACAAGGAGACTGGCGCTCTGGAGCAAGGCGGCGCCGGCGCCGAGGCGGCCAGGATCCTCAGCAACCTGCTCGAAGCCTTGCCCGATTTCGGCCTGTCCCTAGATGATATGGTCAGCGCCAGCATTTTCACTACGCAGATGGGCCGGTTCGCGGACATCAACAAAGCCTGGGAAGCTGTATTCAGCGCCGATAGGCGTCTCCCCGCCCGTACCGCCATTGGTGTCAGCGCGCTGCCCATCAACGCCGCGGTGGAGATGGAGTTCTGGTTTTATAAGCAGTAGGGTACCCGTAACTCCTCGCCCCCCCCGTTCGTCATTCCCGATCTCTTCATCGTTATTCCCGCGAATGCGGGAATCCAGTGGGAAAAAGTCTCGAAGGGACACTTTTTTTAGAGGTTACCAGTAGTAACTTCTCACCCCCTCACTTTGTGCTTGTCCCTCTCCCTCCTTCTGTCTTTTCTCAATAAACCTTGACAACTATCTAATTTATATAAGTTTATTTCTCAATTCCCACCGACTGCTTCGCACAGTCTCGCATAAGTGCTTGTAACACTGGCAAATTTTTACGGAAAAGTTACAACATTTACTTGACAGCCCCCTGCTTTGCTTTCTATAGTTAGAGATTGTGGGAGAAAGTGGGTAATTGTGGTACTAAATGTGTCAGAGGGGTTGAGAAATGTTCCGGGGTTTCAGCAGCGTCAGTCTTGATAGCAAGGGCAGATTGGCCGTACCCAGCCGTTATCGCGAACGGCTCGTGGGTGGGGCTGACGGCGCGCTGGTGCAGACCTTGAATCCGCTGGATCGTTCCCTGTGGCTGTACCCGTTGCCCGAATGGGAAATTATCGAAGCAAAACTGGCAGACCTGTCGGATTTTGATACTCGCAGCCGCCGGGCCAAGCAGATGATGCGCGGCTATGCCACCGATTGCCAGTTGGACACGCACGGCAGAATCCTGATCCCGGCGGAACTGCGCGACTATGCCCAAATCGATAAACAGGCGGTGCTGCTGGGTCAGGGCAATAAATTTGAAATCTGGAACAGAACCAGTTGGCAGGCACAGCGTGAGCACTGGTTGCAGCAGGTAGGTGACGAACAGGGGGCGCCGGCCGCAGCGCTGCAATCACTGTCCTTGTGATCCTTCTCATTGAATTTGAATGATTACACACATGAACCGGTACTGCTGGATGAGGCCATCGAAGCGCTGGCTTTGCGTCCGCACGGTTGTTATGTGGACTGTACCTTCGGTCGCGGCGGTCATAGCAGGGCGATACTCGAGCGTCTTGGCGCATGCGGGCGCCTGCTGGCATTTGACAAGGACCCGGACGCGCTCAGGTTTGCCAGGCAGGAGTTTGCCGGTGACCCACGCTTCAGTTGCTATGCCGGTTCGTTCACCCGTCTTGCTGAAGTTGTCGATAACCTGGGTCTGGCGGGCCTGGTGGATGGTTTGTTGTTTGACCTGGGGGTTTCCTCGCCGCAACTGGATGATGCGTCCCGGGGGTTCAGTTTTCTCCGGGATGGCGTGCTTGACATGAGAATGAACCCGACCACAGGTTGCAGCGCGGCGACTTGGATAAACCGCGCCACCCAAGCGGAAATCAGCGCAGTGTTGCGCAATTTCGGCGAGGAGCGCTATGCCCGACGCATCGCCCGGGCCATCGTGGCGCGGCGTGCCGAGCAGCCCCTCACCTCCACCTCGCAACTTGCCGAACTGATCAAGACCGTGGTTCCCACTCTGGAGCGGGACCAACACCCCGCGACCCGTTCCTTCCAGGCCATCCGCATCCACATCAATCATGAACTGGAGGAATTGCGCACCGCGCTGACCCAGGCACTCGAGGCGCTGCGGGTCGGCGGCCGGCTGGCCGTGATCAGTTTTCATTCCGGTGAAGATCGCATCGTAAAACGCTTCATCAGACAGCAGTTCCGGGCCGACCCTTACCCGAGTTACCTGCCCGTTGCCGCCGCGCAGATAAAGCCCGTCTTGCGCGCAATAGGAGCGCCGCAACAGCCCGGGGCGGCGGCCAACGCACGCAACCCGCGCGGCCGCAGCGCAACTTTGAGAGTGGCGGAGAAACTATCGTGATCAAGGGCGTGGTGGTGCTGTTGCTGGTAGGCGCGGTGCTGGTGTCGGCGGTATCCGTGGTGGGCACGCAACATGCCGCGCGCAACGTTTTCATGGAGATAGAGCAGTTAAAAAAGGAGCGCGACCTGTTGAATGAGGAATGGAGCAAATTGCAGATCGAGCAAAGCACCTGGACGATGGAAGAACACATCGAGCGTATCGTCAGGGAGGACCTGGACATGCGCGCGCCGGACAACCGTTCCAGAGTATTTTTAGTGCCATGAGCACCCGCAACAAAAGCTCCATCGAACTCGGTTTTGCCGGGCGCCGGCGGCTGCTGCTGGCCTTGTTCGTCGGCGCCGCCGCGGCCATCTTCCTGCGCGCCTTTTATCTGCAGATTCTGAACAAGGATTTTCTCATCAACGAGGGCAATGCCAGGGCCGTTCGCAACGTTACCATTCCTGCTTACCGGGGCATCATTACCGACCGCTACGGCGAACTCCTGGCAGTGAGCACGCCGGTCGACTCAATCTGGGCCGTGCCCGCGCGCACGCTGGCTTCGGGCGCCGACCTGAACGAACTGGCCGAATTGCTGGATATGTCAGCAGCAGAGCTGCGTCAAACGCTCTCCGCGCGGCAGCGCCGCGACTTCTTTTATCTGGCGCGCCACGTCAGACCCGACCTTGCGCGTCAGGCGCAAACCATGAAAATTCCAGGTATTAACACCATCAAGGAATACAAGCGCTATTATCCTTCCGGCGAGGTGGCCTCGCACCTGATTGGGTTTACCAATATTGATGACCGCGGGCAGGAAGGCATCGAACTGGCTTTTGATGACTGGTTGCGCGGCGCGCCGGGCAAAAAAATGGTGTTGAAAGACCTGTATGGTTCGGTGGTCAAGGATATTGAGAATATCGAGCAGTCCATACCCGGCGAGGCGCTGACCCTGGCCCTGGACCAGCGGTTGCAATACCTGAGCTACCGCGAACTGAAATCCGCGGTGCTCAAGCACAAGGCCAGTGGCGGCATGGCGCTATTGCTGGATGTGCGCACCGGCGAGGTGCTGGCGCTGGCGGTGCAACCCTCATTCAACCCTAATAACCGCATCGGTATCAGTGGCAACCAGTATCGCAACCGCGTGGTAACGGACGTATTCGAGCCCGGCTCCACCATCAAACCGTTTACCATCGCCGCCGCGCTCAGATCCGGCCAATACCGGCCGGAGACTATGATCGACACGGCGCCGGGACGGCTTGCCATCGGCCGTTATTCGATCAGCGACATCAACAACTACGGACTGTTGAGCATCAGTGACATCATCCGCAAATCGAGCAACGTCGGCAGCACCAAAGTGGCGCTGTCGCTGGGGCCGGAACCGCTGTGGCAGGTGCATCAGGATGTTGGTTTCGGAGCCCCGACTATGAGCGGTTACCCGGGTGAAGCCCTGGGGACGCTGGCCGACCCCGGCGACTGGTCGCGCATCGATCTGGCGGCGGCCTCCTACGGCTACGGCATTTCAGTGACGGCCATGCAGTTGGCTCAGGCCTATGCCGTGATTGCCTCAGGCGGGCTGCTGTACCCGCTCAGTTTCCAGAAAGTCAGCGCTCCCCCGACCCCCAAGCGGGTGCTGTCGGAGGCGATCGCGTTCGAGGTGAACACGATGATGCGCACGGTAGTCGGGCAAGGCGGCAGCGGCACGCGTGCAGCCGTAGAGGGCTACCATGTTGCCGGCAAGACCGGCACCGTACACAAGGCTTCGGAGGCAGGCTACGATGAGGACCGTTACCTGTCGCTGTTTGCCGGCTTCGCCCCGGCTACGGAACCGCGGTTGACGCTGGTCGTATTGATTGATGAGCCCGGCGCTGGAGAATATTACGGCGGTCTGGTGGCGGCGCCGGTGTTCGCCAATATCATGCACGGCGCGTTGCGCATATTGAATATCCCGCCTGACAACCTGATCGGGTTGAAGCAACGGGCGCTGCTCGCCAACAACAGCAATTTGCTGAGAAGCCCGGGTTGATGATATTGCCGGCACGCAATCGACACCCCGGGATGCCATTGCGGGCGCTGCTGCAAGGGCTGGCCGACCCCGTTACCATACAGGATAACGTCAACCAGGACCTCTCCATCCGCGGGCTCAGCGCCGACAGTCGCAACCTGTGCGCGGGCGACCTGTTTCTGGCCTGCCGCGGGTCACAGACCCGCGGCAGCCTGTTTATTCGCGACGCCATCAAGGCCGGCGCCGCCGCGGTGGTGGTGGACGAGGCCTTGCAGTCCGACCTGGACCGGCGCCTGGGCGTGGTGATTCCGGTCGCCAACCTGCGTGACAAGCTGGGTTTGATCGCCGCGCGGTTTTATCAGGCGCCCAGCCGCCGCCTGCGCCTTGCCGGCGTCACCGGCACCAACGGCAAAACCTCGATCTGCTGGTGGGCGGCGCAGCTGCACTCATTGCTCACCGGGCAACCGGCGGGCCTGGTGGGCACACTGGGCTACGGCTCTTTCCCGGAACTGGCGTCCGGTCCGAACACCACCCCCGGGGCCATTGAACTGCAACGCCTGTGCGCCGGCTTTGTGGAGGCCGGCATGGATACGGCATTTATGGAGGTATCATCCCACGCCTTGGACCAGGGCCGGGTCAACGGCATCGACTTCGATGTGGCCGTGTTCACCAACCTGAGCCGCGATCATCTGGACTACCACCACAGTCTGGACGAGTACTTCGCAGCCAAGCAAAAGCTGTTCGCATTCCCGTCACTGCGCGCCGCGCTGGTGAACTGTGACGATGAGTACGGACGCAAAATACTGCAACGCCTGCCGGCGGCGGTGGAAGCCATCAGCTATGGCATGGCGGGCGGGCGGCGTCAACCTGTAGTCCGGGCAACCCTGACCCCGGCGGCGGCTGCGCGCGCCTCAGGCACCGGGCTGGCGTTGGCTGTTGCCAGTCCCTGGGGCCAGGGGCAGGCGCGCCTGCAGGTGACAGGAACATTCAATGTCGGCAATATCCTGGCTGTCATCGCCCTGCTGTGTCTGGCGGGACTGTCGTTGGAGCAGGTATTGGCGCAACTGGAAAACCTGACTCCGGTTCCCGGCCGCATGGAAACTTTCGCCCGTGCCGACGGCGCCCGCATCGTCGTTGATTACGCGCATACCCCTGCCGCGCTGGAACAGGCGCTGCGGCATTTGCGGGAGGCGGGTGCCGCGCGCCTGCTCTGTGTGTTCGGCTGCGGTGGCGAGCGCGACCGCGACAAACGCGCGCTGATGGGGGAAGTGGCGGAACGCCTTGCCACCGAGATCATCCTCACCGATGACAACCCGCGTGGCGAAGCCGGCGCCGACATCATCGCTGACATTCTGTCCGGTATCAGCCACAAGGCTGCGGTGACTGTCGAACGCAACCGTTCCAGGGCCATTGAGCTGGCCCTGCACAAGGCGGGCCCGGGTGACATTGCGCTGATCGCCGGCAAAGGCCATGAGACCTGCCAGGAAATCGCCGGTCAGCGCCACCCCTTCAGCGACCGCCAGCAAGTCCGACAGCTGCTGGAGCAAGCCGCGTGATCAGTATGCCATTAGCAACCGCTTGCGGCGTCATCAATGGCGAGCTCAGGGGCGCAGACCGGCGCTTCACCGGATGCAGTTATGACAGTCGCGCGCTGGAACCCGAGGCGCTGTTCATCGCCTTGCGCGGGCCGGCGCGGGATGGCCACGACTTTATCCCCGCCGCCTGCGCCCAAGGCGCCGGCGCGGCGCTGGTGGAGCGCGATGCCGACTATCCCCTGCCTGTCATCCGGGTGGCCGACGCCAGGCGGCAAGCGGGCTTGCTGGCGGCCCACTGGCGCGCGCGCTTTGAGCTGCCGGTCATTGCCGTGACCGGCAGCAATGGCAAGACTACGGTGAAGGAAATGCTGCGCGCTATTCTGTCCGTCAACGCCGAAGTGCTGGCTACCCGCGGCAATCTGAACAACGACATCGGCGTGCCGTTGACTCTGTTCCGGCTGGCGCCCGGTTACGCCTATGCCGTGATTGAGATGGGCGCCAATCACCCCGGCGAGATAAGCTGGTTAAGCCGTCTGGCCCAACCCCAGGTGGCGCTCATCACCCAGTGCGCGCCGGCCCACCTCCAGGGTTTCGGTTCTGTGGACGGCGTAGCTGCGGCCAAGGCCGAGATTTACCAGGAATTGGCGCCGGGCGGTACGGCCGTCGTCAACGGCGATGATGCCTACGCCGGGTTCTGGCTGGAACGCACCCGTGACCGGCGGCAAATCACCTTTGGCCTGAACTCGCCGGCAGATGTGACCGCCACTGCCGTCAAACTTGACCCTGCCACCGGGCAGACCCGCTTCGAACTGGCGCTGTACGGACGCCAGGCCCCTGTGGAATTAAGCCTGTGCGGCGCGCACAACGTTATGAACGCACTGGCGGCTGCGGCCTGCTGTTGCGCTATCGACATCCCCTTGGAGCAGATAACCGGCGGTCTGGGTCAGGTGCGGGCGGTAGCCGGGCGCATGCAGTTGAAACCCGGGCGGCATGGCGCCGGCATCCTGGATGACAGCTACAATGCCAACCCCGGGTCCTTGCGCGCGGCGCTGGAGGTGGCGTGTGCTATGCCGGGCCGTTGCTGGCTGGCGCTGGGCGATATGGGCGAACTGGGCACCGCCGCCGCCGCGCTGCACGAGCAGGCCGGCGCCCAGGCGCGCGCGCTGGGCGTCGAACGCCTGTACGGCATTGGCGCGCTGGCCGCGCACGCGGTAACCGGTTTCGGTGCCGGGGGCGCACATTTTACTGAGCCGGATGACCTGCTCGAGGCGCTGCGCGCGGCGCTGCGTCCCGAGGTGGTATTACTGGTCAAGGGTTCGAGATCCATGGCTATGGAACGGCTAGTGGCCGCGCTGACGCAGGAGACCGGCTGATGCTGCTGTGGCTGGCAGAATATCTGACGCAGTTCCTCAGCGGGTTCAATGCGTTTCAGTACATCATCACTCGCACCATCCTGGGCGCGCTGACGGCCTTGTTTGTCACCTTGCTGATCGGGCCCAGGTTGATCCGTTACCTTGATAAGTACCGCATCGGGCAAGAGGTGCGCACGGACGGCCCGCAAACACACCTGGATAAAGCCGGCACCCCGACCATGGGCGGGGTGTTAATCCTGTGTTCCATCTCGGTGAGCATCCTGTGCTGGGCGGATTTGTCAAACCGCTTCGTGTGGGTGGTGTTCGGTGTCATCGTGGCCTTCGGACTGCTCGGCTGGGTGGACGATTACCGCAAGATCGTACGCAAGGACCCCAACGGGCTCAGCGCCCGTTGGAAGTATTTCTGGCAATCGCTGTTCGCCCTGTGCGTGGGCATTTTTCTCTACGCCAGCGCGGCTACGCCTGAGGAAACCACCTTGCTCCTGCCGTTCATCAAATCCTTTAACTATGAACTGGGTCTGTTGTTTATCATCACCAGCTATTTTGTCATTGTGGGTTCCAGCAACGCGGTCAATCTGACCGATGGTCTGGATGGTCTGGCGATCCTGCCGACCGTCATGGTGGTGGGCGGCCTGACTGCGTTCGCCTACGTCACCGGACATGCCCGCTTTGCCGAATACCTGGGCTTTCCCTACATACCGGGCGTCGGTGAAATCTGCATCGTCGGCGCCGCCATTGCCGGTTCCGGTCTGGGTTTTCTCTGGTTCAACACCTATCCGGCTCAGGTGTTCATGGGCGATGTCGGCGCGCTGTCGCTGGGTGCCGCGCTGGGCACCATTGCGGTGATCGTGCGGCAGGAACTAGTGCTGTTCATCATGGGGGGCGTGTTCGTTATTGAAACGGTTTCCGTGATCCTGCAGGTCAGCTCCTACAAACTGACCGGCAAGCGTATATTCCGTATGGCGCCGCTGCACCACCACTATGAACTGAAGGGCTGGCCCGAACCGCGGGTGATCGTGCGCTTTTGGATCATCACCGTCATCTTGGTGCTGATCGGGCTTGCCAGCATGAAGATCCGGTAGCCATGTTGCCACAACGTAAACCGAATGAGGATGACATGGCGGATTTGGAACCGCGCTTCGACAGCTTGATCCTGGGTTTGGGCAAGACCGGCTGGTCCTGTGTCAGACATCTGGCCGGTTCGGGAGAGCGGCTGGCTGTTGCCGACACCCGGCAGCAGCCGCCGCAGCTGGCCAAGCTGCGCCAGCGCTACCCGCAGGTGCCGTTCCTTGCCGGGGACTTTCAGCCCGAGCTGTTGTGCCGGGCGCGCCGGCTGATTGTCAGCCCCGGCGTTGCGCCGGAGCATCCGGCCCTGCGCGCCGCCGCCCGCGCCGGGGTGGAGATCGTCGGTGACGTAGAGCTTTTCTGTCGCGCTGTCAACGCGCCGCTGGTTGCGGTCACCGGGTCCAATGGCAAGAGCACGGTGGTGAGTCTGCTGGCACAGATGCTGGCGCGCGCGGGTCTGCGGGTGCGCCTGGGCGGGAACATCGGTACCCCGGCCCTGGACCTGTTGGCTGCGCCGCCGCCGGATTATTACCTGTTGGAACTGTCCAGCTTTCAGTTGCAAACCCTGCGCTCGCACCGCCCCGTTGCCGCCGCGGTGCTGAACGTGTCGGCGGACCACCTAGATCGCCATGCCAGTATGGACGACTACGCACGGGCCAAGCAGAACATCTATGCCGGCGCCGGTGCCATGATCATCAACCTGGATGATGACACCGTGCGCGCCATGCAGCGCCCGGGGCGCAGGACTATCAGTTATGCCCTGGCGCGGGCGGATGCGGACTTCCGGGTCGGTCGCTACAACGGCGAGAGCTGGCTGCTGTACCGGGCTGAGACGCTGCTCAGGCAGTCTGAACTCAAGGTTTGCGGCCGCCACAATCTGGCCAACGTGCTGGCTTGTCTGGCGCTGGGCCGGGCCCTGGAGCTGCCGTTGCCGGCCCTGGTGGCTGCCGCACGCGATTTTTCCGGGTTGCCGCACCGCTGCGAACGGGTGGCTGTGCTCAACGGCGTCGGCTGGATCAACGATTCCAAGGGAACTAATGTGGGCGCTACCCTGGCCGCCCTGCAGGGTCTGGCGCCGGCACGCCGCAACCTCGTGCTGATCGCCGGTGGCGCCGGCAAGAGTGCCGATTTCTCGCCGCTGGCGGCTGCCATCAGCGCGCATGTCAAGGGCGTCATACTGATGGGTCAAAGTGCGCGGGAAATAGCCGCCATCGTTACGCCTGACTGCGAGGTATGTTACGCAACCAGTATGGACGCCGCGGTCAGCGCCGCCGCGCGTATGGCGCAGCCCGGGGATACCGTATTGCTGTCCCCCGCTTGCGCCAGCACCGACATGTTCACGGATTTCAGCGCCCGCGGCAATGCGTTCAAACACTGCGTCGCCGGCCTCAGAGAGGAACAATAATGCAGCAACTGCAAGCAGTCAGCAGCCGCCAGGCGGGAACCGCCGGCTGGCATGATTATGACCACTGGCTGGTGCTGGCGCTCATGTTCCTGCTGGTAGGCGGGCTGGTGATGGTAGCCTCCTCGTCGATTGCCCTGGGCGACCGGCTGCATGATAATCCCCTGTACTATTTCCAGCGTCAGGCTGTCGCCGCGATGCTGGGTCTGGGGCTGGCCTTTGTGATCGTTAGAGTCCCGGTCGCGTTGTGGCAGAAACTGGGCCTGCCGTTGCTGTTGCTGGCCATGGCGCTGCTGACGTTGGTGCTGGTGCCCGGCGTTGGTCGCGAGGTCAACGGCAGTGTGCGCTGGATTAAACTGGGCCCGATCAATTTTCAGGCTTCGGAACTGGCAAAGCTTTGTATCATCAGTTATGTCGCGGCCTATCTGGCGCCGTTGGCGGAAACCCGGCGGCTGAGTTTCCGCATGTTCATGCCGCCGCTGGCAGTGATGACGCTGCTCTCGGGCCTGCTGCTGCTGGAACCGGATTACGGCACCGTGGTGGTTATTTTCCTGACCACGGTGGGCGTGTTATTCCTGGCCGGCATCCCGGTCGGCCGCTTTTTTCTGTGGCTGCCGGTGATGGTGGCGGTGCTGGTGGCATTGGCAGTCATTCCTTCTTACCGTCTGGCCCGGCTCAAGGCGTTTATCGACCCCTGGCAGGATCCGTTCAATTCGGGCTACCAGCTTATCCAGTCGTTGATCGCATTTGGCCGCGGTGAATGGTTCGGCGTTGGCCTGGGCAGTAGTGTGCAAAAACTGTTTTACCTGACCCAGGCGCACACCGATTTTATTTTTGCCATTGCCGCCGAAGAACTGGGTTTGCTGTTTTCCCTGTTGCTCGCGTCGGCATTTCTGTTCTTTATCTGGAGAGCCTTTACCATCGCCGCTTATGCGCACCAGTTGCGCAACTACTTTGCCGCCTACATGGCGTATGGCATTGGCCTGTTGATCGGCATCCAGGCATTCATTCACATGGGCGTCAACGTCGGCCTGCTACCCACCAAGGGGCTGACCCTGCCGCTGTTCAGTTATGGCGCCAACAGCATCGTCGTGAGCTGTATGCTGGTGGCGATCCTGCTGCGCATCGATTTGGAAAACCGTTATCCGCGTGGCCTCAGGATAAACAAGGGGGGAGATGACCTTGGCCCCGAGTAAGGCAATCATGATCATGGCGGGTGGCACCGGCGGCCATGTTTACCCGGCGCTGGCGGTGGCTGATTACCTGCGCGAGCAGGGCGTCCCGCTGTTCTGGCTGGGCGCCCCGCGTGGTATTGAAAACCGGGTCGTGCCGGCGCACGGCATAGAACTGCTGACCGTGCCGGTGAGCGGCGTCCGCGGCAAGGGCTGGCGACGCAAGTTGCTGGCACCGTTGACAATACTCGGCGCGCTCGCACAGGCCTTGCGTATCTGCCGGCAACGACGCCCGGTGCTGGCGCTGGGCATGGGCGGTTTTGCCAGCGGGCCCGGTGCCATTGCCGCCTGGTTGTTGCGGGTGCCGTTGCTGATCCACGAACAGAACCGGGTTGCCGGCACCACCAACAGGATCCTGTCGCGGTTTGCAGTTAAGATCATGCAGGGTTTTCCGGGCACTTTCAGGGCTAGCGCCAAGGTGATTACCACAGGGAACCCGGTGCGCCGCACCATAGTTGACTTGCCGGCTGCGCGCGCCGGCGGGGCGGCAGCTAAGGAGCAGAGTAACATCACCCCGGGTCCTGGCGGCGCGCCGGCGCGGCTGAACGTGCTGGTGCTGGGCGGCAGCCAGGGCGCACGTCAACTGAACCGGCTGGCGCCGCGCGGGATGAACCGGCTGCAAGACCGGCTTAAGGTCAATGTCTGGCACCAGTGTGGCGCGCGGCATGTTGCCGAGACGCAGCGCGTTTATGCCGGTTTGCAACTGCAGCAGCCCCGGATCGACCCGTTTATCACTGATATGGCAGCCGCTTACCGCTGGGCGGATATTGCCGTATGCAGGGCCGGCGCGCTGACCATCGCCGAACTGTGCGCAGCCGGACTCCCGTCAATACTGGTGCCGCTTCCCCATGCCATAGACGACCACCAGCGCGCCAATGCCGGTTATCTGTGCGACGCCGGCGCCGCGGTGATGCTCCCGGAAAGCGAATTGACCGAAACTGCGCTGGCAGAACTGCTGTGGCAGTTATGCGGCGCCAGCAACTGCCTGGCCGGGATGGCGCAGCAAGCCCGTCAGTGCGCCTTCCCCGCAGCCGCGCAAGCGGTAGGCGCCTTGTGCCTGGAGTATGCTCATGCCTGAAGGTCATCACATGAGGCGCGTCAGGCAGGTGCATTTTGTCGGCATCGGCGGTGCTGGCATGAGCGGCATTGCCGAGGTATTGCACAACCAGGGTTATGCGGTGACGGGCACCGACTTAACGCGTGGCAGCAGCACCGACAGGTTGGAAAAGCTGGGCATCAAGATCGATTATGCCCACCGGGAACAACGCGTGAACGGCAGTGACGTGGTGGTTTATTCCAGTGCCGTGCCGGCCGATAACCCGGAACTGGTGGCCGCGCGCCGACAACGTATTCCGATTATTCCGCGCGCAGAAATGTTATCGGAACTGATGCGCTTCCGGGAAGGTATTGCGGTGGCCGGCACGCACGGCAAGACGACCACCACCAGCTTGATCGCCAGCCTGCTGGCAGAGGGCCTGTTCGACCCGACTTACATTATTGGCGGACGCCTGAACATGAGCGGTTCCCATGCCCGCCTGGGCAAGGGGAAGTACATCGTGGCCGAAGCCGATGAGAGCGACGCGTCCTTTTTGCATCTCTCGCCGGTGTATGCGGCGCTGACCAATATCGACGCCGATCACCTGGAATATTGCGGCGGCAGTTATCAGGCCCTGCAAAACAATTTCATCGACTTCCTGCATTGCCTGCCGTTTTACGGTCTGGTCGTCATTTGCGGCGATGATGCCGGCATCCGCGCAATCAGCGCCCGCATCAACCGACCGTATGTGACTTACGGCATAGATTCCAACGCTGACTACCGGGCGCAAGCCATTGACTACGACGGGCCGCGCACCCGTTTTAAGGTGGTGCAACGCGCCGCTGCCGACACGTTTCCGGTGACGCTGAATCTGCCGGGCCGCCATAATGTCTTAAATGCGCTGGCGGCGATCGCGCTGGCAACCGAACTGGGCGTGTCGCCACAGGCCATCCGCGCCGGCCTGGAAAACTTTCAGGGCATCGCCCGCAGAAGCTCAATTTTGGGTGATATTGAGATCAACGGCAAGAATGTATTGCTGCTGGATGACTATGCCCACCACCCCAGCGCCATCAACGCCATCGTCAGTACGGTGCGCCTGGGTTGGCCCGGACGCCGGGTGGTGGTGGTGTTCGAGCCACACCGTTACACCCGCACCCGCGACCTGTTCGACGAGTTCTGCCAGGTCTTGTCAACGCTGGATGCCTTAATCCTGCTGGACGTTTATCCGGCCGGCGAGCAGCCCATCCGGGGCGCTGACAGCCGCTCCTTAGGCCGCGCGTTGCGAGTGCGCGGCAAGCTCGAGCCGATTCTCGTCAGCAAGGAAAAGGAACTGTTGAAGGTGCTGGAAAACATCACTGCCGACAACGATGTGCTGCTGCTGCTGGGCGCCGGCGCTATCGGCGCGCTGGGCGGGCGCTTGCTGGAGTTGTATCAGCGGCAAACGGCAGCGCCGGGGGGCAACGGTCAGTGACTATGCGGGTTAAACTTGACGAACCCATGGCGCGCCATACTTCCTGGAAAGTCGGTGGCCCGGCGGACCGGTTTTTTGTCCCCGCCGATGACACTGAGCTGGCCGCGTTCCTGGCCGCGTTGCCGGCTGCCGAGCCGGTTACCTGGATCGGTCTGGGCAGCAATGTACTGGTGCGGGACGGTGGTATCAGGGGCACCGTCATTTCGACCGCGGGCATGAACAACCGGCTGGAATTGCTGGCGGGCAATGCGCTGCGCGCAAACAGCGGTGCGGCTTGTGCAAAAGTCGCGCGCTTCAGTGCCAAGTCCGGGCTTGCCGGTGCCGAATTTCTGGCCGGCATACCGGGTTCGGTGGGCGGCGCGCTGGCCATGAACGCGGGTGCGTTCGGTGCTGAAACCTGGAATATCGTCGAACAGGTGGAACTGGTCAATCGCGCCGGCATACGCACCGAACGCCGGCGCACACACTTCAATACCGACTACCGTCGGATTGAACTGGCTGACGATGAATGGTTCCTGTCCGCACAGCTGCGGTTGCAGCCGGACCCGGACGGGATGGCGCAAATCCGGATCAGTGAGTTGCTGGCCCGGCGCGCCGCCACCCAGCCCACCGGCCGCTTCAGTTGCGGCTCCGTGTTCAAGAACCCTGAAGGTGATTTCGCCGGTCGCCTGATCGAACAATGCGGGCTCAAGGGCTGTGCCATCGGCGCCGCGGTGGTGTCAGACAAACATGCAAATTTCATCATCAACACCGGGGCTGCGCGCGCCGCGGATATTGAGGCACTGCTCCGGCACGTACAGGCAACCGTTGCGCAGCTGACGGGTATCCGACTGGACCCGGAGGTAAGAATCATCGGTGAGACTGAACCCCACAAGGCAACAAACCCGACCCGCCGCGTCCCGCTCCCCTTGCGCGAGGGAGCCGAGGCCGGGCGCAAACAAACGGACTGCCACCCGTGACCGGTCAACAACAGAGCTGCTATGGCAAAGTTGCGGTGCTCATGGGCGGCAACTCGGCCGAACGGGAAATATCCCTGCAGAGCGGCGCGGCGATCCTGGCAGCCCTGCGCCGGCAAGGTGTGGACGCGTGGCCGCTCGACGCCGATGAGAACGTGGTGAGCGACCTGATTGCGGGCGGCTTTAAGCGCGTGTTCAACGCGCTGCACGGACGCGGCGGCGAAGACGGTGTGATCCAGGGCGCCCTGCAGGCACTGAACCTGCCCGGTACGGGCAGTGGCGTGCTCGGTTCGGCGCTGTCCATGGACAAGCTGAGATGCAAGTGGATCTGGCAACGGCTGGACCTGCCGACTCCGCAATTCACGCTGCTGCGCGGCGCTCAAGACTTGCCCGCGGCGGCGCAGGCGCTGGGGTTTCCGTTCATGATGAAACCGGTGCATGAGGGCTCCAGTCTGGGCGCCACCAAGGTGACCAGCGCGGCCGCTCTGCAGGCGGCCTGGGAGGCTGCCAGCCGCTACGATCACGAGGTGATTTGCGAGCGCTGGCTGCCCGGCGGTGATTATACCGTGGGTATCCTGCACGGGCAGGCATTGCCCGCCATCAGGATCGAAACGCCGCGGGAATTTTATGACTACCAGGCCAAGTATGTGGATGCCGATACGCGCTATCTCTGTCCCAGCGGGTTAGCACCGGCGCTGGAAGCGGAACTGGCCGGGTTGGCGCTGCGGGCCTTTGCTGCGATCGGCGCCAGCGGTTGGGGCCGGGTTGATTTGTTGCTGGACGAAAACGACCAGCCCAGCCTGATCGACATCAACACCGTGCCTGGGATGACGGGTCACAGCCTGGTGCCTATGGCCGCGCGCCAGCTGGGAACGGATTTCGATGAGCTGGTCATACAAGTGCTGGAGACAAGCATGGCACCGCAGACGCGTGGCCGGGAGTGATGATGAAACCAGCCCGTCCGGTAATTCGCAGTAATTTACGTACCTTCAGTTTACGTATCTGGCGGGTTAGCATGACGCCATGGCAGAAGTACGTGGTGGCGCTGGTGGCGCTGGGCGCCTGCATCGTACCGCTAAGGGATGTCTGGCCGAAAATTCTGCCCATCACACAGGTGGAGATTGCCGGGGAGTTCATGCACCTGTCTCCCTCCGAACTGGAAACAAGAGCGACAGATATTATCAGCGGCGGCTTTATCAGCGTCAGTGTCGCCGCGATCAAGCGGGAGTTGGTGCAGGAGGAATGGATCAGCAAGGTCGCGGTACGACGGGTGTGGCCGGACCGCCTGATGATCTATATCACTGAGCACGAACCGGTTGCCTTGTGGGGCGACAACAGTCTGCTGAGCAGCGAAGCGGTGATATTTGCACCGCTACAGGATTCCTTTCCTGCCGCATTGCCGGCCCTGCGCGGCCCTCAAGGCAGTGCCCGCGCAGTACTGCAAAAATACCTGCTGTTGCAACAGCAACTGGCGCCACTGAACCTGGAGCCGGAGGCGTTGACATTGACCGAACGTCGGGCCTGGCAATTCAGTCTGGTCAACGGGCCGCTGGTGCTGTTGGGTCGCAAGGATCTGGAAGGCAGGTTGCAGCGATTTTTTGATTTTGCAATTCCATACCAGGCTGACAGGTTGTCACAGGCAGCATCCATCGACATGAGATATACGAACGGGTTCGCGGTCAGGTGGGCGGGCGAGTCCGAGCGCACTATTCCGGCAGGGGGAAAGACATGACTGAATTGATTGTCGGGCTTGATATCGGCACTTCCAAGGTGGTTGCGATTGTTGCGGAGGTGCACGGGCAGAATGAGATCGAGATCATCGGCCTGGGCTCGTGCCGTTCGCGCGGGTTAAAAAAAGGCGTGGTCGTGAACATCGAAGCGACCATGCAGACCATACGCAGTGCCATACAGGAGGCGGAACTGATGGCCGGCTGCAACATCCATGCTGTCTATACCGGGATTGCCGGTAACCATATCCGCAGCCTCAACTCCCACGGCATCGTTGCGATCCGTGACAATGAAGTGATGGAGGGCGACATAGAGCGAGTGATTGACGCCGCGCGCGCCGTGGCCATCCCGGCCGACCAGAAGATCCTGCATATCCTGCCCAGGGATTTCGCCATTGACGGCCAGGGGGGTATCAAGGACCCCATTGGCATGTCAGGCGTGCGCCTAGAAGCAAAGGTGCACATCGTCACCGGCGCCGTCAGCGCGGCCCAGAATATCATCAAATGTGTGCGTCGTTGTGGCCTGGAAGCCGACGATATTGTGCTCGAACAACTGGCGTCCAGCTATTCGGTACTGACCGAGGACGAAAAAGATCTGGGCGTGTGTCTGGTGGATATCGGCGGCGGCACCACGGACCTGGCCGTGTTCACCAATGGTGCTATCAGTCATACCGCGGTGATCCCGATAGCGGGCGACCACGTGACCAACGATATAGCTGTGGCCCTGCGCACGCCGACACAGAATGCCGAGGAGATCAAGGTGCGCTACGCCTGCGCGCTGGCGCAACTGGCTAATTCTGACGATACCGTGGAAGTGCCCAGCGTCGGCAACCGGCCCGTGCGCCGCATGTCCAGGCAGACCTTAGCCGAGGTGGTTGAGCCGCGCTACGTGGAGCTGTTTTCCCTGGTGCAGGCGGAATTGCGGCGCAGCGGCTATGAGCGCTCGATCGTGGCGGGGATTGTCATCACCGGCGGCAGCTCCAATATGCAGGGCGCAGTGGAACTGGCCGAAGAAGTTTTTCACATGCAGGTGCGGGTGGGAACGCCGCAATACGTCGGCGGTTTGGCCGAACTCATAAAGAATCCGATTTATGCAACCGGAGTAGGGTTATTGCTGCACAGTCAGCGCCAGCAGCGTCGCCGTGGCTACTCAGGACCTGTTGAGGGTGGCGTCGCCGGCGTCTGGAAACGAATGAAGAGTTGGTTTCAGGGTAATTTTTAGAGGTTCCCGTTACTTAATAAAAGCGCCTCTAAAAATTAGAGGTTTCTGTAATTTCACCATTAATGGAGGTGGGTAAAATGTTTGAACTGGTCGAAGCCGCGAATCAGGCGGCAGTCATAAAAGTGATAGGTGTGGGCGGTGGTGGCGGCAATGCCGTGAACCACATGATAAAAGCCGAGATTGAGGGCGTTGAATTTATCTGCGCCAATACCGATGCACAGGCGCTGCAGTGCTCGGCCGCGCCTAACGTTCTGCAGCTGGGCAACAGTATCACGCATGGCCTCGGTGCCGGCGCCAACCCGGAAATCGGCCGCCAATCGGCGCTGGATGACCGCGATCGCATAGAAGACGCCTTAGATGGCGCGGACATGGTGTTTATTACCGCCGGCATGGGTGGCGGCACCGGCACCGGCGCGGCACCGGTGGTAGCCCAGGTCGCTAAGGAAATGCACATTCTAACGGTTGCGATAGTCACCAAACCATTCGCATTTGAAGGTCGCAAACGGTCTGAAATCGCCGCTGCCGGTATCCGCGAAATCAGCCAGTACGTGGATTCGCTGATCACCGTGCCGAATGACAAGCTGGTGGATGTGCTGGGTTCAGACGTGCCGTTGCTGCATGCGTTCGAATCGGCAGATGACGTGCTGCTCGGCGCGGTGCGGGGGATCGCACAGGTTATCACCTGTCAGGGCTTGATCAATGTTGACTTCGCCGACGTCAGGACTGTCATGGGAGAAATGGGTATGGCGATGATGGGTTCCGGCAAAGCCCAGGGCGAAGACCGTGCCAGGGTAGCGACGGAGGCCGCTATCAGCAGCCCGCTGCTGGAACACATTGACCTGTCCGGCGCCAAAGGCATACTGGCCAACATCACTGCCGGGATGGATTTTTGCATCGGTGAGTTCAATGAAGTGGGCAACATTATCAAGGGAGTTTCCGCCGATGATGCCACCGTAGTGATAGGAACAGTGGTGAATCCGGAACTTGGTGACGAATTATGGGTCACTATTGTAGCGACCGGACTCGGGCAACCCGGCGAGCAGCTGGTCAAACCAAAACTGGTGGCGACGGCCGGTGGCGAGGATATCGTCGATTATGACACGCTGGAACGCCCGGCAATCATGCGCACCAAGGTCAGCGCACCCGAAGTTGTGTCGGTCAGGGATGACCCTGATTATCTTGAGATTCCGGCATTTTTGCGACGACAGGTCGATTGACAGGTGATAAAACAGCGCACATTGAAAAATACCATCAGGGCGCAAGGGGTAGGTTTGCACACCGGCAAAAAAGCCGATATTACCCTACGCCCCGCGGCAGCCAATACGGGCATAGTCTTCCGCCGTGTTGACCAGGATCCGCCGACGGAGATTCCCGCGCGTATGGTCAACGTCGGCGACACCCGGTTATCTACCACCCTGGTGATGAATGGCGCCAGTATTTCCACAGTGGAGCACCTGTTATCGGCCTTTGCCGGTTTCAGCATTGATAATGCCTATATTGACGTGAGCGCTGAGGAAGTGCCGATCATGGACGGCAGCGCCGGCCCTTTTGTGTTCATGATTCAGTCTGCCGGGGTGCAGGAGCAGGACGAAGAGAAATGTTTTCTGCGCATCACCCGGGCACTGCGGGTGGAGGACGGCGACAAGTGGGCCCTGCTGGAACCTTACGACGGCTTCAAGGTCGGCTTCACCATACAGTTCGACCATCCCGTTTTCCAGCAGCGTGACTGCCGGGCGGAGGTCAATTTTTCCACCACTTCGTTTATCAAGGAAGTCTGCCGGGCGCGCACGTTTGGCTTTATGAAAGATTTCGACTTTTTGCGTAAAAAGAACCTGATCCTGGGGGGCAGTCTGAGTAACGCGATTGTGGTGGACAACGAACAGGTAGTGAATGAAGAGGGGCTGCGCTACCAGGATGAGTGCGTCAGGCACAAGATACTCGATGCGATAGGCGACCTGTACCTGCTTGGCCACAGTCTGATCGGCTCTTATCAGGGATATAAATCCGGGCATGATCTGAACAACCGCTTGTTGCGTAAACTGGCCCAATCCCGGGATGCCTGGGAAATCGTCAATTTCAACGAAGATCTGGCCGCGTCGGTCTCCTACATTCGTCCGCTTACGGCCGAGAGCCTCTGAGCCGGCCCTCAGAGCCGCTGAAAAATTTCCAAAAATCAGAGGTGGCCGTTGCCCCTCAGGTGTTCTCTGTGGCGGAACAAGCAGTTGCAGTAGCGGCTATTTTCAGTAACGCGCGGCGCAGGGAGGGGTCGGCAATGCTGTCCGCCGCCGCGCGCAGCGCGCCGGCCGCCTTCGGCGTGACTCTGACGGCCTGACGGGTCGGTTGGCGGGAGGGTGCCGGGGGGCAATTTTTAATATGGATGGTGCACAGTTCGGGAAGCTCGGTTTTGAAAACCGCAAGCAGTTCACGCGTGCGGTAACGCAGGCGGGTAGTCCAGGCCGCGCTGTCGGCATGCAGCACCAGCGTTTGTTGCCGGTAATCTGCTACCACCACATGCTGATTCAGCGGAGCCTCCAGATATTTGGATAATTTTGCTTGTAATCTGTTTATATTTTCTATATGATCAAGAATTTGCGACAATCTGCCTGACGCGGTAACAATGTCAGCAAGTGAGTGAATTGGCGAGCTATGCGGGTTAATCATTGTCTGAATCAGCGTGGGCATTTTAGACCATGCAGATTATAATCTTTCCGCGCAACAGAAAAAAGCCGTTGCACCTGTCGGTTGGTTGGGGCAGTGCCGTGGTGGTGCTGGTGGCGGTTGTTGCGTTGTTCGGATATGTTGCAGATTTACGCGGTGCCTACCTGCACAAGCAGGCTATTGCAGAGCAGGTGCAGGTGCTCGAAGAGGTAAAAGGAGAGACGCAGACGGCCCTGGCTGCCATGGCCGGGCGTCTGAGCCTGATGCAGAGCCACGTGCTAAGGCTGGATGCCTTAGGTGCCCGCTTGGCAGACCTGACGCAACTGGAGGACATCGAGTTCGGGCTGGAGAGTCCGCCCGGTCTGGGCGGGCCGCAGGCGCGTCTCGATGAGGCACCGCAGAGCTTGTCTTCTTATGATTTTCTGACCTCTCTGAACCAGTTGGAATTTGCCCTGCAGGATCGCCAGGATAAGTTGTCGGCAATGGAGACCATGCTTATGGGCAGAGACCTGCAATCCCAGGCACTGCCGCTGGGCAACCCGGCGCAGGGGGGCTGGATTTCATCATCGTTCGGCTACCGGGCCGATCCCATATCCGGGCGCAGAGCGTTTCATCCGGGTATTGATATGGCCGGCAGGGTCGGTATGGCGGTCACGTCCATCGCCTCCGGCATCGTCACCTGGTCGGGTCGCTACAAGGGCTACGGCAACATGGTTGAGATCAGCCACGGCAATGGTTACATGACCCGTTATGCCCATAACAAGGAGAACCTCGTCAATGTCGGCGAGCGCGTTGAAAAAGGCCAGACCATCGCGCTCATGGGCAGTACTGGCCGCAGCACGGGTGCCCATGTCCATTTTGAGGTTGTCAAAAACGGTAGCAACGTCAATCCCCGCGACTATATTTCCCTGCGTTAGCCAACAGCTGCGGGGCAACTGGCTGCTTGGTGAGATATGCGGGTTAATCCGCCCGACTTCGACGGTCTGGTGCTTACTTTATCTGAAAATCTCTTGTAAATCAAAACGTGTTTTGGAGCAGGCAGTTGTAGTGCCTAGTTGATATTTGTAGCTTGACATTGTGGGCGGCGCGTGGTATCCTCCGGGCTATGTTCGTGCGCGTCAAAACCACCCCCAACAGCCCGCGTCAATCCGTACAACTCGTCGAGTCAGTGCGTGACGGCAAGGCCGTGCGCCAGCGCATTGTGCGCCATATCGGTATTGCCTTCGATGAAGACGAGCTCGTCCGGCTCAAAGACTTAGCCGAAGTGGTCAAAGCCAAACTTCAGGCCGAGACCCAGCCCGAGCTGTTCCCGCCCGAAGATGTCGCCGAGCAACTCAGCGCCGCCCGCGCCCGGCAGGACGACTCACCGCTGAAAGTCGAGCTCAAAGCCCTGCGGGAAACCCAGCGTGTCATCAGCGGCATCCATGCGGTGTACGGCGCCGTGTACGAGGACTTAGGGCTGTCCCGGTTGCTGCCAGCCTGGCGCTACCGGGCCTCGCACAAAGCGCTGTTCCATACGGTGATGGCGCGCCTAGCCAACCCGGACAGCAAACGGGCCAGTGTGCGCGCCCTGACAGCCGACTTCGGCGTGCAAGTGTCCCTGCCCCAAATCTACCGCATGATGGACTTGCTCGATGCGGCCTGTATCGAACGCCTCAATACCCTGGCCGAGACCCAAGCCCGGGCGCTGCTCGGCGGGCCGCTACGCGTGCTGTTCTTCGATTGCACCACCTTGTACTTTGAATCATTCACCGACGATGAGCTCAAACAACCCGGCTACAGCAAAGACGCCAAGTTCAAAGAATGCCAGGTGCTGCTGGCCCTGGCCGTCACCGACACCGGCCTGCCCGTGCGCTACACCGTGCTGCCCGGCGCCACCTTCGAGGGACACAGCCTCATCCCGGTGGTCAAAGCCTTACAAACCGACTGTCAGGCCGACAACGCCGTGGTCGTTGCCGACCGGGGGCTGCTGAGCAGGGATAACCTCAGCGCCTTAGAGGACGCCGGCCTGCACTACATCGTCGGTGCCCGACTCAAGTCCCTGCCGCACGCCCTGCAAACCCAAGTGCTCGATGAAGACCGCTATGAGACCCTGACAGATAGCGACGGACTGCGGGTGGCGGACCTACCCCACGACTCCCGCCGTCTGGTGGTGGGCTACTCCCCAGTGCGTGCCGAGAAAGACCGGCATGACCGCGACCAGGCCATCGCCAAGCTCCGTGAGAAACTGGCCAAAAGCCAAAACCCCAAAGACCTGCTCAACAACTACGGTTATAAGAAATACCTCAAGGTAGACGGCAACAGTACCCTCAGCGTCAACCCCGATAAAATTGCCCAAGCACAACGCTGGGACGGCCTGCACGGGGTTATCACCAACCTGCCAACATCTACCACCGCCCCCGCCATCTTAAGCCAGTATCGCGGCCTGTGGCAGGTCGAAGATACCTTCCGGGTAAGTAAGCACGATCTCAAGATAAGACCCATCTACCACTGGACCCCCCGACGCATCGAAGCCCACATCGCCATCGCCTTTATGTCCCTGCTCTGTGTCCGACACCTGCAATACCGCATGACCCTGCAAGCCAAGCCGGTCTCCCCCGAAGTCATCCGCAACGCGCTGGCCCACGTGCAGCACAGTGTCCTGACACATCAACAGACACACCGCCGCTACGTGATTCCCTCCGCCATCAGTGAAACCGCCCGGCGCCTCTACAAAATCATGGGATTGAGTCACTCCACCACCCCCTACGAGCTCAAATAGCCCGCCCCTGAGAACGCCGAAACAAGGCAATTGTAGTGCCTACGGGTCAACGCGCCTTCAATAAAATCAATCAGTTAGAGAAATAAACCGTCGAAGTCGGGAAAAAGGCCAGACCATCGCGCTCATGGGCAGTACTGGCCGCAGCACGGGTGCCCATGTCCATTTTGAGGTTGTCAAAAACGGTAGCAACGTCAATCCCCGCGACTATATTTCCCTGCGTTAGCCAACAGCTGCGGGGCAACTGGCTGCTTGGTGAGATATGCGGGTTAATCCGCTTGCAGACCGGCCACCGGGTCGAGGCGGGCGGCCTGACGGGCCGGCTGGAAACCGAAGAACAGGCCGACGGCTGTCGCAGTAACGAGCCCGCTGGCCATGGATACGGTCGAGATAAGGTAGTCCCAGCCGGTAAACCGGCAAATGCCCCAGGTTGCAAGCAGGCCCAGGATGATGCCCAGCACGCCGCCTGCCACCGTCAGAATGACGGATTCGATCAGGAACTGGCTCTGGATGTCGCGCCGGCGCGCGCCCAGCGCGCGGCGGATGGCTATTTCCCGGCGGCGCTCGGCGACGGATACCAGCATGATGTTCATCACCCCGACCCCGCCGACGATCAGGGAGATGCTGCCCACCGCGCCCAGCAGCAGGGTCATAATCTGCATCTGTTCTTCCATACGGGCAATCAATTCCTGCGCGGTAATGATCTCGAGATCGAGTTCGGGCGCCCTGCTGCGGAAGAATGCGCGCACATCTTCCGTTGCGGTGCGGTAATCAACTTCTGCGGCTGAACGGGCGATCACTACGTCGATGCGCGCATCGGGGACGATGCGGCCGGCCGTGGTAATCGGCACAAACACCGATTCGTTGGCGCTCACCTGTATCGGCAACACGTAATTCTCCACCATCCCGTTCAACACGCCGACGATGGTAAACAGCGTACTATCAATCTCCAGCAGTCGGCCGATGGGTTGATAGACGCCGGCGGCGCGCATCGCCTCGGCAATGCCGGCGCCGATGACACAGTAGTAGCGGTCCACATCCAGGTCCGAGATGAAACGCCCCTGCTGCAGGGATAACTTGTTCACGCGGGCAAACGAGGCGCTGACACCCTGCATGTTGCCGTTGCCGACTTGCTTGCCGGCATGGAGAAAATTTCCATAGCCTGAGATTCTGGGCGCAGCTATGGTAATCGACGATGTCTGTGGCGCCAGCACCATGGCGTCCGACAGGTTGAGTAGCGCCCCGCTCCCGGAGGTCAAGCCCGCAAACGATGGCCGAATAACCAGGATGTCGGTGCCGAGCGCCTCGAATTGCTTGCGCGCCATTTCCTTGGCAATCTCGCCTAGGGACACCATGGTGATGACGGAGGAGATGCCGATCATGATACCGACCAGTCCCAGTGCGGTGCGCAGGCGCGCCTTGCGCAGGCTATCAATCGCTTCCCGGGCATTACCACGCAGGACTGCCAGCAGTCTGGACAGCGCCCCGGCGCGGGATGTCATGCTTGCAAGTCCGCCATGGCCGCGTCAGTCGCTTCCGGCTCCGGCCGCTCGGCATGGGCGCCGGCAACCTGATGGCGCTCTGTTTCCAGTAACACCCCCTTGCTGATACGCAGCCGACGCTTACAGCGGCGCGCAACCGACGGGTCATGGGTGATGATCAGGATGGTCACCCCCTGTTGCTCGTTCAGCTCCAGCAGTAACGCCATAACCTCGGCGGCGGTATCTGCGTCTAGGGCACCGGTAGGCTCGTCGGCAAGCAGCAGCGCCGGCTCTCCCACCAGCGCGCGGGCGATGGCAACCCGTTGTTTCTGGCCGCCTGAAAGTTGCCCGGGGCGCTGCTGACTCCAGTCCGCCATGCCGACGCCCGCCAGCATGGCTTGCGCCCGCTGCTGCATGTCCGCGCGCCGCAGCCCCCGGTACACGAGTGGCAGACACACATTCTCAATGGCCGTCAGCCGCGGCAACAGGTGAAACGACTGGAATACAAACCCGATGTGGGCATTACGCAGGGCCGACAGCTCGTCATCCGCCAGCCTGGAGACATCGCGTTCATTCAGGAAACAGGCACCGGAGGTGGGACGGTCGAGCAGACCGATGAGATTCATCAGCGTGGTTTTACCGCTGCCCGAAGCCCCCATGATCGATATCAGGTCGCCGGCGCCGACCTTCAGGTCGATGCCTTGCAGGACTTCCCTGGTGGTCGGCCCGGCCCGGTAGGACTTGCGCACATCAACCAGATGCAGCATGACGGGGCGCCTGCCGGCGGCAGTGTTGCAGACCGCGACAAGGGACTTGGCGGGATGAGCGGAATGCGGTCATTGTGACATCGCGATGATTTTCTCGCCGGCTGCAAGCCCTTGCAGCACTTCGACCGAATCGATGGTGGTGCGGCCAAGTTCGACCTGACGCCGCTGCGCCGAGCCGGTGTTGCTATCGATAACCTGCAACCAGTTGGCGCCATCGGCATGACTGACTGCAGCGAGCGGAACCAATAATGCCTCCGGGTCACTGTACACAACGATAGTGATGTGCGCAGTCATGCCGACACGCAACTGCGCACGGATTGCCGGCGGCACCCGTGCCATGCCCACCGTCACCTCGAATTGCGGGGTGTTGCGCTGCGCCCTGGCCGCGCGCGCGGACACCTGCGTAACCGCTCCGTCGATTTGCGCGCCGGGAAATCCGGGGCCGGTGATCAAAGCCTGTTGACCCACCTCAACCTTGCTTACGTTTACCTCATCAACACTGGTCTGTGCCGCGAAGCGCTCTAGGTCGGCGATGCTTAACAGCAATTCTCCCTGTGACACCGGGCGGCCTTTTTCCAGCGGTTTGCCGCGCGCATCGTCACTGATGATGACCGCCCCGGCCAGCGGCGCTTTGATCGTGGCCAGACCCAGTTTGTCCTCGTGCTCCTGCAAGCGGCTACTGGCGTTCTCAAACTCCAGGCGCGCCACCTGCCGGGCTTCTTCATTGCCCTTTTCCTGCGTCGCCTGCAGTTGCCGTTCAGCCTCCTCGTAGTCCAGTTGACTGCTCTGGTAGCGCTGTTGCGCCTGCTTGTGTTGGGACGCCGGGACGATTCCCTGCTCCAGCAGGAACGTGGTTTCCTTAAGCTCATTCTGCGCTTCATCCACTGCTATTTTGGCGCGTCGCAGCGCGCGCCGGGAGCGCGTCATCTCGGCGCCGCGGTCCCAGTCCTCGAGCTCGCTCAGCCGGTTACGCGCCTGGATCTGCTCAACCTGTGCGCGCCGATGCTCCATGGCGAGCTGGCCGGTATCAAGCTCGACCAACGGGTCGCCGGCTGCCACCCGCTGGCCGCGACTGACGTGCACCGTGCTGATGTGGCCCTCGACCGGACTGACGATCTTTTCAACATGGCCCGGCTCCAGACGGCCAAGTAGCGACAGCGTCGAGCGAAACTCGCTGGGTTCGACCACCCGAGTCGGCAGCGACTGCGGGTCAACGGACTCGGTACCGGATTGAACCGGCGCGGCAGCGTTATCGCCGAACCAGTCCAGTGGCTGCAGGTACCAGCCGCCAATGATCAGAAATGCCCCGACCACCAGCACCGCCGCCATGCCACGCGTGGTCTGCACCCGCTTCATCATCAGCGACAGGTCGTCGTTGCGGGTCTCGATATCCCGGTAAGCCACTTGCAACTCGGCAAGCTGTTCCTCCACCACGCTGGCCATACGCAGCTCGGCTTCGCGCAGCTCCTTGACTTCGGTAATGTCCGCGACCACGGCAATCACTGCGGCCTGCCCGGTCTGTTGCGCGTCGCCGGCCAGCAGATACGAGGTTGTTACCGACAACGAGCGCACTTCGTCGTCGCTGCGCACACTCACCACGCGACGCTTGATGCCGCCCTGCTCGGTAATGGCCTCCAGCACGATCTCGACGAAGTCGTCAAAGCCCTCAAACGTGACAAAAATCTCCCCAAAAGCACGCCCGACCGCCTCTGCGGCGCTGAGTCCGAATATCTGGCACAGGGCGGGATTGGCAAGGCGCACAGTCCCATCGGCATCGACCACCATCACGCCGTCGGTCAGGTTCTCCAGCAAGGTGCGGTAAATATCCCGGGGCTCAGATGTTGTCATGGCAAATTCTCCGCGGCAATGCCCCAACTTTCCAAAGTGCGGCCGGCGGTCTGGTCGAGCCGTATCAGCACATCGAGGTAGGCAATGATTGAGTTTACTTCGGCCTGTTCCGCACTCACCAGCTCGTCCTCGGAAGCCGATACCTCAAAGGACGACGATAACCCATTGTTGAATTTCTCACGCTCAATAGTTAAGTTCTGTTCTGCCAGCTCGCGCGCGCCGCGCGCCAGCTCCGTCAGGCGCAATCCGACGGCAACGTCATTCACAGCCTGCCGCACCGCCACTTCAATAGCCGTGCGCAGCTCCACCTGGTTTCTCTCAGCCTTGAGCAGGTTGTTGCGCGCACGCATGTGGTTCACGTCGCGGGAACGTTCGTTGAAGGGAACAGCCAGATTCAGCTGCACCTGCACATCGCCGCGTCCCGAGTCACTATCACTCAAATTAACTCCCAGGGACAGATCCGGCAACAGATTGTTTTTCGCCACCGCCAGGTTAATGTGGGCCGCGTCGATGGCTATGCCGGCTTGCAGATAGTCCGGGCGTTTGCGCAAGGCCTCTTCGAATACCGCCTCGAACACGGGGTGGATCGGCTCCGCCCGCAGTTTTTCCAGCGGCTGGATGCGCACTGTACTGTCCAGTTCCAAGATGTCGAGCAGGCGGAAATTCGTGGCATCCAGACGGTTCTGGGCCTGGGTCAAGGACAGCTCCCGGTTGGCTACGGTCACTTCTGCGCGCACCGCTTCACGCGTCGCCACGCGCCCGGCGCGTATCAGCGCGCGCGTGGCCTGCAGCTGCTCACGGGCGCGCAGCAGTGCGGTCTCGGCAATTTCCACCTGCCGCCCCGAACCGATGAGCGCGCGATAAGCGCCAATCACCGAGATGATCAGGCTCTCCAGTGCCTGCCGGAAAGAGAGAATACTGACTTTTTCTCCCAGCCGGGCCTGACGCACCGGCGCCGTCTCAATGTCAATCCAGGCGCCCCGCAGCAACGGTTGGTTAAAGCTCAATGCCTGTGACCGGGAACTGCCGAACTGACCGGACATTCTTTCGTCCCAGCTCAGGCTGAACTGACCACCGGTCGGCACGCGCAGGCTGAGCTGGCTGCTGACACCCGTCTGGTGATCCTGTCGATCCTTACGGGCGAAGGGACGGATGGTGGCCTGGGGCGTCCAACGATCCTCCGTCACTTCCAGCGAGAAGCGCTCTACTTCCCGGTCCAGGCGTCGGTTGAGCAACGGTCGATTGTTCTGCAGCGCCAGATCGAGCGTTTCTTGCAGTGTTAACTCAAGCGGCGGTGGGTCATCTGCCAGCGTCGGCAGCGGCGCCAGCATAAAGAGCACGACTGACGCCACAGATATTACGCAATCGCAACGATTAGCTCGCATGAAAATATAAAATCAGGTTGTGCCTTTTTTGCCAAAAACGGAAAAAAGTAACCTGAAGTATATCCTGTTAGTGCAGATGGTAACAAGTGACTTAGCGAGGTCAGCGGGAACAATCGGCGAGGTATGCGGGCTGGTACCTGACCGCAAGGGTATTTTTAGAGGTTACCATAACAACAAGCCCAGCGGCAACGCGTGGAAAATCATATTCCGGTAGCGAAACGGCAGTACTTCCTGGCCTGTGTAAAACAGGACGCCGCGCTCGAACTGCGCGCCGGCCAGTTCTGCCAGTACCGCCAAGCCCTTGAAATCACCCGCGGTTACGCTGGCAGAGGCCTTGACTTCAATACCGATAACGGTCGTATCAGCGCGTTCCAGCACTATATCCACCTCATGCTGCCGCTGATCGCGAAAGTGGTGCAGGCGAACATCCTCCCCGGCCCAGCAGGCCTGTTTAACGCATTCCATATACACCATGTTCTCCAGCAGGCCTCCGTAGTACTGGCTTTGCAGCAACTGCCGTTCGTTGCGCAAGCCCAGCAAATGGCAGGCCAGACCAGTATCGACAAAATGAATTTTCGGCATGCGCGTCGCCATTCGCTTCGCCCGATTTTTCAGCCAGGCCGGGAGCCGCTGAATAATAAACATCAACTCGAGAATTTCGATATAGTCCTTCACCAGTTTGTCATTCAGTTCCAGATCATTGGCAAGATTGGCGTATTTCAACAAGTTGCCGCTTAAGCCCGCGAGATAAGGTGCCATAGCGCGCAGCTTCGAGTGGTAATCGCCACGCGCTGCGTACAGGTTTTCGAAATCCTTATACAGCCGGCCTTCCATATAGGATTTGAACCACACCTGCCTGCCGCGGGCGCTTTTGTCCATGACTTCCGGATAGCCGCCACGCAGCAGCCACCCGGCAAGTTGTTGCCGACTGATGAAGGGGGCACTACATGATTGAAACTCCCCCGCCAACAGGTAATCGATAATATTCCGGCGGGTGCCCTGCACTTCGGCAACAGACAGCGGATACAGTTCTAGGCGCGCCAGGTGCCCCGGCAGCGCTTCCTGAGCCTGTGCAGAACGAAATATATCCGTGGACCCCGTCAACAGGAATTTGCCTCTTGCCTCAGGAGCCAACCGGTCTGATGCTTCCTTGATGGCAGGTATCAATGTCGGAGCATATTGGAACTCATCGAGCACGATCTTCCTGTCCTCCAGTGAGCGCACGAAACCATGCGGGTCCGACAGGACGGTCGCCAGCAGCGTTTGATCATCCAAGGTGACATAATCCATTGCGGCTTGTTCGGCAACGGCGCGCGCCAGCGTGGTCTTGCCCGACTGTCTGGGGCCGGTGAGATAAACCACGCGGAACTCCCTGAGCAGTTCCTCCAGTGATGTTTGTAAAAACCTGTCGTACATGGACTGTATTTTACAGCTTAATACGAGTTTTACAAGAGCTTAATACGAGTTTTACAAGAGCTTAATACGAGTTTTACAAGAGCTTAATACGAGTTTTACAGTATCACAACGGACGGCAGAAGAGCGGCTGCTATGACGAGGGATTGCCAGCCTCATCACTGCAACCCTGAAATGTCAACTGTTTTGCAAAACGACCTTGCCGGTCTGCCCGAACGTTTCCAGCAGTTTATGCGCGGCCACCGCTTCGTTCATGGGCAACACCCGGTCCACGACCGGCTCGACCTTCCTGTCACTGACAAAATCCAGCATGGCTTTGAACTCGGCATTAGAGCCCATCATCGTTCCCTGTATGCGAGTCTGGTTAAAAAACAGCCTCGGCAGTTCCAGTCCGGTTGCGGGGATACCCATGGTAGCGCCGAAGAATACGAACCGTCCGGCAGGCCTCAGGGTACCTAGCAGGTTATTCATGTCGTCCCCACCGGCGCTGTCGATGATGGCGTTAAAGCCGCCGGCCTGCTTGCTCAGGGTTTTATGATAGTCGCGTTGCCGGTAGCTGATGCCACCAACGGCGCCGATAGCCCGGGCTTTTTCGATTTTCTCTTGCGACCCACTGGTTACATAGACCTCGGCGCCGAGCCCGGCGGCCCACTGGATGGCGAAGGTGGACACGCCACTACCGGCACCGGTCACCAGTACCGTCTGTCCGGCCTGCACCTGCGCCTGGGTGACGACGGCGCGCCAGGCGGTGAGGCCAGCCAGCGGTGTCGCGGCCGCCTGCTCCCAGCCCAGGTGCGCGGGTTTGTCATACACGTCTGTTGCCGGGCAGCAGATATATTCGGCAAACGTGCCCTGATCGGGCATGCCCAGTACCCGAAAATGCGGTCCGAACGCGAGCTCGCTGTCACCCCACTCCCGCGCCGGATATACCACTACTTCCCTGCCCGTCATTCCGTCATCAACGCCCGCACCCACGGCATCAATAGTGCCGGCTCCGTCGGAACCGGCAATGCAAGGCAGGCTGGTGCGCGGATACCTGCCGACGGTCATCCAGTAGTCGCGCCGGTTAAGGGCGGAATTGTGCAGTTTCACCCGTACTTCGCCTGGCCCTGGTTCGGGCGTATCCACCTCTTTGATTGCCAGATTATCCGGCCCGCCAAGTTCTGCCAGTACCACTGCTTTCATGTTGTGCTCCCGAGGTTGCTCGATATGGTTTGAGAAGACCATTCTAACGCGAGTAGTCACTGAAACGCTAATAACCAAGGTGCTGGAACCGCAGTAATATTATCCCCCAAGCTGCGAATTTGGGGGTCGTTGGATACGAGCAGGGCATGAAGTACGGGTTTGTCCAAGATGTCTTCTAGTCGTTTCAGATGGCGCGCAGCGCTTGCTGATGCATGCGTGGTCTGTTTGATTTCAATTGGTACAAAACCCGTCTCCAATTCCAATAGTAAGTCCACTTCACGACCGTCAGCCGTGCGCAGGTGATGGCAACTCACAGGTAAACGACTGTTTTTCAGTTGTTTGAAAATCTCGGCAACCACGGCGCTCTCGTACTCGGCGCCGGTAAGCTCGCCGCGGCGTTGCAGCAGGCTGCGCTGAATGCCCGGGTCGAGAAAATGTAACTTGGGCGCCTTAACCAGACGCTTGCCAAGGTTACGAGACCAGGGTTCAAGCAATATGACCTGATAACTGAGGTCAAGATACTGAATAAAGCGTTTGGCCGTGGGTGCAGTGATGCCGGCAAGGCGACTTAGCTCACTGATATTGAGCAGCTGTCCGGTCAGGCCGGCGAGGCTTTTCTGGGCTCGAGCAAAAGGAGTCAGGTCGCGCAAATTGGCAAGATCGCGCAAGTCTCTTTGCAGGTAAGTGCGCACATAGGCGCTTAACCAATCATAGCGTTCGGGTTCGTTCAACTCACCTGCCGCAACCGCGGGCATGGCGCCGAATTGGAGATATTGCCGAAACGCAAGCTCACTGCGGGCATGACCGGTTTCGGCCCTTGGAATGCCCGTAAAAGCTGTCCTGGCGCCACTTCTCAACCAGGTAATAAAACGTGATTCCGGCACCGGGTTACGCCAACCCTCCGTCAACATTTCCGGCAGTGTCAGCGGATACAGTTCCACCAGGGCGGCGCGCCCGGCCAGACTTTCACGCACTTTCTCCAGCAGCAGTATCTGGCTGGAACCGAGCAACAGATAGCGCACCTCAGGCCAGGCATCGTAAGCCGCCTTGACCGACTCGATCAGGCTCGGCGCTTTTTGCACTTCGTCCAATATTGCCAGCGGATAACCGGCGCGCCATTGTGCGGCGCTGAGCGCGCAGTATTCGGGTCGGGTTACGGGGTCTTCCAGTGACAGGTAGGTATATTCAGGAAACCCGCGCTGGGCCAACGTGGTTTTGCCGGTCTGGCGCGCCCCGGTCAATACCACAATACGCCCCAAGGATGACTCGGTGGCCAGTGCGCGCAACAGTGGAAGCAGGGATCGGGAACGCATAGATTCAATAATAGGCGTAATATTGAATCTATAATATTCGATATTACGCCTTTTTGTAAAGCAGTCTGCTTTCTGCGAAGGGCGGGCAGTACCTTGACCATGAGAGTTCAGTTGCGCTCGTGGCCGGACGTTGCTGCATTTATCGTAAGCTGTACTGACAAGGCGTTTCGTCTCAGACAATCTTCACCTTTTGCCGGCGTTCTCAGTCATCAGGAGCGAAAACACATTTATGAAGCGTTCAGAACTTGAGCATTTGATTCGCGCCAGCGGCGCAATCGCAGATGACAAGGATATGGAATTCACACGCGAGCTCGCCAAGTACGTTATAACCGATAAGGAACTTCTTTATCTCATACTGCGATTATGTTACATTGCCACCTCTTCCCTGAAAGAGGCGCGGCTTGTTCAATGGAAAATCTGATTAACAAAATCAAGCAATATTTCGATACGGGCGCGTACAACAGTGAGGAGTTGGTAAGGTCACATATTTGTTATCCGATTTTACGGGAACTGGGTTGGGATACGGAATCGCCCGTTCATCTTATTCCCGAATATAACATCCGCAGCTTGAGAGTGGATATAGCACTTTGCCATTCTCCCAGAGAGCCGGTAATTTTTATGGAGGTGAAGGCTCCGGGCAAATGTTCTCCACAAGGCCAAGAGCAGGTCTTCGAGTACGCTGCCAGACAAGGCGGTATCCCGATGATTATTTTTACAGACGGAGATGAGTGGCATTTTTACAATAGCTATGGCGCAGGGACGTATGATTCCAAAAAGGTCAAAGGTGAATATTCAAACTTGTGAAATAACTTACGGCAGGCTGCCGAGCAAGCAGGCCAAGCTGGTCCTGGCGTGGGCTGAACTCCACCAGGAGGAACTAATAGCAAATTGGAAGCTCGTGATGAACGGTGAGGAACCATTCAAGATTCAGCCCCTGCAATGAGGAGCAGTTGATGTACCCGGCTATCACTTCAGTTGAGGACAGGGGAGATTATATCCTCTCGGTGGGTTTCGATAACGGAGAAAACGGATTGTTGGATATGAAACCCTATCTGAGTTTCGGAATTTTCAAAAAAATACAGGATCCCTGTATCTTCAAGGACGTTCGCGTTTCGTTTGATACCATTGCCTGGCAGACCGGTGCTGATCTTGCCCCTGAATTTGTTTACAAAAATTGCCGTATCGAGGCCAGCGCTCCTTGAGTGAGTATCACTAGTGTCCGGGATATCCGGTGAAGCTTAGAGTTAACTTACTGTAATTCATTATAAAATACTCTTTTTGTGGGTGTCACCGACTTGAACTGCCGGTCCCGTTTGCCTCAAACTCTTCCATCGACTAACACGATGGGAGCCCCCACACATGTACCACGGCAAACTGCTTTTCGCACAGGCAATGGAGCATCTTCCCCACCATACCCTGCGGCGCTGTATTGAACGCTACCGGGGCAATCAGCATGTCAAACGTTTCAGTTGCCAAGACCAGTATCGCTGCATGGCGTTCGCGCAACTCACCTATCGCGAGAGCCTGCGCGATATCGAAGCCTGCCTGCGCGCGCACAGCAACAAACTCTATCATATGGGGCTACGCAGCACGGTGTCGCGCAGCACCCTGGCCGATGCCAACGAGCAACGCGACTGGCGTATCTATGCCGACTTTGCACACGCCCTGATACACCGCGCACGACGTCTGTATCTCGACGACCGCTTCGGCGTCGAACTCGACAACACGGTCTATGCCCTCGATTCCACCACCATCGACCTATGTCTATCCGTATTCCCCTGGGCGCACTTCCGACGCACCAAGGCGGCGGTGAAACTGCATACCTTGCTAGACCTGCGCGGCAATATCCCCACGTTTATCCATGTGTCACCGGGCACACTGCACGATGTCAAGGCGCTCGATACCCTGCTACCGGAGCCCGGCGCCTTCTATATCATGGACCGGGCCTATCTCGACTTCGAGCGACTCTACCCGTTCACACAGGCCTCGGCCTTCTTCGTGGTCCGAGCCAAGTCCAACCTCAAGTTTGCGCGATGAATCAACTACTTAGCGACTGTGAGACCAACATGAACCATGACGCCCTCTCTAACCAACTGAATTTATTCGATTATTAACCGGACACTAGTGAGGCGTAATATTGAATCTATAATATTCGATATTACGCCTTTTTGTAAAGCAGCCTGCTTTCTGCGAAGGGCGGGCAGTACCTTGACCATGAGAGTTCAGTTGCGTTCATTCACGTAACTGGTTACGATAAATATAATGAGTAAAACCGTAAAAAAGAGAGGAAGGCCACGCGCCGACAGTCCTATGACTCCTGCTGAACGGATGCGCACCTATCGTGCGCGCAAACGCGCAGCAGGTCTTAAAGCTGTAAGCAGCTGGGCGCCAGCAACACCGGATACTTCAGCTCCTTATTCCGACCATCGTCTGCTTGAGGCAAGGAGTTTGGCCTTACATTGCAAAATCGTGCAAAAGATAAACGTGGACCCTGGTCTGCTGGAGATTCCGCTACGAAATTTGCGGCGCTGGAGTCAAAAAACACCGCCTGAGCAGATGCCACAATACATCAAAGAATGGCAACAAATTCTTACTCAACCGTGGCCGGACGTTGCTGCATTTATCGTAAGCTGTACTGACAAGGCGTTTCGTCTCAGACAATCTTCACCTTTTGCCGGCGTTCTCAGTCATCAGGAGCGAAAACGCATTTATGAAGCGTTCAGAACTTGAGCATTTGATTCGCGCCAGTGGCGCAATCGCAGATGACGGTGAATTGATTATCATCGGCAGCCAATCAATTCTTGGTCAGTTTCCAAACGCGCCGAACACGCTTTGTATTTCCATGGAAATGGACGTTTACCCCAGAAACAAACCGGATCGCGCAGATCTGGTTGATGGTTCCATTGGTGAGGGCTCATTTTTCCATGAACAGTTTGGCTATTATGCACAAGGCGTTGGCCCGGAAACCGCAGTGCTTCCAGACGGTTGGGAAAAACGTCTGGTCAGTATCAGTAATGAGAACACGAATGGAATAACGGGGCTCTGTCTTGAAGTGCATGATCTGGCTATATCAAAATATGTGGCAGGACGGCCCAAGGATATGGAATTCACACGAGAGCTCGCCAAGCAGGGTATAACCGATAAGGAACTTCTGTATAAACGGTTAAACAAAACCAGATTGGCAACAGCAACGAGTTCTCTGGTTAAATCACGAATTGACAGAGATTTCAGAAAGTCATGAGAAATTTAGATGATTAGGAATTTTTTTCAGGCAGAAGGTAACTCATCGCCAACACGGGGAGGTTCTCCGCCAGACCGAAAAAGTAGTGAGCGAAAAGCGTTTATATCTGACTCCTTTATCCTGTTTTCAAAATATTTCTCGGTTTCCAGCGCTGATATCTTCTCGGCTAAAGCAATGGTAATGAACTGATTCATGCTCGATCCATCCCGCTTGGCGACTATGGCAACCTTTTCTTTTAATGATTTCGGTAGTCTCAATGGATAGCTTGATATTTCAGCCATTTCTTACTCTCCTCAATGCTTCCGCCGGATTGATCACCGCAATATTAAACATTTTCGGTACTGTGCCATAATCCCGCAGGTTAAAAGTGACGATAGCATCAGCCTGACCGTTCACTGCAACCTCAAGCACCATTTCGTCATTAGGATCTTTCAGGGTTGGACGCCACAAAAAATGTGTCTTTACCGGTTCAATAACCGTTGCCAGTCCGTTAACAAAGACCCGCGCCTGTTCCAGGTCCAACCCTGCTGCTGCCCAGTGGTCCGAAGAAGTACATTTAGCTTCGTATTCAAAGAATACCGGCACGCTGACCAGCATCTTTATCCGGCCGCCCAATGCTTCACCCAATAACGCAGCAGACGCTCCCGAAGGGCTACGCATAGCTGCTACAATAACATCCGTGTCGAAAACGTACCTGAGCATTATGATGCACAATATATCACAGGGGGCGGATTTACAATCCGCCCCCTGGGGTATCGCAGGCGGGCGCCGGCAGGCTGGCGACCGTGGTTTCAATCCAATCCTCTGTTTCCCGGATAATTTGCGCGGCCTTTTTCCCTTGGGTCGGGATGGGTGGGCCGATGACCATGCGGATGACGCCGGGGTGTTTGAGAAAGCTGTTGCGCGGCCACAGGTAGCCGGCATTGTGTGCGATTGGTAGCACCGGGCAACCGGCCTTTTCTGCCAGCATGGCACCGCCGGGGTGATATTTACGGCGCACGCCGGGCGCCAGTCGGGTGCCTTCCGGGAATACCACCACCCAGAGTCCCGCGTGTAGCCGTTCTAAGCCCTGGCGCACGATCTGTTTCAGTGAACGGACTCCCAGGGAACGATCGATGGCAATAGGCTTCATGGCCGCCAGCCCCCAACCGTAGATGGGGATATGCAGTAATTCCCGTTTCAGTATCCAGACCTGAGGGGGAAACAGCAACTGGATCATCAGGGTTTCCCAGGCGGACTGGTGTTTGCACATGATGATGGCCGGCTGGTCGATGATGTTTTCCAGCCCGCTAATATCCGCTTTGATCCTGCAGGTCACCCCCAGCCACCACAGGTTAAACCGCGCCCAGTTCGCCACCAGGCGGAACCTGAGCGGGAAGGGCGCCGCCAACAGCAGCAGGGCGACGGGGACCATAATGAGGGTAGAGATACCCATGCCCAGCAGGAATAATGCTGACCTGAGCCACAGCAGCAGGCCGAATTTATCGTGGTTGTGCATGGGCCGCTGTCATTAACATCAGTTCGTCATTGCTGCCTTACAGTACAAATCGGCAGGATAGCCGCTCTACACCGCGACGGTTGCCCGCACGATTGCGTCTCAAGGCGCAACAAACAATGCCGGCGCAGTCCGGGCCCGGTCGTCACAGGTGGGGATGCCGTCCATGTCGAGCATGACCCGTTTCATTGCAGCCGGGAGATGTCCGCGGTGGTCAGGAACAGTTGTCGCAATTCATTTAACAGGGCCAGGCGGTTGGCTCTTAACGCGGTGTCTTCGCATAAGACCATTACCTCGTCAAAAAACGCGTCCACATCGTCACGCAGACCTGCCAGTGCGCTCAGGCGGGCGATATAATCGTGCCCGGTGCCGTGCTGCTGCGTCTGGCAGGCGCGCATTTTCTCGTACAACGCCAGTTCGGTCTGTTCCACCAGTGCTGCCGTATCCGGCCCGGCCTGTTCGGTAAATTGCGCTTGTTTGAGGATATTGCGGATGCGTTTGTTGGCGGTTATCAGGTCGGCGGCTTCTGGCAGGCGCAGAAACTCGCCCACGGCCAGCACTCGCAGGTTGAAATCGTGGGGTTGCGTGGGCCGGCACGCCTGTACTGCCTCAAACACGCCGGGGGCGACCCCATTATCTAGGTAATAGCGCCGCAGCCGGTCCTGCATGAAATCAAACACGTCGGCGATGACGGCCGTGGCCTTCACGGCCGCTGGAAAAGCGCCGGCGGCGTGCGTCAGGCAGCGCTCTAAGTCCAGCGGCAACTCACACTCGATCATAATACGCAGACACCCCAGGCTGGCGCGGCGCAGGGCGAACGGGTCTTTGGCGCCGGTGGGGCCTTTGCCGATGGCGAAAATTCCGGTCAGGGTGTCGAGTCTGTCGGCCAGCGCCAGCACCCTGCCGGTGTCGGTCTGCGGCAACGCAGCACCGGCGTAACGAGGCATATACTGTTCTTGCAGCGCCAGGGCGACTGCCGGGGGTTCACCGCTGGCTTCGGCATAATAGCGCCCCATGGCGCCTTGCAGCTCCGGGAACTCGCCGACCATGGCACTCAATAAATCACATTTGGCCAGGCGGGAGGCGCGCGCGACCGGGTCTGGCGCGAAGCCCAGTTGCTGTGCGATATATCCGCCCAGGCTGGCGATACGCGCGGTCTTGTCCGCCAGCGTGCCGAGTTGTTGCTGAAAAATCACCTTATCGGTCTCGCCCAGCTGTTCCAGCGGCGCCTTGTCCGAAGGCACCGGCGGTTGTGATGCCTTGGCCGACGCGGTATTGGTCGCATGGATTTGCAATCTGGCGCGATCGCGCTCCCAGAAAAACGCGGCATCGCTCAGGCGCGGGCGGATGACCCGCTCGTTGCCGCGCCGGACCGCATCGGGGTCGGTGCTGTCGATATTGGCGATGGTGATAAAACGGGCGCTCAACTCCCCCGTGGCCGCGTCTTGTACGGGAAAATATTTCTGGTGCGATTGCATACTGGCAATCAGCGCTTCTTGCGGCAGGTGTAGAAATTCCGCGTCGAATGACCCGATAACGGCCACCGGCCATTCTACCAGCGCGGTCACCTCATCCAGCAAATCTTCGTCGATGAGCGCGCGCCCGCCATGGGTTTGGGCAGTATCCGTGACGGCCTGCCTGATCAGTTCCTTCCTCTGGTCGAAATCCGCAACCACGCGCCCCTCATCGTGCAACCGGGTCAGATATTGTCCGGGCTCGCTCAGGGACAGCGCCTGCGGATGGTGAAAGCGGTGACCGCGGGTGTCCCGGCCCGTTGCCACCCCCAGCACCGTCGCCGGAATAATGTCCGCTCCAAACAGCAATACCACCCAGTGCACCGGTCGCACAAATTCGACCTCGTGGTGGCCCCAGCGCATGCGTCTGGCGATGGGCAGGCCGGCGAGCGCCCTGGTAATGATACCAGGCAATAATTCGGCAACGCCGGCGCCTCGCACCAGGCTGCGGTACGCCAGCCAGCTGCCCTTGTCCGTATCCAGCCGGGTCAGTTCCGGCACCGTCACCCCACAGGAACGGGCAAACCCCTGGGCGGCCCGGGTGGGGTTGCCGTCTTCGTCATAGGCGGCGGCAACGGCCGGACCGCGCCGGGTAACCTGTTTATCTTCCTGAGCCGACGCCAGGTCGCGCACCATCACGGCCAACCGGCGCGGGGTGGCATACCAGGCGCACTCGCCGTGCTCCAGCTCCTGCTCCAGCAAGCCCTGGTGAACGGCATCGGCCAGGGCTGCGGCCAGACCGGCCAGGGACTTCGGCGGCAACTCTTCCGTGCCTGTTTCAAACAGCAGATCTTTTTTAACCCGCATATCTCACCCAGTGATGCGAAGATCGCGGCGGATTTTTTGATGCGCCCCTTCCCTGGGGCGCATCAAAAAAGACCAGCGAGGGCGCATCAAGCGCAGTGTGTTATGTGGAAAGAGCAGAAGTATTATCATAACTTATTGAGAGCAATCATGTTTCACAAGGCAACAAGCGACTTGGTGAGATATGTGGGTTAGAGGTAGCCATTATCTGCACAATGGAAAGCCCAGTGCGTCTCGCTTGTCGTAATAACATCGGGCTACCGCGCGGGCTGCGGTTCTCACCCTGAGGATGAAGCGTTGCCGCTCGGTGACGCTGAGGGCGTGTCGGGCGTCCAGCAGATTGAAGATGTGCGACGCCTTCAGTGCCAGTTCGTAGGCGGGCGAGGGCAGGTCATCTTCCACCAGCTTCAAGCACTGCGCTTCACATTCATCAAACCAGCGGAACAGGGCTGTGGTATCCGCTTTCTCGAAATTATAGGCTGACATTTCCACCTCATCCTGGTGGTGGATATCGCCATAAGTCACCGCACCGTTTGCCCCATCCACCCACACCAGATCATAGACACTGTCCACATTCTGCAAGTAAACGGCTATGCGCTCCAGGCCGTAAGTAATCTCACCGGAAACCGGCTTGCATTCCAGCCCTCCCACCTGTTGAAAGTAGGTAAACTGGCTGATCTCCATGCCATTCAGCCAGACTTCCCAACCCAGCCCCCAGGCGCCCAGGGTCGGGGATTCCCAGTTATCTTCTATGAACCGCACATCGTGGGTCAGCATATCAATACCTAGGTGTTGCAATGATTCCAGATACAGTTCCTGAATATCGGCAGGTGAAGGCTTCAGTATCACCTGGAACTGGTAGTAGCGTTGCAGGCGGTTCGGGTTATCGCCATAGCGCCCGTCAGTGGGCCGCCGGGAAGGTTGCACATAAGCGCTGTGCCACGGTTCCGGGCCGATGGCGCGCAGGAACGTAGCCGGGTGGAAGGTGCCGGCACCTACCTCCATGTCATAGGGTTGTTGAATAATGCAGCCCCGCTCAGCCCAGAATGCCTGCAGGGCGGCAATCAATTGCTGGAACGTCATGAGTGTGGATACTACCGCCGATGAAGTCAAAGGTTGCCGTAACTGTGTCGCGGTGTATTTTAGCAGGGTAGAAACAAAGGCGCCTCTAAAAATTAGCGGCGCCCATAAAAAAAGCCGCCCTTTCGGGCGGCTGACCGACCACCGGCCTTGGGGGAGAAACCGGTGGCGAGGAGGGTTTTGGTTGCTTACTTGCTTACTTACTTTTCACGGCAGTAGCGGCGGGCTTTGCCGCGACGGGAGCCTCCTGCTTGATGGTCTCGGTGACGATCTGCTGTACCTTGTCGGTGTAGTTCACGCCCAGTTCCAGCGCAGACTGGCCGTCCTTGACGAAACGCTCGCCCAGGGATTTTACGGTTTCAGCCTGATCGGTGAAGTATTTCTTCAGGCCATCCACATCCTTGATCTCGGCTGCGGCTTTTAACTGCTCAACGCTCAGTCTGGCGGTGTCGTTGATTGACTTGAGCTGGATGTCCAGCAGCTTCTCAACGTTTTCCAGGGCCAAGGTGTTAATCTCCCTGACGGGCTCAAAATATTTTGCGGCTTGTACATTCATGGTTGCTGTCTCCTAAGGGTTTCAGGTGAGTGTTGCGGTGCATCATACACCCGCTGATTGTGCAATGCAACAGGAAAATGCAATTTTTTTCAAAAAAACTGCAACTTTTTTTGTTATTCCTTATGAAACAGAGAGTTATGAATGGAAATTTTTTTGAAAATGGGGGGTTTCCTCAACCATAGCTACCGCTATGCTCATCGTCGCAGGCACCCGCAGACAGAACCAATCCGGCGCGATCTTCGCATCACCTGGTGAGATCTGCGGGATAGGCCGGGTTCTACTTCAGGCTCATTTTGGTACTGGAAAATACTACCGTTGTCGCAGCTGACATCATTCGCTTTTGGCGCACAGTGTGTTGATGTATGTCGAGGCGCTGTTCTGAGGGTACGGCATAATGATGCGCCAGATTGCTCCAGTCGGACACGGCATCTGTCACACTCTCAATGACACGGCTTGCTTCGTGTCTGGAGATGGAGGCACTGTTTGCAATAGCAAGTACATCATCGAGAAGGATACCTTTACCTTTCCCGTCGATGCTCAGGGTATGTTCTCCCATTATCCCCCGGGACCAAGTGACATCATACGCCGGTGTATTTTTCCACTCGTTACGGTCTGAGAGCATGAACGCGAAGTTTCGGGTATGGTCATCGCGATTGCCGGTAACGATATTGAAAATCATGCGCCGGAACAGCTCCACCTTTTCCGCATGGGAGTGAGTGAGCAAGCCACAGAGTTTGATGAGTTCCCGGTATTCAAAGTTAGCGACCCTGAAATCCAGATTCAACAGACCGGCCACGCTATGCACGTGATGGCGACGGTTGCCGGCGCTCCTGTCAAAGCGGCGGGCCATGAAATAGGCATTGCCGCCACTCGTCGGGATGAGCCTTGTCTCAGGCATATCGAGGCCGGCTTGCCGGGCCATGAGCGAGTAGATATATTCTATGGTGCCGTCTGATTTTTTATCGGGTGTCTGGCCGGTTGGGAATTTGACCAACCAGTGGTCATACCCAGGCGGCAGGTCACCGGCGCCCTCAATGACTTTATCACCGCATAAACCAATAAGAATTTTTGGTCTGGCGCCGGCGGACGGCGTGCCGTTCAGGGCATGATGCTCGAGTACTTCTGTGAGCTTTCCCTGGTACTGGCGGACTGCTTCAATACCGATCGAGTCCATATCGAGCTCCCTGCCGATCGGTTGTGCCGCATTGTCATCAGGCTGATATGAAATCGCCCCCATAGTGCGCCCGCCCAGATAAGCCAACCTGTCAAGCGGGGTGAGCGTAGCCGGGTCTTTCCCGGTTTGCCTGAATGCCTTGTCCATGAGATACAGCCCCCAACCGTCCGGCAGCGAATCGCTGAACAATCCATGCAACCCCTTGAAAGGTTCCGCCGGCGCCTTCTGTAACGTGGGGGTCAGGTCCAGAGAGAAAGGAGACGGATGCAAGTCGCGTTGCAAAAATTCTGCGGCAAATTCAAACCAGGCATGCCGGTCTTGCCAGACGAGCTGACCCATGGCAACGGGCTTGCCCGCTCCAAAACCATGATAGAGCGCCTTTACCAGTCTCACTTTGCATCACTCAACGCAATCAATTCATCCATGGTTTGTGGGATGGGACGGGGAAACAGCGAGGCGGCAGCTTTGAGGTTGCCATAGACATCGCACAGCATCAGCAGTTGCCGTAGCGAGATCTCGCCAGCGTCTTCAAAGCGGCGAATGGTTGGCGCCGGCACGCCGGTACGGATGGCTGCTTCCCGACGGCTGTGCTTTTTGAGCTTGCGCGCGTTTTTGAACGTTGCGGATAAGTGGCGCTGGATTTCGTTTGGAGACTTGTATAAGGATAGTATATTATCAATCATTGCCTTAATTTCGATTTAATTGATAATATATTATCATTTTTTCAGCACAGATCAAAGCGGATGACCGAGCGCATTTCAGACTGAGATATGCGGACTAGATACAACACGTAGCCGCCGCGTCCCACCAGTGCTTCGACAATGCGTAACGAGGTGAGCGTCTTGCCGGCGCCATCAGCCTCTCGAAGGCAGCACCTTGATCACGCGCAGTGGCCGTTTCGGAACGATAGGTATCAAGCAGGGACTCGATCGTGGACACGGTGATTGCAACTCCCGATGCGGGGACTACAGAGCAAAGATGGCGTTATACTACACAGCCACGGCTGGCGTGTAAATCACTACACTTCCGAGGACACAACACTCAGTTTTGATAATAATAACAAATATGTTATCTTCCCCCTATGCCAAGGATTGTTGAATACGAGGAACGAGACGGCTCACGCCCATTTGCCAAGTGGTTTTTGTCCCTCAATGTTCAGGCTGCCTTGAAAATACGTACTGCCCTTGCGCGCATGGAACAAGGCAATTTCTCTAACGCGAAACCCGTTGGACAAGGTGTCAGTGAATACCGGGTTAATTTTGGCCCGGGATACCGGATTTACTATGGCAGAGACGGTAATGAACTGACCATCCTTTTGGGCGGGGGCGCCAAGAAACAGCAATATCGGGATATTCAAAAGGCATACGCCCGTTGGCAAGCCTATAAATCCCGCAAGATGAAGGAATAGCCAATTATGGCACTTACTCGAGATTTTAAACTGACTATTCAAGAACGCGTGTTAACCGACCCGGCATTTCGTGTGGGCTTGCTGACAGAAGCGGCCGAGTGTTTATTGAATAATGAAATTAACGTAGCTAAAACCTTGTTGCGTGATTACGTCAACGCAACTCTGGGGTTTAAAAAGCTCGGCGCACTGATGGGTAAAAAACCACAAAGCCTTATGCGTATGCTCAGTGACAATGGCAACCCGCGCCTCAGCAACATTGCCGACCTGGTTTCATCACTTCGCAAAAATGAAGGGATAAAGCTACATGTCAGCGCGTTGTAGCAAATCTCAAGGAAGTTACAATGATGCGATGCCAGGGCTTTGCGCCTCGGCATGATGGTTTAATCCGTTGTAATAGTAAGGCCGTTCCGGGAGCCTTCAAGACGCGCGGCCTGCCGGCGCCCTCGTTCCTGGCAAGGGCGCGGCGGCAGGCCTCGATGGCCATTTAAGATCATTCCAGCAGGCATTTGGGCGGGCCGATCAGCTGGCCGATTTCCGTATCAAATCCAGGCCACTGCCAGAAGCCTCTACAGGACGGGTTCTGGAGCCGGGTCTGGCAGCCCTTGCCGCTATGGGACGTTAGCTACCGCTATGGTTTCGGTCGCAGGCAGCCGTGCGACCGGGCTTAAGGCTCTGCGTCCTCTGTAACCGGCTCCGGCTCTGGCTCCGGCTCCCGCACCAGATCGTCGAGGGTCTGGGTGTATAGCTCCGCCTTGGAGGTGGATAACCGGTAGGCCCAGCCTTGCAGCAGGTTGTTCAGGGCCGCGGCTTCCTGTGCGGGTGTTGGTTTTTGCTCTGTGTCGGCGTCGGTGTCCGGTGAGGAGTCTGGGTTGGGCCCGGACGGAGCTTCAGCATCAACTCGTGCTTCGTCTGTAGCCGCATCAACCTGTGCATCGTCTGCAGCCGTCTCCCGCGCAGTAAAGGAAAAACGCGCATAGGGCTGCGCGTCGCGTTGCGCAACCTCGATAGCAGCCGTCAAGCCATCAAAGGTGGTCACCTCGAGCGTGGCGGTCGGGGTGGAGAAGTCGATATTATCCGCCTTGCTTACGCCGTCGGCATATACATTCTCAAGCACGGTCGCCATGCGCCCGATGACGTATTCCGATTGCTGTTCCTTGCCTTCCGGCAGATCTTGCAATACCAGGTCGTCGGCAGGTTCATCCCGGCTCAGGATGACCTCCGTCGCGCCGGCCGGACGCAGGCGCACGGTACTGACCCGCTCGCCTTCGATATTGATGATGTCGCGCTTGATCCACTGGATGATATCGGCGCTGGGCGCCAGCCTGCCTGCCACCAGCAACGCCTGTTGCTGTGCGGGAATGCGCACATACAAACCCGGCGCGGCGGCAGCCGAGCTGCTACGCCTGGTGTCGCCGACGATCAGGCCGGCCAGCTCTTCATCATCAGCGACCAGAGTCAACAGGGTGGATGTTGCGCCCTGGCCGTCGATATCCTCAACGCCCAGCCGCTCGTAAAGCGCCGGGTTATCCGTCTTTTCCGCGATGACTTTGAGGTCCGCAACGGCCAGCACCGCCTCCTTGACCTTGTCAAGCAACGCGGGATAATTATCCGCTTCGGCAATACCCCAGTTGTCGGCCACGCGCTGCACCGTCAAGGTATTCTGAGCGTCACGCACAACGACTTTACTGACATCGTTAATACGCTCTGCAAGCTGCGGAAACAGTGCTGGCTTCTCTCTGCTGGTTTCTGGCGCCCGTTGCTGGCTGACGAGCACCGCCACGGCGACAACCACGACCGTCAACGCTGCGACTATGGCATACTTGTGCTTCATCAGACTCGCTGACGCGCGCGCCGCAGGCCCGCTACCAGTGCCAGTAACGCAATAATCAACGGCACCAGACCGATATTGATGAATTTGAGTTGCGTGCCCAGACGCTCGATGTTCTTCTGTAATTCGTGCTGCACCGCGCGCAGTTCCTTGCGCGTTTTGATTTGCTCCAGCCTGAATTTTTCAATCTCGGCGGCCTGTTCCTGGCTCAGTAACAAGGCGCCTTCCCCGCCTTCCTGTTGTAATTGGGCGATCTTCTGTTCAGTTTCCTCTAGGCGGGATTGCAGCGCCTGTTCCTGCGTGCGGAAGCGCGCTTCGGCATCCCGGCGTATCTGTTCGACCACGGTAAACGGACGGGAGAACTCGCCGCGGCTGCGCAGGCTGACCAAGTCGGTATTACCGGCCAGATTGTCCAGGGTATTGATGACGAAATCGCCGTTGTTGGCAATGCTCTGGGGGATCTGCATGCCGAAGAAATTCTGCATCCTGATCCAGAAATGATTCGCCAGGATGTCGGTATCACCCACCAGCACGACATCAATCCGGCCCTCCTTGACAATATCCGCCGCATCTGCTCCCTCACCCGCGCCCGGCAGGCCGTCCGGGTAGGCACTGGGCACGGTGCCGCTGAGCCTTGCAGCAAGCGTCAGGGGCGCACCTTCCGCTCTGAAGTTAGCAAGCATGACGTTGGGGTCGCGCTGGAAGAAAATCATGTCCCGTTCCATTTTCATGGACTCGGCGGTGGTCTCTATCAACGGGGTCAATTCGACCACAGCATCGTCCTGGCGCTCGATAACCCCCGCCGTGCCCATGTGCACCTGATTCAACTCACTGGTGCTGAAGTCGTCGCGATTGAGGTTTTGTTCCCCCAGTTGCAGCCAGGGCAGGTAATTGGTCTCTTGGAGGCCGCGCGCGCCCTGTGCCTGTACGCGCATGGCCAAGTTGATGTCTGCTGCGATCTTGCTGGTATCGACTGCTACCCCCCAGCTTTCCAGCATGACGTTCAGGTCGGAGGACAAGACCGGCATTACGTAGGGGTTGGCCGGATCGGGCTGCATGTTGTCACCTTCTGCCAGTGGATCGACAAACAACATGGCGTGGCCGCCACGCAACAGGAACTGATCGATGGCGAATAGTGTCCGCTCGCCGAAATTTTTGGGATGCACCACCATCAACACATCCACATCCTGCTCGATATTGTCCGTATTTGAACCGAGATTGCGCACCTCGAAGAATTCTTCCATCACATTAATAATGGCCCAGCGTTCCTGTACGCCGCGGATCGGATCGCCGAACAACGGCAGTGCCGACATTACGCCGATGACGCGCTTTTCCGGGTTGGCGAGGTTATAGATCAGCTTGGTAATGTCGTATTCCAGCGCATTTTCCCGGCTTGCCTGAAAGAACGGGATGGTGGCCTCATCATCCGTGGAGCTGACCCCTACCAGCCCGAAGTAGGCGCGGTCGCCGGCGGCATTCACGGCAACGCCATTCAGGCCGCTGGCCACGGCCTGGTCTTCTTCCTCGGAGAAAGGCTCCGGCTCAATGACGGACAGCCTGATTTTACCGTCCGATTTTGCCGCGTACTCTTCCAGCAGATCGCGCACCCGGTTGGCGTAATTCACCAGTTGCGGGAAGTCTGCCATGGTCTTGCGGGACAGGTAGAGGTCCAGGTCAACCGGTTCCTCAAGGCCGGTGATGATATTGATGGAACCCTGCGACAATGTGAACAGCCGGTTCTCGGTCAAATCCAGACGCACGCCGGTGAACAGGTTGTCGCTGATGGTAACCAGCGCCAGCGCCAGCGCCGCCGCCAACAGAATCCCGGAACCCGATAACAGACGTTTATACTTCATGGCCAAATCTCACAGCGCCTTGCGAGCATCGATGACTACGACATTGGCATATAGCCAGAACGAGATCATCACCAGATAATAAATCAGGTCGCGCAGGTCGATAACGCCCCTGTTGATGGAATCGAAATGGGTCAGGAAACTGATCGAGGCAATCACTTCCACCAAGGCCTGGGGCGCCCAGCCCTGGAAAAAATTCAGCACCAGCGGAAACCCGCTCATGATGAACAAAAAACAGATGACCACGCTGATCACAAACGCGATCACCTGGCTCTTGGACAAAGCGGAGATGCAGGAACCGATAGCCAGCAACCCCCCGGCCAGCAACAGGCTGCCGAGGTAGCCGGCGAGAATGACGGTGTTGTCCGGGTCGCCCAGGTAGTTCACGGTAATCCACATGGGAAACGTCAGCGCCAGGGCCACCGCAGTAAAACACCAGGCCGCCAGGAACTTGCCCAGTACCGCAGCGGTTACGGTAATGGGCAGCGTCATCAGCAGCTCTATGGTGCCGGTCTTGCGTTCTTCCGACCACAGCCGCATGGAAATGGCCGGTATCAGGAACAGGTAGAGCCAGGGCTGAAACTGGAAAAATGGTCCCAGGTCGGCCTGACCGCGCTCGTAGAAGGCGCCCGGATAAAAACTGAAGATGCCGGTCAAAAACAGGAAGATGATGATAAAAACGTAAGCAACCGGGGTGTGGAAATAGCCGTACAGCTCGCGCTTTAATACCGCCTTGATGTTGCTGTTCATACTCATGCTCGTGGGCTCATGCTCGCGGGCTCATGATTGGGTTGCCTCGCCCTGGCTGGCATAGAAGCGGCTGGTGATGGCGCGGAACGCATCGTCGTAATCGCTCGTTTCAGACTCGGCTTTGAGCTCCTCTGGCGTGCCGTCGAACAGGATCTGCCCGGCGGCAATGATGATCGCGCGGCTGCACACGGCGTCCACCTCCTCCAGGATGTGGGTGGAAATCACGATGGCCTTGCGCTCGGCCATTTCCTTGATCAGGCTGCGGACTTCATGCTTCTGGTTCGGGTCCAGGCCGTCCGTGGGCTCGTCCATGATCAAGACTTCCGGGTCGTGCAACAGCGCCTGAGCCACGCCCACGCGCCGCTTGAAACCTTTGGACAGAGTTTCGACGGTCTGGTCCAGCACCCCTTCCAGATGCACCAGTTCCACCACCCGGTCCACCCGTTGCCCTTGTTCCACGCCCTGATAGCCGCGTATCTCCGCCACGAACTCTAGGAAACGCCGTACCGTCATCTCACCATAAGCCGGCGCGCCCTCTGGCAGGTAGCCGATAGACGCCTTGACACCGATGGGATCGGTCAGCACATCGTGCCCATTCACCAGCACGGTGCCGTCGGTCGGCTCCAAGAAGCCGGTAATCATTTTCATGGTCGTGGACTTCCCGGCACCGTTGGGCCCCAAAAAGCCGAGCACCTCGCCCTGCCGCACGGAAAAGGAAATATCCCGCACCGCATGAATAGGCCCAAAGTGCTTGTCCAGCCCCTTGACCTCTATCACCGGCGTGTTGTCATTGGTTGACATAATCAATATTCAGTTGCTTCGTTCAATTGTCGGAAATGAATACCGAGCAGGCAGAATACCTGTCAAAAACGGCATTCTACATATTTTCCAGGATTCGTCAACCACATGGCCACCTCTAAAAATCAGAGGTGTCTTTATCAGATACAACTCTGAAAAAGTCAGGACTTTTTCAGAGTTTGGTATAAAATATCGACATGATCGAACGCTCACTCGTCCCTCTGGTCAACACGATTGTTGCAGAATTTCAGAAAATGGCTTTCGTCAGCGGACCACGGCAGGTGGGCAAAACAACTCTGGCGCAGTGTTACCAGCGCGAGTTTTCTCAAAGTACGCAAGGAGACTAAGGCCTACCTGTTCGACTGGGTCGAAATAGAACCGGAAGAACTGGCAAGAAGAGTCATGCTGCTGTTCAGTTTCCGGGGTGATACCATACTGGACCCTTTCGCCGGTGTAGGCACACCTTGATGTCTCACTTCCCGGAAACAACTGAACCCAAACTTACTCAATCACCACCAGCAAATCACCACTGTCGACTACGTGGTTGGCGCTGACAACCACGCGTTTGATGATGCCGCTCTTGCCGGCCGGGACGGAGGATTGCATTTTCATGGCCTCGAGCACCACTGCCGTGTCGCCCTGGCGGACGCGTTCTCCGGTTGATACTTCCACTGCAACGACCAGGCCCGGCATGGGCGCGGCGAGCTGGTTGGGGTCGGCAGGGTCGGCTTGTTCATTCTGGTGGACCTCAAAACCCAGGTTGTTGTCCTTGACGATCACGGTCTGGGGCTGGCCATTCAGTTCAAAAAATACCCGGCGCCGGCCCTCTTCATCGGGTTCGGAGGTGGCCAGGTAATGCACTATCGCCTGGCGATGGTCGGCAAAGGACAACACGGTCTCCTCGCCGATTGCCAAGCCGTAGAAAAAAACATGGGTGGGCAGCAGGCTGACTGCGCCGAATTTGCGTTTCATTTGCGCATAGTCGAGAAACACGTTCGGGTACATCAGGTAGGATGCCAGATCAAAGTCAGATACCTCTTCCTTGAGTTGGGCTTTAAGGTCGTTTCGGGCCTGTTCTAGGTCAACCGGCGCCAGTGACGCGCCGGGCCGGTCGGTCAGCGGCGCTTTGCCGTTCAGCACTTTGGCCTGTAATGCCGGCGGGAACCCACCCATCGGCTGCCCCATTTCCCCATAAAAAAACTGGATGACCGATTCGGGAAAGGCGATTTCCTGGTCCGGGTCGAGAATATCCTGCTTCGTTAACCCCGCCGTGACCATGGCCAGGGCCATGTCGCCTACCACTTTCGAGGTGGGCGTGACCTTGATGATATCTCCGAACAGCTCGTTGACATCGGCGTAAGCCCGGGCGATTTCCGGCCAGCGGCGGTCGATGCCCAGGGCGCGCGCCTGCTCTCTTAAATTGGTGTACTGGCCGCCCGGCATTTCGTGCACATAGACCTCTGAGGCGCCCGAGCGTATTTCCGGTTCGAATGCACGATATTGTTCCCGCACTTCTTCCCAATACCTGCTGATAACCTGGATGGCCTCTGTATCGAGGTGCGTGCTGCGGTCGGTATGTGACAGAGCCGCAACGATGGCGCCCAGATTGGGCTGCGAGGTCAGGCCGCTCATGCTGTCGATGGCGGCATCGACGATATCCGCGCCTGCTTCCACTGCGGCCAGCACGGTGGCTGCGGAAATGCCGCTGGTATCATGCGTATGCAGATGGATGGGTAGCTCAATCTCCTGTTTCAACGCGGTGATCAGCAGCCGCGCCGCGCCCGGCTTGAGCAGACCCGCCATGTCCTTTATACCCAGGATATGCGCGCCCATATCCCGGTATTTGGCGGCCAGGTCCAGGTAGTAATCCAGTGTGTACTTGTTCTTGTTCGGATCCAGTATATCGCCCGTGTAGCAGATTGCCGTCTCAATGACCTTGCCGGTTTCCCCCACTGCATCCACGGCGACCTGCATGTTGTCCGGCCAGTTCAGGCTGTCGAAGATTCTGAATACGTCAATACCGGCGGCCGCAGCCTGCTTGACAAAATATCTGACCACATTGTCCGGGTAACTCGTGTAGCCCACTGCATTCGAGGCGCGCAACAGCATCTGTTGCATGATGTTGGGCATGGCCGTACATAAATCGAACAAGCGCTGCCACGGGTCTTCATGCAGGAACCTGAGCGCCACATCGAAGGTGGCGCCACCCCAGGACTCCACGGAAAACAACCCGGACATGTTGTGCGCGTAATACGGCGCTATTGCGACCAGGTCCCTGCTCCTAAGGCGGGTTGCCAGTAGCGACTGGTGCGCGTCGCGAAACGTGGTGTCTGTCAGCAACGGCTGCTCCTGCGCCCTGATCCAGTCCACCAGGCCGGCCGCCCCGGTTTCATCAAATATCGCTTTTGGCCCGTTAGCAGGCGGCTTGCTCACACCTGCCGGCGCCGTGGGTTCGCGTAACGAAACCGGCGCCGGCCGCTCCTGCACATCCTTGTTGCCGTTCACGATCACGTCGGCAATAAAGCGCAGCAGCCGCTCAATCTGGCCTTGCCCCCGACCGAACTCAAACAACTCCGGCGTCTCGTCGATGAAACGGGTATTGTAAGCGCCGGTCTGGAAGCCGGGGTGGTCCAGCAGCTGCAATAAGAACGACAGGTTGGTGGCAACGCCGCGCACGCGAAATTCCAGCAGGGCGCGCCGCATCCGGCGGCTGCTCTCCTCCGCGTCGCGGCCACGGGCAGTGACTTTTACCAGCAGGCTGTCGTAGGCGCGGGAAATCCAGGCGCCGGAGTAGGCCGCGCCGCCGTCCAGACGAATGCCCGGTCCCGCAGGGCTGCGGTAGGCGATGATGTTGCCGTAATCCGGAATGAAATTGTTGTTCGGGTCCTCGGCGGTCACCCGGCACTGTAGCGCGGTGCCGATTACCCGGAGCTCGGACTGCGGCGGGATGATGGAGCCGGGCTGGCCGATTTTTTCTCCCTGTGCAATCCTGATCTGTGCCTTGACGATGTCAATACCCGTGATCTCTTCGGTGACTGTGTGCTCGACCTGCACCCTGGGGTTGACCTCAATGAAATAGAATGTCTCTGCCGCCTTGTCATACAGGAACTCAACCGTTGCCGCATTGTCCACGCCGGCCTTGCAGGCCAGTTTGACTGCCGCCTGACAAATCTCCTCACGTTTAGCCGGCACCAGATGAATGGCCGGCGCGCGCTCGATGACCTTCTGGTGACGGCGTTGCAATGAACAGTCGCGCTCGTATAAATGCACGACATTGCCGTGACGATCGCCCAGAATCTGCACTTCGATATGCAGCGCGTCCTCAACCAGCTTTTCAAAAAACACCTCATCATTGCCGAACGCGGTCTGCGCTTCCTGGCGTGCGCGCGTGACCACATCGTGCATACCGTCGCCGTCTCTGACCACTCGCATGCCGCGCCCGCCGCCGCCCCAACTGGCCTTGAGCATCAACGGGAAACCGATTGAGCCGGCGATGCGTTCTGTTTCCCGTGCATCCTGCGGCAACGGCCCCGACGCCGGCATCACCGCAATACCAGCCGCGGCAGCCAGTTCCCGCGCCTGCACCTTGTTGCCCAGCCCGCGCAGCACCTCGGCACGGGGGCCGATAAAATTGATGCCGTGGCGTTCACACTGCTCGGCAAAATCGGCATTCTCGGACAAAAAACCATAACCCGGATGCAACGCGTCGCATTCAGCTTCAACGGCCACGCGCAATATGTCGGCGCCGTCCAGATACGCCTCAACCGGCCCCACACCCAGGCCGACCTGGTAGGACTGATCCGGCTTGAACCGGTGCAAGGCAAGCCGGTCCTCCTCGGAGAAGATGCCCACCGTGGCAATACCCAGCTCTTGCGCCGCGCGCACCACCCGCACCGCAATCTCCCCCCGGTTCGCGACCAGTATGCGTTTGATTGTGTGATTGGAATTTGGCAAGACAAACATCCACGCTACAAAAGGATGCTTATCTTAACGCAGGATCGGGTCAAAGTAATAATTGCTCAAAAGTGCCTCTAAAAATTTTTAGCCCGCATATCTCACCCAGTGATGCGAAGATCGCGCCAGATTGGTTCTGCCTGAACTTTCCGGCAAGGCGCGTTGCGCGTTTGCAAACACATTTGCTTGGGTGTTAGAATACACACAGTTACCCGCTGGCAGCGTGCTGTCGGCTCAAGGGCCGCTTCCTTGGGGCGGCCCTGTCAGTGGCGACGAGCGGTGGAAACACAGACTGTTGCATATCTTAAACGAACACAGACATGTCCCCACCGCCCCAATGGGTTTCCCTGAAACTTGGCAGGAATTGAATTTCTGGAAGGTGTAATCGTATGGCGCGATATCCCTGCTCTATTGCAACCTGTTCAAAAACGTAAGCGCCGGCGCCACGCGAATCCCTTCCCGCGTGACGTAGTCTTTCTCTCCAAACGCGGATACCTGCCAAGCGTCTGCATCGGGGAAGCGTCGTTTCAGGTATTTCAGCGGCAGGCTGGCGTAGCGATCTGAGGATTTACATTCGACCAGTAACACCGGGGCACCGTCTTCCACTACTACGAAATCCACCTCGCGTTGTTCGATGTCGCGAAAATAGCGCAGTTCAGTCAAGCAACCTTCCGTATCTGTGCGAAAATTTGTCCATTTCAGCAGGTGGCACGCAACCAGGTTCTCAAACCTTGCGGCGGTATCCGGTATCAGCGACCAGTCATAGTGATAATGTTTGCGGGCTTTCTTCACTGCCTTGATCTGTGGCGCGCCGAACGGCGCCACGAAGAAGATTGCATACAGTCTTGCCAGAATGTCCAGCCATTTGCTGATGGTCTTGTGGCTGATCTGCAGCTGTTCGGCTACTCTGTTGACTGACAGGGGGCTGCCGACCAGCTCGGGTAACCGGGTCATCAATAACTCCAGGCTGCCCAGGTCTTGTACCTGTTCCAGGTCTGCCAAATCCTCCCGCACCAAGCGGCTGCGGTATTCGTTGGACCAGCGGCGCGCTTCTTTCTTCGACCCGCCCAGGAACGGTTCCGGGAAACCGCCCAGGGTAAGCAGCGCCTTGAAATTTTGCGCTGAGGTCAGCTTCAGTTCCGCCGCGCTCAGCGGGTGCAGCCGCAGGTAGTGGTAACGTCCCTGCAGGGAGTCGCCGCCGAAGCGGTAGTAATCCAGCCGGGCGCTACCGGTGACGAGTATCCGCTGCCCCGGCTGACACATGTCGTAAATGCCTTTCAGGTAGTTGCGCCAGCGTGGGTATTTGTGAATTTCATCAAACACCCAGAGTTTAGATTTGGGAAACTCCTGGCGCAGAATAATATCCCGATGCGGGGCAACGTCCCAGTTCAGGTAGCCGGCCTTCGATTTCCCCAGTATCTTGCGGGCAAGCGTCGTCTTCCCCACCTGACGCGGACCGCCGACCAAGACCATTTTGCGTTTCAGGTCCTGCCGAACCTGTGATTCGAGGTAGCGTTTCATGCAACAGCATAATTCCAGATTTTTACACAGGTGTCAAAAAATCTTGAAAGATTTTTTGACACCTGTGTAAAAAACCTGAAAATAACCGAATTAGTGTAGTATCACCCCGTAAAAACTCGCAACGTAGCTTCTAGGTCTGCTTCCTCAAAATCCGCGGTCACCACCGCTTTGCCTATCTCCTCCAGCAGCACCAGGCGCAGTTGTCCGTGGCGGGCTTTTTTATCTACGCTCATCAGTTCCCGCAGCTGTGCATGGCTGAGACCGTCGGGCGGGGTGGTGGGCAGTTCCGCCTGTTGCAGCAATGCGTTCACGCGCCGGGCAGCTGCCGCCGGGAGGCCGGTTGCCGACACCGATAGATGGGCAGCCAGGGCCATCCCTGCCGCCACCGCCTCGCCGTGCAGCCAGGTCTGGTAGTTCAAGGCGGTCTCTATGGCATGGCCGAAGGTGTGGCCTAGGTTGAGCAGGGCGCGTACGCCGTCTTCGCGCTCATCGCGCGCCACGATATCCGCTTTGGCGCCGCATGATACGGCTATGGCATGGGTCAGACAGGCCGGATCGCGGCGCAACAGGCCGTCCATGTTGCGTTCCAGCCAGCCGAAAAACTCTGCGTCGTTGATCAGCCCGTACTTGATAATCTCGGCCACTCCGGCGCGCAGTTCCCGCGCCGGCAATGTAGCCAGCGTGTCGGTATCGCTGAGCACCGCCACGGGTTGGTGGAAGGCACCGATCATATTTTTTCCCAGCCGGTGGTTGACCGCAGTCTTGCCACCCACGGCAGAATCAACCTGGGCCAGCAAGGTGGTGGGAACCTGCACATAGTTGACGCCGCGCTGGTAACAGGCTGCGGCAAACCCGGTGACATCGCCGATCACCCCGCCCCCAAGGGCAACCAGCGTGCCAGTACGGTTAAACCGTTCCTCCAGCAACCGCGTGATAATGCCGTTCAGGGTTTCCAGTGTTTTATACTGTTCACCGTCTTCGACGATGAAGGCGGGCGCCGGCAATTCCCCTTGCAGTTGTTCCAGGTACAACGGGGCAACTACGGTATTGCTGACGATCAGCGTCTGCTCGCGCAATCGGGCACCGAGCAGCTCCCCGGCCTGCTGCAACAACCCGGTGCCGATATAAATCGGATAAGAGCGTGCTCCCAAGGCTACATCAAGTCGTTTCATGCCTGTTTTATCTTGTTGCTGATCTCGCCGACGACCCGGTGGATACTGCTCTCGTTGGTTTCCACCACCAGGTCTGCCAAGGCTTCATAGACTGGTTCACGACGGGCCATCAGGTCGCGAATTTTTGCCAGTTTATCGCCGGATTGCAGCAACGGTCGGTGCCGATCCAGCCGCAGCCGGCCGGCCAGATGTTCGACGGATGCCTTCAGGTAAATGATGAAGCCGTTTTCCTTGAGCAATTGCCGGTTTTCGGGTGCCAGTACTGCGCCACCGCCGGTAGCCAGCACGATGCCGTGGGTGGCGACCAGCTCCCTCAATACTTCTGTCTCCCGCCGGCGAAACCCCTGCTCTCCTTCTATGTCAAAGATCACGTCTATGCCTACGCCGGTGCGCTGCTCAACTTCACTGTCTGAATCCTTGAACTCCTTGCCCAAGCGGCGCGCAAGCTGCCTGCCAATGGTAGTCTTGCCGGCGCCCATCAGGCCGATAAGGAAAATATTTCCGGTTGCTTTGTCCACGACACAGGTACGGATTGCTGCAAATGTGTTGCTGTTTCCACGAACTGTACAGATTAGCACAGATGTATCGCGGATAAAGGCGCCGCAATTTTTAGCGGCGACTATGAGAAATACGATATTATGAAACCATGCGTCTGCTCTGGATTTTATTCATTACGCTGGCCGTGGTTTGTGTTACTGGCGGCGGCGCGGCGGCCTATCTGATTGTGTCCAACCTGCCGGATATTGAGGCGCTGCGGGATGTGCGTATGCAGGTGCCGTTACGGGTTTACACCCGCGACGGCTCACTGATTGGGGAGTTCGGTGAGAAACGGCGCGTGCCCGTCACTATCGAAGAAGTTCCCGAACAGTTGCTGCAAGCATTTATCGCCGCGGAAGACGACCGTTTCTTCGACCACCCGGGTGTGGACTGGCAAGGTCTGGCGCGCGCCTCGGTCTCGCTACTGTTGACCGGCCAAAAAAAACAGGGCGGCAGCACCATCACCATGCAGGTGGCGCGCAATTTTTTCCTGTCCCGAGAAAAAACCTATATGCGCAAACTCAATGAAATTTTCCTTGCCATTAAAATAGAACGGCAGCTGAGCAAGAGCGAAATACTGGAACTTTACCTGAATAAAATCTACCTGGGACAGCGCGCTTACGGCGTCGGTGCCGCGGCCCGAGTCTATTACGGTGCCGGTATCGCAGAGCTGGATCTGGCGCAACACGCCATGTTAGCCGGACTGCCCAAGGCGCCGTCCAGAACCAACCCCGTCACCAGCCCGGAGCAGGCGCTGGCGCGCAGGTCTTATGTGCTGCGCCGCATGCTGGAACTCGACTATATCGACCGCAGCCGTTTCCTGGCTGCAAACAACGCCCCTGTCAGCGCCTCGCTGCACAGTCCCATCATCGATCTGGAAGCGCCCTATGTCGCTGAGATGGTGCGCAAGGAGATGGTTGAAAACTACGGCGAGGAAGCCTACAGCGCCGGTTATGTGGTGACTACGACGCTGCGCGCCAAACTTCAGGCCGCGGCCAACCGCGGCCTGAAGCTGGCCTTGACGCAATACGATGAAAGGCACGGTTATCGCGGCCCCGAACACCACTATGAGCTCAGCGCCAACCGCAACGCCAGAGTTGAGTGGGAGCAACTGCTGGCCGCGCATGGCACCGTCGGCGGCCTGCTCCCCGCATTGATCACCGAGGTGCAGAGCAAGAGCGCGTCAGCCTGGTTGGCCGGCCGCGGCTGGGTAGACCTGGACTGGGACAGCTTGCGCTGGGCGCGCCGGTATATCAATGAAAATAGCCGCGGCGCGGCACCGCAGACAGCCGGGGATGTGGTCCAGGCCGGGGATCTAGTGCGGGTCATCCGGGATGCCAAGGGGAAATGGCGTCTGGCACAGATACCCGTCATCGAAGGCGGCCTAGTGTCACTGGGCCCGCATAACGGCGCGTTGCTGGCCCTGGTCGGCGGTTTCGATTTCTATCGCAGCAAGTTCAACCGTATTACCCAAGCGCGGCGTCAGCCGGGTTCCAGTTTCAAACCGTTTATCTACTCGGCGGCGCTGGAACATGGCTTTACTGCGGCCAGTGTTATCAACGATGCCCCCGTCGTGTTCGACGACCCCGGGCTTGAGGACCAGTGGCGCCCGGAAAATTACAGTGGCCGGTCTTATGGCCCGACCCGACTCCGGGAAGCCTTGCGCCGTTCGAGAAACCTCGTGTCCATTCGCCTGTTGCACGCGGTGGGCGTGCGCAACACCCTTGAGCATATCGCCAGGTTCGGTTTTGATACCGACAACCTGCCCCATAACCTGTCGCTGGCGCTGGGTACCGGCGCGCTGAGCCCCTGGCAACTGGCCGGCGCCTACGCAGTGTTTGCCAACGGCGGGTATCGGGTAGAGCCCTATTTCATCGACCGGATTGAGACCTACACGGGCGAGCTGTTATTCCAGGCTGAGCCTGTAGTCGTATGTGCACAGTGCGCGCACAACGACACCGGCGCGCCGCCGCTGACAGGCGTTGTTGAGGAAGGGGAGTCGCCGCCCGTAGCGCCCCTCAAGCCTGCGGCGGCTGTTGCCCGGCGCGTGGTCAACCCGCAAAACATCTGGATCATGAATGACCTGACCCGGGATGCGATCCGGCGCGGCACCGGTGTCAGGGCCTACCGGGAATTAAAACGAGACGATATCTCCGGCAAGACCGGCACCACCAATGAGCAACGTGACGGCTGGTTTGCCGGATTCAATCCCGCCGTGGTGGCGGTTGCCTGGACCGGTTTCGATGACTTCAGTCCCATGGGGCGCGGTGAAGTAGGGGGCAGAACCGCGTTGCCGATATGGATCGAGTATATGCGCACGGCCTTGCAGGATGTGCCGGTGACCACACCGGCTCGGCCGGCGAATCTGGTTACCATCAGAACCAACCTAGACACCGGCTGCCCGGCCAGCGCCAACGATGATAACGCGGAGTTTGAAGTCTTTATGGCTGAGCAACTGCCCGATACCGACACCTGCGAGCGACTTCAAGCTCCCTACGACCCCGCTGCGGAAACCGCCGTGGCACCGGGCCGGTTGTTCTAGCACTCACGCCAGTGGGCCAGCCCACCTACCCTGTGCAAAAACGATATTTACACGTGGCGCTGCCGGTGCCATTGTGCCGGCATTACGACTATGCCATCGGTGAGCAATTTAACGAGGTCGAGTTTCTGCCGGGGATGCGGGTCAGCGTTCCGTTCGGGCGCCGCCAGCAACAGGTCGGGATCGCGCTGGGTATCTCCGACCGATCCGGCGTGCCGCCGCACCGGCTGAAAACCATCAGCGATGTCATCGACGACCAGCCATTATTTTCCCTGCCTCATTTCAAGTTACTATGCTGGGCCGCCGATTACTACCATTACCCTTTGGGTGAGACCTTGTTCAGCACGTTGCCGAAGCCGCTGCGCCAGGGTAAGGGCGCGCCGGCGCCGGAACAGCCGGCTCGGGTTGCAAGCGCCACTGCCGCGCAGGATGGCATAGCAAGCCGGGGTTTTGACCTGAACCCGCAACAAATCCAGGCGATTGCAGCCATCACCGCGCGCACAGATGCACATAGCACCCACGTATTGCAAGGCATTACCGGCAGCGGCAAGACCGAAGTTTACATCGAAGCGGTGCGGCGCGTGACGGAACAGGGCCGGCAAGCCTTGATCCTGGTGCCGGAAATCGGTCTGACCACGCAATTCATCGAACGGCTCAAACAACGCTTGCCGGTTGCCATACTGGTTCAGCACTCGGCGCTAAGCGACACGGAACGCTTGCACAACTGGTTGGCCGCGCGCGACGGCGAGGCGGCGGTGCTCATCGGCACCCGCTCTGCGGTCTGGACGCCGCTCAAAGCGCCGGGGCTGTATGTGGTGGATGAGGAACATGATCCATCCTATAAACAGGACAGTGGCTTTCGCTATTCCGCCAGGGACATCGCCGTAGTACGCGGCAAGTTTGACGAGGTGCCGGTGACGCTGGGTTCCGCGACGCCTTCTCTGGAAACCATCAACAATGTCAAGGGCAGGAAATACCTGCCGCAAACCTTGCCGGCGCGGGCGACGGGCGCCAAGCCACCGGAAGTCCGTGTTATTAACCTGCGCAAGCAACCCGTTTCGGGCGCGCTATCAAAAACCCTGCTGAATGAAATTACCCGCACCCTGGCAAGCAACAATCAGGCTTTGTTGTTCCTGAATCGCAGAGGTTACGCGCCGGCCATTCTCTGCCATGATTGCGGCTGGTATGCCGAATGTACGCGCTGCAGCGTCAAGATGACGTTTCATAAGGATAAAAACTGCCTGATTTGTCATCACTGCGAGGCCCGCAAGGCCCTGCCGACCCTGTGTCCTGACTGTGAGCAGCCGCAACTGCTTGAGGTGGGCCACGGCACCCAGCGTCTGGACCAGACTCTGGCCGGATACTTCCCTGACGCAAAAATATTGCGCATAGACCGCGACAGCACGCGCCGCAAGGGCTCCATGGAGAAAATGCTGCGGGCCATCACCGCCGGGGATGCCGACATACTGATCGGCACCCAGATGCTGGCGAAAGGGCACCATTTTCCGCGTCTCACCTTGGTGGGAATCGTCGATGCAGACGCAGGCTTGCTGAGCGCGGATTTTCGCGCCAGTGAGCGCATGGCCCAGCTTATTGTCCAGGTCAGCGGCAGGGCCGGGCGGGCGCAACAGTCTGGCGTCGTTTACATTCAGACCCACTTCCCTGAACACCCGTTGTTGCAAACCCTGGTGAACAAGAATTACCGGGAGTTTGCCGACCTGCTGCTCAGGGAAAGAAGGCAGACGCAACTGCCTCCCTACACGCACCTAGCGTTACTGGGCGCCGAAGCCACCAAACAGGAAGTTGCTGAAAAATTCCTGCAGCTGGCTCGCAACAGCCTGAAACAGCGCGCCAACCTGGCCGTTTTCGGGCCGCTCGCAGCGCCCATTGAAAAGCGCAGAGGCCGTTACCGCTGCCAGCTGCTGGTGCAGTCCGGCAACAGGAACACCTTGCATCAGGCGCTAACCCCCTGGCGCCGGACATTGGAATCCATGCAGGAAGCAAAACGGGTAAGGTGGCATCTGGATATCGACCCACAGGATTTGCTGTAAGGGCGCATTATGACCTGTCATTACCCCCTTCGTTCGTCATTCCCTTCATTTTCAAGCACTGACGTGCTCGCAATTTGAGAACCATCATGTTTCACAAGGCAACAAGCGACTTGGTGAGATATGCGGGTTAGAGGTGACCTTAATTTGCAGATAAACCCTGCCCTGCGCGTAGTTCCAGCACCAGGAAGTCCATGTTGTGGTCCTTCAGTGTGCGGCTGATTGCGCGCATTTCCCGGGCGCTGTTGAACGGGCCCAGGCGTACCCGGTGGCGGATGTCCTTTTCGTTGAGCATGACCCGTTGAATGTCGGCAAACAGCCCCAGCAGGGCCAGTTCTGCCTTGACCTGATCTGCGGCGCTAAAATCCCTGAATGAACCGGCTTGCAGCACGTAAACGGTATCCGGCCGTGTCACGTTCCGGTCCGGGGTTGCCGGTTGTTGCTGTGCTTCGACATGTCCACGGTCCGGTTCGACCTTGGGAACGGTCAACGCGTCTACGCCGGTTGCAGCGGTGCCGCTATCCTTGTCCCCGGCCATCCATTCGGAAATATTGACTTTCTTGTTCCGCAACGTGTCGTAGAAGGTGAAGTTAACGTCCGGTTGCTCCTGTTCGACCTGTGCCTGCTGACCTGCGCCCGGCTCGGGGTCAACCGTCTGGTAGCGCAGAAAGACGATGAATGCCACCAGCAGGCCCAGAGACAATCCTGACAGAAAGGATAAAATGCGCATGGTGTTCCGATTAAGGTCTGCCGGCCTCTATCAATGCTTCTGCCAGCAGCTTCGGGTTGGTGTAACACACCTCATGGCTGCCCGGTTTCTGTACCACCCGGCACAAACCCAGGCGCGCCGCCATGCGGGGATACCAGGCGTACTTGCCGTGGGGCAAGACCACGTCATCAGTGAAGTTGATGTAACTCCTGGGCACCTTCAGGCGCCCGAACCCCTGCATGTTGATCTTCTCGTTCTGTGAATAAACGCAGACCGGCTTGAGTCTGGCATACACCTCCCGGGCCGTCTCCAGGTCGGCATCGTTGATGAACGCTTCCCGAAACACCTCAAACGGCAACATCCAGTTGGCCCGGTCGCCCTCTTTCTTGATTATCGCGTCAAACATCTGTTGATGTGCTGGCGTTATCACGTCGAAGATGGACTCCCCGTCTTCCAGCACCATGGCGTTCTGAAAAACCACCCGGTTGACGCGCGCGGCCACCCGCTCAGCCACGTTGGGTATAACGATACCGGCAAAGCTGTGCCCCGCCAGCACAAAGTCGTTAAGGTCGCGCGCCAGGATGTAATCCACCACGGAGTCCACACAATCAGCTTGGGTAAAAAAGTTGCCGGCATCCTCGCCGTGTCCCGCCATAGTCGGCGCGTAGGCGACATGCCCCCGACGGTTGAGTTCGGCAATAACCTGGTCCCAGCAGGAACCGTCGTGCATGGAACCATGCACCAGTACAAATGTCAGTTTCACGTCAGTTGATTTTCATGTGGTTAGTACTTCCAGTTTTGCAAAATCCTGGTCCGCGGTTTCCAGCTCTGTCTGGTGATATCGTGCACAAGCTGCAATGAGCAAATCGCTGGCTGGAATTGTGATGCCACGCTTCCGGGCACGGCGCGCGAGATCGTAGGCTGCTTCCCAAACAGCGCCAGTAACCGGGAGTTCGGGGAGGACCGTTGCAAACTCCCGTAAAACTTTTTTCTCCTGCTTACCGCCAGCACCATTCCATAGTTCCAGTTGAATGAGCGGACACCAACAAGCCTGACCTGAGCGCAATGCCTGTTCAACCCTGGATCTGACTGCAGGGTCGCCGTTGGGACGAAGCAGATGAATCCAGGAGGAGCTATCAACAAGGATCAACTAAATCAACCCTGTCGGCGTTGTGTCTGCAACGCGTCCGCGGTGACTAGCGCCGCACAAGTGCCGGCATGTTTTATGAGTTGCACCATGCGCTGGCGCTGATTGAAGTCAATGATGGCCGTCACCACAGCCTCACGCTTGGTTTTGGCGTTGGTGAACTGCATGGCATCCGTCAACTCCCTGTCAGGAATATCAATAGTAGTTCTCATTATGCCATTGTAATGTCAATTGGATGATACATCAACCGGTTTTATAATATTTGGGTGCCTCTAAAAATTAGAGGCACCCGTGCGGCATAAGGATATGCCGCCATTTTTAATCACGTAAGTTTTTGAAAATGAAGGAAATGAAAAATCACATTTTTTCATTTCCTTCTCACAAATCCGCCCGGAGCGGATTTGGACGTCCGCAGGACGCCCGCAGGGGGCGTCCCAAGGATGGGACGCATCACAAAATGCCACGGAGGGCATTTTTAGAGGTTACCATTTGGTAACCTCGTGTTTGTGAGAGGTGACCATTTCTGTGCCGGATCTAAAAGCTTCAGTACGCGCTGAATCCCAGGCGATCATGGCTTGCTTGCGTTCAATGCCCCAATGGTAACCCCCCGGTTCACCGGATGCGCGCAGGATGCGGTGGCAGGGAATCAGGTAGGAGACCGGGTTGGCGCCCACGGCGGCGGCGGTAGCCCTGACTGCGTCGGGATTGCCGGTCAAGTGTGCCAGTTGTTTGTAGGAGATGAGGCTTCCCGCCGGTATCCTGAGCAGCGCCCGCCAGACGTTGAGCTGGAAGTCGGTGCCTTTTACAAACAGGCGGAATCCTGTTTTGTCGCTATCCTGTGTGCGGCTGTCTTCGGGGTGGAACAGCCGCTCGGCGGTTGTCTCAGTGCGTTCCGGCTCCTCAAAAATCTGCGCGCCCGGCCAGCGTTTCTCCAGTTCTTCTGCTTCTGCCTCCAACGTATAGTCAAGGCCGAACGCCAGCTCACAGATGCCGTTATCGGTCAGCGCCAGCAACATCGGCCCGAACGGACTGTAGTGGTAGCCGTAATGGATGCGCAAACCGTCGCCCAGAGTTTGATATTGGTCGGGGGTAACGGTTGCCATGGTAACGAGCCGGTCATACCGGCGGCCCGACCCGGACCGGCCCGGGTCCGGCGCGGCCGGGGGCGCCTCAGCCGATCGATCCAGCAACGCCTTGCTGTGCTGCACCGTGAGAAACTCCAAAAACCGCTCGGGACCGACCCCTACCCAAGCCGTAAACTTGCGCTGCAACTCCCCGGGGCTCAGGCTCACCCGCGCCGCCACCTCATCAAGCGTAGGCTCCCACACGGCGTTGTCCCGGATAAACGCGATAGCCACGGCAATCAGCTCGCAATCGTTACTGAAGTCTGGCTGAAAATCGATCTCCATGCAGAGAGTATAAGTCATTCATCCCTTGTATTCACCTGCATTTTGCTATAGCGAAGGGAAAGCTATTAACCCGCAGATCTCACCAAGTCGCTTGTTGCCTTATGAAACATGATTGCTCTCAATAAGTGATGATAATACTGCTGCTCTTTCCGCATAACACACTGCGCTTGATGCGCCCTCGCTGGTCTTGGTGAGATATGCGAGCTAAAGGCAACACAGAGGTCACAGGCACATCTTCTATATACGTTTGGCCGGAAGGTAGCTCGACTTGAAGGGGCCGAACTGTTGCAGGGTTGAGAGGTTTCTACAACTCCACCGAACTGAGCAGGATACCGTCTTCATCGGCATAGAGCCAGTGGCCCGGCGTGAAAGTGGTATCGGCGAAGGCCAAGGGGATGTCGCGTTCGCCCTGGCCTTGCTTGACGCTGCGTCTGGGGTTTGTGCCCAGGGCCTTGATGCCGGTATTCAGTGTTGCGATGACGGCGGCGTCGCGGATGCAACCGTGGACTACCAGTCCGGTCCAGCCGTTGTTCAGCGCCAGTTGCGCCAGTTTGTCGCCGACCAGGGCGCAGCGGATGGAGCCGCCACCATCGACGACCAGCACGCGGCCGTTGCCGGGTTCTTCCAGCGCCGCTCGGACCAGAGAGTTATCCTCGAAACATTTTACCGTGGCGATAGCACCGGAGAACCGGACTTTTTGTCCGTAGGACTGCATGAGAATGCTGGCAACGCGGACCTTGCTCTCGTGCGTATCATGCAGATCTGCCGTTGAGAACGTCATAGCTTTTATCTTGATGATTTTCTACGGTTACACGGCCGGCATAACATCTGGCAGTTGTCCTCGTTGGTCTTTCCGCCTTTACTCCAGGGATCGATATGGTCTGCTTCCATTTCCGATAGTTCAAACTTTTCCCCGCACACAAGGCATATTCCAGCCTGCTTTTCGTATGCCTGCTGCTTCATGGCCTCAGAGAATGCCCGGATGCTCAGGTGCTTTTCATCGCCGGTAAGGAGATACGGGTAAACCCCTGACTTCTTCGTCACGTCATCGTCCACCATCAGGCGCGCAATGTCGGCCTCAAGCTCTTTGGGGTCGAGCCATATTCTACCGTCCTTGATAAGAGGGAATATCTCCTTATAGGTGATGGCATTCACATTCCCGATAATCAGGAACTTCTTGCCATGCTGTACCAGTTGGGCGACGTATTTATAGAAGTCATCGTTCTTTTGACGCTTCGCCTCGCGCAGGTTTTGGTTTAACGAAACGCCGACCAGTCCACCACCTTATCAAGCCGTACCAACGGGTCGCCCAGTTTGTCCAGACGGGCGTCCTGCGGGTCAAAAAAAGAACCGAATATGTCGTCGTTTTGCATCAGAGCACCTTCTCAGATAAATTGATAATCAGTGCCCCGTATTATACCATCGGGGGTGAGTTAATAGAGGTGCCCATATATTAAGAAAGGTAATGTACGCTTCCTGAAGACCATCTATCGCAGCCGCAAGGCCAAGCGTTTGTTCCAGAGGTTGCCGGAGAGAGACAAACATGAGTAATGTACGGCAGTATAGTCCTGACCCGTTTCCGGATGAAGAAGAACAAGAATTCGTGACGGATTTTGAGGCGGCTATCGAGAGTGGGGGCGTCTCACCGCAAAGTGCGGTTGAGCAAAAGGCTGTCCGCGCGGAGTGGAAAAGTGTCCTTGAGAATACCCAGAAACGCAAGGCTGTCACTTTGCGCCTGCAAGAGCGTGATATCAAACGCGTGAAAGCCATTGCCCGGGAGCTGGGTATGCCGTACCAGACCTATCTCGCGTCCGTGGCACACCGGATCGCAAGCGGGCAGATTATCGTGATGTAGATACCTCCTGCCTGATGAGGCTCCTTGAAATGAAACACCGAACACTACGCGGCAAAATCCTCTACACCAGTAACAAACCGGAACGTCTGGGACAGGAGCGCGGGCGGGAATCGTTTATTATCACCGTCCATAATGACGGCAAACGCACCTTGCGCGCCCATTGTGAAATAGATGACCCGCCCACCGTGTTGCGCGATGTGGTGCTGAGTATGGACGCCGACAATTACCCCCTGGACTGTTTCGTGCGCCTGACCATTGATGATCAGTTCGAGGGTTCCGGCTGGATGCGGTTTACCGACAGCTGTGCGGAAACGGAGCTGTTCAACGCCAAGGACGGACGCATCTCACAACGCCTGGAACTGGAACGACGCACGCGCTGGTTGACCGGCCACCCCATCATCGGCGACGCCTTATGCCTATGCGTCTATGATCTTGGACGCGGGCCGGGCCGGACTTTCTTCCCGGACATGATGGTGACCTCGCCCGACCACCGGGGCGCCACGGGGCCGCTGCTGTTTAAGCTCGGGTTCGGCATTGAATACGTCGGCGAGGACACCATCACCGTACCCGCTGGCACCTTCGACGCGCTCCATTTCCGCTATGTCGATACCGCCGGACAACTGCCGGAGGAACACCCGGAGTACGACATCTGGTGCAGCGCCGATGGCGACTACATCTTTTTACGCGGCGCCGTGGGCGGGTACATGCAAACGTTTTACGAACTGGTGGAATTTGAAAAGTAGGAGCCACGCCATGCCAGCCTATATGATCGTACAAGCCACCGTCACCCGGCCCGAACAATTTGCCGAATACGCCCAACGCATGCCGGCCCTGGTAGCCCAATACGGCGGCAAATACCTGGCCCTGGGCGGCGAGGTCGAAAAACTGGAAGGCGACTGGGACCACCAGGCCCTGGTCATCTCCGAGTGGCCCTCCATGGACGCAGCCCGCGCCCTGTGGCATTCCGACGATTATGCCGAGTTGAAAAAAGTGCGGGAAGGCGCCGTGGACGTGAGCGTGTTGCTGGTCGAGGGGGTATGAGGCACCCTTATCAATGGAAGTTGCATGGTTAAAACCATGACCCCCTACTACGCCCTGGCCCTGCAGACCTGTTGCCGGGCGGTGAATGCCTTGAGTGTGGCCGAGGCGCGTCGTAGTATTTTCTCCGCGATTGAGACCTGTGGTGTGCAGGTGGCGGCGAGCAAGGGCTTTATCGGGCCGGATACGCGTCTGGTGGTGGCGCCGGAATACTTCCTGACCGGGTTCCCGATGGGTGACCCGGTGGATGCCTGGGCTGAAAAAGCCGGCATCGATGTGGACGGGCCGGAATATGAGGCGTTGGGGAAGATTTGCCAGGATAATGATGTTTACCTGTCCGGCAATGTGTATGAGCGCGACCGGGCCTTTCCGGGGCTTTATTTTCAGGCCAGTTTCATTATTGCGCCGAACGGTGACACCATCCATCGCTACCGCCGCCTGCTCTCCCTGTTTGCCCCGACCCCGCACGATGTCTGGGAGCGCTATCTCGACCGCTACGGCGTGGCCGGGATCTTCCCGGTGGCGGACACCGAGCTGGGGCGGCTGGCGACGGTGGCCTCGGAGGAGATCCTCTACCCGGAGCTCAGTCGCGCGCTGGCGCTGCGCGGCGCCGAGGTGCTGCTGCATTCAACCAGCGAGGTGGGTAGCCCGGAACTGACTCCCAAGGACCTTGCCAAACGCGCCCGCGCCAGTGAAAACCAGGCCTACGTCATTTCTGCCAACAGCGGCGGCATCTGCGGCACGGGGATTCCCGAGTCGTCCACGGACGGTATGTCCAAGGTCATCGACTATCAGGGCAAGGTGCTGGCGGCGGCGGGATACGGCGAGAGTATGGTCGCCAACCACGAAATCGACATAGCCGCCCTGCGCCGCCAGCGCCGCCGCCCCGGCATGTCCAGCCTGCTGGCGCGCCAGCGGCTGGAACTGTATGCGCACATCGCCCAGCCGCAGGCGCGCTACCCCGCCAACACCCTGCTGGACGATACCGGCGCCGCCATCGTGCCCGAGCGCAGCCATTTCATTAAGACACTGAAAAGCGTCATTGATGAATTAATCAAGCAGGACTTGATTTAACATCGGTTGACTAACACCGGTTGACTAATTAGTTGACCTGGTCAGTTGACCAGGTTATATTAGTTGAGTGTTGATATATTGAGATCATAATGAAAGAGATAGGCATTTCGGAATTCAAGGCAAAGTGCATTGATAAATTGAAGACCGTAAAAATAACGGGAGAACCGCTCATGGTGACATTGCGCAAGCGCCCCATTGCCGTGATCAACCCGTATATCGAAGATGCTTCCCGCAAGCGGGAACTGGGTAAACTGCGTGGCCGAATTACCGTTCATGGCGATATTGTCCATTCCGACTTCATGGATGAGTGGGACATGGAGCAATGAGGATTTTGCTTGATACACATGTTTGGCTATGGACACAGGAAGCGCAAGAACGATTAGGATCGAAATCAAAGGATATGCTTCTTAACGAAGACAACACGTTGTTCATCTCAAGTATTTCGTCATTGGAGATCGCGCGTCTGGCATGGGGAGGACGTTTGACCCTGGCCGGCAAACTGCAAACCTGGATCCCGGAAGCGCTGCAAGCGCTTCACGCTGAAACCATCCTGATCACGCATGAGATAGCCCTGGCTGCCTACGAACTTCCCGGAGAATTTCACCGCGACCCTGCCGACCGGATTCTTGTAGCCACGGCAGTGGTACACGACCTCATCCTGATGACCGCAGATGATCGTATCCTGGCATATCCTCACCTGCTCTCTTACGATGCATGCGCGTAATATTACCGCTATATCAGCAGCAGGATAATGCTGACAACGTACAAATAGAGTATCGATAACCATGGCTTTAATTGAGGTTCGCAATCCCCGCAGCGGTCGTATTGACTATCATTTTGAGCAAGTCAGCACTGCGGAACTGGCGCGTCTGGCGCTTGATGCACGCGCCGCGCAGCAGCAGTGGCTGGAAGGCGGCGTGGCGCGGCGTTGCCGGGCTTTACTGGAACTGGCGGGCGCTATCTCGGCGCAGCGCGACGCGTTGTTCGCGGCCCTGTGCGCCGATACCGGTCGCAGTACGGAGACGGAACTGGAAATTAACGCCGTGGTGGCCAGCATCGAACGCTGGTGTGGTCTGGCCCCGGCATTGCTGGCAGCCGGTGAGCGCAAAACAACGACTATCCCTTTTATTGAGGTCGGCGCACAACGGCTGCCCTACCCGCTGACGGCTGTTATATCCCCCTGGAATTTTCCCCTGCTGCTGTCCTGCATTGACGCCATTCCGGCGCTGCTGGCCGGTAGCGCGGTGATTGTCAAACCGAGTGAAATCACGCCGCGCTTCGTTGCGCCGCTGGCGCAGATCCTGGCGGGCGTGGCAGATCTTGCTTCAGTGTTTCATTTTGTGCCCGGAGACGGCAGCCTGGGCGGCGCGCTCATCGATCAGGCCGATCTGGTTTGCTTTACCGGCAGTGTGGCAACCGGCAAACAGGTGGCGCTGGCGGCGGCGCGCAACTTCATCCCCTGCCAGTTGGAACTGGGCGGCAAGGACCCGGCCATAGTCACCGCCGATACCGATCTTAAACGCACCGCCGCGGCGCTGTGCTGGGGCGGCATGGTGAATGCCGGTCAATCCTGCCTGTCGATTGAGCGGGTGTATGCCGAAGCCCCGATCTGTCACGACCTGAGCGCGGCCCTGGCGCAACAAGCCGGTTCCCTGAAGTTGAACACCCACGCCATCGACGAGGGCGAGATTGGCCCGATTATCTCAGCGCGCCAGCGCGACATTATTGAGGCTCATTTGCAGGACGCCGCGGCCAAAGGCGCGCAGGTGCAATGCGGCGGCGGGATTGTCGAACACAACGGCGGGCTGTGGTGTCAACCCACTGTGCTGTCCAACGTCAATCATGACATGCTGATCATGACCGAAGAAACCTTTGCGCCGATATTGCCGGTGATGGCCTTCGACACCGATGAGCAGGCTGTGGAACTGGCCAATGATACGATCTTCGGCCTGTCTGCGGCCGTGTTTGCCAACGAGGCCGAGCGCGCCCGGGGTATCGCCGCCAGACTGGAGGCCGGCGCAGTCAGTATTAACGACGCAGCTTTGACCAGCGTTATGCACGAAGGTGAGAAGCAGGCATTCAAGGCCTCCGGCATGGGCGGCTCACGCATGGGGCCGGCTTCCATCAACCGTTTTCTGCGGACCAAGGCGCTGCTTGAGAATACTCAAGGGGCTTGGGACCCGTGGTGGTTCCCCGCTTAAAGTTTTTTGCGCCTCACCACTGCCTGCCGCCCACCCAGCTACCGACTACGCCTTTGAACTCCTGTATGCGGACTTCCTGCCAGAGACCGGCCTGGTAGTAGGGGTCGGCCTGGAGCATGGCGGTCGCCTCGGCAACACTGTCCACCTCGAAGATCAGCAAGCTGGCCACCGGCTCTGCACCAGCGGCTCCCTTTGGTCAGCGGATGCGCACCCCGTCCTCATAGAGATGGCCGTCCGGCTCGTTATAGCCGGAGGGCAGGCTGCGGCCGCAGCCCTCGCCACTCGAGAAGAAGGCGGTGGTGCTGGTTTTCCTGACTGCATACGGCTTGGGGTTGGACCTAATTTCATCAACCCAGATGGCCATCATGCCGCTGCCGATGTTCCCGCCCAAGCCCTTGATCACGGCTCCGGTCCTGGGCCGGATATCCAGGGCGAGGTCCTGGTCCAAGGCTCCGGTTCCAAAAGTAGCATAACCGCCCTCTCTACTCGGGGCGAGATTTTGCCACGCTCCACCCTCGCGCCGCCATTCCAGCTGGTTCCATTCAGTGGATGGCTGGGTTTTGACTTCAATTCTGACGGTTGATCCGCCAAAGTCTCTGAAGGCGACGGCGGGATTGGTGGACGACAGGCGCAGATGCCAGCGCAAGTGGTCGCCGCCGCAGCCGCCCACGTGGTAGCCGTTGATGTTGCCGGTGACGGAGATCGTGCATGTTCCAGTTGTGCAGGCGTTCTGCGCCATCACCGCCGATGGCAGGGCCAGCGTCAGGGCCGCCAATGCGACGATGAGCGCTGTCCGGTGTTCAAGATGTGTTTTGTTCTGGGGGGGGGTGGGCAATGTCATTAACTTAAGCATTTTTCATCTCCAAATAGCTGTAGATTGAAGTATTGCATACCAACATGGCTCTGTTTTTCGTCCAATTTGCGCATTTTTAACCGCCAAAGCTACACGCAAGGAAACAATGATTCCTAAAATTGATGACATTGTCAATCATGTGTCCAGGTTCAATACATATGAGACTCAGAGGCAGGCTGTGTGAGTTGTTGATAATACTCCATTGGGGTTAATAAACCCATACCGTCATGCGGCCGGTAGGTATTGTAGTATTGCTGATACTCTGCCAGTTTGCGGTTGATGGCGGCCACGGTCAGTGGACCCTCGTAGAACGGATAGAACTCATAGCGGCTGGTGGCGTTGGCGCGTTCTACACAGCCGTTGTATTCGGGTTTTTTCGGGGGCAGCACGTACAGGGGGATTCCTAAGTCCTGGCAAGCCTGCTCGAACTCATCTCGGAACTCCGAGCCGCCATCGACCTGGATAGAACGGATGGGAAACGGCGCCTCTTGGCACAGCGCTTTTAAGAAGCGCCGGGCATTGCCACTGGTGGCCCGACTGTAGGCTCGCAGCGCACTCCATTTGCTCACCGGACAGACGGCCTTGAACTCCTTCACCGTGATGCCGTCCGTGAAGCCGACACTCATGTGGTCTATCTGCATCAACTCCCCTGGCGCCTTAGCCTTCATCCCGTAGCGCCAGCGCTTGGCATGATGGGTAAACGCCCGGCGGCGCTTAGGCTTCACCCGGCCATAGTAAAACGCCACCGGCTTGACCCGGCCCAGCCGCACCCGCTTCGCCACGATGCGCCCGACCGTACTCTCGCTCAAAGTCCAGCCCTGCTCGCGCACCCCCACCCGCCAGAGCTTACGCTTGCCCCATAACGGATAACGTTGGCGAAGGTGCAAGACCTGCTGCTCGTGCTGGCGCGTCCATTGCGGCACACGCCGCCGCCGCGGCGCACGAGAGCCACACCCCAGACCCTTCAGCCCATGTTCACGATACCGCTTCAACCAACGGTAGTAGGTCGCCCTCGACCAACCTACTGCTGCCAGTGCCGTCGCCTCACCACACCCATCCTCGCGTAACGTCGCAACTAATTCCAACTGCTTCAAACGACCGAGCGCGTCAGCATCGGTAGTATCATCGACGCGCCAACTGCGATATGATTTCACCCGCAGGCTTTTGATCTGCATCGGGTAGTCCTCCTGTGTAAGTTAATCGAAATCACTTTACACACTTAACTACCCGATTTCTTTATCTAAAGAGTCTCACTTGTTTCTGAACCCGGACACACTCCCATACAAGTTTTTCCAAAAAATCTACGTGATGTCCACAATGTGAATGACCGGGATGCTTGCCTGTTCACCGTAACCGTTCACCGCAAACAGGCCGCGCTCACTCAAACACCCGTGGCACAAACCCCTCCTCATTAACGATGCTGGCACTGTCGCCGGTGGCGCGGATGACGAACAGGCCCTGGCGTTCTGCATGTGTTTTGGCAGCCTTGCTGGTTTTGAGGTAGGCCATCGCCCCGTAAATCGTCTTGCCCCGATGTTCCGGTTCGTAATACGTGTATTTGAGCAGTTTTTTCAGAAAGTGTTTGATGTCCGCCGCACACAAGGTGGTCTTCACTTCCACCACCACCACTTCGACCCCGTTAATCGCCACAATGTCAAACTCAAAGTCCTCGCCGTTGCGCTTGCCATAAGGCCTGGGATGGATGCGATCTACCAGAATATCCCGGCGTTGCAGCAGGGCTACGAGGTCACCCTCGACCAGACTTTCCATGACAGATTCCTCCTTATCGGTTTGGTTGATAGTTAACAGCAGCAGCCGGCCATGGACAGCCGGCTCGTAACAATACTAATGTACACGGGGTGAAAAAGCAAAGGGAAACTCCAGAGTCCGAAAGTTCTGCTGTTCCGCCTCTCAATAAAGTGCGTTTCGACGTTGTATAAGCATATCAAGCACCAATAAGAAGTCAGGCCGTTTCTTACTTGATTGCGCGCCCTGCTGCGCCGGATCAACGTTAACGGCTGCGTATCGCTCACCCAAACACCCGTGGCACAAACCCCTCCTCATTAACGATGCTGGCACTGTCGCCGGTGGCGCGGATGGCAAACAAGCCCTGGCGGATGACATTCCGTTGCACGCTCTCATCGGTCTTGAGATACGCCATGGCGCCATGAATGACCTTGCCCTTGTAGTCCGGGAAACAGGTGGTAAATTCCGTCAGGTCTTCAAGGAAGTCCTTGACCCCCTCCGGGTGCAGCGTGGTTTTGACTTCCACGACCACCACCTGTTCACCGTTAATCGCCAAGATGTCGTACTCATAGTTTTTGCCGTCATTGAGACGATTGATACGACCGAGGCGGCGGCTTTTGGTCTTTTGCACAGGGATGCCCCGGTCTTGCAGCATGGCGACCAAGTCGCCTTCCACCAGGCTTTCCATGAACGCCCCCCACTGGTTATCGAACGTGCCTTGCAACTGCTTCATGCGCCGGTCGGTATATTTCATCTCCTGGTAGGTTTCCTTCATCAGTTGCTCAGTCTCCTTCATGCGCCGGTCAGTTTCCCGGGCATTTTCTTTCATGCGCCGGTCAGTTTCCCGGGCATTCTCTTTTATAAGCCGCTCAGTCTCCTTCTGCATCTCGGCCAATTCCTGCAAGCTGGCCCAGACCGTCTCAAACGTAGCGGGTTTACGCGGCAATTGTTTTTCCATGACAGATTCCTCCTTATCGGTTTGGTTGATAGTTAACAGCAGCAGCCGGCCATGGACAGCCGGCTCGTAACAATACTAATGTACACGGGGTGAAAAAGCAAAGGGAAACTCCAGAATCCGAAAGTTCTGGACAAGCGCCCCGATATGGGTGAGAATGGTCAGAATAAGGTTGTTTTGCCGTACATTTACAAAAGAATTTCAGGTAAACTACCAAAAGACTTGACAACAAAATATTTTTTCTATTATTTTGTTGACAACACCAGATAAACTTGGCACACTGCGAAGATTACAGGTCATGGGGAAGTTCGGCGGGCAAATATGTTGACATGCCTGCAACTTTTTTTTATTATGCAGTTGACATATTCCGTGAACACCGGTATATTGCGACAGATCGAAAAAAGTTGTACCATGGGCAACACACCGTAAGGGAGCCCCATTGACAAAATTTAGAGATTTGTGTTGACTTATAGCCGCTAAATTGCGATATTTGTGAACAGTGATTGTTTTTTTTCAAAAGTATGTAATAATGCGATCTACCGCATGAATGCGCCAAAAAGTTCGTTTACTTCTACTGATTAGCACAGGAGAAAAAGAGATGCCAGACCGAGACGAAAGCAAGTTGATGGGCAAGGATGCGCCCGCAGATACGAGCACTGAGCTTAGCTTCATGCCGCCGAACGGGCCGTTTGATGGTAAATCAGTGGCAAGCACGGTTAAGGGCACCCTGACCTCCAAGCACGATGTGGACTGGATTGCGGTCGAGCTGAGCGAGGGTAATGAGTACACGTTTTCCATAGAGGGTAGTGATACCCTTACCGATACCATTTTGACGCTGTACGATGGAAAGGGCGGCGAAATCAAGATGGAAGATGATGTTGTGGGCTCCAACGGCGTCTCAACCGCACTGCATCCTAAGCTTAAGTTTACGCCCGAAGCCGGCAGTGGCACGCAGAAGTACTTTATCGCAGTGAGTGCCTATACGGGCAACCCGGGTACAAATGTCATTATGACGTCTGCTGACTACACGGTGACGTTGAATGAGAAGAAGGTGCCAGCGACGACTGTCGGTGGGACTCTGGCGGGCACAGATGAAGACGACAAAATCAAGGGCGGCGCTCAGAACGATACGCTCAACGGTCTGAACGGTGACGATTCCTTGTACGGCATGGGCGGCGATGACAAGCTGAATGGCGGGAATGGCGATGACCTGCTGTCAGGCGGTCCGGGGGCTGACGCGCTCAGCGGGGGTGATGGTGAAGACACCATCACCTATGTCGGTTCGATGGTGGGCGTCACCATCAATCTGACCAGTGGCGCGGCGCGCGGCGGCGATGCCGACGGCGATACCCTCGTTGACAAGGGCAATGACCGGATTGAGAACATCATCGGTTCTGCCTATGACGACGTGCTCACCGGTAGTAGACGAGTCAATAAACTGTGGGGGCTTGATGGGGATGACATGCTGGACGGCGCCCGGGGCGATGACAAGCTCTGGGGCGGCCCCGGCGCCGACATGCTGACCGGTGGCGACGGCGATGACACCCTCGAAGGCGGCCCCGGCGCCGACATGCTGACCGGTGGCGCCGGGAGCGATATAGCTTCCTATAGCATGTCCCCGATGGGTGTCATAGTGCGCCTGCACAGTGGGCAGGCCATGTTGGGTGACGCCGAAGGCGATACTTGGAGCCTGACGGCTGAGACTGACTATACCAACAGCGACGGGGATTCCACCTCCGTCATGCTGGCTGATGTTGAAGACCTGACCGGGTCGGCCTACAACGATATCCTGGCCGGTGATTTCAGGGATAACACCATCCGGGGCGGCGATGGCGATGACACGATTTACGGCGGCCCGAATCCGACCGATGCGCGCAGTACGAACTCTGGTATCGACAATGACGATACGCTTTATGGTGGGAGGGGCAACGACAGAATCTTCGGCGGTGCCGGTGATGATATGCTCTTCGGCGGCCCTGGCAATGACCATTTGTGGGGTAATAGAGGCACTAACACGTACTATGGCGGCGCTGGCAGCGATATGATTCATGCTAGGCCTGGGGATAAAGTTGATGGTTGGGTTATGGTTATGGATCCTTCAGAAACTGAAGCGGAGGGAGACCCGAACGCGGTTGATACTGTCTCTTTCGCGTTGTTAGATGAGGGTCTTACGGTGGATCTGTTAGCAGGTAATATCACTGTCGGGGGCGCAGCCCGTGGTACTGTGAAAAATATTGAAAACATCATCGGTTCTCAGGACGATGATACCCTGACGGGCAATCGTCATGATAACGAAATCGAAGGTCACGAAGGTGGAGATACCTTGGATGGTGGTGAGGGCGAAGACACTCTCTCCTACCGCCATTCCGATACCCGGGTCAGGGTCGAGCTGCGAGATGGTGATGGTGCTGCTGCGATTGCGTCCAGAGGCCACGCCTCCGGCGATACAGCCACCAACTTTGAAAACATCAGAGGTTCTGCCTACGGTGATGATTTAACCGGTAACATGGTCGCTAACAAGCTGTGGGGGATGGACGGTGATGACGATATAGACGGTGCCGGTGGTAACGATACGATTGAAGGCGGTGCTGGCGCGGATGAATTGGACGGTGGCTATACACCTGCCAATGATGCCGGCGATGCTGCCGGCGATGCTGAAGATGACAAGGGCAATCCGAATTTCGAGGCCAACACCCTGCTCTACGCCACGTCTAACGCAGGTGTCACGATAAACCTGGCCACGGCCAGCGCTGCCGGCGGTCATGCCGAAGGCGATACTATTGTGACTTACGAAGAAAGCGCACCGACGCGACGTGATCCGAACAACACGGTTGATGTCGCGACGTTCCGGCACATCACCGGTTCCAAGTACGCCGACAGCCTGACCGGTAATGACCACGACAATAACCTGAACGGTGGCGCTGGCAATGATACCCTCCGGGGCGGCGCCGGCTCCGACCGTCTGACCGGCGGTCCGGGCGCCGACATGCTGGACGGTGGTGAGGATAAAGATGAAAGGAACAACATGGTGCCTGGTGATGCCGATGGAAACGGTACCGTTGATCCAGGCGAAATGAAGCCCGCTTCCATCGACTGGGCCGTCTATAAGAACGCAACCGCTGGCATCACGGTTAATCTGGCTACTGGTAGAGGCACCCGCGGCGATGCCGACGGCGATATCTTGAACAACATCGAGTTGGTTTGGGGTTCCGAACATGATGACATTTTCATCGCCAGCTCTGGCGCTGACCTGATTCAGGGTGATGGCGGCCGCGATACCGTATCCTACGAGGCCTCTATGGTAGGTGTTACCGTGAGCTTGGTGACCGATAATGATACAAAGCAGGTTACAGGCATGGGTACCAAAGGAGAGCCGTTTGTATTCGGTACAGTGGATACTCCTACGATCACGGCGGGTGATGGTAATGGTATTGATGCAGAAGGTGTCCCGTCTATGCTCATGAACCCCGGTTCTCCTTTTGATGTCGATGAAAACCCCGAGACTAATGGCGCTGCTGGCGATAGGCTGGGCAGTATCGAGAACCTGACCGGTTCCAACCAGAAAGACACACTGACCGGCGATGACAACCCCAATGTTCTCAAAGGCATGGGGGGTGATGATATGTTGATTGGCGGCGCTGGCGACGATAAGCTGTACGGCGGCGATGGCAACGATATTATACGTGCCGCAAGCGGTAATAACGAGCTGCACGGCGATGCGGGCAATGACAAAATTACCGGTGGTTCCGGCGATGACACGATCAATGGCGGTGCTGGGGATGACCAACTGGATGGCGGCGCTGGTCAGGATACCTTTGTGTTCAGCCCTGCCGATGGAAACGGAGACGATGTTATTTCCGGTCTTACCAGCCTTGAAAATGACGCCATTGATCTGTCTGCCTACAACCTCAAAGAGGCGGATTTGATGAATCTGATTGATGTGTTCGGTACCAACGTCAGGATCGATTTGACCTCAGTCGGCGGCGGGAAAATCATCTTGGATGGTGTTAACAGTCTGGGGGGTGTAGGTGAAGTTGGTCGTGATGGCAAACTCACCAGCCTGAAGATATTTAATATTGCTAGTGGTAATGATCCGGAGGTGTTCGAAGCAGGTGAAGGTGGTTTCATCTTGGTGGCCTGATCAGTAAAGTAGTAACCAAACTTCCCGTTCACGGAAGTAAACGAACCCAGGGGCTACCCGGCGGCGCATGCTGCTGACGTAGCCCCTGTTTTATTTGTACCCCCCGTCCCATTGCCCCATCCCGAACAGCAAAACCTTCACAGTTTTGTGAGAAAACTCACAAAACCCAACAAAAAACCATTGACAACACCCCCGGATACCCTATACTGGAAAACACGATAACCCGTTGTACCAAACCGGATACGAAGGAGACAGAACATGTCTATGGAACTCATCGCCATCATAAGCGCCACCATCGCGCTCGCTGGCCTCATTCTCAACGGCCAACGCGCCCAACGAGAAGAAACGCGCACCCAACGAGAGGAAATGCAAGCCCAGCGTGCAGAGATGCAAGCCCAGCGCGCAGAGACACAGGCGGAATTCAAAGCCGTGCGCGCAGAGATGCAAGCCCAACGCGCAGAGACACAGGCACAATTCCAGGCCCAACGCGAAGAAATGCAAGCCCAGCGCACAGAGACACAAGCCCAATTCAAAGCCGTGCAAGAAGAATTCAAAACCACGCGAGCAGAGATAGGCGAGTTACGCGAACGCATGGCGCACTTGGAAGGCCTGGTGGGGGGACTGAGCGATGCGCTACTCAGCCGCCGCGTGGCGGAAGAGCCAGCAAAGTACGGCACCGACTGAGCCAAGCCACAGCCAACGGTTGCAGTCTGAATCCCGGCAGCAACCCAGCCTTCCCGTCCACAGAAGTAAACAAACCCAGCGGCTACCCGGCAGCGCCCGCTGCTGACGTAGCCCCTGTTTTATTGCAGGGAGTGGTTTATTTTCCCACCGGACACGGTAGTTCCCGCTAACCTCGGTAAGACAGCTGGGCGTAAAACGGGTAAGTTCTGCAGTTACTTCAAATTCCGGGTGGCCCTGTAGGCCATGTAACAAAACACCAAGCCGACGCTCACCATCATAAGTGCGACAAACATATCCATAGCTATTTCCTCTTTAGTTTCTTAATGAAACTTTCGGTGCTTGAACCAATAAACACGACGAAACCTGTCGTCAGAAAGACCAACAGAGCAGCCCCGGTCACTAACCACTGTGGCGCCGAAAGATAGTTGTTTGCGAGCCAGCCACACAAACTGATGTCCGTGACCAGCAGCACCCCAAGCCAGAGCTTATAGTAGCCGATTATTTCCTTTTCGTAGTCAAATCCCGACATTATTAAATCCCCACGTAAAGCATTACGTACACCAAGCCGGTGACGATCAAACTATAACATCCATATTACCTGATCGACAAAACTTTTTTCGTCTTGCGAAAACGGCAGCGCCTCCCCGAGCTTCGCCCAGGTATTGCCATCCAGCCCTTACTGCGCGCAGGTTGAGGCGATATTCGCATCACTTGGTGAGATATGCGGGTTGGCAGTTTTGTGACAAACCCCACAAAACCCAACAAAAAACCATTGACAACACCCCCGGATACCCTATACTGGAAAACACGATAACCCGTTGTACCAAACCGGATACGAAGGAGACAGAACATGTCCATGGAACTCATCGCAATCATAAGCGCCACCATCGCGCTCGCTGGCCTTATTCTCAACGGCCAACGCGCCCAGCGAGAAGAAACGCGCGCCCTTCGCGCAGAGACACAGGCAGAATTCCAGGCCCAACGCGAAGAAATGCAAGCCCAGCGCACAGAGACACAAGCCCAATTCAAAGCCGTGCAAGAAGAATTCAAAACCACGCGAGCAGAGATAGGCAAGTTACGCGAACGCATGGCGCACTTGGAAGGCCTGGTGGGGGGGCTGAGCGATGCGCTACTCAGCCGCCGCGTGGCGGAAGAGCCAGCAAAGTACGGCACCGACTGAGCCAAGCCATAACCAACAGTTGCAGTCTAAATCTCAAGCAGTAACCCCAACTTCCCGTTCACGAAAGTCAACAAACCCAACGGCTACCCGGCAGCGCATGCTGCTGACGTAGCCCCTGTTTTACGGGCGGGGTACAACTGATTTAAGTCCGTCTATATGTTCGTAAAGCCCTTCACTAATGAATGTGGACCAGAGCGGGTCAAGAACAAAGTCAATCCCTTCACGTCGTGCCAGTTTCGCTGCCGGAACAAAATCGCCATCCCCTGAAATCAATATGATCTGATTAACCATCCCTTTCAAAGACAATGATGCAATATCTAACCCGATACGCATATCCACGCCTTTCTGTTTTACATCAAATTCAACATCCATGTTTGACAAATCGCTGATATTGATTTGCTTTCTCAAGAGCTTACGGGTTACAGATGTCTTGATCTTCCAGGCTCCCGTCGACGTAAGCTCTCCCAATCTAAGCGCAACCTTTCGTTGTTTTTTCAAAAATTTATGGAGCTCCACACGAAATAGCGCCCCCGGTATTTTTGAAAAATCAACCGGTCTTCCAGTTAACGGATGCGCGCTTTTTCTATTCAATGGTTTGCAGTCGTAGACCAGTATCCTGTACAAGACTTCTCCTTTCACATGCTCCATACACATGGAACATAAAGTTTTGCCAACCACTTCAGGGTTGCTTTTATCAAGTCCTGGATAAATCGCAGGGAATCGCTTGATGAAAAAGGCTGCATCTACAAGAATTGCGACAGACATGATTCTATTCCTTTACTGACGTTGAAACAAAATGGCCTTTGGGTTTGGCTTTCCTCCTGTAACACTCGGGAAAGCCTACTGCCAAAGGCCCGGAACAGGTGCCATCGTACCGCTATTTCTTTATTTGTCAACAATTAGCCCGCAGATCTCACCAAATTGCCCCAGCCCGAACAGCAAAACCTTCACAGTTTTGTGAGAAAACTCACAAAACCCAACAAAAAACCATTGACAACACCCCCGGATACCCTATACTGGAAAACACGATAACCCGTTGTACCTAATCGGATACAAAGGAGACAGAACATGTCTATGGAACTCATCGCCATCATCAGCGCCGCCATCACGCTCATCGGCGCCATCATCGCCCTCGCCGGCCTCATTCTCAACGGCCAGCGCGCCCAACGCGAAGAAACGCGCACCCTTCGCGCAGAGACACAGGCAGAATTCAAAGCCGTGCGCGCAGAAATGCAAGCCCAACGCGCAGAGACACAGGCGGAATTCAAAGCCGTGCGCGCAGAGATGCAAGCCCAACGCGCAGAGACACAGGCAGAATTCAAAGCCGTGCGCGCAGAAATGCAAGCCCAACGCGCAGAGACACAGGCACAATTCCAGGCCCAACGCGAAGAAATGCAAGCCCAACGCGCAGAGACACAGGCAGAATTCAAAACCACGCGAGCAGAGATAGGCGAGTTACGCGAACGCATGGCGCACTTAGAAGGCCTGGTGGGGGGGCTGAGCGATGCGCTACTCAGCCGCCGCGTGGCGGAAGAACCGGCAAAGTACGGCACCGACTGAGCCAAGCCACAGCTAACGGTTGCAGTCTGAATTTCAAGCAGCAACCCCAACTTCCCGTTCACGAAAGTCAACAAACCCAACGGCTACCCGGCAGCGCCCGCTGCTGATGTAGCCCCTGTTTTATTTTAAGGAGTATTTCATCCCTTCACCCCGACCTCTCCCCCAAGGGAACAGAACTGCCATAGCGCTACTTTGTCCGGGTTCAGAAACAAGTGAGACTCTTTAGATAAAGAAATCGGGTAGTCTGTGTGTGAATTAATCTCAACTAATTGACACAGGAGGACTACCCGATGCAGATCAAAAGGTAAGCGGGTGAAATCATATCGCAGTTGGCGCGTGGATGATACTACCGATGCTGACGCGCTCGGTCGTTTGCAGCAGTTGGAATTAGTTGCGACGTTACGCGAGGATGGGTGTGGTGAGGCGACGGCACTGGCAGCAGTAGGTTGGTCGAGGGCGACCTACTACCGTTGGTTGAAGCGGAAGAACCGGGAGAATACAGCGCCAACTGAAATTGTGTTTCAATCTCCAGTCTCGGCATTTGGCTTTCTGATATACATGACAAGCCTGAGGTAATCCTCAGTCGCTATGAATTCCGGTTTTGTCTGATTTTGCTCCAATAAGAGAGGAATAATTTTATTTCTTACCCCCATGCCTCTTGCATCTACGTAACCGTAATCGCGTAAAACCTGAACAATCAAAGAGTTGCGTGGTGAACGTTGGCCAGCTAACATTTTTTCTACTGTCATCGAATTCTGTAGCGCACCAGGGCTCAAGACCTCGAGTCGGTTTGCGTACAGTGTAATCTCAATCTCCTCATAGCGAGTCCAATCACGGTGGGCAACCGCATTGATGATAGCCTCACGTAGTGCATCTGCCGGGTACAGCCAATTACGTTCTCGTCGTAATGAATCCTCTAATTCACTTGGTTCTTCTGAAACAAATGGTCGCATCACCCGAATAATATTCTCCAGTAACCCGTTTTCTGTAATGTCACTCCTACCCCCATCTGATGGTTTTCGCAGGGCAACCAGTGGTCCATCAATAAGTTGATCATCCAGCGCTTTATAGCTTTTATCATTGCCTTTGAATGCCATCCAACGGATGCCGGCCTGATGAAGGAGTCGTCGAGGAGAATGTCCAAACAAGAGCAGACCGGCGATTGTGCAGATAGCAGGGCCGTCATCGCGTTCAACCATAAAGCCCAAACCACACAAGCGCTCGTGCCATTCCTCGTTATCCACGGGCGATTTCTTGTCACCCACAATGGCCAATAAGTAATTTTTCAATCGGTCCAGACTAAGATCAGTCAGTTTGCTGCCTGAGACGGGAAGTAGTTCTACGTGGAACATGCCACCGAGTGCGTACAATCGAGCCTGTTGCTCACGCGTCGCTAAGCGCGATGTACTGCCAGCCCGAATATAGACGTCTTCACGCTCACGGTTACGGACTACATAGGGCTTGGTAGTTCCTTGACTTATGGTTACAACGGCGACACGGTACTTTTCATCGATCTGTACTTCTTCGTAAAATGGGATGATTATGGGATGAACATAGCGGCCGAAGACAGTATCCATCACCCAGCGCTCAAGGTCAGCGCGTTGAACCCCAGTGATCGTTCCGTCATCATCGACCCCTAAAAGAATGCGGCCACCCTGAAAGTTAGCCAACGCTACAACTTCTTTAGCCAACTGCTCGGGGCGAAGATCATCGCGCTTGAACTCCGTTCCGGAGTTCTCTCCATTCGCTATCAGTTCCAGCAATTCAGTCTTGGTCACTGGTAATCAAACCCGTATTTCTCTTTGCGTTGCATGAATGCCTCCTTTCCACCTTCCAGAATTCTTGCTACATGATCACGAATCGACGGAATATCAATAGAGCCCTGGGCTTCATTCGGCATCTCTGCTTGATCATCAGTCGCCATACACACGCCTATCCATTCAGCGTCACCGAACACTGGAATATTTGCGTTATGAGTTGCAAACAGGAACTGCCGTTCCGTCTTGGCTGCCCGCAGTTCCTGAACTATCCGTTCGGCAATAAAGGCGTTATCCAGATTATCCTCCGGTTGATCCATGATCAGCGGGTCTTGATTATCGAGTAACAGCAAATGCAGTATCGCTGTACATTGTTGCCCTGTTGACAGACGCTCCAAAGGCCTGTACTGTTCGCCCGCGTGAGACACATTGAGCTCTAGGCTGATTTGTTCCTCCAGATCGATTCCTTCCACCTTACACAGGTCACCGGGTGTCATGCGAAGCAAAGAATCGGCAAGCCCCGATGTCAATCCCCACTCTTTGCTGAGCAACGCCTCCTTCCCTTCCGCAATAGCGGCGACCAGGCCGAATATCGTCAAATCCTGAGCCTTGTCCACCCATTGGGTTTTGCGTTCTCCAATCCCTGGTAAATCCTGCAGGAATTCCCGTAGCGGCTTGCGCAAGCCGTCTGGAACAAGCTCAATCCGAAGTTTACCGGCGAGACGCTTGTTGAGGCTTTTTATAGCCTTCTGCTTTGCTCCTGTGCGAGCGCTACGCATATCCGATATTTCACCCAGCAGATTGCGCCGGCTCTGTTCCAACTCTCTGACAAGCGCCTGCACCGTTTTCAGCCGCGCCTGTGCTGGCCTAACTTGTTCAATCTCCCGCAATAACCGCTGATAAGCACGTCCGATTTCCTTGCCCTCCTTCCCGGCAACTTCGGGGAGCTTGGAAAATTCTTGCTCTAATTGGCTTGCTGCTGTCTTAAGTGCCGTATCAAGTTCGCCAACAATAGCATTAAGAGCCGTCTCCGCCCCGCCTATCGCATGATCAATCTCAGTAAGCTTCTTGTGCAAAGTGTCATTCAATGACTCCAAAACCTGTCGCCCGTTTCGCAGTAAATCTGCATGAGGCAATCCTTCAAGAGCTTTATCACTAAGAAATACCAGGTCTGGGATAGACTCCGCAAATCCGAGGTGAGAATTTCGTGCCAATTTTACTTCATCCAGAACCCTGGGGCCAAGTTGTCGTTCCTTTTCCAGCAGAGGCACTTGTTTAAGTTTTTCCTCGAAACCCTGTTCCTCAAATTGTCTCACCTGTTCTTCGAGCTTGGGAAGCTGCGCGATTTGCTGTTCGATCTCATCTTTTTGCTCCCGCGCCTTAGTCAGTCGTTCAGTGTTTTCTTTGAGTTTACGATACGCCGCATTGAGACGACCTTGCTGACCTGTACTTTCCGGCAGGAAACGGTCCAATACTCGAGTTAAGGCTTCCGGACTTTTCGCTAATTCGTAAATTTCATTTTGACCATATATCTCTACACCAGGAAGGAGATCCTTACCGGGATGCAGTCGTGATTCGTTATTCTGCTCATCTATCACTCGCGGCGGTTCGCCATACCGCCTGATGATTGTGTAATTCTTCATGTGGTTAGACGCTGACCTGAGTTTCAGGATCACTCTCCCACCTGCCCGTCCGAGGTTTTCCTTGACGATCTGATCTCCCTGCCGGATTGCCTCTTCGCCTTTATGTGGTACATCCAGCGCATATCGAATACATTCCACCAACGTGGACTTTCCGGTGCCTCGGCCTCCAATTACTCCATTCAGGTGACCTGATATTTCCGCTGACAGATCATCAAAGTAACCCCCTTCAATGGTAATGCTGTCTATCCTGCTGTAGTGACGATCTACCATTTCGTCAGTAAGTCGTATCCGTGATTCCGGGTCCTTAAATGCCATCAGAAATGATGAAAAGCAAGGTCGAGTCATCTTAATATAGGTTGCTGCGCCAGGCTTACGGAGGTCATCTGGTACTGCGATGTCCTTGGCGTTAATCAGCGCAACCCGATTATCACGGTGATAATCAACATTTTTGTTCTGCGCTATCAGCTTGTATTCTTGCGGAAGGTCATCAACCTTGCCAGGGATCTGGGCTGCTCGCAGTCGAGGATCTATCCAGAGGTTGTTGAACTTGCCTTTCAGGACACCGCTATTTGAGGTCACATGAGCGGCATAGCAAAACCCTCCTAAATTTTCAACAGCCGCAAGCAGTTTCTGTCCGCCCAGGTCGGATGGACGAGCGCCATCCTGAGTATTGGTCAAATTCAACTTACCCAGGTAACGCTCCAGTTGCTGCTCTGTGGTGGATTCCGGAAAAAGACAGACCCAGTGAACTTTCTCCGTAGTTGCCACTTCGAAGCCTGGGAAAACGACGATACCAGCTTCTACCAGAATCTTGCGAGCAACTTCCGCATCTGCAACACTACCATGGTCCGCAAATCCGACAACCTGGATATTTTTACTCAGGCAGACATCTCGCAGAGACTCCGCATAGACCCTGGCATCCATGCCATGATCCCTGCCCTGGTAATTCTCATTGTAACCATGAGGGTTAACCTGTAGGGCACATTTCCAAAAACGCGCATACGTATAACGTTGTTCGCTCATGGTTTACCCCCTGCGCGAGTGCAGGCCAGGTGCTCCTCGATAGGCTTCCGGTCAGCAAAGACATTGAAAGGCACCTCTCCCTTCAAGATGGCAAGTAGTAGTTTTCGCAATTCTGGCGGCCTGTCAGGCCTATGGCCTGTATAAGGGTATAATCCGGCAACACAACCTGATGATAACACGTCACCCGTACCAGAGACTACTCTCTACCCGCCACAAAACCATTGACAACACCCCCGGATGCCTTACACTGGAAAGCACGATAACCTGTTGTACCAAACCGGATACGGAGGAGACAGAACATGTCCATGGAACTCATCGCCATCATCAGCGCCGCCATCACGCTCATCGGCGCCATCATCGCCCTCGCCGGCCTCATTCTCAACGGCCAGCGCGCCCAACGCGAAGAAACGCGCACCCTTCGCGCAGAGACACAGGCACAATTCAAAGCCGTGCGCGCAGAGACACAGGCACAATTCAAAGCCGTGCAAGAAAAATTCAAAACCACGCGAGCAGCGATAGGCGAGTTACGCGAACGCATGGCGCACTTAGAAGGCCTAGTGGGGGGGCTGAGCGATGCGCTACTCAGTCGCCGCGTGGCGGAAGAGCCGGCAAAGTACGGCACCGACTGAGTCGGGTTATCTCCGGTAGTGCGCGCAGTGGTCAGCTTCGAACAAGCCTGTCGTGATACTGAAAGGGCCGCCGGTGCGGCGCAGAAGTCCGCCAGCAATGTAGTCTCACAGGCGCGTGCGTTGGTGAAAGCCGCGCAGACTGGCAACGTAGCAAACATCAAGCGCTGCCAGGAGAAGTTGAATGAGGGCTTGACCGCGCTCCGCCAAGAGGTCTCGAACGCTGGTTCCTGCTGGCCGTTCTCGGACGAGGAAGAACAACTGCTCTTCGGTGAGCAGTATATCGATGCTATCAAAACCATTGCCGACGAAAAGGGGTTAAGAATTCAGGAGCAGGATGAACTCTTGATCTCTTATCCTTCCATCGTCAGGATACTTGCGGCGGAACGTGCGGTGAGAGTGGATAAAAAAAGAGTTGTAGCGGTCAGGCCCTCGTATCTTGTTGACCTGCTTTTGGCGAACCAGAAAAAATCCAGCGGCTTTCCCCCGCAACGTTTTCTTGAGTCTTTGTACAGCGTTTACACCGATATTTCGGACAGCTCATCTGCAGACCCCTTGTCGTCGGGGAGCGGCAGCGTGGTGCCGCTTGCCAGGATCTATAAACTGATGACAGCTCTCCCGGGGGGTGCTCGCGACTATGATCGCAATGACTTCGCCCGCGACCTGTACATACTGGATTCGAACGGCCCGCGTCGCACCAGGAATGGCGCCACGGTCTCTTTCCCCTCATCTACCGGGACCCGCAGGCGTTCCCGCGACCTGTTCTCCTTCATCGGGCCGCAGGGCGATAGCGCCGAGTATTATGGAATCCGATTCAGCGGGAGTGACCGATGACCCAAGCTATCCCGGTCGCCGACTGGGTGCGCCATATAGACCGGGAGTACCTCTCAACGTTCATCAAGGATGGCGGCGGTACCGTCAAATTCGCAGTCACCGCCAACGAACGAATGCCGGAGCTTGCAGAGAAGCTGCAAGCCCTTGGCGCCGAGCAGGAGTACCTGTTTGTGACGCTGGATGCGCTCACCTGTCGCGTCCACATGCCCCAGGACCTCTTTTTCATGCTGGCATCACAGGTCGATTGGCAACTCCTTGCGCGCCGCGTGGTGCTGCGCCTGCTATCGAAGCAAGCCTATCGAGTCGATGGCATCGACCCCAACGGCGCGGCCAACGTCATCGACGCGGTGGCTCGCGCCAACGACATTGAGGAAGCGCAGTCTGTCCTCTTCGAGTTGAGGCCGGCCTTGGAGCGCGAGGTCACCAGGAATGCAAACATGGCCAAGGCCTTTCGGGTGGCCATGACCCATCTCTGCCATTTCGAGAGGGAGCGCGCGACAACGGGGGAGTACGCTGGACAGCCGTTGCTGGACTGGCTGACGGGCACCAACACCCGAATAAGCAATATCAAGCCGTTCCATATTCACACGCCCATCAACCGCACTACCGCGCGCGATTTCATCGAATCAGCCCTTTATTGGGTACGTTACGCGGGATATTCAGGCACGCTGATTGTTCTGGACAACACTCGCGTCACGCTGCACCGCAACCCGAAGGACGGGGAGCGCTACTATACACGGGCGATGACCATAGAACATTACGAACTGCTCAGGGAGTTTATCGATGACGCCGACCGCTTGCCGGGAACATTGCTGGTGGCGTTGACCGATTACACGTTCGTCGATGAGCAATCGATGAGGGGCTGGGGTATCTACCCCGCTCTTCGCACCCGGGTGATGGATGATGTGCGCGACAGAAACATCGCCAACCCGGTGGCGGCCCTGGTACGGCTCTCATAGAGAACGGAGCCAATGACTGCCGGCACAGACGAAAAACTTACCGCCCGGCGGGCGGTGGAAGCCTTGCGCAACGGCGTACCGAACAGGGAGGCGGTGCGCGCATTGGGCTGCAACCAGCCGCAAGCAGAGGAGCATTTCAGCCGAATGCTGGATGGCGTAGCGGACCTCCGGAGCCGGGAGGCAGATGCTCGGGGAATGTTGATTTCCGGGGACTTCGGCTCGGGCAAGTCCCATCTCCTGGCGCACCTAGAGCATCTTGCTCTCTCCCGTGGCTTCGTTTGCAGCAGGGTGGCCATCAGCAAGGAAACCCCCCTGTATGACTTGGGGAAGGTATTTACGTCAGCCATCGAAAACGGTCGGATTCCGGACCGGCGGGGACGCTTTATCGAAGAACTCGCGCTGTCCATGAAACCGGAATCCGAAGAATACGCGGCCTTTTCCCGCTGGGCTGATGGCGCTGCTTCCGACGGGCTTTTGAACATGATCTTTCCCGCCAGCCGGAGCGTGCATGAGCATTCGGGGGACCTAGAGCTCAACAGCGAGATCGAATCCTTCTGGGCGGGAGACCGGATACTGCTCGCTAGGCTTCGTAACGGGCTGAAACAGGTTGGTCAATTGCAACACTATAAATTTCGTGCGCCGAAACCCGCTGACCTGCCGGTGCAGCGGTTGCGGTTCGCCGTCGAACTGATTAAAAGCGCTGGCTATCGGGGTTGGGTCGTGTTTCTGGATGAAATAGAGTTGATCGGTTCATATTCCATATTACAGCGCGGTCGTTCCTACGCGGAAATTGCGCGCTGGATGGGGCGCGCGCCGGGAGAAAGTTATCCTGGCCTGGTAGTCGTCGGCGCGGTGACGGAGGATTTTGCCTCTGCCATCATCAGCCCGGACGGACAAAAAAAGGATAGTGACTACGTTCGACCGAGACTTGAGCAGAGCGCGAAATACCGCGTTATCAGCGCCCGCGCCGAGCTCGGCATGCGGCTGCTGGAACGGGACTGTCTGACCCTTGAACCGCCCAGTGACGACACCGTGAAAGCTGCCGTAGAGGCATTGCGTAGTTTGTACAACAGGGCTTACGACTGGCAGCCGCCACCTTACGATGCGACCGCCGGGGGAGCAGGCTTCCAGGGACGAATGCGTTATAAGGTGCGCGCCGCCATTAACGAATGGGATCTCAGCCGGCTGCACCCGGGCTACCGGCCCGACACCGAGTTCGAGGATTTCACCACTCCTTATGAAGAAGACGACAGCCCGGAGAGTGCAACCGGTGACGAGCTGGGTTAGCCTGCATTTCTCACCAGGTGAGGGCGCGTCACCTAGTGAGAGATACCGGCTGGAATACGCTCCCTGCGGGTTCAGGTGAGGATTTGACATGCCTGTTCCCTGCCACGACATAAGTGGCACCGGCAGCCCCGGCGCGGTCGGGTGGCTGCGATTTGTCGGCGCACCGGGTGGCCGGGGCGTGCGCGCCGCCTTGTTCGAGACCTCGGTGCGGGGAGACCCCTTGGGATTCAGCTTCGGCTTCAGCTTCGACCGAACGGCGCGGCAGGACGCCACGGGTGAGAACGCGTTATTGTCCCTGACCAAGTCCTTGTTCCGGTCGTCCGCGGCGACGCCGGCCCTGTTGTTCGGCTTGGCGGATGAGATGCCCTCACGCCGTTTCGACACTTTGCGTATTGAATTGCCCTTTTGCCGCGTTCACCCGGCATCGGTAGCGCCTAAGGACGCTGCTGCAGGTATGGCGCCTGACGGCCCTGGAATGCTTTGGGTAACGGGTCCTCCCGCACCGGAATCGGGCGCCGGTCGGATACTCGCCGGGATTATGCGATGGGATGACCCGTTTGAGCCGTTGCAGCGGGCTGCCAGGGGTCTGGCGGAAGCGTTTACCGATCCCCGTGTCCAGGCATTGACCACAATCTCCGGGTTGAGAACGGTGATTGCGTTACCGCCTCGCCTGGAGGATAACGGGATGCAGGTAGCCCGTACCTCCGCAACGCCCGCGCCCGCACCGGTGGCAGCTGTGGAAGAACACGCCGAACCCGGACTGAGTGAACGGCTGTGGGCGGTGCTCGCCGCGCCGCGCCCGGCTTTGCCGCCGTCTCCGCCGCCGCCGGACAAGCAGCTGGGGTGGCCTTGCGCGCTCATGCCGTTCCAGCACGACGGGGTTCAAGCCCTGGTCAGTCTGGAGCGGTTGTTGCTGTCGGACGATATGGGCCTGGGTAAGACGGTGCAGGCCATTGCGGCGTTGCGGATTCTCAGGGTCAGGGGAGAAATTGAGTCGTGCCTCGTGGTGGCTCCGGCCGGTGTGCTGGACCAGTGGCGGCGGGAGCTCGCGCGCTGGGCGCCGGAGCTCAGCGCAATCATTATCCGCGGGTCAGCGGATGACCGGGCCTGGCAATGGCGGGCTGGAACGGATGTCACACTGGTCAGCTACGACCTCATGCGTTCCGACGCGGGGTTACTTGCAGCGTGCCGGGCCCCGGTGGGATTATGGGATGTGGTCGTGCTCGATGAGGCCCAGAAAATCAAGAATCGCAACGACACAAGCGAGGCCGCGAAGAGTATCCCAAGGACGCGATCATGGGCGTTGACCGGCACTCCCATTGAGAACGACGAGGAGGAACTGGCATCCATCATGGAGTTCGTTGACCACGACCAGGGCCGGCCGCGCCAGCGTTATCGCCCCGGCGCGGCGTTGCAGCTGCGGCATGCTGAGTTGCAGCTGCGGCGCAAGAAAGAAGACGTGCTGGACGAGCTCCCGCCTAAGCTGGAAACCAGGTTGCTGATCCCTTTGCACCGGGAACAGCGGGAGAGTTATGAAAAAGCCGAGCGCGAAGGAATCGTTTACCTGCGGTCGCTTGGTGCGGAAGTCGGTGTCAGGCACGTGCTGGAGCTGATTACCCGGTTGAAGCAAATCTGCAATGCCGACCCCAGGACCGGCGTGTCCAGCAAGCTCGATGACATCGCTGACCGGCTGGAGACACTGGCGGCTCAGGGCCACAAGGCCCTGGTTTTCTCACAGTACACGAGCAATACCGCGGGTGTGGCGGCTGCGGCCAACCACCTGCGGTCCTTCAATCCGTTGACCTTGACAGGGGATATGCCAGCGGAACGCCGCGCAGACATTATTAACCGATTCAAGGCCGGAGACACTCACAAGGCGCTGCTCATATCATTGCGGGCGGGCGGCCTCGGCCTTAACTTGCAGGAAGCATCCTACGTATTCCACCTGGACCGCTGGTGGAACCCGGCCTTGGAACGGCAGGCCGAAGACCGGACTCACCGCATGGGCCAGACAGTTAAGGTAAATGTGCTCAAGTACACCTGCGAGGATACCATCGAAGAGCGTATCGACCGCATCCTGGAGCGAAAGCAGGCCTTGTTCGAGCGCTTGGTTGATGATGTGTCGATGGACCTTTCAACACGCATGAGCCGCAATGAACTGCTGGGGTTATTCGGTCTGGAATAAGGGTGCCGCTGATTTTTAGAGGCGCCTTTATACGATACCATTGACATATAAAAGTATGCGGTTGCCCTGCTGTACATCCTTGATTCAGAGGATCCCAAGAGTGACATCGACCGGCAAATAGGTTACACTGCCACCTGTTTGGAGTGGTCGTTTCCAGGAATGTCCGACCAGCCGGTACAGGCGAATCTTATGCAAAAACCAATACACAACCGGCAGGTGCCCCCTGCCCAAGGGCTTTATGACCCCGCTACGGAGCATGATTCCTGTGGCGTCGGGTTTGTGGTGGATATCAAGGGGCGTAAGTCCCGGGCGATTGTCGAGAATGCCCTGACCATTCTTAAAAACCTGTTGCATCGCGGTGCTTGCGGTTGCGAGGTGAATACCGGGGACGGGGTGGGGATGTTGCTGCAGAAGCCCGATAAATTTTTCCGGCGCGTGTGTGCCGAGGCCGGGTTCGACCTGCCTGAGAGCGAGCGCTACGGCGCCGGACTGGTGTTCCTGCCGCGTGACCCGGGCCAGGCCGAGGAGTGCCGGCGGGTATTTGCCAGCATTATCGAAGAAGAAGGCCAGACCGTGCTCGGCTGGCGTGACGTGCCCACCGATGATTCCTTACTCGGTCCCACCGCACTGGCGGGCGAACCCACCTTCCAGCAGGTTTTTATCGGGCGCGCCGCCGCCGTGCCCGACGCGGCCGCGTTTGAAAGAAAACTGTACGTCATCCGCAAGCGGGTGGAGCACGCCATCCGCAATTCGGAGTTGGAACAGCAGGACTTGTTTTATATCCCATCCCTGTCCTGGCGCACCTTCGTCTATAAAGGGATGCTGACCGGCGCGCAGTTCGAGCCCATGTTCCCGGACCTCACCGCGCCAGACATGGAAAGCGCGCTGGCCTTGGTGCACCAGCGCTTTTCCACCAATACGTTCCCGTCCTGGCGGCTGGCGCACCCGTTCCGCTATATCTGCCACAACGGCGAGATCAATACCGTGCGCGGCAACACCAACTGGATGCACGCACGCGAAGCACTGTGTGATTCGGCGCTGTTCGGGCCTGAGCTGGAGAAGATCTTCCCGGTAGTCATCGAAGGCGGCAGCGATTCGGCAGTGTTCGACAACGTCATGGAGTTCCTGCACATGACCGGCCGGCCACTGTCCCATGCCATCCTGATGATGATTCCGGAGGCCTGGAGCGGCCACGAGACCATGAGCGAGGAGCGCAAGGCGTTTTACGAATACCACGCCTGCCTGATGGAACCCTGGGATGGTCCCGCGTCCATCGCCTTTACCGACGGCGAGGTCATCGGCGCGGTGCTGGACCGCAACGGTTTGCGCCCGTCGCGCTATTACGTCACCCATGACGACATGGTGATCATGGCCTCCGAGGTCGGCGTGCTCGAGGTCGCCCCGGAAAATGTCAAGCTCAAGGAGCGCTTGCGCCCCGGACGCATCTTCCTGGTCGATACCCGCGAGGGCCGGATCATCGACGACAGCGAACTGAAACAGCGTTATATCGATGAGCATCCCTATACCCGGTGGCTCAAACAAAACCTGATGCCGCTGGAAAACCTGCCCAACCCGAAAAATATTCACGGCACCGACCCCGACACCTTGCTGCAACGCCAGCAGGTGTTCGGCTATACCCATGAAGAATTACGCCTGCTGGTGGCGCCCATGGCCGGCAAGGGGGAAGAACCCATCGGCTCCATGGGCACCGACGCAGCGCTGGCCGTGCTGTCCAACCGACCGCGCCTGTTGTACGATTATTTCAAACAGCTGTTCGCCCAGGTGACCAACCCGCCCCTGGACGGCATCCGTGAGGAACTGGTCACCCAGGTTTCCACCACCATCGGGCCGGAGGCCAACCTGCTGCAACCCGGCCCCGACAGCTGCAAGCGGGTGCGCCTGCCTTCCCCCCTGCTGACCAATGCCGAGCTGGCCCGTGTGCGCGACATGAAGCTGCCTAGTTTCAGCGCCAGAACCGTGTCCATCCTGTATCCCGTGGCCGCCGGCGGCAAGGGGCTGGATCAGGCCTTGAGCGAAGTCTATGCCCGGGTTGATCAGGCTATCGAGGAGGGTTACAGCTACATTATCCTGTCCGATCGTGGCGTCACGGCCGAGCTGGCGCCGATCCCGGCGCTGCTGGCCACCGCCGGCGTGCACCACCACCTGATCCGCAATGGCAACCGCACCCGGGTCGGGCTGGTGCTGGAATCCGGCGAGCCGCGCGAGGTGCATCACTTTGCGGTGTTGATCGGCTATGGCATTGAGGCAATTAACCCCTACCTGGTGTTCGAGAGCATCAGCGGCCTGATCGGCGAGGGGTTTGTGCCGGAGATGCAGTTCGACAAGGCCGTGGCAAATTACATCAAGGCCGTCAACAAGGGCTTAATCAAAACCATGTCGAAGATGGGGATTGCCACGGTGCAGTCCTACCGCGGCGCCCAGATCTTCGAGGCCATTGGCCTGGATAAGGAGTTTGTGGACCATTATTTCACCTGGACGGCCTCACGTATCGGCGGCATCGGGCTGGAGGTCGTCGCTAAGGAAAGCAGCCTGCGTCACCATAACGGCTTCCCGCAGCGGCCGGTGCAGCGCCCGGACCTGGACTGGGGCGGCGAATACCAGTGGCGGCGCGACGGTGAGTACCACTTGTTCAACCCGGAGACCGTGTTCCGCTTGCAGCACGCCACGCGCACCGGGCAATACCGGATTTTTAAGGAATACTCCAAGCTGGTGGACGACCAGAGCCGCAACATGGCTACCTTGCGCGGCCTGATGCAGTTCAAGCCGGCCGCCGAGCCCATCCCGCCGGAGGAAGTCGAGCCGGCTGAGAACATCATGCGCCGCTTCTCTACCGGTGCCATGTCCTACGGTTCCATCAGCAAGGAAGCCCATGAGACCCTGGCCATTGCCATGAACCGCATCGGTGGCAAGTCCAATACCGGCGAAGGCGGCGAAGACTCGGCCCGTTACACCCCGGACGCAAACGGCGACCTGCGCCGTAGCGCCATCAAGCAAGTGGCGTCCGGCCGTTTCGGCGTCACCAGTGAGTACCTGGTGAACGCCGACGACCTGCAGATCAAGATGGCCCAAGGCGCGAAACCCGGCGAAGGCGGGCAGTTGCCGGGCCCTAAAGTGTATCCCTGGATCGCCGAAGTGCGCCATTCCACGCCCTGGGTGGGGCTGATCTCACCACCGCCGCACCACGATATTTACTCCATTGAGGATTTAGCGCAACTGATCCACGATTTGAAAAATGCCAACCCCGCAGCGCGGGTGCACGTGAAACTGGTGGCGGAAGTGGGGGTGGGCACGGTCGCCGCCGGTGTCTCCAAGGCGCACTCCGATGTGGTGCTGATCTCCGGTTATGACGGCGGCACCGGCGCCTCGCCCATCAGTTCCCTTAAACATGCAGGGCTGCCCTGGGAACTGGGGCTGGCCGAAACCCAGCAGGTGCTGGTGCAGAACAAGTTGCGCGACCGTATCGTAGTGCAGGCCGACGGGCAGCTGAAGACCGGTCGCGATGTGGTGATTGCCGCCCTGCTGGGCGCCGAAGAATTTGGTTTTTCCACCGCGCCGCTGGTCGTCAGTGGTTGCATCATGATGCGCGTGTGCCACCTGAATACCTGTCCGGTGGGTGTCGCCACGCAAGACCAGCGTCTGCGCGAAAAATTCACCGGCAAGCCGGAGTTCGTGGAAAACTTCTTCCGCTTTGTCGCTGAAGAGATACGGGAACTGATGGCGCAGCTGGGTTTTCGCACCATTGATGAAATGGTCGGACGCAGCGACCGGCTGGACATGAACAACGCGATAGGTCACTGGAAGGCCAAGGGGTTGGATTTTACCAACATCCTGTACAAGCCTGAGCCGGGTCCGGGGGTGGGCATTTACCACTCGCAGCAACAAGACCATGGCTTGGAGCAGTCGCTGGACGTGACTACGCTGGTGCCGCTGTGTCAGAACACACTGGCAACCAAAAAGCCGGTGGACATCATCCTGCCCATCCGCAATACCAACCGCACCACAGGCACCATTCTAGGTTACGAGATCACCAGGCGTTACGGCGCTGAGGGGCTGCCCGCAGATACCATAAGGGTGCATTTCAACGGTTCGGCCGGGATGAGTTTCGGCGCCTTTGTGCCGCACGGAGTAACCCTCACCCTGGAAGGAGACTCCAACGATTACATCGGCAAGGGGCTGTCCGGCGGCAAGATTATCGTGTATCCGCCACGCGCGTCGACGTTCGTGCCCGAACAGAATATTCTTATCGGCAACGTCGCCCTGTACGGCGCGACCTCGGGCGAAGGTTATTTTCGAGGCATTGCCGGGGAGCGCTTCTGCGTGCGCAACAGCGGCGTTCATACCGTGGTAGAGGGCGTCGGCGATCACGGCTGTGAATACATGACCGGCGGGCGCGTGGTGATCATCGGCAAAACCGGGCGCAACTTCGCGGCGGGTATGTCCGGTGGTATCGCTTATGTGCTGGACGAGGATGAGGACTTCCATATTCGCTGCAACCAGCAGTTGGTGCACCTCGAAGCGGTTGCGGAGCAGGAGGATGTTGCCACCATCAAACAGCTGTTGTCCCGGCATGTGCAGTACACGCAGAGCAGCGCCGGCAAACGTATCCTGGACCACTGGCGCGACTACCAACCGCGGTTCGTGAAGGTTATGCCCAGGGATTACAAGATCGTGCTGGAGGCCATTAAAAAAGGTCGCGAGCAGGGTCTGTCCGAGGAGCAAGCCGTTATGGAAGCAGCTAATGGGTAAGATTACCGGTTTTATTGAATTTGAGCGGGCCCAACAGCCCTACCGCCCCGTTCCCGAAAGGCTGGCCGACTGGCGCCAGGTGATGGCACCATGGCCGGTAGAACCCTTAAAAACCCAGGCGTCCCGTTGTATGGATTGCGGCATCCCGTTTTGCCACCAGGGTTGCCCGTTAGGCAATCTCATCCCGGACTGGAATGACCTGGTGTACCGCGACCAGTGGTTGGAGGCGATTCGGCGCCTGCACGCCACCAATAACTTCCCGGAATTTACCGGCACCCTGTGTCCGGCACCGTGCGAAGGGTCTTGTGTGCTGGGGCTCAACGATGAGCCGGTGACTATCAAGGCGGTGGAACTGTCCATCATCGACAAGGCCTGGGAAAACGGCTGGGTCAAGCCGGAGCCGGCCGCCGTGAAGACCGGCAAGCGCATAGCCGTAGTCGGTTCCGGTCCGGCCGGGCTGGCGGCGGCGCAGCAACTGGCGCGCGCCGGCCATGAAGTCACGGTATTTGAGCGCGACGACCGCATTGGCGGCCTGCTGCGCTACGGCATTCCCGAGTTCAAGATGGAAAAACGGGTGCTGGACCGGCGCCTGGAACAGCTGCAACAGGAAGGCGTGCTGTTCCGACCCGGCTGCAATGTCGGCGTGGATGTTGACCCGGAGGAGTTATGCACCGAGTACGATGCGGTGCTGTTGGCCGGCGGCGCCACCCAGGCCCGGGGGCTGCCGGTGCCGGGTCGGGAGCTGGCCGGCATCCATCAGGCCATGGACTACCTGCCGCTGCAGAACAAGCGCTGCGAAGGCGACGAGGTGCCGGCGGCGCAGTTTATCAGCGCCCGGGACAAACACGTGATCATTATCGGCGGTGGCGATACCGGCGCCGATTGCCTGGGCACCGCCAACCGCCAGGGCGCAAAATCGGTGCACCAGTTGGAGATTATGCCGAAACCCCCCAACAGCCGCGCCGCCGACAACCCGTGGCCGGAATGGCCGCGCATCTACCGGGTCGCCTCGGCCCACGAAGAAGGCGTGGAACGCGTCTACGCAGTGTCAACCAGGCGTTTTCTCGATGACGGTCAAGGGCATGTCGCCGGGCTGGAACTGGTCGAGGTGGAAATGAAACAGGAAAACGGCCGCTTGAATTTTGTCGAGATACCCGGCACGGATTCGGTGCTGCCCTGTGATCTGGCCTTGCTCGCCATGGGTTTCCTGGGGCCGGAACAGGCCGGTATGCTGGCGCAACTGGGTGTTGAGCTGACCGCACGAGGCAATGTGCAAAGGGATGAGAACTGGATGACCAGCAGAGCCGGCGTATTTACCGCCGGCGATATGCAGCGTGGACAATCGCTGATTGTGTGGGCCATTGCCGAAGGCCGTGCCGCAGCGCAGAGCATCGACCGCTTCCTGATGGGGTCGTCCGACCTGCCGGCCCCGCTTACGTAGCGCACCGTCGAACCGTTCTGGCAACCGGCACAATGCAGTTCCCGTCGGAAAGCATAGTACAGGTGCAGAGCCGGGTGCCGGACAAGGCAATGACGGCAGAGCTGCTGGGTACCGAGCGCAGCGGCAGCGGGGTGCGCATCAGGGAAGACGGTTTGATTGCCACGGTTGGCTACCTAGTGCTGGAAGCTGAGCAAATCTGGCTCAAGTCCGGGGATGGGCGCGGTGCCAGTGCCTATATCGTCGCTCAGGATCACGATTCCGGCATCGCCCTGTTAAAACCGACGTTGCCATTGCCGGGCGGCCATCTGCACCCCGGCTCAAGCAGTGACATCGCCGTGGATGAACGCCTGTTCATCTACCGTAACAACCAGGCCAAGGCATTCAAGTGCTCGCTGTTTGCCAGACAGGAGTTTGCCGGGCGTTGGGAGTATCTGCTGGACCAGGCCCTGTTTACCTCCCCCGGCTGTAATGACTGGGCCGGCGCGGCCCTGGTGAACCAGGACGGAGAGCTGTGCGGCATCGGCTCGTTGCTGCTGGAACTCCACCATGACGATGATGATGAATTGCTGGGCAACCTGTTCATACCCATTGATACGGTGTCGCCCTATCTGGATGAGATGTGTGAATTCGGGCAGCGCCGCGTGCCGTCCAGGCCCTGGCTGGGCGCCCTGATACAGGAATACGAGGGCAAGCTGGTAGTCACGGGGGTGTATCCGGGCTGCCCCGCCCACCAGGCCGGAATCAAGCCGGGTGACATAGTGTTGTCGGTCGATGATGAACCGGTATATACCCTGTCCGGCGTTTTCCGCAAGATCTGGAGCCTGGGCAACGCCGGTGTGGAAGTGCCGCTGCTGGTCACTTCTGCGGGGAATCTGCGGCAATGTCGGCTGCAATCTTGCGATCGCTCTATTTTCTACCGCTCAGTCGCCGCCGCCGGGCCAGTGAACTAATAAATTTTTGCATAACTGAACTGTCTGTTATACTAACTGCGCGCACTTTACCAACAGCGAGGAGCCAAGACATGCGATATCTTAGCGTAGCATTTTTTCTGACATTAATTTTGGGGGTCGCGGGCTGCGGCGATACAACCAGTACCAGCGGTGAAGCTGGTACCGGTGGCGCTATGGAAGAGATGGCCATGGATGAAGCACCGGCTGCAGAGGACATGATGGGCGAAGGTTCCGACGATATGCCGGCCTGGCAGGTCCTGCAGCAGAACGTAGTCCATTCCGAGTAGTCGGACTCGCAGTGAGAAGGGAGGCGACAGGCCTCCCTTCCCGCGTTGCGCGCATTATTCGCGCACGCCGCGCACCACACCATTGCCATCACTGCCGCCGGATGGCCGAGAGATGTTATTCCCCGAGCTTGTCGTAGGCTTCGGTGTCCTTCAGGGCGGCGTTGTCCTTGATATAGTCCCAGGCCAGCTTGCCGGCATCCCGCAAGGTCACGTCAGCCCCTGAATCCAGCAGGGTCAGGATAATGGCAGGGTTGTTGCTCTGGTCGGCGGCCGCGTGCAAAGGCGTGGCCTCCCTGGCATCACGCACGTTCGGGTCGGCGCCGCCGTCGAGCAGTGCAATAATAATTCCGGGATTGTCGTTGGACCAGGCCGCCCAATGCAGGGGGGTGGCACCCCATTCCCGGTCGCGCGCATTCATGTCCGCCCCGGCATCCACCAGGGCGCTGATAATATCGGGCTCGTCGTTGAATGCCGCGGCAAAGTGCAGCGGGGTAAATCCCCACTCGTCCTTGGCATTGGCATCCGCGCCCATGTCGAGCATTTTGTGAACCCGCTTCAAAGTGGCTTTTTCAAAAAAAGCCATAGTATTCCAGTCTGAATTTTTCAATTTATTACCCCGATACAGAGGCACCTATTGTAAACGAGAATCAACCAGCAGGTCAATACATACCCGGCAGGATTAATTCTGTTCCTGATTGTTCTGACAATGTAGAATGACCGGTACATGGCCGAGAAACTACTTAACGATCGTTTGCTGAGAGCATTGCGCCGGCAGCCGGTGGATGTGACGCCGGTGTGGATCATGCGCCAGGCCGGGCGTTACCTGCCGGAGTATCGTGCCACCCGTCAGCGTGCGGGTGATTTTATGACCTTGTGCAAGACGCCCGAACTTGCCTGCGAGGTCACGTTACAACCGTTGCAGCGCTTTGACTTGGACGCGGCAATCCTGTTTTCCGATATTCTTACCATTCCCGACGCCATGGGCCTGGGGTTGAGCGTGGTGGAGAACAAGGGGCCGCAGTTTGCCCGGCCGTTGCGCAACGGGAACGATATTCGTAATCTGGCGGTACCGGACATGGAAACCGACCTGGGCTATGTGCCGGACGCAGTGCGCCTGATCAAACGGGAACTGCAAGGCAAGGTGCCATTGATCGGGTTCGCCGGCAGCCCCTGGACCATTGCCACCTACATGATAGAGGGCGGCTCGAGCAAGAATTTCAGCAAGGCCAAAGGTATGTTGTACGGGCAGTCGGAGCAGCTGCACTGGCTGCTGGAGCTACTGAGCCGCGCCATTACCGATTACCTGAACACCCAGATCGCAGCAGGGGTTGACGTAGTCATGCTGTTCGACAGTTGGGGGGGCATCCTGTCCCATGCCGCATATCGAGAGTTTTCCCTGGCCTACATGCAGCAGATTATCCGGGGCCTGCGCGCCGCAGATCCGGGGCGCGCAACGCCCGTCATTTTATTCACCAAGGGCGGCGGACTGTGGATTGAAGACATCGCCGCGTCCGGTTGTGATGCCATAGGGCTGGACTGGAGCATGGATATCGAGCTGGCGCGCAAGTCAGTCGGCGCTCGGGTCGCATTGCAGGGTAATCTGGACACGGCTGTGTTATATTCGGCGCCGGCCTCGATTCGCCGGCAGGTGGCCGAGATACTGGCTGCCTACGGGCCGGGCGCGGGCCATGTGTTCAACCTGGGGCATGGTATTCATCCCGATATCGACCCGGACCAGGTGGCGGTGCTGGTGGACGCCGTGCACGAACTGAGCCGGCCGTACCATGCGGGCTAAACAACGCCTCACTCTGGTTGCCAAAGGGTTCTGCATCGGCACCGCGGACCTCATCCCGGGGGTGAGCGGCGGCACCATGGCGTTTATGCTGGGGATTTATCGCGAGTTCATTGCCGCAATCAAATCCTTTGACCTGGCCCTGCTTGCCGCCTTGCTCAGGCTGGAACTGCGCCAGGCGCTAACCCGACCACATTTTGGTTTTATCCTGCCGTTACTGTTGGGCATCAGCGCCGCATTGCTGTTTTTTACCCGCGTGGTGTCTCTGCCACGGTTACTGCAGGATTATCCCGAACAGGTCTATGGGCTGTTTTTCGGGCTTATCGGCGGGTCCATCGTGGCGCTGCTGTGCGCGCTTGAGGCATTGGGCGGTAGGGATTACCGGTTGCTGGCGCTGGGGGCGCTCGGCGGCTGTATCATCTTCAATCTGGTTCCGGTGCAGACCCCAGAGGCCGGTTGGTTTATCTTTCTTGCCGGTGCGCTGGCGAGTTGCGCGATGATACTGCCAGGCATCTCGGGTTCGTTCGTGTTGCTGCTCTTGAATAAATACGCCCAGGTCATCTCAGCGTTCGGTGACTTCAAATTGTCGGTGCTGCTGCCGTTCGCGGCGGGCGTGGTGACCGGCCTGGTGCTGTTCAGCCGCCTGCTGTCCTGGGTGCTGGAACGCTATTATCGCGCCACCGTGGTCTTCATCAGTGGTCTGCTGCTGGCCTCGTTGACGGTCTTATGGCCGTTCCGGACGCGCCTGCGCGCCAGTCTGGAAGCTGACCCGACCTTGCTTGACACCGGCCCGATGACCTCAACGGTGCTGGGCTCGGGCGCGCTCATGCTCGCCGGTTTTGTATTGACGCTGGCGCTCAGTCGCGCGGCGCGCGCGCGCTGAACAGCAAGGCCCAGAGCAGCAGCGCCAGTGACAACAGCACGATGGGTTTGTCACCGCTCAGGGAGTAAGGAGTGTGTCCTGTGAACAAGGGCACGCGGGTGGCGACGGCATCCGGCTCGAACTGGCGCGTCTTGCCGACGATGTTCCCTTTTTCGTCAATAATTGCGCTGATGCCGGTGTTGGTCGCGCGCAACAGGTAGCGACCGGTTTCAATGGCGCGCATACGCGCCATCTGCAAATGCTGATGCGGTGAGGCAGAATCGCCGAACCAGGCATCGTTGCTGACGTTCACCAACACCTGGGCCTGGGGCAGGCTGGTCATCACCTCGGCGCCGAACACGGCCTCATAGCAGATGGACACCCCCATGGCAAAGCCCTTGGCCTGAAACAGCGCCGGTTCCTGCGCGACACCGGGGGTGAAGTTTGCGATGGGGATATCGAGCCGGCGCAACGGCCGTTCCAGCGCCGACCTGAGCGGCAGGTATTCACCGAACGGCACCAGATGGCGTTTATGGTAGATTTGCCGCCTGTCGCCCAGCAACGCCAGACTGTTGAACTGCGCGCCGCTGGCCGTGTTTTTGCTGGGAATGCCGACCAGTAATATGGAATTGCTGTCCCGCGCGGTGCGCTCAAGGTTGTCGATATAATCTTCGAACTGGTGCAGGTAACCGGGAATGGCCGTTTCCGGCCAGATGATCAAGTCGTGGCCCCAGAACGGCTCGGTCAGTTCAGGATAAAGCTTCAGGGACAAATTCCTGTATTCCGGCAGCCATTTCAGCTCCTGTGGAAGCGCGCCCTGGATCAGGGCAACCTCTATCTCTGCGCCGGTTTTATCGGTCCACTGCCAGGTGCGTAACTGCCAACCGGCCACGACCACAGCCAACAATGTCAGGACCGGCAGCAGCTTCCTGTTGCGTCCGGCCAGCAGCGCCAGGGCGCCGGCCAGCAGCGCGCAGAAAAAGCTGACGCCAAACACCCCGGCCACGCCGGCATAGCCGGCCAGCCAGCTATCGGTTTGCGTATAGCCCAGTGTCAACCAGGGGAAGCCGGTGAATAACCCGGCGCGTGCCCATTCCCCCAGGACCCACAGCGACGGCATGAGCGCCAAGAAAAAATAAGGCTCCGAACGTACCGGGCGCCAGCGTCCCAGCAGCCCGGCCAGGGCCGGGAACAGCGCCAGATAAGCGACCAGCAGAAAAGTCAGCAGGTAGGCGCCGGCCAGATTAATCCCTGAAAACAGGTTGATGCTGACGTGCAACCAGCTGACGCCGACGCCGAACAGGCCCAGGCCGAATAAATAACCGTTGACAAAGGCCTGTTTGCGGTCGCCCGCACGCCAGAGCCGGAACAACACCGCCAGGGTGATGAACGGGATGACAGCAACATCGTAGGGCGCAAACGCGGCCGCGGTGGCGGCGCCGGCCAACAGGCTCAGCAGTCCTTGCCGGCAGGCGCTAGCCCGCATATCTCACCAAGTCGCTTGTTGCCTTATGAAACAGACGTTTTTTCAAAACGTAACAAGTGAATTCTGCGTTTGTCGGCGCGCAGAACCTTTACGTTGTAACCGGCGAACTCGATAACCTCGCCGCGTTTTGGCAGGTGGCCGAATTCATTGATGACCAGACCCCCGACCGTATCATAGCTGTCATGGCTCAGTTGTGTGCTGAAATAGCTGTTGAACTGCTCGATAGGGGTAAACGCCTGCACGGTGTAGCGGTTGCCTCCGTGTTGCTCAATAAAGGTCTGTTCGTCATAATCATGTTCATCCTCAATCTCCCCCACTATTTCTTCCATGATGTCTTCAATGGTCACCAACCCGGTAACGCCATACTCATCCACGACAATCGCCATGTGGTTACGGTTGCTGCGAAAATCCCTGAGTAAAACATTCAAGCGCTTGCTCTCCGGCACAAACACGGCAGGACGCATCAGCTTTTTGACCACGAACTCTTCCGCTTCGTGCGCGACAAAACAGGACAGCAAGTCTTTCGCCAGCAGGATTCCCAGCACCTCGTTCTGGTCGTCATTGACGACCGGAAAGCGTGAATGCCCCGAGTCAATCACGGTCTTCATAATCTCCGCGGGTGACGACAGTTGCGAGATGATAACCATCTGTACCCGCGGCACCATGATATCGCGCACCTGCGTTTCCGTCACATGCAAGGCGCCCTCAAGCATCGTCAACACGTCCGGGTCGAGGATATTCCGCGCCTCGGAGTCGCGCAGGATTTCAATCAGCGCGGGCAGGTCCTGTGGGGATTTTGTAAAGGTGGATATGATTTTTTTCCACCAGCGGGAATGCCTGTAACTCGACGGAGGTTGGTCTTTGCTCATTGGTTATCGGCGCGGCTGTACCGCGTCAGTCTGATTGTGCAGCATTTGTTGCAATCTCCGGAAGATATGGGTCAGGGAATCCCAGTGCCTGCATCAGCGCGGTTTCTTTTGCTTCCATGATCCCGGCAGTGTTGTCATCGACGTGATCATAACCCATTAAATGTAAAATACCATGAATAGTGATATGCGCCCAATGCGCGTGCAGGGATTTACCCTGTTGTGCGGCTTCCTGCGCCAGCACCGGCGCACATATCACCACATCCCCAAGCAGCAGGCAGTCGGCGTCATGCAGTGGGAATGACAGCACATTGGTCGGACGGTCGGCGTCGCGCCACTGGCGGTTGAGCGCGCGCATCTCAGCTGCGCCGGTAATGCGGATGGTCACTTCCCCGGCCGCGCCGGCGCGCGCCAGCGCGGCGCCGGCCCAACGCCGGATTTCTTTTTCAGCCGGAACGAAATGCTCCGTGGCGACACACTGCACGGTAATGTCAGTCCCCGCTGCGTTCACTCTTTTCATACGCGTTCAGGATGCGCGCCACCAGTGGATGGCGCACCACGTCCCTGGATTTGAAGAAGGTAAAACTGATACCGGCTTCCTGCTCAAGGATGTCAATGACGTGGCGCAGACCCGAGGTTTTACCTTGCGGCAAGTCAATCTGGGTAATATCGCCGGTAATCACGGCCGTGGAATTGAAACCGATGCGGGTCAGGAACATTTTCATCTGTTCGATAGTGGTATTTTGCGCTTCGTCCAGGATGATGAAGGACTCGTTCAGGGAGCGACCCCGCATGAAGGCCAGCGGCGCCACCTCTATGACATTTTTTTCAATGAATTTCATCACCTGGTCAAAGCCCAGCATTTCATACAAGGCATCGTACAACGGGCGCAGGTACGGATCGACTTTCTGCACCAGATCGCCGGGCAGGTAGCCCAGTTTTTCCCCGGCCTCCACTGCCGGGCGTACCAGCACCAGGCGCCGCACGCGCTGCTGCTGTAAGGCCACCACGGCGCTGGCCACGGCCAGATAGGTTTTACCCGTACCGGCCGGGCCAATCCCGAAACTGACATCGTGCGACTGGATGTTATTCAGGTATAACCGCTGGTTGGGACTGCGGCCCTTGACGACGCCGCGCCTGGTTTTGATGACAACCTCAGTGCCGACCTGTTCGTTCACAGCATCGTCGATAGCCTGGTCCTGCAACCACAGGTGGATCTTCTCCGGCGACAGGTTGTCCTCTGCGGTGGCTGCGTACAAGTCCGTCAACAAGCGGCGGGTCACGCGCACAATGTTGTCATCCCCGACAATGCGGAAGGCATTGCCGCGGTTATTTATCTCAACGCCAAGACGCCTTTCGATCTGACGCAGGTGCGCGTCCAGGGAACCACATAAATTGGCCAGCCTGTCATTGTCGGCCGGTTCCAGCCGGACCTCGAAGGCGGCGGTGTTGTGTGCAGAAACGCTCAAATATCAGGACACCGCGTGCTTAGAGGTTCCCTGCAGTTCGCAGGACCATCCGGGCGCCTCAGCCAGCTCCCCGCGCAGGGAATTGGGCAGCGCCCGGGTGATGTTGACGTCCACCAAAGCGCCGATCAGTTCGGGCGCGCCCGGGAAATTGACCACGCGATTATTCGCAGTGCGGCCGGCCAGCTCGCGGCCATCCTTGCGCGAGTGACCCTCTACCAGCACTTTCTGTACCGAACCGATCATGCGCCGGCTGATCGTCTGAGCCTGTTGCCTGAGCCGGGCCTGGAGGATTTGCAAGCGCTGTTTTTTCTGCTCCGGCGTGACGTCGTCCGGGTAGCTTGCCGCGGGCGTTCCCGGTCTCTTGCTGTAGATGAAACTGAAAGACTGGTCAAAGCCGATCGCCGCGACCAGGTCCAGGGTGGCCTGGAAGTCGGCATCGGTTTCTCCCGGAAAACCGACGATGAAATCAGAGGAGATACTGATATCCGGCCTGATTTTACGCAGCTTCCTCAGTTTCGACTTGTACTCCAGCACGGTGTGCCCGCGCTTCATCAGGGCAAGTATGCGGTCCGAACCGCTCTGTACCGGCAGGTGCACATGGCTGACCAGTTCGGGCACGCGCCGGTACACCTCGAGCAGCCGGTCGCAGAACTCAACGGGGTGAGACGTGGTGTAACGAATACGGTGGATGCCGTCAATGGCGGCGACGTACTCGATCAGCTCGGCCAGATCGGCGCTGCCCCCTTCATAGGTGGCGCCGCGATAGGCGTTCACGTTCTGCCCCAGCAGGGTCACTTCTTTCACGCCCTGCGCGGCCAGCTCGGCTACTTCGCCGAGCACATCATCCAGCGGCCGGGAAATCTCCTCCCCACGCGTATACGGCACGACGCAGAAGGTGCAGTATTTACTGCATCCTTCCATGATGGAAACAAAGGCGACCGGGCCCTCCGCCCGGGGTTCGGGCAGGCAGTCGAATTTTTCAATTTCGGGAAAGGAAATATCAACGGCCGGGCGCCCACTGCGCCGCGCCTGATCGTACAGGCGCGGCAGCCGGTGCAGGGTCTGCGGGCCGAATATCACATCCACGAACGGCGCCCGGGCATGGATGGCAGCGCCTTCCTGGCTGGCGACGCACCCGCCCACGCCGATCATGAAATCCGGCTGCTCCTGTTTTCGTTGCCGCCAGCGACCGAGTTCCGAGAATAGTTTCTCCTGGGCCTTCTCGCGGATAGAGCAGGTGTTGAAGATGACGAAATCGGCGTCTTCAGGCTGCTCTGTTGCCTGCATTCCCTGAGCCTCACGCAACACGTCCCGCATCTTCGCGGAATCGTACTCGTTCATCTGGCAGCCGAAGGTCTTGATGAAAACTTTTTTTGTCATTGAAGTATGGTGGCTATGGGTGGACTTGAACCACCGACATCAGCATTATGAATGCTGCGCTCTGACCGACTGAGCTACATAGCCATGGTTACACGCGCGGACACTAGCCTATCGGCAGCCGGAAGTCAATGCCTGGGTTCTGTCCGGGTCGGCAAATATGTTACTCTTTGCTATATTCCATGGGAGTGACCAATATGAAGACTAACCTGACCTGGGCCGGTGGCGCGGCGTTTATCGGCGAGTCCGAAAACGGCCGCACTATTGTCATTGACGGCCCGCCTGAGGGCGGTGGCAAAAACCTGGGGCCGCGCCCTATGGAGACCCTGCTGCTGGGCATGGGCGCCTGCATGAGCTATGACGTGTTGTCCATCCTGAAGAAGTCCAGGCAGGACATCAGCGCTTGCCGGAGCGAAATTTCATCGACCCGGGCGGCTGAGCACCCCAGGGTATTTACTGAAATACGGGTGCATTTCATCATCACCGGCGCCGGGCTCAAAGCCGCGCAGGTTGAGCGGGCCATCAACCTGTCTGCGGAAAAATACTGTTCCGCTTCGATTATGCTGGGTAAGACCGCGCAGATAATGCACACTTACGAAATTGTTGCGCCATCCTGAGGTGAGGCTGTGGATAAGATGACCGCGGTAGCGCTGCGCGCGCCATTGGCGCTGCTGCTGGGCCTGTACTTGCTCGTGTCCGGCTGCGCCAGCGACAACGGTACCGTCAAGCTGGCGCCGGCGGCGGTCGCTCCGGAGGTTGCGGAGCGGCAGCGACGCGAAGAGGCTGCTGCACGCACCGAATTCCGCAATCAGTATGGGCTGGCTCAGATCAAGGCGCATTACGCTTATGCCAGAGGCGCAACCGGCGCCGGAGTGACGCTGGGCATCGTTGATACCGGCGTCGATCCGGATCATCCCAGGTTCCGGGGCAAGCTCGAGGTGCTCGAAGTGGATGGCTACAAACCGGACTTCCGCGTCTGTGAATCGCCTGCGGACGATGGTCGCTGCCAGAGCGATATAGGACATGGCACCTATGTGGCCGGCATCATGGCAGCCGCCAGAAGCGCCGCCTCGGAAGCCGCTAACGACGACTCGGCGGCGGCTGCCGCCAATCGGGCCGCCGCTATGGGGCGGACCTTCTTCGGTCCTGAGGCTGCCGTTCATGGCGTTGCCTTCGATGCTGGCGTTATCTCGATCTCGCCCGATATCAGCCTGCACGATGACCTGTTGCCAGAGCCACCGGCAGCTCCCACGCCTGAGGAGTTGCAGCAATTTATCGAACAAGTTCAAGAGCGCCTCGCCCGGCGAGAGGCCGAGGTCGAGAAGAAAATTGCCGCAGCCTTCAACAGGCTGAACTCCAGGGTCGTAGCCGTGAATGCCAGCTTGGGCCTCTCCGGCAATATTGAAAATTACACTGCCGAGGAGTTACAGGCGCGCGCGCCCAACATTATTCAGGCGGTGACCCAAGCAGACGTGCCGGCTGCGGAGCGCACCATCTACGTATGGGCGGGCGGCAACGCCCGTGGTGAGATGATGTCTGACGGTTCTATCGACTCCGCCAGTTCAGTTGAGATCGCAGCCGGTCTGCCGGTGCGATTTCCGGCGCTGCGCGGTCACAGTATCGCCGTAGTGGCAACGGATCGGGAAGGCAACATTGCAGATTTCTCCAACTTTTGCGGTATTGCGCAGGATTTTTGTCTGGCCGCGCCGGGCGTTGCCATCGCCGCCCCGGTCCCCGCCCTCTATTGCCCGGCTGATACCGCAGAGTGCTTCGGCATTATTGAGGATTCGGGAACCTCTGCGGCGGCGCCCTTTGTTACTGGCGGGCTTGCGCTACTGGCGCAGCACTACCGCAATCAACTTGGCAATGACGAGCTGGTGCAGCGGCTGCTCAGCAGCGCCGACAAGACCGGCATTTATGCGGATGCGGATACCTACGGCCAGGGGTTTTTAGACCTTGACGCCGCCACCCGGCCGCGCGGGCAGACGCGGCTGCTGCTCGGCGAGTCACTGTCCGGGGCTGCGGCGCCGACCAGCGACAGTATGCTGCGTCAGGGCGCGGCCTTTGGCGACGCGCTGGCGCGGGGATTGGCCGCCAAAGAGGTGGCGAGCTTTGATGAGGCGGCGGCGCCATTCTTCCATGCGCTTGATGAGTACCTGCAGGCGGATGTTGCCGCCCGGGTCGGGCTTGAGGAGCGTCTTTACACCCTGGGCAACGAGCGGCGTAGCGCACTCTGGCAGCGTCACGACGCGTCTGCACGGATACGTCTGACCCGCGCAAGCCAGCGCCACCGCGACCACACCGACCCGGCAACCCGGGCCGGGCGCAACGACGGGCGTGTAACTGAGGCCGTGCCGATTCGGGTCGCGTCCCTGTCAACCACCTGGAGTGGGGCCGGCGGGCAGTTTTTTCTTGGCTATCGCGACGATCCGAACCGGTGGTTCGAAGCGCACCCGACATCCTCCATGCGCCGTGTGGGGCTGAAACCCGGCGCCTTCAGCGACCCTGCGGCGTTTACCAATCCTTATCTTGGCCTGGCGCGCAATGGCGCCCACCTGGGCTATGCTGTACTCTTTCCATTTAATTCTGACCGGTTCAGCGGGTCGGGAAGTGGTTCCTTGCGCGTGGCCGCCTTTCACGGGTCGGCACAATATGGCGAGCAGCAGGATACTGACTCAGCACCAGCCACGGGCCTGCTGGCTGAGTACCGGCTGCATTGGCCGGACGCTGCCGACGCATCCTTACAGTTAGGATGGCTGGCGGAAGCGGAACGGGTCCTCGGTCAGCGCGCGCGCGGCGCCTTTGGCGACTTTGCGGGTGGGACGGCCTTTCTGGGCCTGTCCGCCGGGCGCCGATTGAACGACGTTTGGACCTTGCTGGGCAGCGCACATCTGGGTCTGAGCCAGGCTGCTGCGCGCTATCAGGGCATGTTGCGCAATCCGTCAGCGCTGTGGACCAGCGCCTTCTCACTCGGAATTAGCGGCGACGGGGTCACCGGCGCGCAGGACCGTCTGGCGCTAAGGCTGTCCCAGCCGTTACGGGTGGAGGCGGGGCATGCACAGCTGCGCTGGGTGTCGGGACGCACTCCGCAGCGTCAGCTGCATATTGAGCAGGCCCGATTGGGGTTAACGCCGTCGGGGCGCCAGCTCGACCTGGAACTGACCTATTCCCGGCCTTGGGCCGGCGGCCGCGCGTACTTCGCTACCGTTGTCGCGCGTGACACCGGGCATGTGCGGGGTGAGCACGACGTGGCGTTGCTGATGCGCTATCAGGCTGAGTTTTAAGGAATTTGGATGTCCGCAGGGTGCGCCCCAGGGAAGGGGCGCATCACAAATCCGGTGCGATCTTCGCATCACTTGGTGAGATATGCGGGCTAAGGCCGCGTCCCTGCCGGTGCCGCGTCCCTATCGACGGTAGCTTGCAATCGTTCCTGTACATGGGTCATGAGCGACGGAATACCGGGCTCGAACAAATCATTCGCCGTGTTCTTGCGCCAGAGATAGCCTAACGCCGCCATCTCATCGAGCGCCGCCGTGGCCGGCTGGGCGTCTAAGCCGAGCTCCTCACCTAACGCCGCACGCAGCGTCGCTTTATGCACCTGCTCGGACTTCTCGAAACAGCCGGCGACGAGCGCCGCGGCCTCGAGCAGGCCACGCTCTTCGAGCTCCTGATACCGCTCCCCGTAATAACGTTCGCGGCGCGCGGCGACCTCGGGGGCGACCCGCTCGACGAGACCCAAGGTCACCGTGTGGCCACACCCCTGCTTGACCAAGGCGCCACACAGCGCCCGTCCCCAGAGCTGAATGAAATACGGATAACACTGTGAGTCATCGACCACCTTAGCCAAGGCATCGGGCTCGATGGATACCGAGTAACCAGCGAGCGGCTCGGTTAAGGCCTGTGCGGTGGCCTCAGTGCTCAACCGGCCAATGGGCGCGATCTCAGAGCGACTCCAGAAAGTGGAGTTCATACGCCGCAAATGCGCCTCGAGGTTGGGCGTGCCAGCTAAGATCAGGACAAACGGGACATCTTTGCGCCGCAGCTGCTGGCTGAGGTTGAGCAGATCAGCGCCGGTCTCGATATCGAGTGTATGGGCTTCGTCCACGGTGACCAACAGCGGTTGTGTGCGACATTGGCGCGTTAAGCGCTCGACTAGTTCGACATTCAGTGCCGTCTCGCCAGGCGCCCCCAATGAAACCGTGCCGAGTCCAGGCGCGCCGACGGTAACCCCGTCCACGCTGAGCGTCTGGCTTGCCATGCGCCCCGCCGCATCAAGTGCCTTGGCGGCGTCGCGCTCCGCCCAATCCGGCTTGTCGGGCGAACTCTCAGTCGCCGAAACCGGCCTCAACAACACCGCGGCAAGGCCGCCCGGCGCTTTGAAGCTGCGCGCAGTCAGCGCTTGCACGCCAATCCCGGCGCTCGCCGCGCGCCGCTCGAGATCAGTGAGCAACACCGTCTTGCCGTTGCCGCGCGGTCCGAAGAGCACCAGGTCCGCTGCCGGGGGGGTGCCGTCTGTCAAGGGGTTTAACAGCACATCGGCGGCGAGCTCGGCCTCGGCGTCGCGCCCGGCGAGCTTGGGTGGGGTCACGCCGGTGCCGGCTTTGAATAACCCCTTTAAGGCCTTGCAGTAGCGTTCGTCACTGAAATCATGCGGGAACGGCGTGGTCATAGCGCTCCTTGACAGGTTACACAAGAGTGGCAAGTCTAGCAGATCGCCGACGCACCCGCAAGTTTGGTGTCTAGGTTCAATACCTAAGCACCCGCTAGAGCTTGCGCTTACCCCACAACGGATAGCGTTGGCGAAGGTGTAAGACCTGCTGCTCGCGCTGGCGCGTCCATTGCGGCACACGCCGCCGCCGCGGCGCACGAGAGGCACACCCCAGACCCTTCAGCCCATGTTCACGATACCGCTTCAACCAACGGTAGTAGGTCGCCCTCGACCCACCTACTGCTGCCAGTGCCGTCGCCTCACCACACCCATCCTCGCGTAACGTCGCAACTAATTCCAACTGCTGCAAACGACCGCGCGCGTCAGCATCGGTAGTATCATCGACGCGCCAACTGCGATATGATTTCACCCGCTTACCTTTTGATCTGCATCGGGTAGTCCTCCTGTGTAAGTTAATCGAAATCACTTTACACACTTAACTACCCGATTTCTTTATCTAAAGAGTCTCACTTGTTTCTGAACCCGGACATCTACAGTCACCACCAATGCCCGCGCAAAGTATATTGAATTGTATCTGAACCGAGCCTGACCGCAATCTACAATGCCGGCTGTCATGCGACGCAGTCCCAGCCGTTACGGGTGGAGGCGGGGCATGCACAGCTGCGCTGGGTGTCGGGACGCACTCCGCAGCGTCAGCTGCATATTGAGCAGGCCCGATTGGGGTTAACGCCGTCGGGGCGCCAGCTCGACCTGGAACTGACCTATTCCCGGCCTTGGGCCGGCGGCCGCGCGTACTTCGCTACCGTTGTCGCGCGTGACACCGGGCATGTGCGGGGTGAGCACGACGTGGCGTTGCTGATGCGCTATCAGGCTGAGTTTTAAGGAATTTGGATGTCCGCAGGGTGCGCCCCAGGGAAGGGGCGCATCACAAATCCGGCGCGATCTTCGCATCACTTGGTGAGATATGCGGGCTAAGGCCGCGTCCCTGCCGGTGCCGTGTCCCTATCGACGGTAGCTTGCAATCGTTCCTGTACATGGGTCATGAGCGACGGAATACCGGGCTCGAACAAATCATTCGCCGTGTTCTTGCGCCAGAGATAGCCTAACGCCGCCATCTCATCGAGCGCCGCCGTGGCCGGCTGGGCGTCTAAGCCGAGCTCCTCACCTAACGCCGCACGCAGCGTCGCTTTATGCACCTGCTCGGACTTCTCGAAACAGCCGGCGACGAGCGCCGCGGCCTCGAGCAGGCCACGCTCTTCGAGCTCCTGATACCGCTCCCCGTAATAACGTTCGCGGCGCGCGGCGACCTCGGGGGCGACCCGCTCGACGAGACCCAAGGTCACCGTGTGGCCACACCCCTGCTTGACCAAGGCGCCACACAGCGCCCGTCCCCAGAGCTGAATGAAATACGGATAACACTGTGAGTCATCGACCACCTTAGCCAAGGCATCGGGCTCGATGGATACCGAGTAACCAGCGAGCGGCTCGGTTAAGGCCTGTGCGGTGGCCTCAGTGCTCAACCGGCCAATGGGCGCGATCTCAGAGCGACTCCAGAAAGTGGAGTTCATACGCCGCAAATGCGCCTCGAGGTTGGGCGTGCCAGCTAAGATCAGGACAAACGGGACATCTTTGCGCCGCAGCTGCTGGCTGAGGTTGAGCAGATCAGCGCCGGTCTCGATATCGAGTGTATGGGCTTCGTCCACGGTGACCAACAGCGGTTGTGTGCGACATTGGCGCGTTAAGCGCTCGACTAGTTCGACATTCAGTGCCGTCTCGCCAGGCGCCCCCAATGAAACCGTGCCGAGTCCAGGCGCGCCGACGGTAACCCCGTCCACGCTGAGCGTCTGGCTTGCCATGCGCCCCGCCGCATCAAGTGCCTTGGCGGCGTCGCGCTCCGCCCAATCCGGCTTGTCGGGCGAACTCTCAGTCGCCGAAACCGGCCTCAACAACACCGCGGCAAGGCCGCCCGGCGCTTTGAAGCTGCGCGCAGTCAGCGCTTGCACGCCAATCCCGGCGCTCGCCGCGCGCCGCTCGAGATCAGTGAGCAACACCGTCTTGCCGTTGCCGCGCGGTCCGAAGAGCACCAGGTCCGCTGCCGGGGGGGTGCCGTCTGTCAAGGGGTTTAACAGCACATCGGCGGCGAGCTCGGCCTCGGCGTCGCGCCCGGCGAGCTTGGGTGGGGTCACGCCGGTGCCGGCTTTGAATAACCCCTTTAAGGCCTTGCAGTAGCGTTCGTCACTGAAATCATGCGGGAACGGCGTGGTCATAGCGCTCCTTGACAGGTTACACAAGAGTGGCAAGTCTAGCAGATCGCCGACGCACCCGCAAGTTTGGTGTCTAGGTTCAATACCTAAGCACCCGCTAGAGCTTGCGCTTACCCCACAACGGATAGCGTTGGCGAAGGTGTAAGACCTGCTGCTCGCGCTGGCGCGTCCATTGCGGCACACGCCGCCGCCGCGGCGCACGAGAGGCACACCCCAGACCCTTCAGCCCATGTTCACGATACCGCTTCAACCAACGGTAGTAGGTCGCCCTCGACCCACCTACTGCTGCCAGTGCCGTCGCCTCACCACACCCATCCTCGCGTAACGTCGCAACTAATTCCAACTGCTGCAAACGACCGCGCGCGTCAGCATCGGTAGTATCATCGACGCGCCAACTGCGATATGATTTCACCCGCTTACCTTTTGATCTGCATCGGGTAGTCCTCCTGTGTAAGTTAATCGAAATCACTTTACACACTTAACTACCCGATTTCTTTATCTAAAGAGTCTCACTTGTTTCTGAACCCGGACATCTACAGTCACCACCAATGCCCGCGCAAAGTATATTGAATTGTATCTGAACCGAGCCTGACCGCAATCTACAATGCCGGCTGTCATGCGACGCAGTCCCAGCCGTTACGGGTGGAGGCGGGGCATGCACAGCTGCGCTGGGTGTCGGGACGCACTCCGCAGCGTCAGCTGCATATTGAGCAGGCCCGATTGGGGTTAACGCCGTCGGGGCGCCAGCTCGACCTGGAACTGACCTATTCCCGGCCTTGGGCCGGCGGCCGCGCGTACTTCGCTACCGTTGTCGCGCGTGACACCGGGCATGTGCGGGGTGAGCACGACGTGGCGTTGCTGATGCGCTATCAGGCTGAGTTTTAAGGAATTTGGATGTCCGCAGGGTGCGCCCCAGGGAAGGGGCGCATCACAAATCCGGCGCGATCTTCGCATCACTTGGTGAGATATGCGGGCTAAGGCCGCGTCCCTGCTGGTGCCGTGTCCCTATCGACGGTAGCTTGCAATCGTTCCTGTACATGGGTCATGAGCGACGGAATACCGGGCTCGAACAAATCATTCGCCGTGTTCTTGCGCCAGAGATAGCCTAACGCCGCCATCTCATCGAGCGCCGCCGTGGCCGGCTGGGCGTCTAAGCCGAGCTCCTCACCTAACGCCGCACGCAGCGTCGCTTTATGCACCTGCTCGGACTTCTCGAAACAGCCGGCGACGAGCGCCGCGGCCTCGAGCAGGCCACGCTCTTCGAGCTCCTGATACCGCTCCCCGTAATAACGTTCGCGGCGCGCGGCGACCTCGGGGGCGACCCGCTCGACGAGACCCAAGGTCACCGTGTGGCCGGCGACCTGCTCGACTAAGGCACGACACAAAGCCTCGCCCCAGAGCTGAATGAAATACGGATAACACTGTGAGTCATCCACCACCTTAGCCAAGGCATCGGGCTCGATGGATACCGAGTAACCAGCGAGCGGCTCGGTTAAGGCCTGTGCGGTGGCCTCAGTGCTCAACCGGCCAATGGGCGCGATCTCAGAGCGACTCCAGAAGGTGGAGTTCATACGCCGCAAATGCGCCTCGAGGTTCGGTGTACCAGCTAAGATCAGGACAAACGGGACATCTTTGCGCCGCAGCTCCTCACTGAGGTTGAGCAGATCAGCGCCGGTCTCGATATCGAGCGTATGGGCTTCGTCCACGGTGACCAACAGCGGTTGTGCGCGACAGCGCTTCGTTAACCGCTCGGCCAGCTCAACCATGAGCGCATCGGAGTCGGGGACGCTCAATGACACCGTGCCGAGGCCGCTCGCGCCGACGCTGGCATTGTCCACGCTGAGCGGCTGGCCCGAGGCGCGTTCGGCGGTGTCGAGGGCTTTAGTGGCGGTGCGCGTGGCTAAGCCCGGCTTATCTTGTGAATCCTCAGTGGTCGAGGCGGGCCTGAGCAACACGGCGGCGAGTGCCGCTGGGGTTTTGAGCGCGCGTGGGCGCAACGAGAGCACGCCAATCCCGGCGCGCGCCGCGCGCCGCTCGAGATCAGTGAGCAACACCGTCTTGCCGTTGCCGCGCGGCCCGAAGAGCACCAGATCGCGCGCCGGGGGGTTGCGGCCCGCTAAGGGGCCTAACAGCACATCGGCGGCGAGCTCGGCCTCGGCGTCGCGCCCGGCGAGCTTGGGTGGGGTCACGCCGGTGCCGGCTTTGAATAACCCCTTTAAGGCCTTGCAGTAGCGTTCGTCACTGAAATCATGCGGGAACGGCGTGGTCATAGTGCTCCTTGACAGGTTACACAAGAGTGGCAAGTCTAGCAGATCGCCGACGCACCCGCAAGTTTGGTGTCTAGGTTCGTAACTACTCGCCCCCTCGTCAGATTTTGCGCGGATTTTCGGCCCGGCTGATGGTAAAACCGATGACCTCTTCACCCTCGTCTATGCGCAGGATGTTATGGCCGGTGCGGGCGCAGTAGGCTTCAAAATCAATGACCGAATGGGGGTCGGTTGCTTCCACGAACAGGATTTGGCCGGGTTGCATCCGGTTCAGGGCCAGCTTGGTCTTGAGCACCGGCAACGGACAGTTCAGACCCTTGGCGTCTAGGTAGTGGTCGTAACCGGTGTTGGGCTCAGACATGGGCTCGGCGGTGCCGGTAAACGTCCATCATCATTACCGGTAGTGTGTGGTTAACCCGCCGCTGCCGCACCGCATCGGCCAGAGATTCCAATAACGGTTCGGTCATTTCCCAGGATATGCAGGCATCGGTGATGCTCACGCCGTACTCCAGCGTCGCCGCATCCTTGAGAGCCTGCTTGCCGGCGTTCAGATTGCTCTCGATCATCACGCCGCAAATATGTCTTGAACCCTGCGCCAGCTGCCGGCAGAGGTCTTCTGCGACTAGCAGTTGGCGCTCGTGGTCCTTGTTGCTGTTGCCGTGGCTGCAATCCACCATCACCCGCGCGGTGACGTTAGCGTCGTGCAACTTTTTGGCGGCAGCTGCAAGGTCCGCAGCCGCATAGTTGGGACCATGGGAGGCGCCGCGCAATATCAGGTGGCAACAATCGTTGCCCCGGGTCGAAACGATGGCGGAAATGCCTTGTTTCGTTACCGACAGGAAATGGTGCGGGCTTTGCGCGGCGGCGATGGCGTCAATGGCGATCTGTATGTTGCCGTCGGTGCCGTTCTTGAAGCCCACCGGCATGGACAGGCCAGAGGCCAGCTCGCGGTGCACCTGGCTTTCCGTGGTGCGCGCGCCGATGGCGCCCCAAGACACCAGATCGGCAATAAATTGCGGCGTGATCGTATCGAGGAACTCCGAACCCGCAGGGATGCCGATATGGCCCAAGTCAAGCAGCAACTTGCGAGCGCTACGCAGGCCGGTGTTGATGCTGAAACTGTTATCTAGGTTGGGGTCGTTAATCAGGCCTTTCCAGCCTACCCGGGTGCGCGGTTTTTCAAAATAGACGCGCATGATAATCAGCAGGTCGTCCTGCCAACGCGCGGCGGCGACAGCCAACCGCGTGGCATACTCCAGTGCCGCCTCCGGGTCGTGTATGGAGCAGGGGCCGACAATCACCAGCAGCCGCTCATCATCCCCGCGGATGATATGACTCGCCGCCCCCCGGGTTTTGGCTACCAGATTGGATACCTGTTCGCTGAGCGGTAACTCCTCCATGAGGATGGCCGGCGCCACCAGCGGGCGCAGTTCGGCTATGCGTAAATCGTCTGTGAGTTGAAACATGTCAAGGTCATTGTCATCAGGCGCCGGATTATACCCCAAAGCTGTCCCGGTTGATGCTGTCGTACCAGCTGCGGGCGTAATTTGCTTCCCGCGCCCGATACTCCGGCGTAGCTTGCAGCGGACTCAGCCCGCCGGCGCGCTGCACCAGTTTTATCCGGTTGTCTTCATAACGGTACATGGCGTTGATGGAAAAACCGTAGTCCGGCGCCACCAGACTGTAGCAGGTATTATGATACAACATGGCACCGGGTTCCCGATCGCGCAACAGCGACACGATTGCCAGGCTGCATACTTTGGCCTGACTGTTGGCGGAGGAGGCCGACTTCGGCATACTGCCGGCCAGGCAACTGTCCCCCAGCACGTGAATGTCCGGGACCAGTGTGGACGCAAAAGTCTGGTGGTCCACCGGGCACCAGCCGCGCTCGTCGGCCAGACCGTGCTCGACGGCCAGACCGCCCGCCTGCTGGAACGGGATGACGTTGGCCACATCCACCTTGAATTCTCCGGCCTCGGCCTGCAGAGTCATGCGCTTTGGAGCCACCGCGCGCACCAGCCCGCCGGCCGAGATCGGGACATGCTCGATCAGGCCCGGATACCGCGCATCCCAGGCCTCTTCAAACAGATCCTGCTTGGAGAAGTGTTCGTTGGCATCCAGCAACAACACCTTGGCGCGCGGGTTGGCGTGCTTGAGATAATGCGCCACCAGGCTGGCGCGTTCATAAGGGCCGGGCGGACAGCGGAACGGGGCGCCGGGAACTACAATGGCAAACACGCCGCCGCGCCGCATGGCGCGCAACTGCTGCTGTAACAGCAGTAACTGTTCGCCGCCGTGCCAGGCATGGGGCATGACCCGGCTGGCTGCTTCATCGTAGCCGGAGATGATGTGGTTCCAGCGCAAGCTGATACCGGGGGAGAGTACCAGCCGCTGGTAGCGCAGCACCGTCCCGTCGGCAAGGGTGACGGTGTGTTGGTCCGGGTCGATGGCACTGGCGGTGGCCCGGAGCACATGAACGCCGTAGCGATTTTTTAGCTCATCATAGCCTCGGGCGGTAGTCTCTAGGTCGCGCAGGCCGGCCAGTACCGGATTACTGAACGGACAGGTGTAATAGCGCGCCTGGGCTACCACCAGGGTAACGTGGACAGCCGGGTCAAGCTGGCGCAGATACTTGGCGCAGGTGGCGCCGCCGTACCCCCCGCCGACGACCACCACCCGCGGCGCGCCGGCACCGGGCGGTCGCGAGCAGGCCGGCAGCAGACCGCCGCCCAGGGCGGCGGCGCCCGCCAGCGTGGCGCCGGTCACAAAGTTGCGGCGCGTCAGCGCCATGTCAGCCTCGTCTTGTGAATGTGGCGTATCATTGTTGTGGGCGGCCCAAGATGGCGCTGATGCGGTCAATCTCGGTATCCGTCAGTGCTTTGCTGACGCGGTTCATCATGGTGCCCTGCTCACGGTCGTTTTTATATGCCAGCAACTTGTCCCTGAGCTCGGTGGCCGACTGTCCATGCAGGCCGGGGATGGCGTCGGGCCCGTCGTTTTCGCTGCTGTGGCAGGTATAACAGGTGGCAATGATCAGGCGGTAATAGGCGTGTTCGGGGTCTTGCTCCGCCCCTGCCGCGTTCGCCGCGACCAGTGCCAGCAGCAGCGTTATCAGCAGGGGAAATTTCTTTGGCTTGTTGATGACGGGCATGGCATGAGCATAACAACGATTCGGGCTCAGAATAAAATTCTACGCCCTCTCATTGCTACAGACCCCCGCTTGTCACACTGCCGTCAACTCATCCAGCAACGGGCCGCTGATACCGATCACGCTGGGCCGGGGCAGGGCTGCGCCGCCGTCCGGCCAATGGCTGCTCAGTGTGTGCGCGGATGGCGAGTTTTCCCCGGGGTGCTGCACCGACAGGAACAAGGTACGCCCGTCCGGACTGAACGTGGGACCGGTGAACTCCGCGCCGGGCGGGGCCGAGGCCACCTGCCAGGGGAAGCCGGCGCCGGTACCGGACATGGGCACATAGAACAGACCATTGTTCTTGAACGGCTCATAGGGTGGTTGGTAGAGCTCACGGGAGGAGACATCGGTGCAGAACCAGAGGTTGCCGCGCGGGTCGAACACCAGGTTGTCCGGGCAGGCAAAACCGTTACGTGGGCCGCCGGCCAGAAAAGTGCTGGCCCGGAAGGTTGTCGCGCCCGGGTCATTATTCTGTTCCTCCAGTTTCAGGATGGAACCATAGGGCCGCTGCGGGTGCTTGGTCAGGGCGATCAGCACAGCGCCCGTGAGCGGGTCCAGCTCTATGTCTTCGGGGCGGTCCTGGGGGGTGGCGCCAACCAGTTTCGCCGCTTCCCGGGTGCGGATCAGCAGTTCCGTCTGGGTCTTGAACGCGGCTTGCAGCCGTTCATCCTGGTCCAGGGCCAGGGGTAGCCAGTGTCCGCTACGGGTGTCCGCCACGTACAGCACGCCGTTACTCAAAGAATCAGGTTCGGCGCCGATGAACTTGTAGATGTGCTCATCGGTTTTGTCGTCTCCCATATAGACGACCGCGCGGCCGTCCCGCGCCCGGGTGACGGTCGCCCCTTCGTGGGCGAAGCGCCCCAGGGCGGTAAGTTTGTGCGCCGCGCCGGTGAACGGATCGACCTCCACGACCCAGCCGTAATGCTCCGGCGGGCGTTCAAAATAACGTTCCCAGCCGATAACACTGTCCTTTTTATGCACGCGCCGGCCGCTGTCGAAGCTGACGTCACCGTAAAACAGGTGGAAGTTCTCTTCACAGGTCAGTAACGTCTGCCAGGGGGTCACGCCACCGGCGCAGTTGCCCAGGGTGCCGACAGCGGCATCAGCCCCGGCCACGGGCGCGGCGCTGATGAACGGAATGGTTGTGGTGGCGTCAAGGCGACGGTTGTAGCGATCATCCTGGAGCAGGCGCCAACGGCCGTCTTTGTGATTGATCCTGACGATGCTGCCGCCCACTTCCAGGACTTCCCGGTCAATATCCGCGCGCGTTTTCTGCGCCGGCTCGCGCGGTGAAGCAAAATAGCCGGACAGCACTTCTTCGTGGTTTACCCATAACAGACCGTCGCCGGGATTGCCGGCCAGCGGGAAGAAGGCGGTATAGTCGTTATTGAACCCGAAACGCTCACCGCTGCTGTTGAGCGGGTCGCCCCAGGAAACCAGAATATCATAGCCCAGACCGTCGGCCAGGATGACCTCATCGTCCATAGTGGGCGCAACAGGCAGGAACGGGGGCGGGCTGGTAGCCAGCGACAAGGCCGGACGGGCGCCGGCCGTCACCACTGCGGTTCTACCCATGAATTGGAGAAATGCGCGTCTGTTAATCATTTTTTCATACCTTGCTACAGTAAGCGACGGGCTTTGGCCGCCGCCGCCAGCTCCTCGAGCAGCGCCTCGGTATCGTCCCAGCCCAGGCAGGCGTCGGTGATGCTGCGGCCGTACTCCGGTGCCTGCCCGGGCGTTACATCTTGGCGGCCTTCCTGCAAGTGGCTCTCTATCATCACGCCGAAGATCCGGCGCTCGCCGTCACGCAGTTGCCGGCCTATATCAGCGCCGACCAGCAGTTGGTTTTTGTGTTCTTTGCGGCTGTTGGCATGGCTGAAGTCCACCATGATGCGGGCCGGGAGCTCGGCCGCGGTGAGCTTAGCGGCGGCCGCGTCAATGCTGGCGCAGTCGAAATTGGGCTGTTTGCCGCCGCGCAGGATCAGGTGACAGGCGGTATTGCCGGTGGTGGTGTAAATCGCCGAATTACCCTCCTTGCGCATAGACAGGAAGTGGTGGGGAACCGCGGCTGCACGAATGGCATCCACGGCGATCTTCACAGAACCGTTGGTGCCGTTCTTGAACCCGACCGGGCAGGACAGCCCCGAGGCCAGTTCCCGGTGCACCTGACTTTCCGTGGTGCGCGCACCGATGGCGCCCCAGCTGACCAGATCGGTAACGTACTGGGGCGTGATAATGTCCAGAAACTCGGTGCCGGCGGGTACCCCCTGCTCGTTCAGGTCCAGCAGCAGGGAACGGGCCAGACGCACACCCTTGTTGATGTGGAAACTGTTATCTAAATCGGGGTCGTTGATCAACCCCTTCCAGCCTACGGTAGTGCGGGGTTTCTCAAAATAGACGCGCATCACGATCAGCAGCTCGGCGCGGTGTTTTTCAATCAGTGTTTGCAGCCGCGCGGCATATTCTCTGGCTGCGTCCACATCGTGGATGGAACAGGGGCCGGCCACTACCAGCAGGCGCGGGTCGGTGCCGTTGAGCAGGTTGATGATCGCCTGCCGCGCCTGCCAGGTGGTCTCGGCCGCGGCTGCGCTGATGGGGAGCTCTTCACAGACCTCCGTGGGCGGGGTCACGGCCTTGATGGCGGTGATACGTAAGTCGTCGGTCGCACGCATGACCCGTTAGCCCGGCGGCCAGGTGAAGGCGCGCCCGCCCAGCACATGCAAGTGCAGGTGGAACACGCTCTGCCCCACTTGGGCACCGTTGTTGACGACCAGCCGGAACGCATCGCCAATGCCCTGCTCCGTCGCCACCTTGTTGGCCACCAGCAGCAGGTGGCCGAGCAGTGCTTGGTCGTCATCCACCGCATCTGCCAGCCGCGCCATGGGCTGTTTCGGAATGACCAGAATATGCACCGGCGCCTGCGGGTTCACATCCCGGAACGCCAGACACTGTTCGTCCTCATAGACAATGTCGGCAGGGATTTCCCGCCGGATGATTTTTGCAAAGATGGTTTCTGGCATAACGGTCTCTGGCATAGCACTTTTCACAACCGGTTAAGGGGGTATATAATAGCACACATCCACCCCCGAAACCGGACTTGACATCATGCTGAATGAGTTAATTGCAAGGAAGAAAAATAACTGGCTCAGGTCCGGTAACTGCCCCGCCTCTAATCTTTTATCTTATATCAGAACACAAAGATACCTGCGTCAACCGCAGGTGGAAGCGCTTGAGACTTACCTGTACCTGAAAATCGAAGGTGAAAACAAACCGCTTTGGCAACTGTTTGCGGAGAACTTCTTTACCGATGACATCGACCTGAATCAACTCAAGGTCAGCCAGGACACCCGCAAGTATCTGCGCCGGCATCCGGCGGCGTTGGCCTTGTGCGGGTTTGCGCTCGGTCAGCAACCCCACGCGGCGCCGGTATTGCCGGAACTGGAACGACTGATCCAGGACGACCCGGCGGCGCTGGATTACCCGCGCATTATCAAGGACATGTTCTATGGGGTGAATTACGCGGACTACCTGATGAGCCTGCCCATGGGTGCCGGCAAGACCTTCCTCATGGCGGCGCTCATGTACCTGGACCTGTATTTTGCGGAAAACGAACCGGACAATCCCGTGTTTGCGCACAATTTCCTGGTGCTGATCCCGTCCGGTCTGAAATCCTCCATCGCGCCCAGCCTGAAAACCATAGAGAATTTCAACCCCGAATGGGTCATTCCGCAGCCGGCCGCCGCGCAAATCAAACGCCAGCTGTCATTTGAGATACTCGACGAGCAGAAGTCGACCAGGAGCAGCAACCGGGTCAGGAACCCCAATGCGCACAAAGTCAACAGCTGTTTCCCGCGCCCTTACGGGACCGTATTCGTAGTCAATGCCGAGAAGGTCATCCTTGACCGACTGGACGTCAACGGGCAACGCAACCGGGAGCTGATAGCAAAAAACGCCGATGAGCGCGATCGCGCTGCCAACGAGTTGCGCAACCTGCTGGGTAAAATACCCAACCTGTCGCTGCTGATCGACGAGGTGCACCATGCCGCCACCGACGATATTAAGCTGCGGCAGGTGGTCAATAACTGGCAGCAGGGCGGCAATATCACCACGGTGCTTGGCTTTTCCGGCACGCCGTTTCTGAGCAGCCCGGACCGGGTTGCAGTGACGGACTCGGTCAACATTAAATTTTCCCGCATTGCCAACACGGTTTACTATTACCCGCTGCTCAGCGCGATTAACAGCTTCCTGAAAAAGCCGCAGGTCAACATCGCCCAGGACATGCACAACCGGCTGGACATCATCCGCGCCGGCGTTACCGATTTTCAGCAGCAATTCGGCGCCCAACGCTATGCCGATGGGACTATCGCCAAGCTGGCCATCTACTGCGGCGACATCGCGTCACTGGAAAACGAGGTCTATCCGTTTCTGGTGGGGGAGTTGCGTATCCCGGAGCAGGAGATCCTGAAGTTTCACCGCGGCAACAAGCAGCACCCGCAACCGCCTGGGTCGGAGCTGGAGTTCCGCTCGCTGGACTTAGCGGCACCGCATGCGTCCGCGCGGCGTTACATCCTGCTGGTCCAGGTCGGCAAGGAAGGCTGGGACTGCCGCAGCCTCACCGGTATCATCTTGTCGCAACAAGGCGATTGTCGGCGCAACATGGTGTTGCAAACCAGTTGCCGCTGTTTGCGTCAGGTGGACGCGCAGGCTGCACAAAAAGAAGAAGCGGTGATCTGGCTGAACGAGGGCAACGCAAAAATCCTGAATCAGCAGTTACGGCAGCAGCAACAGACCTCCATACAGGAACTCAATCAGGCCGCCGGCGCTGACATCACACCGCCAGCAGAACGTCAGGCGCGGGTGGAGCAACTGCAACTGCCGGCTCTGGATTTTTTTCAACTCAAGGTAAGCTACCGCACCGTCGTCCACGACCACGCCCCGCAAACCGCGCAAAAATTGCAGGCGCTGCATGACTCGCTGGAGGACTACCATCACGTCGCCGCCGTCACCACCACAGATTTTGCGGATCTGGAAGGCGGCCGGTTGCGCATCAGCGACGCCCGCGCCGAACAGCCCGTCGGCTTTAACGAGTGGCTGCACCACCTTGCCAAAACGGGTTTTCACAAGACCGGCAGCGCCGAGTTCAGGGAACATCGGGGGCGTTTACGCGACATTTTTTATGCGATGACTCTGACCGAACAAGGCATTCAGTATTGGAATCAACAATATGACCGGGCCGCAATCGAAAGCCGGGTACGCCTGGCCTTCAGCCCCAAGCGCGAGCTGGAAACCCATGAGGAGGTTATCCCGGAGCACGCACAACTGTTACTGGTGGATAAACTGATACCGGTGACCGTCAACGACAAGCTGTACCCGGATGAAGATGATACGCAAAAAATTTTACGCTTCGACAAGAACCCGCCGACCGCGCGCACCGAGCAGGATACAGTTGAAATTCAACGGGCTATTGAGAACCTCAAACGCCTGAACCTGGACACCAGTCAACTGGAACAACAACTGGATGAGAAGCATTCCGTTGCAGTTGAACAACGTGACAAGAGCTTTCACTACCTGCCATACAATTTCATCCACAGCGGCTTTGAACTGGAACTGCTGCAAAAAGTACTATCCTGGGACAGATTCCAGGATTCCCGGTTGGAGATTTATTACAATGGCGAGCGCGGCCTGACCGGCTTTGTGGTCCAGTGTTTTCAGCAAAAAGGAAATGCCTGGCAGAACATCGGCCGCTACACCACAGACTTTCTGATCATACAACGGGACAAAACCAGAAAAACTATACGCAAGGCGCTGATGATAGAAACCAAAGGCAGAGGTTATGCGGATGATCGGGCATTTCAGGCGCGCAAAACCTTCGTGGAAACCCGCTTCCTGGAACAAAACAACCGGCAATTCGGCTATGACCGGTTTGATTTTCTGTACCTGGAGGAAGTCAAGGGCCGAGGCAGGATGAACCGGACTATCAACCGGTTGCGTGAACGCATCACCGAATTTTTTACCACAGAGAACCCCTATGCCGGTTAAATATATCCCCTACCTGCCGGACCCGATAGCAGGTCAGGCCTTGTTGAATAACATCCCGCGCAGTGAGCGCCTGTTGCGCTACCGTGATAACAACAAGGTGGTGGAGAAGATACAGCGTGGCCTGCCGTACTATGACCTGGAGCTGGTTGAGCAGGTCGGTGGGGATAACCATGACTGGAACAACCTGTTGTTACGCGGCGAGTGCCTGTCTGCCTGCGCCTACCTGAAAGACCAGGGCATTGCTGTGGACCTGGTATATATCGACCCGCCCTTTGCCAGTGGCGCCAATTATGCCAAGAAGGTGTATCTGCGGCGTAATCCGCAGCAGTCGGACCCGGTCGCCCAGGCTGAGCGGGAACTGGAGCAGGAAGGGCTACAGGCGCTTGAGGAAACCATGTACGGTGACATCTGGCAGAAAGAGGATTACTTGAACTGGATGTATGAGAACCTGATGGCGATCAAATCCGTCATGTCGGAGACCGCCAGCATCTATGTGCACCTGGACTGGCACATTGGGCATTACGTTAAAATATTGATGGATGAGGTGTTTGGGGAGGAGAATTTCAAGAATGAAATTATCTGGCATTTTATTAAAGGAGCAAGTGGAAATGGTAATTTTGGAAGAAAACATCAAACGATTTTTTGGTATTCCAAATCGGAACACATTATTTTTAACCGCAAAGAGATCGGGGTCGAATACAACCCGGAAACGATAGCAAGAGCTAAACGTGGCGAGGCCCGGTACAGCACCGGGGAGGAGGATTTATTTGAAAATGGAAAAAACCCGGGTGACGTATGGTCGGACTTGCATCCGGTCCAGGGTAATTCGATAGAAAATACCGGATATGTAACCCAAAAACCCAAAGCCCTGCTTGAACGCATCATCAAAGCCAGCTCGGATGAAGGTATGATCGTCGCCGATTTTTTCGGTGGCAGCGGTGTCACCGCCAAGGTGGCCCACGACCTGGGCCGGAAATTCATCCATTGCGATGTCGGCATCAACAGCCTGCAAACCACCCGCGACGATCTGGCCGCTGCCGGCGCAGGTTTTCAGGTGCTGGACATAAAAGACGGCGTCAGCCTGTTTCGCAACCCGCAACAGACTATGGACAAGCTGGCACAACTGATTCCCGGCTTGCAGCAACAGGTCGAAGGTCTTGGCGATTTCTGGTTCGGCGCCATTGACGACAGCAAACTGGGCATTATCCCCGTGTATGTCCCCGATCTGGTCAACAGCAGCGAAAAAGCGCTGGACGTGCCGGCGGTCAATCGCATCATCAACGAAGAGCTGCAAAAACTGGATTTCGACCCGCCGCCGAAGAAAGCCATCGCCTATTACGCCGATATTGACGATAGGAAAGAACTGGAAAATTTTATTCGCGAGTACAATCTCACCCTCACCGATATAGAGCTGCGGGATTTGAAGACCGTGCTGGATCATGTCATCAGCAATGATGAGTTTCGCGTCAGCATCACTGAGCAGGAAACCGGCTTCAGCATCCGGGTCACTGAGTTCTACAGCGACCGCTTGCAACAGAAAATCACCGAATATAACGAAAAGAGACAACTGACAAGCAGCGATAATGCCAAGCCTCTGTTGCTGAGCGAGGACGGACTGGAACTGATCGAATGGCTCGCCGTTGATTGTGACAATGCCGACGGCCCCTGGCACAGCAGCCATGAAGTCAAAATCGACAAGCACGGCTACGCTACCATTGACGGCAAGCAAACTAGACAATTCTGGGACGGCACAATCACCGCCAAACAACCCCCGCTACGCATAAAAATCCGTAACATCGCCGGTGATGAAACGATGTATGCTACTATCCCGAACAATACAGGATAATACATGAGCATCGAACGTATAATCGTAACACTGACTTCGGACATGGCAAAAACTATTAAGGCAGCCGTGCGGGGGGGGCTTTATGCCTCTGACTGTGAAGTTATCAAAGAAGCATTGCATGACTGGCGCATGAAACAACTTACACAGCAGCGCAGCCTGGATGCCTTGTGTCAGGATATATCCGAAGGCATTGATGACATCGATAAAGGACGCGTACAGGACTTCGATACCGGCAGAATCGTTGCCAAAGGAGAAAAACGATTAAATCTCTCCGAATAACAGACAGTGCTGAAAATGATCTCGTCGATATCTGGGGTTACATTGCTCTGGATAGTCCTGTTCATGCCTCGAAGTTTATAGAGAAACTACGGGAAAAGTTCGACCCATTGTTAAGTCACCCGGAAATGGGGTCAAAGCGGGATTATCTGGCAACAGGGCTACGCGCACATTTTTTCAAAGACTATGTGATTTACTACACTGTAACCGATTTGGAGATCATCATCGTTCGTGTGTTGCACGGTTCGCGTGACGCCGAAGGTATTTTTCGAGGCAATAATCCATGACCGACAACCTTGCAGACCTGCGGGAGGAATACCGCCACCTGCCATTGCTGGAACAGGACGCGCACCACGATGCGGTGGAACAGTTCAAGCGCTGGTTCGCGCAGGCGGTTGACTGCGGCGTGCCGTTTCCCAACGCCATGGCACTGGCGACGGCCACGAAGGACGGCAAGCCCGGTGTGCGTTTTGTGCTGTTAAAGGACATCAGCGCCCAGGGCTTTTCCTTTTACACCCATGCCGTCAGCGCCAAGGGCCGGCAGCTGCTGGAAAACCCCGAAGTTGCCCTGGTATTTTACTGGACACAGATGCACCGCCAAGTACGGATAGAAGGCACAGCACACCTGCTCACCGATGCAGAAGCAGACGCCTACTTCAACACCCGCCCGCGCGGCAGCCGCCTCGCTGTCCATGTGGCAGACCAGAGCGCCGAAGTGGCAAGCCGGGCGTTTCTGGAACACAGGATGAAAGAAATAGCAGAACAATACCCGCACGATACCATCCCCCGCCCCCCCACTTGGGTCGGCTACCGGGTTGCGCCGGAACGTATCGAATTCTGGCAGGGCCGGGAAAACCGACTCCATGATCGGTTGTTGTACACCAGGGATGATGCAGGGTGGAAAATTGTCAGACTGGCACCGTAATGTGCATTTGCGTGGTGGGCCCGGCAGGATTCGAACCTGCGACCAATGGATTATGAGTCCACTGCTCTAACCCACTGAGCTACAGGCCCGGATTACCAGTATCAGCCGATTAACTGCAGGGCGGCTATCAGCACCGGCGGCCACGCCAGCACGATGCCGACCAGCCAGCGCAGGGAACTGCGAATCTCGCGAATGTCTTCTCGCATGAGTTGCATCTCCATGCGTATTCCCCGGTACTGTTCCTTGCACAGTTCTTCGTGATGTTCCAGGGACTTTTGCCAGTCCGGTTTGTCAACGTAAGTCATTTTTCACTCCTTTTATAGGGTGGCAGTTCCTAAAACATCAGGCAACCAGTTTCAAGGCGGCAATGAACAGCGGCGGCCACGCCAGTATGATGCCGACCAGCCAACGGAAGTTGCTGCGCATTTCGACACGCATCTCGCGCATATCTTCCCGCATGAACTGCATCTCCTTGTATGCTGCCCGATACTGTTCCTTGCACAGTTCTTCGTGATGTTCCAGGGACTTTTGCCAGTCCGGCTTGTCAACGTAAGTCATTTTTCACTCCTTTTATAATATAGCAGGTTCGTCATATTGTCGCAGGTTCTTAAGGTAACCTGAGTTCCTTGTACTCAAATCCGCCGTTGCTGTCAACTGTTTCTTTCAGTAAACGTGCGCAGTTGCTCCGAGCGGCTGGGGTGGCGCAGCTTGCGTAAGGCCTTGGCTTCGATCTGGCGGATGCGCTCACGGGTTACATCAAATTGCTTACCTACCTCTTCTAAGGTGTGGTCGGTGTTCATCTCGATACCGAAGCGCATGCGCAACACCTTGGCCTCGCGCGAGGTCAAGCCGTTGAGCGAGTCCTTCATGGTCTGCTTCAGACCTTCAAAATTGGCATAATCGGCCGGTGCCTGCGTCCCCAGATCTTCAATAAAATCGCCCAAGTGGGAATCGTCGTCGTCACCGATGGGCGTTTCCATGGAAATGGGTTCCTTGGCTATCTTGAGCACCTTGCGCACCTTTTCTTCGGGCATTTCCATCTTCTCTGACAGCTCCTCCGGGGTGGCTTCCCGACCTTGTTCCTGCAGTATCTGGCGCGAGATCCGGTTGAGCTTGTTGATAGTCTCAATCATGTGCACCGGGATGCGTATCGTCCTGGCCTGATCGGCAATGGAACGAGTAATGGCCTGGCGAATCCACCAGGTTGCATAGGTGGAGAACTTGTATCCACGCCGGTATTCAAATTTGTCCACCGCCTTCATCAGGCCGATATTGCCCTCCTGGATCAGGTCCAGAAACAGCAGGCCGCGATTGGTATATTTCTTGGCGATGGAAATGACCAGGCGCAAGTTGGCCTCTACCATTTCCTTTTTTGCCTTGCGCATCTTCGCCTCGCCGATGGAGATTTTCTTGTTAACCTCCTTGATGGCCGCCACAGAAAGCAAATTCCTGTCCAGCGTCGCAGCTAATTTTTCCTGGATACCGATGACCTGTTGTTGCACCTCTGTCAGCTTTTGCGCGTAGGGAGCATCACTTTCAATACGCTGCTTGATCCACTTGACCTCGGTCTCATTGCCGGGGAAGCAGGCGATGAAATCCTTGCGCGGCATAAGGGCCGTTTTCACGCACAGGCGCATGACTTCGCGCTCGGTCTTGCGAATCATATCGATGGTGCTACGCACGTTGGTCGTCAGGCCGGTGATGAATTTGGGCGCGAGCCGCAATTTCAGGAACTTTTCGGTGATGTCATCCTGTATCAGTACGGTGGCTTTATGGTCCTTGCCCTTGCGTTTTATGGATGTGACCAGCCTCTTGTAGAGGTTGCCCAGCCCGGTGATTGCCGCGCGCACTTCTTCCAGGTCCAGGCCATCATCATTGTCGCTGTCACTGGTATCATCATCCTGGTTCTGGCGCGACGATTGTTTCTTGGGCTTGGCCGGCAGGCCGCTGTCCGGGTACTCGTCCTGAGCTGAGAAGCCAAGAATGACATCGCTTAATTTCTGTTCCTTGTTCTGAACACCCTGATATGCATCGAGCAACCTGTCGATAGTGCCGGGGTACTGAGACAGCGCAAACAGGACCTGGTTCATGCCCGCCTCAATACGTTTGGCAATTTTTATCTCGCCCTGGCGCGTCAACAGGTCAACGGTGCCCATTTCCCGCATGTACATACGCACCGGGTCAGTGGTCCTGCCGAGCTCACTTTCAACACTGATCAGGGGCGCGCTGGCACCGTCCGAGGAGTCTGAATTACTCGGCAGCAACTGGTCCAGATCCGGCGGGAACTCATGGACTTCGATGCCCATATCCGCGATCATGTTGATGATGTCCTCTATCTGTTCCGGATCAACTATCTCATCCGGCAGGTGCTCCGTGATTTCGTGGTAAGTAACGAAGCCCTGTTCCTTACCCTTCGCAATCAACAGTTTCAGCTGCGACTCATCATCATCGTCGTGCTCGTGTTCTTCGTCAAGTGTCTCAATATCCGACATAGGCGTGTGTATTCGGTTATCAGGTGGTCAGGTTACTTATGCGACCATCACTCAGCCATTACAAGGGCTGAATTAAAGGCGCCTTTGAAATAATCCGCTAGTATAGCACATATCGACAGCAGGTGAATCTTGCAAGCACTCCGCATGCTGATCAGGCTGCTGCAAATTCCATATCCGTAAAAGATCAGCATTGTCGCAGGCTACTACAGCCTGTAAAAATCCAAACTATTTCCCTGACACTCATTGAGAATGTCTGGATTTGGACAACCAGATACCGAATAAAGTACTATATGCTCATCTTTCATTTCCTCAAGCAACCTGAGATTGATCAACCAACAAGGAACGAGAATGTCTGATTCTTACAAGAATTTCATTAAAAGGTTGAAACTGCTGATAAAAAAGCACCCATCATTGATAACAACCACTTTGAGCAATATATTCACAATGAGATTGATCGGCAATAAAACACACGGAGATTTGGCCGAAATTGCGATTAGTGAATTTGTCAACCAATATATGTACGATTTTCGAGCCACTCATGTTGGAAAAGACTTATTCAGAATGGAATGAAGTATTTTGAAAGTGTCACTAATGGTTGGATTGATTATTCGCATAATCAAGTATTGGTGAAGTTATTTTCTCACGCTCTTGTGTCGAGCGATACTGGCCACTCTGAAGCATTGAAAAGAGTGCAAGAAGATATTGAGAAGATACGAAAGAGGGAAAATATATGATCCGGGGTTCTACAATCCCATTATTCGACGATTGTGCCCTGGATATTCCTGAAACGGAAGGGATCAAGTATGCCGGTTCAAAACTCAAGTTGATTCCCTACATCCTGGATACGATTTCCAAGACATCCGCCAAGACTGTTCTTGACGGTTTTTCCGGTTCTACCCGTGTATCGCAATGTTTGGCAAAATCCGGCTACGAAGTTGTCTGCAACGATATGGCTGTTTGGTCTGAAGTTTTTGGTACATGTTATCTGTTAAGCCGAAAGCCTGCGCACGCATACAAAGATCTTATCGAAGAACTGAACGCCACACGACCGATAGAAGGCTGGTTTACAAATTATTACGGCGGCCATGCCAATGGAGGGAGCTCGACTCAAAGTAATGGATTCAAAAAACCCTGGCAAATTCACAACACGATGAAATTGGACGGCATAAGAAACAGAATAGATGAATTGTGTTTATCTCCCATTGAAGAGTCCGTGGCATTAACAAGTTTGATACTCGCTTTGGACAAAGTTGACAGCACTTTAGGTCACTATGTTTCCTACTTAAAAGAGTGGTCTCCCAGATCATACAAAGAATTATGCCTCGAGGTTCCAAAGGTCTTCGAACATGATTTGGAGCACATGGTTTTGCGCAAAGATGTTTTCGATGTGGCAGGGAGTGATGTTGACTTAGCGTACTACGATCCCCCATACGGTTCAAACAATGAAAAAATGCCTCCGTCTCGCGTTCGATATGCGTCTTACTATCATCCATGGACTACAATTTGCCTGAACGATAAACCCGATGTATTCGGCAAAGCCAATCGACGGAGCGACACTTCCGACAAAATTTCTGGTTCCGTGTTTGAAGAATTTAGAAAAAATTCTGCATCTGGCAGATATGTCGCTGTGGAAGCAATAGAAAAATTGATACAAAAAACTCGCGCAGAATGGGTATTGTTGTCATACAGTTCAACTGGCAGAAGCACAGCAGCAGAACTGAATAACATTCTAAAAAACAACGGGGAACTGGTGGAGGTAAGGAAAATCGACTACCAGAAAAATGTTATGGCGAATATGAAATGGACCAATGAATGGATCAGGGAGTCCGAACAAAAAAATCAGGAATTTTTGTTCTTAATCAACCAAGGGACATCGCATCGATGACCTGTTTGATCCTGAAAATGATTTGCAGAGCGCAACAGGTGAGTGATGCTCAGTTATTGGTGCCCAAGGCGCACTGCCGCTATTGTTTGCCGTTATTATTCCTGGCGGCGGAATAATGCTGCCGCAGGCGCTGTTTGTCCTGGTCCGACAGGTCGCTGGGTTTGCTGCCGGCGAGCTCCTCTTCCCAGGCTTGCCGTGATTTGACCGCTTTCAGTTTTTCCATTCTGTCAACAAACTCGCCTTCCATATCAAACTCCTCGGTCGTCGGCAGGTCGAAGCCGGATGCAAGTTCATTCAGTCTGGCTTCAAAGCGCGAGGCGCGATAACGTTCCAGTAACCCGGCACAGGTTATTTCGGGGTTTGCATGTACCAATGAGACGAGTTCCTGCAGAAAATCAACCCCCGGCATGGATACTCCCGATAGCGCTGCCGGGTCCTCCACCCGCATGGCCAGTTCCGGCCGGTGCAGAATGTATTGAATCAGCACGCTGATCTGTTCCCTGCTACCCTGTTGTCGCAGCAGCCGTGCGACCCGGGTGCGGCGTGTTGTGTCCGCAGACCTGTCGAGTAATTGCCGACGCAACTCCTCGACCGTGGTTTGCGCGGCGTCGGCGACTTCCTGCAGCAGCAACTGGCGCAGCCCGCTGGCAGGCATTTTTTTCAGGAACGGCATCATGTTGTCGAGAAAATTTCCGCGCGCCTCGCGGGTGGCATTGCCGCTTCCCGCCCGCACGGTATCCAGCAGAAAATCGGACAGCGGCACGGTATTTTCATCAGCGCAGAAGCGCTGCGCGCCATGTTGACGGACAAAGCTGTCGGGGTCTTCTCCCTGTGGCATAAACTTAAAAAAGACCTGCCGCCCCTCCTGGAGGAGGGGGATGGCGATTTCCAGGGAACGCCGCGCCGCCGTTCTGCCGGCGTTATCGCCATCGAAGCAGAAGACGATCCGGCTAACGACTTGGAACAGTTTCCTCAGGTGGTGTTCCGTTACCGCAGTGCCCAAGGTGGCAACCACGTTGCCGATGCCGTGTTGAGCCAGCGCCACGACGTCCATATAGCCCTCCACGACGTACAAGCTGTCAGGCTTTTTTTTCTGGCGACGCGCCTGGAACAGGCCGTATAATTCTCGACCCTTGTGGAACAAGGGTGTTTCCGGGGAATTCAGGTATTTGGCATTGTCCTCAGGATCCAGCGCCCGCCCCCCAAACCCGATGACGCGCCCGCGCGGGTCACGAATTGGGAACATAATGCGGTTGCGAAACCGGTCATAGTACCCGCTGGTGTCACCGGCAGTTGCTTGAACAGACGGGTGTCCGGCAGCGGCGCCAGCCTGGGACTCCCGCGCTTTAATCAGGCCGGCCGCGATCATGCCGGTTCTAATCACGGCAGTCTTGCCCAGCGCGTTAAGCAGGTTCTGCCAGCCCGGCGGCGCGTAGCCGATTTCATAATCCGCCATGATTGCCTGACTGAGGCCGCGCCCTTGCAGGTATGCGTCCGCCTCGCCCTGCTGGTGTTGCAGGTTGCTGCGGTAAAAACGCGCGGCCTGCTCCAGTAATTCATACAACTCCAGGTGCTGCTTTGCTTCGGGCTGATAGCCCGCCTCACGGGGGATTTCCAGCCCGTAACGCCCGGCCAGATCTTCAACGGCTTCAACAAAACCCAGGCCGTTGTGCTCCATCAGGAAGTTGATGACCGTGCCATTGGCGCCGCAACCGAAGCAGTGGTAGAACTGCTTGTCCTGGTTTACCGTAAACGAAGGCGTCTTCTCTTCGTGGAACGGACAACGGGCCTGATGGTTCTTACCAGCCTTGCGTAGCGGGACGTAGCTGTCAATCACCTCAACGATATCGGCCCGCGCCAGCAGGTCATCGATAAAATGCTGTGGTATTCTGCCTGCCATAAGTGCTGCCGGAATTTATAGGAAAGCCCTAATGAAAAATCATACTTTTTCATTTCCGTCTCTGCTTAGGTGCCACGGAGGCATTCTTAGAGGTTACCATACTACTGATTCAGGCGGGCTTTTACCAGCGCGCTGACCTGGCCCAGGTCTGCGCGTCCTTGCAGCACAGCCTTCAGTTGTCCCATCACTTTACCCATATCTTTCATGCCGACTGCGCCGGTGGCGGCAATGGCTTCAGCAACCCTGGCGCTGATCTCTGCCGCGTCCAGCGGTTGCGGCAGGTAACCCAGGATGATACCCAGTTCAAACTGCTCTTTTTTAACCAGATCAGCACGGCCCGCCGCGCCATATTGTTCGATGGAGTCGCGCTGCTGCTTCGCCATTTTATTGAGCACCGCGCTGACTTGCACATCATCAAGACTGATGCGCTCATCTATTTCTCTTTGTTTAATGGCGGCGGTGATGAGGCGCAACGCGGCAAGGCGCTCCTTGTCCTTGCTGCGCATGGCAGATTTAACGTCTTCGTTAATCCGGTCTTTGAGTTCGCTCATGGGCAGTCAACGGCTGGAAAAGTTCAATATTGTCTGACAGGCCGGGGGCCGGAGCGTCCCTGGCGCTTCTGGTGGCGTTTGACCGCGGCAGCAGCCTTTCTTTTTCTCATCTGGGTGGGTTTTTCATAAAATTCACGCCGATGCACTTCGGCCAGGATACCGGCTTTTTCACAGGCGCGCTTGAAACGGCGCAGGGCGAAATCGAATGGTTCGTTCTCTTTTACTTTTACACTGGGCATAGAAGCTCCTGTTTATGCGGACACCCCGGAGCAGGCCGGCAGTCACGCAGTTACAAAAAGGCACTGAAGTCTAACAGAAATACAGCAGAATACAAGAACTAAGGAAAGCATCCACTTCCATGTCATCATTGAGGGGCGGGGTCGTGACCGGCGCGCAGACCCATAGGAAATGACGGCTGGACAAAAGGCGTTTTATCCGTATCGCTAAGCAAGTCCGCAAGCCCCCTGGTAACGGCCTAGTTTAACGCTTCCTTGAAGCTTTGCCCGCGCTGATGCATCGCTTCACGAAGCAAGCGTTCTGTTTCAGGCTCCAATGTTACCGTTGTACGCATGCGATACATGATGATGCAAAATATATTTGCTATCAAGATGACCTCTGAGCCGTTGTTTAATTTTTTCCATCGAAAAACCAATCGACACCCGACCCCTCAATTTAGTACACTACACGCCATCGGCAAGCGGGAGTAATCAGCAGGTTGCTCCCGTTTTGTATGTGTGTTACTTCGGCGGAGGTTTTTTTGGGTCATTCGGCGTTGCTGGCGTTGGCGGACGGTAGTCTGTTTTATGGTGATTCCATCGGCGTGGACGGCACCGCGGTGGGGGAGGTGGTGTTTAATACTTCGAGCACCGGTTATCAGGAGATTCTTACCGACCCGTCCTATTGTCGCCAGATTATCACTTTTACCCAGCCGCAGATCGGGAACGTGGGCGCGAACCGGGAAGATACGGAATCCGACCGGGTTTATGCCGCCGGCATGGTTATCAAGCAGGCGCCGTACCGGCTGAGCAACTGGCGCAGTGAGCAGTCTCTTACTGATTATCTGGCGGCTAACGGGGTCGTTGCCATCGCCAATATCGATACCCGGCGGCTGACCCGCCTGCTGCGGGATCAGGGCGCGCAGGACGGCTGTATCCTGACCGGGCAGCAACCGGACGCAGTACGGGCATTGGAATTGGCCCGAGGTTTTCCCGGCTTAAAGGGGATGGATCTGGCGCAAGAGGTCACCACGTCACAGCATTACCGTTGGCAGGAAGGGGTTTGGTCTCTGGGGGCGGGTTATACAACACCGGACGCAGCGCCGACGCGTAAGGTCGTGGCCATGGACTTCGGGGTGAAAAGAAATATCCTGCGCATCTTCGCTGAGCTGGGTTGTGAACTGGAAGTCGTGCCGGCTACCACCCCGGCGCAAGAGATACTGTCCCGCGCGCCGGACGGCGTGTTCCTGTCCAACGGTCCCGGCGACCCGGAACCCTGCGCTTACGCCATCGACGCCATTCGCGACATTGTGGCCGCAGGCATGCCCACCTTCGGCATCTGTCTGGGGCACCAGTTGCTGGGGCTGGCCTGTGGGGCGGAAACGGTGAAGATGAAGTTCGGCCACCATGGCGGCAACCATCCGGTGCAGGAACTGGCCACCGGCAAGGTGATGATCACCAGTCAGAACCATGGCTTCACCGTAGCAGAAGCATCCATCCCCGACACCTTGGTGGTTACACACCGGTCGTTGTTCGACGGCACCGTGCAAGGTATCGAGCACCGGGAACAACCGGCCTTCGGCTTCCAGGGCCACCCCGAGGCCAGCCCCGGTCCGCACGACATCAAGCCGTTGTTCGACCACTTTATGAGCCTCATGGGTGCATCCGAATGATCTTAAAAACAGGTTGGCGTAGCCTTTTCAAGACACGCTGTGGATACTTCCCGGTATGCTTTGCGGCAGCCGTCCTGGCTGCCGACCAGTCTTGAAAAGACCACGCCAATCTGCCAGTGCCTGACCTGATATAAATGCCTAAACGAACTGACATAGAAAGTATTCTGATCATCGGCGCCGGGCCTATCGTCATCGGTCAGGCCTGTGAGTTCGACTATTCCGGCGCGCAAGCCTGCAAGGCGTTGCGCGAGGAAGGTTACCGGGTGATTTTGGTCAATTCCAACCCGGCTACCATCATGACCGACCCGGAGATGGCGGATGCCACTTACATCGAACCGGTGCGCTGGCAGACGGTGGCAAAAATTATTGAGCAGGAACGCCCGCAGGCGCTGTTGCCGACCATGGGCGGGCAGACCGGCCTGAATACGGCCTTGGACCTGGACCGCCATGGCGTGCTGGACGCCTGCAACGTGGAAATGATCGGCGCCGACAAGGAAGCCATAGACAAGGCCGAAGATCGGGAGAAATTCCGCCACGCCATGCACAAGATAGGGCTGGAGATGGCCGAATCGGAGCTGGCGCATGACCTTGATACAGCCCTTGAGATTCAGCGTCAAATCGGCTACCCCACCATCATTCGCCCGTCATTCACCTTAGGCGGCAGCGGCGGCGGTGTGGCTTGGAACAGGGAGGAGTTTATCGAAATTTGCGAGCGCGGCCTAGAAGCCTCCCCCACTAGTGAAATTCTGGTCGAACAATCTGTGGTGGGCTGGAAGGAGTTTGAGATGGAAGTGGTGCGCGACCGCAAGGACAACTGCATCATCGTTTGCTCCATCGAAAACGTGGACGCCATGGGGGTGCATACCGGCGATTCGATCACCGTGGCGCCGGCGCTGACCCTGACCGACAAGGAATACCAGCTGATGCGCGACGCCTCCATTGCGGTGTTGCGCGAGATCGGGGTGGATACCGGCGGTTCCAACGTGCAGTTTGCCGTCAATCCCGCCGACGGTCGCCTGCTCATCATAGAAATGAACCCGCGCGTCTCCCGCTCGTCGGCATTGGCTTCCAAGGCAACCGGGTTTCCCATCGCCCGGGTGGCGGCGAAACTGGCCGTCGGCTACACCCTCGATGAGCTTGATAACGAGATTACCGGCGGTGCCACACCGGCCTCATTCGAGCCGACCATTGATTATATTGTCACCAAGATCCCTCGCTTTACCTTTGAGAAGTTCCCTCAGGCCAACGCCCAACTCACCACCCAGATGAAATCCGTAGGGGAGGTGATGGCCATCGGCAGGACCTTCCAGGAATCCGTGCACAAGGCCTTGCGCGGCCTAGAAACGGGCGTGGACGGGTTTGTCAACCGGTATGATGAAGTGCGTGAGGAAAACCAGCTCGGCATCGCCCACGAGTTGCAGAACCCCGGCGCGGAGCGGCTGCTCTACGTGGGCGAGGCGTTCCGCCACGGCATGGATTTGGACCGGGTTCATGCCCTGTCACATATCGACCCCTGGTTCCTGGCGCAGATACAGGACTTGATCGATGAAGAGCGGCGCCTGCGCGGCGCTGACGTGCGCGCCCTTGCACATGAATGCCTGTATCGCCTCAAGCAAAAAGGTTTTGCGGACAGCCGCTTGGCCGCGTTGCTGGGCGTGGCTGAGGCCGCGGTCAGGCAGCGGCGCCATGAACTGGATATCCGGCCTGTGTACAAGCGCGTCGACTCCTGCGCCGCAGAGTTCCCCGCGAGCACGGCTTATATGTACTCCACTTATGACGAAGAGTGTGAAGCCAACCCCAGTGCCAGGGACAAGATCATGGTGCTTGGTGGCGGTCCCAACCGCATCGGCCAGGGCATTGAGTTCGATTATTGCTGTGTGCAGGCCGCATTCGCAATACGCGATCTGGGGCTGGAATCCATCATGGTCAACTGTAACCCGGAAACCGTGTCCACGGATTACGATACCTCCGACCGGCTCTACTTCGAGCCGTTGACACTGGAGAATGTGCTGGAAATCATCCACGTGGAACAGCCGCGCGGGGTCATCGTGCAGTTCGGCGGTCAGACGCCGCTGAAACTGGCGCGTGCCTTGGAGGCCGCCGGCGCGCCCATTATCGGCACCAGCCCGGATTCGATAGATCTGGCGGAAGACCGGGAACGTTTCCAGCGCCTGTTGCAGCAGTTAGATTTGCAACAGCCGTCCAACCGTACTGTCAGGAACCTGCCGCAGGCGTTGCAGCAGGCGCAGGAAATCGGCTATCCCATTGTAGTGCGGCCTTCCTATGTGCTGGGTGGACGCGCCATGGAAATCGTCTATAGCGACACCGACCTGAAAGAGTACCTGTCCCGGGCCGTGGCGGTTTCCAACGACTCCCCGGTGCTGCTGGACCGGTTCCTGGACAAGGCCATTGAGGTGGATGTGGACGCCGTCGCCGACGGCACAGACGTGGTCATCGGCGGTATCATGGAGCACATTGAACAGGCCGGTATCCATTCCGGCGATTCGGCCTGCTCGCTGCCGCCGTTCAGTTTGACTGAGGCCATGCAGCAACGGCTGGCCGAGCAGGTCGAACGCATGGCGCGCAGCCTGAACGTATGCGGCCTGATGAACGCGCAATTCGCCATCCAGGGTGATACGGTGTTTGTGCTGGAGGTCAACCCGCGCGCCTCCCGCACCGTGCCTTATGTCTCCAAGGCGACAGGCGTGCCGCTGGCCCGTATCGCGGCCCGTTGCATGGCCGGCGAGAGTCTGGCCGCGCAGGGGGTGAGCGCCGTTGCCAAACCGAATTTTTATTCCATCAAGGAAGCCGTATTCCCGTTCATCAAGTTTCCTGGCGTCGATCCCATTTTGGGCCCCGAAATGAAGTCCACCGGCGAGGTCATGGGTATCGGCAGCAGCTTCGGTGAAGCCTACAACAAGGCGGTACTGGCCACCAACCAGGAAATTCCGCACCGGGGTGTCGTGTTTATCAGTGTGCGTGATAAAGACAAGGCCGAGGCGCAACAGCTTGCCGGCGACTTTGTTGCGGCCGGTTTCAGCCTGTGTGCCACCGCCGGCACGGCCGCGGCCATCCGCCAGACCGGGGTGGACTGCGCCAGGGTGAACAAGGTCGCCGACGGTCACCCGCATATCGTCGATATGCTGAAAAACGATGAAATCAGTCTCATCGTCAACACCACTGAAGGCCGACAGGCGATCAAGGACTCCCATTTCATCAGGACCACCGCCATCCGGCACAAGGTCTTTTATACCACTACCGTCGCCGGCGCTAAGGCTATCCTCGCGGCGCTGGGCGATACTCAGGTCGATAACATCCGCGCGCTGCAGGATTTGCATGGAGAACTGCTAAAATGAACAGAATTCCTATGACTGCCAATGGCGCCGAGCGCTTGCGCCAACAACTGGAGCAACTGAAATCGGTCGAGCGGCCGAAAATCATCGAGGCCATCGCGGAAGCCAGGGCGCACGGCGATTTGAGTGAAAATGCCGAGTACCATGCTGCGCGCGAGCGTCAGGGTTTTATCGAGGGGCGCATCGCAAGTATAGAGGATGCCCTAGCCACGGCGGAAATCATCGACGTGACGAAGATCGATGCCGGCGGTAAAATCGTCTTTGGCGCAACGGTCGAGTTATTCAACCTGCACAGTGAGCAGGAAGTGCGCTACCAGATCGTCGGCGAGAAGGAAGCGGATATAGAGCAGGGGTTACTGTCTGTCACTGCTCCCATCGCCCGCGCCATGATCGGTAAGGCAACGGGCGACGTCATCGAAGTCAATGCCCCCGGCGGCATCATCGAATATGAAGTCCTGTCGGTCGCTTACAGCGGTTGAGTTTATGGTATCGGAGTAACAGGCGCCGCAGGTTCGTAGCGGCGCCTGTCACCCTGACCCCACCCGTCAAATGTCAAAAAGCAGCAAGCGCTGGTTGCAGGAACACCACCGCGACCGCTACGTCAACCAGGCCCGCAACCGGCAGCTGCGCTCGCGCGCAGTATTCAAGCTGGAGGAGCTGGACCGGCGCTACCGCCTGTTCCGTCCGGGCCAGACGGTCGTTGACCTAGGCGCCGCCCCGGGCAGCTGGTCGGCTTACGCAAGCCGGAAAGTCAATCCCGGCGGCGCCGTCATTGCCATTGACATGCTGGCGATGCAACCCCTGGCTGGTGTCACCTGCCTGCGTTGCGACCTCACGCACGCCGACAGCCGCCGGCGCTGCCTGGCCGAGCTGGATGAAGCCGGCGCCGACCTTGTAATTTCCGATATGGCCCCCAACTTGACAGGTATAGCCAGCGCAGATCAGGCCAACAGCCTGGAGCTGGCAGAAACCGCCGCACAATTCGGTTATGCGGCACTCAAGGCGCGCGGGCATTTGCTGGTCAAATTGTTTCAGAGCCGCGACGTTGCCGATTTCAGAAAGCAATTGAATGAGCAGTTCGATAGCGTTATACTGGCAAAGCCACGGGCTTCGCGGGCGACTTCCAGCGAGGTATATCTGTTGGCGAAAGGCTATGCGTCTACAAGCATGTAGACGGTTTACGATATAAGGAAAACTTACATTATGTTGAAAAGTATATTGTTGTGGGTGGTCATTGCCCTGGTGCTGATGACGGTATTTCAGAACTTCGGGGTCAGAACCGCCAGTAATACCATTCCCTATTCAGAATTTATCCTGGATGTTAAAACAGGCAAGGTGGTGTCCGTCACCATTGAGGAGCGCGATATCTCCGGCCAGTTTGTCGATGGTGCCCGCTTTAATACCTACAGCCCGGAAACCAGCAACGAAGCCTTGATCGGCACCCTGCTGGAGAACAATGTGGAGGTGCTCGGCGCCGGGCCGGGCCGCAATTCGTTCTGGATCCACGCGTTTATTTCCTGGTTTCCGATCCTGCTGCTACTGGCTATCTGGATTTATTTCATGCGCCAGATGCAAGGCGGTACCGGTGGCCGCGGCGCGCTGTCGTTCGGCAAGAGCCGGGCGCGTATGCTGAGTGAAGACCAGGTCAAAATTACCTTTAACGATGTGGCCGGTGTCGAGGAAGCTAAGGAAGAGGTTGTGGAACTGGTCGAATTCCTTAAAGACCCGGGCAAATTCCAAAAACTGGGCGGCAAGATCCCGCGCGGTGTGCTGTTGGTGGGGTCGCCCGGCACCGGTAAGACCTTGCTGGCGCGCGCCATAGCCGGCGAGGCGCAGGTGCCGTTCTTTACCATTTCCGGCTCTGATTTTGTGGAAATGTTCGTCGGTGTCGGCGCCTCCAGGGTGCGCGACATGTTCGAGCAGGCCAAGAAACACGCGCCCTGTATCATCTTTATCGACGAAATTGACGCGGTGGGGCGACACCGCGGCGCCGGCCTTGGCGGCGGCCATGATGAACGTGAACAGACCTTAAACCAGCTGTTGGTCGAGATGGACGGGTTTGAGGGCAATGAAGGGATCATCGTCATTGCCGCCACCAACCGGCCTGATGTGCTGGACCCGGCACTGCTGCGGCCGGGCCGGTTTGACCGGCAGGTGGTGGTGCCGTTACCGGATATCCGCGGGCGTGAGCAAATCCTCAAGGTGCACATGCGTAAAATCGCACTGGGCGACAATGTGGACGCCGCCATCATTGCGCGCGGCACCCCTGGCTTTTCCGGCGCAGATCTGGCCAACCTGATCAACGAAGCCGCCTTGTTCGCAGCCCGGGCCAACAAGGAAAAGGTCGAGATGGAAGAATTTGAGCGGGCCAAGGACAAGGTTATGATGGGCGCCGAGCGCCGTTCCATGGTGATGACCGATGAAGAAAAGAAGCTCACTGCCTACCATGAAGCCGGTCACGCCATTGTGGGCCGCTTGCTGCCGGCGCACGATCCGGTTTACAAGGTTACCATCATCCCGCGCGGACGGGCACTGGGTGTGACCATGTTCCTGCCGGAGCAGGACCGGCTGAGCTACTCCCGGCTGTATCTGCAGAGCCAGATCTGCTCGCTGTTTGGCGGGCGTATCGCAGAATGTCTGATCTTCGGGGACGACGCAGTGACGACCGGCGCCAGCAACGATATTGAGCGCGCCACCCAGTTGGCCAGAAACATGGTCACCAAGTGGGGCCTGTCCGAGAAGATGGGGCCGCTGTCCTATCAGGAAGATGAAGATGAAGTCTTTTTGGGCCGCTCCGTGACCAAGCATTCCACTGTCTCTGCGGCAACGCAAAATGACATAGACGCGGAGGTCCGGCGCCTCATCGACAAGAACTACCAGCAGGCCCAGGAGCTGCTCGAAGCAAATATGGACAAGTTGCACCTGATGGCTGAGGCATTGATCAAATACGAGACGATCGATTCGGGGCAGATCGACACCATTATGGAAGGAAAAGAACCCGGCCCGCCGGCGGATTGGGGTGAAAACGGCAAGGCGCGCACCAGACAGGCGGAGGCTGAGACAACGCAGCCGGCGGACGCTCCGGTCGAAGGCCCGGTCATTGACGGGCCGCCGCAGGCTGCTTGAAGTCCGACGCAGTTGTCTGCCGGTTCTCGCAAATATTTCAGCACCGACGGCATTCGCGGCCGAGTCGGTACCGCGCCGGTAACGCCGGATTTCATCATGAAGCTGGGCTGGGCCATCGGCAGGGTATTGCATGAAAAAGCCGCCGGCCCCATCCTCATCGGTAAGGATACACGGGTCTCCGGCTACATGTTCGAATCGGCGCTGGAAGCCGGTTTGTCCGCCGCCGGCACCGATATCCGCCTGCTGGGGCCGGTACCCACCCCGGCCGTCGCCTACCTCACAAAAAACACCCGCGCCGAGGCGGGGATTGTCATCAGTGCCTCCCATAACCCCTATTCTGATAACGGCATCAAGATCTTTTCTAGGAACGGCAGGAAGCTGTCTGATACCGTCGAATTACAGATCGAGAAACAACTGGGCCAGCCGCTAGAGGTGGTGGCGCCGGCTCAGCTGGGCAAGGCGCGCCGGATCACGGATGCGCCGCGCCGTTACATTGAGTTCTGCAAGAGCAAGGTCGATTGTGATTTAAGCGGGCTGCGTCTGGTTGTCGATTGCGCCAACGGTGCCGCCTACCGGATTGCACCGAAAGTGTTCGAAGAGTTGGGCGCCGAAGTCCATACCATCGGTGTGGAGCCGAACGGATTTAACATCAACGATGGGTGCGGGGCCACCAAACCGGAGGCCGTGCAGCAGCTTGTCCTCGAAAAAAACGCAGCGGCGGGCATCTCACTGGATGGGGATGGGGACCGGTTAATCATGGTTGACCATCGGGGCGCGCGCGTAGATGGCGACGAATTGCTGTACATCATGGCCCGACACCAGAGCACAACGCTTAACGGTGGCGTCGTCGGCACCTTGATGAGCAACCTCGGTCTGGAACAGGCGCTGCAGGAAATGGGTTTCGAGTTTCACCGGGCGAATGTAGGCGATCGCTATGTTGCCGGAATGCTGGATGAAAGAAACCTGATGCTGGGCGGGGAGCAGTCCGGTCACATCGTGAACCGGAAATTCTCTGACACGGGTGACGGCATCATTTCTGCATTACAGATACTCAACGCCATGCTGGACACCGGCGAGAGTCTGCACACCTTAAAGCGCGGCATGCACAAATATCCGCAGACGTTGCTGAACATAGCGCTGAGCGAACCGATACAGCTCCGGGACTACCCCGAACTTGAAAAAATGGTCGGAGCAGTTGAACAACAACTGGATGAGCCCGGACGAGTCCTGCTGCGCCCCTCGGGCACGGAGCCCATGCTGCGGGTTATGATCGAGGGCAATGATGCCGGCAAGGTGCAGGCGCTCGCGCGGCAACTGGCCGAGGATGTGGGCAGGTTGATCAGCGCCTGACCGCATCCTGATAAAACCACCCGTTGGCCCTTCACTGACGTCAATAATGACAGTAAAACACATCCTAGTGGCGGATAAAATCTCGCCGGAAGGCAAGGCCTTCCTGGACGCGCAGCGCACGCTTGCCGCGGACTGCATTACCGGCCTTGATGAAGCCGCGCTGTGCGCACAGATTGGCAAGTATCATGCCGTTGTCGTGCGTAGCGCCACCACTATAACGGCCAAGGTCATAGATGCGGCTGCGCGGCTCGAAGTCATCGGCAGGGCCGGCATCGGCGTTGATAATATCGACGTGCAACATGCCACCGGCAGAGGCATTGTCGTGCTCAACACGCCCGACGCCAACGTAACGACTACGGCGGAACTGACCCTGGCCCATCTGTTTTCCTTGAGTCGCAATCTGCCCCAGGCCAACAGCTCAATGAAGGCGGGACACTGGGAACGCACTCGTTTCATGGGGGTGGAACTGGCCGGCAAGACCCTGGGAATTATCGGTTACGGCCACATCGGCAGGATCGTGGCGGCGCGGGCGCTGGCGCTGGAAATGCAAGTGCTTGCCTTTGATCCGTTCGTGACTGAAGAAAGGTTGCTGACCGACGGTGTCACCGGGGCCAGTCTTGAGGAATTGCTGGAGATGGCCGACTATGTGAGCCTGCATTGCCCATTGAATGACAAGACCCGCAACATCATAGATGCCGACCGGCTCGGCGCCATGAAACCCGGGGCGCGGCTAATTAACTGCGCTAGGGGGGGGCTGGTCGATGAAGACGCGTTGTATGACTCCTTAAAGAACGGACATTTGTCCGGCGCCGCGCTGGATGTGTTTTCCTGCGAACCGCCGGACAACTCGCCGCTGCTGACTCTGGACAACGTATTGTTGACGCCGCACCTCGGCGCATCGACCCGGGAAGCCCAAGCCGCAGCCGGGCTGGGGATAGCCCGGCAGATCTGTATTTATCTGAAGACCGGCGAACCCATCAATGCCATCAATCTGCCGGCAGTGTCGTCCGAAGAACTGGTTAAACTGCAACCCTATCTGACGCTGGCCAGGCACTTGGGGACATTGCTGGGCCACTTGATCCCGGAGCCGGTGCGCCGCTTTGAGGCATCGTTGTTTGGTGAAGCGGCGGAAAGAGATTTGCACAGCATCGCTACCGAGGGTCTGGTAGGGTTGCTGCGCGCCCGCATGTCGATGGAAGTAAACCGGGTGAATGCAAAACATATTGCTGAGCAGCAAGGGATGAGTCTCATTGAGTCTCGCGGCGGCGAACACCCGGATTACCACTCCGCGCTCAGCCTGTCGGCCCGGCATGGCGACCGTGAAACCCGGGTCATCGGGACTCTGTTCCAGCGCCGGTATGCGCGTCTGGTCGGCATCAATGATTACGAGATCGAGGCCGTGCTGGAGGGGCAGCTGCTGGTTACCCGCCATACTGATCAACCCGGAGTCATCGCCGCCCTCAGCAATCTTCTGGCCGCGGCCGGCATTAACATTTCACGCATGCAACTGGGTATTGTGTCCGACAGCGACCAGGCCATTGCCGTGCTGGGGGTGTCAACACCTCTGGATGATACGTTAATGGATGAACTGGCCCGCATCGAGGCTATCGACAAAGCGATACAGGTCAGCTTGTGAAGCCGGCGACCGAGCGCACGGGCGTTTTCAATTTTCACAGGTGACCGGAAGTGAAAATCAAGGCTTTCAAAGGGTATCGTCCGCGCCGCGACCTGGTCAGCAGTGTCGCCTCAAGACCGTATGACGTACTGACTACTGCAGAGGCTAGGCAAGAGGCAGCCGGCAATCCGTATTCCTTCCTGAACGTGGTAAAATCTGAGATCACCCTTCCCGCAGCTACGGTGCCCGACAACCCCGAGGTTTACCGCGCGGCGGCGGCGAATTTTCAGGGGCTTGTCGATAACGGTACGTTTGTACGGGATGAGCGTGACAGCCTCTATATCTATGAGTTGACCGCAAACAGGCATCCGCGCACAGGCATTGTCGCCGCCGCGGCCGTGGCAGATTACCGGTCCGGACACATCAGGAAGCATGAACTGACCCGATTTGACAAGGAGACCGACCGCGCCCGGCATATCCGTACTACCATGCTCAACGTGGAACCGGTGATGTTTGCCTATCGCCATAACCTGAGGCTCGATAATCTTGTCAACTCGCTCAAATCAACGCCACCGGAATACGATTTTGTTGATGCCGACTCTGTTCAGCACCGGTTCTGGATCGTTGACGACCCGGCCACCGTGCAGACAATTGTTCGCGCTTTTGCCGGCATCTCCGCCACCTACGTAGCCGACGGGCACCATCGTACTGCGGCGGCGGCACAGGTCGGCCAGGAATTGGCAGGGCAGGATCAAGGCAACGGCGCGGATCAGCAATACAATTATTTCATGGCCGTACATTTTCCCGACAACCAGTTGGAAATTCTCGATTACAACCGGCTGGTGACCAACCTGAACGGCCTTGAGCCGCGTGCATTCCTGCACAAACTAGGTCTCGCCTTCATGGTTGAGAGAACCGGAAGCCAGCCCATCAAACCCAAGCAACGCGGCGTCATCGGCATGTATCTGGCAGGTATCTGGTACCGCCTGAGTGCGCGCCCCGACGCCTATACCGCGGCCGATACCATGGCGGCGCTGGGTGTCAGTATGCTGTCCGACCTGATCCTCGAACCAATCCTGGACATTCGCGACCAGAGGGCCGATCCGCGCATCCATTTCGTCGGTGGCGTGCGTGGCGTGGAGGAACTGCAGAACCGGGTAGATAGCGGCGAGATGGCTGTTGCCTTCACCCTCTACCCGGTCTCCATGCAAGAGCTGATGAGTATCGCCGACAACGGCGACATCATGCCCCCCAAGGCCACCTGGTTCGAACCAAAACTACGTAGCGGCCTGGTAGTTTACAGCCTCAAAGACTGAACCCCTGTCCGTCCCTGTCAACCCTTAGCTCTTATGAAACCGTTATTTCGTCAGAAAGGTTAGAGAGATTCCATGTCCGGACCAGATGATGTAGTTGAATTAACGCCAAACGCCCTGCGCGGAAAACTGGTCAACATTGCTCTTGACTTGCCCGAATTCAGAGAGGCGCTAGACGAAGCAGCGAGGGAGATTCGTTCCGTTGCACTCCAGGGAGTGAACGAAGCTACCATCGAAGGTCATTTCGAGCGCGTTGTATACAGACTATTGTATGATATCGGCCTGAAGTTTTCTCCTGAAAAGGAAGCGCGCGTGTCTCGTCGCCATACATTCTGTGGGCGCGCTGATAGCCGACTGGGCTCACTTGTCATTGAATATAAACGCCCAAGCCTGCTTGACTCGGAAGCGTCAAGAAAAGCAGCCACCGAACAACTTTCCGGATACCTGGCATCACTCAGCAAAAAATCAAAGGCGCCGCTCGAAGGGATACTGACAAATGGGCTTGTGATAATTGAAATACGCGCTTGTTCAGGCATTGTGAGCGAACCATGCCCGGCGTTGCCTTTGGACGGGCCAGCTCTACGTCGTCTTACCCAAAAGATCATCTCTCTTGCGCTTTCATCACTGACAGCAGAAAATCTGATTCGGGATTTTTGCAGGTCGAAAACAGATGGTATCTTATTTCGGGTAGCTCGCTTGTTAAATTCTGTTCTCGAAGCATCTTCGGTGAAAAAAACGCAAATGCTCCAGGCAGAATGGGAACAACTTTTTCGTATTTCTCATGAAGATACTTCAAGACAGCCTCGAATCGCTGCGCGCCGGAAAGTATTGTCGGAAATTTTCGACTGCCCGGTTGAACAATCAAAGGATGAATACCGAACCTTGTTTGCGTTACACACTTCTTACGCTATTTTACTGAAACTCATAGCTTTTCATGTAGTATCAGATGTTTACTTGGGTAAAATTCCGCAAGACTTCCAGCAGCTTGTCAACGCAACATCCGGTTCTCTGAGAATCTTCTGCGATGGGTTGGAGGATGGCGCTATTTTTCGCAAACTTGGGATTCTAAACCTGCTTGAAGGCGATTTTTTCTCTTGGTATTGCGACAAAAATCAGTGGACTGACGATATAGCTGATGCGGTGAGAACTGTCGTTTCAGTCCTGGCGCGTTATGAAGAAGCCAGAAATATCTTTCAGTCTCGCGAATCGGAAGATTTATTCCGCGAACTGTATCACGCCGCAGTGCCGCAAACGATTCGTAATAGTTTCGGCGAGGTGTACACTCCCAAGTGGCTTGCAGAGCATGTCATTGAATCTGCGAAACCTGAGAGCAACTGGCGCTTGTTGGACCCATGTTGCGGTTCAGGCACTTTCATTGTAGCAGCGATTTCCCGCCTGAAACGTGAATCAGATTCGGCAGGAACCGACCTTGGAAAAAATGTGCTCTCCCGCGTGGCAGGCATTGATCTGCATCCATTGGCAGTGCTGACCGCACGCGTCAATTATTTTATACACATTTCCGACCTTCTGAAAAATTACCACGAAGAAATTGTAATCCCTGTTTATTTGGGTGATGCCTCCAACAGTCCAGATTTGGAAAAAATTGATGACGTGGAATGTCTGCGTTACGAACTTCAGACGCTTGTCAAGCCGATCCCTTGCGTGCTGCCAGTGTCTGTAATCAGATCCGGGAGGTTTATTACACTTATGCGCGAATATGAAGCCGCCGTAAGGGATAAAGATGCGGATAAGGCCTTGAAGACGCTTCTCAACGAAATACCAAAGCCTGACAAAAAGGACAGTATCATCAATGCGCTGAATACGTTTACGGATGAGTTGGTTGAATTGGAAATCAAAAATTGGAACGGAATTTGGGCGCGCATTCTCTCTAATTTTCTGACAACCGCATGTCTTGGCAAATTTGATGTTATAGCTGGCAACCCCCCATGGATAGATTGGAAGAATCTTCCGGAAGGCTACTGTAATCGCATCAAATCATTTTGTATAGAGCGGGGATTATTTTCAGGCGCAGGTTTGACGGGAGGAATTAACCTTAATATGTGTGCCTTAGTTGCATATATATCGATAAAGAATTGGCTTGCGGAACAAGGCCGGCTCGCTTTCCTGATGCCGCGCGAATTGGCCTATCAGGCTTCCTATGACGGATGGCGCAATCTTGGCGATAACGAGTGGCGATTTTTAGCATTTCATGACTGGACTAGAGCAGGTTATCCCTTCGACCCCATAAAAGAGGATTTTATGACATTCGTTATCGGGAGAGACGAACACGCAACTTCCAGTGTTCCGGTTATGAAATATATCGCTGCGCGAGGGAAGCGTGCGGCGAACTGGCAAGACTTGGAGGAAGCGATGAGTGAGTTGAAATCCGAGTCTATGATTGCACAGCAAATTACTCCGGGAAAGAATGCGTTTACAATAACGCAGGGCCTGGAAGAACTGAACAATTTTTCCCTGGTGGCCGGAAATTGTGATTACATAGGCCGCGATGGCATTCAATTTTACCCACAAGAATTGTTGCTGCTTAAGCATCAAGGTGAAGGGCCTGAAAAGGGAACCGTCTGGCTGCAAAATATACAACTTAAACGAGCCCAGCGCCCGCTCCCATCTCAAAAGATATTACTGGAAACCAAATATTTATATCCTGTGGTAAGAGCTTCTACCATTGAAGCATTCAGGCATGCTTATGATCAAATACTCGTGCCCTTCCCTCACGAGGCGACGAATCCCAGGCTGGCCATTCCTGTTGAAAAGCTCAAAAAGACCTCGAAATTGCTATATGGGTATTACCGGGACAACCGGGAATTATTGGAAAATTTGTCCGCTGGCAACGCCAGAGTACGCAGTGCCAACCAGGATGAGTTTTACAGCCTTGCCCGTGTTGGCCGTTACAGTTTTGCTCCGATTCATGTCGTCTTCAGGAAAGATACAAAATGGTGCGCTGTAGTTGTTTCGTCACAGGCAACTCCCTGGGGCGAGAAAAAAATGTTACTTTGTCAGAGTCACGCGGCTTCAATGTGTGAGCGTAAAAATGGCGATTTCATTACAGAAGATGAAGCCCATTACATCTGTTCTGTCCTGAATGCGCCAATTGTCGCAGGGTTTATTTATGCCTCCTCTGACAATCGGAGTTTTAAGGTGCGACCACCGGTTTATCTGCCCGTTTATAGTGACCACGATGAAAATCATAAAGCGCTTGTTCGGTTATCTCGGGAAGCACACGCAAATCCCGACAACATTGATTCCATCAGCAAAAATATCGATCACTACTATCTGAAGTTATGCCGTGATAAGACTACCTCAGACCCGAAACCCATTATTTGAAGGAAAACAGCACATGACCGACTCAACCAAATACCTGTTACAGGAATCCGATATACCCACAAGCTGGTATAACATCGTTGCGGACCTGCCGGAAGCGCCGCCACCGGTGTTGCACCCGGGTACGGGCCAGCCGGTCACACCCGATGATCTGGCGCCGCTCTTCCCCATGGCGGTCATTGAGCAGGAAGTGAGCGCCGAACGTTATATTGATATTCCGGCGCCGGTGCGGGATATCCTCAAACAATGGCGACCTTCGCCGCTGTACCGGGCGCGCCGGCTGGAACAGGCGCTGGATACCCCGGCGCGCATCTATTACAAGTATGAAGGCGTGAGCCCGGCTGGTTCCCATAAACCCAACACCGCCGTGCCGCAGGCCTTTTATTCAAAACAGGAAGGGGTGAAGCGCATCACCACTGAAACCGGCGCCGGCCAGTGGGGTTCGGCGCTGTCGTTTGCCGGCGCATTTTTCGGCCTGGAAATAGAAGTCTATATGGTGAAGGTGAGCTTCAACCAGAAGCCTTACCGCCGCGCCTTCATGGAAAGCTTCGGCGCCACCTGCATTGCCAGCCCCAGTGCTACCACCGAGGCGGGGCGGGCGGTATTGGCCGAACACCCGGACAGCACCGGCAGTTTGGGCATTGCCATCAGTGAGGCGGTGGAACGGGCGGTGCAGTGCGACGACACCCGCTACGCGCTGGGCAGCGTGCTGAACCACGTGCTGTTGCACCAGAGCGTGATCGGTCAGGAAACCATGAAGCAACTGGAGCTGGCCGATGACTATCCCGACATCATCGTCGGCTGCACCGGCGGTGGCAGTAACTTTGCCGGCATTGCGTTTCCGTTCCTCGGGGAGCAACTGCGCGGCGGGCAGGAGGTGCATATCATTGCGGTGGAGCCGGCCAACTGCCCGACCCTGACCCAGGGTCGGTACGCGTATGATTTCGGCGACACCGGACACCTTACCCCACTGGTCAAAATGCACACCTTGGGTTCCGGATTTGTCCCACCGGGTTTCCATGCCGGCGGCCTGCGCTATCACGGCATGGGCCCGCTGGTCAGCCAAACCGCAGAGCTGGGCCTGGTGCAGCCGCGTTCCTACCCGCAGCTGGCCTGTTTCGAGGCCGGGATACAATTTGCCCGGGCGGAGGGGATTATCCCGGCGCCGGAGGCCAATCACGCGGTAGTTGCGACCATAGAGGAGGCCATAAAATGCCGGGAAGAGGGCATCAGCAAGGCGATCCTGTTCAACCTGTGCGGTCACGGCAATTTCGACATGCAGGCCTATATGGACTACTTTGCCGGCAAGCTGTATGACCAGGAATATTCGCAGGAAGAACTCGCCATGGCCCTGTCGGGCCTGCCCTCTGTCGGGGCGGCGGCCTGAACTTCAGTTGCGGAGAACATGAAGGCGGCGGGCTGAAAATCGTAAAAATTGGTAGCTATATCGCGATTTTTCGGTAAAATCGCGATCTATGTACACAAGATTACTACCAGACCCGGCTCAGTCCGTATTTTTGTTTGGTCCACGCGGCGCCGGCAAGTCCACTTGGATACGCGCGCGTTTCCCGCAAGCAGTCTGTTACGACCTGCTTGATACGGGCGAAGCGTTACGTCTCAATAAAGACCCGCAGACGTTATACCGGGAGCTGGCATCCCTGCCTGCCGGTAGCTGGGTGATCATTGATGAAGTACAAAAAGCGCCGCAACTGTTAAATGAAGTCCATCGCCTGATCGAGCTGCATCAGCTGCGTTTTATCCTGTCCGGCTCCAGCGCCCGCAAGCTGCGGCGCGGCCATGACGTGAACCTGCTGGCTGGGCGGGCGCTGACAACCACCTTGTTTCCTCTGGTATCGGCCGAATTGTCTTTCAATCTGGAGCCGCAACGAATGTTGCTGTATGGCACCTTGCCGCTGGTGCTGACGGGCAATAACCCACAGGCATATCTGCGCAGCTACGTTGAAACGTACCTGATCCAGGAAGTGCAGGCCGAAGCGCTGACCCGCAACATCGGCGCGTTCGCCCGTTTTCTGGAAATCGCGGCACGCCAGAATGCACAGGTAACCAATCTGACCGGCATAGCCCGCGATGCCGGCATCAATCGCCGCACCGTCCAAAATCATTTTGAAATACTTACCGATACGCTGCTGGGCCACTGGCTGCCCGCCTGGAAACTGAAATCGGCCACCAGGCAGGTGCAACAAAGCAAATTTTATTTCTTCGATTGCGGCGTAGCCCGAGCGTTAAGCGGCAGGCTGCCTTATCCACCCACAGCTGAAGAGGCAGGCCCATTACTGGAAACTTTCATCCTGAACGAACTACGCGCTTGGCTGAGTTACACGGGCAAGCATTACCCGCTGCACTTCTGGCGCAACTACGACGGCACGGAAGTGGACCTGTTGTGTGAGACCGCAACCGGTTTTGTTGCCATTGAAATCAAAGCCTCCCCACGCTGGGACAAACGCTTCAACCGCGGTCTGCACCGGGTCAGGGAAGCCTTAGGCAAGGACAAAACGACCTGCTACAGCATTTACCTGGGCAACCGCCCCGCACTCTGGGATAATATCCGGGTGATGCCGACAGTTGATTTTCTCAAAGAGCTTTGGGGGGGGAGGATTCTACGATGAGCCGCGCCTTAAAAAAGCCGGTATTTGTTACTTTTACCGGTGTTGACCGGGTCGAGTTGATACCCGGTATGATGGAGCTTTCCGCCGAGTACCCGATTGAGTGGGGCATCCTGTTGGATCCGGCACAGGAAGATAACATTTTATTCCCGGCGCAGAATGAGAGAACAGAACTGCTTTCATCACCGCTGCGTTTTGCCGCGCATGTCTGCGGTAAACCGGCACAGGCGATCGCCAATGGCGGCAGGCCGGAGGTTGACCTGCGCGGCTTTGCGCGTCTGCAACTCAACCACAGCAGGCAAGGCAGTAGCGAGGCCGCGATCGCCAACGCGTACAGTTATTGTCTCGGGCAGGGTTTGCGGCTGGCGTTGCAGTGCCAGGGGGAGTTCCCTGCCGATACCCGTGCAGACTGGCTGTTCGATGTGTCCTTCGGCGCCGGCGCCCGGGTAACCGCATGGCCTGTTGTGCATCGCAGTCATCCTTTCTGTGGCTTTTCCGGCGGGCTCTCGCCAACCACTATCGGGGAAGCTCTATCGAAATTCCGCGCCGCCGTAGACTACTGGATTGACATGGAAAGCGGCGTGCGCACTGACGGCCTGCTGGACCTGGGAAAATGCGCACAGGTGTGCAAACTGATCTACGGTTAAGGGCACCTCTCACAAACACGAGGTGACCTAATATCAGGGACGTATCAATACAGCCTCAGGATTCGAGCCGGGATCGAATCCCGGATTGTGGGCCACCAGCGCGCGCTGGAACGGCTCGTAGTCCAGGCTTGAGAAATGTTTCAACAAGAACAGCCAATCTGTCACCACGCGTCGGCTGCTGGCTGTAGCTGACAAACAGAGCCCGTCATTGTGCAGTATGTAGTCCTGTTGCTCGGCGTATTCAGTGGCAAACACGGCGTGCAGCAGGTTACTTACAGTGAGCCCCCCCTGGTCCTCCATCAACCGCCGCCAGATCAATTTTTGACGGTCGTTGTCGGGGGCAACCGCGTAATACCCGCGTTGGTTCGTCTGGTTGCTGCCTACCATGCCAATTACCAGTGGCGGACAGGTCTGGGCAAAATTATCTTCCGATGCCGAGGCGCCGCCATGGCGACTGCCTGCAGCCAGCTCGGTGCCATCATAACCCTTTGATACAGAGTAAATTAAATCAGGGCCGGTTGCCGCATCGGCTCCCTTGTCAGCGAGGTCTAACAACCTGATTTCCCGCCGCAGAATATTTGCAAGCAGCCAGATTACCAACTGCCGTGTTCCCTCCTCAGTATGCTGGTGCGGCCGCAGCCCCGCAATTATGTCGGCAAGCTGTTGCGATTTACGATTAGTCCTGGCGATGAGTGCCTCTCGGTGTTGTTCATGGGTGCGAATAAGTGCAGCTCGATTGAATTTTGTCAACTCCTTGCCGGTCAATTCAGATCCCGGTCGTTGTTTCCAGTCACTCTCCCAATCGGCTTGCAATATTTCTCGTATATCGGCGCGTGCCTGTGTAACTGCCTGCTGCCGAAAATATTCATGATGAATATTCTGTGTGGCCTTGTTCAGGGCCGGATTGACAGGGTGGTTTGCGAGGATGGCATCATGTATAGCGTCGCGCACAGGTTTCGATGCGGTTGGGGAATCAAATGGACGATACCACCTCGCCGAACCCAGCGTCACATCCTCCGGTCGGTTGACTGGCATACCGGAAAAATAGTCCCTTGGGCTGAAGAACTCACTGTTCATGAGTAAGTGTCCGGTCTCAACATCCATGGTGATGCCATCGCCGTTTTCACCTAACTCCCACTCAAGATACGTGTTGACTTGTTTTAAGTAAAAGCCGGGCTGCACGCTGTCACCGGGAGCATTCCTGGCGCTCTCAACCCGAAACACAGCTCCTGCGGCGTAAACGGATATGTTGCTGCCTCGGTCGTCGCGCAGGGGATTTTTGGCTGTCACACCGCGTATCACTTTCTCACTACCTGCTGGCGTCGAAAAAAGCCTGGTGTTGGTGAGCATGTCACCCGGGCTAAGTTCCCAGGTCGGCCATGCGGCGGTAACAGCCCACAGGTCGATGTCGGTGCCGATGAGATTATCCGACAAAACGTTGAGGTTGCCTGTAATGTTCGGTAATGTTTCCCCCGCTTCACCTAAAGCCAGATTCATATAAACGGCTTGCAGACTGTTTTCGTCGAACAAGGATTCAACAAAAATTTCCTTGAAATCTTCTTGTAGCTCTGCCGACTCGGGCAACGATTTGAACAGATTGGAATCAGGTTTTGAACTCATCGTAGCAGGCCGGTTAAACGATTTCTGCAAGAAAACTCATTCGGTCTGCCTCATGGACTGCCGAAATGGTTGCCCCTTGTTCCGGCCTTGGGACTGCTGCTGCGCCGGGCCTTGGGGTTGGCCTGAACTGCTTATCGCTTTCTTTTATCATTGCTCGTAACTACTCGCCCCCCTTACCCTGATCTCTTGTTCTGATCTGGTTTTTCTTAACCGTTTTATTTTTGAGCGGTTTTTCCACCATGGTGGCGGCGTCTCCCTTGAGTGCTATCTCGATGGCGGCGAGGGGATTGTAGCCCTTCAGGGTCATAGACTGCAAGTAGCTGGAGATGCGGCAGTAGGTGTCGGCGTAGGCGGTGGTTCGGAAGCAGCCGGAGACTTTTTGTTTGACTTTAGCCATACGGATATCGCGTTCGGCGCGGTTGTTGGTGAACGGCACGTTGGGGTCGCGGGCGAAGCGGAGGACTTCGGTTTCGTACTTGACGAGGGCATCATGGAGGTTTTGTGCCTCACATTGGGCAATCCGTCCGCGTTGGCCGGTGAGCCGTTTCGGGGGTGTGGGGAGTTCCCGTTTGGCTTGTGTCAGGATAGTCCGGTAGCGGGTGCGCAGGGACTGGTAGTCGGTCTCGCTGAGTGCCTTGTTTTTATGTGTGCGCACCTGTCGGCAGGTCTTGAGCAGGAGGCGGCTCATACGTTGGGCCCAGGCATGGCCGTGGGCGTCCTCGATAAAGGCCAAGTTACGCAACAGGTGACTGCCGCACAGGGCATGCTCGCAGTTGTCATAGGCGAAGTAGCTGGCCCAGCGGTCGTGCACGAGAACACCGCCGTAGCGGGGGACGATGCCGATGTCCTTGAGGGCGTCCCCGCCCCGCTTGCGGTGGCAGTGTTTCAGTACCAGGTTCCCGGCACTGGTGCTGTGCAGCCAGTGTTGTGTGCGGTCGATGCGCAAGGAGGTCTCATCGGCGTGCAGCACGGGCTCTGTGAGCAGGCGGGCGATAGCCGCCCGCTCCCACCCGGCCAGGGCCTCATGCACCCGCGTGAGCCAGGCCAGTAAGGTCGCCTCGGCGACGGCGCGCCCGGTCAGTGCATGAAGTGTCTGCGCCGTACGTTTGAGCGAGAGCATTTGGGCCGTTAACAGGTGCGTGGCGAAAGCCACGATGCCAGGGCCGTATTGTAAAGGCCCCGGCATGTCATCGGGAAACGCCCCGTGGGTCTCAGTGCCACAGCGCGGACAGGTTTTTATCTCGGCGTCAATGGTCAACTCGGTCGTCTCGAAGACTATATCGACCTTGACTCGTCGCACATGGCCGGTGGGGGCGGTGCCTTTGAGATCATGCCCGCAGGCCCGGCAGCCGGTCACGGGCACCGTGCGGGTCTGAGCCACCACGCGCCGGGACGCGCTGGGCACCGTCCCGGTCTGCGGCCCCTTGCCCTGCTTGCCGGGCCGTGTGCGCGCACTGTCATCGGGGTCGGTGCGGGAACTGGGCAGGCTGGAGTTGTGCGCCCCCTTCGGTGTGGTCTTCTCTAAGAACACCGCCAGCAGCAACTCGAATAGCAGCAACATCGACTCGAACAGCGCACGCCCTTCGGGACTCAGCGCGCCGTCGGCGCACAACGCCTTAAAACGCATTCGGATGGCCTCGAACTCCGCACGCAATGAGGCCTTGTTCACCGTGGCCATGTGCACTGTGCCTCCACCGCCATCATCGCCGCCAGCACCGCCAGCCGCTCGGCCGGGGGCAAGTCACGATAACGCCGCCCCCAGTTCTCAGCCTTGCGCTTGACCTGCTGGCGGTGCGTGAAGTTGCGCCCCGCATAGCGCACCCAGTGCACCCGGTCCGGCACAAAATTGAACCAGACCCGCTCGGTCACCACCCCGCCCTGATTCATCACCTGCAAGGACACACTGCGCCAGCCCGCCAGCACCTCATCATACAAGGCCGAAGGATACCCCGACACCATCACCGCACAGGGCAGCCCCTGCAGTAACGCCAGCAGCGCCTCATGGTCTGAGTCCTCGTAGTCATACCGGTAACGGTGCCGTGACTTGCGCGTGCTGTGCAGGTAGGGCGGGTCGCTGTACACCAACTCCGTGCCGTCAAACGGAAAAGTCGCCAACCAGCGGTGACAACACCCCTGCACCAACTCCACCGGATACCCACACGTAAACCCCGCCAACGCCCGCACATCAAGATCAATCCCAATGTTGCGCAACGCCGCCGGCTTGCGCTGCATAATCGCCCCGCCGCCTAAGTGTGTCTCAATGTACACACTGTGCGGCGGCATCATCGCAATGAGCGGCTGGCACAGACCCGTCGTGGCTTTCGACCCTCGGTACGCATTCCCCATGACGACCAACATAACGCCATGACGCTATGTTGTCAAGGACGCCTTGACAAAAAATTCAGTAGAATTAGAGGGAGGGGGCGAGTAGTTACCATTGCTCTTTGAAAAGGTAAATAGTTGAGTCTGGAAAGCCGTTTTGTTAACTCCAGTAGTTCGGTTACGGTTCTGGTAGCGCCTGCGCGCGGTGTAATGGTGTTGTTTCCCGATAAAACCGAATAGTCGTCTGCCTTGGCAAGCCTGGAAATAAATACGGCATGCAGCAGGTTACCGGTGCTTAATTCGTCTCCGGTAGCTGCAACCCGGCGCCATTGCAAGAATCCCTCGCTACCGGGAGCCACTGCGTAGTACCCCTTGTTCTCACCCTCATGGATGACACCGATGATGAACGGGGTTTGTGCAGTGCCTTTATGAGTGTCGCTCAGGTTAACACCGTCGTAAGCTCGCTGGACTCTATAAATGGATTTAGAATCGCCTTGCAGGTCGATCAGGTTGATCTCGCGTCTCAATACATTGGCGGTAAGCCAGATGAGAAACTTTTCTTTCTCTGCGTAGATGGCCGAGTTTACATCAAGCTCCTATCGCTATTGTTATCATTGTGGGCGAACCAGGTGGCAAGCGTACCCGCTTTGACGTGTGTGTCTCGTATTTCTGCCTCTCGGTGCTTTTCGTGTTCAAATACCCGCTGCGCCTGATCGAGCTCAGCTTCTCTTAACCGTCTTGCATCGCTACCCGCCTGTGCTGCGCTCGCCAGAGGCGATTCCCTACCTGAGGGTCCACTATCTTCCTCCCGGCGCTCCTGCAATTCTGTCAGATCGGGGATGTCATTGCCCGAGATCAATTCGGGGAAATATTTCTGTACCTGCTCCCTGGCGCGCGTGACCGCGCGGTTGCGGTAGTGTTCATGGTGAATGTTTTCTGTGGCCAAATCCAAATATGACCGTTCCAGTCGATCACCGGGGGCTGCCCTGAGCAGATCATCCTCTCTGAGGAAGGCCGCGTGAATCGCGTCCCGGATTCCTCTGGGCGTGTTTGGCGCGTCGAAAGGTCGGAGCCAGCGTGACGGCCCATAATCCTCTTGCTTTTCGCTTGTAACGCAATGTCCCAGGAAATAATTCCTGGGCGCAAAAAACTTTCCGGCCCGGCTGAGCCGCCCGGTTGCCGGATCCTTCATCTTTATGCCTTCCTTTCCCTCGCCCAGTTCCCATTCCTCATAGGTATTGATCTGTTTTGCACGAACTACCAGCCCGAGATCTTCAGGGGTTCCGCTGATGCCGGTTACCTTGAACTGGGCGCCCGGAGTATAAATGGCTTCGGCCTGATTGAGATCTGTATGCTGGGTGATATTCACGGCTGTATCTCCTTCGATTACATATTTAAGACGCCGCCTTGTATCCGTCATGCCCATGTCGATAGCCATACTGAAGTTCTTGCCCATCGTGTCCGAGGTAGATGTCGACAGCATTTCGGTATTCATCACGATATCGCCGGTACTTATGTCCGTCGGTTCTATGTCAAATACCCCGGCTCCCGGCGTGCTGGGCTGTGTATCTGAGCGATAGCCCGCTACCGTGTGAACCCCGCGTATTACCGGAAAAGAAAATTTTGCGGCATCACGCAGAGCCAGATTAATGTACATTGCGCCAATCGGATCGACTTGCTCGGTGAACTCGTCCGTCACGTTATTGGGAGTGTTAAGCACGGTGTAAGGAATTTTGATTCCCCTGACCGCTTCGATCCACCTGGGCTGCCCCGTGTGTGCGTATCGCAAGGGAAGATGGAAAAAGCCGGATTCAACGGTGTAGCTTGAGATGGCCCGCCTCAATTCTTCCCGGAAATGGGAGTGTTCGGGGCCGGGGAAGTGCGTATTTATATCTTCTTCAAGTGAGGCTGCCGCACGCATCCTGCTCTGCATTTCCATGATATTGACCTGGTAGCGGTCAGAGAAAGTCGTATCTTTTTTATGAACGCTACCGTCACGTTTATCCGGTTCCAAAAACGCACTTTCTTTGTACAGGGGGCCGAGGGCGGGGCCTCTGTCGAAAGGTCGGGAAGGTCTGCTCGAGGCCGGTGGCGTATTCACGGGTTGGAGAGGCTCCCCCGAGGATTCCAAAACGGGATCGCTATCGACCGGGGCGGAAGTGCCGCCTGCTGTCCCTCCCGATCTTGAGGGCTCTGTATTCACACCCAGCATTTGCGTGTAGCGTTGAAAAAACTTTTGTTGCTGCGGGTCGAGCACCTGTTTTTCGTAGCTGATACGCTCGAGCAGCGCTTCAACTTCTTTACCACGCGTCGCCATAAATTCACTTTTTTGCTCGTCACTGGCATCAGCATACGTGTCCAACAATGCCGCGATGTCTCTGTCCTGCGGGGTAAGCAAAGAGTTCCCGCGAGAACAACAGGCAGCCAACTTCAAGTGCATCCTGAAAAGCAGCCAGACCCTGTTCATGCGTGCGCCATAAGAGGGAGCATGAAACCAGAGATGCTTGTACATTTCAGGAGTATATTTATAGGATTTTTCATCGATCCACACGCTCGCGGACGATAATTTATTCGATAGCGGTAGCTTGTCTCGGTATATCCGCTTGAACTGGTCTGCAACCGGTCCTTTGCCATCGGCGGGTTTGATATGGTCGGACAGTTGCGCTAACGTTGGAAAAAACAGTTTATCGGTGACACGAACGCTCGTCCGCTGTGCCAGCGCCTGTAAATAAGCCTCTCCTGTTCCTGCCAGCGGTGGGTCTGAGTTCGCCATTGCCTCGCCCGTACTCGGCTCGATCATGCCTGAGCCTGATGCGCCCGAGCCCGCCACTTCCGGGCTAACTGCGTTGCTGTCAGGAGTATCCGCAGGTGGACTTGGGGCGGTCTGTTGATATGCCAGAGTATTTCCCAGTGACCTCCAAGCCACATCATTGGTGAATTGCAGAAGGTCAAATATTGCATGTGTGAGAGGATAAGAGCGCCTGTCTCCATACTGTCTTCGGGCCTCTCGAATGACTGCGTAGGTGCTGGCTTGGGCCAAGTGTACGGGGATCTCTATGTGGTGTTTCTTGAACCCGGTAGCGAACAGAATAGAGTGGTTGATCATCAAACGGGCAAATTCTATCGAACAATTGCCCAAAACCCGCGTGAGATGCCTGGTGAGAAAATTATCGTCGCTTAATAGCTCCTTTGGGACCAGCGGCGCCAGAACTTTTCTCAATGCCTTGTCGGCCAGATTCTGAATGACCACCAGTGCAAAAATCCCAGCCCAGAACTGTGGCGTTCCAATTGAAGCTACCACTGGGACAGCGGTGCCAAACGCGCTAATATTGGCTCTTGTAAAATTACTGGCAATCTGGTGTGAAAGCATGATCATTGCTGTTTTTGTCGTGGCATTCAGTGCGGGGTTCAAAAGCACTCTAGCCAGGATGTTCCGTCCGAATAAGGTTGATTGTCCCAGCTGGGTAATTTCCCTGATAACGCGCTGATATGCCTCGGTAATTTCTGGCCACTGGCCCGGCGCAGGGGTAATAATCGGTGCCAGGGGCAGGTTTTCCTGGTTATCGGTCACCAGTTGTGGCTCCCTCCTGCCAGTGGGGGAACTGAAGACACCGGTGTATGTTCCGTTATAGCTATACGTATTGACGTCAGCAAAATCCTGCAACACCTTGCCTTTATTCAGAACCTCTGCACCCTTACTATTTCCATAAAACGCGTTGTTTCTTCCCATCTCCCTATTGTCTATATGCATCATCACCTTTTTGTTTTTAATCACGACCCGGTGGTGCGAGCCATCCTGGCAGGTCACCTCCAAGGTCACGGGCTTGTCGGATTCTATCATCCTTCTGACATCAGGGAATGGCGAGCCGGCTATTCGTTTACCGACCCTACCGGCTTGCCCGCTAAAACCGGTTTGCGCACCGGGGGCATACTCAGGACCCAGCAATTGCACCGATTTAACTCCTTCGATCACACTGAGTATGGGGCCGGAAATAAAATGTGCTGACTGTTGGCGCCCGGGCGCGAGGCCCGTGGCCGAAACCTGCTCCGAAGCATAAATAATGAATTTATTTTCGGCCTTGTAATTAACCACCTGTATTTTGGGATACCCAATCGATATATCCAGTACATCTTCGCCTGCTTCAAGGTTTGCCCGCTTGTTCTGCCTGATCGTTTCCGGGACCGCGTATGTATTCATCTCATAATCGCCCCACCAGGGGGATGCCGCGCCGGTGAACGGTTTCAGCGCCGGTGCCCTGACATCGACCTGCCGGTAAACGGGGGCATTCAGCATGCCGTGCTTGGCCTCATAGAACTCTGCATGTTGTGACAGGCCCATGACTATGTTTCTACTGTACAGGTTCATCTTGTAATTTTCCTGAAGACAGTATGCAAAAGTTGTTGCGGGGTTCTGTTGTGCCTCGCCCAATATTTCTGCTACCGGCTTTGCTGGCGGTATATTGATAAGTGATTGAAACTTTTCAATACTCAACAACCTCCCCGAATAGCCTCTCAGGTATAAATATTCCCGCTTGTCGCCTTCTGGACCATCGACGGAAAAGGAAACAACAGGATATGTAGCGGCGTAAGTCAGGCCATCCCAAGATCCTCCTTAACGCGTAAAAAACCTGCAAGATTATCGTGGTGGCCCGGCCTCGACTCCGAGGGAATAAACCGTATCGAACGCGCCTCGCCCGGCTCACTCGCGTCACGGCCAAACAGGGTGTGAAACCTGTCTCGTGACATGCCTTCCTGCCCCATCCTCCTGTTATCGTCTTTGGCTTCTTCAGACATCCGATCCATACCCAACCTGCTCAGTGAGCCCAAGCTACGGGTTTCCGTGTTGGGAGGCGCACCTTGCAGCAATGGTTTAATGAGCAAATTTTGCTCCAGTGCGTCAATATTAATAATTGTATCGGGCATGCCTGCATGATGAGGAAGGCTGGTTGTATAGCGAGCAGGACTTGCCTCAAGCCGATCAAGACTAATCCCTTCGTTTTGACGCGACGAGGCTTGTTCTCGCGAACCCGGTAGAACTCGCGGCTGCCGTTCCTGCGGCACTGCCGCAGGGTAAGTAGTAGATGAAGGGTTTATTTTTAATGGCACGCCGTACTCTCCTGATTTACTTTCAGGGCATTGTCTCAAGGGCTATGGTATCAAATACAACTCACACTAAATTTGGACTGAGGTCAAACTTGTATGACTGAACCGCGCGCTGCCAGTTCGACCCCAACAATGACTTTGCGTTCAGGCTCGTCCGGAGAGTTTATGCGCTGAATTAGTAGCCTTATGGCATCTGCGGCAATATCCTGCAAGCGCATGCGTATTGTCGTCAGGGTTGGCGTGACCACCTCACACCATGAAATATTATCGAAACCGATTACGGATACCTGCTCGGGGACTGCGATACCTGCCTCGGTTAAGGTTTTGATGACACCTACGGCGATAATATCATTGCCGGCCACCACCGCCGACGGTCGGTTCCGCTGTAACTGCTCTTTATTTGCCTCGGAAATTTTTATCGAAAAGGGGTTTTCAAGCTCCCAGACAATGTCCCCTTTGTTGACGAACGCTTCATAAAAGGCATCCCGGCGCAGGCGCATATTGTCAACCGACATGGGGCCAGATAACAGCCCCACCCGTTTATGTCCCTTTTGCAGCAGGTATTCCGCTTGCAGGCGCCCGCCCGCTTCATGGTCGGGGCGCACCACGTCAAAGCCCGGCAGCTCACGGTCCAGCACCACAATGGGGACCTGCCTTGACGCAACTTCCACCGTGTTCTGTTGCGATTGCGGAAACCAGATAACGCCCTCTACACCTTGTCTGAGTAACGACTCGATACCCTGTCTTTCACTATCAATGGAAAGTTTCGTATCGACAAGAAACGTTGAATAACCCAGCTTGCGGGCAGTGTTTTCAATGGCTTGGGCCATCTCGGGAAATAACGGGTTGAGTAAGTCCGGCAATACCAGTCCCAGGGTTTTAGTGCGCCCGGTGCGCATTGCCTGCGCGGAGCGGTTGGGCGTATATTGCAGCGTCCGAACCGCAGCCAACACCTTGTTTCTGACCGTTCTGCTCACCGAGCCGGAATCATTCAGGACGTAAGACACCGTCGCCACGGACACGCCGGCTTTTGCGGCAACATCTTTTAACTTGGCCATGGTTCGGTCATCAATTATCAGGTTCGGGGCAAGGCAAGAGCGTATTTGTGGATTTTACCGGGAATTGGAAAATTTTCCTTTACATTTTCTTACAGCGGTATGCTATACTTTAGCTTAAACGATTAACTTACATTTCTCATCAGGCACTGAGTATCTTCGCCAAGTGAGCAACGCAGGTTGAGACCGTTTTTGTTAGGTGACTGATTTCTTTACCAATAACTATCAGGGGGGATAGCTCCATGATTAACCATCTGATCAGCAGTTCAAGTGCTCTTCTGGGGGGCATGTTGTTCCTCGGCAGTGGTGTCCTCAACGCGCAAGACGGCGACCCTATAGAAGAAATTGTCGTTTTCGGACAATCGGTGGGTGTCGGTGAAACCCGTGCCAATATCAGGATTGACGCAGCAACCATCGAGGAGCTGCCGCCGGGAACCGGCGCCGCGCAGCTGTTGCAACGGATTTCCGGGATCCAGGTGGGTGCCTCCGACCCCTTGGGCGGCGGCGGCTTTGACAGCACTATCAACATGCGCGGGTTCAACAAGGACAATATCGGTTTTTCCATTGATGGCATCCCCAACGGCCGCACCACTTTGGGGGGCGGCGCCGTGCCCAACCGCTTTGTGGATACCGCCAATCTGGCCGGCATCGATGTTTCGCAATCCGCCGGTGTGACTGGTTCCCCCTCGCGCCAGGCCCTGGTCGGCCATATCAACTACGTTACGCAAGACCCGGACCGCGAGGCCGGTGCGCGCATGGACTTCTCCCTGGGCAGCCACAGTTATGAACGGTATTACCTGCGCTATGACACCGGCGAGATACTCGGCGGTGCCACTGCCTATTTGAGCGCGTCCTTCCAGGATACCGATGTCTGGATTGGCGAAGGCACCGGCGTGAACGAGCGCCTGCACATCGACGCCAAGCTGGTGAAGGAATTCGACAACGGCGCCGTGCTGAAGCTGCGCCACAGTTATAACGACCGGGATGCCAGTGGCTACAATATCGTTGCGCTGTTGCAGACACCCTGTGCCGCCGAAAACAGACGTTGTTTCTTTGATGCCTTTGCCCCGACCAACCCGGCTTTTTCGCTGAACCCGAACAGCGATGGTTATACCGATGACTGGACCGGCAATCCGCTGGTTGATCGCCTGCATCGCTCCACTCGGGGCAACGCCCGCGAGGACAACCTCAGCTATGCAGAACTCATGCTGCCATTCACGGATGCCATTGCCATGACCTTAAAGCCCTATTACCACTTCCAGGATGGCGTCGGTCGCTTTATGAACGCCAGTGATGAGGGCGCAGTGCCGGACCCGATTGACAATACCGACGAGACCGGCCGCCAGCTCTACTACCGCAATAACCACTATGAAATGGATCGCTACGGCGCCATCTTTGAGGTGGCCGGGTCCCACAACGAGCTGCTGAACTGGAAGGCGGGGGTCTGGTATGAGGACGCCGAGCGCAGCCAGGTGCGGCACTGGCATCGGCTGGTCAACCCCATGGCCGGACCTGATTATGTCGGCACGCCGTTTCATACCAGTGAGGACAAAGAGTGGGATAATCAGGTATGGACGCTGTACTTCGGCAATAAATCCACCTTGTTTGACGAGCGCCTGAGCGTCGAGTGGGGACTGTCTTACATGGACAACGATGTCGATTACACGGCGCCCATCCAGGATTCCGATGACGGCTTGTTTGACTACGTCAATAGTGTGTCAACGGATTCGGGCGTCCTGCCCAACGTCGGCGCGGTCTTTTCCATCACCGACGCAGTGGAGGTCTTTGCCGGCTATGCCGAGAATGCGGCAACCGTCTCCGATGCGGTGCTTGAAGACGGCGCCGGCGACCCGCCCGACCCCGCCGAGGAAATCAACACTATGGATAAATCAGACGTCATTGATGCCGGCATCAGATATACCAGCAACAATCTGGCCCTGGGTGTGCAGTATTTCCGGCTTGAATCAGAGGAAGTCATTGCCGTAGACGCCGCCAATACATTGGCTTCCGATAACCTCGATCAGGGCAAAGAAGTGGAAGGGGTGGAGTTTACCTTTAACGGCAGGTATCAGGATTTTCAACTCTACGCCGCCTACACGCACCAGTCCCATGAGTATGTGCTCGATGAGAGCAGCCTGGACGCTGACGGCAATCCTGCGGCCGGCTTTATCCGTGACGGCGAGGACTTAGTGGGTATTCCCAACGATAAACTGTTTATGGAATTGTCCTGGCAGCCCACGGAAAACTTCAATTTTTCCATTAACATGAACCATGTCGGCGATCGCGCCGGCTTTTATGGCAATCCCCGGGCATCCACCGGTCTGCTGCCCGACTTCAGCTTCGCCAGCGGCGCCTTCAGCCCCCCCGAACAGGTTGCCCAGGTTACGTCGTCGGACGAAAGGATACGAGGCTATACGGTATTCGGTCTGAACATGTCCTATAACAGGAAGATGAATTTCGATTACCTGCGCGGCCTCACCTTTGCCTTGAATGTGGAGAACATCACCAATAAGGATTATCTGTCCGGAGTCGCCCCGGAACTGCTGGGCGTTGACAGAAAATGGGCCGGACGCTACTTCATCGGCGCCCCCCGCAGTATTACGTTTACGGTAAAAGGCGTTTTCTGAGTGCGCTTCGCGTAGGGATCCCCAGTTTTAACACCAAAGGTTCTTTTTGTGTCCATGCCTGTCCATAACCGGCGCCGGTTTCTTACCGGCGCCCTGGCTGCCGGACTCGGGGCAGGCCTGCCATTCCTCTCTGTCGGCGCAACGAGAACAGCCAATATCGCTGCTCCGCCCCCTGCTCTTCTGCCCTCCACTCGCATTGCCTTGGGTTCCTGCTGTAAATCGTGGGAACCACAGGAGGTTTGGGACGCGATCCTGCAAACAAGTCCTGACTTGTTCCTGTTTCTCGGAGATACGGTCTATGCAGAGGAGGAAGTTGCGGGGCCGGCGGACGCCATGACGGCGCTGCGCAGGGCCTACCAGCGGTTTGCATTGGTACCGGAGTTTCAGGTATTCCGTGAACGAGTCCCTATCCTGGCTACCTGGGACGACCATGACTATGGGCTCAGGGACGGCGGCGCGGACTTCGACCTGAAAGAATCTGCGCGCCGGTTATTCCTGGATTTCTGGCAAGCGCCAACGGGTGACCCGCACCGCAGTCAGCCGGGCGGCATTTATGCAGCCCATGAATACGGCCCTCCTGAGCGCCGGGTGCAGATCATCCTGTTGGATACGCGTTTCGGGCGGTCGCCGCTGAGACATTTGCCGGAAAGCGAGTTGGCACAGGCCAGAGCAAGCGGGTTCGGTCCTTACCGGCCCGATACGGGGCCCGAGGCGCGGATGCTGCATGAGGCACAGTGGCTATGGCTGGAACGACAACTGGTGCGCCCGGCGCGCCTGCGCCTGATATGCAGCAGTGTTCCGTTTGCCGCCGGCTTCCGGGGTTGGGAGTCCTGGGCCAACTTTCCCACCGAGCGGTTACGTCTCATCCGGCTGCTTGCAACCACCGGCGCGGCCGGCGTGCTGTTTCTGAGCGGCGATATTCACTATGGCGAGCTCTCCTGTGAAACGACAGACGTACCCTATCCGCTCTGGGATCTGACTTCCAGCGGCCTGACCCATTTCTGGCCGACGCCGGGGCCGAATGCTAACCGGGTTTGGGCCAACCGGGCTCAGGCACAGAGTGCCCACGCGCGCAACTTTGGTCTGGTTCAGATTCGGTGGGACCTCGTTGACCCACTGATAGTGTTGGAAGTGAGGGGAGCAAAAGGTGAAATAATGCTGCAACATACCCTGTCTCTGAGTACGCTGGTGCCTTACCGGGCGTAATGTTGCTCGCAGAATTCCTGACGTATGCAAGACTGTACGATGCGGCTGTTCTGTTACTGCAAAGAGCCTCTGATTCTCACAGGCGCCCCGCTGAATAAGTGACCGGATTTATGCAAGCTCAGTTCACACAAGGTCTTATCGGCGTGTTCGCCTTCATTGGCCTGACCTGGTTGCTATCAGAAAACCGGGCGCGGTTTCCCTGGCGTATCGTCATGGTTGGCTTGTCCTGCCAATTCATCCTGGCCGCGTTACTTATGAACATGCCGTGGGCGCAACAGCTGTTAGCTTTGCTGGCGCGCGCGGCCAGCCTGCTCCAGGATGCCACCCTGGAAGGAACCAGTTTCGTGTTCGGTTACATCGGTGGCGGTGAGCTGCCTTTCGAGCCGACCGGCCCGGGGTCGTCGTTTATTTTTGGCTTGCAGTCGTTGCCGGTAGTGCTCATGGTCGGCGCCCTGTCGGCGCTCCTGTGGCATTGGCGCGTCCTGGTGTTGATCGTGAAGGGGGCTGCGTTTTTTGTCAGGAAGACCTTCAAGGTGAGCGGCGCGGTCGGCATTTCGGCTGCTGCAAATGTGTTTATGGGGATGGTCGAAGCGCCGTTGCTGGTGAAGCCGTATATCCCGAAGTTGACGCGCAGCGAGCTGTTTGTGGTCATGGCGGGAGGGTTATCCACCCTGGCCGGGTCCACCATGGTGCTGCTGGGAAGCATCCTGCAAAATTTCATTCCCGATGCCTTTGGTCACCTGCTGGTAGCCTCTGTGATCAATGCCCCCGGCGCCATCATGCTGGCCAAGGTTATGGTGCCAGGCGACGGCAGCCAGGATACTGCCGCGGTCAATATGGATAACCCGTACCGGTCTTCTCTGGATGCCCTGACGCGCGGCACAGTCGATGCGGTAAAATTACTGTTGAACGTGATTGGCTTGTTGATAGTATTTGTATCAGTCATCGCCTTGGCCAACTCGTTGCTCTCATTCATCCCGACCTACGCTGAGGATTTGACGCTACAGCGAATACTGGGCTGGTTTATGGCACCATTTGCCTGGTTGATGGGAATCCCCTGGGCTGATGCGCAAATCGCCGGCTCCCTGCTTGGCACCAAGGTGATTGTGAACGAGTTGGTGGCTTACATCACCATGGCCGAGCTGGCGCCGGGGACACTGAGTGAACCTGCGCGCTTCATTATGACTTACGCCTTGTGCAGTTTCAGTAATTTTGGCAGCCTTGCCATCATGATCGGCGGCCTGACGTCCATGGCGCCGGAACGCACCGCAGAAATCGTCGGCCTCGGCCTGAAGTGTGTGGTAGTGGCGTTTATCACCACTTGCCTGACGGCAACGATCATCAGTCTGGTGTTTGTGCCGGCCGGTTGACCGGGACGCCTGACGGGGGAGGGTATCTTGAAGGTATTGGTATGTGGTTCGGTTTCTTATGACACGATCACCGTGTCCGCGGAGGATTACCAACGTCATGTTCTGCCACAGGATACGACCAAGCTCAACATTACCTGCCATGTGACGGATATGCAGCGCGAGTTCGGCGGCTGCGCGGCCAACATCTGCCACAACCTGGACCTGTTGGGTTGTGAGTCATACCCGGCTGCGACCGTAGGGTATGACTTTGATGAGTATGCCGCATGGATGCGACGCAAAGGGATGCGCCTTGACTATATTATGACCTTGCCGGAGGTGCGCACTGCGCACTATTTTATCAGCGTGGACGCAGACCATAACCAGATTGTGATTTTCTACCCCGGCGCCATGGCCGGTTCACATCGAAATACCGTGGACTATGGCGCGGGTTTCAACTTGGGCGTGCTGGCACCGGATGCCGTGGCCGGGATGCTGCATCACGCCGCGCACCTGACCGAGCGAGGGGTGCCTGTTATTTTTGACCCGGGGCCTGTGGTGCACCTGCTGCAAGCGGATGAGCTCGCTTATCTCCTGGAGCTGGCCAGATGGGTGATACTGAACGAGCATGAGTGGGACATTCTGCGCGAGAAAACCAAACTTGTTGCAGAGCAGATCATTGCTACGAGTGAGGCCTTGATTATTACCGAGGGCAGCAACGGTTCTGTGATTATGACCCGACACGGTAAAATTTCCCTGCCGGCGCTGCCAGTGACATCCTGCGACCCTGCCGGTTGTGGCGATGCCTACCGCGCCGGCATCATTTTCGGTATTCTGAACGACTATGACTGGCCCGTGGCGGGACGCATTGCCAACCTGATGGGGGCCATTTGCGCCGAGTCAAAAGGCGCGCAAAACCATTCCTTCAGTATGGAGGAGTTTGTCAACCGTTACCAACGGAGTTATCACGAAGCCATTGCCCTATGAGGGCGGCAACAGGTTAACCGTTTAACTTAATTTACGCTAATGAATAAAATTTTTACTCGAGGCCGGTATCTGGCGCTCATGCTGTATCTTGTTGCCGCGCCAGCAGGCGCGCAACAGAAGATCATTCTGGATACCGACCTGTCTCATTATTCGGACGACCACGAGGCGTTGGTGATGCTGGCCAACCTGCATAAGGCCGGGCAGATTGAACTGCTGGGCGTGACCCTGGTTGCCGGTAATGATTGGCTGGCGCAACTGGAAGTCGATGCCTTAAAAGCGCTGGAACGGCTGGGGCTGGCAACTGAAATACCCGTGTTCCCGGGCGCGCAGCAACCGCTGCTGCATTCACAGGAGAAATTTCAACAACATGACCGGGCGCTTTACGGCGCCATTTATGCCGGCGCCTGGGACCGGGAGCAAGAAGTGCAGCCGCCCCCCGACGGGTTGCCGCAGCAGGCACGCGCGCAATCCGTACATGCCGTTGATTTCATCATCGACGCGGTCAGGAACAATCCGGGCGAGATCACGATTGCGGCTATCGGGCCGTTGACAAACCTGGCGCTGGCCGTGCGCAAGGCGCCGGATATAGTCGCCCGGATCAAAACAATAATTTATATGGGCGGCGCCTTCTTTATCTGGGGCAATGTGACTACCGCGGCGGAGTTCAACTGGTGGTTTGACGCAGAAGCGGCGCAGATAGTACTGGCCGAACCTATACGCCACGTCATCATCCCACTGGATGCCACCGACCGGATTTTATTCGACCAGTCACTCTATGAGCGTTTTACCCGCGCAGAGTATGCGGACCATTTTATGGTGACGAAGTTTTTGACGCCCAAGTTCGGTGAAAAAATGAAGGAAAATCCCGATTTTCAGCTACCGGTCTGGGATGCCCTAGTGGCTGCCTATATCGCGCAACCGCAACTGGTGCGGGAAAGTGAGGAATATTGGGTCAGCGTAGATGCCAATCATGGCCCGGGTTACGGACGTTCGCTCGCCGCCCCGGTCGCCACCGAGGTCAGCTTTATGAAGCCCTTCAGACCGTTCTCGGCGCAGGCCGCAGAGGTTATACTCAGGCTTGACGAGGAGAAATTCTGGCAGGTGTATGAACAACTGCTGTTTGCAGAATAAACGAAGCTGCAAACCTTCATGGGCAAGGCGCCGCACGCATGCAGGTTCATCCCCGGCTGACGACATGCCGGGGTAGGCTCCCCGGCCAGGGATTGGCCGGTATCCAGTGACAGGGACGTAAACAAGCCAGGGCAGGTGAAACTTACATAGCAACCAAGTAACGGGTAGAACGTGAAAAAAATTAACATCCTGCTCCTGCTGGTGTTGGCAGGCTGTGGCGACGGCCGTGAACAAGTCGCGCCGGCGCCCGCTGAAACCTCAGGCCAACCGGTCATTGCCCTAGTAATGAAATCGCTCGCAAACGAGTTCTTCAGCACCATGGCAGAGGGCGCAAAACAGCACCACGCCGCCCAGCGCGTGCCTTACCGCCTGCTTGTCAACGGCATAAAAAACGAGAGCGACCTGGCACAACAGGTCGCCTTGATCGACCAGATGATCGCCGCCGGCGCCGCTGCCATAGTCATTGCGCCGGCAGATTCCAAGGCGCTGGTGCCAGCGCTGGCCCGGGCGCATCAGGCCGGCATCATTATCGTCAACATAGATAACAGACTGGATGCCGAGGTGCTGGCTCAATACGCGCTCAACGTGCCTTTTGTCGGCCCCGACAATCGCGCCGGGGCGCGCCTGGTAGGGAATTATCTGGCCGGGTATCTGGCGGAAAATGATCAGGTTGCCATTCTGGAAGGCGTCCCCACCGCGTACAATTCCCAACAGCGCCGCGCCGGCTTTGAAGAGGCCGCCCACGCCCACGGGCTGGAAATCGTCACCGTACAAAGCGCGTTCTGGGAGCAGACCCGGGCGGCGGAGATCACGGCCGGGATCCTAGTGCGGTTTCCGCAACTCAAGGCCATCCTGTGCGCCAATGACAGCATGGCGCTGGGCGCGGTGTCGGCCTTGCGTCAGGCCGGCAAGGTCACTGACATACAGGTCGTCGGGTTCGACAATATTTCTGCGGTACAGGCGTTGCTCAAAACTGGTGCCGTGCTGGCAACGGCCGACCAGCATGCCGATCAGCTGGCAGTGTACGGCATTGAGTATGCCCTTGATATGCTGGCGCAGGGAGGAGAACCGGACGATCTCGCAACCGCTGTGGATTTGATCACCAGGGCCTCGTTGTAACCGTGCGAGCCACTGGTTTCGCCCACTGAGCGCGTCAGCATTAAGTTGTAAGAGTGCCAGCCAATGCCGCCCGCCCGCCTCAGCATCAGCGATTTGCATAAATCCTTTTCGGTGCCGGTGTTGTCCGGTGTCAATATGACCGTCAAACCGGGGGAAGTGCACGGGTTGATCGGCGAGAACGGGGCCGGCAAATCAACCTTGATGAATATCCTGTCCGGGTTGCTCCGTTGGGACCGGGGCGAACTTTTTCTGGACGGCACCAGCTATACACCGGGGAATGCCGGGGATGCTCAGCGCCGGGGCATCACCCTGGCGGCTCAGGAGCTCAGTCTTATCGATACACTGTCTGTTGCCGAGAATATTTTTCTGCGGCGCCTGCCCGCACGCCACGCGGTCATTCGCTACCCGCGACTGCTGGCTGAGGCGGCACAGATGATGCGGCGGGTTGGCATGGAGATGGTTGACCCGAATACACCGGTCAGGCGGCTCCCCCTGGCGCAACGCCAACTCACGGAGCTGGCGAAGGCGCTGGCCTTTGACAGCCGCCTGCTGATCCTGGATGAACCCACTGCGGCCTTGACGGAACCGCAGGCACAACGGCTGCATGAGCTCATACGTGAGCGGGTCGCCGGCGGCGCGTCCGTCATTTACATCAGCCATAGACTCAAGGATGTGCTGGAGGTGTCGGACACCGTCTCCGTATTACGGGACGGGCGGGTGGTCAACAGTTCCCCGGCGGGAACCGTCACGCCGGATGCAATGATCCGCCTGATGTCGGGACGGGCGAGCAAGGATAACGCCGCGGTCGCCGCTGGCGCTGTCAATCGCGGCGGGATAACCCTGGCGATTGACGGGCTGCAATCCCGGCGGTTTCCTCAGCCCATTTCCTTCGATTGTTGTGCGGGTGAAATCCTTGGTATCGGCGGTCTGGCCGGTTCCGGGCCGGCCGAGTTGCTGGAAACTATCTTCATGCTAAAGCGCCCCACACGCGGCACGGTCACACGTTACACCGACAATGCACCGGTCAGGCTGCACAGTCCGCGTCAGGCCATAGAGCTGGGCCTCGGATTTTTGCCTGAAGACCGCAAGCAGCAGGGACTGTTCACCGGCCAATCCATCCGTCTGAACCTGACTCTTCCGGGCCTGCAACAACATGCCGGCAGGTTCGGCGTTATCCACTCTGCCGATGAACATCGGGCAACGGAGCAGCAGTTGAACCAATTATCGGTACAACGCGTGAACGCAGACCAGCACATCGAGCGGCTGAGCGGCGGCAACCAGCAAAAGGTGCTGGTGAGTCGCTGGCTGCATAAAGGCGTCGATATTTTTCTTCTGAACGAACCCACGCGCGGGGTCGATATCCCCACCAAACACTTTCTCCATGATCTTTTCCGGGAGCTGGCCGCCCGCGGCCGGACCCTAATCATCGTCTCCAGTGAAATCGAGGAACTGATGAAACTCTGTCATCGCATTCTGGTATTGTCCAATCGCAAGCCGGTCAAAATGTTCAGCCGGGACGAATGGGACTATAACGCCATTCTGGCCGCAGCATTCAGTGAATACACCGCCGACAGGAGCGCCCGGCCAGCGGCGCTGACTGCATGATGCTCGTCATGACGGTTCAACAACGTTTGCAGCAATACTTTACCGCCGGTTCGCTGGCGTTGTTAATCGTCTTTTTCGGCATCGCCTCGGACAACTTTTTTTCCCTGACCACGTTTGCTGCAATACTCAACCAGTTGCCGGCGTTGACGGTAGTCGCCGTCGGCATGACTCTGGTATTGATTGTCGGCCATATCGACCTGTCTGTCGGCTCAGTCGTCGGTCTGAGCTCTGCGGTGGCTGGCATGGCCGTTGTCATCTATGGGCTGCCGTTGCCGCTGGCCCTGGTACTCGGCCTCATAACGGGAACCCTGTGCGGGCTAGTCAATGGTTGCCTGAGCAGCCTGTTTGCGTTGCCGTCGTTTATCGTCACCTTAGGCATGCTGGAAATGGCGCGCGGCCTGGCCTACCTGACTACCGGCTCACAAACCCTGTTTATCGGCGCCTCCATTCAGAAATTATCGTTGCCCATAGCCGGCCTCGGCGTATCGCCGGCCTTGATTATTGCCCTATCAATAGTCATCCTGGCTCATTTCCTGGTACGTAACACTGTGTTCGGGCGGTATATTGTCGCCATCGGCACTAACCAGACTGCCGCGCGTATGTCCGGTATCCCGATACATCCCTATCGTATCTCGGTGCTGGCGTTATCCGGGTGTCTGGCGGGGCTGGGCGGTTTGTTCAACGCCGCTTACCTAGGCGCCGCCGACCCCAATGCCGGCATCGGGCTCGAATTATCGGCTATCGCCGCCGCCGTGATCGGCGGCACCAGCCTGATGGGGGGCAGAGGTTCGGTGGCCGGCGCATTTATGGGCGTGCTGATTATCGCCGTGTTGCAGAACGGCCTAGCGCAACTGGGGGCAACGGAACCGGTCAAGCGGCTCATCACCGGTGGGGTTATCATCGCCGCCGTCCTGTTCGACCACTGGCGTTTGCGCAGGTAGCAATGAGGCGCAGGGTCGCGCACTATTGCATCAGCTTTTCGACCTCCGCGCGCACGGGGCTCGAGGTTGCAGCCCCGGCATGTTCTACGGATATTGATGCTGCCAGCACCGCCAACCGGGCCGCCTCAAGCAAATCATAACCATCACCTAAGGCGGCAGCCAGTGTGCCGCAAAAACAATCGCCGGCGCCGGTCGTGTCCTTGACCTGCGCCCGCCGCCCCGGGAGCAGTGCGTCCTGTTCACGCTCAACCACCACCGCGCCCTTCTCACCCAAGGTGACAATCACGGCCAGTCGCTCCCGCCCGATCAATTTTCTTGCGCCGGCAATCGCCCGCTCCACTTCCGCGGGCGCTTCCGGCAGCTGCGCGTAGGCAGCAAGTTCGGACTCATTGAGGATTAGAATATCGGTCAGCGCAAACAATCCGGCACCTGCCGGGAGTGCCGGCGCAGCATTCAGTATGGTTTTCCCACGCCGGGCGGCAGCACTGGAGAAAAATGCTTTTACCGTTTCGACCGGACTTTCCAACTGGGCGAGAAAGATGCCGCAACCGGTCCACTTCCTGGCCCGGATAGCGGCCGGTCTCAAAGCAGCATTGGCGCCCGAAACGACGACAATCGCATTTTCACCGGCTGCGGAGACGTTGATAAAGGCCTGTCCGGTAGGCTGCCGGGGATTGCTATCGACCATTGCGATATCCACCCCGTTATTCTGTAAAAAACCCCGCATCACGTTACCCGCCTCATCGGCACCCGTCGCCCCGATCATCAATGTCCTGGCGCCCATACGCGCCGCCGCCACCGCCTGATTGGCGCCCTTGCCCCCCGGATAATACGTCAAGCGCCGGGCGACAACCGTTTCCCCCGGTTGCGGCAGCTTATCTACCACAGCAACGACATCCTGATTGATCGAACCCAGCACGCAAACACCCTTGTTTCCCAATAGTGCCATAATGGCTTATCCCACCCGAATTGGTTAAAAGTCAATATACCATAGCAAAGACCAATGATTTATTCACCATAAGACAACAAAACACTGTCCGTGTTTGGCTGGTAGAAGGACTTTATCCCCCCGAAATTTTCGACCTTTATTGTTTTGTAAAAGTGCTCATTCATGCCGTTCACTGTTCTGCACAGTGTAACACCACTCGCGCCAACCACGCAGCAGCGGAAAATACAACCCAAGCCGGATCGGTCGGTGCTCCAGGGCAGCCATCACTGCCGCATATTTTTCCAACTGCGCGCGGTAACGCTCCTGTTGCAGGTTCAGGAATTGTTCGACATCGCGGGATTCGTGGCGGGAGGCCTTGTAATCAACGATCCAACGGGTGTCGGCCTCGTCAACAAAAGTCCGGTCTATGACGATGTTGATGACCGCGCCCCCGTAAACGCCGCTGAGTGCATACTCGCTCTGCTCTTCTTTGTGTGCGGCCAGCAACCACTGCCCCTTAGGGTCTGCCAGGATACCGTTCAGGGCCTGTTCCACCCAGGCACCGGCACTGTCGAGCTCCGCTGCGGGCACGCCCAGGGTAGCTAAGGCCGTCCGGTACTGCGGTCGGTGGGCGCGAATTTTATCCGTGTCCCAAGGGTCGTTCCCCCGGTCAGTCATCAGCTGCAAATACCGATGCACAACACTGCCGACATGCTTGATGGCGCGTCCGGCCCATTGGTATTCGATGGGCTCACCTTCGGCACCGATGTCTTCCTGGACCGTGCCCGTTACCGGCGCCGGGGTCCACTGTGTACTCGGCGGCGGCTGCGGCAACTGCCAATCTGCAGGCAGGCGTCGCAGCAACGCCGGCCGCGGCACTGCCGCCGACTGGCCCGGATCGATGTTCGGCAATTCCACGTTAATAGCGGCTTGAAATACATTTGCCACCACCGGCCACAGCTGCCCCAGCGGTGTCTTGTCTGAGGGTGCTACCAGCTCTCCTTCCTGCACCTTAACGCTACCGATCAGGTGCAGTTGCTTGCGTGCCCGGGTGGCGGCCACGTACAACAGGCGTCCTTGTTCGTAACGCTGCTTTCTTTGTTCCAGGCTGGCGATAAAATCATAGATCGGGGAGGCGGCTTCCTCACTGGCTTTGACCGGTGCCAGCAGCAGGTCAGGACGGGTCGGGTCAGAACGGGTCGGATAAGGATTCTCCGACCACACCAGCAGTTGCTTTGAGTCAGGCCGTGCGGTGCGTTGCAGTCCGGGCAGGATGACATGGTCGAACTCCAGCCCCTTGGCGCCGTGCACAGTCATTATCTGCAACCTGTCATCAGCGTGGGTATCAGCGCCGGCATACAGCTCGGTGACCCGTTGCGCCAGCGCCTCCTGACCGGGCCGGTCGCCGCCCTGCTCCAGTTCATCCAACAGCTCAAAATAGCGTCGGGCGTCACGCAGGTCGGTATCGGTTTCAAGGGTCGCCGGACCGCCCAGGTTCAGCCACAAGCCTTCCACCCAACGGCGGAACGGCAATCGGCCCTGCCGCGCAAACGCCTGGGAGAGGAGCGCATACAAGCGTTCCAGCCGCTGGCGCCCTGCCGCGCTGAGCGCCGCCCGCCGCTGCTCATCCTGCAGACATTGCCAGATGGTCTGGTCGCTGCTGTCCCCCGCCAACGCCAGCAAGTCCGCCAGAGTGAGCCCACACCAGGGCGCGCGTAGCAACCCCAGCCAAGCCACGCGGTCGGCCTGGTGGCGCAGGGCGCGGGTCAGAGTCAGCAAATCCTGGACTACCGGACGCTCGCCCAGCGGCTCGATAGCCAGCGCGCGAAAAGGTATTTTTCGTTCCGCCAACAACGGCATGATGGTGCTGAGATGGGTGCGGGCGCGCACCAGTATGGCAATGCTTTCGGAGGGGGACTCCGCCCGGATGGTTTCAATCTGCTGCAATACCCGTTGCGCTTCCTGCGCGTCTGCCTGCGCCTTGGCCGCGGCCGGGTCTCCATCCTTGTCCATTTTCGGTATCAGCACGGGATGCACATACACTCCGGTTGTGCCTGAGAGTTCACGAAACGCCTGCGCCGGCGCAAAATCGACGGCGCCGCGGGCGCTGTCCGGCACATCCGGCAGTACTTGGGCGAATGCGCGGTTGACCCAGTTCACCAGCGCCGGGGCGGAGCGGAAGTTGACCTCTATTGCTACCGCTTCGATGCGTACCTGCCCCAGTCGCTGTTGCTGCCAGGTATTCAGGAATACCCCCACTTCGGCCTTGCGAAAACGGTAGATGGACTGCATGGGGTCGCCTACTAGGAACAGGCTGTGGCCGTCTTCTGCAGCCCAGCCCGCAGTCAGTTTTTCCAGTAACTCCTGCTGGTTGATAGACACGTCCTGGTACTCATCCACCAGGATGTGGCGGATGCGGTAGTCCAGGTACAGTGCCAGATCGGTGGGGCTGTCGTCATCCTCCAGCGCCTGACTGGCAGCCTCGGCCAGACCAATGAAGTCCACCTGATTGCGCGCTGCACACAACCGGCGTAACTGCTCTTTGGCACGCGTCAGCAACACGTACAACCCCTTGAGCGCCAGCCATTCGTCATCCTGGTATGTAGTGGGGGGCAGCACGCGTAGTTCCCGGAACAGCTCCAACAGGCGCGGTTGTGCGGCGAACCGCTGCAGCAGGTCAGTGAACTGCTCTTTCATGTCCTTACCGTCCCTGCCCGGCGGGAATCCCTGATTGACGGTTACACTTCTACGCCACTCGCCTCGTTGGGTCAGGCACAAGTCGGCAATGAACTGCCAGTCCTGCCGGGCGTCCGCATTAGTGTCGGGCAAACCCCTACTCGAACAGGGATTATCTTCGCCAAGATTGTCTGCGGCGTAACCGGCGCAGTCAGCCAGTTCCTCCGCATCGGCCTTCGACAAGGCGTTTCGTACATCCTTCAGCGAGGCTTCCACGCTGTGCTTGAGCGCCTGCTCCATGACCGCCCGATCCGGGCGTTGTTCGACCAGGTGACGCAGCCACTGGTCGCGTTTTTGCAGCATGGTAATGAGCATGTCCCTGACGCTGGGCAGGTTGTTATCGAGGCGCTCGAGCAGGATCTCGACGGCGACGCTATTGCCTGACTGTTCCCCGCCCTGCGTGGTGTTTTCATCCAGCAGTTTCAGGGTGTTGGTCGCCGCCTCCCGGTACAGGTCGCGGGGATCTTCGGCCAGCTCCGGTTGTCCGCCGAGTTGCGCCAGTAACGGCATTTGCCGGGTCAGCGTCGCGCAAAACGAATCGATGGTCTGGATTTTCAGACGGGACGGATTTTGCAGCAGTTGCCAACCGAGCTCTGCATCTCTTGCCAAAACCGCGTCGGCGAGTTGCAGTGACTCCTCCCCGGCGCCGTTCGCCTCACGCTTGGTCTTGCCTGTGTTGGCAGCGTTTTGCAGCGCTTCGATGATGCGTTTACGCATCTCCGCCGCAGCCTTGCGCGTGAAGGTAATGGCGACGATCTCTTCCGGCACCGCCACCACCGCCAGCAGGCACAGGAAACGCCGCACCAGCAACTCGGTCTTGCCCGACCCCGCCGGCGCCTGCACGATAAAGGACTGTTCCGGGTTTAACACCCGTTCCCGCATTGCCTGATCGACAGGGGGGTTAGTCATGACTCTGGTCAACCTCATGGATGCGGCACAGTGGTTGCTGGTCGCACCACTGGCAGGCGCCGGGCTGGGGGGTGACGGTCGCTACCCCGGCGCGAAATTCCTGCGCCAGCTGCTCCAGCGCCTTGCGCCAGTAGTCGAACAGGCTTGCCCAGTCGGATGTTTCCGCGCCGCTCAGGGTTTCCAGTTCGACCAGCACCTGCCTTGCCCGCTTGTCACTGGTAAATTCCGCCGTGTCCGGCAACAGGCCAGCGTCTGCGGCCAGACCCTCGAAACCGAATTTATCTCCGTGCCTGAGCATAGCAAAGGTGAGCGCCGCCACCGGCTCCGGGTAGGTTACTGCGTACAGCGGCAGTTGCGGCTCATCGGGGCGGGCGCCGGCCCATTTATTGACGGACGCGCTGCCGCTCTTGTAATCGATAATCACGTGACGTCCGTCTTCCAGCACATCCACCCGGTCCAGCCGTGTGGAAAACTCCACCTCGCCGACGATCGAAGGGGTCCTGACTTCCACCTCGGCAACGGTAAACGGCGCCCGTTCCAGTTCCAGCGCCAGCCACTGCCGTAACATGCGCGCCAGCCGCGCGGCTTCCAACGCCGCGAAGCGGGGCGTATAGACCAGGGGATAACGCGTGCGATAACCCTGCAACAAAGCATCGGTTTGGGCCTGGATAAACGCTTCGAGTTCCGCTTCGGACAGGGCCTTGAGACGTTCCTGGCTGCGCAGTTCCGACCAGACATTTTGCAGCAGCTCATGCAGCAGCGCGCCGCGCTGCATGGCATCGGCGCCTATGTCGGTGGTGTCCAGCCCCCTGGAACCCAGCCGCCGCCGGGCGAACGCGCGCAGCGGGCATTGGGACTGGTCCTGGAACAGCGCCGCGCCGCCGGCGCCATAACGACCACGCACTGGCGGCGCCTGGGTGTCTTCTATGGTTTCCAGCCTGCGGGCGTTAAATATCACCACCGAGTCCATGCCGCCGTCCTGTTCCGTTGCGCCTGATTGTGGCTTGCCGGTGGACTTCGCTTCCGGTTCGGGAACATGTCCCACTTCCTGCAACAAGGGGCTGGCCAGCAGTGGCCGGTCTTCATCTAGGCGGGCGTGGCTGAATACCAGATGTTGCGTGGAACGCACCAAAGCCGCCTGCAAGGCTCTGGACCGTTCCAACTCCGCCCCGGCATCGGCGCCGGGCAGGCCGTATTGTTTCTGCAACGCCACCGGGATGAAGGGATTGGGGTGAGCACGCGGCGGCCAGGACTCTTCAGTCAGGCCCAGCATCCAGACCCGGTCAAACGCCATGGCGGCGGCGCCCTGTGGGTCAAGAACCTGAATCGGCGTTTCCGCGGTTTCCGGTTGGAAACCGGTGCCCTCAGCAATGCGCCGCAACCAGGACAGTGCTTCGCTGCGGTTCATCTGCGCCCTGATCAGACGCAGCGAAACCAGCCCGTCCAGCGCCTTGTACCAGGCCCGGGTCAGTTGGTATTCGGCACTGTCAAGCACCCGCTCACCGGGCCAGCCCAGCACCTCAAGCAGGCGTGCAAAACTATCTGCCCAGCCCTCTGGCGACTGGCGCCCCGGCAGTTCCTCCAGCACGGCGCGGGTGGCGCGCAACATCCCGGCCAGAATCGGGACGGGTTGGCCGCTTTCCCCGCTGTTATCAATCAGGTATAGCAGGTCGTTCCAGGGCAGTGCCGGTTGCTTGCGGGAACGCAGCCTTTCATCCAGTAATGCGCGCGCGCCCTGTTCCCGCTCAGAGCCACGGATAAACGGCGTGTGCAGCAATACGCCCAGCGTCTCCAGCGGCAGCGGGGCTTTGCTTAAACTGAGCAGGGCAAAGACTACATGCAGCAACGGGTAGTCGGTCAGCGACTGTCCCAGGGAGATGCTGAAGGGCGCGGGAGCGGCCTCAGCCTGGTAACGCAGCTGTGCCGGCACCAGCACATCCTCGAAGCTGTAACGGATACGCCTGCGCAAGTTGCGTAACTGCGGCGTGATAATACCGATGGTCAGTTCCCCGTCGGCTTCGACGGCGCGGCGCGCCCAGTGCGCCGCGGCCTGGATTTCTGCATCAATGTCGGCAAAATTCAGCAGCCGCACGGACTCGTTCCGAGCCTCATGCTGGTGTTCCCGAATGGACACACCACTGTGCCTGAGCTGGTCAAACAAGGTCTGTTGTTGCGGTGTGAAACGGTCAAAGCCGACCAGCTCCAGTTCCTTCCCGAAGATGTCCGCCGCCGGGGCAGCACCGGACAATTCATCGACCAGCGTGGCGTGGTCAGTCCAGCCCTGGCGCCGACACTGTGCGCGGAACTCCTCAGCCCAGAGTTTGAACGCGCCGGCATCTTCATTCAAGGGCATGTCTGCGGGAAAAATCGGCACCTGGTAGGCCCGCAGAGACTGCCAGGCTGCGGCCGCCTGGGTCGCCACCGCTGCCGTCTGTAACAGGTTATCCCGCGCGGCGGAGCCGTCGATGAGCTGCTGCCACAACGCGCGCTCCTGCGCCTCGTTCAGCAGTGTGCCATAATCATCGCCGCGCACATCCCGACAACGCTGCAGCCAGGCCTGCCAGGGCAGGATATCCGGGCTCTCCCAGGCGCGGTGGCCGCCGTGCAGCTGCGCTTGCGCATGGCGCCGGCGCAAGTGGCGCGCCAAACGCGTGTTGGCGCAGATAATGGTAGCGGCGCTAGCGCGCATGTCTCAGGCCGCCGGCACTGCGCCACCCGGCGTCGGCGGTCGTGCCCGGCCTGTCAACCGGCCCTCGGCAAGACACAGGCAATACCGGTCACTCGGACAACCGGCGCGCCAGCGACTTCAGCTTGGTCAGGCGCTCTATCGACGATGGGTGGGTGCCGGAAAATCCTCCCGACAGGTGCTTGGTTTTCTTGTAAAGCAATTCCTGCAAACGTACCGCCCCTTGTGGGTCATAGCCGGCTTCTACCGCCCAGATAGCACCCAGATAATCTGCCTCGCGCTCGTTGTCACGGCTGTAACGGGTGTTGCCGGCAGTGCGGATGTCACTCCGGCGCCGATTTTTATGATCCTCGCCGTGGTTCAGCTTCAGGTGCCCCAGTTCGTGACCGATCAGAGCGGCGGCCATGTGCACATCCAGGCCCAGCAAATCCAGCATGGCGAAATTGATGCCGATGATATTGATCTCCACGGCATTGTCTTTGTCAATCGGCTTGGCGTCGGCAAGCGCGCGGCCCTGCATCACGGCCTCCTCCGTCTTGGCTCCGGTATTATTCCCATCACCATTTTCCGCCGGCAGCCGTTCTGCCATGCCTTTGGTGGCAAACGCATTAGGCTGTTCGCCATCGGTGATCAGCAATTCCGAGCGCAACTCCGAGACTTGCTCCAAGGCCTGCATCACCGAGTACAGGTAGATCATCTGTTTTGTGTCGACGCGCCGCAGCAGGCGGTTGTTGCGGTCGCGCAATTCAACGGCCTCGGCATTGGTTTTGGCAAGCTCCTCAATGCGCCAAGTATAATTGAACGGCGCCGCGAAACCATGGCTGAATGTAACCAGCGTCAGCAGCAACACTGCCGGGAATCGTTTTATCTGGGACAATGCCCTCATGTGCAAATTATAGCACAAGGGGCGGTGGATATTGTCAGCGTCATGTGAATGTCTTATCATTGGCCTTGGTAGAGAAACCATCTGTGAGATATGCGGGCTAAGTAATCAGGGTGTTCATTATGAAAAAAACATTACCATTCATGGCCGTAATGTTTGTTCTGGCGCTGGTTGCCGGCTGTAACACCACGCCTGTCACTCGTTCCTCCGGGGCGCCAAGCGTGCCGGGGGCGCCGTCAACGGGGTCATCCGCTCCGTCCGCACCATCCGTTCAGGTGCCGGCGGCGGGCCTCCCCGGCTTGCCGGCTCCCGGTTCGGCGCCGGCGGCGGGCGCTACGCCAGGTGCGCCGGCGCCGGGTACGAGCTCCCTGCCGACGCCGCAACCCGGGGCCACGGCTGCCGGCGGCGCTGGCGCACGGACGCCGATGCCGACCGGTGGGCGGCCACAGCCGCCCGGGGCAACAGCCGCTGGCGCCGGTGGGCGGGAACAGACCGAGGACGAAATCCTAGCCGCAGCCTTGCAGGCGCTGGAGCGCCGGCCGGATGCCGCCGGGCAGGATGCGACCGGCGCCGAGCCCGGGTCCGCCGGCGCCGGCAGTCCGGCAACAACCGACGCGGAACGGAAGCAGGCGCTGGGTACACAACTGCAACAGGGTTTTGCGGAATTTGACCGGGTGATGCTAAGCGAACAGCAGGCCAACAATGAACGGGCCGACCAGGAAGGCAGCGGTGGCTATGGCGAAGACGAGGCCCTGGCCGCGGCTGATGCCGCCAGCGGCGGGGCGGCCGGGGAGCCGCTGCAAACCGCACTGGTTGACAGTGACCCCATTGCGGTCAAGGGTGAAGGGAATATTTCAACGCCCAGCCACAGTCAGGTGCCGCCGGACCTGGCTGACGCCAGGGATGACGACATCATCGCGCGCCAGTTGCGCGAGGCCGCCATGAAAGAGCAGGATCCCGAGTTAAGGGAAAAATTGTGGGATGAATACCGTAAGTACAAGCGAGATTCAAGATGAGAACAAATCAGATTGCAGTGGTCGTCGCGCTGTGCTTCGGCCTGATCGGTTGTAACACCACCACGGTAAAGACCACCAGCTACGAGCAGGTAACCTTAGAGGCGCAGGCAACGCCTGAAGAACTGTTGCTGGATGTGGGTGTCGGCATCTTCAATCCCGGCACCGACGCCATCAGTGCCGAGCAAGAAGGCGTGTTTCCGGAAATCCGCGCAGCAGAGGCCCGGTTCGTCCCGTACCAGCTGATGGACACCCTGCAACACAGCGGTAACTGGGGCGTAGTGCGGGTGATACCGGACCGGCTCAGTGAAATGGACGTGTGGGTGGACGGGGAAATCCTCAAGTCAGACGGGGAAAACCTGTGGTTACGCATAAGCGTGGAAGATGCCACCGGCAAGCGCTGGTTCAGCAAGAAATACACGGCAGTGGCCGGCAAGTATTCTTACGATGACCGCACGGCCAACAAGCGCGAACCGTTTCAGAAAATCTATAACCGGATCGCGAACGATATGCTGGCTTATCGCAGCCTGCTCAGCGCCGGGGAGATCAGGACGATACGCACCGTTGCCGAACTGAAATTTGCCCGCGACTTCTCGCCCGAACTGTTCCACAATTATCTGGCGCCGGATGAGAAAGGGCGCTACGCCATCAAGCGCCTGCCCGCGGCGGGCGACCCGGCCATGCAGCAGCTGCGCCAGATCCGCGAGCGCGACTCTATCTTTGTCGATACCTTGCAACAGTACTATGCCTCGTTTGTCAATCAGATGGAGGCGCCGTACCGGGAGTGGCGCGAGGCGTTTTACCTGGAGAGTCAGGCGTTGCGGGAGGTCAAGTCCCAGGCGAGTGCCCGTCTGATCGGCGGCACGCTGGCAGTGCTGGCCGGCATCTTGGCGCAAGGGGTTGACAGCGAGACTGCAAACACGGCAGGTGCGGTCGGCATCCTCGCCGGTGCTACGGCAATACAAAGCGGCCTGCAAAAGCGTGAGGAAGCGAAAATCCATGTCGAAGCGCTGGAAGAAATTTCCGCATCGCTGGATTCGGAAATACAGCCACACTCCATAGAACTGGAGGATCGCACGGTGACTCTGTCCGGTACAGTCAATGAGCAATACGGCCAATGGCGCCGCATCCTCAAGGAGATCCATGCAACGGAAACCGGGACTGTCGTTGATGCCGGACAATGACAGGAAGTACAGAGCCTGGTTTTGTCCCGATAAAGCCGGCTGCGGTTGACCTGACTGCTGCTGCCGGCGGCAAGGACTCAAAACGCGGGCGTGCGTCTGGCTCACATTTTCCTGGCCGACAGTTGCTTGCGCGCCCATGGTTATGGCTGGGCGGCGGCGCGCTGTTGTGCGTCGTGAGCGTCATGTTCCTGTTATTCCCGCGCTGGCTGCCGTCCCCGGTTATCGAAAACCCGACTATCGAAAGCGGCAGCGCTGCGCGCCACGGCAAACCCGTTGTCGCCGCCCCGCGCGCGGCTCAAGCCACAAGGCAAACCCCGCCACCGGCAGCAGGTGCGCCCGCCACGGCAGATACCCCGTGGAGTAGAGCGCAACAGTTCTCGGTGCGCAAAGACAGCCAAGCGTTGCTGCAGGAATTGCTGGATGCCCAGAAAACCCTGGAGGAGCGAGGCGTAACCCTATGGGGCAAGAAGGAGTACGCGCGCGCGCTGGAACACGCGCAAGCGGGAGACGCCGACTACAGCCGCCAGAATTTTGCCCAGGCGCACGACCACTATGCCACCGCCCTAGACCTCCTGAACGGATTACTGGAGGGTATCGAGCAATTGTTTGCCGACAGTATGGCAGCCGGCAATGCGGCGTTGGCCGCTGGCGCTGCTGATGCCGCCGCCGCTGCGTTTAAGGTCGCCCTGGCCATCGACCCCATCGACCGGGAGGCGCTGCTGGGCCTGGAGCGCACGCAAAACCTGCCCCGGCTCATGGCGCTGCTCGAGCAAGGCGATGCCTTGTTGCGGGACGACAAACCCGAACGGGCCCGCGACATCTATCAACAGGCGCTGGACGTAGATGCTCAGTCCACGCGCGCCAGACAACAGCTGGACCTGACAACAGCCCGCATCAACGATAACGCCTTCAATCTTGCCATGTCCTCTGGCTTCCGCTTATTGGAACAGGAACGCCACGAACCGGCGCGGGCCGCATTCAGTCAGGCGCTCAAGCTGAAGCCGCGCTCACGCGCAGCGCGTGACGGCATTGAACAGGCCACGCAACGCCTCACCTCAACGCAGGTCAATGCGGCCCTGAAACAGGCACAAGACGCGGAACAGCAGGAAGACTGGCAAGGCGCAATCGCTTCTTATAACGCGGCCTTGAAGTTAAACAGCAGCTTGGGCAATGCCTTGGAAGGGCAACAGCGCGCCACCTCGCGCGCGCAAATACATACCCGACTGGAGCAAATACTGGCGCAACCGCAGCGCTTGTTTGATGAGGCCGTGTACAGTGACGTAGCCGGTTTTCTCAATGCCATCCTGGCCTTGCCCGAACCCGGTCCGATATTGTCCGCGCAACTGGACAAGCTCACTCGCCTGCTCACACTGGCGGCCACCCCGGTCACCGTCGAACTTCACTCCGATAACCTGACCCGGGTCACCCTCTACAAGGTGGGTGAGCTGGGCGTTTTTACCAACAAAGTGCTGTCATTGCGTCCCGGCCATTACGTGGCAGTCGGCCACCGCGACGGCTATCGCGATGTGCGCGTGGAGTTTTTTATAGACCCGGATAAAGCCATGGGGCCGGTGCTGGTCAGCAGCAGCGAAAAGATCGCATTGGGGGACTGAGTTGATGACTGACCCCAGCCCGCATATCTCACCAAGTGATGCGAAGATCGCGCCGGATTGGTTCTGCCTGCGGGTGCCTGCGCCCGAAACCATAGCGGTAGCTATGGTTGAACAAGCACGTGCCCGCAGGCAGAACCAAGACCAGCGAGGGCGCATCAAGCGCAGTGTGTCAGGTGGAAAGAGCAGCAGTATTATCATAACTTATTGAGAGCAATCATGCTTCACAAGGCAACAAGCGACTTGGTGAGATATGCGGGTTAGTGCCGATGCCCGTATTGACGCGGCAAAATTCGAGCCGCTTTCGTCAAAAAAATCCGGTTGGTCGCTCAGGATCAACCTGCGCCTGTGCCTGCTCGGCGCGTTACTCGTCGGCGCGGCCGGCTGTGTCTGGTTCATGTTGACCACCAGGGCAGTGTATATTGAAACGGAACCGCCCGCTGCCAACATCGATATTTCCGGCCTATTACAACTGCAACTGGGCAAGCGCTACCTAGTGCGCGCCGGGACTTATGACCTGACGCTGACTGCCGTAGGCTACCAGCCGTTGCAGGAAACCCTGGTCGTCACCGACGCCGCGGCACAGCATTATGTTTACCGGCTGGAGCAACTGCCCGGACACCTGCATATAGACACCGGCGCCGTTACCGGCGCGACCGTGTTCTTAGATAACGTGGCCAGGGGGGAGACGCCGTTGCTGCTCAGCGACCTTGTACCTGGCGAGTATCGGGTTGAGATCAAGGCAGAACGCTATTTGCCGTTGCGTGCGACGGTCATGCTGGCAGGGCTGGATCGGGAACAGCGTTTCAGCGCTGCATTGAAACCGGCCTGGGCGATGCTCAGGCTGGCATCGACGCCGCCGCAGGCGCAGGTGTTCAGCGGCGCAGACCTGCTTGGCACAACTCCGCTCACGGTGGAATTATTGGAAGGCAGGCATGAGCTGACGGTGCGGGCGAACGGCTATAAGGCCTGGCAGGACACGATTGCCGTAGTCGCCGGCGAGCCGCAGGAGCTGACTGATATCAGGCTGGAAGCGGCGGATGCCACCTTGTTCCTGGTTTCCGACCCGGCGCGGGCGAATGCCACCTTAAACGGCAATTTCCTGGGGTTGACGCCGCTGGAGGTTCCTTTGACACCGGGAGAAACCGCGCAAGTGCGTCTGTTCAAACAGGGCTACCAACCTGCCTCCATGTCGGTGCAGGCGCGTTCGGGCGAGCAGAAAAGAGTGTCCGTCAACTTACAGCCTGAGTGGGTGCGCGTGGCCGTGAAGATCAAACCGGCCGACGCTGCAGTGTATGTGGACGGCGCCTTGGCCGCAGTCACCGATGGCGCCTTGCGTTTATCCACGCGTGCCCACAACATCGAAGTGCGCAAGCCGGGCTATGTGGATTATAAGACCGCACTCACCCCCCTGCCCGGTGTGGAACAGCAGTTGAATGTGACCTTAAAGACCGTCAAACAAGCCAAGCTGGAAGCTCTCAAGCCAGTCATTGAGGCGCCGGGCGGGCCACGCCTCAAGCTGTTTTACCCGGGCCCGGTCACCCTGGGCGCCTCGCGCCGGGAACCGGGACGCCGGGCCAATGAAACCATTCGCAACGTGCAACTCACACGCCCGTTTTACCTGAGTCTGAAAGAAGTCACGAACCGGGAGTACCGCTTGTTCAGCAAGGATTTTTCCTCTGGCAGTGTACAGGGCAACAGCCTGAACGGGGATAACCAGCCGGCGGTGAACCTGAGCTGGGAGCAGGCCGCGCAGTATTGCAACTGGTTGAGCAAAGAGGCGTCCCTGGCGCCGTTCTATCTTGAGGAAAACGGTAACATCACCGGGTTTGACAAAACCGCCGACGGCTACCGTTTACCCACCGAGGCGGAGTGGGCCTGGGCGGCGCGCACCACCGGCACGGGCGCCACCCTCAAGTTCCCCTGGGGCGCCGCCATGCCGCCCGCAGCCAACAGCGGCAACTACGCCGACCGCAAGGCCGCCACCCTGCTGGGGCGTATCATCGGCGAGTACGATGACGGGCACATCGTCAGCGCGCCGGTAGGCAGCTTCCCCGCCAACGACAAGGGCCTGTTCGACTTAGGCGGCAATGTCGCAGAGTGGGTCAACGATGTCTATGACGTAGTAGTCAGTACCGACAAAAAAGCCGAACTCAATCCCATGGGGCCGGACCGTGGCGACCTCCATGTCATCCGCGGCGCCAGCTGGCGCCACAGCACCGTCACCGAACTACGCCTGTCCCACCGCGACTACGACAGCGCAGCCAGAAATGACTTAGGTTTCAGAATTGCCCGATTCGCGTATTGAGGGGAGTGGGGATGATTTGCTGACCGGTTTTCCCTCATTATCAAACCGGATATGCAGAAGACTGCTCAACTTTTCAAAGATGCCCCATGGGCCTGCGAGCTTGGGCATGGTCTTTACTTCTGCCCGTCGAAAGAACTCATCATCCAGTTCTGGAATATCGCCGGTATCAATAGTCTCATCCTTCATTTGCCTTAGCCGCTTCCAATCAGTTCTTGATCCTTTTTTCATAGCGTTGTCTTTCATATTGAGTCGCCTTTCTGGCGGAAATAACGCGCAGCACATCACCGGGGCGTTCGGTATAGACAACAACGCATAGCAACGATTGCAGTTGTCCAATGGCAACCCAACGCTCTTCTCCATAGTCTTTACGGACATCCTGCAAGATCAATGTCGGATGATCAAACATCTCCCCTACATCTGCAAAGTCGATTCCGTGCTTGCGGATATTGATCTCGTTCTTTGCCCGATTCCATTCAAAACGCATGCGCATTCCTTACATTTGTCCGAGTGTGTATTATACGGACGATATGGCACTGGTGGCAAGAAAAAGAAAACATGAACATGCTCTTGACAGGACCATCCAATGTAGTATATGGTCTCCCATATCATCTGATATGGGTTTACAGCATGAAGACAACCATTGATTTATCCGATGCGCTGGCGCTGGAAGCCAAGGCGCTTGCGGCGAAACGCGGCACTACTTTTCGAGCGCTCGTTGAACAAGGCCTCCGTTATGCCCTGCAGGAAGCCAAGCGGGCCGAATTGTTCCGTCTGGCAGACAGGAGCGTGGCCGGGAACGGGTTGCGGGCCGAATTCAGGGACAAGCCTTGGGCATCTGTCAGACACGCCGCCTACGAGGACCGCGGCAATTGATCGCCGTTGACACAAATATACTGGTTTATGCACACCGGCAGGACAGCGAATGGCATCAACGCGCAAGAGACGTAGTAACAAGTCTTGCCCAGGCACAACATGCTTGGGCAATACCGTGGCCGTGCGTCCACGAATTCCTAGCTATTGCAACGCATCCCCGGATCTATGATCCGCCTTCTACCGCGCCGCAGGCTCTTGAGCAGGTAGGCGCCTGGCTTGCATCCCCGTCTCTGGTCATGATAGGTGAAGCCGCCGATCACCTGGCGCGGTTGGACTCATTGATAACGGACGGCAGAGCCCGAGGCCCGGAGATTCATGATGCGCGTATTGCCACCATCTGTCTCTCTCACGGAGTCAGTGAGTTATTCACCGCGGACAAGGACTTCAGCCGTTTCCCATCCCTGTTGACTCGCAACCCGTTATTTGACCCCATAAAACGATAAAAGGTAGAAAAATTGGAACAATGCAATCTGTTTGGTGGAGTTGATCCTCCGGCGATCGCTATTGAGGAATCAGCGATTCGTCTGGGTGTTTCCACTGCGACGATTCGTAATTGGATAAAGACGAAATATCTGGAATCGGCGGGGAAAGGAAGGGTCACTCTTGAATCATTGGAGCAGTTCAAGGCTGATATGTCCGGCAAGGCAAAGTTGACCCAACGGGCCAATAAGTCACTGAAAGACTGGCATGACCACGACAAAACTGTGTCAAAGTTTCTCAATGATATCAGTTTATCTGCCGGTTCGTCAGGTAAAATTGGTATGGAGTATGAATCGAGTTTATCTGACTCCTATCGCAACAAAGAAGGAATCTACTATACGCCGGAAGGGGTTGTGCGCGATCTGTTCGCGCCACCGGAAAATGATGTCCTGAACAACTCGTTCTGTGATCCGTGCTGTGGTTCCGGAAATTTCATCATGCGCGCAATAGAGTTGGGTTTCAGGCCGGAAAATATTTATGGATATGATATTGACCCGGTTGCAGTCGAAATAACAAAAACCAGAATCTATAAGACAACCGGCCACAAAAGTGAAAATATCAGGATTGCCGATTTCCTTGATACGTCGTTACGCAAAGAAACCTCCTGTTTTGACCATATATACACAAATCCACCATGGGGCAAGAAGATTGACAGGCAAACAAGAGAGGCCCTAGGTTGGAGGCTGGGAGCAGGGTCCAGCATAGACACTTGTTCCCTGTTTTTCTTTGCTTGTCTGCGCTGCCTCAATGTGAATGGAAGGCTTGGATTACTTTTGCCCGAGGCCTTTTTTAATATCGCTGCTTTTGAAGATGCGCGCATTAAAGCCCTTCAGCTTTCTATCGAACGATTGATTGACTACGGAAAGGTATTCAAGGGACTTGTAACAAATGCACAGGGCATCATTCTTGGGAAAACCCCTTCCACTCCTCGTTCCAGTATTTCATGCGAAGCTGAGGGCATCAGATTCAAAAGATTCAGTGACTCATTCTCATGCAATCCAAAGTCGATACTGAATTTGTATTGTGATGACGAAGATGCAATAACATTGCAACACCTGCTGTCAGTGCCATACACAACGCTCAAGAATCAAGCATCGTGGGGCTTGGGTATTGTTACGGGCAACAATAAAAAGTTTGTAAAGTCTTCACCTCAAAGCGGCCATATTCCAGTTTATAAAGGCGCTGATATTCTAAAAGGAAAATTGAAGGATGCCACCAGCTTCATCCCGTCCGATATGCGTCTGTACCAGCAAGTAGCACCACTGACGATGTACGAGGCAAAGGAAAAGCTTATCTACAAGTTCATTTCATCGAAACTGTGTTTCTTTTATGATGACAAACAGAGGGCTGTCCTTAATAGTGCAAATATATTGATTCCTGATGCAACCTTCCCTGTTTCAACGAAGATGCTGGGGGATATTTTGAGTAGTGATTTTATGAATTGGGTGTTTTCAAGCATATTCAACACGCACAAAATACTAAGAGGTGATCTGGAGTCACTTCCGATTCACAACCAGTTTCTAAAAGGTGCAACCGATTTCGATGAGGCGCGCTATCTTCAACAACTTAACATCGAAAAAACCGTCAATGGAACTTACCGAGTTAAAAGATAAGGGTGCCTCTATTAATTAGAGGCACCCTCAAAAGGACAGCATCGAGGTAATAAGGGAAACGAAGGCCAACTTCACGTAAGGCATGACAATGTGCATCTCTTGACCGGATTTGAGTTGAAAGATGACAATATTTCCTACATCGTAAGTTATGATGGGCAAACGGGAAACAGGGTGCATGGAAAAAAACTACCTGGGAGTCTTGGTCTGAAACACCTGCCGGTTTATGCTGGCAGATCAAGTCAGGCTACCCTATTGGGGAATGAAGATGAAACGGTTGAATCTTTGTACCTTTCTCCAGCACTGGTGAAACGCCTGCAAGATTTGTCGTGCAGGCTAATCCCGCGCTGAACGCATCATTGGAATTATGGGGCGAGGGTTGCGTCCACGGAGGGTATTTTTAGAGGTTACCTTATGAAACTTGAAGCGCGGAAGTATCTGTACGACATTCGTGGTATGGGATGTCGTACAAACCTGCCCGCCCTAGCCCGTGAAATTGAAACTTTACTGGAAGAATAAATGGAAGCTGCGAAGAACACAAATCATGTTCGTAAATTGAAAATAGTAGATAGCCAAAAGCGCAAAGGTATTCTGCGATGTTATAGAACGGCTCTTTTGCTTGTTTTGTTTGCTGCTGTTACGGCGGTAGCGCAAGAGGTTCCCGACGGCACTGAACCTAACTCCGCACAAGCAAAACAGGAAACTACTGAACAGCAGGATGAAGAGGAAGCAGCCCAAGTCGCGCCAGAACTCTTCGACCCGACCGAGGAAGTTTCCGAGGATTACTCCATAGACTTTCCGGTGGACATATAACCATGGTGTGACTGTGAGACTCAACCAGACTACAGATTTTTTCTACCAGTTGTTTACCTTGATCGCCGCGATCATTATCGTGCATGCATTGTACGTGGCGGTAGTGCGACCGAATGCGGAGGCGTTGCTGGAGGAGCAGCGTTTGCAACAGGAGGTCGGGGAGGGCTACGAGGTACAACGCTCTGTGTTTATCGTGATCAAAGACTTTGAGCAAGAGGCCTGTTTTATCCTAGCTCTGTGGGTCATTGCCATTATTGGCTGGAAAGCCAGGGTGGCGCTCGCTGAAAGACGCTTGTTAGGTCGCGCGCTGCTGGAGTTGCCGCCCGGCGCTACCATTTTGCCGGAGGATACCCGCCAGTACCTGCGCCCGTTGCAGGCGTTGGCGCAGGATGAGCGGGAATACCTGTTGCCGCGCGCCCTGCAGGCGGCATTGCAACGCTTTGGTTCCACTGCGGCTATTCAGGATGTGTCCTCGGCCATCAGGGAGGTCTGTGATACCGAATCCGACCGGCTGGATTCCGAACTTTCCATGATCAGGTACATCATCTGGGCGATACCTTCCATTGGCTTCATCGGTACAGTGCGCGGCATCGGCGCGGCCTTAGGGCAGGCCCACCGCGCTGTGGAAGGGGATATTGTCGGCGTGACCGTGAGCCTGGGCGTGGCCTTCAATTCCACCTTCATCGCCTTGATCATCAGCATTTTCATCATGTTCCTGATGCACCAGCTACAGTTGTTACAGGAACGACTGGTACTGGATACACAGCATTACTGCGACGTCAACCTGCTGCGGCATTTGCAGGTGCGGTAGGTAACGCTCGGAACGACAGTTTATCTGATCTGCCAACGAGCAGTGGCTTATCACGATTGGACTGGATTTCAATCTACAGGTATTGGTAGTTGTGAGTATGCAACGGGCGGGAGACATTGTTCGTCTTATCTCGGCGCGTAAGGCAAACAAACAAGAGCGCAGACAATATGAGGCTTGATACTATGAGAGAACATTATGATTTCAGTGAAGGCAGACGCGGGGCAATAGTTAAAACTGCGAAAGAACGTATTACGATTCGACTTGATCCGGATATTATTCAATGGGTCAAGGATCAGGTACGGGGCGGTGGAAATTATCAATCCCTGATAAATGACGCGCTACGCCACCATGTGCAGCGTCAGGGTGAACCCCTTGAAAGCACTCTGCGTCGGGTCATCCGGGAGGAAATACATGTTGCCTGATAATTTGGTGAGAGCTGCGGGTTTGCCCGCAGGCAGAACCAAGACTGGCGAGGGCGGATCAAGCGCACCGTGTTAGGTGGAAAGAGCAGCAGTATTACCATAACTTATTGAGAGCAATCATTTTTCACAACGCAACAAGCGACTTGGTGAGAGCTGCGGGTTAGAGGTGGCCTTTACAGTGATGAGGAGCCAGTCGGTTAATTCAGGACTGACTCCCCATCAAGGTTTGTTGTTCGAGTTACTACGGGCAGCTGCTCCCATGGGTCATGGGTAATCGGCCATCTCCGGTCATTTTCAGGATATGATTATCCACTGCAACGCGCAATACATTTCCGCTTGTCAAGTGGCCTCTCCAGCCATGTTCATCAAAGCGGCGATTGTTGCCGTTCCAGTTTGTGGGTCTGGGGCCCCAAGATGCCAGCCAAGCACGTTCTCTTCTTCCCAGTTGGTCATTTGAGGGGTTTTCTACGCCCAATCCGAGTAACGTGACCGTCCTAGAGCCGGTGAGACTCTCCCACGTGCCATTGTGCCTGCGGGCCTTAATTGTCCCTGTCGCAGTGCTGCCACTGCCAGTGATTTGAATACAGACCGTTGTGTACCCCCTCGAGTTGCGCATGTAAATACCGGCCGGCAACTGCACGGCATAATTGCCGTCGATCATCCCGGTAGTCGTGTTGGCCAGCGCCCCACCGGCGGGCAGCGCCAGCACGAAAATCAGGAACGCTGCTCCCGGTACAGGGGCAGCTTTCGTTGCGGATATTTTCTCGGCTACAGGGTTACCCCCCCCCCCCCCGATTTTTGAGGTAGTGTGTCAGTTGTGTCATACTCGTCTCCTAGTGTGTTTGGAATTCGGAATTACAACACCCACTTTGTGACACATCTACAAAGGTTTGTCAATGAATAAAATAACTTTCCTTCTCGTACAGCATTACTGCGACGTCAACCTGCTGCGGCATTTGCAGGTGCGGTAAGCATATAAATGAACACCGCCGTCATTGAACTCAACGATGCCGGAGTAACGCTCTTCCGGGGCGGTGAGGTCGTGGTGAGTAGCCCCGGCATTGCGGTGCTCAAAGAGGATCGGGTTGAGCTGGGGCGGGCGGCGTTGGCGGCTACCCATATTGACCCGCGTAATACCTTCAGCCGGTTTTGGAGTGATCTTAATCAGGATGGCTTCAAGCACCACTCGAAACTGGCGCGGCATAATGCCGATCTGGCCTACGCCCATTTGCTGTCTTTGCATGAAATGGCGGATGGGGTGGAGCAGGTGGCGCTGGCGGTGCCGGGTAGTTTCAGCGCGGAGCAACTGGCCCTGCTGCTGGGGCTGTTGGAGGCCTCCCCGTTTACTGCGGTGGGTCTGGTGGACAGCGCTGTCGCGGCGCTGGCGGCGACGGCCGGTGCCGGGAGTTACGTGCACTTGGATATCCACCTGCATCAGACTGTAATGACTTCCCTGGAGGTGTCAGACACGGTGCAGCGCACGGCGGTGCAGGTTGTCAATGAAGTCGGGTTGCTGGAAATTCAGGATAGCTGCGTCAACCATGTTGCCGACCTGTTCATTCGGCAATCCCGTTTTGACCCCCTGCACCACGCAGTAACGGAACAGGCCTTGTGCAACCGCATGGCGCAATGTCTGCGCGAACTGGCGCAGGGGGCTGAGACGCAGGTCGATATTGAATTTGAGCAGGCCCGTTACCAGGCCCGGGTGGGCCGGGAGCAACTGGTGGCGGCGTTACAACCGTTGTACGACAAGCTCAGCGCTGCCGTCGAGAGCGACCGGGTGGCGTTGCTGCACCCGCGTCTGGCCGGCTTGCCGGCTGTTGTCGAACAGCTGACGCGAGTCACCCCGCAGGTCGATACCTTGGACGTGTGCGCCGTATATGCCGGTTGTATGGACTATGTGCAGCAACAGCGCAAGGCCGGCGCAGCGATTTACTTCGTCACTCAGCTTGCGGCCACTGCACAGCCGGCAATTGGCGTTACCGCGCCGGCAGTCTTGGCACAACAAGCCAGCCCAACCCATATCCTAGCCGGCGTCGAGGCCTATCCGCTGGGGGCGATGCCGCTATACCTGTCTGCGCAGGGCGCGCCGGTGCAGTCCGACAGCCACAACCCGCTTTGCTCGGTAGCCCTGAACGACGCCACGGCAACCCTGTTTCCGGCAAGCCATGGCGCGGTTTACGTCAACGGTCGGGCCGCCGCAAGCAATACCGACCTCAGGCCGGGCGACACCATCAGCTTTGCCCACTGCGACCGTGAATTCGCGCTGATCAGAGTCCTGACATAGTGCGTAACCGCAGACTGCTTACTCCCTTCAGCCTATCGTTTCTGGACATCATGTCCTGCGGCTTCGGCTCGGCGGTGCTGTTGTTCCTCATCATCAAGCATAACGTCGATACCAACGTGCCCATTCCCGTTAATAACCGGGAGCAGACCGCTGAGGTGATGTTGCTGGAAGAGGAAATACTGGAAGGCCGGCAGAACCTCGCCAAAACCCGCAACACCATCTCGGAAATCGACGAGGAACTGGTCGTGGCGCAGGGCATGGCGCGGCGCATTATGGCGAAAATAGAGGAGACGCGCGCCTTGATCGAACAACTGTCGGAGACTACCAGCAGCGTAGAGCTGGAGCAACTGAAGCTCAACATCAAGCAACTGGAGGAACAGAAGCAACAGTTGCAGGAAGATCTGAAGGACCGCGGCAGCGATGTCCGGCGTCTGGTCGGTGACGGCAAGCGCGAGTATCTGACCGGGCTGAAGCTGGACGGCAAGCGTATCCTCATCCTGCTGGATGTCTCCAGCAGCATGCTGGACGATACCATCGTCAATATCATCCGCTTTCGCAACATGCGTGACGGCGTAAAACGCAACGCGCCGAAATGGGTGCAGACGTTAAGGATGGTGGACTGGCTCAGCGCGCGGCTGCCCAGGGACAGCCAGTACCAGATCTACGTGTTCAATACAAAAGCGCGCGCATTGTTACCGGGGCTGGCCGGGAAGTGGCTGGAGGTCAGCAACAAGGCGAAATTGAACGCGATGATCGAAGCCCTGGGCCGGATCGTGCCGGAAGGCGGCACTAATCTGGAGCAGGCCTTTGTTACTATCAGTAAGCTGCGGCCCCGGCCCGATAACGTCTATCTGATCACCGACGGCTTGCCTACTCAGGGTTCCAAACGGGTACGCGGGGCGACCATCACTGGCAAGCAACGCTTGGACTTGTTTACCCGGGCGGTAGAACGTCTGCCCGGTGGCATACCGATGAATGTGATCCTGGCGCCCATGGAAGGCGACCCCAACGCGGCTTTTGCCTTCTGGCGTCTGGCCATGAGCACCAACGGCGCCTTCCTCATCCCCAGCGAGGACTGGCCATGAGGAAAAAACGGCGCGAGAACGAGGCGTTCAGCATTTCCTTCCTGGACGTCATCACCTGCGGCTTCGGCGCTATCATCTTGTTGCTGATGATCGCCAAAACCGGTGACAGCCCCATCCTGGAGCGCGCCCAGGAATCTCTGCAAGGCATCGTGCGGGAATTACAGATCCAGTTGTTTGAAATTCGCGGCGAGGCGAAAGTTCTGGACCGGGAACTGAACGCCAAACACGAACAGCGTTCCGAGTGGCGGCAACGGGTGGCGCGCCTGGAGGCGGAACTGGTGCAAGAGGAGCTGCGCTATAACAGCGTGCGCGACGATTCTGCCGTGGGCGAGATCATCAAGGGTGAATTTGAACTGGCCCTGCAAACTCTGACGGCGGAGATGAAACGCTTGCTGGCGCAGACCGATCGGGCGCAGAGCGGCCTGATCGGCGGCATTCCGGTGGACAGCGAGTACGTCATCTTCATCATCGACACCTCAGGCAGCATGGTCAACAGTCACTGGGAAAACATGATCAAGCAGTTAATCACCACTCTGGACGTCTATCCCCGCCTGCAAGGCATACAGATCATGAGCGACATGGGTGAGTACCTGTTCTCCCAATACCGGCGCAGATGGATACCCGACACCGAAGGCCGGCGCCGGGTCATCATCAGGACTTTGCGCAGTTGGCGCACCTTCAGCAACAGCAGCCCGGTGGAGGGGATTACCCAAGCGATCCGCACGTTTTACGACCCCGGCAAGAAGATCAGCATTTACGTGTACGGCGATGAATTTTCCGGTTCAATCAGGCAAGTGCTGGACGCGGTGGAACGCATCAACCCGAAAGACCAGCACGGCAACACCAAAGTGCGCATCCACGCAGTTGGCTTCCCGGTTCCCGCCAGCGCCCCCGAACACTTCCAGCTGACTAACAGGCATTTCGCCGCCCTCATGCGCCAACTCACTCACGAGAACGGCGGGGCTTATGTAGGTCTGAACGAGCCAGGCCGGGCATTTTAGTCCGCAGATGCCGCAGATGAACGCAGATTATTTTCAGGAATTTCAAAATTTTTCTGCTCGCCATCGTCAATGCAGGGGGCAACCTAAAGCATCCATGAATCATCGAAAATATCTGCGCCCATCTGCGTCATCTGCGGATTGTATTTGTGCTAATCTGTGAATATGCGCATACAGGTGTTGTATAAACTCATTGCCCCGCTCGGGCTGGCGTTGTTCCTCACTGCCTGCCAACAGTCCATGTCGTTGCGGGTGGACAGCGAGATTCCCAGTCCGGTCGTCTCCCGCCTGCCGGTGAAAATGGGGGTAGTCTATACGGACGAGTTGCGTAATTACGTTTACGAGGAAGATTCCGAAGACCGGCCCGAATGGAAGATCGACAGCGGCGCCTCCCATCTGGCCCTGTTTCAGCAAATCCTGACTGCCATGTTCGCTGAGGTCACGGAAGTGCCAACAACCAACACCCGGGTCGAGGTGCACGCAGTGTTGCTGCCCAGCATCTCAGAAATGCAGTTTGCCCTGCCAGCAGAGACTAAGACGGACTTCTACGAGGCCTGGATCAAGTACCACGTGGAACTCTACAACCGGGACGGCAGCGCCATTGCCAACTGGTCGGTGACCGGTTACGGCAAATCTTCCACCGAATTTATGAAAAGCCGCAACAAGGGCCTTAACGCTGCGGTCAACCAGGCCTTACGCGACGCCGGCGCCAGATTTGCGCTTGGCTTTTCGAAAGTGGCAAACGTCAGCGCCTGGCTGGAGCAGTTTGATTCATCCACAGATAACGCAGATTAACGCAGATAGTTTTTCATTACAGAAAATACGGAGGGCATGGGCATTGTTAAGCGCCACTACTTGTTCTCCTTTTGCACATGCGACCGAAGATTCCTGAAATAATCTGCGTTAATCTGCGTTATCTGTGGATGAATAACTATCTGCGTTATCTGTGGATGAATAACCTGAATAGGCTACGAGCGTGAACATACCGACCGCCGTCACTGTCCTCTTCGCCACAGCCTTGCTGTCTGGCTGCAAAAGCACGACCGTGATCGACGAGCACCGGGAAGCGCCGACGGCAATGATCGCCGGGGGCGAGGCCATCGTGGTGCTGGGACGGCGGCACAGTTCCGGCTATGAAACCGAGAATGACTTCATCAGTTGTGTCGGCCAATCGCTACGCCAGGGCCAGTCCGACATCAACGTGATCCCGGAACAGGAATTTGTCGACAGCATGTACCCCTATTTTGAGACCAGCACCGCGCCTATGGACGTGAAAAACCTGGGCCGGCTGGCGCAAATCCCCGCGATTGCCTCGAAATTCAACGATTTCAACCTGCGCTACTTCGTCTGGATAGACGGCGCCACCGAAAGAACGGATAAATCCGGCTCCGTGTCCTGCGCCGTAGGACCGGGCGGCGGCGGTTGTTTCGGGTTTGCTTACTGGAAGGATGAGGCCAACTACGAGGCCAGTATCTGGGATTTCAAAGAACTGGCCCTATCCGGCAAGATCAACGCCGAAACCAAAGGCACCTCATTCATGCCGGCAGTCATCATCCCGGTGCCACTACTGGCCCGCGTCCAAGAAAACGCCTGCAAGTCTCTGGCTAACCAGATCAAGACCTTTTTTACCAATCAACCGGGTTGAGACCCAGGTTCATTCCCGCGCACACGAGAATACTGAACGCCGGCGCCGAAAAAAATATAGGCTATAATCCCACCCATGAAAAAACTTTTGCTGGTCTTTGTGCTCGCGTGTTGGTCCGCGCCCGCCGCGTTTGCCGACTTCTATAGCGGTGTGTTTGCCTATTCCAGGGGGGAATATGAGCAGGCCTACAACACCATGCGTTCGCTTGCAGAAACCGCTGACCACGGCCTTGCCCAATACTATGTCGCCATGATGTATTTGCGCGGGCACGGCGTGGAACAGAGTTACGATGAAGCGGCGGGTTGGTTCCGCAAGGCTGCGGAACAAGGTATCAAACAGGCCCAGTATAACCTAGCTGAGCTTTACATGAAGGGTAGAGGGGTGCCTAAAGACTACGAGTACGCGTATGCCTGGTACCGCGCCGGCGCTGAGCAGGAGCACAAGAAGTCCATGGCCGCGCTCACCACAGCTGAACAGAACCTGTCGGCGGAAGAACTGGAGGAAGCGAAAAAACTGGCGCGGCAATTTATCAAGGATTACGCGCCCAAGGAAGAAAACCCGCCTGCCGGGCAATGACTTCCCCGGTCGGCGCGTGCGGCCGGAAATAGCGCAAGTCCTCAGGGCGATCCAAATCCCGGCGCGGCGGCAGTTCAAACAAACTTAACCCCAACTGCGCCACTCGCGCGCGGGTCTGCTGCAGGACTCGATCGGTGCCCCAGTCGATGCCTTCAAACAGGCGCCGTTGCGGCTTGGACAGCCCGATCAGGTAATAACCCCCATCCAGGGCCGGCCCCAGCGCCACCTCGCTGCCCGCGGCCAGTTGTTCCAGGGCAAGGTTGATATCCTCCGGGCTGAGGTCCACGCAGTCACTGCCCACAAGCAGCACCTGCCGGTGGCTTGCCAGCGTCCGCGTCATGGCGGCGTCCATACGTTCCCCCAGGTCGGCGCCAGACTGTGTCTGCAGCGTCACTGCAAACCTGCGCGCAAGACCTTGCAGAAGCGGATGCCGCCGGGTCGGTGTGCACCACAGTTCGACAGTACTCACGGCGGCGCGGCGCGCCACCTCCAGGGTAAAGCACAATAATTCGGCATGGATGGCGGCGGCCTGCTGCGCGTCCAGCACCGACAGCAAGCGGGTTTTCACTGTGCCCGGTACAGGCGTTTTCGTGAACACCAGCAATGCGGTCTGCTTAACCCGCATCTCTCACCAAGCCGCTTGTTGTCTCGTGCAACATGATTACTCTCAATAAGTTATGGTAATGCTGCTGCTCTTTCCACCTAACCCACTGCGCTTGATGCGCCCTCGCTGGTCTTGGTTCTGCCTGCGGGCACGTGCTTCCTCAACCAGAGAACCACTATGGTTTCGGTCGCAGGCACCCGCAGGCAGAACCAATCCGGCGCGATCTTCGCATCACTCGGTGAGAGATGCGGGTTAACCCGCATCTCTCACCAAGCCGCTTGTTGTCTCGTGCAACATGATTACTCTCAATAAACTATGGTAATACTGCTGCTCTTTCCACCTAACCCACTGCGCTTGATGCGCCCTCGCGGGTCTTGGTTCTGCCTGTGGGCACGTGCTTGTTCAACCATAGCTACCGCTATGCTCATCGTCGCCGGCACCCGCAGGCAGAACCAATCCGGCGCGATCTTCGCATCACCCGGTGAGAGATGCGGGTTAACCCGCATCTCTCACCAAGCCGCTTGTTGTCTCGTGCAACATGATTACTCTCAATAAGTTATGGTAATACTGCTGCTCTTTCCACCTAACCCACTGCGCTTGATGCGCCCTCGCGGGTCTTGGTTCTGCCTGTGGGCACGTGCTTGTTCAACCATAGCTACCGCTATGCTCATCGTCGCAGGCACCCACAGGCAGAACCAATCCGGCGCGATCTTCGCATCACCCGGTGAGAGATACGGGTTAATGATAGTATTTAACAAGGCGTTGCGGGTCGGCGCCGATTGCATACCGGCCCCTCAGTATCCAGCACAGTAGGGTGGTTTTGACTATCCCGTGTCGTTCCCAGCGGCGAGACGAGCTGACAACCGGTTGTTCGATACGGATAGGCGCAGAAACTTTCTTCAGCCGGCCGCTCAATTCAATGTCTTCCATTAACGGGATGTCGGCATAGCCGTTCAGTTGCCAGAACAGGCGCCGGCCGGTAAAGATGGCCTGGTCTCCCATGATGATACCGGTTGCGCGGGAACGCAGATTCATCAGCCTTTCAATACAACGGAACATGAAATGGTTGCCGGACAACCTGACATCGAAACTCCCCCAGTTATGCGCGCCGACACCACGCGCATCGAGGAGACGGTCGAAGGCTACCGGCGCCAGTGTGTCGGCGTGGAGAAAAACAAAGACCTCACCGGAGGCACAGCGGGCGCCGTAATTCATCTGCCGGCTGCGGCCCGGTTCACATTGTACGATGCGGTCAGCCGCGCCCGCGGCAATGGCGCAGGTATTGTCGCTGCTGCCGCCGTCCACCAGGATGACCTCATGCCCGCGGGCGCGCGCGGCCTGCAACCGCGCCAGAGTCGGGCCGATATAAGCCGCTTCATTCAGCGCGGGGATGATAACTGAATATTTTTGCATCAAGACAGAACGATTATTGACTCATTTTAACTCAAGGCGAAACGATAGATGATATGCTTGGAGGTCGCACAGCCGTACTGCCTACAAACATGCCCTGGTAGCTCAGCAGGATAGAGCGTCCGCCTCCTAAGCGGAAGGTCAGAGGTTCGAATCCTCTCCAGGGCGCCAGTTCACGACCGCCGCTGAGCCTTTCGGAGAGGTTCAACGTCAAAGGGCGTCTCAAGCGTCACAAGCTCCTCATCTTTGCTACTGCCGTCACACCACATTACTATAGCCATCACCGCAGTCTCATCAAGCACGGTCATGCCATGGTGCCAGACGCCGCAGCGGTAGGTAATGCCCTGATCGCTCCCGGACACAAACGCCCTGACTCGTGTTAAGTCCGGGCTCCCGTCGTCATTATCCGGCGCGACAATGACTAAATATCTGGAGGCTTGCAATGGCAGGAAAGTCTGACTGGAAAACGGGTGGCGTTCCATCACGGTCGCACGCATGGGTAAATTGCCGACCGGCGCGATTGAGGCAAGGGACAGGTCAACCCGTGCATCTGCGCGGCTATTCTCGAGAAGTTCATTGTAATATCGGCGAACCCCCGCAGGCGGCCTTTGGATGACCGCTCCAAACTCAGAAAAATTATCCACCTGCAAAGGTTCGGCGGTGATTTTCGGTATGCTGTTCATGTTGCAAGCGCAGGTTGAAGTTGCATGGTAATATTTTCAGGTGGAAGATCAACACCGAAAAACTGAGGCAACAACATGACTGCAAGCATCTTTAACGCCGCGCTGGGGGATTTTGCCGAGATGGCGCTGATGCCCGGGGACCCGTTACGGGCGCAATATATCGCAGAGAACTATCTTACTGAGGCGCGCCAGGTAACCGATGTGCGTAACATGCTGGGGTTCACCGGTTTTTATAAAGGCATGAGGATTTCGGTCGTGGCGCATGGCGTGGGCATTCCTTCGGCCTGTATGTATTGTACCGAATTGATCAATGCTTATGGCGTGCAGCGCATCATCCGTGTCGGGAGTTGCGGCACCATCTCAGCGGCGGTGCAGCTGCGGGACATCGTCATTGCCATGGGGGCGTCCACCGACTCCAACGTAAACCGGATCCGTTTCAACGGCTTTGATTTTGCAGCCCTGGCCGATTACGACCTGTTGCAAAGCGTGGTCAGCGCAGCAACGGCGCAGGAGGCGCCCTTCCGGGTGGCGAACGTGTTCTCTTCGGACCTCTTTTACCCGCCGCCGGGTCAGGAGATGTGGGACGTGATGGAACGGCTGAACGTGCCGGTGGTGGAGATGGAAGTAGCCGGCATTTATGGAGTGGCCGCCGAATATGGCGCCAAAGCGGTCGCACTTTGTACTGTTACCGACGACGCCCGGACGCTGACCGGACTGTCGGTGGAAGCACGCCAGACCAGCCTCGACCAGATGATCCTGGTGGCGCTGGAAGCGGCGTTACTGTCCGACCGGGGATAGCCACAGCCGCGCCTCGGGCTTGGGTCTGTTACGGGAACCTCTGTTTTTTTCAGGTGACCCACGGCAACGCAAATCAGCGCAGCATTTGCGCTTGCAATGCGCGGCAGGCGGTGTATTATCCCGCCGTAGGCCACCACCGAGACTGAGACGCCCTGCCAGGAGAAATCTGATGTCAAGCAATCGTACCCTCTTAACACTGTTCTACTCTACTCTGTGCTGCGCTCTGGCGCTGCCCACCCAGGCTGCGGTACTGGAAGAAATCGTGGTCACTGCGCAGAAACGCGCACAGAATATCCAGGATGTGCCGATCTCCGTGGCCACGTTAAGCGAAGAGAATTTTAACGTTATCATGGGTTCTGGCGTCGATGTGCTGGCTCTGACTGCGCGGGTGCCCAGCCTGTATGTGGAGACTTCCAACGGGCGCGTGGCACCGCGCTTCTATATTCGCGGGCTGGGCAACATTTCGTTTGACCAGAACGCCTCACAGCCGGTATCGGTAGTCTATGACGACATGGTGCTGGAGAATGTCTCCGCCAAGGCGTTTCCGCTGTTTGATATCGAATCGGTGGAGATCCTGCGCGGCCCCCAGGGCACCTTATTCGGACGTAATACCCCCGCCGGCGTGGTCAAGTTTGAGTCGGCGCGCCCCACGCAAGAAACCGAGGGCTATCTTGATGTGTCCTACGGCCGGTATGATTTTCGCAACGTCGAAGCGGCGCTGGGCGGCGCGCTGGGCGAGTCGCTCAGCGGTCGGGTCTCAATATTCTACAACGGTCGTGGCCACTACATTGATAACATCGCCGTAGGCTATGAGGAGAACGATGCTTTTGGCGGCTTTGAAGAAATCGCCGGGCGCGTGCAGTTGCAGTGGGATGCCAGCGCCGACACCAGTGTGCTGTTGAATGTCGGTTATCACAATATGTTCCACGGGCCGAACGGTTTTCTGGCCGGTCTGTTCACCAAAGGTGAGGGCTTTACCGGCGTCGATCGGCACGTACTGGCCCATGATTCCCTTGAGCGCGCGGCCTCAGAACTGGAGCAGTGGAACATTATCGGCACTATCACGCATGATTTTGGCGCAGTGACGATGACATCAATTACCGGCTACCATAACGTCTTCGATCACGATAACCGGGGAGATGTGGACGGCGGTGCCATCGGCGGCCCCATTTTCCCCGGCAATGTTCCCTTCTTGCGCGAGGTCCTGATGTTCGGCGACAACTGGGCGCTGGAGACGGGCGATATCATGGCCGCGCATGATCAGTTCACCCAGGAACTGCGATTTGCCAGCAATGAGTGGGGGCGGCTCGACTGGCTGGTGGGTTTTTACTATTTCTATGAGGATATCGGCGTGAATCAGATCTCGGCATCGTCGTTTCCGGTATTCGGCGCGCCGCCCTTGACGGTGCCGCCGTTGACGGCGCAACAGTTCCAGGAGACCAATGCCTGGGCCCTGTTCGGCTCCATCGACTACGACCTCACCGAGCGGCTGCTGTTGCAGCTGGGCCTGCGTTATTCCGATGACGACAAGGAGCATATGGCCATTTATACCGAAGCCAATGGCGACATCGACGCCGGTTCCTACCTCACCGAGGTGGCGGACAGCGAAGTGACCGGCGACCTCAGCCTGACCTTCAGCGTGAATGATGAGGTCAACCTGTACACGCGCTTCTCCCGCGGTTATCGGGCGCCCAGTGTGCTGGCGCGCAATTCCGTGCCGGATGTCGGCGAGTCCGAAACCATCTGGTCGGTGGAAGGTGGCATCAAAAGCTACCTGCTTGGCAACAGGATGCGCTTGAACCTCAGCGGCTACTATTATGAGATGTCCGATCAACAACTGGCGGTTATCGGCGGCGGCTTCAACACCATAGGGTTGATTAACGCCGACAAGACCATCGGCCACGGTTTCGAGGTCGACCTGGAATTTTCCCCGAACGAGCGTGTGCTTATTACCGCCGGCTTGAGCTTGAACGAAACAGAAATCAGTGACCCTGACCTAGGCGTGGCGATTTGTGGTGCCGCCTGCACGGTGCTGGATGAGCCTAATCCTGAGGTCGCCGGTGAATACCTGATCGACGGCAACACCCTGCCGAATGCCCCGGACTGGATAGGCAATCTGGTATTTCGCTACGGGCAACCGGCCCTGGGGGGAGAGGTGTATATCCTGACGGACTGGTTCTTCCGTAGCGAGATCAGCGATAAATTATATGACTCGGTTGAATTTACCTTCGATGATCGCATTGAAGGGGGGCTGCGCCTGGGCTACCTCAGCGGCGACGGCAGCTGGGAGGTTTCCGCTTATGGCCGCAACATCACCAATGAAGAAGCCCCGGTAGTGAGTTTCGACTTCATGGATTACAATTCCACCACCTTCACCGGCACGGTCAACGAGCCGCCAACCTGGGGGATACAGGGCCGGTATTCGTTTTAACCCGCAGGCAGAACCAATCCGGCGCGATCTTCGCATCACTTGGTGAGATCTGCGGGCTAACAAAAACATCATCAGTCCTGTTGCCGCCACCAGTTGTCGGCAAATTCGTTGACCTCCCTGGCATGAAAGCGGGCCACGCGGTTGCTCGGCTCCAGTGCTTCGGTGTAGAAGAACTCGGGTAGCTCATCATCGGCCTCGGTGAAGCCGGCGGCCCGGTTGAACTCCCGTTCTAGGCGCAGGGTCTCCCGACCCAGTGCGTGGAAGAAGGCGGGTTGCAGCTCAGTCCCCACCGCGGCGTTAATGGCGTCTGTGAGCAGCTCCAGTTGGGCATTGGTCACGCTGCGGCCGAATATGCAAAATCCTAAGGAATCGGTGGCTGCGGTGACTACCTGCGCGTCGTGGCTGGCATCGGCGATCTCAGCCAGGGACTTGTCTGCGGTTTCCATTTTCGGGACGTTGCCGGCGGTATGGTCGGCGCCCTGGGCGGTGAGCATCATGGTGACGCCGGTGACCTCGATGACGCGCGGGTCGTAGGCGCTGATGGCCTGACGTTTGATGACCGGCACCCGTTTGACGCCATAGTGTGCCCCGACCGCGGCCGTGCCTTGCGCCCACAACCGGCCCTGTTCGGTGCCGGTGCGAACCTGTTCCAGCACGTTGTGGGCAAAATCCACATCGCCGAACTCAGCCAGACCGGCTTCCATGAGCACGCCCACCATAGCGCCGGCTTCGATGGTGTCGATACCCAAGTCGTTGGCAACGGCATTCAGTCGAGCCAGAGCATCAGGTTCCTTGATGCCGCAGTTGGTGCCCAGCAGCCCCAGAGTCTCGTACTCCACTGGCGAGACTACCTCGTTGCCATCGGCGTCGGCGTAAACGTTACTGCACTGGATCAGGCAACCGGGCATGCAGGCATGTTCCTGCTCACCGCCGCGGGCGAGATTTTGCTCACGGATGAAATCGCCGCCCATTTTCATGGCTTCGACATTGGTATCGACCAGACGCCCGGCAGAAAAATTACGCACCGGCAGACCGCCCACATGGTTGGTATAGTCCGCCATGGCGGCAGTGCCGAAGCGCTTGAAGCTGTCGATCATTGCGTCCTTACCCAGTTTGTCCGCATAGCTGCGCACTGCGCCCATGACCTTTTTACGCTCATGCAGCGTCGGCATGCGGTTCAGGTCGGCCACCACGGCCTTCACCTTCTTGCTGCCCATGACTGCGCCCACGCCCCCACGTGCAGCCAGCCGGGCAGGCCGCCGGTCGGTGTCACTCACGGCAATCCCGGCCAGCAACCCCTGATATTCACCCACCGGACCGCACAGTGCCAGACTGACTTTTTTGCCGTATTTCTCATGCAACCGGGCCGCCGTCTCAAAGTTGCCCAGGCCCATGAAATCCGCAGCAGGGTCGAAGCTGACACTGCCATCTTTGCGCAGGTGGATGATCACCCAGTCAGCGGCGGCCCCATGCAAGGTGAAGCCCGACAGGTGCAACTGGCCCAGCGCCACACCTAGGGTACCGCCGGCGTTGGCTTCCTTGATGCCGCCCGTGAGCGGGCTCTTGCAGCCGACGCTGGTGCGGTTGGCGTTGGAGAAGTTGGTGCCGGCAAAGGGTCCGGCAGAGAAAATCAACGGGTTATCGGGTGACAGGGCATCGACACCGGCAATGTTCTCGGCAAGCAAGGTCTTGGCGATCAGATAGCGCCCCACCCGCACCAGTTCTTCCCCGGTTTGTGCAACGGCTTGAACAGTACGATTGTGCAGGTCGATATGAAGGTAATTACGCATCAGAGTGGCTCCGGAAATGACACTGCGCCATTATATCGCAGAGCCGGGCATTTTTTGCGTCTTCAGCCGTCTGATGGCCGCAATCCGTTTGACGCGCAGGCGTTCTGCAATCTGTGCGCCTTGCAGGTCATTGAAATCCGAGGAATTGGTATCAATGGCGTGGCATGCGTCGCGGTAGCTCCTGAACAGAGCGGCCTGTGGGTAGTCCTCATGTTCTTTACCTTTGCGCCCGCGCGCATCGGCTTCGCAGACCAGCAGGAACTGCTCAAAGCGTTCCGGGCGGCGCCAGGCATCAAGCCGTTCCAGCTTGTCCAGGATGGTGGTTGGCTTCAGTTCTGCAATGCGATGACATTCCAGATGATGGCGGGAGGCCAGCACGCCAAGCTCGCGGTAGCGGTTGGGCACGCGCAGGCGCTTGCACAGCCTATTGACCAAAGTGACCCCGCGTGCCTCGTGGCCGTGGTGTTTGGGCCACAGCTGCCGGGGCGTGGTCGCCTTGCCGAGGTCGTGCACCAGCGCGCCAAAGCGCACTGCGGCCGCGTCGCTGAGGATTGCCGCCTGCTCCAGTGCCATGAACGTATGCACACCGCTGTCGATCTCCGGGTGATGAAGGGCGGTCTGCGGGACGCCGAATAGGTCGTCGATCTCGGGCAGCAGCGCGGCCAGCGCCCCGCATTGCCGCAGTACCTCAAAATAACGCCGGGGTCGAGGCGTGTGCAGGGCCTTTTCCGTTTCTGTCCAGATGCGTTCCGGTGCCAGGGTCTCCAGTTCTCCCATGGCGCTGAGCTCCTTGAGTAACGCCCCGGTTTCGGTAGCGATGGCAAAGTCGAATTGTGCGGCAAAGCGGGCCACCCGCAACACCCGCAGCGGGTCTTCGATAAATGCGTCCGAGACGTGGCGGATGATTTTTCGTTCTAGGTCCGCGCGGCCATTGAACGGGTCGATCAGATCGCCCTGTTCATCCCTGGCGATGGCATTGATAGTAATGTCCCGGCGCTGCAAGTCCTGTTCCAAGGTAATGCTGGCGGAGGTGTTGAAGATAAATCCCCGGTAGCCCGGCCCGGTTTTACGTTCGGTGCGGGCCAACGCGTACTCCTCACCGGTGTCGGGATGGATGAAAACCGGGAAATCCTTGCCGACCGCCCGGTATCCCAGAGCCGTCATCGCCGCGGGCGTGGCACCGACTACGACCCAATCGCGGTCTTTTATCTCCAATCCCAGGAGTTCATCCCGCACTGCGCCGCCGACCTGATAAATCTGCATCAGTACCGGCTCAGCGCGGGCGCTTGCTCAGGTATGCGGGCACAATGTCCTCAAGCGCCGCGGGCGTGATACCCAGCTCAGCGAAGCCGTTGTGCCGGCACACAGCATCAACCTGCATTGAGCGGTAATTGTCCGTGGAGAACGGCTGTTCAATGCCCAGGGCATGGAATACGAAACCGGCCAGATCAAAGCCAAGGCCCTGTATGCGCGCGGCAAAATCGGGCAGCGGCATGATGATCCTGTTGCGGCCGCTACAGCGGGCGGTCAATTCGACCAGTTCTTGCAACGTATAGCTGCGCGGGCCACACAGGTCGTAACGTTTACCATAATGCGCGCGGTCTGCCAGTGTATCGACCATAGCCCTGGCGACGTCCTCCACAAACACCGGGGCAAACCGCGCTCTGGCACAGGCCAGTGGGAAGACCCCCGGCATCCATCGTAACAGCGCCGCAAATCGGTTGAAGAAACTGTCTTCGGGGCCAAATATCACCGAGGGCCGGTAACTGGTAACCTGCAGGTCTGGCGCGGCATGGACATTATCTTCGGCCAACCCCTTGCTGCGCAGATAATGGCTGGCGCCACCTGTGGCATCGGCGTTAATTGCGCTCATGTGCAACAGGCGGGCGCTGCCGTTTTCCTGGCAGGCGCGGATGACCTTGTCGGCCAGTTCGACATGGGCATGATGAAATCCGCCTCTACTCGTTCCCCGCGCGTTCAGAATCCCGACCAGATTGACCACGGCATCGCAGCCGGCGAGCCCGGCAGATAACTGCGCCGGGTCGTGTACATCCAGCTCCACCATCTCAAGGTTTGGCAACGCGTTCAATCTCAAGTGTTTTGCGGAGCGGCGGCGCGTGAATATTTTCAACTCATAACCGGCCGCGCACAACCCCGCCGCCAGTGTGCGTCCGACAAAACCGCCACCGCCAAGAATACCGATTCTGTTGATGATCACGTTGCTGGTCATGTTACATGGCGTGGCATTTTATCTGGTCTAGGAGTCCAATATGGAACCATCATCTATTTTCAGCTTTTTTTCCGAAAGGCGGATTGGTCACTACCACATCGAAATAATCAAGAGGAATATGTTCTTGCGTGAGATTTTTCCAGTGCGCCGGCGTATCAAGACTGTTTTCGCAAAAAATACCTCCGCGACCATCGCCTATGATTGCCATGTACGCCTTGGCAACTTTACTCAGAAAATTGTCCTTATCGATACCCCGAAAGTTATTCTTTGCAGCCCCCTGTTGTTCTTTCAAAACCTCTGTCATGAGCCAATCATATAACTTACCTCGGTCTTCAATACGTTTCCAGACGTTCCTGATTGCTTCAACAAGAAAGCCTCCGCTGCCACAAGCGGGATCAATCACCTTGTCCTCTGTGCCGGGGTCAACCATTTCAATGAGCAGTCTGACAACGTTTCGAGGCGTGAAAAGTTGAAAATAGCGATCTGTTTAGTGAACAGTGATTGGTAGCACAGTTTACAATGGGGTATTTTACAATATCTCGTGTATTATTGCGGAACAAATTTCCATTCCCACTCTGACAGTCCCAGCAATTCCGCTGTTCCGCATGACAATTCAGACAGTACCTTGTAGTATGCTGCCTGACCTTCCCGATTTTTCCAAGTGAGCTTAACAAAACGCTATGAGCAGCAATCAGCACGATACCGCCCCCGGCGCCCTAGAAGGCGTGCGCGTAATCGAACTCGGGCAACTCATTGCCGGGCCGTTCTGCGGGCAATTACTGGCAGATTTGGGCGCCGAGGTGATCAAGATCGAACTGCCCGGGCGCGGCGACCCGATGCGGGACTGGGGCAAGGGCGAGCCGTTGTGGTGGCCGATTGTTGCGCGCAACAAAAAATGTATTACCCTGGATGTCCGGGTTGAGCAGGGCCAGGCCATCTTCAGGGAACTAGTCGGGAAGGCGGACATCCTACTGGAAAATTTCCGGCCCGGCACCATGGAGAAATGGGGCCTGGGCTACCCGGAGCTGGCCGCAATTAACCCGGGGCTCATTATGGTCAGGGTATCGGGCTACGGGCAGGACGGGCCCTACTCCACCCGCGCCGGCTATGGTGGCATCGGCGAGGCCATGGGCGGGTTGCGTTATATTGTCGGCGATCCCTCCACGCCGCCCAGCCGCGTAGGTCTCAGCATCGGCGATTCGCTGGCGGCCATGTTTGCCACCATCGGCGCGCTCTCGGCGCTGCAATCCCGTCAGCGCAGCGGCGTTGGCCAGGTGGTGGATTCGGCAATTTTCGAGGCAGTGCTGGGGGTCATGGAGTCAACGGTGCCGGAATATACCCAGCTTGGCGCCATCCGTGAACGCACCGGCGCTATCTTGGACAAGGTGGCACCGTCCAACGTCTATCCCACCGCAGATAAGGAGATGATCATCATGGGCGCCAACCAGGATTCCGTATTCGCCCGCCTGTGCGACGCCATGGGCCAGCCGGAGCTTGCAGCAGACCAGCGCTTCAGTTCGCACATTGCCCGCGGCAATAATCAAGCAGCGCTGGATGAAATCATTTGCGCTTGGAGCGAACGCCATGAGGCCGGCGCGTTGCTGGCCTTGCTGGAACAACACGGGGTGCCGGCGGGACGCATCTACCGCGCGCCAGAGATGCTGGCAGATGAGCACTTCATCGCCCGGGACACTATCGTCGATGTGGCGCACCCAAAATATGACAAATTGAAGATGCAGAACGTCTTCCCTAGGCTGTCGGCCACCCCGGGCAGGATAAAATGGCCCGGCGCGGCACTGGGGCAGCATAACGATGAAATTTACCGGGGATTGCTGGGCTACGACGACGCAGAAATTGAGCAGTTGGGTCAGAATAGTATCATTTAGGCGCCTCTAACCCGCCGCCCTCAGAAACTATGTACAAAATGAGCGAACATGTCAGGGGAATTTTGCTCAGCGACAACAGATGTTGATCATCACTGTGACTACTCATCCTGTTTCAACGCTGTGGTAACATGACACCATCAATCCTGAAACCTAACCAAGGAGAACAAACACATGGTCACAGAAGTCACCCCGGATCAAGCCTGGGACATGCTGCGGGAAAACTCGGATGCGATATTGTTGGATGTGCGCTGCGGGCTTGAGTTTAATTTAATCGGCCATCCTGTTGGCGCGGTTAATGTGCCGTTACAGGAGCCGCCGTTATGGCAGAATGACCCGGATTTTACCGACAAGGTCAGCGCACAACTGGGCGAGGGCAGCAAGGATGCCACCGTCCTCACGCTGTGCCGCAGTGGCAAGCGCTCCATGCTGGCGGCGCAACTGCTGGAGGCGCAGGGCTACCGGCATACTGTGAATATTGCCGAAGGCTTTGAGGGTGACCTGGACCAACAACGGCGGCGCGGCAACCTGAACGGCTGGCGCTTTCACGGGTTGCCGTGGGAGCAAAGCTGATTTTTTGAGGTGACCGCAAGATCAATGCAACGCGCTGATACGGAAAACTGGCAGGATCATATCGATCCGTTAACAAGACGCCTGCTGGTAGCCACCGGGTTGCTGCAGGGAGTCATACTCTACCTGCTGCTTGAGCGCCTCCCTGATACCACTCCTCATTCCCTGCAGTTTGTGTTTTTGTCACTGGCCACCGGCTTGCCCTGGATGCTGACAGCTGTCGCGCAAGACCTGCGGGATTCACGTTTGTGGCTGTTGACAGGGTGTTACGGCCTGGTCCTGGCGCTGGTTGCAGCCTATACCGGAGGGCAATGCGGCAATGCTCCCCCCGGAAATTGCGGGCGCGGGATTGAGACTCCCTTTGCCTTTACCCAGGCGCTTTGCTGGTGCCTGTCAACCATTGTTGTGCGCGCCCTGCTTGAGCAGCGCAACGGCGTGCCGGCCTACCCGTTGCTGTTCAAATATTCTTGGCATAACTTCTTTGTGGTGTTGCTCACCAGCGCCTATCTGGGCCTGTTTTGGATTGTGCTGTTACTGGGGGCATGGCTGTTCAGGACAGTTGAAATTGACCTGTTCTGGAAGACCCTGGGCGAGCCCTGGTTCATTCTTCCTGTCTCCGGTGCGGTGATTGCCTACGGCGCCATAGTGGTCAGACAGCGGCTTGCCATGGTCACAATATTGTATCGGGTATTGCATATTGCCATTGGCGGGTTGCTGCCCATGTTGGCATTTATCAGTCTCTGTTTCCTGATGGTATTGCCCTTTACCGGCCTGCAACCGCTTTGGAACACGAAAATCTCAGCATTTATTCTCCTCTGGTTGGCTGCATTTCTGCTGTTTTTTACCAATGCTTCGGTTCAATATGGCAGCGACCAGAGCCAGACAGTGGCGTGGCGACTGCTGATTCGCACGGCCCTGCTGGCGCTGCCGGTTTTTCTGCTGTTAGCCGGGTATTCGCTGTGGCTGCGTATTGATCAGTACGGTTTGACACCGGCGCGCGTCTGGGGCGTTATCGCCGGCCTGATTGCAGGCGGTTATGCAGTTTGTTATGCGCTTGCTATCGCGCTGCGGCGGGAACGCTGGACAAACTATCTTGGCCGGATCAATACCAGCATGTTGGGCGTGGTCATCGCAGTGCTGGTGCTGAGCAATACGCCGTTTTTATTCATTCAAAAGATAGTTGCCAACAATCAGGTTGAGCGTCTGCTCAGCGGCACAACCTCAGTCAACAGGTTTGATTTGGACTACCTGATGCGTGGCCTGGGTAAACCTGGAAATACGGCGCTGGCGGAATTGGTCAAGGATGCGCGCGTTGAGGCCCTTGCCCACTCGGATGAGCTGGCCGCGGCGATTGCACAGAGCAATGCTGAAACATGGCTGCAAAACCTGCCCGTACAGGACTATATTTCACTCATACCGGAGGGCTTACAGGCACCCGAAAAGTTGTCTGCGGCGCTGCGTAGCGAGCTGCAACACTGTATGGCAAACAGCTGCCACCTTTTACGGCTGCCGCTCAAGCAAAATGTGGTTAATTTTGTGCTGGTGACAGTTAAGTATGGATACATATCGGGCACTGTTTACCAGGAAACTGCCGGGCAATGGGAGGTCACCGGTCATATTTATGCCGATGACCAGGGCGATATGGACAACTTTATCGCGGCGCTGGAGAATGACGATATCCGGGTGGTCGAACCGGAATGGAAAAACATACAGATTGGTGACACACGGTTGCTAATCCGCTGATAGCATCGCTATCGACAAAGTAAACAACGTCACTGGCGGCCCTTGCTGCCGCGCCGTTACCTTGACCCTGCCGTCGTTACAAGGCAGGGGCGATACCGCAGTCTTCGGCCAGGAAGCCCAGCAGGGTGCGGTAGAAATCCAGGTTATGTTGGTAGTTCAGGGTGTCCACCCGGTGGGCGGCGTCCACCAGTTTGAGGTATTTGTAGGGTTTGTTGCGCTGGTCCAGTTCCAGCGCGAACAGGTCACTGTGTTTGATGGGCACGATCAGGTCGCGGTCGCCGTGTACCAGCAGCACGGGGATGTTTACGGCGTCTATATGCTGTATCGGTGAGAGGCCGCCGCGCCATTTCTGGATGACATCGCGAAAGCGGTAACTCCATTCTTCCTTGGCAATCAGTTCCATGCTGCTGACGCCGGCGCCGGCGATGGCGCAGCGGTAGATGTTGGGCTCGCGCATGGCGCCCACCATGGCCGAGTAACCGCCGTAACTCCAGCCGAAGATAGCCAGGCGTTGCGGGTCGGCCAGGCCTTGCTCGACCAGGTAGTTCATGCCGTCATCGACATCGTCCTGCATCTTGTAACCCCACTGCTTGTTGCCGGCGGTGTAATACTCAAAGCCGAAGCCGGTGGAGCCGCGAAAGTTGGGTTGCAGCACGGCGTAGCCGCGCGTAGCCAGCACCTGTGGCCACTCGTCCCAGAACGACGAGTTCCAGTGCAGCGCATCGCGGCTGCGCGGGCCACCGTGCGGATGAGCGATGGCCGGATAGGGCGGTTCACCGCGGGGGGGCAGCGTCAGCACCGCGTTCAGCTTCATGCCGTCGCGGGCTTCGTACCCGATCACCTTGCGCTCGCCCAGCTGTTCAGGCTCCAGCGTTGCGGCGCGGCCAAGCAGGCGAATACGGGACTTGTCTTCCAACAGGTAGTAACGCCCCGGTTCGCGCGGCCCCATGGCGTGCACGATGATGTACTTGTCCTGCGCTGCCCGGTCGTGGATTTTGTTGAAGTTGCCGGGTGGCAGCGCGGCGTCGATGGATTGCTGCAGCGCCGCGGCAGCCGGGTCAATGTAGTGAATAGTGGGGGCGTCGCCCACATAGTAAAAACCCACCAGTTGCGGCGGCTCAGCCCCGTCCACACAGGCCGGCGAGATGCAGGCGCGCACAATGTCGCTGGCATCGTAGCGGTTGGTGGCGAACAGCAACTCCGGTTCGGCCTCGGGGTGTTCCATATCAAACAGGTAGATGCCTTCCGTGTCGCGGCCTCGGGCCCAGCGCACATAAGCCCGGTTATAATCCGGGGGTTCAAATCCCAGGAAGTCCACATAGCGGTCTTCGTCCACATCCCAGGTGAGCCAGTCGCTCCAGGCACTCCAGGCGCCGTCGCTGCCGGTGCGGAATTGCAGAGTGATGGTGTTGTCGTTGCGGTTGATGCGGCCGCGCACGCGGGCGTTGCCGTCTTGGTCGAACTCGTAGCCGCCGTAATCCGCCGAATACTTGAACACCGGTTGCGGCTGGCCGTTGTTGACGTTCACCTTGAACACCTCGGCGCCGTTCTCTTCGGCGTTGAACCACTCTATCAACACCTGGTCATCCTCCGCCGGCAGGCGGCTCACCACCCGCGGGCTGAACAGGCGCTGCACGTAGGTCTCAAAGGCAAAGCGGGCGATGTTGGACTTGCTCGGCAACTCCACCCAGCGCCCGCCGTCCAGACCCACGGACAGTAACTTCCAGGCGAAGGTCTTGACCTTGCCGGGGCCGCCGATGCCGGCGGAGTTGTAGCCGACGCGGCGCCCCGGTACTTCCACCGGCTGGCGCGTGCGGATCAGCAGGCGTTCATTGTTGGCCCAGTTGACCCCAACGATGTCCATGTGCTCAGAGCCCAGGGTATGGGGGTCGCGTTCCAGCCGCGCGGTCTCATACACGTCCACCACGTAGTTTTGCCCGCGGCCAGGCAAGCGCATGACCGCCAGATGCTCGCCGGACGGGGACAGATCCACATCGCGCAGCAGCGGGCGCATGGCAAATTCTTCCAGGGAGGGGGGCTCCGGCGCGGCGTCGGCGCCCGCTTGCAGTGACAGGGTCGAAAAAATGGCGGCGGCAAGGATAGCGGGAACTACTGTCATAATGAAGACAGATCATAACTGAACGACGCGAAAAACCGGCGATCGAACAAGCTGTAACCGGCGCCCAGCGGGATGTTGTAGGCTACATTCGTGCCGGTGGACGGGCTGAAACCGCTCCATCCCACCACCGGCGGAGTCACGTCGAACACGTTGCGCACGCCCACAATAAACTGGAAGCGCCGGTTTGGATCGCGATAACGCACCGACAGGTTATGGTAGAACCGGTCGCCGGCCTTGAACAGGTTGGTAACGCTATCATCATCGGGTAACGCATACACCGGCTCCTCGTCCGTGGCACCGACGTAGTCGGTGGTCCAGATAAAGGCAAAATCACGCCACCTGAACACTGCGTCCAGCTCCCCGCGCCAGCTGGCATAAGCATGGCGCCCGGCGTAATTGGTGGGTTTGTCATCGCCCAAGCCATACTGGTAGGCCAGCAGGCGCGCGGCCAGGATATCCACACTCAGGTCGCCGAAGGGGAATTCGCGATCGGCGCGCACGGTGATGTCATAGCCGCGCGAGCGCTCCACTGCGATGTTGATAAACGAGGAATTGACCCCAATCAGCTCGCCATTACGGTTACGGGCGCCCACCAGCAGGCACTCTTCAGCGCTGAAATTCTGCGAATTGTAACAGCGCGACAGGATCGAACCGGCACTGAGCCTGGAGATGGAATTTTCCAGCTTGATATCGTAGTAGTCAAGGGCCAGACTGAGGTTCAGGCCCAGCGCCGGGAAGCGTCCGGCCAGGTCCGGCGTCAATACGAATCCCAAAGTCCAGGAATCCGAGGTCTCTGCCTGCAGGTCGGCATTCCCGCCGCGCACTACCCGGATGCTGGAGTTGGAGGTGTAGCCCGGCGGAATCAGGCCCTGCTCTTCGAGCATGGCGCAGTTCTGGTAGATATTGCTGCCCGGGTCCAGGTCTTGCTCCGGGTCACGGAAGCGGTCACAGGGGTCGGCGTCGGAGGTGACGAAATCCGTCTGCCGGGCCAGATTCAAGTGGTATAGCGCCGGCGCCCGAAACGAGGTGCCCAACGCAGTGCGCAGGCGCAGCACCGGGTTCGGCGCGTAATTGAGTAACAGGCGCCAGGTGGTATCGCTGCCATAGGAACTGTAATGGGTATAGCGAAACGAGCCATTTACCGTAAGCTCCTCAGCCAGACTGAACCGGCCCAGCTTGAAGCCGGAGAGCAACGGCGCTTCCACTTCCGTATAGCCCTCGATAATGCGGTCGCCGCCGCGGGTGATGCCGGCGGCGGTGAAACCCCACTGGTTGTCTTCTATCGACGCGGCGGGCGGGCGGTCGTTGAGGCTGCGGCTGCGCCAGTCCATCCCCAGCACTGCGCGCGCCTCACCGGCCGGCAGGTCAAACAGCCGCCCTTCCAACGCAACCCCTGCGGTCCAGAGGTCGTAGCCGGTCTTCACTGCCACTTCTTCGCTGAGGTAAGCCGCCGCCGCGGGAGAGACATTGCCGTCGCGCAGCGCCTCCTCTCGGATCAGATCCAACGGCACACAATCGGGATCAGGCCCCTCGGCCAGGACCCGGTCCACCGTGAATTGTTCAAAACCGGCAGCCCACAACAACTGCTGCGGGTCCAGCACGCATTCCAGGTCCCCGTCCGGCCCGATTGCGGCAGACAGAGCGCGCGCCACCTTGTCCTTGAGCCAGGTATCGTAGCGCCACTCGCCACGGCTCCAGGAATAGCTACCGTCAACCACCCAGGACAGCTCACCTGAGTCGCCTTCCAGCGCCAGCCGCAGCGCAGCAACGTCATTGCGCACTTCCCGGACCGGATTCAACATGTTGTGGCTCATTACCACCGGCTGGGCGGTGCCGCCGAACGGCCCGAACGGATTAGTGGGGTTGTCGGGATGGACAAAGGGGAAGAACTGGCGGTGCCCGTTATTGAGGGTTTCGTCGCGGTGGGTGAAATAGAATTCATAGCTGGCGCTCACCGTCCCCAACAACTTGCCCAGGTCGAAGTCCATGAGGCCGTCGCTGTACGCCTGGATACGCCGGCGCCTGGGTATCATCTGCTCTGCGGCCCAGTTCAGGTCATAGCGGTAGCCTTCCTCGGCAACCCGGGCGCCATCCAACTCGCCCAACCTGCGCCAGGGTAGGCCGGTGCCGCCTAGGTTGGCATTGGGGTCGCGTACCAGGGAGAAGGGCGCGCCCACGCCGTGCACATCCACGAAGCCATTGAGCTCGCCGAAACAACGGGCGTTGCGAGTGGGTGCATACACCGAAGGGTGTACGCCGCCGTCAGTCAACGGCCGTTCATCACAGTAGCTGTAGTCCTGTTGGTCCCGTCCCACCGGCCCCAAGCTGGAAAACTCCAGCGCGGCGTCGATGAAACCCCGGTCCCAGGTCTTGCCGAACAGTCCGCTCACGCTGCCGTAATCCAGCTCGTCCTGATAGTAGCCTTCGACCACGAACTCATCGAAACGCTTGCGAGTGATGATGTTCACCACCCCGGCAATGGCATCGGCGCCGTAGATCGAGGAGGCGCCGTCCTTGAGGATTTCAATGCGATCGATGGCTACATCCGGGATGGAGTTGAGGTCAATGTTGTTGACCTGACCGCGCGTGCCGGCCGGGGTAAAGCGTCGGCCGTTGACCAGGATCAAGGTGCGGCCCGGGTCGAGACTGCGCAACCCGAAGCTGTTCACGCCGGGACCGCCGGACACCACCAGACCGCCGAACGAGTTGTCGATTTGCGCGCCGGAAGCCAGGGCGCTGGATTGCAGCATCTCGGCGGTATCGGACAACCCCGCCAACGCCGCGCCTTCCCGGGTGATGACCGTCAGCGGCAGCGCCGTGGAAAATGTGTCGCGGCGGATGCGCGAGCCGGTAACGATGATTTCTTCGTGATGCACCGGCACGGATGGTCGCGCCGCCTTGGCGGCTGTGTGCGCATCAGCGGCGGTCGCTGTCGTTGCGGCTTGCTCAGAGTCCTGGTGCGCGCCAGCGTCATCAGCCGGCGCCGACGCTTCATCAGCTGTCGCCTCCTGTTGTTCATTACTGGTCTCGGCCATTGCCGGTGCGCCAGACAAAACAGCAACAATGACAACCGGCAGGCACAAGAGCAAAGATGATCTCAACATGCTTGCGTATTCCCAACCCCCGTTCGGCGCTTCACGATGCGCCGACTGGCCGCAGGCCCAGCTCGCGCAGCTGTGCGGACGAGGCGGGCGCGGGGGCGGCGGTAAGCAGACAACCGGCGGTCTGGGTCTTGGGAAAGGCAATCACGTCGCGGATGCCGCGCGCGCCGGCCATAATCATGACGATGCGGTCCAGCCCCAGGGCGATGCCACCGTGTGGCGGGCAGCCGTAGGACAGAGCGTCGAGCAGGAACCCGAACTTGTCCCGGGCCTGTTGCTCGTCGATGCCCAGTAGCTCCAGCGCTTGCAGCTGCAGGGCCGGATCATGGATACGCATGGAGCCGCCACCCAGTTCCATGCCGTTCAGCACCAGGTCATAGGCGCGCGCCAGACTGTCATGCAGATCGGTGTCCCCCGGCGTTTGCTGGGGCGCGGTAAACGGGTGATGCAGTGAATCCCAGCGCCGCTCCGGTTCGTTGTACTCGAACAGCGGAAAATCCACCACCCATAGCGGCGCCCAGTCGCCTTGCAGCAGGCCCAGGTCCTCGCCCAGCCGCACCCGCAATGCCGCCAGCGAGTCATTGACGATGCGCGCCTTGTCGGCGCCGAAAAATACCAGGTCGCCACTTTCTGCCTGTACGCGTTGCAGCAGCGCCTGCACCGTGGCTGCGGGCAGGAATTTCAGGATCGGCGACTGCAACCCGGCGCCGCCTTGCTGCAGGTCGTTGACCTTGATGTAGGCCAGCCCCTTGGCGCCGTATTTGCCGACATAAGCGGTGTAGTCGTCGAGGGCCTTACGGGTCAGCGCGGCGCCGCCGGGCAGGCGCAACGCAGCCACGCGCCCGTTGGCCTGGTTGGCCGGGCCGGAAAACACCTTGAACTCCACCTGTTGCATCAGGTCGCCCACCTCCACCAGTTGCAGCGGGTTACGCAGGTCCGGCCGGTCGCTGCCGTAGCGCTGCATGGCTTCCCGATAGCTCAGGCGCGGAAAGGGATCTGCCAGTTCGATGCCTTGCACCTGCCTGAACAGGGTGCGCATCATGTCTTCCGTCAAGGCGGTGATGTCATCTTCGGTCACGAACGACAGTTCCATGTCGAGCTGGGTGAATTCCGGTTGCCGGTCGGCGCGCAAGTCTTCGTCGCGGAAGCAGCGCACGATCTGGTAGTAGCGTTCCAGCCCTGACATCATCAGCAGCTGCTTGAACAGCTGCGGCGACTGCGGCAAGGCGAAGAAAGCGCCGCGCTGGGTGCGGCTCGGCACCAGATAATCGCGCGCGCCCTCCGGGGTGGCCCGGGTCAGCACCGGAGTCTCGATATCGAGAAAACCCTTGTCGTCCAGGTAGGCGCGCAGCGCGCGGGTCACCCGGCTGCGCAGTTTGAGGTTGTCCTGCATGGCCTCCCGGCGCAGATCCACATAGCGGTAGCGCAGGCGAATATCATCGTTGACGTTCTCGTCGTCCAGTTGGAACGGGGGGGTCTGCGCCGGGTTCAGCACCTCCAGCGTGTGACCCAGCACTTCTACCGCGCCGGTCGGCAGGTTCCGGTTGAGCGTACCGTCCGGGCGCCGGCGCACGCGCCCGGTCACGCGCACCACGTATTCGTTTCTGAGCGTCTCGGCCACGGCAAAAGGCTCGGCGTGGTCGGGGTCATAGACCACCTGCGCCAGCCCCTCGCGGTCGCGCAGGTCAATGAAGATCACCCCGCCGTGGTCGCGGCGCCGGTGCACCCAACCGCATAAGGCGACTTCCTCACCGACCATGTCGGCGCGCAACTGTCCGCAATAATGACTGCGCATGAGTGACTTTATCCGTTGCTGACCACAGGAAGTGGAGAGATCAAAGGGGGGGCGCGCCTTGTACGGACTGAGATAACTGCCTGATCTTCCCGTCCGGTACAATCACGCCCATGGAGATGATGAACTTGAATCCGTCTTCCACGGACATGTCCAGTTCCGTGATTTCTTCCTCCGGCAGCAACAGGTTGAAACCGGAGGTGGGGTTGGGCGTAGTCGGCAGGTAAATGGACTGGAGCTTGCGGTCGGTGATGCTTGCTTCTGTATCAACCTGTTCATTCACCAAAAAGCCGATACACCAGCTGTCCTTACGCGGGTATTCCACCAGCACCACCTTGCGAAATGACTTGCTCTGGGTGGCCAGCAGGGTGGTGGCGATCTGTTTCACGCTGTGGTAGATGTTGCGCACCAGCGGGATGCGCCCCAGCAAGGACTCCCAAAGCTGCACCAGACGCCGGCCCAGCAGGTTGGCGGCAAACATGCCGGTCACAACGAGAATCACGAAAGCCAGCACAATGCCAAAGCCCGGAATGCTGAAACCCAACAACGCTTCCGGCCGGTACTCCGGCGGCAACAGCAACACAGTGCCATCGAGCAGGTCAACGACAAACTTGATGATGGCTACGGTGATGAGTAGTGGCAACCACACCAGCAAACCGGCAATAATGTATTTGCGCAAGGCAGTCATGGGTAAATTTCAGACACGGGCAGACACTCCGACAAAAAGTGCGGTCAGCATAGCATATTTGCCGGGTCAATTCAGGCCGACAGGCATTTTTGCGCCGGCTGGCCCGTTATGCCTGGGCCAGTCTGTCCCTGAGCGGCGAGCGGTTGCATCCTCTGGCCACAAAGCCCTGCCACCTGGCCGGCAGCTCCTGCAGCAGCCTCACAGCCTGATGCCGTTGCGGAAACGTTGCGAACACGGTTGCCCCGGTGCCGGACAAGCGGGCTTTGGCCCGGGCGTTGAGCCAATCCAGCGCCGCCGCGACTTCAGGATAGATGTGCCGCACTACCGGTTCGCAGTCATTGCCGCACCGGCCCTGCCGGAAGTCGTCGGGCGTGACCCTGGGCGTTGCACGTTCAAGCGCCGGCGCGTTGAAGATCTGTGCGGTAGCCACCGCAACATTGGGGTAGATCAACAAATTCCAGTGCTCCGGCAGTTGCACGGGTTGCAGTTGCTCCCCCACCTCTTCTCCCCAGGCGGCGAACCCGCGCACGAATACCGGGACATCCGCGCCCAGAGCAAGCCCCGCTTCGGCGAGTTGGTCTGTGGTCAAACCGGTGCCCCACAGGCAGTTCAGGGCCACCAGGGTGGTGGCCGCATCGGAACTGCCGCCACCCAGCCCGCCGCCGATGGGGATCTTTTTATCGACGCGGATTGCCGCGCCCCTGGTGCTGCCGGTGAGCGCCTGCAAGCGTTGCGCGGCCCGCACTACCAGGTCGTCCTGCTCCTGCACCTGCCGGTAATTGCCGGCACGCGTGATGCGGCCGTCGTCGGTGATATTGAACTGCAATTCATCGGCCAGCTGCAAGAACTGGAACACCGTCTGCAACAGGTGGTAGCCGTCATCCCGGCGCCCGGTAACGTGCAGGAAATGATTGATCTTCGCCGGCGCCGGCCAAGCTTCCGGCGCTCCCCGCACCTGGCTCATGGCAACTTCCATTCCCGGATCGACAGGCGTACCCGCGCCCGTTCGTTTTCCAGGTCCAGCCTTGCCGGCAGGCTGATGCCGCGGACGCCGGTGTAGCTTTTATAACGTATCGACCAACCACCCTGACCCAGGGTGGTGATGCGGTTTTCTGCGTCCAGCAGCAGTTGCTCCACCGCCAGCGCCGGCGCCGGTACACCCCGTATCCAGTACACCAGTTCGGATACCGGCAAATGCCAGCCTGCCGCTTGCTGCAGCAGCGTCTCTGCGTCCGTGGCTTGCAACAGGGTTTTATCCGGTGTGAGTAATGACACCGCGCCGCTAGCGCCGGTGAGTTCATACATGCCGCCGGAGAACGGGGCAACCACCCGCAGTGCGTAGGCATCGTCTTGCTGCGTCCAGTACAAGGAACCCGAGCCGGAGTCGGCGGGCGTGCGCACCGCGATCCGGCCCTGCAGGTCCCAGGTTTGCAGCTGCATCAGGGTATCCTTACGCGCCTCCCAGACGGGCGTCATGGCAGGTTCCACCGGCGCCTGTGCACAGGCGGCCAGCAAAGTTGCCAGCAGCAACGCGGGGACTAGCCCGCAGATCTCACCGGGTGATGCGAAGATCGCGCCGGATTGGTGCTGCCTGCGGGTGCCTGCGACCGAAACCATAGCGGTAGCTATGGTTGAACAAGCACGTGCCCGCAGGCAGAACCAAGACCAGCGAGGGCGCATCAAGCGCAGTGGGTTATGTGGAAAGAGCAGCAGTATTATCATAACTCATCGAGAGCAACCATGTTTCACAAGGCAACAAGCGACTTGGTGAGATCTGCGGGTTAGGCGCACGGAAATGATGACGCGACCGGCTTACGGATTGAACCGTTCAATCACGTCCAGCAAGCGGCTGTCTTCGGGAGTTTGTTGCAAGGCCGCTTCCCAGACCTGCATGGCCTGCTCCCGTTCCCCCCTGACCCACAGCACCTCGCCCAGGTGTGCGGCGATTTCCGGGTCCTGGCGGATGCTGAGGGCTTTTCTCAGGTATTCAATCGCCTCATCGAGCCGCCCCAGCCGGTACAGCACCCAACCCATGCTGTCCAGGATATAAAAGTCGGTGGGCCTCAGCGCCAGGGCCTGCTTGATCAAATTGTAGGCTTCGTCGTAGCGGTCGGTGGCATCTGCCAGGGTGTAGCCCAGTGCGTTCAGGGCCTGGGCGTGCTCCGGTTCCCGTTCGAGTATGGCTCTGAGGTCTGCCTCCAGCAGGTCCAGCCGCCCGAGTTTTTCTGCGGCCATGGCCCGGGCATACAACAAGTCGGCATCATAGCGGTCTCCCAGCGCCCGGGTGTAAATTGCAACCGCCGCTTCATACTGTTCCGCCGCGATGAGCATATCGCCCTCGGCCCGGATCAGGGCCAGCGCCTGTTGCGCGCTTTGTGGGCGGATGGAGCGCAGGTGCTTGCGCGCCGCGTCCAGCCGGCCGTCGCGCGCCAATAGCATGGCGAGCCGGATCTGCGCGTCAAAATAGTGCTCACCTTTATGCACGCCCTGATACCAGGCGCCGGCTTCGTTATAGTTGCGCTTTTCCTCCGCAATGCGCCCAAGGTAATAATTGGCGGAGTCCGTCAGGTGGTCCTGCCTAGACAGCTTTTTGAACAAAGTCTCGGACTGCTCAAGACGATTGCTTTGCAGGTATAACAATCCCAGGGCATATAACACGTCCGTGTTTTCAGGTTCACGGGCACTGAGCAACTCAAACTGGGACAAGGCCTTGTCATACTGCCTGACTTCCATCAGCAGCCGCGCATAGGCCATGCGCAGGTTAAAGCCATTTTCCCCGCGCCGCGCCAGTTCCTGTTGCAACCATGACAAGGCTTCCTGGCGGCGCTCCAGCCGTTGCAGAATGGAGATATAGCTGAGCGCCGCATTGTCATTATCCGGCGCCAGCTCCAGGGTGTCTTCGAGCAATTTTCGCGCCCGTTCCAAGTCTTCCAGCCGCGCGGCAACATGGGCGAAGGCATACAAGGCGCCGGCAGAATTATCCTGCGAGGCTACCAGCTTGTCCATCACCTCCAGCACCGCGCCCTTGTCTTTCTCACTGCCGAGCAGGTTGGCGATCATCCATAGCTTTTCGTCGGAGGCGCCCGCGGAATAAGAGAAAATATCCTGCAGGTGCGTGACCGCCTGGCCCAAGTCGCCGGAACGCAGTTTCATAATGGCCAGCACCTGGTGCGGGTCGGGATTGTGCGGGTCCAGTTCCACCCAGATGCGGGCCGCCGTCAGCGCCGCGGCGTCGTCCCGGGCATAGACTGCGATGCGCGCGGCGCGCTCAACTAGCCGGTGGTCGCGGGTGCTGCGGGCCAGGCTCAGGTAATTCTCGATGGATATATCCAGTCGACCCCGGTGTCCTGCGACTTCGGCAAGCAGCAGTTTATAGAGCAGGTCTTCGGTCAGTTCAAGCTGCGGGCGCACCGGCTCCACCCGGGTGCTGCGGGCCGGCGGTGCGCCACTTGCGCCAACCGGCTCAGGCGCGGTGGGTGTCACCGGGCCCTGCCTGGTCGGCGCGCAAGACGCCACCACGAGTGCGATAAAGCCCGGCAGGGCGATTTTTGCAAGGCGCTGAGATGTTTTCATGGCCGGTTCACTAGCCCGCAGATCTCACCAAGTCGCTTGTTGCCTTGTGAAACATTATCTCTCTCAATAAGTTATGGTAATACTGCTACTCTTTCCACATAACACACTGCGCTTGATGCGCCCTCGCTGGTCCTGGTTCTGCCTGCGGGCACGTGCTTCCTCAACCATAGCTACCGCTATGGTTTCGGGCGCAGGCACCCGCAGGCAGAACCAATCCGGCGCGATCTTCGCATCACTTGGTGAGATATGCGGGCTAGATACCCTCGCGATTATATCCTGAAATGAGCATTCGACAATGCACCAGAGCAGGTCAAAGCTTGCATCACCCACTGCACCCGTGTAAAATACCGCAGTGGGTGGTGCGATTGCATTCGCTGCCGCCCGCTTTATCAAACCCATCAACCTAACCGATACGGAGGTATCTGTCATGGACAACAAAACACTGCATGAACACGCCACGCCTGAGGCGTTCTGGGCTGGCATGCAGGAATTACGCGCAGCGCAGCAGGATCTCGACCGGCTATTGAAGGAACAAGCAAAAGAGACCGAACGGCGAATAAAAGAAAACGCCCGCCGCGACCGCTACTTCGATCAGCGCTTCAAGAAGCTCGATACGTTATTCTCCAACCAATGGGGCACGTTGATCGAGAGTCTGGTGGAGGGCGACCTGATTCCCCTGCTCGAAGAGCGGGGTATCAGGGTGGATGAGACCGACACCCGTTGGCCGGTGCGCTACGACAGTGACCGCTGTGAGTTTGACATCGTCGCCAACAATGGCGCCGAGGCGGTGGTGGTGGAGGTTAAGACCACGTTGCGGGTGGATGACGTGGATTATTTCGTGATGAAGCTGCACAAGTTTGCCCCGTATGCACGCGGCTTAGAGGACAAACGGCTGTACGGGGCAGTGGCCTACCTGAAGGCAGACCGGTCGGTGCAGACCTATGCGATACGGCAGGGACTGTTCGTCATCCGCGCCACCGGCGCCAGCGCCAGCATCATCAATGACAAGGGCTTTCGTCCCAAGGTGTTTGGTTATGCCGCGCAGGAGAGCGGGTGAACAGGGCAAGGGTTTTGACCGCCCTTTAGGTTATGGGCACCTGCTCGCTCACCGGCACCGGCGGCGGCAGATGAAATAAAACAATACGCTGAAGGCCAGTAACCATACCGAGGCCAGATTGCCCACGAACGGGTCGAAGCGGTTGACCAGGTGGGCATGCGGGCTGTAGGGCATGAAGTCAACAACGTGCTGGACCAGTTTTTCTGCGCTGACTACCCCGGCGTGGAAACCAATACACAGTAACAGGTTGCCGGTGTACAGGCGTATCAGACCCAGCAGCAGGCCCAGGAAAAACAGGGTGAGCATGGCATCGTAGCGGGCCGGGTCGGCGAACTGGAACAGAGCTGCGGGCAGCATGGTAATGCCGGTGTACCAGTGAATGGCCGCATCCGCTGGCAGGTCGCGGAATTTCAGGTAATGGACTGCGGCATAAACCAGACTTACCAGTATCAGGGCAACGGCCTGATGAGTCTGTCGGGACAACCCGCCAAGCAGAGCGCCCCGGAACATAATCTCTTCAATAACAGCTACCAGCAGGCCGGTCAGCAGCCCCGTGAACAACAGTTGCAACAGGCCCGGAAACAGGCTTGAGAACGAGAATAACCGGCTTTCATTGAGGTCGTGGATACCCAACAACACCAGGGTGACTTCGATGATCGCGACCATGGCATAGCCCGCCGCCAGCCCTTGCAACAAGCGGATGTGGCCGCGCCGCAAGCGCAGTCCCAGCCCTTGTAACGACAAGCCGCGGTAGTAGCAAAAATAGAGCAGGCTGAACAGCAGGCCGCTGAGCTGCGTAGTACGGGAAACTACCTTCCTGAACGGTAATGCGCCGAATGAGGAAAAAAACTCATAAACGGGGTAAGCAAGCAGGGTGCCGGCAAGGATGGCGCTGACAAAGACTACGACAAATACCAGCAGGGCGCGCATGGACAGACGGCCTGGAAATAGTGGGAAGTCGGCCTACCGCCGGAACTGGGTTATTGGCTGTTCGCCACCATGTAGTCCACGGCGGCCTTTACTTCTTCATCTGTCAGGTTCATGTTGCCACCTTTGGGCGGCATGGCAATGACGCCTCCTTCGCTGATAAAGCCCGTGATGGCGCGCTCATACAGCAGCGCCATTCCCTGGGCAATGCGACTTTCCCAGGCGGCGATGTCTCCGACTTTGGGAATATTGGGCAGGCCATTGTGGCAGGAGATACACAGACCCTTATACACTCGCTCTCCCATCTCGGCCGGGGTCTCGATAGTGGCTACCTCAGTAACGGTAGCCACCGCTATTGCCGCAGTTTCCTCGCCGACCAGACTTACCACGCCTACCGGCACGGTATTCGCAGACACCTTGGTCGCCTGCTTGCGCGCCACGGCATCCTCATCGACGCCCAGGTAGAGCGCCATCACCAGGAACAGGATGATCGCCACGGCCAGCAGACCGATCACGATCGAGTAGTTATAAAAAAACTTCTTGTCTTCTTGTGAAAACATAGCCACCTCCGGGGGGGTTGAGAATGAAGTGTCCCTGCCAGAAGCGCTATTTTACCGGATTCCCGTTGTTGCGGAAATGGTATAAGGCCACACTGATGTTGTTATTCCGTCCAATTCAATGGCTGTGTTCATGCTGGCGCTGATGTGCTGCCTGCACCGCATGTTTGCGTTGCGCCAACGCTTCTCAATCCGCATGGAACACCGGCTCGCTGGTTTCGATAGGCACCGGGCCCATGTTGTCCATGCCGCCTATATCGTGAATACCGTTCATGATCGAGTGTCTCCGCGTCTGTTAACCCGAGTCCCTGCCCAATGAACGTGTCATCATGTCGTAATAATCCACATTTTTCCGTTCGGTCACGATTTTCAGCGTTTCTTCAAGTTGCTGCATGTTGGCGCTGGCTTTTTGCCCAAGGTGAATCTGTTCCAGCCCTTGAGTAAACCGAAAAAAACATACGTTCAGGATGTGACTCACATTAAACCTGATATTCACGGTCACATCACTGAGGCGATTCACGTCCTTGTAAAAGGAATACAAGACCCTGACTTCCTGTTCTTGGTATTGGGAAATGCCACTGTGCGGTTCCAGTGCCGCCTCCCCGAATATAGCCACCAGGCCTTTCTCGGGCGCGCGCAGCCACCTCTTCTTAAAACGTCCCCGGTAAAGGTAACCGGTGGTGACGTGATCGGGACTGTCGGTTAATTGAGGTTCCTTTTTTCCATCAATAACATCGCTAAAAAGCGGCTCAAGCACCTCCAGATATCTGTCCATGCAACTGCGAGTCGCCGCCTTTATGTCGTCAACATCCTGTCCTTTGTACAGATGAGGCCTGAATTGCATTTCCATCGACGCAAGGCCGCCGTCGTTGCCGGTAAGTTGAAAAAAATAGCTGAAGTCGTTTAAGGAAATTTCCATAATCTGTTCTCTGTCTCGTTTTGAAGTTATCACCCTGCATTATAAACAGCTTCGATATCTCGAATCATTAACTCCATCTGCACCGATTCTTTTTTGCGTCCATGCAACGATTCCACGGCTTTCCGAGCAATTTCCACAGATGTGCTTTCCTTGTCTATGCCGATGTATTGCCTGTCCTCACTAAAGGCGGCAACTACGCTGGTGCCGCTGCCGACAAAACAATCGAGCACTACTTCGCCCGGATCAGTAAAAAGTCTGATTGCCCTTCTGGGTAGCTCGACCGGGAATTTTGAATCATGATCTGAGTTACTGCGAACCGACGAAATCTCCCAGACTCCCCTGGAACCCCAGTTAATCCATTCTTCCCTGGTCAATCTCGCCCGATCTACCTTTGTGATACCGGGTTTCCAGAATATGTAAATATATTCGGATTCATCCACTGAGCGATAGGATATGGTATGCCACTTTGAATTTTCCCAAGCCGCATCTTTAAGCCAGATACGACGATCATACAGATAAAAACCAGCCTCCGAAGCTGCTTTTTCAATAAAACCACCCACCAGACAAACGCGCGTCTGAGACTGATATTTACCTCCCCTTACATTGTTGCCGTTAAGTCGCCTGTCTATCGTTTGCTCACTACAATTAAAATGACTGGCCAATTTATGTCTGTTCCAATCCGGATATTTTTTCATGATCCTGATTATTTCTTCCCTGGAGAGAGCCACTTTTCTTCGGGATACGTTTTCTGCCATTATCCTGGGCATGGAATCATCTTTGAAACATAAGATGTCGGCGATGTTAATGACCAGGAAACCACCTGGTTTTATAACAGGAAAGTGGGAATGGATGATCTCTCTCAGCAATGCTTTCCACTCAGTAAAAGTAAGATCTTTCTCATAATTTTTTCCAACATGGTACGGGGGAGACCAAACACTTAGAGAGATGGATTCTGCTTCAATTCCTTTTAGCAGCACCCTGCTGTCGCCACAATAAATATTATCAGGCTCCAGTTTTTTTGAAATATCTATGAGTGCCATGACCCTGCACACCCCTGATCTGACTCATCATAAGTCAGGGTTTGAACTCGCCATGCTGCCTTCGATTTTAACCTGCTGAAACTCACTCTCACCCTGAAATCTTCCCCCAGCGTAGGGGCATTCCTTCCCGCCAACCAGATACCGTCGTCAGCGTCGGGATTGTACCTTTTCTGTAGCCTGCCGTTGGGTATGGCTGCCATGGTGACTTCGCGCAGATGATGCACATCATCAGCATCATCTTCATACTTGTTCTCTAATTCGATAGCTTGGCTGAACATCATACACAATATCTATTCATTCGTCGGTATTTAATCAATGATACACTGCCTAAATCTGAGCGACTATGTGTGCAATTTTGAAATATAATGTGCGCACTATGCTTTATGAACATCTGCGCTGTGGCAAGCTGATGCTGGCGCGCGTCGTGGTGCTGGTTGTTTTCGGGTGTGGCCTTGCGGATGTGCGGGCCTCGGATATTGACGCAGCGGCGCGTGCGTGCTTTGCGCGCGGCGCGCAGCCGGTTACGACTGTGGTGGATACTCATTTGCACTTTCGTCCTTTCGGCGGACCGTCGCTGCCGTTTGCAGAGGTAATCGGGTATCTGGAACAAACCGGGGTGCGTTTTGTGAACATTTATGGAATCGGACAAATGCTGCCGATTACCTCGAGTTGCACCTATTATCTCGATTGTCCCGGCACGCCGGTGACGCCGACCCTGAAGAATGATTTTGCCAACGCGCTGAGTTACCTGGCCGAGGGCACAAGTTCTGTGCATGCCACCTTGTCCATGACTTTTCCTGACCTTGCCAGTCCGGAAACCGTACTGGCCGGCATGCGCTTGCTGGACCGGGAGTTTCCCGGACTGTTCAGGTGGATGGGGGAAGTCAATCTGGTCAAGCAGGCGCTGTACGGCAATGGACATGAACCTGTGCCGCTGGAGAAAATCAGGGAATGGGAACCGTTTATGGCAGAATTACGTGCGCGTGATATGCCCATCGCCATCCACTCGGATCTGGGCAACGATGAGGAACCGACCCGATACCTGACCTGGATTGAGGAGCTGTTAAAACGCTATCCCGACAACCGCATCATCTGGATGCATCTTGGCCTGTCTAGGGAGCTGGTCGATATTTCTGCGGACACGCACATCAACATTCTGAAAGTGCTGTTGGACCAGTATCCGAAACTCATGGTCGATATTTCCTGGCGCGTGCTCGAAGATAATATCTTTTCCGATCCGGCCAAACGGACGCGCTACGTGCCGTTCCTGAACGCCTACTCCGACCGGGTGCTACCCGGCACTGATTTTGTTGCCTCCGGCAACAAGAATTTCGACGTGTACAAAGAGGAACTTGAGGCCACCAGTCGCATCATCGGCTACCTTGATGACGCCGCCTTCCGCAACATCGCGCTGGGAGAGAACTATTTCAGGCTGCTGAACCTGGACGAACAAGCACCGCCGGTGTGCTCCCGGCACTGAACGTGACCGGAAATAGCCGGCAGCTCGACAAGGTCATTACCCCGCCGGACGTAACCGAACAACTATGCGCCAGTCTCAATTCGTTTTGCTGATACTCGTTGGCGGCACTATCGTTGCCGTGAGTATGGGTATCCGGCAGTCGTTCGGCGTGTTCCTGCAGCCGGTGGTGACCGACCTGGAATTGACCCGCACCACGTTCGGGCTGACTATTGCCATTCAGAACCTGATCTGGGGCCTGGCACAACCATTGGCCGGGATGCTGACGGACAAGTACGGCAGCTATCGCATGCTGATCCTGTCCAGCCTGATGTACATGGCCGGTCTGGTTCTCACCGCGTTCACGTCAACTGCGACCGGTCTGCACCTGAGCCTGGGGATGCTGGTCGGGCTGGCCATGAGCGGCACCACGTTTACCGTGGTATTGAGCGCAATCGGTCGGCTGGTAACGCCGGAAAAGCGCAGTCTGGCATTCGGCATCGTCTCGGCCGGCGGGTCGTTCGGGATGTTCTCCTTTGTGCCGCTCAGCCAGTTGTTCATCGGGCTGTATGGCTGGAGCGTAGCGTTCCTGATCCTCGCCGCCTGCGTCATGATCGTACCGCTGCTGACCCTGATATTCCAGCGGCAGACCGGCACTGAGGCCAGTGGCGAAAATGTGCCCGGCGAGACCCTGTCGCAGGCGCTACGTAGCGCTGGCGCGCATTCCGGCTACTGGCTGCTGAATTGCGGCTTCCTGGTATGCGGGTTTCACGTGGCTTTTATCGCCACCCACCTGCCGGCGTTTCTGCATGACTCCGCCATAGCGCCCATGCGCGCCGCATTCGCACTGGGTCTGATCGGGATATTCAATATCCTCGGCACTTATCTGGCCGGCCTGTATGGGGGGCGTTACCGGAAAAAATACCTGTTGAGCGGGCTCTACCTGGGCCGGGCGCTGGTGATCGCGCTGTTCATCGCCCTGCCTCTGAGTGAGTTGACCCTGGGGCTGTTTGCCGCCGCCATGGGCCTGCTTTGGTTGGGCACAATTCCGTTGACCAGCGGCCTGGTGTCCGACATTTTCGGAGTGCGTTACGGCGGCACGCTGTTCGGCATCGTGTTCTTCAGCCACCAGCTGGGCAGCTTTCTGGGCGCGTGGCTGGGCGGCTACCTGTTCGAGGCGACTGGTTCCTATACCCTGATGTGGCAACTGGCCGTTTTGCTGGGCCTTATTGCCGCGCTGCTGCACTGGCCGATACGGGACGAGCCGGTAGCCGTGCAACCGGCGCCGGCGTAACGTGTAATCTACTGCGGCATAACCCACGCCCCGCTGCGGCTACGTACAACTCTTAAAACTGGTTAAAATAGCGCCGCAGACAGACGCCGTGATAGTGGTCGACGGCGTAATAGTAAATGTCGGTCCAGCTCGGTTCGTCGTTCTCGTCGGTGGGCCACCAAAGTTTGTTACTCAGCCAGAAATTATGGAAGTGGTCAGCGCAATGGCTGACTGCCTCCTCATCGTAGGACAGTTCTTCGTGACCGGCGGCCTGTTCCGCCTCAATGAAGTCCTGCATCACCTGCATGTAGGCGATGTTCAGACGCGGTCTGCCGTCTTCTTCCAACTCATCCCGGTTGGCGCTGGCGCCGTAACGCTGCGCCAGCTGGTCCAAGCGCGCCAGTTTCTCAAGCCCGACCTGCGTCTCGGCCAACTTTGTGCAGGCCGACGCGTCGCCGCCATTGCATTGCTTCTCCCACAGGTCCAGTCTGGAAAACTGGCGCGGCTCATTCAGTGCGAGCAGGAATACCAGCGCTGCCAGTACTTTTGCCAATGGCTATCAACCTGCTCAGCGAGCCCAATCAATGGCTCGCTGAGCGCTTGCGCGTCGAGGATGACGCCATGCTTACACCACCAACGGCACGATCAGCAGGGCGACGATGTTGATGATCTTGATGAGCGGGTTCACGGCCGGCCCGGCGGTGTCCTTGTAGGGGTCGCCGACCGTGTCGCCGGTCACCGCGGCCTTGTGCGCCGCTGAGCCCTTGCCGCCCAGGTTGCCGTCTTCAATATATTTCTTGGCGTTATCCCAGGCGCCGCCGCCGGCGGTCATGGATATGGCCACGAACAAGCCGGTAACAATCGTCCCCAGCAACATTCCACCCAGCGCCACGGGCCCCAGCACCTTGCCCACGATCACCGGCGCCAACACTGGTAACAGGGAAGGAATGATCATTTCCTTGATGGCCGATTTGGTCAGCAGGTCCACCGCGCGGGAATAATCCGGCTTGCCGGTACCGTCCATAATGCCTGGGATTTCGCGAAACTGGCGCCGCACCTCGTGCACCACCGAACCGGCCGCGCGCCCTACCGCTTCCATCGCCATGGCGCCGAACAGGTAAGGTATCAGGCCACCGATGAACAGGCCGATGATGACCATAGGATCGGACAGTGAAAATTCCACGTGGGCCCCTGCCTTTTCCAGCGCATGGGTGTAGTCGCCAAACAGCACCAGCGCAGCCAGACCCGCCGAGCCGATGGCGTAGCCTTTGGTCACCGCCTTGGTGGTGTTGCCCACCGCGTCCAGCGGATCCGTGATATTGCGGATTTTCTCATCCAGTTCCGCCATTTCCGCGATGCCACCGGCGTTGTCGGTAATAGGGCCGAAGGCGTCCAAGGCAACGATAATGCCGGTCATGGACAGCATGGAGGTGGCGGCAATGGCGATGCCGTACAGCCCGGCCAGCTCATAGGTGCCCCAAATACTGGCACACACCGCCAGCACCGGCAAGGCGGTGGACTTCATGGACACGCCGAGTCCGGCGATGATATTGGTGGCATGGCCGGTCTCCGACGCAGCGGCCACATGCTTCACCGGCGCGTAGTCGGTGCCCGTGTAATATTCGGTGATCCAGACCATGGCTGCGGTCAGGGTCAGGCCGATCAGCGCGCAGGCGTACAAGGCTCCGGCGGACATGCCGGCAACATCGGCCATCATCCAGTGGGTGACCGGGTAGAACAGAATAGCGGCCAGCACGCCGGCGACGATCAGGCCCTTGTACAGGGCGCCCATGATACTGCCGCCTTCCCCGGCCCGAACGAAGAAACAGCCGATGACCGAAGCGACGATGGACACCGCGCCCAGGGCCAGCGGGTAGAGCACTGCATTTTCGCTGCCGGAGACCACCAGACTGCCCAGCAGCATGGTCGCGATAACGGTTACCGCGTAGGTTTCAAACAGATCGGCGGCCATGCCCGCACAGTCACCGACGTTGTCACCCACATTGTCGGCAATCACCGCCGGGTTGCGGGGGTCGTCCTCAGGGATGCCGGCTTCCACCTTGCCGACCAGGTCTGCGCCCACATCTGCACCCTTGGTGAAAATACCGCCGCCCAACCGGGCAAAAATGGAGATCAGGGAACCGCCAAAGCCCAGCCCCACCAGTGCATGCAGGATGGTGTCGCTGTCCGCGCCCAGCTTGTGCAGTACGGCATAGTAACCGGCAACGCCCAGCAGGCCCAACCCCACCACCAGCAGCCCGGTGATCGCGCCGCCCCGGAACGCGATCATCAGGGCCGCGTTGATACCTTGGCTGGCGGCTTCGGCGGTACGCAGGTTGGCGCGTACGGAAATGTTCATGCCGATATAGCCGGCGGCGCCAGAGAACACCGCGCCGATCAAAAAGCCAACCCCGGTGTACCAGTCCAGCGCCAGACCGAGCACCACGAACAGAACCACGCCCACTATGCCGATGGTCGTATATTGCCGGTTGAGATAAGCCGCCGCGCCTTGCTGTACGGCCGCGGCAATCTCCCGCATACGCTCGCTGCCTTCCGGCTGGGCAAGAATCCAGCGCACTGAAAAGATGCCATACAGGATAGCAATAACACTGCATATCAGGGCAAGGTCCAAAGGTGACATGACAATTCTCCTGGTAAATTCGGACGGGCTGGTTCAAGCCGTTGCAAGCGCCGCGCACAATAATGTGTCAGCACCCGGCAGTGTAAGGTCCGGCTCGCCTATCCCCCGTTGGATGGTTAGTAGCAAAGGGCTGTAGTCTATAGATTTACTCAAAAAATTCAAATCCGGTTGCCAGGAGGCACCCTCTATTACTAACGCGCGCTCTTCGACAGGAAGGGAAGTAGCCTCATCTATCAATTGTTTGGCATTCACAGATATGCCTCCTGGGGGATACGCAACAACTCAACCGGCGGGGGCAGCAGGCGTAGCGCCGGAACCGGTTGTGTCGGGTTTGACGCTGGCTTTCTTGTGACTGTCCGGCTTTTTCGTGGTGTCACCGGCGGCGTCCGCGCGCTTGGTGCCGTCGGCTTTGGCCTCGTCGGTCTTGGCCCCGTCGGCCTTGGTGGCGGCGTTGTCATCATCCTTGGCTATGTTGCGGCGGGATTGCTCGTCCTTGAAATCCGTCTCGTACCACCCACCGCCCTTGAGCCGGAAGGCCACCGCAGACACCAGTTTGCGCAGGTGTGGGCGCCCGCACGCGGGGCAATCGGTCAACGGCGCGGCGGAGATCTTCTGTAATTTCTCCAACCTGTGACCACAGGTCTGACATTGATACTCATAAATCGGCACGGCGCTATATGCTCAAAATAATGGATTGAGGCAAGGGGAAAATGGTGGCCGGTTGCCGAAAATTCAAGCCTCCGTTAATCTGCCGACTTCATACCGCAGGTCATGCGCCGCAAGGTATCGTCCTGCAACCGGAAGTGATGATACAGGGCTGCAAGTACATGCAGTGCCAGCAGTGCCAGCAGGATGCACGGCAGGATCTCATGCATGGTCCCCATCAGTTCGTTCATGGCTTCATCTTTACCCATGGGAAACGCCACCTTGAACAGGCCGAAGAACGGCACCTCAAAGCCGGCCGTGGCAAACCGGGCCATGCCGACTAAGGCCTGGGCTATGAGGACGATGTACAACCCGTAGTGGACGGCTCTGGAGATAACATGCTGCCAGGTTGGGATATGCGGCAGGCGCGCCGGGGTCGCGTTGCACCAGCGCCAGAGCAGGCGCGCCGCCAGCACAAACAGCAGCAGCAAACCGAACGAGGCATGCAGCAACACCAGTTCCAGCTTTTCCGGTCCGCGTGGCAGGTCTTCGGACCTTGACGCGAGCACGAACAAGACGATAACGATAACCACTGTCAGCCAATGCCAACTTTTACTGACAACGCCGTATTCTCTTTCAGTATTATTGACAGACATCGCAACCTCCTCTTCAGGGTGGTGGGTCGTGCAGGAGTCGAACCTGCGACCAACTGATTAAAAGTCAGCTGCTCTACCGACTGAGCTAACGACCCGTACGGGGGCGAATCATACCGAAGATTTCATCCGGGGTAAAACGCTTGTCCAGGTTCAATACAGATGAGACTCAGGGGGCAGGCTGTGTGAGTGTCCAGGTTCAATACATATTGTCCTGGACAAGACAAAGGGGCGACCGCAAGGCCGCCCCGGGGTGGGTTGGGTCGCCGAGGGGCCGTCAGGGCGCGCACCCCTCACCAGTCGAGATGAAGGAGTTGACCGAGGTGAGGCGGGTGGAATAGCGGGTTAAATTAGGTCTGCCCACCTCGTTGATCGCGTAGGACATCATGCCGGCAGCGAAGCCCCTGATCGTAGCTCTGGCCCTAGGTCGGATGTCCAGGGTGACGTCCGTGTTCAGTTCTGACACCGCAAGACCGATCCTCGGGCCTGTGATAGCTTGCCAACTGCCGCCATCCCTCCGCCATTCCAGCTGGTTGATTTCATATGTTTCCGATTCCCGACCACTCGTGTTGATCGTGCTGTGGTAGATGTCAAGGGTTATGTTGCCAAAAGAAGTGTAGGAGGTGATGGCGGGATTGGTCGTTTCCCGCCGCACATGGTAGCGCAGGTAATCACCGCCGCAGCCCTGTATGTGATAGCCGTTGATGTTGCCGGTCACCACCACCGTACAGGTTTGCTTTGTGCACTGCGGCGTCTGCGCCGTCGCGGGCGCGGCCAGCAGTGTTGCCACCAGCGCGGCGGCCAGAAGGGTCAGGGCAATGGGATTGGCAAAGAATCGTGTCATGAGGATCTCCCCTTTCAAGCGTGATCGCCCGCGCAGCGCTTGACCCTGGAAGGGGGTACAGCGGAGCTGCACAGGCGAGAGAGTCCCCGCCGCGGGGTGAACTCTAGCAGGGGGGGGGGGGGGGGGGGGGGGGTAAAAGTGTATCTCGTTTCATTGTCTGTCTCCTGATGGTTGAGTAAAACAACTCATCGGCACCGAATTACAGGTCACCTCTCACAAACACGAGGTGGCCGTGCAGTACAGGGATGTGCTGCCAGTAACAGCAATCATGTAAATGATTGAAAATGAAGGAAATGAAAAATCATACTTTTTGATTTCCGTCCCTATACTAATATAATGGTCAGGAAAAGTCAAAAAAAGTATACCCTACCGGACCGGCATTAGCGGGGTTTGGTTGACCGGCATTTTTGTGCGGGGTGGCGGCGCGTCCGGTAGGGATTGTCGCCGTGTTTGAACTCGATGAATACCGGGGTGCCGGTCAGGTTCATTTTGTTGCGGAAGAACCTGGCCAGATAACGCTGGTAGTGGGCGGGGGTGGCGCGGGTCTGGTTGCCGTGGATGATGATACGCACCGGGTCGTAACCGCCCGGATGGGCATACTTGAGCTTGATGCGGCGCCCGCGCACCAGCGGCGGCGGGTTGGCGCTGACCGCTTCCCGCAGCAGCGCGGTGATGGACGCGGCGCTGAACTCCCGGCGCAGTGAGCGGGTGATGCGGTCGATACTGTCGAACAGCTTGCCCACACCCGTGCCGTGCAGGGCCGATATGGGGTGCACACAAGCATAGTCAACAAACGCAGTTTTTCTTTCCAGCTGGCGCCGGATATCCGCCTTCTGCCGACCGCTGAGACCGTCCCACTTGTTGACTGCGATGAGCAGCGACTTGCCAGACTGGCTGATGAGGCCAAGCAGGGTTTGGTCCTGGCCGGAGATGGCGTCGCGGGCATCTGTCATCAAAATGACGACCTGACAGTTTTCCATGGCCTTGATGCTTTTTATCACGCTGAATTTTTCCACCTTGTCAGTCACCTTGTGGCGTCTGCGAATACCGGCCGTGTCGGTCAGCAAGTAATCCTTGTGCCGGCGCTGTAACGGCACCGTGATGCTGTCCCGGGTGGTGCCGGGCCGGGCCGAGGTGAGCACCCGCTGCTCGCCCAAGATACGGTTCAGCAGCGTCGATTTACCGACATTGGGACGGCCGATGATAGCCACTCTGGTGGCGCCGGGATGCGCCTCCGGCGGCGCCGCGTTTTCAGGAAACGCGGCGGCGATGCGGTCCAGCAACTTGTCAATACCGGCACCCGTTTCCGCCGCGATGGGAATGGCTGGGGCAAACCCGCCGACGGCGTGAAATTCGGCGAGCGCGTGGTCAGCACTGAGGCCGTCAATTTTATTGACCACAAAAAAGATCGGTTTGGCCAGGGTGCGCAGGGTTGCGGCCAGTTCCAGGTCGCCGGCACTCAGCCCGGCGCGGCCGTCCGTCAGCCACAGCACGGCATCCGCCTCGAGCATGGCGTGGCGGGTTTGCTCGCCCACCGCCCCGTGCAACGGGTCGGGGTCGTCCACACTGCCGGCGATGCCGCCGGTATCGATCAAGAGGATAGCGGACGCACGCAAATCGGCATAGCCGTATTGCCGGTCCCGGGTGACTCCCGGTTTATCGGCGACCAGCGCCGCGCGCGAACGGGTCAGACGGTTAAATAACGTTGACTTGCCCACATTCGGGCAGCCGACGATGGCGATGACGGGGGACATTTACCGGTAGGTATAAGCTGCCAGCCGGCCATCGCTGCAATACGCGTAAACTATGTTGCCCACTACAATGGGTCTGGCGATGACGGGTTCCCTGCACAGCCGGGTTCTGGCGCTGAAGGCTCCGGTTTGCTTGCTGAGCCAGTGCAGGTAGCCTTCCAGGTCTCCCACCACGATTTGATCGCCCACGGCCACCGGCGCGGTGATCGAGCGCGCGTGCAGGTCTTCCAGTTCCCACAGCACCGACCCGCTGAAGCGGTCCAGCGCCCACACGTGGCTGTCCTCATCGGCAACATATATGTTCTGCTCATCGGTGCCGAAGCCGGCATAGGAAGACAAATCGTTGCTCCACATAATGCGCCCGGACTCGAGTTGCACGGCGGCCACATGGCCCTGGAACGTGGCGATATAGACGACGCCATCCACGATCGTCGGTTGTGAGTCGATATCGACCATGCGCTCCAGTTCGGAACGCCCGCGCGCCGCGGCAATACTGGCTTCCCACAGCAGTTTACCGGTGCGCAATTCCAGCGCGGCCATCTTGCCGCCGTCGAACCCGGCCACTACGATACCACCGTCGATGGCCGGAGTGCTGGTACCGCGCAGCGTCAGCGGCGGCACGGTACGGTCGTAAATCCACAGGCGCCGGCCGTTATCGCCATCGAGGCCGAACACCTTGCCGTCGATGGTTCTCACCACCACGATGCCGGCCTCCCGTTGCGGGGCGGACAATACTTCACTCGAGACCCGGGTGCGCCACAGTTCACTGCCGTCTTCCACCGAGAGTGATACAACCTCTCCCTCCATGGAACCGACCATGAGCGTGTTCTCTCCGTAACCGGGGCCGCCGGTAATGCGGATATCCCCGCCTTTGAACCAGCCTGAGTCCCCGTCTATCGATGCCGTTGCGGCAATTTTTTCCTGCCACAGGCGTTTGCCGTTAGTGGCATCTAGGGCGCTGATGTAGCCGGCTGAATCGACCACATACAGACGCTGGTTGACCACCACCGGAGCCAGTTTCAGGTATTGTTCGTCGGTGCCGATGCCGTTGTTCTTCTGCCACAGGTTAATGACGTTGATAAGCGGCCTGAATTCGTACAGCGGATTGGGCGGGTCGGCATTATCACTGCCCCCCTTGAAATAATTGGTGACCGTTTCCGTTGCCGCGCAGCCTGACAACACCAGCGCCAGCAGTAGCGCGACGAGTGGCTTAACCCGCATATCTCACCAGATGATGCGAAGATCGCGCCGGATTTTCTACGCCTGCGGGTGCCGGCGAACGAAAGCATAGTGGTTCTCTGGTTGAGTGAGCCGGTGCCCGCAGGCGTAGAAAAGACCAGCGAGGGCGCATCAAGCGCAGTGTGTTATGCGGAAAGAGCAGAAGTATTACCATAATTTATTGATAGCAAAATGTTGCATAAAACAACCAGCGATCTGGTGAGATATGCGGGTTGACCCGCATTTTTTTCACGACCGGCTACAACTGCCCGACATTATCGAGCTTGAGCTCCACCGTGGTCATATCGCGGTCGGCGGCGCGCGCCGTGTCGAGGGCGCGCTGGTAGGCGTCACGCGCCGTTTCCAGGTCGCCCTGCATGACGCCAATATCGCCCAGCAATTCGTTATATCCGGCTGCAAACGCGCCCTGCTCCCGCACCTCCAGCACGGCGCCAGCCTGTTCCGGTTCATTGCGGCTGATGAGCACTCGGGCCAGTCTCAGGCGAATGACGTGCGCCAGCGCGGCATCCTTGCACTGTGCAAGCGCCCGGCGCAGGCGCGCTTCGGCCCCCTCCAGATCAGCATCGGCTACGGCCAGTCGGGCCAGAGTCATCAACGCGAACACGCCGTAGGCAGTGCCGTCGTAGTCCGCCAGGATTTGCTCGGCAAATTCCTGTGCCCCGGTATCGTTCTCGTCCTGCAATGCGGCGACCATATCCGAGTACAACGCCGACGCCGCCTCTGCCTGCCCTGCCTGCGCGCCCTGCCAGTAACGCCAGCCGAAGATGCCGGAGACACCCAGAGTCAGACCGAGCACGACCGACAAGCCGTTCTCACGCCACCATTTTTTAATATCTTCTATCCGCTGCGCTTCGGAAGTGTAAGGGTCCAAGGGATGCTCCGGTTGTTTGATAAGCCAGTGACGGTAGATAATAACCTGTTTCGGACTGTTAAGAAACCCTTAACGATGCCATTAACCCGCAGAGCTCACCAAGTGATGCGCTGTTGCGCACGCGCTTCAGTGTGAGTGGCGCGGTATTATTCCGGCTGTGTCCCGATAGGCAAGCATTTCATCGAATACTGCGCCGGTACTGAGCGACGATACATGTTGCCGGTATAACTGCTGCCACCAGGTTTGATGCTCTGGTATGCGCAACTGAAAGGTTTTGTGGCGGCGGGCGATCTCGGCCTCGTCAATGAGGACATCAACCCGGCGCTTGTTCAAGTCAATGCGTATCCTGTCACCATTTTTCAGTATCGCCAGATTGCCTCCCATCGCTGCCTCTGGTGAGGCGTTCAGAATTGAGGGCGCGGCGGAGGTGCCACTCTGGCGGCCGTCGCCAATCGTGGGCAGGGCCGGGATACCTTGTCTGATCAGGGCATCGGGGGGTTGCATGTTGACGACTTCGGCAGAGCCGGGATAGGCAACAGGACCAGCGCCGCGCATCACCAGGATACTTCTTTTTGAAACACGCAGGGACGGGTCGTTGATACGCGCGTGATAGTCTTCCGGGCCATCAAATACTACGGCTTCCCCCTCGAAGGCGTCGGGGTCGTCGGCGTCTGATAAATAGTCATCCCGGAACGATTGATCGATGACAGACACTTTCATAAGCGCCGATTCAAACAGGTTACCGTTGAACACCATGAACCCGGCCCGGGACTGTAGCGGTTCCCGCACGGTCTTGATCGTTTTTGCGTCAACAATCGTACAGCCGGCATAGTTTTCACTCAGGGTATTGCCGCTGACGGTGGTTTGGTCGCCATGCAGCAATCCGGCCTTGAGCATTTCATTGAGCACCGCCGCCAAGCCGCCGGCGCGGTGAAAATCTTCCGCCAGCTGCTCCCCCGCAGGTTGGCAGTTGACGATTAAGGGTATTTGCTGTCCCTGCTCCTGCCAATCCGACATATCCAACGGCACGTTGGCGTGGCGGGCGATGGCATTGATATGAATCGGGGCATTGGTCGAACCACCGATGGCGGCACACACCGCAATGGCGTTTATGAATGCTTTGCGTCCCAGAATCCTGTCAGGCGTGAGATTTTCCCAGACTATCTCAACACTTCTCTTGCCGGTCAGATACGCCAGCTGCTGGCGCTCGCGGTACGGCGCTGGAATCGAGGCGCAGCCAGGCAAGGTCATGCCCAGCACCTCGCTCAGGCAATTCATGGTCAGCGCCGTGCCCATGGTGTTGCAATGACCGGCAGACGGACTGGAACCGGCCACGAGCTCCATAAATTCCTCCCTGGTAATCTCGCCGCCCGATAAGCGCCGCCGCGCGTCCCAGATGATCGACCCGGAACCCACGCAATTACCCAGGTAGTAGCCATTCAGCATCGGCCCGACCGACAAGGCAATGGCCGGCAGGTTGACGCTCGCCGCGCCCATCAGTAACGCGCCGGTGGTTTTGTCGCAGCCCGTGGTCAGCACGACGCCATCGAGCGGGTAGCCGTGCAGCACCTCGATCAAGGATATGCTTTGCAGGTTCCGGTCCAATGCCGCAGTGGGTCGCCGGCCGGTTTCCTGGATGGGGTGGACCGGAAATTCCAGGGGTATGCCGCCGGCATCGCGGATACCCTCCTTGACCCGTGTTGCCAATGTCAGGTGCAAGCGGTTGCACGGCGCCAGATCAGAACCGGTCTGGGCGATGCCGATGACCGGCCGGTTCGATTGCAGCTCCTCCCGGGTCAGGCCATAATTCAGGTATCGCTCCAGGTACAGAGCTGTCATCCCCGGCATATCCGGGTTGTCGAACCAGTCGCGGCTGCGTAGCTTTTTGTTGGTTGGCATGGCGAGTCGGGGCCCTGACCTCAGGCCCGTCCGCCATCGACAACGAGCGCTTGACCGGTAATCATGGCAGCGGCGTCGGAGGCCAGAAACAGGGCCGTATGGGCAATGTCCTGTTCGGTCAGCGCAGTCTTCAATGACTGCTGTTGCAGACACTCGGCGACTGCTTGCTCCGTCGCCCACAACTGCTTCTGGCGCGCCGTGAGCACCCAACCGGATATCAGGGCATTGACGCGGATATTAGCCGGCCCCAGCTCCCGCGCCAGCGCCTTGGTCATGCCGACAATGGCAGCTTTTGAGGCGACATAAGCAGGATAACCGGTGAGCCCCATGTTGGCAGAGTTGGAACCCATGTTGATAATACTGCCGTAGCCCAGTTCGGTCATGGCCGGCTGCACGGCCTGGGAGGTAAAAAAGTACGGGCGCAGGTTGATGTTCAACAAGTCGTCCCACTCATCTGCGCGCATTGAGGCGAGCGTGTGGCGCGTGTCTCTGGCAGCATTATTGATCAGTATGCTGATGGGGCCTAACGCGTCAGCCGCCGCGACCATGGCCTCCTGCAGGGCGGTAATGTCGCGTATGTCACAACGCCGGTAAAACGGTCGGGTCGCAGTCGCTCGCTCAACCTCATCGCAAAGTTTGTCGGCGACCTCCTGGCGTAATGAAACGAAGGCCACCCTGGCGCCCTGGCGGGCGAAGGCACGGGTAAATTCCGCGCCTATGCCGGAACCGCCGCCGGTGATAAATACGGTGCGCCCCTTGAGATCGGGGAACTGTGGCGCCGCCGCGGTGGGCGCGAGGTCTGATTGATGTTGTTGTGTTGTCTGCATGTCTGCATAAACCTTGTCTTCAAGTTACCTGCTACACTTTTATCAGATATATCATATATAATGACTGACTTGCAACTCTCAGTCACATTTCACCGGTAATTCTGACAATGCAGCTTGCCACCATAGATATAGTCATCATAGCCGTGTACGCGCTAGCCATAGTGGGTCTCGCGACCTGGGTATCGCGAGATTCTCACGGCCATCAAAAAGACACTAACGACTACTTCCTAGCCGGCAGAACCTTGCCGTGGTGGGCCATAGGCGCCTCCCTGATCGCCGCCAATATCTCCGCCGAGCAGATCATCGGCATGTCCGGCTCCGGTTATGTAATCGGTCTGGCTATTGCGTCCTATGAGTGGCTGTCAGCCATTACCCTTATCATCGTCGGCAAGTATTTCCTGCCCATCTTTCTGCGTAACAATATCTGCACCATGCCGCAATACCTGCAACAGCGCTACGACCGGCGCGTGTGCATGCTGCTTGCGGTATTCTGGCTGGGCGTCTATGTGTTCGTCAACTTAACGTCCATACTCTGGTTGGGCGCGTTGGCAATTAATGCAATCACCGGCCTGGATTATGCCTATGGATTGCTGCTGCTCGGCTTGCTGGCCACGGCCTACTCGCTCTACGGCGGCCTGAAAGCGATAGCGCTGACCGACATCATTCAGGTCGTACTGCTGATATTCGGCGGGCTGTTGATCTCCTTACTGTCACTGCAGGCGCTGGGTCAGGGCGAGGGCGCGGTTGCCGGCTTTGTTGAGTTAATGGAGCGGGCGCCGGAAAAATTTGACCTGATTCTGACGCCGGACAATCCCCACTATATCAGTCTGCCCGGCATCTCCGTGCTGGTCGGCGGCATGTGGATTATGAACCTCTCCTACTGGGGCTTCAACCAGTATATTATCCAACGCGCCCTGGCCGCCCGCAGTTTACGGGAAGCGCAAAAAGGTATCGCGTTGGCCGCCTACCTGAAATTGCTGATGCCCGTGATCGTGGTCTTGCCCGGCATCGCCGCGTTCGTATTGGCGCCGGGGCTGGCCGTTCCCGACCAGGCCTACCCGGAAATGATGAAATTGGTGCCGGCAGGACTGCGCGGGCTGGTATTTGCCGCCTTGATCGCGGCGATTCTCTCTTCCATCGGCTCCATGGTAAACAGCATCTCAACAATTTCGACTATGGATATTTATCGCCACCTGCGCCCCGACGCAAATGAAAGACAGCTGGTGATTGCCGGCAGGTGCATCGGCTTTGCGGCGCTGGCGCTGGGCATGATCTGTGCCCAACCATTACTGGGTAACTTTGACCAGGCATTTCAGTACATCCAGGAATTTACCGGATTTTTCACTCCCGGCATCGTTGTCATATTTCTGCTGGGCATGTTCTGGCAAGGCATGAACTCTTATGGCGCAATGACTGCCGCAGTCGGTTCGGCGCTCCTTTCTTTTGTGCTTAAACTGCTGTGGCCGGCCTTGCCCTTTATCGACCGCGTGGGGCTGGTTTTTCTGTTGTGTGTCATGGTTGCGGTGGGTTGTTCCCTAAGTTTCCGCACGGCGGCGCGAGAACAGGGCGGCGCAGTTGACTACCGCGCTGCGGATTTTGCCACAAGCCCCGGTTTTAACACTGCGGCAGTTGGCGTTATCCTGATCCTCACAGCACTCTACGCGACCTGGTGGTAGCCGTGAAACCAGCGCTGCTCGACATCATCAAGGCTGGCAACATCCTCGGCGAAGGCGTGCAGTGGGATGAGCTAACACAGACGCTTTGGTGGACGGACATCCAGGCCCGGCGGCTGTACCACTACCGTCCCGCCAACGGCGCCTTGAAGCAATACCCGACCCCTTACCGGTTATGTTCGTTTGGCTTCGTTGCGCGCCGCGCAGAGCTGATCGCTGCATTTGACCGCGGCATCGCCTTGTACGACCCCACTTCAACAGACAGCAAACCGCTGCAAGCTCCATGCGAATTAGCTGCCGAGGTGCGCTTCAACGACGGCAAAGTTGACCGTCAGGGGCGCTTCTGGAGCGGCACCATGGTCGAAGCCGGCGACCCCACCCTCAAGGCCGCAGGCAACCTGTACAGTCTTGACGCCGAATACCGGCTACGTCTGCATGAAAGCGGTATCGGTATCGCCAACGGCCTGTGCTGGAGCCCCGACGCTGAGCGCATGTATTTTGCCGACTCCAGCCGCCGAACCATTTACTGCTATGATTTCGACCCGGAATCAGGCACAATGCACAATCGTGAGGTGCTGGCAGTGACGGCCAGCGGCAGCGCCCCTGATGGCGCGGAAACGGACTGTGACGGCTGTCTGTGGAGTGCCCACTGGGGTGCGGGCAAGGTGGTGCGCTATACCCCTGCCGGGGAAACAGATACGATACTGGAGTTACCGGTCACTCAACCGACTTGTGTTACCTTCGGTGGCGCTGACCTGGATTTGTTATTTGTAACGTCTGCGAGAGAGGGGCTTGCTGAGGCCGATTTGCGCGAGCAGCCGGAGGCCGGAAACGTTTTTGTGTATCGGGTGGGCGTTTCGGGGTTGCCCGTATCTCGTTTTATACCGGAGAGACCTTGAGCTTAACCATGAATTACGCATCTGGCCGCAGCCTGACGTATAGCATCGTGCACGATCTGGGCACCTCGATCGTGTCTGGCGCCTATTCTTCCGACGACAAGTTTCCGACCGAGGCAGAACTTTGCCAACAGTTCGGCGCCAGTCGCAGCATACTCCGGGAAGCCGTTAAAATGTTGACGGCCAAGGGACTGGTGGGTGCCAGACCGCGTCTGGGCACTTGGATTGAGCCCGAGCAAAACTGGAATTTTCTGGACCCGGATGTGCTCAGATGGTTACTGGAGCGTAAACTCGATATCTCGCTCGTGGAAGAGTTTACCGAGGTCCGGCGCGTGTTCGAGCCGCTGGCCGCAGCGCTTGCGGCCACCCGCGCCACAGACCGTGATTTGCTGTTGATTCGCAACGCACTGGCACGCATGCAGGCCGCCGAACGGGGGGAAGACGACCCGCAGGAATCGGATATTGCCTTTCACGTTGCCGTGCTCATGGCCAGCAATAACCGGTTCATCCAACAGTTACGGGAGCTGATTGGCACCGCCTTGCGCTTCAGCATCCGCTTGACCAACCGCTTCAAAGGGGTTGAATTTGCCAGTGTCGAAGCACACGAGGCAGTGGCCGCTGCGATCGCAGCCCGGGACCCGGCGGCCGCAGAACAGGCAATGCACCTGATCATTGATGAAGCCATGCAACTGATCCGCTCATACAAAGAAGCAAGCAGCCAGTAAACCCTCACAAGCGCCCTTTATTGCATCATGCTGGCGCCAACAGATTGTTCCCCATCCGCCTGTTTTACCCTTACCAGCACGGCCGCGGTGCCATTTTCGCTGCTTGCCGTGTCAGGCCCGACAAACTCCAGATCGTCACTGACGGTAAATTTGACACGCATGCCGGTCACCGGCACGGTAGTGCCGTTGGCATCAATGATACTGGCGTGGACAAACAGCAAATCATTGGCAACCGGCCTGATACCCTGGGTCGCCAACCCGGCCATCACGCGCACCGCCGCGCCGGGCGTAGTCACTGCGTGACGTGCAATCTCCACACCGTCAGCGTAGGCAACCGCTGCCAGTGTGCCGGCTTGAAAATACGGGATTGCAAACGTAAACGGCGGCTGGCGCAGATTGCTCGAAATGCGGTCACGGTCGGGAGTCTGACGGCCAAGAGAAGTTCCGTTGAGAAATAATTCCACCGTATCGGCGTTGGCAAAAACCCGCACCGGACGCGGCGAGTCCGCGCGCCATTCGCTGGCTATATGGACGAAAGGGCCGCTGGCGTAACGCGCAGATAACTCTTGTGCAGCCCGCTGGCTGCGGAAAAAGTAATAAGCGGGCTTGGCGATGCGTTCCAGACTCATCAGCCCTGAGGCCTCTAGGTCGGCGGCGTAGCCGCGGTTGTAATCGAACATGACCCAGTAGCCATCGGCCAACGCCGGGGTTGACAGGTTGTCGTTATGCGCTTCCTGGACATTGGTCGCCTGCTGCATAAGTCTGGTTTCTCCGTGCGCGAGCAGTTGCCTGCTGGAACGCGCGGCCGCCGACAGGTCTTGCCACTGCTCCTGATGCAAGCCGGCATTCTGGGCATAATATTCCCAATCGCCGTACTCCGACACGATGTACGGCTTGTTCGGCAACGGCCGCCCCGGATGACGCAGGCGATGTTGCCGAGCTTCAAGAAAGATGTCGTACCCGCGACGCGTCCAGCCGGCTGAGTAGGTCTGCCCGCCAGGATATTCCTGGTGGACGATGTCGTGTAGTTCATCAACCAGTGCCGTTGGCATCTGGCTCTCATTTAAGGAACACTCCCAGGCCAGCACGCTGGGATGATTGCGGTCGCGCCGGATCAAGTCGCGACAGGTCTGTTTGACGTGTTCGGAAAACGCCGGGGCCGGGTTATAGTACTGCCATCCCAAAATGGCATTGAGCAACACCAGACCGATTTCATCGGCAGCCCGCATGAAATGGCGTGAATGCGGATAATGGGACAGGCGCACATAATCGAAGCCGGCTTCCTTGATGAGCTTGGCATCCCGGTAATCTGCATTGGGAGACAGGGCATAGCCTACGTAAGGGTATTCCTGGTGCCGGTTGACACCGCGCAGAAACATCTGTTCGCCGTTGATGAACAAACCGGCGGCGCCGATTTCGATATGGCGGATGCCGATGGGCGTGGTGCGTGTGTCAAGCAGCCGGCCTCCTGCTTCTAGGTGGGTTATCAGGGTATAAAGCGCCGGCGTGCGCGGCGACCATAATTTCGGCGCAGCAACCGTCAGTACGGCGGTATGCTCAACGTCACTCATTGTACCCAAAGTCAAGGCTTCGGAGACCGACGAAGTCACCCGTTGTGCCCCATCCATGACAATGTGTTTAACCTTGAAATGACCCGGCGCCGGGCCGGTATTGGCTATGTGGGTCTTAACCGATACCTCGGCGCGCGTCGGGGTGATGCGCGGATACGTTACAAAAATTCCGCCGCCGGCCACGCGGTCTGCCAGCATCTCATCGGTAATATGCAAGCGCTCTCGAACGAACAGCCGCACCTCTCGATACAGCCCGCCGTAGTAATTAAAGTCCAGCAGCTCCAGCGGCTTTGGCCCGGTAATCGGGTTGTCCCGGTTGTCCAGATGTACCAGCAGTTGGTTATACTCCCCCACTCGCAGCAGCCCCGAAAGGTCCAGGGTAAACGGCAGGTAGCCGCCCTGATGCTTGCCCACGGGAACCCCGTTCAGATAAATTTCGGCAACCATCATGGCGCCTTCAAAACGCAGCCAGATAGCCTTGTCTTCCCAGTCCTGGGGCACGAACAACCGGCGCCGATAGAGTGCATCGCCCTGCCACTGCCCGGTGAACACCCGCGCTTCGAGCCGTGCGCTGTGAGGCAGCGTTACCCGTTCCCAGCCGGCGGCCGGCAGGTTTTCAGGATCGAAGGTCTCAGCCGGCGCAAAACGGAAAAACGACCAACCCTCGTTCATCGGTATTGCAGCCGGCGGCGCGACCATAGCGGCGGGCGCGGCGGTGGGCCCAGTACCTGGGGCATCCCCTGCCGCCGCGCCGGCACCCGCGCAGATTATTGCCGGGAATAACGCCAATGCCAGTAATTGCTTGCGCCAAATCTTCATAAGGTCACTTGTAACTACTCACTCCCCCCGTTTGTCATTGCTGCTCTACTCGCCGTCATTCCCGCGCATGCGGGAATCCAGTGGGGAAAAGTCCCGAAGGGACACTCTATAAGGTGTCGCAAGCGACTGTTTGAGCGACTGGATTCCCGCATTCGCGGGAATGACGACCAGGGGGCGAGTGGTTACGGTCACCTCTATTAATTAGAGGTAACCGTCTCGCATGAACTGTAGCGGAAGGCGTAAGTCACATCTGCTGCGGGAATCACATATTTCCGATCCACATCCCACATCAGCGCGCATTCCGCCGGCACCCACTCGCGCAAGCTCCAATCGTTTCCTCTCAGGAAATAATAGGCGCCCTCAGCGCCGGGGTTGAGTTCAGCGCTATGGGAATAAATGCCGCCGCCCTCCGCAGTCATCGGCAGCAGCTGCCACTGCCCCTCCGGGCCGGTAAAGCTGCCGGTGATATAAACGCCGTCCTCTATCTCAATACCGGTCACGTCCACCTTGAACGTAACGGTGACCGCCGTTTGCGCCTGGGCGCCGGAGATTGCCAGTGCCAGACACAGCACGACCATGCCCGGCAGGCGTTGCGAATTGCACCAGCGCGCGCCGGCGCGGTGGTAACTATTCCGAATGTAATTGATTATATGCATTAGCTTCAGACTCCTGTGGTTTGCGTTTGAGTAAGTATAGGGTGCCTCTATTAATTGGAGGCACCCTATAGTTGCTTTATGCCCTTCACCTTCCATACTGGGCAATGTACCTGTAAATGTTGGGAAACAGGATAGTTTTATATTACAATTATGTCAAATATGATTTAGATGTCACCTTAAGTTTCCAACTTTATCGAGGATGTAATTCGTAGCGCCAGTCGCCCTGAAACACATGGCCCCGTAATCCAACCGGTCAGGCGGGTGTTCCTGTACGGTCATGTCCTGTCCTTGATTGCGCCCTCCGGTACTGATAAACTCATACTCATCACTATCGACCTGTCAAGGTGGCCGCCATGCCCGCACCGTTTCCGCACGAGTTCAGCGACACACGCTACCGAAAAGCATTAAAGGGTTTATTTAAGGCCGGCACGGGCGTGACCCCGCCCAAACTCGCCGGGCGGGACACTGAGACCACGATCGCCTGCGATGCGCTGTTAAACCCCTTGCAAGATAACAGTGCCCCGGCGCGCGATCTGGTGATCTACGGGCCGCGCGGCAATGGCAAGACCGTGTTGCTCGCGGACTTCAAGCGTCGGGCGGCCGAGGCCGGGATCAGCGCGCTCATGCTGACACCGGATGACATCGATTCCCCGGCGGCTCTGATCAGGACGCTGTTGCTCGCCGCGCCGACCCTGCCAGACGCCACGGCCGCAGGGCCGAGCACACTTATGGCGAGACTGCAAAACGCCCTGCGCCGGAGTGGCCTGTCGCTCGAGCGTGTCACGCTCGATGGTCCCGGGATCAGCGCCGCATTGAGCGCCGTGTCGGATGAGGAGCTCGCAGTCCATGCCTTGGCTTGGCTGACGGCGCGCTGTCGCACCCAACCGCTGTTGGTCACCGTGGACGAGGCGCATACGCTCGATGTGGGCATCGGGCGGCGGTTGCTGAACATCAGCCAGAAGCTGCGCGCCACCGGCGCGCCGTTCGTCCTGATCCTGGCCGGGACACCCAACCTCGAGGCGCATCTGGGCGAGATGAGCGCGACCTTCTGGGATCACTCCGAGGTGCAGCCGATTGGCCGGTTGGATCCAGAGGCTACCGCACAGGCCTTGACCCAACCGCTCGCCGGCTGGTCGGTGACGTTTGACCCGGCCGCCTTGGAGTCCGTGGTGGCCGACTCACAATGTTACCCGTATTTCATTCAGCTCTGGGGCGAGGCACTGTGTGAGGCACTGGTCGATGACGCCCAAGGTTACACCGTCACGCCGGCCATCGTCAAACAGGGGTACGCGCCGGTCGAGGCGCGGCGCCAACGCTATTACGGGAAGCGTTATCTGGAGCTCGAAGCGCGCGGCCTGCTCGAGGCGGGGGCGCTCGTCGCCGGAGTTTTCGAGGGCACCGAGCAGGCGCATAAAGCGGCGTTACGCACCACGTTATGCGCGGGACTCGGCCTGGAGGAGGCAGCAGCCACGGCGGCACTCGAGCAGCTGGCCGCGTTGGGGTATACCTGGCAGACGACCACCGCGACCGACTGGTTCGAGCCCGGCATTCCGTCACTGATGACCCATGTGCAGACACGGCTGCACGACACTCTCGCACAGACCGAGGCACCGCGACCATGACGCAGGCAGTACAACACAATTAAAAATGCCCTCCGTGGTATTTTTGCTGTGTAAATTTTACAGATTTACATACTGTCGGGGTGTGCAGCGCCCTGATCATGGAGGTTTAGAGGTGGCCTTAACCCCTCCCATCATCGTTCAGGGCTCTGTGCGTTGCTCCGTTTGCCAGCTCAATCAGCATACGCAGGGCCCGGTTGACAGCGTTGGAGTCGCGAAAGACTTTGGCCACCTCGGGTTCCAACAGAACCAGATTTGTACCTTTTTGGTAGGCCTTGTAATGTTTCCCACGCACACCGCCGGAAAAATCATAGTCCGGTCTCATATCATCAGTGTTAATTGTCTGTTTCATAGCGTTTTATCTCTGCCGGAGTAGCCGGTCTTGCGTTAATGAGTCTTATCCGATCAGGCTCGCGCTCAGTGTAGGAAATCACGAGCAATTGTCCGCTTGATGCTCGTCCGATGCTCAAGAAACGATGTTCATCTCTTGAGTGGTCCGGATTGTAAATCGTCAACTCCATCGGATCGCCAAAAACACTGGTTGCCTCCAGGAAAGAAACACCATGCTTCCTCTGGTTCGATTGTTCTTTCCTTGGGTCCCATTCAAAATCCATTCCGAGTTAACCCTTTACCAGAGAAGATGATGGTGTGTTCAATGACAACGGCATCGGCATCGAGCATTTCCGGTTCCCGTAAATGTTGGATCATCATTCGATGGTAGCCTTACAAGTTTTCAGAATCAAGTAATGGGAACCCTCATGATCAACACCCTGATTCGTTCGGGTTATCCTGACTGCCTGGGAGCCGGTTTTGTCCTGGTTGTTTTTCTACGGGTCGGCTCAGGCTGTGCAGGGTTGGTGCCAACTGCTTCTTCGCTATTGGCGGGCAGTCTTTCCGGTATTCCTTGCGGCTCTCTCAAGACCGGTTGTGATGGTCTGACAGTGAGTATTATCTGACTAGTTCTGCCCTGTTGAGTCATAAAAACACTGTTGGCTTGTATATTCGCCAGGGTCCAACCGTTGACGCTGTCACCTTGTCTGAGCTGCTGCAACTTTTTATTCTGCCGGTGTTCTATCAATGCAATTTTGTCATCCTCACTGATAACGACCCCAGACAAGGAGATTTGATCTGAAATATCCGGCCCGGCGTCATGTTGCGCCCCCGGGTTAACCGGGCCCACCGGCATATAAGGCCGCCGGTCTTCCCTGAATAACGGCCGTTCGACGAGCTCCGAAAATGCTGAAACGGGGGCCACGCTGCGCTCCATGATTGCCGGCGCCGGGCGGGCGGTCGATGGTATTTCATCTCTGTCCGCTGGCGCGCCCCGGTTACCTGTGGCGCTACGGGTCTGCCGCACCTGTTTTTACCATCGATGATAACGCAGGACTGGGTTCACTCAGTGCTGGCAGCGTCATCACACTGTCCGGCAGCATGGCGCTCAAGGGCACCAATCACCGGGACTTCTGGGATGACCGGCTGGTGCTGGCCGTGGGCACAGGCAATGGCCCCGCTTTTCAAAACCATCCTTACGCCAATAGCTTCGGTTACTCGGGGGGGAACGACAAGGTGTATGCGCTGGCGGTCTCCATTGCGCCTTTGGGTGGGGCTGGTGGAAACGGCAACCGGGCGCCGATTAAAGTCATTGATGCCGGGGGGCGGCGCGATGTGCCTTCCGCTGCCACGCGCAGGTCATCCACGGTAGTCTGGGAACTCAGTATCACGCTGGCCGGCACCTGGAAAGATTATTCGAGCGGGGATAATTCCGAACAAAATAACGGACGCGGTATAGAACGCCATGCACATCGCTACACCTTAAAACTCGACCTGGACCACAACAAGATATTTGAAACCACTCTCAGCGGAACCTTCAAAACCTACCAGGCCGAATCCATCGGTATCAGTTTTGCCGCGCAACAGGCCGATGTGCGCTACTTCAAGCCCGACCCTGCAGATAGATTTGTCCTACGAGTGGTATTTTGCACCGGAGTCGCTGGCGGCAGCGACCCTTTACTATAAGCGGATTGAGGACTACATCGGTTATACCTACCTCGATTTTGAGGTCCGGGACGGGCGTGTGTTTTACATCTATGGCCCGAAGAACGAACCATCGGGCAGTCTGCGTGGTATCGAATTGACGTTCCAGGCGCCGTTTACCTCGTTACTGCCCAAAGCCCTGGATGGCGTCTCCGCCGGCATTTATTCCAACTACGCTTATGCGGACTCGAACATCAAGGAACTGTATCCGGTGGAGAATCCCTACAGTCTGGCCGGGCTGGCCAGCCACACGGCGTCCATGGATTTGTGGTTCTGGTGGCGCCAGTTCGACCTGCGTTTCGGCTTAAAATATCATTCGGCCTTCACCACAGGCTTCGGCTGGGATGGTTCTGAGTTAAGCACCCTGGGTGCGGAGCTGAGTGTCAGCGCCGGCCTGGCCTATATCGTCAACGACAATATCACCGTCCGTCTTCAAGGCTATAATCTGACCGATGAGCCGGCGCGTATCACCCGCAATAACGATAAACGTGACTTGCGCCGGTTTGACCGCTACGGCCGTACCTGGTTCCTCGGTGTCAGCTGGAAGATGTGTCCGGGTTCAGAAACAAGTGAGACTCTTTAGATAAAGAAATCGGGTAGTTAAGTGTGTAAAGTGATTTCGATTAACTTACACAGGAGGACTACCCGATGCAGATCAAAAGGTAAGCGGGTGAAATCATATCGCAGTTGGCGCGTCGATGATACTACCGATGCTGACGCGCGCGGTCGTTTGAAGCAGTTGGAATTAGTTGCGACGTTACGCGAGGATGGGTGTGGTGAGGCGACGGCACTGGCAGCAGTAGGTTGGTCGAGGGCGACCTACTACCGTTGGTTGAAGCGGTATCGTGAACATGGGCTGAAGGGTCTGGGGTGTGGCTCTCGTGCGCCGCGGCGGCGGCGTGTGCCGCAATGGACGCGCCAGCACGAGCAGCAGGTCTTGCACCTTCGCCAACGTTATCCGTTATGGGGTAAGCGTAAGCTCTGGCGGGTGGGGGTGCGCGAGCAGGGCTGGACTTTGAGCGAGAGTACGGTCGGGCGCATCGTGGCGAAGCTGGTGCGGCTGGGTCGGGTCAAGCCGGTGGCGTTTTACTATGGCCGGGTGAAGCCTAAGCGCCGCCGGGCGTTTACCCATCATGCCAAGCGCTGGCGCTACGGGATGAAGGCTAAGGCGCCAGGGGAGTTGATGCAGATAGACCACATGAGTGTCGGCTTCACGGACGGCATCACGGTGAAGGAGTTCAAGGCCGTCTGTCCGGTGAGCAAATGGAGTGCGCTGCGAGCCTACAGTCGGGCCACCAGTGGCAATGCCCGGCGCTTCTTAAAAGCGCTGTGCCAAGAGGCGCCGTTTCCCATCCGTTCTATCCAGGTCGATGGCGGCTCGGAGTTCTTAAGATGAGTTCGAGCAGGCTTGCCAGGACTTAGGAATCCCCCTGTACGTGCTGCCCCCGAAAAAACCCGAATACAACGGCTGTGTAGAACGCGCCAATGCCACCAGCCGCTATGAGTTCTATCCGTTCTACGAGGGTCCACTGACCGTGGCGGCCATCAACCGCAAACTGGCAGAGTATCAGCAATACTACAATACCTACCGCCCGCATGACGGTATGGGTTTATTAACCCCAATGGAGTATTATCAACAACTCACACAGCCTGCCTCTGAGTCTCATATGTATTGAACCTGGACAAGATGTGGTAGTATTTCCTGCCGTATGTTAAGGTAACCTGATGCAACTCGATCGCAACATCGTCTGTAAAGCAAGTCTGGCCGGCCACCGGGACGACAATTATGTGGGTGCGTCAGCAGCAGAACGTATCGGCATAGTCTGGCCGTTGACAAAAGAAATTGCTTCTTTCAGTCCGAGGCACGATGTGGAACGAAGATTACAGAGACATATTGCAGTCCTTATCAGGCCAAGGCGTTGATTTTATCCTGGTAGGCGCTTATGCGCTTGCTTCTCATGGCTATCCCCGGGCGACGATGGATATCGATATCTGGGTCAGGGCAGACCCGGATAACGCGGAAAGGGTATGCCGTGCGTTATCAGAGTTTGGCGCCCCTATGGACGCGGTTTCGGTCTCCGATTTTTCAGAAGAAGGCGTTATCTTCCAAATCGGCGTTGCGCCAAGACGAATAGACATCATTACCCGGATTTCAGGCGTGGATTACCTTGAAGCATCCGCGGCGGCAAACAGCGTGGAAATTGACGGTGTGACCATCAAAATACTGTCCGCTGAACACTTGCTCAGGAACAAACTGGCGACAGGGCGCCCGCGGGATATTGATGATGCAGAAAATCTTCGCAGACTGCTCATCAATCCTGAAACAGAAAATCAATAAGCGTGGGGTAGGAATTTACATACCGGCGGGGTGTACAGCACTCTGATATAGGTGGCCATTTCGATCCGGGGAATGTGAATCGGGCAGGTTCGGCGCCGGGCTTACTGCCGGGGCGCTACCAGCGGGCGCAGGATGTAGGCGAATTGGTATTGCGGCGCATTCGGCAGGTAGTCAGCCATGGCGGTACTGCCCCAGCTGTCATTCCCTCCCACCCCCAGTTGCAAGTGGTCGATGTTGACGAAGATGTGCGCGGCGCGCGCCATTTCAAAGGCATAGTCTGAGGCCTCCATGGTGGCCTTGCTGTAATGCCGCGCGGCGGTAGCAAGCAGCGCCCCCTCGGCTACAACAAGTATCCCGTTGCCGGCTTGATCGGTCAGCGACATCCAGCGCACATCGGTTTTGTTGCCGTTTTCCTGGGGACGGGAATAATCCACCCATTGTTCATCAACGGTTCCCCGGTACAGCCCGACCCGCTCGAATTTGCGATCGCTATAGGTCGCCTGCGGGCCGCGCCCGTACCAGGCGATGTGATCCAGGTTATCGGGAATGACCAATTCGGTGCCAATGCGGTGAGGAAATCTCAGTTCGGAGGGGGTTCGGCTTTGATCAAAATGGACATCCACCTTCACGTCGCCATTTCCATGTACCGTATAACTGATACTGTAGTTCGCATTAACAGTCGGTAATCGGGCTGAAAATGCCACGCGCACAGCATTGCCTGCCATTTCCTCGTGGGTTGTTTCGAGTATTTCCCGGTTGGCCACAGCCGCGCGCCAGACCTCATGGTAGGCGCCCTGTTCGATGGGAATTTTGTCGTTGTCGGTATAAGCCCGCCACAGATCCAGCTGCGGCCCCTGACTGATTAACTGCCGCCCCTGATAGGTGTAGGACAGCAGCTGGCCTTCGGCTTCACTGAAAACCGCTGCAAACCGATCACCGGCAACTGTTATGCGCTCGTCTTCTTTTACAACTTCAGGCCGGGCGAAAGCTGCCGGCGGCGCCGTGGGCGCAAGCGGCCCATGCGCGGCCTGCAGCGTGAACTGTGCAAAAGCTAATTCATGCCCCGCAGCGACCAGCCGGCTATACCCTGGTTTAGCCTTAAAACGCAGGTTCAACAGGTATTCCACGCCGGCCTGGGGTGTCAATGGCGGCAGCTTGAGCTGAACTTCCTGTTGCGTTCCGGGGGCAATATCCAACGTTTCCAGGCGGCCCGACCTGAAATCCTTTCCATTGGCAATAATGCTCCATTCGCCCGCTGCCAGGTCCTTGAGGTGGGTAAAGTTAAAGCGATTATGGATAAGCAAGCGCCCTGCTGCGGCGTCCAGCGCGCTAACGTGAATATTGCGATAAACATATTTGACTGCGTGCAGACCGGGATGCGGCTCCCAATCCGCGGCCAGCAGTCCGTTCATGCAAAAATTGCCGTCGTGATGACGTTCTTTCACATGCCAACCGCCGTAGGCGAAGAAACTGTCAGTGACCGGTCCGGTACCAATTCGATGACGGAAGCGGGCCGGAATGGGCGTGCGCAAACCCTGGTCCATCCAGTCCCAGATGAACGCGCCTAGGTGGCGCGGAGTCGAATAAATGGTGTCCCAGTATTCCTTCAGGTTGCCATTGCTGTTGCCCATGGCGTGCGAGTATTCACAAAGCACGGAGGGTTTATCTGCCGGGCCGACCCAGCCGGGTTGCCGATACATGACCGAATAAACGTCGGAGGCCTGGTGTCGGGCGCCACGGCGCTGGTCGCCCTCGTGGTGAACCGGGCGCGTGGGGTCGGCCTGCTTCAGGTAGTCGTAGGCGGCATCAAGGTTAGGCCCGATTCCTGCCTCATTGCCAAGCGACCACATAATGATGGAGGGATGGTTCTTGTCGCGCGCCTCCATGCGCGCGACCCGGTCCACATGCGCGGCCCTCCAGGCCGGATCATTGGCCAGACGGTTGCCGGCATTGTTGCCGTAACCGTGCGTTTCAATATTGGCCTCGTCCATGACCCAGATGCCGTATTCGTCGCACAGCTCATAAAACAAGGGGGTGTTGGGATAATGGCTGGTGCGCACTGCGTTGATGTTGTTTTCCTTGAACAACCGGATATCCCGCAGCATGGAGGCGCGGGATACTACATGGCCGTTATCCGGGTGGTGCTCATGGCGGTTCACACCCTTCATTTTTACCGGCACGCCGTTGACGTGAAACACGGAATCCTTTATTTCCACCTCCCGAAACCCGACTTTCTGCGGGATGACCTCCAGCGTTTCACCTGCTGCATCCTGCCAGCTCAGCAGCATGGAATAGAGGTACGGGGATTCATTGTTCCACTGGTGCGGGCGACTCACCGGCATGTCAAATAACAAGCGACTCTGTGCCGGTTTGCTGTGCGTCTGAATAATCCTGCCTCGGGCATCCTGCAATTCCAGTTCAACCTTGCCGCCCCGGTCGGCATGGGCCAAGTCAACAGACACCAGCAAGCGCGCGTTTTCATATTGTTCATCAAGGTCGGTCACCACCCGAAAATCGCGCAGGTGCTGTTGCGGGCGGGCGCTCAAATAAACGTCTCGGTAGATGCCGGACAAGCGCCAGAAGTCCTGGTCTTCAAGGTAAGAGCCGTCACTCCAGCGCAACACCTCGACTGCCAGCAGGTTACTGTCCGGTTTCAGGTAGGGGGTGATATTGAATTTTACCGGTGTGCGGCTGCCCTGGCTGTAGCCGACCCGGACCCCATTCAGCCACAGGGTGAATGCAGAGGACACTCCGTCAAAGGTGATAAACACCACCTTGCCGCGGAAACTGTCGGGCAGCTTAAAGTGCTTGCGATACAAGCCCACGGGATTGTCATCATGGGGAATATACGGAGCGTTCTTTGGAAACGGATAGACAATGTTCGTGTACAGGGGAACGCCGTAGCCATGCAGTTGCCAGTTGGCCGGAACCGGGATGGTATCCCAGGACGCATCGGGGAAATTGACATCTTCGAACCCTTGCGGACGTTCTGCAGGGCTCGGCTTCCAGGCAAATTTCCAGTTACCGTTAAGCAGTTGGAAGCGGTTCGAGTTATGGCGCGCAAACGTTTGCGCCGTCTCCTTGTCCGGGTACGGCGTCAGGGTCGCATGCGGAGCAACTGTGTTTTCCTGAATGACCCCTGGATTTTCCCAGTTTGCCGGTTCAGCCGTTGCGGCCGGCAGGCCCGGGCATTGCGCGATGATGAAAACTCCGAGGGCGCCGGCTGTCTTTGCGTTAATCATCAATAGGGCACTTGTGATTCGGTCTCAGGCGCCCACAGGCAGAACCAATCCGGCGCGATCTTCGCATCACCTGGTGAGATATGCGGGTTAACCCGCAGATCTCACCAGGTCGCTTGTTGCCTTGTGAAACATAATTGCTCTCAATAAGTTATGATAATACTGCTGCTCTTTCCACATAACACACTGCGCTTGATGCGCCCTCGGCTGGCTCCCAATAGACTATGCCAAGCCCGCCGCCATTCAATACTGTTTGCATCAGGTCAATCAGGTAACGGCGTTGGCCGTCTCGGGTGGCGCCATATCCTGCAACTACTGCATCGGCGCCCAGGATATTGTTGGCGCGGTCATAATTTGCCAGCGTCCAGGGGTAGGCCGTCTCAACGATGACGACCTCCTGGTCGAATTTACTGCGTAGCCGGCGTATCAGATTATCCAGGCGTTCCAGCGGAACACGCGACCATAACGAGTAATAACTGAGGCCGATGATATCGACCTCCGCCAGTCCCACCCGCTTGGCAGTATTCAGCCAATGTTCAACCGCTTCCGGTTCGGCAAGATGCAGTACAAGTTGCGGTTGGCGTCCCTCCACCTTGGCGCCGACGTCCCTGACCGCCTTGATGCCAGCATTCAGCAGCCGCACATTGCGGCTCGGATTGACCCACCAGGAGTCACGTTGCGGGTGTGCTCGCGCAACGCCGTTGTTGACTTCATTGCCCACTTGTACGTAGTCCGGCAACAGGCCCTGTTCATGCAGTGTCATCAGGGTGGTAAACGTGTAATCATACAGCAGTTCGGCCACTGCCTCGACTGAGCCGGCCGACCGCCACGCTGCGGAAATCCGCTGATGCTGCGGGTCGGCCCAGTCATCCGAATAATGAAAGTTCAGCAACACCTTCATGCCGTTAGCCCTGGCTCTGCGGATGCTTTTTATAACGTCCGGCAGGGTGCTGTAGTCGGTCCAGCGCGGGTTATGCCAGAGACGAAACCGGGCCAGATTCGCCCCTTTGTCCGCCAGTATCTCAAAAGGATCGCGCACCTCCCCGCCGTCGCGATACACCGCCCCGCAGTCTTCCATCTCATTGACGTAGGACATATCAGCGCCACGCCAGAAATCAAGCCCTGACGCCATATCCTCGCCCAGCGGATGCCCGCTTGGTGGCACCTCCGGAGACACTATCGACTCCTTGCCGGGCGCTACCTGATCGTCACTGTCTTCCTGCTTCGAATAGACCCGCACGTAATCAATCAAATAGCGCGTGGGAAATATTAAATTACCCACAGCGCCGCCGTGGGAGCCACCGAGAGCCAGGTTCAATAACAGTTGATGAGGCTGTTGAAACGGGTTTTGACCGGCACATGCGGCTGACCCGTTCACGCTATTGGCCAAGGGCAAGTCATTCATCAACACCCCATCGACATAGATACTCATGCGCTTGTCATCCCAGTCAAATTCCCAGACATGGTAAGCATCGGCCCAACCGGCGCCCAGACTTTCGACAGAACGTTTTGAACTATCCCATACAGGACTCCAGCGCGTATCTGTATTGCGCACGAAGCCGCGTTCAAACCGCCATACCGATGAGTCCACGGCGCCGCTGCCGTTGAATTCATCAGACCACTCCAGGGAGAATTCGGACCCTGAGCCCTGAGTCACAATGATATTATCGGCGCAGCCGGCCTCTGTTCCAGCATATTTATATACGTAAATCTTGGCGCTGGTGCTGACAAACCCGGTGGTAAAGACCAGTGCTTGGGTGGTGTAATGGCTGTTGGTAAATTCCATGTATTCCTCGTTACCGCCATGCTCTTTCACTCCGATAGTCATTGCGTTTACGCCGGCTGCTCTTCCTGAGCCGGTAAGGATGTAGCGGGTATTGGGTTGCAAGCCGGTCAGCGTCTGCTCGGCGCCGTTGTGTTCGCTCACCTGCAACGCGGAACGCCCTTGCCCAGCGCTGGCCACGTAAGCCCCACCCCACACGCCCCAGCCGGCATTGCCCTGTTCAAATCCGCCATTGGTCAGTAAATTCCCGGCCGCGCCCGAGCTGCTTGTGCTGCCACTGCAGGTGCCGCGCGCAGGCGCGCCGGTCCGCTTGCCCGCAACTCCGGGGGTAGCCGTGACCTGATTCGACCAGACGCTCTTCTCTCCCGACCCGCCCCACAGGTAACGCATTGACCCTAACGCATAGCGGTAGATCGTACCGGCGGTCACATCGGTGTCGGTCCAAGTCGTGCCGGCGGCGCCGGGACAAAGCTCGATCAATCGCCGATAGGTTGTTGCGGCGCGATGCCCTGAATGGAAGCGATGCTGGCCCGCACTCGTTGCAATGTTTCCTCCGCGGTCTTGCCAAGCAGCTGAGCGACCCGATGAGAGAGGCAATCAATAGCAAACAGCTGTGCAAAACGCATGGGGTTAGGCTGGTTATGCAGCACGCCCGATTGCGAAAGTTCCACGTGAATACAGCTATCTGCCAGGTCCGCCAAGGCGCTGTTCTTGTCCGTAATGGCCACGCATTTTGCCCCGTAGTGCTGTGCCATTTCCACGCTTTCCAGCAGCGGACGAGGGCGCCCGGTGGCAGAAATAACCAGTATCAGGTCCTCAGAGGTTACTGTTGATGCGGACATTCTTTGCAGATAATCATCGGTAAATGCGGTCGTCATAACGTTCAGACGAAACAGCCTGTTATGTATCTCGGCTGCCAGTATCCCGGAACTGCCGCCGATGCCATAGACGAATACCCGTCTGGACTGTGAAATCGCAATAGCAGCCTTGTCAATGATATCCGGCTTGATATCAAGGCTGGCACGATTTAACGCCTCCAGCGCGGAATGATGAATCTGCTCTTCAAACGTACCGGCCGGCGGCCGGGTCTGACCCGACGCGGCATCTTTGTGGGCCTGTTCCACGGCCAGATGTTGGGCCAGTAACAGCTTCAGGTCTTTGAACCCGTTACAGCCCAGATTCCTGCCGAAGCGGACTACGGTGGCATCGCTGACGCCGGTGAGAACAGACACCTCCTTGACACTGGCTCTGATAAACTGCTCGGGTTTTTCCATCAGCAAATTGGCGATCTTGCGGCCGGATTTGCTTAACTCCGGGTAGGACTGCCTGACGATGGAAATAAAGTCGGTGATGTTATTGACTGTTAAGGCCTTGTTGACGGGAGGTTTCACTGCAGTGCCGCTCCGCGCTGATGGAAAGAGAAACTGACGCCCTGTGCAGCCAAAACACCACCGCGCTGCGAAGGTGGATTATACCAGCATAATCCGGCGCGCGCCTGAGCGAATCGATGACATCAAAACCGGTAACTGACGCCTAGCTGTATGTTGCGGCCAAATTGTGTGTATTGCCCTTGCAGGCTTTTCAGACCGTGGTAGTTGTCCCGAGGCTCATCCAACAGGTTCCAGCCTTCCACGAACAGGCGCAGTTGCGTATTCATATCGTAACTGACCTGGAACGACAAATCACCCTCGGCGCGATTTATCGTGAAGGCGCGCGCCGGCCGCTGCGGTCGGGTAAACTCAGACCGGTATCGGTATGAGATGCGGGCGCCGAGCTTGTGGCGATGGTAGTGCAAGGTTAAATTGCCCAGATGTTCTGATTGCCCATCCAAGCCGAAGGTGCCGGAATTGAAGGTCTCGGATAATTCCACATTGGAATCAGTCCAGGTATAGGTAGCGTATATTCCGATGTCTCCATAACCTTCCGGCAGCAAGCCGGTGAACGTATGTTGTGCGGTTGCTTCAACACCCAGAATATGACCACCAGCGCCGTTTGCGGCAATAAATGACGTGACTCTTTCGTCCGGTGGCCCTGAGACAACCCTGGCCTGGGTGATGAAGGTGTCCATGTCCTTGTAAAAAAATGCCAGTGCCAGCGCCGTATCTTCGTCAAAATACCTCTCGACACTCAGGTCGAACTGGTTGGCAATATAGGGTCTGAGCAACGGATTGCCGCCACCGTTGGCGCCACTGTAAATCTCATCGCCATATTTATCGGTGCCGGGGCTCAAAAAGGTGATTGCCGGACGCGCCAATACCCGGGCGCCGGCCAGCCTGACGACGATATCATCGGTGGGAAAGAAGTTGATATTGGCCGAGGGTAATACTTCGGTATATTTGTCACTGGTGGAGACGGGCATCAGGACATCATCGACGTTGGTGGTTCCCTGCGTGTCAACGTCGGTGGTAACCACGCGCACGCCGAAATTGCCCGAAGCGGGAATGCCGAATACGGTCTGTGTCTCGAAATCCGCCTGCAGGTAGTAAGCCTTGATGTCTTCTTCAATAAAATGGCCGCCACTGGCTTGCTCTTCACCTTCAATGCCGGCGAATACGGTATTCTGTACCGCCCGGGTATCCAGCACGAGGACCGGATTGGCGTCAAAGGCGGAGGCCGCCTGCGACTGGTCATAAACGCCGAAAACAAAGTCGGGATTGATGGCCACCGCCGCGGCGATAGTCGCCGGCGAAGGGTCAAGACGAGCATCACGCCGAACCAGCAGGTTGTCGCGATTAACCAGCCGGATACCCGCCTTGAAAGCGGTAAGGAATGGATAATCAACCGCATATTCAGCGTCGAATTTATAGGTGAATATCTCATCCTCCCGCTCGTTTTCAATAAGACGCAAAGCATCGATCCGGTTGGTGGCCAGATCGGTAAAATCCAGCGGCGAGGTCAGAAAGGCAGCACCTGCATCATTTTCTCCGAAAGTTGCAACCGGCCGCACCAGTTCGAGTGCATCCGGCATGCCGTTATAGGGCCGATAACCAACGGTGGTATAGGCATCTTCACCCTCCGCTTTGGACCAGGAAAAATCATACACCAGTGTCAGCGCGCCGGCAGACCATTGACCTTCGATGCCATAGCTGTGCAATGTACTGTCACCGTCATCACGCGCGTTAAATGCGCCGAGGTCCTGCCCCCAACCTCGATCGGCGCAGTTGTTGGGCTGCTCATCATGCAGACAGGCTACAGTTGCTCCGGCAACATTAAAACCGTCCGTCTGCACGTTGCTCCACCTGTTACCAAATGAACCCAGGCCGCCGGCCAGCCGCAGACCAGCGCCGCTGTTACTCTGCTCGAATGCGGAAAAGAACGCGTCGATGTTAATCTCGAAATTCTCAACGGGCTGCCATTGAATGGCGCCCAGAACCGAATGGCGCTCACTGGCACCGCTGAAAAAGCTGTATTCGGCTCCATAAGGGATATTGAAATCGTTGGTGGCGCCGACGCCTGCCGGGATGCCATCAATGGCGCCACCAAACCCGACTGTTCTCGATTCGTAGATCTGCGAGTCAGCGCCGACCAGCGGGGCGTATTGCCCGGCATAGCCGATGGCAATGCCAACGGTATCATTGGCAAACTGATCAAGGTAGGCAACGCTGCCGCGATAACCGAACTCCTCGCTGTCCGGGAGGTCGCCAGCCAGGTCGTTGTAGCGGCCGCGCACATTGGCTACGACATAGCGTTCGCCCCACTCCAGGGCGCGGGCCGTGCGCAGGTTCAAGGTGCCACCGATACCACCCTCCACGTGACTCGCAGCTGGCGCCTTGTATAAACTGGCGCGGGCTATCAACTCGGCGGGAAACATGTTGAAGGATACACTTCTGTCGCCCCATTCGCTGGCAAGGTCGCGGCCATTCAAAGTGCCGTTGGTTAATACCGCGCCCAGGCCGCGAATGGAAAGGTTATTGGCGCCGAAAGCATTGCGTGTATATGAAACACCGGGCAGTTTGGCCAGGGATTCCGCCACGCTGGTATCCGGCAGCGCGCCGATATCCTCAGCCGACAGCGCTTCGATAATCTCATCAGCCCGGCGTTTTTCATCCAGCGCATCGCTGAGGCTGCGTTGAAACCTGCTGCCGATGACGCGGATTTCCTCTATTTCCACTGTGTCCTCAGCGGCTTCGTCCGGCTGCGGGTTAGTGGTCGTGCTATCGACGCTATCCGCCTGCGCCAGGATCCGGCCCGCGCGTCGGCGGCGCCCGTCTGAGGATGTAAAGGGGCGCCCCTGCAAGGCAGCCGTCAGCCATACCTCGTGCGCCGGGCTGTCGTCGGCAGCCGCAGCCGCATGGGTGGGCATTGTCGTGAGGTCGGACGAGAGTTCCAGCTTTAACGTATTACCGGCGGCTGACAACTGGTAGCGAGTACCCAGTCTCGCCCTGTAACCGGCGCCATCGGTCACATCAAATTCCGCAAACGGGGTGGTGACGCCGCCTGTCTCCGGTTTCGCAAAACCGTAGCTCAGCGCCGTGTGCAGTGAGCCTCGGCGCCGCTGTGCTGCAATGCTCCGGCTGTACAATCCGGACCCCTCGGGGGACAGCATGGCGGCTGTGCCTGCGGCCGAGCCGCCCCAGCGCGGGGCTACCGACAGGGACAACCCGGTGCCGTCGCGATACGGTTGCAAGCCGGCCGACAGGCTGAAACCCTGCTCTTCGTAATCGTCATCTTCCGAGTGCAGTACCAGCACGCGCCCGCGCGCGGCCAAGTCATCAAGGGTCATCTGCCGGCCGGCCAAGGAAAATTTTGAAGCATCCGGCGCTGCGGTAAAACGGTTACCGATGGTGGTAACAATGCCGGATAACATATTACGACCCATAGTGGCGGAGACATCTTCCAGGGCCGCCTGTTTTTCTTCGGGAGTCACTGCCGGCTTCGCCGGTTCTGGTTCTGGTTCTGGTTCTGGTTCCGGTTTGGGCTCGGGTTCTGGTTCCGGTTCGGTATCACCTGCTGCCAGCGCCGTGACTTCCTCAGACCGGTCGTCACTTTCATAATAGTCGCCAGCGCTGTCAACATTGTTTGAGGTCACGGCATAGCGGTAGGTTGTGCCTGCAACCAGCCCGACCATAACGCCGTCCACGACCGCCGCGCCGCCATCGGTGTATGAGGTTGGCGCCGGGGGAACATCACCCTCGTTCGCGACCCAGGCAATCCACTCTGGCTGGCAGGGTGTCTCGCCTTCCTCACAGCGGTAGATACTGTAGCCTGCTATATCATCGGACGGGGCATTCCAGCTCAGGTCGATACTGTCCACACCGGGTGTTGCCGTAAGCCCGGTTGGTGGCGCCGGGGGGTACATCGAAGACTCGGGCTCAGGCTCAGGCGCCGGGTCGGCGCCACCCTCTGCCAGTACTGTGACTGCGTTGGATCTGAAACTTTCATGATAATCCATAGTGTAACTTGCAGTGACCTGATAGCGGTAGGTTGTGCCTGCGACCAGCCCAATCATAACGCCATCCACGACCGCAACACCGCCATCGGTGTATGAAGTTGGCGGTGGGGGCGTATCTCCGGGATGCGCCACCCATTTAATCAATGTCGGCGTGCAGGGCGTCTCACCTTCCTCACAACGATAGATGGTGTAACCCGCTATTTCGCCGGGATTGGGCGGCGCCGTCCAGCTCAGCCGGATACCATTGTCGACCGACGTTGCAGTCAAATCCGACGGTGCCTGGGGCATGTGAGTATGAGCTTGTTGTGCGCTTAAAAAGAGCAGAAACAGTGACAGTACGGACAAAGTATTTTTCATGAATAACCCTCTGGTTCCCTACCGACACCGGTCCGGCGTCAGTTGCAAGGAGATTTCATCAAGCCGGTTATGCGCCTGACGGATGAGGTCAGCGGCCCGGCCGGCCACCAGCGGCGCGGCAGAGAAGGTATCCACCGTCATCTCCAGCCGCTCCAGCCACCTGCCGGCGAGTTCGTCCGCCGCGCAGTCCGACAAGCTGTTACGTAATACCTGCACCTTCTCAAAGTCTTCAATGCCGGCGCGCAACAGCTCCGCACGAATACTGGGCACGACTGTCATGCTCCTGTCATTGCTGCTCCGGTAAACCAGTGAGTAATCCCCGGCGGTAAAGGCCCCTTCACGCAGGTCCAGCGGCTCAGGAACTCTCCAGTTGTCAAACGCCCAACGCAGGTAGCCGTCCCGGCGTCTTTGCAGCGCATGCCAGGGCAGCGCGGACAGGTCTGTCGGATCTGCGTTGGCAGCGACGAAGCTGTTCGGGCGCGGTTGCGCGCAACTTGTGTAGAACGTGCTTATCCGCGCCGGGTCGGGGACATGGTTATCCGCATAAGCCCAGCCCAGATAGATGTCAGGCGTGCAGGTCTGCGACCCGACGCAACGGTACACGTCAAAGCCGGCGGCGGCGCTCCCCTCCCAGCCGAGTTGAATTGCCGTGGCGCTTGCGGCAAACGCCGTCACACCGGTCGGCACAGTCGGCGCTGACTGAGCTTGCGGCGTTGCGCCGGTTCCGGCTGTATCACGGGAGTCACTCGGCTGCACATTGACCGTAACCTCACTCGTCGCCGCTATCTCGCCGGAATGGTTCCCGCCCCCGGTGGCGTTACAGGCTTCCACCGTATAACGATAGCTCGTACTCGCCGTTACATCGGAGTCGGTGTAGGTGGCGCCGGAGATCACACTGTCAAACCAGGCCGGCGCACAGGAAGTGCCAACATCGATGCAGCGATAAATGTTATGGCCAGTCAGAGCGCTGCTGCCGGTTGCTGCGGGCTCGGTCCAGTTCAACTGAATTCCGCCCGACATGTTCAGCGCCGTCAAGTCGGTGGGTGGTCCCGGCACGGCGGGGACCTGCGCCACCAGCGTAACGGGGGAAGAAAGAGCGCTGGCGTTGCCGGGACCTGCGGCAGCATCCACTGCATAGCGGTAGGTTTCGCCCGTTACCAGCCCGGTGTCCACATAAGTTCTGCCGATGGCAGACCGGTACTCCAATGAACCCGAAGCGTCATACAGCTTGCTGAGAATGCTTGCGCCGGGGCCGTCCTGCCCGGAACCGATATAAGCCGACCCGACTTTCCAGTTATCATCAATACTCCCTACCAGATCGAGCACGGCCTGCACCTCTGCCGCGGAAGATTCGTCCAAATAGATGACCGTTCTATCGAGCCATCCTTCTTCCAACAGGTGCGCCCGGAAATCCGTCAGAAAATGCTCCCAGCGCTCATTCCAGTCAGCGGACCCTACCTCGGCGCTGAAGGTTATCTTGCTTTGACTGGCCTCGTCCCAATAGGGGACCTCACCTTTGTTCCAGCCTAACGGAGAGAATGCACTGATCTGCCGATCGATCCCCCAGCCGGCAAGACGTTCCACATAGGTATCAAATACTGAATAATCGTATTCCCAACTGCCGTCTCTCTTGAGCGTCCACTGAATCATGGACGGCGCGCCCAGCGCGCCTTCTTTGATGTAGGTGGTCACGGTGCGCTGGCCGAGGCCGGCCAGATAACGGTAGGTGGGCTCCAGCAAGGCGTAATGCGCCTCAGACCAGAGCTCTATGAGGTCATCCGGATTGGCATCGTTATACCGATCCAGCACGGACACGGGGAACTGCCACAAGTCCAAGTGGAACTGCCGGTTTTCTGCATCGGGCAGAGTCCACGGGACAACCTGAATCGAGACCTCAAGCGTGGTCATGGCAGTGGTAGTCTCTGCCGAGACTGCGCTGACAGTCACCGTACCGGAGTAGTCTCCGGCGGGAGTGTCGGCAGGGATATCCACCGCCATCCACACCAGCTCGGGCCACCGCGGCGGCAATGCCCGGGGCGGCTTGGCAAACAGCGCATCGGACAGGTAAGCGGTTGTATTCTCTTGCTGGTAATCCACGCTGCAACTGCGCGCCTCGGTATGACCGGCGACAAACCGGGGGTAGCGGAATGAGGAGGTGGGGACGGTACAGGTGGCACCCTCGCAAAAATACAGATCGTACCCTCCTGCCCCGGTTATTCGTGTCCAGGATAACTCCACCCGGCCCTGCCCGGCCGTTGCCGTGAGTGTGATGGTTTGCGCAAAAGCTTGCGGGACAACAAGGAACAGCAGCAGAAAAACCCACGGCAAGCTCACGCCTAGATTTTTGAGTATCAGGTTCGGACAACAGCTTAACAATAATAACGCAGATGATATCCGCCCCCGGACTCGCCGATGATGCAGATCACCCCTCGTCAAAAATTTGCTCATAACCACGTCCCCCAACGCTAAATCAAATCTTCTATGCCGATGCTAAACCAGCCGCCATAAAAATGCAATAAGTTTTCAAAATGTTTTTCAGAAAGTAATATTGCTACATTTTGATGAAACTCAACCTCGACACAACGGCCAAGGACTGTCGGTGTCTTGGGAGCACCCACTGTATCCATAGTTTTTCAAATATTGCTTGCTATATCGTCTTTTTTCGGCTATTTTTGACTTTATGCTATACCAAAGGATCACTCGGTTACCTGCGCGCAGCTTTTTTCTGTTCGGTGTGCGCGGCGTTGGCAAAAGCTCATGGGCGCGAGACATCCTGCCCGGCGCTCTGCACATCGACTTGCTGGATGAAGCGTTGTTCCATGATCTGCTGGCAGCCCCATCGCTGTTCCGGCAGCTGACCACCAATGTCGCAAGTGACGAGTGGATTGTTATCGACGAGGTGCAGCGCATACCCTCTCTCCTGAATGAAGTGCACCGGCTGATTGAGGGGCGCGGGCTGCGTTTTGCGCTACTGGGTTCCAGCGCCCGCAAACTCAAGACCGCGGGGACGAACCTGCTGGCCGGGCGCGCAAGCCGCAAAGCCATGTATCCGCTGGTTCCACAGGAACTCGGCGCCGATTTCAAGCTGGACGATGTGCTCAGGCACGGCAGCATTCCCCTGGTATGGGCGGCCGAGGACCGCCGTGAAGTGCTGGAAAGCTATACACAACTGTACCTGCGGGAAGAGATTCGTGCGCAGGCGGCTGTTCGCAACCTGCCCGGTTTCGTGCGTTTCCTGCCGGTTGCCGCGCTGTTGCATGGACAGACCCTGAATGTAACCGGCATTGCCCGGGACGCCGGCGTGGCGCGTACGACCGTTAGCGGCTACCTGGATGTGTTGGAAGACACACTACTCACCTGGAGGTTGCCCGCTTATGAAGCAAAACTGCGGGTGCGGGAACGGCGGCGCCCGAAACTCTACTGGGTGGACCCGGGTTTGGTGCGAGCCGTGAAACGCCAGTTCGGGCCCGTATCAATGGAGGAACGAGGCGCTTTGTTCGAGGGTTGGATACTAGGCCTCCTGCGCGCGCACGCGGCGGAACAGCCGGTGTTTGATGACATTTATTATTGGGCGCCGCTCGAATCCCGGACAGAAGTCGATTTTCTGCTGACCCGTGACAACGAATATCTCGCTATTGAGACGAAGGCGGCAAGTCGCTATAACACCGGTTTGCTGAAAGGATTACGCGCAATCGAAAAACTGCCGGGACTGGCGCGCCGCGTGCTGGTTTATGACGGTGCTCGTACCTTCCGAACCGAGGACGGTATTGAGATATGGACGGTCGCGCGGTTGCTTGAAGCATTGCAGACGCACAGTCTGTGGCCCTGATGAGGCTATTGACACAGGTCAGGCGTTGTCGATTGTGATAGTTCATGCAGTTGCCTACGCGCCTGGATGATCAGCTCACTCGCCTGTCCGGCCAGCAACCGCTCGGTTGAAAAAGTGTTGATCGTCTCCTCCAGACCGCTCAGTAAATCCTCTTTTTTGCATTTCAGCATCGTCTTGTACAGTGTCAGCGCCTTTTCATAATCCTCAATGCCGTCCCGCAGCAGTTCCGACCTGACGCTGGGTATCATGGTCATATCCTTGTCGTTGCTGCTTCGGTAAACGAAGGAAAAATCGCCTGCTGTAAACGAGCCCTCCTGCAAGTCCAGCGGCTCATAAGACTTCCAGTTGTCGAAGGCCCAGCGTAAATAACCGTCGTGTCCCCGGTACATGGCATACTAGGGCATGGCCGTCATGTCCGCCGGATTGGCATCGGCGGCCACGTAGTTGTTCGGGCGTTGGAGCGAGCAACTGGTGTAAAACGTGGTGACCTGCCCCGGGTACGTCTGTACTTCAATTTCGCTTTCGTAGTATCCGGATACGTCATACAGACTGGCGATGACGTTAACTCCCGGGGCATGGCCGTAGGTCAGACCGATTTTCCAATCCTTGTCATTGAAGCGAATCAGACCGATGACCGACTCCATTTCTTCTTTGGGCACCTCATCCATATACAGCACGGTTTTTTCAAACCAGCCTTTTTCAACCAGATGTTTTCTGAAATCGGTGAGAAAGTGGTTCCACAAGGCGTTATATTCTTTTGAGCCTATACTGTACTTGAATACTTTACTGGCGCCGGTGGCTGCATCCCAAAAGGGCAGCTCATCCTTGTTCCACCCTATCGGGGAGAACGCGCTGATTTGGTCATCAATACCCCATTCGGCAAGACGCTCGACATGTGCATCAAACACAGCGTAGTCATAATCCCAGCGCGTGCCGCCCTCTAAGGCAATCCAGCGGATCATTGACGGCGCGGCAAACGCGCCTTCCTTGATATAGGTGGTAACAGTGCGCTGGCCTAATTCTGCGAGATAGCGGTAGGTGGGTTCCAACAATGCATAGTGTTGCTCAGACCAGACTTTTATCTTTCTTGCGTTGGCATCGTTGTAACGGTCCAGCACGGATACGGGAAATTGCCAGAGGTCCAAATGGAACGGTCGTTGAGAGGGCATAGCCCATAGTGTCACACGCAATGCCACCTGCAGGGTTTGCTGCTCTCCTGACGTTGCACTCACGGTAATATTGCCGACATACTCGCCGGGTCGGGAGTCCGCCGGTATATCGATTGACGCCCAGATCATGACCGGATAGGAACCCGCCTGCCGTCGCGGCTGTTGTGGAAACAACGCGTCGGACAGAAATACGGCTTCGGCGCGCTGCGGGTAGCCTTCACAATCACGCGCCTCAATATCGCCCTTGACAAATTGCGGATAGCGAAACGTCAACGCCTCAGCCGGGATAACGCCCGCCGGGCTTTCAAAATCACCGGCGCTGATGGAAATCCTGTCGCGTGATGATGCGCGCGTCACCAGGATGTGCTTCTGTATGCGTTCTCCGCGCCAAACGGTACTGTTCCATGTAGTTGCCCCTGACAGTCCGGGTCTTTTATCCTTATTGAACCATTGGAATTCGGATTCGAAGGAGGCGGCAAACCTGGCCGGCGCACTTGCGACCTCTTCAAGTCCTGCTGCTGATAGTAGATGTAATCGTCAATCGGCGGCAAACCTGGCCGGCGCACTTGCGACCTCTTCTTTAGCGGCCTGTTCAACGCTGTTTACGGCGGTTTGTTGCTTGTCATCCATGACTTCAATACTGAAATGCAGGGAATCTGCATCAGACCTCGACCAGTTCTCGTCATCGTCGTGCACCCACAAATGATAGGTTCGCTTCTGCATGGTATATTTCGGTGTGCCGCTGAGGATGCGGGTAAATCGGTTAAAGTCCAGGCCGGGCGGTAATTTTGCCGGATCGAAGCTGTAATCGCTGAGTTCACCGTTATTGATTGCAGGATCAACATCACCCCCCCTGGCTGACGGCAGGACAATGTCGCCTGTGGGCACACCTTTTTTGAAAACCAGCTCACCGATTTCGGTGCCAGGGGGAAAAGACGGCGCGCGTTCGGTTTGTGCAAAGGCTGGCGGCGCCACCAGAAACAGTAGTGGCAGAACCCATCGCACAGGCGCCGGCAGGCGCGCCCCCAAGCAACGGCCCACACAGCCGAATATGTATCTGAACATGGCGCAATCCCCCAGAGCTTGACCCTGCACGGCAGCAAGCATAGCAGAGCGCTGTCCAAAAATGTAATTTATTATTGCACTTAAAAATCAATGTAAATAAACTACAAGTGTCGCGCGCCGCCAGTGCCGTCGAAATAGCACAACAGGTTGTTGCCGCTGTTTGTAGTCCTGCTACGTTATTTGAAAAATAAAACAGCTTAACTTTCTTGTTGATATTAGGGGGGGGCTGTCTGTAATTGTGTTATAATTATTACAATTCTTTACATTCTTTTCATGCAACGCAAGCGGAGTGCCGGCCGTGGGAAATGGTTTTGTAATGTATGGCATTGGGTCATTCAGTTTGCGGATTATATCTACTCAGAGCTTTGTGACAGCAGGTGCGGTGGGGTTGTTGCTCCTGTCGGCGGGGGCTTGCAGTCGGCTGTCAACCCAGGCGCCGCCGCAGGTTCAAGGGCGCGTTGAGGCTGAGCCGGCGGCGGCGTGTATTTTCTGAGACTCAGAAGCGGACGGGAGACCTTGTTGCTCGACTACACGCCGTTAACCAGAGACCAGGACATGCTTGAGGAAGACATCTTTGATGATGCGGAAAAAGTCACCCTGCTGGAAGATATAGAGGGGATTGCGCTGGATTATTTCGGCCACAATGCCCCGAATACCGAACCTGCCTGGCATGATGAATGGGGCGATGCCGCGCGCCTGCCGACCCTGATTCGCTTGCGTATCACCGCCAACGCCGGCGCTTGGGCGCCGCTGGTGGTTGCAGTGCGCGCCGGGCAAGCGCCAGCGCTACTGCCATTGCTGTTACACCGGGAGGAATAATGGCAGCAATTATGTCGGGGGATGCAGCCATGGTGGCGGTAGATTGGGGCTCAAGCCACTTCCGGGCGTACCTGCTCGCTGCGGATGGAGCGGTGCGCGCGCAAACGGACAACGACCACGGTATATTCAAGGTACAGCAAGGTGGCTTTGCCAGTGTTTTATACGATGCCTGCGGTAGCTGGCTTGAACATGCGCCGGGCCTGCCGGTGTTTATGTCCGGCATGGTCGGCAGCCGCGAGGGCTGGGTTGAGACCAACTACCTGAAGTGTCCGGCTACGGTTGACGATCTGGGTAAACATCTGGTGCGGGTTCCCGATATGCAGGACCACCCGACGTTCATTGTCCCCGGCCTGAGCTGTGGTAGTCTGGCGTTTACGGACGTGATGCGCGGCGAGGAAACCCAGGTTCTGGGAACGGCAGCAACGGCCGGTGGCGACATAGTGTGTTTGCCCGGCACCCACAGCAAGTGGGTGCGTTACGACGGCGCTACGATCCGCGACTTTGCCACGTTCCTGACCGGCGAACTGTTTGCCTCAATCAGACGCGCGGCCTCCGTGCGAGCAATAATCCGGCACGAGGATTTTGCTGCGGATGCCTTTGAAGAAGGGATTCGCGTCAGCAAAAAACCGGGGGGATTTGCCCACCATGTGTTCTCCATCCGGTCGCGCCTGCTGACGCAAGAATCACTTTGCGGCACCCATGCCAGCTACCTGTCCGGCTTGTTAATCGGCGCGGAAATCGGCGCCGGCTTAGAGCTTTGCCCGGTTAAGCAGGGCGTCACACTGGTTGGCAGCCGGTCGCTGTTGCGCCAGTATGAGCAGGCGTTTGCCTTATTTGACATTCCCACCTGGTCCGTCACGTCGGAGCAGGCGTCGATACAAGGGCTAACCCGCATATCTCACCCAGTCGCTTGTCGTCTTATGAAACATGATGGTTCTCAATAAGTGATGATCATACTGCTGCTCTTTCCGCATAACCCACTGCGCTTGATGCGCCCTCGCTGGTCTTGGTTCTGCCTGCGGGCACGTGCTTCCTCAACCATAGCTACCGCTATGCTTTCGGGCGCAGGCACCCGCAGGCAGAACCAATCCGGCGCGATCTTCGCATCACTCGGTGAGATCTGCGGGCTAACCCGCAGATCTCACCCAGTCGCTTGTCGTCTTATGAAACATGATGGTTCTCAATAAGTGATGATCATACTGCTACTCTTTCCACCTGACACACTGCGCTTGATGCGCCCTCGCTGGTCTTGGTTCTGCCTGCGGGCACGTGCTTGTTCAACCATAGCTACCGCTATGCTTTCGGGCGCAGGCACCCGCAGGCAGAACCAATCCGGCGCGATCTTCGCATCACTCGGTGAGATCTGCGGGCTAACCCGCAGATCTCACCCAGTCGCTTGTTGCCTTGTGAAACATAATTGCTCTCAATAAGTGATGGTAATACTGCTACTCTTTCCACCTGACACACTGCGCTTGATGCGCCCTCGCTGGTCTTGGTTCTGCCTGCGGGCACGTGCTTCCTCAACCATAGCTACCGCTATGCTTTCGGGCGCAGGCACCCGCAGGCAGAACCAATCCGGCGCGATCTTCGCATCACTCGGTGAGATCTGCGGGCTATGGAAACTGGCGCGCCGCTCAGGTCACCACATGTAAGCAGGTTATAAAAAATGCTCAATGATTATATGAAAACTCTGCCGTTAATTGCCATCTTGCGCGGCATCACGCCGGCTGAGGCGCTACCTGTCGCTGAGACGCTGCTGGAAGTGGGCATAGTAATGATGGAAGTGCCGTTGAACTCCCCTGACGCCTGCGCCTCAATTCAGCTGTTGGCAAAAAACTATGCCAACAAGGCGCTGATTGGCGCCGGCACGGTACTGAGTGCCACTGAGGTCAGCGCCGTGCATCAGGCCGGCGCGCAGCTGGTAGTCTCTCCCAATACCAATCCGGCAGTCATTGCCGCAACAAAACGCTTGAACATGGTCTCCATGCCGGGCAGCCTGACGCCATCGGAGCTCCTGACGGCCCTCGCAACGGGCGCTGATGCAGCAAAACTGTTCCCGGCCGAGCTGCTGCCGCCGGCTGCCGTTAAGGCTGTGCGCGCCGTGCTGCCGGCGCAGTTTCCCTTGTGTGCGGTGGGCGGTATCAACAGCGCCAACATGAAGGAGTATGTGCGCCACGGCACCAACGGATTTGGTATCGGCTCGGCACTCTACAAGCCAGGTAAATCCTTAGCTGAGCTCAGCGCGGCGGCGGCCACGCTAGTCGCCGCCTGCCGCGACAGCCTGACTGCTTGAGTAATGTGTGGCCGCGTTATCAGGCAGGCGCCTATCAGTGTCTCATGTACCTGAAGTCACTGGGCCATTGTTCGTACTTGCGGTAGTTGAGCCCCATTGCCTCATAGCGTTGACACTGAATTTCGATGCGGCGCTGGAAACCCTCCAGATCTTTGTCCCCTTTTGGGCTCCAGGCTATTTCTGCCAAAGAAGATAACCTGGGAAAGATCATGTATTCATAATACTCGTTGGTTTTGATCAACTCCGTCCACAGGTTGGCTTGCAGCCCCAGGACTTGCGCTTCCTGCGCGGACGTCCAGGTATCGGGGACCGGTTCCCACTGGTAAATCAGCTCCACCGAATTGGGGCCGTTTTCGTTCCCTTCCCAGGGGGCGCCCGGCTCTCCCACGTAGTTGGGATAGTCGAAATACAGGTAGTTGGTGGGCGAGATGATGACCTGATGACCCTTCTTGATAGCAAGGTCCAGCGTCTCGGGCCGAAGATGCAACCACCATTGCACCACCGTCGCCGGATTGACGTCAAAATTAACCACTTCGTCCCAACCGATGGGCGTGTAGCCCTGCTCGACGATGAAGTCCGCGACAAAACGGTCAAAATACCCTTCTACTTCATGCAGGTCGGTAAAACCATGTTCCTGCATGAGGGCGGCAATCTCGGGCAGTTCGGCCCAGCGATGGTCTCTGACCTCATCGCCGCCGAAGTGGAGGTAGCCGGAGGGAAACAGCTCCATCACTTCGGTTAAAATGTTTCTGACAAATTCGTAGGTATCCTTGTTGCCGGGATTGAAGGTTTTGTAGCCGTCGAAAAATTGCGGATACGCCTTGGCCGCGGCCAAGGCGTGACCCGGCATATCGATCTCGGGCACCACCCTGATATGGCGCTGTCTGGCATACTCGATAATCTCGCGCATTTCATCTTTTGAAAAATACCACCGGGCCGGACCCTCGGGATTGGACATATCGCCGACCGCACCCACATCGACAAGTTTCGGATACTGATCAATTTCCAGACGCCAACCCGGGTCATCTGTCAGATGCAGATGGAGCACATTGAGTTTGTGCATGGCCATGGCGTCAAGGGTTTTGAATAATTGTTCCTTGGAGAAAAAGTGACGGGAGACATCGATCATCAGCCCCCTCCAACCGAACCTGGGGCGGTCCGTTATCGCAATGCCGGCAATAGCAAGTTCGTCCGGGCTGAAGGAACGGGCTTGCCGCGCGTAAATGGCCGGAGGCAGCATCTGCAGCAGTGTCTGCACACCGTAAAACAGACCTGCCGGCGCGTTGGCGGAGATCTCTATCCGGCCATTTTCCACCAGCAGGCGGTAACCCTCCTTGCCCAGCTCCGGCTGCTGTGACGGCGGCGCTAACAGCCGCAAACTGAGCGCGCCGGAATCACCCGCAGCCTTGGCGCGCCGGACGGGCAATTCAAAACCGGTGACTTGACGCAGCTGTCGGGCAAGCCAGGAAGCCGACGCCGCTGCGTCTTCAGTGGCAATTACGGTGGTGCCGGCATCGATTGTGAACGCAGCCGGAGTCGGTTGCCAGGACAGTGGTTGTGGAATCACTGTAAGCTCAGGCTGCGCGGCCGGCGCCACCTCCGACAGCGCCGATAATAACACCAGGCCGATGCAGCATTGGAACAGTTTTTTCATCATCATAGTATTCTCCTCAAGAACTTTCAGAAATCTCTAAACCCGCATGCGCGCCTTCTTTATGCGAGATAAATCGGCCGGCGCGGCGGCCGGTTGCCTCTCCCTGGTCCAGTACGAATTCGCCATTCACCAGAACATGGTCGATTCCACTGGCCGCTACGCATGGCGCTTCGTAGGTTGCGTTGTCACGGATTTTTTCCGCATCAAACACTACCAGGTCAGCATAGGCACCCGGCCGCACCAGACCCCGCGCCGAAATGTTGAATACCGAGGCCGACAAACCGCTCATCTTGTGGATGGCCGTCTCCAACGGCAGCAACCCTTCATCACGCACGTAATGTCCCAACACCCGGGGAAACGTTCCCCACAACCGGGGATGGGGGCGCGGATCGTTCGGCAAACCATCCGAGCCGACCATGCAGGACGGGTGTTGCAGTACTCTGCGCACATCATCTTCGTGCATCTGAAAATAGCAGGCGCCACCGGGCATCAGGCGTTCGGCAGCCTGCTGTTGGCTGCATCGCCAGTGTGCCGCAATATCATCAAGATAGCGCCCGCCCAGCTCAGGCTGGGCGGCCGACCAGGTGACCAGAATTTTTATCCTGCCGTCCACCAGTTCGGGAGCAAGCACGCTGGAACCGGCGGTATAGGGGTAGCAGTCGATGTTGATGGCCTGTTGCTGCGATGCCGTATCAAGCAGCGCCAGGGTCTCAGCCGTTCTGCCCCAGTTCTGCACGCCAGCGCATTTGTGATGGGAAATGACCATGGGAACCCGACCCGTGCGCGCGGTGTCCACCGCCTCCTGCATAGCTTCGAGCACCCGATCATATTCATCACGCAGATGCACCGCATAGACTCCTTGTTTCTCCCCTACGAGTCCTGCCAGGGCTGCCAGCTCTTCTAGGTCGGCGGCGCTGCCTGGCGGATAGAATACGCCGCTGCTAAGGCCGGCGGCGCCGGCATCTAGGGCGTCATCAAGAAGTTTCAACATGGAGTCAAGCTCGCGCGCGGTGGCCTTTTTATCAAGTTCGCGCATGACCGCCACGCGCAAGGTCGAATGCCCTGTCAGCGCCCGCACGTTGACTGCTGGTTTTGCTTGTTTCACGGCATCGACATAGTCTTGAAAATTGCCAAATTCAAATGCCGACTCCTCGCCCAGCAGATTCAACGGCTCCGGCAGGCGGCCCGCGCCCATCAACGGCGCCAGACTGAGGCCGCAATTACCAACCACCACCGTGGTCACCCCCTGGCTAGTTTTGGGGCGCATGGCTGGGGTGTCGATACAGGCCCGGTCGTCATGGGTGTGCACATCAATAAAACCCGGGCAGATAATCTTGCCGCTGATATCAAGTATCCGCGCGGCATCCGGCCGGTGCAGCCGGCCGACATGTGCGATTCGATCATCGCACACCGCGACATCGGCACGGGAGCGGGCGGCACCACTGCCGTCTATGAGCTCGCCGCCACGCAATACCAGATCATAGCGTTGCGGCATAGTAACATCATGGCACTGAGACATGTCAGTGACTCAGAAGAACGTGCGTATGCCGCCGGTAACGTTATAGTCGTCATCCACCAGCCACAGCAACTGCCATTTATCGAAGGTCGTACAGGGATGAGACACACCCAGGGCGAGCATGTCACCTACAGCCAGATCGGTTCCCCCGGAAAAATGCAGACAGGCGTGCTGATCATGCAGCGCCCGGATGGTTGCGCTCCCCGTCAGCGGCGCCGGCGCTGCGGACACCCCGGGACGGAACCACTTTTCCACCACGGGAAGTTCCAGGTCGTGGGACACATCGCGTTTGCCCACACTGAGCACCGCCAGCTGCGGCTCCGGCACCGACTGCACACTGGCCCAGACCTCCAGAGCCGGCTTGAGAGCATCTTCCGGCTCGGCCTGTGTCTGGCGCCGCGCCCGCAAGCCCTGGAAATGGCGCTGGTAGAACAATGAATCATGCGGCAGATAGCAACCGCTACGGACAATGACCCGGACTGTCTCGTCGCGCACACGGCCAAATGTAGCAGCCACCACATCAAACCAGGCTGAGCCGCCGGCACTGAGCAGCACACAGTGTTGATCGGCAAATAACTGCTGCGTTTTGCAGGCATGGTAAACATCCAGCGCGCGTTCGAGCAAGGCCGTAATCGCTTGTTCGTCTTGCGCCGGGTCGCCGGTGGCGATGATACCCTCATAACACTCCACCCCGTGCAGGGAGAGCCGGGACAGCGTGGCGATACGCTGCGCGACCCGGATTGCCGCGTGCGCCGTGCGGCATCCCGTGCGCCCACCGACCATGCCCACCTCCACCAATGTACGCAATGGCGGCGCGGCGCCGGCGTATTCCAAATGCCGTTGCAGGCGCTCTGCACCGGCGACAGAATCGACCAGACAATAAAATTCAAACGCCTGATCCCGGCGCAGCTCCGCGGCCACATAGGCAATATCGTTGCTCGATAGCAACTGATTCGCCATCAGTACGCGTTGCACACCGAACCGGCGACAAACCTGCAGCTGCTGCACCGTTGCCACCGTAATGCCCCAGGCGCCATGGCGCAGCTGTAAGTCAAACAACTGTGGTGCCATGGTGGTTTTTCCATGTGGCGCCAGCAACAAGCCGGCGCGTGCCTGAAAATCCTGCATCCACTTGGCGTTATGCTCCAGCACCCGCTGTTTGAGCACGGCGCTAGGCAGTGGGATGCAGCCTTGCAGCAGGTTCCAGTTACGTTCCGGGACCTCCGCTAACATTATCCCGGAGGCAGCGCACGGAAGCCCTTTGGTGCCTGCCTCCAAGGGGGCTGACAGCAGCGGCTCCAGAGTCAGCGTCACCTGGCCCGCAGATCCCACCAAGTCGCTTGTTGCTTTGTGAAACATAATTGCTATCAATAAGTTATGGTAATACTGCTGCTCTTTCCACCTAACCCACTGCGCTTGATGCGCCCGCGCTGGTCTTGGTGAGATCTGCGGGCTAAAATTCCTCAAGCGTCAGCGCCGCGGCCAGCACGGTATTGCCGGCAGTCAGACCGGCATCGACAGGAATGATGGCGCCGGTGATGTAGCGCGCATCCGGCGAGGCCAGGAAGCCGCAAACGGCAGCCACATCCTGCGGCTCTGCGAAGTTTCTCAAGGGATACCATTTCTTCAATTCTTCAAAGATTCTAGGGTTCCTGGCCAATCGCTCGTTCCATGCCTGGGTTTTGACGGTGCCCAGATTCAGCAGGTTTGCCCGGATTCCCTTGCTGCCATACTCGACGGCGAGCGCTTTGGTGTAGCTGCTCAGGCCCGCCTTGGCGGCGCTGTAGGCAGGGTGCCCGAGGGTGGAGAGTGAATTGACGGAGCCGATATTGATAATCACTCCCCGAGCGCGCGCAAACATGGCCTCTTTGACCGTCTCGACACAGTGGTAAGCGCCGGTCAGGTTGAGATTCAGGTCATGCTGCCATGCTTCCGGAGTCAGGTTGGCAAGGGCGGTCGCAGAGGCGCCCCCGGCATTGTTCAACAGAATGTCAACCGCGCCGACCCGGTCCGTCGCAGCCGCGACGGCCTTCCTTAATGCCGGCAGATCGGTCACGTCGGCAGCTACCGAGGTACAATTTTCCCCCAACTCGTCAACCAACTGCTGCAATAACGCGTGGTTTCTATCCTGCGCCAGTACGCTGGCGCCACGCTCGCAAAAATATCGGCACAAGCCCTGGCCTACCCCCCCGGCGGCACCGGTAACCAGCACGATTTTGTCGTCAAAACGATAACCCTCCATCAGTTTGCCTCCGATTTATGGTCACCTCTATTAATTAGAGGCACCCTTCAGCGCATTTTCCAACCACTGCAAGTACCGCGGTCGCAGCATGTCGTAGTTATAAAAATTGATATCCCGAAGTCCCAGCGCCTCAGCGCCGGCCAGTGTTTCGACAAGCTGCTGTTCACTATGCATATCCGGCCAGCCTGGCCGCAGTATAACGCTGAGGGAGGCTGCTGTGCCGACCTGCTTCAGCACCTGTTCAGCCTCTGCTTTGCAGGCTACCGGCGATGACTGATACAACGGCGCCTCCAGGCCGTCAGCGGCGGCTTGCAACGCCGGCAGGTCATGGCCCTCCAGCACGCTGGTAGCATGCGACGGTTGTGTGGTCGTGATAACCTTGACGTTCACTTCCGGGCGCACTCGTGCGCGAATTTCCCTGATCAAGGACGTCACCACCTCACAGCGCCAAGCCAGAAAGGCCTCGAGCTCGGCCTGCTCAGGGACATCATTTTCCAACCAGGTCAACGCGCTGCTGCGGCCGTTGACCTGACTGCCGTCCAGGTAGTCGTCAATAGCCGCTGCGATCATTCCCCGCAAGCGCGCGCCGTCGATGCCGACTCGGTCGGCCCCAACCAGACAGTGCTCGCAAAAACACAACGCCAGCTGCGCCTCCAGCCAGGTGTTGGGGGATACCTGTGCAAATTCATGGTGGTAGCCATGGTGATAGGCCATGTAACCCGGGGTCTCGAGCAGCAGGCTATTGACCGGATAATGCGCGGCAAGGTCTTGGCACAGGGCCACGGCATACGCGCGCACCTCGGGATGGGCCGGACACAAGCTATAGACGTAGGCGTCCCCAAAAGCATTCCTGACCGTTGCCTGCGGGTATTGCAGACCCAGCCGGGTGTTGTGCAACAAAACCGTCCAGGCATTCAGTGGCAAGCCGTCAACGCCACCTAGCAGTGCGAAAATGTCAATATCTTCGAGCAGGCTGCTGGCGACCGGTCGGATGCGCCCATAATCCGCGCGTGGCTTGAAATAAAGCACACCGTCCTCGGGGAAATAAACACGACCGCGCACGCCGCCGGGGTGAATAAACTTGCCAGCATGGTAACTCGCAGCCAGATTGATGCCCTGCAAGCCCAGGGCTTGAATGTCATCCAGCCGGCGCCGGTAATTATCCGCAGTAAAATTCCAGGGGTACGTATAGACCGAGTAACTCATTGAGCTACTTTGTCATGGGCTTGTAGGCAATAACATCCAGCTCTACTTTTGCATCGACCATGAGCCGGGATTGTACACAGGAACGGGCGGGCGGGTGGTCACCGAAATAGTCGGCATAGACGCGATTAAATGCTTGAAAATCCCTGGTATCATCCAGCCAGACATTGACTTTTACCACGTCTGCGAGAGTACACTCGGCCTGCTTCAGGATGGCAACGACATTGTCAATGGTCTGGTGGGCTTGCGGCACGATCCCTCCCTCAATAATCTCACCGCGCCCATCCATGGCTACCTGGCCTGAGACATACACATAATCTCCCGCCCTGACCGCCTGACAGAATGGCAATCGCTGCCCGCCACTACCCGTTTTAACGCCGCCGATACGCTGAAAACTCATGCAATCCACCCCCGTGTGATAATAGACAATATGAAATATTACTACTTTTTTAGATTTTTACAATAATTTAAGTAGTTTTATTTCATAAAATGTCTTTGCAAATGAACTTTGCATGGTAAAAATGGCAGCATATCCATATACTGCACAGCCAGTTTTGATTTTTCAGGGGAGATATGCGGCTGCCTCAAGCTATGTCGTCGACCGACGCTCATTGCGAATCTGGCAGCGCGCTCGGGACAGGTGTTGCTGCCGACAAGCATGAGCGGCGGCCGCGCCGCCGCGGGCAAGACGGCGCGGCCCTGGTATTAGCGCTGTGGCTGCTGAGCCTGCTCACTATCCTGGCGGTTGGTTACGGCTATGCCACGCGCACCGAAACCAGGCTTGCCAGCCACGCGCTGGAACTGGCCCGGTCGCGGGCGGTGGCGGAAGCCGGGGTGTGGCTGGCGCTGGCCGATTTGCTGAAACCCGAGGCCGAGCGGCAATGGTTACAGGATGGCACACCTTATTCACTGGACTTTGGCGATGGCCATATTCGCCTGCGCATCCACAACGAGGCTGGCAAGGTTGACCTGAATACAGCGCATGACGAACTCTTGCGAGCACTGCTGGAACAGGCTGCTCAACCCGGCGACGATGTGGATTTGATGCTGAACGCTATCCTGGACTGGCGCGACCCGGACAGCGTGCGGCGTAACCCCGGCGCCGAGGACAGAGACTATGAACACGCTGGTTATGGCGCACAGGATGCGCCCTTCAACAGCATTGAACAGTTGCGCCTGGTGGCGGGCATGAGCAATGAGGTTTTCGCCAGAATTTATCCGGCGCTGACGCTTTATTCCGGGCAACCGACCCTCTATCTCCCGGCCGCCACCCGTGCGACGTTGTTGGCGCTGCCCGGCGCTGACGAAGAGGCGGTTGACGCATTCCTGCTTGCCCGAGGCGACGGCAATGAGACGCCGAACCCGCCGCCGGGCATCAATCCCGGCTTTTTTGGCGGCGCGCGCGGCAATGTGTTTCATATCAGCAGCACAGGTGGCATCGGCAACAGCAGGTTGCAGCTCGATGTAGTTCTGGCGCTGAATAACGACCCCCGAGCGCCCTACTCAATCCTGTCATGGCAGGAAGCAAAACCTGTCTATGGCAACTCACAAGGTTAGCGGCGCACCGTCCTGATTTCCAACCCTCATCCCCGTCGCCAGCCATGCGAAAACATGCTTGCACAGCGGTGGTTGGCAATCTTTCCATTTAATTCTGACCGATTCAGCGGGTCAAGTAAGCTGTGCATAAGTGTAAGCGCATGCATGTTCGTAACACATGCATTGAAATATCAATTTGCCTGTGTTAGGATATACTTTCATCATGTCACAACCAGTCAGGTTTATGACATGGCTGCTAGGACCCGATGTTCCACTTAAGTTTTAAGGAGAAGAGCAAATGAAAGCTACTAATGAAGTGCGAGCCGCCGATAACCCGGTAATGGTTACCTTTGACACGCTGGCCGCAGCGAAAAAGTTAACAGCAACCGGGTTTGATGAACCCCAAGCCGAGGCAATCGTAACCACTGTCCACAAGGCGATGAGCGACACCCTCACAACTAAAACGGATCTTCAATCAGCAAAGATGGATTTGCAGCTGCAGATCAGCGCAAGCAGAGAAGATGTTAACCAGCTCAGAACAGACCTAGAATCACAGATCGCCATAACCAAGGCAGATCTGGAATCACAGATCGCCATAACCAAGGCAGATCTGGAATCACAGATCGCCGCACTCAGGGCAGACCTGGAATCACAGATCGCCGCACTCAGGGCAGACTTGGAATCACAGATCGCCGCACTCAGGACAGACCTGGAGGCTAAAATTTCCGAGACGAATATCGCTATGGAGAAGCTGCGCGCTGAGCTGAAGGCTGATATACAGGCTACCAACGGCAGGATTGATGAAGTGGTGCACCTGATAGGCGCTTTGCATAGCAAAATGGATACGCTGCAAGACAGAATTGTCATCCGGCTGGGCGGCGTTATGGTCACGATGACCGTGCTGCTGATGGCCCTCGGTCCGTTTTATATTCGCTGGGTGATGTCCATCATAGGCGGGGGGTGAGTAGTTACCTGCAACAGCCGGCTTATCTCCGCTGCCAGCTGCTCCTGGGTGACCTTGTATTGTTCCGCATCCGTGCGTAACGGCTTGATCAGCACGGTGTTGCTTGCCACTTCGTCGGCGCCCAGGATAAGTGCGTACTCGGCGCCGGATTTGTCTGCTTTTTTGAACTGGCTCTTGAAGCTGCCGCCACCGCAGTGCAGCAGCAGCGGCAGGCCCGGGATGTCAGCGCGCAGGCGTTCTGCCAGCCGGAACCCGCGCTTGACGGCGTCTGCGCCTACCATGACCTGATAAAACCGGGGCGCGCCGGCCACTGTTGCTGCTGCGTTGCACTCCAGCAACGCCAGGATGCGTTCCAGCCCCATGGCAAAGCCTGCCGCCGGGGTGGCTCGGCCGCCTATTTGGGCGACCAGATCATCGTAGCGCCCGCCGGCGCATATAGCACCCTGCGCGCCCAGCCGGTCGGTAGTCCATTCAAACACCGTGCGGTTGTAGTAATCCAGCCCGCGTACCAGGCGCGGGTTAATTTTATACTCCACGCCGTTGGCGTCCAACAGGTCTCGCAACACCGCAAAATGTTCGGCCGACTCCGTATCAATGGAGTCAAGCAGCGACGGCGCGCCCTCGAGCAAGTCCTGCAGGGCGGGATTTTTGCTGTCGAGGATACGCAACGGGTTGGTTTCCAGACGGCGGATGCTGTCCTCGTCTAGCTCGTCCCGATGCGCGCTCAGGTAATCGACTAACAGTTTGCGGTAGCTGTGCCGGGCGCGCTGTGAACCCAGTGAATTCAGTTGCAGGGTGACACCCTCAAGGCCCAGCGCGCCCCAGATGCGGGCGCAGATTAGTATGAGTTCGGCATCAATCCCGGCGCCTTCCATGCCGAAGGCTTCGGCGCCGACCTGGTAGAACTGTCGTTGCCGTCCCTGCTGCGGCCGTTCGTGGCGAAACATGGGGCCCTGGTACCAGACTCTTTGTGGCCCGGCGTAAATCAACCCATGTTGCAGCAGCGCGCGCACGCAGCCAGCGGTGCCTTCCGGGCGCAAGGTCAGCAACTCGTCGTTACGATCCTGAAAGGTGTACATTTCCTTGTTTACGATGTCGGTGCCGGCGCCGATGCTGCGAGCAAACAACTCGGTTTTTTCAATGATGGGCAGGCGGATTTCCCGGTAGCAGTATGAGTGCAGGACGGCTTGCAGCGCGTGCTCAAGCAACTGCCATCTGGGGGTCTCGCCGGGCAGTGTATCGTGCATCCCCCGGACGGCTTGCAGCTTCTCCATGAGGAGGTTAACCCGAGGACTATTGCTCTTCACCCAGCACGAAGCGGGCGATACCGATGCCTGTTATGTACGAGCTGAAGTCGAACGGCTCGTTATTGAACGCAATGGTCGCCGCGTTCGCATTGCCAAGCAGGACGGAGAATGGCGCGACACCGTTTAATTGCAGTGTTTGACCGGCGCGCGCCAGATCGTAATATACTTTTTCATTGTCGGCATCGAAAACCTCGATCCAGCAATCGACGCTCACCACCATTGTGACCCGGTCCGGACCGTTGCCGGTGGTTATCGTTGATACTGCCAACGAACCGGGGCCAAGTATATTCTCGTTCTGTTCATCCGCACTCGTCGCCGGCGTCCGTTGCCGGGGCACAAGCGGCCCCACGACATCCGCCGGTTCTGACTCTGCATTTTCCGTGTTCGGCGCCCGGAAGAACGGGTCTTGCGGGTGTTCGACAATGGTGATGGGGTAGTCCAATTCGCCTGAGACCGGAGGCGGTCCGGGAGCTGGCTCGGGTGGCAACTCAGGTTGAAGTTCAGATTGGAGTTCCGGCTGCAGGGGCAACAGCAGGTCGCGCTTGTACCACAGGGCCAATGACCCCAACACCAGCACGAACAGGAACAGGTAAATCATTACGCGCAACCACCAGTTTGCCTCCTGCTTTACCGGTGGTGGCACAACCGGCGCCTCGGGCAGTTGTTCCGGCTGTTCATACACGGCTTCCTGCTTGTACAGGGACAGAACTTGCTCAGGCGGCACATTCAAAAATTTGGCATAACTCTGCAAGTAGCCGTAAATATAGGCCTGGATGGGCAGGTTGTCATAATCATCCTGCTCCAGGGCCTCGATAATGCTTTTTTGCAGGTAGATCCGTGCTGACACGTCGGCAATGGACAGTCCTTGTTTTTCACGCAGGCTCCTGAGCAAGGCGCCGGGGGAAGGCCCTGATTCCGTATCTTTTTGATCTGACATGGGTTGGCGCTCTTTCACTCTGATATTGCCATATTCAGCGGGACCAAAGAGTATTAGCCCGCATGACGCTGTTGCCTGTTGCGGGCGCGTGCCTGTACGCGCCCGACCAGTTGACCACATGCTGCATCAATATCGTCACCGCGGGTTTTACGGGTAATGGTAATGATCCCGGATTGTACCAGAATATCCCGAAACCTGTCTGTGGTCTCCATACTGGCGCGCGCAAACGCGGCACCGGGGAACGGATTAAAAATAAGGAGGTTGACCTTGGCCGGCAATCCTTGCAACACGCGCGTCAACTGCCGGGCGTCCGCAACGGCATCGTTGACACCGCGCAGCAGGACATATTCGAACGTGACCGGCTCCCCGCCCGTGGCTTCGCTGTAGCGGCGGCAAGCGGCCAGCAGTTGCTTGAGCGGGTAGCAGCGGTTGATGGGAACCAGTTGGTCGCGGAGCTTGTCATTGGCCGCATGCAATGATACCGCCAGACTGATGCGGCTGCGCCGGGACAGTTTGATAATGCCCGGCACAATGCCGGCGGTGCTCAGCGTGACGCGCTTATTGGCCAGGCCAAAGCCGAGGTCGTCGGTGATCAGTTCTAGTGCGTTGACGACGTTGTCAAAATTAAGCAACGGCTCGCCCATACCCATTAGCACAATATTGGTGATGATACGCTTGCGCCCGGGGAAATGCCCCAGTTGTTGGTTGGCCAGCCACACCTGACCGATAATTTCCGCCACGCTGAGATTACGGTTATACCCCTGTTTGCCGGTGGCGCAGAAGGTGCAATTCAGCGCGCAACCTGCCTGCGATGAGATGCACAAGGTGCCACGGCTGGTTTCCGGGATGAACACCGTCTCTATGGCATTGTTGCCGTCCACCTGCAGCAGCCATTTACGCGTGCCGTCCGCCGACACCTGCTCGGAGAGGATGTGCGGCAGGGCCGAATAAGCGGTATCGGTAAGGCGCGCGCGCAGGGCTTTGCTCAGGTTGGTCATATCAGAGAAGTCGGTCACCCCCTGGTGATAGACCCACTTCATCACCTGCGCTGCGCGAAATGCCTGTTCCTCCATGCCAGTGAAATAATCCCGCATGGCGGCCTGATTGAGGTTAAACAGGTTGATACCCGGTACGCTTGCCACGCTAGCCCTCATTCAACCCGATATTGCCATGTTCAGCGGGTGCGCGGGCAGATTTCCTCGGCCTGGAAAAAGAACCGGATTTCATGCTGCGCAGTATCCGGCCCGTCCGAGCCATGCACCGCATTCTCGCCCTGATCGCCGTCGCCAGCGCAGAAGTCCGCGCGCACAGTGCCGGGTTCGGCGTCTTTGGGAAACGTTGCTCCCATCAGGGCGCGGTTTTTGGCAATGGCGTCTTCACCTTCCAGCACCTGCACCATGATGGGGCCGGACACCATGAAGTCCACCAGTTCCCGAAAGAACGGCCGCTCCTGGTGCACTGCGTAAAATTCCGCGGCGCGCGCGGCGTCGAGATGCAGCATTTTGGCTGCAACGATTTTCAATCCGGCGTTCTCAAAACGCTGGTAGATCGCGCCAATAAGGTTCCCGGCTACCGCATCGGGTTTAATAATAGACAAGGTTTGTTCGATAGACATCTTTATATTAATATGGTTTTGAACTCATCCGGTTATCAATGACCTGAGCCTGTCCGCCAGTTCATCCATCCCGAACCAGTTGGGATCATTTTGCATGAGGACGATTGGTGTTCTTGGGATGGTGCCGTCATCACAGGCTATGGATTTCGGTAAACAAATTCGCCAGTCATCATAGGCGCAGCGCCGCACTTCACAGTCAGTACCAACTCCATAATGCTCTTTAAGCCATTTAACCATTTTTTCATCCTCAATTAACGGCAACCCCCGGTCCAGAGATTTGCCTCGAAATATGGCGTTGGAAACATTGCTGATCATGATGTCAAAGTCATCGACAAAATACCTGTCATTTGTTTCCTTCGTCAGATGGCTTCTTGACTTATGTGATTTAACTTTGAAATGCGGCTGTGGCGTTTTTTTGGTTCTGACCCGGAAAGATCCGCGCACTGCTGACTTGGTTTCTGCTTTTAATCGCTTTCCAGTACGCTTGAATGTTACGCTGATGTCCTCATCGTATATGCCAGGCTGCGGATTAAGGTTCAGCTTTTCAACAAGCCAATCCCTTGAATCAAGTGTACGTCTCAATACCAGCGCTCCAATATATTCTGTTGCTTTGCCGCGTATCATGGGAATGACCTTCTGATCTTCAAGAATATCCAACAAATGTTCCTTGGGGATGTTATAGGTTTCGCAGTACTCCGTGATGCTGTTGTATACGCGAAGTGCTTCTTCGGACAATTCAGGCATGATAATTTCTTATAAAAAGTTCGCTGCCAAGTCCCCGTGTTCCCTTGTGTCCATTAACCAGTTTCATCCCGCTTTTTTGATCATCCGTCCTGTTAATTGTGTAGTTCCACTGCTTTGCTTCCCTTGATTCAGCCCAACTGTAAAATTTATGTATATCTGAGTGATCGTCATAAGTCAGCAGGAATTTAACTCTCTCAGAGTTTCTATGAATACAATTTTTCAATCGTAAATGGTCTTCAATATCAAAACTGCAGTTATAAAATTTTTTCTGATCCGCGTTGTAGTATGGGGGGTCAATAAAAGCGAAAGCATCATCAGGCAGTCTGTCAATAACGCGCTCGAAGTCCCAAGACGTGAGTGTTACCCCTTGCAGCTTGTCCGATACAGTCCGCAAGTGTGGGGGCCAGTTTTCGGGTTTCATTGAGTACTTTTCACCATATCCCCAATAGCAGTTCTCTGGCTTCATAATCCCTGAGTAGGAGGTCCTATTCAGATAATACCAGCGAAAGGCGCGTTGTATTTCGTTAGCAGGCTGGTAGATATTTTTGTAATAGCTATGGTTATCCTTTGTTGCGTTTAAGTCTGTTAAATGACTGATTAAATCCTCAACTCTGTCTCTAATCTGGATAAATGTATTGATTACGTCGTCATCCAAATCATTCAGCCATGCAGGACATCCACACTTTTTTGCAAAAAAGATACTTGCGCCACCGGCAAAGGGTTCGCAATAGAAGTTATGTTCCGGTATTTCATTCAATATAATTTTGCGCGCGTAGAACTTCCCGCCCGGATACCTGAAAGGAGAATTGCTTAAATTTGATCGAGGCAGCGAGTTCAACATAAAGTTCTGTGAGGAACTCATGACTTTTAATTACGCTCTGCCATTTGTAAATGTCAGGTTTGGAGCGGGAATTTCCTTTTTTGATAACTTAAAGGCGATATCGATGGATTGCTTCAAATCATCCGAAAGGTGGTGATTTATACGATCCAAAAATTCTTGTCTCTGTTCTTCGAGCGTTCCAGTGCCAAGCTTTGTTTCATTTTGATCTTTCATTGCCTTACCTCCGATTTAACCGCGACGAGTATAGCACAGCAAGGTAGCGGTTGCGTTACATCAAGCCGGTTTCCAGCCGCGCCGCGTCACTCATCAGCTCCGGGCTCCAGGGGGGGTCGAAGGTCAGTTCGACCTTGACCTGGTCAACGTTGGGGGCCATGGCAACCTTGCTCTGCACATCGGCGGCCAGGAAATCGCCCATGCCGCAAGCCGGCGCGGTCAGGGTCATCAGCACCTCCACCTGGTTTTCGTCGTGATCCGTGCGAGTGATGCGACAGTCATACACCAGGCCGAGTTCGACGATGTTGATCGGGATCTCCGGGTCGTAACAGGTACGCATCTGTTCCCATACATGTTCTTCATTCACAGAGCCATCGGCGTTGGGTTCTAAGTCCAGATTGAGATAGTCGGCAGGGTCGAATCCCAAAGCGTCGGCGTCCTTGGGCCCGACCTGGGCCAGATTGCCGTTGATGTTTACCGTGTAGTTGCCCCCCAGCGCCTGGGTAATGAACACCAGACTGCCCTCGGGCAGGGTGATGGGCATGCCCGTGGGAATGAGTATGGCATCGCACTCGCGCAATACGGTAACCGGGTCGTTGGTGTACATGGCTGCTGCGTCGGCCTTATTCCGTGGATACGGGTTCGCCGGCGCCGTCGAGCAGGGCTTTCAAGGTGTGCCAACACAAGGTCGCGCATTTCACCCGGCTGGGGTAATCGCGCACCCCTGCCAGGACCGCCAGTTTGCCCATCCGCTCCAGCTCCAGCGCCGCGGAACTGTCGGTCAACAGCTTGTGAAAATTGTTGAAAATGGCCTCGGCTTCCGACATCGATTTACCCTTGACGCCCTCTGTCATCAGCGAGGCCGAGGCCATGGAGATGGCGCAGCCGTGGCCATCAAAACCGACCTCGGAGATGCGCTCTCCATCCATGTTCAGGTATAGTGTCAGGCGGTCGCCGCAGAGCGGGTTGAAGCCCTCCAGGGTTTTGTCAGCCGGGTCCAGCTTGCCGAAATTCCTGGGGTTGCGATTGTGATCGACGATCACTTCCTGGTATAAATCTTTGACATCAAACATGAGCGTCGGTACTAGTTGAAAATAGCTTTGGCTTTGTCGATACCGGCAATGAGTTGGTCCACTTCCTCCCGGGTATTGTAAAAGGCAAACGAGGCGCGGGCGGTGGCGGGGACGCGGTAGCGCTCCATCACCGGCATGGCGCAGTGGTGCCCGGCGCGGATGGCGATGCCGTCATGATCGAGGATGGTGCCGAGGTCGTGGGGATGGATCCCGTCCAGCACGAACGACAGGATGCCGGCTTTGTGCGCGGCCGTGCCGATCAGGGTCAGCCCCGGAATAGCGGCTGCCGCCGCAGTGGCGTAGCGCAGCAGTTCGTCTTCATAAGCCCGGATTCGGTCCATGCCGATAGCGCTGACGTAGTCCACCGCCGCGCCCAGGCCGATGACGCCGGCGATGTACGGCGTGCCCGCTTCAAACTTGTAGGGCAGGTCGTTGTACAGAGTTTTTTTGAAAGAGACCATCTTGATCATGTCGCCGCCACCGTGGTAGGGCGGCATGGCTTCCAGCAATGCCTGTTTCCCGTACAGCACGCCGATGCCCGTAGGCCCGAACAGTTTATGACCCGAGAAGGCGTAGAAGTCACAATCCAGCGCGGCCATGTCCAGGCTGGTATGAGGCGCGGCCTGGGCACCGTCGAGCAGTACTACCGCGCCCGCGGCATGCGCCAGGGCGGTGAGCTCCGTCACCGGGTTGACGCTGCCTAAGGCATTGGAGATATGGCCGATGGCGACGATGCGGGTGTTATCACCGAGCAGATTTTTGTATGCGTCCAGGTCGAGTTCGCCGGCGTCATTGATGGGGATGACTTGCAGCGTGGCGCCGGTCTGCTCGCACAGCAATTGCCAGGGGACAATATTGGAATGGTGCTCCATCTCGGAGACGATGATCTCAGCGCCGGCGCCGAGGCGGCTCCTGCCGTAGCTTTGCGCAACCAGATTGATGGCTTCCGTGGCGCCGCGCACGAAGATAATTTCCTGGTGGGACGCAGCGTTGATGAAGGTCTGTATCTTCTTGCGAGCCGCCTCGTAGGCGGCCGTCGCCTGTTCGCTCAAGGTATGCACGCCGCGGTGGATGTTGGCATTGTAATCCCGGTAGTATTCATCCAGCGTCTCCATGACCTGGCGCGGTTTTTGTGCGGTGGCGGCGTTGTCAAGATAGACCAGTGGCTTATCATGCACGCGCCGCGCCAGCACCGGGAAGTCTGCCCGATAGCGCTGCACCGGGAAAGCTGCGCCGTTCGGCGCCGCGGTCGTCATTGCATAAACTCCTTGATGACGTCGGTATCGGGCAACTCGCCGGCAATGCCTTGTTCCAGCCGCGCGCGTATTTCCGGGAAGCGGATGTCGCGCACGATCTCGTCGGCGAACGCATAGGTCAGCAGGCTGCGCGCCGTGTCTTCGTTCACGGCCCGGGAGCGCAGGTAGAACAGCATATTCTCATCCAGTTGCCCCACTGTGGCGCCGTGACTGCACTTCACATCGTCTGCGTAGATCTCCAGCTCCGGCTTGGTATCCACCTCCGCCGCGTCGGACAGCAGCAGGTTGGCATTGGACTGGTGCGCTTCGGTTTTCTGCGCCTGTTCATGCACGATGACCTTGCCGTTGAACACGGCCCGGGCGCGCCCGTCCATGATGCCCCGGTAGTGTTCGCGGCTGGTGGTGTGCGGTTGTTTGTGCCGCACCACGGTATGGTTGTCGAGGTGCTGGCTGTTATTGCCCAGGTACAAGCCGTTGAGCATCACCTCGGCGCCGGGTTCGTTCAGGTCCACATCGATGTCCCAGCGCGCCAGCCTGGCGCCCAGGGTCAGGGCATGGCAGTCAACCCGGCTGTCGGCGTCCTGCCGGATGCGAGTATTGCCGACATGGTAGGCGCGCTGGCTTTCCTGCTGGATCTTGTAGTAGTCCAGACGGGCGCCGGCCTGCGCCCGGATGCTGGTGTGGGTGTTGGTAAAATATTCCGCGTCCGGGATGCCGGCGTAGGTTTCGATGATGCTGGCGGCGGCGTGACGTTCCAGCACAATCAGGTTGCGAGGGTGTGACATGTGCGGTGCGCCGTCGTTGTACCCTTCGGTACTGAAATAGATGATATGCAGCGGGTGTGCAAGCTCTGTGCCCGCCGACAGGTGCACCAGTACGCCATCGTGCAGAAATGCGGTGTTCAGGGCGGTAAATGCCTGTTCTATGTTCTCATCGCCAAAATAACGTTGCGCCAGGGCGGCGTTGTGCTCGGCATTCGTTTGCAGCGCGCCCACGGTGGCGCCGGCAGGCAGTGCCGGGACGCGCGACAACTGCATGGAAAAGTGGCCGTTAATAAATACCAGTTCGTAGCAATCGAGTTGCCTGATGCGCCAGTCGTCCACCCGCGTGGCCTCCGGGTTGGCGGTCGTGGCATCCCCAAGCGTGAATTTTCTCCTGGTAATAGGGGTGACGTCGGTGTATTTCCACTGCTCCATCCTGCGCGTGGGGAAACCGTGGGTTTGCAGAAATTCCAGCGCCTGCGTGCGTTGGCGCCTGCCCGCCGCTACCGACCGGGAGGCCCGGAAGCGCTCGTATTCCTGCAGATAGTGACTGACGGCTGCTACGCTCATGCGGCCTTGGCCTCCTGCCTGACCCAGTCGTAGCCTTTTTCTTCGAGTTCCAGGGCCAACTCGCGCGGGCCCGACCTGATGATCCTGCCGTCGTAGAGCACATGCACATAATCGGGCACGATATAGTCCAGCAAGCGCTGATAGTGGGTGACCAGCACAATGGCGCGGGACTCGCTATGCAGGGTATTAACGCCCTCGGCAACAACTTTCAAGGCGTCGATATCCAGGCCCGAATCAGTTTCATCCAGAACCGCCAGGCGCGGTTCCAGCACTGCCATCTGGAAAATCTCGTTGCGTTTTTTCTCACCGCCGGAGAAGCCCTCGTTCACGGAGCGGTTGAGCAGGCTCTCATCCATCTTCACCAGTTGCATTTTCTGCTTAACCACCTGCAGGAACTCCACTGCGTCCAAGGGTTCCTCGCCCCGGTGCGCGCGGATCGCGTTCAGCGCCGCCTTGAGCAGGTAGATGTTGTTCACGCCGGGAATTTCCACCGGATACTGGAAGGCCAGGAAAATCCCTTCCCGGGCGCGTGCTTCCGGTGATAGCTCAAACAGGTCGCGCCCGTCGTACTCAATGGAACCGGCAGTGACCTCATAACCGCTACGTCCGGCCAGGATGCCGGCTAGGGTGCTCTTGCCCGAACCGTTGGGGCCCATGATGGCATGTACCTCGCCGGCGTTGACCGACAGGTTCAGCCCTTTGAGGATCTGCTTGCTTTCGACCCTGACCTGTAAATTTTTAATTGTCAGCATTATCCTACTGCTCCTTCCAGGGTGATATTCAGCAATTTCTGCGCCTCTACCGCAAACTCCATGGGCAGTTCCTTGAACACGTCCTTGCAGAAACCGTTGACGATCATGTTCACCGCGTCTTCCTCAGCTATCCCGCGCTGGAGACAGTAGAATAACTGGTCATCGCTGATTTTCGATGTGGTGGCCTCGTGTTCGACAATGGCGCTGGCATTGCCGGTCTCAATGTAGGGGAAGGTATGGGCGCCGCAGGTATCGCCCATGAGCAGGGAATCGCACTGGGTGTAGTTGCGGGCGTGGTCCGCCTCCTTGCTGATCTTGACTAAGCCACGGTAGGCATTCTGCGCCTTGCCGGCGGAGATGCCTTTGGAGATGATGGTGCTGCGGGTGTTGCGGCCCAGATGGATCATCTTGGTGCCGGTATCGGCCTGCTGGTAGTTGTTGGTGACTGCGACGGAATAGAACTCGCCACGGGAGTCGTCCCCGCGCAGGATGCAACTGGGATATTTCCAGGTAATCGCGGAGCCGGTTTCTATCTGCGTCCAGGAAATTTTCGAGCCACTGCCACGACAATCACCGCGCTTGGTGACGAAGTTATAAATGCCGCCGACGCCATTTTCATCGCCGGGGTACCAGTTCTGCACGGTCGAGTACTTGATCTCGGCGTTATCCAGCGCGACCAGTTCCACCACCGCCGCATGCAACTGATTTTCATCGCGCATGGGCGCGGTGCAGCCTTCCAGATAGCTCACATAGCTGCCTTCCTCGGCCACGATCAGGGTTCTTTCAAACTGCCCGGTGTTGGCCGCGTTGATGCGGAAGTAAGTCGATAGCTCCAGCGGGCAACGGGTGTTCTTCGGGATGAAACAGAACGAACCATCGGTGAATACCGCAGAATTCAGGGCCGCATAGTAATTATCCGCCGCCGGCACCACGCTACCCAGATATTGACGCACTAGTTCCGGGTGGTTCTGCACCGCCTCGGAGAAGGAACAGAAGACCACGCCAGCGTCCGCCAGCTTCTCCTTGAAGGTAGTGGCCACGGAGACGCTGTCGAATACGGCATCCACCGCCACGCCCGCCAGCATTTTCTGCTCGTGCAGTGGAATGCCCAGTTTCTCATAGGTTTCCAGCAATTTCGGGTCCACCTCGTCTAGGCTTTTGGGGCCGTCGGTCTTGGCTTTCGGGGCCGAGTAGTAGGAAATGGCCTGATAGTCGATGGGCGGGTAATGCACATGCGCCCACTCCGGTTCAGCCATGCGCGTCCAGCGCCGGAACGCCGCTAAGCGCCATTCCAGCAACCACTCGGGTTCTTCCTTCTTGGCGGATATCAGCGCGATGACCTCTTCATTGAGGCCGGGCGCGACGGTATCGGTATCGATATCCGTCACGAAACCATGTTCATATTCCTTGTGTACCAGCTCTTCGACGTGGGTGGTCTCGTCTGTCATAGTCTGCTCGGGTTGTGTTCGGGTTACCGGGAAGCTCTGGCGGCCTTATCATCAATACTGAAGCTCTCACCACAGCCACAGGTGTCGTTGACGTTGGGGTTACGGAACCTGAAACCTTCGTTCAGGCCCTCCTTGACAAAATCCAGTTCCGTACCGGCCAGATAGCGCAGGCTCTGCTCATCGACGACAACGGTGACGCCCCGGCTCTCAAACGCCTGATCGTGTTCGTTCACAACTTGGGCGGCCTCGATCACGTACTGGTAGCCGGAGCAGCCGGTGGGCTTCACCCCGACCCGCAGCCCGACTCCCTCGGCAGTTTTTGCCAGGTAGTTCTTCACGTGCTGCGCGGCGCGCTCGGTTAATGCAATGTCACTGTTAGTCATCTGTTTTCTCACCTGCGAAGCATTACGCGGTCCTGCCGCGCCGATACCTGTTGCACCGACTGTCGCTGCACCAGATCGGACAGGCTGATATCGCTCAAAAAGCCGGTAATATGCTCACTCAGTTCCTCCCACAGGTCGTGGGTCAGGCAGGGCTGGTCGGCCTGACAGTTCCGATGGCCGCCGCAACGGGTGGCATCCACCTGTTCATCCACAGCCCGAATCACCTCTGCCACGGAAATATCCGTGCCGGCCTGTTGCAACCGATACCCCCCCCCCGGCCCCCTGGCGCTGGCAATCAGGCCGCGCTTGCGCAAACGCAGGAACAACTGTTCCAGGTACGACAGCGAAATGCCCTGACGCCGGGAAATATCCGCCAGACTGACCGGCCCGAAACCCTCATGCAAAGCCAGGTCCAGCATCGCCGTCACCGCATACCGGCCTTTGGTTGTCAAACGCATAGCAACAGCCCTGCAAGTTAAAGGAAGTGTATTGTTACATATCCGAGTATTTTAGTCAAGTATTTTTTTGTTATTGTGGTAATATGTCCGTCGTCGCCTCGAACTATGCGCTCAACACATCGATTTCTGAGCAACTCAGCAGTTTTTTGTCACTCGTTACCAACGTAAGATCCAGCACCCTGGCTGAGGCCGCGATAAATCTGTCGGCAGGGTCTTGATTTGCCACGGAGATATTTCTGCTTTTCATCGCAATTTCCGTGGAAATTGGAACCTCAACAACGGGGCTGTTGCGCAATGCTTCGACAAGCCAGGAATCGGCACTGTTCGCAAGCCTGAGCCTGCCCTTTTCCGCAAGTAGCAATACCTCCCAACAGCTTATCGAAGAAAGATGGAGGGTTGAAGCCTCTGACGCCAATAGCGTCAACGTGTCCTCGCGAATACGATCCGGTGCCAGCAGGCTCCATAGCCAGACATGCGTATCAAGCAACAGGTTCATGCCTTGCAAGGAATGGCCATCACCACTGCGAAGTCAACGTAGAGCCTCCCAATCATCCAAATCTCCGACCGACCCAACGATATCGCCTGGAATCCGGCCCGTGCCTTTCATACTGCCAATCCAATCCGCACCCGCGGGTTTGGGAGGAGGCACAACCCGGGCGACAGGCTTGCCATAGCGGGTGACGAGCACGGGGGCGCCTGTTTTGGAGACCTGCGTCAGGACTGCAAGGCACTTGGCTTTGAATTGGGAAACACTTATCTGCTTCATGCCGACTACACTAACATGGTCTATATAAGTAGTCAACATTTAGAATTTTTCAGAATTTTTTCAAAGTCCTGTCGGTAATTCTCCTCAAACAACATGGTCAAGGACATGGGATGTTTTTTTCGTCTCGGCTTTGACAGTTTTACCGAACCGTACTCAACCGCCCGTGGTGCTGCTGTTTCGAGCGCTTCAAATAATTTTTGCTTGTACTTGGTATCGACATTTCCGGCCAGTTGCAGCCCTTTGGTCTCAATCACCAGTACCCGCCGGGTTTTGTCGTTACCGGGCTGTACGAAGACGACAAAATCAGGATAGACCCGGTTGCGTTTCCAGCCTTGCAGGCCGTAGTTCTGCCGGGCCGCAAAGCGGTGCCACCAGGTCACTGCGCTGTAGCCATCCAGATAAATCGCAAAGTCTCTTTCCAAGCCGTTGAACTCCCGGGCATAGACCTTTTCATACAGGGATTTCTGCACCGGGTCACCGTCCCGATTGAAAAGTTGAAGCTGATTATCTTCCACCACTCTCTCCAGCGCTTCGGTAAACTCAAACCCATCTTCATCGGCGATAAGTTCAAAACGAATATCCTGAGTCTGCAACTTGCGCTGAAATATGGCTTGGCTCTCATGCTCAATGAGTTCAGTCAAACGTCGTTTCAGAATCTCGGAAAGGTCGTAACGACGATCAAAAATATCTTCATCGGTGTAATCCCGATGGCGCAAGGTGTCCAGCATTGCTTCAACCACCTGTCCGGCCAGATAAGGATTCGGCAGCGTCTCAAAAATACGGCGGCTGAAAAATTCGGTTGAAAGATTTTTTTGAATATGAGGTTTTTCCCGGTTTGGAGTGTGGTCGAAACCAGGCAAATCAACCAGGGAGTGATGTTCCCGGACTTCAGCTATGGCCGCATCATCCATATCCAACGGCGCGGCTGTTATCGAGTCCCAGTCAAGCTCTCCCAGGACATCGTTTTCGTAGTCCAACGGCCGGTAACGCCGCCCGGCGCGATGCAAGACCTGTGGGAGAAAGAGCTGCATATCCTGGAACTGTGCGCGTTTTCGTACCGTAATCAACCTGGCGCCCCTGTCGATTTCCTGCTCACCCTGACCACTGCGGATAAGATCACTCAAATCGCCCATGCCCTCCTGCTCCAGGCCGCGCTTGACGTTCTGTATTGCCTCCCCCACATCCCGGTCAAAGCAATAAATACAGGACTCATCCAGACGCGCGCGTCCGGTCAGTTCGGTATCCGGTTGACGCAGCACCCGTCCGGTCATCTGTGTCAAGGCTCGAGTCGTGCTGGTGGAATCGAGCAGGGTCAATATGTAGGCAAACGGGCAGTCCCAGCCTTCGCGCAAGGCATCCTTAGTCAGAATATAACGTACCGTGGAATAAGGCGAGAGCAGGTCTTCGTCAGCTATCTCGTCTTTTTCTGCGGTTTTAGCCCGGATATAATTTTCCGGCACCCGTAGCTGCGTGCTCAGGTAGTCACGCACATCTTCGGCATGAATATGCTGACTGTCGCGCTGGTCGCGCCCTACCCGTTCCACGCGAATTAACATAATGGGGCGGATGTAGCGCCCGCTTTCGCCGCGTAAATCACGCGCCTCCTGCTCCAGGTTATCCAGTTTTTCCTTGGCCTTTGCCAGTGTGTACTTCCAGTCCGCATTTTCAATATTGTGTATATTCAACGGCAGCTTGATCATCTCCTCACGTTTCAAGGCTGCGCCCGGCACGTCAACCAGAATGTTGCTGACTCCGAGCTCCGGCGTTGCCGACAGTTCCAGAACAAAGCGCGGATTGAACTCGCTCAGACGCAGACGCCGTTTTCTGGTGTACGCATTATGTGCCTCGTCCAGAACGATGATAGGACGGGTGGTTTTGATCACGTTAAACAGACTGTGTTTGACTGCCGCTGTTGCAGTCGTCTCCAGATCGGGATGTTCCGTCAGCAAATTATCATTGGCCGGTTTATCGTCCGGTTCGGGAAAGAAAGAGGGGTAATGACCGGAGTCGCGAAAAATTTTGAGGAAGTTCCTATCCTGCCGGTCCGCGGCCTGTAGCATCAGCGGCATGATGCACAGGTGGTTCTGCACATCGGCAAGGGTGAACGCGTCGGTTTTCTTCAGCAACTTCACGCAGCCGCCGCAGGCGCGTTCCAGGGCTTGCCGGTAAGGATGCAAACGCTGAGCAAACGCCCGCCAGGTTTGTCGGAAAATGGCGCGGGATGGCGTAATCCAGAGTATCAGGCCGGCCGCTGGCCGTAGTCGTTCGATGGCGGCAGCGCCGAGCAAGGTCTTGCCGCCGCCGGTAGGCAGCTTCATGCAAACGTGGGGGATGGTTCTGCCCTGGCTGTCCTGGCGCCTGACGTAGGGCGGAACTGACAAGGCGCCATCCCCATCCTTGACACGGGGCAACAGACCGCGCCGGCTTAACTCCTGCCAGGTATTGGCGAAATAGTCGCGGTCGTCTTCATTGACGGATACCCCGGCCTGTTGCAGCGCATTGACGCGTTTCGCCGTTTCATCCTGCTGTACTTTCAACTCGGCAAGGCATTGTTCAAATGTTTCCAATGCCTGCGTCTGAAACTCCTTGGGACGCATAAATCAGTCCCCCAGCAGACGATGTATTGCGTAGGGCAACTGACAGAAAGTGATCTTCTGTTTGCTCAGGTCTTTCTGGGAGACAAATTTCCACGGCGCAAACACCAGCGCAGTCTTGTGTTTTTGCTGTGCTGTGTTACCGATGCGCTCGGCCAGACTCAGCGTTAACGCAGATTCAGCGGAACGCAGGAAGGTTAAGTCCGGCCGATAAATCATATACAGGCAATAGTCCTCCGTTTCGCCGAAAAGATAATCCTTGCCGGATTTGATTTTTTCCAGTGTGACGCCGGTTGCAGTGTAGGTGACGTGACGCGCCAATGAGTCGTAGTCCGGGATGCTTTTGCCCGTGATAAGATTTTCGATGTTGAGTTCTTCGCCCAGGGTGTAGTAGCCGAAACCGCCGCCAAGACCCGAAACCTTCTCGGTGATTGCTTTCCCTCCGGTGACAATGAGTTCACCATTTTTTACTTCTTTCTTGATGGTGTCATAGTAACGGGCATTCAGTTGTTCCACTTCCTCGACCTGTTCAATCAATCTATCCGCTTTTTGGAGTTTCGACCAAGTAATCTTTTCCCGCACTAATTCTGTCTTTTTGGCGCCGGTAAATTTATACCCCTCGATAATCCGACGGGTACGTTCGGCGGTGATGCTGTCGGCGTAGTCTTCACATTCCACCAGGATAAACCTGCGCTTGCCGCCATCCTGCTTGTTCAGGGCCAGCGCTGCGTGGGCAGTGGTGCCGGAACCGGCAAAGGAGTCCAGGATAGTGGCGTTTTTATCCGCCGCAATGGTAATAATTCGCTGCAACAAGCCTAACGCTTTAGGGTTGTCGAAGGGCTGCTGCCGGTCGCTGAAAATCTCCTTAATGAGCTTACGGGCGCCATCGGTGTGTCCTACTTCGTCATAGGTCCAGATGGTCAGCGGTACAATACCCTGCTGTACTTCGCTCAGGTAACGCTTCATTCTGGGAACGCTTCTCCCCCCTGGCGGAAAGAATATCCTGTTGTCGTCAATCCATGTTTGCATTTGTTCCCTGCTTGTTACCCAGCACCTCCCTTCCGGTGGAAGATACTCCTGTCCGGTATCAGGATTAACGATCGGATAGTCATACTTTGCGGCGTAGGTCTTGACACTTAAATCACTTGACCGCCAGGGCCCCCTGCCATCGTTATCATCATCTCTGTAATGACTGTTCGCCTTTTCCGTGCGCGGCAGAAGATTACGTTGCCATGCACTCGCGCGCTCTCCATTATCACCATTGTCCGATTTATTCCTTGCATAACAGACCACGAAGTCGTGGTTGTCCGATAAGTACTTCGCATCATTCGCCGGGCTATATTTTTTCTGCCAGATGACGTTGGTGACAAAATTCTCCTCGCCGAAAATCTCATCCATCAACAAGCGCAAACGATGTTGCTCATTATCATCAATCGAGATAAAGATCACGCCGTCTTCGGCCAGCAGTTCGCGCAACAGTTGCAGGCGCGGCCACATCATGCACAGCCACTTGTCATGTCGCTCCGGGTCCTCCCGGTCCACCTCGCCGTTTTCCTGTAACCAGCGCTTCATAATGTCTGAATTGACATTATCGTTATACATCCAGCCTTCATTGCCGGTGTTATACGGCGGGTCGATGTAGATGCAGTTCACCCGCCCGGCATAGCGCGGCAGCAGCGCCTTGAGCGCGTGCAGGTTATCGCCATGGATAATCAGGTTGCCCTCTTCTGAGCCATCCTTCGTAAAACAGGACTTTTTACGGTTCAGCTCCAGAGTCCGATACGGCACACTCAGATGGTGTGCATAAACTACTTGTTTTCCTTTGAAATCGAGTGTCGGCATTGAGCGAAGAACGGGTGACTGTCGGGCTTGTATTATACAATAGCACTGTTGCCAAGTCAGGTTTTTCAGGGCTTTATTTTCTATTAACTCTGCGAAAAGTCAGCGAAATGCGGCGCTTTCTATATTGACGTTTCTTACCTGAGACAGAGGGTTCTGTTTTTCTCTTCGGTATTTCATGCGTCCAGTCATACCGGGCTTCGCCACTCAGGACCGTAGCGCTACGTTGTTCGAGTAAACGTACTACTGTCTTGCCTTCTACTCCTTTTTTGCGAAAGATCATCTGCCATGAATCGCATAGGCTGATCGTGACAATATCATCAGCAAAGCTGTCACTATCAGTATGACCAGCGATGCCTTGATTGTCAATGTATTCATTTACTATAACTTGGTCGGGAAGTTGACGCACAAGCTTTTTTGAAACAAGCCGATGGGCGAGTTCATCTGCCCAGTCCGGCAGGTCGCCGAGATACATGGACTCATCAATTTGGCGAGCTTTGTAATCATAACGCCAGCCGTAATGCTGAACGCGTCGTTTCAATCCGACGCCCCATTTTTGACTATCGATAATTTTGACAAGCTCTTCTTCTTTGTCCACGCTCAGAAAATCCGGGATATACCTCAAGCCAGGGACATCAAATTGTGGGGTTTGTGTCTCGACTACTGGCGAGACCTTAGGCGGGTCGGGTAGTTTTCCTGCCTCTGTAGCTATGAGGTGGAGAAACTGCTTAATATCAAGCTTTTCGTCAATTTTCAGGCCTTTCGGCAACTGCACTCGTATTTCTCCATCAACCTTGACTAATGCATCCGGTTCAGAGCACTGCCTCAAAGCCTGTCCGGGTTCAGAAACAAGTAAGACTCTTTAGATAAAGAAATCGGGTAGTCTGTGTGTGAATTAATCTCAACTAATTGACACAGGAGGACTACCCGATGCAGATCAAAAGCCTGCGGGTGAAATCATATCGCAGTTGGCGCGTGGATGATACTACCGATGCTGACGCGCTCGGTCGTTTGCAGCAGTTGGAATTGGTTGCGACGTTACGCGAGGATGGGTGTGGTGAGGCGACGGCACTGGCAGCAGTAGGTTGGTCGAGGGCGACCTACTACCGTTGGTTGAAGCGGTATCGTGAACATGGGCTGAAGGGTCTGGGGTGTGGCTCTCGTGCGCCGCGGCGGCGGCGTGTGCCGCAATGGACGCGCCAGCACGAGCAGCAGGTCTTGCACCTTCGCCAACGTTATCCGTTATGGGGCAAGCGTAAGCTCTGGCGGGTGGGGGTGCGCGAGCAGGGCTGGACTTTGAGCGAGAGTACGGTCGGGCGCATCGTGGCGAAGCTGGTGCGGCTAGGTCGGGTCAAGCCGGTGGCGTTTTACTATGGCCGGGTGAAGCCTAAGCGCCGCCGGGCGTTTACCCATCATGCCAAGCGCTGGCGCTACGGGATGAAGGCTAAGGCGCCAGGGGAGTTGATGCAGATAGACCACATGAGTGTCGGCTTCACGGACGGCGTCACGGTGAAGGAGTTCAAGGCCGTCTGTCCGGTGAGCAAATGGAGTGCGCTGCGAGCCTACAGTCGGGCCACCAGTGGCAATGCCCGGCGCTTCTTAAAGGCGCTGTGCCAAGAGGCGCCGTTTCCCATCCGTTCTATCCAGGTCGATGGCGGCTCGGAGTTCTTAAGATGAGTTCGAGCAGGCTTGCCAGGACTTAGGAATCCCCCTGTACGTGCTGCCCCCGAAAAAACCCGAATACAACGGCTGTGTAGAACGCGCCAATGCCACCAGCCGCTATGAGTTCTATCCGTTCTACGAGGGTCCACTGACCGTGGCGGCCATCAACCGCAAACTGGCAGAGTATCAGCAATACTACAATACCTACCGCCCGCATGACGGTATTGGTTTATTAACCCCAATGGAGTATTATCAACAACTCACACAGCCTGCCTCTGAGTCTCATATGTATTGAACCTGGACAAAGCCCCTCCACCGGAATAGGCAAGTTCTATATCTTTCAGAATAAGCTCTTGTACAAAGCATGGCCAATTTAAATCTGTCGCAAGTTTCTTTGCCTCCGTCTCAACCGTCGTATCTTTGAAATTTGCGTTGAACCAGTGACCACGCGCATGTTCAGTTTTTGTAGAAAAATCATGACCATCCCATGATAGTATGATACCGTCGGTGGTTCTTCGCCAACCGGGTTTTCTATCAGTGACAGAGGGCCAATGTATCTCGCGCCCCCCCTCAGTGCACAAACGTAGCGCATGGATGGACAGAAGTTCGCTTTGCAACGCGTCGCCACGGAATTGGCAATCCAGACGCCTGTATCCGTGCAGGAGACCACACAGGACCGCTGCCGACCAGGCAATCGCCGGAGGGAGTTGTGGTATGTCCTTAAACCAGGTCTTGAAGTTTGATGGTTCTGGACGCGTCAGCACCAATTGGATGGCTATACCAACGGGACAATGACGCCAATTCTGGAGATGAATGAGTGACCCGGCGCGTAAAATGTCATTGGTTTTCTCCAGCCACTTACTTAGCTCGTGCTTCAAACCTTCCGCAGAATCACCTTGTGAAGCCATATTATATATTTGCTGTGAGAGCAATTCGGGATTGATACGTTCACCCCTTGTTCGGCACCGAAACACCTTGGTGGCAGCCAGCCAAAGGTGAATGTGAAAGTTTTCTGAGTTGACGTCGTCTTGGGCCATTATCCAAGGCGGGAACCGCCACCATGGGGCATCTACCTTGCTCGCCAAGTCCATCATATCTGGTTGTTTCGGGTCCAAGCTGGCGGCGAGAATATCCAGCCATGGATCGATTCGTGGGACTCCCCAAACGGCCATGGCAATAGCTCCTTGGGTGGGGTCTATATCGCTTGGGATACCGATTTCTGCTTCAACATGAGGAGGGGAAATCCCCACCTCCAAGAGCTCATCAGGTTTGATGCCAACCATGATTGGGACTTCTGGCAATACCAGATTCGAGGCGATCTCGGTCATTCCAATAAACCGTGCACGCTCTTCTTCGGTCGATACTGATAACTCTGAGATAGCGAAAGTTGGTAGGGCACCAGGCCAATACAACGCTTCGTCTTTTGGCTGAAGCTTTTTAACGCAAGAGGGTCGCCAACCATTATTGTGTAGAATTTGGGTACCAAGTTCAGGCAATTTAGCAGGATCGAACTTAACTCGGACACGTATTGGATGTCCCGCATTGGTCTGCTTACTATCTACCGTGTATGCCCTGATTCCTACCACATGTCCTTGTGAAGGATGAGGTCGTAACCAGCCGTCCTGTAACGCATCAAAAAGGCGCCGGTTATCAGTGGCTAGTCCTAACCAGCACGCCCCATCTTCCAAGGGCGGTGCCTGGACCTCATGGGGCACATCAGGATCACCCCTGAGTCCGACTGATCCGGATTCATCTTCCAGGAGTGGCAGCTGGGCTTTAAGGGAGTTCACAGTCGCGCTTTAGCACATCTGGCCCGGGCAAAGCCTTTTGTGCCTCGACCGAGAGCATATCAGGGCCGTAAATGAGGAAAAGGTTATCACGAGCGCGGGCGCACATCATGTACATTGCGCGTTTATTCGCAGGAGTCTCACAAGGAATAAGAGATTCGAGTTCCAGAATGAACACTGTGTCAAATTCTTGGCCTTTTACAGATTTTTTAAGGGCTTATCAAGCGGATATTCCAATACGTTGCGCTGGTCTTCCTGCTTGTTGATTTCATCCCAGCTAGGGAGGCGCATATCAGTTATCTCCAAGCGTTAGGGTATCTAGCGCAAGACGATGAAATAACGCGTATTTGAGAGGACGCTTACGAGTACCGCGCATCCTCTCGACTTCGATGATTCCAGTGTTATCTTCAAGTATTTCAAAACCGATCTTGCACAGTCTCGTGCGGAGATCGGGATAGTGTTCATTAGCTTCTGGCCGTTCTGAATTTGTATATAGAACCGTAACCTGGCCTCTCCCAAGTTTTATCAGTAGTTCTTCCAAGGCTTTTATCATCTGTTCAATATCTAGCGTCGGACTTGCTAAAAGATACGATAAAATGATAAATACAGGACGCCAGGATGGCTGCTGATTCCATTGTACAATTTCGGTTTTACGTAACTGTTCCAGCCAGCTAGGAAGATTGGACATGAGAAGAGGTATGGCCTGTCGTTAAATAATTCAATTCCATTATAGCGCAGAGCGTTTGCTATCGTACTGTAGAATTTTCCATGTTGTGTTACGTATGTTGTGTTACGTATGTTGTGTTACGAATGTTATCACCTCCTGAGGATTTAGTTTGCATATCCGCAATAACCCGCTGTGCCGCTTGCAGGGGGTTGGGTGACTGGCTGATGGGACGGCCTACTACGAGGTAGTCGGCGCCGCTGGTGATGGCCTGACTGGGGGTGAGGGTGCGTTTGTGGTCGTCGTGGCTGCTTTGGGCGGGGCGGATGCCGGGGGTGACGATGAGGAATTGCCGATTGGGGAATTGCCGGCGCAGGGCGCGTACTGAGCTGCCGGAGGCGATCAGGCCCTCGCAGCCGGCGTCCAGGGCTTGTTGGGCGCGGTGTAGGACAATACTGTCCGTGTCCGGTTTGGCGTCGGTGGCGGACAGTTCCTGCAGGTCGGCGGCGTCCATGCTGGACAGGACGGTGAGCATCAGCAGATAGGGTTTCTCATTGGCGCCGCGGCCCAGTTTGGCCGCCTTGACGGTGGCGCTGTTGCCATGGATGGTCAGCAGTTCCAATTGGCCGGCAAATTCATTCGGCATGTTGGCCAGGGCCGCCTGTACGGTGCGGTCTATGTCATTGATTTTCAAATCCAGGAAGACTTTTCTGCCGGCGTCCAGCAAGGCACTGATGAACGGCCAGCCGGCACCTAAAAATAGTTGCCAGCCGACCTTATAGAAGTTGACGACACCATCCAGTTGTTCGACCAGACGGTTGGCTTCATGCGCGTGGTCGAAATCCAGTGCGACGATGAGCCGGTCTGCCGGGGGGATGTCGGGTTGCTGGGGTTGAGTTGGCATGGGGCGCTCGTTGGCGGGGATTCTACCATGTTGCGCGGCCAGTGTGCTGCGCGCGCCTGCTGGATTCCGGCCTGCGCCAGAATGACGAACGGGGAATAGCCGGGCCAGGACTTAACGGGTAAGGAGATGTGTGCCGATGTTACTCTGCCAGGATGCCATCTTGTTCCAGTTGTCGCAGCGCCTGATCGGGTTTCAGGTCTGCCAGGCGGGTGGGTCTGAAGACGGATTCATTCCGGTTTAACGAGAGCACGCGGGCGCGTTGGCCGACGGCATGGTTGCGGCGCCAGTCGCTGGGGCCGAACAGGCCGTAGATGGGGATGGAACCACAGGCCAGCACATGCATAGGGCCGGAATCGTTGGTGACGGCAAGGCGCGCGTGAGCCGTAAGGGCGGCCAGTTGCAGCAGTGAGAAGGCGCCGCCGGCATCCACCCCGGTGACCCGGGCCAGTTCGGCAGTTATATCCCGGTCGTCCGCGCCGCCAATCCAGAGTGTCAACAACCCGCGCCGCGCCAGCGCCAGTGCCAGCTCGTGAAAATAAGGCCAGCGTTTTTCCGGGCGACCGGCGCTGGCACCGGCATGCATGAGCGCCAGCCGGCGCGACGCCAGCCGGCGCGTCTGTAACCACTCTGTCACGGTGGCCCGGTCTGTTGCAGAGGGATGCAGGCAGGGCGCGGCTGCGTCTGTGGCAATGCCGGCGGCCTCCAGCACTGTCAGCATCCTGGTATGAATATGGCCTTGGCCGAGGTAGCGGCTACCGGGACGCAGGTTGTAGGGAAAGCGCGGGTGGTTGCCGACCCGCTGCGGGATGCCGGACAGCGCACACATCAGGCCGCTACGGTCATTCGACTGCAAGTCGTAAATCCGCTCAAATCGCTGTTGGCGTAGCCACAGCACTGCCGCCAGCGTGGAACGCAGGCTGCTGCGGTCAAAAGTCTTCAGTTCCAGACCGGGTTGGGCAGCAAATAATTCACTGTAGGCGGCACTGGTAAGGAGCACGCAACGCTGCGGCGCGTGATGCTGTACTATGCGCGCCACCAGCCCGGTCGCCATGACCGCGTCGCCCAACGCACCAAGTTTGATAATCAGTATGTCCCGGCTCATATTGAATCACCAGGCCACTTCTATAAAGAGCGAGTAACTACTCGCCCCCCCGTTTGCCATTCCTGCTTTCCTCACCGTCACTCGTTGCGTCCTTCCCCCGGCTCAACTCCATACCGGGGCAGGCCCTGGCCCCAACGGGGCAAACTACAGGGAGGTTGAAAGTGTCCCTTCGGGACTTTTCCCTACTGGATTCCCGCATTCTCGGGAATGACGAACACCGTGCTGTTTCTGTCGCTGTGTATAAAAATCAGAGGTTCCCACTACATGCCTGCTCGTATAAGGCCAAGGTCTGGTCCAGCATCTGTTGCAGGGTGAAGGTCTGATTGCGGGCGATGGGCGGCGGGGTTTTAAGGAACTGCCGGATTTTATCAACCGCCGCGCCCACACTGCCGGGCATAACCAGACCGTCTGGTTGCAGTTTTTGCAGTACCTCCCGGGCGCCGCCGTGGGCGTAGGCAACAACCGGTCGCCCCAGTGACAGGGCTTCCAGTGCGGTCCTGCCGAAGGCTTCGGGGGCATTGGCCAGCGACAGCGCCACAGCGGAGACGCAGAGCACTTCTCGCAGGTCGCTACGTCGTCCGAGGAAGCTGATGTCGCCCTCCAGTCCGCGCTTGGCTGTTGTGCGCATTAACTCGCGCAGGAACCTCTGACGGCCCGGCTCGGCGTCCCCCGCAATCAGGCCGTGTATGTTTATCCCCACCTGCTTCAGGCGCGCAATGATCTCGATGAAATCCGTATGCCCCTTCCAGCGGGTAATCCTGCCGGGCAGGGTGATAAGCGCCTTGCCCGCCAGCTGCGGATACTCTTGTCGCCAACGCGCCAGCCATTCCGGCTCAGGCTGGTAGTCGCGAGAGAAACGCGCGGCATCCACGCCCCGCGGGATGATGGTGATCTTGCCGGGGTCGGTCTCTGGGTACTGCGCCAGGATGTACTCATAAATGTACCTAGAGATGGCTATGACCCGCTGCCCGCGGGTCATAATCGCGCTGTAACGGCCGCCGCGGTAAGGCCCATGCACGCTGGTGATGAAGGCCGGCCGCTGGTCGGCCGGCATGTTGCTCCAGGCCAGATATGCGACCCAGGCCGGCAGACGCGAGCTGGCATGGAGGATATCCACCTTTTCCTGCTGTAAGAAACGCCGCAGGCGGCGCGCCAGCAGCAGGGTGAACGGGGATTTCTTCCCTATCGGCCAGGTGTGGTGCCGAGCGCCGGTGCGGTCGAGTTCACCTGTCAGCGCGCCGCCGCCGGAGATGACCAGCGCGCGCTGACCGCGCCGCGCCAACTCCGCGGCCACATCCACAGTCCCGCGCTCGACTCCGCCAGTTTCCAACGCCGGCAGGGTTTGTAGTACTGTCAACGGCATGAGGTCGCCCTGTCTTGAGATCGCGGTGTGGCTCTGAACATATCAATACGGAATGGAGAGAGTGCCGGTTATGGACTGCAACAAACCCTTCTCCAGCAGCAGCCCGGCGCAACGGTTGGCTTCATCCAGCCGGCGCGGCGGCACTGGCAGTTCTGCATCAGCATCAGATTCATCGTACATGTGTACGAAGCCTTGTTCAAGCAGTTGCTTGATAGCTCGCTGCAAGCGACCGGCAGATTTTCCCGGTAACGGCAGCAGGCCCACACGGCAACCTGCCGTCAGCGCCTCGCAGATCATGGACACACTGTCCTCGGTGACCCAGACATCGCGCGCGCGCCCTAGGTTGGCCGCCATCCAGCCGGGTGGGCAGCGCTGCCACGGGACCACTTCAACCGCGTCCGTTGCCAGCGCCGGCAAGGCCCGGGTCAGTGGCGCCGGCGTGCGCGGGGAATTGGACAAGGTCCAACGCCGGGGCGCGGTGCGCGCCAGTAGCAGTCGGATACGCGCCAGCAGCGCTTCGGTATCCATACCGTAATGCCGGGACCGGCCGCCGATCAGGATCAAGCCATGCTCCGGGTCCTGCTCCTGGCCTGCCCGCATGGGGTTGAGGGCGCCGGTGGTTGTGATAACGTTATCCCGCCTGGGTGGGTTGTCATGGGCCGGCGCCAGGCAGTAGTCGAACCAGCTCACCGGCAGGCTCGGGCGCATCAACACCACTGCCCTGGCCTGATAGCTACGCCGCACGGCCAACAGTGGCAGATGGGTCGCATGACCGGCGCCGACCGCCACTTGCGGTGCCGGCAGGTCGCCGGCCCAACTCAGGGTTCCACTCACACAGGAGGCCAGCGCCTGCCGCAACGGTGGCGCGTCGACCTGATAAACGCGTAGCGCTACCCGCCGGCGCAAGGCTTCGATCAGTCCGTGAGTCTGGCTCAGGTGGCCGCGTTTTCCATCACAGATCTGCCAGAGGATGACAGAGTTGTTTACGCTTGCGGGGGCGGGTTTCAATCCGGCTCAGTCAGTGTCTTCCAGCGTAAATTCGGCGCCGCAGTAGGGGCATTTGGCGGTACCGGTTTCCTCTATCGGCAGGTACACCCGCGGGTGGGAATTCCACAGACTCATACCGGGCAGCGGGCAGTGCAAGGGCAGGTCGCGGCGGCTGATGACGTAATGCTGCCGATCGTTCGGCATGTTGGCCCCTTGCGCACTCATACCGCTTGCGCGACCTCAACAGCCTCTGCCACATAAGTCAGCCACTCCGGGTGCCGCACCTTACGGCCCTGCACCTGGTCGAAAAACATGGTTTGCAGCTTGCTGGTGACGGGCCCGCGGCGGCCGTTGCCGATGGTGCGGTTGTCCAGTTCCACCACGGGCGTGACCTCTGCCGCAGAGCCGGTAAAAAAAGCCTCATCGGCGATATACACCTCATCTCGGGTCAGGCGTTTCTCCTTTACTTCCAGCCCCAGCTCACGGGCGAATACCAGGATGGTATCGCGGGTCACTCCTTCCAGGGCGGAAGTCAGATCCGGGGTGTGGATCGCGCCGTTGCGCACGATGAAGATGTTCTCACCGCTGCCCTCGGCGACATAGCCCTCGTTGTCCAGCAGCAGCGCCTCGTCGTAGCCGCAGTCCAAGGCTTCATGTAAGGCAAGTATCGAATTGATGTAGTGACCGACCGCCTTGGCCTTGCACATAGAGATGTTGACGTGGTGCCGGGTGAAAGACGAGGTCCTGATACGAATGCCCTGTTCCAGCCCCTCAGCGCCCAGGTACGCGCCCCATTCCCAGGCGGCAACCGCCACATGCACCTTCAGGTTGTCCGCGCGCAGTCCCATTCCCTCGGACCCGTAAAAGCAGATGGGCCGGATGTAGGCCTCCGACAGGCCGTTCTCCCGTACTACCGCAACACAGGCCTCGTTGATCTCGTCGAAGGTGTAGGGCAGGCGCATGCCCAGGATATGCGCCGACGAGAACATGCGCCGCGTGTGGTCATGCAGCCTGAAAATGGCAGCCCCACGCGGCGTTGCGTAGGCGCGCATCCCCTCGAACACCCCCACCCCATAATGCAGGGTGTGGGTCAGCACATGCACATTCGCCTCGCGCCAGGGAACCAGCTCCCCGTCAAACCAGATGACACCGTCGCGATCAGCCATTGACATCTTGTGTTTCCTTTAACATTTGAACATTAACCTGCTTTCTGACAATTTGACCCGCGATTCTAACATCAATCCAAGGAAACCGTGTGGTCAGCCAGACTGGCGGGTTGATGAAATATTTCGTGATGGGGGTGACACTTAGACAGGCGAAATGTAACCAAAAAAGCGAAGTGACAACATTGAGGCATTGAATGCAACTCAAGCCAAAGTTGACGATAGTATTTCATCCTGGATCAATTTCTTTACCTCAACAAGATCAAGAATCCCCAACTCTTGCCAGGCGCACCTCACGCCTAATAATCGACAAAAATCATTAAGGGAAGTCAATTTAAGTAATTTACTCTTTGGTTCCGTTTCCAGTATCTCTGCCAAGCGCCAGATCAACGCATGTCGGACCTTTTTATCGCCTAATATTGAGTTTCTTGACACTACCAGGATAACAAGACTTTCCCAATATGTTTGACTTAAATTCAGCAGTTCACGAATTTTTTTATGCGGAAACTTTGATGTTATTGCAACTTCTTCAGATAAACGCGAACGCCACCAGGCACGCCCAAATGGGCAGTCCACGTACTGACTTCTGTTGCCTCGCGCCTCTGGAAGCCCACTCATTCGGCGAAGGATGGTGCGCACACAAGCATCGATGTCTTTTACGCTCCCTTGCGACGACAATGATTTGTCAATGCGCTCTTCTCCACCGGATAATGTTCCCCCGTTTGCTGCCAGATAATAAGCGCTAATATTGTTGTTTTCGATATGTCTTAAAGTGACCTCGCCCCAGAAAGAAACACGGCAAGCAGTCTCTGGCGGTATTGTTTTCAAAAGGGTATAAAAATTGTCTTCGGTATCCCCTGGAGGATCCTTGTATTCATGTTCAGTCAATTTTTCATTAAAAACAGGAATTTCTTCGTTTCCCACCGAATCAACTTCCCTACGCACAAATTCAAGAAAATCCTCGTTTGATTTGCAGGCATGGAGAAACTCGCGTTGCCGGTCAGAACCTTTTCCGGATAAAAGGCTTTTTCGTAACTTGGTATATTGCTCGGGACTCAACTGCTTATACACATTAATCACTCTTCTTCCGGAACAGGAAGTTGATGCGGATGCAAAGAGGTTGCCGCAAATTCCGGACAAAAATCGTCTTCACCCCAAACATTTAACCCTTTGTTCTTCATTTCATTAGCCAGTGCACGAAGATTAGGGTGAGACTGCCAACCATTATCGCCATGCTCCTCACTGTAATCTTTGGCAAGTAAGGCAAAGCAAGAACTGACTGCATGTATCAATATACTTTGGCTATGCTTGGAGTGATCACCTCCGCCCGGGCTCCGGAGGAATTTATATAAGTCCGAAGCTACCTTGACTTTGAAATAAAACCCGTTATCGGGACATTCGTCTATGCGGAACTGCCCCGAAGCCAGTGACTCATCCTTGTCGATGGACAACAAAGATTGTATTGACGATACGGGACGAAAGTCGGGTCCGATTGCTATTTTCGCTCCTTTGTCAAAGGATATTTCCTGCCCGACCCACATACTATGGACACCGTCTTCTGTACATAGTTTGTGGCTTATCGGGTTCTTGCATACAATCAAAGGGCGAAGCACGGGAGGTTCGCCTACCCAATTTTTATCCCATTGCAGGTCTTGATTAAAACCACTACCGGTGAACAACTCCCTGTATCCTGTTATGGGGACTGAAACTGTACAACAGCAAATCGCAAGCCCTTCATTTATAAAACGTTCGATCAACGGAGCATTGTTTACTTTGTGATATATCCTGGCAGAGTAACCGTCGCCGTTATTCGTAATATCAGGTAAATATTCACCTTCAGGAAAAGACAGGTTGCCATCTTCCAGAACCGGGAACGGGAAGGCGCGAACCATGTCTGAAAATTTCGACATATTTATTATCTGGCCTTTTTGTCAGTAGATGCGCGCCGCACCATCTCGACTTTCAGCACTACTTTTTGGTCATCTCTCACCAACAGATCGTCCGGAATGGTGTAGTCCATTTCAATCTCGGATTCTTGATTTTTTTGCAAATCGCTAAGCATAACTCCCAATACATTACCTTTATCATCTTTTCTTAACCGATCTTCTCGAACTGGTACACCATTCACCCGCAGACTATCCGGATCGATACTGACAAGCAGATCATTGATTGCGCCATCGGAGGTAACATCAATGTTTTCATCCAAAACAAAACGAATCTCACTTTCTTGAGTCTTTTCCCCAGATACAATATTGGCCATGCAAGATCTGGGGCCGGTCGGTACAACCAAGCCCCGAAATTGCATTTGGCTGCCTTGACGCCGAAAAGAACCGGAACGGTTTACATTGTAACTGCCCCCACCCCCCCCAACTCCGGTTCCATCGGGGCCACTCTGCTCCTCGCCCCGTTGTTGAGCTTCTTGTGGCTTTCGGTAACGTCTTACTTTGGTCATACTCCCGGTTACACTTGGTTTACCGTCGCCTCGAACCATTCCCTCAGTGCGTACCCGAAAAATATCATCAGGCCTGAATGATTCATTATTCATCTGAGGAACTATTTGAACAAGCCTTTCCCGGATAGCCTTCAACACGTCGGTAAATTGCTGTTTATCATCCTGAGGCAGCAAACTGATAGATATGCTGTTGTGCAAGGGTCCCTCAGCCTTACGCACGATGCGATTCAATTTCGTATTTTCCAACAACGGTATAACACAATGAAAAGGTATGAGATTTCCGAATTGATTCTGGAATCTGGGCAAATGGCTAGTAATCCACATGCCTTTCCTGCATAAATCCACACGAGTTTGGCCACTTTCAACCGGATGTTTGACCACTATTTCTACTTCTCCCAAGTTGGTGGGCACCATCTCCCTGTCGCCATGCTTAAGGACGTGAAATGCTTCATAGGCTCGATTACCCGACAAAAAGCTGTCCGAGCTACGTTTCTGCTCTTTATTTTTTTCAAGTATCTGCTCCAGTGTATTTTTATTCAAAGATTCAGCATTTCCTTTTTCTTCGACCTCAATTACCAAGTGGTCACGATTGATTGCTTCAAAAAAATTACAGGCGGCGGTGCGAAAAATTTCTTCCCGAATGGTGTTTTCGTTACTCGAATTTCTAAATTGATTAAAGCCGATAATTGATACGACGCTCCCGGTTTCCCATTCGTTTTTTATCCATTCCAGTTGTTGCCGTATCAAGGGCGGAATTTGTCCATTCTCGGGGAAATCATAAGGATCGGACAAATTACCTCTTAACCTGTTTACGAAGTAACCGTCTTTACCAAGCGGCTTTCCTTTCTTGCCCTCTCTTGTTGCCAGAATGACATGTCCGGAGCAGATCGTTTTGTATGTCTGGTTCTCCAAAAATAAACCACCATAAAGCACGTAACGCAGGTCGGAGGCGGGAAAAGCTACAACATGACCATTGCCATAAGAACCGGCGGCTTCCTCATCCTTAACGCTAAACCCGTCAGCGAGCAAGGCTTTCATCCTCTCCTGATTCAGCCCAATACCATTATCCAGAACATGCAGAATATGGCATGTTTGTTCTCCCAAGCACGAATTTATATCCTTGATGACGGCTTCAGCATTATCAGGCATTTTACCTCCAGAGAGACTAAGTTGGGTCTCTTGCGCTTCCTGAAAAGCTTCTCGATACGTAGCTATGCCCGGCACATCATTGATCTGACATGTTTCCACTCGGAAGCGCATACGGGCCGGGGTTTCCCTTGCATCAGCGGCATCGAGTCCATTTTGTATCAATTCACGTATGGCGGCGGTTGGTTTCAATGCCCGGTAGCCACTCAAACCAACCGGCGTCCAGCCGGCCATGTCACCCGGGCCAAAGTGTAAGGAAGGTTTTTTTTGTTTTTTCTTATTTGTCATAGCTGAACTTTCAATCAGTTTTTCCTCTGCAGAGTATTATCATCTTTGCAATAATCAACTCAGCCCGTTGCTTGAGAAAATCTTCATACTTTTGCTGCAGTGAAGCGCCGCCATCATCTGTTGCGTTTAATATGGCATCAGGTGGAACCAGGTGGGACTCCAGTCGTTGCCGCAACTCTTGTTTTGCCTCCTCACCATGAAGCCCTGATTGCTCTATTCTCTCCAGGATGTAATCCCCCGGCCACCGATCGCTCCAATCCTGATTGGTCGGTTCGTCTATGAGCATGCAATTCAATACGAGATCAGGATTAGAGTCCACTTTTCTCAAAAGTCCCTTCGGAAAAATATGATGATATTGTCGTTTACGTATCTCATCGAGAGAAATTTCGACATTGCTTGCGATATCTCTTGACCCTTCTCTGGTGCAAATTGCCAAGGCAGCCCGCTTTCTTATGCCTTTGCTTCGGGGCCAACCCTCCGCAAGCAACTCCTCTTTATTTGGGAGTTGTTCGGCAAATACTGTGTTTTTGTCCGAGCACTGAAAGCGTTTATTTTGCAGCGCCTTTTGAATTGCATCGTAGTCTTTCTTCAACCTGTCGTTGGCCTGCCGGTCATATCGGTCAGTGACAAAAGAACGCCAGATATACTGCCGCACAAGCCTGTCTGCTTTGGCGCGATCATCACCGTGCTTCGGAAGAAATCGAAATAATGCTGGCAAAACTCGCAGTGGAACCGAACTCGGGAGCTGTCTCTCAGTCCATATTTTCTCCTTGTTTAAGGTGTCGGTAGCCCACCTGATTCCCTCCAGAATTTGACTTTGCTGTCCCCTAAGCTCAGGCATATCGAGTTTTCTGTAATTTCCGTAGGTTGGCACCATGTTTTGAAATAGACACGCCACCTTGAGAACAAGGTCGCCCAAGCCATCTTCCCCCTCAAGATCGATGATGCCGGAAACTTCCTGACCGACTTCATCCACTACGCCCTGTAAAGATTCTTGAGTGTCAGCCTCGAACATTGCGACTGCAATATTGTAGGGGGTCAACCGTACGAATGACGTATTTGTATTTATGAAAATGTCAATTGCCTCATCCGGCCGGGTAGATTGAGGCAGAGGTAACGAGGGAAACGGTTTGCTGCTGACCCGTTTCCATAAGTTCATTACCAACTCTCGTAAAACAGTTTTTTGGCCCTCATCCGCTACATTTTTCAGCCAGACTTCTATTTCGCTGTGAGACACCTTGGGATTTAACAGGCTGACTGGAATCAAATTCTTGTTGAAAGCCTCCGACAAATTTTTCACCCATGGATTCGTTTTTCTGGGCACTCCCTTGACGGAGTTACAAATAAAGCCTTCATTTTCCTCCTCAAAAACGACAAAGTAGGCACGATCCTCATATTTGTCATTTAACGCTTTCCAGAGAGCGGTGAGTCTCTGCTGACCATCAAGCAAGTGGTATCTGCATTTCTCACCATTATTAACAGTGCCTTCCAACGATCTTGTTTCAAAGGGCTGATTGGCTGAATCCACCTCCAGCGTCAATAAAACACCTATGGGCCGGTCATGAAGAATTACAGTAGCCAGAAAATTTTCAACGTGTTTGAAAGTCCACGCTTCTCTTCTCTGAAAGCGCGGTAACCTGACCACGCCTCTTCTTATATCTTCCAACCAGCTTTCTATGGGCTTATTTTCTGTTTGCATCAACAGTCTCCTCCCTGATTTAAGGGTTTGTTATAATTTCCGACAAGACGTGAAGCGCCTTGTCAACATCACTTTCTGTATTAAATCGTCCTAGGCTGATGCGCAAAGCTGATTGCGCCGCTTCTGCACCAACACCTAGGGCCAGTAAAACATGAGAAGGCTCAACTTTAACTGAAGAGCAGGCAGAACCGGCGGAAATTGCTATTTCATCACCAACCGAGGAAACTATATCCTCCCCTGAAAACCCTGGAAAGCCGATATTGATATTGCCTGGCACACGTTTTTTCCAATGGCCGAATAAAACTGCATCGGGGCGTATTTCAAACAACTTCAGCCGTAGCTTTTCAGTTAATTTCCGAAGTGCAACAGACTCCCTGTCTATGGAATCTATCGCTATACGACATGCCTCGCCCATGCCGACGACTTGGGCGACAGGTATCGTGCCCGGACGAAGTCCAGCCTCTTGTCCGCCGCCTGTTACCAACGGCTTTATCTTCACGGGTGGCTGCCATCTTACAAACAAGACACCTATGCCTTTGGGGGCATACATTTTGTGTCCGGATAGACTCATCAGGTCAACATTCCATTTTCTAACGTCAATCGGTATTTTTCCTGCAGCTTGAGTGGCATCGGTGTGTAAGTACGCCCCCCTTGACCGGCAAATTTCTCCGATTTCTTCAATGGGTTGTATAACGCCGATTTCATTGTTTGCCGCCATAACTGAAACAACCAGCGTCTGTTCATCTACTGTCTTGTACAACTCGTCGATATCGATCAGCCCGTCAGAATCTACAGCGGCGACTATAACCTCCCAGCCGTTCTTTTTCAGGTCTTCGCAGGTTTCTAAGACACAAGGATGCTCAATAGCAGTTGTTATTATTTTGCGACGTGAGTTAGCACTATTTTTTTCTTGGGCGCCTACCACCCCTCGTAGTGCCAGATTACAGGATTCAGTTGCGCCGGACGTGAATATAATTTCTCTGGCGTCAGCCCCTATCATTGTCGCTACACTTTGTCGGGAGGTATTTACGGCGGCTTCAGCATTCCATCCATAAGCGTGCCCCGTTGAATGGGGATTGCCATATTCCCTTGAAAAATAGGGTTGCATCGCATCCAACACCAGAGGGTCAACTGGCGTGGTTGCCTGATTATCCAAGTAAACTACCTTATTCCTCACGCTGTTTTTAATCTGTACAATCGCAGGGCAAAACGGTTTTGGTGAATTTGGAAAGATCTGTTTTTCCATTATCGCTCTTTCCCAGCAGATCATACGAAAATCCGCTCTCAATACCGAAGAATCCAATCACCGCTCCTGCTCTTTCTTTCTTTTGCAGTACTCGTTTTTCCGCTTTCAGATCTCTGCCATAGCGAAGCTCCATCCGTTTCCACCAGTTAATATCACATGGCGAATCAATGGCCGATGTTGTTTTCCCCTTGGCGGCTTCCATTTGCTTATGCACCTTACGCAAAGCCCCGGCACCCTTGAGGAAGCAATAGACACAATTAGACAAACCAGCCTCACTCGGCAGGTTCAATCCCCAGTTCTGGTTGTTCCAAAACTCATCCACATCTTCTTTTGTTACTCCGATCTTTGCCAGCGGCATATAAACATGTTCCCCCTCATAACCATTCGCTTCGGGTCCCCCGGAGTTACGTCTTTGGACTTTGATAACCCGGCGCATTTCATCGTGGCGCAGTCCGACAAAAGTAATATACTCAATGCCACCATCGCCAAAAGTGGCGTTGCCTCCGAATTGCTTGCCGGTGAGATACGGATTATCTATTGATTGTGTTATGCGGGAAAAATCTGAAAAAAATTGTTCATTGCGAAACACGGGACGGGAACGGACATAGGATTTTTTCGCAAGGAATATTTCTTTAGGAACTTTTCCCCTGTGTTTTTGATGATAAGCATACATCGTGTCATCGTCCATTCGGCTACCGCCCCCATAATGCCCCAACCGGTTGGTTCTGTCTTTGCAGGCGAACCAGTCTCGTAAAAACTGCCTGGTGACTTCCAGCTTCAGATTTTGAGTGCAGGTTCTCTGAAATTGATTCGGCACGTACCCTGACCAGGAAAGTAGCTCCTCAAAGGCTTCGCCTTTCCAGTGGTATCCGTCTGGTTCGTCTGCCGACCAGGGCACGGGTTTCACCAGGCGATACGCGGGCAAGCGCACCCATTTTCCTCCCCTGGCATCTTCGTATGTCTGGAACTGGATCCAAAAAAATGGGATCCCGTATCGCTCTTCAGCAATACGTTTGCACTTTGCCGTAAAATTATAAGTCTCCGGATGTTCAGCTGAAGTGTCGTTAAATATGATGACATCGCCCCGTTTTGGCTTAAGGAAGTTGTTTTCCAAGAGCATGAACAACATCATTCCACTGGAACGTCCGCCAGAAAATTTAACTACATGAGGCAGTTGGTCATGTCCCATGACCTCGTAGTGAAAGGGATAAGTCGCCTTTGAATCGAAGGTTTCAGGAACCTTCACATCGGCAGCGAGAACCATCTTCGGCACGTTTTTTACCGCCCCAGCTTCCGGTACGTTTAGGAGACGACTCATAAATACTCCGTATTAGCGGTATAATAGTTTTACATTGATGGTTTGTTGTGGCGAATAGCCGCTATCCCTGACGTGTAGGGAGGCACAGGTAATTCTATCATCAACCTGAAATCAGCAAGCTGGCAGTTTATATCCTCTTGGTTAACGAGTGTACTATATCAGCACAAAAAAATATCGAATAAAAACAGCGATACCCACACACTATAGGATACTACTGGCCCCAGGCTGAGAAATACGAGCCAGGTGCAGGCGCACTGCAGCCAGTACGGTACTGACCGGGATGGTCTCGATAACCCGAGCCGGCGCCGCGTGCCAGGCTGCGTGCGGTCCCCAGGGGTGGTAGCGTGCCGGGTGGCCGGGGCCGAACAGGGTGAAGGAGGGTGTGCTGAGCGCGGCGGCGATATGGCCGAGGCCGGAGTCGTTGCCGAGCAACAGGGTCATCCGTTCCAGCACTGCGGCGGCTTGCAACAGCGTGGTTTGTCCGCACAGGTTGACGCAGGGTAGCCGCACAGACTGGGCGAGCCGCTGCGCGTGATGGGTGTCGGCGGCGCTGCCCAGCAGTACCAGTGCCTCGAACTCGGCACCCAGCGCATTCGCGGTTTGCGCATAGTTTTCCGCCGGCCAGATCTTGCGTTCCCAGTTGGCGCCGGGGCCGATGCACAACCACTTCTGTCCGGGTAACTGCCGGCATATCCCCTCCGCATAATCCCGCTCAGTCCGGCTGAGCCACAAGACAGTGGGCGGTATTTCCTGGGCCCCGGCGATGCCGGCAATGGTGGAAAAGTGCCTTTCAACCGCATGCAGGCGTGTGTCCCGGTTGCTGCGGGCAAACCGTTGCTCAGCCTTGATCAGGTAGGCCAGGAACGTCGTGCGCAAATCCACCACCAGGTCATAGTGGTTCCCGCGTAGCGCCGCCAGCAGGGCGGGTACGCCTCGTAGCAGGCGTTTTTTATGTTTGTGATAAATTTCGCCCCGGTAGGGACAGTACCGGAACAGCACGGAGGAGCGCTCATCACCGACAATGTCGATGGTTGCGCGGGCGTCGTATTCGTGCAAAAACTCCAATACCGGCGTAGTCAGCAAGGCATCGCCGATGTTGCTGAGGGTAATGAATAAAAACCTGCCGCCCGGCTTATTCACGGCCTATTCACGGTGCATTCACGGCTTGGCGCAAGCAGGCAAGGGCGGCCCATGGTCGGCTACTTGCCGATACAAAATCGGGCGAAGATCTCGCCGAGCAGGTCATCCGGGGTGTGCGTACCGGTCAACTCCCCCAGGGTCTGCTGCACCCGGGTGAGATCGTCGGCGAACAGTTCCGTCGCCCGGTGTTGGTGGAATTGTGCCGCCGCGTCCCGGAGCTGCGTGGCCGCCTTGTGTAACAGGTCAATATGGCGGGTGTGGGCGATGAAACTGTTCTCTGTACAGTCCGCTCCACGCACCATATCTTTTATTTCCTGTTTCAGTGCGTCCATCCCGGCTCCGGTTTTGGCCGAGACATAAATCGCGCGCGCCGCGTTGGCCGTTGCCGATGCGCCGCCCCCAGTCCTTGCAACGCTGCCGGACGGAACGGCTTCAAGCCTGCCCCCGCATGGAGTAAGCGGCGGGGCGTCCCCATCCGGCCCTGCTTTGCCCGGTGCCCGGCCTGACAGGTCGATCTTGTTGAAGACGTACAACAGGTTTTTTCCAGGCCCCAACTGCGCGGCGACGGCGCGTAAATCAGGCATATCGTCCCTGCAGGTATCGGCGATCAGAATCACAATATCCGCGGCAACCGCCGCCGCCTCGGCCCGCCTGATGCCCTCCTGTTCAATCTGGTTGCCGGCCGTTCTTATCCCGGCGGTGTCGATGACGTTGAGCGGGATACCGTCGATCAAAATCTGCTGCTCAATGGTGTCGCGGGTGGTGCCGGGCTGGGGGGAAACGATGGCGCGCTCAGCTTCGGCAAGCCGGTTCAACAGGCTGGATTTGCCGGCGTTGGGTTTGCCGAGCAGCGCGATTTTCAGCCCTTCCGCCAGTAACCTGCCGGTTTCCGCTTGCGCAGAAATAGCGTCTAGGCAGCGCCGGCAGTCTGCCAACCGGCTGGCTAATTCCATATCCGTCAGGGCATCGACCTCCTCTTCGGGGAAGTCCAGCATGGCTTCGACGAACAGGCGCAGTTCGATCACCTTGTCGGCCAGTTCCTGCAATCGGGCAGAGAATGCGCCCTCCAGGGCGCGCACTGCACTCAGCGCCGCCTGCTCGGAGGCACTGCTGATCAGGTCTGCCACGGCTTCGGCCTGTAGCAGGTCGATCTTGTTGTTCAGGAACGCCCGCTCGCTGAATTCCCCGGGACGCGCATAGCGCGCGCCCAGGGCCAGCACGCGTTGCAGCAACAGATTCATCACCACCGGGCCGCCGTGTCCATGCAGTTCGGCCACATCCTCGCCGGTGTGGGAGTCAGGCCCCTGAAAAAACAACGCCAGACCGCGATCCAGCACCTGTCCCCGGGCGTCATAAAATGCCGTGTAGCGCGCTTCCCGGTGTCCGGGCTTGAGCCGACATAGCGCCGTGACGATGTTGCCGCTGTCCGCCCCGGAGACTTTTACGATGCCTACCGCTCCTAGTCCGGGCGGCGTCGCGATGGCTGCGATGGTATCTGTTGTCAAAGTCAGCGGGAGCTGCTGTTACCCGCAGCAAGCCCCTCTTTCTCCAGCTTTCTCATGATCAGCCATTGCTGAGCAATGGACAGGACGTTATTGGTGACCCAGTACAACACCAGCCCGGAAGGAAAAAAGGCAAAGAAGATGGTGAACACAAACGGCAGCGCCTTCATCACCTTCTCCTGCATGGGGTCCATGGGCGCGGGATTGAGCTTCTGCTGGATCAGCATGGTGGCGCCCATCATGATCGGCAGCACGAAAAACGGATCCTTGCTCGACAAGTCGTTGAGCCAGAAGATGAAGTCGGCCTGCCGCAGCTCCACGCTTTCCAGCAATACCCAGTACAGTGCCAGGAACACCGGAATCTGCACCAGGATCGGGAAGCAACCGCCCAACGGGTTGATCTTCTCCTCCTTGTAAATCTGCATCATGGCCTGATTCAGGCGCGCGCGGTCATCCTTGTGCCGTTCGCGAATGGCCAGCAGCCGCGGCTGCACCCGCCGCATGTTGGCCATGGAGCGGTAACCCACCGCAGATAAATGGTAAAACAGCAACTTGAGCAGCACTGTCACCAAGATGATCGACCAACCCCAGTTGCCGGTCAGACCATGCAGGCGTTCCAGACACCAGAACAGCGGTTTCGCCAGAAACCAGAGCATGCCGTAATCGACCGTAAGTTCCAGCTTGTCCGCCAGCGTTTCCAGCACCGATTGTACCTTGGGGCCGATATAGACATAACCGGTCAATTCCCCCTGTTGCCCGGGGTCCAGGCGCAGGGCCGGGGAAACGCTGCCGATGGAATAATAGCCGGAGGGAAACGTACGAGTGTAATAGCGGTGGGTAGCTTCTATGTCGGCGGGCAGAATCGCAGTCAGGAAATAATGCTGGATCATGGCGGCCCAGCCGTTGCTGATTTGTGCATCCGCGTCCTGATCTTCCATGTCGCCGAAGCTGATTTTCTCGTAACGGTTATCGGGGCTGGACAGCACCGCGCCGGTATAGGTATAGATCAACCGCCGACCTTCCCGGGACGGGTCATCCCGCTTGATTTGGGTGTATTGGCGGCCTTCCCAAGCGTTATCAGAACCGTTATCAACGAGGTATTTGATGTAAACCCGGTAAGACCCGCGTTCAAATACAAACACTTTGGTTACCGTTACGCCATCCTCGGCAGTCCAGCGTAGCGGCACTTCCAGCGTCTGCTGTCCCGCGTCCAGGGTGTAGTTCTGTTGTGCAGCTGTAAACACCGCCTTGTGGGTCGGCGCCGACTCGCCGACAATGCCGCCTTGGATGACGTAGTACCGGGAGGCGCTGTTATCCAGCAGCACGAAGGGTTGCTCTTTCTGCTCTAGGGATACCGGATAATCAAACAGTTCCGCGAACACGATAGTGCCGCCCTGATCGATTTTCAGATGCAATACGTCGGTTGCCACCGTCACCACCGCGCCGGCTGGCGCGCTCGCGCCAGCGTCGGCAACATCCGGTACGGCCATTTCGTCCGGTTTCAGTTGTGGTATGCCGGGGTCTTCAGCAGGTGCCCCAGGCTCCTGGTTGCCCACCGCGACGGGCGCAGAGCCATAATCCTGCTGCCACTCCTGCCACAGCATGAGCGCCACCAGCGATAACGCCAGTATCAGGATAAAACGCTGGGTATCCATAATGCAGGTTGTCTGTCAGGTGGAAAGAGCAGAAGTATTACCATAACTTATTGAGAGCAATTATGTTTCACAAGGCAACAAGCGACTTGGTGAGATCTGCGGGTTAGGGAACGGGATCAACGCCGCCGGGATGCAGCGGGTGGCAACGGCACACGCGCCGCACGCTGAGCCAGATGCCGCGCACTACGCCATGCCTTGCCACCGCTTCGCCGGCATAACTGGAACAGGAAGGGTAGAAGCGGCAGTTCAGGCCCAGCAACGGGCTGATAAAGCGCTGATAACAGCGGATGATTGCGGTCAAGGCATCTCTAACAGTTAGCGAGGCCTTGACCGCATGGGGATATGAGGTTCGGGTCACTACTTTACGCATCGCAAAATCCTTTGCCAATGCCTGGTGAGGGACTGGTTCATGAGCCTGCTTTCACTCGATTTTGTTTGCTGTTGCGCCAGGACTACTATATCGAGCCCCGACAATCTGTCTGTATGAGCGCGAAAGCTTTCCCGAATGGTGCGTTTCACCTTGTTTCTGGCAACGGCTGAGCGCACCGCCTTTTTGGAAATTGCCATTCCCAAGCGCGCATACTGCTGGCTGTTCCTGCACGCGAGGACCACAAACTGCGCATCGCGGGAGCGACAGGAGGTCTTGAAAACCCTGTTGAAATCCGCGCCGTTGTTGAGTCGGTGTTGGCGCTGAAAACGACTCAAGCGGACAACCGCTTCCTGCCTTTGGCCCGGCGCGCCTTGAGTATCAGACGCCCGGCCTTGGTGCGCATCCGCGCCCGAAAGCCATGCCGGCGCTTGCGTTTGATGTTACTGGGTTGGTATGTACGTTTCATTGGCGTGCTGTTCGGTTTCCAGAATTTGCAGGCATTCTACCTGATTGTTTGCGGGCTTGTCAACGTGACTGTTACATTTACGATCACCCTTGGTATTGATTTCACAAGTCTAAAATGCTATTTATAGCGTACTATGAAAAATAAGCCGCAATCTATAGCAGTTAATAAAACCTTAGAGCGATTAGGCAGGGATCTCAGCATCGCCCGTCGCAAACGGCGTATGACGCAGTCCGATCTAGCTGCCAGAATGCGTATGTCAGAAGGCACCGTCAGGCGTCTCGAAAAAGGTGACCCCGGTGTTTCAATTTTAGCGTTGGCCATGGCCTTGCTAGCGTTCGGCGAGCTCAGGCGGCTGCACGACTTACTAGAGATAGCCTCGGATGATACCGGTCTGGTCATGGACCTCGAAGCACTACCAAAACGGATTCGTCGATCAACCCCTAACAATGCCCTCTGTGGCGCCTGATACGACAGTCAAAAGCACGCCGTGAATAAAAGAACATCTCGTCTCTCAGTGGTGCTGGGCAATCGTGCCGCCAAGGTGGGCGAGCTCATATTTGAAAAGGACGGTGAGCGACAGTTCAGCATGTTTCGCTATGCACCCATGTGGCTTGAACGAAAGGATGCTTTTGCCATTGCCCCGGCCATGCCCTTAGTGGAATCTCCGTTTGTATCAGAGATGCCTTTAACCATACAGAGATGCAAAGAGCCCGACAGATCACCCAAACCAAGGCGCGCCCGCCCGCATGACGGTATGGGTTTATTGACCCCGATGGAGCATTATCAACAACTCACACAGCACACCCCTGAGTCTCATATGTATTGAACCTGGACACCCCTTGCATAACCCGCAGCATCCTTGTATAGTACCGTTATGAGCCAAGCCATTGCATTTGATACCCACCGCTTTATCAAGCGCCTGACGCAGACCGGGTTCACCGAGGCGCAAGCCGAGGCGTTGGCGGACGAGCAGGTGACCTTACTGAACAGCAATCTGGCCACTAAGCAGAATCTGCTGGAGCTTAAGGCCGATTTACTGAAATGGATGATCGGCGCGTTGATTGCGCAGACCGGATTGCTCGCAGGACTGTTGTTAGGTTTTATGAAGCTGTTTGCGGGGGTGTGACCGGGTGCTGAATAAACCTGTTAGTCATACCAAGCCTAATCCGGTACCCGGTGGGCCAATCTTGCGTTACTGTTTCATTGAAAAAAATTACAAAAAAAGCCAAAAACTGCTTGACAAGCACGGGGGAAATACCAGAATGATTAGCCGCGCTCGCGCGTAAGCGCATCACCTCCACTTGAAGCAGAGAGGATACAACCATGAACGCCATTATCAGCATGCTGTTCGACCACCTGCCCGACCTCATCAATCTGGCTGTACTTATCATTGTCTGCGTTCTGTTCACCCGCATCGGCGACTTAAAGGACAGCATCGACAAGCGCTTCCATGATTTGAAAGAAAGCATCGACAAGCGCTTCCATGATTTGAAAGAAAGCATCGACAAACGCTTCCATGATATGAACAAGCGTATCGATGACGTAAACAAGCGTATCGATGACGTCAACAAGCGTATCGATGATCAGAAAGATAACATCAACGCACTGGGTCAAAGGGTGGATACTTTGAGTCAAAAAGTAGATACTCTGTCGGGTCAGGTGCATCGGATTGAAGGGCATTTGGGTCTGCCTGGCACCGGTACGGACGGTTGAAACAGCAGGCAAACTTTTCTTCCCATCTCACTGTGAAAAAAATTACAAAAAAAGCCAAAAACTGCTTGACAAGCACGGGGGAAATACCAGAATGGAAATACCAGAATGATTAGCCGCGCTCGCGCGTAAGCGCATCACCTCCACTTGAAGCAGAGAGGATACAACCATGAACGCCATTATCAGCATGCTGTTCGACCACCTGCCCGACCTCATCAATCTGGCTGTACTTATCATTGTCTGCGTTCTGTTCACCCGCATCGGCGACTTAAAGGACAGCATCGACAAGCGCTTCCATGATTTGAAAGAAAGCATCGACAAACGCTTCCATGATATGAACAAGCGTATCGATGACGTCAACAAGCGTATCGATGATCAGAAAGATAACATCAACGCACTGGGTCAAAGGGTGGATACTTTGAGTCAAAAAGTAGATACTCTGTCGGGTCAGGTGCATCGGATTGAAGGGCATTTGGGTCTGCCTGGCACCGGTACGGACGGTTGAAACAGCAGGCAAACTTTTCTTCCCATCTCACTGTGAAAAAAATTACAAAAAAAGCCAAAAACTGCTTGACAAGCACGGGGGAAATGCCAGAATGATTAGCCGCGCTCGCGCGTAAGCGCATCACCTCCACTTGAAGCAGAGGGAATACAACCATGAACGCCATTATCAGCATGCTGTTCGACCGCCTGCCCGACCTCATCAATCTGGCTGTACTTATCATTGTCTGCGTTCTGTTCACCCGCATCGGCGACTTAAAGGACAGCATTGACAAACGCTTCGATGATATGAACAAACGCTTCCATGATTTGAAAGAAAGCATCGACAAACGCTTCCATGATTTGAAAGAAAGCATCGACAAACGCTTCGATGGTGTAAACAAGCGTATCGATGACGTAAACAAGCGTATCGATGACGTAAACAAGCGTATCGATGATCAGAAAGATAACATCAACGCACTGGGTCAAAGAGTGGATACTTTGAGCCAAAAAGTAGATACTCTGTCGGGTCAGGTGCATCGGATTGAAGGGCATTTGGGTCTGCCTGGCACCGGTACGGACGGTTGAAACAGCAGGCAAACTCTTATTTTTATCTCACTGAAAAAAATACCAAAAAAGCCAAAAAACTGCTTGACAAACGCTGAGGAAATCGACATAATGTTGACCGCAGACCGCAGACCGCAGACCGCAGACCGCAGACCGCAGACCGCAGACCGCAGACCGCAGACCGCAGATGCCACGGTCGCGCGTAAGCCCGTCGGCGGTATGGCGTTACCTCTCCCCGCGTAAGCCCGCCCCGCGCCGCCGTTCAGCCTGGCGCACCCTCGCCGCCGCCCTGCTCGCCCTGCCGCTGCTGGCCGGCTTCGCCCAGGGTGCCGAGGCGCAGACGACGCTGGTCAGCAACACGGGTCAGACAGCTACTGGCAGTTTTTTGTTCGAGTTTGCAACGAAATTCACCACCGGGGCCAACGCCGCGGGCTACGCGCTCTCGGAGGTGGACATAGCACTGGGGCGCAGCAGCGTAACGGACTTGACGGGCAGAACCACGGTTGTCACGATCCGCGCAGGCGGAGGCACGAACCCCGGCGCGCTCGTGGCGACGCTCGTCAACCCGAGCAGTTTCACGTTAGATGCCCTGAACACCTTCACCGCCCCGGCGGGCACCGTGCTCGCGGCGAACACGACCTATTTCCTCGTGTTCAACGACGGCACACCGACGGCATCTCCTCAGAATATCCCTGTAACCGCTGCCAGAGGTGACGGGCAAACCGGCCTGACCGGCTGGAGTATCAACAACGGGAGCCGCTTCCGGCAAAGCGATAATTGGTTTGCATCGAACCAATCCATGCGATTCGCCGTCAAGGGCATCCCCGCGCCGGCCGCGCCGACGGGTCTGACGGCGACGGCGGGCAACGCGGAGGTCGTTTTGGAGTGGAACGACCCGTCGAACGCCGCCATCACGAAGTACCAGTACCGCCAGAGGCCGGCCGGCGGCAGCTGGGGGGGATGGACGGATTTCGCGGCGAGCGATGCCACCACTGTCACGAGAGCGATCATCAATCTGACGAACGGCACCGAGTACAGCTTCGAGATCCGCGCGGTGGCCGGGACGGTGAATGGCGCGGCATCGGAAACCGTGAGCGCAACGCCGCGAACCCCACCGGCGGCCCCGGCCGGGCTGACGGCGACGGCGGGCGCGGGCGCGGTCGTCCTGAGTTGGACCAATCCGAGCAACAGTGCCATCACCGAGTACGAGTTCCGCCAGAGGCCGGGCGGCGGCAGCTGGGGGAAATGGACGGACATCGCGAGCAGCAGTGCGAGCACCACCACCCACACGGTGACGGGCCTGACGGGCGGCACGGCGTACAGCTTCCAGGTGCGTGCGGCGATCGGGACGGTGATTGGCTTACCCTCGTCCATCGTGTCCGCCACGCCGATGGCGTCGACGCCGGTGGTGCAGTTCGCGGACGATTCGGCGGCTTCCTTGAGCGAGGGCGCCTCCTTCGCGAGGGGCTACACGCTCGTTCTCGACCCGGCTCCGTTAGCGGCGATCACGGTGACCTACACGGTGACCGGCACCGCGACCCGGGGGACGGACTTCACGACCTCGGGCAGCGCGGCCGTGGGCGCGGGCATCGACGAGGTGGACATCAGCGTCGCCGTCGTCCAGGACGCCCTGCGCGAGGGCCCCGAGACGGTCATCCTGACCTTGGCCGACGGCGCCGGCTACGACCTCGGCGGCCGGACGACGGTCACGCTGACCATCGAGGACGACGACCCGCCGCTGGCCCCCGCCGGCTTCGCCGCGGCGGCGGGCGACGGCCAAGTCGTTTTGAGCTGGACCGACCCGTCCGACGCCGCCATCAGCGGCTACCAGTTCCGCCAGCGCACCCCGCCGGACACCGGCAGCTGGGGAACCTGGACGGCCATCGCCAGCAGCACCGCCACCACCACCACCCACACGGTCACGGGCCTGACCAACGGCACGGCCTACGGCTTCCAGGTCCGCGCCGTGGACGGGACGCTGAACGGCGCGGCCTCGGCCGAGGCGACCGCGACGCCGACGGCGGCCGCCACCGCCGGCGTGACCACGGCGCAGCCCACCGACAGGCAGGTGACCGAGGGCAGCACCACGGACACGGCCACCTTCACGGTGGCACTGAGCACCCGGCCGTCGAACGCCGTCGCGGTCGCCGTCACCGCGCCCGCCGGGCTGGAGCTCTCTACAGGCAGCACGTTCGCCAGCAGCGCGCAGATCGGTTTCACCAACTCCTTCTGGAGCACGCCGCAGACGGTGACGGTGCGCGCCACCGACGACAGCACGGACAGCCCGCTCGGCCGGGAACTGTCCGTCACCTACACCACATCCTCCCCGGACCGCAGCTACCACAGCCTGAGCGGCACCGCGGCCACCGTCACGGTGGTGGACAACGACCCGACCACGGTGACGCTCGCGGGCGCCGCCGGGGATGTCGCCGAGGGCGCAACGAAGACCTTCACCATCACCTTAGACCGCGGCCTGGTGAACGGCGAGACGCTGGCGGTACCGCTGACCTTCAGCGGCGCCGCCACGCGGGGCACGGACTACACCACGGCCTGCCCGCCGACCCCGCCGACCGGGGTGACCTGTGCGAACCTGGACTCCGGCAACGCGATGGTGACCTTCACCGGGCCGAGCACGGGGACGACGGCCACCACGGTCACGCTGACCTTAACGGCGACGGCGGACAACACCACGGAGTCGGGCGGCGAGACGGTGGTCATCGGCCTCGACACGCTGAACGCGAATTCCGGCACCGGCCTTGGCGGCGGCGCTTCGGGCACCGACAACTTAGCGGACTTTGACATCACCGACAACACCACCCCCGCCCTGGTGCTCAATCCGACCGCTCTGACGGTGACCGAAGGCGAGAGCGCCACCTACACCGTGGCGCTGACCACGCAGCCCACCGGGAGCGTGACGGTCACGGTCTCAGGCGCCAGCGGCGAGGTGACGGTCGATACCGATAGCACAGCGCCCGGCAACCAGTCCACGCTGGCCTTCACGACGACCAACTGGAGTACCGCGCAAACCGTCACCGTGGCGGCCGATGAGGACGCCGACACAGACAACGACAGTGCCACGCTCACCCACAGCGCCAGCGGCGGCGGCTATGGCAGTGTCACCGCCACGGTGGCTGTCACCGTCACTGATAATGACACACCGCCGGCCAAGCCCGCCGGCTTCACCGCCACGCCCGGCCATACCCGGGTGACTCTGTCATGGACGAACCCCAACAACGCCGTCATCACCGGCTGGGAGTACTGGCACCTCGGTGACTGGCGCCCCATCCCCAACAGCGATGCCGACACGGTCGGTTATGTGGTGACCGGCCTGAGCAACAATGTGGCTTATACCTTCCGGGTGCGGGCGCTGGCAGGCTCAACTAAGGGGACACCCTCAGACCCGCAGCGGGTCACGCCCATGGCGCCGCCGCTGCGGCTGTCGGTCGACTCACTGACGCTGGCAGAAGGCGGGCAGAGCACCTACACGGTGGCGCTAGGTTCCCAGCCCCCCGCTGGCATCGGCGGGACCGTTGTTGCCATCACCTCGAATAACCCCGACGTGACCGTCTCCCCGGCGGCGCTCGACTTCACTCACACCAACTGGAACGCGCCGCAGACGGTCACCGTCACGGCTGCCCAAGACGAGGACGCCGCGAACGACCGCGCCGCGCTCATCCACACGCCAACCGGGGGGCGCCAAGAGGGCAGCGGCGTGACGCTGGCCGTGACCGTCACGGAGACCGGAGCCGTCCCGCCCCCCGCCACACCCAACACCCCGGCTACGCCCCCCGCCACACCCAACACGCCCACCACACCTACGACGCCGGCTACGCCCCCTGCCAACAACAATAACAACAACAACAACAATAACAACAACAACAACAATAACAACAACAACAATAACAATAACGGCAGCGGCAGCAGCAGTGGCGGCGGCGGCAGCCCCAGCCCGGCACCGGCCGCACCCGGCACGGCGGCGGTGACCATCACCCCGCCCGGCGCACTGCGCGTGGCGGTGGCGGACGCTGTGGCCACGCCGGATACCGATGCGCACCGTGTCAGCTATCAGCTCAGACTGTCGCGCCGCCCTGCCGGTACGGTGCTCATCACGCCGGTGAGCTCAGATTCGACCATCGCCACGGTCAGCGCGCCGCTGCAAATTACTCCGGCCAACTGGACCGCACCGCACCTCGTGACCGTGACCGGCGTGCGCGCCGGGCGGGTGGGCATTACTCACCGCCTGCGCGGCGGCGGCTATGACGGCGTACCCATCCCGGAAGTGACGGTCATCGTCGGCGATGGCGGCGCCGACCCACGCAAACACCGACCGGCGGAGCCGGCGGCTGAGACCGATGCGGCGCCGGGCGCCGACTCCGAGCCGGCCCCGGCCGCGGCCACTGAGCCACCCCCTGAGGCGGGCGCTGACGCCACCCCGGCGGCGACCGAAACCACGCCTGCGACCGGCGCCGACACCACCCCGGCAGCGGATACGACCCCAGCTGCGACCGCCGCCGTCACCCCGGACGCAGCTGCGACCCCGGCGACTGCTGCTGAGGCCACGCCCGCGCCAACACCTGAGACGACCGCCGAGCCGGTCGCCCCGGCGCCACTGCCGAGCGGGGCGTTAGCAGCGCTGGCGCGCAGTCACTTAAACGGCGCGCGCGCCGTGCTGGGCGCGCGTTCAGACGCCGAGGCGCACGCCCGCGACCACCTCACCTTAGCCGGGCGCACCTTGTCGTGGGAAGCACTGTGGGGTGCTGACGGCGCCGGCGCTCTCGGTCATGCGGTCGACCCGATAGCACTGAGCCCGGCACTGGCCCACGCGCACCCCTGGGTTGATGCCACCGGGCGTTGTGCCTCCTGGACGACCGCCGCCTGCGGCATGGACTTAAGCGCACAGGGCAGTGCCACGAATACCGGCGCTGCGGGTTTGTGGGAGACGCTGACCTACCAGTTGCTGAGCGGGCAGTTACGCGCCGGCGGGTTAGACCGTGCCTTATGGCAAGACAGTGGCTTTGCCCTGACTTTAAGCCGGACGGATGAGGACGGTGCCGGTGCCGGTCGCCGTTGGACGCTGTGGGGGCAAGGTCACGTCAACAGTGTCGCTGCCCTGCCGGCGCACTCCGGCCTCAATACCGAGCTGCGCACCGCCTGGCTGGGCTTAGACACCCCTATCGGTGACAGCGCCCGACTGGGTCTGGCCTTATCACGGCAACAAGACCCCAACGGGTTGACCGCCGTGCATCCGTACCTGTCCTGGTCTCACGGTGCCACCCGCATCAGCGCGCTGGGCGGCTTCGGGCGCAGCACCGGGTATGATAGCCCGAGCCCGGGCGCAGCACCGGCGCCGGCACAAGACGGTAGCATAGTGCCGGATTCCTTGCCGCTGGGGCTGACTATGGGCGTCGTGGAAGTGGCACACCCGTTAGGTCACTTCGCCGGCATGACCTTAGCTGCACGCGCCGATTCGTCTTGGGCGCGCTTAGCGCGCTTAGACGATGCCGGCCACACCTTGCAAGCCGAGACGGTGCGCACCGTGCGTATCGGGCTGGCCGGCGGCGGGCAGTTGCCATCCTGGTCGGCGCACCCCGAGCTCACCTTAAGCCCGTCATTGGCACTGCACGGGCGCACCGACGCCGGCACCGGGCAGTCCGGGCAGGCACTGGAGCTCGCCGGCGGACTGGACAGTACCCACGGTCTGTGGCAGCTGACGGTCAAGGGGCGCCTGCTGGCCATGCCGGGCGCGACCGGCTATCGCGAACGGGGGTTGCGCTTAGCGGTATCCCGGCGCACCCCCGGCCCGGCGGGCACGAGCTTCAGTGTCGAGTCCCGCTGGGGCGATGATGCCGGTGCCACCGATACGCTGTGGGCCGAGCGTCTGCACGAGCGGCGCGCCCTGAGCACCCGCCCCACCTGGGCGCTGGAAGTGCGCGCCGGGCACGGCTGGCGCTTGCCCGGCGGCGCGCAGCTGCGCGGTGCGCTCAGCTTAGGACACGCCGGGCGCGGCGCCGATGCCCTGCTGACCTTGCAACTGAGCCCCGGCGCAGCGCCACCGCCCCCAATCTCCGAGCGCCCCGCCGGGGCGCCGGCACCCACCGCAGCAGGAGGCAGGCCATGACGATTGCCTACGAACGTCCCGGGCAAGACGCCCCGGCTGGCGTTGACACTCCTTACACCCTGGCCGTGGGCGCACGCTTTCGTGGCCTGATTGCCACGCGCACCGATGCCGACTGGGTACGGGTAGAGTTAACCGCCGGGGAGACCTACACCATGACCTTAGGCGGCATTGGCCCGGGGCCGGCCGGCGATACGGTGCTCACGCTGTACGATAACACCGGCGCGCAGGTAGCCCGTAACGATGATGTCAACTTCAGCGCCGGGGAGACCCACTCGCAGCTGACGTTTAGGCCCAATACCGATGGGATATATTACCTGCAAGCCGCAGTCTATACCCGTAACCCGACCCAAGACCATGCCGGGCGCTATGAGCTGCGCCTGTATGATAGCGGCGCCTTCACGGCACGCCGGCTCACCGGCAGTGCTGAGGACGACCGTTTGCCGACCGGCGACAGTGCCGGCCCCGGCGATGACACCTTGGACGGCGGCGGTGGCGATGACACCTTAGCCGGCGGCCCCGGCGGTGACAGGCTCATTGGCGGGCCCGGCAGTGACACCGCCTGGTACGGCGACTCCGGCGCTGGGGTGAGCATACGCTTAGAGACCGGCCGCGCACAGGGCGGGCACGCGACCGGTGACAGCTTCGGGGTGCAACGCATCACTGTTATCGATGCCGTCGGGCAGACCCGCGTGCGCAATGTCCCGGATGTTGAGAACCTCATTGGCTCAGCACATAGTGATGTGCTCATCGGTAATGCCTTGCCCAATGACTTAGACGGGGGCGAGGGCGCTGATACCTTAGACGGTCGGGATGGCAATGACTGGCTCACCGGCGGCCCTGGCGCTGATGTACTGCGCGGCGGGCCGGGCTTCGATGCGGTGAGCTACGCCGCCTCCCCGGCCGGGGTGACGGTGAACCTCACCACCGGGCAGGCTGTCGGCGGGGACGCCGAGGGTGATACCTTTCCCGGGCGTCAGCTCGTCACCTGGACGGATGCCGCCGGGGGGGTGCGCAGTGGTCGGGTGGCCGACATTGAATACTTAGACGGCTCGGAGCATGACGATGTGTTAATCGGCGCCTCCGGGGCCGATCGCCTTGAAGGGCGGGGCGGGGACGACCGCCTTGCAGGGCGCGCCGGGGACGACCGCCTTGAAGGCGAGGCCGGGGCGGATGTGCTCAGCGGGGGTGACGGTCAGGACACCGCCTCGTATCGCTACTCCGATGCCGGTGTCATCGTGCGCCTGCACAGCGGGCAGGCGCACGGCGGTCATGCCGAGGGCGATACCTTCACCCCGGTGGCGGGGATGACGGAGGGCGAGACACTGTTGGACATCGAGCACTTACACGGCTCGGACTACCACGACATCTTAGCCGGGGACGGGCGTGACAACACCTTAACCGGCGGCGGCGGCAACGACACCCTCTACGGCGGCCCGGCGGGCGGCGATGACACCCTGCACGGCGGGGCTGGCCATGACCGGCTGTTCGGCGGCAAGGGCAACGATACCCTGCATGGCGGGGCCGGCCACGACACCCTGCGCGGCAACCTCGGCGAGGATACCCTGCGCGGCGGGGATGGTAATGATACTTTGCACGGCGGGGACGGCGCTGACACCCTCACCGGCGGGGACGGCAACGATACCTTCATCTTCACCCCCGGCGCCGGCCACGACACCGTCACCGACTTCGGGCGCGGGGACGACCGCATTGACCTGAGCGCCTTCGCCGACCTCAGTACCGTCAGCGACTTAACCTTACAACCCGGCCCGCAGGGCCTCGTCATCGACTTCACCGGGCACGGCGGCGGCACGCTCACTCTCACCGGCATAGAACGGGACGACCTTACCGACGCCAGCTTCCTCTTCGCCGGTGCCGATGCCTTGCTGTTGGGCTGAGCGACCCGAAGTACTAAAAATTTCAAAAAACAGGACCGCGCAGAGCCGCGAAGTATTGAACAACCCTGCCCAACAAGTATAAACTTGTAGCCCTCTTCCCGTTTTGCTTCTCGTGAGGGTGCTGGGTACAGATGTCGGTTTGGAAAACATGTCTTGAGCAACTTTCCGGTGAATTGCCGCCGGACCAGTTCAACACCTGGATTCGCCCGTTACAGGCCATACAGAGCAAGGGTAAGTTGCGCTTGCTGGCACCGAACCGTTTTGTGCTGGACTGGGTCAGTGAGAAGTACCTGCAACGCATCAATGAGTTGTTGCAGCGCTGCGAACAGGGCGCTAAGCTGTCCTTGTCCGTTGAGGTCGGCAGCCAGAAGAAGGGGGGCAGACAGAAGGCGCAGCCTCAGGTGAACGCCGCCAACCGCGGCTATCTGCCAGAAAACCTTAACCGCAGTTACCGGTTCGACTCGTTTGTCGAGGGCAAGTCGAATCAACTGGCCCGGGCCGCGTCCATTCAGGTCGCGGAGAACCCTGGTACGGCCTATAACCCGTTGTTCATGTGCGGCGGTGTCGGTCTCGGCAAGACGCACCTGATGCACGCCATTGGCAACTCCATCCTAGAACGCAGTCCCGGCATGAACATCGCCTACCTGCACTCCGAACGCTTTGTGGCGGATATGGTAAATGCCTTGCGCCACAATACCATCGACGAGTTCAAGCGTAATTATCGTTCCCTGGATGTGTTGCTGATCGATGATATCCAGTTCTTTGCCGGCAAAGATCGGTCGCAGGAAGAGTTTTTCTACACGTTCAACACCTTGCTGGAAGGAAAAAACCAGGTGGTGCTGACCTGTGACCGTTACCCCAAGGAGGTTGACGGCATAGAAGGTCGGTTGCGCTCACGTTTCAGCAGTGGTCTGACGGTTGCCATCGAGCCGCCGGAATACGAGACCCGGGTGGCCATCGTCAAGTCCAAGGCGGAGCGCGCGCAGATCGACCTGCCGGACAATGTCGCCTTTTTCATCGCCAAGCACTTCGTTTCCAATGTGCGCGAGCTGGAGGGCGCCTTGAACCGGGTCATCGCCAATGCCAACCTGACCGGCCAACCCATTAACATCGAGTTCTGCCAACAGGCCTTGCGCGATTTGCTGCTGTTACAGGAGCGTCAGGTCACCCTGGAGAACATCCAGAAAGTGACCGCCGGGTATTACAAGATCAAGGTGGCCGATTTGCTGTCAAAACGGAAAACCCGTTCCATCGCCCGGCCGCGGCAGGTCGCCATGGCCCTGGCCAAGGAGCTGACCAACCACAGCCTGCCGGAGATCGGCGATTCATTCGGCGGGCGCGACCATACTACCGTGCTGCACGCGCACCGGAAGGTGGATGAATTGCGCCAGCGCGATAACCGGATTGAGGAAGACTACAAGAACCTGCTCAGCATCCTGACCATGTAAGCCGCCTGTTTGCATGAAACGGGGTTCGCCCCCGGCGGGTGTGATTCCGTGCTCGGCCTTTGAGCCGGTGTCATCATCCTGTAATATAATGGCTGCGTAATACTCCCATGCTCCGGCACAGCCAGCTTATGAAAGGTAAGATTCTCCTCGTTGAGGACGAGGCGCCCATCAGGGAAATGCTCGGTTATACGCTTATGAAAGAAGGTTATACCTTCCGGGAAGCCGCAGATGTGCAACAGGCGCGCTCGTTGATTGCCGCGGACAAGCCCGATCTGCTGCTGCTGGACTGGATGCTGCCGGGCATGAGTGGGGTGGATTATGCCCGGCGCATCCGTAACAGCCCCGATACCAGGGACATTCCGATCATCATGCTGACCGCGCGCGGGGAAGAATCAGACAAGGTGCGCGGCCTAGACACCGGCGCCGACGATTACATCACCAAACCGTTCTCCGGCAAGGAACTGCTGGCGCGCATCCGGGCGCTGCTGAGGCGCACCAAAAATACCGACGCCGACGGTGTTATTTCCGTGCACGGGCTGGCCTTGGACACAGAAACGTTCCGGGTCACCGTGGATGAGCAGATTGTGGAAATCAGCCCCACGGAATTTCGTCTGCTGCATTTCTTCATTACTCATCCGGAACGGGTCTATAGCCGCGGCCAGTTGCTGGACCATGTCTGGGGTCAGAACGTCTATGTCGAAGAGCGCACTGTAGATGTGCATATCCGGCGTTTGCGCAAGACCCTGGAGCCTTACCATTACAGCCACCTGATTCAGACAGTGCGTAGCGTCGGATACCGCTTTTCCGCCAAAAACTGAACGTTACCGGCAGCCATGCATCCTGACCTCTTGCGGCTGGGCTCCATAGTTATCCTCTCCGGTCTGGCCGGACAGTTTGCCGGCAACGTTTTCATCGGCCTGTGTGCGGGCCTGCTGGTGTGCCTGGTATGGCAATACCGGATGTTGCGCTATATCAGCAAATTCCTGCGCCAGGGCCCCGCCCAAAGTCCACCGGACACCCCCGGTGTTATCAACGAGATCATCAGGGAAATCAGTTCCCTGCGCGCACGCACTAAGCGGCGCGCGGCAGAACTATCCGCCCGGCTGGCGCGTTTTGAAGAGGCCACCGAGGCCCTGCCCGATGCCGTTGTGGTTATGAACGCCGACGGTCAGGTGGACTGGGCCAACAAAAAGGCCGCCGAATACCTGGGCATAGCCTTTCCCAGGGACCGCGGACAACGCTTCTCGCACCTCATCAGACAACCCGATTTGCTGGATTATCTCACTGCTGCAGGTAATGGAAGCGCGCCTGAAAGTCTGGTTATCAGCTCGCCGTTGAACGCGGAGACCAGTCTGGAAATCAGGATCATCAGGTATGCCGAATCGTCCCTGCTGCTGGTGGCGGGAAATATCACGGAGATTCGGCGCGCCAACCGGATGCGCAAGGATTTTATCGCCAACGCCTCCCATGAGCTGCGCACGCCTATCACGGTGCTCGCCGGTTATCTTGAAGCCGTGGAACATGAAACCGCAGAGCTGTTGCCGGATTGGCAACCACGCGTCAGGCAAATGCGCAACCAGACCCGGCGCATGCAGAACCTGATTGAAGATCTGCTGAAACTATCAAGACTGGAAAGCGACCCGCCGGCAAAACTTGATAATGAAGTGGATATGACCGAGTTACTCTCGGCGATACAGGCCGAAGCACAGACCTTGAGTGCAGAGTACAACCATGTATTCACGCCGGAACTGCAACCGTGCCTGAACGTCAGGGGAGATTACGACAGCCTCTACAGCGCCTTTTCCAATATTGTGTTTAACGCCGTGCAATATACCCCCGCCGGCAGCGAAATCAGGATTAAATGGTACCAGACGAACGCTGGCGCCTGCCTGGAAGTGACGGATTCCGGCGACGGTATCCCGGCAGAGCATATCCATCGCGTCACAGAGCGTTTCTACCGGGTGGACAAGGGACGTTCTAGGGAAAAAGGAGGTACCGGCCTCGGCCTGTCCATTGCCCGGCACGTCATGGTGCAGCATGATGCCGAATTAACTATCAGCAGTGAACCGGGGCAGGGCACAACGGTAACATGCCTGATCCCGGAGCACCGTCTGGTCCGGTAGAATGTTGTCACATTTCCTTAACAATTCTGTTGTTCAATACTGCGTAGCTGTATAAGCCACCCGACCTTGTAGAGAGACTATTATTATGACCAATAAATTCCTGTCGTTAATCCTGGCGTTGTGCATCTCGGCGCCCGTAACAGCCGTGGAACTGGATCCGGAGCTGGCCGCTTACAGCAAGTCCAGCGGCGTCTCAGGCAACGTGATCAGTGTCGGCTCTGATACGCTGGCGAACCTGATGACCTTGTGGGCGGAGGAATTCAAGAAACTCTATCCCAATGTCAATGTACAGATTCAGGCGGCAGGTTCCTCCACCGCGCCGCCGGCGCTGACGGAGGGGACGGCCAACTTCGGCCCCATGAGCCGCATGATGAAAAACAAGGAGGTGGCCGGGTTCGAGACCCGCTACGGTTACAAGCCGACTCCGGTCGCAGTCGCCATCGATGCGCTGGCGGTGTATGTACACAAGGACAACCCGTTGACCGGTATGACCATTGCGCAGGTGGACGCGGTGTTCTCCGCCACCCGCAAGTGCGGCCACCCCGAGGACATCACCCGTTGGGGGCAACTGCGGTTGGGCGACGGCTGGAGCAATCGTCCGCTACAGTTATATGGGCGTAATTCGGTGTCCGGCACCTATGGTTACTTCAAAAAAGTGGCGCTGTGCAAAGGTGACTTCAAGAATAATGTCAATGAACAGCCCGGTTCTGCGTCCGTAGTGCAAGGGGTAACCAAGTCGATCAACGGTATCGGTTATTCCGGTATCGGCTACCGCACCTCCGGCGTACGCGCAGTGCCGCTGAGCAAGGACGGCGCCGAATTCATAACAGCCAGCGCCGCCAATGCGGTCGCCGGGACGTATCCCCTGGCACGATTTCTTTATGTTTATGTGAACAAGGCGCCGAACGACCCGTTGCCCCCATTGGAACGGGAGTTCATCAGGATGGTTATGTCGAAGACCGGGCAGGAAGTGGTTGTCAAGGATGGGTATATCCCACTGCCGGCCGGCGTTGCCGCCAGGCAGCTGGCCGGTGTCGGCGCGGCGGCCGGCGGCGGCAACTGATGAGGTCTGCGCGGCAGCGTATTGAGCCCCGGCAATGAACGAGGCAAGTTCAACATCGCTGAGTTCAGCCACCGCACAAAAATATCGCTATTATCGCCACCTGAAAGATGTGCTGATGCGCTATGTCATGGCGCTGGGCGGCATCAGCGTCATCATCGCCATTGTCCTGATCGCGTTCTACCTGTTTTACGTCGTCGTGCCGATGTTCAAGCCGCCACATATTGAACCGGTGGCGAGCTACCCGGTGCCTGCCGGCGCCGCAACGGAGACCTTGTATTACGCCATGGAAGAGCAACGTGAAATTGGCCTGCGGGTCACCGGCGACGGCAGCGCCGTGTTTTTCAACACCACCGACGGCAGTCTGGTGCGGCGGCAGTTGTTGACGGGAGAAACCCCGGCGCAGGTCACTGCATTCGCGACCGGCGACCCGTCCCAACGGCTGCTGGCCCTTGGGCTCGATGACGGTAGCGCCCTGCTGGCGGTACACGCATACCAGGTGAGTTATCCGCAGGATGTGCGCGTCATTCGGCCGGGAATAGACTGGCCCGTCGGCAACGCGCCACTGCTCATTGATGAGGCCGGCCAGCCGCTCAACCTGATCACCGCCCAGGCCGATGAGGATCAGGTCACGGTCGCGGCGCTCACGGCAGACCGGCGCCTGTTGCTGGTGAACGTCACCAAACAGCAGTCATTGCTGGGCGATGAAGTGGCAACCACCATCACCCGCAGCCGGATTCCGGTGGCCGGCGAGGTGATGTTGCTGGCGCTGGATGTGGAACACCGGGAACTCTATGTGGCCGAACGGGGCGGGTTGATTGCCTGGTACGATGTCAGCAACAAAGCCGAACCGGCGCTGGTGCAACGGCTGCCGGCGGTACGCACCCCGATAGAAATTACCAGCCTGTCTTTTCTCAGTGGTGGCATTTCCATCCTAGTGGGTGATTCCGCGGGCAAGATCACTCAGTGGTTCCCGGTGCGCGATGCGCACAACAACTACACGCTCGAGCCAATACGCGCGTTTGCCTCACAGTCGGCGCCTATCACGGCTATTGCGCCTGAGTATTTCAGAAAGGGTTTTCTGGCCACCGATGACACCGGCTACCTGGGCATTTATCACACCACCGCGCAGCGCACCGTGCAGCTGCAGCAAATCAGCGCGCGCAGGCTGACGCATCTGGCGGTGGCGCCGCGCGCGAATGCCATGCTGGTGGAAGATGAGAGCGGCACGCTGCAATTCCGGGAGATAGACAACGAGCACCCGGAAATATCCTGGTCGGCGATCTGGGGCAAGGTCTGGTATGAGAGCCGGGAGCAACCGGAACACATCTGGCAATCCTCCTCGGCCAGCAGCGATTTTGAACCGAAATTCAGCCTCACGCCGTTAGCCTACGGCACCTTGAAGGCGGCGTTTTATGCCATGTTGTTCGCCGTCCCGCTGGCTATTATGGGCGCCATCTACACCGCTTATTTCATGTCGGCGAAAATGCGCGGGCTGGTCAAACCCACCATTGAAATAATGGAAGCCTTGCCCACGGTGATACTCGGCTTTCTCGCCGGCCTGTGGTTTGCGCCGTTCGTGGAGCAGAACATGCCGGGCTTGTTTCTGTGCCTGTTGCTGTTGCCGCTGAGCATGATCGGCGCCGCCTACGGCTGGAGCCGCCTGCCGGACCGCGTGCGCCACAAGGTGCCGGAGGGCTGGGAAGCGGCCCTGCTGGTGCCGGTTATTATTGCCACGGCCCTGTTCGCCTTTGCGCTCAGCAAGCCCATCGAGATTGCCCTGTTCGCCGGCAATATGCCGTTGTGGCTGACCGATGAACTGGGTATCACCTACGACCAGAGAAACTCCCTAGTGGTGGGCATTGCCATGGGCTTTGCTGTGATCCCCACTATTTTTTCCATCAGTGAAGACGCCGTGTACGGCGTGCCCAAACACCTGACGACCGGTTCTTTGGCTCTGGGCGCCACACCCTGGCAGACGGTGGTGAGGGTGGTGTTGCTGACCGCCAGCCCCGGCATTTTTTCCGCGGTGATGATCGGCCTGGGCCGGGCCGTGGGCGAGACCATGATCGTGCTCATGGCTACGGGCAATACGGCCATCATGGACATGAATATCTTTGAGGGATTTCGCGCCCTGTCCGCCAATATCGCCGTGGAAATGCCGGAATCCGAGGTCGGCAGCACCCATTACCGACTCTTGTTCCTGGCCGGCCTGGTGCTGTTCCTGGCTACGTTTCTGTTCAACACCGTTGCCGAGGTCGTCAGGCAGCGGCTGCGGGTAAAATACAGTTCGTTATGAGCCGCTCCTCGTTCAGGCACTGGTTTAACAGCGGCGAACCTTTCGTCTGGTTGAATGCGGGCGCCGTCAGCCTGTCGATCATCATGGTGGTCGGCCTGATTCTCCTGATCATGGTGCGCGGTCTGGGCCATTTTTGGCCGAGTGACGTGGCCGCGTTTGCTTACACCGACAGCGACGGTGCCGTGATTGCGTTGGCAGGTGAATTCATTGATGCCGAAGCAGTGCCGCGCGCCCGGTTGGCGGGCAACGACAGCCGTGTGCCGGCGGATATCGATATTATCGAGCGCAGTCTGGTCCGGATCGGCAACCGGGATTACACTGGTTTTGACTACCGCTGGGTGCTGGATGTCGCCGTGCGTAACCTGTCTTACCCGGCCGACCTCATGGCCGTGGAGAGGTATGAGTGGGGGAACTTCTACGGTTACCTGAAAGCCATCAAGGGGGATGGCGAAGTGGTTCATGCCGACCCGGACTGGGCCTTATTCCAGCGCTACATCGCCGACAGCCAGCAGTTGCTGGGAGAAATACGCCATATTGAGAAAAATCTGATAGGTTCGGTGAATTATGATATGGAACGGCTGCGCCTCCGGGAACGGCGGCTGGCTCTGGATGGCCAACCTGAAGGCGGCCCTGCCTACATGGGGATAGCGGCACAACGCGCAATATTGCAGGAGGAGTATGACGGGTACACGGAACGTCTTGCCAGCCTGTACGAACAACTGAACAGGTATGCTTTTGTGGCGCAACTGGCTGATGGCCAGGAAGCCGAAGTTGCGTTTGCCAAAGTGGTGCGCGCCTACCGGCCGAATGCCATGAGCGTCACCGACAAGGTCGCGTTCTACTTTGAGAAACTCTGGGAGTTTGTCTCAGGAGACCCCAGGGAGGCCAACACCGAGGGCGGCATTTTCCCGGCTATTTTCGGCACTGTGATGATGGTGATGATCATGGCGGTGCTGGTGACGCCGTTTGGCGTGGTGGCGGCGGTCTATCTGCGCGAGTATGCCAAACAAGGGCTGCTGACCCGGCTGATACGCATCGCCGTGAATAACCTTGCCGGCGTGCCGTCGGTGGTTTACGGGGTATTCGGCCTAGGTTTTTTCGTTTATTTCCTGGGCGGCACGATTGACGAATTATTTTTCCCCGAGTCTCTGCCGGCGCCCACCTTCGGTACGCCGGGCATTCTGTGGGCGTCGCTGACCCTGGCCATACTGACCGTACCCGTGGTCATCGTGTCCACCGAGGAAGGTCTGTCGCGAGTGCCGCGCGCCCTCCGCGAGGGCAGTCTGGCGCTAGGCGCCACCAAGGCCGAGACGCTATGGCGCACGGTGCTGCCGATGACGGCCTCGGCGATGATGACCGGCCTGATCCTGGCCGTGGCCCGGGCCGCCGGCGAGGTGGCGCCGTTGATGCTGGTGGGAGTGGTGAAGCTGGCGCCGTCCTTGCCGCTGGACGGGAACTTCCCGTTCCTGCACCTGGACCGCAAGTTCATGCACCTGGGGTTTCATATTTATGATGTCGGCTTCCAGAGCCCGAACGTGGAAGCCGCCCGGCCGCTGGTATATGCCACGGCTTTTTTGTTGATCCTGATCATTATCTGTTTGAACCTGACTGCGATTAAAATTCGTAACCGGCTGCGCGAGAAGTATCGGGCCGCCGAGCAACACTGACCGGACAAAACAAAGTGACTGAGCAAACCAACCCGGCGCGCGCGGCAACGCTGACTCACGGGGTGAATCCGGCCACCCTGGCAGGGGGCGCAGAGAAGCTGTCGCTGGCCGCTGAGACCCCCTGTATTAACGTCAGCGGTTTCAACCTGTATTACGGAGAGAAACAGGCCTTGAAGGATATTACCCTGATAATCCCGGAGAAAAAGGTCACCGCCTTCATCGGCCCCAGTGGTTGCGGCAAGTCAACCCTGCTGCGTTCCTTTAATCGTATGAACGACCTCATTGATACGGTGCGCACCAGCGGCGCCATCAGGATTGGCGGCGAAGATATTTTTAACAAGTCGGTAAACGTGTCCGAGCTCAGAAGAAAAGTCGGCATGGTTTTTCAAAAGCCCAACCCGTTTCCCAAGTCCATTTACGAAAACGTGGCTTATGGTCTGCGCATCCAGGGCGTCAACAATCGCCGCACGCTGGATGCAGTGGTGGAGAAATCGCTGCAACGCGCAGCCCTATGGGATGAGGTTAAGGACCGGCTTGATGATAACGCCCTGGGGCTTTCCGGTGGTCAGGCGCAACGCCTGGTAATTGCCCGGGCCATCGCCATCGAACCGGAAATCCTATTGCTGGACGAGCCCTGCTCAGCCCTGGACCCCATCTCCACCCTGAAAGTGGAAGAGCTCATCTACCAACTCAAGGCCAACTATAGTATCGTGATAGTGACGCACAATATGCAGCAGGCCGCACGGGTATCCGATTATACGGCCTACATGTACTTAGGCGAGATGATCGAGTTCAATGACACCAATACCCTGTTTACCAACCCTGCCGAGAAGATGACCGAAGATTACATTACCGGGCGTTACGGTTAGTTTTTGGCAGACTCTACGAGCAGCAGGCGGATAACGGCATGAACAATATCACTCAGCACATCTCCAGACAGTTCGACAATGAGTTGGAAACCATACGTTCCAACGTGCTGGCCATGGGGGGGCTGGCCGAGCAGCAGTTTTCCGACGCGCTGGAGGCGCTGAAACGCTTCGATGTGTCCCGCGCCGAGCGGGTCATAGAAAATGAAATCCGGCTGAACTCCTGTGAGGTGGCCATTGATGAAGAGTGCGTGACGTTGCTGGCGCGCCGGCAGCCAGCAGCCGGCGATCTGCGTTTTGTGATGGCGGTTATCAAGACTATCACCGACTTGGAGCGCATCGGTGATGAGGCGGAAAAAATAGCCAGGATGACCATCAGTCTGGCGGAGAAATCGGGGCATCGTTCCTGCTACACCGGCATCAATGCTATGGGCATGTTTGTCATAGGCATGGTGCGCGAGGCGCTGGACGCGTTTGCCCGTATGGACAGCCAGGGCGCCCTGGTCACCGCCGGCAAGGAACCCGAATCCGACGAACAGTACGCCGCCTTGTTGCGCCAACTGGTGACCTATATGATGGAAGATCCACGCAGCATCAGCAGCGTTATCGACGCGGTGTGGGTGGCGCGGGCGTTAGAGCGCATTGCTGATCATGCTCGCAATATCTGCGAGTACGTTATCTATTTTGTCGAAGGCAAGGATGTGCGCCATATCAGCATTGAGCAGATGGAAGATACCGTCAAAAACGGTTGAGCTTGCGCGTAATGGCGAAAAAGTCTGTCCGTCATTCCGGCGCAAGCCGCAATCTAGTCGATAAAACTACTCCTTGTAACAGAAGTTTGTCTGCCGGATTCCGAGTCGGGCGTTAACGCAACAAGGTGCCAGAGTGGACACGCCAAACCTCACTAACCCCGAATTTTATATCAACCGGGAATTAAGCCTGTTGGAGTTCAACCGGCGCGTCATTGCCCAAGCCGAGGATGAATCCCTGCCGTTGCTGGAACGCTTGAAGTTCCTCTGCATCGCCAGCACCAACCTTGATGAGTTCTTCGAGATCCGGGTCGCCGGCGTCAAACAGCAGGTGAAGTACGGTTCCGTGCAGACTGGCCCCGACAACCTCAGCCCGGTGGAGACCTTAAAACAGATCGGCAGGGTCGCCCATGAGCTGGTGGACAACCAGTACGCGGTACTCAATGGCTCCATCACGCCGAAGCTGGAGCAGGAAAAGATCCACCTGTTGCGCCGCGCGCGCTGGAAACCTGCCGTGGCCCGTTGGATAAAGCGCTATTTCAACGGTAACGTGCTACCGGTGCTGAGCCCCATCGGGCTGGACCCGGTGCATCCGTTCCCGCGGGTGCTGAACAAGAACCTGTATTTCATCGTGTCGCTGGACGGCAAGGATGCTTTCGGGCGCGAGACCCGCCTGTCCATTGTGCAGGCGCCCCGCTCTTTGCCCCGGGTGGTGCACCTCCCGGAAGACATCAGCAACGGCAACTGGAACTTCGTGCTGTTGTCGTCCATCATCCATGCCCATGTGGATAACCTGTTTCCCGGTATGACTGCGACGGGTTGTTACCAGTTCAAGGTCACCCGCAACAGCGAACTGTTTGTGGATGATGAAGAAGTGGACGACCTGTTGATCGCGTTGGAAGGGGAACTGCCGTCCCGGCGTTTCAATGACGCGGTGCGGCTGGAGGTGGCAGACAACTGCCCGACCGAGCTCAGTGCGTTTTTATTGCACCAATTCGATCTGGAAGAGGGCGACCTGTATAAGGTGAACGGGCCGGTGAACCTGAACCGGCTGATGGCCATCTGCGACCTGGTGGACCGGCCGGAGCTGACTTTCCCCGGGTTCACTCCCGAACTGCCGCCGCGTTTGCAAAAAAACGTCAGCATCTTTGATGTCCTGAAAAACGGCGATATTCTGCTGCACCATCCGTTCCAGTCTTTTGCCCCGGTCATTGACTTTGTGCGCCAGGCGGCCAGTGACCCCAGCGTGTTATCCATCAAACAGACCCTGTATCGCACCGGGGATGACTCGGCCCTGGTCGAAGCCCTCAAGGATGCCGCGCGCCAGGGCAAGGAGGTGATGGTGGTCATCGAGTTGCGCGCGCGCTTCGATGAGGAGGCCAATATCGAGCTGGCCAATGAATTGCAGGAAGCCGGCGCGCATGTCGTGTATGGCGTAGTCGGCTTCAAGACCCACGCAAAAATGGTGATGATTGTGCGCCGGGAGGGCCGCAGCCTGCGCCGTTACGTGCACCTGAGCACCGGCAATTACCACGCCCGCACCGCCCGGCTATATACCGACTACGGCCTGTTGACCTGCGACAAGGCTGTGGCAGAAGACGTCAATATGCTGTTCTTACAGCTGACCGGCTTGGGGCGCGCGTCAAAACTGAAGAAACTGTTGCAGTCGCCGTTCACCCTGCACAAATCCCTGCTTGGGTTTATCGAAAACGAGAGCGCCCATGCCACGGCCGGTCGCAACGCCCGCATTATCGCCAAGATGAATGCCCTGGTGGACCCGGAAATCATTCGCGCCCTGTACCACGCGTCCATGGCGGGAGTACGGGTGGATTTGATCGTGCGCGGCATCTGCTGCCTGCGTCCCGGCGTGCCGGGCCTGTCAGAAAATATCCAGGTGCGCTCCATCGTCGGGCGCTTTTTGGAACATACCCGGGTGTATTATTTCCTGGACGGCGGCAACGAGCAGGTCATGTGCTCCTCCGCCGACTGGATGCCGCGCAACCTGCACCACCGCGTGGAAGCCTGTTTCCCCATTGAGGAAAAACGGCCTAAGGACCAGATCATCAAATTCGGCCTGCTCAACTACCTCAGCGACAACACCCAGGCCTGGCTGCTGCAAAGCGACGGCTCCTACAAACGAGCCCGCCCCGGTCACCAGAAACCCCGCAACACCCAGCAACAACTGCTGGAGAATTATTGCCGTTGAGGCAAGCGTCCGTTGACCCCGGCATGATCAACCGAATTTCAAGCTGAACTCAATTGCTTCCAGATACAGCGCCTCGGTCTCCAGGTCGGCGCGGGTGAGAGCGTGGTTGTCGAGCCAGCCTTTGAGGAATTTCAGTGACAGGGTGTCGGCATTGGCGCTGGCCTTGAGGTCCGGCGGGGCACTGTAGGAACGGCTCCTGTTGAGCACGCAGGACAGCCTCAGCAGGATGGCGAGATGCTGTAGTTTGCGCGGGTTCTCCGGGGTTGCCTGAGTAAATTCCAGCAACGGGAATTTCCGTCTGTGGGCGCGCACCAGCAGGGACAGGTGCTGCTGTTCCTGGCGGGAGAAACCCGGCATGTCGGAGTAGGACAGCAGGTAGGCACCATGGCGGTGATATTGGGCATGGGCGATAGCCAGGCCGATTTCATGCAGTTGCGCCGCCCACAGCAAGGTATCCCGGTCGCTGTCGTCAAAACGCCAGCGCTTGTGCACCTGCTCAAACAGGTCTGCCGCGCTGGCGGCGACCTTGTCGGCCTGTTCCTGGTCGACGTTATAGCGCAGCGCTATGTCGGTGACGGTGGATTTGCGTATATCCTGGTTTTGGCGCCGGCCGATCAGCTCATAAATGAGGCCCTCGCGCAAGGCACCGTCGGTGACCTGCAGCTGGTCCAAGTCCAGCGCTGCCATGATCGCGCTGAGGATGGCAACGCCGCCGGCAAACACCGGTTTCCTGCGCTCGGACAGCCCTGTCAGGCACAGGTTGTCATGGTGGCCGGCCGCAATCAACTGCTGGCTCAGGTGCTCGACGGCGGCGCGGGTTATCCCGACTTCGCTCCAGCCTTGGGCCAGGACCACATCGGCGATGGCGCGCATCGTCCCCGAAGAACCGAGCACAGTATCCCAACCGCGGCGGCGGTATTCGGCGACGATGGTTTCCAGTTCTGTGCGCGCAAACAGTATGGCCTTGTGCAGGCGCTTGCCGGTGATATTGCCATCGGCAAAGAAACGCTGGCTGATGTTGACGCAGCCCATATACAGGCTTTCGGCCAGATGCGGCTGAAAGCCCTTACCGATGACCAGTTCGGTGCTGCCGCCGCCGATATCGATCACCAGGCTGGAGCCATCGTGGTTATAGACGCTATGGGCAACCCCGAGAAAGACCAGCCGCGCCTCCTCCCGGCCCGAGATGATGTCGATATTATGGCCTAGAGCGGCGCGCGCCTGCCGGATAAACTCATTGCCGTTGTGCGCCAGACGCAGGGTATTGGTGCCCACCGCTTTCACATTAGTCCGGGGTATTTCCCGGATGCGTTGCCCGAACTGGCGCAGGGACTCCAGCGCCTGTGTCGTCGCCTCTTCGGTGAGATTGTTGTCGCAGTCCAGTCCGGAGGCGATGCGCACCATGTCCTTGAGACGGTCGATGACACGCACCTGACCGTCTTCCAGTTTGGCGACGACCAGGTGGAAGCTGTTGGAGCCCAGGTCAACCGCGGCAAAAGTTTCACTCAGAGGGGAGCTCATGTTGTACAATCCGAAGGACTTTATGTTGAAATACGGCTTGTTACTCTGGACCTGTCCACTTTGATGGTGAATAAAGCTCAGTTGATCCTGCTCCGACATGCCAAATCTGACTGGCACAGTGGCGTTGCCGCGGACTTTGCGCGTCCGTTGGCGCCGCGTGGTCGCAAAGACGCGCCGCGCATCGGCTACTGGATGCAGCGCAACGGCGTTATCCCGGACCTCAGCGTCTGCTCACCGGCCGCCCGTACCAGGGCAACCCTGGCGGCAGTCAATGACAAACTGGGCGTCACGCGTATTGTATATGAAGATGCCCTGTATGGCGCATCCCTGTGCGCGTTGCTGGGGTTGGTGGAAGAATACAGCCGGGATTGCAACAAGCTCATGCTCACCGGCCATAACCCCGGCATGAATGAATTATTACGTTGCCTGAGCAGGACTCCCCCACCCTTGACGGAGACCGGAAAACTTATGACTACCGCGACGCTGGCGGTACTCGGTTTTGCCGACTCCGGCTCGATGAGCAAGGCGGCGGCAGGTGAACTGCTGCATCTGATAAGACCGGCAGACGTGGTGGACACGAACAGGAGCGGCGCCTGATGTCATGGTGGGGAACGCTGGCCGGCGGCGCCTTCGGTTTCATGCTGGGCGGACCCATCGGCGCCGCGCTGGGCGCGGTGGTGGGCCGTAATTTCGACCGCGGCCTGGGTGGGAAATTTGAACAGGGCCAGCGCGCTGGCGCCGGCGCGCAGGGCGGCCTGCCGCGCGGCCACCAGTTCCGCGTGCAGGCCGCCTTTTTTACCGCAGTATTCTCGACCATGGGCCAGCTCAGCAAGGCCGACGGCAGGGTTACCCGGGACGAGATCCGCATGGCGACCCGCGTCATGCAGGACATGGAGCTGTCCCCCCAGCAACGCGCCGCCGCCAAAGCCCTGTTCAATGAAGGCAAGGAAGACGGGTTCGACATCCACGCGGTACTCACCCAGTTCCGCCGCGAGGTTGGTCGCCGCTCCACCTTGCAGCGCATGTTCATCGAGATACTCTGTTTTGCCGCTTACGCCGACGGCACGCTGCACCCGGCCGAACAACGCCTGCTGGGTCTGGTTTGCGCTGAAATCGGTTTCCCCGGTGCTGAGCTGGAATCGATCCTGGCGGCGGTTTCCGCAGAGTTGCATCATCGTCATGGCAAGGACGGTCGCCTGTCACTGGACGATGCCTATACCGTATTAAACGTCCCGGCAGACGCTAACGACGCCGAGGTCAAGAAGGCCTACCGGCGCTTGCTGAGCCAGCATCATCCGGATAAACTGGTCGCTAAAGGGCTGCCCGAAGAGATGATGAAAATAGCCGCCCAACGCACCCACGAAATCCGCCAGGCGTATGAGCGCATCAAGGAAAACCGGGGGTTTTGACCCGGCCGGCGCCAGGCCTAAGCGCTACTAGCCCGCATATCTCACCCAGTGATGCGAAGATCGCGCCGGATTGGTTCTGCCTGCGGGCTAGTCTTGTTGTAACAGGAAGGTCATTCGGAATTAATATTCCTGTCATTTATCCCGTGTAGTCTGCAAACCCACGTTTGGAATTGCCGGAAAACCGGCAGTACCGTTGCTATGGTTCCAGAGGAGAACAAATATGTATAAAGCAAGCTACAAGTTTCTATGCACGGCGCTGCTTACGGGCAGCCTGTCAGTGATGAATGTGCCGGCTCATACAGCCAACGGCGCGTTGCTGGAACTGCTGAAGATTCTCAAGGACAAGGGCAGCATCACCCAGCAGGAATTCGAACTGCTCAGGGACACAGTCCTGGCAGAGACGGACAAACCTGCGCCGTCAAGTGCCGCAGAGACGCCTGTGCAGACAGCCACCGCGCCCGCCCCGCAAGTCGTTGCAGCTGTCAAACCGTCACCTGAAATTACCACAAAGGGAAAACTGGAATTCAAGACCGAGGCCCATAAATTTCGCATCGGCGGGCGCGCCGAGCATGACATCACACTGGTGGGTAACGACGGCGCCGGTCATGTGGGCAGCAGTGAATACCAATTCCGCCGGGCGCGCATGTTTCTGTCCGGCACCGCCTGGGAACACTGGGACTGGAAGATCCAGTTTGACTTTGAGGACGCCGACGATGGTGGCATGGCCATTGAAGACAACTACCTCAGATACCGGGGCTGGGGTCCGGCAACCATCATGATCGGCCAGCGCAGAACGTCGTTCTCGTTAGGCTCGCGCACCAGTTCCAAGTATATCACCTTCTTAGAGCGCGCCGTGCCGACCAACCTGTTTGCCTCGGAAGCTCTCGGCATCGGCGGCCGCGCCCCCGGTATCATCCTGGAACACGCCGGCAAGTCTCGTACCTTCAGCAGTGGCTTTTACCTGATGCGCCAGCGCTCTGAAAGCGAGACGGACTCCATCACCGAACGCAAGCTCGACGACGGCTGGGGCTTCATGGGGCAAGCCACCTGGTTGCCGCTCCACCAGTCGGACAACCAACTGCTACACATCGGCGCCGGGCTCGGCTATAAGCATTATCCCAACAAGACCGTGAATCGCTTCCGAGTGCGCCCATCTGTGTCTGAAGGGGCTCGGATCGTAGATTCCGATCAGGCCATCACTGCGGATGACTACTGGAGCATGAACCTGGAGACGGCTGGCATCTGGGGCCCGTTCGCGGCCAGTGCAGAATACTATTACGGCGATTTTGGCGGCACGACTGCGCTGGGCGCAACGGATATGGAAGGGTTTTACGTGCAAGGCAGTTATTTTCTTACCGGTGAGAGCCGCGGCTATAAAAATGGCAAGTTCAGCGGCGTCAAGGTAAACAGCCCGGTCGGCAACGGCGGCTGGGGTGCTTGGGAACTGGGCCTGCGCTACAGTTCCACCGACCTTGGCGCCGGTATCGGCGCCGACCGTGGCGAGGTTTTCAGCGCGGCGCTGAACTGGTACATCAACAACAGCATGATTTTCAGGCTGAACTACGTCAAGACATTCTGCGACAACAGCGGTGCCAACACCTGCGACTGGGGCACCAGTGCCGGCGACCCGCACTACCTGTCGTTCCGCACGCAGGTGTTTTTTTAGGGTCAGGCGCCCCTATATCAAGTCTGCTATAATAAAAGTCATGGAAAAACGGATCGAATGGATGGGCGATAGCTACGAAACCCTGTGTGCTTTCCCGATACCTGCCCGTCGGAATGCGGGCTTTCAACAAGAAAACACAGCGCACCTCCAAGAGAGATTTAGATCTTGCTGAACGACGTTTTCGCGCTGTGCAGCGTATGCGGGGATAAACCATGAAAAGTAACCATACAACGCCTTCGGGCGGCAATATTTTCGCTGATTTGAACCTTCCTGATGCGGAGAACCTGAAATTGCGTTCTGAATTAATGGTCGCAATCAGGAAATGGGTCAAGGACACCGGCCTGCCTCAGGCAGAAGCAGCTGAACGATTGGACACGACACAGCCGCTCCTGAATGATGTAATCAACGGGCGCTATGACAGGTTTAGCATTGACCGACTGGTGAACATGTTGGACGCGGCAGGTCTGCGTGTATCGGTATCTGTTCGTAGAGCGGCTTGACCAGCCTGTGAAATTTACCCAAATCCCGCGATAGAGATTTGAAACAGGCATTACCGGCCATCTCTAATTTTTAGCCCTCATCACTTGGTGAGATATGCAGGCTAAGAATGCCAAGGGGGGCAGTAAAAACGATAGGGTTTATGGCCATAAGCACTCAATCAGCTCGCCACTGCTGCAAAGTATCTTTCAAATCTTCTAGCAAAGTCTGGACCTCGCTGGTTTCATCCGCCATCTCCAGACGAACGACCAGTCGGCAAACCTCGGGCACAGACCGCTCCAGCGTATCGGCCAGATCGTCAAGTTTGGTTTTGGCAATCTCAGCTTGGGTGTCTTCTGCCGGGCTGTAAATTGCATCTATCCGGTTTATTTCCGTGGTCAGGTTTGTCGGGTCGATTCCCAACTGTGGGGCTGCTGCTGAGCGCCGGCTTGTCAAACGTTCCCAGATCCATGCCTCCGGGGCAGAGTCCCCCGGCAGGAATAACACCGGCACGTTTGTGCCGTCTGTGGCATTACGTATTTTCTGGGCCATGCCACTTTGTTTTTGATCGCCGTCGAGAACAAATACAAAGTTATCCAACATGCCGAACTTTCGAAACGCTGCCGCATGGGTGGGAAATTCCGAGGCGCCGGTATCGCGGCCAACGCGAACAGACTGGCGCGCTATCCGTTGCTCGGTGAGCAAGCTGTCAAGAACGCCATGTAAAATACTTTCCGCCACATCATCTTCGCATAAGATATTGAGCGTATCGTTGGAGCGTCCATAAAGCGCATCCTGTATGATATCCCGATACGGCAGCAACAGCTTTACGCGACCGGTATCGTCCCGTTCCAGAAAAATACGACCGTTCGGGGGAACCGAATCAAGTACCACAGGGCTGTGGGAAGTGACGATGATCTGCAAATCATTGCGTAAAGCCAGTTGTTGCAACTGCAACATAAGAAGTTGCTGTACCCAGGGGTGAAGGCCGGCTTCCAGCTCATCAATCAGCACGAGGCCGCCATGAAGCTGTGCGAGCTCATGTGAGAGGCGCAGAATTGCACGTTCCCCTGCTGCCATGTGCAGTTCAGAGTAGGCTGCACCGTGTTTATGCTCAGCGAACAACAGATTTTTTTTGCCGCTGGATAAATTGATCACTTCGGCATAATTGAAGGGCAGCATCTTCTGCGCGAAATTGATTTGGGATGCTGTCAGGGGTGTCTCGTTCGGCGGAATATTGGCGCGGGACATCCTGAGCACACCACGGACTTCGGAGGGATTACTAAGATTGGTTAAGGTTCGCAGGTATACCGGACGTTCCGGTTGTTTACCTCCCCTGCGGCCAAAAAAACTGCGGTTCCAACCTTTGTTCCGGCGCCACCGCATTGAACGCCGTCCCTCGGGTGTAGAGTAGTCAAACTCAATGCTGATTGTTTGTGTTGCATCTTGGCGAGCGCCGCTTTTGGGGCGGTAATCCGGGAAAAGAGTTGATGGAACAAAGTCTTTTACCCCTGCATCAGGTACCTTGTAGGCGCACGCGGCGGCAAACAGCGTCGTAGATTTGCCACTGGCGTTACCACCGGCGATAACGCTTACCGGGTAATCGAATACCACTCGCAAGTCATCAATACCCCGGATACCGGACAGGCGCATCTCGTCAAGAAAGTGCGGCAGCTGCGGTTTTTTTCCTTGCAGTCTCGGCCATGTTTCCTGTAAACGCTTACTAACCCGCATATCTCACCCAGTCGCTTGTCGTCTTATGAAACATGATGGTTCTCAATAAGTGATGATCATACTGCTGCTCTTTCCACATAACACACTGCGCTTGATGCGCCCTCGCTGGTCTTGGTTCTGCCTGTGAGATGGAATTCTAACACCTTCACCTGAAATAATAGCCTCGCCGGTGCGTAGGCTTGGTAATAAATCGATCATCGCTTGCAGTTCATCTTGGATCGCAGACCGAATGTGTCCCCTATCTTTTGAATTATTCATTACTCGACCAGCACCCGGGCGAGGCGCGACCACTGGCCGACCAGATAATGCGGAACGTTCAGGAAACGAAAGTTGGGGGCGTTGGTGTGGTCGTAATTTTTGAGTAGTAACGGACCTGATGAAAACCTGAGGGCACGGTTGTAATTTTTTTCCGTGAGAAACTGTTGCAACGATTTCATGTGTCCTTTGTGTCCGCTTTTCACTTCTATCGGTAATACCTGGCCCTGCAGCGGAACCAGATAGTCAACCTCAGCGGTGCTGTGTTTTACCTCCCGCTCCCAGTAGTGGATAGTCGGGGCCTCGTACATGGGACGATCATACAGCAGGTGCTGACCAATAAATTGTTCCGCCAGACTGCCTTTTGCTATTTCATTAACCTCCCGGGTAGATTCAACCACCGCCGGAGAAATGCCCAGCATGGACTGGATCAGCCCCACATCTAGGAACAGCAGTTTGAAATGCTTGTTTTTTTGCTGAGCGGCCAGCGGCAAACCGCCTGCCGAACTGTGATAACAACGCTGTACCACCTTTGCCAGTTCGAGTAAATCAAGCGCTTCCCGGACCTGCTCGCTGCGCTTTCCCCGAGCCAGTCTGGCATAGATGGCCTTTTTCCCCAACTCAAGGGGGATTGTCGCGACCAACTGGTTCAGCAGGTGTATATCGGCCTTGTCGGAGTATTTGTGAAAATCTGCCTGATAGGTGGTGGTGATGGTGTGCTTCACCCGTTCGACCTCCAGCCAAGAACGAGTTTCCCGAAATGTATTGATGCTCTCTGGCATGCCACCGACAATCAGGTAGTCTCGCAGGTGGCTGAGAAACGTATTGTGCAGGGCCTCGTTGAACGGTTCTTCCACACTGGCCTGTTGCAGCAGCTCAACGGCGTTATGGTTATCTGTGCCGTCCAGATATTCCTCAAACGTCATCGGGCCGAGATAGAGAAATTCCACTCTCCCGACAGGGAACGAATAATTTTCTGCCGCAATGGTAAATTCAAGCAGCGAACCGGTCACTATGACGCGGTATTCAGGGGCTCGCTCAAAACAGTATCGTAAAAAGGGCACCAGCTGCGGGCAATGCTGGGCTTCATCAAAGAAGAAGATACACTTGTCGGGGTCTATGTTGTCGATGCGCCGGCTCAGTGCAATGGCCTGAAATACCTTATGTGGATCATTCTGGCGCAGTAACAAAGGAAACTCGTGGGGGTCTTCCATGTTTACCTCAATGAGCCGTAAACCGGTCTCTTCGCAAAGCAACCGCACCAGAGTGGTTTTGCCGACTTGGCGAGCACCGCGAATGATCAACGGCTTCCTAGACTTGCGGTTTATCCATTCCTCAAGGTAAGCTGACTGTATGCGCTTCATATAGGTCCGGAGATGAGGATAAGAACCCGATTATGTAAAAAACAGGGGATAAAAACAAGTGGTTTATGTAAAAAAAGGGGGATAAAAACAGGTTATGTGCGTGAAAAAAGGGGGTAAAATGAGGGGTTATGCGGCTGCAAGACACCGTCGCGTACACCGCAGCACCTCCCTGTGCTGCACGGGTGCCTCATGTTTGTGAGAGGCACCCGTTGGTTTATTGGCCAGCTGTCATGTATTGAACCTGGACAAAGGGCTTGACGTAGCAGATCTGTTGTTCTACCATCTGTAGCGTTACACGGTGAAGGGTACGGTCGTTTTGACCAAACCTTGCGCTTAACGGAAACTCAATCGTACTTCATGGAGGATATCTTTATGAATACACGTAAGTCATCAGGTTTTACCCTGGTGGAAATCGCGGTCGTCCTGGTCCTGATCGGACTCCTGCTGGGCGGCGTTCTCAAGGGGCAACAGTTGATCAGCAGTGCCCGCGTGCGCAATATGGCTGCTCAGAATGCCGGCATACAGGCGGCGTATTACGGTTTTATCGACCGTTACCGGCAGGTGCCGGGCGATATGCCGGCGGCACTGGCATGTGCCGCCATTACTGCCGAAGTTGATGCCAACTGTGGCGCTACCCCTACTATTGGCGGCAACCAGAACGGGCGTATTGACCAATGGCAGGAAGCTGGCGCAGTGTGGGCGCACCTGGCCCATGCGCGGCTGCTCAACGGCAGCCATGGCGGCAGCACCGGCAGCGCGGCGGAGTATGAGGCCGGGGTTTTGACCGGTCAGGTGCCGGGTAATGCGTTTCAGCAACCGGTGCTGCTGGGGTTCACCGATGATTACGACGACGGTGGTGCCACGGCCGGGTCAACCGTGCGTCTGGCTTATGTGTTCGGTGCCGGTGTCACGCCGACGCTGCTGCGGGAACTGGATGTGAAGCTGGATGATGGCGACCCGGGCAGCGGTGTGGTGCGCGGCACGGTGAGTGCTGCAAAAAATGGTGAGAGCACGGTGGGCGGCGCCGACTTCGGCGCCGGCACCCCTGGCAGTGAGACCGTGCTGTGGTCGGCCACTACCGGCGCGCCCTGCATCAACAACGCCGATGCCACGGGGTCGTCCTGGAACGTGGACAGCGACAATACCCGCTGCAATGCAGTGTTTTTGTACTGACTTTGCCCGCAGAGCATGGATGCCAAGGCTATGTGCACACAAGCGTCCGCTATTGAGATACGGCGGTTGACGAAACGGCGCGGGGATAAAACCGTATTGTCGGCGCTGGACCTGACGGTGGCCGAGGGTGAATTCCTAGCGTTGACCGGTGTCAACGGCGCCGGTAAGACCACCCTGATAAAGTGTCTGCTGAACCTAGATATGCCGACCTCAGGCCGCGCCAGTATCTTCGGCACACAGCATACCCGGCCCGCAGCTAGGGAGTATCTGGCCTATTTGCCGGAAAATTTTCGCCCGCCGTGTTACCTCAACGGCTGGGAATTCCTGGGGTTTATATGCCGCCTCCACGGTTTGGCGCTCGACCAGGGTCGGGCCGGGAAAATTCTCAAAGCCCTGGCTCTGGCATCGACTGAACTGCAACAGCGCGCCGGGCGCCTGTCCAAGGGAACGGCGCAGAAACTTGGTTTGGCCGCTTGTCTGCTGAGTGAAAAAAAGCTGCTCATCCTAGATGAGCCGCTGAGCGGCCTCGACCCTAGCGCGCGCGCCGGCCTGCATAACCACCTGTATGAGCTGAAACGGCAGGGTGTCACCTGCTTTTTTGCTACCCACCTGCTCGAAGACGTGAAAATGCTGTGCGACCGGGTAGCCATATTGCACCAGAGCCGGCTCCGTTATCTTGGCTCACCGACGGCGTGCCGTCATGAGTTCCAGGCAACCACTCTGGAGCAGGCCTGGTTGCGCTGTGTTGAAGATGGGAAAAGTAACAGTCTGGCAAATGGAGGTAATGGCAGGTATGTTGAAAATTAGTGGCCGCTATCCGCCACCCGATGTTTTGCCATGAGGTAATCCTTGTGCGAGATATAGAGCAAATCGGCTATCTTCCTGAGGTAGTATTCTTCATATTTGTCCAGCACGGCATCGGCAAATGCGACCTTCCAGAGTGCTTCGATGATGTGGATTTTTTCGGCGGCATCGAGGTTGTCGTTGAGCATACGGGTAAACTCGTGCAGGGAAACCGCCAGGTCAACCTCGTGGCGCGCCATGTCAATCAATTCATCCACCTGCTGTACGGGGATAGCAAAATGGTCGGTCAGGGTAGCCTTGATGACAGCCAGTTCTTCAGCGCCTACGGACGCATCCGCCAGACTGATTTCGACCATGAGCACGGCCGCGGCCAGCTCCACCCGGTTGCTGGAACCGGCGCCGCCGCGGTCGACAGTGTCTTGCAGGCCGCGCTCAAAGAATTCCCTGATGGATTTAAGCATACGCCTATTTTAGCCCGCATATCTCACCAAGACCAGCGAGGGCGCATCAAGCGCAGTATGTTATGTGGAAAGTAGAAGCATTATCATAACCTATTGAGAGCAAACATGTTTCATAAGACAACAAGCGACTTGGTGAGATATGCGGGTTAAGCATACGCCTATTTTAGCCTCTCGCGGCTGAAACATCCAAATGCCGGGGTTAGCGGCAACCATTGCCTGTAAGGACAATGCAACAAACTGAGTTTCTCTCCTCTGGTATAATACCCCTTTCAAATTGGAACAGCGGTTATGGTTGCAGCAGCAGCGGAGATAGTGCCCCACCTGACGACGGCCCTGAGTGGTCCGTTGAATATCATTGAGAGTGTCATCCTGGAGCATCAGGCCCGGATCGAATCCTGGTTCCGTTCCCAGTGGCGCAAGACACCGGCGCCTCTGTATGCGTCCGTGGACTTGCGTAATGCCGGCTACAAGATAGCCCCCGTTGACACCAACCTGTTTCCGGCTGGCTTTAATAACCTCAATCCGGCTTTCGAGTCGCTGTGCATACAGGCGGTGCAGTCAGCGCTGGGGCGGCTGGCGCAACCGGTGGACCGGGTACTGATCATTCCCGAGAACCACACCCGCAACATGCACTACCTAGAGAGCCTTGCGCTATTGCAGGGGATTTTTGTGAAAGCGGGTTTCGAGACCCGGGTCGGCTCATTATTGCCCGACCTAGAGCAGGCCATGCACATCAGCCTGAACAGCGGCGCGGCGCTGTGCCTAGAACCCCTGCAGCGGGAGGGCGACAGCCTGTTCGTGCAGGATTTTCAGCCGGAACTGCTGGTATTGAATAATGATCTGTCATCCGGTGTGCCGGAGCTGCTGCAGGGTGCGGAGCAACTGCTCATGCCACCGCTCAACCTGGGCTGGTCGGAGCGGCTGAAATCCGTGCATTTCGGTTTCTACCGGGACACCGCACAGGAATTCGCGGCGCTGTTGGATATCGACACCTGGTTGATAGAACCCCTGTTCCGCAACTGTGGCGAGGTGGACTTCATGAAACGCGCCGGTGAATCCTGCCTGTCTAGGAATGTGGAAGCGCTGCTCAATGCCATCCGCAAAAAGTACCACGAGTACGGCATCAACAGCGACCCGTTTGTCATGATTAAGGCAGATTCCGGTACTTACGGTATGGGTGTCATGTCTGTGCACAGTGCCGAGGAAGTCCACGACCTGAACCGCAAGCAACGGACGAAGATGGCGACGGTGAAGGAGGGGCAGAAAGTCACCAAGGCCATTATTCAGGAGGGGGTCTATACCCATGAAACCTGGGGCAAGCCCGACACGGTGGCAGAACCGGTGGTGTATCTCATCGGCCAGAACGTGGTAGGCGGTTTCTACCGGGTGCACCCGCAACGGGCCACCAATGAAAACCTCAACTCGCCGGGCATGTATTTCGAGCGATTGGCGTTTGAGGAATGTTGCAACTCACCGGACCGGCAGCAGCCGCCCGCGGCCCACCTGAACCGCTTTTACAGCTATGGCGTGCTCGCCCGCCTTGCGGCACTGGCCGCGGCGCGGGAAATGCAGAGTCTGGCTTAACCCGCATATCTCACCAAGTCGCTTGTTGCCTTGTGAAACATTATTGCTCTCAATAAGTTATGGTAATGCTGCTGCTCTTTCCACATAACACACTGCGCTTGCTGCGCCCTCGCTGGTCCTGGTTCTGCCTGCGGGCACGTGCTTCCTCAACCATAGCTACCGCTATGCTTTCGGTCGCAGGCACCCGCAGGCAGAACCAATCCGGCGCGATCTTCGCATCACTTGGTGAGATATGCGGGTTAAAGCCGGCGCCCACATTAAAAAAACTGTTGACTCTACCCTGAACAACTCTTATAAGTACAGGCTGTACAGCACCATGTAATCGGGACAATCAGGGCCGCAAAACCATTCATACATTGAAGAAGTCATGGATACAGTCATGGATACTGGGGAAGACGCATACAGCAACCGGTCGTCACTGACGGCACACAAGCGTTATTTCGGCTACCCCGCCAACGCGCTGCTTTCCATTATAGTCACTGCCGCACTGCTGGGCGTGCAGCTGCGCTCTGTCCTCTTGTTTTTACTCATTTCAGCCTTCGGTATTTTTCTGCTGAGCCGGGTGTGCCGGCATGACCCGAATGGCATCGCAGTATGGTTGTACGTGATAAGAAAACGGCTGTTGAAACGGATTACCTGCCTGCGCGCGGATGTTGTCGCGCGCCGGCGTTTTATGATGACTGACTAAGCTAACCTGTATGAAGGAGAAGGATGATGCGTGATCGTATTTGCTTATTTGCACTGTTGTATTGCCCCGGTATCGTGTGGGCTGAATTTGACATCGGCACGACTGGCGGGCCGTTGGACTTTATCACCACCGCGTTTCAGACCGCAGTGGATTTTTTAACAGGGCCGGCGGCGCTGGCCTTCCTGGTCGGTTCCATCGTCGTTGGCGGCGTGATGTGGGCGTACGCGCCCAGAAGCGGCGCGCTGGGTATTGTGTTCCGGGCTATCATGGTGTTGCTGGTGATCTTCAACCTCACCCTGGTGGTGAATAACCTGAAATGATGCAGGTTATCTGCGGCTGAAAATCTCTGAATGCGTTATGGGCTGTATTGTGGGATAATATGCACTTACCAATTTTGAGACGGTGACAATGGACGAGAAGAAAAAACAGGCCCTGGACATCGCGCTGGGGCAAATTGAAAAGCAGTTCGGCAAGGGCTCGATCATGCGCATGGGTGACGGGTCTGTTGACCACGAAGTCCGCGCCGTGTCCACGGGCTCGCTGGGGCTGGATCTGGCGCTGGGCATCGGCGGCTTGCCGCGCGGCCGGGTGGTGGAAATCTACGGGCCGGAATCTTCCGGCAAGACCACCCTGGCCCTGCACGCGGCAGCGGAAATACAAAAAATCGGCGGCACGGCCGCGTTTGTGGATGCAGAACATGCCCTGGACCCGAGCTACGCGGAAAAACTGGGCGTGGAAATGTCCGATCTGCTGGTTTCCCAGCCTGATACCGGCGAGCAGGCCCTGGAGATCACGGATATGCTGGTGCGCTCTGGTGCTACCGACCTGATCATCATCGACTCCGTGGCGGCATTAACCCCCAAGGCGGAAATAGAAGGAGAGATGGGCGACAGCCACATGGGGTTGCAGGCGCGCCTGATGTCGCAGGCGCTGCGGAAACTCACCGCCAATATCAAACGCTCGAATACGCTGGTGATATTCATCAACCAGATACGTATGAAGATCGGTGTCATGTTCGGCAACCCGGAAACTACTACTGGCGGCAACGCATTGAAGTTTTATGCGTCCGTGCGTATGGAAATCCGCCGCATCGGCGCCATCAAGAAGGCCGATGAGGTGATAGGTAACGAAACCCGGGTGAAGGTGGTGAAAAACAAGGTGGCGCCGCCGTTCAAGGAGGCTTTTTTCGACATCCTGTACGGTCGCGGCGTCTCCCGCGAAGGTGAAATCATCAACTTAGGCGTGCAGCACGGCATTATCGAGAAGACCGGCGCCTGGTATGGTTACAACGGTGAGCGCATTGGTCAGGGCAAGGATAACGTACGCGTGCATCTTCAGGATAATCCCGAGCTGGCGCTGGAAATTGAGCAGGCGGTAAAACGCAAAGTGCTGCCGCAGGTTGAGACGGCGGAGTTGGATGCCGCGCAATCGGGGGAGGCTGCGCCGGTCTGAGCGGTCAGCCGCAGTCAGCCGCGATCAGGCAACGGGCGCTGGACCTGCTGGCCCGGCGCGAGCACTCCGCTAAGGAACTACAGGGAAAACTGCTGGCGCGCGGGTATGCTACGGCAACAGTCGCAGCAGTCCTAGCAGAACTGAAAGCGGCGGGATTGCAGGACGATGCACGCTATGCCGAGGCCTACAGTCGCAACCGCGCGGCAAAAGGTTACGGATCGTTACGCATTACCCGGGAACTGTGTGAACGAGGAGTAGCCGGGGAATTGGCAGAACAGGTATTGGTCACAATGGATATAGATTGGGAAGAGCGTATCCGGGCTGTGCGTCGCAAGAAATACGGCTTGCCGGCGCCTGCGAGCTTCAGGGAACAGGCACAACAGTCACGTTTTCTGCAGTACCGCGGTTTTACCTCCGAGCAGATCCGCATGGCATTCAGCGACAGTGAATAACAGACGGCATGAAGCACATCGAAGCAAATGACATTCGGCGGCGGTTTCTGGATTATTTCAGGCAACGCGGGCACGAAGTGGTGGCCAGTTCGCCGCTGGTGCCGGCCGCCGATCCGACCTTGTTGTTCACCAACGCCGGCATGGTGCAGTTCAAGGATGTGTTCCTCGGCAACGAGCCGCGCGCCTGCCCGCGCGCAGTAACCGCCCAGCGCTGCGTGCGCGCCGGCGGCAAGCACAACGACCTGGAAAACGTAGGCTATACCGCTCGCCACCACACTTTTTTCGAAATGCTGGGCAATTTCAGCTTCGGCGATTACTTCAAAGAGCAGGCTATCCGTTACGCCTGGGAGTTTCTTACCGTTGAACTTGCCATCCCCGAAGAGCAGTTGTGGGTGACGGTGTACAAGGATGATAACGAGGCCGAGGACATCTGGTTGCGACAGGTCGGAGTGGACCGGACCCGCTTCAGCCGTTGTGGCGAGCAGGACAATTTCTGGTCCATGGGCGATACCGGACCGTGCGGACCGTGCAGCGAGATATTTTATGATTATGGCGCCGAGGTAGCGGGCGGTCCTCCCGGCAGTGCCGACCAGGACGGCGACCGCTATGTGGAAATCTGGAACCTGGTGTTCATGGAATTCAACCGCGACCAACAAGGCAACCTGCACCCCTTGCCGCAACCGTCGGTGGATACCGGTATGGGCTTAGAGCGAGTCGCGGCGCTGCTGCAAGGCGTACACAACAACTATGACACCGACCTGTTCCGCCCCTTAATCGAAGCAGTGCAGTGTCTTGCCGGCAATGACGGGGATAACCTCGTCTCCACGCGCGTTATTGCCGACCATATCCGCGCCGCCGCGTTCTTAGTGGCGGACGGTGTTATTCCGGGCAATGAGGGCCGCAGCTATGTGCTGCGCCGGATCATTCGCCGGGCGCTACGCCATGGTTCGGTGCTGGGACTGACCGAACCGTTCTTCCATAAGCTGGTCGAGCCGCTGGTCAGTATGATGGGAGTGACCGCCGAGCCGGTCAGCCGCCTGCGCGAGTTTGTGGTCAATACCCTGAAACAGGAGGAAGAACGATTTACCGAGACCTTACAGCAAGGTCTCAAACATCTGGAAGCGGCGCTGGCAACCCTGTCCTCACGCACGCTTCCGGGCGCAGTCATATTCAAGCTGTATGATACCTACGGCTTTCCGGTGGACCTGACTGCGGATATTGCCCGTGAGCAGGGGCTTGAGCTGGACCAAACCGGTTTTGAAGCCTGTATGGAAGAGCAGCGCCAACGCTCGCGAGGTTCGGCCAAATTTGAAGCGCCTCGCCCTGGCGTGAAAACTGGCACTGGCGCGACCCGCGGGGTGCCGGTCAGCTTGAGCGGGGCGACCGGCTCTGCACCATCCCCCTCCCCTACTATTTTCACCGGCTACGATACCCTGCAGGATACCGGCCAGGTCCTGAATCTCCGGCATGATGAACAGGTAGTGGACAGTCTTGAAGCCGGCCAGCCCGGCAGAGTCCTGCTCGACCGCACCCCATTCTACGCCGAGTCCGGCGGTCAGGTGGGGGACCGGGGCAAACTGGTATGGGAGGGAGGTGAATTTATCGTCGAGGATACGCAACAGCAGGCAAACTGTCACTGGCACCTGGGGTCAGTCACCTGCGGCGCCTTGCAACCCGGCCAACAGGTGTCTGCACAAGTGGATGAGTTGGCGCGCGCCGATACCGTGCGCAACCATTCTGCCACCCACTTGCTGCATGCGGCGCTACGCACAGTGTTGGGCGAACATGTCACCCAGCAAGGCTCCCTAGTTGCGCCCGACCGCTTGCGCTTCGATTTTTCCCATCCGCAGCCGCTTGCAACGGCACAACTCGCGCGGATCGAACAGCTTGTGAACCGTAAGATCCTGGAGAACGTGGAAACTCAAATTCGCCTGCTGCCGTTGGCCGAGGCGCTCCGGTCCGGCGCCATGTCCCTGTTTGGCGAGAAATACGCTGAGGAAGTGCGGGTGTTGAACATCGGCGGCGATTTCTCCGTAGAGTTATGCGGCGGCACACATGTGCATCGCAGTGGTGATATTGGCTTGTTCAAACTCGTGACCGAAACCGGTATCGCCGCTGGCGTGCGCCGGGTGGAGGCGGTGACCGGCACCGGGGCGCTGGCGTGGGTCGAGCGCGAAGAGGCGCAGTTGGCCGAGCTGGCGCGTCTGCTGAAATCCGGTCGGGACAAACTGACGACCCGGTTGGAGCAGGTATTGGAGAATTCCAGACGCCTGGAAAAGGAGCTGGAGCAGGTCAAGGGAGAAATAGCCAGCCGGGCCGGCGCCGAGTTGAGCGCACAGGCCGAGCGGGTGAACGGAATTGCCGTCCTGGCCCGTACTCTGGACGGCGCCGACCCGAAAACCTTGCGTGCCACGGTGGATCGGCTGAAAAACAAGCTGGGTACGGCTGCGATCGTGCTTGGCACGGTGCAAGGTGATAAAGTGAGTCTGGTAGCAGGCGTAACCCAGGACAGCACCGACCGGGTCAAGTCTGGCGATCTGGTCAATTACGTTGCCCGGCAAGTAGGCGGCAAGGGTGGCGGCCGCCCGGATCTGGCGCAGGCTGGTGGCAATGACCCGTCCGCCCTGCAAAGCGCCCTGGCCAGCGTGCCGGACTGGGTAAGGGAACGGACAGCATGACCTTAATCGTAGCAAAATTCGGCGGCACCTCGGTCGCCAATGTAGAACGCATCAAGGCAGTTGCCGACATCGTCATCGCCACGCGCAAGCAGGGACACCAGCTGGTGGTGGTGCTGTCGGCTATGGCCGGCGAGACTGACCGGCTTATCGAGCTGGCGGAGCAGGTCGCCACAATCCCCGATTCCCGGGAACTGGATGTGCTATTATCCACTGGCGAGCAGGTGACTATCGCCTTGCTGAGTATGGCATTGCAGGAACGGGATCATCCTGCCGTTTCCTACACCGGCGGGCAGGTTCGGATCCTGACGGATAACGTCCATAACAAGGCGCGCATCATTGATATCGAGTCGGCGCGCGTGAAAAAAGCACTGGCAGAACATAAAATTGTGGTGATTGCAGGCTTTCAGGGTGTCGACGAAAACGGTAATATAACTACTCTGGGTCGGGGCGGCACAGACACCACCGCGGTCGCCATGGCCGTGGCGTTAAACGCTGCCGAGTGCCGGATTTATACAGATGTGGACGGCGTTTACACCGCCGACCCCCGGATCGTCCCCGCGGCCAGACGCATGGGCCGGCTTGCCTACGAGGAAATGCTGGAGCTGGCCAGTCTGGGGGCGAAGGTGCTGCAGATCCGCTCGGTAGAATTTGCCAACAAATATAAAGTACCATTACGCGTACTGTCTTCCTTCGAGGGAGGCCAGGGTACGTTAATCACAGACGAGGATGAAGCAATGGAACGGGCGCTGATAGCGGGTATCGCTCACAACCGCGACGAAGCCAAGCTGACCTTGCGCGGGGTGCCGGACCGACCGGGTATCGCCGGCGCAATACTTGGTCCCATTGCCGAGGCCGGGGTTGAAGTTGACATGATCGTGCAGAATACGGGCGTGGATCATACCACCGACTTTACCTTTACCGTGCATCGCAACGACTTCGCCAAGGCCACAGTCCTGCTGGGAAAAACCGCACAGGAACTGGGTGCCGCAGAAGTCCTTAGCGACGACCGTATTGTCAAGATTTCCGTGGTCGGAGTGGGCATGCGCTCCCATGCCGGTATCGCCAGCAAAATGTTCTCGGCGCTGGCTGCCGAGGGCATTAACATTCAGATGATATCCACGTCTGAAATAAAAATATCCGTAGTTGTTGACGAAAAGTACTTGGAATTGGGTGTAAGAACGTTACACTCTGCATTCGGTCTTGAAAATGGTAGCGCTATAATCAATGATGCCGTCGGCTGAATAAAGTGTTATCATTGAAGAGTTGTTGCCGAAAAAGGCTACAATAATCAGTTATTACCTAGGGATTTAAACAGGAGAAGATGAGATGTTGATATTAACACGCAGGATTGGCGAGTCTCTGATGATCGGGGATGACGTCAATGTAACCATTCTTGGAATACGCGGTAATCAGGTTCGTATCGGGGTTAATGCCCCCAAGGAAATCGCAGTGCACCGGGAGGAAATCTACGAGCGGATACAACTGGAAAAGGTGAAGAAGGCGAAAGCCCAGCTTGCCCAGGAATATCTGGATGAGGACGGGGATGAGGACGGGGGCGAACCCGGAGCGGACCCCGAAGAGGAAGAAGAAGAGAATCAGGGAAACGCGTAGTCAGTCCTCAAGACGGGGTGTAACCCGTTGACAACGGGGCGGGCCGGCTATGCCGGCCCAGCGCCGGAGAGGTGGCCGAGTGGCTGAAGGCGCTCCCCTGCTAAGGGAGTATGGGTTAACAGCCCATCGAGGGTTCGAATCCCTCTCTCTCCGCCAACTATGGCAAGGGGGTCAACGACCCCCTTGCCATAGTTGTTGAGTGTGGCTTCGAACCCTCGATAATCAACACCCGGGTTCGACAAATTCGCCGGGAGCGAATTTGAACAGCGTAGCGTCAGCGCAGCTGGCCCCGCAGGGGCAAACTACAGGGAGGTAGTTTGTAATCCCTCTCTCTCCGCCAACTATGGCAAGGGGGTCAACGACCCCCCTTGCCATAGTTGTTGAGTGTGGCTTCGAACCCTCGATAATCAACACCCGGGTTCGACAAATTCGCCGGGAGCGAATTTGAACAGCGTAGCGTCAGCGCAGCTGGCCCCGCAGGGGCAAACTACAGGGAGGGCGCAACAAGCGACTTGGTGAGATATGCGGGTTAAGCGCTTTTTTGTGTAAGAGCAGGTTTATGCTCAATACCCATCAGCGCATCTATCGACAGGTCCTCGTCGAGCAGCGGCCAGTGGATTCCATAACCGGAAGGAGAAACTTCAAATACCTGTTGTTCGTCCTCTCTGGCAAGTGCCAGCGCTTTGGAAGTTTCCCCCAACGTATGTTCGATATGCCGCCCGTCGACATCCAGACTGAGGCGACCGTTCTTTACGCAGACATTTTCCACTTTGTGGTATTTACGCATTATTGCCGCCTCTGCTGAAGTTTATCCCATTGCTCCATGATGTAATCCAGATGAGCAAATATGATTTTCCTGATTTGCCTCTTGTCTCTCGGAGATAAGTCGAAGGCATAGTCTTCCCGGATGTCATAATAGCCTGTGCCGATCCAGTACTTGCATTCCTTCCCGGCTTTTCGACAGTGAATATGAGGGGGTTCATTTCCTTCATTCGAGTAAAAGAAAAATCGCCACCCTGATTGTCTCAATATTGTTGGCATGTATCTTCCTTAAATTCCGTCAGCCGATATAATATACCGGTCATCAAAAAAAACAAGCAGTTGAAGACGGAGAATGTTCCCATGCTGTCAGACATCGAAATCGCCCGGCGGGCCAGTAAAAAGCAGATTATCGGCCTCGCCGCCGAGCAGTACGGCATCGGCAGTGAGCACCTGGAGCCTTACGGTCATTACAAGGCCAAGTTGTCGCTGGATTACATCGACAGCCTGCAGGACAGGGCCGACGGCAAGCTGATCCTGACCACTGCCATCAGTCCCACCCCGGCGGGCGAGGGCAAGACTACCACTACAGTCGGTCTGGGTGATGCCATGAACAGGATCGGCAAACACACCTTAATCTGCCTGCGTGAACCTTCACTCGGTCCCTGCTTTGGCGTCAAGGGCGGCGCCGCTGGCGGCGGTTATGCTCAGGTGGTGCCCATGGAAGATATCAACCTGCATTTCACTGGCGATTTTCACGCCATCGGTGCCGCGCACAACCTGCTCTCGGCCATGCTGGACAATCACATCAACCACGGCAACCGCCTGAACCTGGACCCGCGTCTGATTGCCTGGAAACGGGTTGTCGATATGAATGACCGCGCCTTGCGCAAGATTGTCATTTCCCTGGGCGGCACGGCCAACGGGTTCCCGCGCGAAGACGGTTACGACATTACCGTTGCCTCCGAGGTGATGGCCATTTTCTGTCTGGCGACATCCCTTGCCGACCTGAAGGAACGGCTCGGCAACATCGTCATCGGCTACACCTGTGGCGACCGGACGCCGGTGCACGCCCGCGACCTGAATGCCCACGGCGCCATGGCGGCCTTGCTGAAAGATGCCATCAAGCCCAATCTGGTACAGACCCTGGAGAACAATCTGGCGCTGGTGCACGGCGGGCCGTTCGCCAACATTGCGCATGGTTGCAACAGCGTCACCGCCACCAGGACTGCGTTGAAACTGGCGGATTACGTGATCACCGAGGCCGGTTTCGGCGCGGATCTGGGCGCGGAGAAGTTTATCGACATCAAGTGCCGTATGGCCCGGCTGAACCCGGCGGCGGTGGTGCTGGTCGCCACTGTCCGCGCCATGAAATATCATGGCGGCGTCAACAAGGAAGACCTGAACATGGAAAATCTGGCAGCACTGGATAAAGGTCTGGTCAACCTAGAACGGCACCTGAACAACATACAGCAACACTACGGCCTGCCCTGTATCGTGTCCATCAACCACTTCACCCACGATACCGACACCGAGGTTGAGCTGCTGCAAAACCGGGTCGAGGCGCAGGGCGGCAGGGCGGTAGTGGCGCGCCACTGGGCCGAGGGCGGCGCCGGCGCCGAAGAACTGGCCCGCGCCGTTACCGACGTAGTGGACAACAACCCCGGCAGCCACAGTTACCTGTACCAGGATGATGCTCACCTGTGGGACAAGATAGAGGCCGTCGCCAGGAAAATCTACGGCGCCGGCAGCGTCACCGCCAACAGCAAGGTGCGGGCGGAGATCGATAAGCTGAACCAGGATTACGGCCGGTTCCCGGTATGTATGGCCAAGACGCAGATGTCCTTTACCACCGACCCTGCGGTGCGGGGCGCGCCGGTAGGGCACAACGTGGAAGTGAGCGAAGTGCGGCTCGCAAACGGCGCCGGTTTCATCGTGGCCATCGCCGGCAACATGATGACCATGCCGGGATTGCCCAAAGTCCCGGCTGCCGAGAAGATCGATGTGGACGCCGAGGGCAACATTACCGGCTTGTTCTGAGCAGGCTCGGTAGTTAGCGGGAATGGCGTAACAAGCCAGTACCCTTTATTTTTCCCCGGGTATAGGTGATAATAGGTGCTATGCGCCCGTAGCTCAGCTGGATAGAGTACCTGGCTACGAACCAGGCGGTCGGGAGTTCGAATCTCTCCGGGCGCGCCATCTCCAAACTCTTATCGACCCTGGTAGGCGCCCTGCCTGTGTCCAACCTTGATTATGTTGACGATAAGTTCCAGCTTCCGCACCGCATAAATGATTCTATAGGCGCCCTGGCGCAGTCTGAAGTGATCAGACCCTGCCAGTTTACTGGTTCTAGGTGGAAAGGGGTCCGTTGCCAAACCCTCAATTCGGTGAACTATCCGCTGCCGGATTTTCTTTTGAGAGATTGCTTCGAGTTCCTTTGCTGCGGAAGGCTTGATGAGGATTTTATATTTTTCCACGACGTTTCAAATCCATTACCACGTCTTCAAACACCAGGTCCGGTTCTCCGGCGCGACTTGTTATAGCCTCCAGATCCTCGGCATCTTCTGCAAGGCTCAACTGCACAGCCTCATTTACAATATCTGATACAGACCGGTTGGTCTCAACAGACTTCAGGCGCAACGCGCGGTGAAGCTCAGGATATAAGTAGATCGTTGCCCGTTTGGATGCTGTCTTCATGCCAGCACAATAACGTCATAACGTCATAACGTCAAGGGCTGGCTGGGCGTCTATATCGCCAAACCGTACGACTGGCTTTGCTATGGCTGGTATAATGCCGTGACAACGTAAGAGACCTCTGATTAACTCAGCTGCCACAACCTTAACGACAGGGGTTACCTGAGCGTGCTGGCTTCGAGCGTTGCGTTCAATTCCATCTTGGTTATTTCCGGTCTGGTCACCGGCTTGGCGCTGGTATGGTCGGGGTTGCTGAAGAACGGGCTTTGGACTGCGACTCTGACTCCGTTCTCCTCCATTATCGGCAGCGGGTTCCTGATCATGGCGCCGCTGCTTGCCAGCATCGTGGGGGTGCATGCGCCGCTGGCGATACTGGTCATAGTGGTTCTCGCCTATTCGATTGGGCATGTCATCCGCTTCAACATCCTGCATGTCGAACCGCGCATAGCAAGCGGAGAGCTGTCCGGGCCCTGTCGGGAAATCGAATACATGGCCAATGTTGTGCTGGTGCTGGCTTATGTGGTGGCCGTCGCCTTCTACCTGTCCCTGCTGTCAAATTTTCTGCTGAGCTACCTGGGCATCGACAGTCAGGTGCTGGAACGGTCGCTCACAACGGCCATTATCCTGTTCATTACTGCGGTCGGTTACGTCAGGGGGCTGGCCGGGCTGGAACGCCTGGAGGCTTACTCCGTCACCATTCAGCTGGCCGTGATTTTGTCGCTGATACTGGGACTGTTCGCCTTTGGCATGACCTTCCTGAACGGCCACGAGCTGCGCTTCGAGTATCCGCAACGGGACCTGCCCACACAGTTTCGGATGCTCGCCGGCGTGCTCCTGATAGTCCAGGGGTTCGAGACATCGCGCTTTCTGGGAGACAGGTACAGCCCACAAGCCCGGGTGTCAAGCATGCGCAATGCCCAGATTATCTCCGGCATTTTGTACGTGGTCTCGGTCATCCTGCTGCTGCCGGTGGTGCAACATATCAACCTCGTCCATATCAACCTGTCGGATATCATCGGCGCCATGGCGCCGGTGGCGGTGGTGCTGCCGGTGATGTTGATGGTGGCGGCGCTGATGAGCCAGTTCAGTGCGGCAGTGGCAGACTTAGGCGGTGGCGGCGGCCTGTTGCGGGAAAACAGCCGGCAGCGCCTGTCCACCAGAAACGGCTACCTGGCAGTGGCAGCCCTGGCAATTCTGCTGGTTTGGGAAGCCGACATCCTGGAGATTATCACACTGGCATCACGCGCCTTTGCCGCCTATTATTTCCTGCAAACCTTGCTGGCCATCTTCTACAACTACAAGGATTCCCCGCCCCTAGCAAGAGCGACGCTCGCCAATCAGGCGCTGTTCGTAGCCCTTGCCGTAATACTGGCCTGTGTCATCATTTTTTCCATACCTGCGGATTGAGTGTCAGGTCCGGCAAGGGCAAGGTGGACTGCGGACGGTGGGTCAACGTAACAAGAAATTTAGTGAGATATGCGGGCTAAACTCTTAACAATTCACAAAAACTGGTTGCCGGCATAACTCTTGCCTTCAAATCTGCCCGTTCATAATCCCTGTCCCCCAGATGTACCTGATAATAAAATGGAATATCCGTGCGCTGGGAGAAATAGGCAATATTCCTGCTCAGCTGCCGGTCTCCCGTTTTGCACTCAACCGCAAATAACGGTTTATTATTTTCAATGACCACGAAGTCCAGCTCTCTGCCTGCGGCATCTCTGACAAACCTCAATTCCATTTCATCGCCTTCGGTGTCTTCCCGAAAATGGCAATATTTCAGTAACTGCGACGCCACCAGGTTTTCAAAACGGGCACTCTCATTTGCGCACAACGACCAGTCCCACAAATACAGCTTGCGTTCCTTTTTCACGGCCCGAAGGCGGGGCAGTCCGTAAGGAGAAATTCTGAAACAGTAGTAAAGGTTTTCCAGGATCGTAATCCAGCGGTCCACGGTTTCATAAGCTACCGACAGGTCTTGTTTCAGCTTATTCAGGGAGAGGACGGAGGCAACCTTCTCCGGCAAAGTCCGCGCCAGCAGGTCCAGTTGCGAGACCTCTCTAACGTTTTCCAGGTTGATCAAATCCTCTTGTATGACCCGGCTTTGCCGCTCTCGCTGCCACCTCTTCCAATGTCGCATATTTTGTTTCAAAAACGGCTCGGGAAAACCGCCATAGCGCAACAGGGCAGACAGGTCCGATCGGGTTGGCTTGTTATTCAACTCATACAGCGAAAGCGGGTGCAGACGGTGGTAGTGGTAGCGCCCCTGCAACGAATCCCCGCCTCTGCGGTAATGGTCTAACCGGGCCGAACCGGTGATGAGAAAGCGTCTGGATGATTTGAACTTATCGTAAAAACCCTTAATCAGGTTGCGCCAATGCCGGTATTTATGGAGCTCGTCAAAGATAACCAACGGTTGCCCTGCCGGCAAGCCTCCATCCAGCAGCATGCGCCGGGTGTCGTGAAGATCCCAGTTAAGGTAGGCGGGATGGGATTCATCAGCGCCTTCGATCAGGCTGAGCGCAAGTGTCGTCTTGCCCACCTGTCTCGGTCCGCCGAGGAAAACCATTTTCTCAGCCAAATCGTAATGGATGCAATTCCTCAGGTAGCGGTTTAATAATGTCATTTCTGCTGTATATCAAGCATGTAAATTTTAGAATGTGTTCTATAATAAACATGATAATTTCAGAGTCAATATGAAATCAAACCCACAGACTACCCTCCGCAAGAACCCGTATCTGACTTCGCCAGGGAGTACGAGGTCATTCGGTTTTCCAGTGGGCACCCGGCATGACACGTTGCATGAAACCGGCAAACAGCGGCGCTGTGAACGCAGTATCGCCATGACTTGGACTCCAGCTCATGCCTTTCGCAATCAGTTGGCTGCGTAGGGGAGCAAGCGAGGTCACCCCGCGCCCGGTACATAAGGATTCCTGACAGGGTCCATGCCAGAGTTATGGGAACCTCTAAAAATACCCTCCGTGGTATTTTGTGATGCGCCCCATCCTTGGGACGCCCCCTGCGGGCGTCCTGCGGACGTCCAAATCCGCCCGGGGCGGATTTGTGAGACGGAAATGAAAAAGTGTGATTTTTCATTTCCTTGATTTTCAAGCACTTGCGTGCTTGCTGTTACTGGCAGCATATCCTTATGCTGCACGGCCACCTCTAATTTTTAGAGGTGGCCTTATAGCGAATTTAGGAAGTTTATAAAATTTTCATAAACTTCCTAAATTTGATAAAATTGGTTGGTAGAGAACCTGTCGGTTGCGGTCGTCCCTCAATGTGCCCGGAAAGGGATGACCCGGATGAACCTCGGGGTAGGGAGGGTGATAGAGTGAGAAAGAGTCCATCTTTCACAGGTAGTCTGTCTTGTCTTCGATGTACAGCACCGGGAAATATGCTTGCCTTGACCGGAGACACTACCTAAAAACAACGAGTTATTGTCAAATCTGGTGTATAGCCTCATAGTCAGGCGGCCCGTTGGTGTTGTTCAATAGTCTGTTGTTTTACTCCGTCAATAAACTTTACATTCTCGATCACGTCGGCCAGGTGCTTGAACCCCCGCAGCCGGCGCCAGTTCTGCTCAGCACATAAACCGAGCTTATAGACCATGGTGAGCAGGCTGGTGCGGCTGACACAGCCCCGTGTCCTGGCGGTGCGCAGGCGCACGGTGGCAAACGTGGATTCAATGGGATTGGTGGTGCGGATAGACTGCCAGTGCGCGGCCGGGAAGTCATAAAAGGCCAGTAAGGCCTCGCGGTCTTCGTCGAGGCAGGCGGTCGCCTTCGGGTACTTGTCTTCATAGGTGCGAATAAATCGGTTCAAGGCCTCCAGCGCCGCCGCCCGGCTCTCGGCCATCCAGATAGCGTGTAAGCCCGTCTTGGCCTTGTTCTGCACGCTCTGAGGGAGCTTGTTTAAGATATTCGCTATCTTGTGCACCCAACAGCGCTGTGTGCGGGTCGTGGGATACACTTCGGCCAGTGCCGCCCAGAACCCCAGCACCCCGTCCCCGATTTCCCATCCCAACAGCCGAAAAATGTTAAACTTGGGCTAACAACTCAAAGTCCCCTTACAAGATTTTCTCTAATTCCTTCTAAACTTTTGTGTTTTCTCTCCTCTTCGGTAAAAGAATTTAGATATTTGCCAAATAAATCGTCCACCTTATCTGTTGGTAGAAACCCGGCAAGATACACTATGAACTCCGTTGCTAAATTGACGGTTCCTTTTCCTGCCATAATCTTGTTTCCATTCATCAATATTTTTTGCCAACTTGGGTTTTTCATATCCCAGTCTATCTGATTCAGCTTTCCACATATTTCATCTTCCGTTGGTGTCCTATTGTCTGATGTTTTGCTATGTTGAATATTAACAAATGCCCTAACTAGGCATAACTGAGAGATAGGTTTCGATAATAAAGTTTCTTGTCTCAACTCCCTCCTTTTTTCATCACCAGTTCCACCTGTGTCGGTTAACATGGTCTCAAAATGTTCTATTTTATCGACCAAGGTTTGAATTACCTGCTTAGTGCTTCTATAGAGGAGTTTCTTTTTTTGAGGATCCGGGAGCACAGATTTATCAATTTTACCATGGTCTGCTGATATAATATAATCAATACAATCATATAAAGTTGCCAAGGTTGTAAACTCAACGGCCATGTTGCTCAATGTATTACTCTTAAAATTGACCATCCTAGCACCGATGACATCAACATCATTAGCAATTTCCCTAGTTATTACTGCTATGACATCATCATCATCGGTGATTAAATTCTGAGCTTTTGTTGTGGTTCTTGCGTATCTATTGACCTTGCTGAAAATTTTTCTTGATATGTCTGTTTCAAATTTAAACAGGACAACAACTACATCGTCTTGTGCTAAACCTGTTGATGGTGTTAGGTCTAGATCCTTGCCCGCAGAGTCCCTGCCATCAATCGCATATTTTATAGCTCTTAACCTGTGCTGCCCGTCTATGGGAAACATTACCTCACCCCCTGTTAAGGTCAGAAAGCCTGCGCCGGCGGCTGGAGTTTTATATGCAACAGGTAATTTTGTAGCTACATCTGTTAGAGGCTCAAAAGTTATTTGATCCGCATGTTGCATAGCTACTAGGAGTGATCCAAAAAAACGGTCTTTGTCATTTGCTAGGTAAGGCGCAATATCTCTCTTAACTCGAAGATCATTAATTTCCCTCTGGTAACGATTTTCAATGTCTAAATATTCCCACCCCTCGACTTCTTTTGGGATACGGATTTTGCTAACGACTTCGCTTGCTTTCATCGTAACAACATAATATTTTGTGCTTCCCAATTTTCCCTCAATTGCAAATACTGTAGTGGACATTACTCTCTCCGTAATTGTATTTTGGTCGGTTGCTTTAATTGCTTATTCGCCACAGGCTGTAGCCTATATATAAATTTTTTTTCTAAAGTATTTATGTAACTACTCGCCCCCTCCCTCTAATTCTACTGAATTTTTTGTCAAGGCGTCCTTGACAACATAGCGTCATGGCGTTATGTTGGTCGTCATGGGGAATGCGTACCGAGGGTCGAAAGCCACGACGGGTCTGTGCCAGCCGCTCATTGCGATGATGCCGCCGCACAGTGTGTACATTGAGACACACTTAGGCGGCGGGGCGATTATGCAGCGCAAGCCGGCGGCGTTGCGCAACATTGGGATTGATCTTGATGTGCGGGCGTTGGCGGGGTTTACGTGTAGGTATCCGGTGGAGTTGGTGCAGGGGTGTTGTCACCGCTGGTTGGCGACTTTTCCGTTTGACGGCACGGAGTTGGTGTACAGCGACCCGCCCTACCTGCACAGCACGCGCAAGTCACGGCACCGTTACCGGTATGACTACGAGGACTCAGACCATGAGGCGCTGCTGGCGTTACTGCAGGGGCTGCCCTGTGCGGTGATGGTGTCGGGGTATCCTTCGGCCTTGTATGATGAGGTGCTGGCGGGCTGGCGCAGTGTGTCCTTGCAGGTGATGAATCAGGGCGGGGTGGTGACCGAGCGGGTCTGGTTCAATTTTGTGCCGGACCGGGTGCACTGGGTGCGCTATGCGGGGCGCAACTTCACGCACCGCCAGCAGGTCAAGCGCAAGGCTGAGAACTGGGGGCGGCGTTATCGTGACTTGCCCCCGGCCGAGCGGCTGGCGGTGCTGGCGGCGATGATGGCGGTGGAGGCACAGTGCACATGGCCACGGTGAACAAGGCCTCATTGCGTGCGGAGTTCGAGGCCATCCGAATGCGTTTTAAGGCGTTGTGCGCCGACGGCGCGCTGAGTCCCGAAGGGCGTGCGCTGTTCGAGTCGATGTTGCTGCTATTCGAGTTGCTGCTGGCGGTGTTCTTAGAGAAGACCACACCGAAGGGGGCGCACAACTCCAGCCTGCCCAGTTCCCGCACCGACCCCGATGACAGTGCGCGCACACGGCCCGGCAAGCAGGGCAAGGGGCCGCAGACCGGGACGGTGCCCAGCGCGTCCCGGCGCGTGGTGGCTCAGACCCGCACGGTGCCCGTGACCGGCTGCCGGGCCTGCGGGCATGATCTCAAAGGCACCGCCCCCACCGGCCATGTGCGACGAGTCAAGGTCGATATAGTCTTCGAGACGACCGAGTTGACCATTGACGCCGAGATAAAAACCTGTCCGCGCTGTGGCACTGAGACCCACGGGGCGTTTCCCGATGACATGCCGGGGCCTTTACAATACGGCCCTGGCATCGTGGCTTTCGCCACGCACCTGTTAACGGCCCAAATGCTCTCGCTCAAACGTACGGCGCAGACACTTCATGCACTGACCGGGCGCGCCGTCGCCGAGGCGACCTTACTGGCCTGGCTCACGCGGGTGCATGAGGCCCTGGCCGGGTGGGAGCGGGCGGCTATCGCCCGCCTGCTCACAGAGCCCGTGCTGCACGCCGATGAGACCTCCTTGCGCATCGACCGCACACAACACTGGCTGCACAGCACCAGTGCCGGGAACCTGGTACTGAAACACTGCCACCGCAAGCGGGGCGGGGACGCCCTCAAGGACATCGGCATCGTCCCCCGCTACGGCGGTGTTCTCGTGCACGACCGCTGGGCCAGCTACTTCGCCTATGACAACTGCGAGCATGCCCTGTGCGGCAGTCACCTGTTGCGTAACTTGGCCTTTATCGAGGACGCCCACGGCCATGCCTGGGCCCAACGTATGAGCCGCCTCCTGCTCAAGACCTGCCGACAGGTGCGCACACATAAAAACAAGGCACTCAGCGAGACCGACTACCAGTCCCTGCGCACCCGCTACCGGACTATCCTGACACAAGCCAAACGGGAACTCCCCACACCCCCGAAACGGCTCACCGGCCAACGCGGACGGATTGCCCAATGTGAGGCACAAAACCTCCATGACGCCCTCGTCAAGTACGAAACCGAAGTCCTCCGCTTCGCCCGCGACCCCAACGTGCCGTTCACCAACAACCGCGCCGAACGCGATATCCGTATGGCTAAAGTCAAACAAAAAGTCTCCGGCTGCTTCCGAACCACCGCCTACGCCGACACCTACTGCCGCATCTCCAGCTACAGTATTTTCCAATATGAAATGAGCCTGAAGGGCGGGTGTGATTCCAACATGAAATGAGCCTGAACGAGCCGGTATTCCCGTTCATGATACGAGGATGAAAACGATCATGAATGCGAATGACTTAACGCGTATTGAGCAGGTGCGCGATTTTCTGGCCGGGACCCAGCGGGTGATGTTTGAGGTTGCCAGCGACAAGCAGAGTCGGTATGACTGGATACGGCGCACCCTGGTGACGTTTGATTACCTGGGCTGCAGCAAGGCGGACAAAGGGGCGCTCACGGCGTACCTGATGAAGGTGAGCGGGTATTCCCGGGCACAGGTCAAGCGGCTGATTGGGCGCTACCGGGAGACCGGTACGTTAGCGGTGCGCCAGTGTACGGCGCGGGGCTTTGTCCGACGCTACACGAAGGCCGATATCCGCCTGCTAGCGGCCATGGACGAGCGCCACAATACCCCGAATGGGTTGACCCTAAAGAAGCTCTGTGAGTGAGCCTATCAGGTGTTCGGCCAGGTCGAGTATGAACGCTTGGCCGGGATCTCGGTCTCGCACCTGTACAACTTACGGCGCTCGAAGACCTACCAACGTCAGCGCCACACGATAGACAAGACCCGCCCGGTGGTGCGTGAGATCGGTGTACGGCGCAAACCGCAGCCGGACGGGCGCTGCGGTTATATCCGCATCGATACCGTGCATCAGGGCGATTTAGACG
>CBDCDS010000002.1:0-17427 GCA_965215365.1 Gammaproteobacteria bacterium | reverse complement strand
ACGCGCGGGCCAGAGCCACGCGCTGACGCTGCCCGGCCGACAGGTTGGCGCCACCGGCCGCGATGAGCGTATTGTAGTTCTCCGGCAGGCGCATCACCATGTCGTGGCAGCTCGCCTGTTGGGCGGCGGCGATGACTGCCTCGTCATCGGGCTCGGTCAGACGGGCGATATTCTCAGCCACGGTGCCTTCAAACAGTTCCACTTCCTGCGGCAGGTAGCCGACGTGACGCAGACGGCTTGCCGCCGGCCAATCGGCCACGGCCGCCCCATCCAGGCGCACCACGCCACCTTGCGGAATCCAGACGCCCACCATGAGGCGGGCCAGCGTGCTCTTGCCGCTGCCGCTGGGGCCGATGAGCCCGGTGCCGGAGCCCGGTTCCAGGGTGAAGCGCACCTGCCGCACGGTCAGTTTGGTACTGCCGGGAGGCGCCGCGGAAACGCTTTCCACTTCCAGCTTGCCCGCCGGCCGGGGCAGGCTGGTGGCGCCGCCGTGATCGGTGGGCGGTGCCGACCTGAGCAGGTTGTTCAGCCGACGCCAGCCCTGACGCGCAGACATGAAGCCGCGCCAGGCGGAAATGCCCTGTTCGATGGGCGCCAAGGCCCGTCCCAGGATGATGGAGGCGGCAATCATCATGCCGGGCGAAATCTGTTGTTCGAGCACCAGCCAGGCGCCCAGGCCGAGGATGCCCACCTGCACGATCTGACGACCGGACTTGGATGCGGACAGCAGCATACTGACGCGTGAACCGCCGCGCGCCTGAAATGCAACACTGCGATCGTGCTTGTCGCGCCAGCGCCGGCGAAAGCCTTCGAACATGCCCATCGCCTCCAGCACGTCAGAGTTACGCAGGCTGCTTTCCACAAAACGGTGGGACTCCGCGGTATGTTCCGAGGCGTTGCGGAACGGGCCGCGCGAAGTCCACTCGGTCAACAGCGCCAGCAGCAGGATATACAATGCCGCGAAGACGGCAAAGGAACCCAGCCAGGGATGGATCAGGTAAATGGCGGCAATGAAGATTGGCGCCCAGGGCGCGTCAAAGAAGGCCAGCGCCGGTGGACTGGAGATGAACTGGCGCACGGTGTCGAGGTCGCGCATGGGCTGGTCCGCACTCTGCCGAAAGCGTTGCAGGCTGCCGCGAAACACACCCGCCAGCACATCGTCCAGCACTTCATAGTTAAGAGACAGAGCGATACGCGCCATCAACCGCTGGCGCACCCAGTCCAGCAAGCCGAAGCAGGACAACAGGAACACCGCCACCACGGTGAGTACGATCAAGGTCTCAAAACTGGCGCTGGTCAGAACCCGGTCGTACATTTGCAACATATAGACCGGCGCCACCAGCATCAGCAGGTTGGCCATGGCGCTGAACAGGGTCACACCCACAAAACCCTTGCGACAACGGCGCATGGCGGCCTGTAATAGCGTCTCCTGTGAAGGACCTGGAAGTTTTTGCTGCATGTGAAATTACCGGGGTATGCTGAAGACCTGCTCCATTCAAGCGGCGCAGTATAAGGTATTTTCAGGAATATGGAAAGGATAGATTTTCACAGGTGTTTTTGGAAATCAGAGCGGTAACGATGCAATGAGTGACGAGCAGGGGGACATGAACCTGCAAAAAATTTGTATGTCAAAACAACAAACTGATTTATGAGGAAATAATCATGCTGAAATCAACTGAAAACCAAAGCAGATTTTATGATGACGTGCTTTTTTCGGCGCTGGCGAACAATACTCGCATTGCCTACGATAAGGGTTGGGCCTGTTTTCAGGTCTATTGCAAGGATGTGGGTATCGACGCACTGGCGGCGGCGCCTGATGACGTGGCCGATTTTTTTATCATCATGGGCTCACGGACTAATATGATCAATGGCAAGAGCTTGTCATTTTCAACACTGAGTTTGTACCGGAGTGCGATCAACAGAAAGTTTGTAGAGGCGCACCAGTTGTCACCCACTGCTCACCCCAAGGTGGACGTGATTATGAAAGGACTGGCGCGGATGCGTGGCACGGCCCGGCGCCGGGTACTGGCCTTGCGCGAGCATCACATCCTGAGCATGCTGGAGCAGTGCGGCGATAACCCGATTGGCCTGCGTGATGCGGCGCTTATTTCACTTGGGTTCTCGGCGGCCTTGCGACGGTCTGAAATATGCGCTCTTACGATGGATGATATTCAGATTATTCCATCGATCAATGGTGCTGAGCATCGTCAAATGTTTATCAACATAAGAAGGTCGAAGACCGATCAGGAAGGGAAAGGGCAACGCATTGCGATACCTGAGGGGAATGCGATAAGACCCATAAAGCGGCTGGAGGATTGGCTGCGTATCTCCGCTATCAGGTGGGGACATATATTCCAGTCCGTGACGCGCAGTGGCAACGTGCGCGGCCGTCCCCTGCATCATGCCGATGTGCCCCGCTTGTTGAAGCATTATGGGAAAATGATCGGTTTGAATCCGGACGAGATCTCCGGTCATTCATTGCGGGCAGGTTTTGTCACCAGCGCGGCGGCGCACAATGCGCGGCTGGACAAGATCATGCAGATTACCCGGCACACCAACCCGGAAACAGTGATGGGATATATACGCGACGCGGAGTTGTTCAGGGACCATGCCGGGAAGGATTTTCTATAGCCCGCAGGCAGCACCAATCCGGCGCGATCTTCGCATCACTGGGTGAGATCTGCGGGCTTCTGTGCGCGACTGCTCCGCACTTGCAACAAGGCGCGTTTCTGTTTAGAGTCAACGTTTTTATGGTGATGTGGAAACTAATATGTCGGCACAAATACAGACACCCTTGCTCAACGGGATTGAAGCGCCGGATGATTTAAGACGCCTGCCTGAAGAACAACTGGAGGCGCTGGCGCATGAGATGCGCGCCTTTCTGCTGCATTGGGCCAGTAGCAATAGCGGCCATTTTGCCGCCAGCCTGGGCGCGGTGGAACTTACCATTGCCCTGCATTACATTTACAACACCCCGGAAGACCGGTTGGTCTGGGACGTCGGCCACCAGGCTTACGGGCACAAAATCCTCACCGGGCGCCGGGACCAGTTGCACACCATCAGGAAGCATGGCGGGCTGGCGCCGTTCCCGAAGCGGGACGAAAGCCCGTATGACACCTTCGGCGTGGGGCATTCCAGTACCTCCATCAGCGGCGCTCTGGGCATGGCTGTCGCCGCCCGTAATACCGGTAGCGGGCGCAAATGTGTGGCCATCATCGGCGACGGCGGGCTGACCGCAGGCATGGCTTTTGAAGCCCTGAACCATGCCGGTGACATCGGCGCCAACCTGCTGGTGATACTGAACGACAACAATATGTCGATATCGCCCAATGTGGGCGCGCTGTCAAACCGCTTCGCCCAGTTGTTGTCCGGAAAGTTCTATACCACCATGCGCGAACAGGGCCGGAAGGTGCTGTCGAAGGTGCCGGGGGCGCTGGAAATATCCCGGCGCGCCGAGGAACACTTAAAAGGCATGATCGTGCCGGGCGCGCTGTTCGAAGAGTTCGGGTTCAATTACATCGGCCCGGTGGATGGTCACCACCTGCCCACCCTGCTGGCGACCATCCGCAACATCAGCGAGTTGGAGGGGCCGCAGTTCCTGCACATCATCACCCGCAAGGGCAAGGGCTACGGTCCGGCCGAGGATGACCCGGTGAAATGGCATGCGGTGAGCAAGCCGTTTGACCCGCAGACCGGCAAAACGGCAGCTTCCAAACCGGCTAAGCCGCCTAAGCCCACTTACAGTCAGGTGTTCAGTGACTGGGTCTGCGATATGGCGGCGCTGGACCCGCGTCTGGTAGCGATCACGCCCGCCATGCGCGAGGGGTCGGCTCTGGTGCGCTTTGAACAGGAGTACCCGGATCGTTATTTTGACGTGGCCATCGCCGAACAGCACAGCGTTGCCGTGGCTGCCGGCATGGCCTGCGACGGCCTCAAGCCGGTGGTGGCGATCTATTCAACCTTCCTGCAACGCGCTTACGACCAGGTCGTCCATGACGTGGTCAACCAGAAGTTGCCGGTGTTGTTTGCTATCGACCGCGCCGGTGTGGTCGGCGCCGATGGCCCCACCCATAACGGGTCTTACGATTTTACCTACCTGCGCTGTCTCCCGCACATGGTAGTCATGGCGCCGGCGGACGAGAACGAATGCCGGCAGATGCTATATACCGGCTTTTTGCTGGAGCAGCCGGTGGCGGTGCGGTATCCCCGGGGCGGTGGCCCGGGCGTCGATGTTGAGCGGGAGATGACGGCGTTGCCGTTGGGCAAGGGGGAAGTGCGCCGGCAGGGTAAAAAAATTGCATTACTGTCCTTCGGCAGCGTGTGGCAGATCGCATTGGAGGCCGGTGAGGCGCTGGATGCGACGGTGGCGAACATGCGTTTTGTCAAGCCGCTGGACGGGGAGTTGATCGCCGAGCTGGCCGCCTCTCACGAATTACTGGTGACGGTGGAAGAAAACGTGGTGCAAGGCGGCGCCGGTAGCGCGGTGAACGAATATCTGGCTGAGCAGGGGCTCGCTTGTCGCATTCTCAACTACGGCCTGCCCGACCGCTTGCTGCAGCACGGCTCGCAGCAGGACATGCTGGATGATGCGCAGCTGACTAAGGAGGGGTTGTTGGAGTATATTGGCAAAGCGGCGGCGGCGTAGTATCTCACCGGATGCCGGGTCAGTAGTTCCCGCTAACCCCGCCTGTCTTGCCGAGGCTGGCGGGAATGGCTGTCATTCACCTGTAATGCCCGTTCTTGTTAATGTGTTTCATCAAGCGCCGTAACACCTCCTGCGGTGATGTCTCCGGGCGGGGCAGCTTGCCCGGTATGCCCGGTTTTATTCTCAGGTGCGCAAAGCGGGGTCCAGTTATGTCTTTGCGGGAGTACAACTCCTTAATCACAGCCAGATCGGCGCCGTCCAGAGCCAGGCCGTAGCCGCAGGCTGCGGCGATATCTGCGAAGTTGACGTTTGCGGACACGGTGGCCTGCGACCCGGTGGATTCGTGCACACCGTTATCCAGCAGTACATGCGTCAGGTTGTTGTGCGCGTAACTGCCGATGGTGGTGAAGTTACCCAGACGCATGAGCGCGGCGCCGTCACCATCTATCACGGTGACCTGCAGGTCAGGCCGGGCCAGGGATACGCCCAAGGCAAAGGCGGAGGCGCACCCCATAGAGCCGACCACATAGAGCTGATTGCTGCGGTCGTCAATGGCGTATAACTCCCGGCTGGTGTAGCCGGTGGTGCTGATCAGGATTGACCCGTCTGCAGGGGTGTGGCGGATGATCTCCCTGAGCGCGTCGTTTCTGGAGGGCTGTATGCTGTTCCCTGCGACATTGTTACGCAGGCCGCGCGCACCGACCCCGGACGGAATGGTTTCAGCCTGTAATGCATGCATCGCCACGGCACCGCGTTCCATCAACAAGGCATAAGGTCTTTGCTGCTCGGTGCAATAGCGGTCGATCCGTTGCAGCACTGGTTTGATGTCCCGTTCATGGGTTGGAAACGGCTCCCAGGGAATGTCCATGAGCTCGAACAGGCCGCCGGTAATCCGGCCCATCATTGCATGTTGCGGCTCATCCTCCTGCCCCAACCTGCCGCGGTGAGTGACGATGAGCAACATCGGCACAGCAAACATCAGCGCCAGCGAAGTCAGCGGATTCACGGCGTTACCCAGGCCAGAGTTCTGCATCATCGCCACCGCCCGTCCCCCGTCCAGGGTCAGACCGGCTGCGGTGGCAACCGCGTCGCCTTCATTGGCGGAGGAGATATAGGTAAGCTGCTTGTCGTTGATGACGTAATTGATGAACGGCGTGAGGTAGGAGCAAGGCACGCCGATGTAGCGGGAAAACCCGTGCGCGCAGGCAGTCTCAATGAAGGCTTCAGCGTTGATCATTTTTATCATACATCCGTAGCAGATTTATCCACAGGTGACGCAGCTCAGTCATCCTCAATCCGAGGTAAAATCGCCGGCCCGGTCGATGTCGTTGACGCTGTTCACATCCAGCCAGTGGCCGTTGATGTAGTGTACCGTGACCGGCCGGCCGTTACCGGTCAGATGGTTGAGCAGGTCGGGCAGCGTCAGTTGTTCATAGTCGGGGCGGGCGGATAGTTCGTCTAGCGCCTGCTCCAGCCAGAGCCTCCCCTGCGACCTGACCCGCATCATGCCGGTCCAGCGTCCGCAGGGCGGATCCTCCGGGACCTGCTCTTCAGCGACCCGTTGCAGTTGCACCTCCTGCATGAACAGCGAGCGATCGTCAGCACGGTCGCACCAGACATAATCGGGCGTGCCGGTGATTTCCACCTCTTCCATGAGGGAATCGACAACGATGACCAGCTCGCCGTCCCGTTCCAGCAGGTCTTGCAGGATATAGGAACGGAACAGCAGGTCGCCGTACATGAGCACCATGTCGTCACTGAATCGGTCGCGGGCGCAGGCCAGGGAGTACAATTCGCCGGTGGCGTCAAAGCGGGTATTTAAGCATATATCGACGCCGCCGACGGTCAGTGTGTCCGACTTGTAGCCGGCAATCACCGTGATGTCGTTCACGGCGCGCTTGCGAAACTCGTCCACCAGCCTTTGCAGTAGCGGTTTGCCGCGAATGTTCAACATCGCCTTGGGCCGGTCCTCGGTCAGTTCATACAGGTTGTTGCCGCGGCTTGCAGCCAGCACCAGCGCCCGCACTGCCCCGGCCCGGTTCAGGTAGCGTTCCTGCGCGCGCAGCAGCTCGTCGGCGCCCTGCAGCTGAAAGATGCTGTCCACAGCGGCGATGCGGTCTTCCACGCCGGTGAGGGACTCCTGGCAGAAAACCTCCCTGCTCACCTGTTCCATAGCCCGCACCGAGGCGCGGATCATGTGGTTGGCCCAGATGACCAGGCTGACCCCGGCTTTGCGGAACACCTGCACCGGTGTGCTGTAGTATTTGGTCGGGACGATGACCAATGGGCAGGCGCCGTCCCAGGCCTCGGCAAAGGTCAGGATTTCATCGGCGCGGGATTGCCGGCTGTGTATCAGGATAGCATCGGCGCCGGCGGCGCAATAAGCCGAGGCCCGTTGCAGGGCCTCGTCCATGCCGCAGCCGGCGATCAAGGCCTCCACCCGGGCAACGATGCAGAAATCCGAGTCCTGCTGGCTGTCCTTGCCGGCCCGGAGCTTGCCGCAGAACTCATCAATATCGGCTAAGGTCTGCCTGCCGCTGTCGATGAAGCTGTTGGTCTTGGGAAACTGCTTGTCTTCAATGCACACGCCGGCGATGCCGCGCTGTTCGAGTTTGTGCACCAGCCGCCGCATGTTGTTGAAGTTGCCGTAGCCGGTGTCGCCGTCGAGCAGGATAGGGATGTCCGTGGCATCGGCCATAAACTCCAGCATGTCCACCACCTGGGTCCAGCTTGCCTCGTTGCTGTCACGCACGCAGAACTGCGCTGATAGCGCCAGGCCGCTCGCCCAGATACCCTTGAACCCCGCCTGCTGCACCAGCTTGGCGGAGATGCCGTTATGGGCTTCGAGGATGAATTCCAGCTCGGGCGACTCGAGCAGGCCGCGTAACTGTTTACTTTTACTTGAGGGGGGCACAGGCATCCGTTACTGTTGCTGTGTGACGCTGAACAGGCCAGAATTAAATGGAAATAGTGCCGGGTCGGGTCTCATAGCGGCACCATTATAGCATGTCGGCGCCGCCGGGTTGGTCAGTGCCAGCGTCCGGCTGCGTCGTTGAACAGTTCCAGGGCGCGGGCCATATCCTCGGGAAAATCTATCTCAAGCCAGTCCAGGCCGGTGATGTCCTCAATGTGGAACAGCGCCGGCGTCTCTCTAAGCAGGTCGCGGATGACTTCTTCATAAGGCTCATAAACCCGGTCTTGCTCAATATATTCCCTGGTCTTCTGCCGCAACCGTGCCGACATGTCCGCGTCGAAACGAAAAAAACCCACTGACTCACCCTGGTAGTCCCAGCTTATCGCCGGGTCGGGCAGTTTCCTGAATTCCACCGGTGTGGCGCCGGATACGCAGATTTTTACCGGTTCATCGCCAGGTTCAAAGTCCCGATCCAGCAGCAGGCAGTTGCTGGCCTGCGAGCTGAACAACCGCTCCAGGATGGCCGGGTCATAAAGCACATCGGCATCCATCAAAATGGTATCGGCGCCGTCGCTGAGCGCCTCACTGGCCTGGAACAGGCTGACGACACTGCCCCATTCAAATTTCAGGTTGGTCAGGGTGGTAACGGGCGTTCGACAGTCCAGCTCAGACAGCGTCTCGAAGATCTGGTCGCGCCCGTACCCCGTCACTACAAAAATCCGTGCCACACCCAGGCCATCCAGGATTTCGATATGCCGTTGCAGCAGAGTCTTCCCTCCGTATTGCAACAGGCACTTAGGGCGCCCCCCCGCAGCTTCTCCAAGTCGCTGTCCGCGCCCGGCAGCCAGGATGATGGCTTTCATAAATTAAATTCCCATGTGATTTTTTCAGACTATAATGCCGGGCTGATGTTATGGTAAGGCACCATCTAAAAAAATAGAGGTTCCTGCTACTTACCCTGTCTATGTTCAGACTTTTATTATACTTTGCTATGTAAATTTTACAGATTTACATACTGTCGGGGTGTGCAGCACCCTGATCATGAAGGTTTAGAACGGACAGTTCTGAATTGATCAGTTGATATCCGGAGGCAGTCCGAGATGGATAACGTATTCATTTATTGGGATAACTCAAATATTTTCCACGAGGCGCAGCGTCTCGCAGAAGAACGGGAAGAAGGAAGCGGTGCCCGTTACCGTGTACGCATTAACTTCGACAATATGTTGCGTCTCGCTCATGCCGATCGCCATTTGCAGAAGGCCCTGGCTGCCGGCTCTGTTCCACCTGAAATGCGTCAGCTATGGAACCGTATTGAGAGTATGGGGGTAGAGGTTCGCTTATTCGATCGGGGCATTCCCGGCAGGGGAGAGCAGGAAATACCTGATCGTTTGCTACAACTGAGAATGTTAGAAGATGCACTGGACTACAATGGCACACCGGGCATAGTAGTTCTGCTGACCGGTGACGGAGCAGGGTATTACGAGGGAGCAGGTTTCCACAGCACCCTAGAAAGGATGCATAAACGTGGCTGGCAGGTTGAAATTCTGTCATGGGCTCATTCATGTAACCAGAGCATGCGCAAATGGGCCGAGGAAAATGGTCTTTTCATCGCATTGGATAATTTCTACGAAGCTATTACATTCATGGAGCCATCCCGACCCGGGTTTGAACTTGCGCCGTCCAGGGAATCCACTGTTCTGGATTTGTCACAAAGGCCGACAAAGAGGGCTTAGGGCGGAGCGATACCTGTCCAGCAACTGCTCCGTCGATGAATCATGTGACCCGGCTGGTGCGGCGCCCGACAGTCCGGTGGCGATCTGCCCGGCCAAGGTTTTGCCCAGTTCTACGCCCCATTGGTCGAAGGGGTTGATGCCACAGATGGCGGCTTCGACGAAGGTTTTGTGTTCATACAGCGCCAGCAGCAGGCCCAGGGTGTAGGGGTCCAGGCGCTGGTAGAGGAGGGTGGTGCTGGGCCGGTTGCCGTGGCAGCGGCGGTGGGGTTCGGCCGCGTCGGGGTTGCCCCGCAGCAGCGCCTCGCCCTGGGCCAGACAGTTGGCGACCAGCAGTTGGTGTTGCTCCTGATTGTGGCGACTGGTCAGGGGTAACAGGAAGTCGATGGACGACCGGTGCGTGCCCTGGTGCAGGTACTGGAACACCCCATGTTGAGCCGGGCTGCCGACACCGCCCCAGATCACCGGAGTGGTGCAAAGCCCCACCTTGTCGCCGGCCGCGTTGACTGACTTGCCATTGCTTTCCATGACCAACTGGCTCAGGTAGGCTGGCAACCGTTCCAAGCCCTGGTCGTAGGGGATGATTGCGTGCGCGCCGATATCGAGGAAATTGTTGTGCCAGATGCTGATCAATCCCAGCAGCACGGGGACGTTGTCGGCGAATTTGGCGGTGGCAAAGTGCCGGTCCAGCGCGTGCGCGCCGGCCAGGAACTGCCGGTAGCGCTCTACCCCGATACTGATGGCCGCACTCATGCCGATGCAGGACCAGATTGAATAACGCCCGCCGGTCCAGTCCTCGATCCTGAAATAACGATCCTTATCAATGCCAAAGCGCTCGACCGCAGCGGCGTTGCCCGACACGGCCAGGAAGTGCCGGCCAGGGTGGGTGCAGCCGTTATCGTGCAGCCAGGCCCATGCGCGCCGGGCGTTAACCAGGGTTTCCGTAGTGGTAAAGGATTTGGAGGCAACTATAAACAGCGTTGTTTCCGGCTCGGCGCGTGCCAGCGCGCGTTCGATATCGGCGGGGTCAATGTTGGCGACGAAATCGATGTCCGGAGCGTTCTGCTGACCGGCGGATAACGCTTCAACCACCAACCTCGGCCCCAGGTCGGAACCGCCGATGCCGATGTTCACGACCTTCGACAGGGGTTTCCCCGCCGCGCCCATAACCGCCCCGTTGCGCAAGGCCCGAGCGAACTCGAACATCCGTTCCTGTTCGTGTCGCGTTGTGCGGATAATATCGGACAGTTTGTCAGCGGCCGCTGATGCTCCCTGCTTGCGCAAGGAGGGGGTGGCATTCCGGGCCAGACCGGAAGCCGGTCCGGGGGAGACCTCGCCCTGACTTGCCGGCGCCCGTAGCAACGTATGCAGCGCCGGCCGCCGTTCCGTGGTATTGACTTCATGTCCTGAGAACAACGCCTCAATCCGTTCACTCAACCCGCGCTGTTCTGCCAGGCGGAGCAGCAGCGACAGGGTTTCATCAGTGATCAGATTTTTGGAGAAATCGACAAAAAGCTGTTCCAAACCCAGAGAAAACCGCTGCGCCCGCCCCGGGTCTTGCGCAAATTCCTGCTTCATACACAGCCTGACCATACGCCTGCCATGCTCTGCAAGTTGGGGCCAGACTTCCGTTTGTTGCGGCGAGTTATCGTGCAGAAGAAAAATCCTGTCACTGCGCGCCAGGGGTATCAGGGCGTTGCAACTGTTGGTCGAGAACACTGGCAATATACTGGTTATTGGCCTTCAGACTGGTTTCCACAATAACAAGGCGCTTATCAATCTTCACCACGCTTGTCTCTAGGTCTGTCATGCGTACATCCAACGCAGCAATTCGGTCGGACAGTCTTTTCTCCACTTCATTGATCCTGTCAGACAGCTTGTTCTCCACCTCATTGATCCTAGCGGACAGCTTGCTCTCCACTTCACTGATCCTGGCGGACAGCTTGTTCTCCACCTCATTGATCCTGTCAGACAGCTTACTCTCCACCTCACTGATCCTGACCGATAGCCGGTTTTCCACCGCGACAATGCGGCCGGACAGGTTGGTATGGCTCCAAGTGCTGGAGCCTACAATGGCTATGATCAGCGTTATCAGGTGTATGGTCTGTTTGTCCATTGGTACTATCTCCCGGAAGCCGTGAGGGCCCCTTGTTTTGATCACTGAAACTGATTATAGCCTGTTGAGGGGTGGGGCTGCATGTTTTTTTTCGGAAAAATGTGAGTTTTCTCACAAAACTGCAAAGGTTTTGCTGTTCGGGCTGGGCAAAGGGCAGGGAGGTACAAATAAAACAGGGGCTACATCAGCAGCGTGCGCTGCCGGGTAGCCGTTGGGGTTGTTGACTTTCGTGAACGGGAAGTTGGACTTGGAAGTATCCCGATCTCAGCTTGCAGGCAGGAGAAAAATCCTGTCACTGCGCGCCAGGAGCTTCAAGGCGTTGCAACTGTTGGTCGAGAACACTGGCAATATACTGGTTATTGGCCTTCAGACTGGTTTCCACAATAACAAGGCGCTTATCAATCTTCACCACGCTTGTCTCTAGGTCTGTCATGCGTACATCCAACGCAGCAATTCGGTCGGACAGTCTTTTCTCCACTTCATTGATCCTGTCAGACAGCTTGTTCTCCACCTCATTGATCCTGGCGGACAGCTTGTTCTCCACCTCATTGATCCTGTCAGACAGCTTACTCTCCACCTCACTGATCCTGACCGATAGCCGGTTTTCCACCGCGACAATGCGGCCGGACAGGTTGGTATGGCTCCAAGTGCTGGAGCCTACAATGGCTATGATCAGCGTTATCAGGTGTATGGTCTGTTTGTCCATTGGTACTATCTCCCGGAAGCCGTGAGGGCCCCTTGTTTTGATCACTGAAACTGATTATAGCCTGTTGAGGGGTGGGGCTGCATGTTTTTTTTCGGAAAAATGTGAGTTTTCTCACAAAACTGCAAAGGTTTTGCTGTTCGGGCTGGGCAAAGGGCAGGGAGGTACAAATAAAACAGGGGCTACATCAGCAGCGTGCGCTGCCGGGTAGCCCCTGGGTTCGTTGACTTCTGTGGACGGGAAGGCTGGGTTGCTGCCGGGATTCAGGCTGTAACCGTTGGTTATGGCTTGGCTCAGTCGGTGCCGTACTTTGCCGGTTCTTCCGCCACGCGGCGGCTGAGTAGCGCATCGCTCAGCCCCCCCACCAGGCCTTCTAAGTGCGCCATGCGTTCGCGTAACTCGCCTATCTCTGCTCGCGTGGTTTTGAATTCTGCCTGTGTCTCTGCGCGTTGGGCTTGCATCTCTGCGCGCACGGCTTTGAATTCTGCCTGTGTCTCTGCGCGAAGGGTGCGCGTTTCTTCGCGTTGGGCGCGCTGGCCGTTGAGAATGAGGCCGGCGAGGGCGATGATGGCGCCGATGAGCGTGATGGCGGCGCTGATGATGGCGATGAGTTCCATAGACATGTTCTGTCTCCTTCGTATCCGGTTTGGTACAACGGGTTATCGTGTTTTCCAGTATAGGGTATCCGGGGGTGTTGTCAATGGTTTTTTGTTGGGTTTTGTGGGGTTTGTCACAAAACTGCCAACCCGCATATCTCACCAAGTGATGCGAATATCGCCTCAACCTGCGCGCAGTAAGGGCTGGATGGCAATACCTGGGCGAAGCTCGGGGAGGCGCTGCCGTTTTCGCAAGACGAAAAAAGTTTTGTCGATCAGGTAATATGGATGTTATAGTTTGATCGTCACCGGCTTGGTGTACGTAATGCTTTACGTGGGGATTTAATAATGTCGGGATTTGACTACGAAAAGGAAATAATCGGCTACTATAAGCTCTGGCTTGGGGTGCTGCTGGTCACGGACATCAGTTTGTGTGGCTGGCTCGCAAACAACTATCTTTCGGCGCCACAGTGGTTAGTGACCGGGGCTGCTCTGTTGGTCTTTCTGACGACAGGTTTCGTCGTGTTTATTGGTTCAAGCACCGAAAGTTTCATTAAGAAACTAAAGAGGAAATAGCTATGGATATGTTTGTCGCACTTATGATGGTGAGCGTCGGCTTGGTGTTTTGTTACATGGCCTACAGGGCCACCCGGAATTTGAAGTAACTGCAGAACTTACCCGTTTTACGCCCAGCTGTCTTACCGAGGTTAGCGGGAACTACCGTGTCCGGTGGGAAAATAAACCACTCCCTGCAATAAAACAGGGGCTACGTCAGCAGCATGCGCTGCCGGGTAGCCGCTGGGTTTGTTTACTTCTGTGGACGGGAAGGCTGGGTTGCTGCCGGGATTCAGACTGCAACCGTTGGCTGTGGCTTGGCTCAGTCGGTGCCGTACTTTGCTGGCTCTTCCGCCACGCGGCGGCTGAGTAGCGCATCGCTCAGTCCCCCCACCAGGCCTTCTAAGTGCGCCATGCGTTCGCGTAACTCGCCTATCTCTGCTCGCGTGGTTTTGAATTCTTCTTGCACGGCTTTGAATTGGGCTTGTGTCTCTGTGCGCTGGGCCTTGAACTCTGCCTGTGTCTCTGCGCGTTGGGCTTGCATTTCTTCGCGTTGGGCCTGGAATTGTGCCTGTGTCTCTGCGCGCTGGGCTTGCATCTCTGCGCGCACGGCTTTGAATTCTGCCTGTGTCTCTGCGCGAAGGGTGCGCGTTTCTTCTCGTTGGGCGCGTTGGCCGTTGAGAATGAGGCCGGCGAGCGCGATGGTGGCGCTTATAATTGCAATGAGTTCCATGGACATGTTCTGTCTCCTTCGTATCCGGTTTGGTACAACGGGTTATCGTGTTTTCCAGTATAGGGTATCCGGGGGTGTTGTCAATGGTTTTTTGTTGGGTTTTGTGAGTTTTCTCACAAAGCTGTGAAGGTTTTGCTGTTCGGGCTGGGCAAAGGCAGGGAGGTACAAATAAAACAGGGGCTACGTCAGCAGCGTGCGCTGCCGGGTAGCCCCTGGGTTCGTTTACTTCCGTGAACGGGAAGTTGGGTTACTACTTGGGATTAGAGGATGAAGATGCCGTCTGTTCCACCATCACCGACACCAGCATCATCACCATTCATGTCCTTAAATTCGCTCAGTGTGTCGATGTCATTATCTTCATCAGTATCACCATTCGCTTCAATATCCAACAGGTCCAAGTCACTTAGACCCTGAAGAGTAATCCTGCCACCCCCATAACCTTCGAGATTAATGATGGTATTACCGGCACGCACCATGATAACCGCTTTGAGGGCGGCGGCAGTCAGGTCAAAGGCGGACAGGTCAATCCTGTCGCCGCCTACACCGTCATTACCCGCATTAAAATCCGTAATGACATCACTGCCATGACCGGGCGCAAAGACGAAGGTATCACGACCGGCAGTACCGTCGCCACCGTCAGGATCATTTGTGTCACCGTCACCCGTGAGCTCATCATCACCGGCACCGCCTTCGATGGTATCGTTGCCGGCAAAGCCTCTGATTTTATCGCTACCAGCCATGCCTTTCAGCGTGTCGTTGCCGGCATCACCGTGAATGATATCGTCGCCGGCATCACCGTGAATGGTATCGTCGCCGCCTCCGCCCATGAGCGTGTCCTTCCCGGCACCGCCCTGGATAACGTTGGCAACAGCATCGCCGGTAATCGTATCGTCGAGGCTGGAACCGGTCACATTCTCAATGCTGGCCAGAATATCGCCTTCGGCGAAGCTTCTTACGGTACCACTAGCTGCCTGGACAGGGGTTGGCCTGTCGCTATTAGCGCCGTCATCGCTCCCACCAGCCCGCCAATAGCCAACAATGGCATCGGTGGCTGCAAGAAACGCATTATCATCGTCATTGCCCGCGATATCGTCGGGGCCGTCAGCATCGAACGTTGTACTACCGTTACCTGTCAACACAACGGTCACGCCCTGCTTCGATGCCGCATAGGACACGGTATCACTGCCGCCGTCACCGTGGATGATGTCGGCGCCTTCACTGGCGATGAACGTGTCGTCTTGCCTGGAACCCCATACTAATTCGATATTCTTGAGCGTATCACCCATGGCCTCACCGCCCGTACCGGTGTTGGTATTCAGGTTCACCGTCACACCCGCCGAGGCCGCGCGGTACACCGCCCAGTCTTCGTCACCCATGGCACCGCCGCCGTCCAGCATATCAGCACCCGGGCCACCGTTGAGGGTGTCACCGCCAGCGCCACCGCGCAAGGTGTCATTGCCTTTGCCGCCAGCGAGGGTGTTGCCGAAGCGGTCGCCGGTGAGGCGGTCATTGTGGTCGGAGCCGGTGACGTTGACGAAGGTGGCTACATCTATTTCATCCTTATCACCTTCCGGACCGGTGTATTCATAGGTCTCAATATCGTCCCCGTCGGCGTGACCGCCCGAGGCAGTGGCCGTGGCCAGATTCACCATCACGGCCGCATTCGACATGGCGTAGGACAGGGTGTTTACTTCGGTGTTCGCCGCACCCGCTGCGCCACTCTTACCGCCATCGAGCTCATCAGCACCAGCGCCACCTTCTAAGGTGTCGTTACCGGCACCACCGTCTAGGGTATCGTCACCGCCAAGACCCCACAGGGTGTTGACACTCCCGTCGCCGGTGATGACATCACCGTGCGCCGAGCCCATGATGTTGGTAAACCCGGAAATTGTGTCGCCTGCAGCGTGGCCGCCGGAGGCTGAGTTGTCGCTGAGGTTCACCCGCACACGCCGGTCGGAACTGGCGTAGGACAGGGTATCGTCGGACTGACCTGTCAGCACATCAGCACCGTCACCGCCCTCAATGATATTCGATAAGGCATTACCGACGAGGGTGTCATTCTCCGAGCTGCCGATAACATTCTCGACATTAGGGCCGAGGGTATAACTGCTGGTAACCCCGAAACGCGAACCCGCAAAGGTGACAGTGTCGGTACCGGCCATGGCTGACTCAGTGACGGTATCTACTACTTCACCCGCCGCGCTCGCATGTAAGTAATACGTATCGTTGCCAGGGCCGCCTTCCAGGATATCTGTACCACTGTTGCCCCAGAGATGGTCATTGCCGGGGCCACCGTAGAGTTCGTCATCACCCCGGCCACCGTAGATCCGGTCGTTGCCAGCATCGCCGTACAGCATGTCGTCACCACCACCCGGACCGCCGTAGATGCGGTCGTCGCCGGCACCACCCCTGATGACGTTATTCCGGCCGTCACCGGCCAGCACATCAGCGTGAGCCGAGCCGGTCAGATTCTCGATGTCAGGCACCATCTCGGTCATGTCACCTACTTCGTTCGGTTCCAGATTGCCCCAGGTATCCCCCTCAGCATCACCGCCCCTGGCCTGACCGGAGTGCAGGCGTACAGTGACACCGGCGGCGGAACTGGCATAGGACGCTCTATCATCACCACGACCGCCGGTCAGCTCATCGGCACCGGGGCCGCCTTCGAGTGTATCGTCTTCATCGCCGCCATTGAGTATGTCATCGCCGGGGCCGCCGTAGAGCATGTCATTGCCTTCACCGCCATACAGACGGTCCATGCCGCCCAGGCCCCACAGTCGATTGTCTACTTCCGGGGACACTTTGTCGGTGCCGGTAATCATGTCGTCCTGGTCAGAACCAATCACGTTCTCAATATCGCTGCCAAGCGTATCGCCCTCGGCATCGCCGCCCATGGCACTGCCGTCACGCAGGTTAATGGTCACGCCCATGGCCGAGCCCTGGTAGGAGATGGTGTCGGTCCCGGCCTGCCCCTGCAACTTATCCGCACCCGGACCACCGATAAGCAGGTCGTTGCCAGGCCCACCGTGCAAGGTGTCATCGCCGCCCATGCCGTCCAAGGTATCGTCGCCATCCTTACCCATAATCTTCTCAGCACCGTTGGTGCCGATAAGCTTGTCGTCTTTGTCCGTGCCAGTAATATCAGCCCCAGCGCCCACCGGCAACACCACCACTTCCATCACTTTCACTGTGTAAGCGCCGGTGTTCACGACGCCCGGGTTGGCCGCATAACCACTCACACTCAGGTAATAGGTCTGCGTGCCACTGCCCGCCTCGGGCGTGAACTCTATCTTCGAGGATAAATCGCCCTTCCTCGGCATCACATCATCGTTCTCCATAATCAGACCGCCCTTGCTGTCGAGCAGCTTGAGCACGGAGTCGTTCAGCCCACCCGTCTGACCGCCCACGGTAATGGTGTACTTCTTGCCTTCGCTC
>CBDCDS010000001.1:0-76315 GCA_965215365.1 Gammaproteobacteria bacterium | reverse complement strand
GTATGACTGGATACGGCGCACCCTGGTGACGTTTGATTACCTGGGCTGCAGCAAGGCGGACAAAGGGGCGCTCACGGCGTACCTGATGAAGGTGAGCGGGTATTCCCGGGCACAGGTCAAGCGGCTGATTGGGCGCTACCGGGAGACCGGTACGTTAGCGGTGCGCCAGTGTACGGCGCGGGGCTTTGTCCGACGCTACACGAAGGCCGATATCCGCCTGCTAGCGGCCATGGACGAGCGCCACAATACCCCGAATGGGTTGACCCTAAAGAAGCTCTGTGAGTGAGCCTATCAGGTGTTCGGCCAGGTCGAGTATGAACGCTTGGCCGGGATCTCGGTCTCGCACCTGTACAACTTACGGCGCTCGAAGACCTACCAACGTCAGCGCCACACGATAGACAAGACCCGCCCGGTGGTGCGTGAGATCGGTGTACGGCGCAAACCGCAGCCGGACGGGCGCTGCGGTTATATCCGCATCGATACCGTGCATCAGGGCGATTTAGACGGTGAAAAAGGGGTCTATCACATCAATGCGGTCGATGAGGTGACCCAGTTTGAAGTGGTCGTCAGCGTCGAGCGCATCACCGAGGTCTACCTCATCCCGGCACTTGAATACCTGCTTGATGCGTTCCCCTTTGTCCTCCTGGGCTTCCATGCCGACAACGGCTCGGAGTACATCAATAAACAGGTGGCCCAACTGTTAGAGAAGCTGCGTATCGAACTGACCAAGTCCCGCCCCCGGCACAGCAACGACAACGCCCTGGTGGAATGCAAAAACGGACACGTGGTGCGCAAGCTCTTAGGCCACGCCCACATCCCGCGCCGCTGGGCCGGCCCGTTGAACGACTTCCACCGCCAGCACCTCAACCCCTATGTCAACTACCACCGACCCTGCCTGTTTCCACAAACCATCACCGACAACAAAGGGAAACAACGCAAGCGTTACCCCTACAAGAACCTCATGACCCCCTATGAAAAACTTAAATCCTTGGATGATGCCCAGACCTGTTTGAAACCGGACTTAAGCTTTGAGATACTGGATAAGGTCGCTTACCGAGTCAGCGACAACGCGGCCGCGGACGCCCTACAACAGGCGCGCCGGGCCCTCTTTACCACCATCCATGAACAGGAATACAAACGGGCTTGAGATCGGGGCAGACTCTCTCTACTTCAGGCTCATTCCAGTATTGGAAAATACTGTAGCTGGAGATGCGGCAGTAGGTGTCGGCGTAGGCGGTGGTTCGGAAGCAGCCGGAGACTTTTTGTTTGACTTTAGCCATACGGATATCGCGTTCGGCGCGGTTGTTGGTGAACGGCACGTTGGGGTCGCGGGCGAAGCGGAGGACTTCGGTTTCGTACTTGACGAGGGCATCATGGAGGTTTTGTGCCTCACATTGGGCAATCCGTCCGCGTTGGCCGGTGAGCCGTTTCGGGGGTGTGGGGAGTTCCCGTTTGGCTTGTGTCAGGATAGTCCGGTAGCGGGTGCGCAGGGACTGGTAGTCGGTCTCGCTGAGTGCCTTGTTTTTATGTGTGCGCACCTGTCGGCAGGTCTTGAGCAGGAGGCGGCTCATACGTTGGGCCCAGGCATGGCCGTGGGCGTCCTCGATAAAGGCCAAGTTACGCAACAGGTGACTGCCGCACAGGGCATGCTCGCAGTTGTCATAGGCGAAGTAGCTGGCCCAGCGGTCGTGCACGAGAACACCGCCGTAGCGGGGGACGATGCCGATGTCCTTGAGGGCGTCCCCGCCCCGCTTGCGGTGGCAGTGTTTCAGTACCAGGTTCCCGGCACTGGTGCTGTGCAGCCAGTGTTGTGTGCGGTCGATGCGCAAGGAGGTCTCATCGGCGTGCAGCACGGGCTCTGTGAGCAGGCGGGCGATAGCCGCCCGCTCCCACCCGGCCAGGGCCTCATGCACCCGCGTGAGCCAGGCCAGTAAGGTCGCCTCGGCGACGGCGCGCCCGGTCAGTGCATGAAGTGTCTGCGCCGTACGTTTGAGCGAGAGCATTTGGGCCGTTAACAGGTGCGTGGCGAAAGCCACGATGCCAGGGCCGTATTGTAAAGGCCCCGGCATGTCATCGGGAAACGCCCCGTGGGTCTCAGTGCCACAGCGCGGACAGGTTTTTATCTCGGCGTCAATGGTCAACTCGGTCGTCTCGAAGACTATATCGACCTTGACTCGTCGCACATGGCCGGTGGGGGCGGTGCCTTTGAGATCATGCCCGCAGGCCCGGCAGCCGGTCACGGGCACCGTGCGGGTCTGAGCCACCACGCGCCGGGACGCGCTGGGCACCGTCCCGGTCTGCGGCCCCTTGCCCTGCTTGCCGGGCCGTGTGCGCGCACTGTCATCGGGGTCGGTGCGGGAACTGGGCAGGCTGGAGTTGTGCGCCCCCTTCGGTGTGGTCTTCTCTAAGAACACCGCCAGCAGCAACTCGAATAGCAGCAACATCGACTCGAACAGCGCACGCCCTTCGGGACTCAGCGCGCCGTCGGCGCACAACGCCTTAAAACGCATTCGGATGGCCTCGAACTCCGCACGCAATGAGGCCTTGTTCACCGTGGCCATGTGCACTGTGCCTCCACCGCCATCATCGCCGCCAGCACCGCCAGCCGCTCGGCCGGGGGCAAGTCACGATAACGCCGCCCCCAGTTCTCAGCCTTGCGCTTGACCTGCTGGCGGTGCGTGAAGTTGCGCCCCGCATAGCGCACCCAGTGCACCCGGTCCGGCACAAAATTGAACCAGACCCGCTCGGTCACCACCCCGCCCTGATTCATCACCTGCAAGGACACACTGCGCCAGCCCGCCAGCACCTCATCATACAAGGCCGAAGGATACCCCGACACCATCACCGCACAGGGCAGCCCCTGCAGTAACGCCAGCAGCGCCTCATGGTCTGAGTCCTCGTAGTCATACCGGTAACGGTGCCGTGACTTGCGCGTGCTGTGCAGGTAGGGCGGGTCGCTGTACACCAACTCCGTGCCGTCAAACGGAAGTCAAGGACGCCTTGACAAAAAATTCAGTAGAATTAGAGGGAGGGGGCGAGTAGTTACGTATTTATTTTTTGTTGTTGTAATTCGTTTTTCAATTCCAGAGTACAAAATTTTAACTGCTTACCATATACGTGGATCCATAACTTTAGTTCTTCATTATGACAGTCATTGTAATGCTGGGTTAATCTTTTTTTTAGTGATTGCTCTTTGGCTTTGCCAACATAAATACACCGATGATTAAACCAAAAAGCGTATATACCTGGGTCGTTAGGTATTTTATCTATGTTTATACGATTAAAGTCTTTGTCAGTGTGTCTTTTCATAATGATGTAATTTTTCACTATTAGCTCATCATTCCTGAAAAAGCTTTAACGAAGGCATCTCGGGAATAGATATACGTATTAGGAGCCGATAGTATCAAATCGGGTAATAATTATCTGACGATAAGCTGATAACGGCGCACAATTAAGTCAATGTCGAATAAGTATAATATGGATTGTGTAGATTCTACCATTAGCTTACTTATGACAAGCCAAACAAACCTTAGCCTGCCCATACAAATCATCAATATCCAGAGGCTCACCATCTGGTCGTAACGGATTAGGCTGTATCTTTGAACGCATACGCGATAAGCGTTGTTTGTGTTCCAGCCGGATCTGCTCGACCCGTTCCGGTTTTTCCAGTTCATCCAACGATTCGCCCTGGCACCAGGTAAAGGGGGAGCCGTGTTCTACAGAGTTTTTTTCATAAGCTTTGGCTTCCTCAAATGCGTCAGGATGATGCTCTTTTAATCTGACCCATTCGATTTTCTGTTGGAAGAAACAGAAGGTGCAGCCGCTACGGGTTCGCCATTCATAGTATGTTGGCAGGCCCAGGCCGGCGCTGTCCAGTATTTCTAATACACCGGCTTTGTCGATTCCGACTTCCTTGAAGGGTAACCGCACGATAAGCCGGTCATTTTTTGAAGCATAGCCTTCGCGGTATTCCTCGTCTGAACGGATGGCGACGTAGCTGTAGATGGTTTCCCCATCTTCCAGTTTGGGGCGTAGCCACTGTTCGAATGGTCGCAGTTTCAGTTGCCTGGTGCACCAACGGCTTTGGGGCGAGGGTAGGAAGTCGTTGTATTGTTTGAGCCAGAAATCAAAATCCCGGTCCGGGTTCAGTCTCAGGATGGGCTGCCCTAAGAAACCTTCCAATCGACCGAGATACTCATAGACTTCCGGCAGTTCTTTGCCGGTGTCGGTGAAGAAATATTCAATATCCAGTTCCGGGTGATGCTGTCGCATAAAAACGGCGAGTGCCGCGCTGTCTCGACCACCGGATAATCCGAGCACATGCTTTTCGCCCCTTGCCATATTCATCAGGCTGTTTGTTCCTTTTTTTCTGTCTCTGCGGTGTCGGCGGCGGCTTTTTTAAGGTGCCGAGCGCTCAGCTCAGCTAAAGCGGCTAGGATGATGTTTCGGCGTTTCTCCCCGCTACGCTCCAGTACCTTATCTACTTGGTTGATCAAATTATCCACTTGCCCCCGTTCCAGATCGGTGACGGTGAATTCATCGTGGACGGGAGCCGGGCGGCCATCTATCCCAACCACCACGGCCATGGCATGGCGCTTGTCAGGTCGTCCTTTTACTCGGGCGAATGTTTCGGCACGCAGAAATTTTTGTGCCAGTTCTGCTAACTCCACGGTTGTTCGATCAAGATCGGGATCGATCCATTGTCGCGGGGGGTTGCTTGCTGCGAGGCTGGCTATGTCTTCGATACTCGTATCGGTCTCATCGAATTGTGTAAGCCGACCGATAAATGCCTCCAACTTGAAGTCCCCGACTACCTGGCGGATGTTCTGGGAGCGTTCGCGTAACTCAGACATTGACTGCGCAGAGGTATTGGGTACTTGCAACTCCGCCAGCATGATGTCACGCAGGCGCTGGAGCATGGAGGGATAAGCAGCGACCAGTTCGCTCAGGCCATCGCGGACATTACTGACTACCCTGTTCAATGCCTCCGTATCAGTTTGTTTCAGCTCTCCCCTCAACGTTTCGGGTATATCATCGAACAAAAACTTGTTTGGGTCCCGAGCGCGCTTGAACATATCCCGGATACGGACTGCATTGGCGGACAGGCGCATCGTGCGTTTGGTCCATTGTGGCAACTGGTCGTAGATGGCTACCAGGCCACGGGCAACGTCGATGGGTTCCAGATGAGTAAGCGGGTTGGCTGTGTCCAGGTCGCGAACGATTGTCGCCATCTCTGACAACAATCCCCGGGCGATGTCGGATAAGTCCATCCACCTTAGCTGAATAGTACTCGCATCCTTTGACAGATAATCAACGTCCACATCATCAAAACGGGCTTTGAACAACCCATCCCGATAGACAGCGAGTTTGTCGCGTTGAGTCAGTATGAAGGCAACGGAGAGAACGGGCAGCAGGCCATCTTTAACCCCGAAAGGTGGTTGACGCCACAGATCATACAAGTCGGAAACAGCAATGACTGATTCTTTTATTTTATTGATTGCAGCTTCCCATATTGGTGCCAAATTACAGGAGTCCGAATTGTTATCAGGCATGGTGAAGCGCCATTCTCCATACTGCCGGCGATAAAGCCCTGATTTTTCGAGAATCGACACGAACAGACCGGCTTCAGCCGGGAACTTTACTATGCCCAACCGCGCCTCTCCTTCATGCGAGGTCATACGTCGCAACAAAATATTTTGTGCAGCCACAGCGCTTCCCGATGGTTTTTGTCGATTCAGCAATTCATTGTGCACGTGTGGAGATTGGTCGAAGCGCGTATCTGCAAGTTCGGAGGCGATGTTATTCAGTTCGTCTTGTCGCAAGAGTCGGGCATCGTGTTTAGCGCTGAACCACTCGGCATTATCAAAACATTTGTATAACTCCGTTTCGAGCAGGGATTGTAGCGCTGCCAGACGCGCAGAGACCTCCCGCCGTGCTACTGGGTCGCCAGCTAGTTCGGGATGTTCTTCGCCGACCAACTCTAAGGCGAGCAACTCGCGAGCTAAAGGAACAATAGCCCAGGAAATCTTTGACATACCTATTAGATTATCCCAGGGGCAAGGGTCACTTGCCGCCTTACGGCATTGTTTCCTGGCATCGTCTTCACTTTCATCTTTGGTTGGTAAGGCAAGTAAAAATTGGCCGACTGCGCCATTTTTTGGCTTGAAACAGGTTGCGGCTTCAGTGAGAGCGTCGAGCGGCACTATGTTGACATCAAACCAACGTAGCGCTCCTGTTGAATGGTAGTGCCGTTTGGCAACGATTGGCTGAATGCCTGCGAGCGATTGAAGTTTTCCGAAATCTACCTCGCCTACTTCTTCAAGCGCCGACTTGGTGGCTTTGTCTATGTCAAAATCACTACCGGCAAATATAGCGTGGGCGCCCTGGAATTTTTTGAAGATTGTGAATGACCATTTTTCCAGATTCGACAAGGCATTATTGAGCGTTGCAACAGATGTATCCGGGAAACAGGTTTTCAATATTTCAAATCTCGCTACAAGTCCGGAGCGCTCTTTGAACAAGTCCATCACCGCGATGGTTTTTAACAGCTTGATATGAATTTCCTCTCCTCCCTGAGTCTCACAGCGTTCCAGTGCCTCGGCAGCCAAGGCCCAGCGATGCCCGTCCGGTGAGGCCAGGATGGACGGTTCAAGATTGGCGCGCAGGTAATCCCAGAGCATGTCCAGCGTATATAACTCCTGAAGGGAGGCCTGCTTCAAAAAATCCTGAAATCCGTAAAGCTCCGCCGAGTTCAGAAAACCAAACAGGCTGCGTTGATTCTGTCCAAACCGACGGCGAGATACGGGGCCGAGCAGACAGGTAACGACCGGATGCAAGGGCCAGCATTCTGCGAGTTTGCAAGCCAGACGTTGGGCGTCGGACACATTGCCGCTCCGGGCCACCTCAGCGACTTCCTTGCAAAGCACGCTCATGCCTTCAATGCGGTGGCTACTTTCTATTGCCCGGGAGAGCAGTTCTATCTGCTCCTCACCTGTTGCACTCACCACCAGGTCGATGAAACGCCCTTGTATCTTGGCCCATTCATCGCGTGTTTCATGGGAAAGCCGGTGGGTATATTCTGCAAATGTAACTACTCGCCCCCTCCCTCTAATTCTACTGAATTTTTTGTCAAGGCGTCCTTGACAACATAGCGTCATGGCGTTATGTTGGTCGTCATGGGGAATGCGTACCGAGGGTCGAAAGCCACGACGGGTCTGTGCCAGCCGCTCATTGCGATGATGCCGCCGCACAGTGTGTACATTGAGACACACTTAGGCGGCGGGGCGATTATGCAGCGCAAGCCGGCGGCGTTGCGCAACATTGGGATTGATCTTGATGTGCGGGCGTTGGCGGGGTTTACGTGTGGGTATCCGGTGGAGTTGGTGCAGGGGTGTTGTCACCGCTGGTTGGCGACTTTTCCGTTTGACGGCACGGAGTTGGTGTACAGCGACCCGCCCTACCTGCACAGCACGCGCAAGTCACGGCACCGTTACCGGTATGACTACGAGGACTCAGACCATGAGGCGCTGCTGGCGTTACTGCAGGGGCTGCCCTGTGCGGTGATGGTGTCGGGGTATCCTTCGGCCTTGTATGATGAGGTGCTGGCGGGCTGGCGCAGTGTGTCCTTGCAGGTGATGAATCAGGGCGGGGTGGTGACCGAGCGGGTCTGGTTCAATTTTGTGCCGGACCGGGTGCACTGGGTGCGCTATGCGGGGCGCAACTTCACGCACCGCCAGCAGGTCAAGCGCAAGGCTGAGAACTGGGGGCGGCGTTATCGTGACTTGCCCCCGGCCGAGCGGCTGGCGGTGCTGGCGGCGATGATGGCGGTGGAGGCACAGTGCACATGGCCACGGTGAACAAGGCCTCATTGCGTGCGGAGTTCGAGGCCATCCGAATGCGTTTTAAGGCGTTGTGCGCCGACGGCGCGCTGAGTCCCGAAGGGCGTGCGCTGTTCGAGTCGATGTTGCTGCTATTCGAGTTGCTGCTGGCGGTGTTCTTAGAGAAGACCACACCGAAGGGGGCGCACAACTCCAGCCTGCCCAGTTCCCGCACCGACCCCGATGACAGTGCGCGCACACGGCCCGGCAAGCAGGGCAAGGGGCCGCAGACCGGGACGGTGCCCAGCGCGTCCCGGCGCGTGGTGGCTCAGACCCGCACGGTGCCCGTGACCGGCTGCCGGGCCTGCGGGCATGATCTCAAAGGCACCGCCCCCACCGGCCATGTGCGACGAGTCAAGGTCGATATAGTCTTCGAGACGACCGAGTTGACCATTGACGCCGAGATAAAAACCTGTCCGCGCTGTGGCACTGAGACCCACGGGGCGTTTCCCGATGACATGCCGGGGCCTTTACAATACGGCCCTGGCATCGTGGCTTTCGCCACGCACCTGTTAACGGCCCAAATGCTCTCGCTCAAACGTACGGCGCAGACACTTCATGCACTGACCGGGCGCGCCGTCGCCGAGGCGACCTTACTGGCCTGGCTCACGCGGGTGCATGAGGCCCTGGCCGGGTGGGAGCGGGCGGCTATCGCCCGCCTGCTCACAGAGCCCGTGCTGCACGCCGATGAGACCTCCTTGCGCATCGACCGCACACAACACTGGCTGCACAGCACCAGTGCCGGGAACCTGGTACTGAAACACTGCCACCGCAAGCGGGGCGGGGACGCCCTCAAGGACATCGGCATCGTCCCCCGCTACGGCGGTGTTCTCGTGCACGACCGCTGGGCCAGCTACTTCGCCTATGACAACTGCGAGCATGCCCTGTGCGGCAGTCACCTGTTGCGTAACTTGGCCTTTATCGAGGACGCCCACGGCCATGCCTGGGCCCAACGTATGAGCCGCCTCCTGCTCAAGACCTGCCGACAGGTGCGCACACATAAAAACAAGGCACTCAGCGAGACCGACTACCAGTCCCTGCGCACCCGCTACCGGACTATCCTGACACAAGCCAAACGGGAACTCCCCACACCCCCGAAACGGCTCACCGGCCAACGCGGACGGATTGCCCAATGTGAGGCACAAAACCTCCATGATGCCCTCGTCAAGTACGAAACCGAAGTCCTCCGCTTCGCCCGCGACCCCAACGTGCCGTTCACCAACAACCGCGCCGAACGCGATATCCGTATGGCTAAAGTCAAACAAAAAGTCTCCGGCTGCTTCCGAACCACCGCCTACGCCGACACCTACTGCCGCATCTCCAGCTACTTGCAGTCTATGACCCTGAAGGGCTACAATCCCCTCGCCGCCATCGAGATAGCACTCAAGGGAGACGCCGCCACCATGGTGGAAAAACCGCTCAAAAATAAAACGGTTAAGAAAAACCAGATCAGAACAAGAGATCAGGGTAAGGGGGGCGAGTAGTTACCTTGAAATAAATAAAGGCTTGATCAGTTCAGATTGCTCTATGAAATACAGTCATGCTACACTGCCGATTTATTCTGACCTTTCTGATTCGGAGGAAACCACAATGAGCACGTATTCCCCCCCCCCCCCCCCCCCTTGCTAAATTAACAGCCGTCCTGCTGCTGGCAGTACTGGCGACCCCGGCGGGGGCGCAGGCACTGCCGGAGATTAGTCTGCAGATAACCGATCTTGCCAGGAACGCTGGCAGGACCGCTGAAAGCATTGTTGGACTATCATGCGGGAGAAGTGAGGGCGGAATGCCGGTCCAGATAAAAGCCAGCCAGGACGCAAGCGGCGTGACGGTCAACGTGATGGCGCATACCGTATCCGGCCATGACCGGTTTCGGGACCTTGGCGTGCCGGCCTACGTCAACAGAGGCGTCTACCGGTCGCGCACCACGGCGACCTTTGCGAGCAACTCGACGTCATGGGTTGACCTGAATTCCCTCAGCGGCAATACCGGATCGCCCTGTTTCCCGGACGACAACCTCATCACCGGAGAGAGCGTGATCCGTGTTGTCTTGCTGCCCGGAACGGGCTACACCATCAATCCGAATATGCGGATGGCTGAGGTCGTCATCTGGGACGGACCCGGCGAAGAGTGCAGCAGGGTGCGAGGCAATCAAAAACTCTATATGCCCCATCCCCAAGGCGGCATGGCCTGGGGCGTCTGCACCTGCGCCGCGCAGAGCCAGCACCCCAGCGTCCGGCGGGCCCTGGATCGAACCATCCCCACGCCCGGCGATGATGGGAGATACGGCACCGATGACGACGGGACAACCCCCGCGCCCGCACCGAGTGAGGGGTTCCTGAGCAACCTGGCCAAACAGTTTCATGATCCCTCTTACCTCTACTGCGAGGGATCGCCGTACAGGGGGTTTGGATCATGAAGCGTTCCTGATGCCGGCGGGCTGGAATGGTCAGCATGAAGGCATGAAAGAGGGTACTGTGTCGATAGCCTCGATTGCTGCCCGGGGCGGGAATCCAGTGGAAAAAAGTCCCGAAGGGACACTTTATAAGGTGTCCCCGGCTGACAACATGCCGGGGGCGGCGCGAGCGACGGTTTGAGCGAATGGATTCCTGCATTCGCAGGACCAATCGGCAGGATAGCCGAATTGCAAACTACATCCATGTAGTTTGCCCCGATGAGGCCAGCTACGCTGTCCAAATTCGTTCCAGACGAATTTGGACAGCAACAGCTGCCCGCAGGGTTGCGTCCAGAGCCTGCCTCGGTATGGAGTTGAGCCGGGGGAGGGACGCAATGAGTGACGGCCAGGGGGTGAGTAGTTACCTGCAAATGACTGGTGCAGGATGCCGACTACCAGCAAGCGCCCGCAGCTGCGCGATGCAGCTTCGGCAAGTTGCTGGAAGACGTAGATGTCGGAACCGTTTTTGACAGCGGCCTCGAGGAACTTACCCATCTCGTCAATAAACAGCACCACTCCGCCGTACTCGTCGGGTTTGTAACGTGCTGCATCCGTAAGGGCTTTTATCAGGTTGCTTTCAGTCCAGCCGCCGCGCGGCCGGCGTGTTACAACCCTTTCTCGTCGCGCAGCCTCTCCAATAACTCCGACGGGATCATCCCGAACCCCCACGACCGGCAACACACGCCACCCTTTGCTCCCTGACGGCAATGCTGCCCCGATAGTATTCGTCAATTCCTGCCCAAACACTTGCTCGCCCCGAGTACGCAAAGCCACACTGCCGTTCAACAATGCGCTTAGCGCGACAACCAGACTGGATTTTCCGCTTCCGTATGGGCCGGTCCAGGTGAACGCGCCTTGACCGGTTTCGGATACATGCCGCGCCATCGTCACTAGCACATCACTGTATGATTGTGGGCAAAGAAAGCCGTCTAGTGCAGCGTCTTCAGACAAATCCATGTCGATACGAATCGACCTTAAGAAGCGGCGGGCAATATGAACGCGTTCTTTTAACATTATCGGGTCGTCCCTGCTACGGAAGCTCGATCGTAATCAGAAAATATGTAGGGGAATTTTGTTTCCGCGCCAATATCAATGCTACGTACCACCTGTTTCAAACCGGCAGCCTCAGACCAACGCAACCCCCCATCCGTTTTTTCTTCCAGCATCGTCAAACGATCAACCATGTCATTCTCTTCCAATGCGAATACGCGTCCCGGACTGCCCGGATCGTAAGTAATGGCTTCAAAGGATAGCGTGTTTGCGTTGGGGTAGTGCGACCAAAAATCGAGTAGCGCATAAATAAAAACACCATCCCCTAAAGAGGTCTTGGGGCCTCGGACAAAGCGGAACCCATCCTTTTCATCGAGCGTTTTAATGATACCTAATTCCGTCAGTGGTGATTCCAGCGCGTCGTCATACCCCGTTTTCGCCGATGCCGGCCGTGCTGCATAAGTTCGAATAAAACAGGCGACATCGTTCTTAACCGTTGTATTTGAGACACGGGGCCAGCCGCGATCTTGAACGAGGCGCTCGATCTTTTGCACGAGCAGGTTACGGGTGAACGTTATTGCCGGGTAATGGCTGAAAGCCCAGAACCAAGTGGTTTTCTTGGATTTTGAAGCTAGCTGCCAGTGCATCAACCAGAGTGTAGCGGGGTGTTCCATATACGGATCGCTCCCTTTTATCCCATTGTTTCCAAAAATATTTTGACCAAATTTTGTCGTTTTTACCGAAGCATCCCTTTCGCACTCTTCGATGATACCACAGCTTGTCGCCCAATGGCGTATTGAAGCCACCATGTTTTTACCTACACCGAAACGTGCGATGGCATCCTCGCCCCAACACAGGGATTTATTATCAGGGTTGCCCTCTGTTTCAGCTACGCAATCGAAGGCTTTTTTCAACCATCCATAGCGCAGGGGGAAGGTCTCGTGTCCCGAGAACTGAGGTCGATAGTTATCTTCATTGAATGGTCTATGTGGCATCTTCACGCATCCTGTATTGATGGTTAACATTATTCCTTCCTGGAGAGATCCTCCAGTTCAATTTTAACGCAAGAGATGTGTTATATTCAATCTATCCGCACAGCAAGGTTTTTTGTGTTTTCAGGTAAGGTTTTTTGTATTTTTGGGTTTTGTATCTTATCTTATTGAATTAAATGAAAATATCAGAAACTATCTACTTGGACCACCAAGCCACTGCCCCGGTCGATGAGCGGGTTTTGGATGAGATGTTGCCTTATTTCAGAGAGTCGTTTGGCAATCCTCACTCGGCAGACCATACTCTGGGTTGGAAAAGTGCCCTTGCCGTGGAGCAGGCGGCGGCACAGATCGCTGATTTGATAGGCGCTGATTCGGACGAAATTATATTCACTTCAGGCGCTACGGAGGCCAATAATATGGCCTTGCTTGGGCTGAAACGCAATATCCGTTCTGAAAGTGGTAGAAGACGGTTTATCCTCAGTGATATTGAACACAAGTGTGTGCTCGCGGCCGGACGTGTTATTTCAAGTAGGCCTGGTTTTTCTGCAGATGGTTTGCCCGTTGATAAACATGGCTGTGTGCTGTTGGAGTCGCTTGAGGGCGCGTTGGACAATGACGTGCTTGCCGTTTCCATTATGGCGGTGAATAATGAAATCGGCACCATTCAGGACATTGGAAAAATTTCCGACCTTGTAAGAAAAGCCGGCGCTGTATTTCATTGCGATGCTGCCCAGGCTCCGATTGCCATGGATTTACGGGGAATTGCGGAGCAGGTGGACTTGTTGAGCCTTTCCGCCCACAAGATGTACGGGCCGAAAGGTATCGGAGCGTTGTATATCCGCCGCGAGTTACAAGCTCACCTAGAACCTCTTATCCATGGTGGCGGGCAGCAAAATGGCCTGCGTGCCGGTACTATTCCAACTGCTTTGTGTGTCGGAATGGGGGCGGCTGCCGAGTTTCTGAATAGTAATGAAGCTGTAGGAAAGCGCGCGCGGCTGCGTCAGAGACGAGATCGCTTTGTAAGAAAAATGGCAAGCCTGCCATGGTCAATCGGGGTAAATGGCGCTGGCGCCGCAGCCCGCCATCCGGGTAATGCCAATATGTGCTTCGCAGGTTTTACTGCACAGGATATTTTACAAGCGCTGCAGCCACATCTTGCGGCTTCGACCGGATCGGCTTGCACGTCAGGTATTCCAGAGCCTTCCCATGTTCTCAAAGCCATCGGTCTTTCTCCTGAAACCGCCGACGCGTCCATCCGCTTCAGCCTTGGTTTTGATACTACAGACGCCGATGTTGATGACGCAGTGGCCTTGATAGATAATGTGCTCGGCGAGTTGTCAACAAATGGACTGTTCAACGATAAATTATGCAGGGCAGCATAGAAACTATGGGACACATCTTCACAGACATTGAATTAAGCAACGCGCGGGAGCGGGAATTGGCGCCGGTGAAGGTCAAGGCGCTGGCTGATACCGGGGCGTTGATGTTGTGTATTCCGGAACATATTGCGCATCAGCTTAATGTTGCGACCGAGTCCATGCGTGAAGTTTCTGTGGCGGATGGTCGGAGCATGAAGGTGCCTTATGTCGGGCCGGTCAAGGTTGGGTTTAAGAACTGAAGGAGACAACCGATGCGATACTTACATACCATGCTGCGGGTCTCGAACCTAGATGAGACGCTGGATTTTTTCTGTGGCGTGATGGGCATGCAGGAGGTGAAGCGCACGGAGAGCGAGCAGGGGCGGTTTACGCTGGTGTTCCTGGCGGCATCCGGGGATGTAGAGCAGGCACAGGGGATGGAAATGCCGGCGCCGGTGTTGGAGTTGACTTATAACTGGGACCCGGAGGAATATACCGGCGGGCGTAACTTCGGCCATGTTGCTTTTGAGGTGGACGATATTTACGCCACCTGCCGCAAGATTGCCGACAGTGGCATTACCATTAACCGGCCGCCGCGGGATGGTTATATGGCGTTCCTGCGCACGCCGGATAATATCTCTATTGAGTTGTTGCAGAAGGGGGAGGCGCAGCCGCCGCAGGAGCCGTGGGCATCGGCGCAGAATGTCGGGGTCTGGTAGTTGCGCGGCGGGTTATCGCATTACCTTCTGCTCCAGCAACAGGTTCAGCGTAAAACGCACCCCGAAGCCGGTGGTGTCGGTGGGGATGTGGGCCAGCCCGCCCTGGTTGTTGCCGGCGGAGAGGTCTATGTGTATCCATGGGCAATCGTGCTTGACGAAGCGCTGCAGGAAGCGCGCGGCAAGGATGTGGTCCACGCCGGGGTCGCTGCTGCATTGTCTGAGGTCGGCGAACTTGCTCTCCAGCGCTTTGTCGTAGTCCTCATCCATGGGGAACGGCCACACCCGCTCGCCGCTGTCCACGCCGGCTTTGATCAGTGTTGGTAGCAGCCCGGCGCGATTGCTGAATACGCCGCTGTAGGTCTTGCCGAGGGCGTGGATGCAGGCGCCCGTCAGGGTTGCGTAGTCGATAATCAGTGCCGGTTTATTGCGGGCGGCGAGCGTCAGAGTGTCGGCCAGCACCATCCTGCCTTCGGCGTCGGTATGCACGATCTCTATGCTGGTACCGTCCAGCGCGGTGACGATGTCGCCGGGGTTGCAGGCCTCCGGCCCGATGTGGTTAGTGCAAATCGCCAGCCAGCAGTCAACGGGGAACGGCGCTTGGAGCCGGGTCAGGGCGGTGAGCGCGCCCAGCGCCACCGCGCTGCCTTGCATGTCTTCGTGCATGCCCATCATGTAATTGTGCGGTTTTAAGTTGACGCCGCCGGTATCGAAACAAATTCCCTTGCCCACCAGCGCCAGAGTCTTTGCGCCTGCCGGTGCCGCCGGCAGGTAGCGCAGGCGCAGGATACCGCCGTCCCGTTGCGGGCTGCCCTGGGCTACGGCCAGGAACGCGCCGGCTTTTCTTTTTTCCAGTTGAGAGATGCTGAAGAACTGGCTTTTCCAACCGTAGTCCCCGGCCAGGGCGGCGATACGTTTGCGATAGCGCGCCGGGGTCAGTTCATTGGGTGGCAACGCGGTCAGGTAGCGCGCCAGGGCGTTGCCCTCGTTTTCGGCAATGGTGCGGTCGAACCCGTACTTGTTCGCCACGCCGTACAAGTGGATTTTTTTTAGCCTGGCGCGGTCCTTTTGCTTACTCTGAAAATCAGGCATTGGTGCATCTGCCGCCAGAGTTGCTGCGAGCAGGGCCTCCGCAGTGCGCGCGGCTTCTTTCGCAGCAAAGCCGACCACTGCAATGCCGAGTTCCGATGCCGGGTACGCACGGTGTCCCGCCACCAGTTTGCGCGCCAGGGTGAGCAGCGCAAACGCGGACAGGCCGGGTTTGACGGTGGCGAGTGCGACATGGCTGGCTTTGTCGTTAGGCAGGTCGGTCAACAATGGTTCATCGGCGCGGTTGTTACGCAGGCGTTGGTAGCGCCGGCGCAGCACATCCCGGTAGGGGAAAGACGGCCACGGTTTTTCTGCGTCCTCGGCCCGGACTACGATGATCCAGTGCTCCAGGGTATCGAATCGCTCCGGATCCGGCAGCCGTGGGGATTGTTTCAGCTGTGCTGCGCTCATGGCTGGTCAGTATATCAGGAAGTAATGAAGGTTAGCCCGCGTAACTACTCGCCCCCGTTTGTCATTCCTGCCCTCCTCACCGTCACTCATTGCGTCCTTCCCCCGGCTCAACTCCATACCGGGGCAGGCCCTGGACGCAACCCTGCGGGCAGCTGTCGCTGTGCACAAATTCGTCCGGAACGAATTTGGACAGCGCAGCTGGCCCAACGGGGCAAACTACAGGGAGGTAGTTTGCAATTCGGCTATCCTGCCGATTTGTCCTGCGAATGCAAGAATCCAGTCAATCAAACAGTCGCTCGCGACACCTTATAAAGTGTCCCTTCGGGACTTTTTCCACTGGATTCCCGCATTCGCGGGAATGACGACCAAGGGGCGAGTAGTTACTAGCCCGCATATCTCACCAAGTGGTGCGGAGATCGCACCGGATTTTGTGATGCGCCCCTTCCCTAGGGCGCATCAAGCGCAGTGTGTTATGTGGAAAGAGCAGCAGTATTATCATAACTTATTGAGAACCATTATGTTTCACAAGGCAACAAGCGACTTGGTGAGATATGCGGGTTAGAGGTTCTGATGTGTCGGCGGGCAGGGCACGCTGGAAGTGCACAACCATACGCTGGAGCAACTGAAAAAACGCCAGCGCGACATGTACGTGGATATGGGGCGGTAGGTATTGTGGTGTTCTAAGGTACTTTACCAGTTTCCGGTTGATGGCGGCCACGGTCAGTTGCGCCGGTCAGGTTGCAGGCATCCCGCAGCGTCACTATCTGATTAAAAACGCCTCTACTCGCCGACCCGTTGTCGAAAGGTATCAAGGTCGGGCGCCTGTATCGCCGCCCGGTGCAACCGGGTAAGACGTTGCACATCGCCAATGGCCCGCAGATGCGCCGCCAACGGATCCGATGCGGCCAGTCCGAAACGAAGCTCCAGCACCTCAAGCAAATCTTCCGCGGCGCGCTGCCGTCCGCCTTGCTCCATGCCTTGCTCAATACCTCGCTCCATGCCCTGTCTGATGCCTTTTTCTGTGAAATATTGCACTATCGATGATTCGTACATGGTCTCCTCCGAAATCACAGCCATAATACTCTCCGGTGTATACACCAACCCGCTTAAAATCGCAAGCTGCGCCAGATAATCAATCTTGCGCGTTTCAGTCAACGGCATCGACTGCGCCTGCTGTACGCAACGGCGTAACCAAACCTCAGGCGCCAGCCCGGACGGAGGCCGCATCAACGGCGCCAACGGCAGCCAGCCCGGTGTCCCTGCCTCAAGCACGGCCTGACCTTTCAGCTCACTCAAGCGCATCACCCGGTATTGTAACAGCACGCGGTAGCCAGAGCGCCCCTGCTCATAACAGCCCGGATCAGAGCGGCCCGCCTCGGGCCGCAGATAAAGGACATTGCCGTACACTGGCAAACCATAACGCTCAACGGCGCGCCCTAAGTAGCCGGCCATACGCCGCGGCATGGGCGGGTCGCTGTCGGTGGTCTGAAATTCGTAATGTACCAGTGCCTCCTGGCCCTCAACGCGTACCCGGATAAGACTATCCATACGCCGCGCCTCAACGGTGGGTTGTTCTGTGTCCAGCATATCCAGTACCTCGAGGTCGTCGCGCCCGAGGGCAAAGCAGGCAAAATCCCGGGGCCAGGTATGGACGAGGCGCTTGGTGATGGTGTCGAATTCAGCCATGGCTGCTTCCCTGCTATTTGGTTGGAATAACGGCGCGGCATCCGGGGACGCCCTTCGCACAATGTCAGTGCATTATCATCTGTCTGGCGAGGCTTGGCAAGCGCTTTTTCGGTCACCACTTGCTTTTTGTCTCATTATTGTCAGGGCAACCGCACACTTTTATACATATTATGCAGGCTGTCCGAATAAAATCTCTGCGCGCCGGGTATCACTCCACCCGGCCTGCTTAAGTTTTCCCCGCATACTGTTCTTCTTCCCAATGTGCCTTGTGCTCCACGCCCCAATGCCGGCGTATCCCCTGTGCCACCCGCTCAGCTCAGCGGTGATATGCGCCCCCTTGACCTGCAACATATCCAGCATCGCCAACACCGATGCCTGTTCGTTCTTCTTCCCCGATGACTTCTCCTGCGCTAACACCAGCCCGCATTCATGCCCCCAGGCCGTGATACTGTGCAGGGCCGTATCACGCACCCCGTCATGTGAACGCCGCAAGGTCTTCCCGTCCAACGCAATCTGTACCTGACCCTGTGCTGCCATTTTTAAGAACGTAAGTGATTGAAAATGAAAAATCACACTTTTTCATTTCCGTCTCTAACAATGCCATGGAGGGCATTTTTAGAGGTTCCTAAAAAGTATGATCTTACCCTGGTGTCGGCGGGAATGGCCGTAAAAAATCTGCTGTAAAAAAATCTTGCACTGTGGTTCGAAGCAGGATACAGTTGTCCTTGAGTAAACGGGCGACCCGGATTTATCCGGGTCCTCCGGATAGTTGCGGATTGCCTACCCCTGAAACTCTTTCTTGAGGTAGCGATCATGAGCGTAGATTATCAACTCATTGCTGGTATTGACTCTGCCCACCGGGTAGAGAGAAATGAAGATGGCTGGTACACGATTGTCAGGGACGGCGAAGTCGAGCCCGGTCACCTGATTAACGACAGGTATCGGGAAATGACCTTTGAGGTCAAGGGCTTCGGTGCACCTTTCCGTGTTGCCGAGATCCGTATCGAGGATGCAAAGGAAGGTTACTGCTCCACTGTTGTTGTTGACTACGCTGATGCGGTCAATAATTTTGACAGTTTTGAGGAGATAACCGTCTGTCTGGCATTCTTGGAACCGGTGCGCCAACTTCGCAGCGTCCAACAGCAACGCGAGATGCCTCTTGCGCTTGTAGCAGGTTGGAGCTGACCGGCGGAAAAGGCGATCTTTCGGTCGCCTTTTTTTATGGGAAAAGCGCTGTTATACGCTTGGTTGATGGGCGCCTCTGAAAATTGGGGGTTCCTTGATCCTTACCAAAAATACGGAGAACCGGATATGAAACGGAAATATTGTCTGCTGTTACTGTTGCTGGCGCTGGGCCCGGGGCCAGCCGTTGTTTCCGGCGCCGAGTTGTTGACGGGGGTCGCGCGCCTGTCCTGCGAAGCCTTGTTGTGCCTGTCCTCGCCGGCGCGGCCTTCTGCCTGTAACCCGGCCCTGTCCCATTATTTCGGAATTAAAAAGTTCACCTGGCCGGCCACCTTTGCCGCGCGTTTGCGCTTTCTGAACAAGTGCCCGACCGGGACGCCGGCACTGGCCCGTGAAGTGGCAAACAATGCGCCGCGCAAGTGGCAGGAGGCGCCGGGCGTGAACGGAAAGACGGAGAAGTAGCCGCCTATGGCCCGCCGCCCGTTCGTCATTCCAGATAAGCAGGGTCCACCTCCACCCAGCAGGTATGGATTATCTCTGCCAGTTGCCCCGGCATTTTGGCCATGGCCACCCGCGCCGGCAACATCATCAAGGTGTTGGGATGGATGTAGTACACATCTTCCTGGGTAATCAGGTTGCGGTCGGCATAGACCTCGCCACCGGCCTTGTTGAGATCCACGTTCATGCGATAGCGGCTGGCCTGTTTGGTGCCGCTTTGTTTGGCCGCGTATTCGGCGGTTTCGAAGTCGGTGGGCTGGTAGTAAAGCGACATCTTGCAGTTATTCTCCACGCTGAACTCCAGTGCTTCCACATTGACCAGACGCCGGTTCACGGATTTCAGGTCGCCCAGGCTTTGATAGGCGATGGCGAGGTGGCAGTCAAACCCGGTGATAGTCGCCAGCAGATCGCCGAGAATATCGCTGGCAAGGAATTTCACCTCGTCTATGCCGATGAACAGGTGGCTGTCCCGGGCGCGCTCCCGGTACAGGCGCGTCGCCGCTTGCAACAGACACAGCAGAAACACCTGAGTGGCGCGTTTTATCACCGGGTCGGTGGTGGACGAGCGCACATACAGCACTGCGTTCTCGCGCAACACCCGCTCGACATCCAGGCCCTTGCTGCGCCCCGGTTTCAGTGCCGACAGTGCCAGCAGCTCGCGCGTCAGGTTGGTGACGGTGGGTGGCGGCTTGGCCGCAGCCCGCAGCAGCCGGGGCAGGTCGATCAACTCCTTGTTCCACTTGTCGAAGATGGATTCTAAGAACTCCCGCTCCTCGAGGCGGTAGAAGTCCGCGGTGTCACCCCGTTCGGTCAGGTTGTAGGCCTGCAGCAACCGGGTCTTGATCTCTCGCTCGGTGCCGGTTCTGAATGGCGACCACTTCCCGGGCAACTCGCCGTTGAAGTCCACAGTCACCAGCCGCCGGCCGCTCTCGGCGCAGGCCTTGCGCATGAGCGCAAGCGCGTGTCGGTCCGGCTTGAGGTCAAAGAATACCGTACAGAACCCCTGGCGCACGGCCTGGTCCAGTTGCACCCCGAACAGGATGCCCTTGCCGGTTTGGGTGGCGCCTACCAGGCGCTGGTTCCAGGTCTTCCAGTCCTGTACGGAAAGGTACAAAGGGGTATTGTCCTGCCGCAAGCCCATGAACATTTTTCCCTGCCGGTAATGTTGCTCAGGCCGGAACTGTTTTTCCCGGAAGCGGTTGGCCTCGCTGCGTATATCGGAGACATGATCGCCGCGCTGCGACACCCGTCTGAAGATGTACCAGGACGAGAAGCGCGGGTACAGGTAGCGCAGAAATACAATGCGGGTCAGCAACCCCGCCAGCAGGCCCGCCAATAACAGTCCCCACACGCTCCCGGCCTGACTGGCGATGACGATGTCAACAATATTATTTGCCACCGTAATCGAGCCGCTGGCATTGGCAGCCAGCAACCACAGGCACACGGGAAAACCCGGAAACAACAGCAGGAACAGCAGCAGCAGAACCCGGCGCGCATGCATGAGCAGGTGCTCGGCTGGCGTTAGCTCCCGCGTTGAAGACAGGGGCAGAAAGCCGATAACGGCGTTGGCATAGACCAGCGCGGCGATGTTCACCCAGTACCAGGGGTCGCTCCAGCTTGCGATTCGGGTCAGCAGTTCATCCATAGTCTTGGCTGCCGACGTTCCACGCCCGCCGGCGCCCTCCGGTTGTTTCCTCAAGAACGGGGATTGTAGCAAAAAATAATTCGGTTACAATGGCAGAAGTAAGGCCATCTACTGGAACATTACGGAAATGAATAACGGATCATCATGCTTACCGCACTGACCGGCGCCGACTGGGAATTGGTCAGGTTTTACCTTACTCCTATCCAATCCCTGCTGGATGACGATCAGGTGACTAACATCATGGTCAACCGCTACGATGAGATCTGGGCGGATGACTTGCAGCGCGGCATGTACAAAACCGCGCTGGCGTTTCGCGATGACGCCTCAGTCGCCACCTTGATCGAGCAGATCGCCAACGCCTTGTCGCAGTATTTCGACCCGGTCAGGACTCCGATCATCAATGCCCGCCTGCCGGACGGCAGCCGGCTGTGCGCGACCCTGCCTGCGGCCACGCCCGGCGGCTGCACCTTGTCGATCCGTTTGCACCGACGCCACAACTTGGATTTAACGCGCCTGGTGGAGACGGGCACCATCAGTGCCGCCATGCAGGAAACCTTGCTGCAGGCGATGACGCAGGGCAGCAACATCCTGATTTCCGGTGCCACTAACAGCGGCAAGACCACTCTGCTCAATGCCCTGTCCTGCGCTATTCCGCCGCGTGAACGCATCGTGGTATGTGAGGACGTGAGCGAGCTCATGCTCAACGCGCCCAACGTTATCCGCATGGAGGCGCAACAACATGATTCCGGGAATACTCCGGCCCTGACCCTGGCAAAACTGTTGGCGACTGCTCTGCGCCAGCGCCCGGACCGCATCATCGTCGGCGAGATCCGGGAACCCGCTGCCGCCGAGGTGTTCTACCAGGCCTTGAACACAGGCCATCGCGGCGTCTGCACCACCTTGCACGCCAATAACGCCGGTGCCGCGCTCGGGCGCCTGGTCAGCCTGACCCTGGGTCGCTCCACACTGCCGTTCCAGGTGATTGAGAGCGAATACCTGCACAACCTGGACCTGGTATTGCATATGGATTACCTGGAAGACCGAGGGGTCCGGCGCTTGACAGAGGTTTGTGTCGTCGAAGCAGGCGAATTTAAGCCCTGTTTTATCTACAACGCTACCACCGATACCTGGTCAAAATAAATGTGTGGGCAGCGCGTTCGTTTGCGGCAGGTAACGCGGCGCGCTATAATCGCTCGATTCGGGCAGGCGAGTGGAGTGTGCGTGTATCCGGCAACTGGCGCGTGGTGTTTCGCTTTGAGGGTAACGAGGTTATAGATGTAGACCTTATCGACTATCACTGACTGCACAAAGAATATCACAAATGAACAAGAGTAACGGCGAAGGTGTCGGTCAGATGTTGAACCCACCCCACTTGGGTGAATTGCTGCGCGAGAGTATGGACGAGGCAGGCTGGGACCTGCCCGAAACAGCGGAGCGCCTGGGTTGCGCGCGTGCGACGCTGTCCCGCCTGCTGAGCGGTGAGGCCTGCATGTCCGCTAACATTGCGCTGGCACTGGAAGATATTGGTTGGGGCACGGCCGAGCATTGGATGCGGATGCAGGCAAGCTATGAACTGGCGCAGGCGCGTAGCAGACAAGCCAAAGAAGAAAGAATGATGAGCGCAAATTTGTTGACGCCGGGGTAGGCCGTTGGCTAACCAATCGATGCCAACCGCTAACGACACAGCAAAGCCCTGGAGTGGTCGCTTTACCGAAGCGACGGATCAATTCGTGGAGGCGTTCACCGAATCCGTATCTTTTGACCGGCGGCTGGCGCCTTATGACATCCAGGGGTCTGTTGCCCATGTGCAGATGTTGGCGCGCGTGGGTGTGTTGACGGACGCCGAGTGTGAGGAGATTTGTGCCGGCCTGAATGCCATCCTGGCACAGATCGAGGCTGGCGAGTTCAGCTGGAAGCAGGAACTAGAAGATGTGCACATGAACATTGAAGCGGCGCTGGTGCAGCAGGTCGGCGAGGTGGGCAAGAAGGTGCATACCGGCCGTTCGCGCAACGATCAGGTTGCTACCGACCTGCGCTTGTACCTGCGCGCAGAGGTAGCCGTGCTGCGCGCCCTGCTGGCGCAGAACATGCAGGCGCTGGTAACGCTGGCGGAACAGGAGGCCGACGCCATCATGCCGGGTTATACCCACTTGCAGGGCGCGCAGCCGATCACCTTCGGCCACCATCTGCTGGCCTGGTATGAAATGCTCAAGCGCGACGAGCAGCGCCTTAAGGATTGCCTGGAACGAATCAACGTATTGCCGCTGGGTGCGGCGGCGCTCGCCGGCACGCGCGTGCCCATCGACCGGACCCTGAGCGCGCAGCTGCTGGACTTCCCCGCCATTGCCGCAAACTCGCTGGACGCGGTCAGCGACCGCGACTTTGTGGTCGAGTTCTGCGCCGCCGCGGCGCTGGTCATGTTGCACCTGTCGCGGTTTTCTGAGGAGCTGGTGCTGTGGCTGTCGCCGGCCTTTGGTTTTATCGACATCGCCGACGCGTTTTGCACCGGTTCCTCCATCATGCCGCAGAAGAAAAACCCGGATGTGGCAGAACTGGTGCGCGGCAAAACCGGCCGGGTATATGGCGACCTGATAACCATATTGACCATTATGAAGGGGCAGCCGCTGGCTTATAACCGGGATAACCAGGAGGACAAGGAATGCCTGTTCGACGCAGTGGATACGCTGAAACTGTGTCTGCAAGCCTACCTGAAGTTGCTGCCGTCGATACAAACCAAGCGTGAAGCCATGCAGGAGGCCGCGCAGCAGGGTTACCTGACCGCCACCGATCTGGCCGATTACCTGACGCTGAAAGGGGTGGCGTTCCGGGACGCCCACGCCATTGTCGGCAAGACCGTGCAGTATGCCCTGCGACAGGACAAGGAACTGGAACAACTGGAACTGCCGGAGTTGCGACAGTTCCACGACGGGATTGAAGCAGACGTGTATGATTACCTGAGGTTGCAAGGCAGCGTCACCGCGCGCGACCACGCCGGCGGCACCGCCCCGGTTAGGGTGCGCGCAGCGGTGGCCGAGGCGCGCCGTTATTTGGAGAGTATCGGTTGAAGAAACTCATTCAGCTCCTGGTCTGGCTGACCGGGCTCGGCGTTATCGCGCTGGCGGCCCTGGTGATCCTGGTTATGCGCATCGACCCCAACGAGCACAAGGACTGGCTGGAGGCCAGATTCCAAAAGGAAACCGGGCGGGCGCTCTCCTTGCAGGGGCCTGTTACCCTGACCTACTACCCCTGGCTGGGGGTGGAAGCTGTTGATGTGAGCATTGCCGACAATGAAGAATTCGGCGGCGGCGCCTTGGCCGAGTTTGATTACCTCAAGCTGCGAGTCAAATCCCTGCCGCTGTTACGGGAAGAATACGAGGTGGATACGGTCGTCATCAAGGGCGCAGTTATCAACCTGGTGCGTAATCAACAGGGCGCAGCCAACTGGGAGGTGTTCGGTGCAACGGCTGCAGACACTGACCAGCCGGCTTTGCCCCTGGCTGCAGTGGCCTTGGGCGGCGTTGCCATAGAGGATGCCAGGATTACCCTGCATGACCGCCAGGCCGCTACCCGCTATGAGTTCTCCGCTATCGACATGGCAACTGCAGAGCTGCAATACGGCGCACCCGTTGATTTCAATCTGGACTTTCACGCCAGCAGTGATAAACCGGCGCTGGACGCAGTCCTAGCCATGGCCGGCGTTATTACTTATGCCACGGACGGGCAGCGGTTTGCGGTAACGCCGCTGGCTGTAACTGCCACGATTAACAGCAGCAATATCCCCGGTGGTGCGACCTCCGCAAAATTATCTGCCGGGGTTGAAGTGAACCTAGATGAGCATACCGCCACACTGTCCGAGTTTACCCTGGAAGTGCTGGATACTGCGGTCAGCGGCAACCTGTACGCGCAGCGCATCAATGCGCCCACGCCCGCCATTGTCGCGACGCTAAAGGCGCAGGGCCAGGACTTGGCCAAGTGGTTCAAGCTGGCCGAGATAGAGCCGCTGGCGAGTCAACTGGCACAGCTGGCCGACCGTGGCTTCCACATTAACGCCACGCTCGACGCAGACTTGGAACGGGGTGACCTCGACCTGTCGGGACTGACGGCCAGGCTGCTGGGAGCCGAGCTCAACGGCTCGGTACAAGCCTGCAACATTCATTCCGAAACGCCCGCCTACCAGGGCGACTTACAAGCCAGCGGCCCCGACTTGCCCACCTTGCTGCAGGTGCTGGGTCGGTTACAGGGCGGGGAAGATGCCGCGCTGAGTGAGTACGGCAGGAAACTGGCCGGCGTGCCGGCAAAATCATTTCGTCTTGATACGGTTTTCGACGCCGACTTGAAACGCGGCAACGTGTCGGTGCCGACCCTGGCGCTGGCGGCGCTGGGGATAACAGTTGCCGGAACGCTGGACGCGGTGGACATGGACGGCGGCAGCGGCACGGTGCAAGGTGATCTCAACATCAGCGGCGAGCATATCGCCGGCTTGCTGACGGCACTGGATCAGGCGAGTCTGGCCGAAGTGTTGCAGGCGGCAGAGCTGAACACACGCATACAAGGCAACAGGTCGGACATCATCCTGCAGCCCATGTCCCTCAAGGCGGTATTCGCCGGTCCGGACATCCCCGGGTCGCCGGCAACCATGATGCTGGACGCCGATACCCGACTTAACCTGGATAAGCAGAGGCTGACCTTCAACGGCTTGACCGTACAAGGGCTGGGACTGAAAGCAGGCGGTGATGTCGAGTTTACCAACCTCAGGGGAGACCTTGCCATCGCCGGCCAACTGCAGGTGGCACCGTTCAACCTGCGCCGATTAGCGCAACAACTGCGCCACGAGCTTCCCAAAACTGCGGATAGTACGGTCTTTGGCGATGTCGCCCTATCCGGCAGCTTTGACCTGTCCGAGGCCGGGATGAATCTGCAAGACCTGCTATTGCAACTGGACGAGACGCGCCTGCGCGGCGAATTGAACCTGACCGAAACCACTTCTGGACCCCTGACCAACTTCGACCTGAATGTGGACCGGATCGACCTGGATCGTTACCTGCCGACCAAGTCGGCGCAGAGCCCGTCTTCAGCCCGGACCGGCGCGGCTGCCAATGAAGAAATGCTGCCTGTGGGCTTGCTGCTCGCCACCGACCTTAAGGGCCGGCTGCAAATAACCAGCCTGGATATTTCAGGGCTGCGCCTGCAAGACTTCGGCGTGCGCCTGAATACCAAAGACGGCGTGTTGCAGGTGGATGAGGCGACCGCCTCTTTGTATGAGGGTGTGCTCTCTACCGCCGCCGTTCTGGATGCCCGCGCCAATCCGCCGACATTGGCATTGAACACGGAGCTCACGGGCATACAGGTAGCGCCGTTACTGCTGGATCTGACGGGTGGCGCGCGCCTGCGCGGCGAGGGGAACTTCCGCGCCAGAGTGAATGCCCGCGGCAACAGTGTCGCCGCCATGAAACGCAGCCTGGACGGCCGCATGAGCATCAGCCTGAGCAACGGCGCCATTGCCGGTTTCAACCTGGGTCGGGCCCTGCGCCACTGGAACCAGTTCAAAACGGGCCGGATCGTAGCACTGCAGGAAACCGAGGCAACTGACTTTACCAAATTAACCGGCAACCCGGTAGCGCAAGCCGGTATGGTGCGCATGGATGACCTGATGCTGACAGCCCCGGCGTTCCGCCTGCGCGGTAGCGGGGTGCTGGCGGATCTGCATACCGGCACCATTGATTACCAGGGTCTGGCGACCGTGGTTGATACGGCCAGATACAGTGGCGGCGAGGAACTGGCGGCGCTGGAAGGACTGTCGCTGCCGGTTGAAGTCATCGGCGCGCTGGATGATCCGAGGGTCAGGCTGGCGTGGGAAAAGATCCTGGCCGGGCTGCTGGTCGATACGGTTCTTGACGCGCTCGACCTGAAGCTACCGGGCAACGAGGCGCCGCAAAACGCCGGGGATGGGGCACCGACGGGTGAAGAGTCCCAACCGGACCCGCTGCAAGAGTTGCTTAAAGAAGGCTTAAAGGAGATTTTCAAGTGAGGCTGGCGATGGTGCGGATTGTTGTTATCCTGCCCCTGATTGCCTCAGGCGCATTACTGCACGCCGGCGAGATAACGTCTGCCGAGGTGAAGCATAAGGGCAAGGATTACTGGTTGAATCTCACCATGCAGCTTGATGCAGGGCAGGAAGACATGCTGGCAATCCTGACTGACCATGAGCATTACCGGCGAATGAGTGCAGTGATGATCGAATCGACCGTCATCGCCGGCGCGCCCGAAGACCAGACCCGGCGCCGTCTGGTAGTGGAGACCTGTGTCGCGTTTTTTTGTTTCGAGGTGACGATGGTGGAAGATGTGCAACAGTTCGACGACGGCAGGGTGGTGGCAATCATGCTGCCTGATGAAAGCGATTTCGACTATGGCAGGACGGAATGGCACGTCATTCCGCTGGGGCCGGGTCGAAGTGAAGTCAACTACAGTTTCCACCTGCAACCCGGCTTCTGGGTCCCGCCCGCAATAGGCCCGTTTTTCCTGAAACGCAAACTGGTCAGGGAGGCGGAGAAGACTGTTCTCAGGATGGAGGCACTGGCCAGGGGCGAGCCCGTGGAATGATTCCTAACCCCCTCAATGCCTGAGCTCACCACTGCGTTACTGCCCTGGTTCGAACGCCAGGGCCGGCATGACCTGCCCTGGCAGCAGGCTGCCAACCCCTACCGCGTCTGGGTGTCCGAGATCATGTTGCAACAGACCCAGGTAAAGACCGTCATACCTTACTTCCTGCGCTTCGTTGAATGTTTCCCCGACCCCCGTACCCTGGCTGAGGCGCCGCTGGATCGGGTACTGCACCTCTGGACCGGGCTGGGCTATTACGCCAGGGCGAGAAATATGCACCGGGCCGCAGGTGTCATCATGCAGGATTACGGCGGCAGCCTGCCGACTGAGCCGGACGCTCTGACAGCCTTACCGGGCATCGGCCGCTCCACGGCCGGGGCCATACTTGCCCTGGGCTATGGGCACCGCGCCGCCATCCTCGACGGCAATGTAAAGCGGGTGTTGACCCGTTACTACGGCATCCACGGCTGGCCCGGCCACAGGGAGGTGGAAAAAAAACTGTGGGAACTGGCCGAGCGGGAGACTCCGCAACAGGAAGTCGCAGCCTATACCCAGGCTATCATGGACCTGGGCGCCACGGTTTGCACCCGTGCCGGCCCGCGCTGTGCCGATTGCCCATTGGCAACCGGCTGTTATGCGCGCCGGCATAACGCACAACAACAGCTACCGACCGCCAGACCCAGGCGCGCACGACCGGTGCGCAGGGCAGTCTTCGCCGTGTTGGAAAACGAGCAAGGCGAAATACTACTGGAACAGCGCCCGCCGACCGGTGTCTGGGGCGGGCTCTGGAGCCTGCCGGAATATCCCTCCCAGGCAGAACTTGCCGACTGGATAGCGCGCCGGGCATTGCTTTTGTCCGCTACCCTGACGCCATTGCCGCCATTACGCCACAGCTTCAGCCACTTCCACCTAGATATTACTCCGGTCAGGGCTGTGCTCCGGGACCGGACTGATACCATACGGGATAATGATGCCTGCCTGTGGTATTCTCCCGCGCAGGCCGCGCAGATAGGTTTGCCGGCGCCGGTGCAGGCGTTGTTAAAGAGTTTTTACTCAACAGGAGAAAATACACCATGACAAACACCGTCAACTGCATAAAACTGAACAAGGAAGCGGCCGGCCTGCCGGCCCCGCCATACCCCGGCGACCTGGGTAAGCGCATTTACGAAAACGTGTCGCAGGAAGCCTGGCAGCTGTGGCTGTCTCACCAGACCATGCTCATCAACGAATATCGCCTGACCCCGTTTGAACCCAAGGCGCGCAAATTCCTGGAGGAAGAAATGGAAAAGTATTTCTTCGGCGCCGGCTCGGAGAAACCGAAGGAATACGTACCTGCCGCATAATGTAGCTGCAGGTGTTAACCCGCATATCTCACCAAGCGCGAGCAAGTCCGGACGTTCAGCCAGAAAATCATCTTCGACCGGGCTGCTTTCATCTTTGTATAACCGTCAGCCTTTTATCAACTTCCCCTGCACCCAGACCTGCTTGATGTTACTGCGATCAGCGTTGTAGATGATTTTCTGCAAAATGTCATCGCCCTCATCCATGTCGTCCCAGAGCATGAGATTGCTGTCGGGCGCGCGCGTGTCGATGACGATGGCGTCGAAGGCGTAGCCGGCAACGAATTTACCCACCTTTAACCCCAGCGCCTCGCCGCCGCCTGCAGTCGCCATCCAGAACGCTTCGCGGAAGTCGATGCGGGCGCCGGGCGTGCTGCGTGTTGCTGCCGGCAGGTCCGGGTTGACCCCGTCCTCCAGCGCTCGGGAGGCGGTGACGGCCATCTGGCAGTTGTGCAGGATGCCGGGGTTTGCGCCACCGGCGATGTCTGTGCCCAGGCCGACCTGCAAGCCGCGATCCAGAGCTTGACGCGCCGGGAAGACGGCATTGGCAAAATACAGGTTCGACAGCGGGCAGTGTGCGACCCCGGTTTGTGCGCCCTTGATTATCCCCATGTCTGCTTCATTGATGAAGTCGCAATGGGCGAGCACCGTGCGCGCAGTCAACAGGCCGAAGTCGTCCAGACTGCACGTATCGGTCTTGCCATGGCGTTCCAGCACATACCCATGCTCCCAGTCGCCCTCCGAGCAATGGGTCTGTACGTGGCAGCCGCGGCGCTGCGCCAGTTCGCCCAGTTCCCGTAGCAGTTCATCGGTGCAGGCCGGAATGAACCTAGGGGTGATGACAGGCCGTACCAGCCCGTTGGCATTGCCCGGCATATCCGGCACCTGTTCTAAGAAGCGCTCGGTATCTTCCAGTGCTTGCCCGGTGCTGGCATCGCGGTAATACTCCGGGCATTGTTCGGGGTTGTCCATGGCGACCTTGCCGACCAGCGCCCGCTGTCCCTGTTGCAGACAGATTTCGGCCAGACGCGCCGATGACTCGAGGTGGATAGTGGCGTAGTACAGTGCCGTCGTGGTGCCGTTGGCAATGAGGGTGTGCACCAGGTGGCGGTAGATCCGCTCGGCAAATTCCAGATCCGCGTACCTTGCCTCCAGTGGGAACGTGTATTGCTGCAGCCATTCATCCAAGGGGCGGTCCAGGGCCTTGCCGAGTTGCGGCCACTGCGGCGCGTGCACATGCGTATCGACCAGCCCCGGCAACAGATATTGCTGCGGCGCCAACCGTTGCAGCTTGCCGCCCCGCGCCGCCGCCTGTTCCAGCACTGCATAGTCGGGGCTGCCAGGGCTTGTTACCGCACTAATCTGACCTCGGTTATCCACCGCAATCAAGGCATTTTCAAGGATTTCCACAACACCGGCCAGCGGCGCATGGATCAAGGTCGCGCGCAACACAAACTTTAATTCTTCTTGCTTCAAGGCATTGCCCCCGGCAGAGCAGAGTGAAAAGTTGACTTTTGCTGGCCATTTTAGTACAAGTGGAGTTGCAGTGTCTTACTGCTTTACTCGATTCGATCGTCGGGAGAGAAAAATGAAATTATTTACCCTTATCCCCCCCCTAAATTAGCCCCCCTCATGCTGCTGGCAATGCTGGCCGCGCCGGCAATGGCAGAGCAATGCGATGCATCCCATATCGTATTAACCAAAACCTTCCCGGCAACGGACTTTGTAAACGAAAATAGTACCGCTGGAGTGATTTTCCGGTTTGCCCTGGAAGGTTGCGATAATCTCGGCAGCGTTGGCACTCCGAGGGAATACCGGATTGCCTTCTGCGCCGAGTTTTTCGACACCACCCGGTGCAATGACGGCGAGACAAACTGCCTGAGCAACGGTGTTGCCGGGGCCAGAGGTCTTTCGGGAACCACCTGGACGAGTGCCGGCGCATTCAAGCGGTGCGCTTACGTGTCCGAGACTGAGAGTTTTATATCTGCCCTTATGCTCCCGTACAACAACAACTTCCGGGATGACGGGCAGAATTCCCTGTATGCCATGATGAACAAAGGTCGGTTCCAGTACATACGGCTGTCCATCATAGATGATGAATGATGAACGATAATAGACATGGCCAAACCCATCCGGAAATCCGGGACGTCACGTCAGGTAACCTCTAAACCCCCATTGATCAGGACGCTGTACAACTCCGCCAGCATGTAAGTTCGTCCCCGGCTGACGACATGCCGGGGCAGGCTCCCCGGCCAAAGATTGGCCGGTATCCGGCTACAGGGATGTGAACAGGCAGGCAAGGGTAAATTTACACAGCAAAAATGCCACGAAGAGCATTTTTAGAGATTCGCGCATGTTTGTCGAACTTGCGCGTGAGTATGGACAGCAATTCCCGCTAATGCCTGAGCAGTCATAAAATCCTTACAAATACAGGGTTTTTGAGCGATCTGAAAAAAGGTTTTCGCAAACTTTTAGGGTGGATTCAGTATACTACCGGGCATTATTCACGTCAAAGGTGAGGTGAGCCATGTCCCGTCCTGCTTTACGTAAGTCGCTGAGTGCCCCGGGTTTGTTAAGTGAAGTCCGCCGTTGTTTTGAAGCTATCAAGGATGATACGGTGGGGCGTGGGTTTGCGTTGGTCGATTACCTGATGTCGGGGCTGGCGGTGTTCGGGTTGAAGTACCCCTCGCTGCTGCAGTTTGACGAAGGCCGCGCAGATGCGGTGGTGGCCTCGAACCTGCGGACGTTGTATGGGATTGACAAAGCGCCGTCGGACACGGCGTTACGAGAGCGGCTCGATGCGGTGGACCCGGCGGCATTGCGGGGTGCGTTTCGGCGGGTGTTGCATCTGTTGCAGCGGGGCAAGGGGTTAGATTCGTTTCACTGGTGGGCGGGGCATTACCTGTTGTCGGTGGATGGCACGGGGTATTTTTATTCAGACCGGGTGCATTGCGAGCAGTGTTGTCAGACACAGCACCGGGACGGTCGGGTGAGTTATTACCATCAACTGCTGGGGGCGGTGCTGGTACATCCTGAGCAACGGGTGGTCTTGCCGTTGGCGCCCGAGCCGATCACCCGTGCGGACGGGGCTCAGAAGAACGATTGCGAGCGCAATGCGGCCAAGCGGTTGCTGGCCGATGTGCGCCGGGAGCACCCGCACCTGAAACTGATAGTGGTGGAGGATGCGCTGGCGGCGAACGGGCCGCATATCCGGTTGTTACAGTCGTTGAAGATGCGTTATATTCTGGGGGTCAAGCCCGGTGACCATACCTTTCTGTTTAACTGGCTCGCCACCACGCCGGGGGTGAACACGGCTGAGTTCACGGACAAAGACGGTGTCGTACACCGATTCCGTTATCTCCATGGCGCCCCCTTGAACGAGACACACTTTGACCTGACGGTGAATGTCTTGGATTATGAAGAACAACGCCCCTCAGGCAAGACACAGCGCTTTACCTGGGTGACAGACATTCCCCTGCATCAAGACAACCTGCTGCGGATTATGCGCGGGGCGCGGGCGCGCTGGAAAATTGAGAACGAGACATTCAATACCCTGAAGAACCAAGGCTACCACTTCGAGCATAACTTCGGCCATGGTTATCAACACCTGTCTACCGTGTTCGCCTACCTGATGATGCTGGCGTTCCTGATAGACCAGGTGCAGCAGCAGTGCTGCGGGCTGTTCCAGGCGGCGCTGGCCCAACAGGGCCGCAAGCGCTACTTCTGGGAGAAGCTCAGAAGCTTCTTCTTCACGTGGTTGTTGCCGGACTGGGAGACGCTGTATCGGGCGCTGGCCTACGGGCCTGCTCCGACGCTGTTAGTGGCCTATGATACATCCTGAGCCCACGCCGTGACCGAGTGGTTCGAGGTGGGGGACTTCAGGGGAAATCAAGCCACATCAACACCTGCCGGGAACAGCCGGAGGACCGCGCATCCCCTGATGACCGGGAGACCTTAAAAAAATGAGCCCGACCTGATGATGCCTCCACTTACCAGAGTTAGCGGGAGCAGCTGGAGTATGGATAGCCCTCTTGACGTAAAACCCAGAGTGGGATTTAATACACCCCTTTGCGCCACCGCGCCACCAGCGCGCCACCTTTCCACTCTGGCCAGGTAGCTCAGTAGGTAGAGCAGGGGACTGAAAATCCCTGTGTCGGCAGTTCGATTCTGTCCCTGGCCATACTTTTCCGTGCGCTCAGCGCGAATTCCTCAATTCGGTAATTCTTTCAAACCCCGACTTATTCTGGTATGATGACATGTCATCATGGATACACGGCATAATGCGAAACTGAAATCGGGGCAAGTGATAACAGAAGATAGTGATCCTGTAGTCATTCGTCGTAAACAGTTGCGTCTGGCTAAACGACGACAGCGTGAACGGGAGAAACAGCGTGATCTGGTCACTCATCAACTACGCTTACCGCGCCGGCTTGCGGAAAAGTTGAAGGCAGGGGTCAAACAGGGCGCTTTCATGTCTGATTTCCAGTCATTCATTGACTCCCGGATTTTATGCATCGACGATTTCGAGAATCTGCGGTTGCTTGCCTGGAACCGCAGCGGCCGTTTCGTGACCCGCGCTGAGGCATTTCAACTCTATGAAAGCAACTGGCGCCATGTTGACCTGCATGAGATGAGCACTGCTGAGCATGAGTTGATTATGCGCTTAAAACAGGAATATGGCAATGGTGTCATCCACGCCTGAGTGCAAACGCTCAAAACATCAACGGGTGTGGCGGGCGCTGAACTCTTTCAACGCCAGGTTGCTCACGGATACCTGCTGTTACTTCGGCGGCGGTACGAGAATAGTGCTCGGATTAGGCGAATACAGAGAGTCGGCTGATGTTGATTTTCTTTGCGCTGACGGCTCCGGCTATCGCAGGCTGCGCAATACCATTTCCCAAAATTCCCTGGGCGATATTCTCACAGAACCCATTGCTCTGTTGCGGGAGGTGCGCGCCGATCGCTATGGCATCCGGACGTTTCTAGACCTTGACGGTGAGCCTGTCAAGTTTGAAATTATTACCGAAGGGAGAATCCTGATTGACCCGGACCCAGCCGCAGGATTACCGGTTCCCGCGCTTGATCCGGTGTCATGTTTTGCCGAAAAATTCCTTGCCAACGCAGACCGCTGGGCCGATCGATCCGTGTTGAGCCGTGACATTATCGATCTGGCTTTCATGATCAAGGGCTGGGGCAATACTGCAGCACTGGCCGGCCTCGACAGGGCGATAGGCGCTTATGGCGATGTGGTAGTGGACGCTCTATCCCAAGCCATCATCAAACTCGAGGAAGACCCCGGATATTTCCATCATTGCCTCGGCAAACTGGCTGTTTCCGACAGCAGAGGATTACGTAGCAGATTACGCATGTTATCGGAGATAATCGGGTTAGAGGTTACCTTATTTACCCAATCACAAACAACGCTGCCATGCAAACGTAGGATCGGAAAAGACTAGGAAATCCGGGTTGATTAAGGATTCCTTGGCATTATAGCGCAGGCGGTTAAAGTCGGTATCCGTTACCCTGCCGCCGGCTTCCTCGACGATACACTGACCGGCGGCGCTGTCCCACTCGCAGGTGGGGCCGAAGCGGGCGTAGATGTCGGCGACGCCCTCGGCCACCAGGCAGAATTTGAGGGAACTGCCGATGGCGATGGTTTCCACTCGTCCGCCCATGTTGCTGAAGAAGGTCTGCTGGCGTTTGTTGCCGTGGGAGCGGCTGCCGGCGATGACCAGCTCGTCGGCATCACTGGCCTTTGCGCTGAGCCTGACGTCTGCAACGCCCTGGCCCTGTTTGTAGGCGCCCGCGCGGTTGGTGGCGTAATAGCAGAGGTCCTTGGCCGGCGCGTAAATGACGCCCAGCACCGGATAACCATGCCGGATTAAGGCAATGTTGACAGTGAACTCGCCGTTGCGTTTGATAAACTCGCGGGTGCCGTCCAAGGGATCCACCAGCCAGTATTCATCCCAGCATTTTCTCGTAGTGTAGGGGATGTGCGCGGATTCCTCCGACAGTACCGGGATAGCCGGGGTCAATTCGGCCAGTCTGCTGCAGATCACGTCGTGGGAAGATGTATCTGCACAGGTGAGCGGAGTATGGTCGGTTTTCTTCCGGACCTCGAAATCGGTCTGGTAAACCTCCATGATTTTTTCCGCCGCCTGTTTGGCAATGTCTACGGCGGCTCGGGCTAGTTCTAACATGTGGGCAATATACGTCATTGTATCGAATAAGCATCATCATATCAGATTCGCCTTTGCAGCATAAGGAAAATCGTATTTTTGCAATAAATAAGTTCCCATACCGGGTTATTCAAGCGTTGCGCCCGCTCTTCAAACCTGGTGGGCGGCCGCCACAGGGGGCGTGGGGAGAAGTTGCCGCGTCCGGCCTCGTTGATCAGGCCCGGTTCAGCGTCACAGACAGCGAGCATGAATTCAGCCAGATCCTGCGCGTCGGTGGCGAGGTATAACTGCCCCTCGGTTTTCATCAGCGCGACCAGCCTGTTGATGAAGGCGGGTTGTACCAGGCGACGTTTGTGGTGGCGCTTCTTGGGCCACGGGTCCGGAAAGTGAATATAGACGGAGGTGAGAGATTCTTCCGGTAGTTGCCGGTTTACCACATCCACAATGTCGTGGTTGATAATGCGGACATTGCTGAGCCGGCGTTCGGCTATGCCGTACAACAGGCGACCGATGCCGGGGCGGTGCACTTCGACGGCCAGGTAGTCATGGTCAGGGTTCTGCTGCGCCAGACTGAGCGTGGCCTCACCCATGCCGGTGCCGATATCCAGCACGCGCGGCGCGTAGCGGCCGAATATCTCGTCCAGGTCCAGAACCTCATCCCGGTAGTCGATGCCGAACTCATGCCAGTGCCTGTCAATCGCGCCCGCTTGTGCCTTGGTAAGCCGACCTTGTCTGAGTACGTAACTCCTGATAGACATTAGTTTTATCCCCGTTCGTCACTCACCCTCCTGCGTCATTCCTGCACAAGCAGGAGGGGCGAACCGGGGGCTTAGCTGAAAAAAGTCCCGTCTATTGGCGATGAGGCACTGGCATAGGCGCGTCTGGGCATGCGTCCGGCCAGATAGGCTTCCCGGCCGGCACACACGGCTTTATTCATGGCCGCAGCCATCAGCAGCGGGTCTTTTGCCTCTGCGATTGCGGTGTTCATCAATACCCCGTCGCAGCCGAGTTCCATGGCAATGGCCGCATCAGAAGCGGTGCCTACCCCGGCATCCACCAGGATGGGTACGCCCGCGTTCTCAACGATGGTACGGATGTTGTAAGGGTTGCGTATCCCCAGCCCGGAACCGATGGGCGCGGCCAACGGCATCACTGCGATGCAGCCCAGTTCCTCAAAGCGCAGCGCCATGATCGGATCGTCGTTGGTATAAACCATCACCTTGAAACCCTCTTGCACCAGTACCTGCGCCGCCTCCAGGGTTGCCGGGATATCCGGGAACAAGGTTTTTTTATCGCCCAGCACCTCCAGTTTCACCAGGTCGTGACCATCGAGCAATTCCCGCGCCAGACGGCAGGTGCGCAACGCCGAATCGACATCAAAACAGCCGGCGGTGTTGGGCAGGATGGTATATTTTTCAGGGCTGACGTAGTCGAGCAGGTTGGGTTCGTCCTGGTCCTGGCCGATATTGGTACGACGGATCGCCACCGTGATGATTTCCGCCCCGCTGGCCTCGATGGCCTTGCCGGTTTCCTCCAGATCCCGGTACTTGCCCGTACCGACCAGCAGGCGCGAGGTATAAACCTTGCCGGCGATGGTGAAAGTGTCCTGGCGAGGTTGTGCAGCCACAGAGAGTGTCGAGCTATTCAATTCGGGAACCTCAGCCACCGCCTATTGCAGTGACTATCTCAATTTCGTCGCCCTCAGCAAGGCGATGGTTCGCAAAAGCACTACGGGAGATGATTTCCCTGTTTATCTCCACCGCGACATTACACTCAAGGTCCAGCGCAGAGATCAGGTCGGCTACAGTCGCCACGTCAGTCAGGGACGTCTGTTCACCATTTACCAGTAAGTTCATCGGCGTTATTATACAGAATCGTTGTAAGATATGCTTGTTGAACAATGCGGGTGTAGTTCAATGGTAGAACATCAGCTTCCCAAGCTGAGAACGTGGGTTCGATTCCCATCACCCGCTCCAATTTTTCTCCAGGTATTTGGGCATGAAGCTGCCGAAGTGATGGGTGCGTTTTACGCGGTCCTGCTTGCCGGTCATGTCTGGCCTATCCGGCTTCTGCCCACAAGTCCATAAAGGTATCGACAGGCATCTGTTCCAGTGCCTGCCGGTCAGCGCAAGCGGCGCGAATGGCATCTCTTTGGGCAATCGGGAAATGCCCGGCAATCGCATCATTGAATTTATCCAGCAACAGCGGAATGCCTTCACTGCGCCGGCGCCGGTGGCCGACGGGGTAATCGACGCTGACTTTCCTGGTGTTGGAACCATCCCGGAAAAAGACTTGCACAGAATTACCGATGGCGCGCTTGTCCGGGTCATAGTAATCGACCGTAAAGCGCGGGTTTTCCCGCACCTGCATCCGCTCCCTCAGCGCGTCGATACGCGGGTCGGCGGCAACGGAGTCCTCGTAATCTGCGGCGCTGAGACGGCCGAAGATCAGGGGAATCGCAGTCATGTACTGGATGCAATGGTCGCGGTCCGCCGGGTTGTCCAGGGGGCCGGTTTTGTCGATGATACGCATGCCTGCGTCCTGGGTTTCCACCATGATCTTATCGACCTCATCGAGTCGCGCCTTCACCTCTGCGTGCAAGGCTAGGGCTGCCTCCACCGCAGTCTGGGCGTGAAACTCAGCCGGAAACGAGATTTTGAACAGGATGTTTTCCATGACATAACAACCGAAGGGACGTTCTGCAGTGACCGCGTTGCCCTTGAACAGCACGTCCTGAAAGCCCCAGTGCTCGGCGCTTAGCGCGGACGGATAGCCCATCTCGCCGGTCAGCGCGATCAAGGCATGGCGCACCGCACGACTGGTGGCATCCCCTGCGGCCCAGCTTTTCCTTGAACCGGTGTTGGGTGCATGGCGATAGGTACGCAGCGCGCCGCCGTCGATCCAAGCATTGGACACGGCGTTGATCACCTGCGCGCGCGTGCCGCCCAGCATGGCTGTGGCCACTGCGGCACTGGCGATGCGCACCAGCAGGACATGGTCCAGACCAACCCCGTTGAAACTGTTTTTCAGGGCCAGCACGCCCTGAATTTCATGGGCGCGGATCATGCCGTCGAGGACCTCCGCGACAGGTAACGGCGCCTGACCGGCAGCGCTGTTCCGGCGGCTGAGATAGTCGGCAACCGCAAGCACTGCGCCCAGGTTGTCCGAAGGATGGCCCCACTCGGCAGCCAGCCAGGTATCGTTGAAGTCCAGCCAGCGCACCATGGTGCCGATGTTGAACGCAGCCTGCACTGGCTCCAGCCGGTAGCCGGTGCCCGGCACCCGCGCTCCGTCCGGCATATCAGCGCCCGGTACCACCGGCCCCAACAACCGGGTACAAGCCGGAAACTTCAGCGCCAGCATTCCGCAAGCCAAGGTATCCAGCAGACAGTAAAACGCCGTCTCCCGCGCCTCCTCACTGGCAGCCTCCCCACTCAGCACATAATCGGCAATCTCCTGCAACAACGCATCCGCCGCAGGTCTCCTAGCATCTCGTATGCCCATATTCGACATAATCAGGGTCTCCCAAAGGTTTCCGCTATTGTAATAGCTGGGAAATATCTGGCAACAGGAATTCTACCCACCGCCATTCCTTACCCGTCAAGACCTCCAAAATCCCCAAAAAACCCTATAAAAATACTGTTCGATAATGCGATCTACCGCATGAATGCGCCAAAAAGTTCGTTTACTTCTACTGATTAGCACAGGAGAGAAAGAGATGCCAGACCGAGACGAAAGCAAGTTGATGGCCAAGGATGCGCCCGCAGATACGAGCACTGAGCTTAGCTTCATGCCGCCGAACGGGCCGTTTGGTGACGGCAATGTCGTGAAGGGGTCTATCGATCCTGAGAATCCTCAGGATGAGGACTGGATTGTCATCGAGCTGAGCGAAGGTAAGAAGTACACCATTACCGTGGGCGAGAAAGAACCGGCTGCGGACCGGCTGCACGACTCCGTGCTCAAGCTGCTCGACAGCAAGGGCGGCCTGATTATGGAGAACGATGATGTGGCGCCGAGGGAGGGCAATTTATCCTCGAAGATAGAGTTCACGCCCGAGGCGGGCAGTGGCACGCAGACCTATTACCTGAGTGTGAGTGGTTATGCGGCCAACCCGGGTGCCGTGAACACCGGCGCTTACACGGTGAGAGTGACGGAAGTGGTGGTGTTGCCGGTGGGCGCTGGGGCTGATATTACTGGCACGGACAAAGACGACAAGCTTATCGGCACCAACGGTGCTGAGAAGATTATGGGTAAGGATGGCGACGATACCTTGGACGGCATGGGCGGCGATGACACCTTGCACGGTGGGCCTGGCAATGACCTGCTTATCGGTGGTCCGGGTGCTGATACGTTGCAGGGTGGCGGACACGCTTACAACGGCGACGGCGTTGGCGGGGACACCATCTCCTACCAGGGCTCGGCCATGGGCGTGACCATTAACCTGCGTGACGGCAGTGCCATGGGCGGCGATGCCGAGGGCGATACGCTTGGCAGCGATATTGAGAACGTGATTGGTTCTGACCAGGACGACATGATTACCGGCACCGACAGTCTGACCGTCGGCAACTCCCTATGGGGTGAGGGCGGCATGGACCGTCTGTATGGCGGTGAAGGCCCTGACATGCTCTACGGCGGCCCCGGCGATGACATGCTCAATGGCGGCGATGAAGACGATACACTCGAAGGCGGCCCCGGTGCCGATGAGCTGACCGGCGGTCGTGGTACTGATATAGCGTCCTATAAAGACTCCGCTGCGGGGGTCATCGTACGCCTGCACTCCGGTCAGGCCAGGGGCGGTGATGCTGAGGGGGATACTTGGGGCAATCTGGAACCGAACGAAGTAGGTGACATGACCGAGATGGTGCCTGACATCGAGAATCTGACCGGCTCGGCTCACGCTGATGTGCTGGCCGGTGACGGCCGGAATAACGTCATCAGGGGTGGTGCCGGCGACGACCGCATCTACGGCGGTCCGCTCGGGGGTGATGATACCTTACAAGGTCAAGACGGTAATGATCACCTGTTTGGCGGTAAGGGAAAAGACACACTTCATGGCGGCAAGGGCAATGACCATCTGTGGGGCAATAACGATGCTAACACCTACGACGGTGGCGAAGGTAACGACGTGATACATGCCAATGCTGAGGAAAAGAAGATTGACGGGGGTAAAGGGCATGATACCGTGTCCTTTGCGCACCTGAAGAAGGATTACCTGGAAAAGGATGATAATGAAGGTGTGTATTTTAATCTTCAAGCTCCAATTCTTGCACGATGGGATGGTGACTCTGTCCCCGCTTCCTCTACTTTTACGGGCTTCTCGGTTTCCGACATCGAGAAGATCGTCGGTAGTATGGGGGACGACCGTCTGGTAGGCCGCGATGAAAAGCCCGATGAGATAGAAGGCGGTGAGGGTGACGATGTCCTGATAGGTGGTAGTGGCCCCGGTGATATCCTCTCCTATGAGCTTTTTGGCGATGGTGTCAGGATTAACCTTGGGGATGGTAGTGCTGGCGGCCGGCAAGAAGGCGACACGATTAGCGGTTTTGAGGATGTCAAAGGCTCACCCGGCCGTGACCGGTTAACTGCCCGCTCTGATGCGCGTGGTGACGGTAATGACGATTTTGAAGGTAATGAGGGCAGCAAACTCTGGGGTCTTGCTGGTGACGATGTCCTGACAGGCGGCCCGCGGGACGATACCCTAGAGGGCGGCCCCGGCGCTGATGAGCTGGATGGTGGTCATACTGAAACATCGGCCGCGAATAAAGAAAACGTTCAGAAAAACACCTTGTCTTACGAGCGCTCAGGCGCAGGCGTGGTGGTGGACCTGGACAAACTCACCTTTTCTGGCGGTGATGCCGAAGGTGACGAGATTGAGACCTATGAATACACCGGTCCGGAAGGTGATAAGGATGAAATAGATGTAGCCACCTTCGTCAACGTCACCGGCTCCGACCACAATGACCGCCTCACCGGCGACCGCTTCGGCAACACCCTCGCTGGCGGCAAAGGCAATGACACCTTGCGCGGTGGCGCTGGCGGTGACACCCTCAACGGTGGCCCGGGTGCTGATATGCTGGACGGCGGCGGTGCCATGGGTGACGAAGACTGGGCGGTGTACCGCGCGGCCTCGGCGGGTGTGACGGTGAACCTGAATACCAACACCGGTACGGGCGGTGAGGCCATGGGTGATACGCTCAAGAATATCGAATTAGTATGGGGTTCCAGGCAAGACGACACGTTCATCGCCAGTGAAGGCGCCGACATCATCCACGGTGACGGCGGCAGTGATACCGTGTCCTATGCGGCATCGAAGCAGGGCGTGACCGTTGTGTTGACAGGTAACGGTAGTACAACGTTCGATGCTGACGGCCCCGACGATATCGCGGGCAATGACGATGATAATGCGTTTCTTGCAGCCACCGATGCCATTGTTGGCTATTGGCGGGCTGGTGGGAGCGATGACGGCGCTAATAGCGACAGGCCAACCCCTGTCCAGGCAGCTAGTGGTACCGTAAGAAGCTTCGCCGAAGGCGATATTCTGGCCAGCATTGAGAATGTGACCGGTTCCAGCCTCGACGATACGATTACCGGCGATGCTGTTGCCAACGTTATCCAGGGCGGTGCCGGGAAGGACACGCTCATGGGCGGAGGCGGCGACGATACCATTCACGGTGATGCCGGCGACGATATCATTCACGGTGATGCCGGCAACGACACGCTGAAAGGCATGGCTGGTAGCGATAAAATCAGAGGCTTTGCCGGCAACGATACCATCGAAGGCGGTGCCGGTGATGATGAGCTCACGGGTGACGGTGACACAAATGATCCTGACGGTGGCGACGGTACTGCCGGTCGTGATACCTTCGTCTTTGCGCCCGGTCATGGCAGTGATGTCATTACGGATTTTAATGCGGGTAATGACGGTGTAGGCGGCGACAGGATTGACCTGTCCGCCTTTGACCTGACTGCCGCCGCCCTCAAAGCGGTTATCATGGTGCGTGCCGGTAATACCATCATTAATCTCGAAGGTTATGGGGGTGGCAGGATTACTCTTCAGGGTCTAAGTGACTTGGACCTGTTGGATATTGAAGCGAATGGTGATACTGATGAAGATAATGACATCGACACACTGAGCGAATTTAAGGACATGAATGGTGATGATGCTGGTGTCGGTGATGGTGGAACAGACGGCATCTTCATCCTCTAATCCCAAGTAGTAACCCAACTTCCCGTTCACGGAAGTAAACGAACCCAGGGGCTACCCGGCAGCGCACGCTGCTGACGTAGCCCCTGTTTTATTTGTACCCCCCGTCCCATTGCCCCAGCCCGAACAGCAAAACCTTCACAGCTTTGTGAGAAAACTCACAAAACCCAACAAAAAACCATTGACAACACCCCCGGATACCCTATACTGGAAAACACGATAACCCGTTGTACCAAACCGGATACGAAGGAGACAGAACATGTCCATGGAACTCATCGCAATCATAAGCGCCACCATCGCGCTCGCTGGCCTTATTCTCAACGGCCAACGCGCCCAACGCGAAGAAACGCGCACCCTTCGCGCAGAGACACAGGCAGAATTCAAAGCCGTGCGCGCAGAGATGCAAGCCCAACGCGCAGAGACACAGGCACAATTCCAGGCCCAACGCGAAGAAATGCAAGCCCAGCGCACAGAGACACAAGCCCAATTCAAAGCCGTGCAAGAAGAATTCAAAACCACGCGAGCAGAGATAGGCAAGTTACGCGAACGCATGGCGCACTTGGAAGGCCTGGTGGGGGGGCTGAGCGATGCGCTACTCAGCCGCCGCGTGGCGGAAGAGCCAGCAAAGTACGGCACCGACTGAGCCAAGCCATAACCAACGGTTACAGCCTGAATTCCAGGCAGCAACCCCAACTTCCCGTTCACGAAAGTCAACAAACCCAACGGCTACCCGGCAGCGCCCGCTGCTGACGTAGCCCCTGTTTTGTTATGGTCACCTCTAATTAATAGAGGTGACCATAAACCAATCGACACCTGCCTCACCATCCGGCACACTACATAACATCGTTACCGGCCGCCGCGTAGTCGATGAGCCAGAACCACAAAAACAATCCGGTTCATAACGGTCTCTACTGCGCCTTGAGCACAGGCAATCGTCGTATACGCAAGGCTTTCTCCGTTACAGTTATCATCGCACCGTCTTCCACAACTTTCTCGATTTTTGGCCAGATATCGCACAATAGTTGAGCAAGCATGGCACCGTTCAAACCTTCCCTACGAATACGAATGACGGAGGGTTGAGAATAATGATTTACCGCTAGCAGTGTATGGAAGTCAGCATCCAGAGTGACGCAAATACAGCTACTTGTTCGCGCGTAATCAAGGATTGCTTGATCGGTAGCGCGGTTCATTCGAATATCACTGACATGCACTACTTCCCATCCAGCTTTTTTCATCAGGCGCGTGGCAGAGTACGGAATACCCTGATCAAACAGAATTTTACTCACGCTGCTTCCAGGGCGATAATCTCATCATCCAGATTATGCGCGGCCCACTCCAGGGCCTGACGAATATCTTCCTTCTCTAAACCAGGGTACTCACCAATCAGGTTATCCCAGTTCGGATAGACCGTCAGAGCCTCCAACACCCGGCGCACAGTCAAACGCATGTGGCGAACACAAGGTTGCCCGTTCATGACAGCCGGGTCAAAGGTAATTCGGTCAAATTGCATCAGTCTCAACTCCGTCCAGATTGTCGGATATTCTCCCTACGCTACGTTAACGAGCCAATTATACAATAAATTGCACCGACAAAAGGCTCCCTCAGAATTCAAAACCACGCGAATAGCGATAGGTGAGTTACGCGAACGCATGGCGCACTTAGAAGGCCTGGTGGGGGGACTGAGCGATGCGCTGCTCAGCCGCCGCGTGGCGGAAGAACCGGCAAAGTACGGCACCGACTGAGCCAAGCCACAACCAACGGTTACAGCCTGAATCCCAGGCAGCAACCCCAACTTCCCGTTCACGGAAGTCAACGAACCCAGGGGCTACCCGGCAGCGCCCGCTGCTGACGTAGCCCCTGTTTTGTTATGGCGCCGCGACGGGGCGCAGTCATCCGCGTTATCTGCGCATAAATCCCGTCCATCCTGTGCATCCATGTTGAATGCGTCAAAATGAAATCGGGGTGACAAGACACTTGCGCCCTGCGCGTTGCTGGCCTAAAATACATACAAGGGCGTACACACAGGAGCATCTGATGACAACATTAACCAGCCGGGTATTCATGAATGGCAACAGTCAGGCGGTGCGCATTCCGCAGGAATTCAGATTGCATACTTCACAAGTGGCAATTACCCGGAATAAAGACGGTGATCTGGTGGTTCATGCACTACCTGAAAATCGCGGAGCCGCGCTGTTGCGCGCGTTGTCAGCCTTCGATGACGATTTTATTGCCATTCTCGAAGAAAATTACCGGACTCAGCCTGCCATGCAGGAAAGGGAAGACTTATGAGGTACATGCTGGATACGAATATCCTGATTTACCTGCTCAAGAACAGACCCGAATCGGTAGCGCAACGCATCAATGAGCTGGAAGAGGATGCTGAGCTATGTATGTCTTTTTTTACCTACGCAGAGATGCTGAAAGGCGCAGAGCGTAGTGCACACAAGGATAAGGTATTACGCCAACTGACTCAGTTAGTCAGGCAGGTTCCTGTGATTTACCACGTTGATCATGTTCTATGTGAACAATACGCCGCTCATTTTACTCACTTGAAAGAAACCGGCATGCCTATTGGTGCGAATGATTTGTGGATTGCCTGCCATGCCCTTGCGGAAAATGCGATACTCGTCACCCATAACACGAAGGAATTCAGGCGGATAAGGGGTCTATCGCTCGAAGATTGGGTGGACTGACCGGCTTATCCGGCCATCGCTACTTTCAGCTTGTTCAACACCTGAAGTAGAATAAACCCATGCACAAATTACTACTCGTATTGGCCCTTGCTGCCACCCTAACCTGTTGTACCAAACCGGATACGAAGGAGACAGAACATGTCTATGGAACTCATCGCCATCATAAGCATTGGCATCGCCCTTGCTGGCCTTATTCTGAACAGTCAACGTGCCCAGCGCGCAGAGACACAAGCCCAATTCTAGGCTGTGCAGGCACAATTCAAGACCGTGCAAGAAGAATTCAAAACCACGCGAGCAGCGATAGGCGAATTACGGGAGCGCATGGCGCACCTAGAAGGCCTGGTAGCGGGCTTGAGTGACGCCCTCCTCGCCCGCTGCGTGGCCGAGGAGCCGGCAAAATACGGCACTGACTGAGCCGAGCTATGACCAACGAAATTTGTGTTATACTGCGCGCATGGCTATGTCACGAGAATCAATCACTGTCCTGGGTGTCGGGGTCGCTCTAGCCGGGCTGATCCTGGTGCAGGGGCACCACAATGCGCGGGGCTTGGCGGATGTTCGAGCTGAGCTTGTGGATGTTCGGGCCAAGATCGCCGCCGTGAGCGAACGGCTGGCTCGCGTGGAGACCCGCCTTGCCATTCCGGGCGCCAATGACACTTCGGTAGCTGCCGCCACCCTGCCCGTTGACTAGCCGTCGCGAGCATCAGGTTCCCGTACCGGGCGGATTGCTTATAGTAACTGACTAGATATTTGAAGGCTGTCAATGGCCGTACCGTTAACTCAACAACTGCGTATTTCAAAGTATATCGCCGGGAAAATGCTGCGCGGGGAGCAGCGTTTCCCCTTGGTGCTGATGCTGGAACCGCTGTTTCGCTGTAATCTGGCCTGTTCCGGTTGCGGCAAGATCGACTATCCGGAGGAGATACTGGACCAGCGCCTCAGTGTCGAGGAATGTATGCAGGCGGTCGATGAATGCGGCGCGCCGGTGGTTTCCATCGCCGGTGGCGAGCCGCTAATCCACCAGGATATGCCGGAGATAGTGCGCGGCTACATTGCCAGGAAGAAATACGTTTACCTGTGCACCAACGCGTTGTTGCTGGAGCGGCGCATGGCAGACTACTCGCCCTCTCCCTACCTGACCTTTTCCATCCATCTGGACGGCAATCGCGACCGACACGATGCTTCCGTCTGCCGCGCCGGGGTGTTTGACAAGTGTATTGCGGTGATAAAAAAGGCGCGCGGCAAGGGCTTCCGGGTGACTATCAACTGCACTCTGTTCCAGGGTGAAACCGCCGATGAGGTGGGGGAATTCATGGATATGGCCACGGCCCTGGGCGTTGAGGGTGTCACCATTTCCCCCGGCTACAGTTATGAACGGGCGCCGCGTCAGGATGTGTTCCTGAAGCGCAAGGAAAGCAAACAGTTGTTCCGGGACATCTTCAAACTGGGGGCCGGGAAAGGGTGGCGTTTTAACCAGTCGTCCTTGTACCTAGATTTCCTGGCGGGCAACCAGCAATACCAGTGTACGCCCTGGGGCAACCCCACCCGCAACGTGTTCGGTTGGCAGAAACCCTGTTACCTGCTGGTGGGCGAGGGTTATGCCTCGACCTTCAAGGAATTGATGGAGGAAACCGAGTGGCATCGATACGGCAACGGCATCAACCCGAAATGCGCCAACTGCATGGTGCACAGCGGTTATGAAGCATCGGCGGTGCAGGATGCGACCAAACATCCGTGGAAAGCCTTGAAAGCGGCCTTGCTGGGGCCACGCACCAGTGGTGATATGACTCCAGAACTGCCGGTGCTGTATGAGGAACATGCCACACTCCCCAAACCCAGGCTGGTGGCTGAAATGAAGCCGGCGCCGGTTGTCCTCCATAACAGCAAACAGGACCAACAAGTCGCTTGACAGACTCATTGTGGCTGGTATTACCGGGATTCTTACTCTGGGCTGGTATCCTTGCGCTCCCTTGGCAACCCTGGCGCAACCGGGAAACGCTGGAAGCCGGCGCCGCAAGAGACGCCGACCTCTCTGACGTCACGGTGTTGATTCCGGCGCGCAACGAAGCCGCCGTCATTGCTGAGACCCTGCGCGCCGTGGCCGCCCAAGGACATGGTCAGGAGATTGGCCAGGGAAATAGTATGGGACATGACCAGGGAAATAGCCGGGGAAGTGGCGCAGGTCGAGATCTCAATATCGTACTGGTCAACGACCGCTCCACCGATGCCACCGTGGCCGAGGCCGCGCGCTTGAGTCTGGACCACCTGATCATCGTCAACGGCCGTTCTTTACCAGCCGGTTGGAGTGGTAAATTATGGGCATTGCACCAGGGGTTGCCGTTTGTAAAGACCGAATTAATGCTGTTGCTGGACGCCGATATTCGCCTAGAACCGGGAACTCTGTATGCGCTCAAGGCGAAAATACAGGAACATGACCGGCACTTCGTCTCAATACTTGCGTCCCTGCGCATGGAGTCGTTCTGGGAGAAGTTGCTGATGCCGGCCTTTGTTTACTTTTTCAAATTGCTGTATCCGTTCCACCTGTCCAACGCCAGCTCGAAGTGGGTCGCGGCCGCCGCGGGCGGTTGTGTGTTGCTGCGCACCTCGGCGCTGGCGCGTGCCGGTGGCTTTGAGGCGATAAAAGGTAAGTTGATCGATGATTGCGCGCTGGCGCGTAGTTTCCGGGACGCCGGGCTGAGCACTTGGATGGGTTTGTCACACTCGGTACGCAGCGGGCGCAGTTATGACGGACTGGCAGATATCCGCGCCATGATCGCCCGCACTGCCTATACTCAGCTGCGTCATTCACTGCTGTTGCTGGCTTTGTGCACGGCGTTGCTGGCAAGTGCATTCCTGTTGCCTGTGGCCGGTTTTTTGTTCGGCGCCGACCCGGTTATCCGTCTGCTGGGATTGGCCGGGCTGGGCTGCATGGCGCTGAGCTACCTGCCCACATTGCGCTACTACGGTATGAACCCGGCCTGGTGTGTGGCATTTCCGTTGGCCGGGGCCTTGTACCTGCTGATGACCTGGGATTCCGCCCGACGACATTGGACTGGCGCCGGCGCGCACTGGAAGCAGCGCAGTTATGCCGGGTCGTCAGGGGGCGCATAATGATGGGTTTTGCTGGCGACCGAATTCCTGCTTTCGCCCGAATGACGCATGGGAACTGCCGCAACCTGTTGCTTGGCGCCCTGCTTGTGCTGCTACTGCCGCGCAGCACCGGGGCGGCAGAGCTGGATGAGCCGGCACAGGCCATAGCGCGATTTCACGGCAAACTGTTGCAGGTCATGCAACAGGCACAAGACCTGGGCTACCAGGGGCGCTACCGGGAGTTGGAACCGTATATCAACGACAGTTTCGATATCCCGTTTATCACAAGAGTGATCCTGGGCCGTTATCGGGACCAGCTCAGCGAAACCCAGCGCGCTGAGTTCATCGACTTGTTCAGCCGTTCCAGCACGGCCACTTATGCGTCCCGCTTTGATGGCTATGGCGGCGAGGAGTTCCGGGAACTGTCACGTGAGCCGTTACGACGAGGACGAGTCCTGGTCCGCACCGAACTGCGCCGCCCGCATGACCAGCCGGTTTCCCTAGATTACCTGCTGCACGAAAAAAAAGGAAAATGGTATATTATCAGTGTCAGCGCCAACGGAGTGAACGATCTGTCGTTGAAACGAGCCGAATATGCTGCCGTGATGAAAGAAAAAGGCTACAATGGACTGGTTACGGAGATATTGTCCAAAATTGAAGAAATAGAGAAAAACGAATTCCGGGGGCGGAGAAAGCAAAATAACCTGTCCGGAACGCGATGAAACGACCCGATGAGGAACAGTTGTGATGAAGAACAGCTACCAACAGAACAATCCGATTTCTTTGTCAGCGCTACTGCTGGCGGTAGCGATCCTCACAGGCTGCGCCACCACCGAAACCATCGACGGGGAGCTCAACCCGGATCCCTATGAGCAGACCAACCGCTCCTTCTACCAATTCAATGACGCGTTGGACCGGCATGTTATGATGCCTATCGCGAAGAACTACGTGAAAGCCACGCCGGAACCGGTGCGCGACAGCGTCACGAATTTTTTCGACAACCTGGAATACCTGAACGTCATCCTGCATTCGTTCCTGCAAGGGAAGCTCGGCCAAGGCGTCTCGGACGTGACCCGGTTTGTGGTCAACTCCACCATCGGCATCGGTGGATTATTCGATGTGGCCACGCCCATGGGGCTGGAGGAACATAACGAAGACTTCGGCCAGACTCTGGCGACCTGGGGAGTGGGCCAGGGATCCTACCTGTATCTGCCGTTCCTCGGCCCTTATACAGCGCGTAACTCGCCAGACTTGCCGGGCAGCTATTTTGCCAACCCGCTCACCTATATTTCAACGGTTTACCTGTTTCCGGTCACGTTCCTGAATCTGGTCAATACCAGGGCCAATCTGCTGGAAGCCTCGGAATTTGTCGAAGAGGCCTCTATCGATCCCTATTCGTTTACCCGGGAGGCATACCTGCAACAGCGCAAGTATCTCATCCATGACGGCAACCCACCCGCCGCTGAGTATGACGAAATATTTGAGCTGGATTTTGAACAGGAGTCCGAGCCTAAGTTGGTGATAGAGTGAAGGGAACCTCTAAAAATGCCCTCCGTGGCATTTTTAGAGTCGGAAATGAAAAAGTATGATTTTTCATTTCCTTCATTTTCAAGCACTGACGTGCTTAAAAATGGCAGCATATCCCTATGCTGCACGGCCACCTCTAATTTTTAGAGGTGGCCTAAAGGCGACCCCTTATCAGGCAGACGGGTGCCAGCCGGCATCCGCCCACAACTCGCCAGACACGATGGAGTTGGAAATCATGAAGCAGATCGCGTCTGCTATTTCGTCCGGGCGGATCAAGCGGCTGATCTGGGTATCCGGCAGGATGTGACTCTCGATATAATCATCACCCAGCGCCCGCACCATGGGGGTATCGGTAAAACCGGGGTGGATCACGCCGCAACGCACACCGTAGTAGATCGCTTCTTTCATCAGCGTCGCGGCCGCGCCTTCCAGACCCGCCTTGGTGGACGCATAGGACACCTGGCCCTTCACCCCCTGGGATGACACGGAACCGATGAACACCACGGTGCCCTGCAAGTCTTCCTCAGGGCGCCATTTTTTCAGACCGCGCAAATAGCGGTCTTCAGCAATACGCGCAATCATTTCCATAGCCCAATAGACCGGGGCGACCAGATTGATATCGACTACCCGCCTGAATTTCTCCTGGGGGTAGATGTCAGCCTTCCCGGTTTCCTTGTTGATCTTGACGGCCAGCGCGTCCAACGTGATGCCGGCGGCAGGCACGCAAATGTTGATCGTGCCGTAGCTCCGGCGCATCTCGTCAAAGACCCGGCGGCGAAATTCATCGTCGGTTACGTCGCCGTGAAAGGGAACCGCGATGTCCCGGTTGATTTCATTATTGATCTGGGCGACGGCAACCTCAGCCTGTTCTGACTGATCCACCATGGCAATTTTTTTGATGCCCCTGCGGGCCAGCTCCAACGACACGGCGCGCCCGATACCACTGGCACCACCGGTAACAACGGCAACTTTATCTTGAATTTGCATCGCACTCCACCGGGTTGGTTCAGATGGGGTGATTATACTATTTTTTTGTGCAATGCAAAATTTATTTCGAGGCACCCGGCAGTTCCTGCTTACTTTTATACTCCCGGCGGCGGGCATGCAGGACTCGCTCGGTGTAACCGTTGGGTTCCGCGCGGCCGCAAAAAACCAAGTCCAGCGCGGCCTTAAAGGGGATGCTTTGGTCGAAGTCGGGCGCCATGTTCACATAGCGCGGGTCTTCGGCATTCTGGTAATCCACCAGCGGCGCCATCTTTTTGAACGCTTCTACGACCTGCTCCCGGCTCACCAGGCCGTGATGCAACCAGTTGGCAAGGTGCTGGCTGGAAATGCGCAGGGTCGCCCGGTCTTCCATCAGGTTGACGTTATTCACGTCCGGTACCTTGGAACAGCCAATGCCCTGTTCTATCCAGCGCACCACATAGCCCAGTATGCCCTGGGCATTGTTTTCCAGCTCCCGCCGGATATCGAAGTCGTTGAGGGTATCCCGCTCTAATAGGGGAATTTGCAGCAGGTCGTCGGGGTTGACCCGCACCAGCCGGATCAGCTCGCGCTGGCGGGCACCGACATTGATGCGGTGGTAGTGCATCGCGTGCAGCGTGGCGGCGGTGGGTGAAGGCACCCAGGCGCTGGTGGCGCCGGCGCGGGGATGGTTTACCTTAACGTCCATCATCGCCGCCATGTTGTCGGGCTCGGGCCACATGCCCTTGCCGATCTGCGCATGCCGGGGCAGGCCGGTAACCATGCCGATATCCACGTTCCAGTCTTCATACGCCAGCAACCAGGGTGCCGTCTTCAAGCCGGCTTTGGGCATGACCGGGCCGGCTTCCATGCTGGTATGGATTTCATCGGCGGTGCGGTCGAGAAAGCCGGTATTGATGAAAATCACCCGGTTCTCCGCCACGCGGATACATTCTTTCAGATTTAGCGTGGTCCTGCGCTCCTCATCCATGATGCCGATCTTGATCGTGAGTGGCTCCAGGCCCAGGGCCGTTTCCACCCGCTCGAACAGCTGCACGGTGGCGGCCACCTCTTCCGGCCCATGCAGCTTCGGCTTGACGATATAGATGGAGCCGGCGCGGCTGTTCCTGAACCTGCTGTTGCCCAGCAGGTCATGTTTTGCCGCCAGCGCAGTCACCATGGCATCGAGGAAGCCCTCCGGTATTTCCTGACCGGCGGCCGTGGTCACGGCATCGGTGTACATGTGCAGGCCAACGTTGCGCAGCAGCATCAGGGCGCGCCCGGGCAGGCTCAGGGCTTCGCCGTTGGGCGCCGTGTAGCTGCAGTCATCGTTCAGGGCGCGTTCAATTATGCCGTCATCCTTCTGCACCTTACGGGTCAGGTCGCCTTTCATCAGGCCCAGCCAGTTACGATACACTGCGACCTTGTCCTGTGCATCCACTGCCGCGACTGAATCCTCGCAGTCCATAATGACGCTGACTGCGGCCTCCAGGCGGATGTCATAAATACCGGCCAGGTCGTTACGACCGATGTAATAACCTTCGCCCAGCTTGAGTTCGATATGCAGGGCGTTGTGGCGCAACAGGATGCTGTCCGGGTGTTCCGGGTCACCCGTGTGGCCGGCAAACCGCTCGCGCTTGCCCAGGCCGTGCTTGCTGCCGTCGCCCATGAGGCCCACTAACTGGCCGGCTTCCACCTTGTATTTAACTACGTAGCCGTGGCTGCCCACGGCCATGGGGGTAGCCCGATCCAGGAAGCGGCGGGCATATTCCGTGACCTTGTGACCACGTACCGGGTTATATCTGCCAGTGCGTTTGCAGCCCTCGGTTTCGGGAATTACGTCGGTGCCGTAGAGCGCATCGTACAAGCTGCCCCAGCGGGCGTTTGCGGCGTTCAGTGCGTAACGGGAGTTATCCACGGGCACGACCAGTTGCGGCCCGGCGATGCGGGTGATCTCGGCATCGGCATTAGTGACGCTGACCTTGAAAGGTTCGCCCTGCGGCTGGATATAGCCGGTTTCCTGCAGGAAAGCCTTGTAGTCCTCGATATGGATTTTCGGGTTGGCGCGGTGCCAGCGGTCGATTTTATCCTGGAGTTCATCGCGCTTGTTCAGCAAGGCGCGGTTGTTCGGCCCCAGGTCGGCGACAATGCCAGCCAGCTGTCTCCAGAAATGCCCCGCTTCCACACCGGTGCCCGGCATGATTTCGTCATTGACCAGATCATACAGCTGTGTTGCCACGGATAGCCCGTGAATTTCGATGCGTTCGTTCGTCATGGTGTTCAATTGTCAGTAGGGCGCCTCTAAAAATTAGAGGCGTCCGTGCAGTACAGGGATATACTTCCATTTTCAATCACATCCTCTCCACCACCTCGATGCCCAGCAACGACAGACCCAGTTGCAGGCGGGCGGCGACGGCCAGACTTAACAGCAGCCGTGAGCGCCGCACCTCTGCCTCGGCGGTGAGAATCGGACAGTCCTTCCAGAAGCGGCTGTAGCAGCCGGCCAGCTCGTACAGGTAGCTGCAGATAGTGTGCGACGTCAAGTCCTGCTCGTAGCCGGAAAACAGTTCCGGGAAGGAGACGACCTGCAACAGCAGTTCCCGTTCCAGTTCATGCTCAAGCGTAACAGGTTCAGGCGCGCGCGCCAGCAGGTCCGCATCCATACCGGCCTTGCGCAGCAAACTGGCGATGCGCACGTAACAGTACAGGATGTAGATGCCGGTATTGCCCTGGTTAGCCAGCATCAAGTCCCAGTTGAAAGTGTAGTCCGACTCCGGACGCTGCTTCAGGTCTGCGTATTTGAGTGCGGCGATGGTCAGTCGGGTCGCGATTTGATCCAGTTCCACGGCGCTGAGGTCCGGGTTGCGTTCCAGGGTCAACCGCTCACTGCGGCGGCGGCCTGCCGCCAGCAGCTCGCTGAGTTTCACCGTGCCGCCGCTGCGAGAGCGGAACCTGACCTTGCGGGTCTGGCCGTTTTCTGTGATTTCCTGCAATATCACGCCGTAACCCAGGTGTCTGAGTGGCACGCCGTCAGGCAGCCAGCCGGCTTTCTCAGCCAGCGCCCGGATCATGCGGAAATGCAACTCCTGACCGCGATCGGTGACGATGATGATCTGTTGCGCCTGCAAGTGCTCAACCCGGTGCCTGACCCCGGCCAGATCGGTGGTCGAATAGTTATACCCGGCATCACTTTTCTGCACGATCACCGGCAACGGGTCGCCGTCCACATTGTGGAAACCGTCCAGGTAGGCGCATAAGGCGTTGTCGTCTTCAACCAGCAGGTTTTTTTCAGACAGGTCGCGAACCACGCCGGGCAGTTTATCCCGGTAGAAACTTTCCGGGCAATCGTGGGTCTCATCCAGACTCACATTGAAGTCCCGGTACAGGCTGTGACAGGCGCGCAAGGTCTTGTCCATCAGCGCTTGCCAGACTGCCAGGGACTCGGTATCGCCGCCTTGCAACCGGCCTACTTCCGCAGCGGCCCGGGCCGCAAATTCCTCATCGGACTTCTTCAAGGCGCTCCCCTGCGCATACAATGCTTCCACCGCCGCTAGCGGCGCGGCCTTCAGGCGGTCCGGGTCGGCCCCGTATTCCTGCTTGATCATCGCCACCAGCACGCCGAAGTTGGCGCCCCAATCGCCATAATGGTTCTGGCGCAACACCGTATGGCCCAGGAATTCCAGCACCCTGGCTATGGAGTCGCCGATCACCGTCGAGCGCATGGTGCCCACATGCAGCTGCTTGGCCAGATTGGGGCTGGAATAGTCCACCACGATACGCTGCGGGTGGGTCACCGGTTCCACCCCGCAACGCGAGTCCGTCAGAGTGCGCTGCAATTCAGCCAGCAGCGCGGTATCCTTGAGGCGCAGATTGATAAAGCCAGGCCCGGCAATGTCGATGCTCGCCAGCAGCACCCTGGCATCAGGCGATGCCACGCCAGCCCCGGAGTCGTCCTCACTCCGGGGTTGTTCCAGTTGCGCCTGCACCGCAGCGACCACGCGTTCGGCAATATGGCGCGCACTGGCGCCCTCCTGCTTTGCCAGCAGGAACCCTAGGTTGGACTGGTAATCACCAAATTTCCGCTCCTGGCACGGCGTCACCTGGCATACGAAAGCTGCCCCGGAACCCGGAAAACAATCTGCCACCGCCTGGTTTAATATGTTTCTGATCGATTCGATAAAACTCATGTAACCAACGCCCGTACCTGTTACACATCAGCGCCCGCCTATTGTACTATGACAGACGACCGACCAGAACGGGTTGTGGTTTTATTTGCATTAAACAAGTATCAGGCATATACTCAGTGCGCTTTTGATTTACCCGAATAGCAACCCGTGAGCATGACCGGATTATCCGACAATAGCAAAAAAACCTTGCGCGTAGACGCATTATGGGATGATGAGGCTGGTGTGTGGAGCGCATCAAGCACAGATATCGAAGGTCTCGCAATAGAAGCGCCAAGCAGGAAAACCCTGATCAAACGGCTCAGCACAGTTCTTCCTGAATTATTGGAACTGAACCATGCAGGTTCTGCTCGTGTACCGGACATTGATCTGGTTACCCGTGAGCAACAACGTTTACGGCTGGTCAGTTAAGCGATTTTGGCGCCACTCTCTTTTACGCCGGAAGTCAAGCGTATTTTAAGGAATCACGGCTGTAAGTTTTACCGTAAAGGCAGGGGTGACCATGAAATATGGCATAGTCCGCTTACCCAACGCAAAATTACTATAGACAGCAAAATTCTATCCCGCCACACCGCCAACGAAGTATTAAAACAGGCCGGTATAACCAAGGCCTTTTGACTCCCCCAGGTCTTACTGATGCGCCTGCTTACTCAAACCGGCCTGGTGCTGGGACTGGTGTTGCTTATCGCCCTGCTCATCTGGCAGGGCTTCACCGACGTGTTGCAGCTCTTGCTGGAATCAGGCTGGTACCTGTTGTTGCTGCCGTTGGCCTGGTTTCCGGTATTGTTGCCGGCAACCCAGGGTTGGCGGCAGTTGTTCCCGGCCGGGCACGCGCCGACCTTCGGTCATGGCTTGCTGGCGTTATGGATGGGGCGCGCAGTGAATAACCTGCTGCCGGTGGCGAGCATCGGCGGCGAGGTAGTCAAGGCGCGGTTGCTGGTGATATGGGGAACCGCCGCCGCGCCGGCCGCCGCGTCAGTGATGGTGGACAAAGTGGTACAGGCTATCGCGCTGGCCTGCTGGGCGCTGGCCGGCGTGCTGTTGTTGACGTTCCGGCCCGGTCATAACGAGCTGGTCGCGTACACCTTGGGCGGTATCGCGTTGCTGCTGGCGGGGGTGGTCGGTCTGGTCATTATCCAGCGCTTGGGTATGCTGGGGGCACTGGCGCAACTGGCCGGTAAACTGGTGCAACACGAAGCCTGGGAAGGGGTCAGATTCTCCGCCACGGCGGCAGATCAGCTGGTGTGGGAGCTGTACGGCAGCAAGCGCAAGCTGCTGCTTGCCACGCTCTACCGGCTGGCTGCATTGGCCCTGCATACCTTTGAGTTGTGGCTGGCCTGCCAGCTGCTGGGGCAACCCATCACTGTGCCGGAAGCCCTGCTGCTGCGCAGCCTCACCGCCGCCCTGAGCGACTTTGCGTTTATCATCCCCAATGCCTACGGCGTGCAGGAAGGCGCGTTCATACTCATCGGCGCTTTGGTCGGGTTCGACCCTGAGTTGTCCCTGGCCCTGTCACTGGCCTTGCGTATCCGCGATCTGGTGTTCGACCCGGCCGGCCTGCTGACCCTGCAACAGGTGGAGAGCCGGCGCTATTTCAAGCGCCGACGCGCCGGTTGTTTGGAGGACTGACCCCTTGCCTTTCTGCACAATACTTGGCATATTGACGCGAGTATGAGCTCACCACAACCGGCAGATCTGGCCTACCAGGATGAAATCCTGCAAGGCGTCTCGCGCACGTTTGCCCTGACCATCCCGCAGCTGCCGGGCTCGCTCGAACAGGTGGTCGGCAATGCCTATCTGCTGTGTCGTATCGCCGATACCATTGAAGACGACAAACACCTGCCGTTTGCGGAGAAGCGGCAGTTCTCCGAGCAGTTCATCAAAGTCGTGAACGGGTCGGAAGAGTCAGAACGGTTCGCGCAAGACCTCAAACCCCGGCTGTCACCTAGCGCCACCGACAGCGAACGCGACCTGATATGCAATACACCGACAGTGCTCAGGATTACCCACAGCTTCAACCCGCGCCAGCAGGCAGCGCTGCAACGCTGTGTCAGAATCATGGCCGACGGCATGTCCAGATACCAGGAAGCCAACGTCGCGCAAGGTCTGCAAGATCAGGCGGACATGGACAGCTATTGTTATTACGTGGCGGGCGTGGTGGGCGAGATGCTGACCGAACTGTTCTGCGACTATTCCGGTGCTATCGACCGCAACCACGAAGAACTGATGCAGCTGGCGGTGTCCTTCGGTCAGGGCTTGCAGATGACGAATATCCTCAAGGACATCTGGGACGACCAGCAACGCAACATGTGCTGGCTGCCGCAAGCGGTGCTGGCGCGTTACGGCGTGTCCCTGAACGCGACCACGCCGCTACGCAACGACCAGCAATTCCGCCAGGCACTGGGACACTTAATTGGCGTCGCCCGGATGCACCTGAGCAATGCCTTGCGCTACACGCTGCTGCTGCCGAGGCATGAAACCGGCATCCGGCGCTTCTGTCTGTGGGCGCTGGGTATGGCCGTGCTGACCTTGCGCAACATCAACAACCACCGCGAGTTTACCTCCGGCAACGAGGTCAAAATCTCACGCCGCGCCGTCAAGGCTACGGTCATTTCCACTAATTTGCTCACCAGGCACGATTTCCTGTTGCGCTGGCTGTTCAACAGGCTGGCCTCGGGGCTGCCGGCGCCTGCCACTCCCGCAAAAGCGGGCGTTCGGTAGCTGCAGAGTCGCCCTGCGGGCGACTCTTTTTACCCGCAAATGAACAAGCACGGCATCCTCTGCGCGCTCCATTTCGAGGCGCGCTGTTTCACGTCTGCAACGTTGTTGGCGCAACAACCTGTCGAACTCAATGACAAGACCCTGCTGATCCTGTCCGGCATGGGCGCGTCGCGGACGCAACAGGCGGCGCAACGGCTGATCGCAGCCGGTGTTGATGGCCTGCTCAGTTTCGGCACCGCCGGGGCGCTGCAGCCGGCACTCCGGCCAGGCGATCTGATAGTGCCGCGACAGGTCTGTACGGCAGGGAAAAAATATACCGTCAGTGCCGCTGTGCCCACTGCTCATCTGACCCGGCATAATGTACGTATCCATGACGGCCTGCTGGCCGGCGTGCCGGAACCGCTAGTCAGTGCCACGGCCAAACAGGCACTGTTCAGACAAGCCGGCGCTATTGCCGTAGATATGGAAAGCGCAACCGTGCTGGATATAGCGCAGCGCCACGGTCTGGCAGCCGGCGTGCTGCGCGTCATTCTCGATGCCGCCCATATAACTTTACCCGCCGCCGCCCGGCGCCGGGTCGATGCCTTCGGCAACACCGACCTGCCGGGACTGATTGGCGACTTGCTCAGGTCGCCGGCACAAATCCCGCCGCTGCTACGCCTCGCCGGCGCCTCCCGCCAGGCACGCAGGACTATGCAACTGGCAGCACAGGCATGGTTGCAAAGCACAGCAGCCACTTCGCTCCCCGTTCGTGACCCCGGCGCAAGCCCGAGGCCGGCCACGTAACCAGCTGCTGGCAAGCTTTCGACCTGATATCGCCATGTTCAGAGCTACCCAAGACAAGTCGCAGCTTGCGCAGCATGGCACGCTGGCATGCTGAGGCAATACTCTGAAATACTGCTGCGCAACTGGGTGCGTCTGGTGCGCCGCGCCGCGCCACTGGCGTTGCTGGTAACGTTTACCCTGGCCTTCTTCGCCATGCGCTACATCGTGGACAATATCAGCATGAATACCGATACGGAAGACATGCTGTCTGCGGAGTTGGTCTGGCGCCAGCTGGACCAGGAATATGAACGGCTGTTCCCGCAATACGACAACAACATCCTCATTGTGCTGGAGGCGGCGACGCCGGATCAGGCTGCGGACGCAGCCCGGTTGCTGTACCAGCGCTTGCAGGCAGAGCAGGACTTGTTCGAGTTCGTATATTACCCCAACGCCCTGCCGCTGTTCAGGGAATCCGGCCTGCTGTACCTAGATGGGGAAGCATTGCAAGACCTGTCCGACCATCTGGCCGAGGTGCAGCCGTTCTTGGCAAGGCTGGCGCGCGACCCCACCCTGGCAGGCTTGTTTGAGCTGCTGGGCGAGGCCTTCGATACCGCCGTTGACGGGCAGCAGGTAGCCATCGAACCGATTCTGAGCCGCATCAACGCCGTACTGGAGTCGCTACGGGACGGCCAGCCGCAGCGCCTGTCCTGGCAAGCACTGATGTCCGCAGACGAGGAAGGCGCCAGCCAAAAAAGTATCGACCAGGAAAAGATCAGCCCGGAAAGTATCAGCCCGGAAAGCATCGACTCGCCCCCGTATCGGGAGTTTATCCTGACGCAACCCAAACTGGATTACGCCGACTTGTTCCCCGCCACCCCGGCCATTGAGAAAATCCGCCAGGTCTATACAGAGCTGGAACTTGCCGCATCCCCCGGTGCCGAGTTGCGCCTCAGCGGCGCAGCCATGCTCGCGCATGAGGAACTGCAGAGTGTCATGCAAGGCACGGAAACCGCCGTGCTACTGGCCCTGGGCCTGGTTGCCGTCATCATGTTGACCGGCCTGGGTTCGGTCAAGCTGGCACTGGCGACCGTACTCAGCCTGAGCATCGGGCTGCTTTATACCGCCGCGTTCGCGATACTCACAGTGGCCGAGTTGAATCTGATCTCCGTAGCCTTCGCGGTGTTATACATCGGTCTGGGGGTCGATTTTGCCATTCACTACTGCCTGCGTTACCGCGAAAGTCTGCTGGACGGCGCCGGGCGCAATGCCGCGCTGGAGCAAACCTCAGTCAATATCGGCGGCTCGCTGTTCCTGTGCGCGGTCAGCACCGCCATTGGTTTCTTTGCCTTTATCCCCACTGATTATTCGGGCGTGGCGGAGTTAGGCTGGATCTCCGGGGGGGGCATGTTCATCAGTTTTCTGGTCACGCTCACGGTGCTGCCGGCGCTGCTGTCGCTGCTGCCGTACCAGCCCGGCCCGAATCAACCAGGTATTGGTGGCGGCGCCCGCCTGGTTGAGCGACATGCGGGGAAAATCCTGGGCGTTACGGTTTTTCTGGCGTTGGCCGCGGCGTTGACGCTGGGCAACCTGCGCTTCGACCCGGACCCGCTCAACCTGCACGCCCAGGACGGCGACGCCCTGACCACCTACCGGGAACTGCTGGCGGATAGCGAGCTGACGCCCTGGACTGCCATTATGATCGCCGCCGATGCCGCCGAGGCGGAGCGGTATCGCACCGCCTTCAACCGGTCGGAGCTGGTTGAGAAGGTCGTGACAGTGGCAGATTTCATTCCCGCAGAGCAGGAGGACAAACTGTTCCTCATCGACGAGCTGAACCTGTTGCTGGGCGACCTGACGGTTACCGCGCCGCACCCGGACACGCAAACCGACGCAGTGCGGCAGGCGGCGCTGCGTAGCTTGCTGGAAAAACTGGCGGCAACCGGCGCCAACGAGCCACTGCGGGCCCGGCTGCGCGACAATCTGGCGGCATTGCTGCAAGCGCAACAGCAGGCCGCTTCCCGCAAGCACGGGAGTCATAGCCGATTGGCGCCGCGGGGGGTGTCCACAGAGTTGCATCTAGGCCAGGAGGCGCCGACCGAACCTGGCAACGGGGATGAGCTGGCGCAGCTGGAACAGCTGCTGCTAGCGTCGCTTCCCGGCCGTCTTCACGCGTTAACCGCGTCGCTGAATGCCGACTACATTTCCCTGGACACCCTGCCCGAGCAGTTCAAACGTTTCTGGGTCAGTGCCGACGGCAAGCGGCGCCTGGAGCTCTATCCGCAACAGGACTTGCAGGACGAACAGGCCCTAACCGCGTTTGTGCGTGCCGTGCAGGCGGTATCACCCGCAGTCACCGGGGCGCCGGTCATTAACCTAGAGGCCAGCACCGCGGTGGCGACGGCATTCAAGCAGGCATTCGGGTACGCATTCATCGCCATTACGCTCATGCTGTACCTGCTGCTCAGCCATAAAAAAGACGTGTTACTGGTGTTGCTGCCGTTGCTCACCGCGGCCCTGCTCACCGGCGCCGTCAGCGTGCTGATCGACTTGCCACTGAACTTCGCCAACGTGATTGCGCTGCCGTTGCTGCTGGGGATAGGGGTAGATAGCGGCATTCATATCATCCACCGTTTCCGCACCGACCTGCCGGACGGGAAAAATATCCTGGCTACCAGCTCCGCGCGCGCAGTCATCGTCAGTTCGCTCACCACCATGGGCGGCGTCGGCAACCTCGCCCTGTCCCCCCACGCCGGCACCGCCAGCATGGGCCTGCTGCTGACCCTGGGTATAGGCATCACCCTGGTTTGTATGCTGCTGGTACTGCCGGCGTTGCTGACCTTCACTACCGCGCCTCGGGGGGCGCAATGAGTGACGCACAGCGGTAAACACGATACAATTTTCCGATTATGCAAGCCCGCCAAAACTTTAACCTTGATGCGCGTAATAAACCCCTGGACGCCAGACTGGCGGCGTGGCTGGTTTACCCGCTGCGCAATACGCCTGTTACGCCCAACCACCTGACTACAGTGCGACTGTGCAGCGGCCTTGGCGCTTGCCTGCTGCTTGCCGGCGGGACGCCGGGCCTGACCAACGCCGGTGCCCTGTGCCTGGCACTGTCGAACTTCCTTGACCATACCGATGGGGAGCTGGCGCGGATGACCGGCAACACCAGTAACATGGGCCATTATTACGATCTTGCCAGTGACGCCGCCGTTAATGTGCTGTTATTTGTCGGTATCGGCATCGGCCTGCGGCACGGTGCGCTGGGAAACAACGCGCTGGTACTGGGCCTTGTGGCCGGCGTCGCAGTGGCGGTGACGTTCCAGCTGCGTGTGCTGATCGGTCAACTGACCGGCAGGTTTCGGGTCGAACAACCCGGCCTCGGGCTGTTTGAGATCGAAGACATCTTCTACCTGTTGCCGCTGGTGGCGTTTTTCAGCCTGCTGCAACCGTTTCTGATTATCGCCGCCATCGGCGCGCCGGTGTTTGCCGTGTGGACGCTGATGACATATTTAAGGCTCAGGCGCGCATGAGTGCGCTGGCGCTCATTACCGGCGCCAACGGTTTCGTTGGCTCGGCGCTGGTGCGGCAACTGTTGCAGCGGGGGCACCCGTTGCGGGCGCTGGTCAGGCCCGGCAGCGACCGGCGCAACCTGCAGCAACTGGATATAGACCAAGTCGAAGGCGACCTGACTGACGCGGCATCATTGCAACGGGCGGTCGAGGGCTGCACTTACCTGTTCCATGTCGCCGCGGATTACCGCCTGTGGGTACCCGACCCGGAACGCATGTACCGCACCAACGTGGATGGCACCCGCAACCTGTTGCGCGCTGCTTCCGCCGCCGGCGTAACCCGAATGGTTTATACCAGCAGTGTAGCCACTTTGGGCATCAATCCGGATCGCAGCCCCGCCGCCGAGACTACGCCGGTGAGTCTGGCAGACATGGTCGGCCACTACAAACGTTCCAAATTCCTGGCCGAACAGGCGGTACGGGAACTGGTGCGGCAGGGATTGCCGGTTGTTATTGTGAACCCGGCGGCGCCCATCGGTCCACGCGACATCAAACCGACTCCCACCGGCCGTATCATCGTCGATGCACTACGCGGAAAAATCCCCGCGTATGTGGACACGGGATTGAACATCGCCCACGTGGACGACATCGCCACCGGCCACCTGCTGGCATTTGACCGGGGTGAGATTGGCGCGCGCTATATCCTGGGCGGGGAGAACCTGTCGTTACAAGCCATTCTGGGTATGATCTGCGAGTACGCGGACCTGAAGCCACCGCGCCTGCGCCTGCCGCACAATGCAGTCTATCCGTTCGCCTGGCTCGCCGAGCAGTGCGCGCGGGTGCGCAAAAACGCTCCCTTTGCAACCGTGGACACCGTAAAAATGTCAAAGAAATTCATGTACTTCTCTTCCGCCCGGGCACAACAGGAACTGGGCTACAACCCACGCCCGGCGCGCCTGGCCATAGCGGACGCGGTGGACTGGTTCAGGGGGAATAACTACTGTTAAGGTCACCTCTAAACCCTCATGATCAGGGTGCTGCGCACCCCGACCGCATGTAAATTTTCGAAATTTACATAGCAAAAATTAGAGGCGACCGTGCAGCACAAGAGGGTATGGTGGGGAAGATGCTCCATTGCCTGTGCGAAAAGCAGTTTGCCGTGGTACATGTGTGGGGGCACCCAATTAAAAATGGCAGCACATCCCTGTACTGCACGGCCACCTCGTGTTTGTGAGAGGTGACCTTATGTTCCAGTTATTGGTATTACCTCACCCATTCTCTTTGCCTCGGCTTCAAACGCAGGGACGGCGTTTCTCAAAAAATTGAGCAACTTGCTGGCCATGAACAGCACGAATAGCACTAGGACAGAAGACAGCGCCAGTGCCACGGGCGAGGTTTTCACCAGATAGGAAATGATGCTTGCATTTGCGTCGTTACGAATACTATCGACCTCTGAGATGACATCATGGGGCAAGTCTTTGTATGCCTTTTCAAGCTGCTGTTTATATGCCCGTACAGTTTTTTGCTCATTGATCTCATCTTCCAGGTATACAGCTACAACAAACCGTACAAAACTGAGCTTATCCAAGTAGCGAATCATTCCATTGATGACAAAGCGGTTTATGGTATAGGCGCGTTTGTCAAACAGCTGGCGCTTTTGACCGATGCAGAATAATTGGCGCCTCAGGCCGTAGAGTTTCTCACGAGCTTGTTCCAGCTGGAGGGCAGGATACTCAATCATGATTATCCATAGGAGCAACCCTAGCCCTGTCAGACTGTAAAATACCGTAGCTAGCTCATTCATCGGCCATTCTCCAGTCTGTTTTCACCTCGTGCATCCATGTGGCTGGATGATCTGTTCGGATCTGCAGCCAATTCTTGGTTTTTCATATACTTATGATACCTCTCAACAATATTTCTCCAGCAAGGGAGTTAATTGACTCGTAACCGAAATAAGCAACAACTGCAACTGTCAGAAACCTGAAAAGGTGAGATAAAACACTGACCAACGTATCAGCTCTGGTCTCAATACGTCTGATCTCAAGTTCTCTATCAACATGGTTTTTTGTTTTTGACACTGGGTCTGCCATTTTATATTAAGAATTTCAAGATCACCAACTTTTTCCCGACTTCGACGGTCTGGTGCTCACTTTATCTGAAAATCTCTTGTAAATCAAAACGTGTTTTGGAACAGAATGTTGCGTGAGCGAATGAGGTACCCTTCAGAGATAAGCAATGGGAACGGCCGTGACATTCTGCGACAGTGGCACCTCCTTTTCCACCAGGCATAACACGCAGCCGTGTCCCACTTTCTTGCCCAGCTTTTCCAACAGGCGGAAATGTCTGGAGGCCGTTTTTGAGGGTGTCGCGGTTTTTTTGAATTCTACCGGGTAAAGCGTGTCACCGGTTTCGATCACCAAATCGACCTCTCTCTGGTCGGTATCCCGATAATAATAAAAATGCGGTTCAATCCCATTATGCCAATAGCTCTTGAGAATTTCGGCAAACATATAGCTTTCCAGCAGCGCGCCGGACATGGCGCCGGCTTCCAGGGAAGCAGATGTCGGCCACTTGCTCAGGTAGGCGCCCAGTCCGGTGTCAAGAAAATACAGCTTGGGCGTTTTGACAAGACGTTTTGTGACATTTCGGTAATACGGCTGCAAGAGATAAACAAGCCCGGAAGTTTGCAGAATCGAAAGCCATGATTTTGCGGTTTTGTTATCAATGTCAACATCTCTGGCCAATTTTGCATAGTTCAACAACTGCCCGGTGCGGGCGGCCACAATGCTTAAAAACCTGTGAAATGTGGTTTCGTTGGAAACCGATAACAGGTCTCTCAGGTCGCGCTGGATGTAGGTTTGAACGTAAGATCGGTAAAACAGGTCGCGCGGCGGGTCCTTGACCGTATTCATACGCGGAAATGAGCCACGCCACAGCTGCTCATAAACGTCCAATAACTGCCGGGGCTGAGTCATACTTTCCCGCGCTGCATCGATCCATGCGAGCGTTGGCAGGAACGGAACAACCTTGTCGCTCCGGCCGTCAAGCTCTGCCTGCGAGAGACCCAGCAGGTCAATGACGGCAACACGACCGGCAAGACTTTCCGTGATACCCCGCATAAGATGAAATTTTTGCGATCCGGTCAGCCAGAACAGGCCGTTTTTCTTCTCACGATCCACCACAATCTTCAGGTAGCTGAAGAGTTGCGGCGCATACTGAACCTCATCAATGATGACCGGCGGCTGATAGGTTTGCACAAAGAGGCTCGGGTCGTTAGCGGCCAGACTGCGTGCCTCGAGGTCATCAAGCGTGACATAATTCCTGCCAGCTTCGGCACACATTTCCAGCAGTGTAGTTTTACCCACCTGACGCGGGCCGGTTACCAACAGCACGGGAAAACTGTTGCTTATATTTTCAACTGCGCGCGCCAGCGTGCGCTGATATATCACAGACACAGCACTTCTCGTTTATATTGGATTATTGTTCCAATATAAACGAAAAATATGGGAAATCAAGGCCATGCCGGAACAAGTCCGGTATGGCGAGGAGGGAGACGTCATTCCCGTTGTCGTAGCCAGTCGTTAATAGCGCCGGGCAGGCTGGCCTGGGTGGCGGCGCCGACGTAGATGCCGATGTGGCCGCCGGGAAATTCCAGTTCGGTGTAGTCGGCGCTGCTGACACAGCCGGCCAGGGCTTTTGAGGCATCGACTGGCACTAGGTGATCGTTACTGGCGAAGATGTTAAGGATGGGGATGGTAATCGTCTCTAGGTCAACCCGGCTGGCGCCGATCTTAACCTGACCCTTCACCAGTTTGTTGTCCTGGTAAAAGTCCCTGGTAAACTGACGGCAGGCCGTGCCGGCCTGATCCGGGCTGTCAAAAATCCATTGTTCCATGCGCATGAAGGTGGCGAGCCGCTCACTGTCATCCAGAATATCCAGCAGGTCCAGATACTTCTTGCCGGCCAGCTTGTAGGGCCTTAACATCAGGAACAGCCAGTTCAGGAATTGCCCCGGGATATTGCCCGGCGTGTCCACGGCCTGCTCCAGGTCCAGGTGCCGCAGCAGATGGCTGAGCAGGTCGCGCGGGGTGTGAAAGTCCACCGGCGTCACGCTGGTCACCAGGTTAGCGACCTTGTGTTGATGCAAGGCCGTATAGCACAGACAGAAGGTGCCGCCTTGGCAGACCCCCAACAGGTTGATGCGATCGGCGCCGTGGTTTTGGCGGATGGCGTCCACCGCATGCTCCAGGTAGCGATTGATGTAATCATCCAGGCCCAGGGCAGCATCGCCTGCGTCCGGGTAGCCCCAGTCGAGCAGATATACGTCCAGGCCGGCCTTGAGCAGCCCCTGGATCAGGGAGCGCCCGTCCTGCAAGTCCATGATATAGGGTCGGTTGACCAACGCGTACACGATCAGGACGGGTACGGTGTGGGGCTTCTCCACCAGCGCCCGGTAACGGTATAGCCGGAGTTTGTCTTCCCGGTACACCTCGTCCCGCGCCGACGGACCCACGGCCACTGGCACCGGGCCGGGCCGGGCGGCAAAACCGGGAGGCAGGATATCCGAGGGGATGCTCTGCCCGCGCTCATCCAGCTCGCGCCGCATGGACAGCAGGGCCTGCACCAGGCCGGCGAAGTTGCGGGAATACTCCTCGGTAAAGGCAAGCTCAGTGTATGCCTGCTCCCCCGCTTCCAGCCAGAGGGTGAAGTACTCCTTCAGTGCAGTGATGTTTTCAGGGGTCACCCTGCTCCATTACCTCACCGCCCGGTGTTCGATCAGGTCATCCACCACCGCCGGCTCGGCCAGGGTGCTGGTGTCGCCCAGGTTATCCAGTTCGTTGGCGGCGATTTTGCGCAGGATGCGGCGCATGATCTTGCCGGAGCGGGTCTTGGGCAGGCCCGGTGCCCACTGGATTACGTCCGGGCTGGCGATGGGGCCGATCTCCTGGCGCACATGCAATACCAGTTCCCGCTGCAGTTCCGGGGACGGTTCGGCCTCCCGCATCAGGGTCACGTAGGCATAGATGCCCTGGCCCTTGAGGTCATGGGGGAAGCCCACTACTGCGGCCTCGGCGACTGCGTCATGCAGCACCAGCGCGCTTTCCACCTCGGCGGTGCCCATGCGGTGCCCGGAGACGTTGATGACATCATCCATGCGCCCGGTGATCCAGTAGTAACCATCTTCGTCACGGCGCGCGCCGTCGCCGGTGAAATACTTGCCGGGGAACATCTTGAAATAGGTGTCGATGAAGCGCTCATGGTCGCCATAAACGGTGCGCATCTGGCCGGGCCAGGAACGCTTGATGCACAGCGCGCCGGACCCGGCACCGTCCAGTTCGTGGCCCTGGTCGTCCATCAGACACGGCTGCACGCCGAAACAGGGCCGCGTGGCGGAACCGGGTTTCAATGCCGTGGCACCCGGGTACGGAGCGATGAGGATGCCGCCGGTCTCGGTCTGCCACCAGGTGTCGACGATGGGGCAGCGGCCGTCGCCGACTATGTGGTAATACCATTCCCAGGCTTCCGGGTTGATGGGTTCACCGACGCTGCCCAACACGCGTAAGCTGCCGCGGTTGTGCTTTTTCACAAACTCGTCACCCTGGCCCATCAACGCCCGCAGCGCAGTGGGCGCGGTATAGAAGATGTTGACCTGGTGCTTATCCACCACCTGCCAGAACCGACCGGCGTCGGGATAGGTGGGCACGCCCTCGAACATGAGGGTAACGGCGCCGTTGCAGAGCGGACCGTAAACGATGTAGGAATGTCCCGTGACCCAGCCCACATCGGCGGTGCACCAATAGACCTCGCCGTCCTGGTAATCGAACACGTACTTGTGGGTCAGGGCCGCGTACAGCAGGTAGCCGCCGGTGCTGTGCAGCACGCCCTTGGGCTTGCCGGTGGAGCCGGAGGTGTAGAGGATGAACAGCGGGTCCTCGGCGTCCATGACCTCGGGCGGGCAGTCGGCTGCGGCCTGTGCTACCTGCTCGTGATACCAGAGGTCGCGTCCCTCGGTCCAGGCCACCTCAGCGCCGGAGCGTTTGACTACCAGTACGCTGTGCACGTTCGGGCACCCCGCCAGGGCCTTGTCGGTGTTGGCCTTGAGTGGCGTGCTGCGGCCGCCGCGCACGGTCTCGTCCGCAGTGATGACCACCCGGCAGTCGGAATCCAGGATGCGGTCCTTGAGCGCTTCCGGGGAGAAGCCGCCGAACACAATCGAATGGATGGCGCCGATACGGGCGCAGGCCAGCATGGCCACGGCCGCCTCGGGGATCATCGGCATGTAGATAGAGACGCGATCGCCCTTGCTCACGCCCCTGGCTTTGAGGACATTGGCGCAGCGGCATACCTCCCGGTGCAGTTCCCGGTAGGTGAGCTTCTTAGCTACGGACGGATCATCACCTTCCCAGATAATGGCGACGTCATCGCCGCGGGTTTGCAGGTGCCGGTCCAGGCAGTTGTAAGAAACGTTCAGCTGCGCGCCGCGGAACCAGTTGATGTCCACCTTGTCGTAATCCCAGTCCTGCACCTTGTCCCACTTGCGCGACCAGCTGACGAATTTTTCTGCCTGTTCGGCCCAGAAGGCATCCGGGTCATTGATCGATTGCTCGTACATGGCAGCATACTGCCCTTCATTAACATGGGCGGAGCCGGCAAGCACCGGCGGCGCGGGATAGATTTTCGATGCAGACATGGCTTCCTCTTCAGGACGGAATGTTATGGTAACCTCTAAAAATACCCTCCGTGGTATTTTTGCTGTGTAAATTTTGCAGATTTACATATTGTCGGGGTGTGCAGTGCCCTGATCATGAAGGTTTAGAGTTTCTTCGTGGCTTGTCGTTGTCCGGTGCCGGCCTCACCCAAAGCGGTTTTCGATATAATTATCCACAATCTGCTGGAACTCGGCCGCGATATTATCGCCGCGCAAGGTGACGGTCTTCTTGCCGTCAACAAAGACCGGGGCCGACGGCGCCTCGCCGGTGCCGGGCAGGCTGATGCCGATGTCCGCGTGCTTGCTTTCTCCCGGCCCGTTGACCACACACCCCATCACCGCCAGGTTCAACTCCTCCACCCCCGGGTATTGCTCGCGCCAGGCCGGCATTTGAGTCCTGATATACGCCTGGATATTGTCCGCCAGTTCCTGAAATACGGTGCTGGTGGTGCGACCACAACCGGGGCAGGCGGTCACCAGTGGCGTAAATGAGCGCAAGCCCATGGTTTGCAGTATCTCCTGGGCTACGATCACCTCAGTTGAACGGTCGCCGCCCGGTTCGGGGGTCAGGGAAATCCTTATGGTATCGCCGATTCCCTCTTGCAGCAGCACCCCTAGGGCCGCAGTGGACGCGACAATCCCCTTCGAGCCCATACCAGCCTCGGTCAAGCCCAGATGCAGCGCGTAGTCACAGCGCCGGGCCAGCTCGCGATAAACCGCAATCAACTTCTGCACACCACTGACCTTGCAGGACAGGATGATCCTGCTGCGCGGCAGGCCAATCTCTTCGGCCTTGCCGGCGCTGTTCAGGGCGGAGACGATCAGGGCTTCCTGCATGACGCTATCGGCATCCAAGGGTTCGGCCAGTTTGGCGTTCTCGTCCATCATGTGGGTAGCGAGTTCCTGGTCCAGGCTGCCCCAGTTCACGCCGATGCGGATCGGCTTGTCGTACTCGATAGCCTTCTCGATCAGCGTGGCAAACTGGCTGTCGCGTTTCCTGCCGAAGCCGACGTTGCCGGGATTGACACGGTACTTGGCCAGCGCCTCGGCGCAATCCGGATATTTGCTCAGCAACTGGTGGCCGTTATAGTGGAAATCTCCGATCAGGGGCACGTTACAACCCAGTGCATCCAGCCGTTCCCGGATACGCGCGACCTGACGCGCCGCATCTTCGTTGTTGACTGTGATACGCACCAGTTCGGAACCGGCCGCCGCCAGTTGTTGCACCTGCTTTACCGTTGCCGACGCATCGGCGGTATCGGTATTGGTCATGGATTGCACGACCACGGGCGCATCCCCGCCCACCTTGACCGGGCCGATGCTGACCGGTACACTGCCACGCCGCTGCGAGGGCGTCTGTTCACTCGTCATTGCGCTGTTGCCTCCTCGTTTGTGTCAATGGCGCGAGTCTAGCATTTTCAAAGAAGTTTATCCGCCCCTGTCATCATCATGTTGCCCGTTTATTTACAGCCTCCCCCAACATGCGATATTATGCAGCCATGGTTAACGGAAAAAATTCATATACCAAAGAGGAACTGGTAGCCTGTGGTCGGGGTGAATTGTTCGGGGAAGGCAACGCGCAACTGCCGCTGCAAAATATGCTGATGATCGACCGGATAACGGAGATCAGCGCCAGCGGCGGCGGCAAGGGCAAGGGTTACGTCATTGCCGAGTTGGATATTCATCCGCAATTATGGTTCTTCGACTGCCATTTCCAAGGCGATCCGGTCATGCCCGGCTGCCTGGGTCTGGATGCCATGTGGCAGTTGGTGGGTTTTTACCTGGGCTGGACCGGCGCGCCGGGCCGCGGCCGGGCGCTGGGCGCGGGGAGAATTAAATTCTCCGGGCAGGTTGCTCCGGATTGCCAACTGGTAAAATATGTCATCGACATGAAAAAAGTCGTTTCCCGCAATCTGGTAATGGGTATCGCCGACGGCTGTATGTACGTTGACGGCAAAGAGACTTATTCCGCCAGAGACCTTCGGGTAGGGCTGTTTCAGAAATTGTGAACATTTTCAGGTGTTTGGTTCTTTAATGAGCAAAATCTTGTGCGAAATGACGAACGCAGGCGACAACCTTTTTGTTTCCGGTGCGGTCAGGTCAGGCTAGTATGTCGAAACGTGTAGTGATTACCGGCCTGGGGATTAAATCCAGTATAGGAACCAATCAGGCGGAAGTGCTCAGTGCATTGCAATCGGCAACGGGCGGCGTGGCGTATGCACAGGAATATGCCGACTTGGGCTTTCGTTCCCATGTCCATGCGCCCATTGCTCTGGATCTGGACGCGCTGATCGACCGCAAACAGCGGCGTTTTATGGGCGATGCCGCCGCCTACGCCTACCTGGCCATGCAGGAGGCCATCGCCGATGCCAGCCTTGAGGAAGACCAGGTCTCCAACACGCGCACCGGTTTGATCGTAGGCACCGGCGGCACTTCTACGGCAAATATGGTCGCCGCGGCCGACATACTGCGCAGCAGGGGCGCGCGCAAGGTGGGCCCGACACTGGTGCCCCGGGTCATGGCGAGCACCGGCAGCGCCTGTCTGGCGGTGGCCTACCGCATCAAGGGGGTCAATTATTCGATTGCCTCGGCCTGTGCCACCAGCGCCCACTGCATAGGCAACGGCTTCGAGCAGATCCAGACCGGCAAGCAGGACCTCATCTTTGCCGGCGGCGGCGATGAGCTGCACTGGTCCGGCACCTTGTTGTTTGATGCCATGGGCGCGTTGTCGTCACGCTATAACGACGACCCGACTCGCGCCTCCCGGCCTTTCGATGCGGCTCGGGACGGTTTCATCATCTCTGGCGGCGGCGGTATTGTGGTGCTGGAGGAGTATGAACACGCGCTGCAACGCAATGCCAACATCTACGCAGAAGTGACCGGCTACGGCGCCACCTCAGACGGTTTCGATATGGTCAAGCCGTCCGGTGAGGGCGCGGTGCGCTGCATGGAAATGGCGCTGGCCGGCGTCCCTGGCGCGGTTGACTATATCAATGCTCATGCCACCAGCACACCGGCCGGTGATACCGGCGAACTCGGCGCCATCAGAACGGTGTTCAAGGACCGGATTCCGCACATCAGCTCCACCAAGGCCCTGTCTGGCCACGGCCTCGGCGCCGCTGGCGTGAACGAAGCCATCTTCACCCTGCTCATGCTCAAGCATGATTTTGTCTGCAAGTCCGCCAATATCCACACCTTGGACCCGGACGCCGAAGGCATGCCCATCGCCCGCGAACGCATCGACAACGCCGGACTGAACACAGTCATGTCCAACAGCTTCGGTTTTGGGGGGACGAACGCGACGCTGGTGTTTTCCAGACTGCGTTAGAAAAGCTGTTCTCAGGGACCAAGCTGCGCCAGCGCCCGTAGCAGGGCGATGCGGGTTTCGTCCAGGCGCAGGCGGCTGTTGAGTAGCTCGAACTCGACTTCTAGGGCATCCTCCTGCGCTTCGATGTATTGCACGAAGGTGGCGCGACCGGCGTCCAGTTTGTTGCCGGTCAGTTCAATCACCTCTTTCATATCTCCGACCGCGCCCTCGAATTCCTGCAGGGCGCTGAGCAAACCCTGTAGCAGGTCCCAGTTGGAACGCACCTCGATATCGACCCGGTCCTGTTCTGCGGACAGCTCCCAGCGCGCAGTTTCCACTGCTAGCCGGGCGCCACGCAACTGCGAGCGCCTGAGGCCGCCTTCATACAACGGCATTGATAGGTTGACACCGGCAACCACGTCGGTGGTATAGATCTCCCCGATACTGGGGCGGGGGCCGGCGGCGACACCGCGGCCAACATTGGCGGTGTTGGCATTCACCTGCAGGCTCAGGGTCGGCCACAGTTCGGCCTTGCGAAATGCCAGCTCGCCCTCGGCGGCTGCCAGTCTCATGCGCGCCCGTAACAGCGCCGGAGACTGGCCCTGTGCCTGCTCCAGCGCATACTGGAGATTCCCCGGTGTGGCAACTTCCAGGGTGGCCAGGGAACTGGCTGCGAGGTTCTCCTGGTCGGCGCCGGTGAGGCGCGCCAGTTGCGCCCGCGCCACGTGGTAACGGGAACCGGCTTCAACCCGCAACGCCCGCGCTTGGTGCTGGCGCCGCAGCACTTCAAACAACTCGGTGCGATCCAGGGTGCCGAGGTCGATGCGGCGGCGGGCAATGTCCTCCAGTTCACCCAGCAGCGTCTCGAAAGCCCGGCGGCTCTCCAGGATACGTTCCCGGAACACCTGATCGGAAAACGCGCGCGCCGCTTCCGCCAATACTTCCTGACGCACTTCTGTCAGGGCGTGCTCGGCCTCGGCTATCTCCGCTTCGGCGCGTTGGCGGCGCCCCGCAATACGGCCGAAGGTGTACAGGTTCTGGTTCAGTTGTACCCCGCCGCGCGACGAATTTCCCTTATAGGTGGTGGTACTGCGCGCCTGATTGCGGTTATAGGTGTAGCCGGTATTGCCCGACAGTGTCAGCGACGGGCGCAGACTGCTGTTAACCTGTTGCAGCCGTTCTCGCGCTTCGGCTACGCGATTTTGCGCGGCCAGCACCCGTGGATCATGCGCCAGCGTATCCTTGAACGCTTGAGACAGGGTGTACTCGCTGGCACCGGCAGCCGGCAGGGCAAGAACAAGCAACAGGACGAGTAAACAACGGCAAAAAGTATTCATTAGCCCGCATATCTCACCTGGTGATGCGAAGATCGCGCCGGATTGGTTCTGCCTGCGGGTGCCTGCGACCGAAACCATAGCAGTAGCTATGGTTGAACAAGCACGTGCCCGCAGGCAGTACCAAGACCAGCGAGGGCGCATCAAGCGCAGTGTGTTATGTGAGAAGAGTAGCAGCATTATCATAACCTATTGAGAGCAATTATGTTTCACAAGGCAACAAGCGACTTGGTGAGATCTGCGGGCTAACCCGCATATCTCACCGAGTGATGCGAAGATCGCGCCGGATTGGTGCTGCCTGCGGGTGCCTGCGACCGAAACCATAGCAGTAGCTATGGTTGAACAAGCACGTGCCCGCAGGCAGTACCAAGACCAGCGAGGGCGCATCAAGCGCAGTGTGTTATGTGAGAAGAGTAGCAGCATTATCATAACCTATTGAGAGCAATTATGTTTCACAAGGCAACAAGCGACTTGGTGAGATATGCGGGTTGGTTCATTCCTCCACCAGCGCTTTGCGGAAAATATCCATGATCGGGTCGGTCAGGTACCCCCAGGCGGTGCGTTCCCCGCCGGTGAACATGATGTCAACGGGCATACCAGGGCCGATGGTGATGTCGCCCAATTTCTCCATTTCCGTTTCGGGCACTAGGATACGGGCAATGTAATAAGAGGTGCCGGCCTGCTCGTCACGGAACGCGTCTGCGGAAACGCGTTCGACTCTGCCCTCCACCTCTGGCGTGGTGCGCCAACTGAAGGCCGAGAAACGCAGCCGGGCGATCTGGTCGGGATAAACGTTATCCACATCGGTAGGCCGTACCTGTCCCTCCACCATCAGCCGGTCTTCGCTCGGTACGATATTCATAATCGCGCTGCCCGGTGGGATGACGCCGCCCAGGGTGTGTACACTAAGGCCGATGACCCTGCCGTCCTGGGGCGCAACGATGGTAGTGCGCTGCAGCACATCCTGCACGGCGTTGATACGCTCGCGGGTCTCGACCGACTCCTGCTGCGCGTTGGTAATCTGGTCTGATACCTCGGTGATCCAACCATTTTCGATCTGCAGGATCTCCTGGCGGGTCTCACCGATCTTGACCCGGGTTGCGGCAATGTCCGCAACCAGCGTGCCCAGGTTGCCGACAGTCTGTTCATACTCGCGCTGGCGCGCGATGAGCGCGCCTTCATCGAGCAACTGCTGCTCGCGCAAGGCCAGCAGGCTTTCCAGGTCTTTTTCAATCAAGGCCTGCTCGCGCTGCAAGGCGCCGCGGTGCGCCTCTAAGCCGCGCACCTGCTCTTCGAGCTGCACGATGCGATGGCGCAGCACTTCGATCTGGCCGTGATACTGGCGCCGCCGCACCTGAAACAGGTTTTCCTGCACCGCCAGGATGTCGGCGATAACCGGGTCGTTGCGTCGCGCCAGCAGTTCATCGGAAAAGGTGATCTGTTGCTGCAACAGGCGCTCGGCATTCAGGCGGTCGATCTCCGCCAAGCGCCCGTAATAGCGGCTTTCCAGCAGTTCCAGTTGTGCCCGGTTCTGGGTCTCGCTCAATTCCACCAGCACCTCGCCGGCCTTGACTTCGCTGCCCTCGTGTACGTACAGGTTCTCCACGATGCCGCCTTCGAGGTGCTGGATGGTCTTATGCTCCGTGTCCACCACCACTGTGCCCATCGCCACCACGCCCTCGGTCAGGGGCGCAAAGATGGACCAGGCCAGGAAACCGCCCAGGGCAATGACGACGACGATGATGCCCCGGCGCATCACCACATCGCGGGACAGCATCGCTGCCAATTCCTTTTTTTCGTCCGCAGCGTCCTGGGACAGGCCCACTTGGTCTTCCTTGGGGCCCTGCAACAGGGCGGCGGCATAATGATATGCACGTTGCGCCCAAGCGCTGACGGCGCTGATGACCGGGCTAACCCGCATATCTCACCAAGTCGCTTGTTGTCTTATGAAACATTATTTCTATCAATAAGTTATGATAATACTGCTGATCTTTCCACATAACACACTGCGCTTGATGCGCCCTCGCTGGTCTTTTTTGCGCCTGCGGGCACGTGCTCACTCAACCAGAGAACCACTATGCTTTCGTTCGCAGGCACCCGCAGGCACAAAAAATCCGGCGCGATCTTCGCATCACTTGGTGAGATATGCGGGCTGACCCGTGCTTGTTTTGCTTCGGTTGTCATTTACGTCCCCGCCTGTGCTTGCTTGTCTCCGGGGAGGGCCGGGGCGGGGCGCGTGAAGCGTTTCAGCACTTCGTCGCGCGGGCCGCTTTCCAGTAACATGCCCTCTTTCAACACCAGCACATTCTCAACCATGCGCAACAAGCGGAAGTTGTGCGTGACGATCAGGGTGGTGACGCCGCGTTTGGCCAGCAGGGCCAGGGTGTTGCGCAGGGCATTCTCACCGTCGGTATCCAGATTTGCGTCCGGCTCGTCCAGCACCACCAGCGCCGGGTCGCCGTACAACGCGCGGGCCAGAGCCACGCGCTGACGCTGCCCGGCCGACAGGTTGGCGCCACCGGCCGCGATGAGCGTATTGTAGTTCTCCGGCAGGCGCATCACCATGTCGTGGCAGCTCGCCTGTTGGGCGGCGGCGATGACTGCCTCGTCATCGGGCTCGGTCAGACGGGCGATATTCTCAGCCACGGTGCCTTCAAACAGTTCCACTTCCTGCGGCAGGTAGCCGACGTGACGCAGACGGCTTGCCGCCGGCCAATCGGCCACGGCCGCCCCATCCAGGCGCACCACGCCACCTTGCGGAATCCAGACGCCCACCATGAGGCGGGCCAGCGTGCTCTTGCCGCTGCCGCTGGGGCCGATGAGCCCGGTGCCGGAGCCCGGTTCCAGGGTGAAGCGCACCTGCCGCACGGTCAGTTTGGTACTGCCGGGAGGCGCCGCGGAAACGCTTTCCACTTCCAGCTTGCCCGCCGGCCGGGGCAGGCTGGTGGCGCCGCCGTGATCGGTGGGCGGTGCCGACCTGAGCAGGTTGTTCAGCCGACGCCAGCCCTGACGCGCAGACATGAAGCCGCGCCAGGCGGAAATGCCCTGTTCGATGGGCGCCAAGGCCCGTCCCAGGATGATGGAGGCGGCAATCATCATGCCGGGCGAAATCTGTTGTTCGAGCACCAGCCAGGCGCCCAGGCCGAGGATGCCCACCTGCACGATCTGACGACCGGACTTGGATGCGGACAGCAGCATACTGACGCGTGAACCGCCGCGCGCCTGAAATGCAACACTGCGATCGTGCTTGTCGCGCCAGCGCCGGCGAAAGCCTTCGAACATGCCCATCGC